>CAVSZZ010000001.1:0-440042 GCA_963732595.1 uncultured Chloroflexia bacterium
GCGGTCCTTGGGGGATGGTCCCGGCGGAATTTGATGTAATCCAGGCATATCCGTTCGATCAGGAGATCCCATAGGTCGACTGATTTGAAGTTGCCATCCGGAGTGGTGTGGAGCCTGGGTCGTCCAAGCCGGGTGAGGATATCATCCTCCTCGAACCACGTCCACAGCATTGGGAAGTCGTCGATCACTGTGAATTTGCCGACATGATAGGATTGCCTTCTTTCAGGTTCAGGCAAACGGGTCAGGTAATCGATGATCTCACTTTTGCCGGCAGCCGGCCTGGCAATTAACAACAAGGCTTTGAACACATCTGTTTTCATCACATCACAACCTCAGTATTGATTTATTTGTTTCAAATCCCTCAATAGGGCGGGGGAGGTGCCTCTCACAAGCCAACGATGGGGCGATGATCTGACTTGCAGCGCACAGGCAACCTCATATCTGGAGAATTGCGCATAGCTTATAGTTGTTTTCAATTCCTGACCATAAAACCAACCGTTGTCTTACTTCTTCTCAAAGATATCATAGTAACCGCGGTCCAATTCATCATCTGACAGGTGAGCATAGCGCTGTGTGACGGCGATATTCTTGTGGCGGGCAAGCTCCTGGGCCAATTTGAGATTGCCGGATGCCCGCAGGACGATCGTCACGAAGTAATGTCTGAATGAATGGGGGGTAATGCTACCGACCGCTTCAGGACCCAGGGCTTCTGAGACGCGACCAGACACGATGTTACGTCCGGTGGTGGTGGTGATGGGTTTGATCTTTCTGCCAGCGCCTTTGTCGTGCCTGGCGAACAGGGGTAGAGCCTGCAAAGGGCGCCCCGAAGCACCATCCAGCTCTGCCCGGCGAGCCAGGTAAAGCTTGAGAGCGTCCATGGAGCGGGTGGAAAAACGCACCACAGCCTGCCGGTTGCCTTTACCGATGATGATGGCACGGCCTTCATTCCAATCGATATCGCCACGCCGCATGCCACAAGCCTCGTGCACGCGCAATCCGGAATCCGCCAGGGTGATCAGGAATGCCCGGTCCCGCAGCGCTCTGAGGTGCTCCTGGGGATCCTCCATGCCGGTATTGCTGATCTTATCTGCATATTCCAGCACTTGTTCAATGGCTTCCCGCGGAAACTGCGGCAGGCGCTGTCCAGGTTTTCTGGCACGCTGCTGAATGAGCAGTTTCACACGGGGCAGGTTGATATCCGCCAGCCTTTCAGCCGACAGGAACTCAAACAACCCGCTGGCAGCAGTTAGATAAAGTCGCTCAGAGGTGGGTGCATAGTCTTTCAGAGCAATGGCCAGCCATACGATGGCATCCTCTGATAGTTGTTTAACCGGTGTTTCGTCGGGTTCGATCTCATTCTCGATCAACACCAAACGAAAAAACTCCATCGCATTGTGATAAGTGCGTGCGGTATTCTCACTGCGCGAGAGCGTAACGCTGTCGAGATAGGCATTCATTCCATCCGAAATGGTCTTGTTTGAGCCTTTTTCCATGTTAGTACCCGGTGCGGCTATCCGTACTATTGTTTATGATAATCGCACTTATCGAAACCATAACGATTTTACAAGGTATTTTTGGGTTTGTCAAGACCCCTTCCCTGTTCGATACAATTATGATTTGTCGGCTGTATCGAATTTGGAAATCGCACCGTTATCATTGAACACTATTATGTTGGTAGTTCTTCAAACACAATAATTCATGTAGTGGACCTGTGAATCTTCCGGACTACTCCCCCGTTCATACACACTACCACCCGCGATGAGTGCCATCTGATGGTTACACCTGTACCCTTTGCTGACAACGGATCCATTGACCTATCGGATCCTGATTCAGTGGAAACTCCCACTTGATCTACTATTAACGGCGTGGCGCTGTTGATGCAGGATAACGACTATACGAAACCAATTTCCGCTCATATAACAAGTCGGTCACCCGCTGTACGGATTGGTATGAAATGCCCAATTCCTGTGCGATCTCACTGATCGTCCGCTCCCCGTCACAGCGTTCCATGATCTCGAATAAACGGCGGTGTCCTTCCGGGTTGGTGCGGTAATCGATCCAAATCCCATAGCCTGAGCAGAATACCTCCCCCTTGAAGTGATTGACCACATACAGGTCCTTTTCCCAGGCGTACAGCAACGCCAGCACGAGATCCCTCGATTGTTCCAGTCTTTCCTGGGTCACAATCGAAGGGGTATCCAGGTTTGAATGATACTCGCGGTAAGGCCGGGAGTTGGAATCCGGCGTCTCGACCCTGGATAAAGATAGCATTGGAACACGAACTCCGGGGGCATTGAACTGCCTCTCATCGTTGTTGATGACCGATCGCCACGGACCCACGTAAGCGCCGTCATCCAGGGCAGTCAGCGCCGTCCTGAAGACCTTGTCAGGCTTGCTTTCAGGGAAAAAGGATTGCTGGAGAGCGTGCGGTGAATCGTTCCCCAGCATCTCGAGGAACAATCCGCCGATCATCTCCGGGATCTGGCGCTCGTGGTGGCTGAGATATGCCACAGATCCGATCGTTTCCGGCAGGAAAAGGAACCGGTAGGTATAGTAGGGTTTTATGCCCTCTTTCAGTTTTCTGGCCACATCCAGGGCAACCACTACCCCGCTGAGGTCATCGTTAACCATGCCGGGGTGGCAAAGGTGAGTCGCGATGACAAAACTCTGTTTGATCTCACCTTCGATTACAAACTCACCCAGCTTCAATTTGCCCGGTTCAAATCGCGATCGGATGACCACGCGATAACGCTCGTCATCCATCCTGTCGCGCAGTGTCTGGCTGCAGCATAACCCCCAGTCGCGGTCATAGTATTTGAAAACAAACGGAACTGCATTTTTCAGGCGCGCATGCACGTGAAGATGCTTGAAAAGCTCTTCCCGGGTTACTTCACCCTCAAATGGTAAGCTATACGAAACCACATGCAGCGGGTGATCGCGATAATCGATCAGCCGCTTGCCATCCAGCGTCTCAAGGTAGGCTTCATCGCAGGTCCACTTTTCGGGGATTTTCCACGTCCAACACTGCGTTCCGGTTGGATACTCGTAGATCTTTATCGGGAGTTCTGATGCCAGGCGGTAAAGTGCCTTATCGAAATCATCCGACACGATGTCCCGTTTTAAAGTCCATAACTCCTGGATCAAATCCATCATCGCTGTCATACTTCTATTTTAACCCTTTATTTGAGCCAGATGGTCTCTGGCTACATCACCATTCGATACCAGCGCCCATGGATCCCTGCTGATAAGTGCATCCGTGGCAGCCACAAAATCCTGCAGCTTGAAACAGGCTAAGGAACCATAATTAAGCGCCACCTCGCGCCAGGCATTTCGTCGTTCCAGCTCTGCCTGGATCGGTTTCAGCTCCAAGCGGGGATCGATCTCCAAAATGCGCGCATACATCCGGTAGGTCTTATTAACCCATCGACCGTCCTGATTAATGCGCCCGGTGAAATCCTTCCAGCGGCGGTAGGGTACGCCAGCCTTTGCCTCGCAGTAATGCACCATGGAGACCGATTGAATTTCCGCGCCGAGCAGTAACAGCTTGAAATCCAATTCCAACATACGCGCAAAGACTGATCCCTCTTCAAAAGCAGAAGATGTGTCACGCCCGGCCAGATCCCGGGCATGCAATCCATGGACAGCCACCGATTGAAGCGGGTGACTCGTTCGTAAAGCTCCGGGTACTTGCCGGATATATTCCGAAAAGCTGCCCATATTCTTCGAAGGCGTTTTTTCTCTATCGAAAACCTGTGTGGTGGGGTAATCCAGCGTGAAGGTTGGCACCACCAGGGTCCCTTCTTCAGCGATGATCTTTCTGTAAGACTTTGAAATAGGTATCGATCCCCTCTGAGGGTTTACCAAGCAGCTGGAGCGCTGAATGAACCAGCAAGCCATCCCCTTTGACAATTCCCAGAGAATTAAGAGCCTGCTCCAGAACCCGGGGGGTTAACTCAAGCATCATGATCACCGGAAGTGATCATTTTGCGAACCAGGACAATGTCATCCTTGAATCCGAGTGAATTCCAGAACGCCAGGCCGGACTTGTTTTGAGCCATGATCTGAACTTCAACCGAATGAACATTCTGGGTGACGAAATACTGCATGGCTTCTGCAACCATTTGCCTGCCAGTCCCCTCCCCTCTCAGCGCCTCGTCGACGTATAGATCGCTGATCTCGCCGACCAACACACCCCCCAGATAGGCCGGTGTCTTTTTTAACCTGGCCAGTAAAAATCCACAGATCTTGTTATCTTTCTCGGCGACCCACAGGCTGCTGAATCGCCCCAGCGTCCTTGAAAATGAAGCGATCCAGGCATCCACTGATGAGCCATCAGGGGAAAAGTGCATACCGATCGAGATATGGAAGTCATTGAGCTTGCTCCAGAGCAGTCCGACTGCCCGCAGGTCTTTTTCAGTACCAGGGCGGACAACGACAGCCTGGTTCACCGGACACCCTCCCGAACCGCTGCTGGCCACTGCTGTTTATCCAAACCGTATTGGGATAGAAAAGCATATGCCATGCGCTCCAGGCCGAAAGCGATGCACCCGGTATGGATGGGAGACCCATCCGGCAGTGAGATGTTCAGATTACGACCGAAGAAATCCTGGTGATAATTATAGGAGCCGACCGCCAGAGTCTTTCCAGAAAACGGCAGGCTGGCCCGAATTTCGTATTTCAATTGGAAGGCCGATTGGAAGGCGGCTTGCTTGCGAAACTCACCGATAAAGAAGGGATCGTTGGCGCTCTCCACCCGGTAGGCCAGACCCAATTCCTCCAACGTCTTTTCCATGCGCTGACGACCGATTTCCCGCTGTTCCAGCACATACTCTCCATGGCCGATGAAGATGATCTCGCGCATGGTGAAGTTCCAAAGTCTTTCGAGCGTGGTCAAATTGGATGACTCATAGCGGAAGCAATTCCCCACTGCGGTGGCCACCAGGTGATCTGATTTCAGTTTCTGGTCTGCCAGGGAGAAATACCAGTGATAGCAGACTGCTGGTGAATTGAGCACTTCAATTTTTGAAAAGGAATCAGGGCTGGCGTTCAATCCATCCTCTTCCCAGTGTGTGTGCTGCGCAAAATGATCGATGTTGTCCAGGTCTTCCCTCAGGTGTGTTACAAAATTAAGGGAGTGTGGGAATGCCTTGAAGTAATTCACGCGGTCCAGGTACTTCGCAGATATCAGCGTTGGAAAACGATAGGGTACCGCCGAAAAAGAATCCGCCAGTTCCACGAAACGACTTTCGAAGTAGGCGATGAGGGATGTGATCAAGGGTCCCAGCGTGTAGATCCCGCGACCTTCTTTTGAGACTTCCTGCATTTCTAGCAGCTCGGGCATGGGATCGACTTTTCCGGGAACCGGCCGGTCCAGATGGTTCTCAAGTATCTGCGCCTTGGGCTGAATCACTCCCTTGACCATGACCTTCACCACATCCTGAACCTTCTGGATGATCTTTTCAGATTTCGCTTCCTCAACCGGTGTTTTCAGGATCACCTGGATCATGGACCCATCCGGCAGGACGCTCGCGCGCAAGATCTTCTCATCAACGTACGCCAGTTTCGACTGTACTTCGCCTGCCATGAAAGCTGGAATCGGGATGATCGGCTGGATGGTCAATTCAGGCTCAGTCATTTTCTTTTCTTTCTGATAGATAGGAAATGATCGCAGGAATGCTGACGAGATTCGTGATCGTATCGGCTGTGATCTGAATGTTGAATTTTTCTTCGAGCGCCATCATGAGATTCATGTGGCCCATCGAATCCCATTCAGGGACGTCACCATAGTTGAAATTATCCGTGACCTGGTCGCGAGGTACCACCAGGGTATCCGAGATCAGGTCGCCAATTGCAGCCATCAGATTGTCATTCATGGGGTTGTCCAGACTGGTTACGAAAAAATTATACCATGTGCACTTTTTGTAACTATTATTTCGAATCTTCCATCAATATTTTATAAGCATTCGTCCAGGGGTCTATGGCCGGTTTTCTCGCAGGGATCTTCACTGTGGAAAGTTTTTGGCTGATCTGGACGACTTGCTGAATGATGCCATCCCAATTTTGATTTTTCAGATCTTTGTAGAGCAGGTCGCTCTTGGTCTGCGACCACCCCCACTCCATGCGGAAGCGGTCCGCTTTGACCCAGTAGCCGCGTTTTTCCCAGGCAGCCACCGATGCATCGATGGTCTGCGCGATCTGAGACAGGGCCAGGACGATATAAGCCACCAGGTCCCGGCTCTTATTCAAATCCTGGCTGCTGCCCCCCAATTCGCGGATCGCCAGAAGGATGTACTTCGATAATTGTGTGCGGTCCTTTCCCGCACTCTCAAGTTTGATAACCCGACTCAATTAATGGCTCCATCATAAATCTATAACAGGTTTAATGCATTTCTAACAGGCGGGGATTATATCCGATTATTGACGCGACCATGTCATGCGCTTATAATTTCATGTTCCGGGGAAGTGCTGGAACTGGCAGACAGGCATGACTTAGGATCATGTGTGGAAACACGTGAGGGTTCAAGTCCCTCCTTCCCCACACTCTCAAATATAAAGGAAGCAAAGTTGAAAATCGAAACAACCCCACGCGATGACCATCAGGTAAAGATGGTCGTTCATATTGAAGCGGATCAATTTGAGAAAAGCATGCACCAGGCAGCTCGCAAAATCGCCAACCGCATCAAGATCCCTGGCTTTCGCCCGGGCAAGGCCCCCTATGACATGGTCATCCGAAATGTCGGTGAAGATGGTGTCAAAGGCGAAGCCATTGACTTATTGATCGATGAGAGTCTATCCGGCTGCACTCAAAGAGTCCAACTTGACTCCCGGTGCGATGGGTAAGATCGAGAAGGTCTCCGAGGAAACCCCTCCGGTGATTGAGTTCCTGGTCCCCCTGGCACCCGAGGTCAAGCTGGGCGATTACCACAGCATTCGCAAGGAATACAAGGCTCCGGTTGTCGAGCAAAAAGAAGTGGATGAATTCATCGATCGTTTGCGGATGAATTATGCCACCAGCGAACCGGTGGAACGCGAAGCCCAGCGTGGGGATATCGTCTACCTGACCCTGTCAGGCAACCTGGTCAATCCCGCCGAAGGTGAAGAATCATCCTTTCTGAAAGAGGGATCCTACCCGGTCCTGATCCCCGAGAAGACCGGTAATGATAATGATTGGCCATTCCCGGGCTTTTCCGAGTCCCTGATCGGGAAGACGGTCGGATATCGAAGGGTCAGCAACCCATCAGTATCCGGATGACAGCAATCTGGACAATCTGCGGGGCAAAAATGTCGAGTTCAAGTACAAAATCGAATCGGTCAAGAAACTGATCCTCCCGGACCTGGATGAAGCCTTCATCCGATGCTGGGTGAAGCAAAAGAGCGTGGACGATTTCGTGAAGTCCGTCAAGGACAACCTTGAGCTTCGCAGCAAGAACGAATATGAACGCGATTATTCCAGCGACCTGGTCGCTGAGATCTGCAAGACCGCAACCGTCAAATATCCCCCTCAACTGGTCGATGATGAGATCGAAGAATTGCTCAAATCACTGGAGCATGATCTCTCCCATCAGAAAATGGACCTGGTGACCTACTTGAAAACCAGGAACCTCGAGAAAGATGCCTTTATCGAGTCTGAAGTCAAACCGGCCGCGATCCAACGCCTGGAACGATCACTGGTCATGGATGAATTCACGCGAACCGAGGATATCAAGCTTGACATGACCAAATGGGACGAAGCGGTTACAGACACGGCCCGTAACCTTTCCTATTCATCCGACATCAACCAGTTACGTAAGAATATGTCCCGGGATCAATTATCCCAGGCGGTCACCTATGAGACTGCCAATCGTTTGATGAACCAGCAGATCTTCGAGCGTATGAAAGACATCGCCACCGGTAATTACAAGAAACCGGCCGATGACAAACCGGCTGAAGAAAAGAAAACCGAAAAAGCTGCCGGAACGAAGAAATCGCCCGCCAAAGCGAAAGCAAAACCGGAAGCACAAAAAGAAGAATAACCAATGGAGAGAAAAACAATGTCCATTCCTGATTTCAAATCAGTCATCCCGATGGTGGTCGAATCCTCCGGTCGGGGCGAACGCGCCTATGATATCTATTCATTGTTACTGCGCGAACGCATCATCTTTCTGGGAACACCCATTGATGACCAGGTTGCCAATGTCATCATCGCCCAGCTCTTATACTTGAATCGCGAAGATCCAGACCGCGATATCCAGATGTACATCAATTCGCCGGGCGGACAGATCTACGCCGGTCTGGCGATCTATGACACCATGAATATGATCCCCAACAAGATCAGCACCTTCGCCATCGGTGTCACCGCCTCATTTGGAACCGTCCTGCTGGCTGCCGGTACCAAGGGTCAGCGTTATGCGCTGCCGCATGCGACCATCCACATGCACCAACCCCTGGGCGGCGTGCAGGGCCAGGCTTCCGATATCGAGATCCAGGCCCATGAAATCCTGCGCCTCAAGGATCGCTTGAATATCATCCTGGCCGAATCCACCGGTCAAAAACTGGAATCGATCGTCCGCGATACAGAGCGTGATTTCTACCTGAATGCCGAACAGGCTGTCGAGTACGGTCTGGTGGATAAAGTCCTGACCCCACCCGGGGAATAAGATACACCGAGACAAATCATCCAGCCGGGACGCAATCACTCCCGGCTGGTCGTTCGTCTTCACCAGTTGGATTGACCCATGTCCTTATTACTGAAACAATTCCCTGCCATCAAAGCCATCGTCCTGGATATGGATGGTGTTCTCTGGCGTGACCGCGAACCCATTGGGGATCTGCCGTCCATATTTCAAGCGGATCTCAGACCTCGGTTTGAAGGTTATCCTCGCCACCAATAATGCCACCCGAAATGTGGAGGAATACCTCGAGAAATTATCCGGTTATGGGGTGACACTGGAAGCCATGGCAGAGTCGTCACCAGCGCCATCGCCTGTGGGATCTATCTAAAGGAAAAGTATCCCTCCGGCGGCAAGCTCTATATCATCGGCTCGCCCAGCCTGGTGAGCTCGCTCGAAAGTTACGGTTTCCAGTCAGCCACTGAAGGCGAATCCGTCCTGGCTGTGGTGGCCGGCCTGGACCGGCAGATCAGTTATGCCAAGCTGCGCAATGCCACCTTGCAAATCTATCAAGGCGCCCTGTTCCTGGGTACCAATCCGGACCGCACTTTCCCCACCCCGGAGGGCCTGGTGCCCGGGGCGGGCTCCATCCTGGCCGCCCTGGAATCCGCGACCTATGTCAAACCTGTCATTGCCGGCAAACCCAGCCCCTCCTCTACAGTATCGCCATGGAACGTCTGCAAACGACCCCGGCGGATACCATCGCAGTCGGCGATCGTTTCGATACCGATATTGTCGGTGGACAACGCGCGGGATTGAAAACAGCCATGCTGCTCTCCGGTGTTGAGAGCAGCGCCAATTCTGCCGACTGGATACCCCAACCGGATATGATCGCAGCCGACCTGACTGCGCTTGCTCTTCTAATCCGTGACACCCACACAGTCCATTTACGATCTGGAATATCCTGACTTGCAGGCGTTTTTGGCTGGGATATCCCAACCGGCGTATCGCGCCAGGCAGATCTGGGAGGGTTTGTACCAAAACCTCTGGCAGCAGCCGGGCGAGTTCAGCAATCTTCCCCTCTCCTTGAGAGAGATGCTTAGAAGCGCACTTCCGTTTTCTGCCCATCACTGAGGAAAACCGTCTCGTTTCCAAGGGTCGTCAGACGATCAAAGCCGTCTTCCGCTTATTCGATGACACCCTGATCGAGACCGTTCTCATGCATTACCTGGACCGCCACACGGTTTGCATTTCAAGCCAGGCAGGCTGCGCCATGAATTGCGCCTTCTGTGCAACCGGCCAGATGGGTTTCAAGCGCAACCTGACGACCCGGTGAGATCGTCGCCCAGGTGCTCTTTTTCGCAAGGGAATTACGGCAGGCTTCACTTGAACTCAGCAACGTGGTCATCATGGGCATGGGCGAACCCTTCCAAAATTATGACGCGGTCATCTCTGCCATCGACCGGCTCAACGATCCGCAGGGCTTTAATCTGGGTGCCAGGCGCATCACGCTGTCGACAGTCGGTCTGCCGGACCAGATCCGGCGATTTGCCGATGAAATGCGGCAGGTCAATCTGGCCGTCAGTCTGCATGCCGCCGATGACGCGCTGCGCAATCAGCTCATTCCCAGTAATCGGAAATATCCGCCTGGCCGAGGTCCTGGAGGCCTGCCGCTATTATTCTGAAAAGACCAGACCGGCGCATTACATTTGAATGGGCTTTGATCTCCGGTTTGAACGACACACCGGAACAGGCCAACCGGTTGGTCAAACTGACCCGCGGTTTGCGTTGCCATGTCAACATCATCATTCTGAATCCAACGCGCAAATACTCCGGTCAGCCCTCCACCCAGGAACGCGCCGAGGCATTCAAAGCGATCCTGGACCAGCATAACCTGCCATGCACCATCCGCCTGAGGCGTGGGATCGAAATCCATGCCGGGTGCGGCCAGCTTGCCACTCATATTTCGGCCGGTCAATCCTGATATAATCTGCGCGATGCCCGACCTATTCAGCAAATGGAAACAGGGATTAACCCGCACCCGAAATGTCACTTTCGGGAAGATCGCGTCCGCGCTGGGTGCCAGCGAGTTGAACCAGTCAACCTGGGATGAACTCGAAAGCACCCTGCTGCAGTCGGATGTCGGTGTGGAGGACAGCCTGGAGATCGTTGAGGCTCTTGAAAAAGGCAGCCGGTCGACAAAGGCATCACCCATTTCAAGCATCTGCGAGGCTGAACTGCGCGAACAGCTCATCAAACGCCTGGACAGTCCCAACCTGCCCGATATGCAGCCCAACCCTTTTGTCATCATGGTCGTCGGCGTGAACGGGTCCGGAAAGACCACAACCATCGCCAAACTTGCCAAAATCCCTGTCGGAAGAGTCAGAAGAAGGTCCTGCTGGTCGCGGCTGACACCTTTCGAGCTGCGGCAGTCGACCAGCTTCAGATCTGGGCTGATCGCTTGAAACTGCCGCGTGATCGCCGGGCAACAGGACGCAGATCCGGGATCGGTTGCATTTGATGGCATCCAGGCCGCCGTGGCCAGGAATGTGGATATCGTGCTGGTGGATACCGCCGGTCGTCTTCATACCCGCTACAATCTCATGGAAGAATTGAAAAAAGTCCAGCGCGTCATCGGCAAGGCCATGCCCGGCGCACCCCATGCAACCTGGCTGGTACTGGATGCTGCCACAGGACAAAATGCGATCGCCCAGGCCCGGGCATTCATGCAAGCCGTGCAGATCACCGGTATCATTCTGGCCAAGCTGGATACCTCGGCCAAAGGTGGGATGGCCTTTGCAATTCAACGGCAGTTGAAGGTGCCCATCCTGTATGCAGGCCTGGGTGAAACAGCCGACTCACTCGAACCTTTCAATCGGGAAGCCTTCGTGGACGGGATCCTGGAAGGCTTCCTAGACTGAATCTGGAGTATAAAAGCATGGAAGATCTTTCACCACGTCTCGATGTCTTGCACGAAAAATCCCAGGCACTACTGGAGTTTCTTTGACCTGCCTAACAGGCAGATACGCATCGCAGATTCTGCAAAAAACATCTGAGGATCCGGATTTCTGGAAGGATAATGAGCATGCACAGAAAGTAATGAGTGAACTTTCTGAACTGCGGGAAGAGGTTACAGACTGGGAAAAGTACTCGCGCTCAATCGAGGATGCGCGGGAATTGGCCGGCCTTGGGGATGAAAGCCTTTTTATCGATCTTGAACAGGAAGTGATCCGCCTCGAAGAGGAGCTTGCGCAGCGCGAGTTGACGGTGCTGCTTTCCGGTCGCTATGATACCGGTACGGCCATTCTGGCGATCCATGCCGGCGCAGGCGGGACCGATTCGCAGGATTGGGCTGCCATGCTGGAACGCATGTACATGCGCTGGATCGACCGCCAGGGATACCAGTCTGAGATCATCGATACGACCGAGGGCGAAGAAGCCGGTATCAAAAGCGCCACCATCGTGGTCAGCGGGAAATACGCTTACGGGTATTTAAAAGCCGAGAAGGGCGTCCATCGCCTGGTGCGCCTGTCGCCCTATGATTCCGCGCACCGGCGGCACACTTCCTTTGCGCTGGTTGAAGTCCTGCCTGAAGTGGGCAATGATGATGAGATCGAGATCAATCCGGATGACTTGCGCATCGATATCTTCCGCTCGTCCGGAGCCGGCGGCCAGAACGTCCAGAAGAATGCCACGGCCATCCGCCTGACCCACATTCCCACCGGGATCGTGGTGACCTGCCAGAATGAACGTTCCCAACTGCAGAACCGTGCGAATGCCATGCGGCGTCTTAAAAGCGCGCCTGGTGGATATCCGGCAGGCGGCAGTAGACAAGCAGTTGAACGAGATTCGCGGAGATTATGTCAAGGCGGAATGGGGCAGCCAGATCCGATCGTATGTCCTGCACCCCTATCAAATGGTCAAGGATCACCGCACAGATTATGAAACAGGAAACGTTCAGGCCGTCCTGGATGGGGACCTGAACGCATTTATTCGTGCATACCTGCAGTCGGCGAAGTAAGTCTAATCCAGTACTCTGGCAAGTTCGAATAAGTTGAGATCGATCTTCTTTTTATTCTTCACCACGACCTCGAGCGGTGTGGTGGTGACTTCACCTTTCAGCAAACCGACCAGGACGCCATATTCCTTTTTCGCAATACAGGTCACAGCCTTGGCGCCCAAACGGCTCGCTAGGATCCGGTCGAACGCACCCGGATCCCCACCCCGCTGGACATGTCCCAGAATCGTCGCTCGAACTGCAAAACCAAGACGTTCACGATGTTTTTCAAAGAAAGCTATCAGCTTTTCAGCGTTGTAGGTGGCGCCTTCAGCCACCACGATTATGGCATGCGACTTTCCGCGGCTATAAGCTACGCGCAATGTATCGGCTACCTCTTCCGGGTCGATCTCCCTTTCAGGTATGACCACGGCTTCAGCGCCGCCGGCAATGGCAGATGCCAGCGCCAGGTAACCGCAATTACGGCCCATCACCTCGATCAGGAAAGCCCGCTGATGAGACGAAGCCGTCACCTTCAGCCGGTCGATGGCCTCCAGGGCGATATTCAAGGCGGTATCAACGCCGATGGTCATTTCAGATCCATACAGGTCATTATCGATGGTGGATGCGACACCGACCACCGGGTATCCATGTTTATGAATGGCATGCGCTCCGGTTTGCGAGCCGTTGCCACCGATCACCACCAACGCGTCGATGCCCTCCTGACGCAAGGCTCGAATGCCTTTCAATTGTCCTTCTTCTTCCATGAATTCAGTGCACCTGGCACTTCCCAGTATCGTTCCGCCCCGTTGAATGATGCCGCCCACATCCCGGGCTCCCAGAGGGGTAAAAATACCATTGATCAAGCCATAATAGCCGAGCTTGACCCCAACGACCTCCCACCCTTTATCAATACCAGAGCGGACGACTGCGCGGATCGCGGCGTTCATGCCCGGGGCATCGCCCCCGCTGGTTAATACTGCTATCTTAGTCATATGCTTCCTCCAAAATCTAACATCTTATCTTACCATTTCTTTATTGGAAATCGAACTATTAAACCATTCAGTGGCTTATCCGTAAAGGTTTGGTAAAATCAATGTTCATCAAGCAACTTTAACAGTTAACAACCAGGTAAACATGAACGAGTTTCGCATCACCAAACACCCCATCCTCACTCCCAAATCGGATGCTCCCATTGAGTTCACATGGCAGGGAAAGACCCTGACCGGATTGGCCGGCGAGACGATCGCCGCCGCCCTGTTCGCCAATGGCATCCATGTTTTCGGGCATCATCACAAGGATGGATCGCCTCAAGGGATCTTCTGCGCCAACGGGCAATGCTCCCAATGCATGGTGCTGGCCGGTCAAAAACCCGTGAAAGCCTGCATGGAAATGTTGGAACCTGGCATGCAGGTTGAACCGCTGGATGGATTGCCTGTACTTCCCGAGGTGAACGATCAGCTTGAACCGGCAGTGATCAAGGAAGTGGATATCCCGGTACTGATCATCGGTGGCGGCCCTGCCGGGTTGTCTGCTGCCATCGAGCTTGGCAAAGCCGGCATTAATTCCATTTTGATCGATGATAAACACCGGCTGGGTGGAAAACTGGTCCTCCAGACCCACCGCTTCTTCGGTTCCGTCTCAACGGTTTACGCCGGGACGCGCGGGATTGATATCGCCACGCGGCTCGAAAAACAGGTTCGGGAACATGAATCCATCGACATTTGGTTGAAAAGCACCGCGCTGGCAGTATTCAGCGATCAGAAAGTCGGAGTCCTCAAGGAAGGTTCCGAATACATCCTGATCAAACCTGAAATTCTGTTCGTTGCCTCCGGGGCTCGTGAAAAATCACTGGCATTTTCCGGCAACACGCTCCCGGGCGTTTACGGCGCGGGCGCTTTTCAGACCCTGGTCAATCGGGATCTGGTCAAACCCTCTCAAAAGCTGTTCATCGTAGGCGGCGGAAATGTCGGTTTGATCGCGGGATACCATGCCCTGCAGGCCGGCATCGATGTGGTCGGTTTGGTCGAAGCGCTGCCTGAGTGCGGCGGTTACAAGGTTCATAAAGATAAATTGGTCCGTATGGGTGTTCCGATCTATACCTCTCACACGATCCTGTCAGCCAACGGCAACGAACAGGTCGAATCCGTCACCATCGCCGCCGTGGATGGGCAGTTCCAGCCCCAGGCTCGCACCGAACGTTCCTTCGCTTGCGACACGGTCCTGATCGCGGTCGGACTCGACCCGGTCAATGAGTTCTATCTGAAGGCGAAAGACTACGGCATGAAGGTCTTTGCCGGTGGGGATGCCGAGGAGATCGCCGAAGCCTCCGCCGCGATATTTTCAGGCAAGATCCGCGGCCGCGAGATCATCAATTCGCTGGGACAGATGCATCTGGATGTTCCCCCGACCTGGTATGAACTCGGCGAGATCCTGAAATCCAAACCCGGCAAAGCATCGTTGGAGGAATTCACAGACTGGGAGGACGGGGTTTTCCCGGTCATCCACTGCACCCAGGAGATCCCCTGCGATCCCTGTTCGGCCATCTGCCCCCAGGGTTTGATCCATATCGAAGAGACAGATATTCGCAAAACACCGGTCTTCCTTGGCAATAATTACTGTTGCGGTGTGTGTGAGCAATGCGTCTCCTTCTGTCCGGGGCTTGCGATCACGTTGGTGGATTACCGCAGTAATCCAGAAAAACCGATCGTTTCAATTCCCTTCGAGTACCCTCGTGACAGGCTGCCGGAGAACAAAAAGGTGATCGTCACCGATACCCAGGGAAACGATCTTGGCGAAGTGCCTGTCATCGATGTCGACAGCATCCCGACCAGCGACCGCACCCTCATCATTCGGGTGGAGGCGCCCAAAGCCATTGCGCGCAAGATCGCCGGGATCCAGGTTCAGGGAGAACCGGTCACACAGCCCATGGATCATTACGTCAAGACCATTGAGGACGAGACCATAATCTGCCGTTGTGAACGGGTTACGGCCGGTGAGATCCGTGCTTTGATCAAACAAGGGATACGGGATATCAATGAGATCAAGGCGGTGACCAGGGCCGGTATGGGTGCCTGCGGCTCAAAAACCTGCAATGCCTTGATCCTCCGCCTTTTCCGCGAAGAAGGCATACCGTTCAACGAGGTGACCGAGCAAACCAGGCGACCGGTCTTCATCGAGGTCCCGGCCGGCATCTTTGCAGGCATCAAATCTGGAGGTCAGCATGACTGATCCCTCCAATTACGATGTCATCATTATCGGCAGCGGTTCCATCGGGACACCCACTGCGCTGTACCTCGCCCAGGCCGGTTTGAAAACCCTGGTTTTGGATAGCGCTGCCAGTGTCGGTCAGGGATCCAACAAACGGGCTATCGGCGGCGTGCGTGCCACGCACTCCGACCCGGCCAAGATCGCTTTATCCCTGCGCAGCATCGAAATCTTCTCCACCTGGCAGGAAGTGTATGGAGACGATATTGAATGGGTTAAGGGCGGCTACACCTTCGTGGCTTATCGCGATAAGGAAGAACAAGCCCTCAAGAATCTGCTCAAGATCCAGCATTCCTATGGTCTGGATATTAACTGGCTCGACCGCGAGGCAACCATTGATCTGTTACCCGGCATTAATACCCGGGACCTGCTCGGTTGTACTTATTCCCCGGGCGATGGCAATGCCTCTTCCCTGCTGGCAGTGCATGCCATGTACCGACAGGCAGTTAAGGCCGGTGCGGTGTTTCAGTTCCAGGAATCTGTCAACGGGTACCTGATCGATGGTGATGCCGTTACCGGCGTCAAGACCACCCAGGCTGAGTATTACGCCCCGGTGATCATCAATGCAGGTGGAGCGCATGCCCGCCCGCTGGCGCAGCTGGCCAACCTGGATGTACCGGTTAATCCGGATGCGCATGAGTCAGCCATCACCGAACCGGTCAGCCATTTCCTGGACCCCATGATCGTGGACATACGGCCAGGTCCCGGCTCTGCCAACTTCTATTTCTACCAGCATGTCACTGGCCAGATTCTGTTCTGCATCACCCCCAGCCCCAGCATCTGGGGAGACTTGACCAATGAAACCAGCGAGTTCCTCCCGATGGCCGCCCGCCGCCTGGTCGAATTGATGCCCCGCCTGGCGAATATTCGCGTACGGCGATCCTGGCGTGGTCTGTATCCGATGACACCGGATGGATTCCCGATCATCGGTTGGGCTAAGGAATTAAAGGGATATCTATACGCAGTCGGGATGTGTGGGCAGGGATTCATGCTGGGTCCGGGTGTGGCAGAGTTGCTTGTTCGCATCATCCAGGAGAAACTAACCGAAAAGGATCATGAGATCCTCTCCTACCTCTCTCCTTATCGTGAATTTGCCGGTCAGGAAAAGCTCAAATAACACGATGAATGCTATATTCAAGCCGCCTCTCGAGCGGCTTTTTTCATAAAGGGATTGACAGTGATCAGAGCATTGATTTTTGATTTTGATGGGTTGATGATTGATACAGAAATGGCCGATTACCAGGCCTGGCGTGAGACCTACCAGGACTATGGGCTGAATTACCCCCTGGAAGACTTCCAAAAGATCATCGGCAAGTACACCCAGATTCCGGTGCCGCTCGACGACTTGGACAGGCTGAAAGGTCCATTGGATCGTGAATCGGTTGATTCGCGCCGGATGTTACGGTCGGTTGAACTGGCGCTGGGGCAGCCCATTTTACCCGGCGTTCTGGATACCATTGAGGCAGCCCACCGGCTCGGCTTGAAGGTTGCCATCGCTTCAAGCTCACCCCGCAGTTGGTTGGATCGTTTTCTCGAACCCCGCGACCTCACCCGGCATTTCGATACCATCCTGACAGGAGATGTGGTCAGCCAGGTTAAACCCGATCCCGAGCTCTTCAACACAACCATCCATAAACTGGCCGTTCAACCTGGTGAGACCTTGATCCTGGAAGACTCCGTCAATGGATTGAAAGCGGCCCGGGCAGCCGGTATTCGGTGTATCATCATACCCAGCAGTCTCACCCGTGGCATGGATTTTCAAGGTGCGGATCTCGTCCTCGATTCGCTGCAGTCCATGTCACTCGACCACTTGATCGCGCGATTCGATCATGCTGAATCACAAAGGAACCAATGATGGATAACCTGAACGAAATACGTTTCCCGGATGGCTTTATCTGGGGTGCATCGACCTCCGCATACCAGATCGAAGGCGGCTGGAACGAAGACGGCAAAGGGCGGTCGATCTGGGATACATTTTCTCATGAACCCGGGCGTGTTTATCATAATGAGAATGGGGACATTGCATCCGATCATTATCATCGCTGGCATGAGGATGTCGACCTCATGAAAACATTGAACTTGAATGCCTATCGATTCTCGATCTCCTGGACGCGCATCCTACCCGATGGCAGCGGCACGGTCAACCAAAAGGGTCTTGATTTCTATTCACGCCTGATCGACCGCCTGCTCGAACTTGGCATCCAACCCTTCCCCACCCTGTTCCATTACGACCTGCCGCTCCTCCTTCAGGAAAAAGGCGGCTGGCCTGAACGGGAAACAGTCCTGCGGTTCGCTGAGTATGCCAGTGTGGTTGGCAAAGCCTATGGCGACCGGGTCCAATACTGGATCACACACAATGAACCCTCTGTGACCGCGTTCCTGGGTTACTACCTGGGCATCCATGCTCCCGGAATCCAGGATATGACGGCGTGCCTGAGGAGCATCCATTACTTATTGTTATCTCACGGACTGGCGGTCAAAGAACTCAGACGGTTTTCCAAACCGGGAACGCGCATCGGTGCGGCTATCAACCTCTCGCCCATCATGCCGGCCACCGATTCCGAGCCCGATCACCAGGCAGCAAAACGATATGATGCCTTGCTTAACCGGATCATCCTGGATCCATTGTTTTACGGTCGCTACCCGGCAGAGATAGCGCCGATGATCCAGGCGAGTGTAAATGCCGATATTGCAGATGACTTAAAGGTCATTGCCGAACCGACGGATTACCTGGGGATTAACTACTACAGCCGCGCCGTCGTTCAAAACGACCCATCCATCCCTCTGCTGGAAGCCAGTCAGGTCAATCCAACCGGCAATGAATATTCCATGATGTGGGAGATCTATCCTGAAGGTCTGTACGACCTGCTGGTCAGGGTACATAACGATTACAAGCCGGCTCACATCCTGGTCACTGAAAATGGCGTGCCCGTTCCGGAGGATATCGATTTCGATGGCCGCGATCGTGATGAACGACGCATCCGTTACCTGCAGGATCATCTGATCCAGGTTGAAAGAGCGATGCGTGCCGGGGTTCCGATCGAAGGATACTTTGTGTGGTCCCTGCTGGATAATTTTGAATGGGCCTTGGGGTACCGGCAGCGCTTCGGTTTGATCCACGTCGATTTTGAGACCCAAAAAAGGACGATCAAGGACAGTGGCACCTGGTTTTCAGAAGTTGCCAGGACCAATCGGCTCGTAAAGGATAAGAACCACTCATGACCATCAAGGGCATCATCTGCGATTTCGGGGGTGTGTTGGTACTCAACGGACAGCAACCGGCTCATCAGAAATGGATCGATCGCTTGAGTATGGGATACCCTGAGATCATGTCAACCGTATTCGGTTCCGAAGCAGCCTCTCGGGCATCGATCGGCAAGATCAGTGAGGCTGAGTTCTGGCTGGAGATCAAGGACCTTTTACACTTAAGTGAGCAGGAATCCATCGATCTGAGCCAGGATATCTTCGCAGAAGAACGCATCAATGAAGAGCTGATCGCTTTGATCGGGACCCTGCCCCATGATTTCAAGAAAGCCATCCTGAGCAATGCCTTTTCAGGAGCGCGCGAGGTATTTACCGATAAATTCCACCTGGATAATGTTTTTGACCTGATGGTCATATCAGCCGAGGAAGGCATTGCCAAACCGGATGATGCAATCTACATTCTGACAGCCGAACGCATTGCAGCTGAACCCCTGGGAACTGCTGTTTATCGATGACATGCTGGCGAACGCGCAGGCAGCCGCAAAAGTCGGCATGGCTGCCATCCACTTTAAGAACGTATCTTCAACCAACCGCGACCTGAAGACTTTGCTTCTTTCCCAGGGTGTGGTATTTTCAGATGTATCAACCAGGCAGCTCTGTGTAAAATAGGTTAGATTGGCATAGAATTATACGAGATTGCCTGATTGAATATTTGAAATGAAGATCGAAGAATTGTTAGCCTCCCTCCCGGATCGTTATGGACCTGTTGAAAAGGAATATATTCAACGGGCCTATAACTACGCGGAAAAAGCGCATGCCGGTCAAAAACGCGCCTCCGGAGAAGCCTATATCACCCACTGTGTGGCGGTCGCCGCAATACTGGGAGAGATGCGCGTTCCGGCCATCATGATCGCGGCTGCGCTGTTGCACGATACGGTCGAAGACACCAGCGTGACATTGGCCGATCTGCGTCGTGATTTCGGTGAAGAAATCGCCAAGCTGGTCGATGGGGTCACGAAGCTGACCAATCTCCCCAATATCTCCCGTGATGACCAGCATGCTGAAGATCTCAACGGCGATGGAGAAGAAAATCCACAAGCCATCGGATGTTACCTCCCAACCATCTGCGGTCAAGGTCACCAGCCGCAAGCGAGACATGGCTTCAGAGACGCTTCGCAAGACCTTCCTGGCCATGGGCGAAGACGTCCGGGTGATCCTGATCAAGCTGGCTGATCGCTTGCATAACATGCGCACGCTCTTCCATATGCCGGAAGCCAAGCGAGAGCGCATCGCCCAGGAGACCATGGAGATCTTCGCTCCACTTGCCAACCGCCTGGGTATCTGGCAGCTCAAATGGGAGCTCGAAGATCTGTCCTTTCGGTACATCAACCCGGAACAGTATAAAAACATCGCAGACAAGCTGAATGAGCGCAGGGTCGACCGGGAAAAACAGATCGACGAGATCATCAGCACATTTGAAATCCCTTTTGAAACAATCCAATATCGATTCCGAGATCTACGGACGTCCCAAACATATCTATTCCATTCATAAGAAAATGATCGAAAAAGGTCGCCCGTTCGAGATGGTGCGCGATCTGCGTGCCGTCCGGCTGATCGTGGCGGATATTCCCACCTGTTATGCTGCCCTGGGGGTGATCCATACCACCTGGCGGCCCATCCCGCATGAGTTCGACGACTATATCGCAGCTCCCAAGGATAATTTCTATCAATCCCTGCATACGGCCGTCATTTATGACGATGGCAAGCCTCTGGAAGTCCAGATCCGCACCCCTGAAATGCATCAAAGCGCTGAATATGGTATCGCCGCACACTGGCGCTACAAGGAAGGCTCCAAACCGGATCAGGCTTTCGATCAGCGGGTCAACTGGCTGCGCAGCCTGATGGAATGGCGCCAGGATGTCGATGATGCGCAGGAGTTCGTGGATGGCATGAAGACGGATGTCTTCCAGGATCGTGTCTACATATTCACGCCACGGGGCGATATCATCGATCTGCCAGCCGGTGCCACCCCGATCGATTTTGCATATCACGTCCATACCGAGATCGGGCACCGCTGCCGGGGTGCCAAGGTGGACGGCAAGCTGGTCACGCTCGATTACACGCTGAAAACCGGCGACCAGGTCTCCATCCTGACTGCCAAGACAGGCGGTCCGAGTCGTGACTGGCTGAATCCCACCCTGGGTCTGGTGCGGACCCAGCGCGCCAGGTCCAAGATCCGCCAGTGGTTTAAATGGCAGGACCGTGAACAGAACCTTTCACAGGGTCGCCTGTTATTGGAACGGGAATTCCGTCGTCTTGGGCTGGAGGCTGTCAATGTAGACGAACTGGCCAAACAGTTTGACCTGAAGAATGCCGAGGAACTCAGTGTGGCTCTGGGCTGCGGCGACCTGCACATTGGCCGTGTGATCAACAAAATGGCGGAAACTGACCGTGAGAAAGTGGACGAATTGCTGGTCGGTAAACCCACCACAGAAACAAGCCCTTCGTCGGATGCCATCACGGTGCTCGGCTTGAAGGGAATTCTGACCACGATCGCCCGCTGCTGCAATCCCGTACCTGGGGACGACATCATCGGTTATATCACCCGTGGTCGGGGTGCCAGCATCCACCGGCGTGATTGCCCCAACGTCCTGCGTCGCAAGGATCGCGAGCGGTTGGTAAGGGTTTCATGGGGTGAAGTCCGCCGCACTTACCCCATCCCGGTGGAAGTGAAAGCGTATGACCGCCAGGGTTTGATGGGCGACATTTCCAACATCCTGAACGATGAGAGCGTCAATCTGGCGGATATCAATCTAAAATTTAATCAGAATCTGGCCGTGATCAACATGATCATCGAGATCACGGATATCACACAGCTCAGCCGTGTCCTGACCAGGGTGGAAAATCTTCCAAATGTTCTCGAAGCTCATCGCTTAAAACCCGGCTAGTTTCATGCTTTACGGTTTCGCATGAGTGGGGTAAAATCGCTGCCTAATATCAGCCAGAACATGTCCGTACGAGTTAGCAGGGTATTCCATATCATGAATAAAATCGACTTGACCGTAATAGTCGTAGCAATCATTGGGTTGGCAGTCTCCATCTATCTCTCCGTTGTCAAACTTGCCAATCAGGACGTCTTGTGTTTTGAAGGCATGGGCGACTGCCAGATCGTCACGAACAGCGCCTACTCGGTGTGGCGTGGCATTCCAATCGCCTATCTTGGTACTGCAGGATATCTATTAATTCTCGGATTGCTCATCATTAAGAAGATACAAAAGCACGAATCATCGAGTATAATGCTGGCGCTTTTTGGTATTACAGCTTTCGGAGCACTCTATTCGCTTTACCTGACCTATGTGGAACTCTTCATCATCCATTCGGTTTGTCCCTGGTGCCTTGCTTCTGCCATCGCGATGCTCCTGCTGTTCATCTATTCAGCGATCATGCTGGGCCAATCGAAGTTACTAACCAACATCCATTAGGAGGAATGCATGCCGCGCATCCGTTGCCACTACGTCGACTGTGTTTTTCTGGATGACAGCTACTGCAGTGCAGCTGCAGTTGAGTTGGATCCAGATACCGGATGTATGACATTCTCGCCCGTTTCAGAAACCAGTGATGAAGATAAGTGGGATGAGGACGACGAACTGGACGAATGGGAAGAGCTGGAAACTGAAGAAGAGGAAGACGATCTCTGGGCTGAAGGTGAAAATGAAGACGAGCTCTAGCAGCTCGAAAACCACAAAAGTGGTCGATCTTTTCAAACATGAAATGGGGACAGGAACCTGGGCATGGGGTGATCGTTTGTTCTGGGGCTTTGGAAAGGAATACGGGGAGGAAGACGCCCGCTCGGTGTTTGACGAATCCCTGAGAGCCGGGATCACATTTTTTGATACAGCAGAAGTATACGGCAGCGGCGTATCCGAAAGGTTGCTGGGAAAGTTCATTCAAACGACCACCGATACGGTGGTCGTGGCATCCAAGTTCATGCCATATCCCTGGCGCTTGAGCCATAACAGTCTCCGCCGTGCATTGATGGGCAGTCTTAATCGATTGGGACTTGAACGCATTCATCTTTATCAGATCCACTGGCCGATTCCCCTGATTTCTTCCGCCACCTGGTTGGATGATATGGCAGAACTTCAAAATGAAGGCCTGATCGGTGCCATCGGTGTTTCCAATTTTAATCTTGCCCAGACCGAAGCGGCCATCAATACGCTGGCCAAACATGGCCTGAAGTTGGCTTCAAATCAAGTCGAGTATCATCTATTGAACCGTTCGATCGAAAAGGATGGACTTTTGTCACTCTGCTTGAAGGAAAACATCCGTCTGATCGCATACAGTCCACTGGCGCAGGGGTTATTGACCGGCAAGTATTCCTCCGGAAAATCCTCCAGATGGGATTCGCAGGACCCGCCTGCACAGTCAGCTGAATACCATCGGTCCCTTGATCGCTTTGATGCGCAGGATCGGTGACCAGCATGGCGGAAAAACCCCGGCTGCGGTCGCACTGAATTGGACCATGCTGCAAAGGCACCCTGCCGATCCCCGGTGCCAAAACTCTGCTTCAGTTGACCCAAAATGCCGCTGCTCTCGGCTGGAAATTGAAAGCTGATGAAATCTCCCAACTGGATGAAGCCAGTGAGGCCTGTAATTTTGGTTTATAATTCTTTTTGAATATCTCCTGTTGCATGCTTAGCCGGTTGTTATCTTTGCGTTCCAATGGAGTAAAAATGACTGAATCCAGCAACCCAATTGGTAAAACCACCATCGCTCCTGAAGTCCTGCTGAGTATCGCTCGTTTGACCACCTTGAGCACGCCCGGTGTCAGCCGTCTTGGGACCGCACCCGCAACGAGCAGCACTCGCTTGTGGAAGAAAGATGTCAATCACGGTGTGATCATCGAGGTTGAAAATAATGTTGTTTATGTGGATATCTATGTGGTTCTTGAACCATGATGTCAATATCCGCGAAGTCTGCCGGGATATCCAAAAACACATCAGCCGGTCGATCTCAGAACTGGTCGGTATGGAAGTCGATCAGATCAATGTACACGTTGATGACATCGATTATGGACCCAGACCGGAAATTGTTTAATCCATGAAACCCAGAACAAAGGCGCGCAGCGTCGCGTTGCAGGCCTTGTTTGAGATCGACATGACCGGTCACCTGCCCGGTACGGTCATGGAGCAACGCCTTCAGGATAATCCCCTCCCTGAAGGCGGACTTTCTGATTTTGCCATCCAGATCATTCAGGGTGTGATCAAGTATCGCATCGAACCTGGACACCCTGATCGCCCAGATATGCACCGGATTGGCCACTCGACCAGGTTGCATCCATAGACCGCAACATCCTTCGAATTGCCCTGTGGGAAATGGCCTTGACAGCGGATACGCCCATCAAGGTCCTTATTAATGAAGCAGTTGAACTTTCCAAGACCTTTGGTTCGGAAAGCACACCCCGATTTGTGAATGGCGTTTTGGGAAGCCTGGCTGACCAGGTCAATGAGATTCGGCAGGAATTTAATCAACTCATCAAAGACACCTAATGCGCCAACTGAAAACAACCTCCTGCCTTGTCATCCTGCTGACGACTCTACTCTCAGCCTGTGCCGTTAATCCACCCACCTCTCCTGCCACTTCTTCCTTAGACATCCCGCAAGCGGCCGTGCTGTTCATGGTGGAAGTTCCCTCGGTTGAAAACGCACCCGGATCGGTCATTATCAATATTCTGGATGAAGTGACCGGCCTGGGACTAAATCCGACCACCTTCAAAATGGATAAAAGGGATGACTCGCATTTTTCACTTGAGTTGCCCGTAACCCTGGGGACCGTGCTCAAGTACCGTTACTCACGCAGCGATGCCGTCCCGATCATGGAAGTGGATTCCTCCGGCCAGGATATTCGTTATCGCATGGCCGTGGTGGATGCACCGCTGACCATTTACGATACGGTTACCGCCTGGAGCGACCAGCCCTATCAGGCAGGCACGGGGAAGATCGTCGGTTCCGTATTGGATATCACGACCAATACGCCGGTGCCTGATATCCTGGTCTGTGCCGGCGGCCGGTCGAGTTTTACGGCTTCTGATGGAAGCTTCATCATTAATGGCTTGCCGGACGGTACACATAACCTGGTGGCTTATTCGCTGGACGGAGATTATCTGCCATTCCAGCAGGGAGCGCTGATCAAAACCGGCCTGACAACCCCGGCAAATATCCAGCTCATCCCCGGACAACCGGTGAATCTGACCTTCCTGCTGCAAGTGCCGGATGAATATAAAAATCTGCCCGTGCGTGTGGCCGGCAGCATCCGCCAGCTTGGAAATACCTTCACGGACCTGGCAGGTGGTACCAGCGTATCGGCAGCCCGCGTGCCGATCATGGCCGGCCTGGAAGACGGCCGGCAATATCTCACCTTGTCCGTTTCAGCCGGCACCTATATTGAATATAAATACACCCTGGGGGATGGCTTCTGGAATTCAGAGTTGGATGAACAGGGCAAATTCAAGTTGCGCGGGCTGGTCGTACCGTCGGTGGATACCATTATCCAGGACGAAGTCACAACCTGGCTGGCTGAAGGAACCGAACCCATCCAATTCGATGCAGTCGCGCCCGATAGCACCCCGGCCGATGACCGGGTATCGATCCAATTCAATCCGTATGGATGGATGGAACCCATTCCAATGTGGCAGGCGGCCGATCGGCACTGGACCTTCACGGTATACAATCCGATCAACCTTGCAGGCAATTTCACCTACCGTTATTGTCGCAACGAACAGTGCGGCCTGGCGGATGATATCGCCACCCCGGGCAGTGATCCTGCCGGACGGAGCTTGCCGGCAGACTCGAAGATCGTCCAGGATATGATCGCCGGCTGGCAATCGCTTGATTTGTCTAAAACCCCGGAACTGATGGATGCCGTCCTCCCTTACGGACCGGACTACCTCACCGGGATCGAATTCTCAACCGCTTACGACCCGACCTGGTCTGCCCACATGGTGAATGCGCTTCGGGATGTCCAGGTGACCGGTGCCAATACGATCGTTTTGACACCTTCCTGGTCCTGCACCGATTCGGGAAATCCATATTGCGACTTATCCTTGAGCCAGTCGCCCGGCTGGCAGGAAACCTATGAGCTGATCTGGCAAGCCCAGCAGCTTGGATTGAACGTGGTTGTCTACCCGCAATTGAAATTCGACGATACAGCTGATACGTGGTGGCAGGCATCCACTCATGACGCTGACTGGTGGAAACGCTGGTATCTCGGCTATGAGCGTTTCATCATTCATTTCGCGGATCTGGCGGAGCAATCCGGTGTCAGGAATCTGGTGATCGGCGGCGCCTGGACCCTGCCCTCTCTGCCAGGTGGTACCTACCTGGATGGAAGCCCATCGGATGCACCCGGGGAAAGCATCACCTATTGGATGGATATCCTCACCGCAGTCCGCTCCCATTACACCGGCCGGCTTATCTGGGCGATGAATTACCCACAAAGCTTCAGTTCCACCCCGGCGTTTCTGGGTTCAATCGATGCCTTTTATATCTCCTTTAATGGACCCATCACAACCAACCCAAACCCCGGCTTGATCGAGCTTGAGGATGGTCTTGCCGGCATGATCGATGCCACCGTTTATCCATTGTATGAAATCTATGCCAAGCCGATCTATATCGGTATCGATTACCCCTCGGCACAATCCAGCGCCACCGGGTGCCTGGGTTCAAAGGACCTTCCTTGCGGAGCGATCGATACGAATATTCAGACTGAGATCTATCGTGCCGCCCTGACGGTCGTGAATTATCGTGACTGGTTGGCGGGCTTCATCAGCCAGGGGTATTTCCCCCCCACACGGTTGATCGATACATCACCTTCGATCCACGGTAAACCTGCCCAGCAATTGTTGGGTTACTGGTATGCCTATATCAACGGATCATCCCAATAAAACGGAGTCGTGATTTGTCCCAACCCCCTTCACTTGAATCCCACTTAACCGCTTTGGGATTCAAATCCCTTCCCATGGTTCAATATGGATTGACACCCGCCGGGCATGTCGAGCAGGCCATCCTGAACCACGAGGGTCTGTTATCCAATGATGGCGCCCTGGTTGTCCATACCGGTCATCACACCGGCCGCTCACCGAACGATAAATATATCCTCCAGTCAGAGGGTGCTTCGGATATCTGGTGTGGCAAGATCAACCAGCCCTTACCTCCCCAGGCATACCGGTATTTGTATGACAGCATGCTCGAGCACCTGTGCAGCCATCCGATGTACATCGATGATGTCAGTGTCGGTCAGGATCCCCTTTACCGCATGAGCGTGCGGATGATCAGCTCGCAAGCCTGGTATGGTCTTTTCTGCCAGGATCTGTTAATGCCAAGCTCACCCGGTATATCCGCTCCCGTCAGCCCGGATGTAACCATCCTGCATGCGCCGGAAATCATCATCCAACCCGAAAAAGCCGGCACGAACTCCTCCACGTTCATTGTCTTGAATCTAATTGAACGAGTGATCCTGATCGGCGGGACCGCCTATGCCGGTGAAGTGAAAAAATCCGTTTTCAGCTTGATGAACTACTTGATGCCGAAACGAAATGTCTTTCCGATGCATTGCTCGGCGAACGTGGGTGACAAAGGCGATGTAGCCCTGTTCTTCGGACTATCCGGTACCGGTAAAACCACGCTTTCCTCCTCACCCGATCGCCGGTTGATCGGCGATGATGAGCATGGCTGGTCCGAGCAGGGTATTTTCAATTTTGAAGGGGGCTGTTATGCCAAGACCATCCGGCTCAGCCCGAAATATGAACCCTTGATCTGGCAGGCCATCCATCGTTTTGGTGCCCTGATCGAAAATGTGGTGATCGATCCACAGACCCGCGAGATCGACTTCAATTCGGATGAGATCACCGAAAACACCCGGGCGGCTTATCCTTTGCATTTCATTGAGAACCATTACCAGAAAGAAACTGCGGGGCACCCGACAAATATCTTTTTCCTGACCGCAGATGCCTCTGGCGTCCTGCCACCCATTGCGCGCCTTTCGCCTGACCAGGCCATGTACTACTTCCTGGCCGGCTACACCTCAAAGCTGGCGGGCACGGAAGTCAACCTCGGTTCACAACCTCAGGCGACATTCTCGACCTGCTTTGCCGCCCCCTTCCTGCCGCTCCATCCAATGGTCTATGCCGCTATGCTGGGTGAGCGCATCCAGCAAACACCAGACCCATATTTGGCTGGTCAATACCGGCTGGTCCGGCGGAATGTTTGGAATTGGAAAAAGGATGCACCTCCCTTACACCCGGGCAATGATCAAAGCCGCCCTGGATGGCGATCCTGGACGCTGTCCCGTTCAGGCGTGAGCCCTTCTTCAATCTTGAGATCCCGGAGCAATGCCCCGGCGTTCCCGAAGAACTGCTGGATCCCCAGGCAACCTGGCAGGATGCGTCAGCCTATGCAGCACAGGCCAGGTTATTGAGCGAGCAGTTCATGAAAACGATGGAACAATATCGGGATAAGGTCCCGCCTGAAGTGATCAGTTCCGGGCCAGGAGCAGCAGGATCATCGTAGCCAGGGCGATGAAGGGTGCATAGGGGATGGCTGAGTAGGCTTTATATTTTTTCCGGCTTACTTGAACGATCAAGACAACCAGGCTGACCAGACCGCCCAACAGGATCGTCAGGAACAAGCCTGCGATGATCCCCGGCCAACCCAGAAACAATCCCATCACGCCACTCAGGATGACATCTCCGAACCCGATGGCCTCATCCACGCCGGTCATTTCACGTTTTCGGGCCAGCAATTTGATGAACCAGATCCCGAGATAGTACAGGGCCAGCATGAGCAGGAAGCCGGCGCCGCATCCAAGGATGGTGTACAGCAATCCATGCTGCCAGGTGCCCATCGCGATGCCGATCAAGGCACCGGCAATGCTGACCGGATGCATCACGAGGCGGTGTTCAAAATCGATCACGATCACCAGGCTGAAATAGACCACGACCAGTGCGGCAGCCCAGAATCCGATGGGTGGGGTGAAGACCCACAACACCATGTCCAACAGGGTGACCAGGATCAAGACAAGCAGGCTGCGTAAAGATCGCTTTTGATGACAATTAACGCATGGCTTGAATAGTATATAATCAATCCAGGAATAGGGTTGTTTGCACGCATTGCAAACCGGCCGGTTCAGTTTCCTGAATTCAGGTAAAACATCCGCAAGGTAATTGACGAGCAGGCCTGAAATCAAACCAACTACAAGAGCGATCAGAATATTGATAGTCATATCCCGATTATAACCTTAAGCATGTCACCACACTCACTGGAGGTCATCCATGGAACAATTCATCATCGAAGGCGGTATTTCTTTAAAAGGCGAAGTAACCCCTGCGGGTAATAAGAATGCCGCTCTGCCCTTGCTGGCTGCCTGCCTTCTGACAGATGAACCGGTCGTGCTCCATAATGTTCCCGAGATCCGCGATGTCATTAACATCCGCTGCCTGCTGGAAAGCCTGGGTGTGGAGATCACCACGCTCGAGCCTCACACCTGGCAGGTGCACGCCCGTGAGGTCCGTCCGGCCGATCTCGATCCGGATCTGTGTCGCAAGATACGAGCTTCGATCCTTCTGGCAGGACCGATGACCGCCCGCGCCGGTGAGCTACATCTGCCGCCCCCGGGGGGCGACGTGATCGGCCGCCGCCGGGTGGATACGCATATCCTGGCGCTGAAAGCACTGGGGGCAGAAGTCACCTATGACCGCTCCTTCCATTTCTCGGCAAAGAGACTGCAGGGTGCAAACATCCTGCTGGATGAAGCCAGCGTGACCGGTACGGAAAACACCATCATGGCAGCGGTTACCGCCAGGGGTGACACGGTCATCCATAACGCCGCTTCCGAACCGCATGTCCAGGAACTCTGTCATCTGTTGGTTGCCATGGGGGCAAAAATACTGCATATCGGTTCGAACACGCTGAAGATCTCCGGTGTGGATAAGCTGCATGCCGCGGAATACACCATCGGCCCGGATTACCTGGAGGTGGTCAGTTACATCGGCGCAGCGGTCGCCACGCATGGTTCCATCCGCATCCGCCATGCTGCGCCGCAGTATATGGATATGATCGCACTGGTGTTCAAACGCCTTGGGGTTGAATGGATCGTTGAAGGTGATGACGTTATGGTCCCGGCCGAACAGAAGCTCGAGATCGAACCGGACCTGGGCGGCGCCATCCCCGAGATCAGTGTCATGCCCTGGCCGGGATTTCCCTCCGACCTGATGAGCATCGCGATCGTCATGGCGACCCTGTCGAAGGGCAGCATCCTGATGCATGACTGGATGTACCCCAGCCGCATGTATTTCACCGACAAGCTGGTCGGTATGGGTGCCCAGATCGTTCTGTGCGACCCGCACCGTGCCATTATTCAGGGACCCAGCCGTCTGTACGGCGAGAAGATGGAGAGCCCCGATATCCGTGCCGGTATGGCCCTTTTATTGGCAGCATTATCGGCCAAGGGTAAATCGGTCATTCGCAACATCAGCCAGATCGAGCGTGGCTATGAGCGCGTGGATGAGAAATTGAAAGCCCTGGGTGCCAACATCCAGCGTGTGGAAGAATAGAATCACTCACCACAAAGGACACGAAGCACACCAAGGCTTGTTTTGGAAAATATCATCCTCTCCCCACTAAAAGCGGGGAGAGGCCAGTATTTGAGTTATTAACAGGATTAGTTTCTAATGAACCCTGAACAAGTAAATGTGATTAGTTTTCCCTGTGGTGAGGGGGATTTACAGAATAGCCCTGCATTATAAGGGCGCAGCGCGTTGCCCTGCTACTGTAATATTAACAACAATGCCGGGCTTAACGCCCGGCATTGCTTTATTTCAAAGAAAACTTTATTTCTTCTCGCCAACCACTTCCATGAATTGATTGACGGTCTCACGCAGCATGGATTCCGGCATTGCGCCCACCTGGCGGTGAACGATCTTGCCGTCTGATATAAACAACATGGTCGGGATGCCCTGGACGCCGTACTTGCCGGCCCACTCGTTGTTTTCATCCGTGTTGACCTTGGCGACGATGAGTTTGCCGGCCATTTCGGTGGCCAGTTTGTCAAGGATAGGAGCTACCATTTTACAGGGTCCGCACCAGGGTGCCCAAAAATCGACGATCACCGGCAATTCGGATTGTAATACGCTCTTCTCAAAAGCGGCGTCAGTAACATGAATGGGTTCATTGAACATTGAAACAGTCCTCTTTTCTCAACTTTGATCAAATAATATTATAGCTTGTTTACATCATTTGGATGCCATTAATTCGCAATGGTTACAAAATTCAACCGACCATAGTCCGGAATTGATGTAAAATCGAAGGCATGAACATCCAGATTGCCGTTTCCAAGATCAACAAATACGCCACTTCCGAAAGTGGTGATACTTTGGAAGTTATCGAACGACCCAATGGCGGCCTATCAGTTGTGCTGGCCGATGGGCAAACCTCCGGTCGCGGAGCAAAAGCCGTCTCCACCCTGGTCGTACGCAAGGTCATCGGCCTGCTGGCGGATGGCGTCCGGGATGGCGCAGCTGCCCGGGCAGCTTCAGACAATCTCTATACCGAACGCAAAGGCAAGGTCTCTGCCACACTGAACATCCTGTCTGTGGACCTGATCACCAATACGATGGTTATCACCCGCAACAACCCCGCTCCCGTCTTTCTCGTACGTGAAGGCAAGATCGACAGCCTGTCCGGTGAAAGTACCCCGATCGGCACCAATCGCAATGTCCGGCCTTCGATCACCGAGCTGCCCCTGGAAGCCGGATTGACCGTCGTCATGTTCACCGATGGTGTGGTGCATGCCGGTGAACGAAGCGGGCATAAAATGGATGTCTGCGAGACGCTCCAGGCGATCATCGAGGACGAGGATCCCACACCCCAGGCAATATCGGACTCACTTCTCACGACAGCCCTGCACCTGGACGACCAGCGTCCGTCAGATGATATCAGCGTCATAACCCTGAAGACAACTTCTGCTGAGACGGACGGTGTCAGACGCATGACGGTCAGTCTGCCGTGTAGTCCCGGGGATTGAACACGCGGCAGGGAGGACACAACGATGCATACGATAAAGGTCGGGATCGTTGGTCCATGCGGAGCGGGAAAAACCTCTCTGGCTGATCGTTTATCCACCCATTATTCATTCGTCCGTGCCATCGCCCAGGAACACTCTTACGTCCCAAGCATGTGGCGGCAGCTCACCAACCCGGATGTCCTGATCTACCTGGATGCATCCTATCCGGTCACCATCCAAAGGCGAAATCTGGATTGGACGGAAGAAGAATACCGGATTGAACTCGACCGGCTGGCCCATGCCCGTGAAAATGCCGACATCTATATTGCCACTGATAACTTTGATCTTGACGAAGTTGCTGCCGCCGCCTTACAGGAGTTGATGAAATTTCATCCAAATCACAAGCAGGTCTGACACCTACTCACTAGTGTTCAATGGGGGTATAATCTTGCGTCGCCAGCTAAGCACTGGCATTTTATTGTGTCTGGAGGTTTTACTAGCATGACGCGCAAGACAACCATCAATCTCGTCATTATCCTGTTAGTTGTGGCAGCGGTCGTTTGGATCAACCTGCCATCCAGTTCCATCCATATTGGAAATTTCGTCCGAGATCTCGACACCAAATTAGGTCTCGATCTGCGGGGCGGTATGCAGGTCGTGCTTGAAGTCGACCTGCCGGCCGAATCTGAAGTCACCACCCAATCCATGGATGATGCCAAGACCATCTTTGAAAACCGTGCCAACGGCCTGGGGGTCAGTGAAGTGGTCTTCCAGGTGGCCGGTAATCGCCGCATCGTGGGCGAATTCCCCGGGCTGACCAATACCGAGGAAGTCATCTCGGTCCTGCGCCAAGTCGGCCAGCTGTCCTTCGTTGAAATGGGCGACACGCCTCTGGCTGAAGGGACTGTTGTGAATGTCGATTATTCCGGTGTCACCGGCACGACAACCACACAACCCACACCCGAAGCATTGCCCACCGCCACGCCGGAGGCAAGCGCCACCCCCGCCGCGACCGATCCTGCGGCAGCCACGGAAGTGCCCACCCTTTTGGCTATTTCCACCGGTTCCGATTTTTCGGAAGTGGGTGTAACCCAGGATTCCCTGGGTGAATATCAGGTCAGCTTCACTCTAACGGATCATGGCAAGAAGATCTGGGCAGATTACACCAGCACTCATGTTGGCAAGTATCTTGGCATTGTGCTGGATAACAAGGTTATCTCCGCACCGGTCATCAATACGGCCATCACTGAAGGCCAGGCTGTCATCCAGGGTTCATTCACCCTTGACACGGCCAATGCCCTGGCAATCCAGCTGCGTTATGGCTCCCTGCCGGTGCCATTCGTGGTGGCTGAGAGCCGGGTGGTCGGTCCCTCGCTTGGTTCTGATTCCCTGCAAAAAAGCCTGATCGCCGGCATGATCGGCCTGATCATTGTCATTCTCTTCATGGGTCTGTTCTACCGTGTACCGGGTTTGATCGCCGATGTCGCCATCCTGATCTTCGCAGGGACCACGCTCGCGGTGTACAAGCTCCTGCCGGTCACCCTGACCCTCTCGGGTATCGCCGGATTCCTTCTCAGCACCGGCAGTGCACTGGATGCGAACATCCTGATCTTTGAGCGCGTGAAGGAAGAGTTGCGCAATGGCCGCAGTGTCAAACAGGCTGTTGCACTGGGCTTCCAGCGTGCCTGGCCTTCCATCCGTGACTCGAATATTGCCACACTGATCACCAGTCTGATCCTTTTCTGGTTTGGTTCACAATACGGAGCCACCATCGTCAAGGGTTTTGCGGTCACTTTGTTCCTGGGTATCGCCATCAGCTTGTTCACAGCCTTGATGGTCACCCGCACCCTGCTGACCGTCTTGTTTGACAACGTTAAACCAACCAAGCTATCCAGCTGGTTTGGCATCTAAGAGGTACTCATGATCGATATTCTTGGTAAACGATACTGGTTCTTTGCACTGTCTTTACTCATCATCCTGCCGGGTATGATCCTGTGGGCGATGAATGGTCTTCCCCTGGCCATCGATTTCACCGGGGGCAGCATTCTTGAGATCAGTTTCGACAGCGGCAAGGCGCCTGTCAACACGGAAGTATTCAAGCTCTACCAGGACCAGGGCATCACGGATGTCCAGGTCCAACCGACTGGCGAAGAGGATGTTCTGATCATTCGAACACCCTTCATGGATGAAACCCAACAGAGCACGATGATCAAAGCCCTCGAATCCACTTTCAACGATACCGTGACCATCCGCACTTCCGACAGCGTCGGTCCGACGGTCGGCCAGGAAGTCGCCTCCCGGGCAGCCATGGCTGTCGCCATCGCCGGTCTGGCAGTCGTTCTGTACGTCACCTACGCTTTCCGGGGTATCCCGCATGCCTTCCGCTATGGAATCTGTGCCATCATCGCCATGTTGCACGACATTTTGATCGTCATGAGCCTGGCCAACATCGGTGGTAGGTACTTCGGCTGGCAGGTTGATTCGCTATTCCTGACGGCTCTGCTAACGGTCATCGGTTTCTCCGTGCAGGATAAGATCGTGGTCTTCGACCGTATTCGCGAGAATTCCTCACTTTTACGCCGGCTTCCATTTGAAAAGCTGGTCAACCACTCGATCATCCAGACCCTGCAGCGCTCGATCAACACCCAGTTGATGACTGTTGAATTCATGCTGTTGGCACTGGCGCTGTTCGGTGGTGTCACCCTGCGCGAATTCGCCGTCATCCTGCTGGTCGGTCTGCTGAGCGGTACGTATTCCTCCATCTTCATCGCCGCACCCATCCTGGTGGTCTGGGAGAACAAGGAGTGGCGGACCTGGTTTAAAACCAACAAGACCAAAACCGCAACTTCATAAATCATATCGCTTTCAAAAGTTCTGAAAAGTAAATTTTCAGAACTTTTTTTGTAAATTGTGAAAGGAATATCATGCGCAATCAGGTCATTCTCATCACGGGGATCAACGGGGAGATCGGACACGGGTTGGCCCGCAGCCTCTGCGCGCAGCCTGGAACGCGTATCGTCGGATTGGATGTCTCACCGCTCGATCAAGCCCTCGTCCCCTACTGCCAGCAATTCATCCAGGGGGATATCCTGGATAACATGCTGCTGGGCAGGCTGGTCGCGGAATATGAGATCCGCGTGATCTTCCACCTGGCATCCATCCTTTCCACCAAAGCGGAATACAATCCCGAAACCGGTCACAAAGTGAATGTCGAAGGCACCTTGAACCTGCTGCGCCTGGGCGTCGAGCAGTCCCAGTGGCAGGGCCAGGCGGTGAAATTCATCTATCCCTCCTCCATTGCGGTTTACGGTTTGCCAACCCTTGCAGAAAAGCGCAAAGTAGGCAAGGTCCGCGAAGAGGATTACCTGTTTCCGACCACGATGTATGGCTGCAACAAACTATATTGTGAACACTTGGGGCGCTACTATTCACATCATTACAAACAGCTGGCGGCCGACCAGGTCAAGCACACCATCGACTTCCGCGCCATCCGCTTCCCCGGCCTGATCAGTGCCGAGACCATCCCGACCGGTGGGACCAGCGATTACGGGCCTGAGATGCTACATCACGCCGCCCAGAACCTGCCCTATCACGCTTTCGTGCGCGAAGATGCACGCCTGCCCTTCATGGCCATGCCGGATGCCGTCAAGGCATTGCTTCAACTTGAATCGGCCCCAAGCGAAGCGCTTACCCGGACGGTCTATAATGTGACCAGTTTCGCCCCTACGGCCGGCGAGATCCGCGATATCGTTGTGGCGAATTTCCCTTCGGCGGCGATCGATTTCGAACCGCACGCCAGTCGACAGGCGATCATTGACACCTGGCCTGGGGATACTGATGATTCGGCCGCCCGGCAGGATTGGGGCTGGCAGCCCGATTATGACCAGGCACGCGCTTTCAGCGATTACCTGGTGCCCTCCATCAAGAAACGCTATAACAAATCGGCCTGAGCAGTTTTCAGATCATAGTCCATGAACGACATTGAGGTTTTCTCCAACTGCCGGGACCTGCTGGGTGAATCGCCGCGCTGGCACCCGTCGGAAAACAAGCTCTACTGGGTGGATATCGATGCCGGAGCGGTGCATTCCCAGTCTGCCCGGGAAACGAACCCGATTACCCATCAGGTCGATCTGAAAGTGGGTTGTCTGGCCTTCGAGAGCTCTGGGGGTTTGGTATTAGCCACATCCAGGGGCATCCAAAGATGGGATCCAGACCGTTCCCATCTGACACTGCTGGCGGATCCTGAAGCGGGGAAACCAGGCGCACGCTTCAATGACGGCATGGTGGATGCCGCCGGGCGTTTTTGGACCGGCACGATGACCGAAACCGGTGCCACCAGCTCGCTTTATTGCCTCGGCTCTGATTTGCGGCTTCGAACCATGCAGACCGGTATCACCATTTCGAATGGTCTGGGGTGGAACAAAGAAAACACCCGGTTCTACTTTACCGATACCCTGAGGCGAATTGTCTGGCAGTACGATTTCAACCTGCCTGCCGGAAAGCTGACCAACCAACGGGTATTCCTTGAAGTCACAGGCGATGGTCTTCCGGATGGCATGGCAGTCGATACCGAAGGCAACCTGTGGATCGTGATCTGTGCTGGGGGTCGCATTCAAGTGCACGATCCATCCGGGAAACAGCTGTCACAGCTGCGCTTCCCGACCCGCTGCATCACAGCCTGCACCTTCGGAGGGCCTGATCTCACCGATCTGTATGTCACTTCTTCACGTTCATTATTACCCCCGGCTGAGCAGTCTCAGGATGCGCTGGCAGGCAGTATATTCCGGGTTTCCACCCATGCACACGGTCAACCTGAGCGTTTTTTTGGTTGATTCCGATTGCGAGGTTTATCCATCGATTGGATGATATTTGTCACCATAAGCAGTCACGGGCTATTAAGATATACTAGTGAAAGCCATTATTAATCATAAAAGTAAATCACCTGGAGGATCACAGTGGATCACGACTTATTAAACGGCTTGTTACGGCCAAAATCAATCGCTGTCATCGGGGCATCTGCCAAACCCGGTAAGATCGGTTACACCGTCATCGATAATCTCATCAAGGACGGCTACCCGGGCAAGATCTATCCGATTAATCCGGAGGCGACCGAGATTCTCGGTCTCAAGGTCTACAAGAACATCGGTGATGTTCCGGGTGATGTGGATGCGGCCGTCATGACCATCCCGGCCAAGATCGTGGCACAGGAATTGATCGAATGCGGCAAGAAGAAGGTCAAAGGTATCATCCTGATCACCTCGGGTTTCAGCGAGGTTGGCCGCAAGGATATGGAAGATGAACTGGTCGTGATCGCCCGCCAGTACAACATGCGCATCCTCGGACCCAATATTGTGGGGACCCTGTCGAACTCTGATAAATTGAACGCATCCTTTGCGCCCTGTCTGCCCTTGCCTGGCAAGGTCTCGCTGGCATCCCAGAGCGGTGCCCTGCTGATCGCGCTGGATGCATCGACCTATGTCCGCCGGGTCGGTTTCGACAAGCTCATCTCCAATGGCAACATGTGCGATGTCAATTTCACTGACCTGGTCACCTGGCTGGGTGCAGATGAAAACACCTCCTGCATTGCGCTGTATATCGAAGGATTCAAGAATGGGCGCAGTTTTATCGAGGCAGCCCAGAAGGTGAACAAACCCATCGTGGCATTAAAAGCCGGTATTTCTGCCCACGGCGCAGCCGCGGCGGCTTCGCATACCGGCTCCCTGGCCGGCGCGGTTAAGGTCTATGGCGCAGCTTTTAAACAGGCCGGTGTGATCCAGGCGACTGATCTGGATGATCTGTTCGACCGGGTGTTGGCGCTTTCCATCCAACCGCCCATGATGGGCGATAACCTGCTTGTCCTGACCAATGGCGGTGGTGTGGGCGTCCTGGCAACCGACGCCGCCGAAAGATGCGGCCTGCCTCTGCATTTCGCACCGGAAGATGTCCAGCTGGAATTACGCAAACATATGCCGGAATTCGGGTCCGCCAAGAATCCTGTGGATATGACCGGCATGGCCGGCAATGAGTGGTATTTTGAGACCACCCGTTTTGCCATTGCTCACCCCTGGACACATGGTCTGACCGTCCTTTACTGTGAAACCGCCATGACCGATCCTCAGCAGATCGCCGAGGCGATTAAGCGCGCCGTCGATGAATCCGGTGTCAAGGGTAAACCGGTAACCGTCTCATTTGTCGGTGGGGAACGTTCCGACAAAGCCATCCAATGGCTGGTAGAGCAAGGCATCCCTGCCTTCGGTGCACCGGATCGCGCCATCAATGCGGTGGCCACCCTGCGTGAATATACGCGCCTGCGTGAATCCAAGGCAGACCCGGCGGTTAACTGCACGGGTGTGGACAGCACCACTGCCCGAAAGATCATCGCCAAAGCCCGTGCCGAAAAACGCAGCGCCCTGACCGAGATCGAAGCCAAGCAGATCTTTGAGATATACGGTCTGCCGACCACCAAAACCACCCTGGCCACCACTGAAGATGAGGCGGTTAAGCATGCCGATACGACCGGTTACCCGGTGGTCATGAAAATCGTCTCCCCCGAGATCATCCATAAATCCGATGCCGGTGGTGTTAAGGTCAATGTCAAGGACGCGGCAGCTGTACGTGAAGCCTATAAGACCATCCTGGCCAATGCCAAAGCCTACAAAGCCGATGCCAATATCCATGGTGTCGCCATCCAGGAAATGGCACCCTGGGGCACAGAGGTCATCATGGGTTCGGTCAATGATCCCAGTTTCGGTCCAACCCAGATGTTCGGTCTGGGCGGGATCTTTGTGGAAGTGCTCAAGGATGTGACCTTCCGGGTGGCACCCGTCTCCCGCGGTCAGGCTGAACAAATGCTGACTGAAATCCGGGGTGCACCCATCCTGGATGGCGTCCGCGGTGAGGCTCCGCGCGACAAGGCTGCCCTGGTGGATGTGCTGTGCAAATTCTCCGCGCTGATTATCGACCTCGCGGATGAGATTGCAGAAACCGACGCCAATCCGGTGATCGTCTATGAGAAGGGCAATGGTTTGAAAGTCGTTGATGCGCGTATCATCCTGAAGAAAAAATAGTTCAGGATCCAGATCAACCCGGAGTGAGGTGAAAATCCTCACTCTTTTTTAATCTCAAACCTGACAATTCTTGTCCGTATTTTGTTATAATGATTGCACTATGGTACCGACTTTACAGCGTCGCGCTTTCCTGAAACTGGGCATGCTCAGTCTGTCGAGCCTGGCATTCCGCCCCCTGCAGGGCGTCGCTGCCAAACTGGTCTCGCCCAGCCTGGGGCGCGTCTCAGCCAAATCGCTCAGCGTTTACCGCAAAGCGGACGATGGCAGCCTTATCCTGTTCCAACATTTCCGCGATGAGCTGGTCAATGTGTATAACGAGGTGGTCTCAGAAAGCGGACCGTCTTACAATCCTCGCTGGTACCGTGTCTGGCGCGGTTATATGCACAGCGGCAAGCTGGTTAAGGTGAAATACCTCCTGAATCCGGTCGAACGGACCATCCCAACCGGAGGCGCCTTATGTGAAGTCACAGTACCCTTCACACAGGCCTATCGCCTTCTCAAATCAGGGACCTGGGAACAGGTTTACCGCCTGTATTACGGCTCGACCCACTGGGTGACCGGACTCGCAGGCGGCATGGATGGCACACCCTGGTACATCATCACCGATGAATTGGGCGAACTGCAGTACCGCGCCCCGGCCAGCCATTTCCGCTTCATTCAACCTGAAGAACTTGCGCCGCTTTCCAGCGACGTTCCACCGGACAAGAAACGGATCGAAGTCTCCCTCACGGATCAGACCCTGACCGCTTATGAAGGCGACACAGTAGTGCTCAATACGAAGATCTCCTCCGGCATCGATACCGAGTCCAGCAACGGCGTGCCGACCAAGACGCCGCGCGGAAAATTCAATATTGAGATCAAGATGCCCTCCAAGCACATGGGCGACGGCATGATCACCAACGATCCCGAGGCATACGAATTCCCGGGCGTCCCGTGGACGTCCTTCTTCGTGTGGGATGTTGGTGTGGCTTTCCATGGCACCTACTGGCACGACAGCTTCGGCATCCCCATGAGTCACGGTTGTATCAACATGAAAAATGAGGAAGCCAAATGGATCTATCGCTGGTCCACCCCGGTCATCGACACCGGTGAATGGGATAAGAACGGCATGGGAACGCGGGTCACCGTCGCCTGATCGGATTAATCCCCCACAAATTGCATGAACACCTGGTTACCGAGCAACCTGCCCCTGCGCGTCAACCGGAGTTGTTCCTTTTCCCCTCCAACCCACTCCAACAGTCCGGTTTGAATTAGACCATCGATCTGACTTGGATATTTTTGATAAATATCGATATGATACTGGTCAATATATTGGCTACGCGCAATTCCTTCTTTTGTCAATCTCAGGCCAACCATCAGGCCTTCCTGAAGCCGCGCAGCCTTATCGATTGCCAACCGGTTCTCATTGGCCGGGGATAATGGGTATGGTTGTGGCGCGCCATCCTTTATTCGTGCGATGTACGCGTCGATCCCGCAGACATTGGCAGTCCGCATCCCCTGGCTGTAGCCATGCGCTCCCGCACCAAATCCCAGGTAGGGATCGTTATGCCAGTATTGAAGATTGTGGTCGCAGCTGAGCAAATTCCCAGTTCGGGATAAAGCCCAGTTCGAGATCTCATATTGTTCATAACCGGCCGATGCCAGCTGATCCATGGCCATCTCATAGCAATCGGCAGCCTGGTCATCATCCACAGCGGGAAGATCATCCGCAGCGATCCTGCGTGCCAGGGGTGTGTTCTCCTCCAGCGTCAGGGCATAGCAGGATAGGTGCTCCGGGTGCAGCTGGATCGCCAGGTCCAGGCTGGCCTGCCAGTCCGTTGTCTTTTGGCCGGGTAAACCGTACATGAAATCTAAGTTCAGGTTATCAAAACCCGCCTGACGCGCATCCTCAACTGCCTGACGGATGCCGGTCACCGTGTGGATCCTGCCCAAAAGCGCCAGCTCGTGCGGCAGCGCCGATTGGGCGCCCAGGCTGAGCCGGTTGACACCCAGCTCCAGCAGCCCGGCTAAGTAAGGTCTGTCGACCGTGCCGGGATTGGCTTCAAGGCTGATCTCCTTTAGTTCTTCAGTCTTGAAGGAGCGTCTCACTGTATTCAGGATCTTCTGGAATTGCCCCAGTGATAACAACGACGGTGTGCCACCGCCAAAGTAGATTGTACGGATCGGGACCGGTTCATCCCTGCTGCCGGCCACCTCGCTGATCTCCCGGCACAAAGCCTCCACATAGGTTGGAATGTCCGCAGACCGGCCGGTATAGGTGTTAAAATCACAGTACAGACACCGCTGTCGACAGAATGGAATATGGATATAGATGCTGTGTGAATCCATCCCATCGAGCATATCACAGCCGGGGAACCTTGCGTAGCCCCGGTGACCATCTCTATCGTGGAATGGTATAATTTTGCCCTGATTAAAGGAAGTCCTGATTATAAGGAAACCAATGAGTCCTGATTCAAAACCAACCAAACTATGTCCGACCTGCGGCACGCGCCTGAGCGATAACGCCAGCCGTTGCCCGGTCTGCGGTACCACCATCAACACCCCTGAGACGGCCAAAAAAGCCAAACCGATCCAGGGGACCCGCATGCCAGAGATCACCTTGAGCCTGCCGGTTGCGCTCGGCATCCTTGCGCTCGTCCTCATCATCGGCGCTGTGTTCGTCTATATCGGCTTGAATTCCACCGGTTCCATTGCGAAAGCCACCGGGACTCCCACGCCCTCCCAGACGCCAACCATCACACTGACCCCGACGGCCTCGCTGACCCCCACCCTGGCGCCCACCTGGACCCCCCTGCCACCCATCGAATACACGATCTCATCCGGCGACTCCTGTATTTCGATCGCCCTGGCTTTCAATATCAGTGTAGCCAGCATTGTCCTCGAGAACAGCCTGCCGGCATCCTGCAGCCCGCTCACCATCGGCAACAAGCTGCGCATCCCTCAACCCACTCGCACGGCCACCGCCGCGCCGACCAACACACTCAGCGCGGTCGAATCCACCGACGCGGCCTGCCAAAAATTGGACTACACCGTGCAGGCGAACGATACCTTGAGCGGTATCTCCAATAACTACAATGTCAGTCAGACCGCCATCAAGGAATACAACGGCCTGGTCAGCGATGTGGTCCGTGAAGGTCAAGTCATCAAGATCCCGCTGTGCATGCGTGCGCCGACTGCCGGACCTTCACCGACCCCCACCACGCCGCCTCCCTATGCCGGTCCCAATTTGCTCAGCCCCGCGGATGGATCGGTGTTCACCATAACGAATGATGTGGTCACGCTGCAATGGGCATCGGTGGGTGCTCTGCGCCCCAATGAAGCCTATCAGATCACCGTGGAAGATACCACCGACGGCACCGGGCGCAAACTGGTTGATTACGTGGTTGACACCACTTACAATGTTCCCTCCTCCTTCCGGCCTGCCAGCGATCAGCCGCATGCGCTGCGTTGGTGGGTGATCGTCGTCCGCGCGACCGGCACGGATGCTTCCAGCAATCCCATCTGGGATTTCGCCGGGTCCGCCAGCAAGCAGTTGGTCTTTATCTGGTGGGGCGCCGTACCGGCGGCCACGCCGCAGCCATAGTATGCCCGAATAATGCAAAAGAGCAGGCGATTGCCTGCTCTTTTGTTATACCCAAAGAAAGTGCGACGAGCCCTCGAGATCTTTCCGCGAGATTGCGGATAGGCGCATATCTCCTCTCCCTGCCAAGGCGGGGAGAGGCCAATTCTACAGAGTGTCAATAAGCATCATTCCTGGGTTATCTATCTTGATGTTCATTGCTCATCCTTCCTTGAGGTGAGGGGTATTAATCTGTAGCAGCCCTCCCTCTCCACCGACACACGTGGTAGTAATATTTAATCGATCAATACTCACGCCAAATGATCTCTTCTTAATAGAGAATTGCCTCTCCCGCCCACTTAACCGTGGGCGGGAGAGGATCATTTCTCCACAGACGACATTTGTGGAATGCAGATTCTTGATCCTCCCCTCGTCTTCTGACGGGGGGAGGCGGAATCAAGGCGTAGTGAACGCCTTCGTTTCGGTTTATAACAATCGTTTCAATGCTTAATATTCTCTGAGGAGAGGGGTCTTACCCGGAGCAATCCTCTCTCACCTCCCTCGGGTGAGTCGAGCTTTAGCGAGGATCTCTGAGGGACACTCCCCGTGTTACACCGTGACCCGGGGACACACGCCAAAGGTGTCCAAAGGAGAGTGCGACGAGCATTGGGAGCAGGCACCAACCCCCTCTCCCTCCTGAGGAGGGGGAGGAGCCAATACTCATTTACGACAAGACTACATTTTATATTTTTTTATCCTCTCCCCGCTGCTGGCGAGGAGAGGCCAATTCTAAAGAATTTCAGTAATTATCATTCTTGGGTCATATATCAGGATGTTCATTGCACAACCTTCCTTGAGATGAGGGGCATTGCCTGAAGGAACCCTCCTTCACCACTGACACACGTGGTAGTAGTATTTAATCGATTAATTCTCACACCGAATGATCTCTTTTTAATTAAACATTGCCTCTCCTTCCCACCAGACCATGGGCGGGAGAGGATCAATTATCCATGGACACGTCGTGTCCGAAGGACGTACCGCGCTCGCTGCGAAGTGGGAGTCGTGGTGATTGATATCAATTAATAGTTGAGTGAAGGCTGAAGTTTCTTGATCCTCCCCCCGTCAAAGGACGGGGAGATGTGGATCCTTCGCTATGCAATCGCATTGGTTCTGTACAATAATCTATAAATAAACAGAAATCATTCTTCTCTGAGGAGAGGGGCACTACCAAAAGCAACCCTCCCTCACCCTGCAAATGATGCTGACACTGAGGATTTGATTCGAAGTGCTTTTCATGGGAATCATCTATATTCAAATGTCTCCTCTCCCTCCTATCGAGGGAGAGGAGGATAATAGTAATGAATACTTAGCCTCTATCTAATGAGTATAAATTATCAAATTTCTCTCCCCGTCCAAAGACGGGGAGAGGCAAATTATTCAGACTGTCAGTAACCATCATTCCTGGGGCATCAATCAGAATGTCCATCGCATTACCTTCCTTAAGGTTAGGGGCATTGCCTGGAGGAACACTCCCTCTCCCAGCAAATTACATTTAGGAAGATCCGTTATTTTCGAGGAAACGCGTCGCCTGGATGGCAGCGGCCGCACCCATGCCCGCCGAGGTGACTACCTGGCGGAAGTGCCGGTCAGCGACCTCACCCGCCGCATAGACACCCGGGATGCTGGTCTCCATCAATTCGTTGACCACGAGGTACCCCTGTTCATCAAGTGATAGCTGGCCTTTGAACAGGGCCGTGTTGGGGACATGCCCGATGAAGACGAACACACCTTCGACCGCCAGGTCCTTTTCCTTCCCAGACTTGAGATCCTTGATCTTCAAGGATTTGACTGCATCATCGCCTTGGATGGACGTAACAACGTGGTGCAGCAATAATTTAATATGTGGATTCTCACGCACGCGCTGCTGCAGCAAGGCCGCCCCCCGGAACTCGTCCCGGCGGTGGATGATCGTCACCGATGAAGTGAAACGGGTCATGAATAAGGCTTCTTCCAGTGCGCTGTCACCCCCGCCGACCACTGCCACAGGTCGGTCTTTGAAGAACCAGCCGTCACAGGTGGCGCAGTAGGAAATACCCTTTCCGGTTAATTCCTTTTCACCCGGGACGTTCAGGTGATTGGCGCTGGCGCCGGTCGTGATGATCAATGTATCGGTCGTGTATGTTTTTCCATAAGTTGCCACTTTAAAAGGGCGTCTGGAAAGATCCACGCTGTCAGCCGTTTCATACAAAACCTCTGTTCCGAATTTCTCGGCTTGCTTCACGAATAACTCACCCAGCTGTGAACCGCCGATCCCGTCTGGAAATCCGGGATAATTCTCGATCATATTGGTCACACCCGCCTGACCGTGCAGTTCCATGCCGGTTAGCAGCAGGGGTTTCAACTCCGCCCGGGCTCCATACAAGGCCGCAGACAGACCGGCTGGACCTGAACCCAGGATGATCAGTCGCCGGTGGTTTTCACCCACAGGGTTAATTTTCCGCTTTGGTTTCGGTTTGGTCATAATGTGATTCTCTTTGAATACTGGTTAGATGTGATCCAAAGCTTCAGGTTACGGCGGCTTGATCGGTGATCTCCAGAGCCTGGTCGATGATCGATAGCCCTTCGTTCAATTCAGCCTCGCTGATGATCAAGGGCGGCACGATCAGCAGGATGTTCCAGTGGGTATACATAAACAGGCCCTTCTCGAGCAGCCTGGCTTTTTAATTGGGCCATCTCCTGGCTGGTGGTGTTGAATGGCGCCATCGGCTCGCGCGTCTTGCGATTGCGCACCAGCTCGATCGCCCCAAACAGCCCGATGGAGCGCACGTCACCGATGGAAGCATGCCGGCTTTTCATTTCGGCCAGGTTATCAGCCAGATGCCCGCCCATTTCTGCCGAATGCTCCACCAGCTCCCCTTCCCGCATGACCTCGATGTTGGCGATGGCAGCAGCCAGGGACACCGGGTGCCCGTTGAACGTCAAACCACCCTGGTAGGCTTCTTCATCGAATCGGGCAGCGATCTCCGGCCGCATGGCCACGGCGCCTAGCGGCGCATAAGCCGATGTGAGTCCCTTGGCCATGGTCATGATATCCGGTTGAACATCCCAATGATCAACTGCAAACCACTTCCCGGTGCGGCCAAATCCACTCATGACCTCATCCGCGATCAGCAGAATGTCGTAGCTGTCGCATAATCGCCGCAGCCCTTGCAGATATCCCGCCGGGGGAATGAGGATGCCGTTGGTGCCGGTGATCGTCTCGATCATCACGGCAGCGATGGTGGCCGGATTTTCGTAATTGATGATCTCTTCCAGGTGATTGAGGTAATCGATCGCGAGGTCTTCCTCGCTGATATTGGGGTTGGTGCGGTGGAATGTCGACCGGTATTGATAGGGATCCAGGAAGTGCACAACCCCGGGCATGATCAGCGGCTCCCAGGCCGTCCGGCGCGGATCGCCGGTCAAGGCCATTGCGCCTGCAGTGGCCCCGTGGTAGGAACGATAGCGGGTCAGGATCTTGGGGCGTCCGGTGTAGGCACGGGCCAGCTTGATGGCATTTTCATTCGCCTCGGCGCCGCCCAGCGTATACAAGAACCGGGTCAGATTACCGGGAACAACCTCTGATAGCAACTTTCCCAGGATAGCTCGCGGACGGGTGGCCATGCCAGGAGCTGCAAAAGTTAATTCCCTGGCCTGGTCGCACATGGCCTGGATCACCTTCTGATTGCCATGCCCGATGTTGACGCACATGGTCATGGAATTGAAATCCAGGTAGCGCTTGCCCTTCACATCCCAAAAATACACACCGTCAGCTCTTTTGATCGGGATCGGCTTGACACTCTTTTGGGCTGACCAGGTCCAGAAATTGGTTTCCATGCACATTTCCAGGATCTGATCATCATCGAGTTCAAACATACCTGCCTCCAGGGATTTTATGGGTTTTATGACTTTAATCTTAACACACATTCATTCAAACTCGTTATAATCGGGGAACAAATTTATCACCCAAAGGATGATCCATGCCTGAAACACGCCAGCAAGCCATTGATTTCTGCAAACAAAACTATTCCCGTTTCGTTGAGGAACTGAAAGCCTTCCTCTCGATCCCTTCCATTTCAACCGATCCGGAACGTGTACCGGATATGTTGCGCGCCGCCGAGCATCTCGTGACCACACTCAAGAACGATCTGTCATTCGATAAAGCCGGGATCTTTGAAACCAAGCGCCACCCGATCGTTTTCGCCGAAAAATCATGTGGCAAACCGGATGCCAAAACGGTTTTGATCTACGGCCATTACGACGTCCAACCCTGCGATCCGATCGATCTGTGGGAAAGTGATCCCTTCAAACCCGAGCAGCGTGGCGAGCACCTGTTCGCACGCGGCAGTTCGGATATGAAGGGTCAGATCTGGGCTGCTTTAAAGGCGCTTGAATCGATGGAATCTGCCGGCGAGTTGCCGGTTAACGTCAAATGCATCTTCGAGGGCGAAGAGGAACTCGGCTCCCCGAACCTCGATGCCTGGATCGCCGATCATGTGGACATGCTGGCGTGCGATGTGGTGCTCAACCCCGATTCGGGCATGCTGGCTCCCAATGTCCCGACCATTGTTTACGGCCTGCGCGGCCTGTGCTATTTTGAGATCAAGGTTCACGGACCTGCCCACGACCTGCACTCGGGTCTGTACGGGGGTGTGGTCCACAACCCGGCCAATGTGATCTGCAGCCTGGTCGCCGGTATGAAGGATCAGGACGGCCGCGTCACCCTGCCCGGTTTTTATGACAAGGTCATCCCCCTGAGCGCAGAGGAACGGGCTGAATTCGAACGCCTGCCGTTTGGTGACGCGGACGTGCTCAAGCAGACCGGTTCGGCGCAATTATTCGGCGAGAAAGGTTTCACATCGCTGGAACGGATCGGCGCCCGCCCGACCCTGGATGTCAACGGCATCTACTCAGGTTTCATCGGCGAGGGTTCCAAGACCGTCATCCCGGCCTGGGCGATGGCCAAGATCTCAACGCGCCTCGTTCCGGATCAGGACCCGGCGGAAATCCGTGAAAGCTTCAAGAAATACATCGACGAGCATATCCCGGCCGGAATGACCTGGGAATTCAAGGAGCACTCCAGCAACCGGGCCTGCCTGGTCGATCTGAATTCACCGGCCGTGCGCGCCCTCGTAAAAGCCCAGGAAACCGTGTGGGGTATCCCCCCGGTCTACAAGCGAGAGGGTGGCTCCATCCCGGTGGTGCTGGCCATGCAAAAGATGCTGGGCGTGGAATCCGTATTGACCGGGTTCAGCCTGCCGGATGACAACATCCATGCGCCCAATGAGCATTTGCACATGCCCACCTGGAAGCTCGGCATCGAGTGCCTGATCCATTTCTTCTATAACCTGTAAATGTAACCATGAAACTAAAAATGCCCTCCTACGGCGGCCAGGCCGTTATTGAAGGTGTCCTTATGCGCGGCAAGCGCTCCATGGCAATGGCTATGCGCAAACCGGATGGCACCATCGAGGTCCTGCAGGAAGAGCTCAGTGCCATCTACCAGAGCCCGATCCGCAAGATCCCGGTCCTGCGCGGGTTGATCGCCCTGTGGGATGCCCTGGTGCTCGGCACGCGCATGATCACCGTTTCGGCCAATGCCCAATCCGGTGACGATGAGAAGATCGAAGGACCTGCGTTGTATGGCACGGTGGCTTTTTCGCTCCTGCTGGCGATCGGCCTCTTCTTCCTGGCACCGGCCGGTGTGGCGCAGCTGGCCGAGAAATACCTGGGTTGGAATGCCTGGTGGGGTAATGTCATCGAGGGCATCATCCGCCTGGGTCTCTTGATCCTGTATGTGTGGGCCATCGGTTTCATGCCCGAGATCCGGCGCGTCTTCGGTTATCACGGCGCGGAACACAAGACCATCAATGCTTTCGAGGCCAATGCCGAGCTGACCCCTGAATCCGTCGCAAAGTTCACCACCGTCCATCCCCGCTGCGGCACGGCCTTTCTGTTGACCCTGGTCTTGCTGTCGATCATCGTGTTTGCGCTGCTTGGCCCCCTGCCGCTGCTGTGGCGTTTCGTCAGCCGGATTGTGCTGCTGCCGGTTCTGGCCGGCCTGGCCTACGAGTATCTGCGCTTCAGCGCCGACCACATTGGTTCCCCAATCATGCGTGCCCTGATCGCGCCCAACTTATGGCTTCAGAAGTTGACCACTCGCGAACCCGACCTTCCGATGCTCGAGGTCGCCATCACGGCCTTCAAGACCATGAAGGCGGAAGAAGATAAGGTTGCGGAGATGACACTTTAGACTCGTAGGGGCGCAGGCGCTACGCCCTTGAATTTCCATTTATTATTAAAAGGTTTACCTGGGATCAGGTGAGCGGCTCTTCCATTGTGCGCATCTGGATCTCAATGATCCGTGAGCCTGCTGATTGGGTGCATGCCAGGACGACAGCACTGGCAACATCCTCAGGCTCAAGCATACCCGACATTTTCACACTTTGCTCTGTGCGCCCTTTTCCTAAAGCAAACTCAGTCTTTACCCCACCGGGACACAGTACACCGACCTTGATACCATGCGGGCGCAGTTCCTTGTCGAGTGCCTGTGCAAAGCCGACTTGAGCAAACTTGGTGGCACAATAAACCGCTTCGCCGGCAAAACCATATATTCCTGCCATGGAAGAAATCATAAGTATTGTGCCGGAACCCTGCTTGATCATCACAGGCACGGTATGACGGGAGAACAAAAATGTTGAGCGAACATTCGTATCCATCATTTCATCATATTCAGCTGCGCTCGTATCAACCAGATTTTTGTAGTTGCCGACACCGACATTGTTGATAAGAATATCGAGGGTATTGTATGTTTGTATGGCCGTGGTCACGCATCGTTGGGCAGTCTCTTCTTCGATTGCATCGCCCACAACGCTTACAGCCCTGCCCCCGGCTTGCTGTATAACGGCTACTAATTCCTCGAGGCGTTCTGGTCGACGAGCGGTCAGAACAATATTTGCACCCTCTCGTGCCAAGGCCAATGCGCTAAATCGTCCTATGCCCGAGCTGGCACCCGTGATCAAGACCGATTTTCCCGTTAATTTACCAGACATATTTATCTCTCCTTAAATCATGCAGATAGAATGCTTGTGGATATGTGTTATTTTATCCTGCACTGTACCAGTATACGTGTTCACTTGAAATGCGACAACCATTTGCTTCTCTACGATGTTATTTAAGAATGTGAATTAATTTTGCTCGGTATTATTATGCTACCCTTGGATATTACAGAAAACGCGGCTCTGCAATTGCTCTCATTCTATCTATGATTCTGATTATTACTATTACAATCATTCTTCCAATCATGACTGGGGATTCACTCAAATCGAGTTACATAATCACATGCGTCAGTTTACTTATTCCCTTATTATTGGCGATAAAATATATGCCAAAATCCCAATAATAAATATCAATCTTGAAGATCCACTGAATAATACATTTTCTTCCGAGCGGTACGTAGGGTGCGTGTACCGGGGCGATCGAGTATCCATTTTCCTGTTGAAAGTTGGGGGGCTGTAATACGGTCAAGCAAGTGAAACGCACCTACATGGTGCGTCAATGCAAAGACCGCATTGACACACCCTACAAGTCGTGTATGCAGGGTGCGTGTCCAGGGGCGATCAATGCAAAGATCCGCATTGACACACCCTACGGGTTCTTCCGTCAAGCAAGGGAAACGCTCCTTATCATGGTGCGTCAATGCAAAGATCGCATTGACCCCCCTTTGGGGTGCAGGCACACCCTACGGATCGGCCACCCAATCAATTGACTCTGGATGAATCGCATATAAAATAATATTCATGGAGGCTTGATGAAGCCCATCCAGATCCTTCTCCTGGGCATCCTGATCGGCATGACCGCTGCCGCTGTCATCCTGATCGTCGCATCCGAACCGCGCGGGGAACCCATCGAACTGCTCCCTCGCACCACACCCACCGAGCTCGTCATATATATCAGCGGGAGCGTCGCTCACCCGGGAGTCTATCACCTTTCCCCTGGCAGCCGAATCGACCAGGCCGTGACCGCTGCCGGCGGCCTGGCGCAGGATGCCGACGCCGACCAGGCCGACCTCGCCCGGTTGCTATTTGATGGCGACCAGGTCTACATCCCGCACATGGGTGAACCCACCCGCATCCCGAGGCGCAACTGGAAACCTCCTGACCCTGCCACCGATCGATATCAATACCGCCACCGTCGAGGAATTGGATTCCCTGCCGGGCATTGGCACGGTCAAAGCCCAGAGCATCATCACCTATCGTGAAACTCATGGGGATTTCTCCTCGCTCGGATCAACTCCTGAATGTGCCCGGCATCGGCGCCTCACTTCTCGAACAGATCAAGCCCTACCTGAAGATCTCCCCCTGAAACCCGCACGGACGGCTGACTTCCGATATAATTGGTCCCATGAATATTAAGTCAGAACTTGAAAATGCATTGAAAGACGCCATGCGTTCGAAGGATGAGATCGCGCTGCGCACCATCCGCATGGCACTATCTGCCATCAAACTGGCAGAGGTCGAAAAAGCAGCCGTTGAAAAAGGGGCGGTTCTCGAGGAACCCGAACTGATCGCGATCCTGCAAAAAGAGATCAAGAGCCGCCGGGAAGCCATCCAGGAAGCTGAAAAAGCCAACCGCCCGGATCTGTTGGATGCCGCCAAAGCCGATATCGCCATCCTTGAAAAATACCTGCCCAAAGCCATGGACCCGGCCGAACTTGAAAAGATGATCCGCGAGGTCATTGCCGAAGTGGGCGCCACCGGCATGACCGATATGGGCAAGGTCATGAAGGTCCTGCTGCCCAAAGTGCAGGGCCGCGCCGCCAATGACCAGGTCAGCCAGCTCGTGCGCCAGTTGCTTCAACCGCAGGCCTGATGCAAAACACCTACCTCGATCGTTATCAAAAAGACAACCGCTTCAGGGCGGTCGCCAAAATGATCATCCTGATCGTGACGGCGTTCGCTGCATGGATCTCGATCTCGATCCCGATCTCCCTGCGTCCGAGTGAATATACCCTCAATATCGGGGATGTCACCACCCAGGATATCCTGGCGCCGCGCACGCTCACCTTCACCAGTGAACATCCTGACCCAAAAAGCCCGTGCGGATGCCGAATCGCGGGTCATGCCGGTTTACCTGCCGGTCGATCTTGAGATCAGCAAGAGCCAGCTCGTGCGTTTAAAAGCCGATCTCACACGTGATCGAATCCATCCGCAGCGACCTGACCGCAGTCGATGAAACCCGCATCGCCCAGCTGACTGCCATGACGGTTTATGGATTTGACCGAAGCTGACGCCAAGAACCTGCTGGCAATGAGTACCACCACCTGGGATGCGGTCAGCACCCAGGCTATCTCCGTATTCGAGGAGATCATGGGCGGCACGGTCCGTGAGGACATGCTGGCCGATCACATCCAGAACATTCCCAACCTGGTGGATCTGACCTTCACCAAGGACCAGACCAACCTCATCACGCGCCTGGTCTCTCCGCACATCAAGGCCAACAGTCTTTACAGTGAAGAACAGACCACCCTGCGCCGCCAGGCAGCCTCTGAAGCCATCCAACCCATCAACCGCACCTTCATCAGCGGACAGATCATCGTCTACCGCGGCGGCCTGGTGGATGAACTCAATTACGAAGCCCTGCAGAATTTCGGCCTGGTGAAAACCTCCCACAAGAACGAGCAATTGGCGGCATCCGCCCTGATCGTCATCCTGCTGGCCATTTTTGTCGGGTTGTACCATCGCTTGAAGAAACTGCCCCCGGTGGATGACCTGCGCAGCTTGATCATTGTGGCCATCCTCTTCCTGGCTTTCCTGTACTCCGCGCGTTTCCTGACACCCAACCGAACGGTGATCCCTTATGTCTTCCCGATCGCCGCCTTCGGTTTGACCGTAGCGGCCCTGTATCGCATCGAAACGGCCATGATCTACTCACTGCCCCTGGCGATCCTCAGCGCATTCAATCAATACAACCAGTCCATCGTCCTTCTGTACATCCTGGGAACATTCTGCGGCATCCTGGTGCTCGGCCGTCCGCGCAAGGTGATCCGTTTTATCTGGGCCGGCCTGGCGGTGACCATTACCTCCATCCTGGTGATCCTGGCCTATGAACTGCCCGATCCGACCTCCGATTGGATCGGGATCGCCACGCTGGTGGGAGCTTCCCTGTTCAATGGCGTGGCTTCTGCTGCCATCACCCTGTTGCTTCAGTACATCTTTGCTCAGAGCCTCGGCCTGACCACGCCCTTGATGCTGAATGAACTCATGCGTCCGGATTCTCGCCTGCTGCAAATGCTGCTGCGTGAAGCGCCCGGCACCTACCAGCACAGCCTGCAGGTGGCCAACCTGGCCGAGCAGGCTGCCGAGCGGATCGGTGCCGATGCCTCCCTGACACGCGTCGGAGCCCTTTACCACGATGTCGGCAAGGCGCTCAATCCGCAATTCTTCATCGAAAATCAGGTGCAGGGTCAGGTTGACACCCATGAAGACCTAGACCCCGCCATGACCGCCCTGACCATCGTCCAACATGTCACCGATGGCATCAAGCTGGCTCGCAAGCATCACCTGCCCGCTCACCTGCAAGAGTTCATCTCGGAACACCATGGCAAATTGCGCGCGAGTTACCAGTATAAGCGGGCGCTCGAAGCCGCCGGCAACAATCCCGAACTGGTGGACGATGAGTTGTTCCGCTACCCGGGTCCCATCCCGCAATCGCGCGAAACGGCTATCTTGATGCTGGCAGATGGCTGCGAAGCCCGCGCACGGGCCGAACTGCCCAAAGACGATGCCGCCCTGCGCGACCTGGTCAGGAAAACCATCCAGCGTGCCGTGGATGACGGTCAATTGATCAATACCGCCCTGACGCTCAAAGACCTTGAATTGATCGCGGAAAGCTTCACCAACAACCTGATCGGTGTGTACCATCCGCGCGTCCTTTACCCAACCGAAAAGGTGAAAACCCCGCGGGTGATCACCGAGCGGGATATCAAACACAAAACCAGGAAAATCCGGCAGAAATGATCCATATCCAGGTGGACGAGAACTACTGGCCTTCGGTTAAAAGTGCCGAGCTGCGCAAAGCAGCCTGCATGGCCGCGTCCCTGGCCGGCCTGCCGGACAACACGGATTTCACCATCGTGATCACGAGTGACGACCAGGTGCGCAAATTGAATCTCGATTTCCGCAAGATCGATAAGACCACCGATGTATTATCCTTTCCCTCAACCGAGGAAGACCCCGATACAGGAAAGCGCTACCAGGGTGATATCATCATTTCCCACCCGCGTGCCAACCAACAAGCCGAGACTTCCGGGCATTCCAGCATGGACGAGCTCTGCCTGCTGGTCATCCACGGCACCCTGCACCTGGCCGGGCACGATCATGCAGATGAGGACGAAAAAGCGGTCATGTTCGCGTTGCAGCGTGAAGCTCTGAATCGTTTGGGCATCAACATTAAAGGCTTCAGCACGTGAGATCCTTCCATCATTCACGTATTCGGGCCTTCAAACATGCCTTCTCCGGGTGGTTGTTCGTCATTCGCACCCAGCAGAATGCCTGGATCCACCTGCTCGCGACGCTGTGCGTGGTCGCGCTGGCCGCCTGGCTTCGGCTTCCGCTGCGGGATTGGGCTGTCCTGATCCTGGCAATTGCCATCGTCTGGATGGCGGAGTTCCTGAATACTGCGCTCGAGGCGGTTGTGGACCTGGCCAGCCCGGAACGTCATCCGCTCGGCAAGGTTGGCAAGGACGTCGGCGCCGCAGCAGTCCTGGTGGCCGCCTTTTCCGCCGCCATCCTGGGTTTTCTGATCCTCGGCCCGCCGTTGTGGGACCGGGTATCGGTATTTTTCAAATAGATCGGATCCCATTCCATGACAGGTCCCTTTCGATTCGGTACGGTCGGTTCGCCCACCTCCACGCCCCCAAAACCGGGTGGCAGCGTGGGGGGCATCCAACAAATGGCGGCTCTCGGCCTGGGCGCGCTTGAACTGGCCTGGGTGCAGTCCGTGCGCGTCAGCGAAGCCACCTGCCAGGTCATTCAAGAGACCGGCCGGAAGTCCGATGTCGCATTGAGCGTGCACGCGCCCTACTTCATCAATTTGAATGCCGATGGAGAGGAATGGCCCAAATCCCGCCAGCGCCTGATGGATGCTGCCTGGTATGGCTGGTTGGCCGGCGCGACCGATATCGTCTTTCATCCCGGCTCCTATTTCGGCAAGCCTCCCGCGGAGGTCCTGCCGGGCACGATCGAACGCCTTGCGTGGCTGTGTCGAGGAACTCGATCGAAAAGGTGCATCCGTCACCTTGAGACCCGAAACCATGGGGAAATCCGCCATGCTCGGATCGCTGGAAGATACCCTGGCAATGAGCCAGCCTTTCCCAAGCGTGCGCCCCTGCCTGGATTTCGCCCACCTGCATGCCCGACCGGGCGATGGCTCGGTTAACGGTTACGACCAGTGGATGGGCATCCTGGAGAAATATGCAGCCCAATTGGGTCAGTCTGCCCTTTCCAACCTGCACATCCACCTTTCCGGGATCGAATACAGCCTCAAAGGCGAACGCAACCATCTTCCGCTGCGCGAGTCGGATCTGGACCTGGAAGGACTTGTTCAAGGCGCTCAAAAATGCCGGCGCAGCCGGCAGGATCCTGTGCGAAAGCCCGATCCTGGAGGAAGATGCCCTATACATGCAAAAGCTATACGAAGAGGTGAAATCATGAGTCTCTCCCGCAATCGGGTTGACCTGGAACGTGCCCGGCGTGCTTATGATGCCGGCCGCGAACGGCGCATGCGCACCGGCGGCAAGGTCACACTGCGCGCCACCGCCAAATTGATCGAGAATACCTACCTGGAAGGGCGGATCGGCAAGTTCCATTTTGCCAGCGACGAGCCGCCCGAGCGCGGCGGGGATGATCGCGCCGCCAGTCCCCTGGAGCACTTCCTGATGGGTGCGGCCTTCTGCTTCCTCAGCCAGGTGGCGCAGTTCGCGCCGATTTATAACGTTGAGATCGAGGATGCGGATGTCGACCTGCGCGTTGAGTTCGACGATGCCGAGAAACACGGCCTGCCGGGTCCCGGGGCAGCCTTCACCAATGTGGTTTACAAGATCAAGATCAGGAGCTCCTCACCGGAGGAACAGGTCGCGAAGCTGGTGACGCATGCCGAACGCGGCTGCCACACGGCCCAATCGTTCCGTGTCGCTGTGCCGGTCACGGTCGAGAGCGAGATCATCACCCCCGATCAATAATAAAAAAAGCGCTGGATCATTGCTCCAGCGCTGCTTCCTTCGCGTCTTTGGTCATTTTGCCGCGATCCTCTGAATTGAGGATCCGTTTCCGAATGCGATAAGCCTTCGGGGTGACTTCCAACAGTTCATCTTCCGCCAGGTATTCGATCGCTTCATCCAGGCTCATCTGCCGAGGCGTTTCCAGGCGGATCTCGATATCCTTGTTGGACGAGCGCATATTGGTCAGGTGTTTCTTCTTGCAGACATTCAAGGTCAGGTCACCCGGTCGTGAGTACTCACCGACCACCATGCCCTCGTAAACCTCCACACCCGCTCCCATGAACAGGACGCCGCGTTCCTCGGCATTCTTCAAGCCGTAGGTGCTGGTCAGACCTGCTTCCCAGGCGACCAGGGATCCATTCGAGCGCGTGACGACCGGACCACTCATTTCGTCATAGCCATGGAAGAGCGTGTTCATCACACCCGTACCCGCGTGTGGCTGTCAGGAACTGGTAGCGGAAACCCAGCATGCCGCGCACCGGAACCACGTAGGACAGGCGCACGTGCCCGTCCTTGGTATCCTGCATCTCGAGCATCTGCCCGCGCCGTCCGCCCAGCATCTCGATCACCGGTCCCGACCGTTTCGGGGCTGGTCTCGATGTAGACTTCTTCGTAGGGTTCGAGCATTGCCCCATCTTCACTCTCGTGGAAGATCACTTCAGGGCGCGAGACCTGGAATTCATAGCCTTCGCGCCGCATGGTTTCGATCAGGATGGCCAGGTGCAGTTCGCCGCGTCCCGAGACCACCAGCGCATCGGTGGATTCTGTTTCTTCCACCCGCAAAGCCACATTCGAGCGCAATTCGTTGAAAAGCCGTTCGCGCAGTTTATTGGAGGTGCCCCACTTGCCTTCCCGTCCGGCAAAGGGTGAAGTGTTGATGCTGAAGGTCATGCGAACGGTGGGCTCTTCGACATGGATTGGCGGCAGGGCGACCGGATTTTCCGGGTCGGCCAGTGTTTCACCGATGCCGATGCCCTCCAGGCCGGCCAGGGCGATGATCTCGCCTGCGCTGGCTTCTTCGACCTCGACCCGCTGCAGCCCCTGGTGGACATACAGGTAGCGGGCGCGTTCGGGTAGGTTCTTCCCATCGGTGGTCAGGCGGGCCAGCGGTTGTCCGGCGATGATCCTGCCGGCTGTGATGCGGCCGAGGGCGGTCACACCGCGATAATCATCATAACCCAGCGTGGTCACCAGCATCTGGAAGGGTGCATCCGCATCCACTTTCGGTGCCGGGATGTGGTCCAGGATCGTCTTGAAAAGCGGCTGCAGGTCCGGTCCAAGTTCAGGGGTCAAACCCGCCTGGGCACTGGTTGCCTGGGCATAGATGACCGGGAAATCCGCCTGCTCGTCGGTCGCGCCCAGTTCGATGAACAGGTCAAAGGTATCGTTCAGAACCCGGTCGGGTTCGGCATCCTTGCGGTCGACTTTGTTGATCACCACCACCGCTTTGTGGCCCATCTCGAGGGCTTTCTTTAGGACGAAACGGGTCTGCGGCATGGGCCCTTCGGCTGCATCCACCAGCAGCAGGACACCATCCACCATGTTCATGACGCGTTCCACCTCGCCGCCAAAATCGGCATGCCCGGGGGTGTCGACGATATTGATCTTGACCTGCTGTTGGGTCTCCTCATCCCAGATCGAGATGGCCGTATTCTTGGCCAGGATGGTGATGCCGCGTTCGCGCTCCAGGTCGTTGGAATCCATCACACGCTCGGCCACCTGCTGGTTCTCACGGAAGGTGTTGGCCTGGCGCAGCAGCCCATCCACCAGCGTGGTCTTGCCGTGGTCGACATGGGCGATGATGGCGATATTACGGAGGTCAGTTCTTTCTGTTAGCATAAGTTCCTTCTGAATTAAAAAACCCGGCCATGGGCCGAGGCAGTCGTCCGGCGAACAGTGCGGAATGATATCAGGAAGTGCGCTTTTTGGGTAGAGGTGATCTTTGGGTATATCCATCAAGGCTGGAATGGGTTAAAATGGGTCATCCCGTCACCGGAGATATCCCATGGTAGCACAGGTCATCTTAAATCCCTATTCCAATCGCTGGCAGGCACGTGAGAAGTGGACCCTGGTCGAGGAGGAATTGAACAAGTCCGGCATCAAATTCGAGCTGGCCATGTCCCGTCACCCCGGCGGGCATGTGAGCGAGCTGGCCACCGAAGCCGTCCAGCGGGAATATTCACCCATCATCGTGGCCGGCGGGGACGGCACGATCGGCGAGGTGATCAACGGTTTGGCACGGGGTTCCCGCGACAGCCGCATCCCGCTCGGACCGGTCGGGTTCATACCGCTGGGGACCGCCAATGACCTGGTGCACAATCTCAAGCTGCCGACCGATCTCCGTGAGGCGGTGGCAGTTATTAAAGCCGGGAAAACCAGCAAGCTGGATGTCTGCCAGGTTAATACCCGCCTGTTCGTCAACAATTCCGCCATCGGGCTGGAACCGACCGTGACGCTCATCCAGCAAGAGATGAAGCAAGCCAAGGGCATCGTGCGCTACCTGCTGGCCACGCTGCGTGCCATCAATCGCAATCCCAGCTGGCAGGCCCGCCTGGATTGGGACGGTGGCCATTATGAAGGACCCATCTCCCTGGTGACGGTCGGCAACGGTGCAGTCACCGGTGGCATGTTCTATATGACCCCGCATGCCGACCCCTGCGATGGCAAGCTGACCTTCGTGCATGCCTACCGCAAGACCCGCTGGGAAATGTTGAAGACCCTGCCGCGCACCATGAAACCCGCGGATGGCAGCTATGTCGAACTGCCGGGTGTCCACGAGATCCACTCCAGATGGTTGAAGATCAAGCTGGATACACCCTCCCCGGCGCACTGCGATGGCGAAATTTTTGATGAAGCGATCAAAGAGCTCGATTACCGCGTTCACCCCGGGAAGCTGATGTACTTCTCCAATTGATGCTCCAGATCAAGTCGATCCAGGTCCCTCTTCCCCACGGGATGGGCACGGTTAACACCTACCTGCTCATCCATAAAGCCAGTATCATCCTGATCGACAGCGGCAGCTCGAATGCGCGTCGGTACCTGATGGATGAGTTGGCTGCCGCGGGTTGTGAACTGGGCGGTCTTAAACTGGTGATCCTGACCCATGGTGATTTCGACCACAGCGGGAATGCCGCCTATCTGCAGCGGGAATATGGGCTTCCGGTGGCGATGCACGCGGAGGATGCCGGAATGGTGTTACGCGGGGACATGTTCGTCAACCGCAAGCAGCCCAACTGGCTGGTGCGCAAGGTCATACCGCTGGCCACCGGCTTCAGCCGGAAGGAACGCTTCACCCCGGACCTCCTGGTGGAGGATGGCTTCGACCTGTCGAAATATGGCATCCAGGCCAAAGTATTGTCCATTCCCGGCCATTCCCTGGGGTCGATCGGGGTCCTGACCCGGGAGGGCGACCTGTTCTGCGGAGATCTGTTTGAAAACCAGGCGAAGCCGGCGCTCAATTCCATCATGGATGATAAGCCCGCCGCCGAAAGCAGCCTGTCGCGCCTGCGCACCCTGGATATCCGCAAGGTTTATCCTGGACACGGGGATGCGTTTGAGATGGCAGCGTTAGATCATTGACTAAGGACCATTAAATCGTCAGTCCACACGTTCCGGGGACACGAAACCGCCATCGCCTTGATTTTCTAATTGAGTGGAAACGTGGTATACTAATTCTGCAGATTAATCGGATTGAAGGTATGCACCGCCGGGCACAGTCTGGCGGCTTTCGTTTTATTTTATAAGGATGATATGGAAACCAAAATTTATGTCGGTAATTTACCTTACAGCGCCACTGAAGATAGTCTCACGACCCTCTTCACCGAAGCTGGTGAGGTCGTCTCGGTTGCTTTGATCAAGGACCGTGACACTGGCCAATCAAAAGGCTTTGCGTTCGTCGAAATGAAGAACCAGGAAGCCATGGAAGCAGCCATCAAGCAATTCAATGGTTATATGTTGGAAGAGCGCGCTTTGAAAGTCAACATCGCAAAACCGCGCGAAGACAGGCCACGCGGCCGGTTTTAGTTCTTTCACGTCACTCACTTGAAGTGACGCGAAGTACCCGAGCTTAGGGTACACAATCTCAGCAAGACTCCGCCTTTTATCTCGAATCTGTAGAGGATCCCCCCTAACCGGGGGATTCTTTTTTCCTCCGGTTGGGCCGACCTTCGGGTCGGCCCTCCGGAGGACGCAGCGCGCAACGCGCGCAGTGTACCCGGGGAATACGCACACTCTTCGCTGCTCCGGAGGACGCAGCGCGCAACGCGCGCAGTGTACCCGGGGAATACGCACACTCTTCGCTGCTCAGGAGGACACAGCGCGGAGCGCGCAACGCGCGCAGTGCCCCCCGGTGAACCGACCCATTAAGCCCCCGTACTTTGGGGGTTCGGGTCGGCCCTCCGGAGGACGCCTAGCCGACAGGCTAAGGCGCCCCCCCCGTGTGCGGCAATCTACGGATTGCCGCTTCCGAGGTTGCGGAGCAACCGAAGGACACAGAGTGCAGGGGTACGCTCCCCAGGTCGCACCGCGACCTGGGGACGCAGAGCGCGACGAGCCCTTTGGCTTCCTCTGGGAGATGGCGAGCAGGCGCCGACAACCTCTCCTTCCTCTGGAGGGAGAGGATCAAGCTAATAAAGTAATAATACTAATTTCCTCGCCCCCGAGGAAACGTAGTGGTCAAAAGATTTACCACGCTGGCATCTGACGAGGAGAGGCTTGGACTATGATGTACTTTATTGAGACCAATGTGCATGCAGTTCCCGATCCTCCCCCCGTCCTCTGACGGGGGGAGGCGGAATCCAGGCGTAGTATATGCCTTCGTTTTTCAATTATGCAAATGGGTTCAATGCTACTCATTATTTCCTGAGGAGAGGGGAATTACCCAGAAGCACACCTCCCTCACCACTGAAACACATGTCAGCGGCCTATTATCGATCATTTCGAATGCCGAATAATCAGTCCTGGATCGAGCATTGCCTCTCCCTCCCATTAGAAAATGGGAGGGAGAGGATCAATTATCCACGGATGTTAATATGTTGTTGTGTCTTCTTATCAGTGTGTCACACGCCGAAGGCGTCCACATGAAAGCAACCGAAGGACACAGAGTGCCGAGGAATGCCGTGCCTATCAGGCACAGGCTCCAATGCGAGCAGGTGCTTCGGCAGCACAGCGCCTGATAGGCGCTGTGTCCCTCCGAACGTCGCTTTGAGAAGCTCCGCACCGGAGTGAAGGCAGCCCCGCGGTCTCTCGAGCTCCCTCTGGGAGACGGGATACTCCGCGCTCAATGAGCGCTGAGTCCCTCGGAGGTGCGCTCTTTGGAGCGCCCCACCCGAGGGAAAGGCCAGAATCTTGGGATTGATCTGTGGGGTGGCTTAGCTCACACCCCGGATAACCGCACCGTGGTCGCCGCTCCCCAGCTGCTGGTGCAGCGCTTGTTACCCGGCCGGTGCGCATCCAGCCGCAGGCGTCCGAATTCCCGGTGCCACCAGCCGGTCGGAACCAGGTCGGTTTTGACTTCCTGGACATATTTCACATATTGACCCAGCAGCCATAAAGCGTTGTTGTCCTCCCGGTCGTGGCTGATCTCGTGTGAGGCCACCAGGCGCGTCAGGAATTCAATGCTAAAATCTTCGATCGTTTTTCCCGTTTCACCAAGGTAGTTATCTGTCTGCAACATTTCCAGATATTCGCGCGGAGATAGGCCGATCTCCAATTGCGGCCGGCCTGCCAGTCTGAGCCCCTGGCCTTGCGCCGGCCGGATGGGTTGGTTTTCCACCAGCCCGATCGACCAGCCCGGGAGTGCGCAGAACCGGCTGTCCTGGATGACCTGCAATTTCGTTTTCCCCCCATGCCCGCTCGAAAAATCCTTCGGGAAATAAACCGTCTCATCCGTATCCAGCATCAGACTTAAAGTATCCCAGATCCAGATCGTTTTATCGGCGTTGACCCGCACCGGGATCAAAGGATCGGAATTGGAACTGCGGGTTTGATACGTTTTGCCTTCCGCTGCATGTTTTAGCAGGGCAGCTTTCATTTGCTCGATCAGCAGTGGGATGGCCATTGCCACGGGAGTCATTTCCAGGCGATCGAACCCTTGCGGAACTTTTATGGCCACGAGTTCACTATTACGGGTAAATACCTCAAGGACCTGTTCGAGGGTTGGCAGCGGATATTCCTTGCCGTCGATCCCGAGCACCCCATTGCCATTTGACTTGGGAAGATACGCCAGGACGCCGGTCCGTTTCAACGTGGAAACACAACGTGTGTATTCCTTTTTAACAGAAAACTTGGATGCGATCGTTGCGCTTGCGACCATACCTTATCATACCACCCGCGCTCGCTTTTTCCCGTATCGTAAAATAGACGTCTCTCCCTGGTTGCACTTTCAAAGTTTTCATTATAGAATCAACTATCATGTCCGGGAGAGGAAAATCATGAATGCAATACTTGACTTCATCAGGAACAATCCGGTGGACGTCGTGGCAACCTTCATCGCCTTCCTGGCGCTCATCCTGACCATCTGGGAAGGCCTGGAAAACCGGCGCAACAACCGCCTGTCGACCCAGCCGATCCTCAGCATCCTCGAAAAATGGGATGAGACCGGCTACCTCTATAAACTGCTTCTTTCGAATGACGGGTTCGGGCCAGCCATCATCGATAACATCGTCTACAATTTCGCCTCAACGGTTTATCGGGAGGAGGAGATCCAGAAGCTGATGGATACCCTGATCGTCAACAAGGACCTGGTCAAGGGCAGCTGGGGTTATCTCTATCGCGGCGCCTCGATCCTGCCGAACCGGGAGCAGGATCTGATCGGATTTGAATATCTCAAAAAGCCCAACCGGCTGGTTGACGTCGAAAAGACCGAGATCGGTGACACCGTGACCAATATCGGCCTGGTGACGATCGAAGTGACCTACAGGTCCATCTTCAACAAGCGATTCGTGAAGAAGGTGACATTGGGCCGGTAATTCATAACGGCGAGTCGTTGCGGGAGACAAATCATCCGGTATTGCCGGTTCTTCTCGCTGCGAAGGCACAGGCATCCCCCTCCACCTTACAATAAATGGTCCCCAAACCTTTCAGAGTTGTAAGGTCATTTTTGCCTATCCATGGTTATAATATAGACAATCTAGTGGGTATTGTTTCCGTGTTTTAGCAGCTTTACATCACAGACAATTAATAAGGGGATCATTGATTCGTCATGTTTCAAGCCTATTCAAGTCCATTAATAGAAAGTAACCAAGGGAGGTAAGCATGCGCGCACCTAACCGTGTCACAGGTCTGGCTTTACGGGATGGCAAGGTTTTACTCATCCATCGTTTTCGCAATGAGAGTGATTTCTGGGTGTTCCCAGGCGGATCGGTCGAGGATGGGGATGATCCCGACCAGACGATCCGGCGGATTATGCAGGTCACGACCGGCTTAAGGCTGACATCCTGCCTGCGCTTGTTCGATGAATACGATGAACATGCCTTCACCTGGTACTACTACGCCTGCGATTTGGAAGCGGGCGATCCGCTGCTGGGTGGGCCGGATGCGGAATCTCAAACGCCGAGCAATCGATTCGTGTTCGAATGGGTCGACCCGGGTCAGATCGCCAGCCTTAATGTGTATCCGCTGCCGGATCGCTTGCTCGAAGTCATCCGAACCAATACCGGTTCCGTGGGCGGTATGTCCTATTCGGAAAGCCGCGTGGTGCCGGTTGCTGATAGTGATCTGGAATTGATGAACCAGAGCCGGTTGATGCCGTTAATGAAAAACGTGTGGAGTCAGTGACCGCCACAGCTTAGTGGCTCTGACTCCCGGTCTTCTTCTCCTTTTATCGATTGTGAACATGGGGGGATACCGCCCTGGATAACCGAGCATCCAGGGCGGTAAACATTTCAGGGAGCCCGTAGGGTGCGCCTGCACTCCGAAGGGGTGTGACTAGGGCTATCGATCATTCTGATCGTCCATCCCAATCGCTCTTTAAACCCACGCCAGGAAATGAATACTCTCCCTTCCAGACTAGGGGCAACTTGTCAATGGGATCCATTGAAGGTGCGTCTTCGCAGCCAGATCTGTTAAACCGACCCATTTTCAATCGGTGGCAATTGAAGGAGACTCCCAAGACGCACACCCTACTTCACCAATTCAAAATGCGTGGCCATCAATTGAAAATCCGGGGTCAAGTCATACTCTGGCCAACAATGCCTATGCGCATCCTGGAAGTGCTCGACGCTGCGGCAGGCTTCGCCCCGCCACAATTTCTCGGGGATATCCCCAAAGGAGAACCTGGTAGACCTCCGTGATGCGGATCAGGCAGCGCAACTTGCCCTTGAGGTCGTACACATCCACCAGGTCGCCCACCTGCCAGCCGCCGTCGTCATACTCCCCGTCGGCAGGTCGTACTCGTCGGCCTTGCAGACCGTGGCGGTCTTCTCCCCGCGCAGGATCTCCAGCACCAGGCTGTCGTCGTTTTCGTCCTCCCCCCAGAATTGCATGCGCTTGCGGCGGTTCATTCTTTACCCCCACGATTCCAGGAGCCGATCTCGATCAGGTTGGCCTCCGGGTCGGCGATCATGGCGGAGTGCATGCCCCAAGGTTCGTCGCGCGGTGCATAGATGGCACGCGCGCCTGCCTTGACAACCCGTTCGAATTCCCGGTCGGCCTCCACGGAGGTGGGCAGATCGATCGCCAGTTCGAAGGTGCCGTTGATCCCATCCGGATACGCCGGATCCTGGCCCAGGATTTTGGGCAATTGGGCACGTTCGAACATGGAAAAGCGCACGCCTTCATTCGTGAATTCCGCATAAGGTCCCTGTCCGTCCCAGTTGATCTCAAAACCCATCACGTCCCGGTAGAAGGTCACCATTTTCTGGATGTCTTTTACAAAAATGCCGATCATGTCGATGCGGGTGCTCATAAGGATTAACTCCTTTGCAGATTTATCTCGATGATACCGCATTTAACCAACTGTCATTGCCACGGTGGTCGCAAAGCGACCACCGTGGCAATCTCGTTACATTAATAATATCAGGCGGTAGTATATTGACACGATTTACCGCAAAGATCGCCAAGTCCGCGAAGGATGGGTTGTAGGGTGCGGTCATAACACCCGGACTCAGGGTGCTCGCCGCACCAGTCTGAGAGAAGTGTATATGTATTTACCGCAAAGATCGCCAAGTCCGCGAAGGATGGGTTGTAGGATGTGCCTGCACTCCGAAGGGGTGTGACCAGGGCTATCGGCAAACCCAAGGTGCGTATCCATGCTGCCATCACAAGCTGTGACTGGCAATGCAAACGCACCATCTCGGGTTGGCTTCTCCACAAGCGTTTCTCATTTTTGTGGTTAATATTCCAGCCGGAGCGTATAATCGATAAAGTTACCCATCATCTCATGGAAATATTAAAGAGGAAGATATGTCTGATTCCCACCTGGTCGTGATGATCACCGCACCCTCCAAAGAGGTGGCAGCCGGCATCGCCCGCAGGCTGCTTGAAAAGAAACTGGCTGCCTGTGTGAACATCCTGCCGCCCATTCGTTCCCTGTATACCTGGGAAGGTAAAGTTCATGACGATGAAGAGACCTTGATGCTGGCCAAAACCCGTATGGAGTTGTTCGAGAGTGAGCTGGTTCCGGCTGTAAAGGAAATGCATCCCTATGATGTCCCCGAGATCATCGCGCTGCCGATCCAAATGGGATCGAAGGATTATCTGGATTGGATCGACGAGGTGACCAAATGAGATCAAATATTATGATCTGCTAAAATGAGCCTGATTCACGTCCGTCGAAGGAAAGGACCCCAATGGACACACACCTGATCGGCATGTGCGGCGCATATTGCGGCGTTTGCGAGTGGAAGGCCAAGACCAATTGTCCCGGCTGCCAGGCCGCCGGGAGCAAGGTCTTCTGGGGTGTTTGCCAAGTAGCCCGGTGTTCACTGGAGAAAGGGCTTCAGCACTGCGGCTTCTGCCCGGAAGTCCCCTGCGCGACCCTCCAGCAGTATTTTGACAACCCTGAGCATGGGGATAATGGAGAACGTCTGGATAATTTGAAGGCATGGGCGCAGGGGCAGCTTGTTTACAAGACACTTTCAACAACGAAGTGAAAGTCGAAAATAACAACGATGCCCTTCAGTGCTTCGCGACTGGTATATATTACTTAAGCAAGTAAACGCTTGATTATGGTCAGCCCGACGTAAGCGCGGGAATTGTTTGAATCGCCTCTTGGTCATGGGAAGATATCACTCCTTTACCTAGACTCGATTGAATCAGCCTTCCCATACAGAAAGGTAAACAATGAAGTTACTAATTTACATCGTTGTGAGTTTAACAATCGTCCTTTCAATCCCAGCTTGTGGAAGCGCCTCCGGGCTTCCTGGGGCTGGAGAAACCCAATCCAGTCAATCACAGGCAATTCAAGACCAGGAAGATCAGACCCAGCAAACTCCGCCACCAACCGCAGAATCACAACAGGATTCACAAAACCCCTATTTCCAGATCGAGACCACGCTGCGATCCAATCCACCTTGCACGGCCAACAACGAGAATCGCAAGGATGCGATCCTGGATCTGGACGCCTACCTTAAGAACGACGATTCCAGCTTAAGCCGCGATATGAGAACACTTTACAGAAACATGATGGGTTATGTGGAATCCGAGATCAGCGAGCCTGTGGCATCCGGGGTGCGCATCTGGTCGATGTATAATCACGGATTTATCGTTAAAACACCGAGCTCTGTCTTCGCCTTCGATTTGATCCCTGGCTATCCCTCGTGGCAATATCAGCTCCCGGATGCAATCCTCAAGCAGATCCAGGTCCTCTTTATTTCCCACAGACATGACGACCACAGTGATGCGATGATCATCAATGCGATCACGGGTTTTGGTGGTCAAGTAATGATGCCTGTGGAAGACAGGTATTCTGACCAGAGTCTGGTTTATCTATCTGCCGATGAGGAGGTGACGCTGGCCGGTTTGCAAATCAAAGCGTATGAGGGATTGCATGCTGAAATTCCTGTCCGCATGTATGTCGTGACAACCCCCGAGGGGCTGACGATCATGCACACGGGTGACAACCAGACATCTGAAACTTTACCCGATGCTGTGACGGTGGACATATTGCTCCTTAATGCCTGGGTGAACGAGAGCGGTTCTGCTTCACCTGAGGATGGCATGCGCAACAGCATTAATACACTCACCCCAAGATTAACGATCCTGGGGCACATTCAGGAGCTGGGTCACATTTATGACCCCTCCGACAACAGGTCGCGTTTGTCATTTGATGCCCCCCTGGCCGTGGCTGATGGATTGTTGCTGGGTTACGTGAGTGTTCAGGTCTGGGGAGAGCACTGCGATTTCCCGCTTAAATAGAACTACTGCTCGTGACATCAGAAACGCACCACGCCTCGGGTGCGCTACTTGCTTGTCATTGCGAGGACGTCCCTGTGGGACGTCCGTGGCAATCCATTAATTGGTATGAACCGATATTGTAGGGTGCGCCTTCACTCCGAAGGAGTGTGACCCGGACTCTCATTTATCCTTTGGACCGATCAATGCTGCCATCATAAATCTCGACCAGCAAAGGAAACGCACCATCCCATTATCGGGGCGTCAACAAGGGGAATTCATCTGATTAATGGATTGCCGCCCTTGAAAGAACAATGGGCAGGCGTTTGCTCCACGCCAAGGGTGTCCAGCGGACTGGAGCAAGCTCGCAAATAGAGATCCCAGCCAGTATTTCTTCAGTCGCCATTCTTTGGACCCTATGCTGCCATAAATTGTTAATATTTGTCCAATTATTAACTTCTATCCATCATTTCTTGAAATATTTCTTACCGGATTGAACCAACCCCCGCACATATGACGCTCCCCGCCATATTCTTGATGCATGCACAAGCTTAAGCTCATTTCTCAATTCTTCAATCTCAGCCTCTCTCACTTCAAGGAGTTTACCTTTGATTCCAGGACAATTAGGGGTAAAAGGAGAGGCAATCATGCCACAATGTCCGTCGAATCCAGTTTCAATAAAATTCCGAATATAAACACGTTGTTGATACTTATCGAGCTTTGGAGGTTTCAGTGTCGCATGCAAATCAAACCAATGACCTTCAGGCGCCGATGAGGAGAAAGGATCTTCACAGAACCTAAAAAACAGGTAACACGCATTCTCAAATGATATCCACTCACCTTCTGCGTCATCCCCGAATGGGCCTGAGCCGCCAGTGAATGTGAATTCCTTGTTATGTGTCGAATCGATGACTTTTTGTACCGGTACTCGCGCCTGATCCACTATCTTAAAACTTCTATATCCCGCAAGCATTAGATATTGCATTAATTGAATATCGGTAGTTTCAAAACTTACATAAATCGGCTTTGTCTCCAGGTGTTGAAGTTCTTCTGCAAGAAGAACATCATAACCCTCAATATCCACTTTCAAGTAATCCGGAATCCCATAATCCTTAAACATTTTTTCAGAAGTGATGCAGGGCACTTTTATAATACGCGATTTTCCAGGGCCCCAATTAATTGCAGCTTCCTTATAAAAAGTACTCCACTCATCATTATCTGTATGAATATAAAAGTCTATTGCTTTGCCAATCTCTTTTCCTATGCCTAGATTGAGAAGCTGTAACTTCCCAGAATTAATTGCCTCTAAGTAATTTTTTGAACCTATCTCATATAAATTTGGATTTGCCTCAAATGCTGTTACCTGATAACCACGACTAAGATAATAACTGGTGTCTGTCCCATCAAAAAATCCTACATCAAACACATGCATGGTCTTTACTCCATTCTTCACATTTCTCCACATGTATTCTCTAATATTCCGGATAAGTAAAATGGCGGGGGTTACCCGCCATAATTATTGGGGTGGCTGAAGGGGGTCGAACCCTCAACAACTTGATCCACAGTCAAGCACTCTGCCATTGAGCTACAGCCACCATGAACGGCGCTTATTGTATCATGAAGGTTTTTCGTCGACAAGCTGGTGCAGTATCTGCCCGGTCACGGCCGCGATTGGCAGGCTCATCTGCGTCCCGGCTGCCAGGTCCTTCAAGGTCACCTGCCCGGCCGCGGCCTCGTCCGGCCCGATGACGGTCGCGAAGCGCGCTCCCAGCCGGTCGGCATACTTGAACTGCTTGCCAAGCTTGTCGAATTCGGGATAGACCGCCACGCGCAGGCCTTCCCGGCGCATCCTGGCCGCCAGCTGGAACGAGACAGCCGTATTCTCCTGGTCGAACAGCGTCACCAGCACGTCTGCCTTGGAGCCCTCGAACTTGGGCAGCTTGCCGAGCGCTTCGAGCACGACCGTGATGACCATGTCACCCATGGCGAACCCGACCCCCGGCAGCGGGTCGCCCCCCACATCCGCCACCAGGTTGTCGTAATGCCCACCGCCCAGGATGGCGCGGAACTTCTTTTCGACATCGAAGCACTCGAACACTGTGCCGGTGTAATAATCCAAACCGCGTACGATGTGCGGATCAAAAACCACATATTCTTTGACACCCAGCGCCTCGAGCACCGCGAAGACCCTCACCAGGTTCTCCGACTGCCGCCAGCCGTCCTGGTCGGCCAATAATGCCTTCAAGCCCTTCATTACATTAACATCCAGACCCAATTCCAGCCCGCTGGCTTCCCAGGCCTCGGCCGCCATCTTCTCACGCCGGTCGATCAGCTTGACCACTTCCCCCTTCTTTTCGGGGCTGATCCCCAGCGCCTTCATCTTCTCTTCCATGAACTTGCGGTCGTTCACCCGGACGGTGACTTCATCCGGCTTGAGCTCAACGCTCTTCAGGAACTCCACCACGATGGCGATCAATTCGGCATCCGCCTCGGGCGAGTTGACCCCGATCAGGTCGACATTCCACTGGTAGAACTCGCGTGCGCGGCCCTTCTGGGGTTTCTCGTAGCGCCAGAACGGACCCCACGACCACCAGCGCAACGGCATGCTCAACTGCCCCTGGCGCTGGGCCACCATGCGCGCCAGGCTGAGGGTCAGCTCCGGCCGCAGGGTGATCAGCTCACCACCCCGGTCGGGAAAGACGAAAGCCTGTTCCTTGACCAGTTCCTCCCCGGATTTGGCCGCATACAGCTCCAGCTTCTCCAGGAAAGGGCCATCCCATTCTTCATAACCAAAGTGGGTCGAGATACTGCGGGTCTTGTCGTACAGCCAGTTGTGATAGGCTTTATCCTCGGGGTAGAAATCCCGCGCACCTTTGACCGACTGGATGATCTGTTTCATGGCTGCCTTCCTGAGCAAATCTATTTATGACAGATAAAAATCCATTTTAACATAGACTGACACCGAAACCAGCGGTTTTCAGCTCACGGCACCCCTTATCGAAATCGTGATATAAATGGGTCAGTCGGGACAATCGAATCGTATCATTTTTCAATCGAACATCGTGAAAACACTGCGCGCTGAGTTTCACATCCATACCGTCTTATCCCCGTGTGCCGGGGTTGAAATGATCCCGCCCCTGATCGTCTCCACCGCCTCCGAGCTCGGCATCCGGCTGATCGCCATCACCGATCATAATTCCACCGCCAACTGCGCGGCGGTCATGCGGGCAGCCGTGGGCACCGATGTGACCGTCCTGCCGGGCATCGAGCTCTCGACGCGCGAAGAAGTCCATGCCCTTTGCCTTTTCGACACGCTCGACCAGGCCGCCGCCTTCCAGAGCATCCTCGATACCGCCTTCCCCGGCCTCGAGAACGAACCCGGTCATTTCGGCAAACAGCTCGTGGTGGACCATACCGGCGCGCTCATCCGCCATGAGACCCTCCGCCTGGCGACTGCCAGTGAGCTCAGCCTTAAGGAAGCCTACCAGGCTGTCAGCGGGTTGGGTGGCTTGTTCATCCCGGCGCATGTCGACCGGCGGGCATTCGGGATGATCTCCGTCCTGGGCTCCATCCCGCGCGATATCCCCTTCGAAGCGCTGGAGATCTCCCATCAGTTGCCTGTTGAAGAAACCGTGGTCCAATACCCAGAAATCAGCCGCTTCCCCTTGATCCAGAGCGGCGATGTCCATCAACTTTCCAGTTTCCTGGGCGTCAACGAACTGACCCTCAAGGACTGCAGCCTGGCCGAGATCCGCAAGGCACTGGCCGGCAGGGATGGCCGCAAGCTCCGCTTGTTGCCCTTCACTATTTGACATATTTCCCCTGATTGGGTGACATTTGGTCATTGCCCGGTTGGGGCAATGTCAGTAAACTTAGCGTGGTTTATCCCAAAACCGCGCCATAATGTTATATAATAGCAGGTCTTTAATTCCCAATATGCGATTGTCGGATAGACGAATGCATTTTCCAGGAGGTCCGGAATGACCCTCGGCACGATCACAGACGAAAAATCAAGACAGGTGGCCCGGGAGGTTTCCCAAGCCCACGGCGCCACGCGGGATGAATTGATCCCGATCCTCACGGATGTCAACCGCCAGCTCGGGTATCTGACCCACGAGGCGCTGGATGAGATCGGCAAGCAGCTCAAGATCCCAAGCAGCCAGGTCTTTCGGTTGCCAGCTTTTACAGCATGTTCTCGGTCAAACCGCGCGGACGCCATGTGGTCAAGTTCTGCGAAAGCGCCCCCTGCCACGTGCAGGGCGGGCGCGAGGTCCTGGCCGCCCTCCAGGAACAGCTGGGCATCAAGGACGGCGAAACCAGCTCCGATGGACGCTGGACGCTCGAAATGACCATCTGCCTGGGTCAGTGCGCCGAAGGACCGGTCATGCTGGTGGACGACGATCTGATCAAGAACATCACCCCGGATCAGCTCGCCGGCATCCTGGCGAAATACGAATAAGGAGCGGGACATGATAGCTGAACAACGAATTGTCACCGAACGCATTGGCCTGATCGACCCTGAAAAGATCGACGACTACATCGCCCACCAGGGCTACGAAGCCATCCGCAAGGTGCTGACCGGCATGAGCCCGACTGTGGTGATCGACCTGATCGAACGCTCCGGGCTGCGCGGGCGCGGCGGGGCTGGTTTCCCGACCGGCACGAAATGGAAGTTCGTAGCCAAGACCCCGGGTGACCAGAAGTACGTGATCTGCAATGCCGATGAAAGCGAACCGGGCACCTTCAAGGACCGCATCGTCCTGGAAGGCGATCCGCACACCGTCATCGAAGCCATGCTTATCGCAGGTTACGCCGTGGGTGCTTCCGAAGGCTACATCTATATCCGTGGTGAATATGGCCTTTCGCAAGCCCGCATGCTTCAAGCCATCGAGCAGGCGGAGGAAAAGGGATATCTCGGCAAGAACATCCTGAAGAGTGACTTCAGTTTCAAGATCCACGTGCACTGCCGGTGCCGGGGCCTACATCTGCGGCGAGGAGACCGCCCTGATCGAATCGATCGAGGGCAAACGCGGTGAACCGCGCAGCCGTCCGCCTTACCCGACCACCAACGGCCTGTGGAACATGCCGACCCTGGTCAACAATGTCGAAACCCTGGCCAATATCACCGCCATCATCCGCAACGGCGCCGAGTGGTATCGCGCCATCGGCACCACCTCCAGCCCGGGCACCAAGGTCTTCACCATTTTGGGCAAGGTCAACTCACCGGGTTTCATCGAAGTGCCGATGGGCATCACCCTGCGCGAGGTCATCGATACCTTCGGCAAGGGTATGCAAGCCCGGCTCGACCTTCAAGCTGGCCCAGACCGGCGGCTCGAGCGGCTCGCTCATCCCACCCAGCCTGCAGGATACCCCGATGGATTTCGACTCCTTCGCAAGAACGGCGTGGTGCTCGGCTCGGGCGCCCTGCTGATCTGCGACGAGGATACCTGCGTGATCGATCTCGCCAAGATCCTGTTGAATTTCTTCCGCACCGAGAGCTGCGGCAAGTGCAATCCCTGCCGCATCGGGAATCATGCGCGCCTATGGCATCCTGAATAAGATCTCCCAGGGCATCGGCAGTTTGAATGACCTCACGGACCTGGAACTGCTCAGCCAGCAACCTGTACGAGCTGTCCAACTGCGGCCTGGGTCAGACCGCCGGGTCTCCCCTGCGCGACATCCTGGCCCATTTCCGGCCGGAAGTGGAAGCCCATATCAACTCGAAAGCCTGCCCGGCCAATGTGTGCGCCATGAGCGGTCAGCCGGTAGCTGGTCCAATGATCAGCATAGGAATACGACGGAGTCAGGTCATGATCAACCTCACGATAGATGGAAAACAAATCGAAGTTCCCGAGGGCACCACGGTCCTCGAGGCTGCCCGCCAGGCCGAAATCCACATCCCGACCCTGTGCGACCACCAGGAATTGACCCCCTACGGCGGCTGCCGCCTGTGCCTGGTCGAGGTCGAGGGCACTGCGCACACTGCAGCCCTCCTGCACGCTGCCGGCCAGCAATGGCATGATCGTCAAAACGAATACCCCCAAGGTGCAGGAAGCCCGCAAGTTCGTGCTGTCGCTGCTCTTCAGCGAGCGCAATCATTTCTGCCCCTACTGCCAGGTCTCCGGCGGCGATTGCGAACTGCAAAACGCTGCCTATGAACGAGGGCATGACCCACTGGCCGCTGCAGCCCAACTGGCAGTAAATACGAGGTGGATGCCTCGCATAAGTTCTTCATCCTTGAAAACAACCGCTGCATCCTGTGCCGGCGCTGTGTGCGCGCCTGCGACGAGCTGGTGGGCAACTTCACCCTGGGCGTTGACGAGCGCGGCGCCGACAGCCTGATCGTCGCCGACCTGGGCGTACCGCTGGGCGAGAGCACCTGTATTTCCTGCGGCATGTGCGTCGAGGTCTGCCCGACCGGCGCCTTGATCGACCGCCAGAGCGCCTATAAGGGCCGCGACACCCAGGTCGAACATCATCCCACCCTGTGCGTGGGCTGTTCGGTCGGCTGCGGCGTGGATGCCATCACCCGCGACAACCACCTGTCGTTCGCATCGACAGCGATTGGGATGATCCGGTCAGCAGCGGTGTCTTATGCCAGGCCGGGCGTTTCAACCCCCTGGAGGATGGCCGCGAACGCATCCTCACCCCCCTGGTGCGCAAGGACGGCACGCTCGAAAGCCGCCACCTGGGATGAAGCCCTGAAAACCATCACCGAGGCCATCAAGCCCCAGGCCGGCAAGGATAAAGGTCTGGCAGCGGTCGTCTCGACTCGCCTGCCGGCGGAAGCCCTCTACCAGTTCAAATCCCTGTTCGCAGACGGGCTCAAGAGCGGCATGGTCACCACCACCGAGGATGGCATGCCCACCCGCGGCGTCAGCGCGCTGGCGCGCGAACTCAAGCAGCCCTTCGAGGGCAAGCTGGATGACCTGCGCACGCTCAGACTGCGTGTTGGTCGTGGGCGCCGATCTGCAGAACAAACACCAGGTGGCCGGTTTCTTCATCAAGCGCAACCGCCCGAATGGCACGCGCCTGATCGTGATCGATCCCCAGGAGAATGACCTGGAAGCTTTCGCCGACCTGGTCATCAAGCCCGGCAAGAGCGCCACGGTCGAGCTCGATCAATTCCCTGGTCGCAGCGCTGGGCGGTAAAGCCGCCAGCGCAGAGCTCGAAGCGTGCTGCCGAAATGCTCAAGACGGCCAAGAAACCGGTCATCCTTTCCGGCAAGACTGTGAACAGCGAGCTGGAAGTCCTGCGCGCGCTTCACGACCTCCGCCGGGCACTCGGCGAACAGGCCGTCCAGCTCAGCATCAAGGGCAAAGCCAACAGCTTGAGCGCCGCGCAGTACGGGCTTGAGCAGGCTTTCGCTCCCGCCGGGTATGCGGTCGTGTATGCCGCCCTGGGCGATGAAAAACCCTCCCAGCGCCTGCTCGACCGGCTGACGGATCAGCAAGTTCCTGGCCGTCCAGGCCAGCTATCAGTCAGCCCGCTGACCGAGATGGCGGATGTGGTCCTGCCGGTGACCGACTGGGTCGAACAATCCGGTCACTTTGTGAATACCGGATGGACGCCTGCAGGAATCCATGAAGATCATCCAGCAACCGGATGAAGTGCGCGACAACCTCGAGGTCCTCAAGGACCTGGCCGAACGGTTGGATGTCAAGATGCGATGACAGTGGCAGGCTGCCCTGACCAAAACAGACCGCCCCGGTGGCGATCAGCTGACCGGACAAGGAGACCGTCATGACCAAACCCAAGATCTCATCAGACTGGCTGGCCGGCTGCGCCGGCTGTCACATGTCTTTGCTCGATATCGACGAGCGCATCGTCACCATCGCCGAGGTGGCCGACCTGCGCTCGACCCCCATCACCGATCTCAAGCAGCCGGATGAAAGCGGCGTGGACGTCGGCATCCTGGAAGGCGGCATCAACAACACCGCCAACGAGGAAGTCGCCCACACCATGCGCAAGCGCTGCCAAGTGCCTGGTCGCGCTGGGTGACTGCGCGGTCTTCGGCGGTGTGCCGGCCATGCGCAATTTCTTCACCATCGAGGAATCGCTGAGGCGCGCCTATATCGAGACCGAAAGCACCGATGACAGCGGCAAGATCCCGAATGATCCTGAACTGGCCGTGCCCACCCGGGTGCGGGCGGTCAGCGAGGTCGTCCCGGTCGATATCAACGTCCCGGGCTGCCCGCCGGACGCAGATACCATCTTCTACGTGCTGGCCGAACTGGCCAATGGGCGCATCCCCGAACTTAAAGACGACAAGTTGTCGTGGTACTAGACAGGAGCAAGTACAATATGGTTGCACAAAAGATCACGATCGAACCCGTCACCCGCATCGAAGGGCACGCCAAGGTCACCATCCATCTGGATGAGAAGGGCTGATGTCACCCGCGCCTACCTGCATGTCAACGAGTTCCGCGGTTTCGAGAAATTCTGCGAAGGCCGCCTGGCCTTCGAAATGCCCAATATCACCCCGCGCATCTGCGGCATCTGCCCGGTCAGCCACCACCTGGCTTCGGCCAAGGCCGGCGACGAGCTGTACGGCTGCCCGCCGCCCCGCCCGGCCGCGCTGCTGCGCGAGTTGATGCACATGGGCCAGGTGATCCAGAGCCACGGCATGCATTTCTTCGAGCTGGCCGGTCCCGACCTGCTGCTCGGTTTCGATGCCGACCCGGCCACCCGCAATGTGATCGGCCTGATCGGCGCCAACCCCGAACTGGCGCTCAAAGCTGTCAATCTGCGCAAGTTCGGCCAGGAGATCATCTCCATCCTGGGCGGCCGGCGCGTCCACCCCAACTTCGCCGTCCCGGGCGGCGTCAACAAGGCGCTCACCCAGGCCGAACGCGACGCGATCCTGGCCGGTGTGGATGATGCCATCGCCACGATCAAGGTCGGCCTTCAGATCATGAAGGATTGGGCCACGAGCCACACAGGAGGATATCGACAAGTTCGCGGTCTTCCCGACCGGTTACTTCGGCCTGGTCACGCCCGAGAACGGGCTGGAACTGTATGACGGCAAGATCCGCCTGATCGATCGGGATGGGAAGCAGCTCGAATGCTTCGACGCCGCGCAATTACCTGGACCACATCGCCGAGCATGTCGAGAACTGGTCCTATCTGAAATTCCCCTATTACAAGAAACTGGGATATCCCGACGGGGTCTACCGCGTCGGACCGCTCGGCCGCCTGAATATCTCTGAAAAGATCGACACACCCCTGGCACATGCCGAGTTGAAAGTCTGGAAACAGATCAACCATGGCAAGCCGGTCGAGAACACGCTGTACTATCACTATGCCCGCCTGATCGAAACCCTGTTCGCGATCGAGAAGGTGGCCGTGCTGCTGAACGACCCGGACATCCTCTCGACGGATATCCTCAACACCCGGCAGCGACTTCAAGGGTGTCGGCGTGGGCGTTATCGAAGCCCCGCGCGGGACCCTGATCCATCACTACTGGGCCAAGGAAAATGGCCAGCTCGAGAAGGTCAACCTGATCGTGTCGACCGGTCACAACAACTGGGCCATGAGCAACTCGGTCGACAGCGTGGCCAAGACCTACATCTCGGGCCACGAAGTGACGGAAGGTCTGTTGAACCGGGTCGAAGCCGCCATCCGCGCCCACGACCCCTGCCTGTCCTGCTCGACGCATGCGGTCGGCCAGATGCCGCTCGAACTCCAGCTGCTGGAAGCGGACGGGTCGCTCTTCCGGACCATCCGCCGGGATTGATCGAATAAAGGGATTGATCGATTAAGATCGAAAGAGCGGTGCTTACCCTGTGGGTTAGCACCGCTCTTTGTTACAATAGACACATGAAGAAAACCCTGATCCTCGGCTACGGCAATCCCGACCGCCAGGACGACGGCGTGGCCTGGACGATCGTGCGGGACGTCGCCACCCACCTGAACTTGATCACCCCCTCGCAGTTCGACCCCATGGTGCACTCCCCGGATGGCGATCTAACCTTGATGATCGCGCTGCAGCTGCTGCCCGAGATGGCCGAAATGGTCTCAAAGTACGAGCGCGCCTGCTTCGTGGATGCCCACACCGGCCGGGTGCCGGATGACCTGTCGATCGAAGTCCTCGGCAGCGATTTCCAGAAATCACCCTTCACCCACCACCTGACCCCCCAGACCTGCCTGTCTCTGTCGAAGGGGCTGTACGGCCGCAAGCCCGAGGCCGAGCTGGTCTCGGTGCGCGGTTACGAGTTCGGATTCTCAAACAATCTTTCCACCCGCACCCGCATGCTGGCTCACCGTGCGGTCAAGCACATCCTGGCCTGGCTCGAAGAAAGGCTCCCCGATGACCCTGCCCACAATGGATAGCTATAAACCGGCCGAGATGGCCGAACGTGCCGTCAGCATTGGCGAGCAGAGAGCCGGTCTCAAGACCGGACCCATGTTCCTGCTGGCCTGCCTGGCAGGCGCTTATATTGCCATGGGGGCGATCTTCGCCACCACCATGGCAGCCGGCACGCTGGTGACCTGGCCGTACGGGATCGCGCGCGCCCTGATGGGGCTGGTTTTCTGCGTCGGGCTGGTGCTGGTGGTGGTGAGCGGCGCCGAGTTGTTCACCGGCAACACCCTCATGACCATCGCCTGCCTGGCGAAGCGCATCACGACCGGGGCGCTCCTGCGCAACTGGATCATTGTTTACATCGGCAACCTGGTCGGTTCCATGGTCATCGCCCTGTTGACGACCATCGGCAGGATCTACACCTTTGGCAACGGCGCGGTTGGCACAGAAACCCTGTTGATCGCCAATGCCAAGGTCAACCTGGGGTTCTGGCAGGCGATTGCGCTCGGTGTTTTGTGCAACTTCCTGGTCTGCCTGGCGATCTGGATGACCTTCAGCGCCCGCACGGTGGGCGATAAGATCCTGGCGGTCATCTTCCCGATCAGCGCCTTCGTGGCGGCTGGTTTCGAACACAGCGTCGCCAACATGTATTTCATCCCGGCCGGACTGTTCATCAAAATCTTTGACCCGGTCTTCGCCAGCACCAGCGCTCCCCTCGTACCCAAACTCACCTGGGGCGCTTTTTTCCTGAATAACTTGCTCCCGGTAACGATCGGCAACCTGATCGGCGGCGCCGTTCTGGTCGGTATGGTTTACTGGGCGATCTACCTGCGCCCGCGCGATTGATCCGGCTAATTCGGACAAGTTTGGTATAATTCCCGCGCCATGGTCGATTTGCGCTTCCCCTTTGAAATAGCTGCCCGCTTCCTGCGCGTGAAAGGCATCGTGCAGGGGGTCGGTTTCCGCCCGTTCGTGTACAACCTGGCCGCCGGCCTGGGCTTGAACGGCACGGTGCGCAACACCTCGCAGGGGGTCGAGATCGTGCTGGAAGGTCAACCCGGGGTTATTGATCTATTCACCCACGCCTTGCAGACCCAGCCGCCCCCGCTGGCACGCATCGATTCGGTCGAGGTCAGCCAGCGTGAAGTGACCGGGATTCAGGGTTTCACCATCCTGGACAGCCAGCCCGAGCCGGGCGAATTCCAGCCTGTACCGCCTGACATCGCCATCTGCGACGACTGCCGGCGCGAGCTGTTCGATCCCAAGGACCGCCGCCACCGCTATCCCTTCATCAACTGCACCAACTGCGGACCGCGCTTCAGCATCATCCAGGACATCCCCTACGACCGGCCCTTAACCAGCATGTCGGGCTTTAAGATGTGCCCGGAATGCCAGGCAGAGTATGATGATCCGGCCGACCGGCGTTTTCACGCCCAACCCATCGCCTGTCCCGTCTGCGGTCCCTCTATTGCCTATGCGCAAGTTGGGAAAAAGGCAGTTTACAAAGCGGATGCGCTGACCACGGCGCGCGAATTGATCCGATCCGGCGGCATCCTGGCGGTCAAAGGCCTGGGCGGCTACCACCTGGCCTGCGACGCGGCCAACGAGAAGGCAGTCAATACGCTCAAGGAACGCAAACACCGCTCCGAAAAACCGCTGGCGGTGATGGCTTTCGATATTGAAGACCATCGAAAAGTACTGCCAGGTCAGCGAAGACGAGCGCAAGCTGTTGGAAAGTCCGCAGCACCCGGTCGTGCTGCTCGACCGCCGGCCTGGGGCTTCTCTGGCAGAAGGGGTCGCCAGCGGCCTTTCCACCTACGGCTGCATGCTGCCCTACACGCCGCTGCACCTGCTGCTCTCGGAACCGGCGCCGGGGTTCCCGGAGATGCTGGTGATGACCAGCGGCAACTTGAGCGAGGAACCCATCGCCTACGAGGATGCCGATGCCGCAGGCGCGCCTGGCGGGCATCGCCGACGGCTTCTTGACCCACGACCGCCCGATCCACATGCGCGTGGATGATTCCGTCCTGCGCGTGATCGGGAGAACCTCATTCCTTAACGGCGCACGCTATTTCATCCGCCGCGCGCGTGGCTATGCCCCGGATCCTCTGCTTCCGTATCGGAACGACTGCCCCACATCCTGGGTGCGGGTGCCGAGCTCAAGAATACCTTCTGCCTGACGCGGGATAACTACGCATTCGTCAGCCACTTCATCGGCGACCTGGAGAATTACGAGACGCTCACCTCCTATGAAAACGCCATCGCGCATTACGAGAAGTTATTCAAGATCACACCTGAGCTGTTTGCGTGTGACCTGCACCCGGATTACCTGTCCACGCAGTACGCAACTGAACGAGCCTGTCGCGAAAATAAGCCCCTGATCCAGGTTCAGCACCATCACGCCCACCTGGCCGCCTGCCTGGCAGATAACGGCGGGGTTGGCATTGGAGAACCCGTCATCGGATTAACCTTCGACGGCACCGGTTACGGCCCAGATGGCGCCATCTGGGGTGGCGAGGTGCTGGTGGGCCATTATGCGATGGTTATGAACGGGTCTTCCACCTGGAATACATGCCCCTGCCGGGCGGCGACGCCGCCATTCGCAAACCGGCGCGTATCGCACTGGCTTACCTGGCTGAGGCAGGTATCGAATGGTCTCCCGACCTGGCGCCTGTCGCTGCCACATCAGAAGAAGAACGCAGCGTCCTGACAGGCCAGCTAAAGAATCAGATCAACACCGTCCAGACCTCCAGCATGGGGCGCCTGTTCGATGCGGTCTCAGCCGTTGGCCGGCATCTGCCAGACCATCAGCTATGAAGGTCAGGCTGCCATCCTGCTCGAAGCTGCCGTCGATCCGGATGAAAATCAAGGCTATACTTTTGAGGTCAAAGAAGATCTGATCAGGGTTACCCCTGTAATCCAGGCGGTTGTGTCCGATCTCAGAGCCGGTATCAGTCAAGGGCGCATCGCTGCCCGCTTCCACAACGGACTGGCGTAACCTGGCTTTGGCAGTTTGTACACTTCTGAGTCGTTGGAGAGCCTCAGTTTTGTGGCACTTCTCCGGCGGTGTGTGGCAGAACCGCACCTTGCTGGAATGACCCTCAAGCAGTTGCGCACAGCTGGCTTCTGAGGTCCTGCTTCATCCGCCGAAGCTGCCGCCCAACGACGGCTGCATCGCGCTCGGCCAGGTGATGGTCGCCGCGCACCAGATGAAAAAGGAATAAGATCATGTGTTTGGGAATTCCCGGTAAGATCATTGAAATTTACACCTCCGGCACGCTCAAGATGGCCAAAGTCGACTTCGGCGGCGTCGTCCGTGAAGCCTGCATCGAGACCATCCCGGACCTCAAGGTCGGCGAATACACCATCATCCACGCCGGTTTCGCGCTGAACCGCATGAGCGAGAGCGATGCGCGCGAGACGCTGGATGCGCTGCGCGAGCTGGACGAGCTGGATAACGCCGGCCTATGAGCCCCCACGACGTGCTGCTGGACGGCTTCCGCAACGCCGACCTGGTCCGGAAGGTGCTGGCCGGGATCCGGCGTGTCACGCAGCATCCCTGGGCCTTGATGGAGATCTGCGGCGGCCAGACGCATGCCATTTTGCAGAGCGGCCTGGACCAGCTGCTGCCGCCCGAGATCGAGTTGATCCACGGCCCCGGCTGCCCGGTGTGCGTCACCTCGCTCGAGCTGGTCGACAAGGCCCTGATCCTGGCCTCGAACCCGGAGGTCATCTTCTGCTCGTTCGGCGACATGCTGCGCGTGCCCGGTTCGCACCGCGACCTGTTCTCGGTTCGGGCGTCCGGCGGGGATGTGCGCGTGGTGTACTCGCCGCTGGATGCGGTCAAGATCGCGCAGGAGAACCCCGAAAAACAGGTGGTCTTCTTCGCGATCGGCTTCGAGACGACCGCGCCGGTGAATGCCATGAGCGTGGTCCAGGCCCAGGCGCTCGGGTTGAGCAATTATTCCATTTTGGTCTCGCAGGTGTGCGTGCCGCCGGCCATGCATGCCATCCTGGGCTCACCGCAAAATCGCGTGCAGGGCTTCCTGGCCGCCGGGCATGTCTGCGCGGTCATGGGCACCGAAGAATACGATCCCATCGCGGCCCAATATCACGTCCCGATCGTGGTGACCGGCTTCGAACCGCTCGACCTGGCGCAGGGCATCCTGATGACGGTCGAACAGCTCGAGGCGGGAAAGGCCGAGGTCGGGAATGCCTACACGCGCGTGGTGACCACGCGAGGGCAACCGCCCGGCCCAGGCCTTGTTGAAAAAGGTGTTCGAGCCGGTCGACCGCAACTGGCGCGGGATCGGCATGATCCCGATGAGCGGGCTGGGATTACGGCAGGAATTCGAGGCCTTTGACGCCGAAAACGCTTCGGACTGGGCGATGTGAAGACCGAGGAGTCGCCGCTGTGCATCGCCGGGCTGGTGCTGCAGGGTGTCAAGAAACCGGTGGATTGCCCGGCTTTCGGAAAAGAATGCACCCCCACCTCGCCGTTGGGTGCACCGATGGTCTCGGCTGAGGGTGCTTGCGCAGCGTATTATAGATTTAATCAGAACGTAGGATTTGTCATTGCGAGGAAGCCACTGTGTGGCTTCCGTGGCAATCCGTTTACCAGTGCAAATCCTATTAACAGATTGCCACGCTCGCTCCACTGGAGCGAGCTCGCAATGACAGTAGGGGCGCAACGCTTTGCGCCCTTCGAGGCGTTGCTGCGCCTTTTTCATGATGGATAATAATTCTTCATAGAGCATGTCATTGCGAGGAAGCCACCGCTCTGCGTCCAGAGGAGTGGTCCGTGGCAATCCGTTAACCAGTGCGTATCCTCTTAATGGATTGCAGCTCGCTCCACTGGAGCGAGCTCGCAATGACAGTTCACCTTTGATTATGTGCATCCTGTCATCCAATCACGATACAATACAACAATTCATGACAAGAACGTAATAATCGCACCTTCCGAGTAATTGCTACTAATAATCGTTGCGATTTCATTCGTTACATCTCGTCTCTGAATGCATCCAATAGACAACAAGAAATGGAGATAATCAATGCCCACTAATAGTATTCTGCCGATGAGATTCCTCGGTAAAACCGACATCCGGGTCACCCCCATCGGCCTGGGTGCCATGGAACTCTCGGGAGGAGGCAGTTTTCTGGGGATGGTCTTCCCGGTCATCGCACCGGATGTAAAAAATGCCATCATCAAGGCCGCCCTGGATGGCGGCATCAACTGGTTCGACACGGCCGAGATGTACGGCGGCGGGGTGTCCGAACGCTCCGTGGCGGCCGGCTTGAAAGCGGCCGGAAAGACGGACAAGGATGTGGTCATCGCCACCAAGTGGTTCCCGCTCTTCCGCACGGCCGGCAACATCCCGCACACGATCAAGGACCGCCTGCATTACCTGGACGGGTTCAGCATCGGCAATTACATGGTGCACCAGCCCTTCGGCCTGTCCTCCCCGGAAGCCGAGATGAATGCCATGGCCGACCTGGTCGAGGCCGGCAAGATCCGCTCGGTGGGCGTGAGCAACTTCAACCCCGCCCGCATGGAACGCGCGTATCGTGCGCTGGAAAAGCGGGGCCTGCCCCTGGCGGTCAACCAGATGCATTACAGCCTGCTGCACCGGGACATCGAGACGGATGGCGTCTTGAAAATGGCAAAAGACCTGGGCGTGACCATCATCGCCTACACCCCGCTGGCCAGCGGCTTGTTGAGCGGGAAGTATCATAAGAATCCGGAGCTGCTCGAAAAAGCCGGGTATCGTAAGGCCGGGCTTAAGCGCAAACTGGAATCCACCCGCCCGTTGATCGATGCCATGGGCATCATGGCGGAGAAACACCAGGCAACCATCGCCCAGGTGGCCCTGAACTGGGTGATCAATTTCAATGGGGACATCGTGGTGACCATTCCGGGTGCGACGAAGGTCAGCCAGGCAGCCGAGGCTGCCGGGGCGATGCATTTCAAGTTAAGTGAAGCGGAAATGGCCGAGCTGGATGAGTTGTCTCGCCGTTTGGCGAAATAAAAGTGAACATATACTCATCCGGTGGCTGCGAGGACGTAGGGTGCGTGACCATGGCCATCGCATGACCGAATCGCGGCTTAATAACGCCTCCGTCGGCCATGACCAGCGATGTAAACGCACCTTCCCGAGAGCTGCTCTTTTTCGTTTACAATAAGCTAAAATCTCCTTCCAGAGGCAGCCCATGAGTGAATCACAGGACCGCATCACCGCTCTGATCAAAGATCTGGACAAGGACATCAAGATCGTGGGGAAAACCGATGAAAAAACGATCTTGATGATCGAGGACTGGCTGAAGGTCAGCCTTCCAGAGAGTTATAAATGGTTCCTGCGCGAGTACAGCCTGATCATGATGCCAAATTACATCATTTATGGGGTGGGAAGCGTCGATGAACCCGCCTGCTTGAAACTGACCATCGGCGTGCGTGAGAAAAACCTGCCGGCGCCACTGGTGGTGATCGAGAACGACAACGATGGCCGCATCCTATGCCTGGATACGGCGCGCACGAACGGTGATGATTGCCCGGTCGTCGGTTGGTCCACCCATGATGGCAAGGTCAGCGATGTGTATCCGGGTTTCTACGATCTCCTGGAAACCAAGCTGAAGGACACCCTGCTGGGAAGACAAGCAAAAGTATCCACCTAATGGCAGGGCCGGAGCTCCGAAGGACACAACGTGATCCGCTCCACCCCTACTTTTCTGTCATTGCCACTCTGTATGTAAACACGCGAACCTGTGTCCTGACTCCCAGAGAGGGCTTAGGGAGTTGTAACAATGCGAGTTCAAGTTCCCTATTGATTTAACGCCAATATCTTACTATAATCAGATCATGCTTTTGTAGCCATGGGGTGGCACGAAATATTCAAAGGCTTGGCATGTTGTAACAGGTATTCCAAAACTGAATATCTTATGCGGAGGGCAGCATGCACGACAACAACTTTACCCAATGGGGGAAAAAGGTCTATTTTGCATTTAATGTCATCATCCTTTTAGCGGTCTTTATCAGCTTGCCGGGTTCCACACCGGCTGCCGTCCAGGCCCAGCCAGTGGATGGGCTTCCTGCCACGGGCGAGCGAGCGGAGCGCCCGGATTCCGGTGCTTTAAAAGGTTTCGAGGTACCGGATGCGCAGTCCGGAAAACCGTCTGCCCAAACGACCTGTCCCAATATCGGTGAGGCATTGGTGCTTGGGGATGGTGAGTCCTGCACGCTCATGGGCGGTCAAAGCTATGAGTTTACCTCCATTGAAATCCTCAGTGGAGGGTGGTTATATCTTCAGGGAGACCCAGCAATCGAACGTTACACCGGGCGTGACGATCACGACCGGCAGTCTGCTGGTAGCCGTCAATGGTCACATCTCGGCTGATGGACCGGGGCTATCCAAATTCAAGCGGATTGGGAAAGGGACAGATTACAATAACTTCAGGGAAAGTACTGGATTGGCAGGTGGGGCTGGATATGGCAATATTGGCGGCAATGGTTCGATGGAGCAACCGGCGGTATTTCTTATGATGATCTATATAAAAATGAACCAATAAACTTGGAAGTGGTGGGGGAAGTTTCATCACCTATCCCGGTTAGCGAGCAAGGGGGTACAGGTGGCGGAGCGATCAAATTGGTAGTGTCTGGCAATATGACGGTAAATGGTACGATCTCGTCGAACGGATCAAATGGGACAGGGCGCGATGAAATGGGAAAAGATAATTATACTGGAGCTGGCGGAGGAGGTTCGGGTGGCAGCATCTGGATAATCGCTGAATTATTGATGGTAATGGAATGATCGAAGCTAATGGTGGGAATGGTGGAAGATTCGGTAATTTTTGGTTGATAGATTTTGCTGGCGGTGGCGCCGGCGGCCGGATCGCGATTTACGCTAACTCTGATTCGTATACGAGTTCACTATTCCGTAGAAGGCGGGGGCACTGGTGAACACAAGGGGGAGTAGGTTCGAAATTTCCTGGAATCGACCCCAGTAAATCCTCACTTGAAATCACACCTGACCACGCCTATTCTGGCGGATGGCAGCCTTCACAGGCAACAGCTGGAAGTAATCTTGAGACAGCAATTTCACCGATCTGCCCGTCCCGGAGTAAACGTCCAACTGGCGGTTACTGCAGGGTCAGGTCTTACATTTAGTAACGAATATACGAATACGTACACGGGCCAGGGAGTCTACGTCGATATTGGGCCCACCGATGGCAATGGGGAAATAACCGTTTCCCTGGCAACAACGGTCAGCGGGACACGGCGATCTTACTGCAAGGTCCTTGCGGGGTCCCTTGCCCCATTCAGCCACAGGTCACCTTCATCCCAGGAGCCGTTGTTGCAGGAAATTCCCTCGTCACGGTAAATCATACGGAAGCACCAGCTGACGGCACCGGCGTAATCGTCAGTGTCATCGCCCGGGATGCCTTTTCCAATCTCGTCCCGGGGGTCACTGTCTCCCTTTCCGCCGATTCCTCAAGCGGCAATGCCGCCCTCATCCAACCGGGAGCCCCAACCGATGAAGACGGAAGAGCCACCGGAATGGTCTCGGATACCACTGCAGAAGCGGTGAAGATCACTGCTTACGTAAACGATCAACCACTCGGTGTTCAGCCCATCGTCACGTTTGGCAATACCGACCTGTCGGTGGTAATTGACGGACCATCCAAGGCTGTCCCTGGCTCTACCCTTACCTATGCAGTGATTTTGAAGAATAGAAGCACCTCACCCGCTGAAAGTGTCAGGCTGACTCTCAACCTGCCCGATCTGCTAGTCTATCAGAGCATTGCACCTGCCATTACTCGAGACCTCAATGATCCTCATATTACCTGGGATGTTGGCGAGATTCCGGGGAATTCTTCTTCCAGCTATATTGTTACCATTCAGTCAGATGCCTTGATCACTCCCGGCAGCGTCCTGACGGCGGCCCTATCCGTGACCAGCTCATCCCTGGATGCCAATCTTTCCAATAACTCCAGCCAGGAAAAGACCCAATTCCTGGCAAGCTATTCTCACACCGTTACGATCTCTCCCGAAGAAAATTTCATCAGCCCGGGTGGTGAAGTCACCTATTGGGTTGAGCTCCAAAACACCGGTCAAAATAATGATTCTTTTAATATCAGCGTGGATGACCTGGATGCCAGCTGGTATCAGATTGAACCGGCGTCGGTCGTCCTGGCTCCCGGCCAGGTGCTCGACGCGCAGCTGCATGTCAGCTTTGAGAGTTGTGCCCCGAGCCAAACGATCCCATTCACGGTAACAATTGCATCTGTCAACACCGGGGAACTGACGGTCCTGAATGCCAGCCTGGTGGTCGATTCGGCGCCCCGGATCACGATCGAAGCTCCATCCAATAATGCCAGGGTTGCCTCCCCGAATGTGGTCTTCACCTGGCGGACGAATACAGAGGTCCCCGGTCAGTTAACCCTTTACCCCGAAGGGCAGCCATCTCTTGCACAAATATTCGACACAAGCGCAGGGACTTTCCACAGTGTGGAGGTCAGCGGTTTAACACCCACCCAGAGGTATCTCTGGAGGGTTCGAGCTGCCTCTGATTGCGCAAGTCGGATCACGGATGATCAGTATTTGACGATTGATAATACCGCCGAATCTGCCCTCGTCTTCAATGACCATTTAAATACCATTTATATTCCCCGGCTCAATGAACAGAAGGTCATCGTGGAGGTTTTTAACCACGATTCAGTCTCCTCCCATACTGTTATCGCGTCTGTGGTCAATCCCTACTCCGACCTGGTGATCGAATTCACGGGCTGGGGTAGTGTTACGCAACCCCTCACCGTTCAGCCAGGAAGCATCGGTTATGTGGACCTGATGATCCATGCAGGCGATGCATTAACCGGTAATTACAAACTCACGGCCAGACTCAATGTGGATATGGAAGAAGGCACTGCCCCGATACAGGACAATGCCGTACTGGACATCAACCTGAACTGGGAGGATGATTTCACCATCGAGGAAGATCCGGCAGGCTACGATCCCCTGACACTGAGCCGCAAGTTCGTGATCACCAATAACAACAGTTACATGCCTATTCCTGACCTTAAAGTGATCGCGGTTGATCCGCTGACCGGGGCGCCGGCTAATGTCTTGATCAAACCGGATATCAATCACATGCTGTTGAATGCGGGTGAAACCCTGTCCTTCAGGGTCTATCCGATCTTTACAGCAGAGGACCTGGGTGGCCAGGCTTCAGTTCGAAGCGCCGGCCTGGCATCCATGAGCCGCCAGACCCTGCTCGAGATTGCGTATAAATTGCTGGTATCCGGAGCCCTCCGCCATATTGAGCTGTCATCCTCTGCATCCTGTTCCGGTGGAAAACAGGTCTACGAGGTCGAAATTAATGATTGCGTAATGGAGTTCGGTTCATCGGCGGGCTATTGCGCCCACGAGCTTGTTAAAAGCCCGATCAATATCCCTGGCTGGGTTTTGATGGAAGGCATGCCTGGCGCGACCCTCACCATCGGCTTCAGCGGCGCAAAGGCGACCCTGACTGGATTGGTCAGGCTTAATGATGACTTGATCGGGGCTTTCTCAACATTGTTCCCGACCCAAAGCTGGGATTGGATCGTATCACACCCTTCATTCGTCCATGCATTATCCGGTGTATCCAACCAGCAAATACGTATTTATACCTTTTCCCTTGACCCGGCGCACACCGCTGGAACCGTGGATTTGAATTTCAGGTTCGATATCGATGGCGCGACCACGTATTTCTGTGCGGATTCTCCAGCCAATGCACAGCTGGCGGCCCAGAAAGTCTATCCCTGCCTGAATAACATTATCGATGAGCCCGACAAGGATGTGATGCCTCAGTCGGTGTTCAATTTAGGTGATATAAAATCCTTTATCAATTCAATTTCCAGCGACCTGGGCTACCTCTTCGGTACGATGTCCTGTACCCAGGGCTCCTGCGGTGACCCGGTCAATACCCGCACGGGTGATTTCTCGTTTGCCACACCGGACATCTCCTTCCCGACCTCTGCCGGCGACCTCGTCTTCCAGCGCGCCTACTCGACCGCAACGGTCGATTCGTATAACGGAGCCCTTGGCGCTGGTTGGACACACAATCACGATATCCGCCTGATCTTCCCGGAAGATGAAGGCGGCATGGAAGATTATGTCCTGCTGAAGGACACCCTTGGCAACCAATATTTATTCAAGATCGGACTGAACAGTACCTATACACCCGGACCGGGTGTATTAGCCAAGTTGACTGCTTCCTCAACCCATCCGCATACCTATACCGTCCAAACCCCTGAGCGAGCCCGCCTTGAATTCGATTCTGAAGGCAGGATCACTTCACGCGCAGATGTTCTTGGGCGCGCCTTTAGCTACACCTATGACGGGGATGGTAATTTGATACAGGTCAGTGCGGATGAAGGTCAACACTATATCAATATCGCGTACGAATATGGCCGGATCGTCTCGGTCACTGACTACACCGGCCGCCAGGTGACTTATGCTGACGACGGGTATGGCAATCTCGGGTATTTCACTGATTTAAATGGTCGCACGTGGAGATACTATTATGATTCTGCTCACCGTATGACCCGCCTTGTTGATCAGAACTTTGAGAATGTAGTGAGAAATGTATATGACTCCAGTGGTCGTGTGTTTGAGCAGTACGACGGTGAGGACCGTCTGGTCGCAAGGTTTGTCTATAATGGAGATGGTACCACCACGGTCTCCGATGCCGATGGTCATTCCAAGCTCCATTCTTACAATGAAAATAACGTTTTGGTTGGTCAGGATGATGAGCTGCAGAGAACCACCACCACGCTTTATGATGGCAACTTCCGTCCAACCAGCATTACCAACGAAGCCGGACACGCATTATCCATGACCTGGAGTTCGGATGGGGTCAATCTGCGGTCTGAATCAGATCCTCTTGGAAATACGACATCCTACACTTACGACGAATACAATCGACTGGTTTACGTAACCGATCCCAACAACAAGATGACCAGTTATTCTTATGACGGTGATTTTTTAACCAGGAAAACGGATTCGTATGGCGATACGACCTCTTACGACTATACACCGGAAGGTTATCTCGCCTCCGAAACGGATCAATATTCTCATACCACCCACTATACCTATAATGCCTTCGGTCAGCGGGAGTCCATGATGGACTGGCTATACCGTACCACTACATATGTTTACGATGATCTTGGGCGATTGGTGGATACAATCGATCCGCGCGGCCGTACAACCCGCAACGAATATAACCCTGCCGGTCAATTGGTCAGCGTCACCATGAATTTCGTTTATAGCGTACCTTCCAATAAAGAGAATGAATACAATATCAAAACCAGTTATGGATATGACCTTCATGGCAATCAAAGCTCAGTAACCGACACACTGGACCATACAACGTATTATGAATATGACAATGCCGGTAATCTGGTGAAGACGATCGACCCGGGCTGGAACTCGACCTGGTATACGTATAATGCAGAAGGCAACCTGCTCACCATGGAGGATGCCCTTCATCATATAACCACGTATGAATATGATGCCGTTGGCCGCCGGCTCACGACCATTAATGCGCTCGGGCAGGAATCCGGTACAACGACCTTTGATGTGGTCAACAACACCGCCACGGCATATGATGCGTTTGGTCACCCGACAACTTATTACTATGATGAATTGAACCGTGTGATTAAAATCATCGATCCACTCGGAAATACGACTACAACGAACTATATTTATAATATTGCTGTTCAGACCACAGACGCACTCGAGCGGGTCACCCGCAACGAATATGACGATTTCGGCCGCTTGGTCAGGACACGCTACCCGGATGGTGGCGAAACGGAAACCCAGTATGATTACGATGGGAATGTAACTGCCACCGTTGATGCCAACGGGCATCAAACGACCTATGAGTATGATGAATTCGACCGTCTGATCCGTACCATCGACCCATTGGGAAGGATCACACACAACTTTTACGATAGTGCCGGGAATTTAGTCCGCGTGAGAGATCCAGCCGGTAATGAATCCTATTACGAATATGACGAATGGGGGCGGCGCATCAGCAGCAATGAGAATGGTCAAATGACCACTTATACGTACGATGCCCTTGACCGTGTCATCCAGACCACGGGCCCGAATGGCACGGAGACGATCACCTACGATGCGCTGGGAAATGTGAAAGAACGCAGAGACGTCCATTGGCGGTATGCCTACTACACCTATGATGTGCTAGGCCGCCTGCTCGAGACCAGGGACTTCGATGGCGGTACGACAACGAATGAATATGATGTGGTTGGCAATCTGAAATCGACTACTAATCCCATGTATGAAACCACCACTTATACCTATGACCCTCTGAACCGCTTGATAGCCACGACCGATCCACTCGGTCACCAGACTCAACAGGTATATGACATCCAGGGGAACATTATCGAGACGATCGACGCCAATGAGGTGGTCACTCACACCGAGTATGACGAGCTCAATCGTCCAAAAGCCATCATTGAGAATTATCAACCTTATGCGCGAAATACTGTCTACACCAACGTCCGCACAGAATACGTTTACAACGAAGTGGGCAATCGCATCACGGTCATCGATCCCAGAGGGCATGCAACTCAGTTCGTTTATGATGAAATGAACCGGGTCATCGGTAAGTGGCTTGCCAACCTGAATAACTGGCACTACGAATATGATTCTGTCGGGAACCTGATCTCCATGACCGATGGCAATGAGATTGTGACCAATTTTACTTATGACGATGCCAATCAGCTCCTGGTTATCGATTACCCGGAGGAGAATTCAGACGTCGGCTATACCTATGATGAACTTGGCCGCCGGGTCTACATGAACGATAGTCTGGGGATGACATCCTGGGTTTACAATCCTTTGGGTCAGCTGGTTTCAGTCTCCGATCCCGACATGAAGACGGTTAGTTATGAATATGATGGTTTTGGAAACCGCACTGGGGTATTGACCAGTAACGGATATAGTGTCAGTTATGGTTATGATGAAAACAACCGGTTATCTCATGTGTCGACATCGTCTGGTTCGGTCGAGTATCGCTATGATTCCGCCGGGCGCCTGGTATATGAGCAAGCTCCTAACTTTGTGGAGGTAGACTATACCTATGATACAAGCGGTCGTTTGACCTCCCTCAGCAATCGGTACGGCGGAATCAATCCGCTGTCTGCTTTTGAGTACACCCTTGATGCTGCAGGCAATCGAATCCAGGCGATTGAAACCATCACCCCGCCAGATACGAATCCATATGGCGCATTGCCAGTCAGTCCTTCTGGTAACCAGGTAGCAGGCCAGCCTGTCTCAGAGGATGAGCCTGACAGCTCGGCGACAGCCGTAGATCGCTTCTTGGCCGAAATAAATGAAGCCATTGCTTCCGAACCGATAACAGGATCCGTCAGTACTCCTGCTGTTGAAGACAGCCCGGATCCCCAAGGGATCTACACCGGAAAACATAATAACCAGATACTCAACAGCAATCCACAAGTTCTCTATACACCCACCAGGTGCCCAGATATTGGATGTGATCCTATTTTAATAACTGCATTGCCCACGTTTAATTTGGAGACATTTGTGTGGACACCCCGTTACACCCGCACACCCACCCGCACCCGGACCGTGACACCGACCCGCACCGTCACAAAGACGGCGACCATTACCCGCACCCCAACCGTCACCGAGACGCCAACACCCACCGCCACGATCACACCCACTCTACCGCCTGTCGGAACGGTGGTGATCGATTACACCTATGACCCGCTCAACCGCCTGGTCGAGGCCGATTACACGGATGGCACCTACTTTCACTATTCCTACGATGCAACCGGCAATGTGGTGGAATACATCAGCACGCTCGACGGTCAGACTTCCACCACCACCTATACCTACGATGAAGCCAACCAACTCCTGTCGAGCACCCAGGGAGGTGTCACCTGGACGTATACCTACGATGGCAACGGCAGCCTGATCGAGTCCAGCCCATCCGGGGGCAGCCAGGCCGGTGCCAGCCGCTATACCTACAATACCGCGGGGTACCTGACCACGGTCGAGAAATTTGACGGCACAGTTTGGCAGGACCAGGCCGAGATGCTGTATGACGGCCTGGGTCAGCGCCTGTCGCTGACCGCATGGGCGGTGGGAGCCAGCGCAACCACCCAGTACGTGTTGGATCATGGCCAGGTTTTGACTGCTACGACTGGCGAGTCGATGATTTCCTATTTCTATGGGCTAAAGCTGGTCGCTCAATTGACCGATGACTGGTATATCCCCTTATATGATGGCACCAATTCCGTTCGCCAGATCAGTAATCAGCAGGGTCAGGCCACACTGAACATTTCCTATACACCCTGGGGCGACACACTGGACCTCGAGGGCACCGGCGACCTGAACTTTGGCTATTTCGGCGGCATGATGGATTCGGCCACCGGATTGATCTATGTCGGCAACGGGCAGTATTACGATCCCCAGACCGGGCGATTCCTGAACCGCAACGCACTCCCCAATGGGACCAACCCCTACGTCCCCTGGTCAAGCGACCCGGCCGGCGCACTCGTCAGCCCGCTGGTGCTGCTGGCTATCGTGTTCGGTGCCCGTAAAAAGAACGGGAAGTGGGACACCTTTATCATCATTGTGATATTGGCCGTTTCAATGGGATTGGGAATTACGGCTTGCACTGGCGGTGGCGGAGGGATTGGCACTCAGCCAACACAACCACAGGTAACACCAACGCCCGGCGGCGGATCGAGTAGCGGCACAACCAATCCTGGAACTACAGCAACATCGACTTGGACACCAACAGTAACCCCAACCATGACTTGTACAATTACTATTACACCGACTCCAACCATACCTTCAGAATATTCGTTAAGTAGAGGTGAAAAATATTGGAACATACTCGCTAATAATGACGGTTGGTGGCATCACTTTCAAGGTCATCCTTTTGATATGACCATGTATATCGCCATTGTTTATAACTATGAGTTCAAGGATTTTCCTTCAAACACCACTGTTAAAGAATATGCCTCAGAAGCGTTTGCTCGACGATACTGGGATTCAATAAACAAATATGGTTACCGAAGGGGTGCTTATTATTATCTTGGCAGTAGAGACATGGTCAGAATTCGTGTAAATAATAATGCACCAGGTATTATTGAGGCAGACTATGACATGACACGCTCGTATGAGGAAGCAGTAAAGATATTTAAGGGTGATAATGGGTGGTCTACAGGCATCCAAAATGATAAACCATATGAATGGGGTAATCCAACTGATAAGTCACCCGATTTGTTTTTAGGTAAATTGGGAAGCACGACAAATATAGGCCAAAGTCAAGAAAGTATTTTATACTTTAGCCGGCGTTTCCAGGGTAGAGGGAATCATCCTGTTTCCTTTACCGATGATGATTGCGGTAATGTATATAACTTGTTTTTTATTGTAACAAAAGCTCAAGTAGATAAATCATGCGATATAACTGGTGACGGATGTGGAGAGTCTTGCGTCTGTAACAAGTAATTATGACGATATTTTGAGAGCCTAACTATGAAAAGTTTAAAACGAATAATATTAATAATATGTATACTTTTTACGATTTCGTTAATAGCAATAATCTGGTTAGTCTCGTCTGGAACATTAATAATTAAAAATGGAACAGTAATAAAAAATAATCAATTAATGACAGGAACCCCTGTTCTATACCAAAACAATACAGAGAGTGTTAATTCTTATAACAAAATAGTGAAACAATGCGTAAATACTACAGATAGTAAAAACTCAATAAATGAGGTTATAAATGATGGCGTAGTTCTACTAAGTTCTGGTTTATTGAATTGTCCCACCAATCTCCTAGATCTTAGTACCGGAAAGCAAATCAAGTTACCTTATTTAAATAATAATGGCTGTGGTGGTTTCCATATTTCACCAAATGGTAGTTATTTATCCTATGTCGAGAACATTCAAGATGATCAAGGTCAATTTACGAAAGAAAATATATGGGTCGTTGATTCTAAAGGTGTAGTTATATCGAGCTTATTAAGGGATTTGGACATTTTGTCTAGTGAATGGCGGTGGTTAGATAATGAACGCATCGAATTCAATACTCGGCAGACTGCGGTTGATGGAACGGTTGGGATTTATTATCCCTTTATAGATGAATGGAAAGAAGTCAAAGTCCAACTCCCAGATATACTTACATCATCATCCTATGATCTCTATCATCCCTTTTGGATTGTTAATTACAGTAAAGATATGGATTGGGCTATCTATCTTAGTAATAATAAAGATCATGGAATGATACCAATCTTATACAATATAGCAAAGCAAGAGATTATTTGGCAAGGAGCATATGATCCTGATTTACCAATATTAAACGAATATGGTGATCTTCCCAAGTGGTCAAGATCTGGTGATGAAATCGCAATGGTGGATCATGGAGAGATCTATATTATCAAACAAAATGGTAAAGGAAATAAAACACAGATATTTGATACTAGAAACAAGATTTTGGCCTTTTCCTGGTCTCCGGATGGACATTATGTGTCATTATTTACAAAAATAGAAGGAACTCCTGAGAGAAGGAATCTTATGCTTTTGGATCTTCAAACCAATCAAGTAATAGATTATTGCCTTGAAGATAACGCTATATCTGAAGATTTTCCTCCTATTTGGTCACCGAATAGTCAGATGTTTTATTACTATAGTGACTCGGGAACAACAATTTTTGTGGATACCAAGCAACAATTAGCTTACAAATTAACTGAAGTTCCAGTTCCTATTCTGTGGATGTCCTCTGAAGACACCCCCTGATGTATCACTTCACTTGAAGGACTCTTTTTGCTCCCGGGAGATCTGCGCCCGACAGGCATATATTCTATAGAGAGTCTCACCATAGTTCGGTTTAACCGAGTGATCTTCCCAACCTACGACTTTTATTGCAAGAAGGATGCAGAGCATCCGACGTCCGTTCTTTGGACTCCGAAGGAGCTGGCAATTTATTAATTTGTAGATCAATCATTTAACGGATTGCCACACTCACTCCTGTGTAGCGAGTTTGCTATGACATTCGGTTATCTGTTTTTCCTTCCCATTCTCCCATTTCTCCTGTACAATCCTGTACATACAACTCCCTGACTGAGGTGCAATTATGGACCTACTCAAACAACAGATTCTCCGCGACGGCAAGAATCTGGGCGGCGGCATATCCCCCGTGTGCGGCGAGTATAGGCGCGCCGCTCCGGGGGACACTCCCCGTGTCACACCGTGACCCGGGGACGCAGAGCGCGACGAGCATTGCGAGCAGATGCCATATCCCTATCAATACAGAGCACGCATATCTATTCACCCTATCCTCAGGGTAACCAAACTCTAAATATGTTAGGTTCCGTTTCACTTTACTCGACCTACGCTTTATCCTATTCGATCGCAAATATATAACTCTTTGCTGAGGTGCAATCATGGAACTACTTAAACAACAGATTCTCCATTCCGGTAAGAATCTTGGCGGCGGCATTTTGAAGGTCGACTCGTTCATTAATCACCAGGTCGACCCGGTTTTAATGGATGCCTGCGGCAGGGAGCTCGCCGAGCGCTTCAAGGATGTGGGCGCCACGCGCATCCTGACGGCCGAGATCTCGGGCATCGCCCCGGCGGTCATGACCGCCCTGCACCTCAAACTGCCGGTTGTCTACGCGCGCAAGACCAAACCCATCACCATGCCCGACACGGTCTACCTGACCATCGCCCCCTCCCACACCAAAGGTCGCATGGTCGAGCTGATCGTCTCGCCCGAATACCTGGGGCGCGGTGAAAAGGTGCTGATCATCGACGACTTCCTGGCCTCCGGCCGGACCATCCTGGGCCTGGTGCGCCTGACCGAGGCAGCCGGCGCCACCGTGGCCGGCATCGGCACGTTGATCGAGAAATCCTTCGAGGGCGGGCGCGAGGCGCTGACCCCCCTGGGCGTCCCGATCCAGGCGCTGGTCACCATCACCAACATGGACGACGGCCAGATCGTTTTCGCCGAATAACATGTCGATCGCCATCCTCGATTTCGGATCGCAGTACAGCCAGCTGATCGCCCGCCGCGTGCGCGAGCAGCAGGTCTACTGCGAGCTGTTCCCGTATGATGCGCCAGCCGCAGAAGTGGCAGCCATCAAACCGGCCGGCTACATCCTCTCCGGCGGCCCGTACTCGGTCTACGAGGACGGCGCGCCTCAGCTCCCCGATTACGTCCTGGAATCCAAGCTGCCTGTCCTGGGCATCTGCTACGGCATGCAGCTGCTCGCCCGCGGGCTGGGCGGCGTCGTCTCCGCCTCGGCCGAGCGCGAATACGGCCCGGCCGAGATCACCGTCCGGGACGACAATCCGCTGCTCCCCAAAGGCATCTATCCGGTGTGGATGTCGCACGGCGACCGGGTGGAGAGCCTCCCGGCCGGCTTCACGGCGCTGGCTTCCAGCCCGAACAGCCCGCTGGCGGCCATGGGCGACCCGACACGCAAGCTGTACGGCCTGCAGTTCCACCCCGAGGTCGTGCATACGCCCGATGGGCGTGAGATGCTGCGCCGTTTCGCTGTGGAGATCTGCGGCTGCCTGCCGGAATGGACGCCGACTTCCATCATCAAGGAGTCCATCAAGCGCATCCGCGCCCAGGTCGGCCGGCGCAAGGTCCTGGCGGCGGTCAGCGGCGGCGTGGATTCCTCGGTGGCCACCGCGCTGGCCTACCAGGCGGTCGGCGACAAGCTCTCGGCGGTCTTCATCGACCACGGCCTGCTGCGCAAGGGTGAGCGCCAGGTGGTCGAAAAGGCATTCCGTAAAAACCTGGGGGTCCAATCCTTCACGACCGTCGAGGCTTCCGGGGCCTTCCTGGCGCACCTGGCCGGTGTGACCGACCCCGAGGTCAAACGCCGCCTGATCGGCGAGGACTTCATCCGCACCTTCGAAGCCGAAGCTGCCCGCCAGGGACATCCGCAGTACCTGGTGCAGGGCACCATCTACCCGGATGTGATCGAGTCGCGTGCGCCGGAACGTTCGAAGGCCGAGCGCATCAAGACCCACCACAACGTGGGCGGCCTGCCGGAGGAGATGGATTTCGAGCTGGTCGAGCCGCTGCGCTACCTGTTCAAGGATGAGGTGCGGGCAGTGGGTGAAGCGCTGGAGCTGCCCGAGGAATTAGTCTGGCGCCAGCCCTTCCCCGGTCCCGGGCTGGCGATCCGCTGCCTGGGTTCTATCTCGGCGGCCCGACTCGAGACACTGCGCGAGGCGGATGCCATCTTCGTGGAGGAACTGACCGCGGCTCACTGGCTGGGCAAATCCGCCGGTGGTGAAGCGCGCATCGCCCAGGCCTTTGCCGTCCTGCTGCCGGTGAAAAGCGTGGGGGTGATGGGCGACCAGCGCACCTACCAGGAGGTGGTTGCTCTGCGCGCGGTGATGAGCGAGGATTTCATGACCGCCGGCTGGGCAGCCCTGCCGCCCGAGCTGCTGGGGCGGGTCGCCAGCCGGATCGTCAACGAGGTCAAGGGGGTGAACCGGGTGGTGTATGATATAACGAGTAAACCACCCGCTACTATTGAGTGGGAGTAGCTTCCCAGATAATATGAACGTAGGGTGCGCTTGTAGCGCACCTTTTACGGTGAAAATTACCTTATATGGTGAGGTACAACTGCGGCGCACCTGATTAGGTATATTCAATAACAATCCGGGGACTCCGTGCTTTGTATGAAATCCTATTCTCCGAAAGACACCCTGGGTATTTTTGGCGGTTCAACCTCCCCCCAATCGGATTCATAATACTCTTGCTCAACGAAATGAGCAAAACTCGACCATTGCCAATCGGCCGGACGCTTAACCAAACCAAGGGCGACTGGGTTGTAATGTATATAGTTCATATGATTATCGAAATCCTTGTCATCAATAATCAAGTGCTCCCAATACCGCCTCTGCCAAATACCAGCTTCACGTCTCTTAAGGTGCGATACATTGTGAATAGGTAACTTATCATTTATTTCCTGGAACCAGCGGGAGAATGACCCTTTGACTGCCCGCCATCTCAATGGGAAATCACTGTCGTCCTCAGATAATTTCCAGATAGTGTGGATATGATCCGGCAGGATGCAATAAGCTACCTCCTCGAATGAGTGCTTTTCGGCAATGAATTGCACTGCTTTTCGATACAGATAGCAATTATCAGGGTTTAAGAATAGCGGCCTGCGGTGATAGGTAATAACAGTGAAGAAATAGGTACCACCTGGAACAAAGATACGTCGATAGTCAGGCATATCATATTGTATAACGACTTTTAGATATTTATTAAGGTGCATCTTCGCAGCAAGACATGCATGTCTCTTGACTGGCGCTAGATGCTTGAATAGGCATCAGCCCTACAAAACGCTGCACCCTACGTTTGCATACAAACCATTGCATTCCCGAGCCATCCGGGGGACATTACAAAATTGTTAACTGCTGTACCCTTTCCTTAAACACTATTTGCCTGTAAAATGCACCTGTATAGACAACGGGGCGTTATTAACCGTAATTTTCTAGCAAAGAAGATACAACATGGCAAAAAAGGCGATCGGGGTTCTCGTTTTGCATGGATTTGCCGCGAGCCTGGATTCTGTCAAGGATCTGGAGCTGCCGATCCGTTTTCTCAACCTTCCTCTGCGCATGCCCACTCTGCGCGGGCACGGCGCCAGGTCCCCGGAAGCCCTGAAGGGGGTGGATTGGCGCGATTGGGTCGCCGATGGCGAAGCTGCCATGCGTGCGCTGCTGACGGAAGCCTCCAAGGTCCTGGTGATCGGCCACGGCATGGGCTCGCTGGTGGCATTGACTCTGGCGGTCAACAGCCGTGATCACATCGACAGTCTCGTGCTGGCGGCACCCCCCATCGCCATGCCCAATCCGGTCCTGACCCAGATCCGCATGCAGGTATTGCAGCCCTTTGTGCAGGATACCTTCCGCCGCTGGCCATTACCACCGTCCTATACCGACAAGGCAATGCAAAAAAGCGATTCCAACTACCATTGGGCGCCCATGGAAGCCATCTTATCATTCTTTGAATTCATCGATATGGCACGCGGCCGCCTGACAGACGTCCGGGTGCCGGTTTTGATCCTGCAAAGCAGGAACGATAAAACGGTCAGCGAGGAAAGCCCCGACATCATCCGCAAGAGCATTTCCACCCCGGCCGCAGAGAAACGTATCAAGTGGTTCAAGAAGAGCGGGCATGAGCTGTTCCGCGATTGCGAACGGGAAGCGGCCATCGAGGCGGTCTCGCAATTCGTCATGGAACGCGTGGACACATACAGCCTGCGCACCAGTTGATCCCAAACGCAGGATCGACCTTTCCCAGGATCTTCATTTCACCTAAATAGTTGCCGGGAACCGCATCCAGTAGTGGCTTTGTGGCTGATATCCGTACTCTAGGATAAAATATACTATTACACATTCCTTCGGATCATCAGGAGCCCGGTCATGAGAATCTTTATCACAGGCATCAGCGGTTTTTTAAGCATCAACCTGGTGCGTTATCTTCTTTCACATGATTACTCAGATATCGCCGGGATCGACCTGGTGGATTTTGATTACCCGGAACGGGACCGCATCCAATTCACCCAGGGTGACATCCGCGATAACGCGACCCTCTCCAAAAGCATGCAGGGTGCCGATATCGTCATCCACACCGCGGCGGCCCTGCCGCTGTATTCCCACGCGGATATTTACAGCACGAATGTCGATGGCGTCCGCAACGTCCTGCAGCAAGCCCTTGACCACAAGGTCAAACGCGTCATCCATATCTCTTCCACCGCCGTTTACGGCGTCCCGGACCATCATCCTCTTTACGAGACCGACCAGATGATCGGGGTCGGTCCCTACGGAGAAGCGAAAGTCAAGGCCGAAGAGATCTGCCAGGAGTTCCGGGAAAAAGGCCTGTGCGTCCCCATCATCCGGCCCAAGACCTTTGTCGGGCCGGAAAGGCTGGGCGTGTTCGCCATTTTCTATGAGTGGGCCAGCGAAGGCCGGAACTTCCCCATGATCGGTTCCGGGCACAACCTGTACCAGTTGTTGGATGTCGAGGACCTGTGCACGGTCATCCTGGCCTGCATGAAACTGGATGAGAAGAAAGTGAACGACACCTTCAATGTGGGCGCCTTGCAGTATTCGACCATGCGGGAGGATTACCAGGCCGTGTTGGATGAGGCCGGTTTTGGTAAAAGGATCGTCCCGTTCCCTGAAAAGCTGGTGGTGTTCGCGCTCACGATCCTGGAAAAATTGCACCTGTCTCCGCTCTATCCGTGGATCTATGAGACGGCCGGCAAGGATTCCTTTGTTTCCTCCGAAAAAGCCGAACGCAGTCCTGGGATTCAAACCCCGCTATTCCAACCAGGATGCCATGGTGCGAAATTATCGCTGGTACTTGCAGAACAAGGATCACCTGGTAGAAGGCTCCGGCACCTCCCATCGCCTGGCCTGGAAGCAAAAGATCCTGAAACTGCTCAAGATCTTCTTTTAATCATCAACGGATAACCGATAGTCAGGTCGCCTATCTCGACCGGTCCAACACCTTGTGGCGTGGCCGGGGAGTGGGCGATTCTTTTTCATAGGACATACCGGGGGCATTTTGCGGGCGTGGATTGAAACCATTCTTGCCATAGAAACTGCTGCGTCCGCGGGCGCAGAATAATTCGATCTCGCGGATATTCGCCGCGCAGCACCACTGCACCAGCTTGCCCAGGATAGTCGATCCGATGCTGTGCCCCTGGAAATCGGGATGCACGATCAGGTCGTAGATCATGGCATGCACCACCCCATCGGTGACCACGCGGCCTGAACCCACCAGCTTGCCGTCGACATATGCCGTCACCACATACTGGCTGCCGGTCAGTGCCCGGGCAAGATCCGCGGGGGTGACATTGAACTCACGGTTCCATCCGTTGGTCTCATACAGGGCATAATAGTCTTCAGTCGAAGGATTGCTGATCTGATATTCGATGTGCATGCTGGCCTCTTTGGGATCCCGTCATCATTGTACCCCACAAGGAGAGCCAGCTACGAACGGCTGTGAGACCAGCTTTTTTGGTTCATTGGACGATCATAATGAGCTCCTAAACGTGATAATCCATTCAACACCCACTGAATAAAAAAAGCGCCAATTTGCTGGTATTGGCGCTTCAAACCATCCTGTTGGATGATTTATCAATGGTCGATTAAGATCTACCTGCTTTCCTCCCGTGGAAAGCTGTCCGCAGGTAGAGCGCTCATGCGACCTTTTTGTAGGGGTAGATGTACTTGATCTTATTGATGAAGTACTCCCCGTACGATTTGGCATTCAGAAGGCCGGTATAGACTTTTTCAGGTACCTTGAAATATTGGACGATCCCCATCGCGGATAACTCGATCTCCAATATCTTATGCTCGGAGTCATAGCCGACCGATTTCAACTCATTGGATGGAATACTGATGCGCACCATGTGTCCTGCCTTTGAACCAGAAGTCCGGGTTCACCGTGTTGACGCTCTGCTGGGTTAATGCACGAATTCCGACTAGTCACTACATATTTATACTAGTATTCTGACATGGAATAGGCTACAAAGCAGGCTCAAAAAGTGACTACAAATCAGTTTCAGCGCTGGAATAGATCGGCATTGTCGTTAATTTTGGGCGCACCACAAACCTGGTGGTGAGTCTCATGACAAAGGCGTCCTCCGAATCCCTCAAGGGGACTAACGGGACGCCTTTGGTGTAAAATGTCAGTCTGCGAAATACTGTCTACAATTACGAGAAATATTCCCTGACGGCATCCGCGCTCAGGACGCCGCTGGCGGCCAGCATCTTTTGAACATGTTTCGGTCCGAGCGTGATGGCCGGGTCGCGCATCTTCTGCTCGAGCAGCTGCAGCAGAGCCTCCACCTCGGCCAGGATCACCTCGTTCACCCCGGTCTCGATCTTAAACGAACGGGTCGCGCTGTCGTTTTCGCCGCTGAAGCTGCTCGAGACCACCATGTAATAGATCGTGCGGAAATTCTGCTTGTACAGTTTGTCGCCGGTCTTGATGATGTAATCGCGCATCTGGTCCGCCTCGGATTCGAGCGCATATCCCTGCCGGCTGATACGGGCATCATAGATGATGGCGTAATGGTGCTCGCTGCAGGCAGCGATGGCAGTCGGGCCGCGCCCATGTCCCCGCTCGACCGAGCGGATCTCATATCCCAGCATCCTGAAGAGGGTTTCCAGGCGTTCCTCGAAGACCTTCTCGACGGTCTTGCCTGAGGCTGCGCACTGCGCGGCTGCCTGGGTATCGTTGACGGCCAGTGCCGGCAACAGTGCCACCACGGGCGGGATGTAGCTGTCGGAGTAGGCCGGACGGGCTTCTTCCTTGACCGGTTTGGCTTCCGTTCTCGGCGCGCTCCCGGTCCTTTTCGCAAGCTGCGAGGTCTGGCCGGTCTTCCTGCGCATGCGCACTGTGGGGGTATCCTCGCGCAGATCCTGCTTTGGCGCGGTGACGACTGGTTTTTCCACCGGGGCCTCGTCTGGTGCCGGGGGTTCCCGTACGGCCTGGCTGTCGCGCATGATGGCCGAGTGATAGAAGGCATGCTCGAGATCCCACAGCTTGACCTTGCGGTTGGCACGCGTCTCGATCATGTCCAGCAGGTCATCATTCAATTCGCAGAATTCGCCATAGTTCAGGGCAATATCCCCGGAGGGCGACCAGATATCCAGAGTATTCAATTCACCCACCATTGAGGTGTAATAGATCGGCCAGGTCTCCGGCTTCTGGATCTGCCAGAAATACGACAGGAAATAGGGGATGGCGCCGGATCGCGGGACGCTCAACAGGTCGGATGACCCCTTGGCAAGGGATAACACGAATTTACTGAAGGTGCGGATGTTATTGACCGCGAAATCGGTGTTGACCGGCGAAGGCAGGGTCTCTTTAAAGAGGTTGTTCAATTCTGATTGCAAATTTGTTTCCAGGCTGGATTTGGCCACAGCCTCAAAGAAGGTCTGCCCGTTTAGTCCCTGGAACCCCCACAGCAGGTTCTTCTTGTTGACCTCCACGATCCCGGCTTTGAACTCATCGATCGTGCTGCTGCCGTTGATGAACTTGTCGATGTGTTTCTTGATTTCGGGGATGACCTCCAGGCGGTGTTGATCCAGAACCATATGCGAATAGCCGGTGGCCGGATAAACATACTTGCCCCCGCTCTCGGCGTACGTGTTCCATACGGCGATGACCTGATCGGACTGCTTGTCGGTGAGTTTCATGGTTATCCCTCAGAGTATTTGGAAAGTCTGGAACGATAATATAGTATAGCATCCCGGTATGAGGATGTAAACGTGATTAATTGAATTATTAACCTCGCGGCAAGATCGATTTTGCACCTCCGAAACAGCGATACCTGGTGAGATCGGATTGTCATTGCGAGCAGGTCCCTGTGGGACCTGCGTGGCAATCTGTTAATCGGATATGTACTGGTTAACGGATTGCCACGGAAGCCAACCTTGAAGGGTCCAAAGATCGGAACCGTGGCTTCCTCGCAATGACAATACGGGTTGGTATTCGTCTGCCCAAACAAGGTGCTTGCTCACTGATATTCAAAACAAGCTGGTAATCGCCACCCCCATACGAGGGCGGTGCCCATCTATTAAACAGAGCATGTCATTGCGAGTTTGCTCCGGTGGAGCAAACGTGGCAATCTGTTAAAGGACATGTTCTGGTTTACGGATTGCCACGGAAGCCACACCGTGGCTTCCTCGCAATGACATACTCTTTACCGGAGGGCACTCCCCAGGTCACACGACGCACTAAGCCCTAAGGCTACTCCCGGTGCGGGTGTAATAATACAGATTACTTAGGCCCACATTTATTTAAAAGCATGTCATGAAGTACCCTGTAGGAGAATTGCGAGTTTGCTAACCCTAAAGCACGCATTGACAACACACTCGCATGGATTGCCACATCCCATGAACTCGATCATGATCTCAATTTTGCCGTATAATTTTCGATAATTCCATGAAACTAATATAAAAAACCACAATGATGCCATATCCCTACATCATGTTCGATTGGGGCGACACGATCATGAAAGACGATCCAAGCCTGGATATCCCCATGGTGCAATGGCCGCGGGTTGAAGCCATCAAGGGCGCCGGGGATGTCCTGCGTGCACTTCACATGGAGAGGACGATCGTCATGGCGACCAGCGCCGACCGCTCCGGTGAAGCCGAGATTCGCGCCGCGCTCCGGCGGGTGGACCTGGAGGCTTACTTTGACCACATTTTTTGTTTCAAGAATACCGGACTGCAGAAATCATCCAGGCCCTTTTACCTTTATATTCTGGAAACGCTCAAGATACAACCCGCCGATATCCTGATGGTGGGTGACCATTTTGAAAAGGACGTTCAACTCGCAAACAGTGTGGGCATCGCGGCTGTCTGGTTGAATATGAAAGATAGGGAAGATCGACAGGGAACACAATTTAAAACGATCCACCGTTTGTCCGATCTTCTGTTTTTCTTGGAGGAAGCTGCATAGCAGACCATTATGATTGGCGCATTATGTAGAAAGCCGGCCAACCCAAATTCAGAGATTGACCGGCCTGATAAATGACCCTATACTGGAATGTAATCCCAATAAAGGAGTATTCAATGGATCTCAACCCCCTGGATAGACTGCCCGGTAAAGCCAAACCCACCCTGGATGTCGCGAACCTGCCCGTGCCGGAGGACATCCACATCGACAAGGATCCGCAGTCGCTGCGCATCAGCTACAGCCACTTCAAACCGGTCATCTGGCTGGCACTGGCCTGCGGGGCTTTCTTCATCGCGGCTGGTCTCCTTCTGTTGTTCACCGGAGCCCTGGGGTTCGTCTACATATCCAGTCTTCTGTTGGGAACCTTATTTGCTTTACAGCTCCCTAGTCGGGATCTTCAACCAGCGCATCGTCCTGGTGACCCGCGAGCAATTGAAAGTCTCCTATGGTCCCCTGCCATTCGAGAGGAATCACAACCTGGTCTCCTCGGCAATTGACCCAGCTTTACACGCATCAACTGGCCGTGCCCACCCGTTACCGGGATATCAGCGGATTCACGCTGGAGGCGATCCTGCGCGATGGCCGTTTGATGCCATTGCTGACCGATGCAAGCTATGCGAAGGTCCACTTCATTGAGATCCAGATCGAAAGCTGGCTCGGCATCCAGGATACGTGGTACCCGGGGAGATTAATCACGTAGTACCCTGAAAAGGTGCGGTAACACCCTAAATGCGGGTGCTAATGGCCGCACCCTACGGTACTCGGGCGAAGTTCCCCTCGGGGTGCAGCGTATTGGCTATCATTCACGATTGCGTGCATCAGGCACTGGTACGCTGACATTCTGGCGTGCTGCGAAGGTGCACCTTATTATGAGAATATTGAAGAGGCACGCACACACCCTTAGAACCCTCAGAGAACAGAGGGCAGACGGGTGCTTCCGTGCGCGCCCTACAAAACCCTTATGGCCGCGCTCGACGGTTCCCGTTATTCACCAACAACGCATCCACCTCTTGCCAGAACCTGTCACGATTCAAACCCAGCAAATCGGCCATATGGCGCTCGATAAAGTGAAGCTTCTCAGGTCAGAGAAGATATCCTTCAAAAAGCCCGGCCGGGTTGTTTCGAGCAGACCAACCAGCCAGTAGCCGCGTGCGGTGTGCAAGGTCATCGCGCGTGCATCCATGCGGGTCATCTGGCGGTAGCCGGGCGGTGCACTGCGCGGGGGTTCTGCACGCAGCAGCGCCAATGTGCCCTCGCTGATGGTGCGCCGGCCCAGGTAGTGATCGACGCTGCGCATTGCGATGCCTTCATTCAGCCACATCGGAAGCCGCAGGTGGCTCGAACAGGCATGCGTCAGCTCATGGCACACCAGGTGGCGCAGCTTGACCTGCATATCCTTCTCGGGGACGTATAAAAGCCTGCCCACGGCAGTATCGCTGGCATGCAGCAAGCGCGGTGGTTTGACCCCGATCGTTACCCGTCGCCCAAAGCTCATTCCCATCGTGATGGCGCCTGCCCTTGGCCATATCCGCCGCAGCGGCGGTACCCAGAACGGCATCGAGGATGACCAGGAACGGCCTCAGATACCAGGGCACAGCCCGAAACGATATGTCCAGCCAGGATGTGACCACAAAAATATGGCAGTTGCGCGGCGGGGGCAAACCCCACAAGTCGCGGGCAGCTTCGAGCGAACCGCTACAAGCGGAGGCGATGAGAGCGGTCAGGTCCTCTTCGGCGGGATTGTTGTAGATACGTAGGCCCCGGCAAAGCTCACCATCAGGTCGATAGCCTTTGTTGTACATTAGAGTCCTCCCAAGCTGAGGCTGGACTTTCATCTACGGTGGGGTCGTCCCTGCCACCAGCGTTTTATAAGCTGCCTCCAATTGAAGATATGCTGTCTGCAGATCGGAGTACTGGATCTGAAGCTCGGAATATTGCGCGCCCAGCGTGGAATAATCCAGGACCTGATCGCTGTAGACGCCGGAGAGCCGATCAAAATCCAACTGGAGTTTTTGCCGACTGTTGGCAGCACCGATGATGCCGCCCAGCCAGAGCAAATTGGTGAGCAGCAGGACCGCCACCAGCCCGAAGATCATTTTGATCAATAGGGCTTTCGACCATTTGACCCTGCCAACACCCGGGATGATCCCGAGCCAATCGATTTTTTCCACCCATCTTTTATCAGACGCTTCGTCGATCAGGAACTGCTCGTTCTTTTTCTTGTAGAACCGCAGCAAGGCCTGGCTGGCCTTCTGACTGCCCCCGGTCAGGTTGAAATACTCATTGGCCAGCTGGAACTTCATATCCAGAGTCCGGATAGGATTCGATCAACATCTTCCAGGCGTCATCGTTGCCGGGCTCTTCGTTGAGCAGCCTGATGAGGATCTGCTGGCCGGCTGCGATTTCATTCTCTTTGAATTTTAAGTAGGCATCTTCCAGGGCGGGTGTCATGGGGTCACCTCCATCGGTATTAGCGTGCTATTTTAAGGAGTATAGCATTCTTTCAGATGGACTGTCAGTTAAAGCGATAACGTCAGGCTGCTCCCTGTCTGCCTGACGTTATCAAAAACAGTCCTGACGGGTGTGACCCCGCTCAGGCGATGCGTTTATACGGATAAATGTACTTGATCTTCTGAATAAAGTAATCCAGGTCTGATTTCGCGTTCAACAAGCCGGTGTAGGCTTTTTCAGGCACCTTGTAAGTACTGGATGATGTTGTCCTGTAAAAACTCGATCTCCAGGATCTGGGTTCTTGGGGTCGTAACCGGCTGACTTGAAGTATTCGGATGGGATGTCGATGCGTACCATTGGGCCTGCTTTCTAATTGATAATTCTTTCAGTTTGTTCGAATCGATAGACCGGTGCTGGATGGCAGTCCCCTCCATCCGGCGCGGCTTCTCAATTCATTTTTGTTGTCCTCATAATTTTACCGATGTTCATAACGGTGTAAAGGCAAAACCAGCTTACAAATAGTCTACAAAATTCAGCTCAATTTACTCGGGAAGTGGTTAAATAATGAAAGGGTGCACGTAAATGGCTACGCGCACCCGGTGACCTATCGTGTATGTTTAAGTTGTTTTACAAGTCAGGCTTATTCTTTCTCGATCAAAGGCATGGCAGCGCCGAAGATATTCGGCAGCGTGTAACCGATCTGGATCTGGCAGATCTCCATATTATTTGCAGGTACGCCCGTATCGACGTGTACCATGTACATGTAGGCCCATTGTCCACTGGGATGCTTAGTCCGGAAGCGATGACTGAGCCGGTTCCGCTGATGCCGATCGAGGAAAGGTCAACCAGGAAGGGATAATCATAAGAAAAGCCAATGTAGCGGCGCAAGTTGACTTCAATATTTGTCCGCGATCTGATCGTCGAACAGCATGCGCATCCAGGTCATCGTTGCTCCGTCGGGAAGGTGTAACAGTTGCCATAGCCGTGGTGTAAGCTGTAGGCCGCCTCGTAATGGCGACAACCACCCAGGCTCATATCATGGATCTGTTCCGGACCGCAGGTCCGTCCAAATCCCATCCGAAGACAGACCATACTTGCCCGCCTCCACCTCCGCCGCCCGGCAGGGCCAGGTGCGCATCCGCCAAGCTGGGCGCCTGGGCTGGCAAACTCTGGGCTGGCATGCTCTGGGCCAGGATCGGGCTGGCCACCGAAAAAGGCGATCAAGACGATCATGAGGACGACAATGGTGGTGATGAAACTGGTCACAGATAACGAGTCTGGTTTTCATGCATTCCCTCCGGCATAATATGCCTTAATAATATCCGATCCGGGCGGAGCCTGTCTGTGGCTGGATTGAGGCGGCTTACAGGTTCCCGCACGGAGCGGTCTTCCTGCAGCGCCTGGATCCCGGATGGATTGCGAGGCAATGATGTTATGAAGCGCTGAGGGTGAAGTAAATCACGATTACCCAGTGATTATACTTTTATTTCATTTTGGGGGAGCCTGAATATTTTAACTGTCAGGTGTAAAATACAAGTTATTACATTTAATGTGGAGGGTAATACCCTTTATTCCACTCACCGGGTGGGTACAACTGTCTCTAACAAAAGGAAGATGATCATGTATTTCACCGAACAAGGCTCTCCCAATGCGCCATCCATCCTGTTCCTGCACGGCACCGGGGTGGGCGGATGGATGTGGCAGGACAATGTCAGGGATCTGAAAGAGTATCACTGCATCCTGGTCGATCTGCCGGGTCATGGCAGGAGCAACGACCGGGAATGGGTTTCGCTGGCCGATTCGGTCGAATAGGTCGCCGATGTCATTCGGTCACGGACTAAACAAAAGAAAGCCCATATTGTCGGTGCTTCCCTGGGAGGCAGCCTGGCCTTTCAACTGCTCTGCATGCACCCGGAAGTGGTCGATCACACCCTGATCAGCGGCACCAGCCTGCTCCCCATGCCGGGCGGGGCGCTGTTCAAGGGCATGATCCGTCTGGTCGCCCCCTTCATGAAGCAGGACTTCGTCCTGAAGGCTGCCCTGAAAGCCCTGAAATTATCCGAAGATGGCTACGCGCAATTCCGCCAGGCCATGCGGGCCGTTTCGCGCCGGACCTTCGTGAATGCCTTCACCCAGGCCCTCGACCTGCGCTACTCCAGCGCGCTGGAAAAGGTGGAAACGCCGCTGCTGCTGGTCTCGGGTGAGAAGGAGCCGGGTTACATTGCGAAATCAAACCAGCTGCTGGCATCGCGGCTGAAGCACGCCACGGCGCGGGTCGTGCCGGGATGCGACCACGGCTGGATGGGTGAATCACCCGCGTTGTTCACGCGTGTTTTGAAAGCCTGGCTGCAGGACCAGCCCCTGCCGGGTGGGGCATGCGCTGTCAATGTTTCCCAGACCCATAGGGGACAGGCTGAGGTTTTTTCGATCGCGGACCACGATTCCAATGCAGGGCAGGATGATCACCTCGGGGAATGCCGATCGAAAGAAGGTCACGACCTCTTCCGGGTTGCGTCGATAAAGGCATCGGGATGAAGTCCTGTGCTCCGTTCGCCCTCGACATGAACTCCGGCCCACCCGGGTCGATGAACCAGGTGTATGGAATGAACGCAAAATCGATGCCCGCCTGCGGCAGACCCCCGGCCTGGAAGGCGGTATAGACTGCTTCGGAGATGAACAGGTCACCGGTGTGAAAGAACGTTTTACCGCCGGCCCGGACAAGGAAAGCCAGGTTGGGTACATCGGCCGGGGCATCGAACGACGTGAGCTGGAAGCTGCCTATGTTCAGTGGGGAATATCCGCCGGTCTCCACGCGAATGCCCGTCACCCGCTCGCGGATACCATCGTAACCGGGGTATGCCAGCGCGAGTGCATCGACCGCATCTGCCTGCGCGACCAGTTGCGTGCCGGGTGTGAGCGACAGGTATTCTCCAACGATTTGCGAGTCGAAATGATCACCGTGTTTGTGACTGACCAGCACCAGGTCGGCGCCGTCGAAGGGCGGCAAGGCAGCCCGCATCCTGGGTGTCAGCTGCGGATCGCAATAATCCTCCCGTTTGAAGAGCGCATCCACCAGGATCTTATAGTCCCCAGTTTCGAGGATGAAGCCGGCATTGCAGACATAGGTGATGGTTACCGCTGACGGCGTGGGCGTGGGTGCTGCGGCCGGCTCGCGGGTACAAGCTGCCAGCAGACCCAACCCTAGGATGACCATCACGATCTTGTTACTTTTCATTATTAATTCGCTACTGGATTGTCACGGCGTACCAGACCCCATCCCGTTGGCGAAAAAGCGCGCCGAGCGGCCATCAAATTGTGGAACATAATAATCTGGATATCCCGGACGAGGATACGGGTTGTATATTTCATCATAATAAACAGGCAAAGCCAAGCTGCCATATTGGATCCCTAATCGAGGCCCTTTACGGAAGAAGAAGAACGGTTGGTCCTTGATCAGGTGCCAGCCAAAAATCTCCTCATAATCATATACTTGATTTAGGATCTGACCATCCTGGATCACAAATCCACGCAAATCAATCACCCACTGATCCCGCCAGCACTGAAAGTTTTCAACATTTCCAATAGCCCCGATATATCTAAACTTCTCCACCTGCTGGCTGTCCATAACCACCAGCGCTTGTGCCCGGTCATTCTTTGGGTCTACAAGATCCAACAGTAAGAGAATCTCTCCATTGCAATAAATAGGCGGCAGGTCGGGATCAAAATAAATATCCTCGGGGTTATTCCAAAATATAATCTCATCATTCCTGATCATGAAGATTCGGACATTGTAGCTTGATAATTCAAGCAATCGCGGGTTAGCCAGGGAATACACCAGGAAGATCAGTTGTGTCCCTTCCGGCGTCTTGAAGAACTGAACATCCGGCAGCTGGTAGATATTTTCAAGCAAGAGCTCATTGTCACGGTACAGGCTGTATCCATTCCCCCGTTCCAGGGAATAACCATAGGAGCCTATCTGGTCGTTAATCACTTCGAGCTGGTCTGTAACCCATTCCGGGTCAGGGGTCAGCGATTCCCAATACTGAACGGCATCGATGATTGGAAGGTCTAACTCACCATCCAAATAATCAGATCGGTCTGCCTCAATAACGGCTGATTCTTGCAAGGATATCCCATTGGGTAAGGGCGCAGCAAGCGCCTTTTCCCAAAACGAGGAGTCTCCGAACCGTAATGGCATGCTCCGATAATCGAACTGTTTATATATATTTGACACTGGCTGTATCCAGGTGAAGGACTTTCGGATCAAGTCATAATGCTCAGCATTGACCTTAAAATAGACAAAACGTTGGGCTGGATTCGCCTCCGGATTTTCGATGATCTCCATCCGGTAATTAGGTTGATCCCAGGAAGGATAATTCAGCATGCAATTATCACCATCCTTTTCGAAATAGCTGATCGTGACCTTCATACCCGGCTTTAAGTTCGCCAGCCAGGTGCAGACATCCCCAGCCCAGCCCATGTACCCCATCTCCGGCAGGTAACCCGATTCCACGAAGCCATCCACGCCGGCTAGAGAATTGGGATGATCGCCGGGCTTCCAGGCTGCTGGATAGTTAAAGGTATACCAGCCTTCCGGGTCGGTATAAGCGGTCTGCCCCGGCCCGGGCGTTTTGGTGGTCATGTCGTAATGAGAATAATCGATTGTCGGTGTATGTGATGGAGTTTGGATTGGCGTCTGAGCCACCTCAGTCAATTGCGTCCCATTACAGGCACCAAGCAGGATCATTCCAGTGATTATGACGGAAAATAAAATGGACCACGATTGGTATTTTTTCCGCATGGATTGAGTATAAACAAATCCTGTGGATAGCGGAAGTCATGAAAAATACGAGGTCAATCCATTGAGGAAGATTCTCCACGGCGTATAATTGCTTTCGTTAATGGACTGCCACGTTGCGTGCACTGCACGCTCAAACGCCTGTGCCGTATCGGCACGGCGTCCCCCGGAGTTGCTCGCTGAAGCTCGCATCACCCGGGGGATCGCAATGACAAATCACATACGGAAGGAATTCAACATGGAAATTAAGATCCGTGAAGCAAACATCAATTACGAGATCATCGGCCGGGTCGGACCGATGGTTATGATTCACGGCTGGGGGTGTGATCTTGACATGTTCAAAGGCACGATGGAGCCGGTCTTCGCCCCCATGGAAGATCCGATGGCAGCGCATCTACTTCGACCTGCCCGGCATGGGCAGAAGCCCGGCCCAGCGCTGGATCAGCTGGCAGCGACGACATGCAGGCCGTCATCCTGGATTTCCTCGATAGGTCATCCCCGGCCAACACTTCCTGCTCGCGGGCAAGTCCTATGGCGGCTACCTGGCACGCGGCATCCTCAAGATCCCGCCCCGCGCAGGTCGACGGCCTGCTGCTGATCTGCGCCTCGGCCGTATCGGACCACGCCAAACGCGACGTGCCGCCCCACCAGTCGCAGGAGGTCGACCAGGACTTCCTCGACAGCCTCTCCCCCCAGGACCGCAAGGACCTGACCGAGAACAACGTCATCCACACCCGGCGGGTCTGGGAGCGCTTCAGGACGGAGGTCCTGCCGGGTTTGAAGGCCGCCGATTGGGACTTCCTCGACAACTGCCTGAGCCGCCATACCCCTTACAGGGATGATATCGACTAGTCGATACGCCCCTACCCCCAGCCGGCCTTGTTCCTGATGGGCCGCCAGGATGCCTCGGTCGGCTATCGCGACCACTGGAAGTTCCTCGAGAACTTCCCGCATGCCAGCTTTGTGGTCCTCGACAAGGCCGGGCATAACCTCGAGATCGAGCAGGCCGAGCTGTTCACGGATTGGTGAAGGAGTGGCTTTAAGAGCAAAGTAGGGTAAACGTTCCCTGAAAACGGTGCGCCACCACCACGTGGTGCGGTAAACGCCCTGATTGCGGGTGCTTATGACTGCACCTTACGTTATCGCATCCTTTTCTTGGTAAAATTACCCATCACAAACCGGGCGGGATAGACCGCCATTTTACTGGAGGACCGTATGGCTTACATGGCTCTGTGCATCTTAGACAACCCCGATTGTCTCGAGCATGTTCTGACCGCCCTGGCCAATAACGGCATCCAGGGTGCCACCATCATCGAATCCACCGGCTTGCACCGCCATCAAAAGAAGATCATCCCGATGCGCTACCTCTACTCCAGCCCGCAGATGGATGAAAGTGACAACATCACCATTATGATGGTGGTCAAAGACCGCAAGTCTGCCGATAAAGCCCTGGGGGCGATCGAATCGGTGGTCGGCGACCTGAACCAGCCCCACACCGGCATCTTCGCCGTCTGGCCGATCACCCTGGTCAAGGGCCTGGGCGGTCATGATCCCGAAAGGCAAAGCCTGAGCATGGTCTGGCTCAAATTCGTTCTCGCCGCCGCCCTGATCGTGGTCGCCGCCCACTACCTGGCCAAATCCGGCGACATCATCGCCGCGCGCACCCGCCTGGGCGGCATGTTCGTCGGCATCCTGCTGCTGGCCGGCGCCACCTCGCTGCCCGAGCTGCTCACCTCGATCTCCTCGGTCCGCCTGGGCCAACCCGACCTGGCCGCCGGCAACCTGCTCGGGTCGAACGCCTTCAATATGCTCATGCTGGCCATCCTGGACCTGCTCCACCGCAGCCAGCGCATCCTGCGCTCGGCCGCCAAGCGCCACGCGCTGACCGGCAGCCTGGCGGTATTGATGATCGGCCTGGCCCTGTATTTCATCGTCGCCGATATTGACGAGCAAGCTCGGTTGGGTCGGTTTGGATGCTTTGGTCATCGTGGTGACCTATGTCGCTGCTGTGCGCCTGATCGCCACAGACAACCGCATCGAACAGGTCCACGAGCTGGAGACCCCGGAAGACACCCCGCGTCTGTGGGTCGGGCTGGCCGGCTTCGCGGCCACCGCCGGCGCCCTGATCCTCATCACCCCGGTCCTGGTGGATGCCAGCTCCGAGATCGCTGTAATCACCGGCCTGGGCGCGACTTTCATCGGCACATCCCTGCTGGCGCTGGTCACCTCGCTGCCCGAGGTCGTCACCACCGTGGCCGCCATCCGAATGGGCGCGCATGACATGGCTATCGGCAACCTGTTCGGCAGCAACATGTTCAACATGGCCGCGCTGGGTCTCACCGACCTGTTCTACACCCAGGGGCGCCTGATCGCCGCCATCGATCCCGCCTTCATGATGATCGGCACCTTCGGCTTGCTGATGACCGTGGTCGGCCTGGTCGGAAACGTGGCCCGGCTCGAGCGGCGCATCCTGTTCATTGAGATCGATTCGCTGGTGCTGATCCTGTTGTACCTGTCGGGCATGTTCCTGCTCTACCAGCGCGGGATCGGCTGAGGAAATGGTAGGGGGAACCTCCGAGAATGGTGCGCTCAACACCCTAACCCCCAGTGCGGGGGCTTACGGAACATATATAGAGCCCTCAAAGTACCCTCAAAATACCCTCATGAGGGCAGGCGGGTGCTTATGGCTGCACCCACTGCACGATAATGGAGAGAACCAATGCGTTTCCAGTTCGGCGCAGTCCCCGAAGATACGACCTTCGAACCCGAAGCCGAGGGTTACCGCAGCATCCGCGAGCCGGGCCCGATCGCCATCCAGCTGTGGGCCTTGCCGGTCGCGTTCCTGCAGATCCTGGCCTGGGCACTGGTTGTAGTCCTTTTCATCCTGCCGAAGCTGGGTCCGGATTTTCTCCGCCATTACGATGGGACCCTGCAGCCCTTCTGGCAGATTGTGCTGCTGCTGATCGTGCTGATCCCCGTGCACGAGTTCCTGCATGCCCTGGCCCATCCCGGCTTTGGGTCCACGCCGAGCACCATTATCGGCTTCTGGCCTTCCAAGGTATTATTCTATGCCCAATATGAGGGGGTCCTGTCGCGCAGCCGCTTCCTGTTGATCTGTGTCATGCCCCTGCTGGTCCTGGGCTTGCTGCCGACCCTGCTGATGGTTCTCTTTCCGGCCCTGTTGAGCACGCTGTGGTTGCTCTCGCTGCTCGGCAACGTTTTGGCCTGCGGGGACCTGGTGGGGGTGGGCGTGGTCCTGCTGGAGATACCGCCTGGCACCATCCTGCGCAACCGCGGTTGGAAGACCTACTGGAAACCGGCCGGGTGAGCCAACAGTAAAGCCGGATGCTCAGCGTCTATGGTCGCTGAGCCCTCCTGTTGCACCTCGGGTTGATATGTCCTTCATCCGCATCGCGTTCTCGGAAGCGCCGCACCGATCCCCAGAGGGGACTTTGGGAGCTACGCACCTTTGGAGTACACTGCGCTCTATCCCCATGGGGGACTGACGTGAGCGCTGCGTTCTGCGTCCCAAGGACACATTGTGTCCTGGGGATGATCCCTCCGAGCGTCGCTCCTATCCCCAAGGGGACTTACGGAGCTCCTACCGGAGGGAAGGCTGCTCCGGGGGACGCGACGCGACCAACACCTGCTCGCCTTGCTCGTGGTGCGCCTCGGAGCGCCTCGCCGATGCTCGTCGCACCCGAGGCGACGAGCAGGCGTTTAAAGTTGAACTGAATTATTTCCCACCGGACAAGCGATCAATTAAATCCATAACCCCCGCCTCCGCCCAGTACTCCACATCCATGACGTGCAGTTCGGTCAGGTGCTCCTCCAGCCTGCGCAGCTGCAGCCGGCCCGCCACGCTGCCCGAGATGGCCGGGATGCCCGGGATGTAACATCCGAACAGGATCAGGTCCTTTTGATCGCTGAGCTTTCGGAACACGACGTCGTTCTCAGAGCGCTCGAAACGCATGATCTCGGAGGCGATGACATTGAAATCCTGTTCGAATGAGCATTTGAGATCCATGACAAACCTGTAATGAATCGTTCTGGAGTAGTATCTCCAAGTATAGCATTGTGTGACAAAGGGAGCAATCAATTCGTACCCTCGATTGATACCAATTGGATACCCTTTCGAGATTTATCGGGGGCTCACCCCCATGGGTTGCTTATGTGATTTATAATTCGATTACTTCCGAGGCATTCGACACATGAACATCTGGAACAATTTTCGAGGGGATCTGCTGATGCTTTCCCTGATCCTGACCCGAACTCTCCGGTCGAGGCTCGCCCGGCAGTCGTCTGCGGCGATCTACATCGTCGTGGATACCACCCTGACCGCGGACCTGGCCTGCCCGGCGGGCACCGGTACCGCCCTCACGATCAACGCAGCGGGTATCACCCTCGACCTGGGCGGTCATACCATTTCGGGCGACCCGTATGAAGTGGGTGTCATGGTCACCGGTTATAGCGGGATCACCATCCAAAATGGGACCATCTCAGGTTTCAACGACGGCATCTTTTTGATCGATTCTGACAACACCCTGGTCGAACATTTAACCATCAATAACCTGACCGTCGACGATATCGAACCATTTCGTCTTTGGGGTGCACATCGACGACAGCCAGGATGTGATCGTCCGGTACATGCAGTTCGAGTTCCTGCGGGTCCCCCACAAGGAGGCGGTCGAGGTGTATGCCAGCAACGTGGACGTGAACCATATCAACGTGGTGGGCGGCGGCGCCGGGGTCGGTTTCAGCTTTGCCGGCACCTGCGACCCCCTGAACGGACCCAGCAACGGTTCGGTGAGCGACAGCACCTTTACCGATATCCAAGTGGCCGGGGTCTGGATCGCCTGCTCGAGCGACCTGTTGATCGAAAATAATGTCTTCACGACCACCCCCGGCGGCTACGGCATGCTGGGCATCCAGGGCGATGCCCCCTTCGCCGGTGCCGTGAGCGGCACCCTCATCCGCGATAACGCCTTCCACGATCTGGAATACGGGATCGAATTTCGCGGCATCCTGGCATCCAGCATCACGAATAACAGCATCACTAACAATATTAACTGGGGCATCATGGTGCGTCGATCCTTGAAGTGCTACGATCCGGATTATAACGAGTATTGGGTTTGCTTCAATTCGACCGGTAACACCATCACGGATAATTTCGTCATTGACAATGGTGCCGACCTCTTTCATGAAGGGAACCCATCAGCGGGAACACCTGGTCGGGCAATACCTGCCGGGTCAAGGTGGGGGCCGAGATCCCGGAATGCCTCCCGCCCCACCTGTTCTTCCTGCCAGCCCTCCACCGGCCTTAACGCACGTCAATCAGGCACAGGTACCCTTACGGCTGGTTCTGCTCCCACCAGGCGGTCCATGCCGCCGCGTCTTCCCCGAAAGTCTGGTTGGTGATCTCCTGGAGGGCGAAGCGCACCTGGTAGCTGACACTCGGATCGGGATCCGCCAGCATGGCGATCAATTTAGGCACCACTTGCAGCGCAGCTTCATCAAAATAGATCAGGCTAACCGCTGCCTGGATGCGCACGGAGGGGTCGGGGTCATCCAGCGCAGCCACCATCAGGTCGAGCGCGCCCGGCTGGTCGGTGTAATCCATCATCATCGAACAAACCGTGCGGCGCAGCTCCGCCAGCGGGCTCTGCATGGCTTCCGTCAGCAGGGCAAAGGCAGCCTCCTCCCCGACGAGGCGATGGATGGCCGAGATCTCCCCGCCAAGCGGCTCACTGTCCGTTTCCGCGTGGGCTGCCCGGGTCAGCTCGTCCACGACGGGCTGGCTGCGATCCCCGATGCTCCCCAGGGCTGAGGCAGCCTGGTGGCGCATGTCCGGTGCCTCGTCCTGCAGCAGGTCAACCAGGATGGGGACGGCGGGTGAGGCCGCCTCACCGCAGGAGTTCAACACCTGGGCTGCCGCCTGGCGCCGCTCAACATCCGGATCGGCCAGTTCCGCGATCATCAAGTCGATGATCTCCGGCGGATTGCAGGGCCACAGCCAGTACTCCGCCTCCGATCGCACCATACCGTCCTCATCATGGAACAGGACCATGACCGTATCGAGCAGCTCGGCCGGCCGCTCCGGCAGTCTGCCCAGCATGCGCAGGCTGGACCGGCGTACAGGGGCGTCGGGATCCTTCAAGCCAGCCACGGCCAGGTCATAAACGCGCGGGTCGGCCAGCATGGCCTCCAGCGCCTTTTCGGCGGCATGCGATACCTCATATTCACTGTCCCTCAGCTGCTCCACCAGCAATGGGGCACTGGCAACCGCGATCGGCCTCAAGTCCCCCAGCGCTTCCGCGGCCTGGCGCTGGCTCGCCCAATCCGGCGCATCCAGCGCGAAGGTCAGTAAGGCCACCTGGCGCTCGTAGGCCAGGTCAGAGGGCAGGACGATGCCGCAGGCGTAGCCGATGGCCGTCTCCAGTTGAGATTCGACCTCTGCGGCTTCTGATGGCAGCCAATCCTGGGCCGGGACGGCATTCCGCACCAGCTCCGTCACCGAAGTGGCGCCTTCACCCCCGGTCGTCTCGAGCGTTGCGACACCGCCGGAGCTGACCATCCTGCTCGACGAAGAGTTCCAGGCTGGTGATGATCTCGAGCGTCTCGGTGGAGACCGTCATGGAATAGTTGAGGCGGTAGCCCAGCACCTGGCCGCGGGAGAAATCGTAAGACACGTAGACCGATTCTGCGCCGCCCGCCCCGGCTGTCATCTCCGGCCAGAGCTGCGACTGGATGTAGGCCAGGCGCGCCGTGCGGGGCACCAGGATGACTTGACTGCCGGCCGGGACCTCCGGGCTGCCCTGCGGGGCAGCGTCCAGCCGGGCGATCAGGGAGGCCCAGTCGCGCTTGAATGCTGATTCCAGGTCGGATTCGGAGGGCAAGTTCAGGGGTGTGACCGCCGGCAGCTGCGTGGGGGTGGGCGTCAGGGTGGGCGCAGGGGTTAGCGTGGCCGCCCGGGTCGGCATGGCCGTTGGCAGGGGTGGCGCCGCCGGTGAGGCCTCGCCGCAGCCCGCCAGGCTGAACGCCATGACGAAAACGAACATCCATCCAAGAACCTGCCGGTGGCCCATATTTCCTCCTGGTCGAATAAATGCGATGGCTGTTTCAGACAGCGCATTGCGCTTGATTTTACTATCGAATTGAAAGGTGGGAGTGTACAGCAGCTCGCCCGGTGGATGGCGATGCCGTCCCCGGGGCCCGTTGTGATATTGGCGCTTTTGAGTTCGGTCATTATTTCATTTTTATACCGATGTTACTAAGATAATGTGATCCCCCGGGTGAGACGACCATCTGGGAGTCGCTCCGGGGGACACCTCGAGAATCACGAGCAGGCGCATCGGGGCCTATGAATTCAGCTTACTTTTAAGATTATTTATCCCGGTGATCTTCAGCTTTCCCTAAAAATCATATACCCATTCATCGATATAAACTGCACCCTCACTGCCCCCTATCGGCTGGGCAGGCGCATGCTCCCAACCTGGTGAGCGGACCCACCTGCCAACCGGGTTCGCCCAGAGCGGCTGGCGCACGCCATAGGTATCGCGGTAGACCCCATCAGATCCGAGCGACCAATCCGCTTCACCCGGCCTGGGTTTCTTTTCCACAACCAGTACCCAAGAGTGTCAATTCGCGTTTTTGGTTCAGCAATATGGATCTCCTTATTAAGATTAAGATACGTTGATATTTTATTAATTGCATGGCAATTTATTGACACAGCATGTAATTCATGCTAATCTGATAGTATCTTTATTGCTAAGGAAGTAAATATATACAGATCATGTAATATGTTTATTAGTAATAGTTATAAAAATTCTATTCTTTACCGGAGGGATACGTGAAAATACTAATCAATACCCTCATTGTAGCCATCATCCTAGTCAATACCTGTGTGGGAAATTCGGTACAATCCAAGAATGTTAGTTTCACAACATCTAATAATTATTCGACTCGTTATGAAAAACCTTTATCCAATGAAGTAGATAATCCCGTTGATAGCATTCAAACGGAATTATCTATCAGTTCATCGCCTGAACCTTTACGCTGCAATACATCATCAGAAGCTGCTTATTACTTAGGACCGATCTTACCTGAAAGGGTAAACGTCACCGTTGATGAACCTAGTGATTTCGGAAATGCTAACAATGGTTTTTTGGGGGCAATCACATCCGATTACTCTGTTGGAGCTATATTTAAATATACTGTTAGCCCTGATTTTAATGGCCCTACTCTTCCCGGAGATGTTGAAGGTATGCGTGGGCAGTATCATCAAAATGATGAAGATAATTATCAAGCAAACACTCAACTATGGTACTTGTCCCCCTCTGACAATCTAGGGTATGGCGGCAATGACGATTCTGGTAGCTTTTGTTCAAGCAAACATAACCCACTAGACAACAAGACATCGTCGGAGATTTGCAGTCTGGTTTGTCCATCCTGTTTACTCAACGTTTCATTAGAAGGGGAGGATGTAGGTGCAATACTTTGCGATAGATCTAAACCTGAATGCGTGAATGGTGGCCTTGAGGTTCGTGGTGGCCTACACTTATATGTAGAAAGAGCTGATCTAGCTAATGTAAAAGAACATCCTCTATCAGCCAGTATTTTTGATATTCAATTGATCTACTATGGAACCCCTAAAATTCTTCCGCCTCGCTCGAAACTCTCAGACAATCATCCTAAGAATTCACCCGGAGATTCGCGCGATTGCGACGTTAGCCGATGTGGTGATGACCGATCAGTAGCTGGTGATCCAATCGACGTCCTGACCGGCAACTTCGATTACAGCTATACTGACCTATCCCTCCATACGATTGCCGGTGAACTCAGCCTACAACGTTCTTATGGCTCACAGGCCACTGACATGGCCATCCACCCGACCGATATCAGTCCCGGCTGGACTCACAATCAGGATATTCGCCTTCTTTTCGAGGGCGACACGGTCTGGTTCAAGGGGCATACCCTAAACCAGTATCGATTCAATGCTATCGGCGATCATCTTTACTACCCCTACAACGGCGTCCTAGCAGAACTGGTTTATATTGATGGACAATATCTGATGACAACCTCAAACCAATCCATATACATCTTTAACAATGATGGCCGTCTGTTAAGCTGGACTAACGAACGCGGTTTTAGCTTCAATTACGAATACTCTGCTGGAAAACTTGAACGGGTAACCGAACCCATCAGTGGCCGTTACTTACAATTTAATTATGTGGGTGGGTCACTGCAATACGTCATTGACAGCTCTGGACGACATGTTGATTATGGATACAATGCAGATGGCGATCTGACTAGTGTTACAGATGTACGCGGCAACATTTGGGGATATGATTATGATGATCACCAAATCACAACATTATATGCACCTGGGTCACCATTTAATATTCTATTAACTATTTCATACGACGATCAACGCCGAGCTTACGAGCAGCACGATGGCGCAGGTAATCTACAAACACACATAGAATTTAATTCTGATGGGTCATCAACAAGTATGGATGCCAGAGGTATCCGCACTAACCATATACCCGACTGTAGAGGCATGGTCACACGCACCGATACGCCTTTAGTAGGATCAGAACCAGGATACATCATCGACCGAGGTTACGACCATAACTTTAACCTAACCTCGATCCGCGGAGAGGACGATGAAACCGCCACCAACTTTAGGTGGAGCCTGGATGGCGTTAACCTATATATGATGACCGATCAGGAAGGAAATGCGACCACCTTCAGCTACGATGATCAGAATCATCTAACAAAAGTAGATATACCGAATGTAACCTCGATAGTAGATCTTTGGATATCATACAATTACGAAGGACCGCTAATTACAACAACAACTGAGAACTCTTCTTTAGGAGAGGTGACAACCCAATTTACCTACACCACCAGCGCAGATGCTCCTCAACCTATGAATCTTTTGAAATCCATCACGGATGCCTTGGGTCATAAAACTAGCTTTACTTATGATTCAAGCGGACAGTTAATCTCACTTATAGATGATAATGACAATATAACACAATTCACTTACAACAAGATCGGGCATGTCGAAACGATCACCGATGCGCTCGGGAGAATTGCAATTGTTGAGTATGATCCCGCCGGTGCTATGACTAAGATCATTGAGAATTATGACCCTAGTCGTTTACCCAATGAGGATAATCAGTATAACCTCGCAACCAGCTACTTCTACGACCGACAAGGGCGCCTAGAAATAGTTAAAGACACAAACAACCTAACCAATGTCACGACTGTTTATGACGATGCTGGGCGTACTTACATGCTCTTGGATGCAGTAAATAATCCTACAACTTTTTTATACAACGAAGATAACACTCTCGGATCAGTCTTGATCGCACCTAACCACCTGACAAGCTATGAATATGATGACTTGGGTCGGGTAAGTGAAATCCGTGATTCATTGAATCATCTTAATACTGCCTATACTTATAACACTGACAGCACCATTGCATCAGAGTTAGATGCAGCTGGTTTGAAAACCAGTTATACCTACGATGTCTTGCACCGTATCATTAAAGTCTCCGATAGTGTCGGGAATGTATTATTTATCACATATAACCCATTCAGTGATGTAACTTCGATAAAAGATGCCTTCGGTCGCGTTACTCGTTATGAATACAGCGATCCTGGCCGTCTTACCACAGTGGTTGAAAATTATCAAGCATCCCCACCCCCTGATTATGACGTTAATGCCACTAATATACGAACGGAATATTCGTACGACATTCTCGGTAATCTGGTAAAGGTCAAAAATGCCAATGGCTATACCACAGAATACACTTATACGGACCTGTATAAACTTGAGAGTGTCATTGACCCGCTCGGTAATACAACAAGTTATACCTATGATGCGCTTGGCAATTACATGACTCAGACAAATCCAGATACTACTGTCACCCATTTTGATTACGATCTAGTTAATCGTCTTGCTGGAATTAACTACCCCGGTGGATCAGATCCGGATGTCAGGTTTACTCATAACGCACTCGGCCTATTAACAAGTATGGATGATACTTTAGGTCATACAGCCTGGGAGTATACACTTCTCAGGCAACCGAAGCTCATTACAGACCCTTTCAACAACACTGTCGCCTATGATTACAACTCCCTCGGAAACCGCACCCAAATGATATATGCCGGTCGAATAATCAGCTATGAATATAATGCCAATGGCCTTCTTGAAGAGGTGCTGGATGGCACAGACTCACTAGTGAGGTATGGTTATGACAACGCTAATCGTCTTCAGTCTGAATCATATACGAATAGCATGACCACGAGTTATGCTTACGATCTGTCCAGCCAAATAACCAGCATTACTCACAAGTTGGAAGGCCGCAATCTTGCACACTATGCTTACAAATATGACCTAGTAGGAAACCTGATTAATACTACGGAAACCGGCCGTTATCCTAATAACGACTTCATGCCAATGATTAATAATAGGATGAATGATGTCTATCCTGCACCTGAATGGGATGATGACAATACCATAAATTCCTTGTTCGATCGAATAGGAATATTTATTTCGGGTGTTTTTCTAAAAGGGTCAGTTTCTGCGAAGGTTCCTATTGCTGGAATTCCTCCTGACCAGGTTATTGATTATACCTACGATGCTCTTGGCCGATTAATAAGTGCTTCTTATGCAACTGGTATGGACTATACGTATAAATATGACAAGGTAGGTAACCGCACTACCCAGACGATCAATGGAATTACTAGTTCATATTATTATGACCCTGCCAATCGCCTAACAAGTGTTAACGGAATTAACTTCAATTGGAGTGAAAATGGAAGCCTATTATACGATGGTTTAATAAGTTATACCTACAATCAAAGCGGGAAGCTTTCAGGTGTTGATTTACCAAATCATCACATTTCTTACCTTTACGATGGCCTAGGGAACCGTTATATTCAAATGATTGATGAGCAGACAGCAATCAACACACTCGATCTAGCCGCATGTTTGACAATGATCCTCAGGGAGGCGGACACCACTTACCTATACGGCTCAGGGTTAATCGGACAGTATATTGACGGGGAATTTGAAATATCACTAGCAGATAAATTTGGTAGTGTACGACAACTCATCACAAAAGAAAAGCAAGTCACATTTATGAGATCCTACGACTCCTTTGGAATTACCACACTCGAGCAAGGTAATGGGTACAGCAGCATCGGTTACATCGGCGAGCAGATTGATATAAGTGGGCTTTCATATTTTAGGGCTAGATATTACGACCCGAAGACGGGTCGTTTTATCTCGGCTGATCCATTTCCTGGGATGCTTACTCTTCCGGCGACTCAGAATGCATACGTATATGGGATCAACAATCCTCTGATACATAGCGACCACAGTGGTATGTTTTTAGACACCATATTCGATGCTGCCTTTGTTGCTTGGGATATCCATGATATCAATACGAAAATAAATGATGGATGTGATATCAAATTTGGAGATTGGCTTGGACTTGGATTGGATGTGGCAAGTATGATGATTCCATTCTTGCCAGCAGTGGGAGGTTTACTTATTAAGGGGGCATCACATGCAGATAATTTCTATGATGCAAGTAGATTTATAGATAATAGCATAGGCTTTTTCAAGAACACTAAACAATTACCCTTACCCGGATTCGATGATAGTTTGAATTGGATTCATAAAAGTGTCCCAAATCCTTTTGGAAGAAAAGGAGGACAATTACATCAACAACGGATAGAATATATTATTGACTTTATAAAAAATGATTTAAAGATGGATTTTCAAAAGGAATTCCGTGTACTCACTCCAGGAGGAATAAAATCATCTCGTTATATAGATGTTGTAGCATTAAACCATAATGCTCCTGTTGCTTATTATCAGATAGGTCGAGTCACAACAAGCAATACAATAGTTTCAAGAGAGCTTAAAGCTCTCGCGGATATATATAATCATAGCGATAGTGCAATTCCTATAATATTTATTCCATATAATTAGGAAGTAAGTGAAATGGGTACTCAAATAAGATTCTACACATTGCATGAAGATGAATCACTATTAATTAGCTATATATTATCGGATAATACATTGCATCTCATTCATGAAGATTGTGAATTTGGTCACCCAAATATTATCAATGCTACGGAAAAAGGTTTTTCGGAACTGATGGGCTTAACTAAGGCACTGATATGGGTCAAATCATGTCCAATTCCCGATTATGCGTATTGGGAAATCAGAAATGATGATGATAATTCTTATTTAACTAGAAATAAAAGATATTACATTACCGCGCTAAGTACCCCATGCATTGAGTATTCTAGGTCATTTATCAATGATAAGGGAGTGCTGACACAAGGTCGTATTTGGGTTGATTATTCCTATTGGTATAACGATACACTCCTCAATAAATGTTCTGAATTAAAATTAGCTTATAAACATATCAGTACCTGGATCAGACATAATTACTTAATAAAACAAGAAGTAGATGGGTACATAGGTCCTTCTGCATTAAAATGGTTCCAATCTGGAAAACCCACCTATCCACCCGCCACATGCATCCCTAGATAACAAAGTCAAATTATCCGCCTGTTTATGGCTACGTTTTTAATAGTATATATTCACAAGCATATGATCCACCAATAATTACACCTACAATTAATGAATAGTATTGCCCATCGAAGCCTTCAACAAAGCTGATGATTTCTGGTGTAGGTAATCAATCGTTTATACAGATCTCAACTGTTCCCTGATTCTGTGTCTGGCGGCCGGCCTGCTCGCCTTCCCGAGTTGCGTTCCGGATTATCACCTTGCGCACCCGAGACAGGTTGAAGGTACATCGTCAATTCTTGACTTTTTTCGTTCGATCCTCGTTGCTCCCAAATAGCGAAGGATTTAATAATCGAATATTTTCATCTTGAATTTCGTATACAATATGAGAGTATTTTACACCCTGGCCAATTCCCGAGGAGGCACCATGCCCAACACCACCCTTGATCGAGATCCACGACCTTTCCAAATCCTACGGCGAGAAACTGGCCGTTAAGAACGTCAGCTTGAACGTCACCGGCGGGGAGGTGTTCGGCTTCCTCGGCCCCAACGGCGCCGGCAAGACCACCACCATCAAGATGATCGTCGGCCTGCTGCAAGCCCTCCTCGGGCTCGGTCAAAGTGGCCGGCTTCGACATCCAGACCCAGCCCATGCAGGCCAAGGCCGCCTGCGGCTACGTCCCGGATACCCCCAACCTGTACGCCAAGCTCACCGGGCGCGAGCTGCTGCGCTTCGTGGCCGACCTCTACAACCTCGACCGCTGCCCCGGCTGCCAAGCGGGCCGATGAACTCCTTCAGCTGCTCGACCTGACCGCCGCCGCCGATGACACCATCGACTCCTACAGCCACGGCATGCAGCAGAAGGCCTCCCTGGCCGCCGCCCTGATGCACGACCCCAAGGTGCTCGTCCTGGATGAGCCCACCGTCGGTCTCGACCCCAAGTCGGCCCGCCTGATCAAGGACCTGCTGCGCCAGCTGGCCGACCGCGGCGCCGCCGTCTTCCTCTCCACCCACATCCTCGAGATCGCCGAGCGCATGTGCGACCGCATCGGCATCATCAACAAGGGCGAACTGGTCGCCGTCGGCACGATGGACGAACTGCGCTCGCTCGGCAAGGCCGGCGAGGTCAGCCTGGAGGATATCTTCCTGGGTCTGACCGGCGGCGCGGAAGAAGCCGCAATCGCCGAGATCTTAAAATAGCTGCCATGGCCACCACCCATCTCTCATCCTCAAATGACCTGTTCGCTTCGATCTGGAAGCTCGTCCGGCTGCGCCTGCGCCTCAGCTACAACGGCTTCAAGAACGCCAAACGCACCAAGAAGTTCTTCATCATCTTGGGCTACATTGGCCTGCTGGTCTTTGCCGCCGGGATCTGCGTCGGGAGCTGGCTGCTCCTCAAATTCCTGCGCTCGCCCGATCTCGCCCAGTACGTCGGCCTGGATGTGCTGCCCTTCCTGCAGGCCGTGCCGGCCCTCATCTTCACCGCCCTGTTCCTGGGCATCCTGGTGACCAGCTTCGGCGTCCTGCTGCAGGCGCTCTACCTCTCCGGCGATATGGACTTCCTGCTGGCCTCGCCGGTGCCCATCCGGGCGGTCTTCGTCGCCAAGCTGCTGCAGGCCGTCCTGCCCAACTTCGGCCTGATCGCGCTCTTCGGCCTGCCGGTCCTGTTCGGGCTGGGCATCGCCGAGGGTTACAACTTCCTGTATTACCCGCTCGTCCTGCTGGTCATGATCGCGCTCGCGCTGGCTGCCGCCGGGCTCTCGGCCCTGCTGGTCATGCTGGTGGTGAAAGTCCTGCCGCCGCGCCGCGCCGCCGAGATCCTGGGGTTCCTGGGCGCCACGCTCGGCCTGGTCTGCGGTCAAATGGGCAATATGTTCAACGCTTTCGGGGACGAGGCCGATATCACGGGGGCACAGGCGAACAGCCTGTTCACCTTCATCACCAACGCGAATACCCCCTGGCTGCCGCTCAACTGGCCCGGCCAGGGACTGGTGGCGCTGGGTGAAGGCCATTGGGGTCTCGGCCTGCTGCTGGTAACGCTCACCCTGGGGCTCTGCCTGGGCGCCTTCCTGTTCGCGCTGGCGACGGCCGAACGCTGGTATTACACCGGTTGGGCCGGCATGCAGGTGGTCACCCGCAAGAAGAAATCCACCCGGACCCCGCGGCCGGCCGCCGCCGCCCGGGCCACAGCCATTTCCGGCGCACTTTCCGGTGCCAGGCGCCTGCTGCCCGCGCCCGGTGTGGGCCATCCTCTGGAAGGATTTCCTGGTCTACCGGCGCGACCTGCGCCACCTGTCGCAGTTGATCTCCCCGCTGATCCTGGGCGTCATCTACACCCTGATGATCTTCCGCACGGGCGGCAAAGCGCCGGCCGGCCAGGGCGAGGCCCCCTCCTGGTTCATGGATTCCCTCAACTTCCTGATGGCCTACTCGAGCGTCGGCATGAGCCTGTTCGTCGGCTGGGTGTCGCTCTCCCGGCTGGCCGGGATGGCGTTCTCCTCCGAGGGCAAGAATTACTGGATCCTGAAATCCTCCCCCCTGCGCACTAGCCACCTGCTGGCCGCCAAGTTCCTGATCGCCTACCTGCCCGCCTTCGTGCTCGGGTTGATCTTCCTGGTGGTGATCGCCGTCGTGCAGAAAATGGCCCCCGGGACGATCCTCTACAGCATCCTGGCGATGAGCTTCTGCCTGGCCGGGATGACCGGCATCCTGCTGGGGTTCGGCGTGGCGGGCGCCAAGCTCGATTGGGACGATCCGCGCAAGATGAACGCCGGGGGCATGGGCTGCCTGGGGCAGATCGTCGCCGCGGCCTTCCTGCCGCTGACCTTTGGGCTGTTCATCGGCCCGCTCTACCTGGCGTCAGTCCTGGACTGGCCGATCGTCTATGGCTACCTGATGGGCGGGATCGTCGGCATCGCGGTCAGCCTGGCCGCCGCGATCTTGCCGCCTTACCTGGCGCGGGTAAAAGTGACACAGCTGGGAGAAAGTTAACTGGTATTGTCACGAAGTACTCCCGACACCCGAAGGCTGCTTTCGGGAGTATTGCGAGCAGCATGCAGTGCATGCTGCGCCTGCCCTCCGGTGGACGCCCTTGGCGTATGTACTTTCTAGGGTGGCAATCCATTAATAGAAGCACATTAACAAGTTGGGTATTTTCTTTTAATGGATTGCCACGGACATCCCACTGGGATGTCCTCGCAATGACAGAAAGCATCTTGAGAACCACTCACTGAAGGTGATCGCGCAGGGAAAGGTCTAGACCGATGATCATTGATGCCATCCGTAAAATCACCGAGGAAGAGAACGTCCCGGTATGGGGTATCGGCCCGGCTTCCAAAATGGCAAGCGAGACGCCAGGTCACAGGCCTGAGGATCTTTTACCGGGTGCACAGAGCCTGGTTTGTTTTGGCATACCGGTACCTCAAGGCGTGTATCGCATGCCGACCTATGCGCCGGAAACGATCTGGCGCACCCAGAATCTGCTTTACCGCCGCCTGGATACACTCTCGCTCCGGATCGGGGCCTTACTGGAGGAAAGCGGTGAACAGGTGGTTCCCACCTATGGCTGCATGCCCCTGGGGATGAACAAAAAGGGCGCCGTCGCCGGTTACCTGAACCAGATCCGGATGGGGGAAGTTACCGGGATCGGGGTCATCGGCAGGAACGGTTTGCTGCTGCATTCCCATTATGGAGCCCGGCTGATGCTGGGAGGCATCCTGACCAGCGCCACGCTGCCGGAAATACGCCATCCCGACATAGATGAACCCGGATGTCCGCCCGGGTGTCGCATCTGTCAGGAAGCCTGCCCGGTGGATGCCATCCTGCCTGACAAAAAACAGGTCAAGATCATGCGCTGTTTGAGCCATACCGCCCGCACCCCTGCGATGTCCAGGCTGAAGTTTATCGCGCTGCGGGCCTTCGATCCCCAGGCAGCCGCCCGGTACATGAGCCTCACATCATTCGATGAGCACACCTTCCATGTTTGTTCACAGTGTGTTGCCTTGTGTCCGTATGGTGAATAAAAAATAGTAACCGGAGGTTGCGATGAGCCCCTGGGTGCTGCTAGGTTCGTCGGGCAGCTCCAGGGGATGTCTGGCTCAACTGCCGCAGACTGAACGACATGCGGCGATTCCCTCCTCTTGAATTAATGATATCGTTAGGCTTCAGATCAGCCATCGGAGATACCTTTAGATGTCTTCAGAAGATTACATTATTCGGATAATACGGCAAGCCGCGGTGGTATTGGCCAGGATCATTGGTTTAAAGAATGCCGGTCAGTACCAGCAGGCCCGGCAGCAGATCGACCAGGCGCTCGAAGGATTACTCAGTCGGGATGCGGACTTGATCCGCTTGCTGGATGACGAGAGCCTGTATTCCTTGCTGCTGAAAGAGGGTGCGCTGGACCTGGAAATATTGGAATTCATCGCGGATCTCTTCAAGGAAGAGGGCGATATCCACTTTCTCCAGGGTCAACAGAACTCGGGATTGGCTGCTTATCTCCGCTCCTTGACCTATTACTTGACGGTCAGCAGCCAAATGGGAACCTCAAGCTCAGCTGATTTATCCGAAAAGATCGAAGGCTTAACCCAAAACATCGGCATCGAAACCCTTGAAGGAAACACCCTCTGGGACCTCTACGGTCATTTTGAAAAAGGGAGGGATTTCACCCGGGCCGAAGGGATGTTATTGGCCCTGGCAGCGCGGGCGGATGCCAGGGCGGATGCGCTGGCCGAATTGAAATACTTTTACCAACGCCTGCTGGCACTGAGCCCCGCCGAATTAATCACAGGCGGTCTCAGCCGGGACCAGGTCCAACAGAAATTGCATGACCTCGATCGGGTTAGATAGTCGCCCGGGCAGAATCGCCCTGCTGAGGTCAAACGGGAATATAATTCAAAGTTCATTAATTTGAATAATATCAATCGATTAAGGATGTCCAATGAAAAAAGAAATGCAAGCACCCTCTGATCCAGTCGCAGTTCCAGTTGCATCCTCCGTAAAAAGGGTCAATTGGAAACAGGTCGGCACCTTCATTGGCCTGACCTTTGGCCTGACCTGGCTGCTGGATCTGTTCCTCTATCTCAACGGTGGTTTAACGAATCCGGCGGTAACGCTCGCGCTCCAATTCCAGATGCTGCTGCCGGCTTTTTCCGCCATCCTGCTCGGCATGTTCTTCTTTAAAGACAGCCCCATTAATATCCAGAATAACCAGTCGAAATTCCCTCGGGTGGGCCGAGCATCAGAGAGGCCCTCCGAGGGACGCCGCGAGCGTGGCGAGCAGGTGCACAAATGGTTCACCTGGTATTTCCTGTTCTTTACCCTGCTGTATGCCGGGGCGGTCATCCTGGCTTTCATCCGACCTGAGCTCCTGCAAACCCTCAGCACCGTCATGCTGATCCCAAGCCTGGTCGGGTTGGTCCTGGTCATCGTCCTGCGCGCGGTGGGCGGGAAAGAGTCATTCGCCGGGGTCGGCATGGGCGGCGGGAAACCCATCCTGTGGGTCCTGTTAGGCCTGGGGGTCATCGCTTTTGCGGGATTGCAGACCTTATTGAGCTGGCTGTTTAAAATGGGGGCGCCGGTTGACCTGAGTTCGCTTTATGCCCAGGCAGCCGTGTCGGGCATGACCCCCACCATTTTGATGGTCGTCCTGGCCGCACAAACCGTCCTGTTGGGACCCTTCCTGGGGCTGCTGGTGACCTTTGGTGAGGAATACGGCTGGCGGGGTTACCTGCAGCCCGCATTGACCGGCCTGGGGCGCGTGAAGGCGGTCCTGCTGGTCGGGCTGATCTGGGGTGTCTGGCACTGGCCGGTCATCTGGATGGGCTACAACTACCCGGGGCATCCCTACCTCGGCTCCCTGTTGATGGTCTTATTCAGCGTCGGATTGGCATTTTTCCTGGGGTATGCCGTGTTGAAAGCCAAAGGGATCTGGATCGCGGCTTTCCTGCATGCGCTGGTCAATCAATCCTTCGGTTTTTTCATGGGTGTCATTTATGCACCGGCCGATACGGCCTATTCATTTGGGATCGGCTTCCCCGGATTGATCGTGATCGCACTGCTGGTCGTGCTGATCCTTAGGGATCCCGTTTGGAAGGAAAAGAATGTGGCTGCGCAAGCTACATAATCAGTAAATCCCAAGAAACATTTCGTAGGGGCGCACCGCTGCCCAATGGGGCACACAGTGTTGCGCCCCTACGTTTTATTAATTTGTCTCACCTGAAAATTGGTTACTGTTCGATTTACTCGCCGATGCGTGGTCCAACAATTCGATCATCCCAACCTACGGGACTTTGTATGGGATCAGCCCGGTGATTCCTGCCTGGATTTTTACGATACAATCATTCTCAACATTGTGGAGGGTAAATGCCATTAGAACCCTATCCGGAAGACCTCGAAATCCACGAAAACCCCGACAGCCTGGTCATCACCTACCGGGGGAGTCAAAATGTGGGTCAGGCCCTGATCATATTACTCCTGGTATTTCTGACGCCCGTATTCCCGCTGATTGCCCTGGCCCCGGATCTCTCGCGTACCAACCCCGCTGAGTTTCTATTTGACCCGAACATTTTCCTCTGCCTGGGCTCGATCATTTTGATTCTCCTCTACGGTGCCTACGTCGCATTGAGCTGGGCGCTGGACCTGGTGTTGAACCATGAAAAGGTCACAATAACAGCCGATAGCCTGACCATTGAGAAATCTGGCTTTGGGTCCATTCACCTCTCCCGGGAGTTTTACTTGAAAAAGTCAGACTGTCTCCACCCTACGTTCATGTATCAGGGCATGATCGCCTTGAGCCCGTCCCGCTTCTTCGCGCGCGCCAGCCAGTTATCAAGAGGACGCGACTGGTTTTTTACCAGCCCGATGCGCTGGTTTTGTCGGGGGCTCTCCCATGAGGAGCATCTCGCCATCCTCGTCCGGATCAAGGCGAAATTTCCCAACATCAACGTGCTAATGGAGAATGAACCCATCGTCGGACCGGGGTAACATTTGTAGGTTGGGATTCGCCCCGTAATGGGGCTCATCCCAACCTACAACAGACTTCGAAGCTCAAATCAGCCAATGTCTCATCTCCATGGTCTTCTTTGTGCTCTCTGTGTGCTTCGTGGTTTAAAATCCTCCCGATTTGTCATACAACCTGACCTCATGATATACTTCCCGGGTTACCTCACCTTTTGGAGACCCCATGAAAAAAGACTTCCTCGCAGTATCCGATTTTTCCGCGGCCGAGCTGCAAGCGCTGCTCGACTCTGCGGTCAGGCTTAAGCGGGAGCGCGCCGAAAACGGCGCCAATGCGCCCCTGCTTAAAGGCAAGACGCTGGCGATGATCTTCCAGAAGCCCTCGCTTCGGACGCGCGTCAGCTTCGATATGGCCATGCGCCAGCTGGGCGGCGATGCGTTGTATCTCTCGCCGGCCGAGATCGGGCTCGGGAAGCGCGAATCGATCGGCGATGTGGCCCGTGTCCTCTCCGGCTACGTGGAGGGCCTCATGGCGCGCGTCTTCGAGCACCAACATGTCGTGGACCTCGCCAAATACGCCTCCATCCCGGTCATCAACGGCCTCTCCGATTACAACCACCCCTGCCAGGCCATGGCCGACGGCCTCACCATCTTCGAGAAGTTCGGCAAAATGAAAGGTCTGCAATTCGCCTGGATCGGCGATGGCAATAACGTCGCCGTCTCGCTCCTGCACCTGGCTGCCAAGCTGGGCGCCCACTTCACCATCGCCTCCCCCGAGGGCTACGACCTCAACCCCGTGGCGGTCAAGATCGCCGAGGGTTTCGCGGCGGAATCCGGTACCGTTATCAAGCAGATCCGCGACCCGCATGAAGCCGTCAAGGGTGCGCAGGTCATCTACACCGACACCTGGGTCTCGATGGGCCAGGAAGAGGAGACCGAGAAGCGCCTCCAGATCTTCCCGCCCTACCAGGTGAACGCCAGACTGGTCTCGGAAGCCGACAAGGATGTCATCGTGCTGCACTGCCTGCCCGCGCATCGCGGCCAGGAACTGACCGATGAGGTGGCCGACGGTCCCCACTCGGTCATCTTCCCCCAGGCTCACAACCGGATGCACGCCCAGAAAGCCATCGTCTTGGAATTATTAAAGGATTAACTATGCGCAGTCAGGAATATATCGATCTCGAGAACCGTTACGGGGCTCATAACTATCACCCGCTGGATGTCGTTTTGGAACGTGGCGAGGGCTGCTGGGTCTGGGATGTGGACGGGGTCAAGTACCTCGACTGCCTCTCGGCCTACTCCTCGCTCAACCAGGGTCACGTGCACCCCCGCATCCTGGCAGCCATGACCGACCAGGCCAAGAAGATGACCCTCACCTCGCGTGCCTTCCGCAACGACCAGCTGCCGCTCTTCTACCGGGAGCTCTCCGAGATGACCGGCTACGAGATGTCGCTGCCCATGAACTCGGGCGCCGAAGCGGTGGAAACCGCCATCAAGCTGGCCCGCAAGTGGGCTTACACGGTCAAGAAGATCCCGCGCTACCAGGCCGAGATCATCGTGGCCGAGGGCAACTTCCACGGGCGCACCACCACCATCATCTCCTTCACCTCCGACGAACACTACAAGCACGACTTCGGGCCCTTCACACCCGGCTTCAGCGCCGTCCCGTATGGTGATATCATCGCGCTTGAAAAAGCGATCACCCCCAACACCTGTGCCATCATGCTGGAGCCCATCCAGGGCGAAGGCGGCGTGTTGATCCCGCCCGCCGGCTACCTTGAAAAAGGTTGCGGAACTGTGCAAGCAGATGAACATCCTGTTCATCCTGGATGAGATCCAGACCGGCCTGGGCCGCACCGGCAAGCTCTTCGCCGGGCAGCACGAGGGCGTGAGGCCGGATATGACCATCATCGGCAAGGCGCTTTCGGGCGGCTTCTACCCGGTCTCGGCCGTCCTGGCCGACACAGCGGTGATGGGGCTCTTCACCCCCGGCGAGCATGGCAGCACCTTCGGCGGCAGCCCGCTGGCGGCCGCGGTCGGGCGGGCAGCGCTGGCGGTCATCCGCGACGAGCACCTGATCGAGAATGCCGCGGAACTCGGGGCCTATTTCATGGACCAGCTGGCCGAGATCCCCTCGAAACATGTGAAAGAGGTGCGCGGGAAGGGTCTGTTGATCGGTGTCGAGCTGAAGCCCGAAGCGAAGGGTGCCAGGAGATTCGCGGAGAAGCTGAAGGAAGAGGGGATATTGGCGAAGGAAACCCATGAACATGTACTTCGGTTTGCACCGCCATTGGTAATTGATAAAGACACGATAGATTGGGCGTTACCAAAAATCAGAGAAACACTTCAGATGGATTAGTAAAACCACAAAAGGGCTCGGTAACACGAGCATGTGTTAAGATTTCCCCCGGGTGTGCCGATCGCCCGGGTGAGCCGAGTTTAGACGAGGCTCTCCGGGCGACATCACGAGCAGAGCGAGTAGATGCTTCAGCAGCTCAGCGTCCGATGGACGCTGAGTCCCTCGGAGTGGCGCTAAAACGAGCGCCACTCCCGAGGGAAGGCACTCCGGAGGACGTCGCGAGCATGGCGAGCAGACGCTGCGCCTCCGTTGGTAATCGACAAGAATACTATTGACTGGGCCTTACCGTTAATCCGGGAAACGCTACAGATGGATTAATTCTGAAATAATCCGTAGGGGCGCAGCTCCGTAGGACACAACGTGGACTGCTGCGCCCTTTTTAATTAATCGGTGCACACCTGCTCCACCCATACTGTCATTGCGATCCCCCCGGTGCGACGACATTCATGGAGTCGCTCGGGGGGATGCCACATGCATCGCATGCAGGCTACAGTCCCGGTGGGACCAGCGTGGCAATCTGTTAATCTAGTGAGGTATTGGTTTGTAATACCATCATCTGCTTGTTGTTCCTCAAACTCATAAAACAAGTCTTTCCATTCCGGATTCATGGATTGAATCAAATAGATCTTTTTCTTACGTGGCCCAGCTTTTATCTGTTTTTCTCTGAAAATCGCATCCCCGACATCTTCGAATACTTCATAGAAGACCAGCTTGTGAACATGGTAGCGGCTCGTGAACCCCTTGTGGATTTCCAGACGGTGATCCTCCACTCTATGGTAGAGATCACTCGTGACACCTGTATAAAGCACATGGTTGGTCACGTTCGCAAGAATGTACACATAATAAATTCGCATCAATTCTATTCTAGGCGGATATTCGTTCCAGTCAACAGATTGCCACGCAGGCTGCACAGCAGCCTGCTCGCAATGACAGTGAATAGTAACCCGGAGACCATATACATAATAGAGAATGTCTTTGCGATCCCTTCCGGTGCGACGCTCTTTTATTATTATTAGCGCGGCAACACCCAAAGTATGGGTGCAGGCGTCACGCCGCCGCGTTTCTGGATCATGGATTTCCACCCTTAAAAGTCCTTGTAATCACTTCAAAACGTGCTACATTTACGCTATCCGCTCCACGTCGCGGTTTCATCATCGCGGAAATTCCCTAAGAGGGTAGTATTGATATGAAACCACGTCTCATTCCCATTCTTATCTGCATCCTGTCCATCCTGTTCCTGACCAGCGGCGGCTCAGCTGCACCTGGCGCAGCCCAGCTCGGCACAGCCTTCACCTACCAGGGCCGGTTGGATCGCAGCGGCGAGCCCTACACTGGCAGCTGCGACTTCCAATTCAGCCTGTGGGATACCGGGACCGAAGGCCTTCAGATCGGCAGCACACTGGCGCAGGCCGGTAAAGCCGTGTTGGACGGCTTGTTCACCGCAAAATTGGATTTCGGTGACGGGGCCTTCAACGGTGATGCGCGCTGGTTGGAGGTGAGCGTCCAATGTCCCGGGGACACAGCCTACACCGTCTTCCCGCGCCAGGATCTGACCGCTGCGCCCTACGCGCTGTACGCTCTGGGTGCGCCCTGGAACGGGCTGACTGGCAAACCCGCCGGGCTGGATGATGGCGATGACGACACCCTTTACAACGCCGGGAATGGCCTGCTGCTCAGCACGACCACCTTTTCGATCGATCCAGCCTACACCCAGCGGCGCGTGAGCAGCAGCTGCGCGGTCGGCAGCACCATCCGCGCAGTCCATGCCGATGGCAGCGTGGAATGTCAGTTGGATGCGCCCCTCAACCGGCCGGCTGCTCCGGAAGACAATGCCGTCACCACGCTGGATTCAGGTGGATTAGTGGGTTCCTACACGTCGATCACCATCGGCGCGGATGGGCTGGGCCTGATCAGTTACCGCGACGCTACCAACTCTGATTTGAAAGTGGCCCACTGCGATAACATTAGCTGCAGCTCCGCATCCACATTCACGTTAGATTCAGGTGGAGTTGTGGGTGACTACACCTCGATCACCATCGGCGCGGATGGGCTGGGCCTGATCAGTTACCACGATGATACCAACCTTGATTTGAAAGTGGCTCACTGCGATGATATCAACTGCAGTTCCGCATCCACATTCACCCTCGATTCAATCGGACATGCGGGGTACTACACCTCGATCACCATCGGCGCGGATGGGCTGGGCTTGATCAGTTACCGCGACGATTTCAACTCTGATTTGAAAGTGGCCCACTGCACTGACATTAGCTGCAGCTCCGCATCCACATTCACGTTAGATTCAGGTGGAGTTGTGGGTGACTACACCTCGATCACCATCGGCGCGGATGGGCTGGGCCTGATCAGTTACTACGACTATACCAACCTTGATTTGAAAGTGGCCCACTGCGATGATATCAACTGCAGTTCCGCATCCACATTCACGCTCGATTCTGGCGGATCTGTGGGATACTACTCATCGATCACCATCGGCGCGGATGGGTTGGGCTTGATCAGTTACCGCGATGGTAACAATGGTTTGAAAGTGGCCCACTGCACTGACATCAGCTGCAGCTCCGCATCCACATTCACGTTAGATTCAGGTGGAGTTGTGGGTTCCCACACGTCGATCACCATCGGCGCGGACGGGCTGGGCTTGATCAGTTACTACGACATTACCAACGGTGATTTGAAAGTAGCCCACTGCACTGACATCAGCTGCAGCTCCGCATCCACATTCACGTTAGATTCAGGTGGAGTTGTGGGGTACTACACCTCGATCACCATCGGCGCGGACGGGCTGGGCTTGATCAGTTACTACGACATTACCAACCTTGATTTGAAATTAGTCCATTGTAGCAATCCCTTCTGCATTCCATTTTTCCGACGTCGTTAGGAGGTGATCATGATCAAAAAACGCTTTCTGCTGATCATCTACCTGACCCTCCTGCTCTTCGGCTTGGCCAGTCCCGTCCTGGCTCAGCCATCTGCGACCTATGATCTTTCCTGGTGGACGATCGATAACGGGGGAGTCGCGGGGCTGCCCGCTGGGAGTTACTCCCTTTCTGGCACGGCCGGCCAGCCGGATGCCGGTTTGTTATCGGCCGGCAGTTACGACCTGGCAGGCGGCTTCTGGCAGGCACTGATCACCGAATTGAAGTCATTCCTGCCGATGATCATTAAATAGATGCTTGAAGTACACCCGCAGGAATACTTTAAGATATTCTACTAAAACTCCCTCTCCCCCGAACGGGCTTGGCCGACTTTTCTGGCTCGTTCCGGGGGAGAGGGTCGCTGGAAGTGTTCTTCTTCCAGCGGGGTGAGGGGGGATTGTGTCTTGTATCATCTTCCATTCATAATAACTGATTGCCACATACGTCCCACATGGATAGCCACGTTTCAGATCCCATAATTGGGAGTGTCTTCTCTCCTATTTTTCGTAACCCTAATAATGGCGGCATAGAATGCCGCCCTACGGTCTATGGAAATCGTAGCGCCTTCCCAGATTAATGGATGTGGTGACGCCACGCCCCTACATTATTTATATCTGTTAAACAGATTGCCACGCCCCAGAGAGACACACCGGCTCGCGATGCTCGCGGTGTTCTCCGGAGCACCTCACATAAGTTCGGTGCACCCGGAGAAAGAACGGGGCTCGCAATGACAGTTCTCTTGAAGGTCTGAGACCCTAGGTTAATTACTAGAAATCAAAGTAACATTATTTGTCATTGCGAGCTGGTCCCAGTGGGACCAGCGTGGCAATCCATTAATCAGAGGAATCCTAGAAATACAACCCCATCAATCTTGTTATTCTTCAAACTCATAAAATAGGTCTAGATGAATATTCGTTCCAGTCAACGGTTTTCCATACATCAATGTTCCAACAAACACTACTGCATTCCTATACAAGACAATCCTCCGGTATCGAGGAATTATTCGAGAAACGTCGTATATTGATATGGAAAGGCATCATCTTATCGGAGGGTTTTTCCTTGCGGATAATCCGCCTTTTTCGTGGCATTGTCATCTTCATGGTTCTAGTGGCTAGTGGGTGCCGCCAGCCCTCGTCGGCACCCATAACCACGCCCACGACAGCGATCGAGACACCCTCCGTTTCCACCGAAATCCCCTACAACCTGATCTCGTCCGCGCGCATGCTGGGCCACCTCGAGGTCCTGACGAACATCCAGGCTTACTCGGGCTTCCGCACCGCCGCCTCGCTCGGCGAGGTCGAAGCCTTCGATTACGTCGCAGCCCAGCTCGAGCGCATGGACGGCCTGCAGTCTATGGGTCTGGAGATCGAGCGCCAGTCCTTCGACGTCTTCATCACCACCGAGATCCACCAGGCGCAGGTGTTCCTGACCGGTGCGGACGGCCAGGAAGTGGAAGTGCCGGCAAGCGGGTTGCGTGGATCCCGCTATCGACCCTGGCATGCCGTTTATTTCGACAGCGACGGCACCCTCGGAGACCTGGGGAGCGATCCTTTGACCGCTTCCGGTGAACCGGTCCTCATCCAGTCCCTGCTGCAGCTGCGGCAACTGGATGATCAGGACGTGGCCGGCCGGATCCTGGTCGCTGACACTGCCCTGTTCGATATGATCGTCGCCGGAAGTTACGACCTGAACCGCACGCTGCTGATCGAGACCATCGAACGGGGTGCTGCCGGACTCATCCTGGTGAGCAAGTATTCCAATGCGGTGGACCGCAGCCATGGCTCATTCGTCAACGAGGGCGGTTTCCTGCAAAACCTGGTGCCCGAAACGAAAATCCCCATCCTGTCAGTCAGGCTCGAGGACCTCGCCCCGGCCGGCATCGACAGCTGGACCGATCTGAAAGCATTGACCGCCGTCCGCCTGTTGGTCGACAGCGATGTGATCCATTCCGCACCCTCCGGCAACCTGATCGCGCGCATCCCCGGAAAGGACAGCTCGCTGGCGGTCATCCTCACCGCGCACCTGGATTCCCCCAACACCCCGGGCGGCTTCGATGACGGCAGCGGGTCCGTTATCCTGCTCGAGATGGCCGAGGTCCTGAATGAAAGCAGCCTGCAGCCGGATGTTGACCTGTACCTGGTGTGGAACGGCAGCCACGAGAACGGCATCTACGGCTCGGCTTATTTCGCCGAAACACACGGGGAACTCCTGGACCGGACCCTGGCCGAACTGACGGTCGACTGCCTGGGCATGCCGCTCACGGGCAACTTCTCCGATATCACTTTGTATTTCAACTCCTTTGCCCGTTTCGGGAACGGGGCCGCCCGCTGGCAGAATTACCTGGCCAACCGGGTTTCTGATCGAGGCATCCCTATCGTCCTGCTGGATACCCACGGTCTGATCGCTGACAACAGCAACTTCGATACCTGGAACGTCCCCGAGGCTGACCTGATGTATTTCATGGGGACAGACATGGAGACTTACGGCACCTATTACACACACTACGCCAACCACTGGCATGATTCCTATGAAACGGTCGACGTGGTCGAACAGGTCAGCCCCATCCTGAAGCAAATGGCCAGCGTGGCGCTCACGGCTGCCATCCAGACCGGGCGCGAACAGCCCAAATTGCGCACAGTCGCCTCCTCGGGAAGACGCGCCCTGTTCGTCGGCAGCCACAACCAGCCGGCTTCCATGATGACCAGCCTGCGCGAACTGGGCATGGCGCTGGCTTACAAGGGCTTCGATGTGGACCCGCTGCCCTACGGCCAGCCGGTCACCCCGGCCGACCTGGAAGGCGCCGGTATCGTGGTGCTCCTGCCGACCTATGATTGGCCGGGAGATCAGGACCCGGGTTGGTCACCGGCCGAGCTGGAGGTGCTCAAGGCTTATGTCGACGCCGGCGGCCTGCTGGTCATCACCAACAGCCAGTACGCCCACATCATGACCCTCCTGGGATTCGAACCGAATGAGGACAAGTTGGATCTCAACGGCTTTTTGGAGCCGTTCGGGGTTGTCTTTCAGGAGGCGACCTTCTCTGCGGAGGTGGCCGAAGCGGCCTCGTCGCATGGGCTCACTGAGAAGGCCGGGGCACTCCTGACATACGGCGATGGCGGCGTAGCATTCACCCTGGCTGCAGGCGAAGTGCTTTATACGAGTGACGGGCAGCCGATCGTGGCATTGATCGAGCATGGGGAAAAAGGCGGTCAGCTGCTGGTGATCGGCGACCTTGGCCTGTTGATCGATAATGGTAACAGCGGGGACAACCTGCAGTTCCTCAAGAACCTCGCGGAGTACGCGGTTGATCGTTAGCCTTTGGGATCTTTGTTTGATGTGGACGCCTTACCAATACTCAACTGTCATTGCGAGGCGTGTGCAGTGCACACGCCGTGGCAATCCGTTGACAGTAGCAATATCCCGTATAAGATACTCTTATGCGGTTTTATTACGTCTATATCCTAACCAATTTGAACAACCAGGTTCTTTACACCGGGGTGACCAATAACCTGCATAGCAGGATCGACCAGCACCGACACAGTGCGCACAAAGGATTTACCTGGAAGTACAACGTCTTTAAACTGGTTTTCTATGAGGTCTTTGAAGATATCGGGGATGCCATCTTTCGTGAAAAGCAAATCAAGGCCGGCTCTCGCCAGAAAAAATTGGATTTGATTAATGCCATGAATCCTGAATGGAAAGACCTCTTCGATGAGATAGAGGATTGATCTATTCTAGGTTGACTTAATCTAACGGATTGCCACGCAGCTTGCTGTGCAAGCTGCTCGCAATGACATGCTCTAGGTTTTCGATTACAATCATCCCATGACCCGCCACACAAAAATTGTATGCACCCTCGGTCCAAGCAGCGAAGACCAGGCTATTCTCGAAAAAATGATCGACGCCGGCATGGACGTCGCCCGGCTGAACTTCTCGCACGGAGCGCATGCCGATCACCAGGCGCGCATCGCGCAGCTGCGCGCATTGTCCGAAACGACCGGCAAACCGCTCACCATCCTGCAGGACCTGCAGGGGCCGAAACTGCGCATCGGGTCACTGCCCGCTGAGGGCATCGACCTGAAAGAGGGCGACACCGTGACCTTATCTTCCACGGATGGACCCATCAAGAATACCAAAGGGGTCCTGATCCCCTTCGATTTCCCCGAGATCTACCCCTCGCTGGCAAAAGGACGGCGCGTCCTGATGGATGATGGCAAGCTCGAATTCGAGCTGACCGCCGTCACCGCCACCAGCGCCGAAGCCCGCGTGGTCCTGGGTGGACGCCTGAGTTCCCACAAGGGCGTCAACTTACCCGGTACGCCTCTGCCAATCCCCAGTTTCACCGACAAGGATGCCATCGACCTGGCCTTCGGGCTCGAACAGGGCGTAGACGCGGTCGCCATGTCGTTCGTGCGTAGTCCGCAGGATACGCAGGAAGTGCGCGCTTTCATCGCCGCCCACACCGACCGCAAGGTGGTTTTGATCGCCAAGCTGGAACGCCCCGAGGCGCTCGAACATCTTGAGGAGATCCTGCATGTGGTGGATGGTGTGATGGTCGCGCGCGGTGACCTGGGGGTCGAGCTCTCCCCGGCCCGCGTACCGTCCATTCAGAAGCAGATCATCCACGCCGCCAACATCAACGGCAAGCTGGTCATCACCGCCACCCAGATGCTGGATTCCATGATGCATGCCCCGCGCCCGACCCGCGCCGAGGCCTCGGATGTCGCCAATGCCATCTTCGACGGGACGGATGCGGTCATGCTGTCAGGCGAGACCGCCGCCGGCGAGTATCCGGTCGAGAGCGTCGAGATGATGAAGACCATCGTATGCGAGGCGGAGGACCATTACGACGAGTGGGGTCACTGCGCGGATTTCAGCGAAGCCGATACGCAGGACGATGCCACCATCATGACGCGTGCCGGGCGCGAGCTGGCACATGACAAGAACGTGACCGCGGTGGTGGTCTTCACCGCCAGCGGCCGCACGGCCGAGCTGATGGCCAAGGTGCGACCGGGCGTGCCGATCCTGGCTTTCACGCCCGAGGAGAACACCTTCCACCAGTTGGGCCTGCTGTGGGGCGTCCGGGCTTTCATGACCGAGTTCGTCTCGGATACCGAGAGGATGATCGCCATGCTGGAGAAGGAACTGGTGAAACTCGACCGGGTGAAACCCGGCGAGCAGGTCGTCATCATCGCCGGCTACCCGGTGGGCGCCAGACGACCCCCGAATTTAGCGATGCTGCACACAATAGGCGAATCCGCAAAATAACCTATGCGGAATAATCATCATTAGTTGAAAGAGGGGCGCACCGCGCGTCCGAATTTAGCGATGCTGCATACGATTGGGGAATCCACGAAATAATATAACTGTCATTGCGAGGAAGCCGCACGCTCTGCGTCCAGAGGAGTGCGGCTTCCGCCCGTTCTTTGGGCTCCATCGGAGTTGGCAATCCATTTACCCCGATGATCCACCCGATAAGATCTTCTGATTAACGGATTGCCACCCTAGAAAGTACATAGGGTAGGCGCAGCATGCACCGCATGCTGCTCGCAATCACAATCGGTTAAAACATAGGGGCGCAGCGCATCGAAGGACGCCATTGGTTAATTTCGGTAACGAGGCACAGCTCCAAAGGACACCGTACACATCTAACTGTAGCGGGGCAAAGCTGTGCCCCGCTACGGATGTGATGCTCAATCGTGTCGGCGTGTTGCCCCGCTACGATATTAAATAATCAAATCGGCAATTCTACCTTAACGATTCATTTATCTTCGCGAGAACATCTTTTCCGGCCGCAGCTGCGCCTCTACCATCCTGTTCAAAGGTTCTTCCGGCAGGTTGAACAGGTCATAGATCGAGGGCGGTTCGGGGTTGAAATACAGCAAGCCCGTCACCAGCCAGTTCTTCTCCTGCGCCTCCTGCAGGCAGCGCAGCGCTTGCCAGCGATCGGTCGGATCGTAATCCGCTTCCAGCTTCTTCAGGATCACGGTCGAACCATCGTGCATGGTCACCTCGCGCACGCGTGCCTTCTTCGAAATCCTGGATCATGATCTCATCCCGCGCCGGCACGAAGGAGATCTCGTGCAGCGGATCCTCGTGGTCCTTGCCGAAGGTGTACGAATGGATGGTGCCTTCCTGGTTGTTGAAGGTCACGCACGGGCTGATGATGTCGATCACGGCGATGCCCTTGTGGCTGAAGGCCGCCTTGATCAATTCCTTGACCTGCTTGGGGTCGCCGGCGAAGGAACGCGCCACGAAGGTGGCATTGGCGACCAGCGCCTCCATGGCAGATATCGACCGGCAGGTAGGGGTTGGTGCCCTGCTTCTTGAGCTTCAGGCCGCGCTCGGCGGTGGCCGAGAACTGACCCTTGGTCAGACCGTACACGCCATTGTTCTCGACGATGTAGACCAGCGGCAGGTTGCGCCGCACCAGGTGCTTGAACTGACCCAGGCCGATCGAGGCCGTGTCGCCGTCACCCGAGATGCCGATGCCCTTGAGCGAGGTATCGCCGAAGCAACCGCCCAGTGCCAGCGAGGGCATGCGCCCGTGCAGGCCGTTGAAGCCGAACGAACGGCTCAGGAAATAGGTCGGGCTCTTGGAAGAGCAGCCGATGCCGGAAAACTTGACCACCTTCTCGGGTTTCAATCCGAGTTCGTAGCAGGCGGCGATGATCTGGCTGGCGATCGAGTTGTGGCCGCAGCCCTGGCAGAGCGTGGATTGGGCGCCGCGGTAATCCGCGCGCGACAACCCGGCGAAGTTCAGTTGCTGGGTCGAGTAGGGTTTTTGGGATTCAGTCATGTTATTTCACCTCCCGGGCAGAGAGCTGCTCGCAGATCCACCTGGCCGACAGCGGCATACCGTCGCAATGGGCAACGGAGATCAGCTCACCGGGGCAATCCAGTTCCAGTTTGAGCAGCTGACACAGCTGCCCGTCCTGGTTGAGTTCGATCACGTAATTGCGCGGGTGCGCCTGGATGAAATCCTTCACCGCACTCGCAATAGGCAGCGCCCGCACCCGCAGGCAGTCGGTGGGCAGGCCTTCCTGTGCCAGGATGGCTCGCGCCTCATTGACGGCCGGTTCGGCTGAGCCCATCAGGATGATGCCGAATTTGGCACCCTCCATGTTTTCGATGATTGGTGGGGGCAGTGCGTCGCGGGAACTGAGCACCTTATCGCTGATGCGCTTGAGACCCGTTTCCCACACCTCGGGGTCCTCGGAGTAATTGGCGTAATCGTCATGACCGGTGCCGCGCGCGAAGTAAGCCGCGTTGGGATGCTTGTTGCCGGGCACGGTACGGTACGGGATCAGGTCGCCATCCAGGTCCTTGTAGCGCCCCCAGTTCTCCTTGATCTTCTCCAGGTCCTCCTCCCACAGGATCTTGCCGCGGTCGAAGGGTTTATCGGGATAGACGAACTCGGGCGTCATCCACTGGTTCATGCCCAGGTCGAGGTCCGACAGGACGATGACGGGGGTCTGGTAACGCTCGGCAATGTCGAAGGCTTTCCAGCCGAACTCGAAGCACTCATTCACAGAACCGGGGATTAGGATGATGAACCGCGTGTCGCCCTGGCTGAGGAAGTAAGCCTGGGTCAGGTCGCCCTGGCTGGTGCGGGTCGGCAGGCCTGTGGAGGGTCCGACGCGCTGGACATTCCAGACCACGAGCGGCACCTCGGTGTAGTAGGCCAGTCCGGCATACTCGCCCATCAGGCTGATGCCCGCGCCGGAGGTGGAGGTCATGGCCCGCAGGCCGGACCAGCCGGCGCCGATGGCCATGCCGATGGCGGCCAGTTCGTCCTCGGCCTGCACGACCGCAAAAGTATCCTTCTTGGTTTTGGGATCCAGGCGCAGGCGCGGCAGGTTCTCATTGAGCCCTTCCGCCAGGCTGGAAGCCGGCGTGATCGGGTACCAGGCCACGAACTGCACGCCGCCGAAGATGGAACCCAGCGCACCAGCCGCATTGCCGTCGGTCATGATGCAGCCTGCTGGTCTTGTCGCTCTTTTCCACACGGAAATGATCGATCTTCTTCAGATTCGCCCGGGCCCACTCGGCCGCGGCTGCCACCACCCCGTAATTGGAAGTGACGGCCTTCTCGTTGCCGTGGAAGTGATCCGAGAGCGTTTGCTTGAGAATATCGAGGTCGATGCCCAGGATGACCGCCAGGATGCCGACATAGACCATGTTGGCCACGTACTCGCGCAAGGCCGGGGCGACATCCGCCGAGCGCGACAGCTTCTTGACCGGCATGGCGTAGATGGTGATGTCCTTGCGCTCGATCGGCACGGCAATGTCATCGGCGTAGAACAGGACCCCATCCGGTGCCAGCCTGCGGATGTCATCCACGATCGAGGCCGGGTTCATGGCCACCAGGATGTCATCCACCTCGGAGCGGCCGATGAAACCATCAGCGCTGGCGCGGATGGTGTACCAGGTCGGCAGCCCCTGGATGTTGGAGGGGAAGATGTTCTTCCCGGAGACCGGGATGCCCATGCGGAAAAGAGTCCGCAGCAGGATATTGTTGGCAGTCGCGCTGCCCGAGCCGTTGATGGTGGCGATCGCCATAGCGAACTCATTGACGATCTCTTGCTTGCGGTCCTTCTTCCAGTACGGGACGATCTTTTTTTGTACCATAAACTCCTCTAGTGATATTAAGCGCGTTGCTCAAGCAGCAGCTTGTGTTCGCGCAATAGTTTGTAACCGGAAGCCAGGTTGCCGCCCTTGATGGCATGCACGATGCGGCGGTGGTAATCCCACACCTTTTTATGATAGGCGATGTCGTTGTAAACGTTCAGACCGACCGCTTCGTACATATCCCAGTATGCCTCGAGCAGCCCCTGCACGAAGGGGTTGTTGAGCTTGGCATAAATGGACAGGTGCAGCTGGCGGTGTTCGTCGTGCGGGATCTGGGGGGGCTTGGCATTCAGCCTGGCCTCAGCTTCATCCACCAGCCTTTGCAGACGGGCATGGTCCTCGGCGGTCATCAGCGCAGCAGCCTCGTACCAGTAGCTCTCCTCGATGTGGATGCGCAGGTCGGCGAACGCCTCGAAGCGGGCCGGGTCATCGGCCAGCGAGTAAGCCACGCTCTGGCGCACGGCCGGCAGGAAGGAGTACTTCTGCCGGCGGATGCCGGTGCGCGGGCGGGCTTCGACCAACCCGATCTCGCGCGCAGCTTCCATCTGCTCGCGCAGGCTGGTGACGCTGATATTGAGCGTCTTGCTCAGCTCGGTCAGCGCAGGCACGCGCCCCTCGTCTTCCGGCTTGAGTTTCAGCAGGTAGCGGGTGAAATCCGACAGGTAACGATCGTGGAGTTGTTGTTTTATCATCGTATTATTCTTATTAATAGGAGGATATCTCCATTATATCCAGTCTCCCCCCAATGTCAAGTGGGTGGGTTACATGAACCCACCCGTACACCATGTTTGTGACAAACCCGCCGCTACGTCAGGACATTTATCCTGTAAAATAGAATCAATGCCCATCCCCATCCTGACCGACTCCCAGAAGGCTCTCCTGCACCCCGGCAATGGCGAGCGCCTTTTCCTGGAGGGTCCGGCCGGCAGCGGGAAAACGACGGTCGGGGTTGCCCGCCTGGTCGCCCTGCTCGAAGATGGCACGCCCGGTGGCGAGATCCTGGTACTGCTGCCCCAACGCACGCTGGGGCTCCCCTACCAGGATGCCCTGCGTAAATTGATCGGTCTGAAGGGCAGCCTCCCATCCATTATAACCCTGGGCGGCCTGGCCCGCCGTATGGTCGATCTGTACTGGCCGGTCGTGGCCAGAACCGCCGGCTTCGCCGAGCCCGGGAAACCACCCGTCTTCCTGACACTCGAGACCGCCCAGTACTTCATGGCGCGCGCCATCGCACCGCTGCTGGAGAAGGGCTACTTCGAATCCCTGGCCATCGACCGCAACCGTCTGTACAGCCAGATCCTCGACAACCTCAACAAGGCTGCGCTGGTGGGCTTCCCTCACGAGGAGTACGCGGCGCGCTTGAAAGACGCCTGGGTCGGCCAGGAATCCCAGGTGACGCTCTACAACCAGGCCCAGGAGACGGCCGGCCTCTTCCGCGCCTACTGCCTGGAGCACAACCTGCTGGACTTCTCCCTGCAATTGGAAGTTTTCATTAACCAGATCTGGAAGCTGCCGGAAGCGCGCGCCCTGCTCAACGACAGCTACCGCCACCTCATTTACGACAATATCGAGGAAGATACCCCGGTCGCGCACGACCTGTTGATCGACTGGCTTCCTGATTTCAAGAGTGCGCTGCTCATCCAGGACCTGGATGGCGGCTTCCGCAACTTCCTGGGCGCCGATCCGGTCTCGGCCGGGCGCTTGAAGGCGCTCTGCCCGACCCGGTCGGTCTTCACCGACAGCTTCACGACCCCACCCGGGCTGACCGCCTGGGCAGCCGGGGTGAGCGCGACCCTCGCTCATGTGCCGGATGCCATCCAGTCACCCACTGCGGAAATGACGGTCGTCTCGCACCGCTACCAGCCTGAGATGGTGGCCTGGACGGCCGCCGAGATCGAACGACTGATCCGCGAGGAGAAGCAGGACCCCGGTTCCATCGCCGTCCTGGCGCCCATCCTGGGCGGCACGCTGCGGTTCCTGTTGATGGAAGAACTCGCGCGGCGCGGCATCCCCGCTCAAAGCCAGCGCCCATCGCGCTCGCTGCAGGAGGAGCCGGCTGCCGAATGCCTGTTGACCCTGGCGAGCCTGGCGCACCCGGCCTGGGGCATCACCCCCACCGCCTTCGAGCTGCAAAAATGCCTGATCCAGGCCATCGACGGGCTCGACCCGGTGCGCGCGCACCTGTTGACCGCCATCGTTTTCCGAAAAACGAAAGACTCCACCTCCCTGGTCGATTTCGGCGGGGTGACCTCCGACCTGCGCGAGCGCATCACCTATGCCGCCGGCAACCGTTTCGATCACCTCAAGGCCTGGCTGGAAGCCTACCAGGCGGAAACACCCCTGCCGCTGGACCATTTCATCAGCCGCCTGTTCGGCGAAGTGCTCAGCCAGCCCGGGTACGGCTTCCACCGCGACCCGGCCGGCGGGGCGACCGCTGCCAGCCTGGTGGAGTCCATCCGCAAGTTCCGCGTTGTGCTGGCCGACCTGGATGGCAGCCCGGTCGATCCCGGTCCGGAATACATCGCCATGCTCAAGCAGGGCGTGCTGGCCGCCCAATACCTGGGTGACTGGCAGGAGCCCCGCCCGGATGCGGTCTGGGTCTCGCCCGCCTACACCTTCCTGCTGCGCAACACGCCCGTCGACATCCAGTTCTGGCTGGATGTCGGCAACCAGTCCTGGTGGGAGCGGCTCTACCAGCCACTGACCCACCCCTACGTGCTGACCCGCCAATGGAATCCGGGGACCCTGTGGACCGCGGCGGATGAGCTGGCCACCAATCGATCCGTCCTGGCACGCATGGTCACCGGCCTGGTGAGGCGCTGCCGCAAGCAGGTCTACATCAATTACAGCGAACTCTCGAGCCAGGGCTACGACCAGCGCAGCCCGTTCCTGCACGCCATCCAGCGCTCGCTCACCCCCAGGGGGGTCGTATGAAATTCGTCCCGCGTCCCGCCCAGGAGCGCATCCTGGAATTCACCTCCGGCCGCATGGGCGTGATCGCCGTGCCGGGCAGCGGCAAGACCCACACCCTGTCTGCACTGGCCGCGCGCCTGATCCAATCCGGGGTCGCTGGCCGAGGACCAGGAGGTGCTGGTCGTGACGCTGGTCAACTCGGCCGTCAACAACTTCGCCTCGCGCATCGCCGGCTTCCTGAACGAGATGGGCCTGCTGCGCGGGCTGGGCTACCGCATCCGCACCCTGCACGGGCTGGCGCATGATATCGTGCGCGAGCGGCCCGACCTGGCGGGCGTGGCCAACGACTTCCAGATCATCGATGAGCGCATCAGCCAGGGCATCATCCGCAACGGCCCTGCGCGCCTGGATGAGCGCCAACCCGCAGGAGATCGATGCCCTGTTCGCGCCCGAGGTCTCGCCCGACAAGCGCAAGTGGCTGGCGGGCGAACAGCTGCCCGACCTGCTCGAGAAGCTGGGCACCGCCTTCATCCGCCAGGCCAAGGATTACCGCCTCAAGCCGCTGGCACTGCGCGAGAAGGTCGACGGCCTTAAGGCTGATTTCCCACTGCTGCGGCTGGGGGTCGACCTGTATTCGGATTACCAGCGCGCGCTGACCTTCCGCGGTGCGGTCGATTTCGACGACCTGATGAGCCTGGCCATGGACGTGCTGCGCGCCGACCCCGATTACCTGGACCTGCTGCGCCGCCGCTGGCCGTACATCCTCGAGGATGAAGCCCAGGACAGTTCCGAGCTGCAGGAGAAGATGCTGCGCCTGCTGTCAGAGCCGCAGGGAAACTGGGTGCGGGTCGGCGACTCCAACCAGGCCATCTACGAGACTTTCACCACTGCCAACCCGCGCTTCCTGCGCGAGTTCGTGCGCGAGGAGGGCGTGATCGAACGCGACCTGCCCAACTCAGGGCGCTCGAGCCTCTCGATCATCGCGCTGGCCAACCACCTGATCGACTGGGTCAATGGCGATGAAGCCCCGGAAGGTCTGCGCGCATCGCTGTCGGAACCCCATATCCAGCCGGTCGCCGCAGATGACCCGCAGCCCAATCCACCCGATCAACCGGAGGAGATCTTCCTTTACAACTTGAAGCAAACCCCCGAAGATGAGGTAAACAAGATCGCCATCTCGCTCAAGCGCTGGCTGGCTGAGAATCCCGGGAAGACCGCCGCCTGCCTGGTGCCGACCAACCACCACGGCGCCAAGCTGGTGGATGCGCTCAAGGCCAAAGACGTGCCCTTCCTGGAGCTGCTGCAGAGCACCGACGCCACCCGCCAGGCAGCCGAGCTGGTCGCCAGCGCACTGCAGTGGCTGGCGGAGCCCTCCCTGCCGCGTACACTGACCACCTTGTACAAGCATTGGGCAGCCCGGCAGCCCGTTTCGGAGGCGGATCCCGAAAGCCTCACTCAAAAAGCCACCGCGGCCCTGCTGGGAAAGTGCGCGCGCAGCGAGGATTACCTCGCCCCGCATGGCGGTGCCGACTGGCTTTCGGATCAGGCAGCCGCGCTCGACCCGACCGTGATGGCCGAACTGGAGCGCTTCCGCTCGCTCATCCAAATTTGGCTCAAGGCGGTCCTGCTGCCCGTCGATCAGCTGGTTCTGACGATTTCCCAGGATGTCTTCCGCGAACCGGCCGACCTGGCGCTGGGCTACAAACTGGCCTCCCTGCTGGATCATGCCCAAAAGGAGCATCCAGCCTGGGGTTTGAAGGAGCTGGCGGATGAATTGACCGCCATCGCCGGCAACCGGCGCAAGTTCATCGGTTTCAGCGACGACGACCTGGGATTCGACCCCGACCAGCACCGCGGGGTGGCTGTGGTGACCACCATCCACAAGGCCAAGGGGCTGGAGTGGGATCGGGTCTACCTGCTTTCTCTCAACAACTACGACTTCCCGGCCGGCAGCCCCCATGACAGTTTCCGCTCCGAGCGCGACTGGATCCGCGGCAGCCTGAACTTACAGGCGGAAGTCCTGGCGCAGTTGAAAGCCCTGGCTGCCGATGACCCGGTCGGGCTGTACCTGCCGGAGGGCGAAGCCACCCTGGCCGATCGCCTGAATTACATCTCCGAGCGCGCACGCGTGTTGTATGTCGGTATCACCCGTGCCCGCCAACAGCTGGTGGTCACCTGGAACACCGGCCGGCGCGGCGATATGCGCCCGGCGGTGCTGTTCACGATGCTGGCCAATTTCCTGGAGGAGGGCCGCGATGCCGCTTCCGGCTGATTTCCACTTCTCACAAGGGTCACTGCGCGACTTCCTGGCCTGCCCGCGCCGTTTCCAGCTGCGCTACATCGATCGCATGGCCTGGCCGGCGGTCGAGGCCGAGCCCTACCTGGAACGCGAGCAGCACCTCAAGCGCGGGGCGCTGTTCCACCGCCTGGTAGAACAGAAGTTGAAGAGCATCCCGGCCGAAGCGCTGGCACCCCTGGCCGAAGCCAGCGGGACGAGCGCCTGGTGGCAGGCCTTTCTGGCATTCGAAGCCAGAACTGCCGGCCGGCGATAGGCTGGTCGAGACCGCCTTGATGACCCACCTGGGTCAATATTGCGCTCATTGCCAAGTATGACCTGCTGATCCGCGGCGGGGATGGGCTCATCCACATCTTCGACTGGAAAACCTCGACCATCCGCCAGAAGAGCGAGCGCCTGCGCGAGGACATCCAGACCCGGCTGTACCTGCTGATGGCGGCCGAGGCGCTGCCGGGTGTCAGGCCGGAAGCGATCGACATGACCTACTGGTTCGCGGCCTTTCCAACCGAGCCTGAAGTGATCCCCTACTCCGCCGCGCAGCACGAGCGCGACCGGTCGGACCTGCACGTATTGATCGACCAGATCGCCACCGCACCGCCGGAGAGCTTCATCCTGACGACCGACGAGCGCCAGTGCCGCTTCTGTGTCTACCGCTCCTACTGCGAGCGCGGGACGGGAGCCGGCACATCGCTCGAAACGGACGATGAGATCCACTTTCCGATTACGATCCCGATTCCTTCGATTTCAACCAGGCCGCCGAGGTGGCTTTCTGATGAAGACCTGGGTCGAGCCCGAAGCCTCACCGGTTCCGCCGGAGCTGTTATCCGCCGCCGGTGGTGAGCGCTTCGTGGCGGAGGTGCTGCTGGGCCGCGGGCTGGGCGATCCCGATACCGTCCCGGCTTTCCTCGACCCCGAGCGTTACCAGGAGACGCCGCCGGATGCGCTGCCCAACATGGCGGTCGCCGTTGAACGGCTATACGCAGCTGTGAAGAACAGCGAACCCATCCTGATCTGGGGCGATTACGATGTGGATGGCCAGACCGCCACAGCCCTGCTATACACCTACCTGAATAATGCCGGGGCGCAGGTCAGGTACCATGTCCCGATGCGCGCAAAAGAGAGCCACGGCATCCAGCCGGCGGCATTGATCAGACACCTGAAACCGGAAACCCGATTGTTCATCACCTGCGACACCGGCATCTCCGAGCTCGAGGGCATCCAGGTGGCCCGCGCGGCTGGCAAGGATGTGATCATCACCGACCACCACAACCTGCCGGAGAGGTTGCCCGAAGCCACCGCCATCCTGAATCCCAAGCTGCTGCCGGCCGGGCACCGCCTGGGCGAGCTCTCGGGGGTGGGCGTGGCCTACAAGCTCATCCAGGCGCTCGACCGCGCCCTGACCGGCGGAAAGACCCCGCCCGCGCACGACCTGGTGGCGCTCGGCACCATCGCCGACCTGGCCCTGCTGGTGGATGACAACCGCTACCTGGTGCAGCGCGGGCTGCCTCTGCTGGCGGACACCCAGCATGCCGGTCTGCGGGCTGTCTACCAATCCGCCGGGCTCCAGCCGGAAACGCTCAACGAGGAAAGCATCGCTTTCACCCTGGCGCCGCGCTTGAACGCCGCCGGCCGCCTGGCGGATGCCAACCGCATGGTGGAGCTGCTGTCGACCGACGACGCTTTCAAGGCCGAGATCATCGCCAACGAGATCGAGGGGTTGAATGCTAAACGCCGGCTGCTGTCGGACCAGGTGCTGGCGGCGGCGCTGGAACAGGTGGAGCGCGACCGCTCCCTGTTGGACCAGCCCTGCCTGGTGCTCTCCCACCCCGCCTGGCCGGGGGGCATCCTCGGCATCGTGGCCAGCGCGCTGGTCGAGACTTACAACCGCCCGGCCATCCTGTTCTCGACCGCTTCCGGTGGGCCGGCGCGCGGTTCCGCCCGCTCCATCCCGGGCATCGACATCACCGCGGCCATCGAAGCCCAGCGCCACCTGCTGCTGACCTTCGGCGGCCATCCGATGGCTGCCGGGCTGTCGCTTCTGCCGGAGAACCTGCCGGAATTCCAGGCCGGCATCACGGCCACCCTGGCGCAATTGACCGGCGGGGTGGACTTCGAGGAGACCCTCATCCTGGATGCCATCCTGCCGGTGACGCAGCTGCCCGCTGGCATGGAATCGGCGTTGAAACGGCTGAGCCCGTTCGGACCCGGCAATCCCTCCCTGACGCTGTTATCGCGCGGCCTGACGGTCCAATCCTCGCGCCCCTTCGGACGAAACAAGGATCACCTGCGCCTGAGCGTGGCAGATGGCGATGGGAAGACGGCCGAAGTGATCTGGTGGCGCTCCAAAGGGCAGAAGGTGCCTGAGGGCAGCTTTGACCTGGCTTATATCGCTCAAACCGGCCAGTTTCAAAGGCCACCAGGAACTGCAGATCACCTGGCTGGATGCGCGCCTGCCGGTCGGAGAGCTGGCAGCCTAGCCGACAAAGAAACAGCCGCTGACGGTCTACGACCACCGCCAGGATGATGATCCGGTGGCGACGCTCAAGGCGTTGGCGGACTCCAAGTCTTTGCTGGTGTGGCGCGAGGGGTCACATGTATCCGCCCTGGCCGGCGCCAATCGTCTGAATTGGCCCGCGCGGAGAGCCTGGCCATCTGGACCATCCCATCCTCCTTTGCTGCGCTGCAAGCCGCCTTGAAAACCGTCAGGCCGCGCGAGGTGCATTTATTCGCGGTGGAGCCGGAGGCGATCCGCCTGGAGGGGTTCCAGCAGCGCCTGGCCGGGGTGGTGAAATATGCCATCGCCAATAAAGCCGGCCGCGCCGGGCTGGATGAGATCGCGGCGGCCATGGCGCATGAGCCGGCCACCGTCACCGCCGGCCTGGAATGGCTGAGCGCGCGCGGAGACATCACCTTTGAAAAGGATGGCGGGGTGTTGAATTTCAAGGCAGGCGGAACCCGCGACCAGGCTGCGCTCGAACCGGCGCTCGACCGGCTGCTGGACCTGCTGGCCGAGACGGCCGCCTTCCGGGTGTATTACCGGCATACTGCCAAGTACCTGCTTGAGGGGTATGAGTGGAATGCGCTGAATCAGGATGATGCGAGGAAGCCTATGGCGACATTTCACCAGTCTGGTTTTTCGAGAGTGGCAATCCATTTATTGGAATTAATCGTAGTGTGGATCGCCGTATTTTGGGAACGGTTCATCAAATTGTAGTCATCCAAGCCCCCTCACCTCTGGGAATTACGATTATTCTCACCGAAAAAAATGGAATACCTTTTCAAGACCTGAGATCTTATCGAACGCCGATGAGATTGCCTCTCCCCCGGTGCCGGGGGAGAGGGGAAGACGTAGTAGCGATTCGCTGCCTGACCGTGATCATGGCCAGCACGAAGACATCCTGTTATCCTCCCAAGTCAGACATGCCTGGGCCATGACCTCCTCTCCCGCCCGCGTACACGCGGGAGGGAGAGGGAGACTTTTGATTAATATCGGTAAGTTTACTTATTTGCAATTTATAATTATGTGAGAAATCAACAACCTGGAGTGAGGGAGGGTTTTTCGTGGTCAAAACCAGGATTAGAAACCTGGCAAGGACTTTACGCCATGACCAGACCGAATTGGAAGGCCGCCTGTGGGGATACCTGCGCGATCGACGTCTTGGGCGGATTCAAGTTCCGCCGGCAGCATCCGGTCGGCAACTTCATCCTTGATTTTTACTGCCCTGAAGGAAAAGCTGGCGATCGAGCTGGATGGTGGTCAGCATGACCTGGACGCGCAAATGGCCTACGACAGCGAGCGGACATGCCTCTTGGAGAAGGAAGGTATTCGTGTTCTGCGGTATTGGGATATCGACCTGCTTCAAAACCTGGATGGGATCCTGGAGGATATTTTAATAGAACTGGAGAATCGGGTAGGGTTACCTGAAAAATAGCCCCCCTCACCTCCGTGAGTCACGGATCAATCTCAACCAACGGCATGGGCTTACAATAAACAATGCGAGATCTCACGTGGCCGATGAGAGCTGCCTCTCCCCCGTGCCGGGGGAGAGGGTGAAGAAGTATCCAGCGGGGTGTTGAGCTTCACAGCCAGGCGGAGCCCGCGATCAGTCCGCGCTCGAACCGGCGCTCGACCGGCTGCTGGACCTGCTGTCCGAGACGGCCGCCTTCCGGGTGTATTACCTCCTCATCCTCCAAACTCTTCCTGCTGGATTAAACCTGAGATATTGTATGGTCTAGACAACCGCTACGCAGTATAATAAATCCTATTATATTCATACATTATAGGCAGGTTTTTCATGATCCGCATCATCACCGACAGTACAGCCGATATCGGCATTGACCTGGCCAAACGCTTCGACATCGAGGTCGTCCCGCTGACCGTCATCCTGGGTGACCAGCAGTTCAAGGATGGCCAGGATATCCAGACCCAGCAGCTTTTCGATTTTGTCACATCGCATGGGGAGCTGCCAAAGACTTCGGCCATCTCGGTGGCCGAGATCGGCAGTGTCTTTCGCGGGACGGATGAGATCGTGTATGTCAGCATCTCCTCCAAACTGTCGGCCAGTTTCGCGAATGCCACCCTCGCAGCCAAAGAGATGGGGTTGCCCAGGATCCACCTGGTGGACTCGCTGAACCTGTCGACCGGCACCGGCCTGCTGGCGATCCGGGCAGCTGAACTGCGCGAGGCGGGAAAGAACGCCACCGAGATCGCGGTCACCCTGCGCAAGGATGACAGCCCGCGTGCGCTCTTCCTTCATCGTCGATACCCTGGAATACCTGTACCTGGGCGGACGCTGCTCGGCCGTCACCAACCTGGCCGGCAGTGTGCTGCACATCCGCCCGGTGATCGCGGTCAAACCGGATGGCACATTGGGGGTCAAGGCCAAGGTGCGCGGATCGCGCCGCAAGGCGCTGCAGTCCATGCTGGACAGTTACGACCATGATCGCATCGATATCGACTATCACCGCGTCTTCATCACCCACACCGGCTGCGACGACGACGCCGCCTTCCTGGAAACCGAGATTCGCAAGATGAGCCATCCGGAGGAGCTCTGCATCACCACCGCCGGGGCGGTCGTTGCCAGCCACTGCGGACCGAACACCATCGGCATCCTCTATATGCTCAAGCATTAAGGGTACGGGGGTCGATCTTCCAATTTTCGGATCAGTTTGATCCTCCAAACAAACCTGCATTATCCTTGATACAATCCCCTGGCTATCTCTCATCCCATTTATTGTTCATCTGACTATTACCAATTTGGCAGTATTTTGGTAGTATTATTCAGTAAAATGAGAGTGGGAGAATAGGAGTGAGATGATGCGCATCATTACCGACAGTACCTGCTGACCTGGATCGTAAAATAACCGACCTCTATAACATCGAAGTCCTTCCCCTGACCGTCACCATGAACGATCGAAAGTACAAGGATGGGCTTGAGATCGACACCCAGCAGCTTTTCGAGTATGTCAAGGCCTTCGGTGAATTACCCGTCACCTCTCCGGTCTCGGTCCCTGAATTCGTGGAAGCCTTTCAGGGTGACGATGAGATCGTCTATATCTGCATCTCGTCAAAGCTGTCCGAATTGTTATCAGAATGCAACTTTAGCCGCCGAACAGGTGGGCAGGCATCGCATCCACATCATCGATTCGCTCAGCATGACCACCAGCACTGGAGCGCTGGCGATCAGGGCTGCCGACATGCGCAACCTCGGCATGGGTGTGGCTGATATTGAAGAAAGGCTCAACGCCCAGGTGCCCAAGATGCGCATCGCGGTCCTTCTCGACACGCTGGATTACGTTTACAAGGGCGGACGCTGTTCTGCGGTGACCGACATCGTCAGTAATCTCTTGAAGGTTCGCCCAATCCTCGAGTCTCGACCCGACGGGACAATCGGTATTCGGGAAAAGATTAACGGTCCACGCAGCAAGGCACTGCGGGGCTTTGATCGACGGCTTCAAACGCGACCTGGCGAATATCGATCTGAGCCGGGTGTTCATTACCCATACGGGCTGTCCGCAGGATGTGCACTGGCTGAAAGGCGAGTTGATCAGAGCCGGAAATCCGGAAGAGATCGAGATCAACATCGCCGGCGCTGTCATCTCCAGCCATACCGGTCCGAGACGGCGTCGCCATCATTTATCAGCTCAAATAACTTACTCCCGGGAGGGCACCATGACCAGGTTCATCCTGATCGCGATATCACTCGTATTAATCGTATCCGCCTGCACTGGCCTTTCCAGCCAGCAGGTCAGTGAATCCGAAATCGCCACCAAGGTGGCGCTGCTGAAGTTGACACCGGGAGCGTCCCAACCCACGCCCGGCGAGGGTGTCGTCCTGGCCACCATTCAGACTGCCAATCCTGAATTGACCGCCACCGTCACGACCACCCCCACCCCGACCGTGCAGGTGAGCGATCCGATCGCCTGGCTGGGAGCGCCCACCTGGCGCGACACCTTCAGCGGCAGCAATAATTTCTACACCACCACGGATGAGAACGTCCAGTTCAACTATGCCAATGATGCCTTTAACATGACCGCCTTTAATAACCAGGGCTGGCATTCCTGGAGCCTGGGCAACCGGCGCATCGCCAACTTCTACCTGGAAGCCACCATCAAGGTCGGAGACTGCTCCAGCAACGACCAGTACGGGCTGGTCTTCCGCGCACCCGATACCAGCCAGGGTTATTTCTACGTGATCCGCTGCGGGGGTAACGTTCGGGCTTGATCCGCTGGGACACGATGAACCAGTTGATCGACTGGAAGCCGGTCGTCCCGCTGCAATCCGGACCCAACCAGGTCAACCGGGTGGGCGTGATGGCGCGTGGCAGCGAGTTGACCTTCTATATCAACGGCGAAGAGATCCAAAAGATCAACAACGAGCGCTACGTCGAAGGTCTGTTCGGCTTCTTCATCGCTTCCTATGGCACCAACAACTTCAACGTGCAGGTCGAGGAAGTGGCTTACTGGAATCAATGATCGGGAGGATACAATGATACTCAAAGGCAAGAAAGTAGCCTGCCTGGTCGGGCCGGAGTTCGAGGACCTGGAGTTCTGGGTGCCGTCATGCGGCTTGAAGGAAGAAGGCGCCGAGGTCGTGATCGTCGGTTCGGAAGGCAAGACGGAATATAAGGGAAAACATGGTGTCCCGGCTACCTCGACAGTTCAGCGCGGAAGAAGTTTTGGATGAGACCTACGATGCGCTGGTCATCCCGGGCGGCTGGGCACCTGACAAGCTGCGCCGCACCCCGGCCGTTTTGGAGCTGGTCCGGCGCGCCAACAACCAGGGCAAGATCATCGGCATGATCTGCCATGCCGGCTGGGTCGGCATCAGCGCCGGCATCGTCAAGGGGCATGCCGCCACGGGCAGCGCCGCCATCAAAGACGACATCATCAACGCCGGGGGCACCTGGCGGGATGAATCCGCCTTCCGCGACGGCAACCTGGTCTGGGGGCGGGTCGTATCGGATATCCCCAATTTCTGCCGTGAGCTGGTCAAGGCCATCGCTGAGGCCAAATGAAAGCCATCCACCCGGATGTCTTCCCGATCGAGACGCTGGCTGCCAACTGCTACCTGGTGCGTTCGCGGGACGGCCTGCTGATGGTGGATGCCGGTTTGAACGGCAGCCTGAAGCTGATCAAGAGCCGGGCGGCCGCGGCCGGACTGGACCTGGCCGGCCTGCGCCTGATCCTGATCACGCATGCCGATGGCGACCATTACGGCGGCCTGTCCGCCCTGAAGGCGCTGGCACCCAAGGCCGTGATCTGCGCCAGCCAGCCCGAAGCGGATGCGATGGCGAAAGGTCAGATGTCCCGCCCGTTGAAAGCGAAGGGCATCCAGGGATTCTTATTTCGGTTGATCTCCCCCTTTTTCAAGAGTCCGCCGGTGAAGACCGATCGCGTGATCAAACCCGGGGATTCCTTCGCCTGGCTGGGTGGCCTGGTCGCGCTGGATTCGAAGGGACACACGCCCGGTCATCTATCCTTCTGGTCGGAATCGACCGGGATCCTGTTCGCCGGCGATTCAGTGCTGGTGCACGGGAAGGAGCTGCTCCCTGCCCACGGCGGTAACTGCTGGGATGAGAAGCTGGGGAAGGAAGCGTTCGAGCGGCAGCTGGCCTTGAAGCCGAGGGTAATTTTAGGCGGCCATGGGATGTGGATGGTGAATTGAACCACGAAGGACACGGAGACCACAAAGAAGTACACGGAGAAGTTTTGTAGGTTGGGATGAGCGGCAGCGAATCCCAACATTAATACAATGAACCACAAAGAGCATGGCACCTGCTCCATATCGGTGCACCCGAGGGATCGCGGCACTCGCCAATAGATCAAATAGCTGGCTCGTCGCGGGGCTCGCGAAGAACACGCTTGGATTTGGTTTGGTAGGATCTCTTTGATATGTTTTTAGAGATATTACGTTTTTCCCTTCAGTTTATAATTTATGCAGCTCTAGCATATTTATTAATTCTCTTCATGAAAAAATATGTAAAGAAGAATAGATATTTGATTTTGGTGTTATTTAGTTTGCTTCTCTTTGTCATCTGGATTTTCTTTAACTGGATATTGCTTCAGTATGTTATTCCTGGTATCAGTGAGTAATAACCTAAGCTCATCCCGTAAAGGCGTAGTTCCAAAGGATAAAAAGGGCTGTGCGTTCATTAATAATTATATAGAGGGCGTGCTCTGATCTGCATGGTAGTTAATGGATAAATAATAATGACTAAAATATTTAAAGGTTTTTCTATTGTTGGGTTAATTTTGATATTTGTAGGTATTTTTTTGCCCTGGAAAATTCAAGGTGATATAGCAACAATTTATACATATGGAATTCAAATATACCCAAAATTAGAAGATAATGGTGGCTTATTAGTACTGTTATTAGCTCTTTCTTCGTATGTTTTTATTTTTCGACCACCAAAGAATTTACCAATACCATTTTCTTGGGTGATAGTATTCAATCTACTATTATTTTTTGATTCTATTTTCTTTATTATTAAGTTTACAATTCAGCATGTAGACTCACGAGGAAGTACAGCAACGCCATCAGTAGATATTGGCTTAATTATGATTGCTGCTGGTTCAATATTTTTATTATTTTCATTATTGGTAAATAATCACAAAAAGCGATTGCCATGATTAACGTATTGCCATGTCGCCCGATTCCCTGACTCACCTGTACCCCGAAGAGGTTTTCGCAGGGGCGCGGCAATCCATTAATACGGAGCACTTGTGGCGTTGAATTATCGTTATTTATGGATTGCCACGCAAGCCCCACCGGGGCTTGCTCGCAATGACAGTTAAATGTTGGGAACCGCTTTGTGTCCGACGGATCGCTTCGTGTTCTGGCGAACGTTCCAATCAACCCCTCGCCTCCCCTTCAGGGGGTGGCGGAGGGTCCCCAACCTACAATACCACCCTCCCTTCGTATTTCATTAAAATGATATATACTTACCTGGATTAATTTATGGAAAAGAAAAATAAAAATCCAACCATATATGATGTTGCCAAACATGCCGGAGTAAGCATTACAACCGTTTCGCGTATTCTGAACGATTCTGACAAGGTCAATTCCGATACACGAAAACGGGTGCTGGTTTCCATTGATGCCTTGGGCTTTGTGCCGAAAGCGGAAGCGCGCGCCCGGGCAATGCAGAAGAACGGCCGCATCGGTGTGATCTCTCCCTTCTTCACTGCACCATCTTTCATCCAACGTCTGCGCGGGATAGCGGGTGCCCTGTCGCCCAAAAATTATGAGTTGGTAATTTACACCGTCGATTCGACCGACCACCTGCAACGGTTCCTATCCACCCTACCGCTGACTGGCAATCTGGATGGATTGATCATTTTATCCCTGCAAATCGGAGATACGGAAGCGCACCGGTTAATCGACCATGACTTGCCGACCGTGCTGATTGAATACCCACATCCCAACCTGAACTGCGTGGAGATCGACGATACACAAGGCGGGTACTTGGCGGGTACTTACTTGCTCAGTAAAGGTCACAGCAGGATTGCCTTCCTGGGCGATACCGATCTGCCGGAGTATGCCATCCACCCGGTAAGCCTGCGCCTGAGCGGTTTTCGTCAGGCATTGAAAGAGTCTGGTATTGATCTACCCGATGTCCTTGTACGTCTTGCCCCTTATACCCAGGAGCAGACCCGCCAGGTTGCCCGGGACCTGCTCAGCTTGCCCGAACCGCCTACAGCCATCTTCGCAGCAACCGATTTCCAGGCACTCGGTGTACTCAAGGCTGCCCGCCAAATGAATGTGAGTGTACCGGAACAACTGGCAATCATCGGATTCGATGACCTTGACATGGCTGAGTATGCCGACTTGACAACCATTAGCCAGCACTTGGACGAATCAGGTAGTCTGGCGGTGGAAATAATAATTTCACAATTGGAATCGACCTCACAGTTGCCAAGACACGTCAAGATCCCTCTTTCTTTTAATCGAACGAAAAACCGCATAAGAATTAGTTATTGACTTTTAGTTGGATTCATTGTAAACTGTTATGAAAGTGCTTTCATGGTATTACTTGCATTAAGAACAGTTTACCAACATTCCAGAGGAGGTGTATATAAGTGAAAATATAGCCAATCTATTTTCGCAGTTTCAGATCCTTTACTTAATCTTAAAAGGAGAATGAGAAATGAATAGGAAAGTTGCGTTATATTGGCTAATCAGCCTGTTGGTCCTGTCATCCATGCTGCTTTCTGCCTGCGGTGGGACGCCGGCAACCACTGCTCCGGCAGCAACAGAAGCCCCTGTAGTAGAGGTCCCCGCAACAGAGGCTCCTGCGGAAGCCGCGCTCCCAGGCTGTGGGACGGATCCTGTCGTGATGAATGTCGTCTTCGAGACCGGCTGGGACATGCCCACACAGCTGACCGTAGAGTTCACGAAGCAGTTCCCGAACGTTACCTGGAACATCAGCATGGAACAGTTCGCGAATCTCATCACAACAACACCGATGCTTCTCTCGAGTGACAACCCACCCGACCTGATCCGGTTGCCAACGATGGTCTCCTTTGCACAAGACGGCCTCCTGAAAAACCTGGACGAATACGCAAAGGCGTTTGGCTGGAGTGATTGGCCGGTACCACAGCTCAACCAGAACCGGTTGGATGCAAACTGGGTTCGAGGTTCCGGCACGCTATATGCCATGGGTCTCAACTACAGTATGACCGGTGTCTTCTATAACAAGGAGTTGGCAGCCCAGATCGGAATGACCGAGCCGCCCAAGACGGTTGCCGAGTTTGAAGCTTTACTCGCTGCAGCCAAGGCCGCCGGCCTTCAACCGATCATGGAGTGGGGTAGTGCCAAGAGCGGTATGGGTCTTGCATTCCCGCTCCAGAACCTGATGGCCGCCTATGGCCCGGTCGAACCGATCAACGAATGGATCTTCCAGAAAGCCGGTGCGACGATCGATACCCCTTCGAACCTCATCGCCGCACAGCACCTTCAGGACTGGCTCGAGAAAGGCTACTTCCCATCAGATATCAATGCCATCGAGTACACCGATGCCGCCAACCGTTTCGGTAGTGGTGAGGGTGTCTTCACCTTCAATGGCGACTGGCAGAACGGCGGCTATAACGCAGCCATGCCCGGCAATGTCGGGTTCTTCCTGTTCCCGCCCGCTGAAGCTGGCGGAGGGTATGCTGCCATGTCTGCTCCGCTGACAATCGGCATCGCTGCCAATGCCAAGCACGCAGACTGCGCCGCATTCTTCCTCAATTGGGCTGCCTCGAACGAAATAGCCCGGCAGATCAACGTCGACGGAATGGGATCGAATCCTGGCGGACCCGTTGGTGCCTCAGTGCCAACCGTTGCCACCGGCTCAGTCACAATCGATACGCTGGCCGCAGGACCCCTCTTAAGCGGCGCGATGGACTTTATTGCCAATGCGACCAGTGCCATCTTCGCCCAGGGCTGGACCCCTGAGCTCCAGAAGATGGTCGCCGGTCAGCAAGACGCAGCCGGATTGCTCAAAGCCGTCCAGGCCGAATATCTGCGGGAACTGTCTCAGTAATGGTTAGAGCCACGTGACGATGCCTGTGTATTCCAAATCAAAGGTGATATCACAGTGACGTCAGACAACCACCCCGTGGCGCCTGAGCTCTCCCGGTGGAAGATCCGCCGGGAGAGCATTGTTGGCTGGCTGTTCACCCTGCCAGCGCTGCTCATGTACGCGTTCTTCGTGCTCGTGCCTTTCCTGTTCACCATTATCTATTCGTTCTTTCGCTGGAATGGTGTCGGACCGATGACCTGGGTGGGGATGAAGAACTATATAGATGTCCTCCAGGTACCCAACCTGGTAGGCACTATCTTCAATGCATTCTGGCTGGTCGTGTGGTTCAGCTTCATCCCGGTGGGACTCGGGCTCGTTGTTGCGAGTGTGATCTCCCGGGTGGCGACCGGTCGGTTCGGAGCGATAGCCCGGACTGTTCTGTTCCTGCCCCAAGTCATCGCGCTCGTCGCAGCCGGCATCATCTGGGGTTGGTTATTGGCCCTTCCGGGTGTCATCAACCAAATCCTTAAGGTTATTGGTCTTGGCGTGATCACCCGTGCCTGGCTGGGAGACTTCCACTGGGCACTCCCATCCGTCGGCATGGTCGGAATCTGGGTCCTGCTGGGTTTCTGCATCGTCCTGCTTCAGACGGGTATGAGTAAAATCGACCCTTCCTTTTATGAGTCTGCAAGGCTCGACGGTGCGAGTTGGTTTCATGAGTTCTTCGCAATCACCGTCCCGCTTCTCCGACACGAGATCGGCGTCTGCCTGACCGTCACGGTGATCGCCGCGCTTGCCGCGTTTGATATCATCTGGGTCACGACCGCCGGCGGGCCTGGCAACGCAACGGCAGTCCCTGGGATCCAGATCTACATCCTTGCCTTCACCCAGCGATCGATAGGCCTGGCATCTGCCCTGGCCGTCATGCTCATGGTCCTGGTGGTCATCGTCATCCTGCCGATCCAATGGCTGACCCGGGAGAGTGCGCAATGAAGGTTGCTCGCAGTGAGCTCTGGACAGGACGGGCACTTCTCCTGGTACTGATGACATTCACGATCCTGCCATTCATCAGCATCTTTCTGACTGCTCTTCATCCGTCGGGGGATGTGCCGAACGGTCTCGATTGGCCCGAGACCCCGCAGTGGATCAACTTCGTGACAGCGTTCAAAATGGCGGAAATGCCCAAGCTGCTCTTGTCGAGCTTATTCATTGTACTTTCTGTCGTACCCGCAACCCTGGTCATCTCGACGATGGCCGGATTCGCCATCGGCCTGCTGCGGATCCCCGGTTCGCGCGTGCTCCTTTTCCTGTTTGTGTTCGGGCTGACGCTTCCGTTCCAGGGGATCATCATCCCCATCTACTTCCTTGAACGGACGATCGGTATTTACAACACCCGGTTTGCGATCGCACTTCCGTTAATTGCCTTGTACATGCCCTTTGCCGTTTTTTGGATGCGCGCTCACTTCGTCAACTTGCCACCCGAGCTCTCGGAAGCGGCTCGCGTCGACGGGGCGACCACCTGGGACCTTTTCTGGCAGATTCACGTCCCGCTGGCACGGGCGCCAATTGCCTCACTCGGAATCCTCACATCCATATGGACGTGGAACCAGTTCCTGCTTTGCCTGGTACTCGTCGAGGATCCGACGCAGCGAACGATGGCCGGTGGGCTGGGAGCCTTCCAAGGCCACTACGCGAACAATGTCCCCCTGTTGTGCGCCGGCACGATTCTGATCCTCGTCCCCACCCTCATCGTCTTCATCATTTTCCAGCGCCAGATCATAATGGCATTGCTCCAGGGCGCTGTCAAAGGATGAGCAGAGAGGCGCCAAGTACTATTACATCTTAAATGTGCTGGTCATACCATTTTCCTTAAAGAATCATGCTTATTAGAGGAACAGTAACTGTATCCGTTTATGGAACGATTGAAAATACGGCAATTTTTGGTAAGAAGACTGTTTTATTACTTTTAAAATGGCTCACCCTGTAGATACGAGGTATTTATGAAAGGCGATATTGTCATCGTGCAAGCACATCACCAAAAGGTTGCACGTGTCATTGTTCCAATGATCATTGACAAAATTCAAGAGAAGAAACGGATTTATACAATAACCGTCGGGGGTGAATCTGGCAGTGGTAAATCTGAAATCAGTCTTGCAATTGCCAATGAACTTAATAAAAATGGGATTAAAGCCATCATTTTTGGGCAGGATGATTATTTTTTTCTGCCACCCAAATTGAACAGCGATAGAAGGCGGGAAAACCCAGACTGGTTGGGACCTCATATCGAAGTCAACCTTGATCTGTTTGAAAACAATCTCCTCGATGCCATTCAAGGCAAACCCGAGACCATCAAACCTCTGGTTGATTACAACACGAACACGATCGAAATGCAGACCATCAGTCTTAAAGGTGTACAGGTGATCATAGCCGAAGGCACATACACCTCATTGCTAAAATATATCGATTTTAAAATATTCATCACAAGAGACTGGCATTTAACCCTGGAAGACCGAAAAAAAAGAAGCAGGGGTAACGAAGTACACGATCCATTTACTGAGGGGATCCTGGCTGTAGAGCACAAGATCATTGCCGGTCACAAGCATTTGGCCGATATCATCGTAAACAGCAATTACGAGGTCATCAATGCCGCTACGGAAGTACCGGAATGAAGGTCAAGAACCAGGTCCAACTGATTACCTATCCCGATTCCCTGGGGGTAGATTTACATCAGTTGAATGGTGTTCTGAATAAATACTTCCCCGGTCTATTTACCGGAGGAATTCATATTCTGCCACCTTTCCCGTCTTCAGGCGATCGGGGGTTTGCGCCATTGACCTATTCTGAGATCGATCCGAAATTCGGCACCTGGGCCGATATCCGGGAGATTGGCCGGAAAACCCCCGTGATGTTGGACCTCATGGTGAATCACATCTCAGCACAGTCAGCCTTCTTTCAGGACTTCCTGGAAATGGGACGAAGATCGAAATATGCCGATCTTTTCATCACCCCGGAAAAAATCTGGCCGGACGGAACTCCGGTTCAAGAGGATATTGAGAAGATATTTTTAAGAAGGGCCGAACCGTTTTCGAAATATCCCATCCGGCAGACGGGCGAAAGTGAAATCGTTTGGACCACTTTTGGAAAGACCAACCCCTCTGAACAGATCGACCTGGATGTCCATTCACCCATCATGCGTCAGTTGTTTACAGACTTTCTGACTCACTTTGCCGAAAACAATGTAAAAATGGTGCGATTGGATGCGGTTGGCTATGTCATTAAAAAGCCGGGGACTTCTTGCTTTTTCGTCGAACCCGAGATTTATGAATTTCTCGATTGGATATCGAATCAGGCACATTCGATGAGTATCGAAGTCGTACCGGAAATCCATGCCGAATATGAAACCCAATTCAAGCTGGCGAAAAAAGGTTATTGGATCTACGACTTCATCCTGCCCTATGCAATCCTGGATGCCTTCATCAACCAGACCTTTGAAAGGTTGAAACAATACTTACTGGTCAGACCCCATCATCAAGTTACCATGCTGGATTGCCATGATGGCATTCCCCTGAAGCCGGACCTAAACGGCCTGTACCGGCCGGAGGATGCAAAAAGGGTGATCGATCACTGTCTGGAGAGAGGCGCCAATCTGAGCCGTGTTATCTCGCCCACCCACAAGGATGCAGACGGTTTGGATGTGCATCAGATTCGCGGCTCGTATTATTCCATGATGGACTGCAACGATACTGCCTATCTGACTGCCAGGGCGATCCAGTTCTTCACACCCGGCATTCCCCAGGTGTATTATGTCGGGCTGCTGGCAGGGAAAAATGATTCCGAAGCGGTCGAGAGGACCGGGGAAGGCCGTGAAATCAATCGCCATAACTATACCCTTGCGGAGATCGACCGGGAAACGAAAAAAGACGTTGTCAAAAGATTGATCGCATTGATCAAGTTTCGAAATGCTCACCCGGCTTTCAACGGAAGTTTCGTAGTGGGTGATTGTGACGATCAATCCATCGATCTGTCATGGAACGATGGGGATACCTTTACAAAACTGGTGGTTGGGCTGCACCCACTTTCCGCCACGATTCTGTATAATGAACGTGGAAATAAAGATATTCGAACATTCATTTTGTAAGTAGTGTAATAATATAGTTCATTATGGAGATGCCCCATGCCTTTGACGTTTGATCTTCCTTTCGAGCAGCTGGCTGAATACGCCGGCACGAATCCCCGGCCGGATGATTTTGACGTCTTCTGGGACTTAGGTTTGGCTGAAATGAGAGCGGTGAAGCCCGAAATCGAAGTGATCCCAGCCGATTTCATGACTTCCTTCTGCGAATGCAATGACCTGTATTTCACCGGCGTGGGCGGTGCGCGCATCCATTCGAAACTCTTGAAGCCGATTGAAGCCAAATCCCCCGGCCCAGCGATCCTGATGTTCCATGGCTATTCCATGGATGCGGGCGATTGGACCGACAAGCTGGGTTACGTTGCCCAGGGATTCACGGTGGCGGCCATGGACTGCCGCGGGCAGGGCGGCAGCTCCGAGGATCCGGGCGGGGTGTCGGGTAACACGCTGCACGGGCACATCATCCGGGGGCTGCAGGATGCGTTGAACGGCGCCCCGGAAAAACTGTTGTTCCGGCAGATCTTCCTGGACACGGCACAGCTGGCGGGCATCCTGATGGACCTGCCCGGGGTGGACGCCGCACGCGTGGGGGTGACGGGCGGCAGCCAGGGCGGCGCCCTGACGATCGCCTGTGCCGCGCTGGAACCACGCATCCGCAGAGCTGCACCGACGTTTCCCTTTTTAAGCGACTACAAACGGGTCTGGTCGATGGACCAGGCCAAGGATGCCTACCTGGAATTGAAGGATCTCTTCCGCCGCTTTGATCCAACCCACCAAAAAGAGGATGCCATCTTCGAAAAGCTGGGCTATATCGACATCCAGCACCTGGCGAATCGTGTGCAGGCGGATGTCCTGTGGGGCATTGGCTTGATGGACACCATCTGCCCGCCCTCATCGCAGTTCGCGGCCTACAACAAGATCCGATCGCCGAAAACGATGGAGGTCTATCCCGATTTCGGGCATGAGAACCTGCCCGGTTTCGCGGATAAGGCTTTTGAGTTCATGCTGAAACTGTGATCATCGGATGTGGGGAATGTCAATGCGAGGAGGATGCGACGCTCTGCGTCCTTCGGAGCATCCGACGTCCGTTCTTTGGACACCGCAGGTGTTGGCAATCCATCCTCCGGGTGCGCCGACCCACGGGAGGCGCTCCAGAGGACACTCCCCGTGTCACACCGTGACCCGGGGATGCAGAGCACGACGAGCAATGCGAGCAGGTGTTATGCTTTCACCGCTCATACCGAAGGAAAGAACGGATTGCCACGGACGTCCCGCAGGGACGTCCTCGCAATGACAGTATAAGTTATGAGAACGCTTCCCTCATATTTAATAATATTAATAATAACTATCTAGAGCATGTCACACAGTGCCCTGCAAGGGTATGGCGAGGCCGCACTTGTTCTTTGTGCCGTGGCAATCCATCCGTTAGTTCTCACCCGCAATTAAAGTTATCCATGTTAAGATGGGGAAATGAAGATCATTCAGGTAGATACCAACATTCGTCAAAATGCCAACGCCTTCATCGACCTGCCCTTCCGGCTGTATGCCGGCAACCCCTGCTGGGTGCCGCCGCTGATCCTGGAGATGCGCGCGGTGCTCAACTCCGGGAAGCATCCTTTTTACCAGCACGGCGCGGCCGCTTTTTACCTGGCGCTGGATGACGACGGGCAGCCCCTCGGCCGGCTGGCGGTGTTGGAAAACCAGGCCTACAACGACTATAACCGTGAGAAGACAGCCTTCTTCACTTTCTTCGAGAGCTGGGAGGATCCGGCCATATCGGAGGGGCTTTTCAAGGCTGCTTTTGCCTGGGCCCGCGCCCGCGGGTTGACGGAGATGCACGGCCCCAAGGGTTTCACCACGCTGGACGGCATGGGGTTATTGGTAAAAGGCTTTGAACATCGCGCTGCGCTCGGACAGGCTTACAACCCGCCCTATTACGATGTGCTCCTGAAGAACCTGGGCTTTGAGACCGAACGCGAGGTGGTCTCCGGCCACCTCAGCCGCGACCTGGATTTCCCCGAGAAGATCGGGCGGGCAGCCGAAATCGTGACCAGACGCTACGGCATCCATGCCAGGCAATTCAAGACCAAGCGGGAATTGCTCAAGATGCTGCCGTCGCTTCTGGACCTGTATAACGACAGCCTGGTACCCGGCGATGGGAATTATCCGATCACACCGCAGGACATGAAGACGATGGCGGACCAGCTGTTCCTGTTTGCCGACCCGCATTTGGTCAAGATCCTGATGAAGGACGACCAGCCGATCGGTTTCCTGCTGACCTATCCGGATATCTCAGCGGCCATCCAGCGCTCCCGTGGGAGACTCTTACCATTCGGCTGGCTGGACATCCTGCTGGAGCCGCGCCGCACCGACTGGCTCAACATCAACGGGGCAGCCATCCTGGAGCAGTACCAGGGCATGGGGGGCACGGCCGTGCTGTTCAATGAACTTTTCAAGAGCGTGCACGAGAGCCGCTACCACCAGGCCGAGGTGATCCAGATCGACGTGAAGAACATGCGTATGCAGAACGAGATGAGGAATTTCGGTGTCGATTTTTACAAGATGCACCGGACGTATAAAAGGATAATTTGAAACCCATTTATCCACAATAGTAGCGGGTCAACACAACTGGGTTACTTTCCAGATCAATCGTAACGGGGCAACACGCCGAAGTTATTTTCCAAATCAATCGTAGCGGGGCACAGCTGTGCCCCGCTACTTGATGGAACCCGGCGTCCTCCGAAGGACGCACAGCGGAGGAGCTGTGCCCCTGCGAGTTCTTCTCCGTGTTTTTCTTAGCGTGCTTCGCGATCTTAGTGGTTAAAAAACGTTCCCCCTCTTGCCATTCCCTCTTTTTTCTTGTATACTACTGGTCAGACCACTTACCAGATTGGAGCTGCGGATGAACTGGGAATCCCCCCAACGCCCGGCCGAACTGACCGAAAGCCGCCTGATCGCCGCCATCCTGGACGGCACCTTCCCCATCAACTCACAGCTGCCCGCCGAACGCGAGCTCTCCGATCAACTGGGCGTCACCCGCCCGACCCTGCGCGAGGCGCTCCAGCGCCTGGGCCGCGACGGTTGGCTCGAGATCCACCAGGGCAAGCCCACCCGCGTGCGCAATTACTGGCAGGAGGGCAACCTCGGCCTGCTGAACGCCATCACACGCGATGTCGACAAGCTCCCCCCCGATTTCATCACCCAATTACTCGAGGTGCGCATCTCGCTGGCGCCCGAATACGCCGCGCTGGCCGTCGCCCGCCATCCGGCCGAGGTGGCCAGGTTCCTGGCGCCCTACGGCTCCCTCGACGACACCGCCTTCGCCTATTCCGAGGCTGACTGGTTCCTGCACCACCACCTGACGATCGCCTCTGCCAACCCGGTCTACACCCTGATCTTGAACGGTTTTTCCAACCTGTACCGCCTGTTCGGACCGCTTTACTTCGCTGTCGAGGCCAATCGCCGCCATTCCCAGGCTTTTTACCACGAGCTGGGCGAGGCCGCTGCCCAAAAAGATACTGAAAAGGCTCGCGCAGTCACGCTGCGCATCATGACCGAAAGCCTGGCCAATTACCAGAGAATTCAATCCCAATCAACCGGAGGTGACTTATGAAACGCTGGAGAGGATGGGGCGACGATGCCACGACCTACCCGATGCCCGAATCGGCGCGACCCTTCCTGGTCGAAGCCGTCGGCCAACCCACACCCAGGACGGATCTCAGCCGCGAGGAGATCCTCAAAAAGGTCCCCAAGTCACGTTTAAAGGCTTCCGGAACCATTAAAACTGACGCTTTAGAGCGTCTCACCCACGCTCGCGGGCAGAGCCTGCCCGACATGGTGGCCATGCACTCCGGCAAGATCGAAGCTTATCCGGATGGGGTGGCCTACCCCGAGACCGACCAGGATATCCGCGACCTGATGAAGGCTGCCAGGCAAAAAGGCTTCCATTTGATCCCCTACGGCGGCGGATCGAGCGTTTTAGGGCACATCAACGCCCACAAGAAGGACGGTCCGGTCGTGACGGTCGATATGGGGCGCATGAACAAACTGATCAACCTGGATGGCGTCAGCCGCACGGCCGTGATCGAATGCGGGGCAGCCGGACCTGCCATCGAAACCATGCTGGCCAAGCACGGCTACCGGCTGGGACACTACCCGCAATCCTTTGAATTCTCAACCCTGGGTGGCTGGATCGCCACGCGTTCCACCGGCCAGCAATCCTACTACTACGGGCGCATCGAGCCGCTCTTCCTGGGCGGGCACCTCGAAAGCACGGCCGGTCCGCTCGACCTGCCGGTCTTCCCGGCCAGCGCCGCTGGACCTGATATCAAGCAGATCCTGCTCGGCTCGGAAGGCCGCATGGGCATCCTCACCCGCGCGACCGTCAAGATCTCCCCCCTGCCCGAGACCGAGCGCTTCCTGGCCATCTTCTTCAAGGACTGGCAGACCGGCGCGGCAGCCGCACGCGAGATGGCGCAGGCCCGCCTGGGTGTCTCCATGCTGCGTCTCTCAGACGAGGTCGAGACCGAAACCACGCTGCAGCTGGCCGATAAACCCGATATGGTCAATTTGGCCCACAAAGGCCTCAGCCTGATCGGTATGAAGGAAGGACGCTGCATGTTGATGTACGGCCTGACCGGCACGCAACGCGCCACGCGCGCCGCCTACCACGAAGTCCAGCGCATCTCGCACAAATATGGCGGCTTCGCGATCAATCCGGTCATCGGCCACATGTGGGCGAAATCCCGTTTCAAGACCCCCTACCTGCGTGAAACACTGTGGGAGAACGGCATTGCGCTGGATACGCTCGAGACCGCCCTGCCCTGGTCGAAGGTGCTGGAGGGGAATGCCAAGACCCGCCAGGCCGTCGCCTCCGCCCTCAAGAAGATCAACGAGAAGGTGCTGGTGTTCAGCCATTTGTCTCACCTCTACCCGGACGGCGCCAGCATGTACATCACCTATGCCTGGCGGCGCGCTGAGGATCCCGAAGCCACCCTGGCACGCTGGCAGCTCATGAAGACGGCCGCCAGCGAGGTCATCACGCAGTTCGGCGGAACCATCTCCCACCAACACGGGGTCGGCAGCGACCACAAACCCTGGCTGGGCGTCGAGAAGGGCAAGCTCGGCCTGGCGGCCATCCAATCCGCGGTCAAGACCTTCGATCCGCAGGGCATTTTCAACACCGGAAACCTGGTTTAGGAGCAGCCCGATGAACAATATTCCCCGCTCGACACGCTGGAAGGACCTCAAACAGGATTGGGACCTGATCATCATCGGCGGCGGCATCACCGGCGCCGGCATCTTCAACATGGCCGTCCGCAAGGGCTATAAGACCCTGCTGGTGGAGGCGAAGGATTACGCCTTCGGCACTTCCAGCCGCTCCTCCAAGCTGGTGCACGGCGGCTTCCGCTACCTGGCCAACCGGCAGTACAAGGTGACGGCTGAATCGGTGCGCGAGCGCGAGCGATTGGTCCGCGAAGCCTCCCACCTGGTCATTCCCGAGCGTTTCATGCTGCCCTCCTTCAAGACTGATCACGTCTCCCCCCGCAAGTTCGGGGTGGGCGTGATGCTCTACGACCTGCTGGCGCCCAAGTGGGACCACCAGTCACACAACCGGGACGAGATCCTGCAGTACTGCCCCCTGTGTAACTCACCCGAGGTGGTCAGCGCCTGGGAGTACGGCGACGCCAAGGTGGACGATGCCCGCCTGGTGCTGCGCATCATCCAGGAAGCGGCCGCGTTGGACGGGACCGCCCTGAATTATGCCAAAGTGATCAGCCTGGCACGCGATCAGCAAGGCCAGGTGCGCGGTGTAGTCCTTCAGGACACCTCCGGTGGGAATCTGCCCGAACAGGAAGTCCTGGCTAAAGTGGTCATCAACGCCACCGGACCGTGGAGCGATGAGCTGCGCGGGCAGCTGGGACATGAGCCGCGCCTGCGCAAGCTGCGCGGCAGCCACCTGTTCTTCCCCTGGAAGAAGATCCCGCTGACGCATGCCATTACCATGTTCCACCCGCGCGACCGGCGTGCCCAGTTCATCTTCCCGTGGGAAGGCGTTACCCTGATCGGTACCACCGACCTGGACCACCCGCGCGAAATGGAAGCGAAACATGACGAGACCTTCGCCACCAAGGCAGAGGTCGATTACATGCTGGAATCCATCCATCATATCTTCCCCGAGCTTCAGATCTCCGAGGCGGATATCCTCTCGACCGAGGGCGGCGTGCGACCGGTGGTCAATACCGGCGCTGCCACCCCGTCACAGGAATCCCGCAGCCAGGTGCTCTGGGAGGAAGACGGGATGCTGACCATCACCGGCGGCAAACTGACCATCTACCGGGTCATGGCCGCCCAGGCTCTCAACGCGGTCAGCGCACGGCTGCGCGGCAGCCCGCACTTCGATCATAAAATGAAAGCCTTCGAACTTCTACCCAAACCCCCGGTGGAAGGCAAAATGGAACGGAATAATTGGGAATACCTGGCCGGCCGCTACGGGCGCAGCCTGAATGCCCTGATCAGCGAAAGCCCGGCCAAGGAACTGACCCCCATCGGCGAGCTGCCGGCCCAATGGGCGGAACTGCGCTGGGCTGCCCGGCACGAGGATGTCATTCACCTGGATGACCTGCTGCTGCGCCGGCTGCGGCTGGGGCTGACCTGCAAAGACGGCGGGCAGGGCTTGCTGCCCAAGATCATGAGCCTGGTGACGAAGGACCTGGGCTGGGATGATAAACGCTGGGAGGCGGAGGTCAAACGCTACCGCCAGATCTGGGGCAATTATTATTCCCTGCCAAATAAATAAGGTTGCGCCTATAATCAATCATTCCTCATTCACGAAAGGGAAGCCATGACCGCAGACCTGATCCTTGCCATCGATGTCGGAACGCAATCCACCCGGGCGCTGCTTTTTGACCTGGGCGGTAACCTGATCGCCATGAAACGCATCCCGATCGAACCCTATTACTCGGCACAGCCCGGCTGGGCGGAGCAGGATGCCGAGGTGTACTGGAAGGCGCTGTGCGATGCCTGCCAGGGATTGTGGAAGATGAAAGGGGTGGATGTCAAACGCATCGCCGGCGTGGCCGTCACCACCCAGCGTTCGACCCTGATCAACCTGGATCAGAATGGGAAACCGCTGCGCCCGGCCATCGTCTGGCTCGACCAGCGCCGCACGGAAGGCCTGAAACCCATCGGCGGCCTGTGGGGCACGGCCTTTAAAGTGGCCGGCATGACCGAAACCATCGCCTACCTGCAGGCGGAAGCCGAGGCCAACTGGATCAGCACCCACCAGCCTGATATCTGGGCACACACGCACAAGTTCTTATTGCTCTCAGGTTACCTGACCCACCGGCTGGTCAATCGCTACGTCGATTCTGTCGGCTGCCAGGTAGCTTACATCCCCTTTGATTACAAAAAGAAAGCCTGGGCATCGAAGAACGACTGGAAGTGGCAGGCCATCCCGATGAATCCCGACATGCTGCCGGACCTGGTCCCGCCGGCCGGCATCCTGGGCGAGATCACGCCGACCGCCTCCAAAGCCACCGGCATCCCGGCCGGGCTGCCGCTCATCGCAGCGGCCGCCGACAAGGCCTGCGAGGTGATCGGCTCGGGCAGCCTGGAATCCCACATCGGCTGTATCAGCTACGGCACAACCGCCACCATCAACACCACCCACAAGAAATACATCGAGGTCATCCCGCTCATCCCGCCCTACCCTTCAGCCGTGCCGGACGCGTATGCGCTCGAACACCAGATCTACCGCGGGTTCTGGATGGTGAGCTGGTTCAAGCAGGAATTCGGGGAACACGAACAAAAACTGGCGAAGCAAAAGGGTGTCGTACCTGAGGTGTTGTTCGACGAGCTGGTCCAGGCTGTGCCGCCGGGGTCACAGGGCTTGATCCTGCAGCCCTACTGGTCGCCAGGTTTGAAGCTGCCGGGGCCGGAGGCCAAGGGAGCCATCATCGGCTTCGGCGACGTTCATACCCGCGCGCACATGTACCGCGCCATCCTGGAAGGGCTGGCCTATGCGCTGCGCGAGGGTGCCGAGCGCATGTCCAAACGCACGCACGTGCCGATCACCGAGATCCGCGTGGCAGGCGGCGGCAGCCAGAGCGCGGCGGCCATGCAGATCACAGCCGACATCTTCGGCCTGCCGGTCTCGCGCCCGCACCTGTATGAAGCCTCCGGGCTGGGCGCGGCCATCGATGCCGCCGTCGGTTTGAAGCTGCACCCCGACTTCGATACCGCCGTCAGGGAAATGACCCATGCGGGCCAGGCTTTCGATCCCAATCCCCAGAACCATCGCATCTATGACGAGCTGTATCAGAAGGTTTATTGCCAACTTTACGATAAGTTGAAACCGTTGTATTATGAGATCAGGGATATCACCGGATATCCCCCACATTAGACCAAGAGGAGGATCATCATGGAATTTGGGATCAAGGAAATTTTGATCTGGATCGTGGTGGGCGGTATCGCCGGCTGGCTGGCGGACCTAGTCGTCAGGGGCATCAGCGTCGGGCTGCTGGGCAAGATCCTGGTCGGCATGGCCGGCGGCCTGCTGGCCGGTCTGATCCTGACCCTGATCGGGATCGATCTCGGCACCAGCTTTTTCAAGGATATACTGATCGCCTTCGCTGGCGCGGTGATCCTTCTGTTCATCCTGAGGTTGATCAAAGGGAAGAAATCGAAGTAATACCCGTAGGGGCGCACCGTTGTGCGCCCCTCGTTTTATTTTTAGGGGTAAACGTAGGGTGCATTGTCTTGGCGATGTCGCAGCCTATTAGCGAGACACATTGGGGTTTTTGATCCCAACCAGCATTGAAAATGCACCATCAATTATTGGTGCATCAACTCTGTAATAAGATTACCATCAAATAATGGATTGCCACTCCGCACTCACACCCTTGCAGGGTGTTCGTACCTGCGGCTCGCAATGATAGTTCTAAATACACTTAGTTCTTTGTGACCTTAGCCGCACCACCCTTTTCGTTATCTGCTTTATCAATCCGCATAATCGCATTCCTGGCTTCTTTTTGGAACCATTTATTCGGATCGTTAAGATATTATTCGATGTAGGGTTTCGCTTTACGGGAGCCGAGATACCCCAAGGCTGCGATCGTATGTCCCCTGACATCCTCCTGTTCTAATAATGGAATTAATACATCTTCGGATTCCCTTACTTTCATCGTACCAAGCCTCAGGATGATCATTTGCCTGGCATCTCCATATACTTTATCCTGGACGATCTCCAATAATTGTTCCCGGTTTGATTTGTCAGCCGTATAATTTAATGCATTCCCGATCGCCCATTTCAATGAATCACTATTATTATTTCTTTCCTTTTTTAATCTAGCAATCAATGGCTGAACGGCAACTTTCTTCGCCCATGGGACTGTGACGTATCTGACAAGCGTCTCTGTTGTATCAGTACTCTCCATTAATTCTATCCACTTGAGAAAAACCGGCAAGGCCTGTTTGCATTCATCAATATTGGAAAACATCCGATCCGGTTTTTCGATATCAAATCCCAGCTGCTTCAGATCAGCTGTCATTCGTTCCATATCGTCCATAAACTGCATGCGTTGGTGCATACTTTGTTTTATCTCTATTGAATTTGTTATTTTCCTATGCTTGTACTCTGCCATGATTACGATTATATATCCATATCAATCTCTATGACTGGCGCGGCTACGCAGCATGCAATGTTGAACTAATGCGCCTTAGGTCAGGCGAGATAGGTCCATCCCCTGTCGTACCCAACCCTTCCCTCTCCTCCGGGAATGGGAAGTCACAAATAAGCGCTGTTTTCTCTGAGAATGAAAGTACCATTTTGAGACAGATACCCACCCTCCCCCTCCCAAAATCGGAGGGGGAGGATCAGAAGAACATGAACACAGTCTTCATGGCTTTAGATTCATCTATTCTATGACGTGGAAATGGGCCATATAGAAAAGGTATATACTTCCTATAAGTACTACCGATGGACCTTCAATTGGAGGACAAGATCGCGCGCACTACCTAGGCATCTTGATCCTCTCCCGTCCATGCTCTTGATGTGCGGGAGAGAGACTCTAGACCGAAGGTCTAGAGATGAGAGGGAGGGGCATTTTCTGAACAATGAGGAAGAATCAAGATTTAGCCAAAACGCTTCGGAAGAATCAAACGGATGTAGAGGGATTTCTCTGGCAGTTCTTGCGCGCCAAGCGTCTTCAAGGATATAAATTCCGGCGACAGCACCCAATCGGTGGATACATCCTTGATTTTTATTGCCCTGAAAAGAAGCTGGCCATCGAAGTGGATGGGGGACAGCATGGTGAAGATAATCAAATGGTTTATGACCAGAACCGAACTGGGATTCTTGAGAACGATGGTATTCGTGTTCTGAGATTTTGGGATCAGGATGTGATGACAAACATCGATAACATCCTGGATGACATTATCCAGGAATTGGAAAAACGATAACCTCTTGGCTTCCTGGATCCCTTAAACACGACAAACACTCGAGAAATAATACTTAAATGGCAGCCTGCCCTCTCCTCCGGGAATAGTTTTCTTCCGGTTCCGAGCTGTGATCATATTAGCATATCCCTCGATGGTGATCGAGTCCCACCCTCCCCCTCCCAAAATCGGAGGGGGAGGATCGTACAAGAAATAATATTGCTATCATGTCATATGATCCTCTCCAAATGTGATGGGGGCAGGGAGAGGGGTCCAACTGCTGCCAAAGAAAAGCCCTCCCTCTCCTCCAGTAATAGTTTTCTTCTGGTCCAGAGATGTGATCATTGAATATATCTCTTGATGGTGATCGTGTCCCACCCTCCCCCTCCCAATATCGGAGGGGGAGGATCATAAAAATCATGAAATTCCTTCTTGACCTGCGATCCTCGCCAGTGTGATGCGGCTAGGGACTGACGAAGGTCAGGAAGATGAGTCCAGCTTTCACCTTTGGCAGAGCCCTCCCTCTCCTCCGGGAATAGGAATCTTCTAGTTCTGAGATGCAATCACAATAAAATATTCCTCGATGATGATCAAGTCCCACCCTCCCCCTCCCAAAATCGGGGGGGGGAGGATCGTATAAGTAATAAAATTCCTTCATGTCCTATGATCATCCCCCATGAGATGCGGTGAGGGACTGACGAAGGTCAGGGAGAGAAGCTCAAACACTGACGCAGCCATGACCTCCCTCTCCCCCGGGAATATTTTTCTTCTGGTCCCGAGCAGAGATCACATTAATGTATCTCTCAATGATGATTAAGTCCCACCCTCCCCCTCCCAAAATCGGAGGGGGAGGATCATAATAGCCATAACATCGCGGACATACCTTCTGACCACGCCGTTTCCCGTTTGTCCCCTCAGGGGATCCGGAGCAGAGGGGGCCAATCCAAATATTGGTATAATTTTATGAGAATGAGGTGCTCATGGACCTGCAACTGAAAGATAAGATCGCGCTCGTGACCGGCGCCAGCCGCGGACTCGGTTTCGCAGCCGCCAAATCTCTGGTTGAGGAGGGGGCGCATGTGGCGATCAATGCCCGGGATCCGGAAAAACTCAGCCTGGCAGCAGCGGAACTCACCAAAATTGGTAACGGCGAATGCCTGGCGCTGGCAGGCGACCTGCTCGACCCGGCACTGCCCGAAAAGCTGATCGCAGAAACCTCCTGGCGCTGGGGCGGGCTGGATATCCTGATCACCAATGCCGGCGGACCGCCGCCGGGAGCCTTCGATAGCTTCGACGATGCCGCCTGGGGTAAGGCGGTCGAGCTGTCGCTTATGGTGCACGTGCGCCTGATCCGGGCAGCCCTGCCCTGGTTGAAACAGTCCAAAACACCAGCCGTCCTGACGATCACCTCCTACTCGGTCAAGCAGCCTATTCCCAACCTGGTATTGTCGAACGCCGTGCGGGCCGCCACGGTCGGCCTGACCAAATCGCTGGCGCTCGAGCTGGGTTCAACGGGAATCCGCTTCAATTCGATCCTGCCCGGCTGGACGGAGACCGAGCGCGTGACACAGCTGATGGACGCGCGCGCTAAAACCAACGCCACGACAGTTAAGGAAGAGATCGACAAACAGGCAAAGGAAAGCCCGCTCGGGCGCATGGGTCGACCCGAGGAGTTTGGACGGGCGGCCGCATTCCTGGTCTCGCCGGCGGCGTCGTATATCACGGGGGTGATGCTACAAGTCGACGGTGGAATGTATAAAGGGACGTTATAAGAACTTCCGTGATAAATGGTGCGGCAAGCACCCTGAGTACGGGTGCCCCGGCCGCACCCTACGTTAGGTATTCCCGTAGGGTGCGCCTGCACCCCGAAGGGGCGTGGTTTTTGCCCGGGTTGGAAGCTTGCCCTCATCAATGCCAGTTACACGCTGGTCTGGCCGGCCAAGTGAACGCACCACCTGCAAAAGGTGCGTCGCGTAGCATGTTATGGCGAACCACCCGGGTACCAAATGGAAACATCAATCACGATTGCCATATTGACGCACCCTACGGCTCCACCTTACGTTACAATTAGCCTCCGATGAGCAACTCCCTGACCCCACCCGAGATCCAATCTCGCCTCGAGCGCATCCTGCTGACCGTTGAGAAACCCGGCCGCTACGTGGGCGGTGAGCTCAATGCGGTCATCAAGGATTGGGATTCGGTCGAAACGCATGTCGCGCTGATCTTCCCGGACCTGTACGACCTGGGCCTGCCCAACTTAGGGCTGGCCATCCTGTACGATACGCTCAACCAGCGCGCGGATGCGCTGGCCGAGCGCGCCTATTCGCCCTGGACCGACATGGAAACAGCCATGCGGCGAGCATCAGATCCCGCTGTACTCGCTCGAGTCCAAGCACGCGCTGGCGGACTTCGATATCCTGGGCATCACGCTGCCCTACGAGACGCTCTTCACCAACACGCTCAACATCCTCGACCTGGCCGGCCTGCCGCTGCATTCCGATCAGCGCGATGAATCCCACCCGCTGGTGATCGCCGGCGGGCATGCCTGCTTCAACCCCGAGCCGATGAGCGCCTTCATCGACGCCTTCGTGATCGGCGAGGGCGAGGAGGTCATCCACGAGATCGTCGCCGCCCACCAGGCCTGGAAGCGCTCCGGGCAGAAACGGCGCGCGCTTCTGGAAGCGCTGGCCAGCATCGCGGGCGTGTACGTGCCCGCGCTGTACGAGGTCAGCTACCATCCCGATGGGACCGTGGCAGAAATTAAACCTCAGATCGTTGGTGCGCGCCTGCCGGTGGTCAAGCGCATCACCGCCAAACTTCCCCCGCCGGTGACCCGGTTCATCGTGCCGACCATCAATGTGGTGCATAACCGCGTGGCGGTCGAGATCATGCGCGGCTGCACGCGCGGCTGCCGCTTCTGCCACGCCGGGATGATCACCCGCCCGGTGCGCGAGCGGCCGGTGGCCGAGATCGTGGATGCGGTCGAACAGGCCGTGGCACAGACCGGCTTCGATGAGGTCGCGCTCATGTCTTTATCTTCCAGCGACTATACGCATATCCTGGAATTGACCGAAACGCTCGGCCAGCGCATGGCCGGCAAACACCTGACCGTCACGCTGCCTTCCCTGCGCATCGAGAGCTTCTCGGTCGAGCTGATGGAAAAGCTGAAGGAATCCAAACCCGGCGGCGGTTTCACCCTGGCGCCCGAGGCGGCCAGCGAGCGCATGCGCCGCATCATCAACAAACCCATCGACCAGGCAGCCGTTTTGGAAGCTGCCCGGGCGGTTTACTCGCACGGCTGGAAGAACCTCAAGCTGTACTTCATGATCGGGCATCCCTCCGAGACGCTGGAGGACGTTCAGGCCATCATCGACCTGTGCTTCCAGGTGGCGGCCATCGGCAAGAAGGAAGCCGGCGGGCGCGCCAGCGTGCATGCCGGGGTCGGCACCTTCATCCCCAAGCCGCACACCCCCTTCCAGTGGGTCGGGCTGGACGCGGTCGAGACCATCCGCGAGAAGGTGGACCTGCTGCGGCGCGGCCTGCGCAGCCCGCGCATCAAGCTGACCTGGAACGACCCCGAGGGCACGCTGCTGGAAGCCTGGCTGTCGCGCGGCGACCGGCGCCTGGGGGCTGTCATCGAGAGCGCCTGGCGCTCGGGTGCGCGTTTCGACGCCTGGCAGGAGCATTACCGCTACGACCTTTGGCTCGATGCTTTCACGCAGGCCGGGCTCGACCCGGATTTCTACAGCCACCGGCAGCGCGGGTTGGACGAGATCCTGCCCTGGGAGGTCGTCTCGAGCGCCGTGCGCAAGAACTACCTGGCCGAGGAGTACAAACGCTCGCTCAAAGGCGAAGTCCAGGCTGACTGCCGCGAGCAGTGCTACCGCTGCGGCATCCTGCCCGAGTTCAACGAGCTGCGCCTGGCCAATCCCGGCGAGTGCTGGGGCTGCCCGGACATCGTAAAAGACCCTCCGACAGAGGTGACGGCATGAGCGAGCCGAATCCGATGCGTGTACGGGTGACGTATGCCAAGCGGGATGCGCTGCGCTACACCGGGCACCTGGACTTGCAACGCGTGTGGGAACGCGTCTTGAGGCGCAGCGGGCTGCCGATCCTTTACAGCCAGGGCTTCAATCCCCTGCCCAGGCTGCAGCTGGCCGGAGCACTGCCGCTGGGGATCGAGAGCCGCTGCGAGGTGATGGATTTCTGGCTGGGGGAGCGTCTGGAGCTGATGGCGGTCGCGCAGGCCTTGAAGGCTGCCCTGCCGCCGGGCATGGACATCAGCAACGTCTCGGAAGTCGACCTGCATGCGCCCGCGCTGGAGACCCAGTTGAAATCGGCCGAATACCTGGTGACATTTCAAGGAACCCATCGACCGGGCCGAGCTGGAAAAGAAGGTTTCTGATCTTTTGAAGGCTGACAGCCTGCCGCGCGAGCGGCGCGGGAAGGCCTACGACCTGCGCCCGCTGGTCGAGGGGCTGCGGGTCGAGCCGGATGGGGGGCTGTGGATGAAGCTGGCGATCCGCCCGGGCGCGACCGGAAGGCCGGAGGAAGTTATGTTCGTCTTAGATGCAGCCAGAGTTCAATACTCTTGCGCCTCGAACGATATCAGATTCTGAATGATACGCTTTGGAAAATAGGGTTACAGATGCCACCACCTTTGAAACTTGAATACACGCCGACCGTTGAAGAGTTTAAATCAGCAAATAACGAATACAGTAAACTGTCACAGCAAAGTAATGGGAGGATAATAAGTTTTATCATAATATTGGGTGTATCTGTAACGGATTTTAGCTATCATAACGCTGGTCCACTTATTATTATTCACCCCTGCAGGAACAGCACCCATCCTTCTGATAGGGAATCATGTTTTTCAAAGATTAATACTAATATCGTGGGGCTTTTTCATTTTACAAGGTATCCTTTTTATTGGTAAATATTCTATATCCAAAACGCCAGACTATACAACGCATTTTAATAATGATCCGTTACTCCATGGAACCAAGTATATTTAGAAAATAATTCTCAAAAGATTACATTCGAAGGAGCATAATGGATTTTAACCGCATATGATTAACGATTATGATTAGCTTGAAAGTTGACACAGGGCTGAATAGTTATAAACGATTTTACTTTTCGGCTCTATTATGTGTTCTAATCCAAAAACCATCCCCATCTGATGCCTACGAGAGACTCGCACAATTTTATTGATCCAACTATGATGGATGTAGCACTCAGGAAGAATTAATCGATCAACTTTTTTGTAATTGCCATATTAAGTATATCTGATGCAATTTCCTATTTGATGTATTAATCGTAGATCTATTTTTCAAGCGTTATCAAAAACGAAAATTCCACTTTCACATTAGAAATGCCAATTCTACCGTTAATTTATTATCAGTATAATCCTTTATTGATAGTCTATTATTCTATCATCGTGATCATTATCGTGCAATCTCATTGATGTACCTGAGCGTACCACGCGATAACTCTCAGGAATCTCATTGTTGGAAAGTGACATCAGCAAAACTAATGATAAAAAGACCAAAAGGAAATTGATTGATAAAAATATCATTAAACCCGATCCTGTAGGAATTGAATATTCATATCCAGCATCATAGATCATCACCTGATTTGAAAACGACATATTTGGATACGTTATTGTTTCAGGATACGAGTACAGTATCTTTACACTAACTTTGATTTATAAAGTGTATTTTGTATTTGAGTCCCATTGATCTCATACGTAATGTTTTTTATTAATCTATTTATATCATCATATTTTTTGTGCTTAAATAAAAAGGTAAAATACTTTTCCCACAGGTTAAAATTGTATATATATCCGGTTCCAGATAATGTATCAAATAATATTTTGATACTTTTGTCCATTTTTTCATTTGGTATTTCACCACTATAATGAATCAAATATGAAAGCCACAATGAGAGTTTAAATTTGTCTACCTCTAATTCTTCCATGCTCCGTATTTTATTAGGAGTATCAGAATACTTTAATTTCCATATATATTTTTCGCACTCATCTAAAACTTCTTTTTCACTCTCGTGTAATTGATAAAATGCACTTGAATTTTCGTATATTTGACGCTTAAAGGTATTTATTAATTCTTTTGTATGTTTATGTGAAAAATAAAATAATCGTACTTTTGCCTTTGAGATAAATAAATGATGTGTCGTGCCAAAAAGATATTTATTGTTTATTCTATATATTGATTCATAATTCTTTTTTTCATTCTCACTATTCTTATCTTCAATATGTACTATAACATCAGCAACATCCGAAACAAGTGTTTGTAGTATTTTATTATGGTCCTTTAATTATCAAATTTGTCATCATTTATTGAAAACACCATTAATATATCATCCACATATCTACCATAATACTGAGGGTTAATTTTTTCACGAACTGCTTTATCAAATTCTGACAAATACCAATTTGAGATGACTCCAGAAGGGAAGAATCCAATTGGGATCATAGGATTCTGATCTTCATCAGCCGGCTCATTTTGATTATGAAAAAAGTTTTTTGAGTAAGTAATATATACACGCTCAAGGTAGGCCATTAGAAAAGAATATTCACTAAGTTGACCCGAGTCTAAATCATTTGACTTATTATGATCAATATATTTTCTTAATATGTCAAAGTTGATTCGACAGTTATAGAAATAACCCTTAATATCGAGTGAAACCATTACAACATTTAATTTGTTATCCAATAATTTCTCAGTAATACGAAGTGCATCATCTCTCCAACTTTCGTATTTTATATAATATGGGTAATATAAGTAGGGAGTTGGTGATTCCGGTTTATCAGATAAAACTGTTTTTCGAATACGATTACCGAAACATTGATCGTTCAAATTGCGATCTAGTAGACAACCAAATTTAATTACCCACATCGCTCCAAGAATATGGCCTTCTACTGGTAAGTCAATAAAATATTGAATCTTTTCTATTTTTTTTTGTGTTTTAGGAGAATTACTAATAATTGATGAATTCGTTTGTTTGTCAGTACCTCCCTTTGGAAAACATCTAACTCTGATATTATGAATAATTCCATCAATCAGTTTTTCACGATTTTCATCATCAATGATACGGTCAGCCAAATCGTGAAAATAACTGTCATTATCGTTTATTCGATTATTTACTTCAAAGTCTGCTATTCTACGAGCATCTATTGTTAAGAATGGGTCAAAATAAGCCGCTGATTTCCACTTTCGGTAAGCAGATTTTAAATCTTTAACAATGACTTCTTTATCAATGTTAATCATTTTATATATTTTCCTAGTATTTATATATTATATAATTGTGTATAAAATTGATGTATTATTATGCACTACATTATAAATCTATATAAATGAAACCGCTCCATACGGAGCGGTTCTCGTGATCTACGATTTTCGATTAAAGCAGTTCCCTGGAAACATTGCCACCATTTACGGACACATTTTGAGAGCTCCTCTCCTCCGAAGGACGCGAGTCGAGCTCGTCTTAATTATCGTATTGACTCGGATAGATAGATTAAATATTCGGAGCCATAGCTTACAACTTTTGTAGATTCGAGCATGATCATCGCAAGGGATTGCGGGGAGAGGATAGGAGCCCGGCAATCATCTGCATTGGATCTCAACTGGAATAAAAAACCGCTCCAAATGGAGCGGTTTTTGTTCTATTAATAATTTGGATTAAAGCAGTTCGCTTGGAACATTGCCACCGTTGGCGGCGAGCTTCTGCATGACGGTCTTGTGCAGCCAGGTATTCATGGAAGCTGAGTCACCCATCAGGTTGGCCGGGCAGCCGAGCTCGGTCGCCAGGGCTTTGCGGTTGGTTTGGCTGCTGTCGATCTTGAGAAGTTTAAGCAGGTCGACAATCGAGTGTTTCCAATCCAGCTTATCGCCTTTCCAGGCCTTGGCCAGACCATCAAGTTTTGCAGCGACATCCACGGCTGAGACGGCGGCACCGGAGGCTGCGGATGTGCGCGGAATGCTGGTGGCAACCCGCCCCGAGGTGGTCTTGACCACACTACCGGTGGTGCTGGTCTTCTTGCCTAAACCAAGCTTTTCCAATATTGTGCTAAAAATGCTCATGTGATTCCCTTTCTCCTAGGAGATGAAATTAAGTTGCATAAACAACTTTTATTCATTATATACCCAAAGACATGACTTTAATCATCAGAGTTTTATTAATATTTACGAGGGGATTATGACAAATGTCAGGTGAGTTATCAAATGGCGCAACACTCTATCAATCCCAAATAATATTTGTAGCGGGGCACCGCTGTGCCCCGCTACGAAAATATAGGGTACTTCGGGACAAACCCACCTACCATCAGCAGCAATCACTCGAGCTTTCACCGCAGGTGCAGGCGGCCGGATCATCCAGGCGCTTACCGCGCAGGGCGGCCATGAACATGGCTGAGGCGCAACCCACTCCGCTGTCCACCGCGATGGCCATGGGCGGGCAGTTGAGCGCGCACGCCCCGCATTCCATGCAGGCTTCCTGATTTGCCAGGCGCACTGCCTTGCCATCCGCAGCAAAGACGGCCTGCGGGCAGACATGGATACACATCCCGCAGTTGATGCACAGATCGCGGTCGTATCGCAGCGTGTTCAGGGTATATGAATTAAATCTCATGCTGTCCTTGTCAGTAAGAGGATGCGCAGGGCGATCAACAGGATCAAACCCACACCGAACAGGACTGCCATGATGGGGGTGTAAGCGAAGATCTCGGCCTTGACCCCGGTGCGGGAGGTGAAGGTGCTCGCGCCGGTGAAGTTTAAGGAAATGAAAGCCGTCACCGGCGGCAGCAACACCAGCAGGAGCAGGCCGGTGGCCAGTCGCCACCCAGTCACCTGGTATTTTCATTATCAGAGCCAGGCTGAATGGCAGTGTGACGGCCAGCCCAAGCAGGAAGCCTTTCGACCGAAAAATCCTTGAAGGGCAGCCAGGGCAGCAGCAGTGGGAACAAGACCACACCGGCCAGCATGGCCGCCAGGGTGGCCAATGCCGGCAGCTTGCCGGCCAGCGCATAGGCCGCACCGAAAGCCAGCGCCAGCGGTGCCAGCATGCCGACCAGTTCGACCGGGATCAGGGTTGCCCGGTCCTTCAGGCTGAAGCGCACCAGGCGCATTTCCGGGGATGCCTGGTGGGTCCCGAGGTATTCGGGGAGGTCGGCAGCCCTTACCGGTCCGTATTCGACCTTGAAGCCGCTGCGCTTGCGCACCTGGTGAGCGGCCACGCCCGGACCTGCCAGCTGCGGCAGGATCAGGGTGCGGTTTTTGACGATATCCTTCAAGCCGGTGACCTGGATGCGGTTGACCAGCTCTTCCGTGCCGAAGGTACCCTTGCCGGCTGCGCACCACACGTTGATGCCGTGGGTGTCCAGTACCAGGATGTAGCCATCGACACCGGCCAGCGATGAGCGCAGCGCATCGAAGCTGAGCGTGTAATTGGCGCTTACGAAGATGGGCGACTCCGGGGTCGGCGCACCCAGGCTGTAAAGCCCGGGCGTCACCCGGTGTTTCCCGCGCCGGATGCGGAAACGCGCGGCCAGGTGATCCAGGTGATCTTTAAGAGACAGGTCACTGGTGGTGGTCAGGATGGGAGCAGACTTCTGTGTCTTGGTCATAGGTTCCCCTTGGTCTCGCTACGGGTATTAATTCTAACATCAATCCAACCGTCGTGACAGCCAATCGATCCTGAATCATATTCTATTAGTCAGGCCTAAACTTAAAATATTCTAAAGGTTATTGACTTTTAGTATATCCTCGCTATAATGAAACCTATGTTATTCGTTGTGGTTTGCCAAAAGCATCAACACCATCCTGCACATTCCACCCACTTGAAGGGTCCTGGGTACAGGTTTGGCTTAAGCTTAAGCACAATCTCATCAAATACTGAAAGACTTACCCCAGCTCTCCCTTCACAGGGAGGGCTTTTTTTATTTTCTCAGGGATCACATCACAGACTGGAGGCCCATATGATCATGAATGCAAGCCGGATCTCGTAAGAAAAATCAAAATTCTTTCAAGGAGTCAATCATGAAAAAAGTCTTCTCACCCATATCGATCCTCGTCATCCTGGCTGCGCTCGTTTTGAGTGCCTGTACCAACAGTACGACAGCCTCCGGGTGCCTGGGGAAAGCATCTGATGCGATCGTCGACCTGGATTGTCAAGAGGTCACCATCGCCGTCGAAAATGCCTATCTGCCCTTCAACTACATCTCCCTGACCAGCGGTGAGACCGGCGGATGGGATTATGAAGCCTGGGCGGAGATCTGCACCCGGCTGCACTGCGAGCCGGTCTTCGTCGAATCTGCCTGGGATGGGATGATCCAATCCGTCTCGGACGGGCAATATGACGTCGGCGCGGATGGGGTCACCATCACTCCCGAGCGCCTGGAACAGGTGGATTTCTCGATCGGATATGTCAAGATCCAGCAGAGACTGCTGGTTCGAAAAGGCGAAACCCGCTTCGCCAGCATTGAGGATTTCGCTGCGGACGCCAGCCTGATGATGGGCACCCAGCTGAGCACCACCAACTACGAAACCGCGGTCACCTTCCTTTCGGAGGATCGCATCCAGGGCTTTGAGACCTTCCCCTTCGCCGTCCAGGCCCTGATCGCCGGGGATATCGACGCGGTCATCATCGATGAGATCGTCGGCATGGGTTACCAGGGTACCAACGCGGATGTGCTGGAGTTGATTGGTCCATCCATCTCCAGCGACGAGCTCGGTTTCCTCTTCCCGAAAGGCAGCGCACTGGTGAGTCCCGTCAATCAGGCCCTGCAGGCCATGATGGATGATGGCACGCTGGCCGCCCTCAACCAGAAGTTCTTCGGTCCGGACTTCAAGATCACGTATGACGACATCCAATAAAATAGAACCAGGACATCAGCAGGGGCATGTTTTCGAGAGACCTCAGTCATGAGGGAGTAACATGCCCCTGCACAGGAAGAGAGATCATCATGCAACGAAGTGGAACGATCGAAGAACTCAAGCTGATCCGAGACAGATCCGAAAGGATCCAGCTCATCAAGGTCAAATTGCGCAGCCTGCCCTGGTGGTTGGTGGGCATCGCCCTGATCGCCATCCTGACCGTTTTTGTCATCATCACCCGGGAATCCTATCGGGACGCCTTCCTGTTCATCAAGGCGGGACTCAGCGTCACCATTTCAACCACGGTCATTTCCTTCCTGATCGCTTTGACCCTGGGGCTGCTGACCGGCTTGGGAAGGATCTCAAGCAATACCTTCTTTCGCAATCTTGCCACCCTCTACGTCGAAATTGTCCGGGGCATACCGATGCTGGTTCTGATCTTCTTCATCGCCTTCGTCGGCATCCCGGGGGTCGTGGACGGGCTGAATGCACTCGGGACCTGGCTGTCAGCCTCCGGGCTGCCCGGTCTCGGATCCGCCCTGCTCGCGCTTGAAAATGACGCGGTGCCGATGAACAACCGGGCGATCATCGCCCTCTCGGCCACCTACGGTGCGTTCCTGGCCGAGATTTTCCGGGCCGGCATCCAATCCATCAACCGCGGCCAGATGGAAGCCGCGCGTTCGCAGGGCATGTCTTACGGACAGGCCATGCGCTATATCATCCTGCCCCAGGCCATCCGCAATGTCCTGCCGGCACTCGGGAACGATTTCATCTCCATGTTGAAGGATTCATCGCTGGTCTCGGTGCTGGCCGTGCGCGATATCACCCAAATCGCGCGCCTGTATGCCGGCAGATCGTTCCAGTTCCGCGAGGCCTACCTGACCCTGGCGGTGCTGTACCTGACCATGACCGTCTTCCTGTCCTTCCTCATGAAGATCATCGAACGGAGAAATCAAAAGAATGAGCAACGCTGAAAACATGGTCGTTCTGAAGGATCTGAAAAAACACTTCACCGGTGTGGAAGCACTGGACGGCGTTAATCTTAAGGTCAAAAAGGGACAGGTGATCGTCATCATCGGACCGAGCGGTTCCGGTAAATCAACCCTGCTCAGGTGCGTCAACCAGCTGGAGGAGAAAACCGGCGGAGAGATCTGGATCGATGGCGAACGGCTGACCTCGAATCCCAGGCAGTTGGACCGCATCCGCTCGGAGATCGGGATGGTCTTTCAGCACTTCAATCTTTATCCGCACCTCTCGGTGCTGGAGAACATCACCCTGGCGCAGCGCATCGTGAAGAAGCTCCCCAAAGAGGAGGCTGAAGCGAATGCCCGGCGGCAACTGGAACGCGTCGGTATCCCGGAAAAAGCGGATTGCTCGCCCGCCCAGCTGTCTGGCGGGCAGCAGCAGCGCGTGGCCATCGCGCGTGCCCTGGCCATGAACCCCAAATTGCTGTTGTTCGATGAACCGACCAGCGCGCTCGACCCCGAAATGATCAAGGAGGTGCTGGAGGTGATGCTCGCCCTGGCCAGGACAGGCATCACCATGATCGTGGTCACCCACGAAATGGGTTTTGCCCGGGCCGCGGCGGACGAGGTGGTGTTCATGGACAAGGGGCAAATCGTCGAGAAAGCCCGCCCGGAAGTATTCTTCGACCACCCTGCCCGCGCGCGCACGCGGCTGTTCCTGTCGCAGATATTGGACCGGTGAAAGACCTGAATCCGATCAGGTCAACACCTTGACAGCAATTTACTTTGATCATATAATTAGTTTTATCTAACTAATCTTATGACTGAAATCAAATCCACCCATCACTCACTTGAACGGTCGATTGAACTGCTGACCCGTTTGATCGCCGATCTGGAATCAAATGCCTTCCAGCAGGACGGGTTCTCCGAGTTGTCGCTCCGGCAGGTGCTGTACATGGAGACCATTGCCCGCCTGAAGCATCCCAGTTTCAGCGAGCTGGCCGGTGAGCTTGGGATCACCCGCCCATCCGTCACAACCCTGGTGGGTAAATTGATCCGCACTGGTTTTGTTCAAAAGGTGCAGGATGGTGAGGACCGGCGGTCATTCCATATCGTTATGACCGAAAAAGGCCGGCACTTCACCGAAATGCATCATAAAACCCACCAACAGGTTGTCAAATCCCTGATCGGCCGCCTGGATACAGCTGAGGTCGAAGAACTGGCCGGCCTGCTGAATAAGATCGTCAATACCTGATTTTTATTTGACTATATAGTTAGTTAGTATTAACTAATCAAAGGAGCCCAAGTTGAAACCTCTTACCTGCCCATGGTGGTTGTTGTTCACCTTTGACAATCCCCTGCGGAAATGCATACACGATCCCCACAAGATCCTGTCCCCCTATATCCAACCAGGCGACACGGTCCTGGATGTTGGCTGCGGGATGGGTTACTTCACCCTCGAGCTGGCGCGGCTGGTGAAACCGCCGGCTTCCCCGGATGGCAGCGGCCTGGTCATTGCGGCCGACCTGCAAGCGCAGATGCTGGCAGGCCTGCGGCAGCGCGCCGGGCGGGCCGGACTGCTCGATCGCATCCGCTTCCTGCCTGGCAAGCCGGAGCGCATCGGCCTGGACTGCGAACTCGATTTCGCTCTGGCCTTCTGGATGCTGCACGAGGTGCGGCAGCCTGAGGGCTTTCTCCGCGAAATCCATGCCGCCCTGAAACCCGGCGGCAGGCTACTGATCGTGGAACCCGTCATCCATGTGTCGAAAGCGGCATTCAGCCGAACGGAAAGCCTTGCGGAGCGCCTCGGGTTCAACCTGCAGGGGCGCCCGGCGGTCCGCTTAAGTCGGGCAATCTTATTACAGAAGTAAAGGAGATCCTCATGACCCGTTTATCGGATAAAGAATTCAAAGCCATGAACCGCTCCCCGCGGCAATGGCTCCAGCGCTGTTGGGAATTCCCCACATTAAAACGCTTTGGAATCCCCATCACCGGCCGGGATGTCCTGGAAGTCGGCTGCGGGTCGGGTTATGGCGCGCAATTGCTTGCCACCCTGGCGCCGAAATCCTATACCGGTTTCGATTTCATGGAAGAGCAGCTCGCCCTGGCACGCAAGCGCCTTCCGGATTTTAGATTCCTGCAACAGGATGCAGCCGATATGCAAGCAATCGCGACTGCCAGCATGGATACGGTGGTCGTCTTCGGCGTCCTGCATCACATTCCGGAGTGGAAAGCCGCCCTGCGCGAGATCGCCCGCGTGCTGCGGCCCGGCGGCGAGGTGTACCTGGAAGAACCGGATGGGGTTGTGTTGGAATGGTTCGATCGTAATTTTAAATGGGGCCACCCGGTCTTCTTCCGCCTCAAGGACCTGGAAGCCCATGTCCAGGAAAAGGGATTTGAAATCCTCAGGAAATCTTATTCTTTTGGATTTGGATTCTACCGGATGAAAAAGGGGTAAACATCTGCAACAGTTAGCGACTTCGATCACCTCGTCCAAACGTGAACACGGCTATCCCTGTCGCAGATTTTAGAATTGGAAAATGTTGAAGGAACTGTCATTGCGAGAAGCGAAGCTCCCGCAGGGAGCAAGCGACGTGACAATCCGTTAGTAAAGAATTGCTTCGGTAAATATCGAATGCCTGCTCGTGATACTTGCGGCATCCCCCGGAGTGCCTCGCCGAGGCTCGGCCCACCCGGGGGAATGGATTGCCACGCCCCTGCGAGCTCCCCTTCGGGGCGCTCGCTAGAACGGGGCTCGCAATGACATCCCGGCTTTCCTGCATTGACACCTTGCTGAAAACAGGTAAAATTGACCTGTTAATTTTCAAAAAGCAGGAGATAGCATGGTTCCACAACCGAAACGTAAATTATCCAAGGGCCGCCGCGATCGCCGCCGCGCCCACGACGCGCTGACCCCCATGAATCTGGTGCAATGTTCCCATTGCGGCGAGATGATCGCCGGTCACACCGTCTGCCCCAAATGCGGGTACTACGCGGGACGCGAAGTCCTCAACATCGAAAAAGAAGACAAGAAGAAATAATCCGGTCCTTCCGACCGACCTTTCCTCCCTCCACCAGAAATCCGGTGGAGGTTCTTTTTTATCCCGGTGCGCTGAGCTACGGCGAAGCGCTCGGGATAACGCCGCAGCCCTGCGCTCGATGGAGCGCTGTGTCCTTCCGAGCGTCGCTCCGAAGAGCTCCGCACCGGAAGGAAGCATCGCGAGCAGGTGTTTTGATAGAATCTTGATCTTTGAGGTAATCACCCATCTTTCGACCAGTTCCAATGTTCAGTCATCAAGTTCTTTTTGAGCAGGTCAGCTCCCGAGAACGGGGGTCTAAAGATGACCTGCCCTTAGCTTATCCCGATCCTGCCCATCCAATTTCATGAACGGCTGGAACCTCACCAGTAGCCATCTCGAACCTCTTGACATCTCGGTAAATTCTCATCTATACTTTCATTGACTAACCGTTCAATCAATCATATTTGGAGGCAAGCATGTCACCACGTGGAAAACAACTGAACGAGCAAATGCGGACCGATGCGATGGCCAAGATCACCCAAGGCGGCTTTGGAGGTCTTCGCGTCATACGGTTATTACGGGTCCACCATGGAAAAGATCATGAAGGCTTCAGGCATGAGCAAAGGCCTGCTCTATCATTACTTCCCTTCCAAGGAGAAAGTATTCTTCCACCTGGTGGATACAGCCCTCGAGATCTCGAGGAACACCTGGCAGGCTGCCTTTGATGCGCCTGGCAGCCGCCTGGGAGAAGATCGAAAAGCTTTCAGAAAACATCGTAAAGATCGCATTTACCGATGAAGCTTCGCTCTATTCTCTGATCATGATCCAGGCCGTTACGGAGGGCAAGGGCATACCGGGGCTTGCTCGAACATGTCTTCCAAAACCTGGCGTATTACACGAGGCTGCATGAGCTCATCCTCGAGGCACAGAAATCCGGTGAAGCAACAGAAGGCGATGCGGAGGTCCTGATGTTCACCTATATTTCCCTGGTCCAGGGGCTGACCCTCTACACCATCCAGGATGATCAATTGAGGAGAAAACTGACCCCCGATATCTTCACCAATGTCTTGCGAAACCCCAGGAGGGTAAGATGAACGCAGCCATCTCCAGGGAGTCATCCCAAGGACCCAAAAAACAGGTCATCATCATCGGCGCCGGCATCGCCGGCCTCTCGGCCGGTTGCTACGGCCAGATGAACGGATACAAGACCCGGATATTCGAGATGCACGACAAACCCGGTGGACTGTGCACCGCCTGGAAGCGCAAGGGATATACGTTCGACGGCTGCATCGAATGGTTGACCGGCGCAGTACCGGGGAGCGCAATCAACCGCATCTGGCACGAGCTCGGCGCAGCGCAGGGGAGAGAATTCATCCACCACGAGGTATACCAACGCATCGTGGGTAATGATGGCCGGTCGCTTTCGCTCTACACGAACCTCGACCGCCTGGAAAGGCACATGAAGGAGTTGGCTCCGGAAGACGCTGATGTGATCGGGGAGTTCTGTAAAGGGGCGCGCACATTTACCCGATTCCTCGATGCTATGGAAGATCCAGAAGGCCCGGCCGGCTTGATCGATGGGATCAAGATGGGTTTACGGATGATGCCCCTCATCAGCAGCCTGCGCAAGTACAGCAGGATGTCGACGCATGAGTTTGTCGCCCGTTTCCGCGATCCGCTCCTGCGCACCGGGATGCTTGCGTCAGTGGACGACATCGGGGATATGCCGGCGATGACCCTGATGATGATCCTGGCCATCATGCATGCGGGCGACGGCGTTTTTCCCGTCGGCGGATCGCTCGAATTTGCGCGTGCCATTGAACGCCGCTATCTCGATCTCGACGGCGAAATACACTACCGCTCGCCGGTCGAGCGGATCCTGGTGGAGGACGATCGCGCCGTGGGGGTCCGCCTGGCCGACGGCAGCGAACACCGCGCCGATATTGTGATCTCCGCCGCCGACGGTCATGCAACGATCTTCGACATGCTGCAAGGCCGGTATGTTAACGACAAGATGCGCGGATACTACACGGATCTTCCCATCTTTCCTTCATGGATCCAGGTCTCGCTCGGTGTGAAGCGCGACCTCTCCGATCCGGCCCAGGCAATCATCTTCATGCTCGACGAGCCTCTGGAGATCGCGGGCGAGAAGCACGCATCCATCCGATACCGCCATTTCTGTTTCGACCCCTCGCTGGCGCCCTCCGGCAGGTCGGTCCTGGTGACAATGTTCTCCTCAGACCACGCCCATTGGCAGGCGCTCTCCAGAGAGCCGGAACGGTATGAGGCGGAGAAGAAGGAAATTGCCATCAAGGTCATCGCTATGCTGGAGCGTCGGATGCCAGGTCTGGCGGAGCAGATCGAGGTGGTCGACGTCTCGACTCCGATGACGGTGGTGCGTTATACAGGCAACTGGCAGGGGAGCCAGGAGGGCTGGATGATCACCACCGATAACATCGGGATGGTCATGGGTAAGAGGATGGACAAGACCCTGCCCGGTCTGGATGCCTTCTATATGTGCGGGCAGTGGGTGGAACCGGGCGGCGGGGTCTCCACGTCGGCAGTCTCCGGTAAGATCGTGATCAAGGCAGTCTGCCGGAAAGACAAGAAAAAGTTCCGGGCCTGCCTGCCGGTGGAATCGCCGCCCGGGGAACACCGGCTTCCCATTTCATCTCCCGGAAAGGAAAGATGACCTCCATGAAGAAAATAATTGTTATCGGTGCCGGGATCAGCGGCCTTTCGGCCGGCTGCTATGCCCGGATGAATGGCTACGAAGTTCAGATCTTCGAGGCGCACTCCCTCCCCGGGGGTTTGTGCACGACCTGGATGCGGAAGGGGTATCACATCGACGGCAGCTGCCATGCCCTCATGGGGGTGGTACCGGCAAGCTCCTACCATCAGATCTGGCGCGAGCTCGGTGCGATCCAGGGGCGGCGGATCGTGGATTATGAGTACTTTGCGGGCATGACCGCGCGTGACGGGCGGGTGTTCCGGTTGTACACCGACCCCGACCGGCTCGAGCGCCACATGAAAGAGCTCTCTCCCGCCGATGCACTCCCAATCGAACAGTTCTGCGGTTATGTGCGCCGGTTCGCGCATTTCAAAGCACCGGTGGGAAAAACCCCCGAGTTGATGGGAGTATGGGACAACGTGAAGATGATGGCCGGCATCCTGCCGTTCCTACCGCTCTTCGCCAAGTTGGCGACGGTTTCGCTGGAGTCGTTTTCCACCCACTTTCAGGATCCCCTGCTCCGCGAAGGAATCAAGCACGCCAGCTACGGCGCTCCCGGTTCGCTCTTCACCGTTGTCATGCCGCTCGGCTGGATGAGCCGCAAGGATGGCGGGTATCCCATCGGCGGCTCGCTCGCCCTCGCCAGAGCGGTCGAGGCGCGCTTCCTCGACCTGGGGGGAGCGACCCGCTACAACACGCGCGTCGTCAAGATCCTGGAGCGCAGCGGAAGCGCCTGGGGTGTCAGACTGGCGGATGGCAGCGAAGTGGAAGCCGATTACGTCATCGCCGCCTGCGACATGAAAAACACGCTGATGGGTTTGCTGGATGGAAACCGGATCGATCCCGTCCACCGGGAGCTTCTGGATACGGGTAAACTCACCGCACCCGTTACCCAGGTCGCGATCGGGGCGAGACCTGGACTTTACGGGCAGCCCGCCTTCGCAGTTGGAGGCGTTCCAACTCCCTTCGCCAATATCCATAAGCGGTCATCCGGTCGAGTGGTTCAACTACAAACATTATGCCTACGATCCGGGCATGGCACCCAGCGGCAAATCCGTGCTTCTGAGCATGTTCCCCTGCGAGTGGGCGTACTGGGAGAAGCTGAAGGGCGATCCGGCGGCCTATCAGGCGGAAAAGGAGCAGATCGCCGAGGCCTGCCTCGGCGCGCTCGAGATCCGCTTCCCCGGAATCCGCGGCAAGGTCGAGATGGTCGATGTTGCCACACCGCTCACATACGAACGCTACACCGGGAATTGGAAAGGCAGTATCATGACCTGGCTGCCCGATCCGGAATTCGATCGGCGGCACCGCTTCATTCCCAAGACTGTCCCCGGGCTGGACCGGTTTTACCTGGCCAGCATGTGGACGAACTCCCCGGGCGGGCTGCCCGGTGCGGCAGAGGCTGGCCGGGGAGTCATTCAACTCCTGTGCGCCCGGGATCAGAAGCGTTTCGTGACGACCACCCCCCCGGATTAATGAAATGATTCATAGCCGGGCAAAGGGTGGCGAGATTCAGATGACCTGTAAGAAGGACAGGAAGCGGTTTATGCGCGACCTGCCTTGAGCACCTCACAGTGCTGTATCCCAATGATACTTTCCAGCTCAAGTGAATCTGCCAAAACACAAACCCCCTGTTCGAACAAGCAGGGGGTTTGTTTGAATCATGAACGTTGTTGTATACCGACCTGGATTAACCCGGATCCTGTCCGGGGAGTTCATCGACCTGCCCTTTCCCTTTCATGAACGGCTGAAACCTGACCAGCAGCCTCCCCGGCAGCAGTCCCTGCATGCTCACCCCTCCCCGCCCGTGCTCGACCTTTTCGACCACCCCCTGGTCATGGAACAGCGAGATCAGCTGCCCCTCTTTGTAAGGCAGCCGGACCTTGACCGGCACCATCTGTTCGAACAGCTCGGTCTCGATCATGCGCAGCAGGGCATCGATGCCAACCTTCTTCAAGGCCGAGACGGCCACCGAATTGGGATAATTCTTCATTTTATCGACCGCCATCTGAGGATCGGGCAGCCGGTCGATCTTGTTGAGCACGCTGATGGTGGGAATCTCTGATGCCCCGATCTCCTTGAGCGTTTGGTGCACGGCCTCCGCCTGCGCCAGCGCATTTGGGTGCGAGATGTCGATCACGTGCACCAGCAGGTCGGCATCGCTGATCTCCTCCAGCGTGGCGCGGAAGGCTGCCACCAACTGCGTGGGCAGCTTCTGGATGAAGCCGACCGTGTCGGTGAAGAGCGCCAGGTGTCCGCCGGGCAGCTGCACGCGCCGGGTGGTCGGGTCGAGCGTGGCGAAGAGCTGGTCGGCCACATACACCCCGGCCTTCGCCAGGCGGTTCAGGAGCGTGGACTTGCCGGCATTGGTGTAGCCCACCAGCGCCACGACCGGGATATGCGAGCGCTTCCTCTGCGCCCGGTAACGGCTGCGGTGCGCGCGCACCTTCTCCAGCTCCTCCTTCATGTGGGTGATGCCCCGCCGGATGTCGCGCTTGTCGACTTCGAGCTGGGTTTCACCGGGACCTCGCAGACCGACCCCGCCCACACCGCCCGTGCGGCCGGCGCCACCACCCGCCTGGCGTGCCAGGTGGGTCCAGGCGCGGGTCAGGCGCGGCAGGCGGTACTCGTACTGCGCCAGCTGGACCTGCAGGATGCCCTCGGCCGTGCGCGCATGCTGCGCAAAGATATCCAGGATCAGCGCGGTGCGGTCCACCACGCGGACATTTTCACCGAATTTCTCCTCCAGCTCGCGCAGGTGGCGCGGTGACAGTTCGACGTCGAACAGCACCACCTCCGCCAGGGTCTCTTCCAGCATCATCTGGATCTCCTCGACCTTGCCGGACCCGATGAAAGTATTCGGATTGGGGTGGTTGAGATTCTGGGTGATATCACCGACCACTTCCAGCCCGGCGGTATCCGCCAGGAGTGCCAGCTCGGCCAGTGAATCCTCCAACGTCAATAAATGGCTGTCGCCAAATATTTCAACGCCAACCATGAACGCCCGTTCACGCGGACGGCTGGTTGGTTCAGGTATTTTTTTAGCCATGATTTTTTTCTTCTTTTTTGATCAATGCACCCACGCGGTGATGCGCCCGACCGCTTCACGAATGCGGTCGGTGGCTGTGCCGAGTGAAATGCGTAAGTATCCCTCACCGAACTGCCCGTACACCACACCCGGGGTGGTCGAAACGCCGGTGTCGTCCAACAGCCGCGCGCAGTAGCTCACACTGTCACTCTCCCCATTCGGCAGGCGCGCCCACACATAGATGGCCGCCCTGGGCATTTCGATCCCGAAGCCGGCCTGGCGCAGGGCTGCCACCACGATGTCGCGGCGTTCCTGGTAGATGGCATTGCGCTCTTCCAGCCAGCCCTGGTCGCCATCGAGGGCAGCCATGCCGGCCTCCTGGATGGGCATGAAAATGGAGGAATCCATCTGGCTCTTGTAGGTGGACAGCATCTTGATCACCTCGGCATTGCCGACCGCCATGCCCAGCCGCCAGCCGGCCATGTTGTAGGTTTTTGAGAGCGAGTTGAACTCGACCGCAACCTCACGCGCTCCCGGCAATTGCAGGATCGAGGGGGCGTGGTAGCCGTCGAAACAGACATCCGCATAGGGCGCGTCGTGCGCCAGCAGGATGTTGTACTTGCGGGCGAAGTCGAGCGCCTTCTGGAAGAACTCCAGGGTGGCAATGGCGCCCGTCGGGTTGTTGGGATAGTTCAGCCACAGGATCTTGGAGGCACGCGCAACCTCTTCAGGGATGTCTTCCAGACGCGGCAGGAAACCGTTCTCCGCCAGCAGGGGCATGGTGTGCACCTTCGCGCCGGCGATGATGCCGCTGGCCGAATAGACCGGGTAACCCGGGTCCGGCACCAGCACGGTATCGCCCGGGTTGACCAGCACCTGGGAGAGGTTGAACAAGCCTTCCTTGGAACCGATCAGGGCGATGGACTCCTTGTCGGGGTCGATCTCCACACCGAAGCGCCGTCCATAGTATTCAGCCGTGGCGCGCTTGAAAGCCGGCGCCCCGCCGTTGGGGGTGTAGCCGTGCACGTCCGGCCGGCGGGCAGATTGCTGCAGGCGTTCGATGATGAAATCGGCAGGCGGCAGGTCCGGGGAACCCATGTCGATCCGGATGATATCCATGCCTTTGGCCTTCAATTCGGCCAGGCGCTGGTTCAGCGTGGCAAAGAAATAGGGTTTAAATCCAGCTATCCGCTGGGCGGGTTCGTAGACCATGTTGGCAATTCCTTCCAGATGTGAACTAAAATCTAATTATAGCGTTTATTTCCCCATCGCATCCAGCAGCCAGTAATAAAGCGTCGTCCCCACCGCATCCAGACTGGCAACTGAAACCTTATCCAGCGTATCGCCGGTCGTGTGCCACCAGGGATAATCGAAATCGATCAGCAGGGCTGCCGGAATACCTTTCCGTACGAATGGAAGATGGTCATCCAGCATGTTGTACTTGACGGACGCCTGGAATTGCTGATCATAACCGTTTTCCGCGGCGATTTTCCAGATGGCATCGGTCAGGGCTGGATCGGAGTTGCCCTCGCGGTAGATATTCAGATCCGTGTCTCCGACCATATCCACCACCACCACGCCATCCGGAGCAACCATCAGGTGTTCGGCGAAATAGCCCGACCCGATGATCCAATCCCAGCCGGACAGGTCACCCTGGTCCTCGGCGTCGAAGAAAACCAGGCAGACCTGCCCGGGGAGGTCACGCGGCAGGGAACGTGCCAGGCCGAGGAGAACGGCAACCCCGGAGGCACCATCGTTGGCGCCTGGTACAGGAAATGTGCGGGACACCGGATCCGGGTCCCGGTCTGCGAGGAAACGGGTATCGTAATGAGCCCCCACTAGATAATACGGGCGACCTGCTCCAAGGCAGGCCAATATATTCTCGACCTTGTGATCATTCACGAAAACGGCATTCCTGGAAATCAACCAACCATAGGTGTCATTGATGTCTTCCAATTCCGCGTAGATCCAATCAGCGGTGAGCCGGTGACCATCACTGCCGGGTGTGCGCGGGCCAAAGGACAGCTGCGTCTCGACATCCCTCAAGGCACGCTCTCCATCGAATACATCCTTGTCGCTTTTGTTAACCAGGAACAGGATCCCCAGCAACACCAGCGCAATGCCAATGGTTAATAGAAGGATCAATAATCCCTTTTTCCTCAGCTGAAAGACCGGCTTAGATTGATTCATCCTGCATCCATTCCTTGAAGTGTTTTAGCGCACGCTCCGCCAGCAGGGCATGTTTTTCGCGCTTGCCGGTGCGGCGGGGCAGGTCATCCAGATCGGGCAGCAGACCAAAGTTGGCCTTCATGGGCTGGAAGGACTCCAGTTCGGCCCCGGAGATATAACGGCACAACGCTCCCAGCATCGTCGTCCGCGGCGGGCAGACCGGTTCCCGACCCTCCGCCAGGCGGGCGGCATTGATACCCGCCAAAGCACCGGTGGCAATGCTGCCCAGGTAACCCTCCACGCCGGTCAGCTGACCGGCAAAGAGCAGGTCCTTGCGCCCGTGAAACCGCAGGTTCTGATCCAGGAGCTGCGGTGAGGCCATGAAGGTGTTGCGGTGCATCTGCCCAAAACGCACGAACTCCGCCTTCTCAAGCCCGGGCACCAGGCGGAAGACACGCGCCTGTTCCGGGAAGGTCAGATTGGTCTGGAAACCGACCAGGTTGTACAGGCTGGCCGACAGGTTATCCTGGCGCAGCTGGATCACGGCGAACGGACGTTTGCCCGTGCGCGGGTCGCGCAAGCCGATCGGGCGCATGGGCCCGAAAGCCAGCGAATCCTCGCCGCGCCCGGCCAGCACCTCGACCGGCAGGCAGCCTTCGAAGAAGCGCCCTTTGCCGGCGGTCACGCCCTGGTCCACCAGGGTTTCGAATTCATGCAGCTGGATGCGCTCGGCCGCCAGCAAAGCACCCACGAAACAGCGGTATTCTTCCTCATTGAATGGACAATTAATGTAATCGCCCTGCCCGGATTCCTCGCGGTCGTAGCGCGATGCCCGGAAGGCGATCGTCCTGTCAATCGATTCGGCCGTGACGATGGGCGCGATGGCATCGAAGAAAAACAGGTTTTCAGCACCCGTCAGTTGTGCGAGCGCGCCTGCCAGTTTTGGAGAGGTCAACGGGCCGCTGGCCACCACGCATAATCCCGCCGGGATGGTCGTGACTTCCCCACGCCGGACCTCGATACCCGCCTGGCGGGCGATCTCAGCCTCCACTTCGGTTGAAAAACGAGCCCGATCGACCGCCAGTGCCCCACCCGCCGGCAGAGCCGAGCGCTCCGCACACGCAACCAGCCTGGATCCCAACAGACGCAGCTCCGCCAGTAATAATCCGGACGGTCGGTCTTGCAGTGATGACCCCAGCGAGTTGGAACACACCAGCTCAGCCAGGTCACCGCCGGTATGCGCGGGGGTCATGTGGTCAGGCCGCATCTCTTTCAGCCGGACCTGCAGACCGCGTCCGGCAGCCTGAAGGGCTGCCTCACAGCCGGCCAGCCCGCCGCCGATTACCGTTAAAGTCATTCCATCGTTCTTATCCATGGAAAACATCGCGTGAATTGTACCATCCGGACCCGGATAAAGGCCTGGCACACTTTAGACCGGGCATGGTACATTTCTTTCGAACCTGGCACAAACCTTGCAACAATAGACACCAGCGACTAAAATAGAAGGAAGGTGCACCATGTTACAATCCCACCGACCAGTCATGCGGCCTATGACGACCGCCCACCTGGCACAGACCATGACCCTGCTCAGCCTCTCGGCTGACGAACTGAAACAGCAGATCGAATCGGAACTGGCCTCCAACCCGGCGCTCGAAATGACCGATGAGCGCCGCTGCCCGAACTGCCAGCGGCCGCTGCCCGGCAATGCGCCCTGCCCGACCTGCTCGAGTGCCTCGCCAACGGCGCCGGATGATGCCATCGTCTTCATCTCCCCGCGGGATGATTTCCATCCATCACACAGCTCCTCGGGAGACGACGACCAGGCGGATGACAATATCGCCCCGGTCACGGAAGACCTGCCGACCTTCGTATTCCGCCAGATCGCTCCGGATGTCGATCCACAGAAACGCACCATCGCCGCCTACCTGCTCACCCACCTGGATGAGGACGGCCTGTTGACCATCGCCCCGGTGGAGATCGCCCAATACCATCACGTCCCACTGGATGTGGTCGAATCGGTGCGCAGTATGATCCAGCACGCCGAACCGCTGGGTGTGGGTTCCAGGACCGCCCAGGAAGCCATGCTGGTCCAGCTCGACCACCTGGCTGAAAGCCGTGAAATTCCACCCAGGACCCGCGAAATCATTGAAAAAGGTATGGACATGCTCAGCCGCCGCCAGTACAGCGAACTGGCACACCTGTTGGGATGCAGCCTGCGCGAAGTGAAGGAAGCCGCCCAGTTCATCACTGAAAACCTGAACCCGTTCCCGGGCCGCTCACACTGGGGTGACGTTCACGAAGGTGAAAACGCACCGCTCCAGGTCTACCGCTCACCCGATGTTATCATCAACCACGTTAATGAAGACCCCACCAAGCCTCTGATGGTCGAGATCATCATGCCATTGGCCGGCACCCTTCGTGTGAATCCCTTGTTCCGCAATGCCCTGCGCCAGAATTCCGAGTACCGTGAGGACTGGAAGAACGACCTCGAACGCGCTGCGCTGTTCGTCAAATGTCTGCAGCAGCGCAACCACACAATGCGCCGCCTGATGCAGCGCCTGGTGGCCATCCAGAAGGATTTCATCGATCACGGCGAGGTCTACCTGAAGCCGTTGACCCGTGCTTCACTCTCGATCGAGCTGGAAGTGCACGAATCGACCATCTCGCGCGCGGTTTCCTCAAAGACCGTTCAGCTCCCCAACCGGCGCATCATCCCGATGGCGAAGTTCTTCGATCGGAGTCTGAACTTGCGCACGATCCTGAAGAACATCATCGTGGCAGAAGGCCATCCGCTGAGCGACTCGGAGCTGGTCAAGCTGCTGGATGCCCGCGGATACAAGATCGCCCGCCGCACGGTCGCCAAGTACCGCGCCATGGAAGGCATCCTGCCGGCGCATTTACGCCACGCCTGAGGAACTGAAAGCCGCCATGCATGATGTCAGAGCCTATCAATCGGTCCTGCCGGAAAACTGGCGGCACAAGAAGAATTCCATCCTGGACGAACTTGAGCGCGTCCTGAACTATATCGATGCGCCTGTATTGGTCCTCTCCGATACAGGCGTCATCCTGTATACCAACAGCGCCCTGCTGGACCTCACCTCTCACAACCTGGACGAATTGATCGGCGGGCGGGTCGAAACGATCCTGCCGGAATACCCCTTTCCGGAAGAGGATACCCCGCTCATCCAGGCTACTTTGACGCGCCAGTACCGCCCCCCGCTGATCGTCAAACTGCATCACATCACCTTCGAGCGGCAGCGCGATATCGACCTGCTCGTCATCGGGGCTCCCGGAGCCCTGTTGAGCGCCCTGGAAGGCCCGCTCAACAAGCCGGAGATCTTCTCCGCCTTGTTGGACTTGAGTCGTCTCAGCCTCGAGCCGGACATGGAACGATCCATACAGAGTGCCATGCAGCTGTCGCAGGTGTTACTGTCAGCCCGCACGGTCGGGTTATACACGGCGGAAGGCCGAAAGCCGGTCTTCAAGCGCATCGCCGGGACCATCCCGGCGGAGGATGAATCCCTTCCCTTAACGATCGATCCCTCGGACCTGACGGAGCTGAAAGAGCCATTCCTGTGGCGCCCGGGCAAGAAAACCGGCACAGCCCTGCACAAGCACGCCAAAAACAGTGGTCTGAGCTACCTGGCCAGCGTGCCGCTGGGCGAGGAGAACAGCTGGTCGGGGCTGCTGGTGTGCGGCGATCGCCAGGCCGACCCCTCAGACAACCTGTTGAAGGTGCTGGAGATCATCGCCGGCATCCTCTGGTCGGCCATCAGCCATCATGTCTCGGTCGGCAATCTCAATTTATCCTCAGTCAACAACGCCCGGACGCTGCTCATCCGCAACGCCATCACGGAGAATGCCCAGGAAGGCGTCCTGCTGCTCAGCCCGGACCTGACCATCAGTGAATTGAACCCCTCGGCCGAATTGATCCTGGGTTACGCCAGCCAAGAAGTGAGCGGCATGCCGGTTGAGGACATTCTGATCGGCAGTGACAGCCTGACGGCAGCCTATAACACCGCGCTGCAGGGCATCCCGATCTCGAACCTGGGCGTCGTCAAATTGCATCGCCGCAACGGTACTTCCTTCCCGGTCGAGATCCAGATCTATCCGATCGAGAGCCAGGGTGCCGTGCAGGGGATCGTCATCTTTTTGCACGACATCACCGAAAATGAGCAGATCCGCGTCAAGACCCAGCAGCTCGAACAGCGCGCCGTGCTGGGTGAAGTGACCGCCATTTTCGCACACGAGGTTCGCAACCCGATCAACAACATCAGCATGGGCCTGCAGCTGCTGGGTTCCAAATTCAGCGCAGACGATCCCAACCAGGAGTTGATCGGCCGGCTGCAGACCGACTGCACCCGGCTGACCCACCTGATGGAATCCGTGCTGTCGTTCTCGCGGCCGATGGAATTCAAGATGGAAACCACCGAGCTGCCCGTCTTGCTGCAGCGCATCCTGGATCGCTGGCGCCCGCGCCTGTCACATGCCAATGTCGAGCTGTTCTTCCAACCGGATCCCGCCACACCGGCCATCATGGGCGATCCGCGCACCCTGGAGCAGGTCTTCACCAACCTGATCAGCAATGCTGTGCAGGCCATGAGCACCAATGGCAATGGCATCCTGGGGATCAAGACCGCCGCCCACCAGGGACCGGATTTCCTGACAGCCGAAGTGACCGTGTCAGACAGCGGCCCCGGCATCCCACCGGAGATCCGCGAACATATCTTTGAACCCTTCGTGACCACCAATGCCGGGGGCACCGGCCTCGGGCTGGCGATCACCCGCCGCATCGTGAATGCCCATCACGGCACCATCGATGTCGAGAGTTTTCCGGGTGGTACAATATTCCACGTAAACATTCCCGCATTATCAGAAGGAAGGCCATGACCGCAACCGTACTTGTCGTTGATGATGAAGAAAATGCCCGCCATTTCGTGAGCGATTTCCTGACCCAGAAGGGTTACGAGGTCAAGGGAGCCGGCACACTCAAAGAGGCCCGCGCACGCGTCAATGAAGGTGTGGCCGATATCATCCTGCTGGATGTCCAGCTCCCGGATGGCTTCGGCACCGACCTGCTGCGCGAGACCGCCAGCATGCCGCTGCGCCCGCCCATCATCATTATCACCGCGCACGCCGACATCGATATGGCCGTGGAGTCGATGAAGAATGGGGCTCACGATTTCCTGCAGAAACCGATCGAGCTGGACCAGCTGGAAAAGTCCGTACAACGAGCCGGAGAGCTGGTGGCGCTGCGGCGTGAGCTGAACCACCTGCGACAGAGCCAGCGCGGCAAGATCGATTTCGTCATCGGTCAATCCCCCGCCATGCTGTCGGTCATTTCCCAGGCTGAACGGGCCGCGACCGTCTCCGCCTCGGTCCTGATCACCGGCGAAACCGGAACAGGCAAGGACATCCTGGCACGTTTCATTCATCAGCACGGTCCGCGGGCCAATAAACCCTACGTAGCCATCAACTGTGCTGCCATCCAACCCACCGTCCTGGAAAGCGAGCTGTTCGGTTATGAGCCGGGTGCCTACACCAGCGCCGAGAAGCGCAAGGAAGGCTTAATGGAAGTGGCCGACGGCGGCATCCTGTTCCTGGATGAGATCTCCACCATGGGGGTGGATACCCAGGCCAAATTGCTGCGCGCAGTCGAGGAGCAGGCTTTTCGCCGCGTGGGCGGAACAGCCCTGGTCAAGGTCGATTTCCAATTGATCGCCGCCTCAAACCGCGATCTGCCGGCCATGATCAAGGCTGGACTGTTCCGTGAGGACCTGTACTACCGCCTGAAAGTGGTGGACCTGGAACTTCCTCCCCTGCGCGAGCGCAAGGCCGATATCCCCGAGCTGGTGGGTCTGCTGATGCGCCAGTTGAACCCCCGCATGGGCTTGAACATCCAGGATATCGAACCGCCGGCCATGGCAGCCCTGGTGGCGTATGACTGGCCTGGGAATATCCGCCAGCTTGCCAATGCGATCGAACGCGCCATGTTATTCTGCGATGAAGCCAGCCTTGGCTTGCAGCATATGCCGCCTGAGGTCGTCTCGAACCCCAAAAAGAAGTAAAAACCTGGCATAATTCTTGCACCGATACCTCCTGAGGATCATTCATCAGGAGGTTTTTCATGTTCACAAATATAGACGAAGCATTCATGTGGATGGCCACCATCGTTTTCTTTGTTGGTGTGGTCGTTCTGCTGGCCGGGATCATCATCCTGATCGCCCAGGCTTCCGGTAAAAATGTCAAAACGGTCTCCGAGTCGGTCTCCAAGCTGGCTCAACGGGGGATCGCCGAGGATGTGGCCGGCTTGGTGGGCAACGCCTCATCGCTCATGAACAGCATGAACGACATGGTGCGCTCATCCTCCGGCATCGGCATCACCCTAGTCATCACCGGCGGTGCGTTGATGGCGGCAGCCTATTTCATCTTCATGCAACTCGGATAACACCCCAACGGAGCAGATATGGCAAGCGCCGGGTTTCTGAAACAACTCAGATCACTCCTGCCGGAAAGCGACTGGCAACCGGTCCTTTCCGCCCTGCGCCAGGATCGCCTGGTGTGGGCAGCCCTCCAGGATGATGCGCTGTGCAGCCGCGCCCTGGAAAGCTGCGGCCGGATCGCCAGTGCCTGGAATCCCGCCCGCCTGGGTCTCCTGTCGCTCGGCTACACCTTCAACGAGGCGGACCTGCAGGCACAACCGGCCAGCCGGATCGAACCGGACCTGGCGGCGCGCCTTTTGACCCTCTCCACCGATCCCCAGGATGCCAACGAGGACCTCCCTTCTGCCATGCTGGCCGCCCTGCTGGCACGTGAAACCCACCACCAGACCAATCAGTGGCAGCGGGCTCTTGCAGATGTCTTTGATAAATACGCAGCCCTGGCTCCCACCGTGCTGGCCTGCCTGGTCCCAATCGCTCACGCTCCAGCCATCCTGCTGTATTCTTTCCTGGCCGGGAACCTCTTCCCGGAACCGGACGAACGCCGGCGGATCCTGACGCACGCCATTTTCGCCAACCCGATCGACAGCGCTGAGCGGGTCAACTTGATCGTCCAGATCCTGTCTGCCCTGCCGGACGCCGAACAACTTGAATACCTGAACTGGTTGAAACACAATAACCTGTCCAAAATATCCAGTGCGGTCGCCGGTGAACTGCTCGGCAACGGCAAGAACGCCCCCGCGCGCAAAATGCCGGATGTGGTTGAGATCGAAGCAGACCACTTCGACATGGAGACGGCTTACACCCAGGCCATGCTGCAAAAGTTGAATGGCAAGGAAGCGGAAAGCAAGCAGACCCTCACCAGCGCACTCGATCAGATCAAATCACGCCAGGAGCAATTGCTGGACGCCCTGGATGAAATGAACGCTCCGGCACCCGAAACGAACGGCGATACAACACCCCTCAAGGGCGACAGCACGGACGCAGCCGGGCTGATCAAAACCATCAGCGGGCAGATCCAGGCCGGTGACATCGAGAACGCCCTCATTTCCCTGCGCGAGGCTCAGGCAGCCTACCCCGAGAACCCGGATTTCGCCCGCCTGCAGGCCGAGATCGCCCGCCAGAATGGACACTCAACCGACACGATCGATGCGCTTCAGACCGCCGTCATGCTCAAACCGGATGACGTGTCGCTGCGCAAATCGCTGGCCAGCGCCTACGAGGAGCAGGATAATTGGAAGGATGCCCTCGACGAGCGGCGCAGCGTTCTCAAATTCTTCCCTGAACCCCCCGAACAGGAATTACTGGCCCTGGCTGCCACAGCCATCCGTGCCAGACAGCTTGCGGTGGCCGAAACCGCCTGCCAGACCGTGCTGGAGATACAGCCCGACAACGGGCAGGCCAACGCGATCTATGGCGAACTGCTGCATGCCCAGGGCGACGACGAAAAAGCGCTCCTGCATCTGACCCGGGCCACGACCATGTCGCCAGACCTGCCGGCACCCTGGCTGGTCATCAGCCGCATCTACCGCGACCAGGGCAATGAGACCTTTTCGATCGACACCCTGAAGGCCGCCTCCCAGGTACTACCCGACTCACCCGAGATCCAGTATGCGCTGGGTGAGAACTGCCTGGCGAACAGCTCCCCTTCCGAAGCCCTGGTCTATTTACGCAAGGCTCATAAATATGACCCCTCCTCCCCAGTCATTCGTTTACGGCTGGCCGAAAACCTGACGGCGCTCGGGCTGTATGCCGAAGCCGACCGCATTCTGAAGGATGCCCGCCTGGAAGACCCCTCCAATCCCGAGCTGGCCATGCTGTCTGCCAGGGTTATGCTGGGTTTGGGCGACCTGAATGCCGCCCTCGACTCGGTTACCCTCGCGCTGGAAGCCCGACCTGACCGGGTGACGACCTTCTCCCTCCTGGCTGAAATACTGGAAGCCGCCATTAATGAAAAGAACAGCCTCTCTGCCATCCTGGCTGCTCACCCGACTCTGAAGAACCTGACCGGGTCGCTGCAGGAGATGCTGGAAGGCGCGATCGCGTCACGCCCCGAATCGCTCGACCTGCAAATGCTCTCCGCCGACCTGCTGGCGGAGACCGGCGCCGCAGATCAAGCCCTCGAGCGCTATCGCAGCCTGCTGCAAAAGCTGCCTTACAAGCATCCGGTTTCATGGCGCGCGCAGTTCGGCCTGGGGCGCATCGCCCTGCAATTGGGTCAATTGGATGCTGCCCTGGTGTCACTCAAGGAAGCTGCCCACCTGATGCCTGAACGCACGGACATCCTGAAATCCCTGGCGGAAACCTATCGCCTGGCCAACCTCCCACGGGAAGCCATGGATACCGCCCAGGCGATTGCCGACCTGCTGCCGGGGGATGCCGGCAGCCTGCTCTGGCAGGCCGGGCTATGCCTGAAACTAAATGAACCCGCCGACGCAGCCACCGCAATTGAAAAAGCCCTGGAACTCGAACCCAACCGGCCCGACCTCGTGCTGATGCACACCCGGGCTCTGCTGGCTGCCGGCGATACTGCCCCGGCACAGGCCCGCCTGGATGCCCTGACCGCCAATACCGATCTGGACACCGGCACCTACAAGCTTGCAGCTGACCTGTATACCGAAATGGCTCTGCCGGCCAGGACCAGCGCCTGCCTTAAGAAGGCGGTTGAGGTCTCCAATGTCCTGGATAGTGGATTGATGGCCGACCTGGCGGAGGCTTACATGGATGAGGGTGATCCGGCCGAAGCTCTGAGAGCCATCGACCAGGCCCTGTCTGTGGATGAGGATAATGAGATGCTGGTGCTGAATCGCTGCGCCCTGCTGGATCAATTGGGCCAGGCAGTCGAAGCGCGCGAGTATCTGGTCACCCTGCTCAACTCATCCAGGACCGAAGGCTGGTCGAACCTCTCGCTGAGCGCGCTGCATGCCCGCCTGGCTGAATTACTGCGGGAATCCGGTGACACGACCGGTGCGCTGAGTTCGATCTCACAGGCTCAGGCACTCTCTCCGGATGACCAGTCCATCCAGCACCTCGTCCTGGCGTTGCAGCGTGGCTGCCTGTTGGTCGGAACTGAAGCCCTGCGGGCGCGCATCCAGAAGGCGCTGACAGAACCCATCCAGGACCAGGATTACCCCCTGACATTGGTCGAAGCCGCGTTGGACTGCGGGTTGACCGATGAGGCATTGCTGGCGAGTGAACTGATCAGCGAAGCGGCTGATCCTGTCCGCCTGGCGGCTGTCAAGGCGCGAATGGATGCCCTGGCGGATGCACCTCAGGATGCTTTTGAGCATTTTGAAGCGGCCCAGGCCGGGCAGGATGATGCTGCTGCCTATCCAGTTCGGTTGTCGCGGCTGGTCTCGCTGGCAGGCGCCGCAATCGCCATGGGACAATGGCTGCAGGCTTATGAATTCAGCCAGGCTGCCCTGGCACTGGCGCCTTACGAGCCGCTGGCTGCCCTGAATGCCTTCAAAGCACTCATCTATCAACATGAAGAAGTGGAATTGTGCGATCGCTTGAAGATCGAGGCTCACCGCCCGGCCGGCTTGGACCTGCCGGTGGGTGCGCTGGATGCACTGCTCGCCAGCCTGCCACCTCGTGAAACCTATGCTCACCTTCCGTACTGGCTGGCGCGCGGTGCCGGTTTGACGGGCTCGATCGTCGAAAAGAAAGACCTGGCCAGTGCTCCCGAATTGGGACCGAACGAGCTGGCCGGGAGCATCTTCTTGCTGCTGGCAGCCGGTCAGGCGCGGGAAGTCGACCGCATGCTTGAATCCTGGCCGGAGAATTACAGAGTGCGCCTGTATCACAGCGCGGCCCTGCTGGACCGTGAAGCGGGAACGGCTGCCAATGATGCCGAATTGCTGCTGCTCAACGACCCGGCTGACCCGATGTCCCTGGCCTTGAAGGCTTATGCTCACCCCGGTGATGCTTTCACCGCTTATGAAGCCATCGAGAAAGCCCTGGCAGCCTGGATTGATGAACCGGCCTGGCATGAATATGCCGCTGAATTGAGCCACGAACTCGGAAATGCCCAGGGTCGCATCCGGCATGCAGTCGAACTTGTCAAATTATCCCCGGATCAATGCAAGTATCAGATCATGGCCGGTAGTGCCTGGCTGGATTCCGGTGGAAACGAGAGCGCGATCCACTACCTAAGGCGGGCGGCGCTCCTGGAACCTCATAACAAAACCGCCTGGTTGCTGCTCGGTCAAGCCTGTTATCAGGCCGCCAATCGCAGCGAAGCCCAGGATGCGCTGGAACGCGCCATCGCCATCGACCCGGATGATCCCGCACCTTTGATGCTTTCCGGCCAGATCGCGCTTTCAGCTGAAGCTTATGACCTGGCAGCTGCCAGGGCCAGGCAGGTGCTGGAGATCGATCCTGAAGAACCGGGCGGCCTGCTGCTGTTGACCGGCTCATTGGCCAGGCAGGGTCGTCACGAAGAAGCGCTTAACACGCTCGAATCCGCCTCGCTCGCCCTGCGCAAGAGTCTGCCGGTGCAGGTCGAACAGCTTAAGTTGACCCAGGTCCTCAAGGGACCCAAAGCCATCCTGGCACAGCTCGAATCCCTCCACGCGCGCAACCGGGACAATCCGGGCGTTTTGAAAGCCCTGGCCGAGTGTTACAGTGCCGTTGGTCAGGATGCGGATGCGGAACAAACCGCTCTGGAAGCGCTCAAACTGGCAGGTGAGGATGGCAGTCTGCATTATCTGGCAGGCAAGATACAGCGTGCCAGGGGTCAACTCGACCAGGCCCTCGATCATCTCTCCGAAGCCATCCGGCTGGAGCCTGACAACGTCGAAGCTTACCTTGAACTGGCCCAGACCCATGTCGACCGCCGCCAATACGAACAGGCCGTGCGCATCTACCAACAAGCAACCATCGTTTGCCCGGATGACCACCGCCCCTATTTACAGGCCGGCATGCTGTTGAAGGAAGGGGCCGATTTTGCCGCCGCGGAAGTCATGCTTAAAAAGGCTTCCAGCCTGATGCCGGCGGATTTGAACATCCGCAGCCAACTGGGTGCCCTGATGGCACTGAATTTCGTTCACCACACGCAGGATGCTTTAACGAGGTCATAATGGAACACTCCGTGAATAATTTCGACTATTCAAAACCGATCCAGCGTGAATTGATCCTGGAACTATTGACCACCGCGCTCAATCAACGCGAGTTCCGCTTTGTGCGGCAGGCGTCCCTGATGTGGCTGGCGGCTTATCCGGGCGATTACAAGATCAATTACCTGCTGGCGCGCGCCTTGCTGTTGGAAAGCAAGACCAGCCAGAGCCTGCCGATCCTTAAAAAGATCAACACCACCGACCCGGAATACCTGCCAGCTGTCCAGGCGCTGACCGATCACCCCAACGCCGACACCGCCACGATCTCGAATGCACGGACAGATGCCTATATCCTGGAAGAAACCCAGCCGACCAACAACAGCTACCCGGGTTGGGTGAATGCCACCCGCGAAGCCCGCAAGCTGCTGGTGACCGGCGACCATGCCCAGGCTGAAGTCATCCTGCAATCCGCATTGATCCAGAACATCGCTTCCGCCCTGCCGGCCATCGTCCACCTGGGCATCTTCCATCTGAAACAGGATTTCACGGCCCTGCAGACATTGTCTGAACTTTACAGCCAGCGCCATCCCGAATGTGTCACCATTTTGCTGTATCTGGCTGAAGCCTGCATGCAGAATGGCGAAGATGCGCGCGCCGTTTCCCTGCTGCACCAATGTGTGTCGCTGGATGCGGCCGCGGAAGTGCCCGTCCGGATCTGGGGCACGACCTTCCCCTACCGGCCATTGTGGCCTTCCACACTTGAAATGACCTTCGACCTGCCCATCCCGGCCGCTGTGGCCACCAGCATGGGTTGGAATGCGATCGGCGCATCCGCTCCCGCGGCGGCTGCCGGTGGTTTCACCGGACCTGCGGACGCCAGCACGGTCGAGACGCCTTTTGTGGCCACCCCGGTGGATGCCAGCGACCCCTATCTGAAGATGGAAACCCCGGCGGCCGAAACCGGCAAGCGCACCGGGAAAGACACCCAGGCCAAGTTAACCCCCGGGGATCTCGATCACGTGCGCGAGACCTTCGACAAGTTGGCCAAGAGCATGAAGAAACCGGCTGTCAGCCGTTATGATGGTCGCTTCCCCATGTACGTCATCCTGACCTCCCATGAAGGGCTGCAGAAGCAATACGGACCCCAGACCGCCAAGGTGATCGAAGGCCTATTGAACGAGCTTTCCCTGGCGATCTCCAAACGACCTGGTTGGGGTTCCCTGGTCCTGAACGTGGACCAGCCGTCCTCCATGGCTACCTACGGCTTGACTGCGGTATCCCATGATGATCCCAACAAGATCAAACTTGAGATCGCCAACCTGGACAGTGCCCTGGTCAAGAAAGGCCAGATGATCGGGGCATTACTCATCGCCGGCAGCGAGGTGGTGATCCCCTTCCACCACCTGCCCAATCCAACAGAGGACAGTGACGCCTTCGTGGCTTCGGATAACCCCTACGCCAGCATCGATGAGAATTATTTTGTCCCTGATTGGCCGGTCGGGCGTCTCTCGGGCGGGCGTGGTTCGGATTCTAGCCTGCTCGTCCGTCAGATCCGCGGTTTGATCAGCCATTATGCCGAGGATCAGATCAAGGCGCAGTGGTGGAGCCGCATTCCGCTGCTCAGTTCCCTGTTCGGGTATTTCCTTTCCAATGAAACCCTCAATGGGTATAAGACCAGTTTCGGTTACACCGCCCAGGTCTGGAAGGCTTCTTCGACCTCGGTATTCAAACCGATCGGTGTCGAGCGGGGCATGCTGGTATCTCCCCCGGTGGTCACCGGCACGGTCTGGCAATCCGGTCTGCTGCCGGCAAAAATGGCCTACTACAACCTGCACGGCCTGGACGATTCTATGGAGTGGTACGGCCAGAAAAGCGCCACGGGTCCCAACAGCCTGCCGGATTATCCGGTGGCGCTCAGCGAACGTGACTTCTCCAACAACCGGAAACCCCCGCGTGTCATCTTCAGCGAGGCCTGCTACGGCGCATCGGTCGAAAACAAGAACGACAATGAATCACTGGCCTTGAAATTCCTCTCCCTGGGGACGCATGCCCTGGTCGGGTCGACCTGCATTGCTTACGGCAGTGTCGCCAACCCACTCACCGCTGCGGATCTGCTGGGCAATGCCTTCTGGGCCAATGTCAAGGGCGGTCAACCGGTCGGTTTTGCGCTGATGAATGCCAAGATCAGCCTGGCCAAGTTGATGCACTCACGCCAGGGCTACCTGGACGGCGAGGATCAGAAGACCCTGCTCTCCTTCATCCTGCTGGGCGATCCCCTGGCAGGGACGGTCGAGAAACCGTCTTTACCCAAGCATATGATCCGCCTGGAAGAGATGGAAGCCATGAAGACCATCACTGACCATGATGCGGTGCCCACAGAGATGGAAGGTATTCCCGCGGAAATGGTCCAGCAGGTCAAGCGCGTGGTGGCCAAGTACCTGCCCGGCCTGACGGATGCCGAGATGGTTGTCCACCAGGGCGAGTGGGAAGGCAAATCAGCCAGCAAGACCCTGCAATCTCCCCGGGGCGACCCCCGCTACGTGGTGACGCTGAGCAAGCAGGTCAAGGTCGCCAAATATATGCATCATCATTATGCGCGTTTCACATTCGACACGCGCGGCAAGATCGTCAAAGCTTCGGCCTCGCGCTGAGCCGCTCCCCTCCCGGCGGCAAAGGCAGGCAGAATAAAGAGCGGACCAACCGATCCGCTCTTTAATTTAAGTAACTTAAACCACAAAGAGCACGAAGAACGCGAAGAAGAGCGTAGGGTGTGCCAATGCTTCCGCAGGGAGCTGGCGCACCACGTGATCAGATACACGGTCGTGTAAAAGCTGAGCGTTGTGAGCAGGCATCCCGGTGCTTCTAATCGTAGGTTGGGTTAGCGTCGATAGACATCTGTGCCCGATGGGCACGGCATCCCCCGGAGTGGCTCATCGTTATTCGCCACACCCGGGAGAAGCGTAACCCAACAATTTCCAAACGTTGGGTTACGCTCTTCCAAGCAGATATTTTACGTTCTGATGTTTGTAAGGATTCACAGAAATAATGGAAGTTCTATTAAGGATCGCTAACCCAACCTACGGGAAACATTCCCTCCCTCACCACCCGATGATTGATTCTAGATATGAATTGGATGATATTGATATTCTTAATTACCTTGAGCAATCAGGAGCCTGCCTCTCCCTCCCTTCGGAGGGAGAGGATCGATGATCATATGAATCCCGATCACCCAATCCATTCAGTCCACCCGTGGGAAACATAACCCAACAATTTCCAAACGTTGGGTTACGCTCTTACAAGCAAATATTTTACGCTCTGATGCTTATTAGCTCTCACAGAAATAATGGAATTTCAATTAAGGATCGCTAACCCAACCTACGGGAAACGCACCTTACTGATGGGACGCGTGTACCAACGTTCACCAGGTGTTGGGTTACGCAAAGAGCGCTAACCCAACCTACGGAGCTAATCCAACCTGCGGTCACTCAATATGATAGCCGAGCTTCTCGATGGCGGCGCGTATCTCCGTTTCACCGACCTGTTGAGGCTCGTATTCCACTTTTACCCTGCCCTGGCGGTAACTGGCTGAGATCTGCCGGATCCCGGGAAGTTCATCTTCGATACCCTCGATGCGCATGGCGCAGCTGGCGCAGTGCATGTCTTTGATGACCAGTGTTAGTTTTTCCATGGTGACCTAGGCATCAAAAACGATCACACCGGTGTACATGCCCATCGAGCAGGTGAACTGCATCTCGGATCCCGCTGCCTGGGGTGGAATTTGGATCTGGACGATGCCGGTCGCCGGTAACAACACTTCCTGGTTCAGCGCCGGGATGACGAATGCCCGGGAACAGGAGAAGGTATTCTCCGTCACCAGGTTCAAGGTCAACGCGGTATCAGCCGAGGCATGCAGCACCTGGGGCTGGTACCCGGAGTTCTCTGCGTTGAGTGTCAGGACATTTTCATCTGAACTGGGTTGAGTGCCATCGCTCAGGCTGGCCGGTGGTACTGTGGATCCCGCCAGGGGCTGAATATTCGTTGGTGAGGGAGTAAACGGGGATAAGCCGGCTAAATTCAAGCCGCTGTTGATCGACAGCAACCCCAGGACAAGCACCGTCACGGCCACAAAGCGCATGAACCATTTTTCCAAAGCCTGTCCGAGCCGGGTCGCCAGGTACGCCACAGCGAAGAAAACCGGGCTGGTCCCCAGCGTGAAGGCAAACATCAGGGCCGCACCCATGGCCGGGCTGCCTGTGCCGATGGCGACCGCCATCATAGCCTGGGTTACCCCGCAGGGGATAAAAATGGTCAGTGCGCCCAGAAAGAGTGGGGCATACCAATCATTCGCATTTTTCGCTTTGCGGCGGATGTAACGCGTGATGAACTTCGGCGGCTCCACCGAAAAATAGCGAAAGATGGGGTGGACGTTGAGCATGCGCATGGCATTGCCGAGCATGAAAATGCCGATGCCAATCAGCAGCACTGCCCGCATCGAGGCAGTCAACTGCAGGACGGAACCCAAACCACCCAGGACCAGGCCCAACAGGGTGTAAGCCAACATCTTGGCCGATAGAAAGAGCAGGATCGGCACAGCCATGCCCTGAGTTTTCTTGTGAGGGTGGTATCTCCCAACCCTGGCTTTCACCGGCTGGTTCAACATCTGCTGCTCAAGCTGCTGACCCAGCGAACTGGCCAGCAAGCCACCCTGCACCGCCAAACAGGACAGGCCACCTGTCGTTAAACCTGTGATAAAAGCTACCAGAATTTGATCCATTCTTGATTCTCTCTTTGGTAAGTTTGGAGGATTTGGATATTAAGAGACCGGTTACTCGAGCCTGGCATTGCGCAGCCGCAGGCTGTTGGTGACCACGAATACGCTCGAGAAGGCCATGGCTCCGGCTGCCAGCATCGGATTAAGGTACCCGAGCGCTGCGGCCGGAATGAGGATCACGTTGTAGAAGAATGCCCAGAAAAGGTTCTGGCGGATGGTCTTCAAGGTCCGGCGCGAGAGCAGGATGGCGCGGTTGACCCCGCGCAGGTCGCCCGAGATCAGTGTGACCGGGGCAGCTGCCATGGCCACATCCGTACCGGTGCCAATGGCAATGCCGACATCCGCCTGTGCCAGAGCCGGGGCATCATTGATACCGTCGCCGACCATCGCGACCACGTGACCCTGTTCCTGCAGGCGCTTGACTTCGGCAGCTTTTCCATCCGGCATCACTTCGGCCAGGACTTTATGAACCCCTGCCCGGCGACCGATGGCTTCTGCCGTTTTTTGATTGTCACCGGTCAACAGGAGCACCTGCAGCCCCATTTTATTCAAGCGAACGACCGCATCCGGCGCACCGGGCTTCAATGGATCTGCCACAGCGATCAGACCGGCCACGCTGCCGTCGACAGCTACCAACATGGGCGTTTTTGCTTCGATCTGCAGTCGGTCAATATCGTTCTCCAGGCCACCCAGGCCAAAGGCGGCCAGCTCCATCATGCGGCGGTTGCCGACTGCGACCGCATGCCTGCCTACCCTGGCGGATACACCCATGCCGGCTTCGGCTTTAAAAGCGCCAGTCGATTCCAGCTTGATACCGCGCACGGTGGCTTCAGCCCAAATCGCCTCGCCGAGCGGGTGCTCGCTGTCTTTTTCGACAGAAGCGGCCAGCCGCAGGAGTTCATCCTCACGACCAGCCCAGGCTGGACTTGTAACAATATCCGTCACAGCCGGTTGGCCTGCTGTGAGCGTTCCGGTCTTGTCCATGATAACGGTATCCACATGCCCGGCGCGCTCGAGCGCTTCCGAGTTGCGAAAGAGAATACCCAGGGATGCCCCACGACCGGAGCCGACCATGACCGCTGTGGGTGTGGCCAGCCCCATAGCGCACGGGCAGGCGATCACCAGCACCGCCACCATGTTGATCAACGCACGGCTTAATCCGCTGTCCATCGCAGGCGGCGCTGCCAGGAAATACCACCCTAAAAAGGTTAAGAGTGCAATCGCGATCACGATGGGGACAAAGATCGCAGACACCTTGTCGGCCAGTTTCTGAATGGGTGCCTTGGATCCCTGCGCCTCCTCAACCAGGCTTATGATCTGAGCCAGGGCGGTCTCTTTGCCAACCTTCGTGGCTTCGAAAGTGATCGAACCCATTTTATTGAGGGTGGCACCGATGACCGGATCGCCGGCACTTTTTTCGACCGGCAGTGACTCGCCGGTCAGCATGGATTCATCCACGCTGGAACGACCGCTGGTGACAACCCCATCAACCGGGATCTTCTCGCCAGGCCGGACCTGGACCAGGTCGCCAACGCGCACATCGTCCAGGGGAACTTCCAGCAGCTTGCCCTCCCGCTCGACACGGGCGGTGGTGGCTCTCAGGCTCATCAACTTCTTGATCGCCTCAGAGGTGCGACCTTTGGCCCGGGCTTCCAGGTATTTACCCAACCGGATGAGCGTGATGATGACCGCGGCTGTTTCAAAATAAACATGTCCGCTGACGATCCCAAGGGTGATCAGAACTGAATAGAAATAAGCCACGGAGGAACCCATGGCGATCAAAACATCCATGTTAGCCGAGCCGCCGCGCAGGGATTTGTAGGCTCCGACATAGTACTGCCAGCCGACATAGAACTGCACGGGTGTTGCCAGGATCCACATGGCTGCCAGTGTCCAGGGTTCATGCGCCCACATCCCGAAAACGCCCAGGTCGCGGGCCATTGAGAACAGGAACAGGGGCATCGTGAAAATCAGGCCGATCAGCAACAAGCGACGCTGATTCTGGATCTCAGCCTCGCGCGCCGTGGCTTCGACATCTTCAGTTTCACCGCCCAACTCGACCGCTATAAAGCCAGCCTGGGAGACTGCCTTGCGGATCTCCTGCTGACTGGTGATGGTCGGAATGTAACGCACCCGCACGCGGTCATTGGCGACCGATGCGCTGGCTTCCAGAACCCCGGCCAAACCCAGCAGCTTTCTCTCGAGCCGGCGGGCATCGTTGTCATCCGAAAGTCGCCTGACGATCAAGTCGGCGGTCCCGGAGGCCACGCCATACCCGGCACGCTCGACGCGCGCCACCAGCGCCGGTAAATCGGCCTGGGTTGGGTCATAGGTCACCGAGGCACGCTCCGAAGACAGGTTGACATTCGCCGATTCCACGCCAGGAACTTTTTTCAGGCTGCGTTCGACCGTGGCCACACAGTTGGCACAGGTCATTCCGGTGATCGGCAGGATAGCCTGACGACTCCCGCCTGTTTTTGGGAGCTCGACGACCAGACCTTGACTGTTTGGGGTCAGCTTGTTTTGATCAGTGCTCATTCTTTATTCGTCGACGGGATAATTGATATCCGCCAGGACTTCCTTGAGTATCTCAGGGGTCGTTGGCTCGCCAAATTCGATCAGCACGCTCTTATTCTCGAGCGATGCGGTCACCTTTTTAACACCTTCCAGGTTGGACAGTTCGTTCTGGATGGTATTGACGCAATGACCGCATGAGATATTGGGGATCTGGAATGTAATCGTTGACATAGGATTTTCCTTTCTATATCCGGTTCCGGGTGGAAAAGACTTCGCTCAATTCACCCAGCACTTTTTCGCGGGCGACCGGATCCTCACCACGTACGGCGGTGGTCAAACAGGCATCCAGGTGTTCATCGAGGATCAGGCTGTTGACCTTGTTCAGGGCTGCCTGCACCGCCTGGACCTGCTTGATGATGTCGATGCAGTAGGCGTCTTCATCGAGCATGCGCTGGATGCCGCGGATATGCCCTTCGATGGTCTTGAGCCGTTTTGTGGCTTCAGAATGATGCATGGTCTTGTCCTTTTCACCCTCGTTAGACGGGGTTTATCCCCTCCCGGTGGGGGTGGGGTCGATAATTCAGTATAGTATTTCGGAGTGACTTTGTCAAGTTTTTATTAGGTTAATTTAAGGTTACCGGTCGGGGTCTAATCTCAAAGATCGATCCAAGTAGGTTGGGTTAGAGCCGTAAGGCTTGTAACCCAACGTCTTATCTGTAGGAGATGGTCTTTCTGTGAAACCCCTCCCTCTCCTCTCGAATTGAAAATTCTCAAAAATAAATTTACTTTCATCAATGAATTTCAACTATCCAATACGGTAATAACTGCCTCTCCCTCCCATCAGAAAATGGGAGGGAGAGGAGCAAAAGAGAAGATGGGCTCCCGCTCCTATCAGAAAAATAATAATAATGGATCGTTAGCAGCGCAGCGTCCGATGGACGCTTCATAGAACGCAGAGCGAGAGGCCTGTAAGGCAGAGGTGTTAGTTCAGCAGGCGAGTGGTCTTGACAACCTCCGCCCGCTCCCGTAAACTACGACCATCACCTCCATTGGATGCGTATGTTCAAGTACAGACTCGCAGAGATATTGGCCGAAATTAAGGAAATAAGAACCAAAGACATTTCCCAGATCCTATTTATAATTTTCTGGCTTATATTTGTGCTAATCATTATTTCAGGCTGGGAGGATAATCGTGGTGGAAAAGTCCTCTATCCACATGGAAACCGATTTTTATCCGCATATCCCTGTAATATTATTACAGGTCAATATATCGAAGTGGATTCCTTCACACGGGGAAATCAGTATCATATCTGTGGAAAGGTCCTGACAGATTATCCCACCGAAACGCTCTATGTGTACTTGTATGATTCATCAGAACTTTATGACAACATTAACGATGTTATCTATATGGGTTCCGTAAATATCAGTCAATTCAGTTCTTATAACCCTAACTATAAAGTGGGGACAAAAATATTTAACATAAACCTTCCCTCTACCTTGCCCGTTGGGAAATACTGGTTGTCAATTCACATGGGCCGCTCATCAATCGGTCCGATCATTTTTACAATTGAAAACACAGGGAAATAATGGGAGAGGGGGTGGGAATGAATACAAGGATTCGGCGGGAGATAATTCTCTTCCATCGTTCATTTCTCTCTCTCCTGAAGCGTGGAGTAACTATCATCCTCTACTTGACATTACTCACCCCGTACAATCTGTTGGAACACTTGACACCACCCTGTGCCTACTTTACACTAACCTTATGAGTCCTATCTCCCCTGACGGACGTTACATCCTGGTCACCGGCGCAGCCAAACGCATCGGTCGCGAGTTGTCATTGGCATTTGCAAGATCCGGCTGGAATATCATCCTCCATCACGGCCACTCCCCCGATGAAGCAAAAGCGCTCAAACTTGAGATCGAAACCCTCGGCCGTTCGGCTGCCATCCTTCAGGCCGACCTGGCGGACCCCGCCAAGGCCTCCTCTCTGGTCGAATGCGCTTTTGATATAGGCAAGCTATACGCAATCGTCAATAATGCTGCGATATTCGAGAACCTTGATATCAATTCCACGAAACTGGAAGGCTGGCAGCGCCACCTGGATGTCAATCTGACCGCCCCTTTCCTGCTCAGCCAGGACTTTGGCCAGCTGCTGCCGGCCGATCAAAAGGGGCGCATCCTCAACATCCTGGATTGGCGCGCGCTGCGCCCGGGTGCCGATCACCTGCCTTACACCGTCTCGAAGGCAGCCCTGGCTGCCCTGACGCGTTCACTGGCTGTCGCCCTCGCCCCGCGCATCAGTGTCAACGCGCTGGCCCTGGGGGCCGTCCTGCCACCTGCGGATGGCGGCGCAGCCGAAAAGGTCCTGGCGTATGCACCCATCCCCCGCTGGATCACACTGGATGAGGTCTGCCAGGCAGCCTTGTTCCTGATCGAAGGACCCGAAACCATCACCGGAGAGATCATCCACGTGGATGGCGGCCGGCATCTCACCTAGAGGTACTCATGGATAAGATCATCATCAGCGATCTGCTGGTCAGGGGCATCATCGGCATCAACGATTCGGAACGCGTCAACGAACAGGATATCCTGATCAACATCATCCTGCAGACAGACACCCGGGGGGCCGGTAAGAGCGATACATTGACCGAAAGTGTCAATTATCGCACGGTGGCCAAGGCGGTCATCGCTCACACCCAGAGTGCCAAGCGCTTCACGGTCGAGGCACTGGCGGAGGATATCGCGGCCATCTGTTTTGAGCAACCCGGCGTGCAGGCCGCCACCGTGCGGGTGGAGAAACCCGGCGCTGTGCGCTATGCGCGATCGGTCGGGGTCGAGATCGAACGCAAACGGGGGAAGTGATGCCCGACAGCTCACATCGCGTTCACCTGTTGATCGGATCCAATATCGAGCCGGTTGAAAACGTGCGTCGTGCCCTGATCGAGCTCTGCCATTATGGCATCATCCGTCGCATATCACGTGCCTGGCAGACACCCGCCTATGGCAGCGATGGCCCGGATTTCATCAACCTGGCTGTTGAGCTGGTCACGCCCCTCTCACTGGAGGCAGTCAAGAAAGAGGTCGTAGCCGTAACAGAGAAGAAAATGGGCCGTGAGCGCGGCGCGGATAAGAATGCCCCACGCACGCTCGACCTGGATGTCATCCTCTTCGATGGCGCGTTATTGGACCCGGAGCTTTGGGAGCATACCCATCTGGCGGTCACCGTGGGGGAACTACTGCCGGACCTGGTGAATCCCGATACCGGAGAAAGCCTGTCAGCCTTTGCGTCCCGATCGGTCAGAACCCATCCCGTTATTGAAAGGCCGGATGTGCTGCCCTTGTTAAAATAAAAACCGCCCGGTGGAACCACCGGGCGGACAATTGGTACACTCGTTATTCAATTTCCGTTTCGATCAAGCCATAGGATCCATCCCGGCGGCGGTAGAGTACATTTGCCGCACGGGTTTTCACATTACAGAACACAAAGAAATCCTCATGGGATAACAATTTCATCTGCTCAAGAGCTTCAAACTCATCCATCGGTATTAATTTGAAGCGTTTGCGGCGGATGATATCGGTCTGGGCGGCGGGTTTTTCAACAACCGGCTGGACAATTGTTGCCACCTCGGCCGCCGAAATTCCATCCCCACGGTTGCGCTCGCGCTTGCCCTTATATCGCTCGATCTGCCGCTGCATCTTGTCCAGCGCACGGTCAAAGGAAGTATAGAGGTCCTCGGTGCGCTCTTCCGTCCTGAGGATGTATCCACGTTTACCGCGGATGGTGATCTGGGCCACCTGGCGGTCAGCCGCACTGCGGGCTGATTTTAAAACGTTCAGATCCACACGAACTTCATCGATATCCGGGAGAAAACGATCCAGTTTGTTGGCTTTATCAGTGACGTATTCATTGATGCGTTCCGAGATCTCCACATTTTTGGCAAAGATATCGACCTGCACACTCATTTTGTATTCCTCCAGTAAATAATGAATTAACCTATTCTATCTTCTTTTCACTTCAGAATCAAATCACCTCCTGTGTTGATCTGCGCAGCAGGCTGCGCGCCAGCGTTGCCACGAAAACCTGCCCGGCACCTGCATCCAGGAGCAGTCCGGAACAGACCTCCGCGGTCGATCCGGTTGTGGCCACATCATCCACCAGCAGGATCCGTTTACCCTGGATCATTTCCGCCCGGTCCAGCTGGAATGCATGCGCTACATTGAGACGTCGGTCGGCGGCGGTCAGTTTCACCTGGGAAGTATCTTCACGAAGCCTTGATAACACGCCGGTCCTGTATGGCAAGCCCAGGCGCCAGGCCAGTGGCCGGGCGAACAGGTCGACCTGGTTGTAACCGCGTTCCCCCAGCTTGACGGGGCTGATGGGTACGGGGAGGATCAGATCGAGATCCCAGGCCTGCTCATTCACGAGTTGATGCATCAGACCGGTCAGGATCTCGCCCAGGGCGAGGTCGCGATGGTACTTGATCCGCAGGATCGCCTTCCGAAGAGGATCCTGATAAATTCCATACGACCTTAATGCAGAATAGCGTGGGGGATGCAGGGCACATTCCTTACACAGCCGGCCTTTTTTAAGCCGCTTTCCGCATTTGCGGCAAACCCGTAATCCGACCCTTTCGGTCAATGACTGGCATGCCCCGCACCAGCGTTCACCCTCCCTGCCACACTGGAAACAGGCAGGCGGTAAAAGCAAATCGACCGCCTGCCATAACCCATGGTTGAGGGTCAGGGCTGCGCGGTCGATTAAACGAGGCTTGTGCATCGTCAATTTTTGGGTCGGCTCAGGGTACTCCACCGAGGTTGACATTACCAAAGACATCGCCAAGGCTGGAATTCATGAGCTGCAGGGCAGCGGGGGTCAGCAGGACGATGATCAGGGCCGGGAAGATCAAACCGGCCATCGGCAGCAACATTTTCGTGGGTGCCTTATGAGCCTGCTCTTCAGCATACTGCCGTCGACGTGTGCGCATCTGTTCGGCCTGGATCTGCAACACCTTGGACATGCTCACGCCCAATTGCTCGCTCTGGATGATGGATGCCACAAAGCTGGTCATTTCGGTGATATTGATATTATCCGACATGCTGCGCAAGGCTTCACGGCGGCTCTTGCCCAGCTGCATTTCCTGAAGGACGCGTGCGAAGCTCCTCGAGATCTCATTCTTCCACTTATCGACCACTTTGGCCATGGCGTAATCGAATCCCAGGCCGGCTTCCACGCAGATCGTCAGCAGGTCGAGCGCATCCGGCATTTGCTTGCGGATGGCGCCTTGTCGTTTCGAGATCAGGCTGCCAAGCCAAAGAGATGGTAAATAATATCCGAGCAGGAAGAAAGCGAATACCAGGACGATTCGCAGCACCACATTGATCTTGGTTTCACCGAAGGTGAATACGAAGAAGAATACACCTGCCAGGAGCGCTCCAAAAACCATCTGCATGGCTAGGAAGATGGTGGGATCGATGCCGTTCGGACTGCCTGCCAGCTCCAGCTTACGCTGGATGGATGTCAGCGCATTCTGGGGGGTGAACTTGGTGGCTAGTTCGCCCAGCCTTCTCGCCACCGGATAGATCACACGGTCCCGGAAGGGTTGGGCCATCTCGAGGGATTCCAGGGAAACCCCCTCCCCTTTTTGAACAAAATCATCCAAACGTTGTTGCAGGATGGCATCATCATCCGGTGCGGGATGACGGATACCGATGTAAACCAGGACTCCGGCGACACCGAGGAGGATGACGATGATGACAATGGCGATCCACATGGTATGCCTCTAACCTTTCCTTACACTTCGATCTGAGCCAGCTTCTGCAAGGCCATGTACCCAAAAACGATCAACATGACAGCCAGACCCAATGCGATATAACTGCAGGGGGCATTGGCGGGGTCTGTGAATTGAAGAATGTACGGTTTGTTGAAAAGGTACAAAGCCAGGACAACAAACACCGGCAGCAGCGACAGGAACTTACCTGAAAAAGCCTGCTGTGCGGTCAGGACACGAATCTCGCCCTTAACCCTGACGCGTTCGCGAATGGTGAAACTGATCGTATCCAGGATCTCGGCCAGGTTACCACCTACCTCACGCTGAACGTTGATGGCTGTGACCACCAGGTCAAGATCAGGGCTCGGGATGCGGCGCAATAGATTATCCAGGGCTTTTTCCATGGAGAGGCCTAATTGCATCTCCTGGATCACCCGGCGAAACTCATCGCAGATCGGGGGGGCAAGCTCCCGGCTGACGGCTTCCATGGCCTGCATCGTGCTGAATCCGGCTTTCAAGCCATTGACCATTAAGTTGAGCATGTCGCCCAGCTGGTTGTTGAATTTAACCAGGCGTTTCTTTTGTTCGCTCTTGACATACATGCTCGGTAAAGTCGCCCCGAAACCCAGGCCAACCACCGCCAGCAGGATGGATTTACCACCGAGGACATAGCCCAGAAGGCCCATCATGAAGGCAGCGATGATGATCAGTGAAAAATACTCCCCGGGTTTGAATTTCAGGTCAGCCCGGGCCAGATCGCGGGACACACGTTCGCCGAAGGAGGTCCTTTGAACGCGCGTGTTGATCCAACCGGTGATCATCGACTGTTGGGGCTTGGAATCCTTATCCAGTGGGACTTCCGGTTTTTGCTCCTCGACGATCTGTTCGAGACGTTCATCGACTTCGGTCTTTTCCTGCCGGGTCGACATGACGATTCCGACAATTAACAGGAGGAGCACAACAACACCGACAATGATCAGAAGTGTGGTCAGATTCATAGTTCAATCATTCCATTCTGTTTCATGAACGCCTTTTTTCTCCGACGCCAAAGATGGACGGTGGCAGATAGATGCCTGCACCTTCCAGTTTATCCATAAAATGCGGTCTCAAACCAGTCGGTCTCAGGCGGCCCATGATCTTGCCATTTTCGATGCCGGTTTGTTCGAAGGCGAAGATATCGGTCATGGTGACCACATCACCTTCCATGCCGGCTACTTCGGTGATATTGACCACCTTACGGGAGCCATCCCTCATTCTTTCCTGGTGGACGACCAATTCAAGGGCCGAGGAGATCTGCTCGCGAATGGCGCGCACCGGTAATTCCATACCGGCCATCAGCACCATGGTTTCAATACGCGAGATGGTATCCCGCGGACTGTTCGAGTGAGCCGTGGTCATGGAACCATCATGGCCCGTGTTCATGGCCTGGAGCATGTCCAGCGCTGCTTCATCGCGGATCTCACCGACGACGATCCGGTCGGGGCGCATACGAAGGGCATTGACCACCAGGTGACGGATGGTGATCTCACCCTTACCCTCAATGTTCGCCGGGCGTGATTCGAGCGTCACCACATGATCCTGGCGCAGCTGCAACTCCGCCGCGTTCTCGATGGTGATGATGCGTTCATCGGCCGGGATGTAGCCTGACAGGATGTTCAACAAGGTGGTTTTACCGGTACCGGTACCACCTGAAATGACAATGTTGACCTTGCCTTCCACGCAGGCTTTCAAAAAGGTCACTGCTTCAGCCGTGATCGTCCCGAATTCGATCAGTTTTTCCATCTGGATGGGGTTCTTGGAGAACTTGCGGATGGTCAGAACCGGTCCGACCAGGGAAACGGGCGGGATGACGGCATTTACGCGTGAGCCGTCCGGGAGACGGGCATCCACATACGGGCTGGATTCATCAACACGCCGCCCAAGTGGAGCAACGATGCGTTCAATGATGCGCATGACATGTTCATCGTCTTCGAAAGTGATCGGCACGCGGAAGATCTTGCCGCCACGCTCGATATAGATATTCTTGTAGCCGTTGACCATGATTTCGGTGATGGTGTCATCTTCGAGCAACGGCTGCATGGGACCATAACCCAGGATCTCCGCTGCGATCTGGTCGAACAAGCGCATGCGCTCGGGTTTTGACAGGATGATGCGTTCTTCATTTAGGATCTGATCAAAAAGATCAAGGATCTTCTTGCGTACTTCATCGGTCTTGGTTACATCCAGGGTCGGGTCAAGATTTGCCAGCAGCTTGTTCTGGACGCGTATCTTGAGATCCAGATAAGTATTCTGGGCTGTGGTTGGGAACGGTGGAACATACCCGCGCGGAGTGACAGACGCAACCGGTTCATTCTTGGGTGTGTTGGGCGTCCCTCCGGAATCCAGGCCTGTCGGCCCTTCACCTTGTTGGAGTCGCTTCAGTAATGACATGCAATGAGCTCCTGCTTATTCATTCTACGACTTAATCTCAGCCTCTGCAGGTTTTTCACTCATCAATGTGGCCTTGATCAGCTCCGCCAGTTGCACCACATTGCGCACGATGGGCTGCGGCTTGGGATCAAGGACGAATGGCATACCTCGATTGACTGAGTTAATGACGGTCCGATCATCGAAAAGGATTTCCAGTTTGACTTCATGCTTGAGACTCTCACTGACCTTTTCGGGCGTGATCGGAATGCGTTTATCGGATTTGTTCAGTACGCACAGGATCTTATCCTTGCTGATGTTCAACGATTCGATCAGGTTGAGGAAGATCTTGGTATCGCGAATGGAAGGTATATCCTGTGTTGTGAGTAAAACGATCTGGTCGGCTTCATCCATCGCTGTAATGATCGGGTCAGTCAGGTAGGAGGATGTGTCGATGATAATGAAGTGATACAGACGGCGGAGGAAGCGCAGGATCTTTACAAACTGTTCTCCGGTGATCTTCTCGGCCATTTCCGGCTTCGGCACTGCAGCCAGGATGCGCAGGCCGGTTGGTCCATGCGTAATGAGGACCTCATTGACGATATCCGGATCGAGTTCATCCGCACGGGGTGCCAGGTCGGCAATGCTCAGTTTTGGTTGTTCATTCAGAAAGACCGTCACATCACCGAATTGCAGGCTCCCATCCACAAGCACAACCTTGGTGGATGGGGTTCATCATCTGGATGGCCAGATTGGTCGCCAGTGTGGTAACCCCTGAACCACCCTTGGGGCTGTAGACCATCACCACCTTGCCAAAAATGCCCCAGTATATATTATCCGGATCGGTGGATGTGCCACCAGGGGAGGCCGGGCTGGTTACGTTTTTTCTGGTCGACGGAAAGTTCATACAGACTCTTGATCGTCGTCCCGAGTTCATTCATATCCGGGGGTTTCGTCAGGAAGCCACGCGCACCGGCCAGGGATGCCCGGCGCATGTAGTTCATATCTTCCTGGTCGGACATGACCGCCACTTCAACATAAGGTACTTTACGACGCATGGTCGTGATTGCGGTGATGCTGTCCGAATCCGGCAGGTTGCTGTCCATCAGAACCACATTCGGTTCTTTTTCAACGACCATTTGGATGGCATCTTTGGCAGTGCCTATCGTGCCAACCACTTCGATGGACTTGTCGTACATTAAGCAGTTTACGAATGCTTTCGCGTGTGTCTTCTACGCTGTCAACAATGAGCACGCGAATTTTGTCATCCGGCATGGTAAAGCTCCGTAACCATTATTCCTGAGGGACAGGTGTCGGAAAAGTCGTGAATTGTGAGGGCAGGATCAGGAAGTCGATGCGCGGTTCAATGCCATAGGGCAGGCGCGTCGGCAACGGAATATTGTACTGATCCAGCAGGAATTGCAGTGTGCCGGCTTCAGTCATGATGCGTTGATCGTCACCTGGGGAGCGCAATACCAGCGTGTACCGGCGCCGGTATAAGTGAGATAGGTTAATGTGACCGCATCCTGGGGGGTTACGACCAGTGTGATCGTATCGGGCAACTTGTAGGGTTCGGTAATGGCGGTGATATCGGTAACCGGATTTTCTTGGTTCACGATCCCGGGCTCCGGCTCAACTGCAACTGTACCACCGCTGGTATCCGATTTATAATCGCCCACACGCAGGATCAGGACATCCTGAAGCAGGGTCTGGACTACCAGGCGCGGCCTTTGGGTTTCTGACGGACCGGTCGCGATCGCCTGTTGAATGGTCGGATCAAAAACAACACGACCCATCATTGTCGGGCTTTCGCTGTAGTTATAGGGATAGGTTGTGATCGTCTGTGGACTATCCGGGACATCAACCAGAGGTGCGGCCAGACCATACCCGGAATTGGGTAATTTTGACTGGAATTCCGCATCCAGATCGACCATCAGTAAGGAAACGATCAGATTGATATGGTCTCCGGCCTCCGGCGCATACCCGACATAGGATAACCGGTCGAGGATCGGGATGGTGATCGCCACCATACCCTTTGGGACCTGGAAGGCGGCGTAAGAGCCGGTCAAAGAAGCCACAACCATATCAGTTGTCAGGGGGGTGTGTGCCTCGATATCGGACTTAGCCCACTTGCCCACCACGTCGTTGATGTCCGTATAGAAGACACCCTCTACAAATTCCTGGCGAGGGTATGGAATGGTTGTCAGAACCTCTGCCGTGAATTCACCACCCCGGCCAACCTTCTGAGTTGTTATGACAATGTCGATGGTTTCGGTTTGAGGCACAACCACTTCTGTTAATTGTTCGGTGGGAGTGGTGCCGACATTGCGTGTTAACAGGTAGATCGCCACGACAGCCATGATCAATATGATCGCAACATAAATGATGATCCTGCCGAATTTTTTGCCTTTTGGTGCCATGAGTGCCTCCTAATTACTGGTTATTCCACTTGTATCATAATGTATTATACGTCAAAAGTAATCACCATCCATGCGTTAACAAGGAGATACCATCCTCAGATGGGATCTCCGGAATGCACGAATGATGATGATTAATGCAAGAGTTGGGCCAGGTTAGATAGCGTCAATGATGGTTTGGTAAGTCTGGGTGATGGCAGGTCCCAGTAAAGCCAAAACTGCTATTACCACCAAGGCAATCAAAACAATAATAAATGCATATTCTATTAACCCCTGCCCTTTATCCCTATGATCCACCTTCATAAGTAATCCTCTCCTGGGCCGTGCATGATGCGCTGGATGCGCTATGCACCGACCATAGTACAACGTGTTCACCTTCAGGAGAAATACGACAGGATCAAGATGATAATATAAAGAAAAAAACGATGGCCTTCTAAAAATAACCGGAATGGCCTTTTCTCCTGAACCGTGGTTATTATAATAGATTATAGGGAAAATCAATATGATTACAAGTCATTTTCCCTACAATAACCTTACAATATTTAATGACTGTTTCCACCGGGATCACATTGCAAACTCCCTGGAAAACTCTAAACGATATCTGACAAATGATAAAATAATAGAGGAGCCTCGAATTCACAGGCTCCTCCATTTTTGTTTGAAACAGGTTTAGATCGTGTCGATGATCTGTTGGAAAATTTCGCTAATTGCAGGTCCGAGGAGAGCCAAAACCACGATAACAACAATAGATACCAAAACGATGATCAAAGCATACTCAATCAGGCCTTGTCCCTTTTCTTTGGATAAAAACATGTTTTTCACCTCCTTTCCTAATTATGATCTACTTAGCATTATATACAGTCTTTCACAGAAAACAATCTGTTTCACTTTACAAACACCTTACAACAAACATACCAAGGGGATGGAATCGCTCCAGGTGTTTCTAATCAATATTATTAAAGTATATAACAGTTGTCTTGTCAAAGTATATCACACCCAGGCGGAGGCCTCTTGCAGCGATTTACTCAAGCTGGCCTCAACAGGCAGGATCGCCCATAGAACCTGGTAACGATCAAAGACCTCCTGCAAGTTCCCCCGGCCGCAGTGACTTGTGCATAAGGCTCCAGAATACCTGCTGAAGAATGACCGGAGGGTTGGTTTCATTAATGACGGTCATCAGGTAATCCTTATTTCATTCCGCTATCCCTTTGGTCACTTATCAAAAAACTGAGAATAATCGTAAACTGACTTTCCAAAATATTAAATAAATAGAGGAGCCTCGAATTCACAGGCTCCTCCATTTTTGTTTGAAACAGGTTTAGATCGTGTCGATGATCTGTTGGAAAATTTCGCTAATTGCAGGTCCGAGGAGAGCCAAAACCACGATAACAACAATAGATACCAAAACGATGATCAAAGCATACTCGATCAGGCCTTGTCCCTTTTCTTTGGATAAAAACATGTTCTTCACCTCCTTTCCTTATTATGATCTACATAGCATTATATACAGTATCAGCCAGAAAACAATCTTTTTTACTTTACAGATACCTTACAACAAACATGCCACCATAATGAATATGTCACACAATTTGCCGGGTCATGTTTAAGGTGTTTCTATTCTATGTTATTAATGTATATAACAGCTGTGCCGTCAGAATACAACACACTCCATGCGGGTGACTCTTTCAGTGATTTACTCAAACGGGCCTCAACAGGCAGGATCGCCCAGCGAACCTGGTAACGGTCAAAGACCTCCTGCCAGTCACCTCCGGCCGCGGTTGCCAGGGCATAGTCCCGGGTGAGCACACCGGAGTGATCGGCCATGCTGTCGATGAAGACCAACTGGTCGGGCTCCCCTGTCAGGATCATGTAACCGCCCCAGGTGAAATCATTGAATACATGACCAGTTTGCGAGTGCTCCTTCAGCCATGCCATCGCTTGAACCGGAAAGATATGCTCGTCAAATTTGTAAATATCAAACTTCTGACCGGCTATGATCACAAGCAAGCTGATCACGATCACCAGAACAATGGCAGCTGTCCCCTTCAACCTTGCTTCCACATTCAAGATATTCCTCTCGAACCTGGCCATCAGCGGAAGCTGTTTGATATTCACGAGGGGTCCGGCCAGGCAGAACGGCGCAAGAATCCCATACAGATGGACGTTCCTGGCAGAAGTTAAAGTAAATACCGTCACCCCGATCAAGATAAGCAGGTCGGCCCGCGGCATTTTCCGGAAGTTCATGACAACCAGGATGACAGACAGGATCATCAATACCAGCAGGATCCAGAATGCCGGTTGAAGAAGGTCCGGAGGGTTGGTTTCATTGACCACGGTCATCAGGTAATCATTCTGGAGATAGTTGATGACCCGCATCCACGGCTTGTATCCGGCAGGGTTCATAAGGGTTACCGGCAGGGTGGTCAGTAAAACGATCAGCATGCGTTTACCGACAGCAGGGTTGAATTGCGCAGGCCGTTCGCGTCGTTCCCAGATCCAACCGATCAGGAAAGCCAGCGTGACCAGGATCCCCATCATGAATTCAGCATGCAAATTACTCCAGAGCAACATCAACAACAGGAACTTCCACAACTTCAAAGGTTCACCATTTCTTAATTGATCCATCCAGATCAGCCAGATCACCAGGAACAGCATGGTGAACAGGTGCGGCCGGGTGATCCAGTGCAAGGATGAAGCAGCCGCCCCCCACAGGGTCATTAGCATGATGGGGATCAGAAGTTTGTGTTTTTTCGAGAGGTGCTCATAGAGAAGCATGAACGCTGTCGCCAGCAGGAAAGCGCTGACCAGGACGAGGCCTGGCATCCCCAGGGACAGATAGATCCCATAGGAGATCACACCGAAGAGCCATTCATGCGGGACATAGGGTTGGCCGAGATATGGATACACAAACGGCTCGCTGAGCGGGATGTTGCCGGTTTCGAGAATCAAACGTCCAGTCGCAAGATGCCGCGGCAGGTCGCCATCCGCATTGAGCATCTGGTTGCCAAGGATCGCCACACCCAGGAAAACGATCAGGAAGACGACATCTTTCAAGCGGGGCAGAATATTGGTTGTGAAGAGGACCTTTTTCGTAGTTCCCATGATCGTATCCTGGGAACATCCATCAACCGGAGAATTGAACTGTGACTCCCCCATTTTACCTGTAAATTTCCTTCGCATGGAAATCCTGGGAGCAGTTCGAACCTGCCTTTCAAATGAATAAAACAAGCATGATATAATTGCCCCGCTTAATCGAGCATATCCAGTTCAGGAGATAAGGTATGTCTGGTCATTCCCATTGGGCAACCATTAAAAGAAAAAAAGGGGCCGCTGACGCCAAAAAAGGCCAGGCCTACACGCGTCTGGCCAAGGAAATCGTCATGGCCGCACGGGATGGCGGTGGGGATATCGGTATGAACGTCCGCCTCCAGTTGGCAGTGGAGCGTGCCCGCGCTGTTAATATGCCAAAGGACAGCATCGAGCGGGCTATCAAACGGGGCACCGGCGAGGACAAGGAAGGCACTGTTTTTGAGCAGATCTATTATGAAGGCTATGCGCCGCATGGTATCGCGGTCATGGTCGAATGTGCGACGGACAATCGCAACCGGGCTGTCGCCGAGGTCCGCCACGCACTTACCCGCACGGGTGGCAACATGGCCGAAGTCGGATCAGTATCCTGGCAGTTCACCCGCATCTCATATTTCTATCTGCCGGCCGAAGGCAATGATTTTGACAAGGTATTTGAACTGGCCGTGGATGGCGGCGCGAATGACGTCAGCGCCGAAGATGATTACATCGAAATCACAGGGCCAGTCGAGGCTTTTAAAATTATCAGCGACAAGCTGGCAAGCGCGAATGTGGCCGTGGATGAAGCGGGCATACGCATGACACCCAGCCAGGAAATGGAACTTCCACTGGATGATACCCTGCAGGTGATCCGGGCCATCGAAGGACTCGAGGAATTGGATGACGTCCAGGCGGTCTTCTCGAATTTGAAATACACCAAGGAAGCCATGGCTGCCTTGGAAAATGAATGAATTAAAATGCGGGTGCTTGGGATCGACCCGGGTACCGCGATAACCGGCTACGGGCTGGTGTTCGAAAGCGAAAGCGGCGATCTGCATGCTGAAACCTACGGTGTGATCACCACCCCTGCGGATCTGGAGATGCCATCTCGTTTGAAGGATCTATACCACCAGATCGAACAATTACTGATTCTCCACCGGCCTGATCAGGGCGCGGTGGAGAAACTTTTTTTTCAACGCAATGTCACCACGGCGCTCAGTGTCGGTCAGGCACGGGGCGTGATCCTGCTGGCCTTTGCCAACCATGGCATCCCAGTTGCAGAATATACGCCGCTCGAGATCAAGCAGGCTGTCACCGGTTATGGCGCTGCGGATAAGAAGCAGGTTCAGAGCATGGTCAAGTCGCTGTTGCAGCTTGAGGTACTTCCCAAACCGGATGATGCTGCGGATGCGCTGGCGGTTGCCATCTGTCATCTCAACAGTCACCGGTTAATGGAGCTGGGCGCCGCATGATCACCAGTCCGGCCAACCCCCGCATTAAAATGCTGCGTAAATTGCAGACCCGGAAGTACCGGGACGAAACCGGCTGGTATTACCTGGAAGGTCCGCGCCACATCGTGGAAGCCCTCTCCAGGCAGGCATCGATTGAATACGTGGTGATCTGCCCGGATCTGCTCAGCAATGCCCAGGATACCCTGGTCCGGATCACAGCCCACTTGCCCGCTGAAAAGATCCTGGAAGTCAACGCTGAAACATTCAGAGGCTTTTCGACCAAGGACGGCCCCAAGGGTCTGGCTGCCGTACTGCGCCAGGATTGGGCCGACCTTTCCGCAATGAAACCGGAAGGTCTGTGCTGGGTTGCCCTTTCCAGCGTGGCCAACCCAGGCAATCTCGGGACGATCCTCAGAACCTGTGATGCGGTCGGTGTCCACTGGCTGGTATTGCTGGATCGGTCGACTGACCCGTATGACCCCACCGCTCTGCGGGCCGGGATGGGCACCCATTTTTCGGTTAACCTCGTTAAAACTACCTTCGACGAGCTGGTTACCTGGAAACGTTCCCATAAAGTAAAAATGATCGGAACGAGCGACCAGGCCGAGCAGGATTACCACCAGGCCCGTTATCCATCGAATTGCATCCTGTTGATGGGCAGCGAACGCGAAGGGCTCGCGCCCGAGCAGGTTGAACACTGCGATCAACTGGTGCGGATCCCCATGACCGGCCGTGCCGATTCCCTGAACCTGGCCGTCGCCACAAGCGTCCTCCTGTATGAGATGTATAATCATAAGCGGGATGATCAATGATCGATAATATTTCTGGAAAGCTTGCCCGGGTCGACAAGGATGGCATCGTCCTCATGCTGGGGAGCATCGGCGTTCGGATCAGTGTCCCTGAGACGCTGCGTGCGAATGTAAATCCCGGCGACCACCTGGAACTGTTCACCAACCTGGTGGTCAGGGAAGACAGCCTGACCTTATTCGGTTTTCCGACACTCGAGGAATGTCAGTTCTTCAAGCTTCTGCTGGGTGTCAGCGGGGTCGGTCCGCGCACAGCCCTGGCGATCCTGTCTGTGCTTTCCACCCAATCCCTGCGGCGTGCCATCCTTTCGGAACAGCCGGAAGTGATCAGCCGGGTGCCGGGGGTGGGTAAAATGACCTCCCAGAAGATCGTGATCGCTCTGCAAAACAAGGTGGGAACTGCCGGCACGGAGGATCTGATGGCTCCCGCCAGCGAAACGGACGGCGAGGTGCTGTCTGCCCTGACCGGCCTGGGATACAGCGTCATCGAGGCTCAGACTGCCCTGCAATCGATCCCCCGGGATGCACCCGGGGATGTCGAAACCCGCTTGCGCCTGGCGCTTCAGTACTTCGCGTAAAACGGCACGACCGACTTTCAAGTATAATAAACGTCCGCCCTGACGGGTTTTCATTTTAAACATGAATTTGCCTCAACAACATCTCATGGAGTCTGCATGACTGAACTCGCCAAGAAAATCAGCGTTGATCTCAACAGCGTCATCACCAATTTCAAACCCTCACCCTCCCTGTCAACGGTGGGAACGGTCCTGGAAGCCGGCGACGGTATCGCGCGTGTCTCCGGGCTTGATGACATCCCATCCCAGGAACTGGTGGAGTTCGAGAATGGCGTGCTCGGTATCGCATTTAACCTGGAGACCTCGGCCATCGGTGTCATCATCCTGGGTGATTATGCCGGTGTCTATCAGGGCATGAGCGTCCGGGCAACCGGCCGCATCGCATCCGTCCCGGTCGGGGAAGGCATGCTCGGACGGGTGGTGAATGCGCTGGGTGAACCCCTGGATGGGAAAGGCGCGATCGAATTTCAGAAATACCGGCCGATCGAACGCATCGCAGCGGGCGTGATCGCCCGCCAGGATGTGGATACCCCGGTTCAAACCGGGATCAAGGCCATTGACAGCATGATCCCGATCGGGCGTGGGCAGCGGGAGTTGATCATCGGCGATCGCCAGACCGGCAAAACCGCCCTGGCGATCGATACGATCATCAACCAAAAAGGCAAGGACCTGATCTGCATCTACGTTGCCATCGGCCAGAAAAAAGCGGCCGTCGCGCGCATCATCGCCCTGCTGGAGCGCCAGGGAGCCATGAATCACACCATCATCGTGATGGCAGCCGCAGACGAGTCGGCCACCATGCAATACCTGGCCCCATACAGCGGCTGCACGCTTGGCGAGGATTTCATGGAGAACGGCCGGGATGCACTGGTTATTTATGATGACCTATCAAAACACGCCTGGGCTTACCGCCAGGTTTCCCTGCTCATGCGACGTCCGCCGGGGCGTGAAGCCTACCCGGGCGATGTGTTCTACCTGCACTCACGCCTGCTGGAACGGGCTGCCCGCCTTTCGATCCATTATGTGATCGTTCCGAAAGGTCATCAGGGTGAGACAGCCAAATCTGAGGATGCGGTCAACCAACAGGTGTACAGCGGTCCCCGTTCGCACGTGGAAGCCACTGAGGCACTTGAGAGCCTGAAAGATAAAAATGAACTGGTCATCAAAAAGGTGGCCGGTACCGGTGGGTCGCTGACAGCCCTGCCGATCATCGAAACCCTGCTCGGCGATGTCTCGGCATATGTTCCCACCAATGTCATCTCGATCACAGATGGGCAGATCTATCTTGAAAGCAACCTGTTCAATGCCGGTATCCGCCCGGGCATCAACGTGGGCATTTCAGTATCGCGCGTGGGTGGCTCCGCCCAAACCAAGGCCATGAAACAGGTGGCCGGCCGGCTGCGGCTGGACATGGCCTCCTTCAGGGAACTGGCAGCTTTTGCACAATTCGGCTCAGACCTGGATAAAACCACCCAGGCTCAGTTGAATCGCGGCCAACACCTCCAGGAGATCCTCAAACAACCCCAGTACCAACCCATGTCGCTCGAAGAGGAGGTCCTGGTGCTTTTTGCCGGGACGAACGGCTTCAGCGATCAGATCCCGTTGGAGCGCATGCGTGCCTGGGAAGCCGAAATGCTGCGTTTCATGCAAACCAGCCACCCGGAGATCGCCAGGACCATTTCTGTGGACCGGCAGATTACTCCAGAAACCGAATCCAAATTGCGCGAAGCGCTGAAAGAATTCAACTCAGGCTGGAGCGCATGACGCTTAGAAGGTAACGATCAGCATGGCAACTGCCAGGGAAATGCGGCTCCGCATACGGAGCATCCGAAACATCATCCAGGTGACCAAAGCCTCTGAGACGGTCAGCGCATCCAAAGTGCGCCGGGCCGTTCAAGCCGTGACGGCCACCCAACCCTACGCAGAAAAGGCCTGGAAGGTATTGTTGCACCTGGTGCGCCAGCCCGGGCATGCCGCCCTGCACCCCTTGCTGCGAAGCCGTGAAGCCCTGGATGATACCCTGGTGGTCTTTATTTCAGGTGACCGCGGGCTGGCCGGGGCGTACTATGTGAATGCCCTGCGGGAAACGCTCAACTACTTCAAAGGCTGGCATAAGCCGGTGAAATATGTCGCCATTGGCTCAAAAGGCCGTGACCTGCTGATGCGGCGCGGCAAGAAGGTCATTGCTGACTTCAGCGGGATACCGCCCGCCCCATCCTTTATGGATGTCTCCGCAATCGGGAAGCTGGTCATCGACGATTTTCTCGGCGAGAACTACGACGAGGTTTACCTGGCCTACACGGAATATGAAAGCATGGTCAGACAACATTTCGTCATCCGCAAATTACTGCCCTTTGAGATCAGTACGCATCCGGAACATGGTGACAAGCACAACGTTACGCACGCTACCCACTCGGTGTTCACCTATGAACCGGGTGAAGAGGAAGTTTTATCACATGTGGTTGCCCGCTTCACGGCACTGCAGATCTACCAGGCAGTATTAAGCTCGCTCGCCAGCGAGCATGCCGCCCGCATGATCGCCATGCGCAACGCGACGGACAATGCACGCGAATTGATGGGGATGCTCCAGTTGGATTACAACAAGGTGCGCCAGCAGATCATCACCAACGACATGCTGGATATCGTCGGCGGCGCTGAAGCCCTGACCCAGGTCAAATGAATTAATCAGATCATCAAACCAGAGGTATTGAATGACTTATCAAGCAGACGGCAAGGTGGTTCAAATCCAAGGCAGTGTGGTGGACGCTGAGTTTCCACCCGAAAAGCTACCCGAGATCTACGAAGCCGTTCTTGTGATCCGGCCGGGGCAGACAGAACTGGTCATCGAAGTCCAACGTCACCTGGGTGGTGATAAAGTCCGCTGCGTGGCCATGGACTCGACCGATGGCTTGCGCCGCGGCCTGGATGTTAAACGCACGGGTGCCCCGATCATGGTGCCGGTTGGGAACGCCACCCTCGGGCGCGTATTCAATGTGCTCGGCCAACCGGTCGATAATAAAGGCCCGGTCAGTGCCGAGCTGCATTATCCCATTCACACACTGGCGCCTACCCTGAGCGAACAGTCGACCCACGTCGAAGTCTTCGAGACCGGCATCAAGGTCATCGATCTGATCGCCCCCTTCACCCGCGGGGGCAAGACCGGCATCTTCGGGGGCGCCGGTGTGGGTAAAACCATCATCATCCAGGAACTCATCCGCACCATCGCCACAGTGCATAAGGGCAATTCCGTCTTCGCCGGGGTCGGCGAGCGAACCCGTGAAGGCACCCAACTCTACCGTGAAATGCTCGAATCAGGCGTCATGAAAGACACCGTGATGGTCTTCGGTCAGATGAACGAGCCTTCCGGTGTGCGCCTGCGGGTAGCCCTGACTGCGCTGGCCATGGCCGAATATTTCCGCGACCAGGGGCGGGACGTGCTTTTATTCATTGATAACATCTTCCGTTTCACCATGTCCGGCTCGGAAGTATCCGCGCTGCTGGGGCGCATGCCATCAGCTGTGGGTTACCAGCCCACCCTGGCGACCGAAATGGGTGAGCTTCAGGAGCGCATCACCTCCACCAAGCGGGGTTCCATCACATCCATGCAGGCCGTCTATGTGCCCGCGGACGATTATTCAGACCCGGCTCCGGTGGCAACCTTCACCCACCTGGATGCCACCATCGCTCTTGAACGTTCCATCGTTGAAAAAGGTATTTATCCGGCGGTCGATCCCCTGGCTTCCACCTCACGCATCCTGGATCCCCAGCTGGTGGGCGAAGAGCATTACACCACCGCCCGGGATGTTCAGCGGCTGCTGCAGCGCTACAAGGACCTGCAGGATATCATCGCCATCCTTGGCATCGACGAATTGTCTGAGGATGATAAGGTGATCGTTTCACGCGCCAGGAAGATCGAGCGCTTCTTCTCCCAGCCCATGTTCGTTGCAGAGCAGTTCACCAGTCTCAAGGGTAAGTACGTCCCCCTGAAGGACACCGTGCAGGGTTTCCGGGCTATCCTCAACGGCGACTGCGATGATCTGCCCGAGCAGGCTTTCATGATGGTCGGGAGCATCACCGACGTCCGCGAGAAAGCCAGTCAACTCGCCAAGGATAATGCGTAGGAACCATGCCCATCCGCTGTGAGATCGTTTCTCAGGATCGCATCGTCTACAAGGGTGATGCGGATATGGTCACCGTGCCAGGCGGCGACGGCGTGATGGGCATTCTGCCCAACCATACCCCGCTGCTGTCCACCCTGCAATTCGGTATCATCACGGTGAAAACGAAATCCGAAGAGTTCCATTTCACTGTCGCGGGCGGGATCGTGGAGGTCCAACCGGATCAGGTCACCATCCTGGCGGATGCCGCCGAAAACGTGGTGGAAATCGATGAAAACCGGGCCAGGATCGCCAAGGAACACGCCGAAGAAATATTGAAAAAAGGCGTTCTCCAGGACACGGATACCTACCTCACCCTTCAATCTGCCCTGCGAAAATCCAACCTGCGATTGAACGCAATCAAACGCTACCGCTCCGGACATCATTCTTCTTAACCGGAATTCCAGCTTCACACTATAATATGAACCATAACAAGGACATTCAGTAATGCCAACTTTATCCCGCGACCTGGGAATTGACCTGGGCACCATTAATACCGTCATCTGTGAGGGCAACCAAGTGTTGATCCAGGAACCCACCATGGTGGCATTGCTGGTTGATGAGCAAAAGATCGTCGAATGGGGGCAGGCCGCCAAGGACATGGATGGCAGGGTCCCTGAAAGCATCGAGGTCATCCGACCAATACAAAACAGCGTCATCGCTGATTTTGAGATCACCGAGAATTTCCTGAAAGTGATGATGCGGCGTGTCAGTGGACCCATGCTGATCTTCCGCCCACGCATCATGGTCACCATCCCATATGGATCTTCCAGTGTCGAAACCCGGGCCGTCCACGAAGCCGCACTGGGTGCGGGCACCCGGGATGCCTACCTGATCCACCAGCCGCTGGCAGCCGCACTCGGCATCGATCTGCCAATCGGAACCCCAACCGGGAACATGGTCATCTCATTGGGAGGTGGCACCACCCAGGCAGCTGTGCTGGCGATGAATTCCATCGTGGCGGCGGTTTCGAGCCCGACGGCCGGTTTGAAAATGGATGATGCGATCGGGGCATTTATTCGGAAGAAATACGGCCTGATCATCGGCCAACCCACCGCTGAGCTTCTGAAGATCAAGGTCGGTGCTGCGGTCCCGCAAAGCGAGGAGCTGGTCATGGAGATCCAAGGGCAGGATCAGGTCAGCGCACTTCCCCGCCCGGCCACGATCGTCAGCAGTGACATCATCGAAGCCCTCGAGGAACCCCTGGCTGAGATCGTGGATATCGTCCGGAAAGTCCTCGAGAAGACGCCACCTGAACTGATCTCTGACATCATCGATCGCGGGGTCGCCCTTTGCGGCGGCGGCTCGCTGTTACGCGGCATCGACCGCTACCTGACCAAGGCACTCGGCATCCCGGCCTACCTGGTGGATAACCCCACCACCTGCATCGCAGAAGGCGCTGCCAAGGCCCTGGCGATGCGGGAGATCCTGGCCCGCAATCTCCCACCTGTATAAAGAAAATCCGCTCTTTCGAGCGGATTCCTAATTATTTAAAGATAATACGTCATGCGCTGGAGTTCAATCACCGGATCGATCACCCGGATTTTAATATCCGGCGGAAGATTGAGATTGATGGGAACATAGTTCAGGATCGCCTTGACACCGGCTTTGACCAATCGGTCGGCGATCGCCTGTGCCTCGCCGGGCGGTACGGTTAACATGGCGACAGAAATATTGGCAGCCTTAAGCGCCGGTTCCAGTTCCGAGATCGGTTTGACGATGAGATGACCAATTTTCTTCCCGACCTTATCGGGATCACTGTCAAAACCAACCACGATATTAAAACCGCGGCCCTGAAATCCCTGGTAATTTGCAATTGCGATCCCAAGTTGACCGACCCCCACCAGGGCCACCTCCCAGGGATGATCCACATGCAATATCCTGCGCAATTCTTTGATCAGGCGCGGTATGGAATAACCGGTGCCCTGTTTGCCAAAACCGCCAAACTGGGAGAGGTCTTTGCGGATCTGGGCTGCAGACACACCCAGTCTTTCGCTCAATTCCTGGGAGGCGGTCGTCTGTTTCCCTTCCATCTCAAGCCAGGAAAGCACCCGCAAATATTGTGGAAGCCTGCCGATGATGATATCAGGAATCTTTTTATGCATCTTGTCCTCACAATCCATAACCACCAAGCAAATCAACTTTAGCATAAAATGGTCAGGATTTCAACTGTCTCCGGGTGGAACCGCTGGCTGTTATTCACGTAGATAGTGTTGTGGCTTTAACGACCTGTAAGCTGAGAAATAAGACCTGTCATCAGCCTCAAGCAACATTTATATGGATCCCAGGCATTGCCCGTTGAAAAAGAATGGGTTAAACTTCTAAGGTCAGAATCCAATCGGTTTGGAGGAAGAAATGAGTCGAACCATCAGCGTGATATTTTCATCGATATTGATTTTCTTCGGAGTGCTGTTCCTGCTGGGGGCTTTCAGCCCGGATGGCTCCCCTGCCTGGATCATTATTGGTTTGATCCTGGTCGGGATTGCCATCGTGATCATCTGGCTGGGAACACGTAAAAAGGCTGCCGATGCCAAAGATACCCAGAATGTTACCCTGAAGATCGATCTGCCGGGTAATATATCCCTGGATTCGATGAAATGCAAATCCTGCGGCGGAAACCTCACATCCGAGAATGTAAAAATGGTTGCAGGCGCCCTCCAGGTGACCTGCCCCTTCTGTCACACCCAATACCAGCTGACCGAAGATCCCAAATGGTGAAAAGCATGAAACGACTGACATCGATCCTCCTGCTAGCTGTCATCCTGTTACTGTCTTTTACATCCGCTGTTTTCGCCCAGACCTACCTGTTCCAGGTGGATTCCCAGGACGTGGTGGTCAGCATCACCGATCAGGGCACGATGGATGTGGACATCACCTATGTCTTCACGAACTCAACATCCGCGTCACCATTGGATTATGTGGATATTGGCCTGCCCAACAAGAGTTTCAGCCTGAGCGACGTTGCAGCCAGCGTGGATGGCAAGGCGATCTACGATATCTCCTACGCGGATGCACAGTACGTCCAGACCGGCTATGGCGTCACCCTCGGGCTGGGAAGCAATGCCATCCTGCCGGGCCGATCCGGCACGGTGGTGGTATCGATCGATGGTATATCCTCGATCCTATACCCGGCTGATAATGCCGAAATCCCGGATTACGCCAGCTTCCAGTTTTCACCCAACTGGTTCGGATATGAGTACGTCCAGGGCACGACTGATCTGACCATGACGATCGTCCTTCCGCCGAGTGTCGGCGTGGACGAACCGCGCTACTTCCTGCCGGAAGGCGGCTGGCCGGGAGGAACGACGCCCTCCTCAGGTCATACCACCTCCGGACAGATCTATTACCAGTGGCAAAGCAGTGCTGCCAATTCCTATACGCAATACATCTTCGGCGCGGCATTCCCCAAGAGTTATGTCCCTGAATCCGCCATCGTCACCACCCCGCCCATCACCTGGGGGGAAATCCTCCCGTATATCTGTTGCAGCGGCCTGGTCATCCTGACCATCGTGATCATCGTCATCGCTGCCCGCAACGCCTCCAAACGCAAGCTGCAATACCTGCCACCCAAGATCTCGATCGAGGGCAATGGCATCAAACGGGGTCTGACCTCCGTGGAGGCAGCTGTGTTGATGGAACAACCGATGGACAAGATCCTGACCATGATCCTGTTCGCGGCGATCAAAAAAGGCGCAGCGGTCGTGAAGACCAGCGATCCACTCGAGATCGAGGCTAACCACCCCGCAGCCTGCAAGCCTGCAGACCTATGAGACCGAATTCATCAATGCATTCAAGCTGAAGGGTGCCGAACGACAAAAAGCACTCCAGGAGATGATGGTCAGCCTGATCAAGACTCTTTCTGAAAAGATGAAGGGTTTTTCCCGCAAGGAAACCATCACCTACTACGAGCAGATCATCGAACGGGCCTGGGCCCAGGTCACCGCAGCGGCCACACCCGAGGTCAAGAGCGAGAAGTACGAAGAGGTCATGGATTGGACCATGGCGGATAAGAATTATGACGGCAAAACCCGCGATGTTTTCGGCAGCGGACCGGTCTTCCTGCCCCAATGGTGGGGAAATTACGACCCGAGCTATCGCCGGACTTCCGTTCCCGACGACCGCCGCTGTTCCGAAGGTCGGCAAAACCTCCTCGACCGGCTTGCCGAGCCCATCTGTTTTGAATAAACCGGTCAGCCTGCCGCATTTGCCCGGTTCTGATTTTGCCGCCTCAATGGTGAAAGGCGTCCAGAATTTCTCAGCAGGCGTGATCGGTAATGTGGCGGGATTCACCAGCGCCATCACCAACAAGACCAACCCGGTACCCAAGCCGGCTCCTAGCACGCTCCAGCGGCGGCTGGCGTTCAAGTGGCGGCGGCGGTGGCGGGCACTCCTGTGCCTGTGCCTGCGCCTGTGCCGGTTGCGCCTGCGCCTGCGCAGGTGGCGGCCGGTAACCCCTCCAGACATGCCGGTACTGAACAGCCTTCGCAGCAGGTTGAAGGGGTCGCCCGGACCGGGTGATCAGATCCCTGCCGGGTTGTACCATTTCTTGAAAGAACGGGCCGGGGATCGATCGCGCGTACACCTGCGCATCGACCCGGATGGCCATGGCACCCTGATCGTGAACGCTGCCCGCATCTTTCATCTGAACCCGACCGCTGCCCAGATGGCCTACCAGACCCTCGACGGTCAGGATGCGAATCATTTGGCCGGTTATTTGCGCAAGTGTTACCAGATCGACCGGCAGACGGCGCTCAAGGACTCGAATGCCTTCATCGGTCAGTTCGATGAATTGATCTTCCCTGACGGGAGCTGCCCGATCTGCGACCTGGAACTGGAAGTCACCGCACCCTTCAGCTCGATTCCAACGGCTCCTTACCGGATGGACCTGGCGGTCACCTATCGCTGCAATAACGACTGCGCCCACTGCTACAACGGACGTGGGCGGGAGTATCCGGAATTGGATACGGACCAGTGGAAGCGCATCCTGGACCAGCTGTGGTCACTCGGCATCCCCCACATCGTCTTCACCGGCGGTGAGCCCACCCTGCGGGACGACCTGCCCGAGTTGATCGCGCATGCCGAACACAATGGCCAGATCACCGGCATCAATACCAATGGCCGCCGGCTGGCCGACCCGGAGTACGTGGCCAGGCTGGTGGATGCCGGACTGGACCATGCCCAGATCACATTGGAGTCGCACCTGCCCGAGGTTCACGACCGCATGGTGAGATGCAAGGGCGCCTGGGACCAGACGGTGCGTGGATTGAAAAATGTACTGGCGAGCCAGCTGTACGTCATGACCAACACCACCCTGCTGCAGGACAACAGCCCGGAACTCACTGGTACGCTGAATTTCCTGCACGAGCTGGGCGTTCCAACGGTGGGCTTGAATGCCCTGATCTACTCCGGCAAGGGCGCCCAGGTGAATCGCGGCATTTCGGAAAGCGAACTGCCCCCCCTGCTCGAGATCGCCCGCACATTGACCGGTGAGCACGATCAACGCCTGATCTGGTACACCCCCACCCTGTACTGCCATTTTGATCCGCTGCTGCTCGAGCTGGGCGTCAAGGGCTGCACCGCCGCCCGTTACAACATGTGTATCGAACCGGATGGCAGTGTCATCCCCTGCCAGTCCTACTATTCCAGCCTGGGCAATATCCTGACAGCGACCCTGGGAAACGATCTGGAACCACGACCTGGCCATCAGTTTACGCGAACACCGGGACGCACCACCCCTGTGCACCTCCTGCAGCCTGTTCTCCGAATGCGGCGGCGGCTGCCCGCTGGCACGTGAAGCCGGTGCAGTTGTGCCCACCCAGTACCAACCAGTCTTATGAAGCGAGGATCCCATGAGTACACTAAGAAGTAAGATAATCGATTTCCTGCGCCCGATCACCTCTACAGAAAAACAAAAGACCCTGGCGCCAGGCGTCTATCATTACCAGTCCCCGCCCGAGGCCGAAAAACCTTACCGCTTGCATTTGCGGATGGAGGCTGATGGCAGCGGGATCCTCATCGTAAATGCTTCCACTTTTCTTCATTTGAACCAGACCGCGGCGGAATACGCCTACTACCTGGTGCATGGTTCTTCGGAGGAGACCGTGGTCAACCGGGTCTCTTCACGTTACGCCAGGATCAACAAAACCCAGATCGCCGCCGATTTCATCAACCTGCGCGACCGGATCATGACGCTGGTCGATACACCCGATCTCGAACCGGAAACCTATCTGGGATTTGAGCGATTGGAACCCCACTCGATCGAGCTGTCTGCACCCCTGCGGTTGGATTGCGCCCTGACTTACCGGACCGAAGGCACCCGCAAGGATGCCGCCCCGGTGAAACGCGTCAAACGCGAATTGACCACCGATGAATGGAAAGGCATCCTGGATAAGGCTGCCGCAGCCGGGATCCCGCATGTGCTCCTGACCGGTGGTGAACCCACCCTGCGCCCGGACCTGCCGGAACTGGTCACCCACATCGAGAAACTGGAGATGGTCTGCGGCGTGATCACCGATGGAATGAGGCTGACGGATCCCAAATACCTGCATGCCCTGCTGGAAGCCGGCCTGGATCACCTGATGATCGTGCTCAACCCGGATAACGAGCAATCCTGGGAGGCGATCAAGGATGCCCTGGCAGAGGATATCCACGTGACGGTGCATGTCACCCTGACGCCCACGCTGGTCAAGAAGTACACGCCCGTCTTCGAACGTCTGGCAAGCCTGGGGGTGACCTCGGTCTCACTCAGCACCAGTGATGTGAAGTTCGGTCCCCAGCTGAAGGAAGCCCGGGACCTATTGGCCATGAAAGGCCTGAACCTGGTCTGGGATATGCCGGTGCCTTACTCCGATAATCACCCGGTGGCGTTGGAAAGCGAAGATGTCGCCATCCCAGGCGCGGGCAAGGTCTGGCTGTACCTGGAACCGGATGGGGATGTCATGCCCGCGCAGGGCGTCCAACCGGTCTTCGGCAACCTGCTCGAAGGGACCTGGGAAGAAATATGGAACAACCGGCCGGACTGACGCCGGCTGACTGGCACGCCCGCTACCTGCTGCAAGCCGGGTGGACGGCCGAAATACGCAAATACCTGTACCAGCGGGCATCCCTCCAGGATGCCCGTCGGGTTCTGGAGGTCGGCTGTGGCAGTGGGGCCATCAGCAGGACGCTTCACCAGACATACGCAGGCTCAGGTGGTTGGGTTGGATATCGATTATGGCATCCTGCAGATCGCGCAAAAATACGATAAAGACTCCTCTTTCGTAAATGGAGATGGGTATCATTTACCGTTTGCGACCCAGATCTTTGATGTGGTCGTATGCCATTTCCTGTTGTTGTGGTTGAAGACACCGGTGGTTGCCCTTAAGGAGATGGCGCGGGTTTGCAGACCGGGTGGCGCAATCCTGGCGCTGGCCGAACCTGACCATGACAGCCGCATCGACAGTCCGCTGGCGTTGGAAAAGCTGGGCAGGCTGCAGACCCACGGTCTGAAAAAGCAGGGCGCGAACACCCGTGCCGGACGCCTGCTTTCCGGTTGGTTCATCCAGACCGGCTTGGAGGGCATCGAGTATGGCATCCTGGGTGGCCAATGGCAAGGCAAGCCGGCGAATGAAACCCTGGCTTCCGAGCGCGAGATGTTAAGACACGACCTGCAAGGCTGGCTGGCTCCGGCTGAGATCGAGCGTTACTGCGACCTCGACCGGGCAGCCTGGGCGGAGGGCAGCCGTGTGCTGCACGTCCCCACCTTTTACGCCATCGGTCGGGTGAAATAAGACTGTTCGCTTGTCAAATGGTTGGGATGCGTTTATAATACGGCTCTCAATTCGGGGCGTGGCGCAGTCCGGCTAGCGCGCTTGCATGGGGTGCAAGAGGTCGGAGGTTCAAATCCTCTCGCCCCGACTGGAGAAAACACTCGTTCCGAGTGTTTTTTTATCAAATCCTACCGGAGAGCTTCGACTGCTTTAATACATCCCCGCCCTTGCTCGTTTCTCTCGCGGGGCTCGCTCGTATTCACTCGCTCGGGTGTTTCTGTTTAGCACTATTCCAAATCACTGATTGATCAACATTGAACCTTTTCCATTCACCGGATATAATAGAAATCTCCCGGGCGGGTAGCTCAGTTGGTCAGAGCACGGCTTTTACACAGCTGAGGTCGCAGGTTCGAGCCCTGTTCCGCCCACCAGGTTATTTGGGACGTACATATTGTGCGTCCCATTTTTTTATGATGGTACCTGCGAAGCAGGTGAGAGCCACCCGCCCCCCTTTAGGAGGGTGTTCCGCCCACCAGGTTATTTGGGACGTACATATTGTGCGTCCCATTTTTTTATGATGGTACCTGCGAAGCAGGTGAGAGCCACCCGCCCCCCTTTAGGAGGGTGTTCCGCCCACCAGGTTATATGGGACGTACATATTGTGCGTCCCATTTTTTTATGATGGTACCTGCGAAGCAGGTGAGAGCCATCCGCCCCCCTTTAGGAGGGTGTTCCGCCTACCACATAGGGGTCCGCATGAGCGGACTCCTTTTTCCTTTAACTGCTTCGGTCGACACCCCCTGCGGGGGCGCAAAGAACGCATGGTTCGAGGCCCTGCATGCCCCCTTTCAGGAGGGTTCCGCCCACCAGATTCATGGGACGTACATACTGTGCGTCCCTTTTTTTCATACCACCGACGTGCAGGTGGTCCCCCATAGCCCTCGAAATTAGAGGGTTCGCTTCGCTCGGGCACTGCGCTCGCTAAGCGAGCTTGAGAACTTGTCCTTGCTCACTTCGCTCGCAGGACTCGCCCAAAGGACAAGAACGGGCTCGAGCCACCTGCCCCCCTTCAGGAGGATTCCGTCCACCAGGTTCGTAGCGGGTCGCGCCTACACACACATGCATCACACACACATTCATGACCGTTCCTTCTTTAGTTTTATAGGGGATGAATACACGAAGCAGTCGATATTACCCGGTAATGCAGGGGCACTGGTATGCCAGCAGAAAATAGGTGGTCAATATTTGCAGAACAACCAAAATCAAAAGAGCCGGCACACGGATAAGCCTTACCCGGCTGATGAACAAACCGGCTGCTAGTGAAAAGATAGTCACCAGGAACAACCAGACACGCCCCACCTCCCCATGCATTTGGCCAAACATGTTCAGACAGAGATACACGAATAAGAACACCACAAGAAATGCATCGGCAGGGGTTGCACGACGCCGAATAACGAACACCAGCGAAGTCACGATCTGGACTCCGGCGATAATGATCATAGGGAAACTCGTCCAAGTCGCCAGCTCGAGATTATTGACAACCATTGCGTTCAACAGGAAACCGCCCGTAAGGTCGAAGTTGTTTGCATAACGGTGCCACTCCATTGCCCCCTGGTAGCGGACCAAGACGTTGTAATCGAGGAGGATTACAAATGCCAAGGCTATGGCCAAGAAACCGATCCCGACGCCCAGCGAGGGACGGATCAGGCGTGGAAAAAGCATCTTGCGATTCTGGTCAAAGCCATCTGCCAACAGCCAGAGTGGCGCCCAGAGCAGGAGCGGGAGCAATGAAAATGAAAAGAATAAACCGAGGTAGAGATACAAGCCCAGCAATAATCCCGATGAAAAGGTCCGCAGTTGCGCAGACCGCAGAATCAAGTAGATACCTATCAAGAATAAAGACGGGTAGAAAGCCTTATCCAGACCAAGCGGCATAAGCAGGACGTTTGGTGCGGTCAGGTATAGGATGCATGGAATGAAAGCATCCCGCTCGTCCAGGAACTGCCGTGCCAACCGATACAGCAATGGTATCGTGAGCACAGTTAACAATGGCCACAAAACCACAATAACCTGGGTGACACGCAGCAGACGGGCATCGAAAGTATCCGTCGGATGGAAGATGAACTCGCTGGCTTTTTGGATGACAGCATACAGGAGTAGCGTACCTGGAGGTTTAGCTCCCAGGAACATTGTGTAATATGCATAATGCTCATAATTGCTTACCAGCGTGGCTGGATCGACATGTTCCTCCGAGACGACATTGCTGTAGACGGCTTGATTGTTCAGGAAGAGGAGCTTGCCGCGTAAAGCCTCGAATCCGTTATCCCCTTCAACAGCACCAATACCGATCATCAGCATATAACCAAAAAGCATGAGCACAATGATGCGCAATCGTGGAGACAACCGGCTCAAGTAAACCCAGCTAAACACCAGAAGTGCCAGGGCCAATAAACCCAGGAAGCGTAGGCTGTGAATCCCACCTTTCTCTAAATGCACCCAATACCAGTTGTTGATCCTTTCCCACCAACCAAGGTCCAAATAAAGAGAGATCCAGTAAGTGAAGGCAGCCAATCCGGCCGCGGCAAAAGCACCGATCGATAGCCAATAAGGCCAGGTTGTCTCTTCCAGCTTAAGGGATGGGATTAACACCAATAGAAAAATGACAACCTCCAGCAGCGATAGTGTCAGCCAGGCCACAACAGGCTGCACACGCAGGAATATAACCCCGAAGAACCCAGCCCGTAACCCAATTGGTCCAACATTGAAGATTATCAAGAGAGCCAGGCCGGCTACCACAAACAGAATGCTGCAATACATGGCAGGCCACAAGTGCTTCATTTCAGACAGGAAAGTGTGAAGTCTGTCACTGACCACCCTGGACCACTTAGAATGAATGAAAAACCTCAGAGATAATGAGAGGATGAACAGAATGAGTAATCCGAACAGTAGGAAGACCACCAAGCGGGAAAGTGAGAAGCCGAACAACCATGAATTTCGTTGCATGGAGCGAATTTGTAATAGGAAGGGTAGTGCGATCAGACCCTGCAGGGCGATCATGGATAGTAAAACTTTAATCCGGGTCATGAATTGCGATTGAACCTGGGATCGGGGTCTTTTTGGCATATTTTTTCGTTACAATCTTGTAATTTTAACATATAAAGAAATTACGCCCGCTCTTGGGTATAATTCGTTCTAATTACGATCAGTTGTTATCCCACACCTGAAGGGATGGCAAGTTCCAGCCTCCTAACCCCATCAGATCTACGAGACAGAACCATCATGAAAAATAAGACCCACATCTCCCGCCGCGATTTCCTGAAAGCAGCTTCCACGACAGCCGGGGCCACCACATTGGGCGCCTTGCTGGCAGCCTGTGGGGTAAAACCAGCCGACCTGCCCCCCAAAGCGCCTGCCATATCGGTGACCGAAGGCGCCCTCTCACCCACCGCTGAAACCCAGGCCACCTCCAAAACCACCAGCCCTCACCAATTTAATGGCGGTCGTTCGCAATGGCGAACCCGAAGCGTTGGTCCGCAGAGCGCTGGATGTCTTCGGCGGCATGGGGACCTTCGTCAAACCCGGCGCGAATGTCGTCATCAAGCCCAATATCTGCGTCGCCTACCGAAGTTATGACCAGGCCGCCACCACCAATCCCTGGGTGGTGGGAGCGCTGGTCAAACTGTGCTTCGAGGCCGGCGCTGGACGGGTGCGGGTGATGGACAGCCCGTTCGATGGCACCGCCAGCCAGGCCTACCAGTACTCGGGCATCCAGGAACAGGTGGAAGCCAATGGCGGGCAGATGGAAGTCATGTCAGGGATTAAATATATCGAAACGGATATCCCGGAAGGAAGGGATATCCAGTCAGCCTCCGTCTATGATGAGATCCTGAATGCGGATGTGCTGATCAATGTTCCCATCGCCAAGGATCACAGTCTGGCCAGACTGACCCTCGGGATGAAGAACCTGCTGGGCGTGGTCCAGAATCGACCTGGCTACCACCGCAACATCGGTGTGCGCCTGGCAGACCTCGCCAGCCTGATCCGGCCTGCTCTGACCGTGGTGGACGCCGTGCGCATCCTGACCTATGGCGGTCCGACCGGCGGTGATCCGGCCGCGGTTCAGAAATTGGATACGCTGATCGCCTCACCGGATATTGTTGCCACGGATGCCTATGCCGCCACGCTGTTCGGCCTACGCGGGGAGGACCTCGATTACGTCTTGGCCGGGGCGGCCATGGGCCTGGGTATCAGTGATCTCTCGCAGATGAAAATTGAAGAGATCAACCTTGCCGCGTAAAAACGTCCGCAAGAAACATCGTATATCTCCCTGGCTGCTGGCACGCCGCCTGACCCAGGTTCTGGCCTTCCTCGCCTTCTTTGTTATTTTCCTGGGACTCAAACAGTGGGCTCTGCGACAACCCCTCACTTCCCTGCCTTTCTGGCTCGACCCCTTCGCCATGCTGGCTTTCTGGCTGTCCGGCCATGCCTGGCTGCCCTGGACCCTACTCAGCCTGGTCACGGTGATCAGTGCAGTCCTGCTGGGACGAGCCTGGTGCGGCTGGATCTGCCCGCTCGGCACGCTATTCGATTGGCTGCCGGCCAGGAGACCGTCACAATATTTAGATCCCCTTGAGCCTATGCGCAAGGTTAAACATATCCTGCTGATCGTCTCGCTCACCCTGGCTGTCTTCGGAAGCCTGGTCTTCCTGTTCCTGGATCCACTGGCAATCCTGTTCCGCAGCCTGACGGTATTCATCTGGCCGGTGGTTAACCTCTTGATCACTTCCGTTGAAAAATGGATCTACCCCATCGATCTGTTCAAAGGTCCGGTGAGCAGCTTTGAGATCAGCATTCGGCCACTCCTCCTACCCCCGGATATCGAAACCTACCGGTACTCTGCCCTCTTCGTCATCTTTTTCATTGGTCTCCTGCTGCTGAATCTCTACCGTGAACGTTTCTGGTGCCGTTATCTGTGTCCGCTCGGCGGCGGCCTGGGTTTGATCAGCAAATTTGCGCTGGTCAAACGGCAGGTGGATGACAGCTGCAGCGCTTGTGGCGTCTGCGCCAGAGGCTGCCCGACCGGCACGATCGACCCCGGTAAAGGGTACTTCTCCGACCCGGCAGAGTGCACCGTTTGTATGAACTGTCTGGATGACTGCCCGATCGGGGCGACGCATTTTTCGGCCAAACGGCAGGCCTATATTCATCAACCCTATGACCTCAGCCGGCGTGACCTGCTGCGGACGGCCGGGCTAAGCGCCGCGGCGCTCTTCCTGCTGAAACTCAATACCACGGCCTCGAATGAGTTGAGCCATGCCCACCAACTTCTACCGCCAGGCGCGCAAGTTGGAGACCTGTTCTCTAAATGCATCCGCTGCTCGGAATGCCTGAGGGTCTGCCCCAGCGGGGGCTTGCAGCCTTCCATCACCGAAACCGCGCTATCAGGCTTGTGGGCACCGGTGTTGGTACCGCGTATCGGGCAGTGTGAGTATGGCTGTAATGTCTGCGGCCAGGTCTGCCCGACCGGCGCAATCCCCAAACTGGACCTGGAGCAAAAGCAATCAGCCATCATCGGCTGCGCATCCATCGATGTCTCCCACTGCATCGCCTGGGGAGAACGCCAGGCCTGCATCGTCTGCCAGGAAGTCTGCCCCCTGCCCGAGAAGGCCATCATCCTCGAGGAAGGCACCGACATTCATGGAAATCGACTGCAGCTGCCGCGGGTCGTTCCCGACCTGTGCATCGGCTGCGGCACGTGTGAAAAAAGATGCCCGGTGGCCGGCCCGGCCGCCATCCGCGTATTCACCTCACGGGGAGTCAGTTAGGGCTCTTCGGATTCCACAGCTAATCAATAATACCAAGGGTGGAGCAACGCCCAATAATCGAGGGCAGGCGCTCCACCCGTCCCATACAACAGGATGACTTTGTAACAGAAACTATCCGGGATAAGATCTTAATATGGTGTCCAGCAAGGGCATTGGTAGGCCAACAGGAAATAAACCGTAACCAGCTGGATAGCAGCCAGGCTTAGCATTGCAGCGGTGCGCAACTGGATTGCACGGCTGATAAAATAACCGGCCGCCAGGACAAAAACTGTCTCCATGAACAACCAGGTCCGACCAACCTCTGCATTCACTTGAGAGTTAAGGTTTAGTAAGCCATAAACGATGAGGAAGACGATCAAGAATAGATCCATGCGTTGGGCATGATGCTTGATGGCTGATATGACCGAAATGATAACCTGGACCGTCACGAATAAGGCCAGGGGAAAACTCGACCAGGCCGCCAGTTCTATATTGTTACCGACCAGCGTCTCCCAAAAATAGGTAAATGAGTATTCGTAATGGCTCACGACCCGGAGCCAATACAAGGTATGTGTGTAACGGGTGAGAATGTTGTAATTGAGTGCAAACCAGAAGATAACAGCGGTCATGAGAAATCCCAGCCCGACTCCGATCAGCGGACGTACCAATCGCGTCCAGAGTTCCTTTCGATTATTATTAAAATCATCCACCAGGAACCACAGGGGTGCCCATAAAAGCAGCGGTAAGAGGGAAAATGAAAAGAAGAGGGCGATGAACAAGTAAAGACCCAGCCCCAGGCCAGGTATGAATTTCCGTCCACTTGAGATCTTTATGATCAAGTACAGCCCGACCATGAATAAGCCCGGAGATAACGCTTTGTCCAAACCAAGGGGCATCAGCAGAACATTCGCAACGGTCAGATAAAGGATGCAGGGGATCAGGGCTTCCCTCTCCTCCAGGAAACGCCGGGCAACCTTATAAAGTGGAAGCAGGGTCAACATCGTCAGCAAAGGGAAAACGACAGAGATAACTTCAGTCAGCTTGTCCCGGCGGTCCGCGATATTGTCCGCTGGATGAAACAAGGCTTCGGAAATTTGCTGAGTCACTGAATAAAGTAAAAGCGTCCCAGGTGGTTTGGAACCACTGAGTATCGAGCCATTGGCGATATCTTCATATTGGGTGATCACCAACCAGGGTGTGATCCAACGATGGGAAGCTAAATAGCTATAATCCGCCTGATTATTCATACCCAGATGTATTCTCTTGAGTGTTTCAAAGCCGTTATCGCCCCCGACGTAACCGATACCGACCATCAGGATATAACCGAATATTATCAGGATGGCCAACCCCAGTTTCGCAGAGCGCAGTTTCTTGTAGACCAGGTAAAAAACCAAAAGTGAGAGCAACCACAAAACCACAAAACGAATGCCGTGGATCCCGCCTTTATCGTTATGGAGCCAAAACCAATTCTTAAGGCTGGAGACCCAGGGGAGATCCAGGTAAAGCGTAAACCAATAAACGAATGCAGCGATGCTGGCCAGCGAAATCATAACGATCGTTAAAGACAGAATCTTATTGTCGAGTGTTGGTGTACGATTTCTGACCTTCAGGACCAGGTATAGAGCGATTTCCACAAAAGTGAGTGTCAACCAGGCGATCAATGGCTCCAAACGGAAGAACAGTATCCCGAAAAGACCGGTTTTCAAGGCTTCAGGACCTATATTGAAAGAGATCATTATTGCACAGCCGAAGACTGACAGCAGGGTGGCAGCCAACAGGGATTCCCAGAAGCGTGCTGGGTCAGACAGGAAGTCATGGATGCTGGTATAAAAAGACCGGGACCAACCCCTGTCAAACAGACAGCGAGCGGTAACTGAACTGAAAATTCCCAGGATCACGCTGAATGCCAGTATCACCAACCAGCGGGAGAGAGAGAGGCCCAAAAGCCAGGTTGAACGTTGCAGTGAAGGGATCTGGAAAAAGAAAGGAAGGGCGATAAAACCTTCGAGGCAGATCGCGATCAATAAAAGCTTGAATACTCCCCCGCTTGTAGGGTTCGAGTGCGTTTTTGATTCCACCGGCATTGCCCATCTCCTCTGGATAAAGAGATCACAGCTGAAGGAAGTTATTATAGCATGCAGAGATTGTCAGACAATAACCGTATGACGATATGTATAAAAACGGGCCACCTTTTCTGGTGGCCCGCAGCATGTTTAATAACGCTTTAAGGCGTGGTGGTCGCCTGATACGTACCGACATCGATGAACGGGATGGCACCACTGGTCACGTTCGGCAGGATGCCGTTCCACTTGGTCAATGCCAGGTATCTCAAATAGGCTTCGGTCAATGCGCCGGATGAATTCAAAATGGCCTGGGCATCCGCCTGACCCTTGGCTGCGGCAAGCACAGTCTGGGCATCCACCTGAGCTTGAGCCAGTTTCTGTTTGGCCGTTTCAACCTGTTGCTGGGCGACCTGCTTGGCCTCGATAGCCGCGTTGAATTCCGGCGAAAAGTCGAAGTTCACGATGTTGAAATTCTCAACAATCACGTGGTAGACAGCCAGCTGTGTGGACAGTGCTTCCTCTGCCTGGATGCGCACGGCTTCCCGGTTGGTGATCAACTGCTCGGCCGTATACTTGGCTGTCGTCGCCTTGAAAATATTCTGGATGGCCGGGGCGATGACGATATCCTGGTAATGGCTTCCGATGTTCTGGTAGACATCCACGGCATACTTGCCATCCAGGTGATAGTTGACCGCGATGGTCGAGGTCACCACCTGCAGGTCCTTGCTTGCGGCAGAGGTATCCACCTCATCCTTTTGCGTGCGGACGTCCATCTTGACCACCCCCTCCACCAGGGGGATCTTCATGCCAATACCAGGATAAGCCACACGGTTAACTGCGCCAAAGCGTGTTACCACGCCCACCGAGCCGGCCGGCACGATGAAAAACGCCATCATCAAGATCATGAAAGCGAATAATGCAACAACTATCGTCAATACCCTACCAAACGTTTTTTTCATTTTTTGCTCCCTACTGATTTGATTATCGACACGGTTTAACATATGTATTCTCTCCTCATATCGTATTAATACCACACGTTTGTTAATATTTCATTTGATCCGGTTGTGCCGCGACAGGATTCTGAATGGTTCCCAGTCCTTCGATGCTGCTCTCCAGGGTGTCCCCCGGAACCAGCGGGCCGATGCCGGCCGGCGTCCCGGTCAGGATCACATCTCCTGGCAGCAGGGTCATCACCGAACTGAGATAGGCTACCAGCTGCCTGACCGGGTGAATCATCTCATGGGTTGAGCCTGTCTGGCGCAGCTCGCCATTGACCCGGCAGGATAACATCGCCTCTGCCGGATCGAAATCCGTATCGATCCACGGCCCGATCGGGCAAAAGGTGTCAAAGCCCTTGGCACGCGCCCACTGCCCATCGACCTGCTGCAGATCACGGGCGGTGACGTCATTTGCGACCGTGTAACCCAGGATGTGGCTGCCAGCCTGACCAGCGTCGATCCAGCGCCCGGCTTTGCCGATCACCACCGCAAGTTCCACTTCGTGTTCGACCCGCTGGGATTGCGGCGGCAGGATGATGGTCTCACCGGTGGCAATGATGCTGGTGGGCGCTTTGAGGAAGAACATGGGGATGACCGGCACCTCCACGCCCCGTTCGCGCGCATGTTCGGCGTAATTGCGCCCGATGCCGATCAATTTACCCGGGCTGACCGGCGCCAGCAGCTTCACCTCGTTAAGGTTAAGGGTGGGTTTGCTGCGTCGAAAAGCACCGTAGGGATCCCCCTCTAGGATGCCGATCTTTTCGCCGGAAATCCAGCCCCAGCCGGGTGGGTTATTTTGATCAGTGAAGCGTGTGATGCGCATGCTGTACTCCGGTCTAATTTTACCCAACAACACACGAATAATGTACCGGATTTCCGGGAATATTGGTACTGGGCAAATCTATTGACACAAGCGGGCATCGGGTTGAAAATAGCGTGTTCTTGAAAATCTTTGGGGAATCACGAAAGGAGGTGAATCATGATCACATTCTACAAACGGACTGACAACGGCATCGCAACCCTGCCCAAACAGGTCGCCGGTTGCTGGATTCGCTGTGTCGATCCCACCAACGAAGAGATGGAACAGCTCACCAAGCTGGGCATCCCATTGGACTTTATCACCTACTCACTCGACCAGGATGAACGCCCGCGTATCGAACGCGAAGACGACGGCACGCGGCTGATCATCCTGCGCATCCCGATCGAATTCGAACCCAATGCGGATCTGCCTTTCGACACCATTCCGATGGGTATTATCTCCACCGACAACTATATCGTGACCGTATGTAAATACGATACGGACCTGCTGGATGATTTCATTAATGGGAAATCGCGCAACTTCTCGACCGGCAAGCGCAACCGCATGCTGTTGTTGATCCTGCTCAGGACAGCCTCCCGCTACCTGGATTACCTGAGACAGATCGACAAGAATGTGGACCTTCTGGAAGACAAGCTGACCCTGTCAATGCGCAACAAGGAGTTATTGGAACTCCTAAAATATCAAAAGAGCTTGGTCTACTTCACCACAGCCCTGAAAGCCAACCAGTTGATCCTGGAACACCTCAACAAGACGCATACCTTCCGGGCCTTTGAAGAGGATGAGGACCTGTTGGATGATGTGATCACCGAGAACCAACAGGCCATCGAAATGACCGCCATCAGCAACGGCATTCTCAGTTCCATGATGGACGCCTTTGCGTCGATCATTTCGAACAACCTGAACGTGGTCATGAAATTCCTGGCTTCCATCACCATCGTGTTGAGCATCCCGACCATCGTGACCAGCTTCTTCGGCATGAACGTGCAACTGCCGTTCGCAGCGCACCCACTGGCCTATATTTTCGTCATCGGTCTTTTCGTGGCGATATGCCTTTTCGTGATCTATATTTTTATCCGCAGGGATTGGTTCTAGAAAGTAAACCCCGGCTTTTCAGCCGGGGTTTTTATTTGGATTTGACGAATGTGAGCATTAAGTTACCGCGCCAGGCGGTCAGCGACGTTAACCCGCTCTCGCCTGCGAAGAGCGTCCGCAGTTCGGTGTCTTTCAAGAAGTGGCTGCCCATCAATAGAACCAACTCCATGATCCGGATCAACTTTACGACGAAGACGCTGGTATCCGGTTCGACCACCACCCCCACCCCGCCCGGCTCGAGCAGCCGGCAGAGCTCCCGGATCGTTTCACGCTGTTTCCGGATGTGGTGAAGCGCATCCACGATCAGGACACGGCTCACGCTTCCTGACCGGAAGGGTAGCGCGGCTGCATCCGCCATCAGGGGGATGAGCCCGGGTTTTCCATGCACGCGGGTCAGCATACCTGCAGACACATCCACGACGATCACCGGACAGCCGTTCTCCGCGATACTTTGTGCAACCCGGCCTGTGCCACCGCCAATATCGACAACGAGACCTTTAACCGGGAGGTCTAACAGCTTTATCATCGGATGGGTGCGGTCGAAACGGCCGAACCGCTCGTAGATGGGAGAGATGATATCGAAGTGGTTGATGGGCATGATAGGTATTGTAATCGAAGTGACTCTGCTATCCCAAGGATACATTGTGGTCTGTGGATGGCGCGTGGAAGTCCATAAATCGGAGTTACTACACCACGGTTTTACTTTTGAATCGGATTGCCACCCTTGAAAGAACAAAGGGCAGGCGCAGGCTGCGCTGCAGCTTGCTCGCAATACTCCTGCGGAGTACTTCGTGACAGTTGATGTTAATTAAAATAGTGGCGAGGGCATGTGGGAATGTCACTGAGAGCGCAATCCTGTGGATTGCGCGTGGCAGTCCATTAATCGGAGATACTATGCCATGGCGTTACTGATTAAACGGATTGCCACCCTTGAAAGAACAAAGGGCAGGCGCAGGCTGCGCTGCAGCCTGCTCGCAATGATAGTTGATGTTAAATAAAATAGTGGCGAGGGTGAGATTTGAACTCACATCCAAGGGCTTATGAGTCCCCTGCTCCACCGTTGAGCTACCTCGCCACGAACAAAGCGGACGAATGTTAATCGAAGTTGAAAGATTTGTCAATTTTATTGGTGGGAAACGTCCCCAGGAAACTGCAGGCTGGATGAATGATTGCCTTCCGTGGAAATGGCATGGTCGTATTCGGGTATCTACCTGCAAGGAACAGGAGCCTGGGCTAGACGGTGTTTACCTTCTGTCGTTTCTTCAAAAAGATGAAGGCTGATACCAGGTACAGGACGTAAGCCATGACTTCGGTCAAAGACGGGTTCCCGTTATACCCAAACAGGGCCACCAGGAATTGTCCATGAGTGCTGTGGTCATCAACGATTGAGTTGATATTCCATACCGGCTCGATCACACCCGGAATAATACCTGCCTCAATAAATTCGTGCACGCCATGCGCGAGCAAACCGGCGGCAAACAACACCAGCAGAATATTCGTCAGGCTGAAAAATGAACGCAGGCTCAAGCTTTTACTGGAGGTGAAAGTCACCCAGCCGATTACAAAAGCCGCAATTAATCCCAGTAACGCACCCAAAATGGTCTGAAAACTGCTTGCGGTCATCTGGATGGCAGTTAAAAATACTGCCAGCTCAAACCCCTCGCGACCCACGGCCAGAAACGCCAAACCGAATAAAGCCCTTCGACTCTTACTCAATTGAGATGCTTTATCGACTTCAGCAGCCAGCCGTTTTTCCATCGAGCCGGAATGCTGTTTAAGCCAGATGATCATCCAGGTCAGGAAAGCCGTGGCGATCAACATCGCCGTGCCCTCAAATAGCTGTTCCCCACGGCCTTCGAATTCCCCACCCAACCAGTTGAAACCCAATCCGGCCAGGATGCTCAGCGCGATGGCTGCGGCCGCACCCTGCCAGACGGATGCGCGCAATTCGTTCCGATCCATTTTACGCAGGACAGCCAGGACGATGCCGATAATTAAGGCTGCTTCGACACCTTCGCGCAAGGACAATAAGAAACTCGCGATCATTTCACACTCCGATGGTTATTCAAGACACCACTTTATGCAATCGTCTGGTTAATGAATCATATAGCGTTATTGCTTGGATCACTTCTATTGGGCCGAGCAGCGTGTCTTTCGGACCTGCAAGGGAATCGAATGCACATTATTTTCGTAGGTCGTAATACACTTTCCCTCAGAACAGGATGTGAGCGTCATTTGAAAGGTCAGGCTCACGGTCATATTCACCGGATTATCCGGCATGCCTTCTTTGAGTGCTTCAATGACATAAGTGCCGTTATAAATGATGTCACTGGATACTCCCGCTACAGCCATAACCGACTGACCCTCCATCCGACCGGTTGATGGGTCGGTCTCATTGGTCGGGTAAAGACGGTAGACACCTTTGAAGAGTGGTCCCTCCCAGATAACCTGGTAGGGGCGGTTGAGGGTGGGAATGCAGGAGCTGATCCAGCGGTACCCGCCGACGTCATTTTTATTGAATCCAAAACTATGCGGGCACTGTTCGGTTTTATCATCCGCGGCACTCATGCGGTCCTTCAGGGCGGAGTTCTTGGTGATCTTACCCTGCAGTTCGGAATAGAATGAGTTGCTACCTGATTGAATGTTCCTGAGCAGTTTCTCGGCACAGGGGATCGACGCAGGGACGACGCCCTCCTTCGCTTTGACGCACTCCTCACCGGCCTTCTCGATCGTGTCGATGGCTTTTTCCGCCAATTGCTCCATGATATTATCCTTGAACCCACTGGTGTCACCCAGGCCTTCAACTTTTACCTCCCAGGCATGGAAGGAGCCAACCGCACGGGTGAAATCACTGCAATCCTCCACATTGTTGAGGATCTGGGTCAGGAGATCAGTTGTCAGGATATCGGCCAATTGTGCATCCGTGAATAGAGGGGCCAATTCATCCAATTCAACAGAAGTTGCTGCCGCTTTCTGATCAGCCGCATCGTTACTATTGGTCGGGGCGTTATTGGTGGTCAACGCCGCGGCTGCATCCGCGCTTGACTCACCGATACCGGTGGACCTGAGCTGCGTCACCGGCAGACTGCCCCCTCCCCCATCCTGCTGCCAGCTGCGGCTGGCCTGGCGCACGCCGGCCGCACCCATTCCCGCAAGCGAGGTCGTGCTCTTAATAACAGGTGCGAGGTGGAATTCCTCTCCGCCGCGATTGAAGGCGAAACCGACAGTCGCCAGATCGGATGAGGCTGCACCCGGCATGCGAACTGTCAGATAAGCGACCTCATCGAGCAGCCAGCCTTCCGGTTCCAGTCGCACACCACCTTGAAAGGCACCATCCAACGGCCAGCCGCCGATGGCGCCCAGCGGCGTCATTTTGATCTCAAGATCTGTATCGAGCGCGCCTGCCGGGATGACCAGGGTATAAGTGACTCCCCGTGCATCGGTGGTCTCAAGCGTCCCCCCGGCCAGGCCGATCACTGCGCTGGAGGTTTCAGCTTCAGAGAATTGTGCCTGCACGGTGAGCGGATTTGGCATTTGGGCCAGGGTGGTGATCTGAAGGCTCGATGCGCCGCCGGGGCCGCTGGAAGTGATCGTTTGCAGGCGGTAGGTCAACAAGCTAGACTCAGGCGCCAGGAGATGCTCGAAACTGACAGCCTCCGGAGGCAGGAAAGCTATGGTCAGGGGATCCAGTCCATTCGGCACGAGCTGAAGTTCATAACCGGTCGCATCGGCGACGGGCTCCCAGGTGAGTTGCACAATATCCGGCGATGATAGTGTCGCGCTGAAGCCCCCTGGCCCGCCCGTTTCAGCCACGAACGGATAGGCTGTGGGAGTACCGTTCAGGCCGGCGGGTAATGAACTGCAAGCCTGAAGGATCACCAGGATTAATGTGGTAACTGACATGCGGAGGTTTTTGATCATTCTGTTTTCCTTCGGAAAGTGTGTGAATATTCCCCCATGACAGATTCCGAATTGCCATGGATGATTAGGTGCTGACACAAATTGAATCGATATCGCCGATGTCGACCAGATAACGGCAACTTGAAGAAAGGTTCAGCTTGGTTTCTAATGATAATTTACTAGACTATTTAGATATACTTTATCATATTTATGAGAAATATGCAAATTATTCTATTTTTCTCCTAAGGACTTGATCGGGTTGAATTTACCTGTAAACCGGTCCACGCTTTTAACTCACATCTTCAAGTTGGTAACCACCATGAGGACTTTCTCCTGAGAAAGACCGACCGCCATCTGGACCTGAGCCATTCCGTTAGTATCACAGCTTTTAGACATTCACACGCCAATTCTGTTAATCATTATTAGGAGCCGGGAGAATTAAGCTTCTTCGTATGATATTCCCACCTCTCCCTCCCTAACCACATAAAAGCAGTACTATAATGGATCCATATCGACATCAGTCGCACCAATGCCGCCCGCATCACCGTAAATCAACTCGAAGACTGATCACACATAAAGTAGAATCGTTAACGATTCGGAGGGAAAAATGAAACTACGCGGCATTTTGTGGTTTTCAGCAGTTCTGTTATTCGTTTTGATCCTGTTGTCCGGTTGCAATTGGGACCTGTGCACGGTGAATTTTCCACAGGATGCACCCATCATCAACGATCCAAATGGTTATGCCGAGCCGGGGCTGGTAACATTTAATATCTATCAAAGTTATCCACCCCTGTGGTGCGATCGGGATTCTTTTGCCCTGGCAGTTTGGGAGCGAACCGAAAGTGATGGATTCAATGACCCGATCCCTGACGATACAGTGACCGTGACCACCCGGGAGAGGTCGATCCCATACCCTGTCCCACTTGAAGCTGGAAAGCTCTATCTCATCAGTATTTCACACCGAAGAACCTCCCTCACGGGTGAAATCACCCAAGGTCCTGAACGGAGGTACGACTTGATTACGGGACCACATTGCAGTACGTTGAACGAAATGCTTCCAGTCGAACTTGTGATACCGGGGAACGAGCAGCTTCTACTGGGATCCACATACGGAAGATGGCTGATCCATGATTCAAATAGCTGCTACCTGGGTTATGAAGGTCAATATCTGATGCAGATGGGCCCTGACCCTGAGTTCCAGTATCCAATCTTTGATGACGTGGCTTTGTTTCCAAACTATATCGGCCATATGTCTTACGATTACGAGTTTTGTGTCCCCTTTTACTGGCATGTGACCACAGACTTCGTGGATGAAGCACGCACCGATCTCGACTCTGGGACTAACCGCTTCTACATCTATCCATTCGAATATGACACCGTTCAGCCGGTCAACCTGCTCTCGCCTGAAGATCATGCCTTTCTTCCAGCAGAAGAATTGAACTTCACTTGGGAAGAACCAACTGCCTGCAATCGGATTTTTATGTATGAAATCCAGGTCTCCGAGCAGGAGGATTTTTCCAGTCTTGCCTACCAGATGAATTCCAGGATCCTGGACTCCACGACGGGCCAGCGACCCAGACCGGACTTGGAGGTCTGTACCCAATACTACTGGCGCATCATGACCGATCCCCCGGGGGATACCGAGAATGTCTATTCCGAAGCCCGCAGGTTTGTCCTCAGTGATCCCCTGGGACCCTGCCCGATAGAAATACCCCAAATGACCCTGTTGCCAAATGATTATATGATTGCCACAGCCACGCCGACTGCAAATCCACTGATTCCCAGTGTGACTGCCCTGGAGAACCTCAATTGCCGGGCCGGTCCCGGATCGGTGTATAAGATCGATGACACGTTAATGAAGGGAGTGACTGCCGCGGTGGAAGGCCGCAATGATCTGAGTACCTGGTGGTACATCTTCCTTGAAAACCACAAGCGACACTGCTGGGTGTGGGGCGCGCAAGCCGAATTTAAAGGCGACGTCAAAGGCGTGCCCATTTTGGATACGCCCCCGACTCCGATACCCGATCAACCGATCTGCTCAGGTTTTGCGGATGAAAAATCATGCGAGCTCTATCCGGCCTGCCAGTGGGTTACCTCGGATACAAGGGTGCCCTATTGCACGGCTAAATAATCCTCCCGGCAAATCATTAATAAAACCAGGCAGGTTATCATCTGCCTGGTTCATTTTTCCTTTGCGAATCGTAAAGACTATCCCTTACCGGTAAACCGGATCTCGCAGCTGGCTGATCACCACCAGGCTGACCAACAATAATCCCACGCCCAGCAGCAGCGCCGGTGTGAACGATCCATCCGGGGCTTTCATGGCTTCCATGATGTACACGAAGACCACCGAAGCCTGACCCACCAATTGGATCAAGCCGTTGGAAGTGCCTTCCGGCGTGGGCTGGGTGATCTCGGCGGCGTACTGCATCCCGATCGGACTGGCGCTGATCAGGAAGAAACCGAAGGCAAAAGCGGAAACGAACAGCAGCCAGGCGGAGGTGGCATAGATCAAACCCACCAGGCCCGGGATGGACAGGCAGAAACCCAAGCAGCAGGTAACGCGTGCGCTTGTGCTGCCGGTCTGAAAATGGAGGGATGATCACAGCACCCAGCAGGCCGCCCGACCAGCATCAAGGCACCCAGCGTGCCCGCATCTGTGGGGGTGAAACCACGCGGCCGGATGATGTTTTCAACCCAGGTGGTGACGCCATTGAACAGACCCATGCCGATGAACATGACCGCCATGTACAACCAGAAGGATTTAACCTTCAGGGCATGTTTCAACCCGTCCAGCATCAATGCGCGCACCTCGTGGCCATCCGGGCAGGGCGGTGTGGCCGGTTTTTCACGTGCCAGGATCACGAATAATACGGCCGAAACAGCAGCGATCCCTCCAAAAAGCAATTGAATTGAGGGAATGGTCATCGAATCCATCAGACATAGGGGGTAACAACATACCCATGCCGGTACCCGACCAGGTTGGCAAAGATGACGATGCCCACGGCAGTGGCGCGTTCTTCAACGCTGAACCATTGCGCCGGGACTTTGGTCCAGGCGTTCATCAGGAACGGCTGGGCGATCGCAATTCCGATCGATGCCCAGGAGTACCAGGGAATAATTGGCGCCAGCCAGCCCGCGCAGGATGCCGAAGATGCCCATCAGGATCGCTCCGATAGTGACTGGCCAGCGGAAGCCAAAGGTATCCAGAGCCCAGGAAACCGGAATGGAGAGCGGAATGTAAGCGATCATATAAGACCATGGCCAGCAGGCCGATCTGCAGATCGCTCACACCATAGTACCTGGCAGCAGGACCGGTGACCGGTGCATAACTGATCCACAGGATCTGGACTGCCAAGTTGACCAGCATGAAGGTTGCCAGGACGACCCAGCGGTATCCGTATAAACGGAAGGTTTTGTCTGTCATGTAGATTCTCTTTTCTAAAAGAAATCGGGAGCACGACCGAGGGGAAGTCACCTGGCACCCATACATCATCAAACCCGGGATATGCCTTTTAGATGCGAGTTCTCTCATGATATTGTTTAATTACTCACATCAAGACACACCTTTATTGTATAATTCCTTCCTGGGGAGTCCTATGACAAAATTTTCTTCCTTAAGCAAAAAAACCAAAAAAGCGATCGTCTACGGCGTCATCATCGGAGTCCTGGTGATCGCATTCCTGATCGTCCGGCTGGTCATGCTGGCTGAGGAACGTTCCCGGACGTTCACCTTTACGGCGGATCCCAGCACCACCGGCGGATACCAGGTAAGTTACCAGTACGGCTTGCTTGAACAGGAAGACTATGACAGCCTGTCGATCGATCTCTCGGGTCTCGAGGAGCTGACCTTCGATGAAACCGGCAATCCCTCCCCGCAGCAGAAGAACTCCAGGATCTCGAAGGAATATGGGAATCTCCAGCTCGATCTCATCTATCCGATCGGGTCGATCTACAAGATCGATGGGGTGTCTGTCTCGATCGTCGCTGATTCAACAGGCGGCGGTAAACAATTCACCTTAACCCTGGACAACAATTCCCAGGTCTTCAATTCCTACACCGAACTTGTGACGTACCTGAGCCCGTACCTGTACCAGGAGGATCAGAAATTATCCACGCTGAGCATCATCACCGATTCTGCTCACTCGGATAGTTCATCCATCCGGTTACTATCCAATGGCTTTGGGTTGACCCAGTACGGCTTCCCATCCGGGTGTGAGATCATTTATGCTCAACCGGAGGCATCTGATGCTGCTGCCGCTCAAACCGCTCAAGACTTCATGCTGCAGGAATTGTGTCCGCCCAATCAGGCGACCTATTATGCCGGGCTGCTGGATTCCATCGGTTACATGGATAAGATCGACTTTTTCATCAAGACAGATGAAGCCACCGAATCATTCCCGATCATCATCGACCCCAACGATGCCTATGCCATCGTAACCGGCAATAACCTCATCCAAAGCGATGAGATCAATTCCTATCTTTTCATCATTGAATCAGCCAGCCGGATCCATCTGACCGCCCACAATAACTTCGTCCGCATCGGATCGAGCTGGCCGGCAGCCATCAGTCTCTCTGAAGGCCGGTTATCATTTCCGGATGCAAGCCTTGTCATATTCAATTTGCCCGGGCCACTCACCTACGGAAAAGAGAGCCAGCAGATCGACGCGACATCCAAACTTAAGGTCATCGATGGCGAGAAAGTGCGCACTTCCCTGAATGCAATCCTGACCGATCTGAATGGCAATCCTTCCCTGACCCGCGTGTATATCAGAGGGTTGTTCGCAGAGATCATCTTGAACGACCGGACGATCATCAAAGCCGATGAGGATGAATAAGCCCAAAGGGAGTTGGATCCAAGGTGGCTGATTTCCTGATGCCTGCACAACCAAAAACGCTCCCGAAATGGGAGCGTTATTTTTACCGCTAGTGATCATTTGCCCCAATCAACGGCAAGTTTATCCCGTCCACGCAGGGCTTTATCGACCGCAATGCCAGCCATGGCGCCATCAGCAGCAGCGATCACCGCCTGCTTGACATGGTTGCAGAGCAGATCGCCGACTGCATAAACGCCCGGGATGCTCGTGCGAAACTCCCGATCGACGACCAGGCAGCCGCCTTCACCGGTCTCCAGCTGTCCTTGCAGGAAGTCGGTTACGGGAAGGCCGCCTTGCAGGTAAATGAATGCCCCTGTGACGGGCATGCTTTGCTCGGGTTGCCCGCGCAGGGTAAACCGGATGGCTTCAACCTTTTCCGTACCGGCGATCTCCTTTAAACTGGCACCCGGGTAGAGGGTGACCTTCGTGTTGTCGGTCAGCTCATCGATCAGATGCCGGGGCGCCTTGAGTTCGGGGGTGGGCGACAGGAAATGCACCCTTTCGACAAACTTGGTGAGGAACAAGGCTTCTTCAATGGCCTCGTCGCTGCTGCCGGCCACCGCGACTTGCTGACCTTTAAAGAAAGCGGCGTCGCAGGTCGCGCAGTAGGATACACCACGGCCGAGGAGTGCATCCTCGCCCTTGACACGCGTGCCGCGGCCCATCGATCCACTGGCCAGGATCACCGTCCGCCCGGTGTAACTGCCCCCATTGCCAATAACCGTCTTGATCTCTGAGAGCAGATCCACACCGATCACCTTGTCGGATTGATATTCAGCGCCAAAGATGCGGGCCTGGCTGCGGATGCGTTCGACCAGCTCCGCCCCGCTGATGGCTTCCGGGATGCCGGGATAATTGGCGATCCGACCGGTGATGCCCAGCGCTCCGGCGGTCAAGCCCTTGTCGATCACAAGTGTTTTAAGGTTTGCGCGGGCGGTGTAGATAGCCGCAGAGGAACCGGCCGGACCACCACCGATGATGATGACATCGTAAACCTGGTCCCCCTGCCCTTCGGCAACTGATGGCTGTGCGTTCGACTCTTGTTCCATGGTCTTCTCCGGTCTATTGGCTCTTCAGTACTCAGATAGCATTTGACAATAACGAAAAGGCCGCAAGGTGGTCTGATCTTCCTCGCTCACGCAACGGACTTTTCACGGTACTTTGTCCAGCAGAATAAGCATTTCCTGGATGAGTTTTTCCTGTTGAGCCGGTCTGTTGGAACGGCTGCCCCCACCCGCCGGCTCCTTTAACCCGGTCAGGCAGGTGTTGGCATATTCTTGGAAGAAGAGTCTGCTGGCGCCCTGAATGGCGGAATGGACAGCGGCCAGTTGCTGCATGATCTCATGGCAATCGCGCTCCTCCTCCAACATGCCCTGCACGCCCCGCACCTGTCCTTCGATACGGCGCAAGCGTTGAATGATGCGTTCTTTGGTTTCCTGGTCAGCGATCTTCATGGATGTATCTCCCTTGGTGGTGCCGGCGCACGGCCGGCGTCAACTCAACTCGCTCAGCTGAATCCGCTCTGTGAGCCGCAACTGCTGCCGGATGAGATCGAACCCGGCGTGGCAGAGCCTCCAAAGGACCCCACTCGCGAGATCTTTTTGACTGTGTCAGGGCCACCGCATTTTGGGCAAGCCGGCGAGATATCCGTTTCAGTAAAACGCATCATCTGCTCGAATTCCTCGCCGCAAGTGTCACAACGATATTCATATAATGGCATGGCTTTTCACTTTCGTGTTTCTATATACTATACCCCAGTATAGCATAACTGTCGCACGTGTCAAGTGCGCCCGGCTAGCACAAGCGGGTCCCTGCACAAAAAAAGCACTCCCGACAGGAGAGCACTTCATATCTGACAACAGCAGGACCACCTTACCCTGCGCTTCCGGCATCATCTTTCCCCACGCGGCTGTCAGGCTTTTATCACCTCAAGGAATGTCTTCACGACCCTGGGATCGAAAAGCCTGCCGGCTTGATCGCGCAGGTAATTCGAGGCCTTTCGGCCGGTCCAGGCTTTACGATAGGGACGGTCGGAAGTGAGCGCATCCCACACATCCACGACCGCGAAGATCCTGGCCGCGAACGGGATGCCCTCCCCGCTCAGACCTTCCGGATAACCGGAACCATCCCAACGCTCATGATGGCTGCGTGGAATTGCCAGAGCCGGTTTCAAATAAGGGATGCTTTCCAGCATGCGGATGGCCTGGATCGGATGCTGGCGGATCACGCGCCACTCCGCGGCAGACAACCGGCCGGGTTTCAACAGGATCGCATCCGGGATGGCCATCTTGCCGATGTCATGCAGAAGGGTCCCACGCCGGGTGTGCTCCAATTCTCTTTTCGTCACACCCAGGCGTCTTGACAGTTCCAAGGTCAACTCGACCGCACGCTGACTGTGACCCTCGGTCTCCCGATCTCGCAGCTCCAACGCCTGGCCCCATCCTGAGAGCGTCAGGTCATAAGCATCGCGCAGGTCCTTCAGGATCCGCTCCCAATTGCTCTTGTACATCCACATGGACAACCCGATAGCGATGACCATCACGCTCACCACCACCAGTTGAATATTAACATCGAAAGCGGGCATGGACAGGCGTCCGGTGCTTTCCAGGTAATAGACCAATTCGATCGAAGCCAGCGATGCCAGGGTGAAAATGACCGTAGCTTCCTTGCCAAAGAGGAAGGATGTAAAGATGATCAATACAGGGTAAGCCAGCAGACCGGAATCCCGCATACCAATGCCTTCGATCATGCTGAGCGTGATCATGACCAGCACCAGCACGGAAATGAAAATGGCTACCGGGGTGTAATAACCGAGGGTATTAAGCGGAATGCAGATCACGCTCAATAACGCCAACATAAACAGTGCCGCGGCAATGTAGGTATCTTCCTCGAGATTCTGCAATCCGATCATGAGACTCGCGCCGATCGTGATCAGCAGGGTCACATACAGGAACTGGGCTTTCTGGGTCTGTTCGATGTTGTCATGAACGGGAAATCTGAACCAACCGATCAATTTGGAAAACATGTCACCATCCTGTTCTTCCTGACCACCTGGCGACCCGATCGCGGGTCAATCGGAAACGATTAATGGCAATGTCGATGACCGCCTGATCGGATCATCGTTTCCATTGTAAACGATATCGGATGGATTTTGAGCGGAAATCATTTAATTTCAACCGGTCAGCTATGATCAGGATACGCCCCAAAAGGGAGCCCATCAAACGGGATCTGATAATCCCAAGAGATCATTTTACCGGCTTGCCGGCTAAAAATGTCAAACCCTTGGCATCCCGATCCACTTTTATCTCATCGCCTTCCTTAAACTCACCGGCCAGGATCTTCATTGCCAGCGGATCCTGTAACTCGCGTTGGATCACCCGTTTGAGCGGGCGTGCACCAAAATCGGGATCGTAACCGACCTCGGCCAGATAATCCCGGGCGGATTGGGAGATATCCAACCGGTAACCCTTATCAGCCAGCAATTTGCTCACCCGCTTCAGCTGGATGGTGACAATACCGGCCAGGTGTTCCCTGCCCAACGGGTGGAAAATGACGATTTCGTCGATACGGTTTAGGAACTCGGGGCGGAAGTGCGCCTGCAGGACCTTGGTGATCTCATCCCGCGAGACTTCCTTACCGCCTTCCCACAACTGGTTTCCCAGGTTGGAGGTCATGATGATGACGGTATTGCGGAAATCCACCGTACGACCCTGGCCATCGGTCAGCCGCCCGTCATCAAGCATCTGCAGCAATACATTGAAGACTTCAGGGTGCGCTTTCTCGATCTCGTCAAACAACACCACACTGTAGGGACGTCGGCGAACCGCTTCTGTCAGTTGGCCGCCTTCGTCGTAGCCCACATAGCCGGGTGGTGCTCCGATCAGGCGCGAGACGGTATGTTTTTCCTGGTATTCGCTCATGTCTATGCGGATCATGGCTTTCTCATCATCGAACATGAAGGCCGCCAGGGAACGCGCCAGCTCGGTCTTGCCCACACCGGTTGGACCCAGGAAAATGAACGAGCCCATGGGGCGATTGGGGTCCTGGAGACCGGCCCGCGCCCGTCGCACAGCATTTGAGACGACCTTAACCGCGTCTTCCTGGCCAACCACGCGTTCGTGCAAGCCTTCTTCCATGCGCAGCAGTTTGGCCGTCTCACCCTCGAGCAAACGCGAGACCGGAATGCCGGTCCAGCGTGCGACCACGGCCGCAATCTCCTCGGGATCGACCTCTTCCTTGAGTAAGGCGCCATCGTGTTGAATGTCCTTGAGGCGTTTTTCCGCCTCCGCCAGTTTGCTCTCCTGGTCCCGCAAGGTCTCATAGCGCAGGCGGGCAGCCTTCTCCAACTCGGCTTTCCGTTCGGCTACTTCGATCTCGTTACGGGTGGTTTCGATCTGTTCTTTAAGCGTGCGCCGTTCGGTGATGGCCTGCTTTTCATTCTGCCAACGGGTCGTGATCTGGCGTGAGCGTTCTTTCAATTCGGCCAATTCCCCGACCAGCTTCTCCAGACGTTCCTTGGAAGCTTTATCCTTTTCCTTCTTAAGTGCCTCGCGCTCGATCTCGAGCTGCATGATCTGGCGGTCAACTACATCCAGCTCCTGCGGTTTGGAATCGATCTCCGTGCGCAGCCGGGCGGCCGCCTCATCGATCAGGTCGATGGCCTTGTCTGGCAGCTGGCGATCCGCGATATAGCGCTGGCTGAGCGTGGCGGCTGCGATCACGGCCGGATCGGTGATCCTGACGCCATGATGGATCTCATAACGCTCCTTGAGCCCGCGCAAAATGGAAATGGTATCTTCCACGCTCGGCTCAAGGATCATGACCGGCTGGAAACGCCGCTCCAGGGCTGCATCCTTTTCGATGTACTTGCGGTATTCATCCAGGGTGGTGGCGCCGATCATATGCAGTTCGCCGCGCGCCAGCATGGGCTTGAGAATATTGCCGGCATCCATGGCGCCCTCGGCATTGCCGGCTCCCACGACCGTATGCATCTCATCCACGAACAGGATGATCTCACCCTGTGAATCGGTGATCTCCTTCAGCACAGCTTTCAGGCGCTCTTCAAATTCGCCGCGGTACTTGGCACCGGCGAGCAGTGAGCCGATGTCCAGTTGAAACAGGCGTTTGTTCTTCAACCCTTCGGGAACATCGCCTTTGATGATCCGCTGCGCCAGACCTTCCGCGATGGCAGTCTTGCCAACACCCGGCTCACCGATCAGGGCCGGGTTGTTCTTGGTTCGGCGCGAAAGGATCTGGATCGTGCGGCGGATCTCTTCATCACGCCCGATGACAGGGTCAAGCTTCCCCTGGCGGGCCAGCGCAGTCAGATCGCGCCCGTATTTCTCCAGGGATTGATAGGTGCCTTCCGGATTCTCGCTGGTGACGCGTTGAGTCCCGCGAATTTCCTTGAGTGCGGAGAGGATGGCGTCCTTGGTCAGGCCGTGTTGTGCCAGGCGCTTGCCTTCGATGGAATCGGTCAAGCCAAGCAGGATCTGCTCGACAGAGACATAATCATCCTGCATACCCTTGGCATAACGCTCGGCAGCCGTTAAGGTGTCTGCCGTGGTCTGGGCCAGGCCGACTTCCATGGTCCCCCCTTGAACCTTGGGGCGCCGGTCGAGTTCTTCTGCCAATTCTGTGATCAATGCCTGGGGACTGCCCGAGACGCGCGTGATAATGGCCGGGACGACCCCTTTATCCTGACGCAGTAAAGCCATTAAGAGATGCGCCGGTTCGATGGCCTGGGAATGCAGATCCCGGGCGAGCTGCTGGGCACTTAAAATGGCTTCCTGTGATTTTTGGGTGAATTTCTCGAGGTTCATGTGCTGGCTCCAAACTAGTATATATTATCATTCTAAATACTAGTACAGACCCGTCAGAAATCTGTTAGCAAAAGGTTAGAAAAAGGGATGAGGACTGTCGATCCAGACCCGCCCCACTACCAGCGCCAGGCATAAGCCCGGGAAGGCCGCAGCTTGATGATCCTGTTTTCCGCGTCAAATATCCAGGACTTATAGGGATCGTGTTTGACTTCAGACACCCCTACATAGCGGGCATAAATACTGGTCGCGTGCCGGATGACCTCCCCGGCGTCACTTAGGATCTCCGCCAGGCCTTCCAACAGGACCGCCCGGGTGGGGCTGTCCACATCGATCAGGACCGAAATACGCGGGTTCGCCAGGGCTTCCCTCATCTTCCGGGTGGAGGTGAAGGCACTGATGAACAGGCATTCCCCATCCCACTCGAACCACACCGGGGTGACATGCGGCTGGGCGGTCTGCGGGTCAGCCGTGCCCAGCCTGGACAACAATGGCTGCGTCAGCAGATCCTTCACCCAAACCTGATCCAGTACTTCTTTTTTACCCATTATTTGCCTTTCCACTTCTCACCATACTGAAACCATCGATAGCGGCTCTTCAGGACGAAGCACTCGACCCCGATCCTCTTATTTCGCCTCGATCAGAGCCATTTGTTTTTTCGCCACATTCAAGCGCTGGTTGGTTACGAAAATAATCCCATCTCCCGCCTGCCAGTCCTGATCCGCATGAACAATCTCGGCGCTGTTACGACGAATGCGCAAGATGGGAAGGACACCATTTGAGACGCCCAGATCGCCTGCCCTGGCAACAGGCCGGGAGGCAGGGATTTGCCAGGTAAAATCATGGATTTTCTTCCATCCCTCCCATTCCGAAATATCAATGTAATGACCAAATGCCAGCCTGCCACCGGTTAATTTCAACAGGGTGGGATTTGCACCCTTGGCTGGATTGCTCATGGCCGGAAATGCGCGCTTAATCCCAAAGGCATCCTGTGCGATCTGGCTGCCCAGGACATTAACCTCCGAATTTGATGTGACTGCCAGGAAAGTGGCATATTCCTCGGCATGGACCTCCTCAAGCACTTCCTCCTCCAACGCATTCCCATGAATGGCATCCAAGCCAGCCATCCGTGCCCTTTCGACTGAAGACCGGTTCGTATCGATCAGTAAAACCGGCCGTCCATTTTCCTTCAGCAGCAAACTGATGGCAATCGCCAGCTTGTTAGCACCGATGACAATCGCCTTTTCTCCACCCATCTCCTGTAAACCCAACAACCGCGCCACCCAACTGGCACTCAATCCCTGGATGGTAACAGTCATGAGGATGGTCAGGAAAGTCAATGCCAACAGGCGCTGACCACCTGCCAGTCCGGCGTCATTCAGGGCGATTGTAAAAATTGAGGCCACGGAAGCGGCAATGATACCCCGTGGACCAACCCAGGCGATGAAAACCTTTCGGCGCCAATCCAACCGGGTGCGCCAGGTGGAAATGAAGACTGCCAGAGGACGCGCAATCAGCATGATCATGACCACAGCGCATATCCCAGAGTATCCCACTGAGACAAGTGAGTTGAGCTCCAAGCTGGCGGCCAGCAGAATGAACAACATGCTGATTCCCAGTGTGGTAAGTGTTTCCTTGAAACGCCGCAGGTTGCGGATACCCGGTACAGCTTTGCTTTGCATGACCAATCCCATTGCCACGGCTGACATGATCCCGGCTTCAGCCTGCAAACTTTCCGCGATGCCAAAGGTGACCCACACCCCGGCCAGCGCCACCAGGTTGCTCAGTTCCTCAGGCACAAGGTGCCTCGCTTTCAGAAGCCGGGTCAGACCGAGCGCACCCAGGGTCCCAACAAGACCTCCGACCAGCAAACGCCCAAAATAAGCCCAGAAGATATGGTTGATGCCTGAGGCCCCCCGGGTGGTTGTGGCCAGCAGAACATCCAGCACCGCGATCGCCAAAATGGCGCCGATTGGATCGATCAGGATGGCTTCACCCTCGAGTATTGTTTTCAACGAACGTGGAACCGAGATACGTCGAAGCAACGGCTGAACCACTGTGGGGCCAGTCACCGTCATCAACGCTCCGAAAATAATGGCGATCTGCCATTCAAAACCTGCCACATAGTGCACGATCAGGATGGTCACTCCCCATGAGATGATCACGCCTATCGTCACCAGGTTGCGAATCTCCACGGCACATAAACGCAGAGACTTCAGATTCAGGTTAAGCGCGCCTTCGAACAGGATAATGGCGACGGCCAGTTTGACCAGGATGGCCAGACCACCGCCCAGCTCGTGTGGCCGGACAATCCCCAACACATTCTCACCCAGCAGGATTCCAAACCCCAGCAGGAGCACAATGGCCGGGATTCGCCAGCGATGCGCCAGGATCTGTGCCAGCAAGCCAAAACCCACCGCAGACACCACTGTGATCAGTATCATTGTTCCGTGTTCCATGGATTTTTCTCCACGTTCCTGCCCGTTCAGGCTAGAAGGACTCGCACCTGTACCAGGTATTTGATAGATCGAATTTGAGATGTCTTGACGTTGGGCGATGTTCAGCGTTGAGGATCAAAATAATCACCCGGTCAACCCTCCTCATGGTTTGACGATCATCGGAAACCAGGCCAACGGCGGCAGGAAGTATGGCTCGGCTTCGAAGGCGCCGATGTCACATAACGCAATCCCATCACGGTTCTGGTCCATCGGACGTGTCAAGCCGCGCTGGTCGGATGCCAGGCAGCCCCCGCCTGTCTCAAAGGCAGGGCTCATGTCGTCCAGAGTGTAGTTCAAGCTGAAACCGCCATGGAAATCCAGTTCCCCCAGCAGCGGGTCGGTATCCGTCAGGTCATCAGCCAGAGAAAATTCGCAACTGTCACCCGAGTCGAGATTATGACCAAGTGAGATCAGCCGGACAGTCATCAAGTCTGTCACACAGTTTTCGAAATCGGTCGTTTCGGGATTTCCATTCCAGGCGATGATCGTGTTCCGGACCTGGATATCCGAAACACCCTGCCAGTTGTACAATCCGTTTCCAAGCGAGCCGATCGGAGCTGCCAGGTTATTATGGACGATGGTGCTGTCATAAATGGATATCGACTGGCCGCTCTCAGTTTCCGGCCCCTGGTAGATACCAGCGCCATACCCGGCTGCATTAAGCGCGATTGTGGAGCTGGAGAGGGTCAGGTTGCTGGCATTGTAGATCCCGGCACCAACCCCATTCAATGCCTGCCCGCCCCCGATGTAGCAGCGTGTGATCTCAACATGCCTCGCAGCATCGGTCCAAAGGAAAAGATTGCCCCCATCTGCATCGGTCACATTGCCAGTCAGACTGCTGTCTTCCAAGTACAGATCGCCATCCCCCAGACTGATCCCGCCTCCGCCGCCCATGCCATAATTATCATTGATATTCGTCCAGGCAATCGTTGCGATATTACCTGCCAGGAAAAGGCCGCCGCCTCCGCTGGCTGAGTTGTTGGAGATCCCGGCATGGTCCAACTGCAAGTCCCCCGCAGCCACCAAGATACCACCACCCAGACCATATTCGGCGGAGTTGCTGTAAATCGAAGAAGACAGGTAAGCCCGAAAGCTCTGGCCTGTATGGGCAGGATCAGAAGCCACACCCCCGCCATATTCCTGTGAGACATTGTGATGAATACTCACCCGGCTGACCCACAGGGATTCCTCATTCAAAACCCCGCCCCCATCACCCGTTGACGGGTGGCCGCCGGTGATCGACAGGTCCCACATCTTTACCACAAAATCACTTTCAACATCCTGAACAATGTGGAACACACGATCATTCAGCCCCGCCTGTGCCTGGATGATGGTCATCCCGGCACCAGCACCATACAGATCAACGGGGACAAGGATATCCAGGTCTCCGGTGGTATTGCCATCCTCATCAATTCCGGGAAGGCTTAGTGTATAGATCCCTGCCGGAATGATGATCGCAAGGGTGCCGCTGCCACTGCGAACACATCCGCCGAAATCGCCCGCCTCATTGGCGGTCTGGATGGCTTCACGCAGCGAACAAAGACTGCCATCCCCATACTCATCCATATCTGTCGTGACATTGATCACGCTATAGGGTATTTCAGGGATGGCAGCAACAGATTGATATGGGAATCGCCACCAGAGGAGGAGCATCACCATCACCAGAATAAAGATCCCTGTCAATCGCTTGAAGGTATAGTTCCTCGTGGCCATGTCTGTACTTCTTTCAGGGTGCAGAATTATAAAAGCCATCCCCCAGCCCTGGACCCAGCAGGTTGACCCATGGATCATGCACAGGCGTGCAGGGTAATGGCGCATACCAGCACCAGTCATAATTGAACTCGCCCACCGGCATGTTCACATTGAAATCTCCCATTGACCTCACGGCAAGTTCCGATTTGGGATAAGCGGCAGGTCGGATCAGGTACTGCATCAGGAATTCCGATCGGGCTATCTTGAAAACACCATACAGTTGGTAGACCAGGATTACGCTTACAAGCACATAGGCGATATATGGCGACCACTTGCTCCGCGCTTTGATGAGCAGGACACCCACATACGCGAGACCGAGGCTGAAAAGGATGATAATCGCATTATAACCATAACGAAGCATGGGTGAACCAATGAACCAGAATACCATCAATAACACCAGGGTGCTGGCGAACACCAGCATACTGGATTTCTGACGCCGGCTTTTTTTCTTTATCAGCAGGAATATCCCGTAAATTAATAAGCCTACTGCCGTTGCTATGGCACCTCCTACCAGGATCTTATCGATCAAGCCTTGGCGCTGCCACCAAGCCGGGAGCCACTGATCGAAGCCCAACAATTGATTCATTAACGGGTCCCTGTTTTCAGTGCGATCGATATATCGCATCCATGTTAACTGGTAATCGACACTGAATTCCGGAATCTCCCATTTAAAATTGAATATATCCAATGCCTTCGTTGGATAGAGAGGCAGTCCACTTAATAAGAGCCCGCGTATTTCCCAGGGCACCAGAATGAAAAAAGCCAGAAAGATCGGATGGCCCAACCCCTGCTTGCGAGCGTTTTTGAAGAGCAGATACAGTGGCAGTAGGATCACTGGAAGGGCGGATAGCTTGAACATCACCGCAAACAAAGCCGAGAGGACAATCGGGAGTTCTCCTGATGTGTGCTGTTCATCTTCCAAGCCCAGGAGAAAATCCAAAAACAGTAAAACTGCCAGCCAGGTGAAAATCCCGGCCGGTAGATCCGTTGATGGAGAGGACAACTCACGGATGTAGATCCTGCGGGAGACATAAAGAAGGATGAAAGCGCCAAGGATGCTCACGTCCATCCGGCCTTTGAATAAACCTGTCAGCTTGCCAAGCAAGAAGATGCCGAAAACAGCAAACAACAAACCATTCATGGAATGTGAGGAACCGACACCCAGGAAGGAAAAGCTTGATAAAGCTGCCAGCGGGAATAGCAGCGGGTTGTAACCCAGCTGGGGAATCAGATTGGCTAGACCGGTAACGGTGCCGTATTCCTCAAGCCAACGGATAGCCTGGGCATGATACAGACCGGTATCATAATTCTCCGGAACCTGCGCCGACCAAAACAGGCAGATGAAAGCCAGCGCCAATCCGGCGAGCAGGATCAATGGATGGTTCCGTCGTATTTCCGTCCAATCTGCACGCAAGGTGGTCAATAAGACTCGCCTGTTGATCAACGCAACGCTTCCCAGCACCAGACCGGTGATCAAAAAAGCGACCGCCCCAAGAGGGATGATAAATGATAGCAGGATCGCCCAGACTCCCAGCAAGCCCAAACCCAGCAGCAAACGAACGGGGATTGAGATCGTGGATTTTGAGGCGTGCTGATCTTTTTTTTCAAGCGCAAGCTGGATCAGGATTGCTACCGTGTAAGCTAATATCAGCAAGACAATCCACTGGAATAGTATAATCAGCATTTGAGGTCGATTTTACCATTGCTGGAATCTATATTCCTTGTGATGGATAGTCCCAAGCATATTTATTTCACTTTGCCTGATAAAATATTTTTTACCCCATAGGATCTTTTGCATGACTCCTCGATCAAATATTTGGCAAATCTTAAATATAACCAAACGAAACTGGGGTTTCATCGCCCTGTTCTTTTTAGCCTTCTTAATGGTCGGCTTATTTTCATATCAGGATTATGGGATGAGTGTGGATGAACCAGGCACGAGGGGATGGGGTCTGGAGTATTACCACACAATAACCACCAAGTCTCCTCTGGAGCTCCCCTGGACCGATAAATACTATGGACCTCTTTTTAATATCGTGCTTGCCTTTGGAGAAAAAGCTTTCCACCTGGCAGACACATCCGATATTTTCACTTTTTACCATCTATTTACATTCTTACTCTTCTTTATCAGCGTTTTGGCTTTCTACGTGATCGGCAGCCTGTTTTTTAATAATTGGAAATATGCACTTTTAGGGTGTCTATTGTTGATCGTCAGCCCCAGGATCTTTGCTGATTCCTTTTACAACCCCAAAGATATCCCTTTTATGTGTTTTTATATCATCAGCTTGTTAACTTTGCTGATCGTTATGCGTTTTCCTTCACCCATTTCAATTGCCGCACATGGAATAACAACGGCGTGTTTGATTGCAACACGCGTATTAGGCATTTACATGGTTTTATGTTCAACCATCATCTTACTGTTATTCATATGGGTTAATCGTAAGGACCGCATGCTGTTATATCTCCAATTCCTTTATCTGATCGAATACATTTCTTTTACACTCGGATTTACTGCTTTATTCTGGCCATCGGTTTACTTCGAGCCGATCGAGGTACTAAAAAACTCAATACAAATAATGAATCAATATCCCTGGCTCGGACGTGTTCTCTACTTCGGCAAGCTTTATCACTCATATGAACTCACCTGGAAATACTTATTGACCTATATTGGAATTACTACTCCGATCACCTACTCTGTGCTATTTATTATTGGTACGATCAGAACTGCGATTGCGATCATCCGTTTAAAATTCAACATTACCCTTCAAAATATCCTGGATATCGTGCTCGTTCTTGCCTTGTTCTATGGGCCATTTCTGTATGCGACCATTTTCCGGACCAATCTATATAATGGATGGAGACAAATGTACTTTCTCTATCCCCCGTTTATCCTCATCGCAGTCGTTGGAGCCCAATATCTTTTTACTCTCGGTAATACAAGGTTATTGCGTACATTATCTATCGCTAGTGGGTTATTACTTGCTGTTAATGTCGTAACCACGGTAAGCTTCATGATCATTAATCATCCATACGAATATGTGTACTTCAACCGCCTGGCAGGAAAAGATATGCAGGCCGTCAAAATGAATTTTGATCTTGATTATTGGGGATTAACGTATCGAGCGGCTCTTGAATACATCATCCAAACAGACGAACGGGATCAGATTTCTGTTTATGCTTATGATCCTGATGGACCAATAAACTTATTAATCCTTCCGGAGGAAGACCGTAAGCGGATCATATTTGTTGAACCGGAGCAGAGTCCAGATTACTTTATTTCCAGGTATCTTTACCATCCCGAGGAATACACCTCGTTGGAGCCTGACTTTACGGTGAATGTTGGAAATGCCCGACTAATTGTTGTTTATAAAATGGATGGACTTGAAATCCAAATTAAAGAATCCAGCCGAAATTATAATTATCCAAAAATAAAACTTGAACCCCGGCAAATTGAATCTCGACTAGGGTTTTTACTTATCCAAATAGAGATACGCATTTTCATACTTACCAATCAGGTATAGACCGGACCAATCTATCTGCCCGTCGCAGATCGTACAAATCACTGCACAGGGTTGATAATCAGGCGTCAGGTAGCGCACGGCCTCCGGAAAGGCAAAGATTGATTCAAGCCGCAAGCCGCTGAATGGGGCGCCCAGGATCCACCAGAACGGGTATTCGGGGTCAGATGAGTCGATCCGCAGGCCGATGTCACGGCATCCGGAGCGCTGGATCTCGCCTGCCATCTGGAGATAAGGCTGGCGGGATCCCTGCATTCGCGCGAAGAATGCTGTCGAGCGCGGCTCCAACAGGATCGAACCGGCGGTATTACCGGTCACCCAGGTCGCCTTGAGCGCCAGGGGTTCCGGGTGGTCGCGCAGGGCGATCAACGGGCGGGTCTTGTTGATCAACAGCCAGGGGATCCCCGTCACGAACAGGAGGAATATTGCCAAGGTCAGTAACCGTTGATCTTTAAGCCATTTTCGGAAAACCAGACCGAACAGGGGTGCGCTGGCCAGGAACAAAGGGATCTCGTAACGGACAAAATAGGGGTTGTACTGGAGGACATAACACACGGTGCAGTAACTCAGGAGCACCCATCCCAGGTAAGACCAGGTGGTCCGATCCACACGCTTGTGATTGATCAGCAATCCGATCAATGTAAGGCTCAGGAGCAATACCTGTAGGGGATTGCCAGCATAATCCTCATCATTCCAGGAAAAGACCACCCAGTAGGCCGGATAACCGTTTTGGGCTGTTTCGCCGGATGAAAACAACCATCCCAGGAATTGATGATTGCGGGGGTCTGAAGGCGTGACCAGGTTTAACGCGATATTCCGGATGGGGTTCATCAGGGTACCAATGCCAAAGGATTGAGAGACATTCGCCCCGATCATCGTCTGGGAACCAAATGGATTGCCGAATGTGATCAGGTTGCGCCCCCAATAACCGGCGTTAACGAGTACGCAAATGGCAGCGATGATCAGAAGGATCATCAAACCTCGTTTCCAACCGGCCCTGCGGAGGACCAGGATCGAAAACACGATCAGTAAAATGAAAGCATAGGGATAAAAAGTGGCCTTGGTCAACATACCCAGCGCCAGGCATCCGGCGAAGCACAGGTATTCCAAAGCGGATAGCGGGCGTTTTACGGCGATGAGGATGAACAGCAACAGGCCGGTGAACCAAAAAGCGGTGATGATGTCATTTTGAGTGCTGGAAGATTGCAGCAGCGCTGCCGGGAGGCTGGCGGTAAAGAATACGCTCAACCATTGCGCCTGTCGATCGCCGCCGAGTTCTTTGGCAATTAACGACACACCCATCACGCCACCGATCAACGCCAGCCATTGGACCAGGAAGGAGAACGCGTCCGAATTCGTTAAAAGCCAGACCTGCAGGATCGCTTCCTCCGACCAGATCGGATAGGAGAGCTGGTTGATATAAGCCGTGGCGTGATGCTCCAGACTCCCGGATTGATACCAATGGGCCACCCGCGGCAGATGATAGAGCAAAGAGTCAAAGTTATTGGGGGGGAGAGCATACCCACCAGAAAAGTGAGAATTAATATGATCCCGATCAACCACGCAAAGAAGACATCCTGACCCGTCAAGTGCGGCCGGGATGCCCGCAGCAGCTGCCAGCCGCGCGTGATATGGTGCGTGTGCACATTTAAAGCCAGCAGGCAGATAACCGGCAGGATCCAGGCGACCAGGATGCCGGTGGTTGTGAGGGCGGCCACAAGGCTAAGTGCTTCCGAGGCGAGTGCCAGGTATAAACCCAGCAAGATGATCGCCTCGAGCATGATCTTGCGCAAAGGCACCGGTTTATGCTCTTCAGGCTCCTGGAGCGACAGGAGCAGGAGAAATAACATCGACCCGGCAATGACTGGAATGATCAACAGCATGGTTATCCCTGATGAGTCAATCTCGAGACCCGCAAGGGTCATTTCAAGTAAAAGTGACCCGGGTTAATCATATCAGATTGCATTCGCGATGATACAAAAATGGTCGACTTGGTTATCATACGGATCAGAAGAAAAACGGGTGTCTATCTGTGCCATTAACATCGTGATGTATAATCCAACAAAGATCTCGCGCCAACCCATCAAATGCTAATTCTTCTTCCCATTTTCGTATTTCTCCTCCTTTATCTCACCCTGCTGGGGTTACCCCGCAGTCAAGCCGAGAGCGGACATGGTCTGCGGGGGATACTCCTTCAAACGATGGCGATCATGGGCGGCTATGTTGTGATCAGTTCGGAGATCCTGTCGCTATTCAAGGTCTTGACGCAGCTTTGGGTATCCATCTCCTGGCTGGTCCTCCTGGTCGCGATCGGTATCCTCACCTGGAAAACGGGTTACTGGCGGGGAGGATTTGACAGGCTGCGTAATAAATGGAAATGGCCGGCTAAATTCAGCCTGATCGTCAGCGGGCTGTTGGTGATCCTGCTCATCCTGTTATTCCTGGTTGCTTTCTTATCCCCCACGAACAATGGGGACTCCCTGTTCTATCACATGAGCCGGGTAGTCCACTGGGCGCAGAACGGCAGTTTGGATCACTATGCAACCAACAATATCCACCAGGTGATGCATCCGATCGGATCGGAACTGTTCATCCTTAACCTGCGCCTTTTATGGGGAAATGACCAGCTCGCCAATCTTGTGCAATTCTTCTGCTTGATTGGTTCCCTGATCTCGGTAACGGCCATTGCAAGCCTTTTCGGGGTGAAGCGATCAGGGCAATGGCTGGCAGCGGGGTTTGCATTCAGCATCCCGGGAGTATTATTACAAGCCACCAGTACCCAGAATGATGTTGTCGTTGGTTTCTGGTTTGTGTCACTCCTGTATTTCATTTTTCACGCCTGCCACCACAAATCTGATACGCTCGGCCTGACCTGTCTTGGACTGACCCTGGGGCTTGGATTATTGACCAAGGCGACCTTCTATTTTTATGCCATTCCACCGATTCTCTTCTTTACCATTCATCGCCTGGTGAAAGCATTCTCATTCAAGACCGTCCTGCAACTGATCCTGGTCGGTAGCTGGGCACTCCTCCTCAACCTGGGTTTCTGGACGAGGAACCAGATCACCTTCCACTCCCCCTTCGGACAGGCAGAGTATGTCTCGAACAATATTTCCCAGCTTAGCAATCCCGGTCTTCTGATCACCGGTCCGGTGAAACTCATTGCTCAGAATTTCATGACACCGGATGAGGGAATGAATGCCAGTTTGATCGCGTGGCTGCATGACACTTTTACACCCATCGATCCATCGATGGAATATTTTAAGCTGGAATGGGGATGGAACCACGATGACCTGGCCGGAAATCCGATCCATTCCGTCCTGGTGGTCGTAGCGGTCATCACCCTGATCCTGTTTCAAAAAAGGATCCCGGATCGTTCGATCTGGCTTTTCCTGGCCATCCTGTTCGGGTCGATATACCTCATCTCGATTTTTACCAACGATGACCTGTACGGGGTCAGGTTTCAACTGCCATTCTTCCTCGCATTCGCACCCCTGTTCGGCCTGGCTGTCGAACTGTTGGATAAAAAGACACTCACAAATTTCCTGATCGTGCTTCTCCTGTTCGGCGCCCTGCCCTGGATATTATTCAACCGCATCCGCCCTCTGATTGCCATGCGGGATTCAACCGACCAATTCACGATCCCCTGTCTGGCCGGCTGCACGACGGGCAGTATTCTAAACGAAACCCGGGCCAACATCATCTTTGGGAGCCTGGTCGAGATCCGGGAAAGTTATACCGCAGCCAGCGAGGCTGTGCGGGCATCCGGCTGCCGGGAGATCGGGCTTCAGCTCGATTCGCACGACCCGGAGTATTTATTCTGGTGGCTCCTGGACGCGCCTCAAAGCGGGATCAGGATCGAAACGGGCACATCCTTCCCGGAACTCAAGCAGTACCTTGTTCCCGGCTACCAGCCCTGCGCGATCCTGTGCACGACCTGCACGCAGACAACCACCATCGAGGGGTATCAAATGGAAGAGGCGTTTGGTGGCGTTCTCCAGGATGGTGTCCTATACGGGGGAGTTCTGTTCTATATGAAGATGGATGATCAGCCATAACCTGCAGTTAAATTAATACAGCAGCTTATGTCAAACGATCATTCAGATCGCATGCGTATCTTATTTCATTAATTGCGTTTTCTAATTGTATGGTCAGACGGGTGTCCGTCAGATACGATGCACCGTTTCTGAATATTCCGCGTATATTGTTTTATAAAGTCCGGTGCCGGCGCGTCATGTTCATACCCGCCTGCATACGATCTGGTTCACAATCGAATCATTAATCCAAGTTAATTTCAGAGTAGGAGTTCCCGCATGGCAACGATACTGGAAGTTAAAGACCTGGTAAAGAAGTATGGGGAGAATGTCGCCGTCAAAGGCATCTCTTTTTCGATAAAAGAAGGTGAGATCTTCAGCCTGCTTGGACCAAATGGAGCCGGGAAAACCACGACCATTTCCGTGCTTTCCACCCTGCTGCCACCCACCACCGGCGAAGCCATCGTATGTGGTTATTCGGTGACCAAACAGCCCATGGATGTTCGCAAGAGCATTGGCGTGGTCCCGCAGGACCTGGCTTTATATGAGGAATTAACCGCCGCTGAGAACCTCTCTTTCTGGGGCCAGATGTATGGCCTGAACGGCAAAGCCCTTTCGAAACGCATCGACGAAGTTCTTGAATTGATCGGCTTGAAGGATAAGGCGAAAGCCCATGTGCGGACATTTTCAGGCGGCATGAAACGGCGGGTCAATATTGGCGTCGGCTTATTGCATAAACCGCGCTTGTTGTTCATGGATGAACCCACCGTCGGCATCGATCCGCAATCACGGCGAGCCATCCTCGATTCGGTCAAGGATCTCAACAAAGAGGGCATGACCGTCCTATACACCACCCATTATATGGAAGAAGCCCAGGAACTCTCAGACCGGGTCGGTATTATCGACCATGGCGAGCTGATCGCACTGGGAACCCAGGCCGAATTGACCCGGCAGGTTGGCCAGGCTGACACACTCATCCTGCATATTGGTGAGACCGACGATCCGGAGTCACTTTCGAATGCCTTGCGTGCGATCAAAGGGGTCACCCGTGTGGATGTCATCGACCATACCCTGTCATTGATCGTCCCGGAAGTGGAAAAGGTGCTCGCCCCGGTGGTCTCCAAGGCCAATGAGATCGGCATCCGCATCGCTTCCATGGAGATACAGGAACCCAACCTCGAAGCGGTCTTCCTGCACCTGACCGGCCGGGCACTGCGCGATTAAGGAGAGCATCATGAAAAAGATCTTCTTGATCGGCTGGAAAGACGTCAAATTGGTTTTCAGGGACAAGGCGGCGCTCATCTTCATGCTGGTGGCTCCCTTTGCGCTGACCCTGGGAATGGGATTGGTCACCGGCAACCTGGGATCCAACAACACCACGATCCTCAGCGATATCCCGGTCGTCATCGTAAACCAGGATCAATCCAGGCTCGGTAACACACTGGTCGATATCTTTCAATCCGAAGACCTGGCAGAGCTCGTAGATGTGGAGCTTTCAGATGATGCAGCTTATGCGCGCACCCATGTCAACAACAATGAGGCTGCCGCGGCTGTGATCATTCCAGCCGGGTTCACCGCATCGATCATCCCAGAGGCAGGCACCACCCTGGCTAGCGACCCGGTTAAGATCGAAGTCTATTCAAACCCCACCCGCCCCACCAGTTCAGGATTCATCCAAACCATCGTGGCTGCATTCATCAACCAGGTTGAAGCCGGGCGCATCGGCGCCGAAGTCACCATTGCGCAATTGCTGAATAATGGCTTGATCCAACCTCAGGACGTGCCTGCCTTTGCCGGCCAGATCGGTGAAAGCCAGGCGAAGCTGGCAGCCAGCCAGAAAGCCATCCTGGTCGAAGGCATTACACCCAGCGGCGAAACCGTTGAGTTCAATGCGATGGCATACCTGGCGCCGGGTTATGCCCTGCTGTTCCTGATGTACACGGCCACCAACGCCGGCCGCATGCTGCTCGTGGAAAAACGACAGGGCACCCTGCCGCGCCTGCTGGTATCACCCACCACCGCCGCGCAGGTCCTGACCGGAAAAATGATCGGTTCTTATATGACCGGCATGCTGCAAATGCTGATCCTGATCGTGGCAAGCTCCATCCTCTTTCAATTGAAATGGGGTGATCCGTTCGCCGTGCTCATCCTGGTCCTGGCATCCGTTTTTGGGGCTGTCGGTTGGGGCATGCTGCTCTCCGCGCTCATTAAAACTCCCGGACAGGCTGCCTCGGTCGGGTCGGCCTTGATGCTGACCTTTGGCATCCTCGGCGGATCCTTCTTCGATCTTGGCGCGCTGCCGGAGTGGGTCCAGACGATCGCCAAGATCACCCCGAATTACTGGGGTCAGGACGGCTTTATGACGCTGGCACTGGGTGCCGGGATGGGGCAAATTTGGAAACCCCTGCTGGCGCTGACGATCATGGGCCTGGTCCTGTTCATCGTTTCCTCCCAGCTGTTCAAACGACGTGGATTGATGGAAGCCAAGTGAGGAAACCATGAAAAAGATATTCGCCATCATCTGGAAAGACACGATCATCCGTTTTGCGTCCATCTATGAGTGGTTGTTCTTCCTGATCCTGCCCATCATTTTCACCATGGTGCTGGCAGGCGGTACGGGTGGATCTTCCGATCAACGCGTACAACTCCTGGTGGTCGACCAGGCGCAATCCCCCCTGTCTGAGCGCTTGATCGCCTCCCTCGAAGAATCTGACACGGTGCGGCCCGAATTGACCGATCTGGAAAAAGCGGAAGAACTTTTCGCGAATCGCCGCGCATCATCCATCCTGGTCATCCCACCGGCTTTTACACTTGAAAACATCATCCAGGCGCCCGTGACGCTTGAAGTAAGGGAACAGATCAATAACCTGAATGCCATGGTGGCTCAGCGCGAAGTTGAAGCCATTGTCGGGAGGACCAGCAGCTCGCTGCAGATCGCCTCTTCCAGCGTCGCCCAGGCTGAGAACATCCGTCCCTTTTCAACGGCTGCAGACAAACAAACTTATTACCAGGTTGCGCTGGATGATGCGGAGCGATTAATGACCGAAGCGCCGGATCGCCTGGAAGTAGTCAAGGGAGACACACCCGATCTGATCGAATACGATCCCAAAACCAATTCCTCTGCCGGGCAGTTGATCACCTGGGTATTCATCCCCCTGATCGGCCTCTCCGGTATGCTGTGTTATGAAAGAGAAAAAGGCACCTTGAGGCGGCTCTTAACCACCCCGACCACCAAGGCCACCTTCATGGTCGCAACGATCACCGGCCAGGTACTGATCGCCCTGGGCCAGATGGCCCTGCTGATCACCTTCGGCATCCTGGTGATGCATGTCAACTGGGGCAGGAACCTGCCTGCTTTAACGGTCATGCTGGTAGCGTCTGCCATTGCAGGTGCCGCCTTGGGAACCATGCTGGGTGCATTTGTCAAGAATGAGAACCAGGCTTCCGGGCTATCCATCCTGATCGGCATGCTGACAGCCCTGCTGGGAGGCTGCTGGTACCCGCTTGAACTCTTCCCGGCAGCGGTTCAGAATATCGTGAAAGTCCTGCCCACCACCTGGGCCATGCAGGGCATGCTGGATGTGGGCATGCGCGGAGCGGATGTGGCCGGCATCCTGCCGGAAGCCGGTGTTTTACTGGCTTTCGCGGTCGTTTTCTTCGTGGTCGGACTGCTGCGGTTCCGTTACGAGAACTGATCAGTATTCCAGGCGAAGTAAGCCAAAATAAGAGCGATCCATGGATCGCTCTTTTCATTCCTATTATTACTCCTCATAATCATTCATGGTCTAAACACCTGCGGCAGGTAGACAACCGGGGGCAGGAATTCACTTGCACCGATATCGGCATGGCTGATACCGTTTTGATCGCCATCGACCATCTTGAACATGCGCTGGTCCAGGTACGATGGGTCTGTACCGGGATCAGCCTGGTCTATGGCGATGCTGCCGTTCGCTGGCGGAGCGGTGAAGCTGAACCCTCCATAATCACCCAGGCTCCTGAGTATTGGGTTGGTTCCGGGGTGGTCAGTGATTTCGGTCAAATGACAGGTTGCATCACTGGCAATATTGAATCCCTGGCTCGTGAGCGCTGCCTCCGGAGAGGAAAGCTCGCAAGCATCACTATCATTCGTAGCGGTGATGATCGAGTTTTTTATGCTGATCGAACCGGAAGTTATCTTTACAACTGTGGTTTCCCCTCCACTCGTCGTGTTGCCTGTAATGGTCACGTGATCCAACAGGCCGACCAGTGGCGTCGTATAATTTATGGCAGTTATTCCGGGATAGGCGGTGGCTGTATTATTCGCGATCGTTACATTTCTGAGTGTGTAATTGCCGGAGTTAAAAGACAACGATCCACCAAAAATCGCTTCATTTCCACTCACTTCCGTTCCAGTAATCATTACAGACCCATAATAGTTCGTCAGGGCACTGCCTGAATTGGCGGTATTCCCCCGGATGACACTGTATTCCATACTCACTGTGGCACCGGTGTTAAATATCGCCGCCTCCCTGGCCTGCTGTGTTATCGACGAAGACAGCATGGTACAGCTTGATCACTCCCGATGTTGAAGTGAAAAGACCGCCGCCAGAAGTCGTGGCAGTATTCGAGAAAAACTGGACTTCGTTGACATTCATGCTGGTGTCAAAGACATGCACCCCACCCCCCACCGTTGCACTGTTCCCATGGATGATGCTGGAATTGATCGTGACAGTTGCGTCGAGTGCCGCCAAGCCACCACCGGCATCTTCGGCAGTGTTCAAATCCAGGAGGACTCCAAACAGATTTACGCTGGTATTCATTCTCGCATTGACGCCACCACCTGTTTCATAAAGCCCACTTGCATTTCCATTTCTGATGGTCAGCAGATAGGGGGTGACAGTTCCATCATGAACATCAAGAACACGATCTGCAGCATCGCCGTCGATGATCGTGGTGAACATGTCATCCCCGATGATATACAACCCGCCAGGATAAGTTATGTCAAGGTCCCCACTGGCATTCGCGTCTTCGTTGGAGCCATGTGACGTCAAAGTATAAGTATACGGTCCAAGCATGATGTAGTAATCCGGAGAAGGATCACTTGTGTCTGCATTGACAAGTGAGATGGCTCCCCTGAGGCTGCAATCATGATCCGCCAGGGTGCAGGCGGTTTTTGTCGGATCATCGACTGTCGTATCGACATCGATCGTATAAAAGACAGCCCGGGCTGTGTTCACCCGGGAAAATGCCCAAGGTGTAGCAAGAAGCACGGCAATCATCATGATTTTGATCCATTTTTTCATAGGAAATCTCCCTGGGTAATGTAGTAATTCATATATAATGACTATTATCATCTTTTTTATCATATTATCAAGGGGGATATTACTGACTATATTTCGACTAGTACCAGCCGATAAATATCGAGGTATAAAGGAAGAGCAAACTGAATGCTCTTCCAGCGAGAGCGAATATCAGCTATTCGCTCTCGCTTTATATTGACCCTCTGTAAATTAACCGTTTGGAAGGGTCCTTATGGGTTGATGATAACTGGCAAATACTGTTTGGTTGTCAGGAATTCGGCTGCGCCGATATCCGGCAAGATAGAACCATTCAGGTCTCCGTCCTCGCGTATCGCACCGCGCTGGTCAATGTCACCCGGCAGAAAAGTCGGATTGGCATTGTCGATGGTTATGCTGCCCCCCAGTGGAGCCGCGATCAACATACCACCGTAATATCCCGGCGTGGCCAGCTGTGGATCAGTGGAAGGATGGTCATGCGGCTGAGTTAGATTACAGGACTCATCGCCTGCAATGTTGTAGTCGGCGCTGATCACCTCGGAAATGGGAGAATTGAAACCACAGGCGTCGTTACCGTCGTTACCATCATTGTTATTAATGATTGAATTCATTAATACAACCGAGCCAGCGAATACAGTGATTGATGCAAATGAACCTGTAGACTGGTTTCCGACAATCGTGACATGATCAAGAGTCCCGGTATATCCGTCACCCGCGTAAAGAATAGCAGAAAATCCCGCCGATGTGTTATTTACGATCGTGACATCGGTCAAGCTGAAGTTGCTGTTGCCGAAGGTCATCGTTGCACCAAGCTGGGAAACGTTACCAGTAACAAAAGCCCGTTCCATGGAAAATGCTCCAGTCGTCTGAATTGCAGCACCATCTATTGCGCTATTGTTAATGAATCCGCTATCAAATATTTGAAGGTTTCCATCGGAATCGTTTTTGATACCCCCTCCGGAAGCTGAAGCAGAATTATCTTTATATAGTGATGCAGAAATGATGGCATTACTCCCTCCGACAATCGTTAATCCACCCCCGTCACCGATGTCGTTATGATTATTTTCAAACGTGACCCCGAGGATGATCAGAGCTGCAGAATCAACATATGCACCACCGCCATGATTATATGCCTGGTTGTCCCTTACACTGCAAATATAAAATAACACTGAAGCGTGATCTGAATATATCCCCCCCCCATTGAAATAGGCGATGTTATCAGAAACATCCACCCCATACAATTCCAAGGCAGAGAACGGTTGTAAGAAGATGCCACCACCATTTTCTGAAGACCCACTGGCAGTACCTGACCTGACGGACAGCATGGATAACTTTAACGTGCCTGAATGAACCTCGATCACCCTGTCAGCATGCTCGCCATTAATGATCGAGATGAGACCTCCCGCTCCTTCTATAATTAAAACACCGGAATAATTAATATCCAGGTCACCGGTAACGTTCCCGTCTTCATTGGTGCCATGATTCGTTAAAGTGTAGGTCGCCCCCGCTAAAACGATGTGATATTCGGGTTTCGGAATGGTCGGGTCGGCGTTGACATGCATGATCGCACCCCGCAGACTGCAATCATTCGCCAACACGGAAATACATGCGGTTTTTGTTGGATCATCACCCAGAAAATCCACCGTCAATGTGTAAGTAACTGCCTGGACCGGTTTCACCTTAATAAATAAACTGGACATGACCAGAACTGTAACGACGACCAGCGATAGTATTCGCTTCATCGTGATACGAATCGTTGGTGTCATATAAGCCTCACCTGATCCACTATTGTTTCCTGTATTATCGTTTAATAAAGGTCGAATTTCGACCCTTTATGGAGCATTAATTAAATTCGCCATTGGATACCTGGAAATTCCAGACCTGTAAGATGATCTGTTTCCAGCAATCAGTTTCAATCGATTTCTATCCTTAATACTTTGTCTATGGCTTTCTAAGAACCGGTAAATACTGCTTGGCTGTCAGGAATTCAGCTGCGCCGATATCCGGCAAGATAGAACCATTCAGGTCCCCGTCCTGTCTTAATACCCCGCGCTGGTCGATGTCACCCGGCAGAAAAGTCGGATTGGCATTGTCGATGGCGATGCTGCCCCCCAGTGGAGCCGCGATCAACATACCACCGTAATATCCCGGTATGGCCAGCTGTGGATCGGTGGATGGATGGTCATGCACCTGGGTTAAATTACACGATGCATCATTGGCGATGTTGTAATCAGAGCTGATCAGATAGGAATTTGGATTGGGATATGCACAGGCGCTGTTCCCATCTGTGGCATGAATGATCGAATTCATAACGCCAATAGTTCCCGATTGTACGAAAAGTGGGGCCCGGCCACCATAAGAAGTGTTCCCGGTTATCGTGACATGATCCAAAGTTCCGTTGGTTACACCGGTAATAGGATTCATGACATAGACACCGGAAAATCCATCTGATATGTTGTTGGCAACCGTAACATCGGTCAAGCTGAAGGTGCCAGATCCTGTAAGACCTGCTCCTAGTGTCTCGGACACGTTACCACTGATATACGCACGCTCCAGGGTGAATATTCCATCGGTGTAAATGCCCGCGCCACCATAAGCGTAATTATCAATAATCGCGCTATCGAAAATATTCAACGTATGACCAATGGCTAAATAGATACCCCCGCCAAACTCAGCATTATTGTCAATAAATACCGAATTATAGATATTGGTTGTCATGCTGCTGCCGTATGCGGCCAAACCCCCGCCTGAGGTGCCGGGCAGTGTTGTATTCCCGGAGAGTGTCACCCCGATAATGGTCGAGGTTGATTCCTGGAGATGTATTCCACCCCCGCCGCCACCTGCCTGGTTATTGCGGATGCTGCATAAATACATGAAAAGTGTGGCTTGGTCTGTATATATTCCTCCTCCACTATGACTGGTTACATTGTCTGAGACGTCCACACCCAATAACGACAAGGAAGTTCCCGGGCGGGCAAAGATCCCGGCACCGGGTTCCACCAGCACACTGGAATTTCCATGCCGTACCGATAGATTGGTTAACGTCAAGGTCCCGTAATACAGATGGATCACCCGGTCTGCCAGATCGCCGTCAATGATGGTGGTGGCTGCGCTGGCGCCTTCTATGAAAACCAAGCCCCCCGCATATTGAATATCCAGGTCGCCGGTGACATTCCCATTTTCGTTCGCGCCATGGTTCGTCAAGGTGTAAGTAAACTCCCCCAATTGAATGTGGTATTCAGGTTTCGGGAGGGTCGCGTCAGCGTTGACATGCATGATCGCACCCCGCAGGCTGCAATCATCAATCGCATTCGTACAGGCGGATTTGGTGGGATCATCGCCCAGGAAATCTGTGACCAGGATGATGGAAGCTGCCTGGACAGGCTTGACTTGAAGTATTAATCCTGAACCAACCAGGACAGTGATGATTACAAGAGAGGTTAACCTTTTTACCCAGATACGATTTTTAATCATATTCGTTACCTCATTTAGGAGTATTATAACCTTATATGTCTTATTAGCAAATTAATATCAATATTCTAATGTAACCATTGGTAGTTCATATAGCTACCACCCCCCGCATTTCACGACCTTCCAATGATAAAATGGACCATCCATCCCGCTCAGAGGTGCTCAATGCGTAAATGCCTGGTCATCCTGCTCGCCCTGGTCACCCTCCTCTCACTCGCCACCCCTGTTTCAGCAAACGACCCCCTGTTGGTTTTTTACGATGGTCCCGAAAGCGCATTCAGGACGGCCCTGGACCTGGACGGTTCGGTTCAATTTGTCAGGGAACCCACCAGCGCGGACGTGATCGTCCTGGCCGGTCCCATCGCGGACCCCGGGAGCCTACGCAAGCTGGTCGAGGCCGGAAAAGGATTGATCCTGGTCGCCAACCCCGGATTCACCACTACAGACCTGTCGACCCTGCTGGGAGAACCCATCACCCTCGAAGCGAAATCGGATGCGCTCAGCCTGGTTCCCGCAGCGTCCAGCGCCGATACCCTGCCGGATCAGATCATCTGGACCAGCTCCCCTCAGATCCGGGAACGGCTGGTGGTCAGTGGAGGCGGCTTCGATCCACTCGTGACCGGATTCGAAGACGGGAGCCTGGTACTGGGAACGCGCCAGCTTGGAGAAGGCACGGTCTACTTTTTCAGCGGGGAGCTGGATGATTCCAATCCGCAGTTCCAGGAATGGACCTATTTCAACTACCTGGTCCACCATCTGGCACAGAGCGCCGGTGGCCGTGCACCGATGAGTTTTGCCGAATACCCGGCCTCACCGGTGCCACACAAACCGGAGCAGGTCATCATGCTGATCATCCTGACCTTCATCCTGGTGTCAGCCATCCTGCTTTTCTGGCTGGTTCGCCGCTACAGTTTGAAACACCCCGAAGCCCTGGATAAGCTGGTCGATAATGCCATCGAATTCAAACAACGCGAGGCCGGAACGGACTGGGAAGTGATCGGATTCCACCGCCCGCTGGGTGGATTCTTCATGGCTCTTTTCCTGGGGCTGATCATGTTCGTCCCGATCATCATTTATCAAAACCTGATCCTGCCGGTCTACATCCTGCCCTCTGCCCAGGCTCTCGGCATCTGGGGACGCATCATTCAATTCTTCAGCCTGATCTGGACGTTCTTTGACATGGGCACCAGTGTGGCTTTCATCAAGTTCTTCTCACAACACCGCGTGCACGATCCGCGGGAAGGGGTCAAATACGGCCAGGTCTACATCTGGTGGCAGGTTTTATCCGGGGCGATCCAGGTCGCCATGATGGTCATGCTGGCGAGTGTTGTACTGCCCGGTACAGCCTATGCCATCTACGCCTGGAGTGTGGTCATCCACACCCTCATCCAGATCCCCGGTTTCTTCAATTTCTATCGCTACGCCTTCACCGGTCTGCAACGCTTCGACTATGCGCAAATCCTGGACCTGGGGGTTGAGCTGGTGTTCGCCATGTTCACCCAGCCGGTCTTCGTCACCATCATGGTCGTGTGGGGGCGCAGCCACCCGATCTTCGGCCCTTCCCTCGGCGGCTTGTTCGGGATGGGCATTGCGGCTTATGCCACCCTGGTGATCGCCTTCCTGCTGGGAACCTGGTTCTTCAAACGGTTGGGCTACACCCTGAGACCTTACTTTCTGGCTCATTTCGATTGGAAGGTCGTGAAGAATGCCTTCAGGTTTGGTGTCTACGATATGCTCGGTTCGGCCGCCTGGGGAGCCGGTCAATCCATTGAAATCCTGATCACCCAGTCCAAACTGGTCAACTACGCCGAGATCTGGGGCAACTGGGTCATCGCACAGAACTTCGTTTATGCCTATAACGTGCTGGCCACGTTGTTCAACAACCTGATGCCTTCGATCTCCGAGGCATACTCCAATGCCAGGAAAACACTCTGCCGGTATTACTCCGCCGTTGCCTATCAATGGGGCGGTATGATCAGCGCCATGCTGGCAGCCATCCTGCTGGCTGTCGGACCGCGTTTCATCTTGGGCGCCACCGGTCCCGAGTTCGTCCGGGCAGCCGGCTACCTGGTGCCGCTGGCCATCTGGGGAGCGGTGCAATATCCGTCGTGGGTCGGCGACAACGTCCAGCGCGGAGCCAACAAGCCCTGGCTGTTTGTGATCCTGGTCGCCATGGAGCAGATCGTCCGGATCAGCCTGGCGTTCCTGCTTCTCGCGCGTTTCCAGATCAATGCTTTGATCATCGCCTACCTGGTGGGGATCATCATCAAAGACCTGGTCGGGTATTTCGTCAATAACAAGATCTGCTACCGCCAGAGTTTTTACCCCTGGCAATCGCTGGTGGCTCCCCTGCTGGCCGGCGGTGTCTTCTATGTTCTGCTGCGCCTGGTGGGTAACCTGCTCTGGAAGGGCGATCAAATGACCAGCATCCTGCTCTTGTTCCTGGCTATCCTGCCGGCCTATCCCATCTATGCATTCCTGTATGCATTCTTCGGCGGTTGGGAGGATGACACCCTGGAAGAGGTCCATCGCGCCGCCGAACTGAGCAGCTTCATGAAACCGCTGGCGCGCCTGTTCTGGGCCGCCTCCCGGCTGGGGGCGCGCGTCAGCCCGCTGCACGGCCGTTTCAAGATCCCGATCCGGACAGAAGCATTGGCCGAGGCAGCCTCACTGACACAGGAACGCGTCAGCCTGGTGGATCGACCCTAGGATCAATTTAGCTGGGCTTTTCAAGGGGAGCTGGTTTTACCGATCCGTCGGCTTCCGTGTAGATCTGTTCCAAAGACTCATCAAGCTGCTTGCGGAACTGGCGTGTATAGAGCTGGTAGTACTTCCCACCAGCCCGCAACAGCTCGGCGTGGCTGCCCATCTCCGCGATCCGACCATCCTCGATCACCAGGATGCGGTCCGCCCGCTTGATGGTCGACAGTCTGTGCGCAATGATAAAACTGGTGCGCCCTTCCATCAGCGTCTCCATGCCCTTCTGGATCAAAGCTTCGGTCAGGGTGTCCACGGAACTGGTGGCTTCATCCATGATGAAGATCTCCGGCTCTGCCAGGACTGCCCGGGCCAGGCTGATGAGCTGCTTCTGGCCCACCGAGAGCATGTTGCCTCCCTCACCCACATTTTCCTCATAGCCCTTTTCGAAAGTGTGGATGAACTCATGCGCACCGACCAGGCGGGCAGCCTTTTCGACATCCTCATCGCTGGCATTCAATCGACCGTAGCGGATATTCTCACGGATCGAACCCGAGAACAGGTGCGGCGTCTGCAGGACCATGCCAATGCGCGAATGGATGGCATGCAAGGTGAAGCGGGTGTAATCTTCGCCAATGATGTAAATCGCGCCCTTGCGCGGTTCATAGAAGCGGCACATTAAGTTGACGATGGTGGATTTTCCACCGCCAGTGGGTCCCACCAGGGCGATGGTTTCGCCGCGTTTCACCAGCAGGTTGAAATCCTCCAGCACGGCATCATCCTCTTCATAACTGAAGGTGACGTGATCGAAGAGGATATCGCCATGGATGGAACCCGGATCGAACGCATCAGGGCGATCGGCCACTTCGGGTTTGGCATCCACCAACGAGAAGATGCGCTCCGCCGAGGCGATGGCATGCTGCAGCTCCGCAAAGACGCGGGCCACATCCTGGATCGGCCAAATCATGAACATCAGGTAACTGACAAATGCCTGGATGCTGCCGACCGTCAGGATGCCCACCTGCGCCTGGTTACCTCCATATAAGACAATTCCGCCCAAGGCGAAAGCCGAGATCACCTGAACCGTCGGCAGGAACAGGGCGCTTAACCAGGCAGCCCGAAAGCTGGATTGATACATGCGACCCGTCAGGTCACCAAATTCGCGCATGTTCTCCCCTTCCCGGCCAAGCGCCTTGATGACCCGCACGCCCGTGATGCCCTCGTTATAACTGCCGACAATCTTCGAATTGGTCTTCCTGACTTCCCGGAATTCCTTCAGGATGAGCTTTCGAAACTTGACGGCGACAAAGATCAAAATGGGCACGATCACAAACACGATCAGAGCGAGCTGCCATTTGATGATGAACATGAAGACAAGCGAGGTCAGGATGTTCACCACCGCCCAGGTCGTATCCAGAATACCCCAGGTGACCAGGTTGCCGACCCTGTCAGAATCGGAGGTGACGCGTGACATGATCCAACCGACCGGCGTCTTGCTGTAATATGAAAGGGACAGGTCCTGCAGGTGGTTGAACATGGTCTGGCGCAGATCGTAGCGCACCCGTTCACCCAGGATACCCACCAAAAATATGAATACGAATACCGATGCAGCCTGCACCAGGATTAGGATTCCATACAGTGTCAGGTAGCTCGTGACAGCGCCAGGGTCAGACTTGAGGATGCCCTGGTCGATCACCTGTTTGCTGATGAATGTGAAAATGGCATCGATGATCGAGGTGAACAACACCGCACCGACGAAACCAAAAAGATATTTCCGGTGGGGTTTGGTCAGCGACAGGATGCGGCTGAAGATCTTCCCGGTGATCTGGGTCTGAAACTCTTCCTCTTCGAAATACTGATCAGACACCCGAAAGCTCCTTCTGTAATTCATCCTCGATACGGGTCTGGATGTTGAAGATCTGGCGGTAGATCCCATCTACCTTCACCAGGGCAGCATGCTGCCCGCGTTGGACAATGCGTCCGCCATCCATGACCAGGATCAGATCCGCCTGCATGATGCTTTGAATGCGGTGCGCAATAATGAACGTGGTCCGGTCTCGCATCAGGTTCTCAAGGGCGGAGCGGATATCGGCTTCAGTTTCCGTGTCCACCGAGGAAGTTGAATCATCCAGGATCAGGATGCGGGGATTCTTGAGCAGCGTGCGCGCGATCGCCACGCGCTGTTTCTGACCACCGGAAAGGGTCACCCCGCGTTCGCCGATCCTGGTGCTGTACCCCTTTGGAAAATTCACGATCACCTCATGGATCGAAGCCGCCCTGGCGGCTTTCTCTACTTCCTCGTCCGTCACCTTCCGCCCGACACCGTAGGTGATGTTCTCACGGATGGAACGCGAGAACAGGAACGGTTCCTGCTCCACGATCCCGATCTGGGTGCGCAGGTAACGGCGGGTGTAACGGGTCAGATCGATCCCATCCACGGTGATACGCCCGTGCGTGGCATCATAAAAACGGGGTAACAGGTTGACCAGGGTGGTTTTCCCGGAGCCGGTCGATCCCAGCAAGGCGATCACCTGCCCGGGCTGGCAGTCAAAGGAGATATCCGATAAAACCTTATGCTCGCCGTCGTACTCAAACCCAACATCCTGGTATGAGATCGCACCGGTGACATCCCCGGTAGGTCGATAGTCCCCTTCATCGAGCGGTTCGCGATCCTTCTTGATGATCTCCATAACCCGGCTATATGAAACCAGGCCGCTGGACATATCCACGATCAGGCGCCCCAGATTACGGATGGGAAAGATTACCATGATCACCATACCGGCATACGCCATGTAGGTGCCGATTGTGATCTCCTGGTTGATCGTCAGCATCGCACCAAAGTACAGACCCGCCAGGACCTGGAAGGAACAGATCGAATCCGAGATCGGCCAGAAGATGGAATGCAGGACATATAACTTCTTACCGCGCAGGTACTTCTCCCAGTTATCCTTGTTGAATTTGGAGATCTCATAGGTCTGGCGGGCGAAAGCTTTGACCACCCGGACGCCGGAGAGATTCTCCTGCAAGGTGGTTGAGAGGGTTGCCTCCTGTTCCTGATAAGCCTCGTAGGCCTTGATCAGCTTCTTAAAGAAAAGGATCGACACAGCCAGGATGACCGGAATGACGATGACCGACACACCCGCCAGCTTGGGGTTTAGGATGTATATGGCAGTGAAGTTGACGATGAACAGGATAATGACACGCCCGGCATTGATGGCCTGATCAGAATAAAAGCGGCGCAGAGTATCCACATCCGACGTGCAGCGCTCGATCAGGTCACCCGTGGCGGTCTGGTCATGATAGGCAAAAGGCAAATGCTGGATATGGTCGAAAAGAAAATTTCGCAGCCGGCGCGTGACACCTTCAGATGTCTGGGCAGCCAGCCGCCCGCTGATGAATGAAAAGCTGCCTTCGACCACTGCCAGCCCGATGAAACCGGCTGCGATCCAGGGGATTTGGGCAACTCCTTCCCGGGCGACAAAAACCGTATCGACAAAATAGCGCAGGAGCTGATAGGTCAGCATGCGGGCACAGGCGGAGACGGCCAAGCTCAGGGTTGCGCCGGTGTACTTCAGGCGGAATCCTGTCAGCAGGCGCCACAGACCCACCAACCTGTTGGGGGTCATGGCCTTGCGCAGATCATAGTTTTCTGTAACGTTGTCTGGGTTCACGCCGTTCGTTCTCCTGCCCGGTCAGCAAGCGGTCTCAGGTCCTGTCGGCCGGACACAGGAGGTCAATTATACCCACATTTACATGGCAGGTTGATAATCCCCAGAACCGGATAACCCCGGTCCAGGTGAATTGTATATACAGGTAATAACACCCGTTCGTTTCGGAATTAACCCGATAGCGCTACCAGCCGGAAATCAAACCCAGGATGATGTATCCCAGACTGGCAACTGCGCAGCTGACCAGCATCACCGGCAATCCGCGTTTGTTCCAGTATTTTGGGGTAATGGGTGCATCGGTCTTTTCAGATAACGATGTGATCACGATGTTCGTTGTCGCGCCGATGATGGTTCCACTACCTCCGAAGCCCGCGCCGAACACCAGTGCCCACCAGAGGGGTTGAATATCGATCCCGGTGGTTTGCAATTCCATAACTATGGGGATCATGGCAATCGTGATGGGTATGTTGTCAATGATCGCCGACAGAATAGCCATCAGCCAGAGCAGGATCACACCCACGGCGATCACGGGTAGCGCTTCCAGTCCATTCAGCAGCAAGGCCAATTCACTTAATGCGCCCGATGCTTCCAATCCGCCGATCAGGATGAATAATGAACCGAAGAAGAGCAGCACATCCCATTCAACCTGTTTCAAGGTGGTTTTGATATTCACACCCACCAGCAGGATGGCCAATGTAGAGCAGGCTACTGCGACGTATGCAGGCGATACATTAAGCTGGTCCTGAAAGAAGAAGCCTATGATCGTAAAAACCAAAACAGCCAACACTTTGATCAAGGCAGGTACGTCTTTGATGGCTTCCCTCGGTTTCACGCTGTTCAGGATATCCACATTCACCGGCTGAGCAAGTTCCTCTTTAAACAAGTGGAGCATGAGATAAAGGATGACAAACCATACAACCACCACAATCGGTAAAGAGTGAACCAGAAAATCATTGAAGGAAAAACCGGCAGCGGATGCGATCAGGATATTCGGAGGGTCACCGACCAGAGTGGCTGCGCCACCGGTATTCGAAAACAACGCCTCCGCCATCAGGAACGGACGCGCTTGAATGCCCAGGATCTCACAGATCAGGATGGTGATCGGGGCAATCAGTACGACGGTCGTAATATTATCCAGGAACATCGAGACAATCGCGCTGATCACTCCCAGAAGGATCAGGAGACGGACAGGCTTACCCTTGGACAAACGACCGGCCATCAAGCCCAGGTATTGGAAAAAGCCGGTGGGCTCCAAAAGGACGACCAGGATCATCATACCCATCAAGAGCAGGATGGTGAAGAGGTCGATGTTGGCGAAGGCTTCTTTCTCGGAATAGAATCCCATCAACCGCCCGGCTGTGATGATCGCCAGCGCACCGAAGATGGCAACGATTGTCCGATTCACTTTTTCCCAAAAGAACAAGCCCAGGCAAACCAATACAATGGCGGAGGAAATCAGCATGGGAGCCATTGGATCAATCCTCTGGGTTCTTACCTGAAGCATGCAATTGCCATTTGGCGATTAAACCTCGCCCGACATCCGCATGGGATACCAAACCGACCAATCTTCCGTCATGATCGACGACCGGCAGATCATGGATATTATGCTTGGTCATGATGGCTGCAGCATGGAAAAGGGTGAAGTCGATCTCGGCACTGATCGGCGGACCCATCAGTTGTTTCATCGACATGTTCATCTCTTCCAAGCTGGGCTTAGCCTTTTCTGTAGCGCCCAGGTCATGGATGAAATCCAGATCCTCCAGCATATCCAGGGATGCCGGCATCACCAGGTGCAGGATATCGCGCAGGGTGACAATGCCAACCAATTTGGAATCACTGTCAACGACCGGCAGCATGCCGATAGGGTTTTCCATGAAAATATCGATCGCGTCAGAAACCAACTCATCAGCCTGAATGGATATGACCATCTTTTTTAAATAAGGTTTAAGCTTCATGATTTCTCCTGAGTGGCTGGTGTTGCTTCAGCAAGGGATCCGGTAGGCGCAGGTCCGTCTGCAATCTATTCTACCCGATTGATTTAGGAATTCGATGAGATTAAAGTAACTTGCGTTTATTCAAGTCGATGAATACTTTAACGATGCTGGGGTCAAATTTTTTGCCGCTCTCTTCTTCGAGATAGGCGATCATGCGATCCGGATCCCACTTGTCACGATAGCTGCGGTTGCTGCCCAGGGCATCCCATACATCCACAACAGAGAAGATGCGTGCCGCCAGCGGGATTTCCTCACCCTTCAAGCCGCGCGGGTAGCCCTGACCATCCCACCGTTCGTGATGGGCGTAAGGGATATCCAGAGAGGGTCTTAAGTATTGGATCGGCTGTAACAGATCATAGGCATACTGTGGGTGGCGCTGGATGATCAGCCGCTCTTCCTCGGTCAAAGGTCCGGCTTTGTTTAATATATAATCCGGTATGCCCATCTTCCCAATATCATGAAGCAAGGCACCGCGGCGAATATTCACCAGGTCGTCCCCTGAAACGCCCAATTCCAATGCGAACCTGACCACGATCATCGCCACGCGCTGTGTATGACCGATGGTTTCCTTGTCCCGCAGGTCCAGCGCTTTGACCCAACCTTCCAATGTGCTGTCATACGCGGCTGTGAGGTCTGCCAGCGCACGCTCCAGACGCTGGAACATCTCATCATTCTCAGTTGCAATGGCGGCCTGTCCGGCAAGTGTTTCATAAAATTCCATCCAGCCCGGATCCGGCTCCAGTGGGCTGCGATTGTAAACCTCGACCACACCCTTGACCTGCCCCTTGATGGTCATGGGGGTTGCGTACCCAACGACGAATCCTTCCTGTTGAAAGAGCCAAGGCAGGGAAGTATCCCCTTTATTGGCATCTGGCAGAATGATTGTCTGGCGATTAAGCACTGCTGTAGTAGCATGACTTTCACTCAGGCTGATTTCGAGCGGCTTCTTATCAGGATAATTGAAACCGCGATCAGCCACGATGACCAATTTTTTCTCGATGGGATCATAGGTCAGGATACAGACAGCATCGACATTCATCATATTCATGATCTGGTCCACGATAACCGAAAAGACGATGCGGGCGTCGAAACTGGATGAAATCACCACATCGATCGCATGCAGCGCGCTTACCCGCTGGACCTGCAGCTGGACGCGTTCTTCATTCTTCCTGAAATCGGTGATATCCTCACCGATGCAGGCGATACCGGTCACATCGCCGGTGATGTCCTTCAACAGCGAAGTACTCCAGGAGATCAGGCGGGATGTTCCCTTGTTGGTCTTGATAACCGCTTCCAAATGCTGTGGCGCGCTTGTTAACAACTCGCCGATTTTCTCGTAATCAAAATTACTGGACTCCGGGTCCATAAAGCGTTTGAAAAATGACTCACCGATGACTTCCTGGCGGGTGTGGCCCGTTAGCTTCAGGAGGTAATCGTTAATAAATTCCACCCGCCCTTCAGTATCCAGGATCATGGCAGCCAGATTAACAGTTTCAAGGAAATCCCTGAAGGATCTTTCAGTCACTTTCACTTTCTCCTCGGCCTGCTTCCTGACCGAGATATCCTTGATGTTTACCACAAATGCCCCGATCTCCGGGTCATCCAGCTGGTTGGTAACGATTGCCTGGATCCAGATCCAAAGACCGTCCCTGGATTTCATGCGAACCTGATAGGTGCCGGTTTGATCGGGTGTCTTGCGCAGCTCGTCGAACACCTTGCGGACCTGGTCTTCATCATCCGGGTGTACCAGCCGCCGGAGATCCAATCCCAGCCAATCATCCGAAGAATAGCCCAGAATGTTGGTGATCGAAGGACTGCAATAGAGATGCTTGTAATCTGTGCTTAATAGTGTTATCGCATCCTGCGAGCGCTCGATCATCTTTCTGAAGCGGCTTTCACTACGGGCCAATTCTTCACCGGCCAATTTTCTTTCCGTGATATCCGTGTAATTGATCACCAATCCGCGAATGGATGGCTCTTTGACCAGGTTGGTGATGGTCCCTTCAAGCCATTTATATTCACCATTGGCGTGCTTCGCCCGCAGCTGCACTTCTACCATCGAGCCGGGCTTGTTCCCGACTTTCTTGAACTCTTTTTGAAGCATGGGCAGATCATCCGGATGGATGATCTCAAAGATATTCAAGCCGACTGCTTCCCTGTCCGTTCGGCCCAGGATGGCATAATTCGAAGGAGCCCGGTAGGTCACCTCCCCCTCTGTATTGATGATGAGGATCATATCCCTGCTATTGCGTAACAGGTATTCGAATCGCTGTGAGGTATCAACCGGGACGCCCATCCGACCCTGTTCGCTGATCTCCTCAGATAATCTCCGGCTGCGATGCTTCATTTGTTCGATGATACCCTGTGCGTCTGCAATTGGCCTCTGGTAGAAAGCGGCAAATACTCCCACAACCTCCTTTTTCCAATTGCTGATGGGATATGCTATTAAACCACGAATACCCCAATTTTGGATATATGGGTCTTCCCTGCAATATACCTTTGCACTCTTTTTATATACTTTAACATGATCGCTCTTAAGTATTTTACAGGGCGATTTGGTCAAGGGGTAAACAATATTCGGAATCCGTTTACCATCTTCCAAAATCGACAAGGTCTTGATATGTGAGCCGTCTTCCGCAATCACGCCCACAAAGCAGTAATCCGGCCTGGATGCGCCGTAAAACGACGACAGGATCCTATCCATTCTGGATTTCCCCAGAAGGCCACCCAAACCCATCATCCTTCGAAGTGTGCTCTCCGCCATTTCTTTCTGCAGCTTTTTGAAGCTGATTACATTGAAATTACAGCGTACCAAAGGATCCAAAACACCGTAACGATTTCAAAGAAGAGGATACTTGTATGTAGTTAAGAAATAGTCCTTTTCCCTCTATTTTATACTATTAACGAATAATAATACATATTTGAGAGGGCAATCTCGATTGCCCTCTCAATAATTACTTTGTCAGTTGGTCTTTTTACTCAACATCGCTCCAAGTGCCTGCATCAATGTGGTGGCAACAAGTGTCCCGGAATCCTTCCGATAGGGTGCCGTTTTGGTCGGCTCTGCCATCAGGGCTTCCATCAAGGCTGTTAGCGTATCCTTGCCTTCCTGTTTGGACTTCATGTACTCCATGCCGGCAGCAGCGATGGTTTGCCAATCGATGGTGGATTGACCGGAGCTGCTGGAGGGTGTCGTCTCGCCCGCACCGGTCAGGCTGCCCAACAGGGTGCCGAGCATATCCGTGGTTGCACTGCCGGTTTTCGAACTGGATTGGCCCCCACCCAGCAGGGTCTGGAGGAGTGTGGCGGCATTGTCCGCGTTAACGCTCTTGGCAGTGCGAAGTTCCCTGGCAGCCTGGTTCAAGGATTTGGAATAATACTGGGCAGATCCACTCTGCTTGGTACGCAACTGGGAGGCTGCGGTCTTGAGTTGTACGGCAGGGGTGGCTGTGCTGTTCTGCTGCATGACATTGGCGATGGTGTTAAAGATATCCACCATGTTGTCGCCATGATCGTGATTGTAGGTGTCCGCTTGATTTAGCTGTGTCTGATTCTGCTCCATCACCTTGCTGACTGTTTGAAATAATTTAGCTAGATCGACCTCATTTGTAGCCATTAATTCCTCTTTTCTGATTTACGAAGAAGACAAGCAAGCCATTTTCGCAATTGGTTGCCCAAAGTGAGCCTTCGTTGTGGGTGGCCTGGTCAATTAAATAGACCAATTTCATTCAATCGGGTTCATTCACCTGGTTTCTCTTGCCCCTCCTGAGGGATTAATCGGATAATAACATAGAATACCGATAAAGCAAGAGGTATGAATTTATCATAGATTTATTAACAATGCTCAGGCACGATGATAGAATTAACCGGTGAGCAACCAGCCGGTCGACCTTTGGACCATCCACCTCGAATCCCAGTTGCCTTATCTCAATACGAATCTGAACCTGCTGTCAGACCAGGAAAAAGCCCGCCTGGACCGTTTTCATTTTATTGAAGATAAGCAGCAATATGCTGCGGCACATGTCGGCTTGCGTCGCATTTTAGCCGGCTATTTGTCCATCGATCCGAAAACCATCCGATTCACACTCAATTCGCATGCAAAACCGGCCGTGGTGGATGACCAGAACCAGAAGAGGCTGCATTTCAACCTCTCACATTCCAGGGGGCTGGCACTGGTCGCTGTCAGCATGCTGCGCCCGGTCGGTGTCGATGTGGAGAGGATCAAGCCGTTGACCGATCACCTTAAACTGGCTGAACGCCATTTTGCACCTGATGAGGTCGCTGCATTAAAAAGCCTTGACCCGACTGCTTCACCGGCGGCCTTCATTCAACTGTGGGCAGGCAAGGAGGCTTTCGTCAAAGCCAGGGGCAGTGGCATGAGTCTGCCCCTTAATTCTTTCAGCCTGGCGGCTTTAATCTGCCAGGTCCGGACAGATCAGAGTTGTACCTCCAGGATCCCAAGCGATGGCCGTCCTGGTGGATCTCAACGCTTCATTTACCCGGCAGCTATCTGGGTGCGGTGGCCTGTGCAGGGAGACAGCGGGGTCAGTTCAATTATCTGATCCGGATACAGACGCGAAATAACATCTTGAAGCTTAATTGAATTATTAAAAACCTCCCAGCACTTAACGGTATAATGCCTTCTCTGGGAGGCCTGCGAAGACCTTGCCAACAACCATGAAAGATATCCTCTCACTGAGAAATGATTTTCCCCTGCTGGAGACAACCGCCGGACAAAAACCGGTCGTGTATCTCGATACAGCCTGCCAGAGCTTGCGTCCAAAAGTCGTGATGGCGGCCATCACACGCTATTATATGGAAGAGCCAGCCTGTGCCGGGCGCAGCATGCATCATCTGGCAGCCGCCGTCACGCGAGACGTCGATTCGGCGCGCAGCCTGATCGCCCGGCATCTCCACGCAGCCCGCAGCGAAGAGATCATCTTCACCCGCAATACCACCGAAGCCATCAACCTGGTTGCCAATTCCCTGGGATTGAAACGGGGTGATGTTGTCCTGATCTCCGACAAGGAACACAATTCGAACCTGATCCCCTGGCAGCGATTGGCCAGGCGGGATGGGGTGATCATAAAAGTCATCCCCGGTTTGCCGGATAACACTTTCGATATGGCCGCCTATGAAGCCGCTCTAAATGAGACAAGTCAAACTGGTGTCGATGGGCATGACTTCCAACCTGGATGGCGTGACCCTACCCGTGCAGGAAGTCATCCGGAAAGCCCACAAGCAGGGTGCTCTCGTGCTGTTGGACGCAGCCCAATCTGCACCTCATCAAAATCTAAATGTTAAAGCCCTGGATGTGGACTTCCTGGCTTTTTCAGGCCATAAGATGCTCGGTCCATCGGGCACGGGTATTCTTTACGGCAAATACAAACTGCTCGAAAGGTTGGAACCCTTCCTGGTGGGCGGAGACACCGTCTCTTCCTCGACCTACGAAACCTGTGAATTCCTGCCGCCTCCGGCCAAGTTCGAGGCGGGCCTGCAGGATTACGCCGGCATCATCGGACTGGATGCTGCTGTACAATATCTGAACGGGATCGGTTTCGATGCGATCCAAAAGCATGAATTGATGCTCAACGAATTCCTAACCCGGGAAACCAAGGGACTCGAAGGGATGCATCTCATCGGTCCGGCCGATGCCCGGCTGCAGAGGCGGCATCTTCTCTTTCTATATTGACGGGTTGGATCATCATCGCATCGCTCTAATGTTGGACCAGATGGCCGGCATCGTTGTTCGCTCCGGACAACATTGCGTGCACTCCTGGTTCCATGCGCGCGGCCTGGCAGGCTCGGTACGGGCATCCCTGTATTTTTATAACTCCCTTCAGGATGTGGAAAGCCTGGTAGCCAATCTTCATAAGATCAGAAAGGTTCTCTAACCGATCATGTTCTGCGTCATCTCCGCCATTGTCCTGTCCATTATGGGACTCTTCAGCGCATCCAATCGGGTCCTCGCGAAGGAAGCCCTGGATTGCGTCTTCCGGCGTGTCACCCTGCGCCCCTGCAACACGGGATTCGATCAAAAAATGAAAGCGCGCCTCCTGGGCATGGTGATCACCCGTTCAGAAAAAGCCGCGCGTTTCCTAAACCGGAATTTCGAATACATCGCCTGGATCTTCTTCGTCCTGCTTCTTTCCAGCGGCATCTTCACCCTGCGCGGGGTTTACCTGTTTTACACGACCGGTAGCTGCAACGGATTAAATGACACCGGGTTGTGTGTGTTCGATCCGACCGGCAAGAATAATGAAACGTCGATTATTGATGAAGGTTGCCGCCCGGGCGACCTCGTAACCGGTTCGGAGTTGACCCTCGAGTACATCGACCTGTCCGGTTTTCCCGTACTCAACCCTGAGAACCCGGATCAGATCGTCTTCGTCGGCTGCTTCGCCTGCGATTACACCCGCAAAGCCTACCCGCTGGTCAAGGAACTGGTGGAGAAGACAGGTGCCAGCTTCACATTCCTTGAATACCAGGTCAAGGAACTATCGGACCTGGATGCCCGTTATGCGACCTGCGTCTACCAGCAGGATCCAGCGCTCTACTGGGATTATGCCGATCAGCTGTTTGCCGCAGATAAAACCGACCTGGATAGTGAAGAATTCCTGAGTGAAACGGCCCGCTCAACCGGCCTTGACACGATCCAACTGGCGGCATGCGCCAGCGATCCGGCCACCGAGACCCTGGTTCAGGACCAGTTCAAGCAGATAACCTATACGAACTTCCGGGGTACACCCACCGTATTCATTAATGGTAAAGCCCTGGTGGGTCCCAAACCCTATCGTGTCTATGCCATCATGTTGGATGGCTTCTTCTTCTGGTTTAAGTAATCTGACATCGGTCAATTCAGGAGGGCAGAGCAATGAGCAAGACATTCAGCATGTGGCGCCCCCACCCCTGGCACGGGCTTGAGATCGGGCCTGAACCACCACGCATCGTTAATGCTTTTATCGAATTAACCCCCTTCGACCTGGTTAAATATGAGATCGACAAGAATTCAGGTTATCTGAGGGCCGATCGCCCCCAGCGGACATCCTCCCAGCCGCCTGCCCTGTACGGGTTCATCCCCCAAACGCTGTGCGCCGAGAATTTCAGAAAGCTTTCACCGCACGCCAAGCGTGGCGATGGCGACCCGCTGGATATCTGTGTGCTCTGTGAACGCCCGATCACCAAGGCTGAGATCATCCTGCATGCCAAGGTCGTAGGTGGTATCCAGTTGATCGACGATGATGAAGCGGATGACAAGATCGTGGCTGTCCTGCAGACCGATTTTGTTTACGGTCACATGGAGAACCTTTCAGAGCTGCCGCCAGTCCTGGTCGAAAGGCTCGAGCATTACTTCAGCACCTACAAACTCGTACCCGATCACAAGCAGCGCATCTACATCCACGAACACTACAATCAAGCGTATGCGCTTAAAGTCATCCAGGCTGCCATCCAGGATTACCACGAAGTGTTCGGTTTACAGGATCCATCCATCCTCGCCAAATAACCGCCCAGTGCGGATTCCAATACAGGTATAATGATTTCAAAAGGCTGATCGGAGGAACGTGGTGGCGCACGCATGATGTCTGATCCCAATCCGACCCGTCAGCGCGCAATCGATGAGCTTAAAGCGCTGACCAAAGTTGCAGCAGCATTGGTTTCACCCAAGGATTTACCCGAGCTGCTCCAGGGGGTGATGCAATCCATCATAGAAGCGCTCAAACAAGCCGATATCGGAACGATCATGCTGTGGGATGAGCCCGGCAGCTGTTTTCGCCCGATCTCAGCATACGGTCTCAATCCAGGGCTTCTCGATGAAATAAAATTACATGCAGGTGAGTCCATAACCGGTAAGGTGTTCAACTCCGGTCAGGCTTGCCTGTTTTCCACCAGCGGGGATGTGTCTGAAGCCATGTCCGACATGGATCCCCACACCCGCCAGGTCATGATACGGGCGGCCGGGACAGATGCCATCCCACAATGTGTCATTGCGGCCCCGATCTCCGTGGCTGGGCAAAAATACGGGGTTCTTATCCTCGAAAGCATTCAAACAGATAATCCTTTTACCGATCAGGATCTCCCTTTTATCCAGACGCTGGCTGATTTAATTGCCCTGGCCGTTGACCGTTCAAGGCTCGAGATCCGCAATGGGGCGGATCGTGAATCCCTGCGGGTGGATCACCTGAGGAGCGAAGTGCTCGGCACGCTTTCCCATGAGCTTCGCCTGCCACTAGCCACCATCCGAGGTTATGCCACGGCCATGCTGCTGGAAGAGGTAACCTGGAGCGAGGATAAGAAATTGGAGTTTCTGCGCCAGATCGAAAGCGCATGTGATGACATGGATGGCATGTTGAAAGCGATCCTGGATTCTTCCCTGATCGCTGCTGATCAACTGGAGCTGGAGCTGCAGCCCGTGCGTTTGCAGCATGTCGCCAACGAGATTGCCGGAGAGATCGAATATCGCAGTCCCGCGCATCACCCGGTGGTGGATTTTCCGAGCGACTTTCCGCTCATCTCAGCTGATCTGCACTGGATCAGGCAGGTATTCCGTAACCTGATCGATAATGCCATAAAATACTCACCCAATGGAGGTCTGATCGTTATCCGGGGTGAAGCCCGCGCTGACGATGTGGTGGTTAACATCTCCGACCAGGGCGTTGGTATCTCTCCCGAGCATTTGATCCCATTATTTGAAAAATATTTCAGGGTCCGGAATGCTGCCACCCTGCATATCTCCGGAACCGGGTTGGGCCTTCCGATCGCGCGCGCGATCGTTGAGGCACACGCGGGTCATATCTGGGTCGACAGTCATCTCGATGAGGGCACGACCATCTCCTTTTCCCTGCCCATTGATCGTAAACAGACCTCTCCAAAGAGGAAGGCGTCATGACCAAAAAAGAGCGCGTCCTGGTAGTCGATGATGAACCCCGGCTGATCACCCTGGTACGTGAAATACTCAACGCGACCGGTTATGAGGTTAGCGCCGCCTCAAGCGGCCTGCATGCCATCGAAGCCGTTGCCATCGAAAAGCCTTCCCTGGTACTCCTGGATATCATGCTGGTCGGCGGTATCGATGGGTATGAGGTCGCCCGCCGTATCCGTCAATTTTCGACAGTCCCGATCATCATGCTGACAGCCAAGGTCACCGAATCTGATCTGTTGAGAGGCTTCGAGTCAGGCGCCGATGACTATATTACAAAACCATTTTCATCCAAAGAACTGCTCGCACGTATCCGGGCGGTATTAAAACGATCCCAGGATGAAAAGGAAAACGCTTCGGATGCTGTGATCGTCTGTGGTTTGCTGAGAATCGAGCTGGCTCGCAGGAGGGTGACCCTGGAAGGGCACGAGATCAAGCTGACCTCAACCGAATACCGGTTATTACACGAGCTGGTCATCCACCGCAACCAGGTCATGCTGCACGAACAACTTTTAACCAACATCTGGGGCGAGGAATATCGTGGGGATCTTGAATACCTCCGTACTTATATCCGTCATCTGCGTTCGAAACTCGAGGTAGACCCAACCCATCCAAAATTAATCATTCGAAGCCGGGGTGTCGGGTATATGTTCGTTTGCCCTGAATCCGGCGATCTGAAAACACCTGGTCTGGATCAGCGTATTCCAATCTCCTGATTCCTCTCAGAGTATGTTGAAAGTCGGAAGTATTTTCACACTATTTTCACGTAACGGCATTCCTTTTTCATCCATTCATCACCTGATCGGTCTAAACTGAATACTGGCACTCGTCGTCGCAAGACGATGCGATGATACACATCCGCAAGGTTACCGGGTACTACAGCGCAGCGTTTCACCTTGACCAGCAGGAGAGTGTTGATTGCCAGTTAAAATAGATGAAATTAATGAAATCATCAACAAGGAGGCCGTGGGGGATGGCTCACTGATCGCCGCCCTGGAGGAAATTCAGGAACGATTTCGATACCTTCCTGCTGAAGCCTTGATCCTGGCCAGTGAACGTCTGGGGGTGCCGCTTTCCCAGGCATACAGCGTAGCCACCTTTTATAACGCATTCAGCCTGAAACCTAAGGGTAAACACTGCCTGCATGTCTGCATGGGCACGGCCTGCCATGTGCGGGGCAGCCCTCAGGTACTCGACCGGCTCGAAGCCAAACTGGGGATCAAGGCCGGGCAGACCACCCGTGATCACCTGTTCACACTGGAAACAGTCAACTGCCTGGGTGCCTGCGCGCTTGGACCGATTGTGGTCACGGATGGCGAATATTCCGGTCAGATGACCACTGTCAAGACCGACCGCTTGATCAAATCCCTGCTGCAGACTGAGGCCGAGGAATGACATGGTTGCTTTAACCTCGCCCACTGAATTGGATAGTCTGCGTTCGAAACTGTCTGAAATTTACACACCGGATTTGCCTTGCATCACCGTCTGTGGTGGGACAGGCTGCCGGGTCTATGGAAGCGAAAAAGTCTGGGAGGCATTTCGCCAGGAGCTGGCCACCCGTAAAGTGGCCGCCGGGCTGACCATGGACGTGAAAGTCACCGGTTGTCATGGTTTCTGTGAAAAAGGGCCCCTGGTTGTCATCAGACCACAGGGGATTTTTTATTCGCACGTCAAGGTCGAAGATGTTCCTGAGATCATCACCGAAACCATCCTGGGCGGTAAATTAGTCGAGCGATTGCTTTACGTTGACCCCCAGAGTGGAGACAAAGTCGCACACGAGAAGGAGATCCCTTTTTACAAGAACCAGTACCGGCTCATCCTGAACCTCAATGGCGATCTTGATCCCCTGCAGATCGATGAGTATATTGCGCGCGACGGATACAGTTCCCTGGCAAGGGCCCTGGTAAAAATGAGCCCGGATGAAGTGATCGCCACCATAAAAGCTTCCGGGCTGCGCGGGCGTGGCGGGGCAGGCTTTCCGACCGGGATAAAATGGGAGCTTTGCCGGAATAACGTTAAGAAGATTGGCACAGGCTTCATCATATGCAACGCAGACGAGGGAGACCCGGGTGCCTATATGGATCGCTCGATCATGGAGGGCAACCCGCACCGCGTAATCGAAGGCATGTTGATCGGTGCTTATGCCATGGGGGTTCATCAGGGATACGTGTATATCCGGAATGAGTATCCTCTGGCCGTGAAGCATCTGAGACAGGCCATCTCACAGGCTCGCGAATATAACCTGCTGGGAAAGGACATCCTGGGGACAGGTTTCGAATTCGATCTGCATGTCAAACTGGGCAGCGGCGCCTTCGTGTGTGGTGAAGAAACAGCCCTGATTGCATCCATCGAGGGGCGGGTCGGAGAGCCACGCCCGCGTCCTCCCTACCCGGCAGAATCCGGCCTGTGGGGAAAACCAACCAACATCAATAATGTAAAAAGCTGGTCATCCATTCCGATCATCATCGATCACGGGGCAGACTGGTATGCCGGGATCGGTACAGAAAACAGCAAGGGTACGATGATCTTTTCCATCGTGGGAAAAATCAATAATACCGGCCTGGTTGAAGTACCCATGGGCATCACCCTGAGAAAGCTGATCTTCGATATCGGCGGCGGCATTCCGAATGGGAAGCACATTAAAGCCGCCCAGCTTGGTGGTCCATCAGGAGGTTGTTTGCCAGCTGAGCACCTGGATGTGCCGATCGACTACGCATCCCTGACCGAGTTGGGAGCCATCATGGGCTCCGGCGGGCTTGTCATTGCAGATGAAGATACCTGCATGGTGGATTTTGCCCGCTATTTCATGCATTTCACCCAGGAAGAATCCTGTGGGAAATGCGTCCCCTGTCGCATTGGGACGAAAGCCATGCTGTCCACGCTCGAACGGATTTGCTGCCGGCGAAGGCCACCCGGGAGATATCGATTATCTGCTCGAGCTGGCCGAGACCATTAAAAGCAGCTCGCTCTGTGCCCTGGGGCAGACAGCTCCCAACCCGGTTTTAACTACCCTGCGCTATTTCCGGGATGAATATGAAGCTCATATCAATGAAAAACGCTGTCCCGCCAAAGTATGTAAAGGTTTGATCACCTATACGATCCAAGCGGAAAAATGCACCGGCTGCATGGTCTGCCTGCGCAACTGCACCAGCGGCGCGATCAGCGGCGAGAAACAGAAGGCCCACACTATCGACCCTGACCTTTGTTCACGTTGCGGTGTGTGCATCAACCTGTGTAAATTCGAGGCGATCAGTGTTCAATAATGGAGGTGTGACTTGATCCACCTGACGATCGATGACAGGCAAATTGAAACTGCCGAAGACAGGAGCCTGCTGGAGGCCTGTCGTGAGAATGGCATTTACATACCCACGCTCTGTTATCACCCGGCGCTAGAGCCCTATGGCGCCTGCCGCCTGTGTGTGGTTGAGCTGACGGTTCCCAATCGGAAGCCGCGGCTGGTGGCATCCTGCGTTTACCCGTGTGAAGAGGGGGCGGTGGTTAAGACGAACACCGAACTCGTTCAGCGCAGCCGCCGTGTCACAGCTGAATTGATACTGGCCGGCTCATACGATACCGCTGAAGCTCTGGCGATTGGAAAAGAGTTGGGAGTCACGGAAATACGTTACAAGCTGCCGGAAGAAAATGCCTGTGTCTTGTGCGGTTTGTGTGTTCGAGCCTGTCATGAGATCGTGGGCGTGAGTGCCATCAGCGTCATACAACGCGGTATCTCCAAAAAAGTGGCCACCCCATTCCAGGTAAAATCCTCGCGCTGTATTGGGTGTGGAACCTGTGTCCTGGTCTGCCCAACCGGCGCCTTTAAGTTCGACTCTGTGACCGGGTTTCAATATGTTTCGCCTTCCCAGTCCTCCTACCGGCTCGGATACTACCGGATGGGGGGAGAACTGGACCTGCATCCAACTTTCGAGCAAGATATCCCTTCCCTGTTGGCCAACCCAAAGGAGGCTGAATAATCCATGGGTGAGATCAGCATGCAGGAAAAGAACCGGATCGGGGTTTTCATCTGTGAGTGTGGGGGCCGTATCGAGGGGAAGATCGATACCAGCGAACTGCAAAGGCAACTCAATCAGCTGGATGGCGTGGCATATATCTGCACACGAAGCATATCCCTGCAGTAAAGACGGGCAGGCGCGGATGCAAAAAGCCGTCGCTGACCATTCATTGGATCGCATCCTCCTGGCTGGCTGTACGCCCCGCCTGATCGAAAAGCTGTTCCAACGAACCGTCAGATCAGCTGGAGTCGATCCAGACCTCCTGCAAATCGTGGATATCCGCGAGCAAGTTGCCTACGTTCACAGCGATCCCGAAATTGCCTTGCAGAAGGCAACCAACCTGATCGAGATGGGTGTGGCGCGCCTGATGGCTTCATCCGGATCACAAGCTCACCAAAGTCCGATCATTCAAAAAACACTTGTGATCGGCAGCGGTCTCGGTTCACTGACGGCCGCCCTGGTTCTGGCTGAACAGGGGGTCCAGCTCCTGATCGTTGAAGAAACGGGAGCATTGGCCAGTGGATCTCACAGTTTGGATGGGAATACGAACCAGGCGATCATTGAAAAGTGTGAGCAAGTCCTCAATCATCCCATGATCGAGGTCTTTTTCAATTCCAGGATACTTGAGGTCACAGGTCACCCTGGAGAATACAAGGTGACGATTCAACACGGTGATGGGGTAACTCAATTCGAGACCGGTTCGATCATTGTCAACAATGGCACACAAATTAAAACCCCCGGCTCAGGCCGCTGGTATGACCGTTTGAGAGTTAAATCGCAGTTTGAGTTTGAAGCAGAACTCAAACTGGCAGCTGATACCGGGCAGAAACTTGCCGTGAAGGATGTCGTCATGATCTTCTGTGCGGATGAAGCTCAGATCGAGCATTGCTCGCGTGTTTGCTGCAACGCCGGTATCCGCCAGGCACTCAGGGTGAAGGAACTAAATCCGCGATGCCAATGTCACCATCCTGTTCCGTGAAATCTATCTGGGCGGTATCGGTGAGGATTACGAAGCCGAGTTGGTGCGCGCCCGCAGCCTGGGTGTGACATTCTTCCGTTACCGGCGTGAAGCGCCACCATCGATTGGGGAGACGATCGATGTGATCGACACCCTGACCGGTGAACCTGTCAAATTAACCTGTGATCGGGTTGTATTGAGCATGCCGGTCATCCCCCAGGAGAATTCCAAAACACTTTCTGCCCTGCTCGGGCTCCCGCTCGATGAATCCGGTTTTATGGCCGAACCCAGGGTTCGTCTGAAACCGGATCGCTTTCTCGAATCCGGTATTTTCGTGTTGGGCAGCGCACAACAACCGGCCGATTCAGAGGAAGCACTCTTCCAGGCTTACCTGATCGCCGCACGGGCCCAACGCTTCCTTAAACAAAAAAACATCACCCTGGAAACGCCGGTAGCCGCTATCGATCCGAAGATCTGCACGGGTTGCGGGAATTGCCCACAGGTGTGTCCAACCAATGCCATCAGGCTGGAAAAACAGGAGGGCATCCTCTCACTTTCTGAAGTCGATGAATTGAATTGCATCGGGTGTGGAAATTGTGTTGTGGTCTGCCCGGTGAAAGCCATCAGCCTGCCCGGTTGGGATAACGTGGAAATCCCGGCTCAGATCAGTGCCGCCTTGAAACCGAAACAGAACGACTCGCTTAAAGTGGTCGCCCTGACCTGTGAGTGGAGTGCGTATGGTGCTGCCGATATGGCCGGCGCCCGCCATCTGCCCTACCCTTCTGATGTAATTATCATGCGCATGAACTGCTCAGCCCGCTTTGATCCATATCATATCCTGTGGGCATTTCTCAATGGGGCAGATGGCGTTTTCCTGGGTGCCTGCCCGGTGGGCGATTGCCATTACGGGATTGGCAATCTCTATGCCCGGGAACGGGTTGACAAACTTCAGACTGAACTTAAAGCGCATGGGATCGATCCGCGCAGACTGCGGTTGGAGTACATCACGGTCGATGATGGGGAGAAATTCTCGCGGGACATCACCGATTTTGTCAAACAATTGAAAACGGATATCAAGAAAAAATGAATCTTAAACATCGTTTTTCAGATTAGGAGGAAGAAATGGCGACACGCCTGGAACCCGAAGTCTGGTCGCTCGACAATTGTGCAGCCTGTGGGATGTGTGTGGCAGCCTGCTCCAAACAGGTGCTGGCCTGGGAGGGAGGCGATCACCCGGTCTTGCAGGATCGCATAAAAACGGTGGGGTATACCAAAAGCCACCTTGACAGCTGCACTTTCTGTCAACATCTCTGCGAGGAGGTCTGCCCCCGCCTGGAACACTGGTTACCATTTGAACCCAGATTGACCCTGGCAGCCAGTGCCCGGGCTCCCCTGAAATCCGGGGCACCCGGCGATGTCATCCGTGCGATCCTCACCACTGCCCGCAGTGCCGGCCTGATCGATGGTGTGGTCATGCTGGATATCGATCCGTGGGAATTAAAACCAACAGCGCGGGTTGCTTCCTCTGTGGAAGATATCGTCAGGGCGGTCGGACCCCAGTATCTATGGGCGCCGGTCTTCGATGCCTTGAATGAGGCTGTCTTCGTTCACCACATGGAAAATATTGCGGTGGTCGGAACGCCCTGCGCAGCCCAGGCCGTTCGAAAGCTCAAGCTGTCACAGAATCCACGCCTGAAACCTTATCAATCCGCCATCCGCTTGACGGTGAGCATGTTCTGCACGGGGATGTACAAACCGGAAATGATCACGAACCTGCTGACCAAGCGTTTGAATATCGCTCCGGAACAGGTGAAGCGATTGGAAGTCTCACCGGATCGGGAATCATTGCGCGTCGTCCTCTGGGATGGGAGCCAGCAGACGATCAAGCGGGAGCAAGCCGAGAGTTTTTCCAAACCAGGCTGTGGCAGCTGCGATGACTACCTGGGCGAATCAGCTGACATCGCAGTCGGGACCCTGGGCGCGCCGGAGAATTACTCCACCCTGATCGCACGCACCCGGACCGGCGAGATCTTCCTCCGGAATGCCACCCAGATGAACCTGCTCGAGACCACCCACCAGGTGGATGAAGACCTGCTGGCTGCAGCGTCTGCCGAGAAGGACCGGCGGACACGCGCCCAGGCTTTTAAGGACCTTCAAATACTGATGCTGGATGGACTGGCCGACCCCCTGAAACGCAATGATGCCATCCAACTCTTTACCAAACTGTACCGGACCCCATCCCGGACCGGCGAAACCAGTTCCATTCGCAGCGGCTGCACGGGATGCTAAGGAGTTGAATCATGGATATCCTGGATGCTCAATCAAAAGACTTGAAGACGATCAATCATCAAATCAAAACGTCTTTGAACGGGACGCCGCTCAAGGTCAAGAACATCTCGAAACTGCATGGGGTGGCTGCCGGTCTGAAGCATGGTGAACTGCAGGTGGAAGGTAATGCCGGTGATTACCTCGGCGTTTTGAATGCCGGGGCGACCATCCGGGTCAGCAAGAATGCAGCCAAATACCTGGCGGATAACATGACCAGCGGCACGGTCATCATTGAAGGCAATGCCGACTACGGCGCCGGGGCATACTGTTATGGCGGCACGATCGTCATTCGCGGCTCGGCAGGCGATTTCACGGGAACCATGAATAAAGGAGCCACCATCATCGTGGCCGGTGATGTCGGTGACGAAGCCGGGACCTACATGCTCAAGGGTGACCTGGTGGTGGTCGGAAATGCCGGTCACAACTTCGCCAATTACCTGATTCGCGGGAATGTCTACCTGGGCGGTGAATGCAAGAGCTACGGTCACAACACAAAACTGGAACCCCTGACCGAGCATGATATCGCTGCATTGCGCGGTTATTTTGAGGTTTACCAGATCAAATCCGATCCATCCACGTTTAAAAAGATCGTGGCGGCTTCAGAGAAGCCGTTCTACCACTAGGAGGTCACGATGGCTATCACGGGTGCATATTGTGTCAGTGTCAACAAGGAACTCTGTATTAACGCTCGGATGCCGGGGAAGTGTGCAACCTGCGCGGAGGTTTGTCCACACGGTGTTTATGCGCTGGATGCGCAGAGTGGAGAAATGAGCGTCATCAATTTCAATGCCTGCGTCGGATGCCGCATTTGCGCTGAATTCTGCCCGGCGGATGCCATTCGTATCAACCCGGCGGAACCGGAACAGTTCACACGCTATCCCTGGACGCTGGCGGCCATCGAAGAGATCCATTACAAAGCTCAAACCGGTGACTACCTGATGCGCGGATTTGGGACACAGGGACAGAATCCGAATTTCGATATGATCACGATCGTACCCAGCCAAATCTCCAGCGCCGCGCCACGTGATAAATACCGCGAGGAATGCGACCTTGAGGTGGCGATCGGCGAAAATACCTGCGACAAACCCATCGTATTGAAAGCCCCGTTCGTCTGGGCAGCCATGTCCTTTGGCGCGTTGAGCAAGGAAGCCAAAATGGCCCTGGCGATTGGTGCCGCCCTGACCGGCACGGCGACCAATACCGGAGAAGGCGGTTTGCTGCCCGAGGAACAATGGCTGGCCCGTGGATATAACGACCGCCAGATGGCCAATAAAAAAAATGATCCGGGTGGATATCTGATCATCCAGTGGTCCACCGGGCGCTGGGGGGTGTCTGCTGAGTATCTGAACAGTGGTGATGCCGTTGAAGTGAAAATTGGCCAGGGTGCCAAACCCGGCATGGGGGGCCACCTACTGGGTGCCAAGGTCACGGAGGATGTATCCCGCATTCGCGGCGTTCCGGTCGGGTCAGATGCCTTGAGCCCCTGTCGTTATTACGACGTCCAGACGCTGGATGATATGAAACACATGGTGGCTTTCTTGAGGGATGTTACGGATTACCAGTTCCCCATCCTGTTCAAATTGGGACCGTCCCGCCCCTATGCGGATGTGTCTGCCTGTATTGAAGCCGGGGCAGATGCCATCAGCATCGACGGCATGGTTGGCGGCACGGGCTGTTCTCCGGATGTTGTGACACAGGGCGTGGGCATTCCAACCATCGCCTGCATCCCACCGGCAGTCCAGGCATTGAAAGATCACGGTGTTCACCGCAAGGTCAAGTTGATCGCCCTGGGCGGGATTCGCAATGGACTGGATGCATTCAAGGCCATGGCACTTGGCGCGGATGCTGCCGGGTTCGGATCGGCTGCAGAAATTGCGATGGGCTGCCGGGTTTGCTACGCCTGTCAGAAGGGCAACTGCCCGTACGGGATCACCAGTGCACGGCCGGAACTGCGCGCCCGCCTGGACCCCGTCGTGGTCGGGCAGCGCCTGGCAAACTTCATCCACGCCTGTGCTGAAGAAGTCAAGATCCTGACCATGCTGTCAGGTCACTCGAGCATCAAGGAACTATCACCTGAAGATCTCAGGGCAATGGATCTAAATACCGCTGCCATAACCGGCCTCAAGTTGTGCGGTTATGAACGCCCCTTGCCCATATGGGAGGAAGCGCTCAAGAAACCATCCGGGAACGGCCATAAACGAACAGCCAGCTCACCTGAAAAGTCTCTTCGCCAACCTGCTGGATGATTTCTCATTCTCATTGATGAGAAGAGGAGGTTGAGATGCCTGACCTGCAAACCGACCAACATCTGGCAAACCAGATGATCGAAAATGCGGTGGAAAATTGTGCCCGCAGGCTTTTCGATGGTGACACACAGGAGGTTTACCACAGCCTGCAACAGGGTCGATGCGATGTTTGCGGACAACTCTCCTTGCAGCTCGTCAGCCAGGTTGGAAGATACCTGGGCGAACTCGACCATACGGTTAAAGCGGTCTACCAACTGGCACCCGAATCACAGGTTGGCGTTCAACCGCACGGTGACCAGGTTGATGAAAACTATCATCCCGGTTTGAACCTGGTCGTGTGGGTGGAACGCAAGAATCCGGCTCTCATTGCCCTGGGAGGGACCCTTGAAAAGGTATTAACCGACAGCCGCCGAAAAGTTGGCTGCAGCCATGCCCTGCCAGCCTGCTTCACCTTCAACCTTCAAACAGTGGATGATCGTGACATCCTGGAAGGGCGCGGCATGGGCCTGGTGGTTAATGCCGGTTATATCAAAAGCATGCGGGTCTGGTCACGAGATGACGCATCACCCGGCCTGCCGGATGGATTTGAACAGCTCCCCCTCAACCTCGATATTGTCCCTGAGGAGCGCCTGTTCCAGATGGCCAGGGAAATCGAAGGTTTGTCCGAACCCGAACGCTCGAACCGTCAGCATCATCTCAGAGAGCTTAAAGTAACCCTGATCCGCAAGATCATCAGCGATCACCTGGCATATATCAACCTTGCACGGGAGTGGCTCACATTCGATGACCTGGAGACGATCCACTCACGCAAGCTGGGAGCCGGCCGAATCGGCGGTAAATCAGCCGGCATGCTGCTGGCTTACCGCATCCTGAGCGATACCGCCGAAGAGCCCATTCGGAAACAACTGCAAATTCCTGAATCCTACTACCTGGGTTCAGATCTGATGTACACCTTCATGGCCATGAACGGCCTGATCCACTGGCACGATCAAAAATACAAACCGGAGTCGAAAATACGCGGTGAGTATCAGCAACTCGAGCTCGAGTTCCTGAAAGGCCACTTCCCCCCGGAAGTCCTGGCGGAGCTGCGAACGATCCTTAACCTCATCGGGAAAAGGCCTGTCATTATCCGCTCGTCCAGTCAATTGGAGGATAATTTTGGGACCTCCTTTGCCGGCAAATACACCAGCGTTTTTTGCCCTAACCAGGGTAACCTGGAGGAAAACCTGATAGCCCTGACCAGGGCAATCGCCCGGGCGTATGCCAGTACTTTTCGACCGGAAGCGCTTTTATACCGGCGGGATCGAAAACTGCTGGATTACGATGAACGCATGGCCATCCTGATCCAGGTCGTGCATGGTGAACGCTGGGGCAGGTATTACCTGCCGTTTGCAGCCGGGGTTGCCTTCAGTCATAATATCTATCGCTGGGCACCGGAGATCCGGCGTGAGGATGGATTCTCCCGCCTGGTATGGGGTCTGGGAACCCGGGCGGTCGAGCGGGTGGGCAACGATTATCCCCGCCTGGTCGCCCTCAGCCATCCCGCCATCCAACCGGATGATTCGGCAGAGGCCATTCGCCGCTACTCCCAACGATTTGTGGATGTGATCGACCTTGAAGATAATACGCTGAAAACCCTTCCCATCCTGGATGTTTTGAACAGCAATTATCCGGCAATACGCCTGGTGACCCAGTTGGAACAGGATGGATACTTCACCACGCCCGTCAGTCGTGTCATGGCATCCGATCTGCCCAACCTTGCGATCACCTACGATGGTTTACTCAGGCATACCGGGTTTCCGGGTTTGCTCTCCCGCGTTCTGCATATTCTTGAAGAGGAATATCACACGCCGGTGGACATCGAATACACCGTCAGCCTGCCGGACCCTGATTCGAACCAACAGGATGTGATGTTGACGCTCTTACAATGCCGCCCGCAAAGCAGCCTGAAACAGGGGAAACAAGTCAGCTTGCCGCGCAATTTACCGAAAGAGGATATCCTCTTCACCTCGGACTTTATCGTTCCCAGGGGTTACCTGCCCCGCATCACCCACGTGGTCTTCGTCGTGCCGGATGCATATTTCAAGCTTGGGGATGAGACTGCCCGGAATGAGATCGGCCGGCTGGTCAGCCAGCTGAATTCCAAACTGGACAAGAAATCATTCATCTGCATCGGTCCCGGCAGGTGGGGATCTGCCAATCTTGACCTGGGGGTGTACGTGGCTTATGCCGATATCTGCAATGCGGGCGCATTAGTGGAATTATCCGGCAAAGGGGAAGGTCAGGTTTCAGAAGCCTCTCTGGGAACGCATTTCTTCCAGGACCTGATGGAAGCCCAGATCTACCCCATCGTGATCTCACTGGACCGACCGGGGACCACTTTCAACCAGGATTTCTTCCTCAAGACGCCCAACGTCCTGAAGGATTACATCGAAGTAAAGGGAAAAGCTGGAAATAGCCTGCGTCTGATCGATGTGGCTGCCTACCGGCCGGGACATCATATCGAGGTGGTCATGGACGATGAAAAGGGGCAGAGCATCGCGTATTTGAAAGCGGATAAGCCCGAATAAGGTGGCGTTTCCAAAATCAAGTATAAGGACTGTTTATCCAGCGTGTGAATTGTCATTGCGAGCCGCGGTCTTTGCTTTTTGCGGCGTGGCAATCCATTAATCAAAAGTCCTTTAGCGTTTAATCCTAGTGGTTAATGGATTGCCGCGTTGGATGCTCCGCATCCCGTAGGCAATAACAGCCACTGGCTATGTTAGGCAAGTTCCATGGTCGCTTATCGTTTATTACTTGCATTCAAAGAACGGGTGGCTGGCATGCTTAGAATTTGTATTAATTAGATTCACCGCCTTTATAATTAGCCGGTTGGGCAATATATTTAATAAATTATGAACAAATATATTTCATAAAAATTGGATCTGATTATATGGATAAGTGGATTAGGTCTAGAGCTGTTTCCAGTATTAGACCTCCCAAAGGTGAGCGGATTCAAACCATTTACTGAAAATGTTGACGTGTTATTACCTAATGGGAAAAAGGTAAAATACTCTGCTCAGTTTTTGTTAAAACATATCAACGTCGGCAATAGAATGGGGCAATGGAAAATAGTAATTTTGTTACCTAGAGTAAATAAAAAGGACATTCCAGCTGGAAGTGAGATAATTGTGACTGAAACTATTGCCTCTCGTCTAACGCTTATCAGAGAAGAATAATCCAGAAACGAGATATACCCATACTCCGTTTTTTTGCGAATAATCCAATAATAAACATCAGCCGATATATATGAATAATTAAGCGGCATAGCCCCCAAAGAACGGCTGTCTGGTTTTTCTTCATCCTCTCCCCCGAAACGGGGGAGAGGCAACTTATTGGTGAAAGTGCCATTTCCAGATGAAAAGGAATAATCCAAATTTAGATATTTAATAGATGCCGGGGGTGAGGGGGTTTGGTCAGATCTCACATCCACCATCGGCGTTCCAATTCTTCAATGGTATCGTCCGATCCACATTTGCATTTTGATATAACGCATTCTGCCAGGCATGACCCCTCCCTCACCAATCGAATGTTTTTACCTGCCATCAATTATTTATTATCAAACAACGGAATACTCTAATTAATTACAGGTTTGCCTCTCCCTCCCAAGCAATCTTGGGAGGGAGAGGTGTTTAAGATATCTTTGAGTTTAAAGGCGGCATAGAATGCTGTCCTACAGTTATTATTTCAAATAATACGGAACGTCAATGATCACACTCTGGTAACCACGCCGGCGTCTGCGATAGAGCAAGGCAGCCTTTAATAATCAGGCGGCATATACTGTCCGCATGATAATTTTCTTATTCTCGCCAGCATTTTATGCCTGTAAACCTCAACTTCTTATGTTTATTACCAGAAATCCAAACTGGATCTGAAGCTTTTAGCTACGGATAGACTTAAACTGTGGCAGGTAATCCCGATTCCATTCGAACATCTCCTGCACCATTTGCTTGATCTCAGCCAGTGACAACACGGAAGCGGTCAACGGATCATGCGCGATGGCGCGGTAGATCATGGTCGGGTCGCCGGCCAGGGTCCCGGTGATGGCCATCTCCTCGATCCCGGAACTGAGCTGGGTCAGCAGGGCACACTGCGGCGGCAGCGCCCCAACATGCAGCGGGTGAACGCCAGCTTTATCCACCACCACCGGCACCTCGACACAGGCGCCATGCGGCAGGTTCGTGATCAGATCGGTGTTGAGGACATTGCCATTGAACTGGAACATATCACCACCCATCAGGGCATTAATGATACAGGCGGCATATTCCAATCCCCGCGTGAGCATAATGGGGGTCTCCGCGGCGAACCACTCGCGAGCCTGGTCCTTCCAGGTGGCTTCGTTATTCTGATACTCTTTCAAAATATAGGCGTACTCACCAGGGTTCCAACCCGTCCCGGACAGGCAGTACTTCTCGATCAACTCGGGCCGCTTGCGGAACCACCAGTTGTATTCCGAGTTGTGCCCGCTGGATTCGGTGACATATTTCCCCAGGGCCAGGTACATCTCGTTCCGCACGATCTCCATGTCGTAAATGTCCTTGTTTTCGGTGATGGCCTTGTGGATGCGCGGGTAAGCATCCTCCCCGTCCACTTGATAATCCAGGTACCAGGCCATGTGGTTGATGCCGGCGCAGGTGTAGGTGACCTTATCGAAATCCGCGTCGATCCAGCTCGACAGCATGAAGGCTGTTCCCTGAACGGAGTGGCACAGTCCGGTGGTTGGGATGAAGCTCTGGCGCTGGATGGCGCCGCACAGCATGGCCATCGGGTTGGTGTAGTTCAACAGGGTGGCTTTCGGGCAGTACTTCTCCATGTCGTGCACGATATCCATCAGGACTGGAAGCGTGCGCATGAAACGGAAGATGCCGCTCGGACCGCGGGTATCCCCCACGTTGATGTCGACGCCATATTTCTTCGGGATCTCGATATCATGGCGCCAGACCTCTGTGCCACCGGCCAGAATGGTAGTCAGGACGACATCCGCATCCTTCAAAGCCTCCCCCCGGTCCAGAGTCGCCAACACGGTTGCCGGGTATTTTCCCAGGGTGATGATCTTCTCCACCGACTTCCTGGCGAATTCCAGCCGCTCAGGGTCGATGTCCATCAAAGCCAGCGTGGCATCCTCCAATAGGGGAAAGGTCAGGATGTCGCGCACCAGTTCGCGGGTGAAACCCAGGCTGCCGGCTCCGATGAAAGCAATTTTGGTCATGATTCTATTCTCCTGGACTGATTTGATTGATGGTTGTTTGGGTGAATACTGGATCCGCCCTTTTGTATTTTACTAAGGAACAGCCTGAATTCGGAATCAATGACAGAAGTCACTGCCATAATCACTAAAGGTATCACCCCGAATTGGGATGAACTCCCAGGTGTAGCCTTCCGCATAAAGTTGGAACTTTAATACGCCAAAGGATGAGTTATCCCTCACTTCGCTGTTGGCCCTGATCTCGCCGAACTGGTGGTGGGTTGCTCCGCCAGTTCCAACAATGAATTCCCGGATGCCCCTTTCCAGGTCCAGCTGGCCGGCGGGGTTCTGGGGTGCGAAGCGCTCATAAATGTGATCGTGCGCACTCAGCACGACATCGGCACCGTAATCATACAGCACCTGGATGACCGGCGCCATTTCGTCCATATTACCCACGTAACCGGATGACCAGCGCGGGTAATGCCAGTAAGCCAACGTGCACTGGGTGGGATGGCTGGCCAGGTCTGCCTGCAACCACTGTAACTGCTCGGACCCCTCCCCTTCATTGATCACGCTGTTGATGGCGATAATATGCCAGTCACCCACTTCATAACTATAGTAACCTTTGCCATATTCACCGGCTCTTGACCCGAAATAATCAAAGTAACTGGCACCCCCATCATAGGCATAATCGTGGTTACCAGGTACCGGGAACAAGCGGTCCATATAACGTCCCCAGGAATAACCGAAACAATCGGTAAACTGCTGTGGTTCTCCCCGATCGTTCGAATTATCCCCGATGGTGAAGATCGATCCCGGGATGGATGCCAGCAGCTCAGAGGTGTGGTTGTCACCATCCTGGTGGCACATGCTGATATCCCCGGCGCCCACCAGGACATCCGGCAGAGGTTCCGGGGTGTAGGTCACGGTGGGTGTCAGGGTGGCCGTTGCAGTCGGGGTCTGGGTCGGGGTGGACGTAGGGGTGATGGTGGGGGTGTTGGCCACCGGTTGGAAAGGGGTAAGGGTGGGTGAGGCATTGGGTGCGACCGTGATCAGGTCCACCAATGGAACCACTTCTGGTTCCACTGCACTGTTCAAACTGGTTGGAAGCTGGCAGGCCAGCAGGATCAGCACCAGGGCAGAGATCGGCAGGGTCCAGCGCTTCAACCTCATAAGGAAAAATTATACCCTGCTGAAGGGTATGGCAGCCGCATGGGGACGGTTTTCAATCCGCAACTCAGTGACAGACATCACTGCCGGTATCGGTAAAAGTCATCCCCTCCGCCGGGATGAACTCCCAGGTATAACCATCAGGAAATAAAAAGAATGCAATGACGCCGAAGGAGGTGTTATCACGCACCTGGCTGTTGGCATGGATCATCCCGTAGCGATAATGGGATGCGCCACCCGTACCAACCACGAATTCGCGCATGCCAGCGGCAAGGTCCTGACCACCGTTCGGATCCATTGGGGCAAAACGTTCATACATATGTTCGTTGCCATTGATAACCACATCCACCCCGTTTTCGTACAGGATCTGCCAAACAGCTGCCACGCGGCCGTTGTCCCCGGATTCGCCGGAAGTCCAGCGCGGATGGTGCCAGTACGCCAGGGTGCAGCGGGATGGGTGCGACGCGAGATCGTCCTTAAGCCACCGCATCTGGGGCGAATCCTCGTGGATGTCGATGACGCTGTTCAACGCAAGGATATGCCAGCCACCGAGATCATAGCTGTAGTATCCCCTGCCGCGGGTCACCAGGCCACCCGAAAAATAGTCGTAATACGCGCTGGCATTATCGGTCACGTAATCATGATTTCCGGGCACGGGGTTCAGTCTTTCCAGGAACTGTCCCCACGATGGACCAAAACAGTTCAAATATTCGAAAGCGGTACCATTCTCATTGGAATTATCTCCCACCGTAAAGACCATCCCCGGAATTCCAGCCAGCAGGTCTGCAGTTTGATCATCCCCTTTTTGCCCGCAAATGCTGATATCGCCCGCGCCGACCAGGACAGACGGCAGGGGTGTAGGTGTGTGTGTGGCAGTTGGCAAATTTGTCGGGGTGACGGTCGGCGAAGGCGAGGGAAAAGCCGTCGGTCTGTTTGGGACAGGCTGAACCCCTGCCGGGACCTGGCAGCCTGCCATAAGGAGTATTCCCCACCCGCTCAGGAGTATTCCACGCAGCCCATTCCTATGAGTAATTGGTTTCACGGTCAATGCAGCACATAGAGAGGGTCTAGAATTTTAACAAATCCGGGTAGAGCCACTTCTTTCCTCTGGTTTCTTTTACTTTATCCCATTCACTGAGAAGGCGGATCGCTTCCACAGCAGTCTGGATGGTGGATCTCCAACCCTGGCCGGTGAATTCAAGCTGGCCATCCACACGGTTGGCCAGCGCATAACACACCGCGCCGCCGCGAATCCCGAACAGATTACAGAGCGTTAAAAGGCTGGAGGCTTCCATTTCAAAGTTGAGAACCCCGGCCTTTTGCCAGTATTGAACGATGCCCTCTGACTGGGGTTGCATATACCCCTTGGCCCCCGGCCGAGCCTGTCCCGGATAGAAAGAATCAGCCGAGCGGGTGATGCCGACATGATAGGGATACCCTGCCTGCTCGGCAGCCTGGATCAGCGCCATCAGCACCTCGTGATCGGCAAAGGCCGGGTACTCCAGGGCTACGTAGTCGCTGGAGGCGTGCTCGCTGCGCACGGCACCGGATGTGATGATCAGATCATCGATGTGGATTCCCGGCTGGATGGCCCCTGAGCAGCCCACCCGGATGATGGTGTCCGCGCCGCACTCCACCAGTTCGTCGACCACATTGACGCCGGCCGCGGAACCAACCCCCACTGAAGTGACCGTCAGCGGGACGCCTTTGTAAGTTCCGGTGAAGGTCACATTCTCACCGTTGTCTGTCACCTTGCGGGCCTCATCGAACAGGTCCGCGATGGCGTCCGAACTGTAATCCCACAGGACGGTCAGGATGGCGTAGCGGGCGACATCGCCCCTGCCCAACTGGGTGACAAGCTGTTTACCATTAAAGGTTGGCCGCTCACTGCTCATCGCATCCGGCGGCAGTTTAGAGGTATGATCCTGGTTCATAAGTTTCTCCAAAATTGTTATACCCGCATGATAACCGATTTTTGTTGCCAGTTGGTTGACCGGAATGCCTTTTCATATCACCATGAATTTATCCTCCCACCAAAACAACCTCAATAAATGGTAAGATTTCTGTGAATTCATTATCTCAGGATAAGGAATACTTTATGAAAATCACACCCGCTGTCCGCAACCTCGTCCTGGTCTGGCTCGGATGGGCTATCCTGTTGTCAGCTTTCCAGTTTTGGGTCATACGGCGTGTCGAACTCACCCAAACTGATAACGTGCTGCGCTGGACGGCGGGTGAATCCAACCAGGAAGTGCAGGTCGGGAAAAAATACCTGCTGGATCCCTTCTTGAACGAACACATAGCGTGGGATTCGGAATACTACCTGTCGATCGCAATGCATGGATATGATGATCCGGAGATCCGGGGAGTTCCACAAACCGGGGACAAAGGTTATTACACGTCTTTTTGCATTGTGGGACAGTCGCCCCGCTGCGTGTCTCTATCGTATGCCTTCTTCCCTCTCTATCCCCTGCTCATACGATTCCTGGCACCCGTCTTGTTCTTCTTCCCGATCAGTGAGATCGCCCGCTTCACATTGGCCGGTCTTCTCATCAGCCTGCTGGGAACGCTGGGTGCGATGTTCTCGCTGCGACACCTGATGGGTTCCGATGCAGATGAAGCGGATGGGTTGCGTACAGCGTTTTACCTGCTGATCTTCCCGGCCGGCATCTTCCTGGCTCAGGTTTACAGCGAAGGCTTGTTCCTGGGTTTGACATTCGCCGCCCTGGCCTGTCTGAAAGATCGCAAATGGCTGCCGACCGCGATCCTGGCCGCACTGGCCTTCTGGGTGCGACCGGGTGGCGCATTGCTGCTGATGCCGATGGTGACCGTCTGGCTTATTGATAGATCCTGGAAGATGGACTGGAGGCGCGCCCTGAAATCCGGGTTGGCAGCGCTTACACCCTTGTTATCCTACCTGGTATGGTCAATGACCACCCTGGCGGATAAATTCCATGTCATCGAAGTTCGCTTCTTCGGGTCAGGTCGGACGGATGTCCCCTGCGGCACCCAATGGGCTTCGCTGGGGCTCCCGCACGAACACTTCTGGATGTATGATCTGCAAGGCAGCCTGATCGGGTGGACCAGCGCGCTGCAATCCCTGAGCATGATCACACCCCAACGGGTCTTTTACTACGGAATTGAGCTCGCAGCCATTCTGTTGACCTTGATCACAAGCGCCCTGCTGATCCGAAAACGCCCGGAAATCGCTCTGTATGGTCTGGCAGTGGTCACGGTAACGATCTTGAGCGGAGCCCCACAGAGTATGGTGCGTTATGTGATCGCGGTGCCTGCCTTGTTCATGGTCCTGGCCAGCTGGGGTCGCAATCCAATCTTCGATCGTCTTTGGACGCTGGCGAGTTGTCTTTTGCTGGCCTTGCTGGCCTTGCTGTTCAGCTTCAACCATTGGGTGGGATAACACACAGGGTTTTCAGGATCTTTAACAACCGACTAGTCGTCTAAACCACAGGCAATCTTATTGACAGCGCCTACAATACTATGTATAATGGACAAAGCTAAGAGAGCGCTCTCACGATATTGCACGATCCTTCGCAGTCATATGGAGACTTTGGATGCCGGAATTGACGCTCGAAGATATCGCAAAAAAAGTCGGTGTTTCACGCTCAACCGTTTCGAGAGTCGTTAATGGTTTCCCAAATGTTAATCCAGAAGTTCGCTCAAAAGTGGTTGAGGCCATCCAGGAGACCGGATACCACCCCAATGCGGCAGCCCGCTCCCTGGCTTCCCAGCGTTCGGGTGTCATAGGCCTGATGCTCCCCCGCAGTGTTTCTTCCTTTTTCGTCGATCCCTTCTTTCCCCAACTAACCCAGGGTGTCGCCACCGCCTGCAACAAGAATGACCTGACCCTGTCCCTGTACCTGGTCAGCAATAAAGAAGATGAAGAAAAAATATACCCGCGTATTTCCAGACGCGGGTTATTAGACGGGATCCTGGTTCAATCCGGCCAGCCGGATGATCGCATGATGGAATATCTGGCCACTTCCCGGGTCCCCAATGTCATCCTGGGCCGCCCCTTTGTTCCCGAAGGTGCAAACTATATAGATGTAGATAACGTAAGCGCAGCTGCAAATGCGACCCGCCACCTGATCAAACTCGGCTACCAGCGGATCGCCACCATCACCGGGGAACGAGGCAGCGCGGCCACCATCGACCGTCTGGACGGGTATAAACATGCGCTTAAGAGCGCAGGCCGGGCGATCGATGAATCCCTGATCGTGCAAGGCAATTTCACCGAGGCGGGCGGCTATGCAGCCATGCAGAAGTTGCTGCCTTTAAACCGGATGCCGTTTTCGCTGCCTCTGATATCACCGCCGTGGGCGCCATGAATGCCGTCGTGGAAGCTGGTTTGAGTATCCCGGAGGATATCGCCTTCGTGGGTTTCGATGATGTGGCAATCGCCACCATGGGAAAGATCAAGCTGACCACCGTCCGCCAACCCATCGTGCAGTTCGGCATGAAGGCCGTGGACTTATTGATCGATGTCATCAATAACGGCAAGAAACCCGCGCGGCGGATCACGATCGAGACAGAGTTGATCATCCGCGAATCGTGCGGTGCCCAAAAGAAAGTGAAAGTCTGACGGTCCATCATGATTGATAACCGCGAGAGCGCTTTCTTAAGGAATAATTATTGGATACCTGGTATCAGGACGTTTATCATAGACGAGGGATGACATTTGTCACAATTGCAATTCACCTCAGAATCGCTGATACTATGTTTGTTTATCCATGCAACAAACTATCGTTTTGTCGTTAACCGAATGCAAAACAACCAGACCGCCGACCAGGACTCCGTTCGCAAGGTAAACACCTCCCTTGTTTTGAATGCCTTGCGGCTGCATGCACCCATCTCGCGAGCCGACCTGGCCAATTTAACGAACCTGAATCGCAGCACCATCTCCAATATTGTGAGCGTCCTGATCGACGACGGCCTGGTCCTCGAGTTAAATGCGATGGAATCCAAGATCGGCCGGCCCGGGATAGCCCTCACCTTGCGGCCGGAGGGCGGCGCAGTCATCGGTATCGAGATCGGTGTGGGATTCATCTCAGTCATCCTGACTGATTTCGTCGCCACGATCCTCTGGCGGGGCCGGTATGAATTTCAGGTGGAAACCCCGCAAATCGCAGTCATTTCAAAAGTTGAAGAGCTGGTCAGCCAGGCAATTGCCTTTGCCGATTCCAGGCAGCTGCGGCTGCTCGGTATCGGCTTGGGCGTGCCAGGTCTGGTCAATGTCCAGAATGGAGAATTGCTCTTTGCTCCCAACCTGGGTTGGCGGAACGTGCCTTTGCGCTTGATGTTGAGCCAGAAATTCCACACCCCGATTTATGTGGAGAACGAAGCCAACCTGGGTGCACTGGGCGAGTATTACTTTGGTGTCGGTCGCAATGTGGATAATTTCGTTTACCTCAGTTCAGGTGTAGGCCTGGGCGGAGGTATCATCATCAATGGCAAGTTGCTTAAAGGGGGCAGTGGTTTTGCCGGCGAGATCGGCCACATCCAGCGTGATCCCCAGGGAGAATTGTGTGGTTGCGGCAGGCGCGGTTGTTGGGAGACCCAGGTGGGTCCACGAGCCATCCTGCAGCGGGTCAAACGTTCGATCGAGGCTGACCCTCAGCAGCCACTTTCCAAAATTGTGGGTGGCGACCTGGAGAAATTAACCTTCAACCAGGTGGTGGATTGCGCTCTGCAAGGCGATGAATTATGCCGGGCCGCCCTTGTAAATGTCGGTGAAAACCTGGGGACAGGGATCGCCGATCTTGTTAACATCTTCAATCCCCAGATGGTGATCATCGGTGGCGCATTCAATTATGGTCGCGAGATCATCCTGCCCGTCCTCGAAAAAACGATCGCGGACGAGACCCTGCCCTCAATCAGGCAGGATCTGGAGGTTATCATTTCTGATCAGGGTGCGGATGCCACGGTCCTGGGCGCGATTGCTGTCGTCCTGGATGACATCTTGAGAAGCATCGCACTGGTATGAGTACTTGGAGGACGCTTGAACAGCCTGATGGATGTCCTCTCGAAATGAGTTCATTCTTGAAAGGAGGTGGTGGCAAAAACCATCGAAATGAAAGGTAATTGTTCGTGCAACCAAAAATTTTCAAGGAGAAAAAGAAAATGAAACGTTTGTCAATTGTTTTATCGGTTCTGATCGCAGTTTCCATGCTGCTTACCGCATGCGGCACGCCTGCGACTGAAGCGACCAAAGCCCCCGCTGTCGAAGCACCTGCAGCGACCGCAGCTCCTGCCGAAGGCAAGACGGTCCTCAATGTCTGGTCCTTCACCAATGAGATCCTGACCATGGCCGTTGCCTATGAGAAGGATCATCCGGATGTGGACGTGGTCTACACCATGATCCCCATGACCAATGGTGAATACCAGACCAAACTCATGGCCACCCTCGGCACCCCGGACGTTCCGGATGTGGTTGCCCTCGAAGCCGCCTTCGTCAAGCAATATGTCGAGAGCGATTTCCTGGCTGACCTGAGCGACCTCATGCCCTACGCTGAAGAATTGAAAATGTACCCCTTCGTGTATGAGACCGCCACTGCTGATGGCGTCGTCAAGGGCTTTTCCTATCAGGCGACCCCCGGCGCCCTGTTCTATCGCCGCAGCCTGGCCAAGGAATATTTTGGCACCGACGATCCCACCGAAATGCAGGCGATCTTGAGCGACATGGACAAGTACATCGCAGCAGCTGAAGTCGTCAAGACCAAATCCAGTGGCAACACCTTCATGGTCGCCTCGAATGGTGACTTCATGAACCTGTTCTATGCCAACCGTGCCGAACCCTGGGTTGTCGATGGCAAATTGACCGTCGATCCGATGGTTAACAAGCTGATCGAAACAGCCAAACTGTTCCGCGATAACGCCTACGAAGCCCGCGCCACCCAGTGGCAAGAAGGCTGGTTCGCCGGCATGAATGACACCCTCAAGGATGCCTCCGGCAATCCCAAGAAGATCTTCTCCTACTTCCTCCCGACCTGGGGCCTGCCCTACGTTCTGGCCCCCAATGCCAAATCGGCTGACGGCGCCTCAGACACCTCCGGTGACTGGGCAGCCATCCCCGGCCCGCTCTCCTATCAGTGGGGCGGTACCTGGTTGGGTGTGATGAATGACACCACCAAGATGGACCTGGCCAAGGACTTCGTCCGCTTCTGCACGCTGGATGAAGGGAACCTGACCAACTGGGCCACCGGTGTGTACACCAATGAATACCTCAAAGCCATTGACCCGACCGTTCCGGAAGGTCAATCGCAGGCTGCTGGTGACTTCATCGGCTCGCAGGTTGTTGCCGAAAAACTCACCCCGCTGTTCAGCGATTCCGCGATGAGCGCATTCATGGGTGGACAGAACTTCTACGAAATGTGGAATGCCGCTGCCCCCAAGGTCAATGCCCGCCTGTTCCAGGGATCTGACGACGCCATTCAGCGCGCCCTCAATGATCCTTTGAATTCCTATCTCGAAGGTACAGTCACGTTGGACGAAATGTGGCAGCTCTGGAAAGACGCTGTCCGCAATGAGTTCCCGGATTTGATCATCGAGTAATCTAGACTGGTAAAAACGAATGAGTCAGTGTATAGTAACAACATACACTGACTCATTCAAGAGGGATGGCACATGCTACGAAAAAAGACTTTCAAACTTAATTACGGTTACGTCTTCATCGCCCCATTTGTGATCGGTTTCCTGTTATTTGGACTTTATCCGGTCTACAACACGCTGGCATTGAGTTTTACCAATACCACCATGTTGACCCACAAGGATGATTTTGTGGGATTGCAGAATTTCATCCGATTATTCCAGGACAATACCTTCTTAACTGCTGTTAAGAACACCTGGCAGTTGTGGCTGATGAACTTCATCCCGCAACTGGGAATCGCCATTCTCCTGGCTGTCTGGTTCACCAATGTGCGCCTTAAGATCAAAGGGGTCGGTGTCTGGCGCATGTTATTCTACATGCCTAATCTGCTGATGCCCGCAGCGGTAGCTGCGTTGTACTTCAGTTTGTTTTCATATTATGGTCCCGTCAATCAACTCCTGGTTCCCGCCGGGCTCCTCCCGGAAGCCATCGATTTCATCCGTAATACGGATGTGATGCGAGGCCTGGTGGTCTTCATCCAATGGTGGATGTGGTTCGGTCAGACCACCATCATCCTGATGGCGGCCATGAGCTCCATCTCCCTATCCCTTTACGAAGCAGCTGTCATCGACGGCGCCCATGACTGGCAGATCTTCCGCTATGTGACCCTGCCTTTGATCAAACCGGTCATGATCTTCATCCTGGTTACCTCGCTGGTCGGTGGTATGCAGATGTTCGATATTCCTTACCTGTTGACGGACGGCCGCGGAAGCCCCGCAAACTCCATCCTGACCAATACCATCATGATGTACATGCGTTTCCGCAGCAATGAAGGTCACATCGGAGCAGCCTCGGCCATCGGTGTGATGATCTTCATCATGACATCCATTGTCGCGCTGATGATCTTCTACCTACTGCGTGAAAAAGATGGTGACCAATCTTCGAAAGTGAAATAAGGAGATCAGACAATGAACCCAAAAACTCTACTGAATATACAGCGCGGTCTGGTCTACCTCTTCCTGGCCATCCTGCTGGTTATCACCCTGATTCCGATCTGGATGCTGCTGGTCAATGCCACCCGTTCGACAACCCAGATCCAGCAGGGAGTCGGTTTTTTGCCCAGCGTTTACCTGGTCTCGAACTACAAGATCCTGCTATCCAAAGGTCTTGACCTGCCCCTCGGCTTTCTCAACAGCTTCACCATCGCCATCGCGGTCACCGCTGTGTCAGTCTATTTTGCATTTCTGACAGCTTACGGTATCGTGGCATATGACTTCAAGGGCAAGAAATATCTCTATAACTCGATCCTGATCCTGGTCATGATCCCGATGCAGTTGTCGATCATCGGTTATTACCACTATATGTCCAAGCTGGGATTGACCGATAATTACCTGTCCCTCATCCTGCCCAGCATCGCCTCGGCAGGGGCGGTGTATTTTGCCAAGTCCTATCTTGACGGGGTCGTCATCCAGGATCTGATCGATGCAGGCCGGGTCGACGGTGCCAGCGAATTGGGCATCTTCCACAGCATCATGATGCCGATCGCAGCTCCCGGTGCGTTTACCCTGGGTATCTTCTCCTTTGTCGGCGCCTGGAACAACTTCTTCAACGCTTATATCCTGATCACGACCCGGGATAAGTACACCCTCCCCATGCTCGTGCAAACCCTGCGTGGTGATGTGTACCGCCATGAGTACGGTGCCATTTACCTTGGCCTGGCAGCCTCGATCATTCCGATCATCATCATCTACTTCCTGTTCTCACGCTTCATCGTGAGCGGTATCTCCATGGGTGCTGTGAAGGAATGATCTGACAGAGACGTGATCGATCGTTCTCAAAACCAGCTCGATCAGATCCGCAGTGTGAGTCCTCGCATGTGCGCGTGGTCTGGTTGAGTGCGTCTACAGCAGGAAAAATCTACGAAATTCAGGTAGTCTTATGCGCTTCGGACGTTTTGACGATGAACACCTCGAATATGTGATCACCACCCCGGAAACTCCCCTGCCCTGGATCAATTACCTCGGCAGTGAGGCGTATTTCGGGATCATTTCCAACACGGCGGGAGGTTATTCCTTTTACAGGGATGCCCGCTTGCGTCGTATCACCCGCTATCGCTACAATAATGCCCCCCTGGATGTTGGCGGTCGCTACATCTACATCCGGGATGATCAGGCTGCGGAGCCGGATTTCTGGTCCCCCTCCTGGCAGCCAACCCGAAAATCATTGGATGCCTATGAATGCCGGCATGGCCTCGGGTACACCCGGATCATATCGAAGCGCAAGGATATCGAAGCTGAGACACGTTACTTTGTTCCGCTGGGCGAGAACCTCGAGATATGGGAGTTGACCGTCACAAACCACCGGCCAGAGGTCGCGGCGCTTTCCATTTTCTCAGCGGTGGAATTCTGTCTTTGGGATGCACAGGACGACACCTTCAACTTCCAGCGCAATTATTCCATCGGTGAAGCTGAAGTCGTGGATGGCGTCATCTACCATAAATCAGAATATCGCGAGCGCCGCAATCACTTCGCCTATTTTGCCTGCTCAGAACCACTGGCCGGATTCGACACCCAACGGGAGGATTTCCTCGGCCCCTATAGGGGTTGGGATGCTCCCCTGGCGGTCGAACAGGGTAAAACCCACGGATCCATCGCCTTGGGCTGGCAACCGATCGGCGCACATCACATCAATTTGAAGTTGAATCCCGGGGAAACCCGGAAGGTCATTTTCCTGCTCGGTTACCAGGAAAATCCCGTGAACGATAAGTTCGATCCGCCGGATTCACAGGTCATCAATAAGAAGACCGTCAAACCGGTCATCGAACGCTATTTGCAGCAGGCTGCCGTCGACCAGGCTTTTGAAGACCTGCATACCTACTGGGAAAAACTGCTCGACAAGCTGCACGTTGCCACACCGGATATCCATACCAATCGCATGGTGAACATCTGGAATGCTTACCAGATGATGGTCACCTTCAACTTCTCCCGTTCGACCTCCTACTTCGAGTCCGGGGTCGGCCGCGGCATGGGTTTCCGGGATTCGACCCAGGACCTGTTGGGGTTCACCCACCTGATCCCGGAGCGGGCGCGTGAACGGCTCCTCGATCTGGCGGCTACCCAGCTCCCCAATGGCGGCGCGTATCACCAGTACCAACCGCTCACCAAACTCGGAAATAATGACATCGGCAGCGGATTCAACGACGATCCGCTCTGGCTGGTGCTCGCGGTCTCAACCTATCTCAAGGAAACCGGAGATTGGTCCATTCTGGATGAGCGTGTGCCATTTGATAACAAACCGGGCAGCGAAGAGCCGCTTTATGTCCATATCAAGCGTTCGATGAGCTATACGATCGAGCATCTGGGTCCGCACGATCTGCCCTTGATCGGTCAGGCGGACTGGAATGACTGTCTTAATCTGAACTGCTTTTCCGACACGCCCGGTCAATCCTTCCAGACTACGAAAGGTCGGGATGGCACGGTGGCGGAAAGCATATTCATTGCAGGTTTATATGTTCTGGCTTCCGGGGAGATGGAAGCCATTGCGCAACATCTGGGCAATACAACGGAAATGGAGAACTACAAGGTCCTCAGGATCAGGATGGAAAAGACCATCGAAAACGCCGGGTGGGACGGCGACTGGTTCCGGCGGGCATATGACAACAGCAGTCAGGCTGTCGGATCCAGGGAATGCGATGAAGGCAAGATCTTCATCGAACCACAGGGAATGTGCGTGATGGCCGGTGTCGGTATTGACAATGGAAAAGCGCAGAAAGCGCTGGACTCCGTCAAAACTCACCTGGCAGGAGAACATGGCATCGTCCTGCTTTACCCGGCCTACACCAAATATTACCTGCACCTGGGCGAGATATCGTCCTACCCGCCCGGGTACAAGGAGAATGGCAGCGTTTTCTGCCATACCAATCCATGGATCATGATCGCCGAGACCCGCCTCGACCACGGGGATGCAGCCATGGATTATTACCATCGCATTAATCCCTCCATCCGCGAGGCCATCAGTGAAGTGCATCGCTGTGAGCCCTACGTGTATGCGCAGATGATCAGCGGCAATGAAGCCGTGAAAAAAGGCGAGGCCAAGAATTCATGGCTGACCGGGACGGCTTCTTGGAATTACGTGGCCATTACCCAGCATATCCTCGGCATCCGCCCGACCCTCGACGGACTTGCGATCAGACCGGTCATCCCAACCGCCTGGAAAGGTTTCAAGGCAGTCCGGGTCTATCGTGGCGTGCGTTACGAGATCGATGTCATACGAGCAGGAAAAGGGAACAACGTTCATATGGCTGTCGATGGTAAAAGCGTGGCAGGCGATCGGGTTCCGCTGCCGGTGTCAGGCACCCAGAGTGTCAGTGTCCAGGTGACCCTGGACTAAAAAGAGATATGGATAAGTGAGGATTGTCAGCATGATCCACAGGCGGCTGATCACAGGTTTGATAATCTGCTTGATGTTGGCCGCCTGTTCCAATTTTACAGCTTCCAAAAACCCCAGGTATACACCGGCTCCAACCCGCGATAATGCATCCATCAACGCCTCGGTTCAAGACAGGACCAATGAGCTGCTGGCTCAGATGACCCTGGATGAAAAGATCGGGCAGATGACCCAGATCGTCAAGGACAGCATAGGAGCGGATAGTATCCAGGACTATTTCCTGGGTTCAGTGCTCAGCGGAGGGGGCGGGCATCCCTATATCAATACGATCGAGAATTGGGCGAAAATGACGGATGGCTTTCAAAGCGAGGCTTTATCCACCCGCCTGGCCATTCCGGTCATTTACGGTGTCGATGCGATCCACGGCCACGCGGAGCTTTATGGTGCCACGGTCTTCCCCCAGCCGATCGGTCTGGGCGCCACCCGCAATGAAGACCTGGTGCGCCGCATCGGCCAGGCCACGGCCCAGGAGATGCTGGCCAGCGGGGTCCAGTGGACTTTTTCACCGATCATCGCCGTACCGCAGGACATTCGCTGGGGCAGAACTTATGAGTCTTATAGTGAGGATCCCGACCTGGTAAGTAAACTGGGTGTCGCCTACCTGCAGGGATTGCAGAATCTACCGGATGGCTACACAGCAGCCGAAGGACAAGACCTCTTTACACTGGCCACCCCCAAGCACTACCTGGGTGATGGCGGTACAACTTTCGGAACAGCCGAGTTTGCCCTCTCAGACGGTTACCTGTTGGATCAAGGGGATATGCGTTACGACGAGGAAGCTGTGCGCGAGTTATTCCTACCGCCCTATCAGGCAGTCGTCGAAAGCGGCGCACAGGCGATCATGGTTTCCTACAGCAGTTGGAACGGCATCAAGATGCATACATCGAAATACTGGATCACGGATGTGCTCAAAGGCGAGCTTGGTTTTGACGGATTCGTCATCTCCGACTGGAGCGGCATCAACCAGGTTGATGACAGCAGCTATTACCAGGCGGTGGTGACCTGCATCAATGCCGGCATCGATATGAACATGGTCCCGTATGATTATCTCTCTTTCACACGGGTCATGAAACAAGCAGTTGAGAATGGCGATATCCCGATCGAACGCGTCGATGATGCTGTCAGCCGTATCTTACGTGTCAAGATCAGGCTCGGTTTGTTCGACCACCCTTACAGTGATCCCAGCCTGATCGACTCAGTCGGATCCGGTGAACATCGCACGCTGGCCCGCCAGGCGGTACGGGAATCGCTGGTGCTGCTTAAGAATCAGGACAATGCCCTGCCCATCTCCCGGGAGATCGGTTTGATCTACATTGCCGGGGTGGCGGCAGATGACATCGGGGTCCAATGCGGCGGGTGGACGACGGAATGGCAGGGTGCCAGTGGTGACATTCAGCCCGGCACGACCATCCTGGAGGGCTTTAAAGAACAATTGTCGCCCGGAACCAAAATTGAGTTCAATGCCACCGGGAACTTCTCCGGCATGGCAGATGTCGGTATCGCCGTGGTGGGCGAATTCCCGTATGCCGAAGGCATGGGGGATCGGGAGGACTCTGTCTTTATCATCCTTTGACCAGCAACTGATCAAGACTCTACGCGGGCACAGCCAGAAATTGATCGTCATCATCATCTCGGGCCGCCCGCTGATCATCACGGATGTCTATCAAGACGCGGATGCCTGGGTGGCTGCCTGGCTGCCCGGGACTGAGGGAAACGGGATCACGGATGTGCTCTTCGGTGATTATCCGTTCACCGGCAAACTGCCTTACACCTGGCCACGGACAAATGAGCAATTGCCGGTCAATATTCACAATATCGAACACACAACAAGCTGCGATTCACCCTTGTTCACCTTTGGGTATGGTTTGGGCGAAGCCGGCAGTAAACCTGTGAAATGGATCGATTGTGAGGAATGAATCGGAATTATTTCAGACCAATGATCGAAATTATATTAATCAAAATGCTCACCAAGGAGAAACCCAATGACTGACTTTACTCCCAAACCGGAACACAAATTTACCTTTGGATTGTGGACCGTTGGCAACACCGGTCGCGACCCGTTTGGTGACCCAACACGTGATAAGAAATCACCTGCCGAGCTGGTTCGCTTGCTGGGGGAAGTGGGCGCCTACGGAGTCAATTTCCATGATAATGACCTGATCCCGATCGATGCCACCCCGGCGGAAGCCGAGGCGATCAAGAAGGAATTTCGCAAAGCCCTGGATGAGACCGGCCTCAAAGTCCCCATGGCCACCACCAATCTGTTCGGTGACCCCATCTTCAAGGATGGTGCCTTCACCTCGAATGATCCCAAGGTGCGCGCATACGCCCGGCAGAAGACCCTCAAGGCCATCGACCTGGGTGTTGAGTTCGGTGCCAAGATTTACGTCTTCTGGGGTGGCCGCGAAGGCACTGAATCCGACTCGACCAAGAGCGCCGTGGATGCCATCAAGTGGAACCGCGAAGCGATGAACTTCTTCTGCGAATATGCGCTGGACAGGAAATATGACCTCAAGTTCGCCCTGGAAGCCAAACCCAACGAACCACGCGGCGACATCTACAATCCGACCACCGGGCATATGCTGGGCTTCATCGCCACACTCGACCACCCCGAAATGGTGGGAGTCAATCCCGAAGTTGCACACGAACATATGGCCGGTCTGGACTTCATGCACGGCGTCGCCCAGGCCTGGGAAGCCGGCAAGCTCTTCCACATCGACCTGAACGACCAGTATGCCGGTCGTTACGACCAGGACCTGCGCTTTGGCTCGCGTGATATCAAAGCCGCCTTCTACCTGGTCAAATTCCTCGAGGATGTCGGTTATGACGGCTCACGCCATTTCGATGCGCATGCCTACCGCACCGAGGATTACGAGGGCGTCAAGGACTTCGCTCGCGGCTGCATACGCACTTACCTGATGCTGAAGGATAAGGCTGCCCAATTCAATGCGGACAAGGAAATCCAGGCATTGCTGGCCGAGGTCAAGACCGACGATCCCGCCATGGAAAAGTTCCTCGGAAAATACGCCAGTGAAAAAGCCGAAGCGTTGAAGGCGCATTCCTTCGACCGGAAGGCGATCGCCAGCCGTGGTTTGAAATACGAACGCCTTGACCAGCTGACCATCAACTTGCTGCTCGGCAACCGCTAGCCCTGTCAGGAGAGCTATGACACCAAAAGACAGTCCGGAGAACATCCATGGGAAGATCAGCGAGCTGCTGGCTCGCATGACCCTGGAAGAAAAGGCTGCCCAACTGCAGGGCTGTTGGATGTATGACCTGCAAACCAAGGGCCTGATCGATGAAACCAAGATCGCTGCCCGTCTGAAAAATGGCATCGGTCAGCTCACGCGCGTCGGTGGAGCATCCACCTATCCCCCGCGGGAAGCTGCGCAGATCTACAATCGACTGCAGCGCTTCCTGAAAGAGAACACCCGCCTGGGCATCCCGGCCATCGACCACGAGGAATGCTGCGTGGGCGCCATGATCCCCGGCGCCTCCATCTTCCCCCAGATCATCGGCCTGGCCAGCACCTTCCAGCCGGAACTCGCTAAACAGATGACGACTGCCATTCGCAGCCAGATGCTGGCGATCGGAGCCCGTCAGGGCCTGGGTCCCGTTCTGGATGTAGCCCGCGATCCACGCTGGGGGCGGGTTGAAGAAACCTTCGGTGAGGACCCCACCCTGGTCAGCCAGTTCGGCATGGCTTACATCCAGGGCTTGCAGGGTGATGACCTCAGCCGGGGAGTGATGGCTACCGGCAAGCATTTCGTCGGACATTCATTCTCGCAAGGCGGTTTGAACTGTGGCCCGGTGCATCTGGGCTGGCGCGATCTGTGGGATGTCTACCTGGCGCCCTTTCAGGCTGCCATCCGGGATGCCGGGCTGGCAACTATGATGAATGCCTACCCGGAGCTGGATGGAGAGGTGGTCGCCGCCTCCCGCAGGATCCTGACGGACCTGCTGAGAGATAAGCTTGGATTTGACGGCCCGGTCGTTTCCGATTACGAAGCCGTGCTTATGATCCATACCTTTCATAAATTGGCCAGCTCCCGCAAGGAGGCAGCCATCAAGGCGCTTAATGCCGGCATCGATGTTGAGCTTCCGACCGCCGCCTGCTACGGCGAGGACCTCCTGGATGCGGTCAAATCAGGGGAACTTAAACTGGGCACCGTCGATCTGGCTGTCAGGCGCCACTTGCAGAAGAAGTTCGAGTTGGGATTGTTCGACAACCCTTATGTTAATGAAGACACTGTGCTGGAGGTTTTCGACACAAGCGGGAACCGGCAGCTGGCTTACGAAATAGCCTGCAAGAGCCTTGTTTTATTGAAGAATGATGGGCTGCTGCCCTTGAAATCCAGCGGTGTGAAACTGGCGGTGATCGGACCGAACGCGAACTCGAGCCGCTGCATGATGGGCGATTATTCCTACGCAGCTGTGTGCTGAGCTTTTAAAAGCTGTTCCGGATGAGAATGCATCCTTCGGCGCGCTCACGGCTGAAGGCCTGCAGGCACTCACGGTTAAAGTACCCACTTTCCTGGAAGAGATGAAGACCCGGGTTGGCTCTGAAGCGCTGAGCTATGCATCCGGCTGCGCGATCAACTCGCCGGATGAATCCGGTTTCGATGCAGCCCTGGCGGTAGTAAAGGCTGCCGATGTTGCCATCCTGGTGATGGGTGGTCTTTCCGGGCTTTCATACGAAAGCACCACCGGTGAATTCCGCGACGCGACCCAACTCGGCCTGCCGGGCGTGCAGGAAAAACTGGTGAAAGCCATCCTGGCCACCGGCAAGCCGGTTGTCCTGGTGCTCATCGATGGGCGTCCGGTTTCCATGCCTGACCTGGTGGAGCCGGCTGGCGCCATCCTGGAAGCCTGGGTGCCCGGCGAGGAAGGTGCCCGTGCTATCGTGGATGCCCTCTTCGGCAAGGTCAATCCCGGCGGGAAGCTGCCGATCACGATCCCACGCTCGGCCGGGCAAGTCCCCGTATTCTACAACCACAAGCCTTCGGGCATGCATTCCAACATCTACGGAGATTACATGGATGACAAGGTCACACCTCTCTTCCCGTTCGGCCATGGGTTGAGTTACACGGAATTCGAATACAGCAATCTAAAGATCGATCACCCGGAAGTCAGCACCGGCGGGACGGTGGATATCTCCTTGTCCGTGAAAAACACCGGGCAACTGGCAGGGGATGAAGTCGTTCAATTCTATGTCTGCGATGAATATGCCAGCATGCCCCGCCCGGTGAAGGAATTGAAGGGGTACACGCGACTGACGCTTGAACCGGGAAGCACGAAGCAGGTGACCTTCCATTTCCCGGTGAACCAGATGGCTTTTTACGATGCCGACCTCAAACTGATCCTCGAACCCGGAACTTTTAAGGTGATGGTCGGCAGTTCCTCGGAAACCATCCATCTGGAAGGTCAATTCGAGGTTACCGGCAAAGATCCGGTAGAGATCAAGGAACGGGTCTTCGTCTGCCCGGTTGCCGTCCAGGCAGGTAATGCTGGTTAATTATTAGGATCATGGGATCGGAGGCAAGATGACATTCTTTCGACTTTTGGGAAGGTCGGGGATCAAAGTCAGCGCTCTCGGAATGGGCTGCTGGGCAATTGGCGGGCCTTTCTGGAGCGGGGATGAGCCACATGGCTGGGGCGAGGTTGATGACGAAGAATCCACCCGCGCCATCCATTGCGCGCTGGATCATGGGGTCACCTTCTTTGACACTGCCAATGTGTACGGCGCCGGACACAGTGAACGAGTCCTGGGAAAAGCGCTTGCCGGCCGCCGGTCATCGGTGGTCATCGCCACCAAGTTCAACGCCATATTTGATGAAGCGACCCGACAGGTCACCGGTCAGAGTGCTGAACCGGAAAGCATCCGTGCCGCCTGCGAGGAATCCCTGTGCCGCTTGAACACCGATGTGATCGACCTCTACCAATTCCACGATAATGGCTACCCGGCTGAGAAAGCCGCTCCCGTGCGCGATACGCTGGAGGAATTAGTCCATGCAGGCAAGATCCGCGCTTACGGGTGGAGCACGGATTTTCCCGACCGGGCTGAGGTGTTTGCGCAGGGTTCGAATTGCACGGCAATTCAACTGCAATTGAACGTCCTGGAGGATAACGCGCCAGTCCTGGCGTTGTGTGAAAGACACGATCTGGCCGCCATCAACCGCGGTCCGCTGGCGATGGGCCTGCTCACCGGCAAGTACCATGCCGCCACAAAGCCCGGGATCGACGATGTGCGGGGTGAAAAATCACCCGCCTGGATGAAGTACTTTAAAGACGGCAAACCGAACCCGGAATGGCTGGCAAAGGTCCAATCCATCCGTGAGATCCTGACCCAGGGCGGGCGGACGTTATCGCAGGGTGCGCTGGGCTGGCTGTGGGCGCGCAGTGAGAAGACCATCCCCATCCCGGGCTTTCGTACGGTCGCCCAGGTCGAAGAGAACAGCCGCGCACTGGAGCTCGGACCAATTACTGCGGATCAATTTGCTGAAGTGGAAAGGATCATGGAAAGATAATATGGCAGGAGAGTATTTCCTCGGGATCGATGTCTCCACGACAGCAACCAAGGCACTTCTGATCGATCAGAGCGGCCAGGTGGTTGCGGTCGCATCGACCGAATACCCTTTCGAAACACCCCGGCCCTTATGGAGTGAACAACACCCGGACCTGTGGTGGGATGGCGCACAAAAATCGATTCGCGCTGTCATCCAGAAATCCGGCGTGGTGCCGGAGAGCATCCGGGCGGTGGGCTTGACCGGCCAGATGCACGGGCTGGTGCTGCTGGATGAAGCCGGGCAGGTGCTGCGCCCGGCGATCCTGTGGAACGACCAGCGCACCCAGGCACAGTGCGACCAGATCCATGAGCGCCTTGGCCGTGAGAAATTCATCGCCATCAGTGGGAATGTCGCACTGACCGGATTCACCGCCCCCAAGATCCTGTGGGTAGCCCAAAATGAACCGGAAGTGTATGCGAAGGTGCGTCACATCCTCCTGCCCAAGGACTTCGTACGTTTCCATCTGACCGGCGATTACGGCATGGACAAGGCTGATGGTTCGGGAACCGTCCTGTTCGATCTGAAGGAACGCAACTGGTCGAACGAGATCCTGGTAGCCCTGCAGATCAAGCCCGAGTGGCTGCCGCCCACATTCGAGGGTCCAGTCTTCACCGGTGTTATCTCCAAATCAGCTGCGGAGGCCACCGGCCTGCAGGCCGGGACGCCGGTTGCAGCCGGTGGCGGCGACCAGGCCGCCCAGGCTGTGGGTGTGGGCGCGGTCGAACCCGGTATCATCGGGTTGACAGTCGGTACCAGCGGGGTTGTCTTTGCCACCACCCCCAGCGCATTGATCGAACCTGATGGCCGCCTGCACGCCTTCTGCCACGCCGTCCCGGGCGCCTGGCATTTCATGGGCGTGATGCTTTCGGCCGCCGGCAGCCTGCAGTGGTACCGCGATACGCTGGCACCTGGATTGGGGTTCGATGAATTATTAAATGAAGCCGTGGATATCCCCGCCGGGAGTGAGGGTTTGCAGTTCCTGCCTTATCTGAGCGGCGAACGCACGCCCTACCCTGACCCACAGGCGCGGGGAGCATTCATCGGCTTGACCATCCGTCATAACCGCGCACATATGACCCGCGCGGTGTTGGAAGGTGTCTCATTCGGTTTGAAGGACATCTTCACCCTTATCCGGAATTCCGGACTCAAGGAGATTCAACAGGTGCGTGCGTCGGGCGGCGGAACCAAGAGCCCGCTCTGGCGGCAGATCCTGGCCTCCGTGCTCGACAGTGAGCTGGTGACGGTCAACACGACCGAGGGTGCTGCCTTCGGCGCAGCGCTGCTCGCCGGTGTCGGAGCCGGTGCCTGGCCGGATGTGCGCACGGCTTGCCGGCAAACCATCCAGATCACCGGCCAGACGACTCCACTGCAATCCGATGTGGATGTCTACCGTAAGTCGTACAGCGTTTATCAGGAGCTCTATCCGGCTCTGAAGATGTCCTTCCCGAAAATGTCCTGACTCATAAGAATAAACAATGAGGTTTCATGACTGAATTCATGCAATTTCCGCAAAGTTTCACCTGGGGGACCGCCACCGCGGCTTATCAGATCGAAGGCGGTTCCCGCGAGGATGGCCGCAAGGATTCCATCTGGGATGTCTTCGCCCACACCCCGGGGAAGGTGGCCAACGGTGAGAACGGGGACATTGCAGACGATCATTACCATCGCTGGAAGGAAGATGTAGCCCTGATGAAATCGCTGGGTTACAAAGGCTACCGCTTTTCGCTGGCCTGGCCGCGCATCCTGCCCGATGGACGTGGAGCAATCAACCAGGCCGGGATCGACTTCTATAACCGGCTGATCGATGAGTTGCTGAAATCGGAAATCAAACCGCTGGTCACCCTGTATCATTGGGACCTGCCCGCAGTCCTCCCGGAGGGCTGGCTGAATCGCGAGACAGCTTTTGCCTTCGAGGAATTTACCACGCTGGCGGTCAAGTCTTTTGGAGACCGAATCAAGGACTGGATCACGATCAACGAACCATTCTGCCCCAGTTTCCTCGGCTATGCTTATGGCAGGCATGCCCCGGGACGGCGGGACCTCGGCCAGGCATTACTGGCAGCTCATCATCTCCTGTTGGCCCACGGGCTGGCCGTACCGGTCATCCACGCAGGCTGCCCGGGCGGACGGGTTGGCATCACCCTGAATGAAGGCCCATTTTATCCGGCCAACCGGTCGCCCGAGAACCTGTCCGCCGCCCGCCATGGGGATGGTGAATTGAACCGCTGGTTCCTGGACCCGGTTTTCGGTCGCGATTACCCACTCGACATGCTGCAGGATTATGTCAATGCCGGCGCGCTTGAATCCATCGAGCCGGATTTCATTCACGCGGGTGACATGCAAAAGATCGCCGTTCCCACCGATTTCCTGGCATTAAATTATTACACCCGCAGCCTGGTCGACACCGACCACCCCGCCGGGAACTTCCCCAACCATATCACCACCCTGACCAACCCATCTGAAACGCATACCGAGATGGGCTGGGAGATCTTCCCCCACGGCCTTTATGAGACCCTCTGCCGTGCATACTTCACCTACAAACCACCCGAGATACTCGTCACAGAGAACGGCGCGAGCTATTCCGATGGACCGGATGCCAATGGCAGAGTTAACGACCAGCGTCGCATCACCTACCTGCAATCACACATCGAAGCGGTTGGCAATGCCATTCGTGCCGGTGTGCCCGTGACCGGCTACTTCGTCTGGTCGCTGATGGATAACTTTGAATGGGCATACGGCTATGCGCAGCGTTTCGGTCTCGTATATGTCGACTATGAATCCCAGAAGCGTTATCCCAAAGACAGCGCCTACTGGTACGGACAGGTCGCACATAAGAACGGTCTGGAAGTCCAAAAGATATCAATTAAATAAGGCGGCTTAATGCAATTCGGTCATTTCGACGACGAACAAAAAGAATATGTGATCACCCGCCCGGATACTCCCCAATCCTGGAGCAACTACCTTGGGTCGACCGAATACGGCGCCATCATCACGAACAACGCCGGGGGGTATGGCTTCTACCGCAGCGGTGCGAAAGGCCGCTTCCTGCGCCTGCGCTTCAACAGCGTGCCGATGGACCAACCGGGACGATACTTCTACCTGCGCGACCATGATAGCGGCGATTACTGGTCGGCATCCTGGCAGCCAGTCGGCAAGCCGCTTGAGCAATACAGCAGCACCTGCCGCCACGGCACCGCCTACACCATCCTGACCTCACAATACAGCGATATCACCAGCGAGACCACCTATTTCGTGCCGCTCGGCCAGGCGTTCGAATACTGGCGCTTGAAGTTGACCAATACCGGCAAGACATCCCGCCAGATCTCGGTCTTCAGTTTCTGCGAGTTCACCAACCAGTGGGACACCCAGCAGGACCAGGTGAATTTACAATATTCACTTTTCATCGTGCGGGGTGAATTGACGGATGACAAGCTCTTGCGAATCGCCATCCAGGACAATCTCACCAGAGCTGATAGCGACGACTTCGTCTCGGATATCGCCCGCCACACCTGGATGGGTCTGGCCGGCGCTGAGATTGCCGGATACGACACCAGTCGCGAAGCTTTTCTGGGCACCTACCGCGGCTACCACAACCCGCTGGCGGTCGAACAGGGCAGGACTTCCAACAGCCAGGCTTACGGCGACAATGCCTGCGGAGCTCTGCAATCCGACCTGGTCATCCCACCCGGTGAAAGCTGCGAGATGGTCCTGTTGCTGGGTATCGGGGATGCCCGGACGATTGGATTGAAAACATTCAAGGAATTCGGTTCACTTGAGCGCTGCCAACACGAGTTGGAGCAACTCAAGTCCCACTGGCATGAAAAACTGGAATGCCTTTCAGTTCAGACACCGGATGAGGAATTCAACCACACCATCAATGTCTGGGGGCTTTACAACAGCCTGATCTCCTTTGCCTGGTCGCGTTCCGCCAGCCTGGTCTACAACGGTGAGCGGGACGGCTTGGGTTTCCGGGATTCCGTACAAGACGTGCTGGGAGTGGCGGCTGCCATGCCGGTTGAGGCCGGGTTACGCCTGGAACTGATGCTGACCGGCCAGCTGGCCAACGGTGGCGCACTACCGATCGTCAAACCCTTCGGTCATCACCCGGGCCAGACCCCCCCGCCCCCTGACGAGGAATACCGATCGGATGATTGCCTGTGGTTCTTTAACGCCATCCCGGCTTATGTGGCCGAAACCGGCGACCTGGCCTTCTACCAGAAGGTCCTGCCCTATGCCGACCGGGGTGAAGCCAGTGTCTTGGGGCACCTGCGGCGCGCATTGGAATTCAACCTTGAGCGCAAGGGAAAGAACGGCCTGCCCTGCGGACTTGCGGCGGACTGGAATGACTGCCTCCGGCTCGGTTATCACGGCGAAAGCGTTTTTGTCGCTTTCCAGGTGCGCATGGGTCTGGGTATCTATGCAGAGATCGCCGCTTTGCAGGAACAGCCGGAAGAGGAAGAGTGGGCATACGAACAACGTCAAATCCTGGATCAAGCCATCCTGAAATGCACCTGGGATGGCGCCTGGTTCATCTGGGCCATCGGGGAGGATGGCACAGTTTACGGCACCCAGCAGGCTGAGGAAGGCCGCATCTATCTGAATACCCAGCTTTGGGCGGTGATCAGCGGGCTGGCTACGCCTGAGCAGAGCCGCAAGTGCCTGGATTCGGTGGAGGAACACCTGGCCACGCCTGCCGGATTGATGCTGGCGGCACCGCCGTTCATCAAATCCTCCATCGATGTCATGCGGGCGGTTGTATTTAACCCGGGCATCAAAGAGAACGCGGGTATTTTCAACCACACCCTGGGCTGGGGTGTGATGGCGGAATGCCTGGCAGGCAACGGGGACCGCGCTTACCGCTACTACCGCGCCGGCATGCCGGCCGCCTACAACACTCGCGCCGAAGTCCGCCAGTCGGAACCCTATGTCCAGGCTCAGACCACTTATTCGACTTTCTCACCCCGCCTGGGCAATACCCGCACATCCTGGTTGACCGGGGCAGCCGCCTGGTCGTATTACAGCGCAACCCAATACATCCTGGGACTCAAACCAACCTACGACGGGTTGTTGCTCGATCCCTGCATCCCATCGGATTGGGATGGTTTCACCGCCAGGAGAAAGTTCAGGGGGAAAATCTACCAGCTGAGCGTGCATAATCCGCAGCACGTCTGCAAGGGCATCTCAAAAGTTCAGGTGGATGGGAAGGACGTCAAATCCAATTTGATTCCAGCTGATCTGCCCGGGGATCGAACACCGGGTGGAGATCTGGCTGGGAGGGACAACGAAACCATGACAGATGATCGCCTGATCGAGATCAAGAAATTCCAGGGGGAAGGCTACCGGCCTTTGATCACCCACGCCGGCTGGCGGGTGGCTGTCCTGAATTACCTGGACGAACTGCACCCGACCCACATCGCAGAAATGGAACGACACCTGGGAACGGATGAGGTCTTCGTGCTGGTCAAGGGATGGGGGGTGTTATTACTGGGTGGCAACGATGTGAAAGTTGAGGGGATAACCGATGTTGAGATGGAGATCGGCACGGTCTACAATATCCGCATGGACACCTGGCATGGCATCCTGATGAGCGAGGATGCATCGGTGGTGATCGTGGAAAATGACGACACCTGTGAGGCTAATTCTGAGAAATGCTCTCTGGATGAGGGGTTGCGCAAACAGGTTTTGGCGTTTGCGGACCTGTACGGTTTCTAGGTGCCGGCCAGGATGCTGAAAGCCCGGTAGAGCTCCAGCATGGCACGGGTATCCATTTCACAATAACGTTTGAGAACTTTTGCCTTCTTTTCTCTTTCCCCGGCCTGGGGGCTACCGAAGCACAGCTTCCACCAGGTCAGGCTGGCCTGATCGCCCTGATGGACTTCCAGACCTTGATACCTTAATTCAGGCACCATGACCGGCAGGACCTGCTTGATCGACCAGCTGCCCTTGAATCCGGGGTGCAGGTAATAACCGAGGCGCACCGGGTCTCCCAGGTCGTAGATCCTCTCATTGATCCCTTCCAGGAATTCGGCATATTCCGGGTGCAGCCCGGCCATCTCAATATTCCTGGCCATTTCGAAAGCCTTGTTCCAAACCAGAACAGAACCCGAGGTACCGACATCCACCCGCAGCTGTGCAAGCAACGGGAGTGAGGGATCCTGGCAAGTCAGGGAGAGATGTTCCCTGTGCATCGCCCGGGCATCCGGCGCTTCCAGAAGATGCAACGAATATTGGAAGACGATCTGCTGCTGGGGGTGATAACCGGGATATGGCGGGATGGCCGAGATGCAGGTTTCATAATCCAGAAAATACAGGGGAAAGTGTAACTTTTCCAGTTCAGCCCGCAGGGCTGCCTGGTCAAGGTGAATCGTATTCGTCCTGGCCCTTTCAGCCACCAGTCTCTGTTTATCGTTCAGATCAAAATTCCCGGGGATCCGCGATGGCATCCAGGATTCCAGCCTCAAACAATGCACGCTTTTTCTTCGGTTGAAGCAGTGGCACATCAAAGATGGAAAAAGCGGGCAGGTCTGGAAAGCAGATTTCGGGGCAGGGACATTGTTTGGGAGTCAGGCAACCCGCCAGGCAGGCTGGATCCGCTTCCCCGGCAGCCAACAAAGCTGCCAACCGGGCGTCCTCGACCTCGGGCAGTAATTCGTTCACCTGGGTGGTGACATCTTCTCTCAGAAATAGCTCTGCGGGCTTCAGATCGTCCCCGCGCAAATATTCTTTATTGAGATGCAGCAGGTAATAATGATCGCAGCGAAGATGGCGCTTCAGGATGGCTGCCTGAAAGGTGACATCCAGGAGATCGGTCTTATCCAGGGCGGTGGAACTCTTGATCTCATACAGGTCGATGGCATCCTCACCCGGTTTATAGAGCAGCCCATCCACACGGGCCTCGTATGGGCCATCCGTAAATGTCGCCTGCCAGGATATGCGGCCATCAGGATTCTCAACCTGCACCAGTTGCTCCAGGTAAGCATGGGCCAGCGTTTCGACCTGGTAACCCTGTTCACCTGTGAGCCGATCCATATCCGAAAGGGGCACCGTAAGACGATCGTGACGCTTCGCCCACACATGGCGCGGCGCTTCACAATAAAGCAGGAAATCTGATTTGGTGATGGGGTTTGAAGGTGTGGATGCCATAATGATACCCGATGGAACTATAACAGATTTAGGGATAACGGAAAACAGAGCTCGTAAACGTAGAAGTCTGATGGCTTTTACTGAGTACCATCCTGATCATCAGGATGAAAGATCCCGTCGCAGTTTAATCTGATAAAAAGACCGGGAGCTGAAGATCAGCTCCCGGGTCGTTTAACCAGGTTTAAGGTGGAATCAGGGTCGGTTCTGGCGGTGGAGGGGGTGGTTCCACGTAGACTGTTGGCCGCGGGGTTCTGGTTGGGGTGGCGGTCAGGACCGGTACGAAAGTCGGGGGCCGTTCAGGCTTGTAAGGCAGTGGCCAGATGGTCAGCGTGTTGACGCCGTCATTAGACCAGCCGGCGACCAGGTACTTTCCATCCGGGGTGTACAGCATGCTATTAACCATGTTGCCGAGATTGAGATTCTGGGTCAACTCGTAGAAGCTGCGCCAGATTTTGATAGTCCCATCGGCTGAACCCGAAACCAGCAGACCGGCATCGACCGGTGAAAAAGCCAGGCCGGTGATGGCATTGACATGGGTGGAGATGAGATTCTCGCCACCCACCACACCCTGATTCCGGCAAACCGAGCGGATCTCGCCATGGATGGATCCAGCCGCGATGCACTTTCCATCAACCGAATAAATGACGCTGATCACGGGGGAGGTAAACCGGGTCAGGATGGCTTTACCCTGATAATCGAGGAGGCTCCATTCCTTGACAGTCCCATCGGCAGCCCCGGTCAACAGTGATCTGCCATCGGGAGAAAAGGCGATGCTCTCCACAGCAGCATCGTGCTGCAGCCGGTTCAACTCGCTGTAACCGATGGTCGTCTGGCTGCCCGGATCCTTGATCGGGCTCCAGATGGCGACGGTTTTATCGTCTGAGGCGGTTGCTAAAAGATCAGCTTGGGTGGAATAAGCCACCGCATTGATGGCTTGCTCGTGGGCGGCCTGCTTGAGAATCTCTTCCCAGTCCTCACCGCCCCAGATGTGCAAACTGCCGTCCTGTGAGGTGGAAAGCAGGGCTTTGTCACTGATGAAAACCACGCTGCTCACGCGGGGAGTCGGAATATTAAGAAAGGCGACCCGCTCATTGAACTTGACCAGGCTGATGCCGCTCTGGTCAGTGCCTACCGCTAACAGCAATCTGTCTGGTGAGAGCGCAATACTGTGGATGTCACCGGGCTGGTAGGCAGCTCCGGTGTCAAAAGTCGGCTGAATCTCGGTCGGTTCGGCCTGAGTTTGGGTGGCTTCCGGTGAGGTAAGGTCAACCGTATTGGTTGAGAGTGGGATATTCACCGGTGATTCCGGAATCGCTAAATTGGCAGCCCAGATCAGCCATACTCCCACGGCCACCACAGCCAGGAGGCCGATTGCCAGCGCGCCCCAAGGCATTTTCCGCTTGGAGGCTACTTTTTTAGCCCCCGGTTGGGTTTCCGGCAACTTGGTTGGGGTTGATGGACCCGAGGCACCAAAACGCAATTGGAAGTCATAGGTACGTCCGACGTGCTTGACCGGGCTCTTCAGGACATGGGTGGCCTTTTCAGAAGCCTCGATCAACATCATCGAGACATTATCCTCACCGCCGCTCTCGATGGCATAGGAAACCATGCGGATGAGGTTATCGTCCAGTTTACCGCTGCCGGCCAGCGCCACCAGGTCCCCCTGGGTGGCATAGCGGGTCAGACCGTCCGTGCACAGCAGGATGCGGTCACCCCGGTTGAGCGGGATCGGTCCGAACCAGTCCACGTTCACATCCAGGTCCGCGCCCACGCAACGGGTCAACTGGTTCTTGGGATGGTTCCGGCGGGCATCGTCCTCAGTCATGACACCCTGAGCGATCATCTCGCCCACGATGTTGTGATCCTGGCTGATCTGGCGGATGCCATCGCGCGTCAGGAGGTAAGCCCGGCTGTCACCCACATTGGCGATATAAAGCTCATTCTTGACCAGCAGGGCAGCCACAACGGTCGTGGCCATGCCGCCATCGGGGGAATGATCGAGGGCATAGGTGAAGATCTCGCGGTTGGCGAGTTGAATGGCTGTGACCAGCCTCTGGCGGTAAGGCGCCTCCGCCAGGCGATAATAATCATAGATGACCTTCTCACAAGCATACTGGCTGGCATACTCGCCAGCCTCGGCTCCCCCTACCCCGTCGGCAACGATGAACAGGCTGCCATTCGCAAGGCGGTCACTATCCTTGGCGGGAACATGGAAAGCGACGTAGTCCTCGTTGTTGGGCCTCACCCGACCCATGTGGCTTCTGGCGTCGAAATTCCACTCTAGATATTCCGGCATTCTCTCCTCAAGCTATTAAAAGCACAAAGGATGACCGAAAAACACTTTCTCCGGCCCAGTACTAAACAAAGCAATCTTATGATAGAATACAAGTGATGTCAATGGCAGCCTGATCCCGGCATGGACAGGAGTTGTGAAAGATATTAGAAGGCGCGCCAGGAGAATCATGCTCATCAAGGTGGGTCAGGAACGGTTTATGTATCATCATTAGAGAAAATGTGGATATCATGCTGTCAGGTGGAAGTTCATTATGCATCAGTTATCATCATTCCATCTTTTCCCCGTATCGATCGAATTACCTCGCCTATATTGAAACAATTCAGGCGGTTTTTTTTGCATTAAGCGTCAAGGCATTATTCACTTTCAGGACGAGAGACACGATATTGGAGGAGCCATGAGTACAACACAATTCTGGTCACGCTTTACCCACACCGCGGGGGTGCCGTTGCGGTTGATGGTTATCGTTTCGATGCTGATCTCGGCACTGATGCTGCCAATGGGCACTGTGAGCGCCGTGTCCAGCAACCGCGTGATGTGTGAGAATGATGCCAGCCTGGTGGGCTGCTGGCGCATGGAGGAAGGCAGTGGAACCTCCTTTCAGGACGGTGGGGGGGAAATTCCACCTAATGTTAATGATGGCACATTGACTCATAGCACCGTTTGGGGAACTGGAAATAATAGTAATTATGCGCTTCTTCTAAATCAAGGAACCACGACGAACCAATACGGAAGGGTACTGAATCAGGCAAGTTTAAATATATCTGGCAATATTACTTTAGCTGCTTGGATAAAAACCACAGTTACAACCAATACAACTCAATACATTATAAAAAAATCCAATGGTAGCACGGGTAATAGTGCTGGATATGAGCTCAGTCTCGCAAGCACTGGAAAAGTATTTTTTCGATTTTTCAGTGCAGGTAATGTTATTAATCGAGTAGATTCTTCAGACAATTATCCGCTTACTAGTACATGGATACATGTCGCAGGAACCTTTGATGGCGCGACAATGAGAATCTATATTAATGGAATCGAGAAGGGCACTCTGGCTACTACCAACCCAATCGGAGTAAATGCTCTTAACCTTGGAATTGGTTCTCAGCCTGACGGAACAACCAGTAATTTTAAAGGTCAGATAGATGATGTCAGAATTTATAACAGAGCTTTGAATGCGACCGAGATTGGACAATTGTTTAATGGCACATCTCCCTTCAATGGTGATACCACCGCTCCTGACGCACCGACAGGACTAAATGCAATTCCGGGCGACACCACGGTTTCGCTCACCTGGGACAACCTGGCTCTCCCGCACGACGTCAAAGGTTGGAATGTCTATCGCAGTGAAACCTCGCCGGTCGATACGGGTACGCCGCTTGATTATGTCACCACCGAATCCTATAACGATATCGGCCTGGATAATGGAACCACTTACTATTACACCATCAAGGCAGTGGATACCTCCGATTATCTGTCTGATCCGGCCACCGAAACCAGCGCAACGCCGTTTGGTAACGTAGCCCCGATCGTGACGGATATTCCCGATCAGACGATCACCGAGGGGGATAGCTTTGCCACCATCATTCTGGATGATTACGTATCGGATGTCGACAACACCGACGAGGAGATGATCTGGACCTACACCGGCGAATCTGAGCTCACCGTGAGCATCGTTGACCGCGTCGCCACCATCACACCGCCGGATGCTGACTGGAACGGTTCTGAGACGATCACCTTCAGGGCCACCGATCCCGGTGCTCTCTGGGATGAAGATGCTGCCAGCCTTTACAGTCACCGGGGTGAACGACGCACCGGTATGCGTGGATGTGACCCTCATCACCCTGGAAGACACACCCGGCGAGACCGCTCCTTCCTGCACTGACGCAGATCCGGGTGATACGTTGACCTACACCATCGTTGACCAGGGTACCGACGGAGATGCTTCCGTGGTCGCTGGCAATCTGCATTATGCACCCGACCCTGGTTTTATCGGTCCCGATAGCTTCACTTATAAAGCCAACGACACGCAAGTCGACAGCAATACCGCGAATGTGGCTGTGACCGTCACTGCGGTGGACGACCCACCTGAGGTGACGAATCCCGGCGCGCAATCCAATGCCGAAGGGGATGTCATTTCCCTCCAGATCGCAGCGACAGACGGGGACAGTCCGGTACTGGCTTACAGCGCTTTGAACCTGCCCGAGGGATTGAGCATTGATCCCGTCAGCGGTCTGATCAGCGGCACCATCTCCTTCCATGCCGCAGCCAATAGCCCTCATTCCTCCTCCGTCACCGTCACGGATGCGACCACGCCGGTCACCGTGAACTTCACCTGGACAGTCTCCCAGACAGCTTTCGGTGCATGCGCCGCAGAAACTGGTTTGGTTGGCTGCTGGCAGATGGAGGAAGGCAGCGGGACTGCCATCTACGATGGATCACCCGCCGGTAATGATGGAACGACAGCGGGTGGACCGACCTGGGTGACCGGAAAAACCGGTGACTATGCATTATCTTTGGATGGCACGACGCAATCCGCCAGCGTACCGGATGATGACAGCCTGGACCTGACAACTGCCTTCACAATCGCAGGCTGGATCAAACCCGGAAGATCTCTGACCCAGGATCTGTTCAAAAAAGCAGATATGGGACTCACGGATGGTTATGAAGTCGGTTTGTCGACTGCCACAAAAGTGCTTTTCCGGATCAATCAGGATTCCAATGGGGATGCTTACCGTATCAATTCAACCACCTCCTATCCCACCGACGGGATTACCTGGATGCACGTGGTAGCGACGTATTCGGATGGAACGATGAAGTTGTACATCAACGGTGTTCAGGAGGGTGGTGATCTCGCTGCGCCAGCCCCGGCTATCAATGGTTTGCCATTTACGCTCGGAACTCAGGCAACCGCTCCTCGATATTACCAGGGCGCGATGGATGATGTCCGCTTGTACGATCGAGCCCTCAGCACGGACGAAATACGTCTGCTGGCCGGGTTGAATGTCGCACCGGTTGTGTCAGACATCCCGGACCAGACCATCGAAGAAGGGTCCATCTTTGCCACCATCAATCTGGATGTTTACGTTTCGGATGCCAACCACTCTGACACGGAGATGTCCTGGTCCTACTCCGGCAATTCAGACCTCACGGTCACGATCGTCGACCGGGTGGCCACCATCACAACCCCCAATGCTGACTGGAACGGTACAGAGACCATCACCTTCAGGGCGACAGATCCCGGAACCCTGTGGGATGAAGATGGAGCCACCTTCACGGTCACCGGGGTGAACGACCCACCTGTCGTGACGGATATCCCTGACCAGGTCATCGCCGAGGGAGCCAGTTTCACCACCATCTCCCTGGATGATTACGTTTCGGATGATGACGACAGCGATGCGTCCTTGATCTGGTCCTATTCCGGCAATACGGAACTGATGGTCAATATCGTCGACCGGGTGGTCACCATCACGATCCCTGATGTTGACTGGAACGGTTCGGAAGTAATCACCTTCAAGGCGACCGATTCCGAAGAACTCTGGGATGACGACCCTGCCACCTTTACGGTCACCGGGGAGAACGATGGACCAGTCGTTTCGGACATCCCCGACCAGACCATCGCCGAGGGAGCCAGTTTTACCACAATCACCCTGGATGACTTCGTTTCGGATATCGACAACACCGATGAGGAGATCGTCTGGACCTACTCCGGGAACATAGACCTCACGGTCAATATCGTCAACCGGGTGGCCACCATCTCGACACCCGATGCTGACTGGAACGGTTCGGAAGCGATCACCTTCAAGGCCACCGATCCTGGAACCATGTGGGATGAAGATGCGGCCACCTTTACGGTCGACCCGGTGAACGATGCACCGGTCGTGACAGATATCCCTGACCAGGTCATCGCCGAGGGATCCAGTTTCACCACCATCTCCCTGGATGATTATGTCTCGGATGTTGACGACAGCGATGCGTCCTTGATCTGGTCCTATTCCGGCAACATAGACCTGACAGTCAATATTGTCGCCCGGGTGGCCACCATCACGACGCCCGATGCTGACTGGAACGGTTCGGAAACCATCACCTTCAAGGCAACCGATTCCGAAGAACTCTGGGATGACGACCCTGCCACCTTTACGGTCACCGGCGAGAACGACGGACCGGTCGTATCGGACATCCCCGACCAGACCATCGCCGAGGGAGCCAGTTTTACCACAATCACCCTGGATGACTTCGTTTCGGATATCGACAACACTGATGAGGAGATCGTCTGGACCTACTCCGGGAACATAGACCTCACGGTCACGATCGTCAACCGGGTGGCCACCATCTTGACACCCGATGCTGACTGGAACGGTTCGGAAGCGATCACCTTCAAGGCCACCGATCCTGGAACCCTGTGGGATGAAGATGGAGCCACCTTCGCCGTCACCCCGGTGAACGATGCACCGGTCGTGACAGATATCCCCGACCAGGTCATCGCCGAGGGATCCAGTTTCACCACCATCTCCCTGGATGAGTATGTCTCGGATGTTGACGACAGCGATGCGTCCTTGATCTGGTCCTATTCCGGCAACATAGACCTGACAGTCAATATTGTCGCCCGGGTGGCCACCATCACGACGCCCGATGCTGACTGGAACGGTTCGGAAACCATCACCTTCAGGGCGACCGATCCCGGTTTTCTCTTTGACGAAGATGCTGCCACCTTCACCGTCACCGGGGAGAACGATGCCCCGGTGTTGGACCCAATCGGATCCATGGATACTGATGAAATGGTTCCATTGGCGTTCACAGCCACAGCCACGGATATTGACCTGCCTGCCGATACCCTGACCTACAGCCTGGCGGCCGGAACCGCTGGCTCTATACCGGACGGCGCAGGCATCGTTTTGACCAGTGGTGACTTCAGTTGGACCCCGACGGAAGCACAGGGTCCGGATACCTACACCTTCGATGTCTGTGTGAGTGACGGGTCCTTATCGGATTGTGAGACCATCACCGTCACCGTCAGCGAAGTGGCCACCTCTCCCACTGCTGTCCCGGATGCCTACGACGTCATTCTGAACGGCACCCTGATAGTGACTGCGCCCGGTGTGCTCGCGAACGACAGCGATGCGGATATTCCCGCCGACAGCCTCACAGCAGTCCTGGACACCTCTACTGCGCACGGTCATCTGGACTTGAATGCGGATGGTTCGTTTGCTTATACGCCGGATGCGATGTGGTCTGGAAATGATACCTTCACCTACAAGGTGTACGATGGCAGCAATTACAGCGAGGTTGTAACCGTCACCATCACAGTAAAACTGATGAAATACTATATGCCGATAATCATAAATTAAAGAATGAATTAAAGAATGGACATGAAAACACCCAAGGTAATTCTCGCGATACTCATCACAGCCAGCATGTTCATGACCAATGGTTCGTTGGCTAAGGCAGTAACGCCTTCGCTGTCAAGGTTTCATGGAACAGTCAAGGTCAATGGAAGCAATGTACCGGTTGGCACCCCCATTTCAGCCTGGATCGACGGCATCCGGTATGCGTCTGGGACGACGACGCTTGCTGCCGGGAACACCATATACGATCTGGCTGTCCCTAAAAATCCGCCAGGTGCGGCCAGTATGAGCCCTAGTAAAGAAGGAGATACGGTCAACTTCCATGTCGGGGATCTAATCGCCAGCCAGACAGGCGTGTGGCATAGTGCTACCGATGTCGTTCTGGATCTGACCGCAATCCACGTTCCGACCAGCCTCACCTGCACGACCCTGGTTTCAAAACCAACCACCGCAACCACCGGCGAAAAACCGCAATCCAAAGTCTGGACCTACGCTGGTTCCTGGTTTGCGGTCTTCCCAACCAGCACGGGTGCCAGCTCATCTGGCACCTGGGTCTGGAGGCTGACCGGCACCACCTGGACAGAGGTGTTGAAACTATCCACGCAGACCGACACGCACGCCGATGTCCTGGTGGATGGACCGCTGGCGCATATCCTGCTTTGGGCAAACGGTAACACCCAGTTCGCCTCGATCGAGTATGTGGGTGGCACTTATCAGCCATGGGCAGACCGGACGACATTGGTCAACATCCCTCTGCCCGGCAGTGAAACTGCCACCATAGCCCTGGATTCAAGCGCTGAGATGTGGCTGGCCACCCGCTCCTCTGGCGATGAGATCGTTGTCTATCACAGCCCCCCCCCTTACAGCACCTGGGATGGACCGGTCGTTCTGGAAAGTGGTGTATGGGCTGATGATGATATTGAAGTGATCACCGCCCTTCCCAACGGAACCGTTGGGGTTTTCTGGAGCAATCAGATCAAGAAACGATTCGGTTTCCGCACCCATGTGGATGGGGAACCTGCGGCGAACTGGAGCGTCAATGAAGTCCCGGCATCCCAATCTGCGCTTCCTGTCGGCGCAGGCATGGCGGATGACCACATGAATGTAGCCGTCGCCTCCGACAGCACGCTGTATGTGGCTATTAAAACCAGTTACGATAATGGCGTAGATCCAAAAATGGCGTTGTTGGTCCGCCGGTCGGATGGCACCTGGGATGACCTGTACGCTGTCGATACTTCTGGCACCCGTCCGTTGGTCCTGTTGGATGAAACCGATGGTGCATTATCCTTTATCTATACCGCTGCAGAAGGCAACAACTCGATCGTTTACCAGCAAAGCTCCACGCTGGGCATTGCCTTTGAAGGTCCTCCCCCGAAGGTACTCCGCGCCGGAAGCTTTAATGATGTTTCCAGCATGAAATCCAATATCGAAAATGGATTCGTCGTCATATATTCCAACGGTACGTCTGTCGACGGTCAATATTGTTCAAAGTTATATGATGCTCCGGTCGTAACCAATATCCCCAACCAGACCATCGCAGAGGGTGCCAGTTTTGCAGCCATCAACCTGGATGACTACGTGTCAGATGTTGACAACACCGACGAACAGATGATCTGGACCTACACCGGCGAATCAGCGCTTACCGTGAGCCATCGTTGACCGTGTCGCCACCATCACAATACCCGATGAGGAATGGAACGGGACAGAGACGATCACCTTCCGGGCTACCGATCCCGGCGCTCACTGGGATGAGGACGCGGTCACCTTTACGGTCACCGCGGTGAATGATCCACCGGTTTTGAGCCCGATCGGTCCATGGATCACGGATGAGCTCTTTCCATTGGAGTTCACCGCCACAGCCACGGATGTTGACCTGCCAGCCGACCCGCTGAGCTACAACCTGGCCGACGGAAGCGTTGGCTCGGTGCCGGCAGGAGCAGTCATCAATTCGACCAGTGGTGACTTCAACTGGACCCCAACGGAAGCTCAGGGACCGGGAAGCTACACTTTCGATGTGTGTGTGAGTGATGGATCCTCATCCGATTGCGAGACCATCAGCGTGGAGGTCAGGGAAGTGGTTACCGCTCCGGTCGGCCTCCCGGATGCCTATGACGTGATGGTGAACGACATACTTGATGTATCAGCGCCTGGCCTACTCGCGAACGACAGCGATGCGGATATTCCCGCTGACACCCTCACAGTAGCCGACCCCGGCCATATCTTTACCGGGCACGGTGAGCTGATCTTAAGAGCGGATGGTTCATTTTTGTATGTTCCGAATTCTAAATGGTATGGCGTTGATACCTTTACTTACAGGGTGTATGATGGAATCAACTTCAGCAATCTGGTAACTGTCACCATCACGGTGAAACCATTGAAGTTCTTTTTACCGATGATCCTAAAATAGATAGTGGCCATGAAAACATTCAGGACAGTTCTCGTTTGGTTAACCGTAACCAGCCTGCTCATAACCGATTTTACGGCAGCTCAGGCACTACGGCCTTTACCGTCCGGTTTTCATGGCACTTTCAATGAAAATGGAAGCAATGTGCCGGTTAATTCCGCCATCACCTCCAGGATCAACGATGCCCGGGACAGTCAGCTGGATCTGTCAACATCCATTGTTCCGACAGGCTTCACCTGCACCACGCTGGATTCAAAACCAACCACGACAACCACCGGCGAAAAACCACAATCCAAGGTTTGGACCTACGCAGGCTCCTGGTATGCAGTCTTCCCGACCAGTGCGGCGGGGGCCAGCTCGGCGGGCACCTGGGTCTGGAGGCTGGCCGGCACCACCTGGACCGAAGTGGTGAAACTATCCACGCGGACCGACACACACGCGGATGTTCTGGTGGATGGATCGCTGGCCCATATCCTGCTTGTGTCGGATAGTGTCACCCAATTATCTTCGATCGAATCTGTGGGTGGCACCTACCAGCTCTGGGCGACTCGCAGTACTCTGGTTACGATCCCCCCGCCTGTCAATGAAACGGCCACCATCGCGCTGGATTCAACCGGTGTGATGTGGCTGGCCACCCGCAGTTCCCGAAAAATTGTTGTCCTTCACAGCGTTTCTCCTTACAGCACCTGGAATGGACCCATTGAATTGGAAACCGATGTGCTTGGTGATGATATTGAAGTGATCACCGCCCTTCCCAACGGGACCGTGGGTGTTTTCTGGAGTAATCAGAATGCGAGGCGATTCGGTTTCCGCACCCATATGGATGGGGAACCTGCGGCGAACTGGAGTGTCAATGAAGTTCCGGCGTCCCAATCCGCGTTAACTGTCGGTTCGGGGATGGCGGATGACCATATGAACGTGGCCGTCGCCTCCGACAGCACGCTCTACGTGGCCATCAAAACCAGTTACGATGACAGCGACTACCCTAAAATGGCCTTGCTGGTTCGCCGGCCGGATGGCACTTGGGATGATCTGTACCCGGTAGACAATACCGGCACCCGTCCGCTTGTGTTACTGGATGAGAATAATGATTCTCTAACTTTTATCTATACCTCTTCAGAAGGCAGCAACTCGATCGCTTACCGACAATCCTCCACCCATGGCATCGCCTTTGATGGTCGAAAAACACTTCGCTCCGGCAGCTTCAACGATGTTTCAAGTATGAAATCCAACATCGAAGACGGTTTCGTGGTCATCTATTCCAGCAGCACTTCGCTCGCCGGTCAACTGTGTATAATGGAAACCGGGGTGAGCGCCGATCTGGCGATATCCATGACAGGCGGTGTTTCAGAGGTCCTGACCGGTGACAGTCTCACTATTACGATCACAGCTGCAAATAATGGCCCGGATGATGTCGTCAACGCGATTGTGGCAGGTACCATGGCTGCAGGATTGAACGCCATCTCATGGACGTGCACAGGAGCGGGCGGTGGAACATGCACAGCCAGCGGGTCGGGCAACGTTACTGACACCGTTAACCTGCCGGCAGGCGCAACTGTCACCTATACAGTTCAAGCTGAGGTGGCCCTGGGTATTGGTGGTCGCCTGACGAACACTGCCATCATCACGGTCCCGATTGGAACGACCGACCCCACGCCCGATAATAACAGCTCGTCTTATACCTACTTCCTGTCAGGCAACCTGTCTTGTGAGACGGATCCAACGCTGGTCGGCTGCTGGCAGATGGAAGAGAACGGCGGCACGGTACTGCTGGATGGTTCCAGCTATGCAAACAACGCGGTCTTATATGGTGGACCCACCTGGGTAACCGGGATCGGCGGCAGTTATGCGATCGATCTCAACGGCACCTCCCAGTACGCGCTGGTCCCGGATCATGCCTCGCTTGACATTGCCGACCAGATCACCATCCTGGCCTGGATCCGGCCGGAACAGTATGCCACCCAGGACCTGATCAAGAAAGCGATACTGGGATCTGTCAATGGGTTTGAGCTATCCCTGGCGACAACGAAAAGCGATGCGTCTTCCCAGAGAGCATTCTTCCGCATCAATCAGGCATCCAACGGCGACACCTATCGCATCAACGCCACAACCATGTATCCGATCGATGGCACCTGGATGCATGTGGCGGCCACCTATGACGGAATCACGATGCGTTTGTATATCAACGGCGTTCAGGAAGCCAATCTCACCCTGCCTGCCGGGACAACCATTGCATTAAATAATGTCCCATTGAGCATTGGCGCACAGAGTACACCATCCCGATACTTCAAGGGATGGATGGATGATGCACGGGTCTACCACCGTGCGCTCAGCCCGGCAGAAATTCAAACCATTATCAATCCTCCGCCGGTATCGACGGATGACGCCTATGGCACGCCAGAAGATACCTTGCTGACCGTTCCAGCCCCGGGAGTCCTGTCCAATGATACCGACCCCGACCTGGATCCCCTGACCGCGATCAAGGTCACCGATCCAGCTCATGGCATCCTGACACTGAACCCGGATGGCTCATTCACTTATGAACCGGAAGCCAATTGGAGCGGTTCCGACAGCTTCACCTACAAAGCCAACGACACGCAAGCCGACAGCAATACAGCCACTGCAAGGGTCACGGTCAGTGCGGTGAACGATGCACCGGTGTTGGGACCGATCGGTCCCAGGGGCACGGCTGAAATGGTTCCACTGTTGTTCACAGCCACAGCCACGGATGTGGACATGCCTGCGGATCCCCTGAGCTACAGCCTGTCAGACGGCACCGCTGGCTCGGTACCGGAAGGCGCAGAGATCGGTTCAACCAGCGGCGACTTCAGCTGGACCCCATCGGAAGCGCAGGGACCAGGATCTTATCTGTTCGATGTGTGTGTGAGTGACAGGTCCTTATCGGATTGCGAGACCATCAACGTGATGGTCAGCGAATTGGACACCGCTCCTGTCGCTGTTCCGGATGTCTACGAGGTCATGGTGAATGGCATCCTGGTGGTGGCTGCGCCCGGCGTTCTTGCAAACGACAGCGATATGGATATTCCCGCAGATACCCTCACTGCCGTTTTGGACACCTCCACCGCACACGGATCCCTGAGCTTGAACGCGGATGGTTCGTTTACGTATAAGCCGGATGTCCTGTGGGCGGGAATGGATACCTTCACTTACAGGGTATCTGATGGAACCAGCACCAGCGAGGTGGTATCCGTCACCATCACCGTAAAGTTGTTGAAGTTCTATTTACTGATAATCTCCAAAGAATAGTAAAGAGTGACCATGAAAACACCAAGGACAATCCTCGTACTGATAACCGTAACCAGCCTGCTGATAACCCATGTTGCGACGGCACAGGCACTGCGTCCTTTACCGTCAGGTTTTCATGGCGCGGTCAATGGGAGCCATGCGCCGTTCAATACGACTGCCGATATCCTGTCAGGCAACCTGCCGTGTGGAACAGATTCGACCCTGGTCGGCTGCTGGCAGATGGAAGAGAACGGCGGCACGGTGCTGCTGGATGGTTCCAGCTATGCAAACAACGCGACCCTGTATGGTGGACCCGCCTGGGTAACCGGGATCGGCGGCAGTTATGCGATCGATCTCAACGGCACCTCCCAGTACGCGCTGGTCCCGGATAATGCCTCGCTTGACATAGAAGACCAGATCACCATCATGGCGTGGATCAGGCCCGAACAGTATGCCACCCAGGACCTCATCAAGAAAGCGACACAAGGCGCTGTCAATGGGTATGAACTATCCCTGGCTACCACGAAGACAGATGCGACTTCCCAAAGGGTATTCTTCCGCATCAACCAGCTAGCCAGCGGCGACACCTATCGCGTCAATGCCACAACCATGTATCCGATCGATGGCACCTGGATGCATGTGGCGGCCACCTATGACGGAAGCGTGATGCGCTTGTATATTAACGGCGTTCAGGAAGGTGGTGATCTTCCCGTACCTCCCGAGATAAAAATTGCATTAAACAATGTCCCATTAAGTATTGGTGCGCAGAGCACGCCATCCCGGTACTTCAAGGGATGGATGGATGATGCGCGTGTTTACCACCGTGCACTCAGCCCGGAAGAAATTGAAGCCTTCATCAATTTTCCTCCCGTGGCGGTGGATGATGCCTATGGCACGCCTGAAGATACCCTGCTGACCGTTCCAGCCCCGGGAGTCCTATCCAATGATACCGACGCCGAAATGGATCCCCTGACCGCGATCAAGGTCACCGACCCGGCCCATGGCATCCTGACGCTGAACCCGGATGGCTCATTCACATATGAACCGGAAGCCAATTGGAACGGTTCCGACAGCTTCACCTACAAAGCCAACGACACGCAAGTTGACAGCAATACAGCGACTGTAACGGTCACCGTCAGTGCGGTGGACGACCCGCCTGAAGTGACCGACCCCGGTTCGCAGGCCAATGCCGAAGGGGATGTCATATCCCTGCAGATCACGGCGACCGACCTGGACAGCCCGGCACTGGCATACAGCGCCTTGAATCTGCCCGAGGGATTGAACATCGATCCCGCCAGCGGTCTGATCAGCGGCAGTATCAGCTTCTATGCCGCAGCCGGCAGCCCGTATTCCGCCTCCGTCACCGTCACGGATGGAACGACACCGGTCACCGCGAACTTCACCTGGACGGTCACCCAGACGGCATTCGGCGCCTGTGCCGCAGAAGCCGGCCTGGTGGCTTGCTACCAGATGGAGGAAGGCAGCGGGGCGCTCATCTACGATGGATCACCTGCCGGAAACGATGGAACGACGGCCGGAGGACCAGCCTGGGTGACCGGAAAGATAGGCTCCTATGCCTTGACACTGGATGGAGCGACTCAATCCGTCAGCATAACGGATGATGACAGCCTGGACCTGACGACAGCATTCACGATCGCGGGTTGGATCAAGCCTGGTAAGAGCGGGACCCAATACCTGTTCAAGAAAGCCGATCACGACTTCACAGATGGCTATGAACTCAGCTTGTCCAGCGGCACGCTTGTATTCGTGCGGGTCAATCAAAAAACCAGCGGCGATACCTACCGGATCAATTCGACCACAGCCTATCCCATCGATGGAAATACCTGGATGCATGTGGCTGCCACCTATTCCGGAAGTACCTTGCGGCTTTTCATTAACGGCGTCCAGGAGGGCGGTGATCTTTCATCCCCGGCACCGGCAATCAATACTTTACCACTTACACTTGGAACGCAGGCAACTTTTATGCGCTATTTCCAGGGGGCGATGGATGACGTCCGCCTGTACGACCGCGCCCTTACCCTGGATGAGATCCAGGTGCTGGCCTGGCTGAAACCGGTCGTGTCCGGCATCCCGGATCAAGTCATCCCCGAGGGGACCAGTTTCACCACCATCGCTCTGGATGACTACGTTACAGATGCGGACAACTCCGATGAACAATTATCCTGGTCCTATTCAGGGAACGCATCCCTCACAGTCAATATCGTCAATCATGTCGCCACGATCACGATACCCGATGCGGATTGGAACGGGTCGGAGCTGATTACCTTCAGGGCAACCGATCCCGGCGCCCATTGGGGTGAAGATGCAGCCTACTTCACGGTGAGCAGCGTGAACGATGGGCCGGTGCTGGGTTCGATCGGACCCAGGGGCACGGCCGAATTGGTTCCGTTGTTGTTCACCGCCACTGCCACAGATATCGATCTGCCGGCGGATACGCTCACTTACAGCCTGGCAGACGGTGACGATGGATCGGTACCGGCAGGCGCGGGTATCGATCCGGGCGGTGACTTCAGCTGGACCCCGACAGAAGTGCAGGGACCAGGAGCCTACACCTTCGATGTGTGTGTGAGTGACGGATGGTCATCGGATTGCGAGACCATCACCGTGACCATCAGCGAAGTGGCCACCGCTCCCGTTGCCCTTCCAGATGCCTACGAGGTTCTGCAACACGGCACCTTGACGGTCGATATGCCCGGCGTGCTCGCCAACGACAGCGATGCAGATATCCCTGCGGACACGCTCAGTGCATATAAAGTCTCCGACCCCACACATGGTCAATTACTAATCATTAACACATCCGGTTTATTCGTATATAGACCTACTGATGATTACATTGGAATGGATGCCTTCACCTACAGGGTGTCTGATGGCTTTAACTTCAGCGAGGTTGTCTCTGTCAGCATCAGGGTCTATCAGGAAAGGATCTATTTGCCAATGCTCGTTAAGCCCTTCGCCACGCCGGTTCTGGGGTTGAACCACATCGAGGGTTCGCCCATATACACTCTCAGTTGGGGTGCCATCGCCGGGGCGACTGACTACAAGATCTGGGAATCCCTTTCCGGCACCTTCCCAACGGAACCCGCCTATGTCAGCGGGGGGGCGACATCCTTCACCCTGCCCAATCTGAACCCGACCCGCTATTATTACCGGATCGCGGCGACCAATGGATATATGGACAGCCAGCCATCCAACACACTCCCGGTGGACCGGCAATATGAACTGGAAGACAACGATACCAGCGCAACCTCCAATGGACCTTTAGATTACAACATTTCCTATTACTTCCAACCAAATGATCTGAAGGACTACTTTAAAATTTACATGGCCACACCAGGTACGATCACCATCACCGTCAGTGGGTATACCACTTCACCAGTATGGCCAGGCCAGCTTCAGCTTTTTGAAGAAGGTAATCCCACGCAACCAGTGGATTCCGATACATTCCCTTATGAAGACGGTATGAGCGTCAGCTGGACCGGAATCGAGGAAAACTGGTACTACATCATGATCGGAACCGGCGTGCCCACTAATTCCAACTGGTACCACTTCACGGTCAGCTTTACGCCGACGCCTTGATCGGGATTTCAGAACTAATTCGTTAAGACACCCGCTCAATTTCGGGTGTCTTTTTTTCCTGCAGGTTATCGCCTCCAGCTCATAAATGGCGACTCTATCACCACACAACCCATTGATCTGTACCCAATCTGCCGGACTAGGACTCGTTCAGGTTTGGCTTACCGGAGTTAACTCCTCCCGCCAATATTTCTCCCTTGCACCTCCTTCATTTATAATAATCTTTCCTTTCATGTTTCTCATTGAGCTTCTGAAAGCTGTTTTTGTCGAAAAACCTGTTAATACGAGCCTTGACGAATCGAATCAAACTTATGATAGAATAAAAAAAGAAGAAATTGGCAGCCTGATCCAGCACAAAGAGGATATCATTGATAGAATCAGAAGGCTCGCCAAATGAAGTATCAATGTTAAGGTGGGTCAGGTTCGTCATTTCTCATTCAATAAACTTTTCAGTGCTGGGCCTTCTGTGGAGGAGTGTTATGCGTACATCAAATTTTGCCAAATTCGTGGCGAAACACCACCGGGACGATGAAATTCGTGCCAGGCGCGAGAGACGCAGGCAAGCCGGGGTAACGGCTCTCCTCCTGTTCTTCATGCTGGTTCTGACTGCCTCACCGGTTAGCGCCTCTGAATCACCATCAAGGCTGCTCGATACGGTTCCGTTTGCCTTCACAAAAACCAGTCCGATGGATGACCAAGTAAATCAGGCCGTCAACTTGACGTTGACCTGGGAGATTTCTAAATTTACGGATGAATACTTCTACTGCATCGATGCCACCCTAAACTCGTCCTGTAATGACAGCTGGCATTCCACCGGTCTGAACACTTACCAGAATCTGGCCAGTTTGGCATACAACACGACCTATGAGTGGCAGGTTTATGCCTTTAACGAACTGGGGACCACCTACGCCAATACCGATACCTGGTGGCAGTTCACCACTGCCGAAGCAGCTCCAGGCGCTTTTGGTAAGATCAGCCCCTCCGATGATGTCACCAACCAGGAGATTTCACTGACACTCAGCTGGAACTCGAGCAGCGGCGCTGATTCATATGAATATTGTTACGACAACACGCTTGACAATAGCTGCGCAGGCAGCTGGACCTCAGCCGGCGCCTCGACCAGCGCTGACATCAGCAGCCTGGCATATGGCACCCAGTACGAGTGGCAGGTGCGGGCAATCAACACGAATCCGATGATGACTTATGCAGATGGCGGGGAGTGGTGGCACTTCACCACCAGGATCCCCCCACCGGGTGCTTTTAGTAAGAGCAATCCTTCGTCCGGGGCCATCAGTCAGCTCATAAACCTGACCCTCAGCTGGGGAGCCAGTAGTTACTCCACCAGCTATGAGTATTGCTACGACTCAAACCTGGAGATCGACCATGTGGGTGTGTGCGATGGCATCTGGACTAATACCGTACTTACTTATGCCAACATCATCAACCTTGAATATGAAACCCAATATGAATGGCAGGTGCGCGCTATCAATGACAGTGGGATCACTTATGCCAATACCGGCACTTGGTGGACTTTCACTACCAAGGCCAACCCGACCGGTCTCTATAAGATCAGCCCTGGGGATCTCACCAGCAACCATCCTGTGAGTCTGGCTTTGGAATGGTCTTCCTACGGCGGAACAACCAGTTACGAGTATTGCGTGGATCCCACATCTTCAGGCACCCTGGACTTCTGCGATTCTGGCTGGACAAACAATGCCATGAATACCATTGTGACCGTTGACCTGGCTTATGGAATCGAGTACGAATGGCAGATACGGGCCAACGACAGCGAAGTCACCTATGCAGATAGTGGTGACTGGTGGATCTTCACGACCGTTGAAGCCAAACCAGGGGCTTTCTTTAAGACCACCCCCGAAGATGGTACGATCGGCCCACTCCTCAGCCTGACCCTGGAGTGGACGGCGAGCAGCGGAGCCACCAGCTACCGGTATTGCATCGATGATACGTTGGATACGATTTGCAGTACGAGTTGGGAATCAGTAACCACCAATTCGGCCGATATTGCTGGGTTATCCTTCAACACCATTTACGAGTGGCAGGTGCGGGCTTATAACAACAATCCCAGTTACACCTCTGCAGATTCCGGCGCCTGGCATCAATTCACCACGGTGGTCGCTCAACCCGGTAACTTCCTGAAGACCAGTCCGTCGGATGGTGATATCGACCAGCCCGTCAGCCCGACGCTCAGCTGGGGCACCAGCGGCGGAGCGACCAGTTATGAATACTGCATCGATTCAAATCTCGAGGTGGATCATATTGGTGTTTGCGATGCCAGTTGGATCTCCACAGGTATTGTGACCAGCGCCTCATTGAGCGGCCTGACCAATAACACGGTGTATGAATGGCAGGTGCGGGCTAAGAATGCCAATCCGAATCCGACCTACGCCAATTCCAACACCTGGTGGACCTTCACGACCATCGCTGCACCTCCGGGGGCTTTCTCCAAGGTCGGCCCGTTGCATGGCGCCAGCGACCTGCTGCCCAGCTCGGTCACCATTCAGTGGACCCCGAGCGCCGGGGCAGCAAGCTACTGGTACTGCGTCGATACGACGGTCAATTCAAGTTGTGATGGCAGCTGGATCTACGCCGGGACAGGCACCAGCGTCCTACTGACCGACCTGATATTTAATACAACCTACCAGTGGCAGATGCGGGCGGTCAACGCCAACCCGAGCATGACCTATGCGGACGGGAATGTCTGGTGGACCTTCTCCACACGGGTCGGCACTCCTCCATCTGCCTTCCCTAAGATTTACCCTTTGGACATCTCCATCGACGTCCCCACCAACCCAACCCTGCAATGGGGGGCATCAACCTATGCCAGTCATTACGAGTACTGCATTGACTCCGATCGGAGCTTGGGTCATGTGGGGGTGTGTGATGGCACCTGGATCTCCACCTTATCATCCACCCAGGTCTCCCTCAGTGGCCTGGCATTGAACACATTATATGAATGGCAAGTGCGCGCCTGGAACGATACGGTGGGTCCCACTTATTCCAATTCGGGCAGCTACTGGACCTTCACGACCGTGACCATCGATCCACCTACCGCTTTCGGAAAAACCACACCGGTTTCCGGTTCAACCGGCTTATTGCCACCCAGCCTGACCTTATCCTGGGAACCCAGCACCAATGTTGACGTCTACGAGTATTGTTATGACGATAACGTGGATGGCAGCTGTGGTTCAGTGTGGACATCAACCGCCAACACCAGCGAGGTAATTTCGGATCTGGACTTCAACAAGCGATATGAGTGGCAGGTGCGGGCATTCCGGGATGGCAACCCAAATCCGACCCTTGCTAATGGAGGAATCTGGTGGACCTTTAGAACTGTAGTCGCCCAACCAGGCGGATTCAATAAGAGCGAACCCATAAATGCGGCGATTGATCGACCCGTTGCATTAACCCTGATCTGGGGGGCCAGCACTGGTGTCACCAGTTACGAGTATTGTGTGGAAGTCTATGATGGCAATAGCACCTGTGAGGGAAGTTGGCTGGAGCCGTTTCCGGTAACCAATAATAGTGCCACCATTTCCGGTCTGGAGTATGCTACAACTTACAGCTGGCAGGTGCGCGCTATAAACGCCAACCCGGTCATCACTTACGCAAACACCGGAACCTGGTATCAATTCACCACTATCGTTGCTCCACCAGGAGGTTTTAACAAGACCAGCCCGGTGAACGGATCCACCCAGCCTCTTACGGTAAGCCTATCCTGGGAGACAAGCAGCGGGGCGACCAGCTATGCATACTGTTACGATTCCCTGGTCGATTCCAGCTGCACAGGAGCCTGGGTTGCCACGACCGCAACCAGTGCCACCCTATCAGGCCTGACATATGGCACCGGTTATGAATGGCAGGTGCGGGCAACCAATCTGAGTGGAACAGTCTATGCCAATGGGGGCACATTGTGGAGTTTTTCAACCGTGGCCAACCCACCGGGAAGCTTCCCAAAACTCAGCCCGACCAAAGGCCAAACAGGTCAGTTGATCGACCTGGAACTGGATTGGGATGCAAGTGCCGGTGCCACGGGTTATGAATACTGTATCGATGACACCCTGGACTCGATCTGTGATGGGGATGCCTGGTTATCGACCGGGACATTGACAACTGCCAGTCCTGCTGGTCTGGCATACCTCACCACATACCAATGGCAGGTGCGGGCAACGAATACCAATCCAAATCCAACCTATGCGAATTCCGGTACCTGGTGGATCTTTACGACCGTGACCTCCCCACCAGATCCATTCGATAAGATCAGCCCGGAACACAATGCACCCAACCAGCCTTCCAGCCAGTATCTATCCTGGCAGCCCAGTAATGGAGCTACCAGCTATGAATACTGTCTCGATATCGACCCCACCCCGGATGCTATCTGCGATGGGACCTGGGTGCCGACAAATCTGTTATATGCCAATGCGCCTGGATTGACCTATGGTGCGGTATATGAATGGCAGGTGCGGGCTGTCAATGCTTCTGGGACGACCTATGCCAATATCGGTGACACACCTGAATGGTGGACTTTCACGGTGGAGGATGAGCCAGCCTTCAGCAAGGCCAATCCAAACCACGAAGGCATCAACCAGCCCGTCGATGAAGTACTCAGGTGGACACCCGAAAGTACTGCCCTCAGCTATGAGTACTGCATTGATTCGGATCTTTCAACCGGTCATGTGGGCATCTGTGATCTCGCTGACTGGCTCTCCACCGGAGCCGCCACCTTTATTAATCTCCCGACAGATCTATCCCATAGTACGACCTATGAGTGGCAAGTACGAGCTGTCATATCTCTCTCTCCTCTGACTTATGTCTATGCCAACGCTGGTGAGACACCCGAATGGTGGACATTCACCACCGTTGAGGCTCCTGCGATTGCATTCAGCAAGGACAGTCCGTCTCATAATAATCCCATCGTACAACCAACCATTGGTTTGACACTAAGCTGGTTCGCCAGTCCAACTGCCAGCGGTTATCGTTATTGTCTGGATACTTCGACCAATAACACATGCGACACGAGCTGGTTGGTGGTTGGATCGGAAACGACCAGCGTGGTCGTTTCGAATCTGGAATACAACAAGGACTATCAATGGCAGGTGCTTGCTACGAATAACAATCCAGAGATGGTACCTGCGAATGCTGGTGAAACCCCCGAATGGTGGACGTTCACGACCGCCATGGCATCGCCAGAAGCATTCTCAAAACTAGACCCTTCAAATGGTTCATTCGACCAGCTGCTCGACCTGGGCTTATCCTGGGAACCAACCATCGGTGTGACTTACTTTGAGTACTGCCTTGATTCGAATCTTGAAGCAGGTCATCTTGGCATTTGTGATAATACCTGGATCTCTACAGGGACAGGCACTACTGTGAATCCTGCAGGTCTCTCCTACAGTACGACCTATGAGTGGTCGGTGCGGGCTTTCAGCACCAATCCATACGAACCAACCCTGTCAGATGGTGGAACATGGTTCGTGTTCACCACCGTGGTAGCCCCCCCGGATGTTTTCACCAAGAACAGCCCGGACAGTGGATTAGTCGACCAACCGGTCAACCTGATGATCAGTTGGGAGGCCAGCGCCGGTGCAACCGGTTATGAATACTGCGTTGACAGCGATCTTACAAGCCCGGGTTGTGATGGGGACTGGGTGGAGACTACCTCGACCCAGGCCATTGTCACCGATTTAACGAACATGACCCAGTATGAATGGCAGGTGCGGGCGGTCAATGCCAACCCCACGATAATAGAGTCAGACGGAGGTTGGTGGACTTTCTCAACCATCCCATTGCATTCGTCGCTTCCATTTATCATGAGTCCCATGTTACCCAGGCCGGTTCTGAATCCGGTCACGATCGGTCCGGGGGAGAACAACTACATCCTGACATGGAATGCAATCGCTGGAGCGACGAAATATAATATCTGGGAATCCACCTCGACCACCTTCCCGACCGATCCCAAATATGTGGATATCACCGGGACCAGTTACCCCCTTCCATCGGGCGTAAACCCAACCAGATATTATTACTATGTGGTTGCCACGAGCCCGTCGAAATCCAGTCCACCTTCCAACACCATCGCAGTCGACCGGCAGTATGAGCTGGAAGATAATAACAGTTCGACTACAGCAGATGGGCAGATCTTCCCGGGTGTGACCTATTATTATCAGCTCAAGGACACCAAGGATTATTTCAAGATCTACATATCAGGTCCTGGGACGATAAACGTAGCACTGACAAGTTTTCCAACGATGTTATGGAATGGGCAATTGCAACTCTTCGATGGGGATATGATTGCCAGAGCTTACGATGTTCACCCCGAAGATGGTGTCATGTCACTCACCTTCGCATCTCCTGAAGCTGGTTGGTACTATATTTATATCGCATCACCAAGTGGATATTCATCCGAGACCTGGTATGGGCTGATTACACACTTTACACCCACACCCTGATCCTCGCCTGATCACCATTCAACCAACCACCCCGAAATATTTCGGGGTGGTTTCATTTAGACAAAGCCATCATGTAATGGTGAAGTACGCAACATGATATGTTGCAGTAAACACCATGATATGGTGCAATACACACCATGTTATAATCCGCTTAGAACAGGAAAAGGTTATCAGGCATGCACAACACTTATTAGAATCTCATGGTTTTTTCTGGGTACGACCCGCCATTGTATTGAACCGGGAACGTTCGCCCCGGTTTTTCTTTTTAAGATAGGTGTTCCATGCTGACTGCACATCACATTTCAAAATCCTACGGCGTCCAGCCGGTTCTCAAAGACATCTCCTTCAGCCTCAACTCCGGTGAGCGCAGCGGGCTGATCGGACCCAACGGCTGCGGCAAGACCACCCTGCTGCATATCCTGACTGGGCAGGCAAAACCGGATTCCGGTTCGGTGGCTTTCACCCGCCCTAATTTACGCGTAGGGTACCTGGCCCAGGGGCTCGAAGCCAGGCCTGGACAGACCATCGCAGCCTTCCTCGATCTTGCAGTCGATCCGCACGGTGACCTCGAAGGCGAGATCGCCCGACTGGCGACTGAGCTGGCTAAAAATCCCTCGGATCTCAACCTGCAAAGCCGCTATGACCTGGCCCTCGAGCGACTGGCGGACCCGGGTGTTAAACCCGAGGCCATCCTGTCACCGCTCGGCCTGGCAGACATCCCAACCGACACGCCCGTCCGGCAGCTCAGCGGCGGTCAGAAGACGCGCCTGTCGCTGGCGAAGATCCTGCTGGCGGACCCGCACCTTCTGCTGCTGGATGAACCCACCAACCACCTGGACATCACCATGCTCGAATGGCTGGAAACCTGGTTGAACGGCTTCAAGGGGGCTACCCTGGTCGTCTCGCATGACCGCGCCTTCCTCGACAACACGGTCAGTAACATCCTGGAACTCGATTTAGTCACTCACGGAATGAAAGCCTACCCTGGTAATTACAGCGATTACATCGAGCACAAGCTGGCCGAACGCGAACACCAGGCCCAGGAATGGCAGGACCAGCAGGCGGAGATCGCCCAGCTCAAAGCGGCAGCCGCCCACCTGCGAGGATTGACCCACTTCAAGAAAGGCGGAAAAGCCGACACCGGCGACAAGTTCGCCAAGAACTTCTTTATGGGCCGCGCCACCAAGGGCGTGGCCGGGCGGGCCAAGCACCTCGAAGCGCGCATCGAGAAGCTCCTCAACGAGAACCAGGTGGAACGGCCCAAGCCATCCTGGCAGTTAAAGCTGGATTTCGGCGCCCCGGAACACCAGAGCCGGGATGTGATGATCGCCAAAGGCTTATCTATCGGCTATGCGCAGGAACACCCCCTGCTGACCGACGTCGACCTGCATATCCGCGCAGGGCAGCGCATCGCCCTGACCGGTGAGAATGGCTCAGGCAAGACCACCCTGGTGCGCACCATCACCGGGCATCTCCCCCCGCTGGCGGGGTTGCTCAAGGTGGGCGAAAAGGTGCGCCTGGGTTACATGGCCCAGGAACAGGAACTGCTCGACCCGCGTTTAAGCGGGCTGGAAACCATCCAGAAGGTCGCGCCGTTCAATGAGACCGAAGCGCGCCACTTCCTGCATTTCTTCCTGTTCAGCGGGGATGATCCGCTGCGCCCGAGCGGCAGCTATTCTTACGGCGAACGTGCCCGGTTGATGCTGGCACTGATGGTCGCAGAGGGATGCACCTTCCTGGTGCTGGACGAACCCATCAACCACCTCGACATCCCCTCGCGGGCACGCTTCGAACAGGCGCTGGCCAATTTCAAAGGCGCCGTCCTGGCGGTCGTTCATGACCGCTGGTTCATTCAGAATTTCGCCGAGGATGTGTGGCTGATCGAAAAGGGTCATCTGACCCGGTATTGATCCCACCCCAACAGATGAATACGGATCATGAGCCGCTTGTTTGATGATCAATGCAAATCCGGCAAGAGGCCTGTTCGAACACCTCCGATCCGTTCGAGATCTGGAGGAAGGGTTTTCTCAGGGCAACGTCTTCAGGACCTCGATGACCGCAGCATAGGCCGGTTTTGGGATGTAATCGATATCGAATAACAACGGCGCCGCATCGGGTGTGTGGTTTTTATAGACCCAGGGGGAATACGGTGATGAGATCCAACTGGTCCCATCATCGACACCCCAGGTGGCGAAGACGGTGCATACACCAGACCGGATACAGGCAGTCATCATATCGGCGTAAAGCTGCGCCTGGATCTGAAGCTTCTCCTCCGTCGTTCCCCCGATCTCATGCAGATTCACATCCATTTCGGTGATCATGACCTTCACACCCAGGTCACCGAATTGCTGCATGGTCGCTTCGACTTCCTTTTCCACCGGGATCACATGGCTCGACCAGGGCAGGAACAGGTGCATCTGCATGCCGATCGCATCCACCGGGATGCCCCTTTCCTTCATGGATTTCACCATCTGGTACAGCGCAGCGATATTGTAGGAGGTATCATCATCGCGCGGGCTTTCATTATTGGCTGAGTTGAAAAGCAGGATCGCCTCAGGGTCGGCTTCCCGCGCCCATTGAAACGATTTTTCGATATATTCCGATCCGATGTGGTCGTACCAAAAGTCCGCCCCATAATAGCGGTCCCGCTCAGGCGCCTCATTGGCGATACTCCATATTTTGACCCGGTCCGCGTAACGGCCAACTAGAATGGAGATATGGGAGTGAAGGATATCCAATAATTCATCTTTGGAATAATCCCCCTGCTTCAACCAATCGGGCAGCACGCCTTGATCATAAGAACCCCACACCAGGTGCGAGGCGTACAGTGTCAATCCATATTTCGCGCTGTCATTCACCACCTGGTCCATCAGCGCAAAGTCGTACTCATCCGGACCGAGCCAAACCCTGGCATCTGTAAATACGCTCAAAATGCCCAGGTTGAAATCATGACGGATCACGCCACAGTAACGCTCATCCATCATCATGTCGGGGCTGAATTCCGTGCCGATCAGGATCCCACGGGGAGCTGCCAGTTCTGCCAGGCCCGGTTCGGTCATCCAGGAGGTCTCATTTATGCCGACAGGCGGGGTCGAGAGGGATAGATGGGTGACCTTTAACGTCCCCGGGTAGCCCACCGTGGTGCCGAATTGAAACCAGCCATTCGGGAAGAGCCCATCCGGCAAGTTCAATCCAGGATAAGTGGTGAGGTCAAGCTCGAGGACAACCGAACCACTTTCATCGGAAATTTGCAATTGCTTTCCATTGGCATCCAGGAACAGCAGCGTGATCTCCTGATCTGGGGGGATCGCAAGCGGTATTCCCACCGTATATCCTTCCGTCGAACCATCACGAAACCCTAAATAATAGGAGGACTCATCGACGGAGATATCCAGGCGGGTGATATCCTTCCACCAGGGATCGTTATCCGGCATGCCGGTAATCCTGACGGCAGCCCACGGGCTGGACTCATTTTGCAGCCCGAAGTGGATGCGCAGGGGAACCGGGACGGGATGATGGGTAGGGTCCGTCACCCAATCCGTCTGCTCGTCAGAAGACGGCGAGGCAATCAACTCTCCGCCATTTTCCGAGGAAAAGTAAGACCAGTTGCTGTAATCCACGACCGGCTGCCAGGGCACCTGAGCGGCCCTCAATTCAGGGATGGCGCCTGTCAGACCCGATAGAGCGGATATTGGTAGGAAACCCTTCTCGATTCCATCACCATCCTGGTATTCGACGGCAGCGAAATCCTGATAGAGGCCCGTGACTGCCAGACGGGTGCCTTCGGGAACCAGCTCCTGACTGGAACAGGCAGCCATCCCCGGATAAACCGACAGGATCGCCCGGCCGCTGACAGTGGCCGAACCGACCGGCAGATCGGTTGGCACCGCCGGCGCGATTGTGGCTTCAGGAAGTCCGGATGGGGTTGTCATCGCCGGGGCACAAGCTGCCAGAAAAGTGACCAGTACACACAGGGAGATGCATTTTTTTATGTTCATAGTGGGTTCGATGGAATTGCAATGCTCTTTCTATCTGTTATGTTTTACGTGATGTTCTTTCGGTTACCACCTGAACCACCCATTATACGCTCAGTTGGTGCCGGTCAAGCTGCAAATACGATCCACTTGCGAGATTTGATCCGCCGTATAATATCGGTGATGAAAAAGACCTTCTCACGAACACTGCTCCTGTTGATCCTGGTTCTGCTAACAAGCTGCTCGCCGTCAACCGAGGCAGGTCAGGCGCTGCAGGTAATGGAGCGTTATTTCAGCGCGCTGGCGGCCGGCGATTATGCCGCGGCTGACAGCTTGTATGGCGGCGACTACCAGCTCTTCCTGGATTGGAACCACGACCTCACGGCGGAAGATCACACAGCATTATGGGAAAGGGCTTGCAAGTGGAATGGCTTGAACTGCCTGGCGGTCCGCACAGCCACCATGATCGCTCAGCAGGATGACATTTTCACCTTTACGGTTGAATTTTCAAACCCGGACGGGAGTTTGTATATTTTAGGTCCCTGCTGCGGCGCAGACGAAACCACCATGCCGCCCCTCTCCAGGTTCGATATCAGGGTCCGTCGGGATGCCAATGGGCAGTTCAAGGTGCTGGACCTGCCGGTCTATTCTCCATAAACAAGGTCATCCATTCTTTGGAAAACCCTTCTCGTATGCGGCAATGATCGCATCCCATTTCTGAAGCTCAGCCTGATCGACCATCTGCCTGGCCGGGTCGGCATCGAACCAGGCGATGACGCGCTTCACGCCCTCCGCCCAGCTGACCTTGCAGCCGTAATCGGGCACATTGCGCTTGATCTTGCTATTGTCAAAAACAACGCTGTTGCTCTTATCACCGATCAAAGTTCCGGTGTAAGTGTCATCCCAGGCTGCCAGCCAGTCGGACGGGATGTGAATGATATTCGGTTTGACTCCCAGCTCCTCGTAAACCTGCATATAGAGTTGGTTCCAGGTCAGGACCTCATCCGAGGTGATGTGGAAAGCCTCCCCGATGGCAGCTGACTGCCCGAACAAACCCAGCAGACCGACGGCGAAATCCGCGTTCCAGGTGCAGACCCACAATGAGGTGCCATCGCCGGGGACGATGACCTGTTTGCCCTGGCGCATGCGGTCGATGGCCGTGTAGGGATGCTGCCAGCTGTTCATGCACAGGGTTAAGTTGGAGGGACCGTAGGTCAGGGACGGGCGCACGATCGTCACCGGGAATCCATCCTGGCGGAAGGCCTTCATCAACTTTTCCTCGCAGGCGATCTTGTCGCGCGAATACTGCCAGAAAGGGTTCTCGAGCGGCGTCTCTTCGGTGATCAGGTGATGGGCAGGAGGTTTTTGGTAGGCACTGGCCGAGCTGATGAAAATGAACTGTCCGACTTTTCCGGAAAAAAGCGAGAGGTCGCGCTCAATGTCGGCCGGGGTGTAGGCGATCCAGTCCACCACGACGTCGAAGGTATGCTCCGCCAGCAATGCGGCCAGCTTGCCCGGATCGGCGTGAATGTCTGCGGTGAGAAGCTGCGCGCCATCAGGAATGGGATATTTGCTGGATTGCGAGCGGTTCAGGATGGTGAGGTCCATCCCGCGCTGAACGGTCAGCTCGGAGCAGGCCGAACTGATCAACCCCGTGCCACCGATGAAAAGTACTTTCATATTAACTCCTCAAATATTGGTTATATATTTAGTCGGATGATATGAGTCCTTCTTTTACCGCCCGTTCATAACTCTTCTGAACTTGCTGTTCAAGTTGATTTTCAATTCCATAGTACCTGCTCATATCGAGGACCGCTGTCAGAATATCCTGTAATTCCTTGGCTAATGCCATGTCATCTGGCATACGTCCGCTTTCCCGCTTTCGGCCGACGGATTCTCTCAGGTGAACCTGGTCAGCAAGTTCCCCGGATTCTTCCATCAAACGTGCCAGGATTCGGAAAGGGTCGCGATTTCCCGGAAACCGTTTTTCAAGTGCCTCACAGATCTTGTAGATTTTCTGAATCATAGAATCACCCTGATCTACCTTGTAAACAAAGGTCAGCTTCTTCTTCCGAAAACCGGCGGAAAAGCGCCACACATTCCTCCTGCAGGACACCCCCCGCATAACGATGGACACGCTTCTGGATGTAAGGAACGGCATCGATCACCAACCGTCCCTGAACGTAGTTGTCCGGCATGCCGAAAACGATCTCCCAGATATTCGCCATGATGATGGCCCCCAGGCACATGACACACGGCTCGCAGGTCGTGTAGAGCGTGCACTCGGGTCCATGCTCCTGCAGCAAGGCCGAACAGGAGTTGATGGCGTTGATCTCAGCATGCGCGATATTATTACGGCTCGAGGCAAACGTGTTGGAGCCCCGCCCGATTACCTGACCATCATGGACAATCACAGCGCCGATCGGCCGGTCGCCACGTTTCAGTGCAGCTTCAGCTTCCTTGAGTGCTTCACGCATGAAAGCATCATCAGCGGGTGTAACAGTAGTGATCACCGGGTCATCCTTTGTGACGGGTTATACCTTAATATCCGATTTTTGGGATAGCTTGTTGATTAATTCAAAACTAATTCATCCACGTGAAAAACTCTCCAGAACGGCCAGAACTTCGCGGTTATCCGGCTCCTGGATCATCGATTTGGCATAGTGCGTATAACGGATACAGCCGCTTCGATCGACTAGGAACACGCAGGGTGTGCCCAGCGAGAAGAACTGTTTGATCTGCAGGTACTGCCCGGCCACCTCGGCGCGCTTGTCCGTCAGGATCGGGTAAGGCATGGGATTGGCGCGCAGGTAGCGTTCGATCGTGCGCGGACCATTGGGGACCATCACCAGGATGGCCGTATTTAAAGCTTCGAATCGGGGATAGTCATGGCGCAACTGCGCCATATGATGGGTGCAGTGTGGTCAGGCAAAGCCGATATTGAATGTCAACAGGACATTTCGGGTCCGGTAGAGGTCAGATAAACTATGCAGCTGCCCGGTATGATCGGGCAGCGTGAAATCCGGGGCTTTATCACTGATGGATAGACGCTTCAACCAAACCTCCGATTTATGAAATTTATAGTCATTCTTTCTTCATTACAATGTACGTTCAATGACCAGTCTAACCGATTAGCGTTAAGAGTCTCATTAACCCTTCGGCGGTGGAATGGTCACCTGCTTCGCCGGCCGGCTACGATCTCCAGGGCACGCAGCCAGGCATCCGCTTCCTCTCCCAGGCCTTCGTCCACGAAGCGGTAATCGCTCTTACGGATGATCTCTTCCAGGTCCTGGTGGATGACGGTGTACTTTTGCAGGTGGATCCCGACCAGCGTTTCGCAAAATTGCGCATCATGCGAAGCTTTCATGACCCCGCGCAGGTGTGGCATGCACAACCCATCCGATGCCCGGATGGCGGTCAGCATCGGCTGTCTGGCGGCCTTCCCGGCAACGGATTCTGCGATGATCTTTTGGATGTCTGCCTGCTGATGGCAGGCCGGGCAGTGTCCCCTGGGAGTAATGCTGCGGATGATGCGATCCATCCACGTCACCCGCCTGATCGGCACCACCCCCGGGCCTTTCTCCCAATCCGTGGTGGTTATACCAGACTCCTTCTTCAACTGGCGCATAACATTGATGAGCACATCCTTGTAGATGATCGCCAGGCCCAGCCGGTAAGGCCTCTTTTGGGTGGCTGCCAGCCAGCCGTGCTCCGCGCAGAAGCCCAGGTTGCCCCGCAGCGTCTTCCGTAAATCGATGTCATTGACGCTCTCATAGAACAGATTATCAAGGTAGCGCTTGACGTAGGCCTGCTCCTGGCGGCAAGCCGGGCAGCCGGATTCCCCGCAGGCTTCGATGAAATCATGGGCAGTCGAACTCAGCATCCTTTATTCCCTCTACCGGTAATTATACTGAAAATGAACCCTTCCGGGTAAAACCCACCCGATCCGGATCCTGGATGCGCGAATGCTTATGACCGCGCCTTGTGGAGATATTGTTGCTTATTGATTGTCTTATAGTTTTAAACGGTAACCCACGCCAGGTTCCGTATGGATGTAAGTCGGTCGTGAAGGATCAGGTTCCAGCTTGTGACGCAGATTACTGATGTTTACCCGCAGGATATGCAAATCGTCGTAACCTTCCCCCCATACCTGGCGCAGGATTTGACGGTTGGTGATCACCTTGCCTGCGTTCATAACCAAAGCCCGCAGGATATCATATTCGGTTGGCGTGAGTTGTACTTCCTTGTCTTCCAACATGACAAGACGGTTCGCAAGGTCAACTACCAGGTTACTGACTTTAAAAACCGGTTCAGCTGAATTTACCGTCTGGCGTCTTAATACCGTGCGTATTCTGGCGAGCAGTTCACCCACACCAAATGGTTTGGTCAGATAATCATCCGCGCCTGCATCCAGAGCAGCGATTTTATCCACCTCCTGATCACGGACCGAGAGAATAATGACGGGCACCTGGGACCATTCGCGCAAGCGGCGTGTGACTTCCACGCCATCCATGTCAGGCAGCCCCAGGTCAAGGATTACGAGGTCAGGACGCTCTCGAATGAGAGCTTGTAATGCATCCTGGCCATTACCCACTTCACTGACAACAAAGCCTTGACCATTTAATGCCACCCGCAAGAATCTCTGAATGGAGATTTCATCATCAACTACCAGAACCCGCAAACCATCCTTAGTCACACCTTTTTATCCTTGTGCAGGGTCACCCTGATAATTGTACCGCCCTCGGGACGATTCAGCGCCCGGATTGTACCCCCATGCGCTTCGACAATTCCCTTACAGATCGCCAGCCCCAGACCGGTTCCATTGACACTTTCAGGTCGTTGGACCCGGTAAAATTTATCGAATACTTTCTCCAAATCCCCAGGGGGAATACCGATCCCGTGGTCACAGATATCGATATCGACTGTGGCGGGTGTCTGGATTATTTTGACTTCAATGGGAGTACCGGCCGGTGAATATTTGATCGCATTATCCAAAAGATTGATCAAGGCATGATCGAAAAGAGCGGAATCCATCGAAACAAGTTCCAGATCCTGGGGAACTTCCACCCTGACAGGCCTTTTTCCCAGACGTGCTTCCATATGCTCAAGGGTGGTGCCAATGACATCCTGAATATCACAAGGTTCCAAGCGCAGATGGATTGCGCCAGCTTCGAGTCGTGTCATATTCAGTAGATTACCAACCAATCGATTCAATCGCTCGGCTTCTTCAGAGGCGGTATCGAGCAGACTGGTGCGATCTTTCCGACTGATGTTCAGCGATTTCTCGCGTAAACTGCTTAAAGCTCCGGTGATGCTGACCAGAGGTGTTCGCAGATCGTGAGAGATGGAATTGAGCAAGGCAGTCTGCAATTTTTCCGTTACCTGCAACAGCTCTGCTTTTCGAGCTTGTTCCGCCAGTTTGGCCCGCTCAATTGCCAGGGCAGCCTGGTTGGCAAACGCATTGAATATCTGGCGCTGCTCCGGGGTGAATGGTGTAAGTTGGATCTTGGGATGTATCCCGAGAACCCCGATCCGTCCGCTATCTGTTTTAAGGGGCTGGCAGTGTAACGATGCTGCCGGCAGGGTATCGGTTCCCAAACCGGCTGTCTGACCGTGTTCGAAAGCCCAGGTAGCCACCGCAATTTCATTCGAATCGGGATGATAATCCTGAGTACTGGTGTATGCGCGCAGCAGACCATTTTCCGGTAAAAAAACGGCGACAGAACAATCAAAGGCCTGTCCGATATGGGTGGTGATGATCTCAGCTACCTGGTGGAGATCTGTGGCTGAGGTTAAATCATGACCAAGGCTGTAAAGCGTGGATGTCAGCACTTCACGCTGGATAGCAGCATCGGCTTGTTCACGTGTGCGTGCGGTCAACGTACTGACCACCAGGCTGACGACGAAGAAACCGATAAAGGTTACTAAATATTGTGCATCACTTACTGCAAGTGTATAGTATGGGGGAATCAGAAAAAAATCAAAGGCAAGTACGCCCAATATTGATGTTAATAATGCCGGCCCACGACCCAGTAAGATGGCAGCGATCACCGTACAAGCCAGATACAACATGACCAGATTGGTTGGCTCCAGGGCCCCTTGGACCAGCATCCCAAGCAGGGTGGCAATGGCCACCAATCCCACACTCAAGAAATACCTGCCGATTGGACGATGTGGCCGCCATTCTGAAGGAAGGAACGATTGCTTTACATCCGTCGAGGAATTGATGACATAAACATCAATATCCCCACTGGAATAAATCAATTTATCAACGATGGATCCGGAAAAGAATTCCCTTAAACGCGAATGGATGGGCTTGCCAACGATGATCTTGGTAACATTATGTTTTCTGGCATAAGCCAGGACCGATTCAGGAATAGAACGACCGGTTAATCTGCGGGTGCGCGCTCCCAGATCCTCAGCCAGTTGCATGGCTGTATCGATCCGTTCACGATTGATCGGATTGAGTTCAGGTCTGGAGGCACTTTCCACATAGACAGCAAACCATTCAGCACCGATTTCATCTGCCAGCCGGCGGGTGGTGCGGATCAATTTCTCGGCCAACGGGTTGGGACTGATGCATACCAGGAGACGATCCGTCGCAGGCCATGGACCCGTAATAGCGCGCGTATGCATATAGGCGCGCATCTGGTCATCCACACGCTCAGCTGCCCGCCGAAGGGACATCTCGCGTAAAGCAGAGAGGTTACCCTTGCGGAAGAATTTCTGAATGGCTCGTGCTGCCTGGTCGGGTACGTACACTTTGCCTTCCTTAAGGCGCGCGAGCAATTCATCGGGTGGTAGATCAATCACTTCGATTTCAGAGGCTTCATCAATCACGCGATCCGGGACGGTCTCGCTCACCACCACTCCGGTCACCTGAGCCACAACATCGTTGAGACTCTCAAGATGCTGGATATTAAGCGTCGTGTAGACGTCGATCCCGGCAGCCAGTATCTCCTCCACATCCAGGTAACGTTTGGGATGCCGGGATCCGGGTGCATTGGTATGAGGAAGTTCATCCACCAGCACCAAAGCCGGGCGGCGGTTGAGAACCGAGTCCACATCAAATTCAGTCAACTTGACGCCATGATATTCCCACTGGTGCCGTGCCAGGATCTCAAGCCCTTGTAAAAAGGCTTCAGTTTCCACCCTGCCATGAGTTTCCACAAACCCAACGACCACATCCACACCCTGTTTTTGTCGCTGGTGGGCAGCCTCGAGCATTGCATAGGTCTTACCAACCCCAGCAGCGTAACCCATGAAAATCTTGAGTTGGCCCCGGGTGGTTTCATCCACCCGGATACGCTGCAATAACTCATCAGGATCGGGGCGCTTTTGCATACCTGTCATTGTAAACCATCCAGGGCAATGTTTAATAGTAATACATTGACCCGCGGTTCTCCCAGAAAGCCAAATTGGCGCGGTTCCATATGACGATTGACCAGTTCGATCACTTCCAGCTCACTCAACCCACGGACACGCGCCACACGTGGTACTTGATAATAGGCTGCCTGCAGGCTGATATGCGGGTCCAGGCCGGATGCAGAAGAAGTAAGCAGGTCCACCGGAATTGAGAGAGGATTGTCCGGATCCGAAGCCTGTATTACAGCGACTCGGTGTTGCAGCAGCTCGATAAGGGATGGGGAAAGCGGCCCCAGGTTGGAACCGGAAGAACCGGTCAAGTTAAGCGGATCATAAGCATTATATGGTGAGCCGGATGTCGCGGATGGTCGTCCCCAAAAGTATTGTGACCCCGTAAAATTCTGCCCAATCAGTCTGGAACCGCGCATCACAGTATTCACCTCGATCAAACTGCCATTTGCTTGATATGGAAAAACCACCTGGGCAATGACTGTTACCAATAAAGGATAAAGGACCCCCGTCAGAAAAGTGAGTAAACCAAAAATACTTAAAGCGGGGCGGAGTTGACGGATCATGACCTAAAAAATCCAGAATTGATCAATAGAAACCAGACGATCGAAAATAAAAAAAGCCACGGGCACCAATCAACCGGAATGTTGAAGGTGCGGGGTGTGACATCACAAATAAACAGAAATATGGTCGATGCATAGCCAATCGATCTCCAGATCTGGCGCTTCTTCATTAACTGACCTCCTATACAAACCGAATAAAAACCAGCAACATATCGATGATTTTGATGCCGATGAATGGTGCGATCAAACCACCCAGGCCATATACCAGCAGATTCTCGCGCAGGAGCTGCTGGGCAGGTTTGGGATGGTATGGAACACCATGCAAAGCCAGTGGAATTAATGCGACGATAATCAATGCATTGAAAATCACCGCAGACAGGATTGCGCTCTGGGGAGTTGCCAGGTGCATGAAATTCATTGCAGCCAAAGCCGGATAAGTCGATGCGAAAGCTGCCGGGATGATGGCAAAATATTTACTGACGTCATTGGCGAGGCTGAATGTGGTCAATGCACCACGCGTCATCAGCAATTGTTTTCCGATCTCCACAATGTCTATCAGTTTCGTCGGGTTGCTGTCCAGATCCACCATGTTTGCAGCTTCCCGCGCCGGTTGGGTGCCGGTATTCATGGCAACTGCCACATCCGCCTGAGCCAGTGCGGGAGCATCGTTGGTACCGTCACCTGTCATGGCAACCAGTCGACCGCCGGCCTGGTATTCCCGGATGAGCTTTAGTTTGGTTTCAGGAGTTGCCTGAGCCAGGAAATCATCCACTCCGGCTTCAGCGGATATGGCAGCCGCAGTGATCGGATTATCCCCGGTAATCATCACCGTTTTAATCCCCATCTTGCGCAGCTGGGTGAAACGCTCTTTAATCCCACCTTTGACGATATCTTTAAGATGGATCACTCCGAGAGCCAATCCGTCCCGGGCGACGACAAGCGGTGTGCCACCAGTGCTGGCAATCGCTTCCACCATCTGACCAAGTTCATCAGGAGGGTTATTACCATCCGATTGGATCAATGCCAGGATGGTATCTGGCGCACCCTTGCGAATCTTTACACCGTCAAAATCCACACCAGACATGCGCGTCTGGGCGGTAAACGGAATAAAATGCATACCGCCCGGTGCCTTCTGGCTGACCCCCATCACCTGCCCGCGCAAGCCATACTTTTCCTTGGCCAATACGACAATCGAGCGTCCTTCGGGAGTTTCGTCCACCAACGAAGCCAGTTGGGCTGCCTCTGCCAGCTCGCGTGGATCCACACCACCGACCGGGATAAACGCCACCGCCTGGCGGTTTCCAAGCGTAATCGTCCCGGTTTTATCCAGCAGCAGAACATCCACATCCCCGGCTGCCTCCACCGCACGACCAGACATTGCAATGACATTATGCTGTATCAACCGGTCCATACCAGCGATGCCAATAGCTGATAACAATCCACCGATGGTCGTCGGGATCAGGCAAATAAGCAGAGCCACCAACACCGTAATGGTGATGGGTGTCCCCTGTCCAGCTGCCGAGACACTGAATTGGGAAAAAGGGAACAGCGTGACGCAGACAACCAGGAACAAGATCGTGAAACTGGAGAGCAGGATGCTTAAGGCGATCTCATTGGGCGTTTTTTGCCGCCTGGCGCCCTCGACCATCGATATCATCTGGTCCAGGAAACCCTGGCCGGGGTTGGTACTGACACGAACGATCAACCAGTCAGACAACAAGTGGGTGCCGCCGGTAACAGCCGAGCGGTCCCCTCCGGATTCACGCACGACGGGAGCAGATTCCCCGGTCACGGCGCTTTCATCCACCGAAGCGATGCCATATACGATTTCACCATCCGCTGGCAGTATGTCTCCGGCTTCGACCAGATAGAGATCGTTTTTTCGTAACGTGGAGGAAGAAACAAGTGCGACGTGCTGACGGGCAGTTTCCAGGTTTTCGATTTGCCTGCGCAGGTATTTGGCAGGAGTATCCTGGCGGGCTCTGCGCAAAGACTCAGCCTGGGCTTTGCCACGCCCTTCTGCCAGCGCTTCCGAGAAATTTGCGAACAGGAGGGTGATCCACAGCCAGAGCGTAATCGCACCGGTGAAACCAGCCATGACCTCACTCCCTTCGACCAATTCCTGAACCCATAACAAGGTGGTCAAGAGGCTGCCAACTTCAACTACAAACATGACCGGATTGCGGACTTGCCTCCGGGGATCAAGCTTGAGAAATGCATCAAGCATTGCCCTGCGGTAAATTTTCAGGCGTCGGGCGATCGATTGAGGATCGTTCATCATCATTTTTTACTACCTCCCAAGACCTTGCATCAACTGCTGCACGATTGGACCCAGAGCTAACGCTGGCAGGAAACTGAGTGCTCCAACGATGACGATCACGCCGATCAACCAAGCCACAAAGAGCGGGGTATGGGTGGACAATGTGCCTGAACTCACCGCCACTTTCTTCTTCACTGAAAGCGATCCGGCCATTGCCAGTACCGGAATGATCAAGGCATATCGGGCGATCAACATGGCTGTGCCAAGGATTGAATTGTAGAAAGGGCTGTTCGCATCAAGCCCGGCAAAAGCCGAACCATTGTTATTGCCGGCAGAAGAAAATGCATATAATACCTCGCTGTAACCTTGGGGACCGGGGTTGAATATCCCCGCCCGTCCTGCCGGAACAATCAAGGCGGTGGCTGTGCCGAGTAAAACTGTTAGAGCAGGGATCAGAACGATCAACACCGCCATTTTCATCTCGAAGATTTCGATCTTTTTACCAAGGTATTCAGGTGTTCTTCCAACCATCAAGCCAGCGACAAAGACGGCAATAAAAATAAAAGCTAGCATTCCATACAAACCGGAACCGACCCCGCCAAAGATCACCTCACCCATTTGCATCAACCACATTGGCACCATCCCACCAATCGGAGTATAAGAATCAAGCATAGAATTCACCGAGCCATTCGATGCAGCCGTGGTAACAGTCGACCATAAAGCTGAATTGGCAATACCGAAGCGCACATCCTTTCCTTCCAGATTGCCCTGTGACTGGTCGATGCCCAGTGAAGTAAACATCGGATTTCCCTGAGATTCTGCCCAAATCGTGATGCCCCCCATTACCACCAGCACCAGGGTCATCGCGATAAGGATCACCCACCCCTGGCGAGTATCACCCACCATCTTCCCATAGGTATAAGTCAGCGCTGCAGGAATGAGCAGGATGGCCAACATTTCCAGGAAATTGGACAACGGGGTGGGATTCTCGAAAGGGTGCGCGGAGTTAACATTAAAGTAACCGCCACCATTCGTTCCCAATTGTTTGATCGCAACTTGCGAAGCTGCCGGTCCCAGCGGCAAAACCTGGGTGTCCAAAGTTGAAGCCTGATCCAAAACATTGATAACCGGGTAGGTCTTGAATGACTGAACCACACCCTGCGACACCAGGGCAATTGCCAGGATAATCGATAGTGGCAGAAGGATATGCAGAATCGTGCGGGTCAAATCCACCCAAAAATTACCAATCTTACGGGTTGTATGCCGGGAAATCCCCCGGATAAGCCCGACCATGACCGCCATTCCTGTAGCAGCTGACAAAAAATTCTGTACAGTCAGACCAAGTATTTGGGTGAGCGGGCTCAGTGTCGTTTCACCTCCATAACTCTGCCAGTTGGTATTCGAGGTAAAACTGGCAGCTATGTTGAAAGCCAGATCGGGTGAAACCTCTCCAAGTGCCTGCGGATTGAGAGGGAGGTGGTTTTGAAATCGCAGCAAAATGTAGAGAAAAGCTAAACCAATCAGATTGAAGATTAACAATGCCCCCGCATACGTTTTCCATCCCATCTCATCACCGTGCTTTATTCCAGCAAGACGATATAGTAATCGCTCAATAGGCGTAATAATTGGCGAAAGCACTGTCCGCTCGCCCTGATAGACCTGTGCCATATAGAGACCAAGAGGTCGTACCAGGATTAACAGGACGAACAGATAAATGATTATTTGAAGCAAGTTGGACAGAGTCATCCAAACCACTCCGGTTTGATGAGTGATATGAACAGGTAACAAAGCAATAACAGCGCAATCACACCGGCCAGGATTACGTAACCATTCATTTCAATCCTCCATCAGGTGACCGCATAGACTGAAGAACCCCCCCATGAGCAAAGAAAAACCGATCAACAGCACAACAACGAACAGGTCAGTCATAATCACCTTTTCCATCTGGAATTACTGTACACTCATGCGTGTAAAATATTCAGCAAGAAAATACAAAAAAGTGTCAAGAACTAATCAAGGATTTGGGAAAAGTGATTTTTGAGGTAAAGAAAAACCTCAGGGAATACTTGAAATGTGCCGGTGCAAACCGGCACATTCTTATTGCAGACCAAGGCTTTAATCCACCTGATATGGGACTTCCAGGATAACGATATTGTTACGATTTAGCAGGCTGCGGCGGATCATTTCTGCAGTGCGGGTATGCAGCCCACGTGTCCACCATCGGCGCGAATTGAACTGTGGAACAACGATGGTGATGCCTTCATTGGGACCGAGCTGCTCTGAAAGTTGATCAATGTACTCGAGCAAGGGTTCCATGAATTCGCGATATGGTGAATTCAGGACCACCAGGCGAATTCCTTCGCCCCAAACGGCCCATTTTTGCTCGATTTTTTCGGTCTCTTTCTGGTCGATGCTGATATGCAATGCTGTCAAGTCCATGGAAAGCGTGCTGGCATACCTCAACGCCATCAGGGTACCATTATGCACGCCACCGATCGGCATGATCACCCGGTTACGTGTCCAGCGCTTCTGATAGACATGATTATCCAAGGATAGATGCTTTGCCAATCCTTTGTAATGATGGTGAATGGTAAAGAAGCTTGAGACCAATAAAGGAATCAGGATGATGACAACCCAGGCGCCGTCCTTGAATTTCGTCACAGCAAAAATGACCATAACGATGGCCGTCAAGAGTGCACCGAAACCATTGATACACATCTTCACGGTCCAGCCTTTTTCATATTCAACAGTGGAACCCTTTTCAATGATCTCCTCCCCCGGTTTCAAGTGACCGGATTTCCACCAACGGCGGGCCATGCCGGTTTGCGAAAGCGTGAAGGACAGGAAGACCCCGATGGCATACAAGGGAATTAGAGCGGAGACACTGGCTTTAAAGAGGATGACCAGGATGGAGGCGAAAGCCGCCAAGGTCATAATCCCGCGGGAAAACACCAACCGGCTGCCGATCGCCGTCAGTTGCTTGGGTAGAAAACCATCCCCGGCCTGCAAGGCACTCAGGCGGGGAAAATCCGCGAAAGCCGTATTGGCCGCCATGATCAGGATGATCGTAATAGAAGAGATGGTTGCCAGATAGAGGACACCGCGGTTGGCATACACCGTCCGGGCAATCTGGGATACGACAGTCTCACTTTCAGAAGGGATTGCCCCGATCTTGAGGGCCAGGAAAGAGGTGGCGATCAGCATGGCACCCAGGATGCCGGCCATCCAAACCAGGGTTGCGCTGGCATTCTTACTGCGTGGTTCCTTAAAGGCGGTAATCCCATTGGAAATAGCCTCAACGCCGGTCAGGGAGGTTGTGCCATTGGCGAAAGCCTTCAGGATCAGGAAGACCGTGACCGGTTGGATGAGATCCATTTCCGCTGTGGGAGGGCCTACAACCCCACCCAGGCTGCCGGTGGCATATTTCACTAATCCCACGATCAGGGTGGTGAACATCATTGCCAGAAAGAAGTAGGTCGGAATGGCAAATGTAATACCGGACTCCTTCACCCCCCTCAAATTGATGAGCATGATCAGGAGGATCATGGCTACGGCTATCTCCACCCGGTAGATGTAAAGGACCGGATAGGCAGATGTGATCTGCAGGACTCCCGAGGAGATGGAAACAGCCACGGTGAGTATATAATCGGTTAATAGCGCTGCGCCGGCCGCTTGGGCCGGCAGCTCGCCCAGGTTATCACGGGCAACAATATAAGCTCCACCACCACCCGGGTAGGCGTGGATGGTCTGCCGGTATGAAAACACCAGGATGGCAAGCAGAGTGACGATGGCCAGGATCAGAGGCAGGGTTAAATGCAAGGCAGCTGCGCCCGCCAGCATCAGGATCGTCATCAGTTCCTGGGGACCATAGGCAACGGAGGAAAGCGCGTCAGAGGAAAATACCGCCAGACCGACCACTTTACCGATCGCCTGGTGAGCTGCATCCGATGTCGCGATAGGTTTTCCGAGGAAGAACCGCGACCAGGTGGGATTTGGCTCCCGGTCAATGTCCGTCTTGTAAATATTGTTGTACAAGGGATGAATTTGCATAATTACTGCCTTTATTTCAATAACTTACAATAAATAGCACATTCGGTATCAAGGTAATGGCAAGAAACCTGTTGCCTATGTCAAGAAAACGTCAAGAACGATGGTAAATCGCATGTTTTCAAATGGATGTATTTAATAATTCTTGATTAGGACAAGATCAGTGCTATGATGGGCATGTAAATAATTTTAGATAGAACAAAGGGTTTCACTCCTTGATCATGGAGGCAAGAAATGTCCGGTAATGTCTATGAACAACTCGCGGAAGCACTCGACAGGCTCCCAAATGGCTACCCCAAGACTCCTTCCAGGGTTGAGCTGCGCATCCTTCAGAAGATCTTCTCACCGGAAGAAGCGGGGCTGGCCAGCCTCTTGACTGGACGTTATGAAACGACCGCTGAGATCACTTCACGAGCGGGTGTTGTGGCGGATGATATGAACCGTCAGCTCTTCAGGATGGCTCAGCGAGGGATGGTTTGGATCGAAAAACAGGACGGGCGGGCACGTTTCCGCCTGGCGCCATTCGTGGTTGGCGTCTATGAAGCTCAATTGGAAATGATGGATCATGAGCTGGCACACCTGGTCGAGGATTACTTTCTCGAGGGCGGTGTCCAGGGATTGATGACCCCCCAACCTTCCATTCACCGGGTCGTCCCGGCCCAGAAGGCCATTAAATCCGAGTGGATCCTGCCGTATGACGATATTCGCAGCATCATCCTGGATTCGAAAAGCTTCAACGTCCGCGATTGCATCTGTCGGGTACAGCAGGATCAGATCGGGAAACCCTGTCATTTTCCCGTCCACACTTGTCTGAACTTTTCCCCGAACGTGCGCTCGGCTTACCCGGGCGATGTCAGCCAAACCGAAGCGCTTGAATTACTCGATCAATGCGAAGAGGTAGGCCTGGTACACACAGTCAGCAATGTCGCCCATGGTGTCTTCTACGTCTGCAACTGTTGCGGATGTTGCTGCGGCATTCTGAGGGGGATCACAGAATTCGGCATCGAGAGTTCGGTGGCACACGCCAATTACTATGCCGTCATCGAATCAGAAGCCTGTTCGGGCTGTGGCACGTGTATCGAGCGCTGCCATGTCAAGGCCATCTCCGATCAGAATGGCATCTCGGTCGTCGACATGGAACGCTGCATCGGCTGCGGTTTATGCGTGACTGGTTGCACCGGCAGTGCTGCCCGGCTGGTGCGCCGGCCGGAGGCCGAGACCATCCACCCGCCCCAGGATTTCATGGATTGGGAGGCGAAAAGGCTCCAGTTTCGGGGACTGGCGCAATAACAAGTCAGCCAGTATTTGTCGAATCACTAATCAGTTCAAACGTGAATTAGAGGCTGGTCTGATTTTTCTTCAGGAACTGCTCCGGTTCCGACCGGCTGGTCCAGCCGGAGCGGATGCGCTGCCAGGTCTCCTCCCAGGTACGCAGGCCACTCAGGGCATCCGGAGCCTCCACACAACTGGCTCCCACCCCCAGGGCGGCTTTCAAGGCATCCTGTGGCGGGACTCCCCGCAGGATCGCAGACAGAAAACCTGCCACGGTCACATCTCCTGCACCGGTGGTTCCAATCACCTCGACCTTGAAACACGGCAGCCAGGCTTCAAAATCCCCCCACACTTCCAAATCCTGCGGGGATGCCGACCCCAAGCCCCCAAGGACGGCCAAGCTGGCTGTGCGCAGATAAAGCCCCCGGTCACCCAGCTTAAGCAGGACCATTTTTGTGCCCATTCCCAGTAACACATCACTGACCTCAGACAGTAGGCGGGCAGTGGGAACGGGGTTGGACCTGCGCCACAACATGAATGAGATCTCTTCCAGGCTGGGAACGAATACATCCACCCAGGGGAGTACCCTTTTTAATATAGCCGGCCAATCAGCCCGCCCGGCCGGAGAATCCGGATCGGGAAATGCCAGGTCGAGTGAAGTGGTGAGACCGCAGACTTTAACCCGCCGGAACAATGTCTCCAGTTCCCGCCCTTCCTGCACATACATTCTGGCCATTACCGGTGGATAACCAAAATGGAACAGGCGCGCACCCTCAAGGTCAATATCATGGATATCCGCTGCGGAAAAATCATCATTCGCGCCAGGATGATGTAAAAAGCGTCGGTCACTTCCTGGCGGGCTGATCACAATCGAGTAGGATGTGTTCGAGTCAGCGCAACTGAGGATGCTTTCTTCCAATCCACCCCCGTATGAAGCGATGGCGTGGCGTAAGGCATGACCTAGTTGGTCATCGCCCACCCGCGCGATCAGGCGTGTTTGAATCCCCAGGCGATGAAGTGCGAGGCCGGTATTGGAGACCGATCCGCCAGGGGTCAGGGTGGCCAGGCCAGTCTGGACCAGCCGCCCGGGTGTGAAAACGTGATCGAACTGCCCGGGGGCGATCGATGAGAGGTCAGGGATAATATCCAGGCAGATATGTCCAGCAGCAATCGCTTCAGGCATGCCATTCAATCCCAGGGTGATTCATCGTAAATTGGATCAACTCCCTTCAATGATACGCTACTTTAGCAACCAGCGGCAATACCAACTTGTTAATTGGAAATTCACCCGTGTCAATCGGGTCGGGCTGATATTCTATGCCAGTTCTTAACCGCAAAGCACCCGGATTGTTATAAAATCAGGGCTGTTTTCATTAGAACCATCGACTTATGCTATACATCACCAATCTTTCGCTTCCCAATACCCCCTTCCTACCCTACCTGTTGGTGGGGCTGGCAGCCGTACTGGAAGGACCACTCACGCTGCTGGCAACCGGTGCACTGGCTTCCAGCGGATTGCTCCTGCCCCTGCCCGCTTTTCTATCGGTCGTGTCTGGCAACCTGGCTGCCGACATGGGTTGGTATGGGATCGGCCGACTCGGCAAGCTGGAATGGCTGGAAAAGATCTATCCGAAGTTGCGGATCGATCAGGAAAAAGTCGATCAGCTGGGGTTGGGTATTCAAAAGTACGCCCCCCGCATGTTGTTTCTTTCCAAGCTCACGGTGGGTTTCCCGATTCCCACGCTGATTGCGGTCGGTCTGAATCGCATTCCCATCAGGCGGTGGCTGGTCATGCTTTTATTGGGTGAATTGGTCAAGACCACGGTGTTGATCAGTTTGGGATACCTGTATGCCAAAGCGATCCAGCAGGCCAGCAGTGAAGTTCAGGCCGCGTTGTGGGGCGTCACGATCCTGGTTATCGCGGGGATCGTATTCTGGATCAAACAGAAGAAAAGTAATCTTTCTAAGTAACGATCAGCGTGCAGAAGTGATCAAGGCGGAGACCGGTACCACCACCTGCCGGCTGTTGCGACCACTGGTGATCCCGGACCAGTAGAATTTGTCGATCAATATGGGTGTGTCACCCGAGATAGTTAAAGACTGTCACGGTCGTTTCCCCGATATTCCCCCGTTCGATGTTCAATATGAGATCTCCGGCCGGCTCAAGGCTGCTTAACAACAGGTCCCATGTCATCTGCACCTGAATACCCCTTTCTGCATCCGTCACGGTCTGTAAAAGGGCGAGACTGTCACCGGCTTCCATACCCGCGAAGGTGACTCCCGGGCTGGCAGAGACCATCTCAGGACGAAGCCACCTGCCACCACTCAAGATGTTGAGGGTCGTCCAATCAGATGTCGTTGTGACCTGGATGCGAACCCGGTGAGTCTCCGGCCATGAGGTTGCCAGGAATGTGTCAACCCACCGGCGCGTCTGATCGAGATAGCTATCCGGTGTCAGGTCACCAAAGTCATCATAAACCTGACCGGGTTTGAGTCCAACACCGACAGCGGGTGGCTCGATCTGGGAACCTTCATGCCATTCATTGAAAGAAGTCACCGTGACCATGACCGGCTGGATGGCTGTATCCAGGGCGGCGCGCCATTGTTCTGCATACGTGTCCCCATCCTGACGCGGGACCAGGGTATCCGACGCATACCCGATGCGCACGGCTGAGAAACCCGGTATTACACTGGGAATGTACAGCGAGTCCGGTGGCAGGCTGTTCGCCCATGAGAAGCCACCCTCGCGGTCGAGGTGCAGGGTGGCATAGTTGTACAATCCGTCGAAGTGACCGCCGGTGATCCAGCTGCCTTGCAACGTATTGGCGATGACCAATGCGCCCTGGGGCAAAGCGTGTATGGCATCCATCGCACTCTGCCAGTACTCCGCTTCGACAGGCGCAGTGTCGCTATCCGGACTGCCAATTGCCCACACAAAGAACATCGGCTTGGGCTGGTCCCCCGGGTTGTAACGACTGGACGCCGTGGTGTGGAAAAATGCCGGGTGGGATCCATACTTATTGTAGAGATATTGAACATCTGAAATGAGCTTGTCAGCAGTGCGGCCATGATAAGGTTCGATATGAAAGGCGACCTTGATCCCGTAACGCTCAGCCATTTGCAAAAGGAGCGGGACCGGTCTTTCCTCACGACCGCCCTGCCCCCACCAGGATACGATAATCACCCCCACACCCGCCTGCCGCAGCCAGGCCATGTGTTGGGCCACAACCACCGGATCGTTTGAAGAGTAAGCACCCAAAGCTGGATAGTAATCACTGGTGATATCCGTCGGTGGGGTGTGATTGTCATCATTCCAATGGATCCATTCACCATCGGTGATCGGATTGCCGTACCAGGGATAATAAAAGGCGCCCACCTGGTATGAGGGTTCTAGGCCTTCAACGGCTGGCAGCGACGCAGCCGGTGTTGAAACAGCCTTTGTCATCTCTGGCAGTATCGTGGGTATGGTTCCCGGTGCAGCATTGCAGCCAACGACAATTAATGCAAAGATCAGGATGAGGGCTTTATTCATGATAATCCTCTTGCCGCGGGGAGGTCTGATAGTTACATCCCGGGTTTATATATGATATTTCTGATATTATTTATATTATACTTTTCTCACATTCTACCATATCAGAATAATATTGCAATACGCCTGGATAATGAAGCCACTCATGGAGGTGCGAATCGGGATTAATCTTTTGACCCCATACAACCTCCTGAGAATGGATCCGGGTTTCCAATCAGGGCCGATCCATTCATCTCGAGTATAATAATAGAGAATCATTCTCTTTAAAGAATTGCTATCTATATGAATAGTTACGAACCCACTCAACGATTCAGTGAATTGACCAATGCCTTAAAGAAGCGCCGTTATCGGCTGACGCCCCAGCGTCTGGAGCTGGTGCGCCTGATTGCCGCCAGTGAAGATCACCCCAGCGCTGCGCAACTCTATGCCAGGATCCACGCTCACTTCCCCACCATGAGCCAGGCGACCGTTTATAAGACCCTTGCGCTGCTCAAAGAGATCGGCCAGGTCCTGGAGATCAACCTGCGGGATGACAGTCATTATGATGGCAACCGGCCTGATCCTCACGCCCATCTGATCTGTACGAATTGCAATAAAATCGTCGACGGAGAAGTGGATATTGACACGGCTTCGATCCGGAAACTTGAGAAGGCGAGCGGGTATCAGATCGCTCGCCCAGAGATGACCTTCTATGGTCTTTGTCCAGAGTGTAAATAAATACCTGGTGGATGATCATCTATTTCAACTGTGGATATTTTTTATCCCGATAACTGAACGATATGAGGAGGAGCCAGTCCAAACACACCATTTACCATTACCGAATAATGACCCTTTCATCGTTATTAAAATAAGAAGGAGGATCTTATGAACAAGACCAAAAAATTAACCACTGCAGCCGGCGCCCCGGTAGCCGATAATCAAAATGCCATGACAGCCGGTCCACGTGGACCCATGCTGCTCCAGGATGTCTGGTACCTGGAAAAGCTGGCCCACTTCGACCGCGAAGTGATCCCCGAGCGGCGCATGCATGCCAAGGGCTCCGGCGCTTTTGGCAAGTTCACAGTCACCCATGACATCACGAAGTACACCAAGGCCAAGTTGTTTTCCAAGATCGGCAAGGAAACCGAGGTCTTCATGCGCTTCTCCACCGTCGCCGGAGAACGCGGTGCAGCGGATGCTGAACGTGACATCCGCGGCTTTGCCATGAAGTACTATACCGAGGAAGGTAACTGGGACCTTGTCGGCAACAATACGCCCGTCTTCTTTATAAGGGATCCTCATAAATTTCCGGACCTCAACCGGGCTGTCAAGCGCGACCCGCAAACCAATCTGCGCTCCGCCACCAACAACTGGGATTATTGGACCTCACTGCCTGAGGCGCTGCATCAAGTGACCATTGTCATGAGTGACCGTGGGATCCCTTATTCCTACCGCCATATGCACGGCTTTGGCAGTCACACCTTCAGCATGATCAACGCCAGGAATGAACGAATCTGGGTCAAGTTCCACCTGCGCACCCAGCAGGGCATCAAGAACCTGACCGACCAGGAAGCGGAGGCGATCGTTGCCAAGGACCGCGAGAGCAATCAAAAAGACCTGTTCGAAAGCATCGCCGGGGGGGAATTCCCCCGCTGGACGATGTTCATTCAAGTGATGACCGAAGAACAAGCCGATAAAATGCCATACAATCCTTTTGACCTGACCAAGGTCTGGTATAAAAAGGACTTCCCACTGATCGAGGTAGGTGTTCTGGAACTGAATCGTAATCCAGAAAACTACTTCCAGGATGTGGAGCAGGCCGCTTTCAATCCTGGAGCGGTGGTTCCAGGGATCAGCTTTTCACCGGATAGGATGCTGCAAGGCCGGTTATTTTCCTACGGAGATGCCCATCGTTATCGTCTGGGTGTCAACCACCATCAGATCCCGGTCAACCAGCCCAAGAATGCTCCTGCGAACGCTTCCCATCGCGACGGACAGATGCGCGTGGATGGCAATCATGGCGCCACACTCGGTTATGAGCCCAACAGCTTCGGCGAATGGCAGGAACAGCCCGAATTCAAGGATCCGCCCCTGAAGCTCTCCGGTGCTGGGGATAGTTGGAACTTCCGCGAGGATGATTCCGATTATTACACCCAACCCGGCAAGCTGTTCCGCATAATGAATCCGGCACAGCAAAAGGTTTTATTCGAGAACACTGCCCGCGCGATGGGTGATGCGCCCGAATTCATCAAGATCCGGCATATCGGGAACTGCCTGAAAGCAGACCCGGCTTACGGCAAGGGTGTCGCCGATGCGCTTGGTATTCCACTCGATAAGGTCAAATAGATCGCAATTTGCACCATTGAGGGCAGCTTAAGCTGCCCTTTTTATTTTCATTCATCCCCGGATCATAGATTAAATCAAATAATACTTGAGATTGTTTGATTTACTTGACAATTTAGATTATAATTATCCTATTATATGACCAACAGGAGATATATATGAAAACTCGTTTATCAATGATCGTGCTTGTTTCAATGCTGGCAGTATTCGCGCTCACCGCCTGCGGTGCAGTCAGCGATCTGAGCGTCGTCAGCGACAATGGCAAGGCCTTTATGGCGGCTCTGCGTGACGGTGACCATGAGACTTCCTGGAACCTGCTGGATCCTTCGCTGCACGATGAATTCGGCAGCTATGACACCTGGGTTGAATTTGCCACCCCACGGAATTTCTCGGAATCGAAATTCAGCGCTACCAATGTCTCTGGTTCGGAAGCCACCATGGACGGTGAGGCAGTGATCGGCTCTGAAACCTATCTGGTGAACCTGGTATTCTACAAAACCGGGGATGCCTGGTTGATCTCCGGCATTCAATTCTCACTGAAATAATCGGACGCTCGATCCCTGAAAATAAAGGGCGGAGCGTAGAAAGCATTTATTTGTTCACCGGGGTGCACAGTCCCCGGAGATCCGGTTCGTTGTGCACCCCGGTTGAATGGAGAAGTGTGTTTCGGTATTTGCCGGAATCTACATCACCCTGGTGGAGATATTAAATTCGGGCGGTTTTTCGAGGTGTTTTTTCACCGCGCATAATTCGGCAGAGCGGATCAGGGAATCACGGTAATTCTCGGGGAAATTCGGGGGTACCTGGATTTCCAGGCTGATGGAATCGACCATATGGGTCGTCGGGTTATGGTTGATCTGCTCAATAATTCGAATACCCTCAGTGGGCAGCTGCCGTTGCTTGCAGAAACCGAGCACATAGATCCCCGCACATGTCCCGATGGAAGCGAGGAATATCTCAAATGGGCTGGGAGCACTGGCGACGGGTGGTTGGTCGGTAGCAACGGTGAAGGTCCCAAAATGCGCGTCCACACGCGAACCACCCGGAAAGTCGATGATCATTTCCATATCATAAATCTCCATCAGAAATAAATTGAGCCTGTAATAAGCTCTCCTAATAGATGTCTGGAATATATTAAAAGTAACAACCAAATGATTCCTCCCCAACGTCTTATTCATTGATACAAATAGCACCTGCCATGCGTGGGTTAAAGCCTTCAGGCCAGCGTGTGGCTGCATCGTACTGAGCGCCTGCCAGGCTGGCATTTTCCAAGTCTGCCATCTCGAGATTCGCACCCCTCAGATCTGCTCTCTCTAAATTAGCCCCTATTAATGAGGCACCCTTCAGATTGGCAAATCCCAGATTGGCACCCTCCAGAATGGCGTGTTTAAAACTGGTTCCCGCAAGGTTTGCACCTTTCAGATTGGCGGATAACAAGATGGATCGTTTTAAATTTGCCCCGCTCAAGTCAGCACCGCTCAGGTTCACATCCATCAAATTCGCACTGTAGAGGTCGGCGCCATGCAGGTCTGCTCGCAGCCCACCCACCTCACCTGACACATATTTGTAATGGCTTCCGATGGCTGTTTGAATTTCCTCGTAGGTTACTCGCATGGATGAACCTCGGTACCGGACACGGTCAATGTAATCGTTCGGTGTGATCCACTAATTTCCCATCAATATAAGCCTGGATGGCCTGTTCGATTTCGACCAAGTCGGTGACCAACGGCTGGATGTTCAACCTGCGCATGCTCTCATAGGCACCCGTGCCCATGCCCCCGCAGATCACCACCTGGCAATCCGAGATGATATCCGCCATCTGGGCATGCTTGCCATGCGATCCACTATCCAGGCCATGCTGCTCGCCATGCCCTTCTTCATGCCCGTGTCCGGAGAACTGATTGTGTCCCATCTTTTCGCGCGTTTCCCGGTCGATCACTTTTCCTTCGTCGATCGTGACCACCAGATAATAGGGCGCGCGCCCAAAATGCTGGCTGATGGTTTTTCCATCATCCGTGATGAGTGCTATTTTCATACCGGCTCCTTATTTTGTCTTAAAATGTCTTCCACCCGGATCATCATTGTGGTCGGCCGGGGAAATGACCAACAACATCTCGGATACGCCATTGTGGATATTTTCCCAACGATGCGGGATATGCGCTTCGAACGTTATACTGTCCCCGGGAACCATCGGGTAAGCGGATTCTTCAATGATGTACTGGACCTGTCCACTCAGACAGTAAGCAAACTCAAAACCGGTGTGGACGATCGTGCGACCACCACTGCCGGCATTCTTATCCATCGTGATCACGAAAGGCTCTATGGAAGCGTTCCGGAGATCCTTGCCCAGATTATGAATGATGGCGTTGCAACAGGTGGATTCCGGACGGTGATCATGCGCAGTGAAAATGATGTGCTTTGTGGTCACATTGGAGTCAAAAAAGGCGGTGATCGGGACGCTCAGTGCACGCGCCAGTTGCTGTAAAGTACCCACTGAAGGGGATGTTTTCCCCTTCTCGACCATGCTGAGGGTATTGATGTTCAATTTACTTTTCTCGGCTAAATTTTTAAGGGTCCAACCCTGACTGGTCCTGATCTCCCGGACTTTGGTGCCCACCAGCACTTCTGCAGGCATTCGATCTACCCTTTGGGTCCTTTTCGCTTTTGGGGAAACACTCTTTGTACTCTCGCTTGCGATTTTTAGAGACATGATATCCTCCAATTATCTTTGGGATTACCATCACGTTACCATTATTATAGCGTTTATTTTCAGTAATACAATAGATATTACTATTTTATTGGTATTTTCTTAATATTGGGGTTTAAATAATAAAGTAACCGGGGATTATCAAGTCGAGAAGCCTGTGTAAACTTACAGGAGCGTTGAGACAGCCAGGAAATGAGCCGCTGCCCCCAGCAGCACAAATAAATGCCAAAGCTCGTGAAAACCAAATACACCCGGAAACAAGTCGCCTTTCTTCGTTATGTAGATAACTGCGCCCAGTGTGTAGAGGATGCCACCAGCCAGGAGCCAGCCCAAGGTTGTGGGCGATAAACGCAGGAGCAACTCATGTGTCGCAAAGATACTCAACCAGCCCATGACGATATACAATCCGGCAGTCAGCCATCTGGGAGTTTTGATGATGAATACCTTCACCATGATACCTGCCAGTGCCAAAGCCCAGATGATGGATAGGAAACCCCAGCGCCAGAAACCGTCAAAGGCAATCACACAAAAGGGAGTATAGGTTCCTGCGATCAGAGAATATATGGCAGAGTGATCGATCTTCCGTAGTATTTCAATCGTCCGGGGCCTGGCGCTGATGGCGTGATAGATTCCGCTGGCGCCAAATAAAACCACCAGGCTGAGGCAATAGATGATGACCGCGATGGTCCGGGAAGGGGTGGTCGCATGATAGAAAATCAGCAGGCACGATGCAACCAGGGCAGCGACAGCACCGGTCAGGTGGGAAATGGCGTTAAATGGCTCTCTGATTTTCAAGTCGGATTGCTTATCGTGTAATAATAGATGGATAGCCAAGGAAGCTTTTATACATTATCCAGAATCCCGTTGACCATGCTTTTGCGTTCCAGATAGCGAAACATCCAGTACCCGATGGCGATATAAGCCAGACCGATCGCTGCCTCGCCCGCCAGCAAGCCAGCCACATCCCCCCAACCTGCTCCAGCCAAAGACGCGCGTGCGGCCAGGATGCCGCGTGTCATCGGCAAGGCATATGAGACCGGCTGGATCCAGGCCGGCAACGAGCTGACCGGGAAGTTAGCGCCCACCAGGATATACAAGGAAAGGCTGAGTGTCGAGGTGATCATCCAGCCATCGCGGTTGACCAGCGAGATGCTGCCGGTCAGGTAGCCCAGACCGCTGGTGGTAAAGGCTGTGATGAACACGCACAGCAGGGCCAGCGGGAAGTTCATGCCCGAGAAACGGAAATCGAAGATGGCGGTCGCCACCAGCAGCGCAACCGCCACAGTCAGGAAGCTGTCGAGGATGTGGAACAGGCCGCGCCCCAGGAAGATCGCCGTGCGCGGAGCCGGGCTGCCCAACAGGTACGACATGGCCCCGAAGGCGCGCTCGTTGCCGACCGTCATCGAGATGCCAGACAGGCAGTTGGAGGCAGGGATGAGCAGGATATTACCAATCACGATGTAGATCGGATCATCGAGGCCTACAAAGCGCCCAAGATAAATAAACATCAGCATCGAGAAGAAGCTGAAGCCGAATTTGGAGGTAATGTAGCTAAAAGGGTTGCTCCAACCGAACAGTGAACGCCAGGCGAACCAGGCCTGGATGACATAAAGGCGAACATAACGCACGAGCGGGGCCATCAGATCGACCTCATTTCGCCCGTCACGCGGATACGATCATGCACTTTGCCTTCCAGAAGGCGGGTGATGACCCAGAACAGGAGCGACAGCCCCAGGCCAAAGCCCCAGCACCGGCCAAGAGCCGCCAGGTCATGCGAACCGAGCAGGGCTGCATCCAGCGCCTCGAGCCCCCAGCGGATCGGGATGGCGGTCGAGAAGACCTGCACCCATTCCGGCAGGATGCGGATCGGGTACATGAAACCGCACAGCATCGCGACCGGGATCTCGAGGTACTCAACGTAGGAGCCCGACAGGCGCGACCAAACCGTGAAATTGGCCAGGAAGACACCCAGCGACCACAAGCCAACCAGCAGCACAACGAGCGAGACCAACACGGCCGGCAGGCTGACCCCGGCAAAGGAATAATCGAAAACCACAATGGCCACCAGGAAAGCTCCAAAAAGGCTGACCAACCCGGTCAGGACGTTGGTCAGCGTGCGGATGGCCTCGACCGTCCCGAGCGATGTCGGACTTGCAACGATGAACTCCAGCGTGCCTTCGCGCCGGTCAGCCCGGATATCGTAAAGCGAGGAGAAAACCAGCCCGCTCCACATTCCCAACACGCCGCTGCCGATGACCGTGTAGATCAAGTCAGGCCTGTCATTGCCGGCAGCGCGCGAGAGCAGCATGCCAACCAGGCTGAAGATGGCAGGCTGGATGAAATACAACCCGACCGAGTACAGGTTGAACAGACGTACCTGGAATTGGACCTTGGTCTGCTGCCGGATCAAGCGCATCGCACGCTGAATCATGCCGACTCACCCTGGATGATCGAAACGTAGACGTCCTCAAGGGTCTGATTGCGCACTTCCAGGTTGAGGATCTGCTGTGAGGTGATGAAGGGTGCCATGACCTTCATGACCTCCTCGGGATGGGTCGTGCGTACCGAGAGCTTTTTATTCCCATCATTATCTGCCACGTCAAAGGTGTGCTTATTAATGCCCTGAAGCTTCTCCTGGAACAAGACCAGGTCAGAAGCGCGCACTTCGATCTCAACCAGGCTGTCACCGTGGATCTGTTTCTTCAAGCTGGCCGGCGTGTCCAGGGCTACGATTCGGCCCTGATTAATAATAGCGATCCGATCACACAGCTCCTCAGCCTCGGCCATGTAATGGGTGGTCAACAGAATGGTCTTGCCGCGCTCAACCAGCTCCTTCACGGTCTTGCGAAGTTCGCGTGCACCCACCGGATCGATCCCCACGGTCGGTTCATCGAGGTAAATCAGCTCTGGGTCGTGCAACAATGCGCGTGCCAGATGCAGGCGCTGCTGCATGCCGCTCGAATAGGTCTCAACGCGGTCCTCACGGCGGTCGGCCAGGCCAACCAGTTCCAAAAGCTCGTCGATGCGCTTGCGGGTAAGCCCCGGCTGGAGCGCATACAGTTCAGCGAAGTAGGTCAGGTTGTCGACCGCGTTCAGACGGGTATACAATCCGCGCGCCCCGCCGAATGTGAAGCCAATGCGTTCCCGCACGGCCTGGGTCTCACGGACCACATCATATCCCAGGATGGTAGCGCTGCCCGATGTTGGTAGCAGGATAGTCGACAGGATCTTGACCGTGGTGGTCTTGCCGGCGCCATTCGGACCCAACAGACCGAACAATTCCCCCCGTTGGACATTAAAGGAGATATCCTCAACGGCAGTGGTGGTCTTCGTCTTGCCCCTCCAGAAACCCACCCGGGTCGTGAAGGTTTTACGCAGGTTCTGGATGTCAATTGCAAGGTCGGTCATTTGCAGAGGCTCCGCGGGAAAAGTGATTCGTCAAGCAATTCGTATCATTATCACATGAAGAGTGTATTTTACTTGATTCCCACCGGTTGCGAAGCTATCAGATCACCTGAAAGTACCCATCGAAGTTCCAGGGTCCGGCAGGGTACCGATAGCCTTGCATAGTCAAATCAGGGATGGATTCTTAATCCATGGGAGAGGGATGACAGATACCCGATTGTTGCCCTCCAGGGAAGTTAGCAATCCATTAAGGGATCTAACAAGGGCGCCATTAATAACCCTGCGGTTAACTTTGTGAAATGTGGTGACTTCATTGGAATCCCATCCTTCTGAATAAGGTAAATTCCGCCCACTTTGGTTTAAAATCACCAGAATGGTGCAATATGGTAACATCCAATGACATGCATCGGAATGGCTGCATAGAACAAACCGAGGAGTAAACAATGGATTTTTCGATAATCGTCATCATCATCCAGTTAATCTTTCTGGAGGGGATATTATCCATTGATAATGCCGCCGTCCTCGGGGCAATGGTGAATACCCTGCCAGCCCACGAAGCGATCCCCTGGCCAAAGCGCATTCGTTTCGGGCATGTGATTGATAAATTAATGGGCAAGCAGCGCACGGCAGCCTTAAGGGTGGGACTATTAGGTGCCTATCTCGGTCGTGGTTTAATGCTCCTCGCAGCAAGTTACATCATCAGCAACCCATGGCTCAAAATTGTTGGAGCCGCCTATCTCATCCGCCTGGCTGTGGACGATCTGAGCGCACATGGCTACAGCGGTGATGATGAGGCCGTCAGGCCAATCAAAACGCGCGGTTTCTGGGCCACCGTTCTAATGGTTGAACTGATGGATCTGGCATTCAGTCTGGATAATGTGGTGGCGGCGGTGTCGCTATCTGACAAAATCTGGGTGGTCATGCTGGGCGTGGCGATCGGTATTGTGGTGATGCGTTTTGCAGCCGGCATATTCAGCACCATTGTCGAGAAGGAACCGATCTTAAAAACCGCAGCCTACATCCTGGTTTTGAATATCGGTATCGAATTGTTACTGGAGGAGTTGGCGGGGATAGAAATCAGTGACTGGATGCGATTTGGGATATCAATCACAACGATTGCTCTCTCACTGGCCTACACCCATATCAAATTTCTGCGCTTCTCCAGACCATTGCTGGTCTGGCTCAGCCAGGGATTGGGGATCGTTAATGATACTGTCTCCTGGATTCTGGCACCCCTTGTTGGAACCATCAACCTGATTGCCCGTTTATTCCGGAAACCACAAACGACCGAGCCGAATTAATCCTGAAATCGGACGAGATCGCAATACTCAGAAAACCTTTTTCAGGAGAGGGACTTTTCCATCCACACCACCTGGGTCGTCCCAAAATAATGGGTCGGTAAACCATTGACTTTGTAACCGGCTTTTTCAAAATAGCGGGTTGTATTCAACCTGGATAAACAACCGATCACTTTATAACCCTTTTCACGCGCCACGGATTCAATATGGAGGGTCAACTGTTTTCCAATACCACTCTTTTGATGCTCCCCTTTGACGGCCAGGTGTGAAAACCAGGCGATGCCATCCTCTCTTTCATAAAGCCTGGCGCAGCCCAGAAGCTCGCCGGTTTTTGAATCCACCGCCATGAAATGGAACGCCAACGGTTCGTAATCGTCCTTCTCGGTGCCTTTGGGCAATCCCCAGGGCTCACGCAGCATCTTGTAGCGTAAATCGTAGTAGGCTTTAAAGTCTTCCCGGGTCTTGGGTGTTCTAATTTCGATCATTCCGGCTACTCCTCGCTGGCAGATCTTCAATTATAAAATATTATCATCGCATTTTATCAAACTAATGGTCAGAAATCCTAAAATACTGCAAACCAATGACCACATGAAATACAAATTATTTTATGAAAAAGACCATGGGCAAATTGTCCAAATCAAAACAATACCCGTGCGAAGTGAACGTTTTCCCTGGCATGCGGCTCATACCTTCGCCCACAGGCCAGGTTCCCTTATGGCGGTTCACCATTGCGGTTGCGTTAAATTCGGACTCGCGCTGATCTAAAACAAAAAGCCTCTTGACATTTTCATTCTGACGCTCTATAATTTAGTTTGTTAGTACATTGAATTTACAAAGTACGCCATTCTTCCGATAACGACAAATAAAGATAAGGATCGATTAACAGATGCAGAAGGCGACTTATCTTCAAACCAAACACCATAATCGCGACCTCGTCCTGCGGACGATCTTCGAGAGTGAATCCATCAGCCGGGCCGAGGTAGCCCGTGTCACCCGCCTGACCCGTACGACCGTTTCCGAAGTGGTGAACAGCCTCCTCAAGGAAGGATTGGTCGAAGAGATCGGAAAGGGTGAATCCATCGGCGGAAAGACCCCCATCCTGCTGAGTATTGTGGCTGATTCACGTTACATGATCGGGTTGAATCTGGCTCAGGATAAGTTCGTGGGCGCCATTGTTAACCTGCGGGGTGAGATCAAGGAGATGCTCGAGGTTTCCGTCTTCGACGACGATGGCCAAAAAGCGCTCGAATCTGTCTACCAGATCATCAATCAATTGATCCGCCGGAAATACAAGCCCATCATTGGCATTGGTATTGGTACGCCCGGCCTGGTCATGACACGCGAAGGGATCGTGCTCAACGCGGTCAACCTGGATTGGCAGGACCTGCCCCTCGGCGACCTGCTCCAAAAGAAATTCAAGCTGCCGGTATCCGTCCTCAACGACAGCCAGGCGGCTGCCATTGGTGAATATGCCTATGGGGGCAAGGCTGAATTCGGCGAAAGCCTGATCGTCGTCAATGTCAAACACGGCATCGGCGCCGGGATCTTGATCAATGGACGGCTGTTCCAGGGAGATGGCGGCGGTGCCGGCGAGATCGGGCATGTCGTGGTCCAGGAAAATGGCGAACTGTGCCGCTGTGGAAAGCAAGGCTGCCTCGAGACAGTGGCCAGTGCCACAGCGGTCCTGCGCCAACTCAAGATGACCTCGATCGACCAGGTGCAGGCTGCCTTCGAAGCCGGCGATGAACGGACGCGCCAGGTCATCCTGAAAGCTGGACATTACCTCGGCCTGTCTCTCGCCAACCTGATCGGCATCCTCAACATCCAGCGCATCATGCTGACCGGTGATATGACCCGCTTCGGGGATACCTGGTTGAATGTCGTGAAAGAAGCCATGCACAGCTCGGCGCTATCACGCCTCTCTGATAACACCCGCATTGAGCTGGGCGTCCTGGATTATCGGGCAGCCATTCTGGGCACTTCCGCCTTCCCGCTTCTTGATGATTACTCGATCCTGTTCCTGCAGGAAGAATAACCATGCAGTTGATCGAGCCTGTAGTCCCTCCCCCACTCGATCCCGGCTTCCGGCCGGCAGCCCTGGCCAACCACGCCTTTCAAAGCCAGGTGCGATCCGTCGGGGTACCGGCCATCTTCGGGCTTGAAAGAAGTGGTGGAGAAGTCTCCAGGTATTCTATAAACCTCTATCCGGTAGATCACCCGGACTTCAGCTTAAACCTCACTTACACTGAACGCATCTTGAAATTCCTGCTCTGGCAGCGGGGCGCCCACACCGTTTATTTTGGGGGTCCCCGCGATGTCGCCGGACATTTAATCCACACCTACTCAAGCTCAGGCGAGAGACAGTTCGACTGCCGGTTCCTGGGTGAACAGGTCTACGAAAAGCCATTCTCGGTCGTCGCCTGCGGCGTCCATGAAGTCCCGGCCGCCCGCGAGAGCGGAAAACCACTTGGCCGCAATCTGGACGGGTACCGGATCGGTTTCGACCTGGGCGCCTCGGATCGCAAGGTCAGCGCCGTGGTGGAAGGGGTGCCCATCTTCAGCGAAGAGGTGGTCTGGGAACCCCGTCAGAATTCCGATCCGGAGTACCACTACCGCGAGATCATGGCAGCCATCCGGACCGCAGCTGGCAAGATGCCGCGCGTGGATGCGATCGGCGGCAGCTCCGCCGGAATCTACATCGACAACCGCCCCATGGTTGCTTCACTGTTCCGCGGCATTCCTGCGGAAAAATTCCCCTTGATCCGGGACCTGTTCCTGCGTATCAGGTCTGAATTGGGCGTCCCGCTGGAAGTGATCAACGACGGCGATGTGACCGCCCTGGCTGGCTCGATGGCGATCGGGGATAACGGTATCCTGGGCATCGCGATGGGTTCGAGCCAGGCGGCGGGTTACGTGAACCTGGAAGGGCACATCATGGGCTGGTTGAATGAGCTGGCATTCTCCCCGGTTGACTACAGCCCGAGCGCGCCGGTCGAAGAGTGGTCTGGCGACCGTGGCTGCGGGGCTTCCTATTTCTCACAACAGTGCGTCTTCCGCCTGGCGCAGACCACCGGCATCCGGGTGCCCGTGGATAGGCCGGATGTCGACCGGCTGGCGTTCGTCCAGGAAAGGCTGGAATCCGGCCATGAGGATGCGCTGCAGATCTGGCAGAGCATGGGTGTCTACCTGGGATACGGCATCGCCCAGTATGCCGACTTCTACGACATCAAGCATGTGTTGATCCTGGGCCGATGCACGTCCGGCAGCGCCGGCACCTTGCTGGTGGAAGGCGCGAAAAACGTCCTGCGGGCTGAATTCCCGAAACTTTCGGGCAGGATCAGCCTGCATCTACCCGATGAAAAAATCCGCCGGGTCGGTCAATCCGTCGCGGCAGCCAGCCTGCCCCATTCTGTAACCAGGTGAATATGAACCTTCATCAAAAGACAGCTGAAATTTACATTCCTGATGGACAACCGGCCGGGCAGGCCCTCGGACGGACGACGCACCTCTGTATTTCAGCCCACCAGGATGACATCGAGATCATGGCCGCCGGGCCGATCCTGGAATGCTTCCAGCAGAAGGAAAAATGGTTCACCGGCGCCGTCATCAGCGACGGGCGCGGGTCCCCGCGGGCTGGACGCTACAAAGACTACAGCGATGAGGAAATGCGGCTGGTGCGTATGCAGGAACAGCGTAAAGCGGCTCTTATTGGCGAGTATGCAGCATTGGTGATGTTCGATCATCCCAGCACGGCCATCAAGGATGCCAGCCGGCCGGAAGTGGTCGAAGATCTCACCGCGCTCCTTCAAGCAACCCGCCCGCAAGTTATCTATACGCATAACCTGGCCGACAAGCACGACACCCACGTGGCTGTAGCGCTGCGGGTCATCCAGGCACTGCGCGGTTTGCCGCAGGAAGATTTACCTGCCCGCCTGCTGGGCTGCGAAGTCTGGCGGGGTCTGGATTGGATGATCGATGCGGATAAAGTCCTGATGGACCTTACCGGCCAGGAAAATCTGCAATCCGCGCTGCTGGGCGTCTTCGATTCACAGATCGCCGGTGGCAAGCGCTACGACCTGGCCTCACTGGGCCGCCGCCGGGCGAATGCCACTTATTTTGAATCTCACGAAGTGGACAGCATGAACGGACTTTCCTTTGCGATGGACATGACCCCCCTGATCCAGAATGCCCGCATGGATCCGGTGGCATTTATCCACGAATACATCCAGCGCTTTGAAGCGGATGTTCGCGAAAGAATTGGCAGGTTGAAGTCAATCATGAATAAGCCGGGTATCAACCTAATTCAGGAAGGAGGATGAGAAGAGAATCACAAATTTCAGGTCGTGTAATTTTCAATCATACTAAAATCGATAGGAGAAAAGAAGATGCACAAGAAACAGATGTTTATCATATCCATCCTGCTGCTGGCCAGCCTTGTTCTGTCAGCCTGCGGCGGAGCCGAACCAGTCGTCGAGACCGAAGCCCCGGTGGTGGAAGAGCCGGCTGACCGAAGTCCCGGCGAGCCGAACCGGTCACCCTGAAGATCTATCTGCTCGACTACACCCCGGATACGATCACCTGGTTGAAGGAAGAGATCAATCCCGCCTTCGAAGCCGACCAACCCCGGTGTGACCGTTGAGATCACCGAAGGTTCCTGGTCCGGTTGGGACACGACCTTCAGCGGTTTCTTCGCTGCCGGAGAAGGTCCCGACATCATCAACCTGGGCTCGGAAATGAACACCCTGTACGGCGAGAGCCTGGCTGACATGGATGCCCTCCTGGGCGAAGCTGCCTGGCCGGATATCAAGAACTTCGGCCCGGCGCTCGAGAATGCCAAGTATCGAGGGCAAGCTACGCGGCCTGCCGATCTTCACCGCCCCGCGCTACGTCTTCTGCCGCACCGACCTGATGGAAGCTGCCGGCTGGACAGGCGGAACCCCGCAGAACTTCGACGATTGGATAGACCTTCGCCAAGCAGGCCTCCGATCATTGATCCGGCCACCAATTCGCTGTCCCAGCAGGCGCTCGTGCCGGTTGATGCCGGCTCCATGGCTGACTGGCAGTGGTGGCTGCTGGTGTTCTACTCCCTCGGCGGAGAGCTCTACAAAGCCGATGGCACGCCCAACTTCGATTCACCCGAAGCCCTGGCCACCACCGAGTTCATGCTCGAGATGCGCCAGGCCACCTACGGCCCGGCCGCCGACGCGGTGGGCGCCCTGCCCGTCGGACAAGGTTCGGTCATCGACGTGAATGATGCCACCGGTATGGATAACGGCGCCGTCTGCCTGGCCCACTCCGGCTGGGCTGCACCCGCCTTCGACCGCCCGATCTGGGAGAAGGTCTCAATCGATCCGTTCTATGGTGATCCCGCCAACTTCCCGAACAGCAAGCCGGTCGTGCTGGCCTTCAATGACTGGCTGGCCGTGGCCGACTACAGCAAGAACAAGGAACTGGCCGCCGAATGGCTGAAGGTTGCCTTCAGCAAGGAAGCCAACCACAAGTGGAACGAGACCATGGGCTTGATCCCATCCCGCAATGATGCCCAGTACGGCTACGTGACCGAGTCCGCGCAGTTGAAGCGCGAAGCCGAACTGGCTGCCCAGTACGGCGTTGGTTTCGCCGGCATCCTCGAAGCCGCCAAACTCTCGACCATCATGCAGACCGCCCTCGGTCAACTGATCACCGAGGAACTCACTCCGGCCGAAGTCGTGGCCAAGATCCAGGAAGAATACCTGGCTGCCCTTAAGTAATCTCAAGGGTTATACTGCTGGTTGGGCGGGGCTGGCCACCTGCCCAACCAGCGTCCCGGAAATAGAGGAAAAGACATGCCGCAGAATCCCTACCTTAACGTCCTCCTCACCGCACTTATTGCCGTTTTATTCATTATCGCCTGCTGCTATGGGTTGGGCTACCTGGCCCGCCTGGTGGCGAAGCTCGCCAAAACTTCCCCGAAGGTGCAGGCGAACACTTTTGCCGGATACTTCTTCGCCGCGCCCTGGATCGTGGGTTTCCTGATCTTCGTGCTCGTGCCGCTGGGTTTTTCACTTTACTGGAGCTTCACCGACTACCGCGTGACGGAGAGCGGCCCGGCTGAATTTGTCGGCCTGACGAACTACATCACGCTGTTGTTCAACGACGATAACTTCCGCGCCTCGCTGATCAACACACTCTACCTGACCGTGGTCGGGTTGCCGTTGCAGCTGGGTGTCGCACTGGGTCTGGCTGTCATGCTCAACCAGAAGATCAAGGGAGAGCGCATCTTCCGCATGGCCTTCTACCTGCCGGTGGTCCTGGGCTTCAACACGGCGGTGCTGCTGGCCTGGCGCCTGATGCTGAATACCGGCACCGGTATTATCAACCAGCTCATCCGGGCGGTCACGAACGGCGTCCCGCTGATCGGCTACGTCAGTCGTGCCTTTATCTACGTGCAGGAGATCGCTGCGGCTTTCTTCCTGGGCTTGAATACCGGCAAGTACAGCCTGATGCAGAAGGTCATCGAAGCCGGCTTCCCAGCCGCCAACCGCGTCCCGCTGTGGGTGCAGAGCCCGCTGTGGTCGAAGATGTCGGTCGTGCTGCTGATGGTGTGGGGCTGCGGCACGATGATGCTGATCTTCCTGGTCGGGTTGAATAACATCCCCAAGGAAATGCAGGAGGCTGCCAAGGTCGATGGCGCCTCCAACTGGCAGCGCTTCTGGAAGATCACCTTCCCGCTGTTGACCCCCTACATCTTCTACAACCTGGTGGTCGGGTTGATCAGCGCGCTGCAGATCTTCGAACCGATCTTCGTGCTCTACCGTGATAACCAGCCGCTGCTGCCCTCCACCATCTCGATGGTCTACTATCTTTGGCAGAAGAGCTTCAGCCACTTCGAGATCGGATACGGCTCGGCCATCTCATGGATCATCCTGGTCATCATCCTGGTCGCCACCCTGATCCAGTTCAAATGGCAGAACCGCTGGGTGACCTACGACATCTACTAGGAGCAGTCCATGAAAATTTACTGGCCGATCATCAAAAGCTTTCTTCTCTACCTGCTGCTGACCTTTGCCACCCTGCTGATGAGCTTCCCGTTGTTCTGGATGATCTCCTCGTCGCTGAAGACACTGGAGGAGACCAACTCGCCTGGCATCATCTGGTTACCTGAGCACGCCACCCTGCAGGCTTACCTGGGCATCTTCCAGAATACCGATTTCCTGCGCGCTTACTTCAACTCGGTCTTCTATGTCAGCCTGGCCCTGGCCGGTACCTTGATCTCGATCGCGGCCGTTTCCTACGCTTTCAGTCGTGTGGACTGGCCTGGACGCAACCTGGTCTTCTTCCTGATGCTCTCAACCATGATGATCCCCTCCCAGGCATTGATCGTCCCGCAATACGTTTTCTTTAACAAGATCGATTGGGTGGGCACCTTCAACCCGATCATCATTCCCGGCTTCTTCGCCGGTGGGGCGGCCATGGTCTTCCTGCTGCGCCAATCGATGGCCCAGATCCCGAAGGAGCTGGATGAATCGGCCATGATGGACGGCGCCAGCCACGTGCAGATCTGGTGGCAGCTGGTGGTCCCACTGGTGCGTTCACCGCTGGCAGCCATCGCCACTTTCCTGTTCGTCGGGTTGTGGAACAACCTGCTCACCCCGCTCATGTACCTGCAAACGGTCGACATGTACACCCTGCCGGTCTACGTGGCGACGCTCTATAATATCAACAATACCGTGCAACAGTGGCCGACCATCATGACCGCGGCCGTACTGACAACCATCCCGCTGATCATTATCTTCTTCTTCGCCCAGAAGTACATCCTGGAGAGCGTGGTGGTCACCGGGCTGAAAGGGTAGCTTGGATCCAAACCATTCGATCGGTCAGAGACTCGTGCTCGCATTCCATGGGAAGGAAGCTCCTTCCACCGACCTCGTGGATGCATTCGACCGGTATCGCCCATCCGGTGTCACGCTCTTCCGCAGTCAAAATATCGGCACCCCCGCCCAGATCAGGGCTCTTACCGCATCCTTGCAAACACTGGCCAGGCAGCTGGACTTAAGTCCCCTGTTGATCGGCGCCGACCAGGAAGGCGGCCAGTTGATGGCGATCGGTGACGGCACTCCCCTGCCCGGCAACATGGCACTTGGTGCCACCCGCTCCACCGAACTGGCCTATGAAGCCGGCGTCGTACTTGGCCGGGAGCTGGCCAGCCTCGGGATTAACATCAACTACGCACCCTGCGTGGATGTAAATGTCAACCCGTACAACCCGGTGGTCGGGATCCGTTCGTTCGGCGAGGATCCCAGGCTGGTGGGCGAGCTCTCCGCAGCCATGATCCGCGGGATCCAGTCCCAGGGGGTGGCCGCCACTGCCAAACACTTCCCCGGCCACGGGGATACGACCGGTGACTCACACCACGGTCTGCCGGAGATCCCGCATTCGATCGAAAGACTTCGCGCAGTGGAGCTGCAGCCGTTCATCGCAGCCATTCAAGCGAATGTCAGGATGGTGATGACCGCTCATATCGGCATCCCGGCCATCGACGGCCCGGATGCACCTCCGGCAACCCTGTCGGAGAAGGTCATCAGCGGATTGCTGCGCCGCGAGCTCGGTTACGACGGTGTCATCATCTCTGACGCGTTGGATATGCGCGCCATCGGTCAGGGGACCCAGCTCGGGTCAAATGCCCTGCGCGCAGTGAAAGCCGGTGTGGATCTACTGCTCATCAGCGCGGATACGCAGGATCAACAACGTGTCTATGAAGCTTTGTTGAAAGCCCGCCAGACCGGCGAACTCACAGACAGTGAGATGCAGACCTCACTCACCCGAATCAATTCCTTGAAAGATTGGTTGAGAAAACAGCCTCCAGCTCCTGATCTGAGCGTGCTCCAATGCGCAAATCACCGAAAGATCGCGGATGAGATTGCCCAGCGGTCCATCACGCTCGTGCGGGATCAATCAAACCTGTTACCCATCCGGCTGGACCCGGAAAAACAGATCGCGGTCGTTGTACCCCTGCCGCAGGATCTCACGCCGGCGGATACCTCCTCACATGTGAAACCCAGGCTCGCCGAGTCGCTGCGCACCTACCACCCTCGCGTGATTGAGATCCCCATCTCAATGGATCCCGGCGAAGAGGAATTGACGGAGATCATTCAGCACCTGGAGGGGTGCGACCTGGTCGTGATCGGTACGATCAATGCCTTCACCCAGAAAGGCCAGGAGACCCTGGTCCGCAGCGTGTTGCTCAAAGGAATCCCACTCATCATCATTGCCATGCGTCTGCCCTATGACCTGATGGCTTTCCCGGAAGCGCCCACTTACCTGTGCACCTACAGCATCCTGGAGCCTTCCATGCGTGCGGTGGCTGGTGCCCTCTTCGGTCAGGTCGGTATTCCCGGACAACTTCCGGTAACGATCCCGGCTTCCACAAGCTCAAAAACATAAACTGGAGCAACCGGCATGTCCCTTCATTCTGAAATACTCGAACAACCCGATCGGATCCGGTCCCTGCTGGCTGCGCGCAGGGGGACAACGCTGCGGATTGCACAGGCCATCCAAAAGCGCCAGGTGCGGTATGTATTTCTGGCTGCCCGCGGCACCTCCGACAATGCGGGCAGGTATGCCAATTACCTGCTGGGCGCCAGGAACGGTCTGCCACTGGCGCTGGCAACCCCCTCCCTGTTCACCTATTACAAACAGCCGCCAAAGCTGAAAGACGCGCTGGTGATCGGCATCTCGCAATCCGGCCAGTCACCCGATATCGTCAGCGTCCTGGCGGAAGCCCGGCGTCAGGGCTGCCTTACACTGACCATCACCAACGAGGTGAGCTCGCCCCTCGCTGCGGTTTCGGATTTCGTCCTGCCGCTCGGAGCCGGGAAAGAAAAAGCGGTCGCCGCGACCAAGACCTACACCTGTGAATTGATGGCGATTGCCATGCTGTCCACAGCATTAAGTGGGCAGGATGAACCCTGGGGGGAGCTCGAAAAAGTTGGGGATTGGATGGGTACAGCTCTCGAACAGGATGCACGCATCGCCGAAGCCATTCAGCGATACCGGTATATCGGTCAGACCGTTGTGCTGGGGCGGGGTTTCAACTATGCCACCGCTTTCGAATGGGCTCTCAAGCTCAAGGAATTGACCTACCTGATCGCGGAACCATATTCCTCGGCCGACTTTCTTCACGGCCCGATCGCCATGCTGGAAAGAGGATTTCCGGTCATGGCAGTTGCCTCCCGCGGCAAAGTACTCGCCCCGATGGTACAGATGATCCGGCAGTTGAAGCGCGACTACCAGGCTGAGCTGGTGGTGATCTCCAACGATCCACGAGCCCTGGCACTGGCCAGCACGCGCCTGGTCATCCCGGCTGATGTTCCGGAATGGCTGTCGCCACTGATCAACATCCTGCCGGCGCAGCTGTTCGCCTATCATCTCACACGCGCAAAGGGAATCGACCCTGATCATCCGAGGAGCATCCAGAAGGTGACGGAGACAAGGTAAATGCTTTAAGTCATATCTTGACACTCCTCACCCGAGATGATAAAGTTCTCTGCTGTGTTCCAAATATCATTTCACCCCATCATTTTAACCAAGTTCATAAAGCATCACCATCAAGGAGCGTGAGCATGAGCATCATTGAAGTCAATCACCTGACCAAGTATTATGGAAAATCACGGGGAATCGTGGATGTGTCCTTTAACGTGGAAGAAGGTGAGATCTTCGGTTTCATCGGTCCCAATGGGGCCGGGAAATCGACCACCATCCGCCTGTTCCTTTCTTTGATCTACCCGACCAAGGGAGAGGCCAAGATCTTCGGGAAGGATTGCATCAAGTTCGGTCCCGAGCTCCGGCAGGAGATCGGCTACCTGCCTTCGGAAGTCTTCTATTACGAAGGTATGAAGGTCATCGACCTGCTCAAGTATTCAGCCAGCTTCTTTCAGAAGGACTGCACCAAACGTTTGCACGAACTGTCTGATCTGATGGAACTGGACCTGAAAAGAAGGATCAGCGATCTCTCCTATGGCAACAAGAAGAAGGTCGGGATCGTTCAGGGGCTTCTACACAGCCCGAAACTGATCGTCCTGGATGAACCGACCGCAGGTCTCGACCCGTTGATGCAGCATAAATTCTTCGACCTGATCCGTGAGGAAAACAAGCGCGGTGCGACCATCTTCTTCTCCTCGCATATCCTGGGAGAGGTGCAGCGGTTGTGCAACCGGGTGGCGATCATCAAGGAAGGCAGCATCATCAATATCCAGGATATCAAGACCCTGCAGAAGGACAACTACAAGAAGATCCGGGTGACCGGCGAAGAACTGGATGAAAAACGCTTCAAGATCGAAGGCGTCACCAATCTGGCGAAGGAAGATGGCACCCTCAGCTTCTTTTACAAAGGGGATATCAACGCGATCACCAGGCTGGTCGGCGGCGGGAAGCTCGTCCGACCTGACCATCGAAGACCTGACCCTGGAAGAGATCTTCATGCATTACTACGAATAGGCGATGAACATGAACATCTATCTGCATGAATTCAAAACCAAGCTGCCGATCCGTGCTGATCTGGTCGGGATCGATCGCCGCCCTGATCTTCGTCTTCCTGTCCATGTTCCAGGCTTTCGCCGCAGATGCGGCCATGGTCGAGTGACCTGATGAAAGCCTTCCCGGAGGAACTGCTGATCGCTTTTGGCATGACCGACATGGACTGGTCGACTATCCTGGGTTTCTTCGGCTTGTTGTTCGTCTTCGCCCAGATCTGCCTGGCGATCCAGGCTGCCAATTACGGGGTGGGACTGGTCTCGGTCGAGGAAACCGAGTGGACGGCCGACTTCCTGCTCTCGAAACCGGTCAGCCGCACGCGCATCATGACCAGCAAGCTGCTGGCAGCCATCACCAGCCTGGCGATCACCCAAGCCGTCATCTGGATTTGCAGTTTTGCATTCATCGCCATATTCCGACAGGGGCAGGATTACAGGACGGAGTCTGTGGTGATGCTGTTGCTCAGCATGACCATCTTCCAGTTATTCTTCCTGACGGTCGGCATGCTGATCTCCCTGCTGGTGAAGCGGGTGCGGAATGTCCTGCCGATTTCCATGGGACTGGTATTCGGGTTGTACATCCTGAATGCCTTTGGCAGCATGCTCGGTGAGAAGAGCCTGGAAATCCTGTCACCCTTCATGCATTTTGCACCGAGCTATATCATTAAGAATGCTGCCTGGGATTGGCCGTTGGTGATGATCAGCGTGGTGATCATCATCATCTCGGTTGCCGGCAGCTATATTCTATATGCCCGCAGGAACATTCCCTCCGCGGTATAAGGAGAAGATGCGGTGAATATTTTTCTTCGCGAACTTCGCTCGAACTTGAAATCCCTGCTGATCTGGAGCGGCATCGTCTTCCTTTTCAGTGTTATTGGGTTTCTCCAAGTTCTCAGCGTTTTACAACAATCCCGAATTGACGGCCATCCTCGACAGCATGCCCCCGGCCGTGATCTCTGCACTCAGCATGAATGCCTTTAACCTGACCACGGTGACCGGCTTCTTCGGCATCATGATCATGTACTTCAGCCTGATCCTGGCGATCAGCGCGGCCATGTGGGGCAGCGATATCATCTCCAAGGAAGAACGCGACCGGACGGTCGAGTTCTCCCTCACCCTGCCGGTCACACGGGCCAGAGTGGTGACCGCCAAGACAGCCGCTGCGGCGGTGAACTGCGTGATCCTGCTGCTGATCCTGTGGGGTGCCACCCTGTTCGGCGCCCGGAATTTCAATCCGGACGGTGAATTCTATCGTTTTGTCACCACCACCATGCTTTCTTATCTGCTGCTGCAGATGGTCTTCCTGGCGCTTGGCATCTTCCTGGGATGTGCATTGAAGCGATACAAGCTGGCCGGTTCGGCGTCGATTGCGGTGATCCTGGTCACCTACTTCACCTCGATCCTTCCCGGGCTGAACAAGGATCTGGATTTCCTGAAATACTTCACGCCATTCAAGTATTTCGATGCGGCGGCGATGCTGCGCGATAACCGGTTGGAGTGGACCTTCGTGTTGCTCTCGATAGGCATCACCATCGTGCTGCTCATCGGAGCGTTTACTGCCTACAAGAAGCGGGATCTCTATATCTAGTGCTTGGTTTTCGGATGCAAGACACCCGGCTCTTTATGGCCGGGTGTCTTATTAATTGCTTATAAAGGTAGGCACGCTACGTCCGATCATCCGTTTTACATTCGAGTCCATGTTATTTATACATGGTGAGCCAAGTGGAAAAATCGGATGCAATTGATACGATTGGTGCCTTGCATCTTACTGCAAGGACCTCAACACTTCAGGGGTGATCCAGGTCGATCTTATCCCCAGTTAATCCCATCTCGACCTGAATGCCGGGTCTATTTTGTCTAAAGACCCGGACGACTGACCGGTATTGGGTTTCATCCCAAAGCTCGGTTACATCCCGACCAAATTCATTTAGATGGGTGATTACCAGGCGCCTGGTATTAAAGGCACCATAAAACGTACAGAACTCCTCCAGCAATGGTGGCGGATCGATCTGCGCGCCGGCCTTCCCAAGCCAGAGGTGGGCAAAGACGCCATCCAGATGGGGAAAGTCCGGAAGCCTGGAATAATCAAAGAGGCGAGTATCACCGGGAAAGAGCCAACGATTGCCATTGAATTCAGCCAGGTATCCCATCTCAGGAATGCCATTCTGGTCACGCATGTGAAGTCCTTCGAACGGGGTGAGGATCAGATCCTCAAAGCAAATTCGGGACCCAGGCTTGGGCACGATGATCCGCTCAGATGGGATGGATGCGGCTTTCATCACGGTGTCGAGCATGAATTCGGGGATCACCCACCTCAATGGGAGCCCCTGGAGGGCCGAGACCAGGTTTTGATCAAGATGGTCATTATGCGCATGGCTTAACACGATCAATTGAAGATGATTCAGGTCGCGCGCATAATCGGGAGATGTTAAGCCAGGTAAACGAGCCGGCAATGCCAGCGGGTCGAGCGCCCAGCGTACGCCGGCGGTATTCAACAGGTAATTGGCCGAATGGGTCAGCCAGGTATGATCGCCCGTGACTGTTGACTTCCACTCAGCTATGATTCTGTCCCAGATGGCAGGGTAAGCGGTTTTGGCCTGCTCAATCCTGACTACGAGTTCCTGTTGAGAGGTCATCCAGTTCTCAATCGGGATAATGCCGGGCGATGAATTCTTCCACAACGCTGACAGGGCGGTCGAAAACGCCCAGTTTCTCAATTTTCAAGCTGGTGACTGCCGCAGACCACTTGCCTGCCTCAACAGGGGGAAGGCTCAAGCGCTTGGCGATGTAGGAACCCAGGCAGCTGTCCCCGCGTCCACTGCGGCCTGCCATGGAGGCTGCGTGGAACTGATAATGATGATATTTACCCTCGGCGTGAACCAGGATACCTTCGCTATGCGATAACAAGACTTCCTTCACACCCATGTCTGAGAAGGATTTCGCAGCTTTTTCGATATCCTGCTCTCCTGTCAGATACGCGGCCTCGACCGCATCGGTCTTTAAGATATCCAGCTGCCTCAATACTTCCGGCATGGCCGGCCAGGGTTCATACACCAGTGCTTCACCACGCAGCACACGTACAAAACCCTGAACATCTGCGGAAATAATGACCCCGGCCCTCTTTCGCATGGCTGAAAAGAACTCAGGTTCAACCTCCCCGCGCAGGCTGGGGCTGACGGCAATCGCCCGGGTGCTCAGTCCTTCCAGTTGACCGGGTTCGATCGTTCCGGCAATTGCCTTGACGGATAAATTGCGTTTATCCACATCATCGGTTTTATACTCCAAGGTCATCAGGGTGGAGAAAGGTGAGTAGACCGGGTAACAATCGATTCCATCTGAACGAATGTCGTCCACGACATGCCGGTCTTCCTCGGCTAGACGGGTCACCACAGCGACCTCTGCACCCAGGCGCTTTCCAGCGTGGGCGGCATAATTCATGCCGCCGCCGTCCACATAGCGGGTACCATCAGGAGTGATGATGGAGTCCTTGGTATAGTTCCCCACGTAAATGACTTCGTATTGTTTCATGAAATTATTGAACACCTTTCTAAAATAACCGGATGACCGCCGGGATGAGATCATTGAAGATCCAAAAGAACAGCGCACCGACTGCCATGGTAGCCGGGATCGTGAGCAGCCAGGCTGTCGCGATCTCACCTGCCACCCCCCAGCGCACCTTGCTCACCCGCTCGGCCGCACCAACCCCCATGATGGCCGTACTGACCACCTGGGTGGTGCTGACCGGTCCACCCAGCATGGAGGCGGTAAAAATAACGATTGCCGAGGTTGCCTGTGCGGCAAAACCATGCACCGGCCTGATCTTATAGAATTTTGAGCCGAGCGTTTTGATCAGTTGTTTACCGCCGACTGCAGTTCCAGTGGCAATCGCGAGTGCACATATAATGATCACCCAAAAAGGTACTTCAAACGTGGCTTGAAAGCCCGTGATTACCAGGCCCAATGTGATGATGCCCATGGTTTTTTGGGCATCGTTGGTGCCATGGCTGAGCGCCAGGCCAAGTGACGTTATGATCTGAAGTTTTTTAAATACTCCATTGATTTTCGGGGATGCACGCCAGGAAAGCAGGAATATCAGGTTGGCGATTAATAGACCGGCCAGGAAGCCGATGACAGGCGAAACAAATAAGGCGATTAATACCTTCAGGATCCCACCCAGCATCAAGGCATCGAAACCGGCATCGAAGACCACAGCGCCGATGAGACCGCCGATCAACGCATGCGAGGAACTGCTTGGGATACCCAGGATCCAGGTCAGGATATTCCAGAATATGGCGCTGGTACAGGCTGCCAGCAGGACCAGGATGTTGATACTTGCGGCTGCCACGATGTCATGACCGATGGTGGTGGCAACCGCCACTCCAAAGACCATCGGACCAGTAAATTCGGCAATGGCCGTCAGGATGAGCGCTGTCTGGGGGCGAATTGCCCGTGAGGAGATCATGGTGGCGACAATATTGCTGGAGTCGTGGACACCATTCAGAAAGTCGAAGATCAACGCGACAACAATGAGCAGGATTAAAAGCGGCGTCATTAAATCACACTCAGGTTGTCTTCACGATAATATCTGCCAGCACATTCGCTGCCTCATCCCCACGATCCGCGGCATTGCTCAAATGGCGGTACACCTCGCGCAGCTTCATGGCCTTGACGACCGATTTTACGCTGTCTGCATGACGGAACATATCTGCCAGGGCCTCCCGGTAGATGGTTTCCACCTTGTTTTCGAGTTTCTTGGCACGCTGGGCATGTTCGGCCGCAACGCCGGGATGATCCTGTAAGCACTCGGTCGCCTGGAATATTTCGAAGGAGGCGTCGCGCAGCAGCGTGCAGATCTGAATCATGTAATCGGTTGGCTTGACATTGAATATCTCGATCTCAACCATGGTGCTGTAGGCATAATCCATGACATCATCTATCGTCCGCGAAAGGGCAAAGATATCCTCACGGTCGAACGGTGTGATGAAGGTACGGTTGAGTTCGTCGATCAGGATCCGCCGCACCTCATCCGCCTCTTTTTCCTTGGCGGTTAATTTATCCGCTAGTTTCTTATCAGGTTTATTAAGATAAGATGTCAGCAGTTCCATACCTTCGAGTGTTAAAGCGGCCTGATCATGGATATGACAGATGAACACGTTTCTGCGTTTTTTGAATATTTTTAACATGATTTCTCCTGCCTAAATTATTAAAGCTTATGGATGCAGCCGGTATTTACCAGATACTCCATCCCTTTGGTTATATCTTCTGCTGAATGCTTTGGGCTCACTTCAAGCGTCCGTTGTGCGGCAGCAGGCAAGTAGGAAGCCACCCACTTAAAATCGATATCCCCGCTTCCAGGAATCTGGTGGTCCTTGATACCCGACACATCATGCAGGTGGGCTGCGATCATCCGGTCTGCATAACGAGTCAACCAGTCTTCGTGCTTGAAAAATCCCAGCCGGTCCAGTGCCTGGGCATGACCGACATCATAATTGAAACCCCATCCGATATCATCGAACAGATCCAACAAGGTCTGCATCTCGTCGAGCAATGGGATATCATAATAATGATAGCGATTCTCCAGAGCGATGGCAATGTTCGCATTGAATGCATAGGGGCCGATTACCTGGAGGCTTTTGATCGCGGCTGCAAGATGAGCATCTTTTACTTTGTCGCGTACAGATATCAATTCTTCACGCAGCCCCTCGAATTCAGGTGCATCCTGCTTACCGGCTTCGAATAACCTGCGTAATTGGCTTTCCATTGAGCGATCGATGCCTGTTCCCCCCGGGTGGAGAACAACATACCGGCAACCCAGTTGGGCGGCCAAATCGATCGTACGTTTGATCGAGTTCACAGCGATGAACCGTTTTTCTTCATCGAGAGACGAGATCATCCAATCATTCCGGTCCATCTCGGCCATTGGTGTAACTGCCGGGCAAGGCTCGTGGAGTGAATTAATATGATAGCAGTTGAAATCGATTTCATCCATCATTTCAGGTTTGATCTGATGATTGAGTTCGAAACGGGCAATACCCATTTTTCGCGAAACAGCAAAGAAATCATTGAATTTTGGGAAGTTTCCGAAAGCCCACATGGAGGAAATCGAACAATCATATTTCAGGAGGGATCTTGGGGATATCTCTTGATCATCAACCGATCTTACAGGCAGGTAAATCTCCAGCAGTTCAGATAACTTTGATATGCGATGATCAGGTAACTGAGGAGTACGCTCCGCTTCTGGATCACGCCCACTCAATTGAATGATCACAATTTCCTGAAATCCAGCTTCCCGAGCACCCACGACGTCGCGTGAAGGGCGGTCGCCCACATAGGCAGCCAGGCCAGGATCCACACCAATCTCTCGAGCTGCTTGCAGGAACAAAGATGGATGTGGTTTTCGACGACCATGCACGGAGGATAATATCACCGTGTCCATCAGGTCGGTCAATCCCGTCTCAGCCAGCATGGCATGCGCCTCGATGGTGCTGGTGGTATTACTGATAATTCCGAGTTTATATCCCCGCCTGGCCAATTCCCTGATGGTATCTGCCATATCATCCAATGGTATCTTCCGGCTTCTGGCATCACGCCACAACTTATTCAACAAGACCGCATTGGACTTCACCCGGAGTGGATCCGCTTCTGGCAGCAACCATTTGGCCCAAAGATCAACCTCATTGAGCTCGATCATCGATAATGTTGCCCACCGATAGTATGCGCGTTCCCGCTGCTTTATCCTTTCCTGCCATTCTTCAGGCAAGCCTGCGATATCGGCCAATTCAAGGATCTGTGCAAGATTGGTTTGCATGGTATTGGAATTACGAACGGCAGTGCGTAAAGTGCCGCCGACATCAAAAAGGATTGCTTTAATATCTCTTTGCATGGATCGCAAATGGTCCTTTTCAAGCATCAGGTTTGTGTCATGGTAAATGAAAGATATCCCTCGCATCGGAAAGCGAATTCCGAACCGGTGTCGTTTCCTTTGTTCTCGCGCCTTCATTTGCCAACGGGTCTTGGATAAAACTCAATAATTCCGTCATCCTGTAGATGCGCGCATCCGGGTGAGCACCTTCATCCTCTTCCCCGTGATCGAACTCATTCACGATTTGGACCGCATATTTGAATCCTGCCCGACGGGCACCGACGATATCCCGGGCGATCCGGTCGCCGACATATAAACATTCACTGGTCGGAACGTGTGCCAGACTGGCAGCATATTGAAAAATCGCCGGGTCAGGTTTCCTTCTCCCATACCGGCTGGATAATACCAGGGGATTGAAATAATCCAACAATCCATATGCCTTCAGGCTCTGCGGCACCAGGCCTTGACTGCAGACGTTGCTGATCAGACCCATTCGCATGCCCGTTGCTTGGATCTTCTCGAGGACCTCGGGCACTTCAGGCCGCAATTCCCGCTGGAAGAAGTTCAACTCCAGCGCGACCATCAACGCTTCTGAAACATTGGAAAGCTTCTCGGGATCGAGGTGGAACTCTGGAAAGATATACTCACTCCAGACCTTAAACGTTGATTGTTCCTGCATGGATTCGATACTCTCTATGTGGTATCGCTCCCATCCCGAGTTGATCACCTCGTAGAGTTCCTGATCGTTTATTCTCAGGTCGAGGCCGGCGTGGCTGAGAATGCGGCGGAGCTCCGGGGTGGCGCGTAAGCGCAATTCCGGTGTATACCAGAATGTCTCAATCGTACCGCCCATATCGAAAAATACTGCCTGGATATCCATCACACTCTCTCCACTCTCGAGCAACACTTATTCATGCGTCAGAGGAACTCACCAGAGGCGCAATTTATACTCATTCACCGGGATTGCTGATTAATGTTCTTGTTTTTGGGCACGGATCTGAGTAGATCCGTGCCCAATGAAATTATATGTGTTCTTCTCGAGTGTTACTATCCGCACATTGTCTATTGCACAGTGAGCAAGCTGGCCGCCCAGAAGTCGCGCACTTTGCTGACATTCTCCCAGTCGAAGATAGGATCCATCTCCCATACCTGGGGCAGGAGCTCTGCCAGGGGGAGGTTGTCTTCGTTGATAGGCAAACCTTCTACGGCCGGATAGGAACCGATCTCATTCCAGGGAGCAAATCCCGGTTCTGAAAGGATGAATCTGATAAACAGTTTGGCCGCATTCGGGTGTGGGGCATTGTTGGCGATACCCAGGAAGCTGGTCTTGAAGATGCCCATGACCGGTTCCATACCAAAACAGGGCATCATGTTCAATTCACCATCCAAGGTGGTTTCGTAGGTGGAGTAACCCGTATAACCGAAACCGGGTTCCTCGTCTGCCGGGAGATCGAGGCCTGCAAAGGCTTCATCCACCATGTCACCATCATCCAAGATGACAACACCATTTTGCGCAAGTTTCTTGAGCCACAGATAACCGGCGTCTGTTACTTCCATGCCGGATTTATCCGCAACAGCCTTTTCATCTTCGGTCCAGGGCTTGCCATAGAGTGCCTGGTAAGCTTCAGCCATTTCGTCAGCATTTTGCACAAAGGTGGCCATTTTTGCCATTGTGCTCACATCGGAAATCGGATCCTCCATGTAGAACTTGCCAAAGTATTTAGGCTCGGTGAGCTGCCAGATATTCGTGAGAGGACAGCCGTCCGGGTAGAACTTGTTGTTATACCCGATCACGTCAGTTGAATGGCGAGCGATGGCAAAGGGATAATCCTCGGTCAGTTCGGGAATGGTCACATCACGCGGGACGAACCACCACATCCACTGATTGGGAACAAATTGTCCGAAGAGAATGTGACCATCGCTGTTAAACCAGACGTCTCCGACCACATTGCCACTTTCCTGCTCGGCAGACATCTTGGTGTCAATGCCATCGGTGTCGGCAACGTCGAATTCGATATCCGGATACAGGGCATACCAGGCGTCCGGTAAGTCCTCGACGCCGCCGGAGTTGGCATAAACGGTTACCTTGCCTTCCTTGATGGCTGCCGCTTCGATCGCTGCCCAATCATCAACCGCTGGTTGATAAGGGCCAACGCCATTCGCCTGAGCCCATTGCTCTGCGGCGCTTAATTCTCCGGTGTCAGCGGGCTTGTCCGCCGTACCACCGCAGCCTGCAAGCAAGCTGATCAGGATTACAAGTGCCATTATCTTCACAAACGTTTTCATTACATCCTCCTTGGATGGTTGGAAATGTATCTCTTGATGGATCTCTTTATTAAGTCCGGGTTACTCTAGCGAGCCTCCTTTCTCATGTTTTTTGGTATATAAAGATACTTATGCTTGCTCAATTCTTAAGATGAAATGAGTTTGCCATCATCCTTGTCAAATAAATTTAAAGTTGAGGTATCAAATGTTAGCCATATCTTCTCGTCCATTTTAATCTTACTGATACCGATCACCCGAATGGTGAGTTCGACATCTCCCCGCTGACCCACAATGGTTGTGTCTGCCCCCGAAGGCATAACGGAGTAGGCGTTAAATTCGATCCCATCCTGCACCGGTTGTGTGGAAATAGCGATATCTTCCGGGCGTACACCGATAACCACATCGCCTGTTGTATTATAGGTGCTCACCTTGATCTTGAAATCTCCCAAGGTCACCGTATCCTTTCCACTGATTACACCGTTCAACAGGTTCACCTTTGGGTTGCCAATAAAATCTGCAACGAACAGGTTGGCCGGGAAATGGTAGACCTTGTCTGGTGTGTCGAACTGTTGGACAACACCTTCCTTCATGACCGCGATGGTTGAAGACATGGTCATCGCTTCCACCTGGTCATGGGTCACATAGATGGTCGTCGCTCTGGAGATGTGATGCAGTCGCTTGATCTCCGAGCGCATATCCATGCGCAATCGGGCGTCCAGATTGGAGAGCGGTTCATCCATGAGGAATACCTTTGGGCGGTAGGCCAGCATGCGGGCCAGGGCGATGCGCTGCTGCTGCCCGCCACTCATTTCGCGTGGGTAGCGGTCCTCATAACCGTCCATTTGCACCTCTGCCAAAGCTTCCTTGACCCGCTTGGCCATCTCTTCAGCCGGCATCTTTTGGATTTCAAGGGCAAAGGTAATGTTCTTGTCCACTTTCATATGCGGCCAAAGGGCGTAATTCTGGAAGACCAATCCCAAATCACGCTTTGCGGGTGGTGCAGAGATACCTTTGGCATGCGAATAAACCAAATTGTCGCCGATATAAATTTCACCGCCGTCCGGATCTTCGAGTCCGGCCACGCAACGTAACAAAGTCGTCTTTCCACATCCAGAGGGCCCCAGCAAGGTCAGGAAGGTTCCTGGATCAATAACCAGGCTCACATGATCGAGTGCAACGACTTTCCCAAATTTTTTTGTAAGGTTAACGATTCTGATGCTTGTCGCCATGATATCCTCTCTTAATATCCAAGACCTTTTCTGAGACTACCTTTACCGAAACGACCGATGATGACGTTCCCGGTGACAGTGATTGCCACCAGGATCAAGATGACGATGTTCGCCATCTGGTCCAGGTTGTTTTCCACGTACCACATCGTTTGGCTGGCCAACACCTGGGTATCACGTGTGACCAGAAGGATGATCAGTGACAGCTCGCGCATGGTGGTGATGAACGTCAGCAGGAACCCGGAAACGAAACCGCTTGTTGTCAGAGGAAAGATAATGCTTTTCCAGCGTCTCCAGACGCTGGCTCCAGCCACCACAGCGGCTTCCTCCAACTCATGCCCCACCTGCATCATTGCTGAAACCCCCGAACGGGAAGAGTATGGCAGGTGTTTGGCGACCGAAACGATCACCAGCAGGGCAAATGTACCGTACAGTGAAGGAAGCGGGCCAATTCTTTTGGCAAACATCGCAATATAAACAGCACCGAAGGCAATACCCGGGATGACATAGGGGATATAGGCCAACTGGTCCACCAACTTGGCCAGACGCGTTCCACGCCCTTTAACAATGGAATATCCAAGAATGATTCCAAGAAAGGCCGTGAATAAAGCAGTAAAGAGGGAGAGTTTAATGGAATTCCAGGCCGTTTTCCATATCCTTGGATTTAGCAGCACACCAGGTTGACCATCGTTGTAATCCGGATTCGGTGCTCCGATCCAGTTTTGAAGGGTCAGGTTATCGAAGCTGAAATCTCCAGACTTCAGCAGAAAGGTGTCGTAGGTCAATAGACCCAGAGGAATGACCAGGACCAACACCTGGAAGACGATCACGCCTGTAAAAATGATTTTCTTCCAGTTCCTCAACTTGCTGGGAGTCGCAACAAATCCCCGCCCGCCAATCGTCTCATAACTTCTACGAGTACCCACCAACCTTTGATTAAGGGAAATCGTGATAATCGAGAATAGGATCAGGATGATGCCTAGAACAAAGGCATCAGCTTTGTCTCCGGCGGCCAGGCTGCCGCGCATCATGGTGGAGATCACATAATACTTGACCGGTGAACCCAGGATATTTGGTGAACCGAATGTGCCCAATGTCTTCGAAAAGGTCATCACAAAACCGGAGAGCAAGGCCGGCAATACCAGCGGCAAGGTGATCTTGCGCAGGATGCGCCAACGGTTTGCTCCCATCAACTCCCCAGCCTCTTCAAGGTTGGAATCGATCGACATCAGCGCAGCCGAGACAAAAAGGAAGAAGAAGGTGTAATAATGTAAAGCCACGCAGATGATGATCGGCACCGGTCCATAGGACAACCAATCGGGAGGACTCTGGCCGATAAGATATTCAAATAAACCCGGTGCACCACCCTGGGTGCGATTTTTAAAGAGCACCAGCCAAGCCTGCGCCAGGGTCCAGGAGGGCATGATGTAAGGCAGTACTGCCAGCTGGTTGATCAATTTCCTGCCGGGTAGATCGGTACGCACCACCAGCCAGGCAAGAGATCCTCCAATGACAAAGGAAAGAAGCACTGTACCAATGGCAATGGTCAGAGAATGTTGAAGTGGCGTTAAGGTATAGATTTGAGCAAAAATACCAGAGAACATCCTTATCCAATGGAACAGGGTAAATTTCCCCTCCACTGCACCTGCGACCCTGCTTTCATCCACTAGCTGCCAGGTGACAGTCGTCTCGACCAGTTTGTAAAGGGGGATGATGACCATATAGAACATGATCACCAGCATGATCAACGCCAAGAAGACCTGTGGTTTGGTCAGCCAGCGAAAGAATCTGCGCGAGCTGGCCTGTAATCGCTGTCTAAAAGGTTGAGGAACTGTAGCAGATACCGTCATGGATTCTCCTTTGTATGGTATCAAGTGCCCGCAGAGCCATTTTCGTTCTTAAGGCGGTCACGTAACTGATCCAATCGATCGAGGTTGGCCATCACGCGATCCTGATCCTCGGCACTCAAGCTAAGCAGGAGAGCATTGATGATCGTCATCGGGATGGTGAGTGAGTGGAAAGAGGAAACTGGGCCGCGCCTTGCCGACAGGGTTACAGTTGCTTTCTTGCCAAGCAGATCACTTAAAGTATCGGTCAGTAATATGACTGGAGTCTTGTGTAAATTGGCCTGTTCCAGGACGATCTTCAATGAGGGGGTGACGTTGTAGAAAGCGATTGCCACCAGTAGATCATCCTTGTTCATCAACAGCAAAGGTTCCAGCAATTCCTTGCCTGAGTAGCGCAACGGGATGACATGTCGAGTGGCTCGGGTCAGACGAATCTCGAGCAAATCCACCAGTGGCAATTCCGTCCAATGGGTCCGTCAACGGTCGTTTCTAAATACCCCGAACCATCTCTTAAGAATACCAGATGCTGGCCCTGATCCCAGAACAGGCAAAAATACTCATCCGCATTATCGATTGATACCAGCCCCGGTGCGAATACTTCCGGCGTCGTCCCCGGCGGCTTCTGGCCGAGGTAGGTGCCTGAACGCTTTGGGAATCCATCTTCAGACGCGATTTGACCTGCTGCAAATAGAACAATGATCAAAAAAATGTACTGGGATCTGTTTCATTTTTTCTCCTGATATTTTATTAAATATATGAGTGATTTTCGAAAATTTTCATGTCCTGATTAAGGTTTCGACTTCCGGGAGCCTTTGCATTTTCCGGTCCCAGTTGTCTCGATTCCGCCTGTCATTTAAAAAAGAACAGATCGCCCCTTTTTTCAGCGCATTTTATTTTTGAGGTGATTTTATTTGCGGCGGCCTCGCGGACAAAATCCTTGTAAAAAGGGGCGGCGGCAATGGCGCTGTTGGGAAACAGGACGGCGGGGCTTCAGTTTTTCCAGTGCATAAAAAACGCCCTTGTCGGACTGGATCTGTTCCTGAAACATCATCTGCAGGAAGACCAGGTCGAATTTTTTGATCTTTTCATGCAGGAAATCGATCTCGCTGCTGAACGAATTCCAGGACTGGTCGCTGCTCATATGATCGCCGCCATAAAAAATAGTCAATCCGTCAACTTTTACCGCAAAGCCCACCCCGAAGCCGTTTGACCTGATTGTTGAAATTTCCAAATCCTCCAATTTTTTTGCTGGCGCGGCCCGATATAGACAAATGCGGAATCTTTGATTTTGTCCTCGCCTGATATATAGGTGATATCCTTAATGGCTTTCTTCCAGGACAATATGGTATCGATGCGATCCGGATCCCTGAAAAACGGCAGGAATACGAACACCTTCTGATCCCGAATCTGCTTGGGATCGATCTCGCCGCTGGACAGGCAGGGGAGGATGGCGGGCGGCAGGGCAAAGCTGTCCACTTGATCGTAATCGTAATCAAAGATCAACAGGCTGCTTTTGGTTTTGATCACCCAGCCGGTATGGAACAAGTGCCAGATGACGGCCTGCTTTTCCCGTATTTTTTTCCCAAGCAGCAATGCATCGCTCAGGTCCTGGGCTCTTTCTCCCTGAGATAATCGGCTGTCGGTTTCTGGCCGCTATCCAGGGCCAGGCGCAGGGGCGTGACTCCGCAGACTCCCCGGGCATTGATTTCCGCCCCCCGATCCATCAGAAATTTGGCAATCTCCAGATGGCCGTTTTTCACGGCAAGGTGCAAGGGTGACCAACCTCTTTCATCTTTCAAATTCAAACTTTTGGGAACTTTTTCGACAATATTTTTTACTCGAATTAAATCTCCGCTTTCCGCAGCCAGATGCAATGGCTTCAACAAGGGGACGATTTGCGCATGACCCCTCTCTATCGCCAGGTCCAGCGGTCTCTTTCCCAGTTGATCCGCGGCATAGATGTCGGCGCCATGGTCGATCAGAAGTTTGACGATTTGGTACGTCGCCGCGATATACGGCGTCATGAAGGGGGGCGTATCCGCTTGTTGAGGTTGGTTGCATCTCCGCGCCCCGGGAGAGGAACAATGAAACGATCTCCTCCTGATTGGTCAGCACGGCCCAGTGCATGGGGGTATAGCCGCTTTCGTTGCGTTGATCCAGCTTTTTTGCTTCATTCAGGAGCGACTCACCTTCTCCTTGTCACCGGCAGCCACGGCTGCAAAGAGTTGCGGTTGATACTTGCCGGCGGCTTTTCCTGATTCTTTCTTGCTTTCACTCTGATTTTTGGAACAGCTGGAGTCATAATGGTCAGAATAGACAAAACAATCCATAATACTCTGCATTTCAAACTCATCTGGCTGCTCCTCATTTTTTAGGCTTCGCTTTTCATTCTATGATTAACGCTGCATCCATTCAACCGGTGTCTTGCCTTGTTGTCCTGAGCATTGAACTACTTTATTTTACTTTCATCGGCCGGCGCGGGTGGCTGCAGGTAGAGCGTCATGGCCTGGAAATCGAAGGTCACCGCGAACGGCCGAAAGAAGCCGTGGGAGATGTGACCCCCCCGTGCGGAACCCGAACCGGTCTTCAGAGCCCGGAGGAAGTGCCCCGTTTAGTCCCCTGACGCCGGTCTGGCGAGCGTCTCCCAGGGTCAGGTCGACCGTGAAGGGATAGACGGTGATCGGTCCGCCGCCGCCCATGCCCTGGAATCCCTGTTTGGGCAGTTCGATATTCGCCTCCTTGACCACGTACTCGGGGCAGGAGAAACCGCCGCCGGCCATGCCGCTGTCGACATGGAACAGATAGGGCCCGGCGCCGTTGGCCGTTCCGCGCGCGAAAATGAAATGGTCGCCGGCCAGCCAGAACGGCATGCGGAATGCGCCGGCCTTTTTCGATTCGGCCTGGACCGCCTTGGACTGCTCGGGTGTATTGCGGCGCAGGACCAGTCGGCCTCCCGGGTAATCCAGGGTGAACAGGAAGCGGGTAGAGCACCACGGTGCCGACGATGCCGTCGATGGGCAGTGGACTCCCGGCCCGTTTGGGGAGGACGACGGGAACATGGCGCAGCGAAAATTCGCCCAGCAGGACGCGGTCGGCCACGGCGCCGGATGCAGCCGCCTGGCGCCCGCCGGCATACACTCCGATCTCCTTCTGAGCCAGGGGCTTCAGGCCGCACTTCTCGGCGAAGGCCGGCAGGACATGCAGCTCCCAGGCCCCGGTATCGATCAGGAACCTGCCCTCCCGGCCGTTGACCGTTACCTTGATGATGGGCAGGGGGTCGGTCTGGATGAATGCGAGAGACGAGACATCCGGGCCGCTTTCGATCAGAAAGGGGGTCTTGTCCTTGAAAGCCATTAATTTCTCGGCCTTGGCCGTTTGTCCGATGGCTTCAAAAAAGGGGCGGCCTTGACAAACTGTTGCGGCGGTAGAGCACTTCACCCATCAGGGCCAGGGGTTCTTTTTCCTGCGCTTTCAGCGCCAGGGCTTTCTTCAGCCACTTTTCGGCTTCTTCCAGGTCGTTGCGCAGCAGGGATATTCGCCCCAGTTTCAGGACGGCCCCGTAGGCAGCGGGATCGCTTTCGGCGGCCTGGGCGTAAAGCAGTGCCGCTTCATCAAATTGCCCCTGATAGTAGAGTTTGTCGGCCTGGGTGAGTCTTGGGGACCGCCCTGGGCCATCCCGCTTCCGGAAAGGAGCAGGACCAGGGCGGCGATAACTGTCAGGGGCAGCGCCAACCTCATTTGCTTCTTTGTTTGTGACATCATGAACACTCCTTTTGTTTCCAGACTATTTTTTTCGGATACAAGAGAAAAAACGGGCGGAGCCAGGATATTGGCATATTGCCCCGTGGATGCATCTCTTTTTCCATTCAATCAAGACGGTGAAAATTGGCAAAAAAGAGTGCTTTGGTTTGAACCTGCGGACTTTACAGCTTTTCAATACAATGCCGGGCGGTCTCCCGGCGGAGGCGCCTGCAAAAAAATCCCATCCATTTTCTCGTGCATTTTTTTGCGGATCTCCTCGCTCCAGGTATTGTGCTCTCCACCTTCAAGGATCTCAATGTCGGCGTTGAACCTCAGCCGTGCCAATGCCTCTTTCAGCAATCTCACGGAACCGTCGAGGAAGAACGGATCATCGGCAGCCACGACGATATGGATCCTGCCGGCAGTTTTCTAGCGTTTCGGCATTTTTCTGCAGGAGCAGGTTGACGTCATATTTTTTCCAGTGCTCCAGGGCCATGGGATCGATCTCTCCCGTTTTTCTGTCAAAGAGCAACTGCGGCTTGCCGTCGCGGCCCCCTGGCGCCGAAAACGGCCTCGAACGATTGGAACTGTCCGCCGTCGCCCAGGACGGCCTCCATTTCCAGCCACTCCTTGTTTGTGAATGGATGCTCCTTGCTGCGCAGGGCTTTTGTCAGCCGGCCCTGGCTGTCATAGAACGAATTCGCCTTCTTGCCGTAGAGGTCGTGGCCGACGAAATCCCTGAAATCGACCGGGTCCGGAGAACCGGCCCAGGCCATGCCGAAAACGTCGGGGAAGTTGATCTGCAGCCACAAAGCCGCCCAGCCGCCCGAGGATTGCCCGACCAGGAAGCGACCGTTGGCGTTTCTTTCCACCCTGTATGTCGCTTCAAAGAAAGGAATGAATTCTTTCACAAAAGATGTGGCGCGCGGGCCGTTGTTTTCCGAATCGGCAAAAACATGGAAGCCGAAGCGGCAATCCTGGTTCAAAAAAACAAAAATCTTCTCCTGGCCATAGCCGGACATGCCGTATCTCTTCTGCTGGAAATCATCCCGGGTGACCGCCATGTGCGTCGATCCCCAGCCGGGGAAAACGAAAACGACCGGGTAATGTTTGCCGGGACTTTGCTGATATGATGCGGGCAGGATCACCGCGGCCTCGATGAATGTGGGTTCCTGATAGAAAGCGCTTAACAGATCGCTTTTCACTTTCAGGAGTTTGACGGATTCCGTAGCCGTGAACTCCCTGCGGTTAACGATATTGCTGATCTTGACGTCAACGATGGTTTCCCTGTTTTCATTGACCTCGAATATGAGCTTGTCGCTGTAGAGCGTTCCCTGTTTTTGGAGACGCTGCTTTGCAGGTCGTATTGATGACCGCCCGAGCGAATAAGTTCCCTTCAACTGACCGATCGTGGCCATGTAACTGTCGCTGTTCTGCTCGGTCATGAGCAGCGCTTCCCCCGGTTTCCAGTCTGCAAAGTCCATGCCTAATGTGATGAAGGGGTGAAAGGGATCCGGAGGTCGGGATCGACGGCCGGATCGGCGTCAACAACAATAGCGCCCTGCCGTTGATGGTAAAAGCGGCCTGCAACTCCTCGGAATAGGTAAGGCAAAAGCGAGTGGCGGACCAGGCGCTGCCGGGTACAATGACCAATAACAGAAAAGTCAGGAAGATTTGAAAAACCCGGCATGTTTTAAAAGTGCGTTTCATTTTTTCTCCTTTGCTTTCATGTTGTTCCTTGGTTTGCGTGCACCAGCTATCATTTTATTTCATCCAATCCGGAATCTTGATGAACGGCATCGGGCCGCGGTCACGTTTTTTAGCGGGGGCACATAGCAGGCCCAGCCGTCCCAGGCCGGATCATCGGTCAGGCGCACGGGATTGCCGCCGCCGCGGTCCGCCTGGTAGACCTCGAAATTGCCGTCGCGTACGCTCTGGAAAATAAGGGAGCGGCCGTCGGGGTCACATGGCATTCTCGTCGCGGGCCGAATTGCTGGTCAGCCGCTGGCGTCTTCGCTCCATCCGCGTCCATGATCCAGATCTCGGTTCTTTGTTCGAAGTCCCTGACAAAGATGATGTGTTTCCCGTCCGGGCCGAACTCGGGGTGTTCCTCATTCTCGGGGGTGGAAGTCAGTTGACGGTTATTGCTGCCATTCATGGCCATGGTGTAAATGTCCATATTGCCCCCGCGGTCGCTCAGGAAAGCTATTTTTCCCCCGTCGGGCGACGCGGCCGGGCAGAGATCCCTGGCCGGATGCCTTGTCAGGTTCAGGGGCTCGGAATTTCCGGGATGCAGGATGTAGATCTCCTGGTTGTCGTTCCTGCCGGAATAGAAAAGGACGAAATTTGCCGCCGGAGCCGAGCCCGCTTCCAACGCGATCGCCAGAGCTGAAAAGAAAATTGCCAGGCAGACAATTTGGCTATTTTTCATATTGCTCCTCCTGTGATTTTCTTTGATCCCGCTCATCATCATGGTCAATTTATCTGGAAGAGATCCCGGAAATGAATCCCGATCACCCGTCGAAAGAAGAACCATCAGTTCCGGGGAGAGATATTGAGATTTTTTTCGCTTTGCCTGATCGCGTAATTCAGCCAGATCCTCTCGATGAAGTTGATGGTCGCGGATTTGAGTTGCTTGAGGGCATTCAAGCGAACCTCATTGGCATGTTTGTGCCGGGGGTTGACCTTCAGGACGATCCCGGTCAGGTGCAGCACCTGGGAATATTCTTTTTTTTGCAAATGATCTTCCGCTTTTTTGATGATCATTTCGCCGCCCGCCAGTTCGTTCAGATCGGCAAAGACGCTGGAAATCGGCTCGTCATACATCGTGGCGGGATTCTCGTCGAACCAGCCCACGTATTCCTGCCATATGCCGCGCACCGTCCATTCCACCTTGCCGTAGTATTGGGGA
>CAVSZZ010000002.1:0-2490257 GCA_963732595.1 uncultured Chloroflexia bacterium
TCATGGATTATGCCTCACGCACGGTGGTCGTGCGCAACACCATCACGCGTTCGAGTCCCGGGGTATGGATCCGGCAGGGCACGATGAATACCCTGCGGGCCAACGCGATCTATGACAATACCTCCGCCGGCATCCAGCTGCTGGATGGCGGCAACCAAATGCTGGCCGCGCCGGTCATCACGGGCCTGACCCCGGCCGGCGTCACGGGTACGGCCTGTGCCAACTGCCTGGTGGAGGTGTTCTCGGATATCGGCAGCCAGGGCCGGCGATATGAAGGGGCGGCCTGGGCGGATGGCAGCGGGAACTTCAGCCTGACCGGGATCATCTTCGGCGTTAACGTGACCGCCACGGCCACAGACGCCCAGGGCAACACCTCGTCATTTTCTGCCCCGGTCGGCACCAGTTGGACTTGGTTCGTGAACAACCTGCCGTTGATCAGAAGGTAAGTTGGACGTAGGGGCGAGTAAGCACGGGGAGATAAATCTTATATTATCGTAGGGGCGCACAGCTGTGCGCCCCTACGGATTATACGAATCCCTTTTTACTGTGCCGGCGTTGGCAGATTAGGCTGCGAAATCCCCCGGGTGGGACGCTCTTCAGAGCGTCACTCCGGGGGACACCGCGAGCACAGCGAGCAGGTGTAAGTGTTTCGAAAATATAGAAAATAAAAGGTGCAGTCCTATTGTGCTGGCGTTGGCAGGTTTGGTTGAGAAATGCTCCCGCCATAGCTGCCCGCATAATATGGCAGTGACTCCGGCAGTGTCTTCACCTTCAAATATTCAGCGAGGCTCCCGACCACGTCACCCGGGATCTTGTTGCGCTCGGTGTTATACGCTTGCACGGCATCATTCCAATCCGTGCCGCAGGCGTCGATCTTGTTGTACTGCTCGCTGGCGGTGGCCATGGCGGCCAGTACGGGGGCATCGCTCACCTGCGCCAGGGGTGCCTCCTGGAAGGCCTGTACGAACAGGTTGAACCCGCCGGCAACGCTGTCGGGCAAGGCATTCTGGGCTGCCAGAGCGCCCAGGTCCAGCGAGGCGGCCGGCAGCGGATTGCCATTGGCATCCTTGTAATTCATGAGGGTCTCGGCCAGGCGGGCTGAGGAACTATCCAGGGCCTCCCGCCACACCTTGGCCTTCTCGACGTCGGCCTGCTGGTAATTCTGCAGGAAGACGGCCTGGGTATAGATGGTGCCCATGGCTGTATCCACGCACAGCTGGAAGTTGGAGGCATATTTCTGGGCATTCTGATAAGCCGTGATCAGCGTGTGATATTCATTCACCACACTCTTGGCCGTGTTGAGGATGGCCGAGCAGCCGCTCAGGGCCAGCGCAAGGATCAACAGCATCGTCATCCCGAACTCGATCTTCTTCATTTTGTTCTCTCCTTATCGATCATTAGGGTCATGTTTCATGTCCTGATTGTACAACAGCTATCAGGGTGTGGGCACAGGTGCATGCGTCGCCCATAACAGCCGCAGTTCTTCATCTACATTGCGCGCAATGGAGACCAGTGCGCCATCATAGTCACCCACATTGCCATAATCCGAGGCCTCCTTGAGGCTGTCTGCATAGGCAATGGCGGTGTACCAGTACAACCAGCGCGAGATCTCGACCGTGATGCGCTGATCGCCGGGCTCGACATCCGGGCGGAGCAACCAAACGACCGCGCGGTCATCCTCAACGTCGCCCATCTTCGCCCAGCGCGCCCAATCCCGCAGCCAGATCTTCTCGTCGTTGGTGCCGCCCTTATCCAGGATGCCCGTCTGGCAGACGACCGCCACCTCGGCGATCTTCTCCAGGCGCAGCTGCTCGAACATTTCATCTGCAATTTTCACTTTGGCGGGGTCAAAACCGCAGCCGTTATCGATGATCCAATACGGCCCGAGCGCCGGGAAGGCCGGCTGCCCGGCACGCGGCTGGCCGATCTGCCATTCCGGCGTGGGTGTTGGCGTTGTCTTCGCCAGGAGCGAGCTGCAGCCGGTGATGAGGATCATCAGGCAGCCACACAGGATCGCGATGCCGGTGCGGGATAACTTCATGACGGGTCCTTCGGCTTGTTGACCAGGCCGGAGACATCGAAACCCTTGCGGCTGCAGCCAGCCCGGCCGCCACCCGCGCAGGCACAGGCGCAGCCGCGGGAAACACAGGCACAGCTGCTGCCGCGCCCGCCGAATAAGCCGCTGCCGCCGCCCGAACGGCTGGGGATCTTCACACCCCCACCGGATCGAAACACGCTGCCCCCGCCGCCCGTCCAGCCACCGCCGGTTGGAATGCCCCCGAACCAGCCGCCGCCGCGATAGGTCCTGGCGGAACTGCCGACCGCGCGCATCACCACGAAGAGGATGACCAGGATGATCAGCGCGATGACGCACAGGCAAATGCAGGTTGTGATGCGATAGAGGGGCTGCCAGGCCGGGCAGGCTGAAATCTGTCGAACTCGCATCACCCGGCTGGCTGAAATCCGCGGTGGGCAGGCTCGATCCGGATGAACCCGACTGGGTGGGCGCTGATGAGCCGCCCGCATCCGGGTTGAAATCCGGGAAGGCTGCCCCGTCATAAACGACCGACAGCGGGTATTTTTCACCCGGCTGCAGGGCGGTTTCCCAGATGGCCTGGCCTAACTCCTGGCGAACCGGGTTGGGGGTCATGGAAACGATCAAGGCCGGATCCGCCGGCAGCAGCCAGGTCACGATCAAATGGTCGACCGGCACCTCATCGAACCAGCCGGGCGTGAAATGGAACCCGATCTGGCCACTGGCTTCATCCACGCTTGCCAGGTCGTACTGGTGGACCTGCACGCTGAAAGAGACGCAGTCGCCGGCATTTACCTCGCGCGGCAGGTCGACCCGGATCCGGTAATCAAAGCCTTCATCATAGGCATAGACTGAGCTGACATCTCCGCTGGAACTCACGATCTCATAGTTTTCGTTGGGCATGCCCACCATGATCCAGGTCAGCGGCCCGGCAGAGTTATCGACCACGCACCAGTCGATTCCATAATTCATCAACAGGCTGCCATCCGGCTGGGGTTGAATGTCGACCTGGTAGACCCGGATCTCGTCGGGCGAAGCCCCGCGTTCTTCCGGCGCCGGTCCGGCTGCGGAAGCAACCCCGGCCGGCAGGCAGGTGAAAAGTATCAAGAACAGCAGGGAAAGGATGCGCATCAACCGGCAGCTCATGACTTGACCTCCTGGACCGCAATGTCTTTCAGCGGGCAGCCATCCTGGAGACTCTCGCGCATCTGCCTGCACTGGCGATGATTCCAGATGTGGTGCCAGGGTTCGTTCAACAGGTTGCCCAGGCCGTCCGGATCGGACAGCCAGGACTGGCAGGGCGCAACCGCACCGTTCGGCATGACCGCCATGTTGGTCAGGCAAGCACCGCAGAACGGCTGTGCAAGTCCCAGCGTCTGGAGCTGTTTTTTCGTCAGCCAGCCGGGACTGGTGAAGGACAGGTCCAGGCCCAGGCTTTCGGCGGTCTCCACCGCTTTGCGCATTACGTCCATCAGTTCGGCCTTCGTTAGGGCTGCGCCGGACTTGATTTGACCCCTGGCTGCGCCGGCCGGGATCAGGCCGGAACAGGAGGCATATTTCACGCCCAGCTCATGGATGAACTTGAGCGTCCTGGCATAATTTGCGTTCTTGCGGACGAGCGGGGTGTTGACGCTGACGCTCAATCCGGCTTTGAGTGCATTCCGGATGGCCTGGACGGTCTTCTTCCAGGCGCCCACCCGGCCGACCATCTCATCGTGCACGGCGGGATCCTGGGAATACAGGGTCACCTGCACGCCGTCCAGGTTGGCGGCGAACAGCTTTTTGGCATAGGCCAGGCTGAGGTTGAAACCATTGGTGTTCAAGCGGGTGATATGCCATTTAGCATAAGCGATCAATTCGACCAGGTCCGCCCGCTGGGTGGGTTCCCCGCCGGTAAAGGTCAACTGCGAGATGCCGGCTTTCCGACATTTATCGATGATCGTTTTCCATTCTTCGGTTGAAAGGGATTGCTCGATCTGCATGGCCGGCTGCCGGGTGGCATAACAGCCCTTGCAGTGCAGCGGGCAGAGCCATTCGCCGGCTTCGATCATGGGCGACACCAGCAAGTCCATGCGGTGAGGGGCTTTCATGTGGCGTGCCAGTTCGATCAGGTCGACTTCCTGGCGCAGTTTCGGCGGTAACTCGTCGCCGTGCGCCACTGCGATGCACAGCCCGACGACCTCGTCCAGGTCGGCCATCAGGTCCTCATCCGGAACGCCCGGGTAGAGCGCGTGCATCTCGTCCAGAACATACCGAAGCACGAGATCCAGCTCAGCCTGCGAGAGGCGCCTGCCCGGTTCTGCTTTGGCATAGAGCACCGTTATAAAGGAACGCAGCAGGTCCGCCCAGGATGGGCCGATCAGGAACATATGCCAGCCGTTGATGAACACCATGGAGGGGTCGCGTTTGCGGATATCGGTCTTCAGGGGGATCAGGTGGATGCGGGTCACGCCCGGCTTCTTGGGGTCGAAGGTGGCCTGCAGGGGATCTGCATCACGGGAGGCTTGATAACGATGGAGGGGCGAGAGGAGGTCTTTGACGTTCAAGTCAGGTCCTTTATGACTACATACGCAATAATCAGGTCACCGGTTTAAATCCCCTTGAAATTATATTCCCTTTTAAGGATTTATCGAGGCGGATATCAATCGATAATGCGCCCCCCTACAGGTGGTAGACGAGAAATGGGGTACAGTATAAACAAAAGGGCGGAGCAGTGCTTCCAAGGTCGCACGCCAAAGGCGTCCAACGGAGAGCGACCGAAGGACATATCCTGCCCGTCGGGTACACCGTGCCGCTCCTACGAATTAACGAATGGTCTAACCGGTGGTTTACCACCGTTACGGTAGATACAGGCTCCGTCCCGCGTCAATGAACTGATTGAAGTCAAGCATGGCTTCCCACCAGTTGCGCATTTGCTTTCCGTTGAACGAAATGCCGTTGGCGTAGCCGGGTACATTCTGCATGAACCACTTGTAGAAGCCGGTATCTGTACAGCCCCACTGCGTGCAGTTGGCATTGACATATACTGTCAGGCTGTCATCCGGGTGCCAGGTTTCACAATTGTTGTCTGCGAAAGCCGTGGAGTCATATCGATACCCTTCGGTCGTGTTTGGCGGGGAGTGCGTGTTGCCGCAGGAGGCCCGGTAGCCAGCCAGGCTGGCACGGTCGCCGTACACTGAGAAATCATCCCAGAACAGGCTGCCGATCACATTGCTGTTGCTCGGCGGATAGCCGCGGTTTTCGGCGTAGAAGATCACGTTTTCAAGCTGGTGCAGCCGGTTATGGATGGTATTGCCCATCTCGTACTTACCGCCCGGCTGGTAGGTAAAGTTATACATCACGTAAGAATTCACACACCTGGGCAGGCGGTATTGGAGTGGTATATCTTCGTCATGCGGGTACGCATTGCTGACATCCCCATACTTGCCCGACATCTTGGACTCATCCGGGACGATAACCGCTGCGTGGTATCCATAGATCCAGACTTCCTTCACCCCGTGCCCGTCCACGTAGTCGCAGATATTGACGGCACTCAGGATCTGGTTGTAATGGGGCCGGTATTCCCCACCCCCGAGTGGATACCCGCGTGGCATTGGCAGCATGAATTCGATTTTTTCATCCGTATAGTAATTCAGAAAAATGGGGGCATTCGGTTCTTTATAGCCATGATAGCGGGTGGCATCGCTGATCAGTTCCTGGCCAGCAGTCACCATATCCTGGGTGGCCTGCTGCATGGTGGTTATAAGCATGCCTGACCATCCGGTTTCCACCGGGTCCAGGTAAAGTGGATTGGCCGGGTCCGGTGGATAATAGGCCATGACCAGGACCGGCACACGGTGGATGACCGGCAGCTCCCAGGAGACCAGAGGCAGGTAGCTCTTGAAGGAGTCTTCTGGCGTGCCGATCAGGTGAATGGTAATGATCGTTGCATCGGTGTATTGCCCGCCGACGACTGCCCGAACCCAAACCTCAACATCTCCGGGGACGAATTTCGAATGCGCCAGCGTGTGGGGGTAGATGGCGTATTCATTGGTGGATAATTGCCCCTCGTCGCGCTGGTTTTCCCAGACCAGGGCGCCATCCTGGAAAAAGCCCCATAGATAACCGGTGGCGCCCGTCATGGGTTGGACCCGAAACAGGTACGCGCCGTTGACATCCAGGGACTGCCCATTGACAGGGTAGTCGAAAACCGGACCTGCTGCGGCTTGTGTGGTTTGTGGATATAGAAATGCAATAAATAGTAATAAGATCAAGACTTGGGTTATGCGATGGATGTTGCGATGCAGCATTGGATGTGTCCCTCTTGAATATTGATCGAGTATAGCACTCTTTAACTACTCAGTAATAATTTTCACAATTATTGTCTGATGAGCCATTGTTATGTTCGTCCCATCTGGATTACGGGGCGCCTGCGCCTGGCGACTACGCCTGATCCCCCTAACCCTCTAAGATCGGGGGCTTACGAAGGGGGCAGTTGAGGTACGACGATCTGCGTACCCAGGTGCGGAGCTTTTCGAATATAAAAGTAGGGGCGCACTTCTGTGCGCCCCTACGGGTAATCAAAGCATATAGAAGCCGCTACTCGGTCCAGCCGGGGCTTTCGCAGGTGTTGGGATCGCCGGACTGGATGCCCTCCAGCAGCGCGGTGTAGCGCTGATCCGACGACCCGTGAGTCCAGGTCTCGGGCATGACATACCCCTGGGTCTGGGCCTGGATGCGGTCATCGCCCACAGCCGCGGCAGCATCCAGGGCCTGGGTGAGCTCCTGGTCAGTCAGCTGCGACAGGTAACCGGTGTCGACGGCATGCGCGATCCACACGCCCGCCAGGCAGTCGGCCTGCAGCTCGGTGTAGACCGTCATGCTCTGCGGTCCCGTGCCGCCTGTTTCCAAAATTCCCAACAGGTTCTGGATGTGATGGCTGTATTCATGCGACACGACATAAGCCATGGCGAACGGGCCCCCACCAGCGCCAAAACGCTGCTGAAGCGTGTCGAAGAAGGCCAGGTCGAGATAGACCTGTTGATCCATCGTGCAATAAAATGGGCCCATGGCACCCTGGGCATAGCCGCAGGCTGCATCGGTTGAGCCGGAATACAGTACGGTTCGGGCCGGGGTGTACTGGATGCCCTGCTCTGCGAAGACATCAGACCAAAAGGCCTGGATGCTGTTGACGTAGCCCACCAGGGCGCAGTCGGTACGGGTGTTGGCATCCGCCCCGGTCTGGCATTCGGCCGCCAGGTCGGTGATCTGCCCGCCAGACGGGTCGCTGTAGGCTGGCTCGACCAGGGATGTGTTTACCAGGTCGCCGGGATTGAACCCGAAGATCAGGGACACCAGCAGGAGCAGCAGGCCGAGCCCACCGCCTCCCACGGCTACTTTGGCACCCGTGCTCATTCCACGCCGGTCCTGAACTTGCGAGGGATCCAATCGGGATTTCTCATTAAAAGGCATAGGTCAGTCCTCCATGACTCCCCGCCGATTCCAGGCGCGTTGTAACTGATCGAAGGAATATCCTGGAAACTGTGGGATTAAATATCATTATATAACCTTCGCGATTAATAGTATAGCGTGGCTTCATCAGAGAGACATTAGAACCGGGCAGCGGATTCCCCCTGAGTGTTGCGCTGAAGCACGCCCCCCCAGGGGGATTGCAGGTCCATCGGATTCACGACCGCAGGATCTTCTCCATTGCTCTTCCTTTAGCGAGCTCATCGATCAGTTTGTCCAGGTAACGTATCTTTTGCATCAACGGATCCTCAATCTCTTCCACACGGACACCACACACAACGCCTTTGATCAGTGGGCTATTCGGATTGAGGGACGGGGCTTGAGTAAAAAATGTTTCAAAATCGTTCCCCTGGTCGATTTGCTGCTGCAAGCCCACCCGGGTATAGCCCGTCAGCCAGCAGATGATCTGGTCAACTTCTTCCCTGGTGCGATTCTTACGTTCTGCTTTTTGAACGTAGAGTGGGTATACTTTAGAAAACTTCATCGTAAATATTGAATTCCTAGGCATGACCATTCCTCCGGTGGCTCGAATCCCGATAGAAGACTATCCCCTCCCTCACCTTTAATTGTAGATGCTTGCCCTGAATTTTCGTTACAGGTATCGATAAAACACTTTTCTCAATGAATAGCCTGCCTATCCCTCCCTATCAGGGCGGGATTCACGCATCGGAGAAGAGGGTGTGAGATCGGGATGGCGCAGATCACTGAGAAACATCCCGGAACGCGATCATTGAATACAGTTCGCCAACCTTGGAAGGCCGGGCATTCTCAGAGGAGCCGTCCTTGTGGCTCATCTGGCTTTTGATGGCCAATTCATTTTTTCCGACTGGTTATGATAATCAAAAATCCGACCAAAAATAAGGCGGCAATTGCGATTGCGCCAAAGTTAACCCTGTTTCCCGTTTGATCCTGTGAAGCGGCCTTTTCCATTGGTTGGGGTGTGGCGGTTTGAACTTTTAAAGACGTCGGTGTCATCGGTGAAGCAGTGGGTGTTTCGGTGGCAGTGGACGTTGGTATTGGCTGCGTGGCGCCCTTCTGTACCAGTAATTTTTGTCCCAGGTAAATATCTGTGGAAGGCAGGTTGTTCAATCGCTGGATCTGCTCGATCTTGACCCCATACTCGATGGCGATGCTCCACAGGCTTTGCCCGTTGCCGACTTCATGGATCACATCACCGTCCGACCGGGCGGTGGCCTGCACCACCTTCAGGATGTATTGTGGAACCAGCAGTGACTGTGCTGCCTGGGTGGCATCGCCGTACCCGGAGGACTGGATCGTCGCCAGGGCGGTCAGCGTCGGGTAGGCATCATACTGCATTTGACCGCTCGTGGTTTGCAGCGCAGTTTCCAGCACGTAATAAATGACCGTTTGACCCCATTCGTCGATCGAAGTCGCCACGCCGGCCCCGATATCGCTGCGATGAAGGGAGAGCATCGTGTTCAGGTGTGGCTCATCCCCGGTCCATAATAGGACGGCATCCTCGGGTGTCAGGTTGGGGCCTGTGATCCAGTTCTCCGAGCGATAGCCATCCAGTGAGAGATCCCCGGATAAGGGATAGCCCAGGGATAGCAGCCATTGACCCAATGTGAGACCATTTGGGCGCCAATGTCCATTCATGCCGGCCGCGATGCCTTCAGCCTCGATCTGGGCGATCTGCATCAGGATGGGATGGGTGGGCAGGGCGGGCACGCCGTTGGAGATGCGCAGGGCGTTGACCGCCTGGATGAGATCAGCCGCCGTGGAAGCGGATGGGGAGGTGGAATTTGACCCCTGCGCATCTGTTGTTTGAAAAGAAAACAAGACACCCAATAACACTACAATCAGCAGGATCTTCTTTAAGTTCAACATAATTGTTTTAGATCAGTAAATGGAACCGTAGACCCGGTTATTGAAATTTATAACTGACTCTAATCACCAGAAACGGGAGTCCGTCATCTTTGATAAAGAGAATGACGCTCCCATGCTATTTTACATCTATTCACGATGTCCGACTTGAATGCTCGGCGCATTGATATATCCAGGGGGTTCGAAGGAATGGAAATTTTATCAAACAATCTTCATGCATCTTGAAAAAGAAAACGCAGTGTCCATTGGACGGCTCGTGTTGCGTCCTATGAAGAATTCAGCCAAGCTATTGAAAATCTGTCCCCCAATTGGTGTAGATCAATACTCCCCAGACGACTGTTGCGGATGGAGACTATTCATTGTATGATGGAATAATATCGGTAATAAATCTTTCTCAATCGGTCTTCTGAAGGTTGAAATCCGGTTAATTCACCTGGAGGTACAAGATGGAAAACCTGACTTTGGATCAACTCAAAGAATTGGCGCAACAAACAGCAAGTCCAAGTATATCGATTTTTCAACCAACGCATCGCACTGGCCAGGAAACCCAACAGGATCCCTTACGCTTTAAAAATCAACTTCGTGAGGTTGAAAAGCAGTTATTGGGTAGTGGGATGGGCCCTCGCGAAGTGAGTGCGTTTCTCCAACCGGCGCAGGCATTATTGGATGATTCCGATTTCTGGGATCATCAGCGCGATGGCTTGGCTGTTTTTATCAGTGCGAACGATTTCCACTATTATCACCTGCCGTTTTATGTCGAAGAACTGCTCATCATTGCTCGATCCTATTATGTTAAACCCGTTTTACCGTTATTCACAAATAATGGCCATTATTATATTCTGGCAATCAGCCAGAATGCGGTCAGATTGTTCGAGGGAACACGGTACAGTGTCGGTCAAATCGATTTGCCAGATGGGACACCCGTGAGCCTGGAAGAGGCTCTTGCCCTCGATGATCCACAAAAACAGCTGCAAATGCACACGGGCACATCACAGGGCGAGGCCGGGAAAGGTATGTTCCATGGACAGGGGCCCGGCGATGAGGAACAAAAAGCTTGGATTGAGAAGTATCTCAACCTGGTGGATGTCGGTCTAAAGAATATCTTTCACGAGCTGCGGGTGCCGCTCGTTCTGGCTGGTGTTGATTATCTGCTGCCGATTTATCATAAAGTCAGCGATTATGCGCATATCATGGAGGAAGGTATCACCGGAAGTCCTGAACATTTGAGACCTGAAGAATTAAGGGAAAAAGCCTGGCCGATTGTGGAAGCCTACTTCAATCAGGTAACAAAAGATACTGTGAAGGAATACCTGCAGCTCGCCAATAAAGATCGAGCAACGGATAATATTGAGAAAATTGTCACCGCGGCCTTTAATGGACGTGTGGATAAACTCATCCTGTCTGTTGAGGCTCAGGTTTGGGGTACATTCGATCCTGAAACCGGGAAAGTCATTCTAAATTCGGATGGGCAGGGCACACTCGATCATATCGCTCTATTGGATTTCGCCGCCATGAAAACCCTGCAAAATGGGGGAGCGGTTTACGCTCTTTCTCTCGATGAAATGCCCACAGGCTCACCCGTCGCTGCTGTTTTTCGATATTAGATTTGGGATTTTATCTGAAAAACGAACACAGAGCCTGTTTACATGATCGTGATTCAATAAGACAAAGAAGGTAAATATGGATAAAGCCAATTTTCCGATTGAATTTAATAATGAAATTGATGATGTAAAGAAAAGCGAGAACGATTTCTTCGCCCTGGCCGCAGACCGGCTAAGCAAACTGGCAGAAGGCCATAACGATATTTCAGGCGCGGTTGTTAACTTGAAACAACCTGCTCAAGGGCGTCAGACCTCGTATATATACGAGGTGACGATTATCGTCTACATGGGATCAAATCATATTGCCGCGACCGAAAAAGGTGAGGCATTCCAGTCCACTCTGGACGGCGCATTGGATGCTGTTGAAAAGCAGGTTCGTGAACGGCGTAAACAGCAGCGCAACTATTAGGATGCAAATTCATTTGGTGAAAGGAGTATCAAATGAAACCAGAAATAACAGATATTGCTTACAGTACAGCACTCACATTCGAACTGGTAACCCAATACGGTGTAATGATTCTGGGTGCGCCTATTTTTCCCTCGTTGCAAAAGGAAGCAATTTACAAGACCAACATGAATACCAGGGCAGTACTGCTGTTCATGCAGTTTAAATTAAGTGAACACATTGTTGGCACAGCTTCGTCATTGAAAGATGACTGGGGAATTCCTTATTATCGCTTCCTGATCCATCCAAAACATAAGAACAAACGGCATGAATTGTTACTGAACCTGGAGGATCTGAATAACCTGGTGTATTACATCGCCCCTGGATTTCATACCCGGAGCGAATTGTACGAGTCTCTGATGCAAAAGACCTTATTGATCAATTCCACATTTTGGTCGCCTAAAGCAATTGGCACACTACCGACAACAACCACCAGCACCACCCTTTCTTACAAAAGCGGCACGCATTATGGTATTTTGGAACCGGGAAAAAGGAAAATTGATGGCGTGATAAATGGTGAAAGGCTCAGATATGTGATCAATAGCAGGTTCGAGACAAACCAGACAGAGCTATTTGACAACGAACGGTTTAGTTCTTTGGGTGATCAAATGTTGGAAAATTATCTAAAAATCCTCCACGCACCAAAAGAGCGAAGATTAATTAATGATATTAAGAAACATCGAGATCGTATCGACCCGCGTGACTATTTGAGCCTGATATCCACTTTACTGTACGATTGTTACGTATACATCGTCACAAGGTAACAGGGTCACTTTTAGCCTATTTAAGCCCTTAGCGATGTAAAGGAATTGACGCCCCTGGATGGGCTCTCCCACCTCGGCACCGCGAAGCTGGTGACTTTGGAATCCCCCAGCCAGCTGACATTTGCCTCCGCTGGCCCCCTGTATTTTGGGGGTTGTACGCGGGTTGAATGCGCTCAATGCAAGCCAGTAAACAGGAAATTCAAATCATTCACATTCGTTTGTGTGGGACCAACAACAACAAGGTCCTTAAGTCTCTTAAAATAGTTATATGAGTCGTTGGTCATCAGATACTTCCCCGCATGCATGTCTAGCGCCATTGCCCGGGCATGGGTCTCGCCTGTCACAATTGCGCCGGCAGAATCTGTTTTTCCATCCTCGCCATCCGTTGCAAAAGTGAGTAAAGCGATGGATTTCTGCCCAGCCAGCTTTTCAACCGCTCCCAAGGCTACTTCCATGTTCCTGCCCCCCAGGCCATCACCATTAACCGTTACGGTTGTCTCCCCACCCGCGATATAGCATACCGGTTGATTTGTTGTATTCCCAGAGGAAATTGCATCGATTAATATATCTGCCAATTGTTGACCGACCAGTGATGCTTCGCCAATAAGATCTGATGCGATGACGGTTGAGTGAAACCCCTCCTGTTTTGCCCGATTCATTGCGGCCAGGGCTGCATCGCGGTTGCACCCAATGATTTGATTGTGAATGACTTTATTCTCCATATTTATCGACTTGGCCGTTTCTGGTATATGGTTACCGACACCCTTCAACAGGTGGTCCTTGATTGATCCGGGTATGGTCTCCGAAATTCCAAATTTTTCTATTATTTCCCAGGCATCATTGAATGTTGTTGGATCAACACTGGTGGGTCCTGAGGCAATATCTTCAAGTTTATTGCCAATCACATCCGAAAGGATGAAAGAATGGATCTCATTTGCTTGACCGTATTTTAATAATCCCCCACCCTTGATTCGGTCTATATGTCTTCGGATGCAATTGATATCATTGATCGTCGCGCCGCTGAGTAACAACAGGCTGGTCAGTCTTTGCATATCCATTAAGCTGATTGAGCCTGATGGATGTGTGAGCAGTGAGGATCCGCCACCGGATATCAGAAATACAACCATATCCTGTTCATTCGATTGAGTCAGTATCCTCTCAATTTTTTTTGCTGCCCGAACACTGTTTCTGTCCGGCGTTGGATGCCCCGCCTTTATCACCTCCAGATTCCCCATTTTTATAACATCAGGATGCTTGGTGACAATCACACCGCGAACATCCTGGTTATCGAAGAAGTCAACGGCTGCCCGGGCCATCGGTATGGCTGCCTTGCCAAATGAAATGATGATGATCCTTCGATTTCCATCCTTATGATCAATTTGGTTTTTATATTGCTTCTCCAAATTAACCATTACGGACTGATAAGGGTCCACTCTCTCCAACGCAGACGATAAGATATTTTTAATGGAATCCCCTAAAACCATCTTATCCAAAGAATAGGTGGGAGCTAATGTAAAGTGATCCATTTTCATCCAATTCCTGAACGTTCCCATGGTCGAAACAGCGCTGCTGAAAGCCTCAGACAGCGCCTGTCATCCAGACAACTGAATACGGTGCCAACCTGATAGCTGCCCGATCATTAACCACCTTAATGGTCTTTTGACTGAGCAAATCTTTAATTTTGGTTGCCCGGTTTAGTCCAAGATCGTTAAGATTAACCTCTGTTTCAAGGTATTGATTTTTAACATTATGAATGCAGATAACCGTTTCCTGTCCATCCGGAGAGGTTCGGATTATTGAGAATAGCCCCGGATGCATCATCACAACTTTTTGGTCTCCATTCGGATGAAAAGCCGGGCTGGCCCTTCTTGCGGATAGCAACTTTTTGAAACCTGAAAAAACGAGCTGACTCAAAGAGCCCGTTTCATTCAATTCACTTTCGAGAGAATCCATTTGAATTTTTTTGCGATTTATGGTTCGCGCTTGAGCGGTGTGTTTAACACCTTCCAACCAGTTGCGAGATCCCACCAGGCTGTGAAAGTAAATACCCGGTACACCTCTCAATGATAACAGGATGGCCTGGGCTGACATGAATCGAGCGACCTGCACATCTACCGGTTCATCGCCCGATGGATCAGAAAGCGCATCAAAGTAACTGATATTCAGTTCATAAGGGCTTTGGGTTCCATCGGCATTCTGCTTATGAGAGATCAAGCCCCCATGCGCGCGTGCCTGCTGAACCAACGCATCGATCTCCTGCGCGGAAAGGATCCCCCGGACAGGGTTCAGCCCGATTCCATCATGTGAGGCCAGGAAATTGAAATATGTGACCCGGTCGGAGGGGAATGCCAATTCCAAAGCCCAGGTCGAGAGTATGGTAGAGTCGCCTGTACGAAAGGTGTGGAGCACAAGCGGCGGAAGCGCGAAATTATAGACGAGCTGGGCTTCGTTCCAACCATCGCCAAAATAGGAAATGTTGTCCGCATGCGGCACATTGGTCTCGGTGATCAGGCGGACATGGGGTGCCACATCGTCAAGGATTGCGCGCAGGAGCTGAATGATGGCATGTGTTTGGGGAAGATGAATACAGGTCGTTCCGATCTCCTTCCAAAGGTAGGCGATCGCATCCAGGCGCAGGAATTGGGCACCGCGCTGAGCGTACATGAGCAGGATGTCGATCATTTCGAGCAGCACGGCGGGATTATGAAAATCAAGATCCACCTGGTCTTCACTGAATGTCGTCCACACACAGCGTTTGCCTGCGCCTGTTTGGAATTCAGTCAACAATGGCAGAGCTCGCGGCCGGACAACCCGTGACAGATCGGGGTTGCCCTCGACCACCATAAAATAGTCGCGATATGGAATTTCATTACGCAGAAAAGCCTTGAACCACACCCCCCGGGCTGAGGCATGGTTGATGACGCCATCAAACATCAACCGGAAGGATCGCCCCAGCTGCTCAATATCCAACCAGGTGCCTAGGTCTGGATCAACCGCGCGATGATCCATGACTGAGAAACCATCATCCGATGACCAGGGAAAGAACGGCAGGATGTGAAGCCCGCTGATCAGGTCCCGCAAGTGGGTTTTGCAAAATTTCGCCATTGTCTGCAATGGCGGCCTGCCAGGCTCGCGGATTTGGTCGGCATAGGTGATCAGGATCGCATCGTTTTCATCCAGGGAGGTTTTATCAGGAACCGGAATGTGATTGCGGTATTTTTCGACCAGTTGCTGCAATCGTTGCACGGTTTGGTTGGCAAGCTCCGGACTGTAAATCCTGGTGAGGAGTGTGGTATAAAAAGTCATACCCATAACGTTATTTTACTGTATCATAATTGTTTAGCGGATATAATTAAGCATGCATCAAAAAGGATTTAGCTTACCAGGAGAGACCAAATGACCCCCTCCCGGCACCTCGGATTCATATCCACACGGTTTGCTGGAACAGACGGTGTCTCACTTGAAAGCGCAAAATGGGCCGCTGTTCTGGAACGGATGGATCATACCTGCTATTACTTCTGCGGTGAATGCGATCGTCCGCCGGAGAAAAGCTATATCGTCCCTGAGGCTTTTTATCGACATCCGACCATCGATTCAATCAACAGGATCGTCTTTGCGGGTGAATGGGGGCAAATGCACAAGCAAGTCACTGCGCATACCGGGGTGGAAGAACTTCGCCAGGATTTCTTCTCGGTCTATATCCGCCCGGCAAGCGTCACCAAACAGGTGCAGGATCTGAAGGATTATTTCAAGGACCACCTGTATCAATTCGCCTCCCGCTTCCAGCTTGAAGCACTCATCGTCGAGAATGCGCTCACCATCCCAATCAACCTGCCGCTCGGCCTGGCGCTGACCGAATTCATCGCCGAGACAGGCTACCCGGTCATCGCCCACCATCATGATTTCTTCTGGGAACGCCAGCGCTTCATGAATAATTCTGTTCGTGATTACCTGGCTGCCGCCTTCCCACCCAACCTGCCCTCCATTCGCCATGTCGTGCTGAACTCCGTGCAGGCTTTCCAGCTCGCGTCCAGAACCGGCCTGGCAGCCATGATCATCCCGAATGTCATGGATTTTGATTCACCCCCTGCCCCCCTGGATGACTATGCGCTCTCGGCACGTCCGGACCTGGGCCTGTCTCCCGAACAATACCTGATCCTGCAGCCGACCAGGATCATCCAGCGCAAGGGGATCGAGCACGCCATCGAGTTGACCCGCCGGCTCGGGCTGCCAGCCGAGCTGGTCATTTCGCATGCTGCCGGCGACGAAGGCACCGATTACGAAAAGCGCGTGCATGAATTTGCCTCCCTCCTGCAGGTGACGGTAAACTTCGAGTCAGCCATTGTCGGTCCCGAGCGCGGGACCACGTCCGATGGACGCAAGATCTACGCCCTGAGTGATGTCTACCCGCAGGCCGACCTGGTCACCTATCCATCCACCATGGAGGGTTTTGGCAATGCCTTCCTTGAGGCCATTTATTTCAAACGGCCACTGGTCGTGAATAATTATTCGATTTATGAAGCGGATATTAAACCCAAGGGTTTTCAAGTGATCGAATTTGATGACTTCATCAGCGAAAAAACGCTGGAGGAAGCACGATTTATTCTCACCCATCCGGAGGTTGCGCAGACACAATGCGAACATAATTATCAACTAGCCAGACGCTATTTCTCGTATACCATGCTGGAACGTCGTCTCGGCCTGTTGCTGTCTGACTGCTTTGGAGAGGTGGTATGAAGATTGCCTTGCTGCACTACTCCTCCCCGCCCATTGTAGGGGGTGTCGAAAGCGTCCTGGCCCATCACGCCCGCCTGATGTCCAAAGCCGGACATGAGGTCACGATCCTGGCTGGCCGGGGTGAGGTTTTTGATCAGCGCATCCCTGTACGGATCATGGAACGGCTGGATTCGCGCCACCCGGACGTGCTACGGGTTAAGAAGATGCTCGACAGCGGGCAGATGATGGATGATTTTAAGGATCTGCGCGATCGGATTAAAGCAGACCTGGTGACAGCTCTGGAGGGTTTTGAGATCTTAATCGCACATAATGTCGCCTCGCTGCATAAAAACCTGGCGCTGACAGCTGCGCTGGAACAGGCCTGCCAGATACCGGGATTCCCAAGACTGATTCTGTGGCATCACGACCTGGCATGGACCACTCCCCGCTACCGGGCTGAACTGCACCCAGGTTACCCCTGGGATTTACTCCGCACCCCATGGAAAAACGCCGTCCAGGTGGTTATCTCCGAAACCCGCCGCCGGGAACTGGGCAACCTGCTTGGCATTCCACCCGAATCGATCCACATCATCCCGAATGGCGTGGAGATGGACACCTTCTACAAGCTTGACCCGCTGACCATGCAATTAAAGGATCAACTGAATTTAATCCAGGCTGATCCACTGTTCCTGCTGCCGGTGCGCCTGACCCCCCGTAAAAACATAGAGCTGGCCTTGCATATCCTGGCTGAACTGAGACATGAATTACCGAATGCCGTGTTATTGATCACTGGACCCGAAGGACCGCATAATCCTGCCAATGCATCCTACCTGCGTAAATTGCTGGCAATGCGTGACGCGTTGAATTTGCAGGGTGCCGCGATATTTCTGGCCGAGGAGGTAACCGGGTTCATATCTGACCCGGTCATCGCCGATTTTTACAAGTTGGCAGATGCGTTATTATTTCCAAGCAAGGAGGAAGGCTTTGGTATCCCCATCATCGAAGCTGCCTTCAGCGGCCTGCCTGTTTTCTGTGCCGATATTCCCGTCCTGCGAGAACTGGGACACGACGACGTGAGCTACTTCCCGGTCAACGGCGATCCGCAAGCGATCGCCACACAAATTCGCCATCGGCTGGATAACGAGGCAACGGTACGCTGGGCTCGCCGCGCAAAGCGCACCTTCACCTGGGATTCAATCTATGCAAAGCAAATTGAACCATTATTACAGGAGGTGATGTGATGCCCCGCCATTTGGGTAAAATCAAAACTGCGCTGGTTCCAATTGGGACCGGGATTATCGGGGATGCCGCGCTGGGACTTGCCCAGACCATCGCCGATGAGGTCATCCTGGTCGGGGTAGTCCCGATCACGGGTGACAAAGCCATCAGTGCCGGTGCACAGACAGCCAGATTGGTGCGCAAGCGCCTGCTCTCATACAGCAACCCCTCTACCCATTACAAATCCACCGTCATTGTGTCGGAAACCCCCTGGAAAGATCTGGTCACCGTCATTGCCCAGGAGAATCCCGAGCTTGTCATTGTTGAATGGCAGGATGACACCCTGGCATGCGGTTTGTCAGTACAGGAGGTTCTTTCCAACTCAGTTTGCGATATCGCCATCGTCCGCGGCATGGCTCCTTTGAACCTGGACCGGACGCTGATCACTGTTCGTGGAGGTCCGCATGCGGAATTGGCTTTCCGGATCGGTATGGGTCTGAACCCGGAACAGATGGACGTGCTCCACTTGTCCTTGAGCAGCGCCGTCAATGATGCACCCTTCAAGGGATTTAAACACATCCTGAAGCAGATGCCTGAAGTCAATCTGCGTTCGGTTGTTACGCAGGATGTCGCGCACAGCATCCTTGAAGAATCACGGCAATACGATCTGGTCATTCTGGGGGTAACCGCATCGAAGAGTTTGGGGGTTTCATCCATTGGTTCGGTGGCCAATACCTTGCTGCGTGAATCACCTGCCACGGTCATGGTGGTTAAAACGCACCAGCCCATTGCTGAATCCATGTTCGACGAGACCATTGGTGCAAAAGCGATCTCGATCCTGGTGGATAAATGGTTCGCTGAAAACACTTTCCACGCGGATGAATTCTCGGATCTCAAGCAGTTGATGAAATTCAAAGAAGAGCAGGGCAGCACCATCAGCCTGGCCATGCCTTCCCTTAATGAAGAAAAAACCGTACACAAAGTCATCTCAACCATTAAAAGCGCCTTGATGGATAATGTTCCCCTGCTGGATGAGATCGTGCTGATCGATTCTGACTCTACTGATCAAACGCGGAGTATCGCTGAAGCACTGGGCATCCCGGTGTATATACACCAGCAATTACTACCCGGGCTGGGTGCCCGACCGGGCAAGGGTGAAGCCTTATGGAAGAGCCTATTGGTTACCCAGGGCGATATCATCGCCTGGATCGATACGGACATCATAAACATCCATCCTCGTTTCGTCTACGGTATCGTGGGTCCCCTGCTACTCAACCGGGATATCCAATTCGTCAAAGGCTTCTATCGCCGGCCCCTCAAGGTGGGTGGCATGGTTCAGGCTGGTGGCGGCGGGCGTGTCACAGAGTTAACCGCGCGGCCGTTGTTGAACCTTTTTTACCCGGAACTTTCCGGTGTGATTCAACCACTATCCGGTGAATATGCCGGGCGCCGCGGGGCACTTGAAAACGCAACCTTCTTTTCGGGCTATGGGGTTGAAACAGGTCTGTTGATCGATATTTTCGAGAAATTTGGGCTCCGCTCGATTGCTCAGGTGGATCTGCTCGAACGAATCCATCACAACCAGGAGCTTGAGGCACTCGGCAAAATGTCCTTTGCCATCATCCAGACCGTTCTTCATAAACTGGAGGAGCGTTATGAGCGATCGATCATCGAGGATATCAATAAATCGATGAAGATGATCCGCAGGACGGAGGGTGGCTATTTCCTGGAAGTGGAAGAGGTCGCCGAACGCCACCGCCCGCCCATGATCAGCATCCCGGCCTACCTTGAGCATCACAAAAAATGACACAACTCTGCCTTATCCGTCACGGCGAAACGGATTGGAATCTGGAAGGACGATATCAAGGCCAGAGTGATATTTCCTTAAATGATAACGGCCGCGTTCAGGCGCATAGGCTGGCCGAAAAACTGGCCGGGGAATCCTTCGATGCCATTTACACCAGCGATCTGCTACGGGCCAGGGATACAGCTCTGATCATCGCGAAAGAACTGGCACTGCCGGTCTTCATCGATGCTCGCCTGCGTGAGATCCATCAGGGTGAATGGGAAGGCCAGAACGTGGATACGATCAAATCACGCTATGCGGATATATGGGAAAAACGGAAGCAGGATCCTGCCAATGTGAGACCGCCTGGCGGTGAGACTGTCAGCGAGGTTGCAAAACGTGTCCAATCTGCATTAAATGATATTGCCTCAGGCAGCCCCAGCGACCCCGTTCTGGTCGTCTCACACGGGATTGCACTCGCCACCGCTTTATGCAAGATTCGAGATATTCCGATCGGCTTGGCTTACACAATGATTCCCGATAATGTGGAACCGATCTGGGTCACCTGGGAGAATGGTGACCAATCTTCTGCCTGACCGTTTTCATCCGGTATGCATCCGCGTTTTGAGCAACGGCTTAATAATCATTTCAGTTTAGGGCAATTAGTATGACTGATGGAAATTCAATTACAGGGTTCTCAGCCCAGGTTTTTTCATGAAAATGGAGATGTGCCATGGTCATTACCACGTTTATTCAAAATAGTCTGGCAATTATCTGGGTCGTCCTGGTGCTTGCAGCGATCATTCTTGTTCTAGGCTGGGCTCTCGGCAGACTGCTGTCATGGCTTCTCCTCCGTATGTTGCGGAAAACCAGGATCATTGAAGTCCTCTCACGATGGTCGAAAAAACCGGATACGAGCCCGGTGGAGCTGTGGATCCGCCGATTGATCCGCTGGGTGGTATTGTTGCTGTCAGCATGGGGTGCATGGAGTATCCTTTATAGTCATCCGGATATTCGTACTTTTCTGGACAATGTATGGACATATATCGATAATGTATTCCAACTGCCGCTGGTTGTCTTTCTGTATGACCTTGTTCTGATTACACTCATCACGATCCTCCTTTTCAAATCCTTTGGCTGGGTAAAGACCGGATTTGCCAGCCTCTCCAGGCGCATCGAAGCTGAACGTGGCAATCGGGTGAAGGGCATTAAAGATTCAAAAATTGGAACTCCTCAGCGCAAAGAAGGTGACAGATTTCTTACTTGGGGTCAGCAAGTACAGCCGCTATTTGGTCGATTTTATCCTGATATTGATTTTCCTGACCGGCGTGTTCAGCATCTTTCCACAAACACGCGGATTCGTGATCAATCTGCTCAACAGCCTGCTGAAGGTAATCTCTCGTGGTTGGATTAGTTTTGTGGATTACCTGCCCAGCCTGATCAACCTGGTATCCATCCTCCTGGTTACATACTTTAGCTTGAAATTAATCAACTTCCTCTTCCAGGAGATTGGCAAAAAAACCATCTCGATTTCAGGGTTTCACCCCGAGTGGGCCAAACCTACCTATCAGTTGGTGCGGGTTGCCATCATCGCGTTATCGTTGATCATCGCCTTCCCCTATCTTCCGGGATCGACCACACCGGCGTTCCAGGGTGTATCCATATTCCTTGGTGTTCTGGTCTCTTTGGGATCAACCTCACTGGTGGGCAACATTGTTGCCGGGATTGTGTTGATCTATACGCGTGCCTTCCGGGTTGGCGACCGGGTTCAAATCGCCAACACCATTGGAGATGTGATTGACAAGGGGCTGCTGGTCACAAGGATCCAGACGATCAAGAATGTCGAGGTCACCATTCCGAACAGCATGGTGCTCGCCAGCCATATCATCAACTATAGCCTGCAAGCGCAGGATCGCGGCCTGATCCTAAACACAACGGTCACCATCGGTTACGATACCCCCTGGCGTTTGATGCACGAGGCGCTCATTAAAGCAGCGCTGGCCACGCCGGATATCCTGCCGGAGCCGCGTCCGTTTGTCCTTCAGACCAGCCTGGACGATTTTTATGTCAGCTATGAGATAAACGCCTACACGATGCAGCCGCAAAAAATGGCCAACATCTACTCAGACCTGCACCAGAGCATCCAGGATCAATGCAACGAGGCCGGCATCGAGATCATGTCTCCCCATTATGATGCTCTACGTGATGGGAATGCTTCCACCCTACCAGCGGGTCATTTGCCGAAGGATTATCAGGTGCCATCCTTTAAGGTGGACCTGGCCGAGGATGGGCAGACAACCAAACCAAAAATAAAATAATCATTCCGATACATTTCATTGAGATTGTCGTGGTCTTTACCCCGACGGTACCGTCATGAACCAGGTAAAGCGGCTGGTCGAAAAGCGACCATCGCAAGCATCTTCCCCATGGCACGAATATCCGCCTGGCTTCCATCTAATCTGAACCCCATGAAACGAGCCAGTTCGCGGAATGCCAGGGGATAGCGGCGGGCATAGTCGAGCAGTTCCTCGCCTGACTGTTCAGGAGTCAGGAAGTGGGCAACCATATCCCATCGCCTCCGCCCACCCTGGACCTTCACCTGCGGGTGGCGGCGGATATTGCGGTACCAGTCGGATTCCGATCCGAAGCCTGCTGCGACGATGAAAGTGGTCGTCGCCTTGTCATAGCGGACGACCTCCAACACCACCTGACGTTCCCGCCCGGATTTGCGCCCGGTGTGAGTGAGCAGAAGAAAACGTTTCCCGAGCAAGCCGCCCAAGCCCAGGCGGTAGAGCTGGATTGGAAAGCGGAAGCCCAGGCGGGCCAGACCGCGCGGCGGTTTGACATCCTTGATCTTTTCAGGCATGGTTGTCCTTTCTTTTAGGCCAAAAAGCCCCGGTGTGCTTGCAGTAGTCGGCGTAGGCTTTCCCATAACGCAGCAGCAAGTCCTGTTCCTCAGCATAGCTCGTGATGATGAAAATTGGGAAGTAAATAAGTGAGAATAGAGCCAGGAACGGCGAGCTCAGCAGCAGAGCGATCACCCCAAAAAGGAAGACTTCTCCAACTGCCTGCGGGTGGCGCATGCGCGTATAGATGCCAACGTACAACGTATGTTCCTTCCTGGGGCGCATGGTCTCCTCCCCGGCATGGCGTATACCGGTCACCATCAAGGCAATCGCAGGAATCCCGATGAGCAAGGCGATAAGGAGTGAAATCCACCAGGCCCAGGGAAATTTTTGCGGCAGAGGTGTTGCCAACGGGAAGAAGTAATAGAGGATGTAATTGACAGTGATGATCCCCTCGAGCCCTCCGGCTATCAGACGATCCACAGCACAGAGCCGGTAAGCTTGTGATCCGATGATCATTTCACGCCCGGCCGGGCGGGCACTGCTCACGTAAAAGAGCAGGAAAAGTACGGAGACAAAGACAAGAACAGCAAAATTGATCCAGGCAAACATGAGATAAATCCTTTCTTCCGGTGAAATACGGTTTATACCCAAAATGATCGGTTAAGAGCATGCTGATATTGAACAAGCACATCAGCATATCAAAGCCACCCAGGGGCAGGAAGACCATCGCCAGTGCAATGGTACCAGATGTGACGAAAATGGTCATCCAGGAACTCGATATTTTTTTCATGATACACCAGAGGTACCACTAGTAAAGGCGCCCACCCCCTGCACCTGACAGGTGCGGGGTCTTCCGGAGCAGCTCACCTTTGGTCTGCTCCCAATGGTCGACGCGCTCTGCGTCCTGCGGAACATAACCCCGAGAACCTTCCTCCTGGTGCGACGCACAGCAGTGCGTCGCTCAGAAGGGCTCAGCGTTCAAAGAACGCTGAGCTGCCAAGACATCTACTCGCTTTGCTCGTGATGTCGCCCGGAGGACGGAGGGGCTTCCCCCGGGTGGACCGACCAACGGGGAGGTCCTCCGGGGGACACGGCGCTCAATGAGCGCAGGGCTGAACTTGCAATACAAGTACCCTATGATAGGAAGTTATAAAGAGTGCCCCTGCCGAGAGTTGAACTCGGAACCTACTGATTCGAAGAAGCTAAGTACGCCGTCCATAGTGTCCTTAGCGTGCTAAATCGTCCATATTGTCTACTGTGTCCAAAGTTTCTACTGGCGTTGCACGCGGGTTGCACACGAAATTCGGAGCACCTGCGTCTTGTAGGCGTCGCGCTCTACGTCCCCAGGTCACGGTGTGACTTGGGGAGTGTCCCCCGGAGCAGCTCCCAATAGGGTCTGCTCCCGTTGGGAGCGACATCCCCCGAGAATCTCGCCGAAGCTCGATTCACCGGGGGGATCGCTGCACCCGGGGGAAAGGCGACTCATTATTGCTTGGTTATAAGGTCAAATCCATTCTTCGTGATAATTAGTGTAAGGCTCAACCACTCTAACGGTTATGACGTAATGAGGTTTAATCAGTTTTTATTTATTCATTAATATCGATGCGAACCACCTGGACCTGAGAACCGTTATAGTCAGGCACATTATTGTGTAAAATGCCATACAGACGAACGATTTTGCCACTATCGCGTAGCGTCTCTATCTGCGCCTGTACCGCCGGGTCCATGGAATCAATGCCAAAATAGATGGTCTGGCCGTTGGTCCATAGCTCAAAGTAGTCGTTATACTGTGCGCCGGGCTCCGTACTCTTGATGACGCCCCGCCAACCAGCAATCTCTTCCGTGGTATCGGGTGGCATGTATCCACCACTGGCATTTGCGATGGTCGCCTCAACGTTTATGGTAGGCGTCAGGCTTTTTTGTGCAGTGAAGCCGCATTCTCCCCGGTAATAAGCCCACTCGTCACAGGTACTGCCATCCGGAAAAACACATACTCCGGATTGGCTGCCATCGGAAGCTGTTTGAATCTCAAGTTTATTTCCATTCTGCTCGCAATAGAGCGAGGCAGGATTTGGCATATTCGCTTGAGGTTCCGTGCAGGCTGTCAGTGCCATCAAAATGATTGTGAATGTAAGGATCCTTTTCATTATATTTCCTTCTTTCTGTTTTCCATTTTTTATAAGAATTGCTCTTTTGCAAAACGCAATGAGTCTCTCTCTGGGGTTTGATTTTTGATCAGTCAAAATAACGACGTACAGAACAATGAAATTGTTCCATTAATCAAGATACCAGTAGATAAGGTGTGCCTTTGAAAGCACCTCATTGATCATCGTTTTTAGCAACGGCATAACCTGATGTTTTCTGCGATCTGCTCAATGTCCGAGGTCCCCAAATCCAGACGACGATGGCAGCCATGATCATATAGGGTAAATACTCCAGCCAGTTATAGAGAGGTGATCGGGTTACCCAGGTAGACATCACGTGGAAAGCACACGTGTATAACCAGTGAAAAAGGATCGCTGACCAGATACTCTGTTTGGTGTTGTTGTAAAGCCAGGTATATAAAATCGAATTGGCTGTAAAACCAATCAGAAAGGCAATGAACGGGAGTCTCAATTCATACTGAGAAGTGCCCACCATCATAAATAAAGGTAGATGCCACAATGCCCAAACCAAACCGACAATCAAGGATGAAGTCAATGCATTCCACCGCGTCTGAAGTCTTTCTAATGCATATCCGCGCCAGCCGATTTCTTCTGACAACGGGCCAAGGATCAATAGCGGCAAAAAGCTGCCTAATTGCGCCCAAATAAGAATCCCATTAATAGAATTGCCGAGGAGTTTATTAATGGTTAGTTGTCCCACTGTACCAGCGATAACGATCAGGAGGGTATATCCGTACCAACGCCAGCCAAGCTTGAATTGAATGATATTTTGACCTAATAAACGTAATCCAGATAACCCTTCTTTTTTCCAGGTTAGAAAAATCGCCAACAGGGAGGGTAAAAATCCCCCGATGATGAATAACGCGATCGCCCAGGTGGGACCTTTAACATCACTCACGAAACTGCCAGCTGGGATCTTGAACAGAGCCAGAGGACCCCAGAAAACGAACCAGGACAATGCAAGGGTTAATCCGAGAAAGGTATAGGCTTCCTTAACTGTTTTCTCAGTTTTCATTTTAGGCTCCTTGTATTTATTTTGAACCATCCTCTTGCACTCCAAACGAGGATAGCGATCACCAGATAGATCCCGGCCGTAACGACCAATAATGACAGGGTCGGCCCGAAGCCCAGACCACGTGCATCAACAAGGTTCAGACTGGCATTGAAGGAAAAGTGAGCAATCACGATTGGAATAAGGCTATTGGGTGTTTTGTTGGATATCCAGGTGATCAAGAATGTCAGTGAAATGATGCTCACGCTAAAGGCGAGAACATAGGTCAGCAAATCAAGACCAGAATAGCCACTGAGGAACCATAGCGGCAAATGCCAAAAATTCCATAGGAGCCCTAAAATCAGGCTAGCTTTAACCGGCCCTTGGGTATTTTGGAGACGCGGGAGTGCAAAGCCCCGCCAGCCGGCTTCTTCACCGGTTGCACCTTGCAACAGATTGAGAATAATCAAGCCAGTCCAAAAACCCACTGATAAACCCATATTCCCAGGGACAGCTCCCCCCGTCAACCGGTATAGACCAACTGCGGCAAAAGCCAAAGGAAAAGGAAACAGCCCGATAAAATACCAACGAAAAGGTATTCGAAATGCAAAGTATTTTCCCAGCAGTTGCCGGATACCTTCACGACCCGTGAGAACACCTGTAACGACCACAGCAGCGAGATTGGGCATCCAGGAACCTAAAATACCGATGATCGGCAATGCCCAGGCTGGTAATGCATCCGGCTGTAATCCCAACACACTGAGGATGGCGACGATCAGAGCAAGAAATCCCCAAAAGAAGGTGTAGCTGAGCACAAAAAATGCCAACAGCGGCCTGCGGACGATAAAGTTGTTTGTTTTCTGTTCGGTTGAATGCATAGTCTCATCTCCTTTGTATCATTTTTCAACTTCCATGAGCTAAAAAGGATCGGGAGAGCCGTATATTATGTATATAAATGCTTTCATGAGTTTTCCTTGAAATACGGTCTGACCCGGTGCTGCTTTTTATCAGGTAGTTTCAAGAGCCCGTTTTTCCCACTCATTGACGTTTACACCCTTGATCAAAAGCCACAAGTAAAAGAGCATTTCTGCAACAAACGCAAACAGGCCAAAGATCGTCGTATCGAAGGTGGGAAAAAGAAAGAATAAAACCGCCAATCCCGTATAGCATAAACCTCCAAGCATCAACAAGATGCCCAGAATCTTGGGAAGAAAACCTGACTTGAAAACCAAATAACCTAGGAGAAGAATCCAAAAGGAAAAAAACTGGGGGATAAATGTTCCATATTTGCGCAAATCGAGAAAGAACATCACCAGGGCATTCATTTGATCTGCTTTGAATGCTGTTAAATAACCAGCGCCACTCGATAGCAGCAGGACAGCCAAATGATTAAGCTCATTGAGCATTGAGACAGGGACACAGACCAGATAGAATATAACCATAAGCGATGCAATGGTTTTGTTAACCGGTTTGAGTAATTTGTATAGAATAAGCGGCAATAACATCAATAGCGTCTGGCGAATTAGATCACTCACCAGGGAGAGACGGAATAACGATTCAGAAGCCGCAATATTCCTGACGGTTGCCGCGGCGTCTCCCGGCACAATAATGCCCGGACGAATGAAAAGTTCAGCGGACATCCCCAGAAAAAATATGATCAGAAACACGAACGCTGCCACTCTTGCGGTCTTTTGGGGCGAATTAATGCTTTCTTTGTGAGTCATTGAATTTCTCCTGTAATATAGGTTTTTTTTGGTAGTTGACCCTACCGTAAAGGTGAAGGGCTCTCCGCTCTCAGGAGTTGAGAGCCCTTCATTCAGGTAACAATCAGCGGGTGGGTAACTCCCCTGGGAATGGGCTGTTACACTTCGTTTAATCCCTTTTAGCAAACAGGGCAGCGATCGCGGATGGATTGAATCCCTTCACGATCAGCCAGACTGCCATTACCATTTCCTGTGGCGCCAACACCATTTCCAGATAAAACCCAATGCCGGGATCCATGCTAAAGAATTTCAACAGGGAGGAAGCCATATAGGTCACCACGCCGATAAAGCCCCAAACGGACAACCAGCGGGGGATCAGCCGGGTGCGGTAGAAGGAGAGGTATATACACGTAGCCCCAATGAGGAAAAAGATGGGACCGACCGGAGCGAGGCGGCCTTGAAACCAATACAAGACATTGCCCATGGACTGTAAAGCAGCCGAGTCGGCGCCAGCGGTTATGTATTCATTACCGAGTAAGACCAGTGCTAAAAAACCGAGGGTCGAAAGAAAATAAAAAGTTCCCTCCAATGCCCCACGGAAAAGGACCATCCCTGTCGCCAGTTCTTCGCTATCTTTTCTAAAGAGCGGATAGAGGAAAACCGTCATCGCCACCAGTGAAATCCCCATCATGAGGATTAAGAATGAACCCCCGGTAATCCGTGACGAATTGGCAGCAACCATGCCCAACAGATCCACACCAACAAGCGGTTTGCCGAAACTGAACGAGGAAAGCACTTCGCCGCCAATGACTCCGCTCAAAACACCAAAGACCGTCCCCAGGAAATAGAGGACACCTGCCATTACTGCATTCTTTCTGTATGTATTCATTTTTTTCTCCTTTTTTGAATAATTGATTAGTAAACACAAAAACAAATATTGAAATATTTACAATTTACCCTCCTGTTTTTTCCTGGCCAGGATTAATAAAATTTATCGAGACCAAAGTCATGCCCAAATCACGCACTTTTTTAAGCAAGCCATGCAACGCGGCCTGGTCGATCACCGTACCGGTCAAAAGCGTGTTGCCGTTGGCTTCCAGCGTGATGGTCAGGCCTTCAAACCATTCGGCCCAGCGGTCATCCAGGTGTCCCTTGAGGCGGATTTCGTAGCACGTATGCTGGTTGTGTTGTTCGTCGAATGTTTGTTTGTCACACATCATGCGTCTCGCGTTTGTCTTTTCGTTGTTTATCTACCAAAAGGATAATGCCCGATAATGTGAGATGTCATCACATTTTGATGTGACCAATGCTGTGATTTTTAGTGAAAAACAAAAATCCCCGGCAGGTGGTTTGATGACACCTGTCGGGGTTGCAGTTGGGTTTTTGAGTCAGTTAGAACAGATCAAGTTCCTCGGCTCGGTGGACAGCCGCCCGGCGTGTTTTGACCCCCAGCTTATTGAAAATGCTTTTGGTGTGGGTGCGAAAGGTGTTGAGAGAGACGATTAATTGCCTTGAAATTTCCGGACCGCTTAATTCGCTTCGCAGCAGCTTGAGCACTTCCAGCTCACGTTCGCTCAGCGGCTCTATCAGATCTGATTTTTGATGGATAAGGTCTGATTTTGGCACAGCCACCGTTTGTGTAAATGCAGCCAGGAGTTTGTCCACATAATCGCTCAGCGGATGATCTCGATTGCACGATAGTTTTTCGATCAACGATCGCATTGCTTCGCCTTCGTCCACAAAGATGCGGACGTAACCCTCCGGCTCAGCCAGGGTCAAGGCACGTTCCAGGGAAACGAGAGCAAGGGGCAAGTTACCCTGCGCATCGTGAGCGAGCGCTTGCAGCACAAGAATTTCGATCACACTACCCTTCCTGCCATCTTCTTCTGCCGCTTGCAGGAGTCGCTCCAGTAGTTCTTGTGCGTCATGAATAGAACCATTTGCGGGACTCCTCTTTTCCTGGGTGATGAGTATTCTCGCCAGGGTCATATGCTCGAACTCGTGCAAGTAGCTGAGCTCATCATCAACAGATAGATCCCTTGTACGTACCCAATCCAGGGCTTCAGCTATTTTGCCCTGTGCAATCCATATACGGGTCTTCAATGCTGCTATTGGGCGTATGATGGGCACAGGGGTTCTAACAAATCGTCGTTCCGCCTCTTCGAGCAGATCAAGTGCACCATCCAGGTCTCCCTTTGTCTCATGTAGTCGAGCCTGGGCAATATACCAGCGATGCTGCCAATCTGGTAATTCAACTTGTTCACCCAGCTTCTTGCATGTCAGCAAATCTTGTGCGGCATCTTCCAGATCGCCTCTTTCACAGTGCAACTCACTTATTCCTGAATACAGGTACTCTGTTCCCAGAGGCATTGGCTCACCGTGTTCCAGCACAAGATTTATTGCTTTCTCATATATACTTAATGCCGTGTTGAGCTGGCCTTGCGCCAATTTTATGCCAGCCAGGACAAAATTTCCGGAGATTGCAGCATAGGGATCGGCCATCGCCAGTCCTTCGGATAAGGCTCGGTAGGCGGCATCCAATTTTCCGCTGGCATACTGGGCGAGTCCCATAAGAGACAATGCTGCTTCTCGCCATTGTGAATCTCCATCTGGCGAGAGGTCGAGCATGCGTTGAGTGTACTTGATGGTGCCGGAAATATCGCCGATGGCTTGGGCATGGTAGGCGCGAGCGGTGGCTAACACTACAGGCAGCGATTTAAACTTCTTTTCATCTACAACGACCATTTCAATTGATGAGGCATCTGATTTCTCACCTGTGACAGTTGTCGGTTCCAGCCAATATTCCGCATCCTGCATTTTGGCTTCTGCAGCTTCCAGCTCGCCAGCATTCAAAAATGCCCAGGCATAATTAACACAGAGCACAGGTCTTGCACGGATTATTTCTTCTGGAAGTTTCTTCAACCAGCCAAGCCACTTAATTGACTGAACATTCTCATTCATTGCTGGCCAATTCAACTCAGCCAGTTTCGCCACACGCTTGAAATCTTCCACAGCAAATGCGTGATGGATCGCATCCAACGGAAATCCATTCAGCTCATACCATTCGCTGGCCTGGATGTGCAACCCTGCGATTTCTCCTGGCACGAGATTTTGCCCCAGCCGTTTTCGCAATAGCTCGCCAAAGAGATGGTGATAACGATACCAGCGTCGTTCCTTATCCAGGGGGACAATGAACAGGTTGGCGCGTTCGAGATATTCCAGGGTTTCTTGTCCGGAAGCAGAGGAAGACCCTAAAACTGAGTCACACAGCGGTCCGCATAGACGGTCAAGGATCGATGTGCGCAGCAAGAATGTCTGGATGCTTTCAGACTGCTGCTGCAGGACTTCTTCAATCAGGTAGTCCAGTACGAAAACATGGCTGCCGGTGAAGGCGCGAATGAACCCCGGGATGTCGCCCCGATCCTGCATGGAGATGGCTGCCATTTGCAGCCCGGCGATCCAGCCCTCGGTGCGGGCTTCCAATGCAGCGACTTCTCCATCCGAAAGGTCCAGGTCCATCACACGGTTGAGGAACTCGGAGGCTTCGGCGGGGGTGAAGCGCAGGTCCGCAGCTCGCAGTTCGGTCAGCTGCCCCTGGGATCGAAGGCGCGCCAGCGGCATGTCCGGATCCTCGCGGGTGGTGATGACCAGGTGCATCCTTTCGGGCATGTGTTGAAGCAGGAAGACCAGGGCAGCGTCAACGGGCTTGGAATCGAGCGCGTGGTAGTCGTCCAGGATGAGAAATATTTCCTGCGACAAGGCGCTCAGTTCATTCATTAAGGATGTCAGGAGGGTTTCGATCGGCGGGGGCTGTTGGGATGCGAGCAGGTTCAGCACCGTGCTGCCGGTATCCGGGGAGATTGTTTGCAAGGCACTAATGAAATAGGTCAGAAAACGGGTGGGATCCCCATCGCCCTCATCCAGCGAAAGCCAGGCGACCGGCTGCTTGAATCCGGCGATCCATGCGCTCACCAGGGTGGTCTTGCCGAAACCGGCCGGGGCGGAGATGAGGATCAGCTTGCACCCCGAACCTTCGTTCAACCGTTCGACCAGGCGTTCACGCACGACCAGGTTGTGCCTGGCTGGCGGGATATACAGTTTCGTGGCCAGGATCGGGAACGGCATGAGCCAAGTATACAGCACATCCCAATTTCAAACGTGGGAACGAAATCAAGGTGGGGCAGATGATTTTTTGTATGGAGATCCAGTATCAGAAAAGGTTGACCTTTCCAATAATCGTTGGAAAAGCGCCGCACGTGGTGAAAATGAAACTCCGAGATCGATCTCGGAGTTCTGTTTTACATGCTCTGGTATTTCGTGCTGTCCAGTTCCTTCTTCAGCTTTTCCTCTTCGGTCTCACCGACGGCGACCTGGCCGGCCTGGGCCTCTTTCAACTCGGCCCGCTCGGCTTCACGCAACGTTTCGATCGGCAGCGGCTTCACCAGGCTCACCTTTCCACAGAACGGACAGGCGACCACCCTGGAAACTCCCAGGTTCGCAGAAATGAAAGGCAGGGAAAACGGGCGGTGACACTTCGGACAGATCGTGCCGCCGCGGACGCCATAGTTGCGTTCGGCGCCCAACGGCAGGTTGGTGTGTTTACCCCGGGTGAACAGAAATGGTATGAATACCGATCCAAGGAAAGCCAGTAAAACGACTCCCAGGACCGGGAAAAGGGATTTCCCGGCTGATTGAGCCGTGACGAAATTCGAGCTGATCTCGTTCGAGCGCAAGGATTGCCCATCCGAGGTGGTGCCGAGGGCATACAGCGTATGCATACCGAGGCCAAAATCGTCCGTGTTGAACTGCAGGGAAAAATTGGCCTGGGAGCCCTCGCCGATCTTGGTATCGTCGATATAGAATTCGACTTTTACCAGGTTCTCAGGACCCGAAACGCGCATCGTAAACAGGCCCTGGATATCTCCATTGAAACCACCGTACCCCCAGTCGCGCGCGAGGGATAATGTCAGCGCCCCAGACTGGGCGAAGACCGCGGTAACGGTCAGCAGGCTGATGGCCAGGACAAGCAGCAAGGGAAAACAGATTTTTTTCATGGTTCACTTCCATCGAGTGAGGATTTGTTCACGCTGGAACACTTGGGTGGCCAGGTAAAGCAGCAATGCGTCAAGGACGAGCATCACGACCGCCACCCACGAGATAATGGTTTTATTCAAAACGAACAAGCCCGCGATCTGCCCGAAGAACCCACCCAACACGGGCACGATGATGACCATCGAGACCTGCTCGGCTACGCGCGGGTCGTTCACCCGCGAGGAGACCATCAGCGAAAACGCCACGGCCATCAGGGCCAGAAGCGGTCCAACAATGAAAACGGCGATCAGCCAGCGGGCGTCGAACAGGGCACTGATCAACATCTTGTTGGCCACCATCAGCCAGGCACCCAACACGAACAGCCCGAAAGCCGCATAGGTGGCCAGCACCGCCGGGATGACGGTCGCCAGGCACTTGCCGACCAGCAGTTCGCTCGTGGTGATGGGCGTGGCCAGCAGCGGCTCGAGGCTGCGGGTGGTCTTCTCGCCCACGATCGAATAGGCAGCCATGGTGACCGGGATGGCCACCGGGATGATCATGAACATCATCATGAACTGGCTCACCATGAAGACCTGGAAGCACTCGGCGCCGCTCAATCCCTCTGCGCACATACCCTGGGTGGCCTCGGAGGGCAAGCCTGTGAAGGTGGTACCCACCGCCTGCGAGGCACTGCGGGTGCGAATAGATGATGGCCAGCGGGATGACGGTCATCAACAGCGGCAGGAACGCCACGGTGAAGATCACCATGCGATTCTTGAAAACCTCCGCCCATTCCTTAAGAATGATTGTTACAATTTTATTCATCGCTATGCCGCCTTTACCAATTGCAAATACACATCTTCCAGCGAATGACGCAGTTCGCCGACGAACTGCACGTCTGCGCCGGCTTCCACCAGTGCCCGTACGACATCGGGATTGTGGGCTTCGGGATCGTCCAGCGTCACCACCAGCTTGTTCTCGACCAGCTTGACTTCCTGCGCAAAACCCAGCTTGCGGACAGCCGCCGAATGTTCCTCGGTGGCGGCGCGCAGGTGGAAGACCACCTTGCGCCCGAAGAGCGAGGCGCGCAGGTTGGCCGGGGTGTCCACCACCAGCAGGCGGGTCTTGAAGACACCGATCCGGTCGCACAGACGGTCGGCTTCGTCCAGGTTGTGGGTGCACAGGAAGATCGTCCGGCCTTCCTTTTTCAGTTCGGCGATGAAGTCGCGCACCAGGTGGGCGGCTTCCGGGTCGAGACCGGCAGTCGGTTCATCCAGGAAGAGGAGGCGCGGCTCATGCAGCAGGCAGCGGGCGATCGCCAGCTTCTGCTTCATGCCCTTGGAGAACGTGCCGGCCGCGTCGAAACGGCGCTCCCACAGGCCGAGCATCTTCAGGTATTTCTCCACCTGCCGCCGACACATCCCGCACCTCGTACAGCTCGGCATAGATGCGCAGGTTGTACTCGGCTGACAGGTTGTCGTACATGCCGGGCGTCTCGGTCAGCACGCCGACCGTGCGGCGGATCTCGGTATCCTGCTTTCCGACCGTGAACCCGGCCACGGTGGCCGTGCCGCTGGTCGGGGCGATCAGGCTGGTCAGCATGCGGACGGTGGTGGTCTTGCCGGCGCCGTTCGGGCCGAGGAAGCCGAAGACTTCCCCTTCGTTCACGTCCAGGTTGAGCCCGTCCACCGCCAGGGTCTCTTTGAAGCGTTTGGTCATGTTCTCGGTATGGATCATCTTTTCACCATGGTTCAATTCTGGTAACGGGACTCATCCAGGTTTTCGGGGGTCTCCTCCACCGGCTGGATCGTTGCGATTTCAGGTAAGGGAACCGGAGCAGGTTCGAGGTTTGACATCGGTTCAGGCTGGCGCAGCAGGAAAATGATACCGACACTCACAACCGCAAAGATGCCAATCACACCTTCCAATTGGTAGACGGATAGGGAGGGCTGTAGAAAAACGACCAGGCCGTCCAGCAGGGCGTGATAGCCGATGGCGGCCAACAGCCAGGCGAACTTCTTGTGGGTAAAAGCCTGCATCACCATGACCGCCATGGCGATCTGGCAGGGGAGGGTGAAGAAGCGTTCCAGCGCGCCAAGCAGGGTGGCGTACCAGGGAACAGATAAGGCCGCCGCCAGTTGGCTCTGGGCCAGTGCCACTTTATCGGCACCAACCAGTTGGGCCAGTTGTTCAGGCGTGGCATTGCTGAGCGCGACGATCTGGATGGCTGCATACGTTGCCAGCAAACCCACCAGAATCGCTTCCGTTCCGCCGTGCCCCGCCCCAAACAGGACCCCGCCCCGCCAGGACCGGGCATCCTTCAGCCAGAAGCGCAGCACGAGGTAGCGCGCCCCTTCCTCGAACAGACCGGCGCTCAAGCCCAGAAAAAGGGCCTTGATGAGCAGCTGCAGGCTGGGATGCAGGGAAGTAATTGCGAACTGGCCGAGGAGCGGGCTGACCAACCCGTTAAAAGGGATGTGGCCCACCTGGGAAAGGACGAATGTAGCCGCCCCGATCCACCAGACGCGCCAGCCCATTTTCCAGCGGCGCGTCAGGATGACCGCCAGGGCGATCGGCGCGGCGATCATCAGCAAACCATTCAGAATGTAAGTGACAGATAGTATATTCATTATTTATATCGTTTTCACAGCATACGAGCGCAGCAGCCTGGCACCCATTATATCGTTATCTGTCCATAGGATATCGCCTGAGGTGGGTATGTGTCATCACATCATGATGTGATTGAGGTGATGATTTTTGGAAAAAAAGACAGACGGTATGATGCCACCCGTCGGGATTTGGAGGTTAGTTGGAATGGATCGAATTCCCCGGCAAAGCGACCCATTCACTGGCCAGCGTGTTCTCGCGGAAATCGATAGTGGTATAAATGAAATCCCGTTTCTGGAGCAGTACATAATAAAACCTCTTTAGCCGGCAACACCACGAGAACATTATTTGGCTCAAATCCAATTCCAAGCATACCAGATCGTGATCCCGTTAAACCCCATGTTGACTGCAAGCAGGAATTTGTCATATAAGGATGCGTAGGTGGGTAGGCCAACCAGGTTGAACAGGAAAAAGAAGGCTGCCACGATGATATTCACCCAGCGACTCACAGACTGGGGCAATATCAGGGTCAGGAAAACCATCAGGATGGGCGTCAACATTAGAACCGCAATCCCCAGCCAAACGGACTGGTTTAAATTCTTGTCGGCAATTGGTTTTTTCGCCAAGTCGCCGCTGCAGATGCGTAAGACATCACCATAAAGATAAATTAGCGTGACGACCACCCAGGTTGCGGAAAGAATAATTTTTGTATCCATTGTTTTATTACTCCTGTACCGAGATCGTGATGACCACTTTGCCCCGGGCGTGGCCTTTTTCAAAATACCGAAAAGCTTCAGCTGTTTTACTTATCGGGTAGCATTCATCTATAACCGGTCTGATCTTTCCTTCTTCCAAAAGATCTCTTATGAAGAACAAATCTTTTTGATTTGCTTTTTTCATTTTGCTTGTCATCTTCCTACCATCGCTTTTTGACATCAAGGGTCCCAGGAATAGTGACTGGAATGTTTGCGCTGGCGAACCACCCACGAAGACGTAAATGCCCTGGGGAGTTAAAGCACGCTTATACGCGGAAAGGGGATGATAACCATTCACGGCAAGGATGAGATCGTACTGCCGTCCATTTTGGGTGAAATCCTCTTTGGTGTAGTCAATGACGTGGTCTGCGCCGATCGAGCGCGCCATCTCCAAATTCCGCGTGCTGCACACGGCGGTCACTTCCGCTCCAAACGCCTTGGCAATCTGCACTGCAAACGTCCCCACCCCGCCAGACGCCCCGTTGATCAGAACCTTTAGCCCGGGCTGAATATGTCCTTGATCGCGCAAGCCTTGCAGGGCAGTGACGGCTGCCACGGGTACAGCCGCAGCTTCCTCAAATGAAACATTGGACGGCTTTAGCGCCAAAGCGCTTTCAGGAACAGAAACATATTCGGCAAAACTACCACTGTCAAGACCAAAAATATCTCCGAACACCGCATCCCCTGGCCGAAACTGTTTAACGTTTCTGCCAACTGCTTCAACGCACCCTGCAATGTCAGCACCGAGGATTGTGTTTTTAGGTTTGAACAGCCCAACGCCCGTCAGACGTAAGGGGAAAGGGTCGGCAGTCAGCAAATGCCAGTCCCCCGCGTTGATGGATGCTGCATGGACTTTTACCAGCACTTTTTCTTCATTGAGGACAGGCTTTTTCACTTCTTCGAGATGAAGAACATCTGGCGGTCCATATTTTGTGTATACAATCGCTTTCATTTTATCTCCTTGAGTAATACAATACCTTCGCCAATCCATACCTGAACGAAGGTATTGTGTTTGTTAGATTTATTATGAGGGCTGACCTTCAGGGTTATTCCATTTCCAAGCGTACCAAACAACCAGTAAGGCACACACAAGTTGGCCGGTGGCCCAGACTATCTCATAACCAGCGGATCGCGATACAAAACCTAAAATCCAAAAAGCAAGAATAATCAGGCCATAGAATATGCCTATGATGCGGTTTGCCCAGCGACTCACGGGAGACTTCAACTTCAGGGTCAAGACACACATAAAAATGTGACCCACAAATAGTATTGCCATTACTGACAATATTTCGGAGCTTACTCCTAAAAGTTTGGTCATCCCACTCAAACGGTAGGTATCCCCATTTAAACTACTTAACATTCCAGCTACCCATAACACTGCAAGGATGATCCTCACATCCAGCACATTTCTTGCGATCTCTCTGTTTGTCCCATGGGGAATTCCTTTGGTCGTATTCATTTTTATCTCCTTTTATGAACGATATGGAAGAGTTTCATTAATTTGGACTTGAATAAAATTGTGGTCGCCACCCGGTTAGTGGGGGTTGAAATGGGCTGGAAATGGCATCAAAGGCATATCTCCTTTCCGTGTAGCTTTTACCCAATTACTATTTGACATTTGACTGTTCCCCCTGGCTATGTTCGACAGAACTGACCGAGACCAACGGCATCCCCAAATCACGCACTTTTTTGAGCAAGCCATGCAACGCGGCCTGGTCGACCACGGGTCCGGTTAAGAGCGTATCGCCGTCCTCTTCCAGCGTGATGGTCAGGCCCTCAAACCATTCGGCCCACTGGTCATCCAGGTGCCCCTTGAGACGGATTTCGTAGCACTGAGGCTGGTTATGTTTTTCGTCGAATGTTTGTTTGTCACTCATCATTCGCCTCGCGTTTTTCCTTTCGTTGTTTATCTGCCCAAAGGATACCGCTCGATGTGGTGAGGTGTCATCACTATATGTGTTGATTGATGTGTTGATTCTTAATCGGGAGGTTGTGATGGAAAAAAAAGCCCTGGCAGGTGGTTCGAACCACGTGCCAGGGCCAGAGGTGAAGATTGCGTATCAGCTATAACAAATCGAGTTCCTCAGCGCGGCTGACGGCCGCCCGGCGGTTGTTCACTCCCATCTTGTTGTAAATGTTATTGGTATGGGTGCGCAGAGTGTGGAGCGAGACGATCAGTTGTTGGGCGATTTCCGGGCCGCTTAATTCGGTGCGGAGCAGCTTGAGCACTTCCAGCTCGCGTTCACTCAGCGGCTCGATCATGTCTGATTTTTGATGGATGACACTTGCACCTCGCTGCGCTTGGTGCAGTGCAGGTGTTGCTGATTTTGGCGCAGCCACCGGTTGTGAAAAGGCAGCCAGGAGTTTGTCCGCATAACCGCTCAGCGGATGATCTCGATTGCGCGATTGTTTTTCAATCAACAATCGCATCGCTTCACCTTCATCCACGAATATGTGAACATAGCCTTCCGGCTCAGCCAAGGCCAGGGCGCGTTCCAGCGCGGCGAGAGCCTGGGGGTGATTGCCCTGCGCCTCGTGTGCCAGCGCCTGCACCAGCAGAATGTCGAGCGCGCTGCCCCGGCGCTTTTGCGCTTCGGCGGCTTGCAACAGGCGTGTGAGCAGGGCGTTGACCAGCGGGTTGGTTATTTCCAGCCGGGCCAGGGTGAGGTGCTCGAACTCATGCAAGTAGCTGACTTCATCTGCCAGCGAAAGCCCGCGTTCTGCCGCCCACGCCTGGGCTTTATCAGGCCGCCCCTGTTTGAGATAGATGCGTGCTTTCAGGGCCGCAATGGGGCGCAGGTCAGGCACGAGGGTTTGGATATAGACCCGTTTGGCCTCGTCGAGCAGGGCCAGGGCGGTTTCCAGATCGCCTGCGGCCTCTCTCAATTGGGCCTGAGCCACAGTCCAGCGGTACAGCCAATCCACCAGGGTGGTTTGCAGACCCAATTCGGCGGCTCGTTTCAAGTGATGAGCGGCGAGGGTGTCATCTCCCCGCTGACGGTAGATCATGGACAGGCCGAGATGATGGTGGGCAGTGATGTGTTCAGCCTCCGGGCCGTGTTGGGCGGCCAGTTGTAAGGCATCCTGATAGGTCCGCTCGGCCTCGCTCAGGCTCCCCAGACCCACCAGCAGGTCAGCTACAGCAAAGGCGCTGGCAACCACCATGACGTGATTGCCCATCTGGGTCAATCTCTCCATCGAATCACAAATCCCCTGGATGGCCGATTCCAGGTTGCCGCTGGCCCAGTGGATGACCTCCAATATGGTGGTGGCCCGGGCGCGCCGGTCAAAGTCATCTTCGGGGATGAGTTGGAGCGCCAGTTCGGCGTATTTCACCGTTGCGGCGGGATCGCCCTGCACCTGGGCGTTGTAGGCGCGGGTCAAAGCGATCATCGCTGGCAGGGGTTTACGCTGCGCTTCGTTCGCTAATTCCGAACCATCCAGGCATCGTTCAGCGTCCTGCAGGCGCAACTCGCTGGCCTCCAGTTCGCCGGTATCCGTAAATGCCTGGGCAATCTGGGTACAGAGCACAGGCCTGGTGCGGATCAGCTCGTCTGGCAGCTTCTTCACCCAGCCAAGCCAGGCGGCAGACTGGAAACTTTCATTCATGCCCTGCCAGGCCGCTTCAGCCAACCCCGCCGCCCGGACAAAATCCCCGGCTGCGATGGCGTGGTGAAACGCCGCGCCCAGGTCGCCGTTCTCTTCATGCCACTGGCTGGCGCGCAGGTGGAATTCGGCGAATTCTTTGGGTTTTCCCAGGCGCTGGCGCAGCAAATCGCCAAAGAGATGGTGATAGCGATACCAGCGCCGCTCGTTATCCAGCGGGACGATGAACAGGTTGGCGTGTTCGAGATATTCCAGGGTTTCCTGCCCGGAAGCAGAAGGAGAACCCAAAACGGCGTCACAGAGGGGTCCGCACATGCGGTCGAGGATGGATGTTCGCAGCAGAAAAGTCTGAATGCTTTCGGGCTGCTGTTGCAGGACTTCTTCAACCAGATAGTCCAGCACGAAATGGTGACTGCCGGTGAAAGATTGGATGAAGCTGGTGGTGTCTTGATGTCCCTGCATGGAAATGCGCGGCTAATTGCAGGCCGGCAATCCAGCCTTCGGTGCGGGTTTCCAAGTGCGGCGATGTCTTCCGCCGAGAGGTTCAGGCCCATCACCTGGTTGAGAAACTCGGCGGCTTCGGAGGGGGTAAAACGCAGGTCGGCGGCGCGCAGTTCAGTCAATTGGCCGCGGGCGCGTAACCGGGCCAGCGGTAGATGTGGATCCTCACGGGTGGTGATGACCAGGTGCATCTGGGGCGGCAGGTGCTCGAGCAGAAAGGTGAGGGCTTCGTCAACCGGTTTGGAATCGATCACATGGTAGTCGTCAAGGACGAGGATGAAATGGTCCGGGATGGTGGTGATCTCGTTGAGCAGGATTGTCAGAATCGATTCGATGGACGGTGGCTGAGGGGATTGGAGCATCTTCAACGCCCCTGCTCCGATATTCGCCGCAATCGTCTGCAAAGCCGCGACGAGGTATGTCAGAAAGCGCTGTGGGTCGTTATCGCCTTCGTCCAGCGACAGCCAGGCAACCGGTTGCCCGCAACTTGCAACCCATTCGCTGACCAGCGTGGTTTTACCAAACCCGGCGGGGGCAGAGATGAGGGTCAGTTTGCAGCTCGCAGTGAGACCCTCGTTCAGCCGCTCGATCAGTCGCGGGCGCAGAACAATTTTAAGCCGAGGTAGGGGGATATAAAGTTTAGTGGCCAGGATCGGCGTGGGCATGGGTCAAGTATACAGTAAACCCCCAAAATGCAAACAACGGCGAAACCGCTGTCTGATTGGAGGCTGTTTAGGCGCGCCACTTCCCTGAAACTGCAGACAACATCAGCCAGGGCTCTATGACGATATTTATCGCTATATGGGCAAATATACAGGGCCCCAAATTACGTCCGCCTGCGAGATAAATGATAGCCAGAAAGATCCCTAGAATTGACGTCGATATAATCGCCGGAAGCGTAGCCTTGAAGTCGCGCTTTGCGAGTAGTGTCCAACTGGCATGGACTAAACCAAATGCGACTCCTGATAACAAGACCTGGATTATGGGAGCGAATCCTCCAGACATAAGTACATCCATGGCCCAACGTCGAAAGAAGACCTCTTCGACGATGCCACCGACCACTGCCGAGAGGATCCCCAGGAGTTTAAATAGGGAGATTTCGCGCTGCATACTTGCAACAAAAGGGATCGCTTTCATTGTGTATAAAACATAGGCGATTGCTGTGATCGTGGCGAGTATCCACGCTAACGGTGGAGCTATTGTCTCTCTCTCGAAGCCGAGGTTTTGAAACATTGGGATTGGATGCCAAAAAAGACTCATCGCCAATGGGCTGAACATTATTAGCGTTACTGCACCTAAAATCAATGCGGTTTTTCTTCGATCAGTCATTTTTTTACTCACTTCCTTCAACCATTGGTTGAATTACATAGATGATCAGACCACACTTATGACGACTTTTCCCTTGGGATGTTCTTTCTCAAAATACCAGAAAGCTTCAGGAGTTTTGCTTAATGGGTAACATCCATCGATAACCGGCATGATTTTCCCGGATTCAAGGAGCTCTTTAATAAAGTTCAGGTCTTTTTGACTTTGCACCAGCGATGCGATAACTATTTTCTGCCCCCCGGTATTGGAATTTCTTTTCTTATTGCTCGCTGCCTGGAAGAGTTGAAACATCGAGCCACCGGCAACGACATAGGTTCCTTGCGGTTTTAAAGCACGAAGATAATCTGAAATCGGATGATATCCGTTCACAGCCAGGATCAGGTCATACTGCTGCCCGTTTTTGGTGAAATCTTCTTTTTTGTAATCAATAACGTGGTCTGCCCCAAGTGACCGCACCGTCTCCAGATTCCGCGTGCTGCACACCGCGGTGACTTCCGCCCCGAATGCTTTGGCGATCTGCACGGCAAATGTTCCCACACCACCAGATGCGCCATTAATCATAACCGTTTGCCCTCGTTGAATGTTTCCATCGTCGCGTAAACCCTGTAGGGCAGTCATTGCCGCCAACGGTACAGCCGCAGCCTGCTCGAACGTTAGATTGACTGGTTTCAGTGCTATTGCATTTTCATTGGTACAGACATACTCGGCAAAAGTGCCACGACCGGTTGCACTGGGTAAGTACCCAAAAACCTCATCTCCTGGCTTAAACTGCTTGACGCTACTGCCAACCGCCTCGACCCGCCCGGCAACATCACCCCCGAGTATCTTGTTTTTGGGTTGAAGGAAGCCTCCCGGCCTCAGGCGAATAAAAAACGGATTTGCTCGCATCATGCGCCAGTCACGCGAATTTATGGATGCCGCATGGATTTTGATCAGGACTTCTTCATCCTGGGGAATGGGTTTTACCACCTCCTTGAGTTGAAGAACATCCGGTGAACCGTATTTCGGACAGACAATCGCTTTCATGATCACACACCTCCAGTGAGCTTATCATATCGATAACCAATAACAATTCCAAGTGTGAGAAACCTTGGCAAGTTCATGCCTGTGTCAATTAAAAGGTAGACGGTGGCATTGCCTGGATTGCCCAGGGTTGTAAGGACTTCGATCATGAGCATGGTAACAAGGCTGAGAGTCAATGCCTTTAAGATGGGATTCTTTGTTGGGATCTTATCAAAGAAACGCAGCAGCAAATAGCTGACCCAGCATCCGATCACCAGACCGCCAACCAAAGCTTCAACAAGAGCCAATGGTAGATAAGAAATCGAGAAAGCAGCTCTATACTCGGCAGAAATGGGAGAAAGGGATAATGCGAAGTCAACTATCCAGAAGGCTGCGCCTCCCGCAACGGTCAGTTTCCATAGTTCCTTGTGGATCCCGTGTGACATCTGGCGCTGCCTTCGATCTGCGGCCTGGGTTTCCATGGTTGTCCACCTATTCCGCCTGAGTTGACTTGGTAGCATTTACGGAAGTAGCGAATCTTTTGTACAGCCGGCTGTATAGATAGCCAATACCTATTCCAAGGGCGAGAATCCTCAGGAAGTTGATGATTGTGCCAATGAGAAAGTACCGCAAGACATCACCCGTCGCGAGATAACTTGAAGGACCTCCGATCGAGATCGTGACCAGGATGAGAACGATAAAGCTCAGGATCATGGATTTGAGAATGGGATTCCTTGTCGGGATCTTGTCAAAGAATCGAAGCAGGAAATAACTGACGCACAGTCCGATGATCAGGCCACCCACCAGGGCTTCAAGCAGCATGGGAAAATATGAAATAGACATGGCAGCTCGATACTCGGCAGCGATGGGGGTTCGGGAAATTGCGAAATTAGCCAACCAGAAGGCCAATCCTCCCGCGATAACCAGTATTGGCAATTTTCTCCAGATACTTTTTGATTGGATTTTCATTTTCTATTCCTTTTTTTATTATCGTTATTTATTTTTGTTGCTTTACACCCATGATGAAGAGCCACAAAGAAAGGGAAACTTCCGCAATAAGACTAACCACCATAAATGGGGTCGATATTCCCTCGTAGCCCGGCAATAGGAAACGCTGACAAACCACGATCAGAAGACCAAAACCATCGGCAATCAACAGTATGCCAATGATTTTTGGTAGATATTTCGACTTGAAAACCAGATAACCGAGAGGAAAGAGCCAGAAACCATAGGGTATCTGGGCGACAATATATCCATTTTTGTATAAATTAACAAATAACATCGCCAGCGCTTGCAGCTGATCTGGCTGAAATACTTTCAAATAATCAGCTCCGCTCAAAAGCAGCAGTCCGGCAAACAGATCAAGCATGCTTAAGCACCATACAACAAACCCGGCCAGGTTTAATAACAGGAATAGTAAAGCAAGGTCTTTATTAACCGATTTCAATAACACGTACAGATACCAGGCCGCCAAAAGAAAAAAAACAACCGAGAACAGACTGATTACAAAACCGATACGAAATTGCGATGCACGAGTCATCATGTGATCGACCGTTACCTGGGCATCCACGAATACAAAGCGGCCAAATCGATTTGCGATGACCGATGTCACAACATACAAGAGGTAGAGAAATCCTGTGATCCTTGCAGTCTTATTGATTGAATTCATTTTTTATCTCCCTTGAATAGAGAATAGCCCGACAAACCAATGCCCACAACGTATAAGACGCTCTGAACAACATTCAGCTGCCAGCGTGCGTTTCCGATTCGTGCGGACGCGATGGAGGCCATCACTTCTACAAAACCGATCACGAACAGCAAAACCCAGAAGGCCCATTTTTGACCGGCGAGCAGGTTTTTGCGGATGAGCGACCAAACCAGCACCGAGAGAGCCACCGAGCAAGAGTTGTACAGGATCGTCAAAGCATTGAGTGATGCAATGGTCTTGGCAGACAGGCTGGCGATTTCAGATTTTTCAAAGACCAGCGCCAGAATCGGTGAGTTTGCGTTGAAAATGACAACACTGGTCAATATCGCGAAGGCGAATAGAAAATTGATCCCGCTCCAGATTGATAGAACTGTCGAACCTTTTTTTAACATTTAGTTTTCTCCTCGTGAGATGTTCTGCCCGCTTATTAAGTTCTGTTTCACGAGCATTAATATGGACCTGATCGCGGAGAGGCTCAGGGAGGGTCTTCAGCCCTCCCTCTCCCCTATAATGCAAATCTATGCCGAGCTCAAAAGCTAGTTCGTCTCTGTTTTCGCAGACAGAGAAGCGACTGCAGCTGGATTGAACCCTTTAACGATCAGCCAAACAGCCAGAGCAATTTCCTGCAGAAAGATGGAAAACGCCAAGGTAATGTAGCTGGTAATAGGGTTACCGCTGAACAAGGACAACACGCACGCGATCGTCAGGGAGGTGATCGCGGCGATACCGAAGCCCGACAGCCATCGGGGAATGAGCCGTGACTGGAAGAACAGGTAGTTGTACATGAAGCTACCCACGCAGAAGGCGAACACCCCAAGCAGCGACGCAGCCCAGAGGCGTACGCTCACCAACGAATCGCCGATAGCCTGAAGCGACGCATGATCGACAGCTCCCGCTGCTGCGAACTGCTGGCTGAGTTTCAGCAGGGCCAGCAGGCATACGAGGCCGACCATGTAAAAGGCCGTCTCCAGGGTCCTGAAGACAACAGATCCAAGGGCCAGACCCGCATTCGCCCGCTTCATGACCGGATACATCGCGATGGCTATGCCGACACATGCAAAGGCGGAGACGATCTTGGCAAGCGCTCCCGCAGCCACCAGGTCGGCATGTGCGGAGAGCTGGATGAGATAGTCCGCGCCGGTCAGAGCAGGTATGAGCGCATCGCCTGTGAAAGTGGCGACGTCCGCGATGATGAAGAGCGCGCCTGCAATGATCGCAATCTTTCGAAACGAAAGTTTTACTTTTGGATCTATTCCGGTAGTCGATTTGTTTGTCCCAAGGGGACTTCCTTTGGTCGTGTTCATTTCTTTCTCCTTTTTTGAACAATATGGATGAGTTTCATTGAATTGGACTTGAATAAAACTGTGGTCGCCACCCGGTTACCGGGGGTTGAAATGGGCTGGAAATGTTATCAAAGGCAAACCTCTCCTTTCCAAGGTGCTTATATCCATTTACTATTTGACATCTGGCGCATCTGCCTGGCCGGGTTCAACAGGACTGACCGAGACCAGGGGTAAACCTAAATCACGCACTTTCTTCAGCAAACCATGCAACGCGGCCTGATCGATCACGGGGCCGGTTAATAACGTATCACCGTTGTCTTCCAGCGTGATGGTCATGCCCTCAAACCTGTCGGCCCACTTGTCATCAAGGTGCCCCTTGATGCGGATTTCATATATCCCTGGCTCGTAATGATCCTGCGGTGATGCGTGTTTTTCACTCATGTTGTACCTCGTACATTTTTCTCTATATGAATGGGTCTTCTTGTGTTGCATTCGTTCTTACCTTCGGCCACAATATAACAATTAATGTGGGGGGATGTCTTCCCCATATGTGGGGATGTGTGTGGGGATATTTTAGGAAGGAGGCCGGGGATATAAAGAGCCCTGCCAGTTTATCTGGCAGGGTTAAATGGATTCCTGGCTCGGGTAATGCTTTTACGTTGCTAGATCAAATTCAACTCAGCCGCCCGTTTGACAGCTGCCCGGCGACTATTGACATTGAGTTTACTGTAGATGCTCTTGGTATGCGTACGGACTGTGCTCAAAGCGATCACAAGTTCACGGGCGATCTCCGGCCCAGAAAGCTCGGTTTTGAACATTCGAAGAACTTCAAGCTCACGCTGGCTTAGCGGCTCGGTTAGAGGCTCACCGTCTCCCCTTTCCCCTGCTGGTCGGGGACTTCGCCGGTGTCCTTCCGGGAGCACAGCGAGGGGGGTGGGGAGAGGAGATTTGCCTGCACTACTCGATTGCTCCGCTTCAAACCCCCTGCTCTGCGCGCGGGGGCGTTCCAGTGCTGCCAGCAGCTTGCCGGTGTAGTCTGGCATAATCCCACGCGAGGCCGCTTCGCGAAGCAGTTGCGTCATGGGTGAGCCTTCATCCACAAACATGCGGACGTAACCCTCCGGCTCAGCCAACGCAAGAGCAAGCTGCAAAGGCAAAAGAGCAGCAGGGAGGTCGCCTTGCGCATGATAAGCTATCGCCTGCAATACCAGGATTTCGATCACGCTTCCCTTCCCCCCGCGTTCTTCCGCGGCTTTCAGCAGGCGCTCCAACAGCCCCATTACCTCAGAAATGGAGCCATCAGAATGGTCACTCAGATAGCGGGCCAGGAGCACCCTGGCCAGGGTGATGTGATCGAACTCGCGCAGGTAGCTAATTTCGTTTTCAACGGACAAGCCCTGCTCATGCGCCCAGCCCAGGGCTTCACCCAACCGCCCCTGGGCCACCCACACCCGTGTCTTCCGCGTCGCGATTGGACGCACATTCGGGGAAAAGGCACCATCGTACAGGCGCTCGGCCTGGTCAAGCAGGTCGAGCGCGCCATCCAGATCGCCCTGGGCCTCCCGTATGCGCGCCATCGCCGCGCACCAGCGATACGGGTTTTGTTGTAACCCGGCAAGCTCACCAAGAGCCTGGCTTGTGAGCAGGTGCTGCGTGGCGGCTTCCAGATCGTTATGCTCCCTGTGAAGGCTGCTCATGCCGACGTGCATATCTGCCGCTCCCTGCAGGACTGGCGCGCCCGGCTCCGTGGCCCATTGCAATGCCTGCTCATAGGTGGTCATTGCCTCGTGGAGACAGCCTTGCGCGATCTGAATATCAGCCAGGACGATTGCGCCGCCGATGGCGGCAGAGATGAACCCGCCTAGCCGCAGATTCACCACGCCCTCGGCAGTCATCCGTCGGGCGGTGTCGAGATCCCCGCTCGTCCATGCGGCAAGCCCCAGCTGCGAAGCTGCCCCACCGAGCATCAGATGGTCGTCCTCAGGTGCGAGATCGAGCACCCGTCGAGCGTTTTTCACGGTCTCGGGCATATCACCCCGGGCCAGGGCCAGCCCGGCACGGATAATGGCGATCATACCCGGCACACGGCGAAATTCCTCTTTGTCTACGACGATCATCCTCCCCGCCAGGGATTCCGGTCGCTCGTGCATGTCAGCCGTCGTGTCCAGCCACCGTTCGGCGTCCCGCAGCCGGAGTTCCACGCCCCCGAGCTCGCCGCAAGACATTGACACCGAGGCATACCAGGTACTGAGCACGGGCCTGAGGCGGACCAGCTCGTCGGGGATTGCCTTTAGCCAGCCCAGCAGCGTGGCAAACTGTCGGCTGCGATTCATGGCTGGCATGGCCAACTCGACCAGGTCCGCGGCGCGCGCGAAATCCCCGGCGGCCAGCGAGTGGCGGATGGCATCGTGAGGCAGACCGTTTTTCTCATACCACTCGCTCGCCCGCCTGTGCAGGACGGATACCCCCTCTGGCTGCGTCCCCATCAGATGTTCTTGCAGAACATCGGCGAAGAGATGGTGATAGCGATACCACTGGCGCTGATCATCGAGCGGAATGACGAACAGGTTGCCTCGCTCCAGGGCGTTAAGCATCTCTTTGCCATCCATCTGTCCGGTAACAGCGTCGCACAGAGGACCCCATAACTGGTCGAGAATGGAGGTTTGGAGCAAGAAGCTGCTGACACGTTCGGGCTGGCGTTGGAGGACCTCTTCCACCAGATAGTCCAGGATAAAACGGTGGCTGCCGGTGAAGGATCGGATGAAACTGGCCGTGTCTGGCTGCCCCTGCATGGAGAGTGACCCTTGCAAAGCCAGGGCAGCCAGTTGCAGGCCGGCGATCCAGCCTTCGGTGCGGGCATCCAGCGCGGAAATATTCCCGGGCGAGAGATCCAGGCCCATCATCCGGTTTAGGAACTCGGCGGCTTCAGCGGGGGTGAAACGCAGGTCGGCAGCGCGCAGTTCGGTTAGTTGGCCCCGGGCGCGTAACCGGGCCAGGGGCAACTGTGGATCCTCACGAGTGGTGATGACCAGGTGCATGTGAGACGGCAGATGCTCGAGCAGAAAGGTGAGGGCTTCATCAACCGGTTTGGAATCGATCACATGGTAGTCGTCCAGAACGAGGATGAAATGATCCGGAAGAGTGGTAATTTCGTTGAGCAGGGTGGTCAGGATCGCTTCAGATGGCGGTGGCTGAGGCGATTGGAGCGCAGCTAACACGCCTGTTCCGATCTTCGGCGCAATTGTCTGCAATGCCGCCACGAGGTAAGTCAGGAAGCCAGCAAGGTCGTTATCCCCTTCATCCAACGACAACCAGGCGACCTTCCGATCACAACCCGCTACCCATTCACTGACAAGTGTGGTTTTACCAAAGCCGGCGGAAGCAGAGGTAAGGGTCAGTTTGCGGCCCGAAGAGAGACCCTCGTTCAGCCGCTCGATCAGGCGGGGGCGGAGAACAATTTTAGACCGAAGTGAGGGGATATAAAGTTTCGTCGCTAAAATTGGAGCGGACATGGACCAAGTATACAGCACATCCGCTTTCATGATCTCTGGCATACGGCAGCTTTGTTGATGATCAACCTGGGAGTAGCGGTTTTCGCCGTTTCAAAGATGCTGATCATTCACAACCATGCGTCACCTTTGAAATCTACAGTCATGTCAATAGCGGGCAGCAAGAAGAGGTTGCCAGGTTGATGGATGAACTGGTTGTTCCGATCGAAGTGGAATTACAGACACCTGAGCTCGTTATACGTGAAAAAATGCCAAACGATCTGCACCATCTGCACCTTAATTTCGGGGAAAATGCAATAAGTCCCGTGAGAACAGGACTTATTGATGAAGCAGGACCACTAGAGAAGGTGCCCCTGGAGGGATTTGAACCCCCAACCAACTGATTCGAAGGAACTAACTACGGCGTCCACAGTGTCCATAGCGTGCTAAATCGTCCATATTGTCCACAAAACTGCAGTGAAATCGTCCACAGTGTCCATAGTGTCCATAGTTTCTACTGGCGTTGCACGCGGGTGGCACGCGATCATAAGAAAGGCAGACTCATTATTATTTTTTCAGTGTTTAACCGGTATTCCCCATAATGAAACAAAATATTCATTGCTATTATTTTGGTCTGTTATAAATAATAATTTTCCATCGGGGCTGAAATCTATGACTGATCTGACCTGCCCCTCAAAAACAGATCCATCCGATTCTGTGTCCACGCTAATCACAGGGGCAGTAAAATCACATGAGTGGTTGTCAATAATTAACAATTGACCATCCTTGAGATAAGCAATATTACCTTCGTAATTACCAATCCATAGACTCGCCTTCTGATTAAACTCAGAATTACCGCCTTGACTCACACCCAAAAGTTCTATTGGATCATAAACCCGGTTGATTGAAGTTTCCTCCACGAAGCTGTGACACGTACAGTATAATCTTAAGTGAAAAATGATCCCTGAAAATAATGGGGGGTATTCAACACCCGACGTACCCTACTCCGATATAAAAAGAGGTAACCATGGAAATGAAACAATACTATAACCAAAGAGGCGAGTAGGGCACAAATATTTTGGCGATCCTTGATTGAGGTGCTATCAATTGGGGAATTTCAAAGAGGAGTGAAGAATTGAACAGTAGAAAAATATTTTGGCTAATAATCAGCATATGTTTGCTTATATCGGTCCTGGTTGGGTGTAACACTCCAGAAATTCCTGTTCAGGAACACACAATAACACCTACCTCTGAGCCACATGCTTTTGTTTGGAATGTAATTACTCAACCGCGAGCAATATATGGCGTCAGAGACATGACTCTAGGGAATGATCAAAGCCTGTGGTTAACTGGCGATATTGGGGTTGTGCAAATGAACCTAGATACAGGTGATTATTTACTCTTTAATTACAAAAATGATATGCCTGGTTACAGTGGCAGCGATATCCTGACTGATTCTCAAGGAGGAATTTGGGTCGTCTGGGATCATTCTACCTACAGAGGTTACGGCGTGTCGCGCTACTTTGAGGGAAAATGGTTTCATTACAACATGAGCACCGGATTGGCAAACGATATTGTGAATGATATGGCCTCTGCGGAGGATGGCAAAATCTGGTTTTCCACGCCAAGCGGGATATCTTGTTTTACTAACGGAAATTGGAAAACATATACCATGGCAGAGGGTCTGCCTTCTAATGACACTGGAGCTATCGCAGTTGGTCCCGATGGTGTGGTTTGGGCGCATACCACAGGGGGAATGGCATCATTTGATGGTAGTATTTGGACGGTATACGACGAGGAATTTTTCAAACGCGTTATTGTAAATGACGTATTTTTTGCTAGTGATGGTATGGTCTGGTTCGCTACCTCCAGGAACTTTTCCAGATTCGACGGGAAGGAATTTATCGGTTCCAGTCCACAAGAAGGCGCTCAATCTTTTGATTCTTTTACAGAAACAACTGATGGAACCTTGTGGGCAAGGGGGAGTTCAATTCTCAATGCTGACAGGGGTATATATGCCTGGAAGAACAACCAATGGTATTACTTCCTCGAAGAAACAGGTCTTCCCACTTTCGGGGGAAATGGATTACTGGCCACCCAAGATGGTGCCCTTTGGTTAACAACTACTAGAGATGGATTGATCAGAATTACGGATTGGACTTTTTACAATTCGGGAATTGCTACATCTGCTTCTCAACGGTTTTGTACCAGTGGCACCGGTGTGGTACTACAAGGGCATTTTTCTGTATCGGATCTGAATGCAGAGTCTTGCCTGAACGAACGCAGTTATTATGGGTCCGGTCTACAATTACCTGATGGTCGGCAAATATATTATTCACACTACGGGGTTTTTATACTTAGTCCTTCTGGAGACTATCAAGTCCTCAGCCTGTCGGTGCCAGATCCCGAGCCTGCTTTTGTTATCCCGTCATTTGACCTTTATGGCGACGACGATACTCTTCGCCTCGAATATCCGAATTTGTTTCAATTTGATGGAAAAGAGTGGCAAAACCTGAGTGAAAAGGACAAATTGTTTGATAGCGCTCAGGTAATAAAGACTGCCCCAGATGGGAAGGTGTGGGTCGGGTCTTTTTATTCACTCTCAGTTTGGGATGGACAGATATGGGAACATTGGGCAATTGATAATGGGAATGGGGATTATGAAGATCTTGATATCAAAAATATCGCCTTTTCTGGAAAAGACGTGTGGGTAATGGATAGATTGAGGGGCATCAGTAAATTGATAGAAGGGAACCTGAAGAATCCACAATGGGAGCCACTTATCACCCCAAAGTATTTTTCAGATCCACAGTTTTTTGAAACTGATTCTCGAGGAGGACTTTGGGTGGCAGACGACAAAGGACTCCCAACCTACTTCGATGGAACAACCTGGCAAACATTCTCGGAGGATAAATACAAGAAAGTAATCGTTACAGCCATGGCTGTCGCTCCGGATGATAGCCTGTGGGTAGGATTCAAAGATGATCTTGGCTATGATTGGTCGAAAATCGAAGACTTGTATGACAGTTATCTCATGCGTTTTGATGGAAACAATTGGTATAACCCAGGTATAGACTTGGAACTTCCCCAAACGTATGTTCAACAAATTCTGTTCACGTCGGATGGAGATGCCTGGGTCAGTTATTTTGACCATGGTGTGGTCCGTTTTGATCCTAAAGGTGAATCCGGAACTCCTTATAACACATCCAATGTCTTCTTTACTAGTGACCAAGTGGGAATCATGAGGTTGGATGACACTGGGGCTTTATGGTTCCGTTTAGGTGATGGTTTTGCCCGGTATGGGCTACCATTAAATGGTACTAATAATGAATAACTGAGAATAGACCTCTTTCTGGGTTGGTTTAGCTTAGTTGGACTAACTATTCTTTATGAAACAATAAATACATGGTAGGCTTGTGTTCACAAAACCGCAGGCAAAAGAGATAGCAAAATGAGTTTTTACAAAATTTCAGCCGCAATAGATGTAAAAGCTACCAGGAAGGTATCGTATCAATGCGAAAATTGTGGTGGTGAGTTTTCTTACAACTACACATTGAAGCGAGGTGGATACAAGCAAGATATTACAGGTAAGCACTTTCAGACTCAAACTGCAACCAAACTTCAAGGGGATGCATATATTGAAACGGTAGATGCATTAAAAAAGAAATCAGCACGATGAATGAGAAAAATAATTATGGTTATGAAAAATGTCCTGGCTGTGGTTATACCCAATCATGGATGCAGTCATCACAAATCTCTAAAACCTTCATTACACCGTTTATTATTGTAACGATGATGTTAGTTGCGGCTGCATTCATTGTTCCAGCCTTAGAATTATTTCCTATTAGCCTTGCCCTCTCATGTGTATCGTCATTTGTTTTGTGGGTAGTAATTTGTCTGATTATTATAGGGGTTTCAAGTAAAAGATTAAATAATTCGGATAATAAATTTGGAGAGATAAAAATTAAGAATACGCCAACAGTGGTATGGAGCGATCCCGAGGTCGTTAGTTAGATTTGCCTAAACAGTATATATGATGTAAAAGATAGAAAATAACCTCGTAAGGTTACTACCATTATTATTCCCTCGCGGGGATATCATTAATATTGATAGAAATTTAGATCGGCGATTATAGTCTGAAACAAAGAAGGGCTTAGAAATGCAGTCCTTCCATTACCGGAAGGGGCTTTCTGATTCTATGGCATAATCTCAGTGTATAAACAGTCCGAATTGACATGCCCCCCAAAAACTGATCCAAATTTAATCTTAGGATTTAGGAATGGAGATAGGTCAAAATTCCAAGGAAAAGCTACACCATTGAACAAATCATTAGCTAGGTAAGAGAAGCGGAAGTACTTATCAACCAGGGACACAGTATGGGGAAAATCTGTTGGAAATTCAATATCAGCGAATAAACCTATTATCGTTGGCGGAAGGAATACGGGGAGATCCGCATGGATCAGGCACGCAGGTTAAAAGATCTGGAGAAAGAGAATGTCCGCCTGAAAAATCACAATATATGGCGCCCCCGGGGAGATTCTCCCACCTCGGCACCGCCGAGCTGGGACTTCGGAACTTCCCCCTGGTGGGTCGCACTTCAGCGCGACACTCAGTGGGATGCAGCGCTTATAAAGCGCGGCGCTATACGAGAAAATGGTAAATCATCAAATTAAGATAAAGAGTGCCCCCGCCGAGAGTTGAACTCGGAACCTACTGATTCGAAGTCAGGCACTCTGTCCAATTGAGCTACGGGGGCGTTACAGCCATTATACCAAAGGGCGCACACGGTGCGCCCCTGTGAATAAAAACAGTGGATCTTTGCCCCCCGAAAACGGAGGGTTTAATGGGTCGCCTCACCGAGGAGCGGTTACACCTGCCCATAGGCCCTCGCTCTAAGAGGGCTCGCGATGCTCACGGTGTCCCTCAGGGCGCACGTGATATACACCCCTACGAAAATTAATAGTGGCTCCACGAACCTCTAAAGAACTGGGGGCGTTGCGCATCTCATAAGTACGTATTTTCTGTCTGAAAACAATATCAGTCCCACTTGACAAGATGTTTTGATGGATATACAATCATTTCGATAATAATAATAACGTATTTATGGTGATAATAATGACTGAACAAGATATCCTTCCAGTTTTATTAACATTTTTCAAGGCGCTTTCCGATGAGAACCGTCTGAAGATAATCGGCTTGCTGGCCGGGCGTCCCTACCCGGTCGAGGAACTGGCCGCCACGCTTGGTTTAAGTATCTCAACAACCTCTCATCACCTCTCACGCTTGGCACAGGCCGGGCTGGTCAGTGTACGCGTCGACGGTCATTACTACTTCTTCAGCCTGGACCTGGAAACCATACGCAAACGATCCCAGGACCTCCTCAAGGATGACACCCTGCCCCGCTTGGCCGGGAACCTGACCTCTGACGCCTATGAAAAGAAGGTGCTGAGTTCATTTTTGGATGCCGATGGGGCCATTAAAGCTTTTCCGGTGCAGGAGAAGAAGCTGCAGGTCCTGATTCATTACGTGCTCAAGGCCTTCGAACCGGACCAACGCTACACCGAAAAGCAAATCAACGAGATCCTGGCACGCTTCAACGAAGATACGGCCTTCCTGCGCCGGTCATTGATCGAGTATAAGTTAATGGAAAGAACGTCCGATGGAAAAGCATACTGGTTAAAAAAAGCTGATAGTTGATCACTATCAAGCGGCGGGTATGGATACCCGCCCTACTGTTTTGGTTAACCCCCGGTGATGGGTGAAATGATGGTCAGATGCTCCCCATCCTTTGGGGTTTCGTTCATTAACATAGCTGGCTGGGCTATGTCGCCATCCCGGATGAACATATTGGAGCTCAGGAAGGTGCGGCCGTCCTGGTCGATCAGGATGCCGACCAGCTGCGGTTTGAGCGCAGCCAGCCCTGCCACTACCCCCTCGTATGTGGCGCCGGCCGCCACCTGCACCTCGATCACCTCACCCCCGGTGATCTCACGCGGCATGCCATTCAGCTCCACAAACACCTTCATTTGACTGCCTTATTCGGACTCATTTTGTCCACATTATACCGGAAAATGCTACAAAGATAAACAGGATATTCATCATCCCGACAGGTTATATGCATCGTGTTGACATGCCCCAACCCGGATGCTATACTGATTTTTAATTGTCGGACAAATCCGCCTTTAAGATTGGCACCAACCATTAACTCATAAGGAGACCAGTCATGAAAGTTCCCGCACCCGTAAAGACATCCGTGGAAGGTTTTCAAGTCAGCGTCGAAGAGATCGAGGCCATCCTGCAGCATCCCCCGATGAAATTGCCGCCGTGGAAGGATGCCTATATGAAGCTCAAGGACGAGCGCATCTTGTTCATCCGCGCCATGCAGGACGCAGACATCCCCATCCTGCTGGATTTCATGGACAAGGTCAAGAAGACCGAGCACGATTTCTACGACATCGTGGCTGCCCGGGTCTACACCGAGATCCTGGCCGTACCACGCAAACGCATCAAGGATCCCTTCACGCTGGTTGGTCTGATCGACGGTGAGCTGGTCGGCTTTGCCAACGGGCGCATGTGGGACAAGGACTTGGGCATCAGCCTGCACACCATGGCCTTCTCCCGCCGCGGCCGCATCGGCTGGGCCATGTACTACGCCAAGACCTATTACGCGCTGGAAATGGTCGGCGCCAAGGAATGGTGGTCGACCTTCGAATCCTACAACGGCTGGCGCATGGCCGGTCTTGAGATGGCCCAACCCACCAAGCCCTTCCCCCAGATGCAGCACGAGCTGGGCGGTTCGACCATCTTCTACCTGACCAAGGAAGACTGGGATGCGCGCGTCAAGGATTATGCGCGCGACATGGTCGGCGATGACCTGCATTTCGATCCCCCGGCGGACCTTAAGAAGAAGAACGAGAAATTCACCGTCCCGGCCGAACTGCAGCTCTAGCATATCTCTTTCCTTTATAAAAAGCGGACTGGTAATCCAGTCCGCTTTTTGTTACACTCGGTATCCGGTACACAATGCATAATAAGCTACGCGCAACATTTTCCCCTGCACCGCTCTCCCTGCGGATTCCGGAACGCCTGCTGACGACCTACCTGCAGCCGGTCATGCGCTCGCTGATCAATATCCGGCAGGAAGCCGGCCTGGCGCTGCCTGCTGCCCGGCCGGGCAGGCCTTATTCGCTGTACATCCACATCCCCTTCTGCGAAACGCTTTGCCCCTACTGCTCCTTCAACCGCTTCAGCTTCCGCGAAAAGCTGGCCCGCAGCTACTTTAAAGACCTGCATAACGAGCTCGAGCTGGTGCATGAGTTGGGGTATCGCTTCGATACGGTCTACATCGGCGGCGGGACGCCCACCATCCTGATCGATGAGTTGACAGAATTGATCGACCTGGTCAAGGGGCAGTTCGGCACCCGGGAGGTATCCTGCGAGACCAACCCGAATCACCTGGTACCCGGCATTATCGACCGGTTGGCGGGGCGCGTGGACCGGCTGTCGGTCGGCGTGCAGAGCTTCACGCCCGATATCCTCAAAGCCGTCCACCGTCTGGATAAGTTCGGCTCGCCGGAGCAGATCCTCGAGCGCATTGCGTATGCCGCGCCCATGTTCCCGACCTTCAATGTCGACATGATCTTTAACTTTCCGGGGCAGACCGAGGCGATGGTCCGGCAGGATATCGCAACCATTACTCGCTCAGCTGCCAACCAGGTTACCTTCTATCCGCTGATGGTCTCGCGCAGCGTCGAGCGTTCGATCGGCGCCATGGGGAAATACAACCCCATGAGCGAGCTGCCGCTGTACCGCATCATCCAGAAGGAACTGAGCGGTGCTTTCGAGCCCCAATCTGTGTGGACCTTCACCCGCCAGCGACACCAGCTGATCGACGAATATATCGCCAGCCACGAGGAATACCTGGGGGTGGGATCCGGTTCGTTCAGCTATTTGGATGGCAGCCTGTTCGTGAACACTTTTTCATTATCCGCCTATCACGATGCCATCTCAAACCGGCGCGTTCTGCTGACTGGCATCCGGCGCTTCTCACATACCGAGCAGATGCGCTACCGCTTCCTGATGCAGTTCTTCGATGGGCAGCTCGACCGAAATCGCTTCATCCAGGATTTTGGCACGTCGCCTGAAGGGGGCTTGTGGCTGGAAATGCTGTTCATGAAATTCTTTGGCGCGGTCCACAAAACTTCTGAGGGCAATTACGAGCTGGATCCCGAAAAGCAGTACCTGATCGTGGTGATGATGCGCGAATTTTTCAACAGTGTCAACCAGCTGCGTGACCAGGCCCGAAAAGCCCTCTCCGCAGCCGAGCGGCAGCTCTGCCAGGTGGATGTTTAAGCCTCCCTGATACGTTACAATTTTAGTCAAAAAGGGTGTCATTTGTAAATTGACACCCTTTTTACGGGGGGCTATACTTTTTTTGTTATACCGGTAATTGGGTTACGATATTATTATTACAACCAGGCTGTGGATGATAGCTGAAAACACCCGGTCAAGCGCGTAACAGGACTGGACCCGATCCGATGACAGGTCTCACCGAATTTATCCACCCTGTAAATCAAGACACTTCAATTTCAATGGAATCATAGATCTTCTCATTATTTTGGAGGCATAGATGGCAGTATTAAAAACAGAAATTCGTTCGGGTGTTTATTACGATTCAGCCAAATTGATGCAGCTGCAGCGCATCCTGGCCGACCTGCCGGGCGTGGAAGATGCCGGCGTCGTGATGGGCACTGAATCCAACAAAGAGATCCTGACCCATATCGATCTGATCACCCCTGAAGTCAAGAGCGCAACCACCAATGACCTGGTCATTGTGGTGCGCGCCGAAAATGACAAGGCCGCCGCAGCCGCCATCGGCAGCGTGGATGAGATCCTCAGCCGCCGCAAGCAAGGCTCGAGCGAGTTCCGCCCGCGCAGCCTGGAAACCGCCATCCAGAAGCTGCCGGATGCCAAATGGGTATTGATCTCCGTGGCCGGGCGCTTTGCCGCCTCCCTGGCCAAGGATGCTCTGCGGGCCGGCAAGCATGTCTTCCTGTTCAGCGATAATGTCTCGGTCGAAGAAGAGATCGAACTCAAGGGAATATCCTCCCAAAAAGGCCTGCTCGTGATGGGCCCCGACTGCGGGACCGCCATCATCAAGGGCGCCTGCCTTGGCTTTGCCAACAAGGTCCCCGCCGGCCCGATCGGCGTGGTGGCAGCTGCCGGCACGGGTCTGCAGCAGGTCACCTCCCGCATCGCCCAGTTGGGCAGCGGTATCACCCACGGCATCGGCACGGGTGGACGCGACCTCTCTGAAAAGGTCGGCGCGGTCACCTTCAAGATGGCCGTTGAAGTCCTCTCGCGCGATCCGGAGACCAAGGTAATCGTGATGGTCTCGAAACCCCCGGCTCCCAAGATCGCCGAGGAGATGATCAAGGTGGCCCTGCGCGCCGGCAAGCCGGTGGTGGTCAACTTCGTCTCCTACCGCCCCTCGACCACCCAACGCGACAACCTGTGGTTTGCCACGGGCATGGACGATGCCGCCCGCCTGGCGGTCGAACTCGCCAAGAACCCGCCGACCCTGGCAGATGACAAGGAACTTAAACTCGAACGGTTCGCGAAGGGTCAGCATTACCTGCGCGGCCTATTCTCGGGCGGCACGCTGGCTTACGAAGCCCAGCACATCCTGGCAGACTACCTGCCCAAGGTTTACGCCAACGCCCCCATCAACAAAGACAACAAGATGGCCAACGCCATGACCAGCACGGAACATTCCATCATCGACCTGGGTGAGGATGAATTCACGGTTGGCCGCCTGCACCCGATGATGGACAATGAACTTCGCATTCGCCGGCTGTATGAAGAAGCCAAGGATCCCGAGGTGGCGGTCATCATGCTGGATGTGGTCATCGGCTACGGCTCCCATCCCGACCCGGCCAGCGAACTGGCACCCGCCATCAAGAAGGTGATCGACGAGGCTGCCAAGGCCAAGCGCCACCTGGAAGTCATCGCGATCGTGACCGGCACGAACGACGACCCGCAGGTGCTCAAGAACCAGATCAAGCAGCTCAAGGATGCCGGCACATGGGTCTCCACCAGCAATGAGGAAGTTTGCCGCTACGCCGGCCGCATCCTGCGTGGTTTGAATGCCGAAGCAGCGCCTGTTGCGACAGCCGCACCGGTGGACCTGGCCTCCCTGCAGGCAGCCGTCAGCGGCATCAACATTGGGCTGGAATCCTTCTATGACAATCTGAAAGCCCAGAACGTCCCGGCCGTGCATGTCGAATGGACACCCCCGGCGGGCGATAATGAGAAGTTGAAGGGCATTCTGGAACGCATGAAAGCCAAACAATCCTGAGTAAACAATCAATACTTCGTATTTATTGAGGAGACACGCATGGATATCGAACAAGCCAATAAAAAAGTAGTGGAAGCCTTCATGGAAGCCCGCCCGGTCGTCACCACGATGGCCAAAGCCATTGAAGTCGTTCCGGGTATGAAGGAGAACATGATCCTGCATGCCGGCCCGCCCATCACCTGGGAGACCGCCTCCGGACCGGTCAAGGGCGCCATGATGGGTGCCCTGATCTTCGAAGGTAAAGCCAAGACACCTGAAGAGGCCGAGAAAATGCTGGCCTCCGGCAAGATCGAATTCTCTCCCTGCAACGATCATCGCTCCAGCGGCCCAATGGCAGGCATCATCTCCCCATCCATGTTGGTTTATGTGGTGGAGAACCAGACGCATAAGATCAAATGCTTCGGCAAAATGAACGAAGGCCGCGGCAAGGTCCTGCGCATGGGTGCCTACAGCCAGGAAGTGCTCGATAGACTCAAATGGATGGAAACCGTCCTGGGTCCCACCCTTAAAGCTGCCATCGAGGCAGCCGGCGGCGTGGATATCCGCGCGCTGATCGCCAAATCGCTGCACATGGGCGACGATGGCCACAACCGCGAAGACGCGGCCTCCATCCTCTACACCACCCAGCTGGCACCTTACATTGCCAAGACCGCCAGGGATACCCAGACAGCCTTCGAAGTGATCAAGTTCCTGGGCGAGAATGCGCTGAGCATCCTCAATCCGATCATGGCCAGCTGCCGCTCGATGACCGCTGCCGGTGAGAATGTGGAAGGCAGCACCATCGTGACGGTCATGGCCCGCAACGGCACCGACTGGGGCATCAAGGTCAGCGGCCTGGGAGACCAGTGGTTCACCGCCCCCTCCCCCTATGTCAAATCGCTTTATTTCCCCGGCTTCACCGAAGCCGATGCCTGCCGCGATATCGGCGACAGCGTCATCACCGAAACCGCCGGGATTGGTGGTTTCGCCATGGCAGCCGCCCCTGCCCTGGTCACCTTCATCGGTGGCACTCCCCAGGATGCGATCAGGACCACCATGGATATGTACGAGATCACCTACGGCGAAAGCAAGATGTTCACCATCCCCTACCTGGATTTCCGCGGCACGCCGACCGGTGTCGACATTCGCAAGGTGGTCGAGAAGGGCATCACCCCGCGTGTGAACACCGGTGTGGCCCACAAGGATCCTGGCATCGGCCAGGTGGGCGCCGGTGTGGTCTCGGCTCCGATGAGCGTCTTCGAAGATGCCCTGGTGGCATTCGCCCAAAAGTACAATATCTAACCTACCAATCTGGAGGCAATCATGGATCGCGAACAATTCATCAAGTTGATGTCCGGTTCGAAAATGTACGACCTGACCCAGGGCTGCAGCATCTTCACCCCACCGTGGCCAGGTGAAAAATCCCTGGAGATCCACTTCTTCAAGCGCGTCACCGGCGCATATGGCGGCGGGCAGGGCGCCAACGGCCAAATCCTGGACTGGTCCAACACGGTCGGCACCCACCTGGTGGGCGAGACCGCCTTCAATTCCGGCGGCCGGCGCATCTGCGACATCCCGCTGACCGACCTGTGCGGTCAGGGTGTCATCGCGGATATCTCCGACATGGTCTCGGATTACAGTCTGTACACGCCCGAGATGATCCTCAAGAAAGTGGAAGTCAAGAAAGGCGACATCCTGATCATCAACACCGGTTACCACAAGTATTCCTGGGATCAACCGGATGTGGTCAATCCGAACGCCCAGGGCGGCGTCGAGTCGAAGGAATTCGGCTTCCTGGTCCGCCACCCGGGCCCCTCACCTGAATTCTTCAAGTGGGCTCTCGAGATGCAGCTCAAGGTCGTCGGCGTGGACTGCGGCTGCGCCGAACACCCCATGAACACCCCCATCCGCCGCATGCACGAGAACCACTTCATCCTGGCGGAAGAGAAACTGGTCAAGGAACACGGCAAGAAGTGGGACGAGATGTTCCCGCAGGATGAGTACTACGAGCTGACCCACATCACCATGCCCAAGAGCCACCTGCTGCTGGCAGAGTGCATCGTGGGCGATATCGACAAACTCAAGAACAAGCGCGCCTGGATCATGATCATGCCGATCCCCTACATGGAAGTCGAGACGGCCTGGTCGCGCGTGGTCGCCCATACCGCTCCGGAAGGCATGTCGGATGAGGAATTCTTCAAAGCCATGGAGAATTCCGAAATGGTCGACATGACCGTTCCCTTCAGCGTCCAGACGCCGCAGTGGTTGAATTACGTGCCACTGTCAGTCACCTACACCAAGCGCGTCGGCGGGCAGTATTTCGGCATGGGCCGCAACGGCTCCATCTGCAACGCCAGCATCCATCTGGCCACCCACATGGACGGCGAGAAACACTTCTACCCGAACGGGCGCACCATCGGGCAGGTCCCCCAGGAAGAATGGGTCGGCCCGGGCGTCATCGCCGACATCTCCGACAAGGTCAGCAATTCGAGCGTTTACACCCCCAAGATGATCATGGATTCCGTGGACATCCGCAAGGGTGACATCCTGGTCATCAAGACCGGCTGGAACAAGCTCGGCTGGATCGGTCCGGAATCGGACGAATTCCGCTACATGGTCAAACACCCGGTCCGTCACCCGATTTCTCCAAGTGGTGCATCGACATGCAGATCAAGTGGATCGGCGTGGATGCCGTCAGCGCGGATCACCCCATGAACACCATCATGCGCCTGTGGCACCCGAAGACCTTTGCCGAGGCGAATGCCAAGCTTATCAAGGACTTCGGCAAGGATTGGGATCAGATGTACCCGATGAAAGACTTCTATCAGGATATGCACTTCAACCTGTTCCCGAAGAAGATCGTGCATGCCGAGAACCTGGCCGGCCAGTTGCAACAATGCCAAGGGCGGCCGCTACTACATCGGTTGCTATCTGCAGAAGGCCATGGAAGCCGAAACCATGTGGGGTCGCTTCGTCGCCTTCAAGGAAAAATAGAATTCAAATCACAGACCTCCAGGTGGGCTGCCATTTGGAGGTCTGTATTTACAGAAGGATCCGAGGTGGTCTACTCCAGGATCCGTATAAACTGCAATCATTACGCAAAGAAGGAGGATGTTAGCTTATGAAGCCAGCAGCATTTGATTATTATGCTCCAGCCAGCGTTGAAGAAGCGCTCGATCAACTGGCTGAGCTGGGCTACAACGGCAAGGTGCTGGCCGGTGGTCAGAGCCTGATCCCCGCCATGAACTTTCGCATGGCACGCCCGGCTGCCCTGGTCGATCTGAATACCATTCACGAGCTCGAATACATCAAGACCCCCCAGGCAGGCGGCCTGGCGATCGGCACCATGACCCGCGACAGCGTGGTCGAACACAGCCAGGTCGTCCTGGAAAAAGCCCCCCTGGTGGTGGAAGCCATGCCAAACATTGGCCACCCCCAGATCCGCAACCGCGGCACGTTCGGCGGCGCGATCGCGCATGCCGACCCGGCCGGTCAACTGCCCGGCATCTCGTTGGCCTTGCGCGCCAATCTGCACATCCTCAAGAAAGGCAGCGACCGCTGGGTTCCGGTGGATGAGTTCTTCCTGGGTCCCTTCATGACCGTCATCGAGCCCGATGAAATGCTGGCCGAGGTGGTTCTGCCACCCCTGCCCGCACGTACCGGCACCAGCTACAAGCAGGTCTCACGCCAGCGTGGCAGTGCCACCCAATCGGCCATCGCCTCGGTGGTCAGCCTGGATGACAAGGGCAAGGTTGCCAGCCTGCGCGTGGTGATGATGAGCGTGGGAGCCACCCCGCTGGTATCCAGCGCGGCCGAAGAGATCCTGGTCGGACAGGAACCAAGTGAAGCAGCCTTCAAAGAGATCGCCTCAAAGGCTTCCGAGACCGAGATCGACCCCTCCACCGATATGCACGCCACGGCCGAGTATCGCAAGCAAGTCACCTATGGCCTGATCATCCAATCTCTCGCAACCGCCACCGCGCGTGCGAAGGGTAAGGGAGGTTAACATGAGCGCACCCGTCAAGATTAAAGTCAAGGTCAACGGTGTGGACTTCGAGCGCGAGGTCGAACCCCGCTTGCTCCTGAGTGATTTTCTGCGCCATGACCTGGAACTCACCAGCACGCATGTGGGCTGCGAACATGGCATGTGCGGCGCCTGCACGATCCTCATGGATGGTGTCTCCGTGCGCTCGTGCCTGATCTTCGCTGTACAGGCCAACGGGCATGTCCTCGAGACCGCTGACGGTCTGGGAACCGAAGATGCGCTGCATCCGTTGCAGCAGGCATTCATGGAAGAGCACGCCCTGCAATGTGGATTCTGCACGCCCGGCTTCCTGATGTCGATCATCCCGTTCCTGCGTGACAACCCCAAGCCAACCGATGAACAGATCCGTGAAGCGATTGACGGCAACCTGTGCCGCTGCACCGGATATGAGAACATCGTCAGAGCCGTCAAGAAGGCTTCTGGTACGATGGCCGGCAAGGCCAAGTGAGCATGGTGAGGTGAATTATGACTGAAAAATATTTCAAACAACCCATTCTCAGGAATGAAGATCCACGGCTTCTGACCGGCAAGGCGAAGTTCATCGATGACATCAGCCTGCCCGGCATGCTGCACGCGGCCTTCCTGCGAAGTGACTACGCATCTGCGAAGATCAACTCGATCGATGTCTCGACCGCCAGGAAGCACCCGGGCGTGGTGGCAGTTTACACGGCTTCCGATTTTGGTGATTACTGGAAACCCGGCCCCCTGCAGGTGCCACCGCCCAGCGTGATCAAAGGCTCGCTGTTCAATGCGCGCACACTGATCCCGATCGCCAAGGACCGGGTGCGATTCTCGGGTGAACCCCTGGCTGTCGTCATCGCCGAATCCCGCTATATTGCCGAGGATGCCTGCGAGGACATCGTGGTCGATATGGAACCATTGCCGGTTGTGACCGACATGGAAAAAGCGATGGAAGACGGCTCTCCCCTTGTGCATGATGACGTCCCCAACAACCTGGCAGCAGATGTCTACCAGGAACGCGGTAATTATGCCGAGGCAGCCAAGAAGGCGGACCTGGTCGTCAAGCGAAAGATCCTGGTCGACCGATGCGCGGGTGGCGCCATGGAAAATCGCGGCATCATCATTGATTATGACGATCGGACACATAACATGACCATCTGGGCTACCACCCAGGCTCCCATCCCATTGCGCAACAGCATCGCCGGCCGGCTTGGCCTGTTCGAGAACCAGGTCAGGGTCATCACCCCCTTCATCGGTGGTGGCTTTGGACCCAAGATCATGACCTCCCAGGCGGATGACGTGCTCCTTCCGATCATCGCCATGTGGTTGAAACGTCCGATCAAATGGATCGAGGACCGCCGCGAGAACTTCCTGGCGACCACCTCGGAACGCGACCAGGTTCATTTCGCCGAGATCGCACTGACGAAGGACGGCACGATCCTGGGCGTCAAGGATGTCTTTCTGCATGATACCGGTGCGTATGATCCCTATGGGATGACCGTTCCCCTGAACACATCGACCCATACGGTCAGCAACTACGAGGTGCCGGCTTTCATCACCAACATCAAGATGGTCTTCACCAACAAAATGGTGGTCACCCCGGTGCGCGGTGCAGGCCGCCCGCAGGGAGTGTACGTCATGGAGCGTCTACTGGATGCGGCAGCCCGTGAGCTCAAGATGAGCCCGGTGGAGATCCGCCGCAAGAATATGCTGCCGTCGAACAAGTATCCTTACAAATCCGGCATCATCGGCCAGGACTTTGTCGAAGGTGTGTTGGATAGCGGAGATTTCGCCGGAAACCTGAAGATTGCGCTGGATCTGATCGGTTATGACGACTTCGTGAAAACCGAACAGCCCAAACTGCGCGCAGCCGGCAAGAAAATCGGTATCGGCGTGGTTAATTTCACCGAAGGCACTGCTGTCGGACCCTACGAGGGTGCGAAGGTGACGGTGGGCGGAAATGGCAAGGTCAACATGGCCACCGGTATTTCAACCCAGGGGCAGGGACACTTCACGGTTTTCGCCCAGATCGTTGCCGAGCAGTTGGGTGTGGATGTGAAGGATGTCAATGTCATCACCGGGGATACCGGTCAGTTCCACTGGGGCGCCGGTACATTTGCCAGCCGCGGTGCGACGGTCGCCGGGACAGCAGTTTACAACGCATCCATGAAAGTCCGTGAAAAGGTACTGAAGTTGGGTGCCAAAGTGCTCGAAGTACCCGAAAGCGATCTGGAACTCGCGGATGGACTGGTGAAGGCTAAGAGCAAACCCGAGAAATCCATCCCGATCGGACAACTGGCCGTCATGGCCAACCCCATGCGCGGCACCATCGAACCGGGCGTCGAGCCCGGTCTGGAAGCGGTTGGTTACTATGGCCCGCCCTACGGTGCGACCGGTAATGGCTCGATGGCCATGATCATCGAGGTGGATCCGGTCACTTATGCTGTCAAGATCCACAAGTGCGTGATCGTGCACGATTGTGGCACCGTCATCAACCCATTGTTGCTGGAAGGTCAGATCATGGGCGGCCTATCGATGGGTGTGGGCAATGCCTTCTACGAGCAGCTCCTGTACGATGAGAATGGCCAGGTGATGAACGCATCGTTCATGGATTATCTGATCCCCCAGGCGACCGATATGCCGGAGGAAGTGCTCTTGGGTCACAATTCATCACCTTCCCCATTGAATCCCCTCGGGATGAAGGGCGTTGGTGAGGCCGGGGCAATCCCCACACCTTCCTGCTTCGTCCAGGCAGTGGAGAATGCATTTGAAGCGGAGAACCTTGAGATCATGGAGACACCGCTCAGCCCCAGCAAATTATTTCACTATGTCAGTGACCTGTGAAGTTTGCCCGTGGTGAATATTTGATATATCAATTATAATAAAGGAGATTCTCGTATATGAAAATAGAAGGTGAACACGTTTTCAAGGGTCCACGCGAAGAAGTGTGGGAAATGTTCTACGATCCCGAGATCCTTGCATCGGCGCTTCCCGGAACACAAACTCTCAAGTTGATCAACCCGAACGAATATGAAGCCACCATCAACCTGCGCATCGGCCCAGTATCCGGGTCATTCAAGGGAAATCTCAAGATCACCAACGAAAAACCACCGGAAAGCTGCACCCTGAATGTTGATGGCAAAGGTGCACCGGGATTTCTGAAGGGATTTGGAAATATCCATTTCACCGATCTTGGCGACAGCACCACGCTGATGAAATATGACGGTGAAGTGGCTGTTGGAGGCATGCTGGCCAGTGTCGGTCAGCGCATGATGGACAGTGTCAGCAAGATCATGATCAAGACAGGGTTTGGAATATTAGACAAAGCATTGGAGAAAAAACATGGCAACAAATAAAACAAAGAAGAAGACCGCTATCAAGACAGTCCAGCAAATGAAGGATGAGAAGGGCGTAGCTAAAGGCGAAAAGCAGGGTTTAATGAATATAGCTGAAGTTCGCATGGTCCTATATGTGGTGCCCGTCGCCTTGATTTTGGCACTTTTCGTTTACTTCGTAACGCGATAAAATATAGGCAACCCAGAACAAGCACACAGTAAGCGTCAATTTCTGATATCGATTACATCCGTTGAAAGGAGGTGGTCGTTAGGGAATTAGTACGTCAAGCAATTGTTTGTGTGTAAGAAATTGCACGACCAATCTTTTTCGATAAAAAGGAAGGAAGATTATGGCAACTGCAAAATCAAAAGTGATGGGTTATCTGCCCAATGACACGCCGCCCTTTGGGAAGATGCTCCTGCTGGGTTTCCAGCACGTCATCACGATGTTCCCGGCGACTGTCCTTTGCGCCCTCCTGATGGGTTTCCCGGTCAGCACCGTCCTGACGGTCACCGGTCTCGGCACCATCATCGCGCTTCTCGGCGCCAAATTCAGCATGGGCAAGTACATCCCGTTGTACTACGGCTCGAGCTTCTCCTACCTGGCCGCGGTCATGGCGATCACCCAGACCGCCTATGGTGAAGTTGCTCCCGCCCACACCCTGCAGGTCGTTCAGGCTGGTTTCCTGGCCACAGGTATCATCAACGTCATCGTTGGCCTGATCATCCGCCTGGCAGGCGGCAAGAAAGCCGTCGACCTGGTCCTCCCGCCCGTTGTCACCGGCTCGGTGGCCTGCACGATCGGTATCGGCCTGGGTGCTGCTGCTCTGAATAACGCCAGCGGTTTCCTGTACGATAGCGCTGGTATCTTGTCCTGGTGGGCTGTAGCCCTGATCACCCTGTTGGCATCCGTTCTGTTCTCGGTCTACCTGCAGGGCAAGGGTTTCATCGGCATGCTCCCCATCCTTCTGGGCTCAATCGTTGGCTATCTTGCGGCCATTCCCTTCGGACTGGTTGATTTCTCTCAGATCGGTGCAACCGCCTGGATCACCGCCCCCACATTCACCTTCCCGGTCTTCAATGATCCTCTGACCTGGACCGTGATCGTCGGTGTTGGTGTCATGGCCATCGCCACCATCCCCGAATCCACTGCCCACCTGTATCAGATCAGCCTGTATGTCGATCACTTGGCTGAGGAACAGGGCCGCGAGAAATTTGGCCTGGCCCAATACGTCGGCTTGAACCTGATGCTCGATGGTCTGGATGACATCATCAATGGTCTGTTCGGCTCCACCGCCGGCACCAACTATGGCGAGAACAACTCCCTGATGGTAATCACCCGAAACTACTCCGGCCCGGTTTTGTTGACGGCTGGCGTTATCGCCATCCTGCTGGGCTTCATCGGACCGCTGCGCGATCTAATCTACAGCATTCCGACCGCTGTTGCTGGTGGTTTGGGTATCTACCTGTTCGGCGTCATTGGCATGCAGGGTATTGCCCTTATGATGGCCGAAAAAGTCAACCTCTATGATCCAAAAGAGTTGGCCCTGGGCGCCATGATCCTGATCGTCGGTATCGGCGGCAACATTGGCTACGCCAATGGCATGCTCCCCGTCCCGCTGCTGCAGAAGGTCTTCCCCTTCGGCTGGCCCGCGATCGCAACCGGTGCCGTCCTTGGCATTCTGGTCAACTTGATCTTCCTCGCATTCAAGCCCCCGGTTGAACGCGCCAAAGTTGGCTAAGCTTAACCCCTGACAACAGGAAAAGCTTTCTAAGCAACAAAGAGAGCGCCGGATTAATCCGGCGCTCTTTCATTACCTCCAAATCTGCAAACAAGAGAGGCAATACCCGCTATGGTATAATGCGCGGGCTGTAGACAGATGGTCCCTACCCTGAGAATTTCATTTGAATAATAAAAAGATCCTGGTGACCGGCGCAAGCGGAAAAACCGGAAAGGCTATGATCGCCGCCTTTCTGAAAAATGGCTTTTCGGTCAATGCGCTGGTTCATTCCCCTCAACCATCCCACTCATTCGATGACAATGTCACGGTCATTTGTGGGGATCTGCTCGCGGCTCGCGATCTCGTCAAGGCCATGCAGGGCTGCACCGCCGTCTATCACATCTGCCCCAACATGCATCCGGACGAGGTTCGAATCGGCAGACTGGCCATCCGGGCAGCGCAGACCTGCGGGATCGGGCATTTCGTTTATCATTCCGTGCTCCATCCCCAGATCAAGGAAATGCCGCACCACTGGAAAAAGATGCAGGTTGAAGGTCTGCTGTTCAAGTCCGGATTGAAGTACACGATCCTGCAACCGGCTGCTTATATGCAAAATCTGCTGCAGTATAAACCTGCAATAGAAGAAAAAGGGATCTACACAGTCCCGTATAACAGTCAAACCCGGATTGGGATGGTCGACCTGCGCGACGTGACCGATGTTGCCGCCAGGGTCATCACCGACAAACGCCACTTCGGCAGTACTTATGAGTTGGCGACGGATGAATGTTACAGCCAATCGGAACTGACCGGTTTGTTCACCCGAATCTGTAAAAGAAAAATAGAATTCTGCGAAACACCACGCGCTCAATGGGAAGAGGCGATGGTAAAATCGAACTTGCCGCCTTATGCCATTGCCACCCTGGTCAGCATGTTCGCGTATTACGAACGCTACGGTTTTACCGGCAATGGTAAAGTGCTGGAAACGCTGCTCGGGCGCAAACCGAACACACTGGATGCATTTATTGAAGAATTCTTTACTCATTGAAGCGGAGAGATGATGGTAGACAAGAAAAAGAATCAGCAATTCAATTTTGGTCATGAAGCCCTGCCGGTGCTGTTCCACTCGCAATACACTGATTTCATGTCGTATCTGGAACGCGACCGGACCAGGTTCCTCGAGTTCTGGTGGAAGCATGTTGGGGATCAGCTTGATAAATCGCTTTGCAAAGCCCCCAAAGGGTTGAATTACCAGGTGAGGGATTACGAAAAAGGCAGGCGCATTGTCCTGGTCACCCTGCCCCAACCGATGGAAAAGGGAGATACCTATTTCGTGGCAGGAATTAAACTACCCGGAAAAACGCATCCCCTTCGTGAAAATTTCTTCCACGCGCGTGATCATCCTGGATAAATCCATCGATGATAACGGGCAACCCTGCACCTGGATGTCCTACATCACACCATCCGCGCGCATTGTACCGATCGGGATTGGTCCTGAGCCAGATCCTGAATTATTTATCAATGAAGTTCGTAAGATCATGAAATTTTAAACCCGGAGGATTGCACATTGTTTAAGCTGGATGATGGTATCTTATATTTCGGTCTGGCACTGGTTTTCTTTTATCTCTATTGGGCCTGGCTGAGAGGGCGCAAGCGCCGCCTGGCACGTGAGAACGCCCTGGCGATGAGCAAGGCACACGGCGCCAAGAAACGCGAGCTGGCAGCCAAACTGCCGGATCCCGGTGCTCCAAGCGCAGAAGTCAGGAGTTGGCCCCTGCTGGTGGTGATGATGGTGTTAACTTTATCCGCTTTCTTCATCCGCGATGGCGTCCTGTTGCCTGTGTATCAGGAATACTGGTGGGTCGTTGCAGACATCGGAATCATCGGTTTAGCCTTCTGTCTCAAGTGATCACACCCACATATGAAAAACAGGTCTCTTGCGAGACCTGTTTTTGGTTACTTGAGGGTGATCTTAGGGGGCTCTTTAAGGGTGATGCGCTTCTCTGAGCTGGTTGTCGGCTTGCCGGATGGTTTGGTTGGTTTGGATGATTTACCCGGTTTTTCTCCCGACTTGCGCGCGAGCATGCGGATAAGCACCGGGACAAGCAGCAGCAGGACAAGACCAGCCAGGAGCAATCCGAACAGGCGCCAGGCATCGGCCGTGTCGACTTCCGGCAGCACCCCGCCCGGGTTGTACTCCGAGCTGGCGGCATCGCCGGCGCCAGCTTCACCAACCTCAACTCTCAAACTGCGGCGGATGCCATCCCGCAGTTCCGAAGGGGTGACATAGGTGATGCGATACTCACTTTTCAGAAGCATGCCATAGTTCTCATAAATACTTTTCAATGTGGCAGCATCCTCGGCGTAGGCATAGACACCACCGGCCTGATCGGCCAGTGACTTCAAACCGGATTCATCCAGTCCGGCATTGACACCTTGCTTCTCCGGGTCACCCAATCCGATGGTCGAAATCGAGAAACCACCTTCGCTGATGCCGGCCAGGACATCATCACTTTTCCCCTTGCTGACATTATCCAACCCATCGGTCAAGACCACGATGGCCTTGCGCCCTGAGATGTTCATCAGCGCTTCTTCCGCCTTGATCAAAGCATCAAAGAACGCAGTATCCTTATCCGCTATCAGATCTCGAATGGCATTTCTAACCAGGTCAAGGTCCTCCGTTACCGGTTGGGGATACTGGACTTTCGTATTGAAGGTCATCACCCCAGCCTGGTCACCCGGCTGAAGCAAGTCGATGTAAGCCAGCGCGGCCTCCTTGGCTGCCGCCAGCTTGCCGGCTTCATTCATGCTGCCGGAAACATCCATCACCAGCATGGAGGTCAGCGGGCCGATGTCGCCTTCGCCGGAGATCTCCACCGGTTCCATCAAGATCCCGTTTTCATAGATGCGGATAGTCTTGGGATCCACCGGGCGTGGGGATCCACCTTCATCGGTCACCGAAACATACACCGTGACCCGTGGAAAGTCAGAGACATCCACCTGCGTGATGCGCGCCTTGGCTGATGAAGCCTGGGCGTCAACCCGGCTCACTGCCGGGAATGCGATCCAGGTGATCGTCAGGAGTGCGAGCAGAATAATATTCATGATCGATCGCTTTTTCATCGCATCACCTCTTTTCATGATAAACCATTTCGGTATTGCCCATTTTGATCGTTTGACGATCATTCAAGCCAGCGCGTTCGATGCGCTTGTTATTGATAAAGGTGCCGCTCATGCTCATATCCTTGATCTCAAACGCCTGTCCATCGCCGGTCAACATGGCATGCTGGGGAGCAATATCCGGATCAGGCAGGACGATCTCGGCTTTCAACGCATCGCTGCCAATGAAGATCGATGGTCCACGCGCTTTAATAAATTTATCCAGGATGAATTCCGTCCCTTTGAGCTTGCCGGATTTCACCTCAAGCCAGGCACGGGCCAGCAGAACCACGATCAGGGAGGTGAAGATGCCGATGCTGGCTCCCAGCACGAGCATGCCCAGCGCCTTACCCAGCAACAGATCGGAAAGATTCGCGGCGAAGGTTTCCATCAGGATGCCTCCCACCACGCCTCCGATCAGGCCTCCCAGGGCTGCCTTCCAAAGCTGACCACCACCGGTTAACCCGGCCACCATACCGATGATCAGACCGAAGAAGCCCCAGCCCAATGCCCGACCCGGCAGACCGGCTCCGACAGACTGAAAGAGCCACTCGCTGAACGGAAGGGCGGCGGCGCCGGCCACCAGGCCCAGGATGGCACCCGGCAGCATGCCTTTGAGGATCTTCACCCAGTTGCGGGTCAATAAGCCCTCCAATGCACCCAACAGGGAGCCAAAAACAAGGCCGATCATCGCCCCTACCGGGATCTCATTCAGGTAAACGTTATCGGTCAATGACAGGCCGATCAGGTTGCTCGCCTGCCAGCCGATCAGGCCGCTGATCGCCCCCACGATCATATAAAAGTAAGTTCTGATAATTTTATTCATCGGGGTCCTCCCGTTGGGTTAAGTTCCGCCAGCCGACGATGCTTGCGCCATGTGAGCCATTCAGCTCACGGAAGCCAAAATAGCGGCGCGCATCCAGGTAACCGTCAGGCTGGCGAATGAAGAAACCGGCCTGTGCGCTGCGTGGTTCAATGACCAACGCAGCCTGGTAAGTTTCCGGAAAGAAATGCTCATGCAGCCATGTATCGTAACCCGACATGAAAACACCCATGCCGGGGTGCGTGTGAAACCACCCGATGATCTGCTTGCCCGGGTGGCTGGTTTCGATCTCCTGTTGGAAATCCAACAGGCTGTCGGTCGTGAAGGTAAGGAAGGCACTCCCCTGTCGGGTATGGCGGGCCGGCAGGACGGTATCCACCACGATGAACTGCCTGTCCGTGATGGCATCCTGGCACCATCTGCCGGCCAATGCCCCGCCAACCTCATTCAGGAGGTCAGATTGGGCATGCAGACAGATGCGGCTGTACGCCGGCTGGGTCAGGAATACATCCACGAGTGGTCTATCGACCCAGCCCTCGTCCCGCTCGTAAACCGATTCGAAGCGGTTCGAGCACCAGGCCGGCGAATAAGCCTTGCGTGGAGAGAGAATGCTCTCCGGTGCAAGCTTGATGCGCTTTTCAACCACCAGTGCTTCCTTACCTTTCACAGGTCCTCATCCTTCATCCAGCCGTGACATCCGCGGTCATCATCAGGCGATCGCCTTCCGGCACGCCGGCAGCCGAGAGGGTTTCATCCTCCTGAAGCTCGCGGCCGAGCGCCTTGCTGTCGAGCCGGTAATACATCGGCCGGCCATCCGGACCGGTGACCGGCAGGCTGAGCGATGTGGTCAGCTCCGGCAGTAATTCCTTGACGGAGACATCATCCGGGATCTCCGCGGTGCGGCTTCCCCCCGAGGGCAAAACGACAGTAACAGACAGATCAGACATTTTTGACTCCTTTCGATTGGTTAAGATCATTTGATCTTAATTTTTGGCTTTGGTTTGACCGTGGACTGGCTCTGGATGCGAATGCGTTCCGGACGCAGCAGTTCACGGGTATCAACGGGGAAATAACGTGAGTGACTCTTTCGGAATTCGCGGCACCAGCGGGCCGCATCCACGTCCCACGGAAATGGCGGTTTGGTCGGGTCATCGTGGAAATTCTTATACTGAACCATCTCACCCAGCATGATCACCAACCGGTCCAGTGACCGGCTGGCGGTCCACCAGGCGGCATCGATGCAGACACTGCCATTGAGGTGGTTGATGTTGGGATGCCAGATGGGCGTCAGCCATTTCATGCCCGGCCAGCGCTGCGGGTACTGATTATGTAGATATATCTCGACCTGGTGCTTCTCGCCGATCTTCGGGGTGCCCTTGCCATCCACGCCCACGATACCCTTGCAGGTGAAGGTGACGATGTAGGTCTCGGGCGGCATCCCGGACCGGATACCTCGGGTGGTGTACTTGATCAGGTCGCTGCGTGCCGCCAGCGCTTGCATCAACTCGGCATCTGCCTTCAACCGGCGAATGCGCGGATTTTGATCGAGTCCCGTTCCACCGGCAGTGATGTCGGCGGTCAACATCAACCGGTCGTTCTGGGGAATGCCGGCATCAGCCAGGGTTTCAACTTCTGTCAGTTCACGCCCCAGGGCTTTACTATCCAGCCGGTAACCCATCGGGCGTCCATCCGGACCAACCGTGGGCAACTGCAAGAGCGAGGTCAGTTCAGACATCAATTCCCCAACCGGTACATCGTCCGGGATCTCCGCCACGCGAGCTCCCCCGCTGGGCATAACAATGGTGATCGTGAGTTCAGACATGCGCTCTCCTGAGTTTAGTGGTTGTAATGCGGCACCTGGCAGGTACCGGTGATCGCCCAGCAATCGGCGTGATGCAGGGTGTGGCAGATATCGCACTCCACCACCCCGCGCGGATCATTTCGTTTGACGGGTTCTAGACAATAAGGGCATCGATGCTCTTCCACCGGTGCGATGACGATCTTCTTCGCGGACCGTTTTCGAATGACGGTCCTGGCTTCCGGCTTCTTAGGTTTAACAGAAACCGTTTTTTGTGTTTTCTTTGCAGCTGCCTTTTTCTGCTTAACCAGGCTGCGTTTGGCGGATTTACCGGCCGGTTTTTTAGAGGCTGGAATTATCTTGCGACGGGACGTGCTTGCAAGGGGGGTGGTCTCCTGGCGGCTGAGATTGGCCGGTAGTGAGGCGACCGGAACCCCTTCATCTTCCGATGAAGGCAGAGTTGATCTGAGAGGGTTACGGTAAGCCAGGCTTGCGATCACACAGCAGGCAGCGGCACCCAGGAACAACCCCAACCCGCGCCAGTCGATGGTGGAACGATTGTAATAAAGCGGACCGATCCCATTTCGCCACCCGGTCAGCGCGCCCAACAACAACAGGCCTGCCAGGACACCTGCCAGGCCAACCATGAGTCTCAGGATGGGCCGCCGCTCGGCGAGCAGGACACGGGAGAAGAAACCTGCCGCCAAACCGATCCCGGCCGCACTGGCCAGCTCGATGGCTATGGATAAACCCGTGAAAAAGCGTTCATGATCCGCCAGGGAACTGAAGCCGAGGGCTGCAAAACAGCTGACGGCCAGGACCAACAGGAATCGAACCAGCAGGGAAAGGTTATTGTATGACGACGTTGAGGGAGTTTGGTTTGTCATCGGGTGGCTCTGGGTCAATCATGCAGCTTGATGTGTTTTTTACGGATGGTTAATGTCTCACGTGACGGTTCATCCTGAATCCGGATTCGCTTGCGCAGTGAGAGGCTTTCCTGCGGATCGACCCGTTCGTAATGGCGGAAATGAAGGGCATCCGGCAGGTCACCGGTCAACTCGTAGAAACGGTATTCATTCTGATTATGGGCACGCAGGATCTGCAGGGGTGGAATGCCCAGGCTGGCGAGGGTGTGGTGGAGAAAGTCCTCGCTGCCATTGATTTCGTGGGTCAGGGTGGTTTCGCGCAAGGTCCCGCATTCGGGGCAATGACCGTCCTCAAAGCTGACCTGTGCCAGGGGGCGCAGGACCGGTGTGACCGTGTGGCACAGCGGACATTCCAGCGACAGGACCAGCTCCTGGTCGAGCTCGAGCAGAGCGCCATCCCCCAGGTCGGCCTTGACGACCGTGAACAGGTCGGTCAGGGTGGCGCGTTCGGCGCGCAACGGCAGTTCGTTGATATCGCCATAGATCCAGTGACTCTCGCAGCCTTCACGCGGCAGGTAGGCTGTCGTGTGCATTTCATTGGTCAGGCCGTTGTAATGGACGACCTTGCCGGGTTCCACCGGAAGGCCATTGATCAATTTAAGCGCCTCCTGGGACTGCATACCGCCGATGATGGCGGCGATGGTCGGCGTGGTTGGCACCTTGCCGAGCAGGATGTTCTGGCGAGCCAGTAACGGGCAGGAGTAACGAAGCGACAGGTCTCGCAGAGCCGCTTCGGTCAGCGTGCATTCATAACAGGCCCCCTCACCGGGTACGAAAACGCGCATGAGTCCCAGCAATTCCTGGATGGCACCATCCACCCAGGGTTTGCCCATCCAATAACAGAAGCGGTTGACCGCCAGGCGTGCCTCGCGATTGTCGAGACAGCCGATGACGACATCCATGCGGCGGATGATCCCCAGTCCCAGGGCCGAGGTCACATCCCCATTCAGGTATTGAACCTTCACATCAGGATTGAGCTGCTTGGCCCGCGCGGCTGCGATCTCCGCCTTGGAGCGACGGTTGTCCGATTCGCGAAAGAGCACCGAACGGCTGAGATTGGCCGCCTCGATGTCATCGAAGTCAATGATAAACAAATGACCGACACCCATCAGGGCGAGGTTTTTGATCACTTCATTACCCAGCGCGCCGGCGCCAACAATCAAGACATTGGCATTCTGGACCTTCTCACGCTCCCACCAGGAGATGAATTCAAAAGTCCCCAGTCGATCGGTTTTCAGATTGGGAATGTGCAGCGGCTTTTCCGGAGTGACCGGCAGGCGCTTCGGACCCTCAGGCTTTTCGGCGGAATCCTCCCCACCTGTTTGCTCCGGCTGACTCATGCCAAGGTTGGCCAATTCACGAATACCGGGCAGATTGGTCTCATCGATCCGGCAAACGAACCAACCCACCCCGGGCCTGCGCTTCGATCAGATTGCTCTTGGCCAGGGTTGTCAGGGCTTCCCGCAGGGTGGCGCGGCTGACCTCGAACTGGGAGATCAGGTCGCGTTCGGAGGGCAGCTGCGCTTCCGGCAGGTATGTGCCGGCCAGGATCATGCCGGCCAACTTGCCCGCCACGACCTGCGCAAGCGTATAGTGTTCGATTGGTTGAATGGTCACAGGCATTTTACTTGTCCTCTGGTCTGACCGCTATACCAGTTATTATAGCGGACAAGCGCCTTTTGTCAATACCCAATCCTGGCAAACGAAAAGGGCAGCCTGCCCGGCTGCCCATCTCAATCGATCAAATGACTCCCAACTATTGTGTAACGTTAAAGTAGTTATAGATCGCCTGGGAGAGCTGGGCAACCATCACGTTGACTGGATCAAATACGACCTGGACGGGGTCGTATAAAAAGACGACCAGCACATAATCCCCGCCGGGTGAATACACGAGAGCAGCATCCGCCATGGTATGAATGACGCCATCGGTGACATCCACCGCCCACCCGTGTTTGTGCGCCACCTGGGCATCGCTCGGCACGCCCGCCTCGATCAGGACGCCAATATTATTGGCTGCCAGCAGGCTGATCATTTGTTGGCACTCCGATTGGGTGATCTCTCCCGGGAATACTGCTGCCAGCGCACCCCCGCCGGTCTGGGCACACATGTAAATGTCCTCAAGCAGCATGCCGAGATCGGACGGTGTCGTCTGGTCGTACAACTCTGGTTCAGTCGCCACATCCGGGCGCAGATTGGCCGGGGTCTCGTAAATGCGCAACAGCGCAGCACCCTGGTAGAAGAAGCCTGCCCAGAAGGTGTTTACCAGGCCAATGGACTTCATATCATCTGTTACCAGGATGGGCGCCAGGTTCTTATCGATGACGGTCATGGCGAGCAGATCGGTCGAATCGTTGTCAGATTTATCGATCATCTCGGCCATCAAGGTCATGACCCCCGGTGAAACATTCTCCCCCAACCGCCGGTAAGCCGATACCATGACCGGGATCTTCAGGGTCGAGAGAGCCGAAAATGGCATGTTTGGATCCACATTGGAGGCTGAATCCGCCTGGAAGGCGAAATGGATCGTCTGGTTGGTCTGGAGATCCTTCATATAAATCTCTACCAATCCTTCAAAATCAGCCAACTGGATGTTTTGTTTTAAAAGGATTTCCAGGTTCTGGATGGTTGGACGGGGCGCATCCGCCTCGCCATACACCAGGAAAACCACCCGGTTGGTCGGGGAGATCAATGCAGCGTTGATATCGGTTACAGCCTGCTCCATGTTAAGGGTCAGACCTGGCTGGCCTTCCGGGAAGTCCGTACGGCCGGGCACCGGTACCGGGGCAGACGGAGGCTGGTCAAAACGGGCAGCCACCTCATTGGCCAGATACTGGCGCATGGAATCTTCATTTATTTCAGAACGCAAGGGAATATCCACCGTGTTGCGGGAACGCCCCCACATGAAATTCCAGAATCCCTGCCAGAAAGGCTGCGCCACCCGTTCCAGATCCGCAGCTGCCATCATGTTCTCGAGATCAAGAACGAAGCCAAGCGAGCTGGGTTTCACCTGGATGATGGTCTCACCCGAGCGCAGCTCGAGCGCTGATGCATATACATGTAAAAGCCGGTCGGTGGCCTCCTGGGTATCCAGGCCGCCTACCGGAACACCGGCGATGGCCATGCCGGCCGGGAAATTCGAACGGATGCGGCTGTAACGCACCAGGCTGACCATCAGCAGGATCACTGCCAGAACGATCATGAACAGGGATATCCAACGCAGCAGAGAGAAACGGGATTTTCTTTTCAAAGCTACCTCTAAGGCCGAATTGTACCAGATGGCAACTAACGGGGATCCGGAGCGTGCTCTTTATCTGTCAACCAGGCATGCGCCAGGGCCAGCCCATCCTCGCGGGATTTCACCTTGCCTTCCACCTGGGCCACCCGGATGCATCTCCAGCAGCTCGCCGAGCACCGGACCTGGCGCGATCTTGAGATCCTTGATCAGGTCGCTTCCAGTCAGCAGGCGGGGTGGGTTGACCAGTTCATCGGGCCGCTCCCACCAGGCCTCCAACAGGCGCTGGCAAATGACCAGCTCCGCCTCGAGCGGCTCGCGTGTGATGGTCGTCCCGTAGGTTGCCAGCAGATCCGCCAGGCTCAGTAAACACACCCCGACTCCCGCATTTTCGGTGGATTTGAAAAAGCGGTAGATCGCGCGCGGTGTGAGCTCATCAACCTGATTGGCCAGATGGTGAATGCGCATGTGATGGCGGATGATCCGTTCCAGCCAATCTATTTCGATATTGCTCATGGCTAACGCCAGGCTGCGCTGGACAGCCAGCGGTGAGCTGACGCGTTCATGGCGGTAGAAGTGGCGACGTTTATCCTCACCGGTGGTGGCCGTCTCAGGTTTGCCGGCATCATGGTACAGGGCAGCCAGGAACAACAGCGCACGCTTCGAGCGGGGATGAGTCGGGCATTCCGCCAGGTAGGTTCGGATGCGGTCACGGTAACGACCAAGGTGCAGCGAGATCATCCCCATCAACCAGTTTCCCTTGCCCTGCCCCGTCCGGCAGGCTGGTCAGGATGGTCATGACCTCTTCCAGCGACGAAACCGCCGCCAGGCTGTGGTCCCAGGCATTCAACTGGTGGGGCGCCGTTTGGGGAGTCTCCTTAAGCGGCAATAGTTCCGGGAACAGGACATCCATCCCACCCAGGGTGTCCAGAACGCGCAGAACCCGCTCGGGATGGGCATCTTCGAAAATGCGGAATACCTCATCCCGGATACGCTCAGGTGAGGAGTTGTTCAAGTGAGGCAGCGCCGTCCGGATCCACCCGATCGTATCCTTCTCCAGGGTGAATCCCAGGGTGCTCGCCTGCCGGATGCCCCGTAAACAACGGACCGGGTCAGCCAGCATGGCACCGGGACTGCAGGCTTTCAGGCGCTTCCCGCGCAGGTCTGCCAGACCGCCCAGGGGGTCGACCAGCTTGTCCAACGCGCTCAGCTCAACGGCCAGCGCATTGATCGTAAAATCGCGCGCAGCCAGGTCAGCCTGAATGCTGTCGCCATTCTGTTGGATGAAGTCCAGGTAGAAGTCGCTGCCATCCACTAATTTACGGATCACACGATGGGTATCACGCTCGTTATCCAATGAAAAGGAAACCCCATCCAGCGCATGAGACACCCCCTGGGCGACCTGGCGCGCACCACCGGGCAGGACGAAATCCATATCGTGCAGCGGGCGCTCCAGCAGCATATCACGGATGGCGCCGCCCACCAGCCAGCAGGGCGTGCCCGCAGGCAGGTTCTGCCTGACCGTTTCGATCAATTCCAGGTGAGCGCTTGAAAATGCCATGTTATTTGGCCGGGGGATATTTCTCCAGGTCGACCACACCGATGAAGGGCAGGTTTCGGCAGTAATCGTCCAGGTCTAGGCCATATCCGAATACGAATTTATTGGGAATGGTGAACCCCTTGTAGCGGATGGGAACCTCCACCTCGCGCCGTTCGGCCTTGTCTAAAAGCGTGCAGACCTGCAGGGATTTGGGTTTTCGGGTCGAAAGCAGCTCCAACACGGAATTCAAAGTCCGCCCGCTGTCAATGATATCCTCGACGACGATGATGTTGCGCCCGTCGATATTGGTGGTCAGGTCCAGGGTGATGCGCACCTGGCCGGTGCTTTCGCGGCGACCGGCGCCATAGGAAGAGATGGCCATGAAATCGATCGCCACCGGGACCGAGATGGTTCGCATCAGGTCGGTCATGAACATCACACCGCCTCGCAGGATACAGATTAGAAGAAGCTCCTGACCCTGGAAATCACGGCTGATCTCAGACCCCAGTTCGGCAATGCGATTCTGGAGAACATCCGCCGGGATGAGCACTTCCTTGAGGAATTTACGGTAATCGTCCATCGCTCCTCCTAATCCCGCGGCACCTGGTGGTGGTGGCGGCAGCGCGCCTCGTACATCTCGGCGGCGCCGACGATCACCACCGGATCATCATAACGAGCCGGCTTGCCATTGACCAGGCGCTGGGTGCGGGTGGCGGGTTCACCGCACACCATGCAGATGGCCTGCAGTTTGTCGACCTTCTCAGCCTTGGCCATGAATTCCGGCATACAGCCGAAGGGCTCCCCGCGGAAATCGCAATCCAGCCCGGCCACGATCACCCGGATGCCCCGGACAGCCATTTGCTCGACGATCGATACAATACCCGCATCGAAGAACTGGGCTTCATCCACCCCGGCCACCGTGGTCTCCGCGTCCAGTTTATCCATGATCTCGGCTGAGGAGTTGACCGGGATGGCATCGAAATCGGTGCCGGCATGCGAGGCGACCTTCTCGAACCGCATAGCGGTTATCGATGGCCGGTTTGAAGACCTGCACCTTCTGGCGCGCAATGGTGGCACGCCGCAAGCGGCGGATGAGCTCATCCGTCTTGCCGCTGAACATGCATCCGCAAACAACTTCCACCCAGCCGTGATCGCTTTTCATGAGACTCCCTCATTTGAATAGGATTAATCAAACCGACAGATGCGGCGTGCATCTGTCGGTTAAGTGTACAGGGTAAACTGCCAATCTGGCAAGCCCTAAACGGCAATTTCCTCGGCCGCGGCCGGCAGTTCGTAACCGAGCTGGCGCAGCGCTTTCTTGAGGTCGATCAGGGACTTGCGGCCAAAGCCTTCGATGGCCAGCAGGGCGGCTTCGCCCTCGGTCAGCTTGGTCAATACATCGCCGACCTTGGTGATCTTGGCTTTCGCCAGGGCTTCGGTGGCACGTGCACCCAGGCCGAGTTCAGCCACGGGGCGATCGGGGGAAACGCGTTCCGTTTCGCGGGCTTTCTTGGCTTCGACATGTGTCTGGCGGGCCTGCAGCTTCTTGTAGAAGCGGTCAACCTGGCCTTCGATGTCGATGATGCGTGCCATTTCGCCGGTGAAGAACGGGTGGCATTTCGAGCACACCTCGGTGCGAATCTCTTTCTTGGTGGAACCGGTGTTCCAGGTGTTGCCGCAAGCGCAGGTCACCTTGGCATCCGGATAGTAATTTGGATGGATATCTTTTTTCATTGCTAAAACACGATCCTTTCGGTACAAGCCTTTAATGGGGAGGATACGTTATCCCTTGGGGAAAACGCTGACCTTTTTCTGGCCGTTCGGCAGGGTATCGTAAACCACGACACCGTTGAGCGTGGCGAAGATGGTGTCATCCTTGCCAATGCCGACATTCTCGCCGGGTTTGATATGCGTGCCACGCTGGCGCACGAGGATATTACCAGACAGGACGACTTCGCCGGCGTATTTCTTGACGCCCAGGCGCTGCGCGTTGCTGTCACGACCGTTGCGGGATGACCCGCCGCCTTTTTTGTGTGCCATCGTCTCTACTCCGTGATCTTTTCAATTTGCAGCAGGGTGTATTTCTGGCGGTGGCCGGTCTTGACGCGGATGCGTTTCTTAGGCCGGTACTTGAAGACCGTCAATTTCTCACCCTTGATGTGTTCGACGACTTTTGCGGCGACATTGGCGCCGGCCACGGTTGGGGTACCCACCTTGATCTTGTCGCCATCCACAAGCAGGAGGACCAAATTCAGATCGATCTTCTTGCCGGGTTCGATGGGCAGCAGGTCGACTTCGATCTTGCCGCCTTCGACGGCTTTGTACTGCTTGCCGCCGCTTTCAACAATCGCATACTTCATGATTCTTCTCCAATCTTCACTTCACCGGCCGCCACGCGGACCTGCCGCCCGGGGCTGGGGAAGTTGGGCATACAAGTTTCCGCCCCGGGGAACGTTCGCCGGGGCGAAGAGGTAAGTATTATATAAGCATGCCGGGATTTTGTCAAATGGATAATCACATGGATAGACGGTATTGTTGCACAGCTCTCAGTAAGGGTGGTTTACTCTAGACAAAATTTATAAACCTTTGATTTTTTCCACGATTCATTAATGGGCAGAGCACCGCTCAGCCCCTACAACCACATTACCCAACGTACGACAACTTCCTAAACTCCCGCCGCAGGAGCTTGCCCACGTTACTGTGAGGTAATTTTTCCACGAAGGTCACCCGGCGGGGCACCTTGTGGGAGGTCAGGTGCTGCTTGCACCACGTACGCACTTCCTCCACACTCGCAGTCTGTCCCGGTTTCAGCACGACCCAGGCGCCCACCGCCTCCCCGCTCTCTTCGTCCGGGATGCCGGTCACGCCGGCATCCGCGACAGCCGGGTGCATCAACAGTGTTGCCTCGACCTCGCGCGGCCAGACCTGCAGCCCGCCGCTCTTGATGACGTCCTTCTTACGGTCGATCAGGGTGAAATAGCCATCCGTGTCCATCACGGCGATGTCACCGGTATACAACCAGCCATCCCGCAATGCCCGGCCGGTTTCTTCCGGCATGTTCAGGTAACCCTGCATGACCTGCGGCGCGCGAATGACCAACTCGCCAACTTCGCCAGCCGGTAAAACGGTGACTTCATCTTCCATTGAGATGATGCGCGCCTCGACATCCGGCAGCGGCAGGCCGATCGTGCCCACCTTGTTCAAGCCGCCTACCGGGTTGCAGTGTGTGGCGGTCGGCGCCTCGGATAAGCCATATCCCTCCGTGATGGATACACCGGTCAACGCCTCGAAGGCTTTCCAGGTGCTTACCGGCAATCCCACCGCGCCGGAAATGACCGTCTTGAGCCCTGCCAGCCCCTTGACCCCGGCTGCATCGGGTGTAAGTTCCGCCAGACGAGCCAGCAAACCCGGCACAGCCGGGAAGATGGTCGGCCGGGCACGCTGGATGACTAGCTGAAGTTTATCCAGATCGCGCGGATTTGAGACCAGCTCCAGCGTGGCAGCCAGTGCCATGCCCAGGCACATGGCCAGCACCATGCCGTAAACGTGATAGAGCGGGATGGCTGCCAGGATGGTCTCCTCCCCCATCCTGCAGGTCCATAGCCAGGCGCGAAACTGCAGCGCGTTGGCCACCAGGCTGCGGTGGGTGGCAATGACGCCCTTGGGCGTACCGGTCGTGCCGCCGCTGTATTGATAAATGGCCGGATCCTGCGGGGAGACCTCGGGGAATTTGAGATTATAATCTATACGCAATGTATTGTAGGCGATATCCCCCTCATCCAGTTGAAAACCCTTCCCAATGACGATCACCTGCCCGATTCCAGCCTGCGAGCGAACTTGCTTTAATAAGTTGTAGCCGGATGCATCAGCGATAAACAGCCTGGCACCGGCATCCTGCACCAGCGGGATCAACTCACCCGGCTTGTAGAGCGGATTGAAGGCCGCCACCACCGCGCCGGCGTTTAATATCGCGAAGTAACTGGCGACGAACTCGGGGATGTTGGCGGCCAGCAAGCCCACCCGCTCACCCGGTTTGATCCCCAGTTTAACCAGGCTGCCGGCAACTGCAACCACCGAACGTTCGAGCTCCCGGTAGGTGATCTTCCGATCTCCCTGACGCAAGGCGATCCGCTCTGGGTAATCGCGGGCGGCATCTGCCAATAACTGCTGCACCGGTACCTCAGGGACCTCCACATGCACCGGCACCGCCGTGGGATAATACTTCAGCCAGGGGCGTTCATCCATGTTTCATCCGGGCCTTTAAATAATCAGCCACCTCACCGGCGATTCGCTCGCCAGCCGTGAACCAGCAGATGCGCGGGTCTGCCGGTTTGAACCAGGCTCGCTGCCTCCGGACGAACAGCCTTGTGCGGCGTTTCATTAGAATGACCGCTTCATCAAGCGTAATCTCTCCCTGGAGATAGCGGCCGATCTCCTGGTAACCGATGGCCGACATGGATGGCAGCCCGGGGGAATAACCCTTCGCGAGCAGCCCTTTCACCTCGGCGACCAGCCCATCTGCGAGCATAACCTCGATGCGCCGGTCGATGCGTTCATATAACTCCGGCCTCGGGCAGGTCAATCCGATCAGGATCTGCCCGGCCGGTGGCTCCAGCTTGCGACGTTGCTCAGAAAAACGTTCCCCGGTTGTGAGGATCACCTCCAACGCGCGTACGGTGCGGCGCACGTTGCGAGGGTCGATGGCATCCGCAGCCTGCGGATCCAGAAGCGCCAGGCGGTCGTACAAGGCCTGCCCGCCGATCGCTTCAGCCCAGGCAACCAAAATCTCGCGCAGTTCAGGCGCCGGTTCCACGGCCGGAGGCTGCCAGCCTTCGATCACTGCCAGCAGGTACTGCCCGGTCCCGCCCACCAATAAAGGCAGCCGGTCTCGCCTGCGGATCTCATCCAGGAGCCGCGAGACCTCCTGCTGGAAAACCGCCAGGCTGAAGGTCTCATCCGGATCGACCACATCGATCAGGTGATGGGGGATGTTTTTACGCTCGGCCGGGGATGGTTTGGCCGTGCCGATATCCATGCCGCGGTAGAATAACCGTGAGTCGGCCGAGATGATCTCCCCATGGAAGGTATGGGCAAGTTCGATCGCCAGGGCCGTCTTGCCGGCAGCCGTGGGACCCAAGATCACGACCAGGGGGAGATCCGGGTCAGTCAAACTCACCCTCCAGGTGCAGGATCTCCGGTTCCGTCATGCCCGCTTTCTGCCAGATGGCGATCACATCCAGCTGCCACTCACCCTTTTCTTCGGGATGGGCTTCCAACCACATCTCAGCCGCATCCGACATGCGCTGCTGCTTGGCCGGAGTGATGGCTTCCTCCGGTGGACCGAAACTGGTCGACCGGCGGGTCTTGACCTCCACGAAAGACAGGAGCGCTCCCTTGCGCACGATCAGGTCGATCTCACCGGCAGCGGTTCGCACATTGCGCGCCAGGATCTCATAACCTTTCGCGCAGAGGTAATCGGCTGCCAGGTTCTCTCCCCAGGCGCCAACTTTGCGATTATGAAGCTTTTTCGGTTTGTCTTGGGTCATCAGCCATCCTGCGCTAACCCTATGCTATGCGATTCAGAGCCGGGCGTCAAGTTGTTTGACATTTGTTATTTTAATGTTAAACTTCATCAAATTGGGTTCCGGCGCGGTAAAACCTATGCCTGTAGCTGAAATCATCACCATCGGTACTGAACTTCTCCTGGGAGACATACAAGACACCAACACCTCCTTCCTGGCGCGCAGCCTGCGCGACATGGGTGTGGATGTTTACCGTACTACATGCGTGGGAGACAATTCCCAACGCATCGAAGCCATCATCCGTGAAGCCCTGGGACGCAGCGATATCGTCCTGACCACCGGCGGATTGGGTCCGACCGTGGATGACCCCACCCGCCAGGCAGTGGCAAATGCGCTGGGGGTCGAACTGGAGTTCCACCCGGAGCTCTGGCAGCAGATCGAAAAGATTCTGTGCCGCTACGGTCGCAAAGCCAGCGAGAACAATCGCCGCCAGGCCTGGATCCCGGCCGGGGCCGAAGTGATTCCCAATCCAGTCGGAACCGCACCCGCATTCATCTCCCCCCAGGATGGGCGGGTGGTCATCTGCCTGCCGGGTGTCCCCCGTGAAATGGAGCTGCTCTTCCTGCAGGGCGCTCAACCCAGGCTCCGGGAAAGATTTCACCTGACGAGCATCATCACCAGCCGCGTCCTGCATACTGCCGGGATCGGTGAATCACAAGTGGATGAGCTGATCGGCGACCTGGAATATCAGAGCAACCCAACGGTCGGGCTGCTGGCCAGCCCCGGCCGGGTGGACATCCGCATTGCCGCCAAGTCGGATTCCCCAACCGAGATCGAGCGCATGATCCAAACCGTCGAAGTCATCATCCGCGACAAACTGGGTGATGCCGTCTATGGCACGGATACAGACACGCTCGAAGATATCGTTGCGGCAAGCCTGGACCAAAAGGGTCTGTCAGGCGTGCTGGTTCTGCACGGGTTTGGCGAAGGACTGGCGGCCAAGCTGGTCAATTCCGAGAAGCTGCATGTCAGCTATCAACCCAACCCATTAACCGAAGATGAATTCAACGCGTTATGGAAGGAGATCCCACACCTACCGGCTACCATCACCGGTCTGGCGTCGCTGTCTCCCGGCGACCACCAGCAGATGTTTAATTTGAAAATTCACTCGGATTCCGGAGAGAAACATATCAGCCGCAACTATGCCGGCCCGGCTCAAATGGCACCCGCTTATGCCGAATCTCTCAGCCTGGATACCATCCGGCGCCTGATAAAATAATTAAAAGGACAAAGAATGCAAATAGACACCCTGTTGATCAATGCTCATGTTCTGGCCATGGACGCCACCTTCAAGCAATTCAAATCGGGGGCGGTTGCCATTCACGAAGGCAGCATCCTGGCTGTCGGTGAGCAGGGCTCGCTGGAGAAGGAATATACCGCGCGAGAAACTGTCGACTGCAAAGGACGGGTGGTCATGCCCGGCCTGGTTAACGCCCATACGCATGTGCCCATGTCGCTCATGCGCGGCCTGGCGGATGACCTGCGGCTGGATGTCTGGTTGAACGGTTACATCTGGCCTGTCGAACGCGAATTCGCCACCCCGGAGTTCGTCCGCCTGGGCACCAGGATCTCCTGTGCAGAAATGATCCGCAGCGGGGTAACCTGCTTTGCAGACATGTATTTTTACGAATCTGAAGTTGCCCAAGCTACCGCCGATGCCGGGATGCGGGCGGTGTGTTCTCAATCCATCCTGAAGTTCCCCACCCCGGACGCGCGGGATTACGAAGAGGCTCTCGACAAGACCCGCGAGTTCATCAAAAAATGGAAAGGGCATCCCCTGATCGTGCCCTCCATCGCACCCCATGCAGTCTACACCACCACGCCGGATATTCTGAAACGCTGCGCGGAGATGGCGATTGAATTCGACATCCCGCTGCACACGCATATCTCCGAGACTGCCCTGGAAGTCGAGACCCTGCGCGATGAGACCGGTATGCCGGTCGTCCCGTATGTCAAAAAACAGGGACTTTTGGAAGCCAAAGTACTGGCTGCCCACTGCGTCCACATCGACGAAGGCGAAATGCGCACGCTGGCCCGCGCAAACGCCGGCATCGCCCATAACCCATCCTCCAACCTTAAGCTGGCTTCCGGCATCGCCCCAACCTGGAAGATGCTCGAACAGGGAGTCAAGGTTGGCATCGGCACCGATGGACCTGCCTCCAACAACGACCTGGATATGTTCGAAGAGATCCGCCTGGCCGCTTTCCTGGCCAAGGGAGCCAGTGGAGACCCGACTGCCCTGCCCGCCCGCCAGGTGCTGGAAATGGCCACCCGCCTGGGTGCCGAAGCCATGCACATCGGCGAGATCACCGGCTCATTGGAAGTCGGCAAAGCCGCCGACCTGATCCTGGTCGACCTGACCCCGCTTCATAACTCCCCCAATTTCGAGCGCGACCCCAACGGGGCTTACGCCCAGCTGGTTTACGCCACGCATGCCAGCGATGTCAGCGATGTGATGGTCAACGGCAAATGGCTGATGCGGGATCGCAACCTGACCACGCTGAAGGAAAACGAACTGCTGGCCGAGGCTCAGGAATATGCGAAAAAGATCGACGCTTTCCTGTTGGTGCGCGAGCGTTCATTGCTCTCCAAGCTGGTGGCAGTGAGCAGCACGACCGAGGAGGAGAGCTTTGAGGTGCAAGCCAAGGTGCCGGTTGGGGATTTCGAGCCCATCCTGGCAGCTCTGAAGAAATCCAAGGTGAAGATCCTGCGCGAACGGCATTATCACCAGTTCGACACTTATTTTGACTTCGAGGACAGCTCCGAAGGGCGCATCCGCTATCGCGAGGATCACTTTGTCGAACCGGATGGCAGCATTTCGAATGTGCGCAGCCGGCTGACACTGATCGGCCTTAACAGTGAAAGGAAATTCCCGCATGAGGTCATCCTGTCGCGCAGTCGTTACCTGGCACCAGCCACCCAGAGTTTGAGGTTCTACCGCGAATACTTTAAACCGGTCGGTCTGTCTGAGATCGAGAAGGATCGCTACCGTTACCTGATCGAATATAAGGACACAGAATTCTTTGTAAACCTCGATGAAGTCACCCATCCGAAACTTGGTAAATTCCTGGAAATCAAGAGCAAGACCTGGAGCCTGTCGGATGCAGATGAGAAAGCAGATCTGACAGCAGAGTTGATCAACGTGCTGGGAGCAGAGGTCGACAAAGCCATGACCGAGGATTACATCGAGGTGGTCAAGAAAGCCTGATGTCTGACCCGCTGCGCGTCCTGTTCCTGGTGGCTGAGGCTGCTCCTTTCATCAAAGTGGGCGGTCTGGGTGATGTCGGTGGTTCACTGCCCCCGGCGCTGCATCAAGCCAGTGATGGGGACCTGGATATCCGCCTGGTCATCCCCCACCATGCCGGAATCGCGCTGGGTGAGAAAAAACTGCATAAACACGCCGATGTGCCGGTAAAAACCGTGAAGGGAAAGTTTCCGGCGACCGTGCACAGCCTGCAATTCGAAGACGTGACCGTTTACCTGATCGGAGGGGAACCCATCACAGCCAGTCCGGCCGTTTACATGTCGGATCCCCGCCTGGATGGCCGGAAATTCACCTTCTTCTCCCTGGCAGCGCTCGAACTGGCCCGCCACCTCAACTGGGCTCCGGATATTTTGCATGCCAATGACTGGCACACAGCTCCTGCGATCACCGCCCTGCGCACCCGTTATAAAAAGGATCCATTCTTTACAGAAGACACGCTCGGTATTAACGCTGCACAACCTGCCTTACATGGGCGACGGTTCCTGTTACGCCGAGTTCGACCTGGATGGGGATCCAGCGTTAAAGCTGCCTGAATGGGCACGGGAGAAACCCCTGCCCCTCGGGCTGCTGCACGCAGACCACATCGTAGCGGTTTCGCCAAGTTATGCCCACGGCATCCTGACAGAACCGTTCGGATGTGGTCTGGGAGACTTCCTGACCGGTCGCAGACGCGATCTGCATGGCATTCTGAATGGGCTGGACTATGACCTGTGGAACCCTGAAACCGATAAATTCATCGATCAAAATTATTCAGAGAAATCCCTGCCACAACGGCAGCTGAACAAGACCGCGCTTTTGGAATCCCTGGGCCTGCCCTTGCAGGTGGATGCGGCTCTGCTGGGGATGGTCAGCCGGCTGGACCCTCAGAAGGGTATCGACCTGGCCTTCGATTCCCTGCGCAGCCTGGAAGATCCAAGCTGGTATTTCGTGCTGGTCGGAACGGGCAACCCGGAGCTGGAAAATGCTGCCCGCAAGCTGCAGGCGGATTTCCCGGACCAGGTGTGGGTCGTTTTACGCTATGACGATGCGATGGCCCGCCAGGTGTATGCCGGCGCTGACCTGCTGCTGATGCCCTCCCGCTACGAGCCCTGCGGGCTGGCCCAGATGATCGCTATGCGGTACGGCTGCCTGCCGGTGGCCACACCCGTTGGCGGCTTGCAGGATACGATCGTCGACCCGCCGAATGGGCGTGGTCAAACCGGTTTCTTATCAGAAGCGGTCAGCCAGCACGCTTATCACATCGCCATTAAGCGGGCACTCAAGCAATACCGGGACGCCGCCAGGTGGCGGTCGATCCAAAAACGCGCGATGAAACAGAATTTTAGTTGGGAAAAATCAGCTGAAAAGTATTTGAAACTCTATCACTCACTGACAGGCAAATAACTCATGACCTCATTGACCCGCTCCTCCGGCATCATTCTACATCCCACCAGCCTGCCTGGACCGGATGGCATCGGCGACCTCGGTCCTGAAGCTTACCGCTGGGTGGATTTCCTGCATCAGAGCGGCTGCTCCATCTGGCAGGTGCTTCCGCTCGGGCCGACCGGTTACGGTGATTCACCTTACCAATGTTTCTCTGCTTTTGCCGGGAATCCATTCCTGATCAGCCCGACCCTGCTGTTGGATGCCGGCCTGTTAACCCCGGAAGATCTGGTCGAGCGTCCGGACTTTCCAACCGATCAGGTCGATTACGGCCCGGTAATCGGGTGGAAGCTTAAGCTGCTGGATAAAGCTTTCGAGCGCTTCAATCGCCACCCCCGCAAGAAAATGGCAGAGGCCTTTGACCTGTTCGAGCGCAGCCAGAAGAGCTGGCTGAAGGATTTCACCACCTTCATGGCCATCAAGGAAGCCCTTGGCGGTATCAACTGGGGCGGCTGGCCGGAACCCCTGCGCATGCGGGATCAAAAAGCACTGCGGGATTTCTCGCGAACGCATGCTGATGACCTGCGTCGGCACGCCTTCCGCCAGTTCCTATTTAATGAACAATGGGCCAACCTCAAGCAATATGCCAACCGCAAAGGCATCCGCATCATGGGCGACATGCCATTGTACGTGGCATATGACAGTTCAGACTGCTGGTCACACCCCGACCTCTTCAGCGTGGACGAGCACGGCCAACTGACATTCGTGGCAGGCGTGCCACCGGATTATTTCTCCCCGACCGGTCAGCTGTGGGGCAACCCGCTCTACCGCTGGCAGGTGCACGATGAAAGTGGATACACCTGGTGGATCGCCCGTACGCGTTCAGCCCTGAGCCTATTCGACTACGTGCGGATCGATCATTTCAGGGGATTCGCCGCCTACTGGGAAGTCAAGGCAGGCGTACCCACCGCGCAGAAAGGCCGCTGGGTCAAAGGTCCAGGGTCAAAATTCTTCCAGACACTTTCCAGAGCCATCCACCCGTTGCCGATCATTGCCGAGGACCTTGGTGTAATCACCGCGGATGTGGTTGCCTTGCGGGATGAGTTCGACCTGCCAGGCATGAAGATCCTGCAGTTCGCTTTTGACAAGCCTGAAAATCCCTTCCTGCCCCATCATTACCCGCACAACTGCGTCGCTTATACCGGCACGCACGACAATGACACCTCGCTGGGATGGTATCATGCCGCGCCACCGGCCGAGCAGGACCTCTGCCGGCGCTATCTTGGCCGCCCGGGCGATAACATCGCCTGGGATCTCATCCGGGTAATCTGGAGTTCTGTGGCCGTCTTTGCCATCGCACCCCTGCAAGACCTGTTAAGCCTGGATACCGCTGCCCGTATGAATTATCCCAGCCGGGCATCCGGTAATTGGGGCTGGCGCTTCGATCCATCCGCCATCAACCTGGTATTGACCGAACGCATGAAGGAAATGAATACGCTTTACAGCCGGATGAAAGACCGTTAAACCCCGGCTTCGGACTCCGGGATATCCTGGTTGCCAAAAACCCAGGATGCGATCCCGATGCCTGCCAGGATCAACACACCCCCTGCGATCATGATGGTCGTAGGGGTTTCGTTTAACAAGAACACGGCCATGATCGATGAACCGATCGGCTCGCTGAGCATGACCACTGCCACAAAAGCCGCCGGCAGGAATTTCAAACCCCAGTTGATCGAGGAGTGCCCGATCAACTGAGGGATGACTGCCAGCAACAGGAACCACAGGTAGGTCTGTGGTTGGTAACCGGCCAGCGGAAGCCTGGCGATCAAGACGGTGATGAGCAGCAGCAAACCGGCGACCCCATACACCGTAAAAGTATAAACCGGCAGCGAGGTGGAGGGTCGCAATTTGCGACCGATGATGATGTACCCGGCGCCAAACAAGGCACCCAGCAGGGCCAGCAGGTCCCCTAAAAGTGGTGCCGTTCCGGAGCTCCCGCTGGCAGCATCCGTCAGGCCGATCAACAACCCGCCGGCAAGAGCCACCAGCATGCCGATGCCCACCTGGCGGTTCATTTTTTCCTTGAGAAATAATAAAGAGAACAAAGCCACCCACAGGGGATTGGTTGCCACCAGGACAACCGCACTGGCCACGCTGGTGTACTGCAGGGAGGAGATCCAGGTGGCAAAGTGAGCTGCCAGGAACAAGCCTGAGAGCACCAACAGGCGCAGATTGCCAGGACCGATCGATCTCAACTCGCGCCGGTAGCGCAGGAGGGTTAGCGGCGCCAGGATTAACGTAGCCAGGCACATGCGCCAGGTGGCAATAACCAGCGATGGCGCGTCATCTTGGGCAAAACGGATCAGGATGGCGGCGGTTGAAGTCGCCAGGGTCCCGAGAATCACCACCACCTCCGGGAAGAAGACCCGTTTGCGCGCTAATTTCGGAGTAGAAGGTCGTTTAATGGCTGGATCGCTTGACAAAGAGTTATACGCTCGCTACAATAAAATCCACATCACAGGCACGCAAATCCAGAAAGGAGTTCGCGATGGCTTTTGATCTGCCCCCCCTTCCCTATAAATTGAGTGACCTCGAACCTTTCATTGATGCCCAAACCGTTGAAATTCATTATACCAAGCATCACGCGACATACCTGAAGAACCTGAATACCGCACTTGAAAAATACTCCGAGCTGGGCAATTGGTCCATTGAATCCCTGCTCAAGGGGTTGGACAACGTCCCGGAGGACATCCGCACCGCCATACGCAACAACGGGGGTGGCTTTTTCAATCACAATCTGTACTGGCAGAACATGGGTCCGAAATGCGGCGGCGAGCCAACCGAACCGGTCAGCAAAGCCATCACGGATGCATTTTCGGACTTCACCACGTTCAAGGCTGAATTTGAAAAAGCCGGTCTCGGCCGACTGGGAAGTGGATACGCCTGGCTCAGCCTTAAACCCGATCATGGCCTGATCATCCACACGACCCTCAACCAGGACAGCCCGCTGGCCGATGGCCTGATCCCGCTGCTGGTGGTGGATGTGTGGGAGCATGCCTACTACCTCAAATATCAGAACCGGCGGGCGGAATATCTGAGCAGCTGGTGGAATTTAGTCAACTGGAAGGAAGTTGAGCGTCGTTATGAAGCGCACGTATAAGTTATAATATGCAAAATTCAGATCCGATGGAGGAAACACTATGCCCCATGTGATAACCAGTTTGTGTTTGCGCGACGGTGGTTGCCAGACGGTCTGCCCGGTGGAATGCATCGTGGCAGGAAAACCCGAAGGTGAATGGCCCCTGTACTACATTGACCCCGACACCTGCATTGATTGCGGTGCCTGCGTTCCTGAATGCCCCTGGTCTGCCATTTTCCCGGAAGATGAAGTCCCCTCAGCCTACAAGGCCAAGGGCGGCGAGAAACTCTCAATGCCGAAGGGCACTGCCGGCTTCAGTGAGGTCTATGACGGCAAGAACCACAACGGTGATGCTGTACACCTCGAAGGCACCAAGACCCTGGCTGCCGGCGAGAGTGCCGACCTGACACCCGAAATTGCCGGCAATGCGAAGTTCTTCAAGGAAGGTCCCGGCTACAAAGCCGCCTGACCGTACCAGATAGAATAACAAAACGAGGAGCTTCGCTCCTCGTTTTTGATTAACACGGCCCTGTATCACTATAAGGCTTTACGAACTTCATCCGACCAGGCCAGGGCAGCCCCAACAATGCCGGCCTGGTTGCGCAGCTCGGCCGGTACGACTTTTGCCTTCAGGTGCAGGTATTGAAAGAATTTATCGTGGTCCTTGGAAACCCCTCCACCTACGATGATCAGGTCCGGTGAAAGAAGAGATTCAAGATGCTGGATGGCGCGGTTCACCCGCCCACCCCATTCCTCCCAGGATAAATTCTTGCGGTCCCGCACGCAGGCAGCAGCCCGTTTTTCAAGCTCCTTGCCGTTCAACTCCGCATGTCCGAATTCGGTGTTGGGCAACAGCCGTCCATCGATGAAAACAGCCGAACCGATTCCCGTGCCGAATGTCAACATCAGGACAACCCCTTTGCGATGGTCGCGCCCGGCACCGAAGGTCATCTCTGCCAGGCCGGCGGCATCCGCGTCATTGATCATACGAACGTTGCAGTGCGTTGCTTTTCGTAAAAGAGCCTCGGCATCCAACTCGACCCAGTCCTCATGAATGTTGGCAGCTGTATAGACCACCCCGTGCTGGACAACACCCGGGAAGCCACAGCCAACCTTGCCTTCCCACTTGAAATGTTCACAGATCTTGACGATTTCTTCAGCCACGGCATCGGGGGTAGCCGGTATGGGGGTATCCAACCGGAATCGCTCGGCGGTCATCTCACCGGTGTTCAGATCGACCGGCGCAGACTTGATGCCGGAACCGCCGATGTCAATACCCAATACTTCCGATTCGTGTGTCATGATGAATAATCCTTGATACGAATTATATCCGGTCCAGGTTATGGACAGGCATTATTCAAGTGTTCCTCATAAGTCGCCGAAAATAGATGGCTCCCCGACGCATCACAGGCTGCCCGGAAGAAGTAATAACCTGTGACCTCCGGATAGGCCACCGCTTTCAAAGCCGGTAAGGAGGGATTACAGATCGGTGACGGCGGCAAACCTGCGTAGATGTATGTATTGAACGGGGAATCGACGGTAAGATCGCTGCCAGTGAGGGGAACCTTCCACCAGCTGCCACTTTGAACATCATACCCCAGGGCATACTGGACGGTCGGATCGCTCTCCATGCGCATCCCTGCTGCCAGCCGGTTCAGGAACACCGATGCGATCATCGGCATTTCCTCCTCCAGGACCGCTTCCCGTTCGACCAGGCTGGCCAGGATAACCGCCTGTTCGAGGTTCAACCCCTGGGCATCATAAGCCTGGTTGAGGTCGCCTGAGACAGCCTCAAAGAAATGCGCCAATAATTGCGGCAGCAGCTCATCCAGCGTGGCACCGTGGATAACCGGATAGACACCGGGCAACAGGTATCCCTCCAATGAAGATAGATCCACCGGCAGGCGTCCATCCAGGCTGGATACGCCTTCACTCTGGGTGATCGCCAGGAACTCTTCGGAGGTGATGGACAGGCCAGATGATGACAGTGACGCAGCGATCTCCTCCAGCCGCCAACCAGGCAGGATCGCAAAATTGATCTCATGTGAGCGCGGGTCCTGCATGTACTCGGCGATGCCAACCGGACTGAGCACCGGGCTCAACCGGTAAGTCCCCGCCTGCAGGCTGGTGTCCAATCCGCGGTAGACCAGGTAATCAGCCCATGAGCCCGCATCCGATATCAGACCGGCGGCGACCATGCGCGCCGCGATGCCGGGTACCGATTCACCACTCTGGATCTCAAAACTGAGCGGCGCTCCGGCCGAATTGCGTGGGGTCATCAAGCTTTCCTGATTGCTTAACAACCTGATCGATAATGACAATCGGTCAAAAGTGCCAAGACCGGGTGCCGGTTCCTCAAAAATGGAAGCAGCCTCCGCCGGGATCCTGACCAGGACAACGACCATCACGATGGCCAATACCAGCAAGACGATAAGCAGAAATCCGGGCAGGCAGGACCTGCGATTGCGCGATCGGGGAGCCGGGTTCATCCTGCCTCCAGCTGCGCATCAATATAGCTTTTCAAGATAAGGGCAGCCGCCAATGCATCCTGGTGCCCCCTCCGCCTGGAACGGGAAACACCCATCTCGATCAGGGTCTCCCGCGCGGAAACCGTCGTCCCGCCTTCGTCCCACAAGACCACCGGGATGGCGGTCTGGGTCCGGAGGGCTTCGGCCAACCGGGCGGCCTTGCGCGCTGCAGGACCGGTCTCTCCATCCGAATTCAATGCCTGCCCGATGATGATCAATTTGACACTATTCTCGTGAGCCAGGTTCGCGATGGCAGCCGCATCCATCAGACGGGAGACATGCGTGAGCACGGTCAGTGGGCGGCCGATCGTGCCGCTTGGATCGCTGATCGCCAGGCCAATGCGGCGTTCACCCGGATCGACCGCCAGCAGACACTTATCCATCGATGCGAATCCGCTCAGGGATGATCGGCAGCCAGAACCACCAGGAGGGGTTGATCTGGAGCTCCGGCTGGCTGCCGGGGATCAACTGTTCCTGGATGAGAGACAGAGCGATTCCCGGCTTTAATCCACGAAGTTGGTAGGCGATCTCCCGGGAGTTAAAAACCGGGATCGTCTGGCGAACCGTGCTTATGTTCAACGAAGCCTGGTTGCTATCCAGTAGATCCAGTGAGACGAGCTGGACATTCAATGAATCTGCCAATGCCAGGGACCCTGCATCCAAACTGGCGTCCAAAGCCAGGCTTGCCCATCTTTCCAGGTCGGACACCAGATAGTATAAGGCAGTCATTTCTGCGGTCCTGGATACTTCAAAGGAGGCTATCGGACGGTCATATGGCGGGGGGGTGCTGACATCCCCCATTGACTCGAAAACAATACTATCCGCGATGAGGAATGCATCCTCCGGGAGGACCTTCTGTGCCTCTTCGATAAAAGCCATGTTCAGCGCATTCCCGATCGCAGTATTTCCATTCGATATATCCAGCTGCGATATGGCCGTACTCTGTTTTTGTGAACCGCCGGTCATCCCCTCCGGATTGGTTATTGATACCGAAAGACCCAGGGGGGGATCCATGGCCACGATCGCGCCTGGGGGCAGGTTACCAAGCGATCCGGCACCATCCATCTCCGTGACCGGAAGGCTGATGCTGGTGCCCGGCCCGGCCGGCAGATAGCCGCTTTTATCAACTGAGAAACGCACGGCCGGTTCGACCGAGCGCGCCACGCTGCCGGGCGGGATGCTTAAAGGCTGGTCGCTCAAGTTGGTGATCAATACCGACCCGGTAGCCGGCTTATCCCCGACAGAGATGCTCCCGGTCGTTGCCTGTTCGATCACAGCGCTGACATCGAGGGATATTGCATATAAAGGGATGCCGGCGATCAGGTCCGGGTCAGGTTGGCCCAGGCTGGCCGTTACGGTCAGATCAGCGGACTGCTCCTCGCGGGGCAGGTTCAAATCTACCTCTGCACCCGGTACAAGCGTGGCTAATATTGCCAGCATGGCGAAAACAGCCAGGCCGAAGGTCGGCCAGCGCAGCCAGGTTGGCAGCTGCTTTTGCGAAACCTGTCTGGACTGCAGGCGCAGCTCGGCCAGATTCGGGTGACGTCTCATCGCAGCTGATCCTGCCACATGCCATTCTGCAAGGCGCGCTTCATCTTTGGAACTGAAGACTTCAAGACCTGCTGAACGGGCATTTTCCTGCAGTGAATCATTCGCTTGTGACCAGGCCCAGTTGGGCGTGCAAGTCGGAAGCGCGTCGCCGGAGGCGAACCAGGTCCTGGCGGGTCAGGGCAGGTGGCTGCTTTTCCGGCATCACCAACAGGACCCGCCCGGCTTTAACCCATTTCAGGCGGTCCTCAAGCGAGGTACGGGTGTCAAAAGACTCGCAACGCAGAATGAATGTTTTCATCGATCCCCAGGATTATACAATCGCTCGGGGAGTTGTGCCAATCGATCTCAACGGAGGAACAGGCTTGTCCGTTATAATAGCAAACACTACAATCCCTCTCGCCACGGAGTCTTCATGCCAGCCAAAACACCCCCAAAAAAGCAAACGACAGGTAAAATCTCCGGAAAATTATGGTTCTCACTGATCTCACTGGGCTTCGTCGGATCGCTGGCCTGGGCAGTCGAGAATCAGTTCTTTAACACCTTCCTGTATAACAAGATCACACCCGACCCGCGGCCCATCTCCTGGATGGTGGCGGCCAGCGCCATCACAGCCACCCTGGCCAGCATCCTGATCGGCACGCTGGGAGACCGCCTGCGCTACAAGTACGGCCGGAAGCCGATCCTGCTGATCGGGTACATTGCCTGGGGTATCACAACGGCCGCCTTTCCGCTGGCTGCCCTGCTGCAGCCGATCTCCCTGGCCATTGCAATCGCCATCCTGTTCGACTGCCTGATGACCTTCTTTGGGTCCGGAGCGAACGATGCCAACTTCAATGCCTTCGCCACGGATGTCACCACCCTCAACAACCGCGGAAAGGTGCTGGGCGTCCTGCAGATCCTGACCTGGGTCTCGATGCTGTTCGTCTACGGGGCTTCCGGATTGATCATCGAAGCCTTTGATTACGAGGTGTATTTCTTCATCATCGGTGCGCTCGTATTCGTCCTTGGTATTGCCGGGGCTTTATTGATCAAGGAGGAAAAACCGGCCGGTCCACCCAGCGGGACCTACTGGTCCCAGATCGCGGATACCTTCCAGTGGAAGAAGCTGGCCGGGCAGCGCGACCTGCTGCTGGTGCTCCTGGGCATCATGCTGTGGGGCATCGCCCAGCAGATCTGGTTTCCTTACTTAATGATCTACCTCAGCCATTACCTGAAATTATCGACCATTGAATCGACCGTACTGGTGGCCGTTGCCATTGGCCTGGGTGGTATCGGGATGGCTTATCCGTTCGGCTTGCTGGTCGATAGGTGGGGCCGCAAACAGGTCGCCATCCTGGCTGTCTTCCTTGAAATGGCCGGACTGATGGCCTTCTCCTTTCGCACGCAGCTCGCCGGCATTGATCATCGGTGGCATCCTGTTCCTGGCACCCATCAGCGCCTGGACCATCGCCACCAGCACCTGGAGCAAAGACCTGTTCCCCGAGGAGAAACGTGGCCAGTTCGCCGGGTACGTCATCCTGTTCTCGGTGGCTTTCACCATGATCCCCGGTCCGCTGCTCGGCAGCTGGCTTTCAACGACCTACGGCATTCAGACCATCATCGACGGGCAGCAGGGTTACATCCCCACCCCGATCATCTTCCAGGCCGGCGCGATCGCCACACTGGCCGCAGCCATCCCACTCTTTCGTGCCAGGAGCAGCGACAAGCTGCTTAAATAGAACCCGATGGGACGCAGCACAGAACCTGAAATCCTTTCCGGCCGGCAGGTTGCCACCCGCATCCTGAGGCTTTCACCCCAGACCCTGCGCATCACCCATAAACCCAGTATGCAGGCGGCGTTCCCAATCGAGCGACCCTGGTTGAAGGACGTGCTGATCGGATCGCCCCTGCCCGACCGGCAACGGAACCTGGTGGCGATGCTCATGGATGACTGCCTGCAGGTATGTGACAGGGCAGGCAAATTAATTTTCCGCGAGATGCAGCCGCCATCCTTTCACCCGGATGGGCATGTAGCGCTCCACTTCCAGCTCAAATCGGGGGAAGGGCTTTATGGTTTCGGCGAATGGTTCAATGCCTTCCGGCGCACGCGTGGCCAGGTGGACCTGGCGATCACGCGATTCCCCGGCCATCCTGCAAGGCAGACAGACCTACTCGACGCTGCCAGTCTTCCTGAGCGATCGAAAGTATGCTGTTTTCGTGCTCAACAGCCATCGCGCCCGGATCCATTTGAATAAGCGGCAAGGCTTGCTGGAGATGAAATTCGACGGCCCCCCGGCGGATTACCTTTTAATCAACGGGGAAAACCCAAAACAGATCCTGACAGAGTACACCCGCCTGACCGGCCGGCCACCGCTGGTCCCGTTATGGGCATACGGCCTGTGGGTCACCAGCTACCCCCAGGAATCGCAGGCGAAAGTGCTCGAGATGGTTGCTGAACACCGCGCCCGCCAGGTCCCGCTGGATGGGGTCATCCTGGATTATCACTGGGAGGAACGCTTCCATAATTTCATGTGGCGAAAATCCTTATTTCCAGACCCGAATGAATTGATCGCCAGGCTGCGCACCCTGCACGTCCACCTGGGTTTGATCTTCACGCCTTTTGTCAATCACACCAACCTGGCCCTGCAAAAGGCAGGCATGAACCTGATATTTAACAACCTGCCGGAGGGGATCGAACAGGAGGATGAACGCGACCTGGCCGGTTATGAGGAGGGACGCTCGAAGGGCTACTTTGCCGACGATGATGCCTCCTGGTGGTTTGGAAAAGGTGGCATGGTGGATTTCACCAACCCTGCCGCTGCCCGCTGGTGGAACGACCGGTTGACACCGCTGTACAAAAGCGGGGTCAGCTTCTTCAAGAACGACGACGGTGAGTACCTGCCGCTGCGCGCCAGGAGCGCCAACGGCATGGATGGGCGCGAGTATCACAACCTTTACGGCTTCTACTACAGCCGTGCCATCTACGAAGGCATGCGCGATCTCGACCAGCGCCGGCCGCTGGTGTATGCGCGCTCGGTCTGGGCGGGTTCCCAGCGCTACCCGGCCATTTTCCTGGGCGATCAGGTGCCGAGCTTCGAGAACCTGCGCCGTACCCTGCGCGCCGGCCTGAACATGAGCCTGCAGGGATTCGCCTACTGGACCGCGGATGTATTCGGTCTGAGCGGGAAGACCACACCCGAGATTCATATGCGCTACGCCCAGTGGGCACTGTCCAACCCGGTGGCGCGCTATTTCTGGCGGCCTGAGAAGATCGACAAAACCCGCAAACCCTGGTCTCACAACCAGCAGGCCTTCGATAGCTTTAAAAGGCACACGGAACTGCGCTACCGGCTGCTGCCGTATTATCACCAATTGGGCTGGGAAGCCTGGCAGACCGGCATCCCGCACCTGCGCCCGATGATGCTGGAGTTCCCGGGTGATGATCGTTTCAAGGCTGTCTACGACCAGGTCATGCTGGGCAATGCGCTGATGCTCTGTCCGGTCACCCGGGCGCGTGCCCGCTACCGGGATGTGATCTTCCCGGCCGGAGACTGGTATGACTTCTGGACGGATGAAAAGATAACGGGAGGGCAGACAGTCACAGTCGATGCGCCCATTGACCGGCTGCCCTTGTTCGTGCAAGGGGGCAGTATCCTGCCGATGGGACTGGTGATGCAATTCATCCCGAATGGGCACCGCTTCGATCAGATGGAAATTCACATTTATCCACCCTATAACAGCAGTCTGACGCTCCTGGAAGATGATGGAGGTACCCGGGCGTATCATAAAGGTGATCGGGTTGAAACGCTGATCGGCGTGAAATCAAGCGGAGGAAACATTACGCTCGATGTCTGCAAACCAACGGGCAAGAAGGCCCTTCTGCCAACCGCCCGGCGACTGGCCTGTTATTTGCACGACATTCCAGCAGTTGCCTCTGTTCGTATGGGTAAAAAGGAGACAATTGGCTGGTCTTATGATGAGGTCAAACGAATCCTGAATTTCATGGCGATACCCCGGCCATTGAATGGAACCATCATTGAGGTTAAGTTACTCTAACCTGGAAAAACAACACCAAACTGACAAAACGCGGGATGGGTGATCAAATATGAATATCGAAAAGGTCGAAAAAGCTGCCTGCGAGTGCATGGCGAGCCGCCAGGAGTCGAAGGACCGCGAACCCGGCTGGTTGTATCATCACGGCCGGCGGGTGGCCAGGATCGCCTTACGGCTGGCCGATGAAATAGGCGCCGCTGTCGACCGGGATGTCATGTATGCTGGAGCATTATTCCACGATACCGGCAAGGGGGTCGAACCACACAATGAGATCGGTGCTTCCATCACCCGCGAGACGCTGTCAGGTTTATGTTCACCGGGTGAGCTCGAAGCCATCTGTGATATTATCCGGAACCATAATCAAAGGCAGCTGTCGGACCAGTTCTGCGAAGCGGTGAAAATCGTGCAGGATGCGGATGTTCTCGATCATGTGGGTTCGATCGGTCCCTGGCTGGCATTTTACTGGAGCGGGGTGCACAACGAGACCTTCGATGACCACGTCCGATTCATCGAGGGCGAGGAAAATGCAGCCACGCAAATGCGTATGAAAGCCGGATTGAACTACGAAGTGTCGCGGCGTATCTTCGAGGATCGCCTTGCCTTCGAGAAACGCTTTTTCACCGAGGTCAGGCGTGTTTATCTGGAAGGCATCTGAACAAACCCGTGCCTGTTAACCGAACGCTTTCTTAAAAACCCCGATCAGGTCAGCCAGTTCGCCTTTTTTCAAGTGGATACGGATCGCCCGCCGCCTGCGCGCCAGCAGCGCTTCCAGGTCGCCCAGTGCCTGGGCTCTCTCCAGTGTGGCGAAACTGTAGGGCTGACCGGGTATGGGGATATCCTTCTGGGGGTTCGCAGTGATCTGGAAGAAGACCCCGTTGTTCCTGCCGCCTTTATGAAGCTGACCGGTCGAATGTAAAAAACGAGGCCCAAATCCGAGGGCTGTGGCATTTCGGTAATATTTCAACAGGCTGGCGCGCATCTCCTGAAGTAAAGCCAGATGCTCACCATCTCGCGGCAGGTAGGCATTCAAAGCCAGGTAATCACCCGTTTTGATCTCCTCCGCAAACAATTTCAAGACGTCTGCCAGCGACTTGCATTTGGTAATATCCGCCTTGATCTTCCCATAGACGGCGAACCGGTCGTTCTCCCAGAGGGCTCTCCCGTCCTGGAGTACTCCCCGTTGCCAGAATTCACCCAGCTTGGCCTTGGTGCGGTCCTTGTTATCCTGCACATCCGGCTGGTCGAAGGCATTTACCTCCAAAATGGCGCAAGCCACTGCCGTGGCAAAGCCCCAGCGGAAGAACTCGCCGCCCAGATCCGCCGGTTCAGAAATGTTCAAGCTGACCACAGGCTGCCCGGCCGCCCGCAGGGCATCAACCATCCCGGCAGACTGACCGTCCGTGTGAATGTAAATGAATAAGCGATCCTTCCCATATTGGGGTGGCTTCACGGTTGGCTCCTGCACCACCGGCAGGATACCCTTGCCCTGCTTGCCGCTGCTCTCGGCCACCAGCTGTTCCAACCATGGACCGAAGGGCGCAAACAAATCATCCGTGATGATGGTCAACTTGTCACGACCCTTCAAATTGGCCTCGCCGACCAATGCTCCCAGGGCCAGGCCTGGATTGGCACCAGCTGGCTGCCCTGCCCCACAGGCCTTCTGCATACCCGCAGCCGACCCCAGCAAAGCGGTCAGGTCGAGACCCATTAAGGCCGCCGGGACCAGGCCGAAGGGGGTTAATGCTGAAAAACGTCCGCCAACCGTCTTTTCCGCAAGGAAAGTCCGGCGGAAATGCTTATCCTGCGCAAGCTTCTCCAGGCTGGTGCCCGGATCGGTAATGGCAATGAATGCTCCCCCGGCCTTGCGCCCGGCAGCGGCTTCCTCGCGCTCCCAGAAGAAGCGCAACATGGCATCCACCTCGGTCGTTCCGCCGGATTTACTTGCGACGATGTAGAGTGTCTTCCCAACCGGCGCCCAACGCGCAGCCGCCCGCACCTGCCCGGGGTCGGTTGAATCCAGTATGATGAACTTGAGTCCCTTTGTTTTCCGGGGTGCTGCCACATAAATATCACGCATGACTTCCGGGGCGAGCGATGAACCACCCATGCCCAGCAGCAGGGCGTGCGTGAAGCCAGATTTGAGGCAGCTCGCGTGGAACTTTTCCAGCTCGGGGATCATCCCGATCGCAGCTGCAGGTGCATCCAGCCAGCCCAGTCGTTCCCGGATGAGCTTCGCACCGGCCCGATCCCTGGTCCAGATGGTTGGATCATGTTTCCAGATACGGGCGGGTACCTTCTGCTTATCGAGCAGCTCCATCCGTTTAACCACGGGGGATGCCAGGTTTCCCAGTTCCGCCCGGAAGGCCACCGCGCGTTTTTCGATGGATGCCAGCAGTTCGTTAAATGCCTTCGCAAAAGCCTCCACGCCTTCCTTCTCCAGCTCGGCAGTGACCTGGTCCATGTGGATGCCCAACTTCTCCAGAGCCAGCAGGTCAGCCCTGGCCTCGATCAGTCCTTTATCCAGCGTGCGGGCAGATTTGCCATGCTCGCGGAAGGCATCCAGGGTCTGGGGCGGGATGGTATTGACCGTCTCCGGACCGATCAACTGCTCGACATAAATGACATCGCGATAGGCTGGATTCTTGGTGCTGGTTGAGGCCCATAACGGGCGCTGAACACGCGCCCCCTCGACCTTCAGGAGCAGGAAACGGGGGGAGTTGAATTTTTCCAAGTACAGGGCATAAGCCGCCCGGGCATTGGCAATGGCCGCCCTGCCCAGCAGGCTTTCCGCCTGTGTCTTTTTCGCAGGGTCCTTCGCCAGCACTGCCAGGCGCGGATCGATCTTGGTATCCACGCGCGAGACGAAGAAAGAAGCCACCGAGGCGATATCTTCGATGCTCTTATTCTTTTTAAGACGGTCCTCCAACCCGGCCAGGTAGGCTTCCATAACCGCCTGGTAACGTTCGAGTGAGAAGATCAGGGTGACATTGATATTCAATCCAGCCGCGATGCATTGCCGCACGGCCGCGATACCCTCTTTGGTTGCAGGGATCTTGATCATCAGATTGGGGCGATCAACCTGACCCCAGAGTCGTTTGGCCTGTTCCACCGTCCCCCGTGTGTCATGCGCCAGGGTCGGGTTGACCTCCAGGCTGACATAGCCATCCCCACCGTGGCTCTTTCGGTAGAGCGGCAGGAGCAGGTCAGCTGTCTTTTGAATATCCTCGACCGCCAGCTGGAAGAAGATGCGCTCTGGTTTCCAACCTGCCCAGGCCATCGGCTGCAAAACCCCATCGTAATCGGATGAGGAGGCGATGGCTTTATTGAAGATGGATGGGTTGGAGGTGACCCCGCGGATCTCACCGCTGTCGATCAACCCGGCCAGGGTGCCATCCTTCAGCAGGCGGCGCTCGATGTTATCGTACCAGAGGGATTGCCCGAGGGCATGCAGACGATCGATCGGTTTCATGGATGTTCCTTGATTGGGAGGGATGATCACTGTTGGCGTTCGAATGCGCGCACTTTATTGACCCGCCGGACGTGGCGTTCATCTGTCGAGAAGTCAGCGTTGAGGAAAGCGCACACGATCTCGCGCACCAGTTCGGGTCCGATGATGCGTGCGCCCAGGCAGATCACGTTCATATCATCGTGTTCCACACCCTGGTGGGCGGAGTAGGTATCATGGCATACGCCGGCATAAACACCCTTAAACTTGTTGGCAGCGATGCAGGCACCCACGCCCGAGCCGCACAGCAGGATGCCGCGTTCGGCTTTCTTTTCCTGAATCGCCCGGGCGACCTTTTCGGCGTAATCCGGGTAATCCACCGGTTGGGTATCGAAGACGCCCAGGTCGAGGACTTCATGCCCGGCAGCTCGCACGGTGGCAACCACCATTTCTTTCAAGGGGAATCCCGCATGATCAGCAGCAACAGCAATGATCATCATTTACCTCCCAGCAGGTCCAGGGCCAGGGTCAGGATAGCGGCGCTGGTCAGACCGTATTTTTCAAAGATGGTCTTGTAGGGCGCGGAAGCCCCGTACTTTTCGATCGACAGGATGCGCCCCTTGTCGCCGGTCCAGCGTTCCCAACCCTGGGCGATGCCGGCTTCCACCGCAATGCGCAGCGGAATGGCGGAAGGCAGGACCTGTGCCCGGTACGCGGGCGTTTGTTCTTCAAAGAGCTCCCAGCTCGGGAAGGATACCAGGCGCACCGGAATGCCCTGTTTTTCCAATTCCAAACCAGCTTCCACGATCAGTTGCACTTCTGAGCCGCTGGACATCAGGATCAGACGAGGCGTTCCCGAGCCGAGGTCCTTGAGGACATAGGCTCCCTTCAGAAGGCCTGCTGCCGGGGCATAGATGGTCCGGTCAACAATCGGCACAGCCTGACGGGTGAGCAGCAATGCCGTGGGCGACTTGCGCCGCGAGATGGCCGCCTCCCAGGCACTGACGGTTTCATTGGCATCCATCGGGCGGATGACGGTCAGGTTGGGGATGGCGCGCAAGGCTGCCAGGTGTTCGACTGGCTGGTGGGTGGGGCCGTCCTCGCCCAGCCCAATGCTGTCGTGAGTCCAGATCCAGATGGACGGGTAATGCGACAGCGCCGAAAGACGCACAGCGCCCCGCATGTAATCAGAAAACACCAGGAAGGTGGCACCGTAGGGAATGACGCCGCCATGCACAGCCAGGCCGTTGACGATCGCACCCATGCCGTGCTCGCGCACGCCAAAGCGCAGGTAGCGGCCATCGTACTGCCCGGGTTGGAAGTCCTTCGAACTTTCGATCCAGGTGTTATTGGAGGGCGTCAGGTCAGCCGAGCCGCCCATCAGTTCGGGCATACCGGCTGCCAGGGCATTGATGGTCTTGCCGGAGGCGGCCCGGGTGGCCATGCCCTTCGGGTCTGCCGGGAATTCGGGCAGTGCTTTCTGCCAGCCGGCGGGAAGTTCGCCTTTCAGGCGGCGTTCCAGTTCGCTGGCCAGATCCGGAGCCTCTTTGCGGTAGGCATCCATTTTCAACGCCCATTCACTTTCGAATTTCTTGCCGTTGGGGACAGCCTGGCGGAAAAAGGCCAGGACCTCTTCGGGGATGTAGAAATCGGGTTCTGCCGGCCAGCCGAGTTTTTGCTTGGCGCCTGCCAGTTCCTCCTCACCCGGGGGTTCGCCGTGTGCCTTGGCGGTATCCTGGCGGGTGGGAAGGCCGAAGCCAATATGGGTATGACAGATGATTAAAGACGGGTGCGGATCATGTTTGGCTGCCTGTATTGCATTATCGATTTCATAGACGTCATTGCCGTCGGCAACGTGGAGCACCTGCCAGTCGTAGGCGGCGAAACGCGCTCCGCGGTCTTCGGTGAATGACAGGTCGGTCGACCCATCGATCGAGATGTGATTGTCGTCGTAAAGATAGATGAGCTTGCCGAGCTTGAGATGCCCGGCCAGGGAGGCCGCTTCCGAAGCAACGCCTTCCATCAGGTCGCCGTCGGTGACGATGGCATATACGTAATGGTCGATGACCTCGTGACCCGGGCGGTTGAAAAGCGATGCCAGGTGTGCCTCGGCGATGGCAAAACCCACCCCGTTGGAGAAACCCTGCCCGAGCGGCCCGGTGGTGAGTTCGACGCCGGGTGTCAGCCCGTATTCGGGGTGACCGGGCGTGCGCGAGCCCCACTGGCGGAAGGACTTCAGTTCATCCAGGGTCAGATCGTAGCCCGTCAGGTGAAGCAACGAATAGAGCAGCATCGAGCCATGCCCGCCTGATAAGATGAAACGATCGCGATCAGCCCAACCTGGATTCGCCGGGTTATGGCGCAGATGGCGCGTCCAGAGGGTGTAGGCGATGGCCGCGCAGCCCATCGGCAGGCCGGGATGGCCTGAATTGGCTTTTTGGACGCCATCGACCGAGAGGAAGCGCAGTGTGTTGATGGAGAGGGATTGAAGATCTTTTTCCATGGTTCAGAAGTCCTTGATTTTGAATTGAGCAATTCTACCATGCAGGGTTAATATTCTACGAGTCGCAGGGCTGGATTTCTTAAGGAGCCTTCACATTGGAAACGTTCGCGCCAATCACTTCGAGCTTTTTTCGTAACTGTGATATACTAAGCGCCTTGTCAGATCACGTCTTGTGACCTGCTTTCCACCGGTGGCGCCATCCACGATGGCAGTCTGCCGGCAAACCCGAGGAAAGGAGTAATCCGATGCGTCAATACGAAGTAGTGTTGATCCTTCAGCCCGACCTGGACGAAGCGTCTTTTAATGCCGCCGTCGACAAGGTCAAGGGTTGGATCAGCGAAGGCGAAGGCACTGTCGAAAAGGTCGATGTGTGGGGCAAGCGAAAGCTGGCCTACCCGATCCGCAAGCAGATCGAAGGTCAATATGCCCTGCTGACCGTCCAGATGGATCCGTCTTTCGCTTCCAAGCTGGAAGGCAATCTGCGCCTGCTGGAACCGGTCATGCGGTTCCTGATCAAACTGGTGGAATAATCGCCCCAACAGACCTACCCTCCCGCATGGTTCGGTGAGGATGAGTAAGAATGACGTCTCAGAAATGAGACAGGAGAAAGAAAGATGTCAGATGAGACTACCAATGGCGCCGAGCAGATGGCACCCCGCCGCTACATGGCGCGACCGAAATTCTGCGCATTCTGCGCTGAAAAGACCCTTGTCATTGATTACAAGCAGTCGGACTTCCTGAAGAAGTTCATCACCGATGACGGCAAGATCCGCCCCCGCCGCCAGACCGGTACCTGCGCCAAACACCAACGCGAACTGGCGCGTGCCATCAAGCATGCCCGCCATATTGCCATTCTGCCCTACGCCGGGGATATCTGGTTCGATGGTCCCCGCCCGCACCGCACCTACACCCCCGACGACAATCCTGAGCAGTGAGGCAATCCTATGGCAAAACGTGAACAACCCAAGGTCATAACCAAGAAACACCTGGCGCGCGTGGAACGCGAGCGCCGGCAAAACCGCTGGATCGTGATCGTCTCCAGCATCGTCCTTTTCGTCGTAGTCGGATTGATCGGCTACGGGGTTCTGGACCAAACCGTTTTACAGCTGAATAAACCGGTCATCAAGGTCGGTGAAGATGTTGTTACGGTCCGCGAATTCCAGAAACAGGTCGCCTATACCCGCGCCCAAAAGATCCGCGAATATAGATTCTATGAACAGTTTGCCCAATTTTATGGCACGGATCAATTTGCGAGCACGCTAACCTCCCTGAAATCCGAACTGGATACACCCACGACGATTGGAAGCCTGGTCATCACGGATATGACCGAGGATCTGCTGATCCGCCAGGAAGCAGCCAGTCTTGGGATCACAGTCACATCCGCAGAGATCGACCAGCGCATGCAGGAGATGTACGGGTTTTACCCGGATGGCACTCCCACCCCCAGCCTGACTCCGACAACATTCGCCACCCCGACCTACAATGCAACCCAACTTTTCTGGCAGGCTACCCGTGCGCTTCCCACTGCCACCGAAACAGCCACGCCCGAATTCACGGCGACCCTCGACCTGACCCCCTCCGCCACGCTGGAACCAACAAGCACCATGACCCCGACTATCGAAGCCACCGCCACGCTCGAGCCATCCCCGACCGCGACCGAGATTCCGGCCACCCCGACCAGCTCGGTCCCCACTGCAACAAGCACCCCTGAACCGACCAGCACGCCTTATACGCTGGAAGGATACCTGCAGGCGTTGGCCGACTATCTCGCGGATTACAAGGATTTCGGTTACACCCAGGACGATTACCGCAAGACAGTCGAATCACTCATCCTGCGTGAAAAGTTGACCGATGTGCTCTCCAAGGATGCCAAACGCGAGGGCACGCAAGTCTGGGCCCGCCATATCCTGGTCGGCACACTGGATGAAGCTGAGAGTCTTCTTGCCCGCCTCAACGCAGGCGAAGATTTCGCCGCTCTGGCAGCTGAGTTCTCCATTGACACCAGCAATAAAGACAAAGGTGGAGATCTGGGCTGGTTCGGACGGAATCAAATGGTTGAGGAGTTCGAAAAAGCCGCTTTTACACTGTCAGTGGGCGAGTACAGCCAACCCGTTTCCACCACGTATGGCTACCATATCATTCAACTACTCGGCAAGCAGACCATCCCCATGACGGATTATGAATGGGAAGCCGAAAAGGCGACCTACCTGGACGATTTCCTGACCAAGCAACAATCCGAGCGGACCGATATCGAGACCTTCGATATCTGGATGGATGTGGTCCCGAGCGAACCGACCATCGCAACTTTCGGTCAGCCGGCTCAGTAAAAACAACTTGATCAAGAAAAGAGGTTCTCTTTCGAGAACCTCTTTTTGTTTTCACATCCCGGCAACCTTGGAAGTTTATTTAACGTATTCCTCGGTGACTTCATCCATCTTGAGACTGATGACCCGGCTGGCTGAATCGCGCCCGATGGTGATGCCATAGATCACGCCGGCCACCTGGACGGTGTTGCGGTTATGGGTGATAACTACAAACTGGGTGTTGGCGCTCAACTCTGCCAGCAGTTCCGAGAAGCGGTTGACATTGGCCTCATCCAGCATGGCATCCACCTCATCCAGAACACAGAAGGGTGTGGGAGCAACCTTGAGCAGTGCAAAAACCAGGGCAACCGCCGTCAGGCTGCGCTCACCGCCTGACAGAAGGGAGAGTCCCTGTTCGCGCCGCCCGGGTAGGCGTGCTTCGATCTCAATACCGGATTCGATTACGTCTTCTTCATTGGTGAGAGCCAGGCGGGCATGCCCACCGGGGAAAAGCCGGCCGAAGGTGTGGTGGAATTCCTCCGCCACCTTCGAGAAGGTCGCCTGGAAAGCTTTCTTCATCAGATCATCCAGCTCAGCGATCACAGCCATCAAATCGGCATCCGCCTTATGCAGATCTTCCACCTGCGCGGTCAGAAAATCAAAGCGCTCCCGCACGGCAGTGTATTCTTCCTGGGCTTCCAGGTTAACCGCTCCCATGCGCCGCAGCATCCCCTTCTGGCGATTGATATTCTCCTCCAGATCCGCTGGTAATTCCTCGACCTGGGTGAGTTGTTCGACGATGCCATCGAAAGGCAGGGGTGTCTGACCGGAAACTGATTCTGCGAACTCAAATGCCACCAGGCCAAAATCGTCCTCGATCCGACGGCGCAGGTTATCGATGATTTCACGCTGACGGGTCAGGTCAAGTTGTGCCTGGGTGTGATAACGCTCGGTCTGGGTCAGGGATTGCTGGGCAGTGCTGTCCGATTGCTGCAGCTCCTCCAAAGCTTTTTCATAGCCGGTAATGCCGGCTTCGAATGCGTCGATGCGGGCTTGAAGTTCGGCGATCTCAGCCTTCAATTTTTCATGTTCGACCTGTTCGGTGGTGCGGGAGGTCACGACTTCTGACTGCCCGGTTTTCAATCCAGTGAGTAGATCCAACCCAGCCTGGCGCGCCATGGCTGCGCGCTCCAATGCTGTTCGCCTTTCCGTGACACGTTTATCAGCCTCCTCGAAGGCCAACCCGGCCACAGCCACCTGTTTATCCCAATGAGCCGCCTGGCTCTCCAATTCGGTCAGGTCGAGTTCAGCCAATGCCTGGTTGGAGAGGCTGATCTGGCGGGTCAGGTCTATAACCTTCGCTTCCATTTCGGTCAGTCCCGCTCCGGCCTGCCCAACTTCAGCTTCTGCTGCAGCCATCTGTTCCTTGATCTGTGCGGATTGCGTCGTCAACCACTCATGTCGCTGCTTCAGGGCTGCCAGCTCATTCTCGGTGTTGCGTTGCTGTTCCTGGACGGTTTTAAGCGCTTTCCCGGCTTCGGCTAATTGCCCGGCCAGTGTGATACCTTGCTTGTGGAACTCATCCAGTTCAGCTGTGATCTTTTCGAGTAATTGTTCTCCGGTCTTCAAGGTCCCGGTGTTTCGGTCAACTTGTTTCACCAACTCCTGGATCTGATGAGAGCGACTGATGATGCCACTGCGCCCACCCTTGCCGACCAGCACCGGGCCATTGGCGCAATACAGTTCACCACCCAGGGTGACTGCCCGCGCGCTGGCAGGTTGACCCGCCAGGATCGCACGTGCAGCTTCGCCATCCTTCACGACCGGAATGCCACCCAGCAAAGCCCTGACGACCGGTTCGTATTCCTTCGGGCAACGAACGAACTCCACCGCCATACCAAGTATGCCCGATTTGTCCGAGGCTTTAAATCCGGGAGTATCAGAAGCCCAATCGAGCGGCAGGATTGCTGCCCGCTTGTCTTCGCCCTCCGCGACCACCGAGATAGCCCTGGCCGTCTCGCGGCTGCTGTCCAGGATGACCAGGTCAATGAACTCACCCAGCGCGCCGGCGATGGCCGCTTCATATTCAGGGTCCACATCCAAAAGGCTGGCCAGTGTCTGGCGAACGCCGGGCAGCTTGCCTTCACGACCGGCCTGCATCAGGCGCCGCGCTCCTTCGGCATATCCGCTCAAGGACTGTTCTGCCTGTTTGAGCAGATCCACCTGCATTTGTGTCCTGGTTATTTGATTGCGGGCTTCAGCCACGCCAGCCTCTGCATCGCGGCGGCGCTGTTCGCAATCTTCGGTATTTGCCCGGTTCCTATCCGCTTCCGCCCGGCACTTATTTTCCTGATCCTGGACGGATGCCAACTGCTTGCCGGTCTCATCGTGTTCCCGTTCCAGTTTTTCAAGCCCGGCAGCGGTTTCCTGCATTTGAGTTTCCAGATGTGATGCGGAGGTTTGCAAAGCTGCCAGCCGGTCATGCAATTCATCCCGCCTGGCCGACAACTTGACCCGTTCGGTTTCAATACGAAGGTGCTCGTCACGCAAGCTGTGCAGCACCTGCTCCGCGGATTCCCGTTCCGTGCGTTTTCCTGTGAAATCCTGCTGGGCCTGGTTCTGTTCCCGGCGGGCCTCTTCCAGCTCCGCCAGCAAGCGGGATTTTTCCTGCTCCCCGGAATCCAGCGCCAGTTGATATCCGCCCAGTTCCTCTTCGATCTGGGCCAGGGACGATTCCTGGTTCTTCATCTGAACGATCAGGGAGGTTTCGCGTTCATCCAGGACCGCCATCTCGCGGTTTAAAGCTTCCAGGCGCGAATTCAATGCCGCGCTCTGTGTATACAGGGTGTTGAGTTCGCCGCGATCCTTTCTGCAACAGAGCCCGCTGTTCGGTGATCCTGCCGCCAACATTCCCCGCAGCCCGGCGAGCCTCGATCAAGTGCTTTTCCTGTTCTGCCAGCGTGGATTGCGCGCGTTTGACTTCCTTCTGGGTCCGGTGCCAGTGATAACCATACCAGTCACGCAATAACATGCGCAGGTCAGCGCGCACCTGTTCATATTCCTGAGCCTTGCGGGCCTGACGCTCCAGGCTGGACAGGCGGGGTTTCAATTCCGCCAGGATATCCTGAACCCGTTCCAGGTTGCGCCGGGTGGTATCCAGCCGGTGGAGGGCTTCCTCCTTGCGCGAACGGTAAAGGCCGATGCCCGCCGCCTCTTCGAACAGCTTGCGGCGTTCATCCGGCTTTAAAGCCAGGGCAGTATCAACCAGGCCCTGACCGATGATGGTATAGGTGCGCTCCGCCAGTCCGGATTGAGCCAGCAGCTCGGAGATCTCCTTGAGCCTGACCCTCTGCCCGTTGAGCAGGTATTCGTTCTGACCATCGCGATATGCGCGGCGGGTGACCGCCACTTCACTGAAATCGATCGGCAGCCAGCCATCCGAGTTGTCGAAAGTGATCGTGGCGGAGGCCATGCTGGCACGGGCTCGTTGCTCGGAGCCGTAAAAGATCATGTCGTCGGTTTTCTTGCCGCGCAGCAGGCTGTAGGATTGTTCACCCAGAACCCAGCGCAGCGAATCGGCAATATTGGATTTACCGGATCCGTTCGGACCAACGATGGCAGTAACCGCTCCGGGAAACTCAAAGCGGGTTTGATCGGCAAAAGTCTTGTAGCCGTGCAATTCCAGTGATTTGAGACGTATCAGCATAAATTACTCATTCGTCAAATTGACGACTTTCCGTTATTAAGATTGTTATCCAGGTGGTCCAGTGCATCCTGCGCAGCCAGTTTGGTGGCCATTTGTTTTGAGCGTCCGATCCCGGATCCGTAAACCTGCCCCTCCACCTGAACATCCACCTCAAAGATGCGGGCATGGTCCGGTCCGGTGACATTACGGGTGACATACTGGGGAGTTGCCAGCCCGCGTGCCTGGGCCCATTGCTGGAAGAGGCTCTTGGGATCATCCAGGGAATTACCAGCCAGGGTGACATCAGCAGCCTGGCGGCAGAAGGGATCCATGAATTGCTGGGCCACCCCGATGCCTGCCGAGAAGATACAGTGCCCCGATGATCGCTTCAAAGGTATCACATAAAAGGGCATCCTTGTCCTGGCCACCGGCCTGGATCTCACCACGACCAAGATGGATGGCCCGGCCCAGGTCGATCTGGCGGGCAAAATCCGCCAGACGCTCGGTGTGAACCAGGGCCGAACGCATGCGGGTCAGGTCACCTTCGGCCATTTCCGGGAAGTGCTGGTACAACCAGGCACCCACGACAAAATCCAGCACGGCGTCACCCAGGAATTCCAGGCGCTCATTATCCTCGAGGGCTTCGGGATGTTCATTCACGTATGACCGATGCGTCAGGGCCCGGCTCAGCAGGAGCATGTCCTCCACCGGCAGATTCAAACGGTCTCTGAGCTCTTGAGGGGATTCCACCTCGAGAGGCAACTCTGTCTTTTCCATTTCAGGCTCCGGAGAACTCAGGGAACGTCAGACGCAGATCGTGCGGCAGGCGTTCCATCAGTTCCAACGAACAGGGTATCAATTACCACCATATTTTAACCCTGAACCGGTCAAAATCAGGATAATTGGTTCAGGCAATTTTCCTCCACTCTCAACCAGCCCACACCAGGTCAGGGCGGAAGTCGGTTCCACATCGATGCCCCGCCGGGCCAGTTCCTCCCTGGCGGCTCGTATCCGGTCGTCATCGAATGCAAGTATCTGGTCGCGCGCAGGGTCCAGCTCCCCGAGCAGGGCTTTCATTCTCACAGGGTGCAACACTTTGACCCCCTCGGCCAGGGTGGTTCCTTCAACCTCCGGTGGGGACATCTGATTCCAGGCTGCCCACAATGGGGCGCAGGCAGCGGATTGTACCACCTGCATTTGTGGCAGGCTTGCACACACGCCCACATTTTGAAGCGCCTTGAAACCGCGCAGGATGCCGAGCGCCAGGCTGGCATGCCCGGCCGGCACGATGACCGTGCCTGGAGTGCAGCCGAGCTGCTCCAGCAACTCATAAGCGATGGTGGCGATCCCGGCCAGGCCGAAGGGCATGTAGGCATGACTGGCATAAACACTCCCTGCAGCCGCTTCCCTTTCGACTGCCACAGCCGCTGCTGAACGTGGACCTTCGACCGGTATCAGTTGAGCTCCATAAGATTCGATCTGGCGCCGTTTGGGACCGGAAGCGGAGGCTGGCACGAATATCCTGGCCTGCAAGCCAGCCCGGGCAGCATAGGCTGCAAAGGATGCTCCAGCATTACCGGATGAGTCCTCCACTGCGCTGGTCACAGCCCGTGAACGCAGGAAAGTCGCCAGTATCGAACTGGCCCGGTCCTTGTAGGAACCGGTCGGATTGAGCGACTCCATTTTATAGAAGACACTTTGTCCTTGATAATGATCCTCAACCAGCGGTGTGTTCCCCTCACCCAGGCTGACCGGCTCGGTCAATTCGGGCAAACCAAAGGCAGCCTGCCAGCGCCAGATGCCGCCTGGCTGTTTTGCATCTGAGGGCAGTTGCCATGGGAAAGGCCCAGACCAATCGAATATTTCCCCGCAATCAGGGCAGCGATGGGGTGCTCCTTGAAGCGGATAAGCAGCACCACAACCAACACAGGTGATCCTGGTGGAATCCATTCAACCGCCCGCAATCGGTGGGAAGATCGAAATATCCATATCCGGTTTGATCAGCCGGTCGGGATCCGAGACGGCATGGTCGATGGCCACGATAGCCGACTCCATTCCCCCGGCCAGCTGCGGAAAATCATTCAGGATGACCTGCTTCAGCTCACTTACTGTGCAGCCTTCCGGCAGGTCAAGCTCAGCCTGGGCCACCCCGGCGATCTCCCTTAGAACAGCAAAAAAGGACACTCTGGTTCTCATGGTACTCGAAATTTTATTATAACCGTTCCCAATCAGGGACTCGGGAACAACATCTGCTATAATGTCGCTCATGGTTTTCAAAGCAGCTGACCCCGCTTATCAGGCCTACCAGGTTGCCACCGATGTCTATCAAGGACCTCTGGACCTGTTGCTCTCCCTGATCGAGCGGGCGGAACTGGATATCACCAAGCTGGCGCTGGCCCAGGTGACAGATCAGTACCTGTCTTACCTGAGAGCCACGCCGGATTTGAATCCGGATGAGGTATCCGGTTTTCTGGTGATCGCGGCCAAACTGATCCAGATCAAATCAGAAGCCCTGCTCCCTCGCCCACCGGAACGCGAACCGGGTGAAGTGGATCCCGGGGAAGCCCTGGTGGAACAGCTGAAAATTTACAAGCAATTCAAGCGCCTGGCTGCCTGGTTCGGTGATCGCGAGACCGCCGGATTGCAGACCTTCCTGCGCACGGCACCTCCACCCAAAGTTGAGGGCAAGCTTGACCTGAGTGGATTGACCCTCGAAGACCTGGTCAACACCGCGCGGATGCTCTTCTCCGAGGAGAAAGCCCTGCCGATGCTGAATACCATCATCACCATCCCCAAGGTGACCATCCGCGAAAAGATCAACCGCATCCTCATCACCCTTCGAAGGCAGGGACACCTGACCTTCCATGATCTGCTCGGACCTCACGCCACACGGGTGGAGGTCCTGGTGACCTTCCTGGCCGTGCTTGAATTGGTCAAGCGCTATATGGTCACCGTAAAACAGGATCAATTGTTCGATAATTTCCTGGTGCAACCCCTGGAATCCACCGCGACGGTAGAAGAGATCGACTCAGAGTTCTAATCCTCCCTGGCGCAGGACCAAACCCAGGATGGCGATTATGTTATAATTTCTTGAAGATGACCTCCCAAACAGATATCGATATTTCCACGTTGCCTTCACCCGAATCGGCTCGACAGAGCCTGATCAGCAAGCGTGTGTTCATCCTGATCGTTGTCATCGGTATCCTGCTCCTGGCGGGAATGATCACCGGTGTCATCTTCTTGCTGAGAGCGGATGCAGCCACAGCAGAAAAAATCCGGGATATCTTCATTATTTTCATGGCCTTCGAGTCCATCCTGATCGGTGCAGCCCTGGTGATCCTGGCCATCCAACTGGCCGTGTTGATCAATCTCCTGCAGAATGAGATCAAACCGATCCTGGATACCACAACAGAAGCCATCAACACGATTCGTGGTACAGCTGACTTCATGAGCGCCAACCTGGTCGAACCCGTCATTAAATTAAATGAGTACGTAGCTGCCCTGCGGAAGATCGTCAGTTTCATCCGGTTCCCCTGGCGCTGATCGAAATCTGATTAAGAATAATAGATAAGAGAGAAGAGAAGAAAGGATAAATATCATGTCTGATCGAGATGATTTTGGAGCTTTCCTTGTTGGTGTCCTGGTCGGTGGTATCACCGGAGCCGCAGTGGCTTTACTTTTTGCCCCGCAATCCGGCGTTGAGACACGCGCACTGATCAAGGAAAAGGCTATTGAATTAAAGGACAGGACCACGGAGTCTGTTGAGGAAGCCTACGCCAAGGCTGAACAGGCTGCCAAGGAAGCCCGCTTGCATGCGGAAGAACTTAGCAATGTGGCTCGCGCCCGGGCTTCAGAACTTGGCCGCAAGGGGCAAGTCCTGCTTGAGGAACAAAAAGCCATCGTGAGCGGAACCGTTGAAGGTGCCAAAAAGGGCGCAGCGGCAGCCAAAGCCGCCAACAAGGCAGCCAAAGCCTGATCGGCTGATCGTGATCACAGGGCGGGCGGTGCATGCACCGCCCGTTTTTTATTTAATGCGGGTGATCTGTTGGGGGAGGAACTCCAGAATATCGCCAGCCAGGATCGACGCACTATTGCCGAATGCAGCCTCGGCCGCTTGGCCGGACATTCCATGCAAATATGCCGCTGCGCAGGCAGCGCTGAACCCATCCAGACCCTGGGCGATCAGACCCGTGATCATACCCGCCAGGATATCCCCGGTACCCGCGCGCGCCAGCGCAGGCGTTGCCATCGGAATGATGCCAGTTGCACCCCCCGGCTCAGCCACCACAGTCAGTGCACCTTTTAAAACCACCACCTGGTTCCAAGCCTGAGCGAACCGTTCTGCCACACCAAGCCGGTCCTCCTGGACCTCCGCAACGGTCATTCCGGTCAGGCTGGCCATTTCCCCTGGGTGGGGTGTCAGAACACTTCCTGCGGGCAATTCTGATTGCCAGCCGGCGACGCGGGATAACAAGCGGAGAGCATCCGCATCCACCACCATGGGTGGCAGATGGCCGGCCTCCCCGGAAAGAATTCTGCTTATAAAATGATGCGTCTCTTCCTGTAATCCCCATCCACACCCAACCAATAAAGCATCCACGCGGGAGAGTCGGTGCGCGACGATCTCGGCTGCGCTGGAAACGACATATCCATCCTCATCCGGTAAAACCATCCAGGTCGCCTCAGGAAGATGTCCGGCAATGGCCTGATAGACCGGCTCCACCACTCCGAGCGTCACCACCCCCGCCCCGACCCGATAGGCAGCCCGGCCGGACAACAAAGCAGCACCGGTGTACTGTTGGGAACCAACCAGCAACAAAGCTGTGCCGAAATCGCCTTTATGGGCATCCAGCCTGCGCTTGGGTAATGCGTTGTCGGATGAACTCATCATCAATGACCTGGCGCTTGATCCGACCAAGCAAACCTTCATCCTCCGGGATACCGATGGAGATCGGGATCACCTGGCCGACGAAGGTATAAGCCGGGAATGTAAAGAGTCCTATCTTGGCGGCTGCCATGGTCAGGGTAAAATCCGCCTTGAGTGATCTCTTCGGCAACCTGACCACTGTCACAATCCACACCCGAGGGGCAATCAACTGCCACCACCACAGGCGGTTTTATACGACGCAGACAGATGCTCCCCGCTGAAGTGCAAAATATCCGCAATGGAAGTCTCAAGAGGCAGGCGGGTTCCGGTGCCGAAGATGCCGTCCATCAAGACTGCAGCTGCATCCAAAGCCTGACCTAATTTTTTCAAATGAGGATCCTCGGCTGCGTTAATGACTATACCACCGGCTTTCAGGAAATCATCCAAAACTGGGTCATCAGATGGGCGCGGGAGCGCTAGATAAGCACTGGCATGCCAGTTGTTGGCGGCCAGCAGAGTCAGGGCGACCAGCGTATCCCCGCCATTATTGCCTGAACCGATTAAACCCAGTATATTACATTCACCTTCCGGGTGAACATGTTCCTGCACCCATTGACCCACACCCCGCCCGGCATTTTGCATCATACCGGCATAACTTAACCCACCGGCATTTGCAGCAGCTTCGATGTCCTTCATTTCCTGTACGGTTACAATTTTCATATCTCTCTCCCGGAAAGAACCAATGAAAATTCATCAGCTCGTCATCATTATACAACCTGCGTCAAGCCATGGCATCCATGAGTAACAGGATCATTCTCATTAGCCTCACAAGACAATATCCGGTTTGCCATCTTGTGCAATTTGGCAGGTCAGTATATGATGAAATGACACGATCGCCTGACGATGGGTGCTGGTCATTGACCCTGAAAGATGCCCGAATACAACCTGTGGAGATGATATGAAAAAAATAAATACATCCCAGATCCTGGTGATGGCTGCCACCCTGCTTACCCTGCTGGTGAATATTCTGGCAAATGCCCTTCCCCTTAACGGCCAAACCACTGGTGAAGTTTCCGATCAATTCGAAGTTTATTTCGTACCCGCAGGCTATGTCTTTGCCATTTGGGGCATCATCTACCTGGGATTACTGGCCTATACCTGGTACCAAGCCAGAGCGGATCAGGCGGATAATCCACGCTTGAAACAGATATCCAGATTGTATGTGGGCAGCTGCGGTCGCCAACATGGCCTGGATATTCCTGTGGCACTATCACCTTTTCGCCTTGACATTGGTCGCGATGATCGCCTTGCTGGTCTTCTTGATCCTGATCTTCCAGAAGCTTCAAACCGGAAAGCCAGCAGCGCCGGCTAGCGAAAAATGGATCCTGGACACACCATTCGAGATCTACCTGGGCTGGATCTGTGTGGCGACCATAGCCAATGTCAGCGACGTTTTAGCTTACTATCACTGGAATGGTTTCGGAATCGATCCGATGACCTGGGGCACGATCATGCTAACTGTCGGAGTCCTGCTGGCTGTGATCATCAATATCACGCGCAAGAACCTGGTGATCCCGGTCGTTTTCATTTGGGCCTATATCGGGATTGGGGTAAAATTTATCGAGCTCAGACAATACAGCATGTCTGCCTGGGTCATGGCGATTCTCATCGCTTTCATGATCTATTCATTGGACTTGGGAAAGAAGATCAAAGCTGGTTCTGAAATTCCACCGCCCGATTTATTTTCTTCTGACAAGGAGTAAATTATGGATACAAGATCTACCAAAATTCGTCTAAATGTGCTTATTATCGTCTTAACTTTGCTGGCCCTCAGTCTGGCCTGCGAAACCGGCTCAACCGGCAACGGCCTGAACGTTGAAACCCAGGTGGCATTGACGCTGGCAGCGATGAATCCTGAGCCAGTTGAAACAACAGCGCCAATAACCTGTACGACTGTCGAATTCAATGGGATCTCTTTTTGTTATGACCCGGCCATCGCTCAGGGAACATCCACCTTGATTGAACCCGCCATTTCCAGTCCGGATGACCCCTGGTTCAATGCACCCACGACCGAGCAGATCAATTTCGATGGCTATGTGACCGGTGAGAAATTCCACTCCCCACGGGTTATGGTTTTCTCGATAAGCGAATACCAGGCGCTGAATGAAAATGCGAGTGCATCGATCTCCGAATTACAACAATATATCGCCAACAAGCCGAATATCCCGGCCGATGCGATTCCGTTCCTTCCCAGATGGAATGCCGCTCAGCTTTTCAAGGTCATCCCGGCATTCGTCAGTTTCCAAAATGGACAGGGTATCCGCTTCCTGGCGGAGTATGGGCAGTATGCGGCTCCGGTGAACAGCACCGACCTGTTCTATACGTTCCAGGGTATCACCAATGACGGGTTAGTATTATGTTTCTGTGATCCTGCCCGTCACCCACCCTAGTCTGCCGCCTGACGCGAATGTGGATCCCACTTTGCAACAACAGCTCTATGATGATTACCAGGGTTACCTGGCCGGTATCATTCCAACCCTCTCAGCCCAACCATTGGACAGTTTCACACCCGACCTGTCGCTTCTGGATGCCATGATCCAATCAATGACGATCCATTGAAATATGTCTGAATCTTCGCAATAACCCTGCAGCCATGATCCGCCTGCTATTGTTCATCTTGCGGCTCAATTGGTCCAATTATCGACCAGCCGACTGCTTGCCCAATAACTGCTTTTGTGAAGCAATTGGAAACGGCTTGATCCGTCAACCGATCAATGCCTACACCAATATCGCCTACATACTAGCAGGCATCATCATCCTGGTCTACCTGGCACGCACGAAGCATTTATTCAACCTGCGTTCGCCAATCTCTGACTTACCGCGCAGGCTCTTTATCCTGTTCGGGATTGCCTGCATCCTGGTTGGGATTGGATCGTTTCTCTATCACGCATCTTTCATTTTCCTTGGGGAGGAAATGGATGATGATTCCATGTACCTGATCGGTGCCTTCATGCTATTTTTTGAATTGGCTCATCACAAAAAAATCACGACCCGCCAATTCATCGGGTATTACATTGCCCTAAACCTATTACTCGAGATCTTAATCTTCATGATACCAGTTGTCCGCGGGGCAGTCTTCGCACTTTTGGTCATCGCATCCCTCACGCTGGTTGAGATCTCAATTCGGAAGGGAATCGTCGCCAGCCAGCGTCGTCAATACTATGCTGCCATCGGTTTATTTGGCGTTGCCTACTTTATCTGGATATTAGATAAAACCCATCTGGTGTGCGACCCCGACTCTCTCTTTCAGGGACATGCTATCTGGCATCTCCTTTCAGCTCTGGCGGCCCTGATGTATTTTTTCTACATGGATCGGGAATACCAGTTCCATAGATCGAAGTAACCAGAAATATTTTATACGAATGCTTTTCATAAATTCCATCAAAAAAGCCCGAGAGAAAATCCCGGGCTTTATTCATGTCCTTTTTCTTAATGGACTAGAGCAATCGTTTTTCCAAACCGATAATTACTTTTTCACCATCGAACTCATCTTCCACGCAGGTACAAGCCTCCCCCGGCTTTTCGTCCAATAATTCAACCGCCAGCGTTTCGGCAGAGATGTAGTCCTGGAAGGATTTGATGGCCGCAGCCAGCTTGATAGAGGCCTGATAATAGACAGCGATGCGGTCTGAGATATCCAGCTCAGCCTGTTTACGCAGGTCCTGGACACGACGCACGAACTCACGCGCCAGGCCTTCCTGCATGAGCTCAGGGGTCAGGTCGGTGACCAGGGCAGCCAGGTAGCCACCTTCAGCCGCCACGGCATACCCTTCATGCGCCTGAACGCGGATCTCCACTTCATCCGGAAGGATTTCCAATGTCTCACCTTCCACCAGGACCTCCACCGGCTTGCCTTCCAGCAGCTTCGGGGCAGCCTGGTTGGCATCCAGCAGGATCACAGCCTGCCGGACTGCAGGGAAACGGGCGCCATATTTCTGACCCAGCTGCTTCGGTAGTGGATTGAGAGCATAATCAACCGCCTCGCCGGTTTCGAGCAGGGTTCCCACCGATTTGACATTTAATTCATCCTTAAGAAGGTCCTCATACCGGCCAATGACCTGCTGCTCATCGGCATTGCCAACCGCAAATTTCGCCATTGCCAGCGGCTGGCGCACTTTGCGGTTGGCCTTGTTGCGGGCGGCATGCCCCAGGGAAGCCAGCTGCATCACCAGTATCATGTCATGGTTGAGCTGTTCATCGATGAGACCATCGTCGTACTCGGGCCAATCCGCCAGATGAACAGATTCCGGCGCAGAAGGATCGATCGCGCGAACGAGGTTCTGGTAGAGTTCCTCGGCCATGAATGGCATGGTTGGCGCGAGCAATTTGGCAACGGTCATCAACGCCTGATACAGGGTCGCATACGCAGCCAGCTTGTCCTCATCGGAACCGCTCTTCCAGAAACGGCGCCGTGAGCGGCGCAGGTACCAGTTGGATAGGTCATCCACAAAACGTTCGATCGGCCGGGTACATCCAGTCAGGTCATAGGATTCCATGGCCTGGGTGATATCACGGACCAAGGTATTCAAGGAGGACAGCAACCATTTATCCAGATCGGAGTAAACGGGTTGATGGGTGGGATCCGGCTTCCATTCATCCAGGCGGGCATAGGTCACGAAGAAGGAATAGGTATTCCACAGCATGAGCATGAAATTGCGCACCACATCACCCACCTGCTCCATGGAAAAACGGCGTTCCTGCCCTGGAGGCGTCGTGGAATAAAGGTACCAGCGGAAAGCATCGGCACCGTGTGCATCCAGGACTTCCCAGGGATCGACATAGTTCCCCCGCGATTTGGACATCTTCTGACCTTCGGCATCCAGGACCAGGCCATGGCAGATCACATTCTTGAAACAAACCGAATCGAACAGCATGGTGCTGATGGCATGCAGGGAATAGAACCAACCACGGGTCTGGTCAACGCCCTCGCAAATAAAATCTGCCGGGAATTGATTCTCAAAAGTGGCCTTGTTCTCAAAGGGATAATGCCATTGTGCCACCGGCATGGAACCTGAATCGAACCAGACATCGATCAGCTCAACCACTCGCTGCATGCTGCCTTTGCATTTCGGGCACGGGAGGCGGATGGCATCCACATATGGCCGGTGCAAGTCCAGGTCGGAGAGGTCACGTCCGGCCAGCTTCGATAATTCTTCAACCGATCCAACCGCCAGTTGGTGGTGGCACTCCTGGCATTCCCAAACCGGCAGGGGGGTACCCCAGTACCGCTCGCGGCCCAGAGCCCAGTCCACATTATTTTCAAGCCAGTTGCCGAATCGACCGTTCTTGATATGACTCGGAACCCAGTTGACCTTCTCGTTGTTCGCCACCAGCCGGTCTTTGTACTGGCTGGTGCGGATGTACCAGGTCTTGCGGGCATAATATAACAGGGGTGTGTCACATCGCCAGCAGAAGGGATAGGTATGGGTATAGGTTTCGGCTTTATACATCAAACCGCGGGTCCTCAAATCCTCGATAATGGCAGGATCAGCGTCTTTTACAAAGATGCCGCTCCACTGCTTAACCTCGGGGATGAAAGTCCCATCCGGGGCGACCGTCATGATGATCGGCAGATCGTTTTCCTGGGCCATTTGCATATCATCTGCCCCAAAAGCCGGAGCCATATGCACCAGACCGGTGCCATCCTCGGTCGTAACGAATTCCGCCAACACCACACGGTGAGCTGGTTTATCGGTTGGCATGAAGGTGTACAGGGGCTTGTAGCGTTTTCCCTTGAGGTGTTTACCCTTGAATTTATCCACCACTGACACCTCTTCCTCGCCAAATACCTTCCCGAGCAGCGCTTCGGCCAGGATGAGGTATTCGTCTGTGCCATCCGGCAGGGTATGCTTGACCTTCACATAGGTGACATCCGGATGGGCAGCCACCGCCACATTGGCAGGCAAGGTCCAGGGGGTGGTCGTCCAGATCAGCAGGGAGGTGTCGGGGTTATCCATCAGTGGCAAACGGACAAATACAGACGGGTCGGTAGCCTGCTCGTAGCCCAACGCCACCTCATGATCCGAGAGTGGCGTCCCGCAGCGGGGGCAATAAGGCACAACTTTGTAGCCTTGATAAAGCAGGTCCTTATCCCACAGGGTTTTCAGGATCCACCACACGGATTCGATGTAGCTGTTGTTGTAAGTGATATAAGCTTCTTTTAAATCAACCCAAAAACCGATGCGATCGGTCAGCCGTTCCCATTCACGGATGTATTCAAATACGGATTTACGGCAAAGCTCATTGAACTTATCGATCCCATAGGCTTCGATCTGCTGCTTGTTGGTGAAACCCAGTTTTTTCTCGATCTCTATCTCCACCGGCAGGCCATGTGTATCCCAGCCACCCCGACGGTTGACATGGTACCCGCACATGGTCTTGTAGCGTGGGAAGACATCCTTGAAAACCCGTGCCAGCACGTGGTGGACACCCGGGTGACCGTTGGCTGTCGGAGGTCCTTCATAGAAAACAAACTCCTGACCGCCGCGGCGCAGGTCGGCAGATTTGTGGAAAATATCATTCTTCTTCCAAAAATGGAGGACATCATCTTCCATCGATGTGATATTCAATTTTGGAGAGACCGGTTTAAACATAAACACCTCTATCACCATAATTAAAAACTCGTCCCATCTTACAGGGACGAGAGACACTCGCGGTACCACCCTGGTTCCTGTGCTTGACAGGCACCTCGGTTGGATACGCCCTCATGGGGGGATATCCACATCTCGGATAACGGTGGATGAGACCGGCTCACTTACTTGCAAATCGCTTTCAGATCGCAGCTCCGGAAGGATTTTCCGCCGGTCATGCCTGCCCGGTTTTCACTCGTTCCGGACTCACTGGAGGATGGAACCGGCGTACTCGTTTCCATCAAAGCTTGATTAGAAGTAATTATGCCACAGGCTCTGGTAAAAATCAACAGCTCACAACCACTCACGAGGCTCGCCGAGGAAGCCTGCTTCCGGATGAGCGCATGGTAAAATCCTTCGAAAGTGGAGCATTCCTAAGTGATATCACCTCAAAGCAAGCTGCACGCTTTCCACAAGTTGTCAGCCCTGATCCTGTTAATCCTATCGATCATCCTGGCTGCTTGTGCGCCCTCCTCAACAGTAAGCACACCGGCAACGCCCTTCAAGGTAGTGGCAGTCGAATCCTTCCTGGCAGATATTACCCGCCAGGTCGCCGGCGAGCGGGTTAACGTGGTGAGCCTGATCGAAGCAGGCATGGACCCCCACACATTCGAACCAATACCGCGGGATATCATCACAATCTCTGAGAGCCGCCTGTTGATTGTTAATGGCGGTGGTCTTGAAAATTGGCTGCAAAAAATGATCGATGTTCAGAGCATATCGATCCCGATCGTGGTTGCAAGTTCAGGGTTAACACCCAGGCTGCCTTCAAGCTCTGAACGGATCGACGAAGAAATAGATCCTCATTTCTGGCTCGATCCGGTCAATGTAGAAGTGTATGTCAGGAACATCCGGGATGCCCTGATCGAGATGGACCCAAATGGACGAGACAATTATGAACGAAACGCCGATCATTACATCCTTCAGCTTGATGATTTGAATACCTGGATCGCCGGAGAGGTGGCACAAATTCCCGCGGATAACCGCCTGCTGGTGACCAACCATGAATCCTTCGGCTACTTTGCCGACCGTTATGGCTTTGAGATCATCGGCACGATCATCCCCTCGATCAGTTCGGGCTCCACGCCCACTGCCCTGCAATTGACCGACCTGATCGAAAAGATCCAATATGCTAAAGTAAAAGCCATCTTCCTGGAAGCCGGCTCCAATCCGGAATTGGCGCAAACAATCGCCAGCGAGACCGGCGTGACCATCGTCACCGGATTGCTCACCCATTCTCTGACCGGACCCGATGGGCCTGCGGACACCTATATCGATATGATGAAGTATGATACCCAACTGATCGTGGACGCATTGAAATGACCAAGCAACCCGAGTTGGAGATGCGCGACTCCGCCCGCCTGGACCTGAGACATGTCAGTGCCGGATACAACAGCCATGACGCGATCTCCAATATCTCTCTGCAGATCCCGCATGGCAGCCAGGCTGCTATTGTCGGCCCCAACGGTGCCGGCAAGTCCACCCTGTTCAAGGTTCTGGTGGGATTGCTGCCGGTGCGCAAAGGCTCCATCCAGATACACTGCCAACCGATCGGTCAGCATCGTGATTGTGTTGCCTATGTGCCACAGCGCGAGGAGGTCGATTGGAAGTTCCCGGTGACCGTCAGAGATGTGATTGCCATGGGACGCTTTGCACATACCGGCTTCCTGGGACGCAGTGGTCCAAAGGATAACCAGGTGGTGGAGGATTGCCTGGAGAAAATGGACCTGACGGACCTGGCTGACACCCCGGTCGGCGATCTTTCGGGTGGGCAGCAGCAGCGCGTCTTCATGGCGCGTGCCCTGGCCCAGGAACCTCATATCCTCCTGATGGATGAACCCTTCACCGGAGTTGACGCAACCACCACCGAAACGACACTCGCGCTTCTGAAGAAACTGCGAGAGAGCAAAGTGACCGTGCTGGTGTCCACGCACGACCTGAATTTTGCCGCCAAACATTTCGAGTTGATCGTATTATTGAACAAAAAACTGATCGCTTTCGGTCCCGCCGAGAAAGCACTCACGCCCGAGACGTTGAAAGCCGCCTTCGGTGGACGCCTGGTGAACATGGATGGGGCTTTCCTGGTCGACGATTGCTGCCCACCGGACGAGGAACACCATGTTTGATTGGTTGATCAATCCGCTGACCTACGAATTCATGCAGCGCGCGCTTGCAGCCGGCATCCTGGTGGGCGTGTTGTGCTCGGTAATCGGCTGTTACGTAGTGCTGCGTTCGATGGCTTTCCTGGGGGATGCCCTGGCGCATGCCATCCTGCCCGGGATCGCCATCGCCTACCTGCTGGGTGGCAACTTGATGCTGGGCGCTTTGATCGCCGCGGTCGTGGTGGCGTTGGGCATCGGCCAGATCAGCAAGCGCGGCGCCATCCGCGAGGATTCCGCCATCGGCATCCTGTTCACAGCCGCCCTGGCGCTGGGTGTGGCCCTCATTAGTTCCATCCGGACGTATGCGGTCGACCTCAGCCACATCCTGTTCGGGAACATCCTGGGGATCAGCGCAGGCGACCTGCTGCTGACTGCCGTCACAACCCTGGCCGTCCTGGCGGCAGTGGCGGTCCTATACAAGCCCTTCCTGGTGCTTTCCTTCGACCCGGTCCTGGCAGCCACCCTGCGCTGGCCGGGGGAGCTCATCCGTAATGTCCTGTTACTGCTATTGGCTTTAACTGTAGTGGTATCGATGCAAACAGTGGGCGTCGGGTTGGTGGCGGCCATGCTGGTCACCCCGCCGGCCACGGCTTATTTGTTGACCAAGCGGCTGCCGGCCATGATGGCCGTCTCAGCCTTGATTGGAGCGCTGTCGGCGGTGGTGGGCTTGTATGTCAGTTATTACGCGAATATCGTCTCTGGGCCGGCCATCGTGCTGACCGCCACCGGATTCTTCCTGCTGGCTTACCTGTTTTCCCCCCGGAAAGGGTTATTGCTCAGAAAATTGAAGACGAGCTAACATTTCTCCCGACGTTTGGCAATCCACAATCCCATAATTACGATAAGAGAAATAATGGTGATCCCGAAACCTGCATAGAAACTGCATGGACGATAGACCATTCGGATGGTATGCTCACCCACCCCTATTTCCACCCCGCGGAAGAGATAATCCACCTTTAGCAGATTTTCTCTTTGGTCGTCAACCCATACTTTCCAGCCCGAATAATATAGATCAGAAACCACTAGCCAGCCGGAAGAGCTTGCGATCACGTTCAAGGATAACTTACCAGGTTGATCATCCAATATGGTGATCGTGGCTGGTTCCTGGGAGCATTTGCCCTCGACAATACCTTCTAATTCCACGATGACCGGTTGCGGAATAACACCTTCCACGTTTGCATACTGGATATACTTGGAGAGCTCCTCCTCACTCTCATTTACTTCGACGAGGCAATCCGCCCATCGGTAGCGTCGCGAGCCTGCAAGTGGCTCGAAACTGCCGCCACTCCCTTCTTCCTCCAGAATTTCGATTGAGTTAATCCCCATTCGCCGCATTAATCTCAAGAGTGTAATCTCGTCGACCTCTTCCAGAACAGCCATCAATTGACCGTACCTTCCAGGAACGAGTGGATCGAAATTGTTGAGGCTGGACAGCCCACCATAAAGATTGGTACTTGGCAGGATCGCCTGAGCCAGCGCATCCCACTTACCATCCATGCGGAAATCCCGGAAGTTGAAGAAGGTATCGTATTGAAGCTGTTGGAGATCGTCATTTGAGATATAGATCCGACCGCCATCCGCCTGGGCTTTGACTTCTTTAGCCGCAGCTGTGGCATTTTCATACAGGGAGGGATCGGCTCCCTGGTGGAATCCCCAGCTCGCGACCAGCAGGTCAACCGACACGAACAAGACGACCGCCCACTGCCAGATATTGACCCTCCTGCCCTCCTTTTCCACGGGTAGTGGATTGGTCTTGGCCAGGATGCATCCCAGGACGATGGAAATTCCCAAAATGATGAATGCCTTGGTGAAAACACCGGGTATTTCCGGAACCAGGTATCCCGCCAGGAGGGCAATGACGGTCATGGTGACGCCCAACGCCAGGGTGAGATTGAGCGAGAAGCGCCCCCACTTTCCCGGTTTATGCCAGGCGTCCGCCCCGAAGCCGGCCATCACGGAAAACGCGAACACCAGCCAGATCATCCAGCGGGCTGGAGCCTGGAAGAGGTCGAAGGTGGGGATATATTGATAAAGAAAAGGGAAAATGGGCGTGTAATTACCCAGTGCGATCAAGGTGGCAATGACCGCCATACTTGACAGAAAGATCGTCAACCCTCTAAGTCGATGGGGTTCCTCAGAACGCTGTTTTCGGATAGCCAGGATCAGCGCTGCCACTCCCAGGACCAGGGGCAGCAAGCCGATGTAGATCGCATCCTCCCAGTAGGCATCCGCCCTCAACAAATAGGTGCCGTCTGCGGGGGTACCGAATAAGTTGGCCATCAATAAGGTCAGGAAGCGCCAGGGCAGGAAGGAGTAATTCACAGCATAGTCGTAGCCGATCTCGGATGCGCGCTGTGACTCCATCAAATACTCAGCGGTGGGAATCAGCTGGATAGCCGCCAGACCACAGCCTAGTAAGACCGACAACCCCCAATAGAGAGATTTGGAGAACATGCCCTTCCACCTGGACCGCCAGCCCCTGAAAAGCACCCAGCAGCCGGCCAGCAGGAGGGTGTAGAAGGCGGTTTGCGCATGCCCGGCCAGCAACAGCATGCCGATCACCAGGCCGCTGCCCAGGATGGCTCTGAGAGCCGGTTTGGGGGCATCCACCAGGCGTTCGGCAGTCAGCAGCACCCAGGGCAGCCAGGCTACGGCGGCGTTGATGCTCAGGAAGCCTGCGCGCGTGACCAGGTAGCCCGAGAGCGAGAAGGCCAGCGCAGCGATGGTCTGTGCTAACTTTCCACAGCCCAGCTGGCGCATCAGGTAAACCATGCCGATGCCGGACCAGATCAAGTGGATGACGACCGACCAGGTCTCACCCATGGCCAGACCTCCCGCCCCACCTAACGTATAAAAGGGGAATAGCAGCCAGGTTGGCGGGTAGAACAGGGCGGACTGGTAATTGGCGGCCAGCGGAGCACCCATGCCATTGAGCGAATTCCAAAGGGGTAGATGACCGGCCAGTACCTGGTTAAAAGCTTCGACGCGCCAGGGCGTGAACTGCAGGAAGACCGCCCCCCAGAACATCGGTCGGCCGGTGAAGACCAACGGGGAGAACAGGACCAATGGCGCCAGCCAGACCGGCAGCCAGGGCAAATCAATCACGGGTCGAAGAAAGAAGAGGATCTTTTTCATGCTCTGGACCGTATTTTACCCAAAATGAACAGGATCAGAAGGATAATGAAGGTTCCACCAGTGATCCCGGCACCCCAATAAGCCAGGACCGGTTTGAAATCGAATTGGACTTTTTGACTGCCTTCATTAATTTTCACACTGCGCAGAAGTCCTTGATAGGGTTGGATGGCAGCCGGTTCGCCATCCACGAGCACCTGCCAACCAGGATAAAGGATCTCTGACAGGACTAAAGTGCCGGGACCTTGTGCTTCGATAATGATCCGGTTGGGCGCATACGACAGGATGGAAACTCCCAACCTTTGATCAGCTCCCTTTTCTACCCAGGCGCGCGGTTGGCAGCAACTGTTTTCATAGATACGCGTTGAGCCGATCTGCTTGATGAGGGTCAATCCATCGGATGAGAGGTCAAACTCAGCAGCGATGTAACAAACATTAAGAAAGCCCAGTAAACCTGCATCCGGTGTATAGGCGATATTGTCCGAGGCAGGCTCACCGGCAGCAAAATCCGGCAAAGTGACACTGTACCCCGTCGAGGGCACGCCGGTGGCATATTCCATATAGGTCCAGTAACTGGCTAGTTGAAGTGGATCGACTCCGTCAACCAGTTGTATCTGGTGAGCAGCAGCGGTCTGTTGCGGCAGGCTGTAGGAAGGCGAATACACCCTGAATTCTCCATCAGTCTGGTTGAGGAAAGCCGCCAACCCGCCTCCCTGTGACAGGACCTCTCCTGGCGACTTCCCCTCCATGAAATTCCAATCGACACCGAATAAATTTAAAACCAGGACGCCCAGCAAAGCCAGGTTGAATGCCGAAGCAGACCATTTACTGTGAGTGAATATGATGATCGCAACCGTTGCCAGTAGCAATCCGATCGTCGCCAGCATCAATTCGGATGCCAATTTTCCAATCAGGAATGATCCGCCAACAGTGAAGATCAACATGGCAACATCCACGCCGATCAGCGCCAGCAGGTTGACCTTTCGCTTGCCCGGCTCCAACTTCATAAGCGCGTCCAGGATAAGGCCGGCTGCGACCACCAGGCAGAAGAGCACCACGAACAACCAGCGAGCCGGGATGCGCAGCAGACTCACGCCGGGTATGCCGGCGATGAGCTGCATGCCGGGGATGCTGGAACCCAGGGCGAGTATCACCGAACCCAATGCCAGCCATAACCAAAATCGAGAACGTTTACCAGCGATTTTCGAGGTGATACCGACCAGGACCAAAGCCAGGGTCACAGCACCGGTATAGCTTATCCACTCCACATTTCCACCCGAGGTCGGGAAGAAGAGGTTGACCAATCCAGACCAGGGCAGTGAAAGATCGAGCACATCCGTTGCGGTCATGGATGCCCGTGTTGAGAGCGCCGTGAATTGTAAAAGGGGCAACAGGAGAGCAGCCGAGACCATCAACGCTAGCAGTACCTGGACGAGGAGGTGAAAAGTGAACCCGGCAGCCTGCCTGAGTGTGGGGCGCCCATGGAACGTGATCTTGATCGAATAAGCAATCCAGAGGGCACCCCCGTAAACCACCCAGCGCGGATCGGCCAGCGCAATTATGCCGAGAATGACACCCGGAGCGCGCCAGAGCGCGGTCCACCGGGGATCTGCCTTCCAGCGACAGGCTGCGAGCAGCAGCCAGGGCGTCCAGGTGATGGCATAAAGCAACGTCAGATGACCGCCTGCATAATGCCCGATGAGCTTGGGGAGCAACCCAAAAGCCAGCCCCATCAGGGCTGCTGGTTGTGGTCGCACGCCTTCGGACTTCAGGAACAGGTACATCCCAAAGGCACCGAATACCAGGTGGAGGGCGGTGGTCAGGTTGATGCCAAGCGGCAGCGGGAATAGCATGGCCAGCCAGCCGGGAGGATAATGCAAACCGGAAAGTGGGTCCGCGACGAAAGGATATCCGCTGAGGATGGCATTCGACCATAGCGGGATACCCTGACCCGCCTGAATGCTTTGCTGGATATAAAGAAGGTTGGGATAGTGGGAAATGGTGATATCCGACAGGTTGGTGCCCGGCAGGAAGATGAAGTCACCTAGGTATGGGATGAGTATCAGGAGCGGGATCAGGCAGAGAAGATACCACATCGCTAATGCCTATTCATGAGGATACTCGTAAACGATAACCTCATCATTGGAATAGGCCACCGTTAGATCCTGGAGAAAGTCAGGCGAACCCAGTACCCGCTCCCTTGGACCATAGAAAACATAATCCACGCCCTCGCTATTAAGGAAGTCGTTCGTCGCAGATGCGTTGTAGATGCCCTGATAGACTGCTGTGATGATGCGTTCGTTGGCCTCCTGGTTGAGTGTTTCAAACGGGTGCCCGGCCAAAACACAATCCTCGGTGTAGGTCGGAACGAACAGGCCCATGGATGGGCTGGCAAGCACCAGGCTGCCGGCTTCACCGGAGTCATTCAGCCAGCGCAACGCATCCCGCTCCCCACGCGTCAGATAGAAGGCATCGTTGTGCGTGCTGATCCCATAGACCGGCACCAACAGGAAGAGGATCACCCCGGGTAGTGAGAGGATCCAAATGAGATTATTCAGCCAGCGAGTCAACCGCCCATTTTGTATGAATGCTGTCACCCCCAGAAACGCCAGGGTAACCAGAGGAATGTAAATCCCTGCCATGAAGCGCCTCTGCAAATCAAAAGGCAGGTAGGTTAATACGGCCAAAGAGATCAACCAGATGACCATCACCGGGTGAGGTTGAAAAGCCAGATGCTTCCGGCGACTGACAGCCAGGATGCAATAGAAGATACCCGGTGATAGACACAGAATGAAATCCCACCAGGATGGCGCGGGTGTGATATTCTGGGCGGTCCACTGCGCCAGGACCGGATCGGTCGTCAACACCCAGTACTGGTAAAACAGATAGAGCCCCCCGCCCAGGCCAACCAGGATGGGAATCCGGTAATCCAGGCGGTGATCGCGGATCAGTTTCCAGGCAGAATTCAGCACCGCGATCACGACAATACTGACGACCAGGATGGGCTGCACGATGGCAAGCAGCAAGGCCAGACCCCCGGCGATGAAAGCCCTTCTCCAGGTATCCACTTCCATCAGGCAGATGATGATGGATGTGAAAATAGCCAAACCCAGTGTGAAATGCGGATTTCCAAAGATGGAAAGAAATGGGTATGCCTCCGTCACAACCGCGTTGTCCGACAGGGTGCCGAAAAATAATGCAACATACCCCATACCGGATCCCAGGCAGGTTAACCACAACGCCCGGGTGGCCCAGCGTTCATAGGGTATGACCCTTGAAAGCAGGTGGGCGATGACAAATACCAGAATGACCGTATTGGTCAATCTGGCGAGATGGAAGACAAACGGAATGGTCAAGCCCAGCCAGCGCGTCAGGTGGCCGAGGAAGATGTAGTAGAGAAGAACGAACGCACCCTCACCCTTTTCGCAGGAGTATGCCAGGGTAAAACGCCAATCCCCGTTAAAGCCCTCCTTCATTTTTACAAGATAGGACTGTCCGTCGATCGTATTGTATATTAACCCACTGAAAACCCGCTCAGGTCCACTCGCTGCATACCCATAGACCAGTAATAGTAAATTAATAAGAACAATGAGGATGGATAAAAATAAAGCTGAACGGTGGATCGGTTTCAGGCGTGCTAGAAAACTCGACACAGGGTCTCCTTGAGAGCCAGAGATCAGCCATTAACCGGGCAGGCGTAAATCAGTTTACCATCATTCCAGAACATCTGCCACCGGTTTATGGGTGTTTTTTCACTCTTGCGCGATACTCATCTCCCTTCTATAATCAAATATTAGAAACCCATCATGAGCCAGGTCATTACACTGTATCGATTGCAAAAAATAGACAGCCAACGCGACAAGCTGCACATGCGCTTAAACGAAATCGAGCGCGATATCAAGGAAGATGCGATACTGAAAGAGGCTCATCGGATGCATGCACAGGCAGTGGCCGACAAGCAGGGCGCTCACGAACAGGTCCGCAGCACTGAAGAAGCTGTACGAGCGGTGCAGATCAAGCTTGAGCATAACCAGTCTGCACAATTCGGCAGCAAGCAGCATTCTCCAAAAGAGCTGCAGGATCTACAAAGTGAACAATCTGCTCTCGAAAGACGCAGAGGCGAGTTGGAAGAGGAACAGATCAATGCCATGCTCATCCTGGAACAGGCGGAAGTTGTCATGACCCAGGCGGATACAAGCCTGGCTGGCGCGGAGCAATATTCCGCGAGCCGCCTTTCCCTCCTGCGTGGGGAGCAGGTCTCTTTAAATGCCGAACTTGAAAAAGCCAATACCGAGCGCCAGGCGATCCTGTCAACCATCCCTGCCAGCCTTACAGAGAGTTACGAAAAACTGCGGACCCAGAAAAAAGGTCTGGCGGTGACAATCATATCGGACGAAAGCTGCGCCGCTTGCGGATCCTCTCTAACACCGCGTGAGTGTCAGCTTGCCAGGTCCCCAACTATGATCAATTATTGTCCGTCCTGTGGGCGGATATTATATGCAGGCTAATCCAGTAAAAGAGACGGGGTAAAAATGCTGAATTTCTTCATCGGTTTTATCGCAGGTTTGTTACTTGGCTGGGTGATCAGCGAGTTTCGTCGTCTGGCACCAAGATTGAAGGAGAGCGTCCAGGCATCCACTTCCGCCCGCACGCGCGTACATGATGTCACTTATGAGGTTGCCTGGCGCGAGCGCATCCGCCTGCACGTGCAATCCCTGCATGTGGCTTCGCCATTGTTCGCCCTGGATGAAGTTGCCATCCCGCCGCGGGTCCTGGCAGCCAACCCACATAGCGCACCCGGACAGGAAGGTGGGGTTGAAGATCTGTCTGCCAATATCATCCCGCTGTTATATGACTTTCCTGAGTTGGGATCCATCTATAACACACCTTCACTCAGCTTAACAGAGGCTCTGACCGACGGCGCCGATATCGTCCTGGTCGGTGAACCGGGTTGCGGTAAGACCTTTGCGCTCGGGTATCTGGCTTCATCGATCTGCCGGCAGGCTGCAGAGACTGAGCGATTGAATCAATTATTGCCCGTTTATATCCACGCCACCGAGATCGGTCTCCCGCTTCCTCCCGGGCAGGATCTCCTGGCTCCTTTCTACTCACGGATCACCGGCATCACTTCCGATCGGACTCCCAGTGGCAAGATCGCATTTATCACCAGCAAATTCGCTGAGGGGCGCGTCCTGCTTGAGGTCGATGGTTTGGATGAGATATCGCAAACCGATATCAAGGAACTCCAAAAATACATCACAGAACTTCGCACCAAATACCCCAAGACAAGATTGGTCCTGGCCGCCTCCCCATATTTCCTGGATGGCTTCATTCAGATGGGGATCATCCCCCTGCCAATGACCAAATGGACCACTTCACAAACCCATCAACTGATCGATCGTTGGGGTAAGCTGTGGAACGAAGTGATCCGGACCAAACTGGCAGCCGTCCTGACGGAAAACTCGGTGAAACCGGTCGAACCGGAGTACTTGAATGCCTGGCTGAAGGCGGAACAACAGGATTACACTCCCCTCGCTCTGACATTAAAACTCTGGACGGCATACCTGGGTTGCCTGCGTGGGAACAGTCAGCTCGATATTTTTGAATCGTTCCTTGATAATGCGGTTTCTCATATCCGGGTGCGTTCTGCCATCGAACGACTCGCTTACCAGATGACCTACAAATACAATATCTCCCCGAGGCATGAGGAGATCGGGGGATTGCTTTCCGCCTTCCATCATGTGGATCTTAATGAACAGGAAGCATTGGAGAGTTTGCCGGCCACTCCCGGCGGTGCAACTGAACCGATGGGACCTCTTGCAAAAGCACCGGCTGCTTCAAGTTTAATCAATACGGCCATTCAGGCCGGATTGATGTTCGAGCGATCCGACTACGGACTGGTAGCATTTTCGCACCCGGTTTTGCTGGGATACCTGGCGAGTCAGGCTGCCAGACTTTCCATGGACCAGATCAAATTAACTGAAGCACCGCATAATTATTCCACCCTGACTTACGGCCATTACCTTGCCGCGCATCAGGATATCTCGGCTTCTGCAATCGAATTATTGGATTCAATCGAGTCAGATCCGCTGAGCACCAATCTCTTCATTCTCGCCCGCTGGCTTAAGAATAACCCGGGTACTGAAAAATGGAAGATCCGGGTCATGAAGGAATTGGTCGAGATCTTAAAATCCAATGACCAGACATACGTTCAACGGGCACGGGCGTTGGCTGCGTGCATCCATACCAATCAGGAGGGGCTGGCCCAGCTATTCACCAAGCTATTTACCTCGCGCCAGGCTGAGATCATGCCCCTGATCGCATTGGGAAGTGGAATGGTCGGGGAATCACAAACCGGTGAGAAACTGGTGGAAATGCTGGCTGCTCCAAGTGTGGAACAGAATATGAGCGCCTGCATGGCGCTCGTCGCCATTGGAAGCAAGGAATCCCTCGAGGTGATCACCCACGTCATCACATCAGGTGATGAAAAACTGGCACGCCTGGCGGCGGAGGCTTTTGCGGCCAAACCCGAATTAAGTTCCGAGTTCTTCAGGAATTCACTTAATTCGAATAATGTCATCACCCGCTACGCAGTGGTCTGTGCACTTGGCAAGATCAATGATAAATGGGTCAATTCGTTGTTGGGAAAACTAAGCACGGAAGATCCGCAATGGATGGTCCGCAATACTGCACTCAACCTCTCTGAATATCGCCAAAAAGGCAGTCCATTCATCCCCAAACCCCTAACTCCCATTGAATCAGCCGGTTGGGCCAATGCCCTGGCGACACGATTGAATGTGACGGTCATGCCGGGTGAGCTTTCAAAAGACTTCCTGATGAAGGCCATCCAGCAGGGATCAGCCGAGGAAAGACAGGCGGTCCTGGACTACCTGCGGATCCTGCCAGCTCCCGACAGCAAGGTCATCCAGTCGATCACGACCATCGTTGAAAAAGAAATGCGCCCGCTTCAGGATGCCGGCGCGTACGCGTTGTGGTTCCTGTCAATGGCCGGCATGTTAAGCGGGTAATAACCCCCGGAAGAAATTCTATTTCGAGAGTCGTTTGAGAATACACTCGTTTATTTCAGCGCTTGTCAAACCAGTGACTGTCACCAGTTTGTTGCGTCCGGTTTGTCCGGCGACCAGTTCGAGCTTTGCAGGGGCAACACCCAACACCTCGGCCAGAAACTCGATCAATACCTGATTGGCCTTCCCTTTTTGAGGAACTGCTGCCAGACGGACTTTTAAAGTACCATCTTCCTGTATCCCCACCAGCTCTGTATGTGGAGCATGTGTCAAGACACGGACCGCCAGGGCTGCGCCGGCCTTGCCATCATGAAAATGGGGTTTGTTCTTCATATTAATTATCCTATTTGTGACAGTAAAGCGATTAGGATGGCATCCACAATCTGAAGCAGGATAATGGCTATCAGGGGCGTGAAATCAATGCCCGCCAACGGAGGAATCAATCGCCTGATCGGTTGATAGATGGGATTCAGGATCTTGCCCAGAAAACGCCGGAAACCATTTTGCTCACTGACAAAATACGACAGGAGTGAATCGAGAAATACCAAAATCGATAATACAGCAATGATCGCATTGATCACATACTTGGTGATGACCAGCATACCCTATTCCTTCCAATCTAAGCGTGTTCAGTTCCTCTGTCCCATGATCGCCTGACCCACGCGGATGAGTGTGGCACCTTCCTCCACCGCAATCGTGAAGTCTGCGCTCGTACCCATCGATAATTCGATTATATCCTTGTTGGGGTATTTTGCCTTTAAATCCATCTGGACCCGTTTGATTCGTTTAAAGATGCGACGCAAATCATCCGGTGGACATTCCAGTGGTGCCATGGTCATGACGCCCCGGACCGCCAAATGTGGCAGGCGGATGATCTCATCGACCCTCTCGACCACCTGGCCGATCAATTCTGCCCGGGACACATCCCAGCCATATTTTGAGGTTTCGCCCCCGGAATTCAATTCCAGCAACACCGGCAGGACGGTCCCCCTTTCGACGCTCAGGCGTTCATACCGGTCAGCCAATTTCTGGCTATCGAGGGAATGGATCAGCTGAAAACCATCCAGCACATCTTTCGCTTTGCGGGATTGGACATGACCGATCATATGCCAGTGGAGATCCGTGTAGCCAGCCAGGGCTGCCATTTTAGGTAACGCCTCCTCAACCCGATTCTCACCAAGATGGCGTGCGCCAAGATCGATCACGGTTTTTATGTTATCCAGGGGTTGTGATTTGGTTACCACGACCAGCCTGACAGCCTCAGAGTCCCGGCCCGATCTTGCCGCAGCTTCTTGCAGCTGGGCAAGGACAGACTGATAGTTACTCGCAATCTCCTGGTATTTGCTCATGTTGACTCAGCTTTGAGGGCCAGTAATGCACCAAAGCGCCCGGTCTTGCCAGCCTCTCCCCGGTGAGAAAACCAATCCTCGAGATGACAGGCTGTGCAAATGCCTGACTCCTCGATATGGCTGATACGCTGCTCTTCCAACGAGATGCGATTGGCTTTGCACAGGTCAAAATGGACCCCATCGGAATATTCGATCAACAACCGCTCAAAATCAGACGGAAATGAGCGCTTTACCTGAGCGATCACATCCTCCCCGACTGGGTAATGCTCAACCCTGATAGATGGTCCAATGCCAGCCCGGATGTCCTCCGGCCGGCATCGATAGTGTCGAATCATGGCCTGCACAGCGACAGATGCCACCCGGGCAACACTGCCCACCCAGCCTGCATGTGCGATTCCGATGGCACGCCTGACCGGGTCGACCAGGAAGATGGGAACACAATCTGCAAACCGCATGAAGAGCGTGACGCCAGGACGATCGGTCAGGATGATATCTGCTTTCTGGTGAGGGGTGCCTGGAGATCTGGGTGCTTCTGCAATGACCACGTCGGTGCTGTGTACCTGCCAGACATCGAACAGGGACTGAATATCACAACCCTGTGATGAAAAACAACGCTTCCGGTTTTCAGCCACAGCCTGCGGGTCATCTCCAACCGTCCCCCCGGTATTCAAGCTAGCAAATGGAGCCATGGAAACACCGCCCCGACGGGTGAAGATAGCCTGGATCACCCCCGCCGCATGCAAACTATCAAAGGAAAAATACCTGACAAAGCCAGGGCTACTGCTGATCATTCTGCGTGGAGGAAACCTGGTCGATGATCGCCCGTTTTTGCAGCAAAAACCGTCGTGAATCCATGATGGAATCATCAACCAGGGGATAGCCATACCAGGCTGTCGTGATACCAAAGAGGGCACCTGTGATCGTTCGTAACAGGGGTGAGCTTTCGCGAATGGGAAGCCATTTTGGAAGGTAAGTCAGCAGCGAGGGTAATTGTGAGCCGCCATCAAGTCCCATCGGTACGATACCCAAAAGTATCCACAGGTACCAGGGCAGGGATTTGATGCGCCTGCCTGAAAGTGAGAAGATGATGCCAAATAACAGGATGCCGGCATAGATTGCGATATCCCGCTCGCATAAAGCCACTTTATAACCAAGTCTTTCATCGCCAAGGAGTTTCTTTGCCTGGATGACATCCAGATCGTTATTACCGGTGGCCTGGTTGTAGGTTAAGATGCCATTGATACCCGCCAACTCGCGGGGATAAAAAGCCTGCTCCCCGAACAGGAACCAGGAGCGGTAGGCCAGTTGGTGACAGAGCGGGCTGTACAGGGTATAGAGGACCCTGGCCGGTCCCTGGGCACCCACTTTCATCAGAGTCGGAGCAAGGAACGCCAGACCGACATACAATCCAACCAGGAGATTGAACACGAGCATGTAATGGTTCGAAAACCATAACGTAAACCGGTCAGCTTTTCCAAAGACACTGCCCCGTTTCCGCCGGGTGGCATGCGTTGGATCTCCTGATTCGGTCAGGCTCACCTGGCGGTCATTCGCTGCTTGAAGCGAGATATCCAAATCCTTTTGTGAGAAAGGCCAGGTTAGATGATATGGGCCGATATTTAACAATGGCACACGCGATTTGTATTCTTCCGCCAGGGCTGGATCCGATTCAATATCGATCAGAACCAGTGTGTGAGGTATCTGGTCCGCTCTTTTCTCAAGATAACCACGAATCTTACGTTCTTCTTCATGGTGGGCAGGACTGGTCAGGAGTGTGATGGTAATCATTCAGTGTTTCCAAGTGGTAATAGATTTTGTTGAAGTACCCTGGGGGTAAGCGGCCCAATGAATTTCCCACGAATTATACCCGCAGCGTCAATGAAATAGCTTGTTGGATAACCAGCCACATGATAGACGGCACCGACCACCCCCTTCTCATCTATCGCAATGGGGTACCCAACCGGTGTTTTTTGCAGGAAACTAAGCACAGACGCGGACGATTCGTTCACGGCGACACCCAGGACAACGACAGACTCAGAGTGCTGTGTGGCATACTCATCCAATACCGGCATTTCCTCACGACAGGGAGTGCACCAGGTAGCCCAAAAATTTAAGATCACGATCTTTCCGAGGTAATCCTCCAGATTGATCGAAGTGCCGGTGGGATCCGGCAAGGTAAAATCTGGCGCAGATGAATTGACGCTCACGGAGCCACTTTCCACACCGCCGGCGATCGTCCCCTGGGCTTCAGTGGACCTGTCCGACCTATCCAGTGTGAACGATATCGACAGGAGGACTGCCACAGCCGCTAAAAGGGTGACCAAAATCGCTTTTGATTTCACAAACGCATGCCTTTAGATGCCAAAATCAAAGAATAGCCCAAATCTGGCCAGCTGGTTGAATGTTCCGAGGAATAACATGATTCCGATGATCACCAACACAACACCCATGGCGATCTCCACATAGTGCAGGTATTTCCCGTATTTCTTGAGGAAACGGGAGATCCAATCGATCGCCAGAGCTGCCGCTATAAATGGTATTCCCAACCCAAGGGAGTAAACCGATAAGAGCAACCCCCCTTTAAGTAATGATCCACCACTCATTGCCATCGTGAGAATGGCACCCAGGGTGGGCCCCACACAAGGCGTCCAGCCGGCCGAGAAGAAGACACCCATTAGAAAGGAAGGCAATAAGCCGGTGGTTTTTTGAATAGCGGTGTGATGGCGCAGATCGTACTGCAGGAAAGGTATGCGGATCAAACCGGTCATATTCAATCCAAAGATGATCACCACGATCCCACCAATGCGGGTCAGCCAGTACCGGATGGGCGAAAGGAGGGAACCGATGGCGCCTGCTGCCATGCCGAGGAGGACAAACACAACTGAAAATCCTACAATGAATGCCAATCCCTGGATGACTGACTCAAAACGACCAGAGCCATCTGCAGCATTGTTCACCTGGGAAGCTTTACGTCCTCCAAGATAGGAGATATAGACCGGAACCAGCGAAAATACACAGGGGGAAAGGAAAGAAGCCAGTCCGGCCAGAAAAGCCAGTCCGAAGCCGGTATTCATCGTATTACTCAGGCACCCATAATAACGACATGCGTCGAGGAATTCATTCCCTGGGTGATCAATCCACCGGGTGAGTAACCAACCGATGGCAAGGTCCATCGAAAGACCCACTTGGCATCCTCAGGCGTGCAATTCACACAGCCATGTGTGCGGGCCAAACCAAAATCATTGTGCCAGAAGGTGGAATGCACCGCTGCACCATCGCTCGAAAAAAGCACTGTCCAGCCGATGCCCGCTGTGTCAAATCCAGCCCCTGTCACCCCACCGCTCATATGGGTTGAAATGTTCTTTTGCCAGGAAGGAAATTCGCCAACCGGGGTGGAGTCTTTGTATCCCGTGGAAACCCGGCAAAAATAGACCTCGTTATTTCCTTCCATGCAGGACAGGGTCTGGTATAACAGACTTACCACGATCTTCTTATCCGCTGCGTCCGGGTGAATGGGCGTCAGTTCATCCGGCAGAATGGGTCTGAAGGCTTCCGCCATTCCCCACAGGATGTCACCATAGATCACATAATTACCAGAAGGATCCCAGTACTTTTCACGCAATCGATACCAGATTTGTCCTCCGTCATCCTTCTTGATCTGGTCCACCCAGAAGACCTGGCTGTAATAGATACGTGGTTTTAACAGGTTTTGAAGCCAGGGCGAACTGGGTGCCTGCTCCAACTTGACATCCACCACCGGTACCGTCTGCTCAACCCACATACCTGCCTCTTTTGTTTCCTGGGGGAACTCAAGCAGGGTCTGGTTGGGTCGGTTATAGACAGGCTGGACATAAGGCGAGTAGATATAACCCCTGGGTGTTTCAACCCAACGCTGATTGATGCGGTTGTAATCGGTATGGCTGGTGACTACTTCCCGGAGCCATTCAACCACATCATCCCGGTAGATCGTGCCAACGTTCTGAGCATCCCAATAGGGTCTGGCTTTCAGGTCGAACCAGGCTCCCTCGCCGCTGGCACATACCCGTGCCAGTTTTTGAGCCGGAGGGAAATCCAAAAGCTGCGCCTGGCCGGGATGAAATGGACGTAAGACTATCGCCCCAGTTCCTGCAGCTGCCAGCTTGAGAAAATCACGCCGATTAAAATGTAAGTTGTTTTTCATACTTATGCGGAGGAATTTTACCCGATTTATTATTTATCAGGGAAGACATCTTTTTTGATCAGTTCGGTCATGATATCCAGTTCAGGCCCCCACCAGATATCCCCGGCTCGATACGGGATCGCTTCGCGGATCCGGGCGTGGATTTGCCGTGTTCCGGTGCCCAGGCGGGTTTTACTGACCTGCCGGCAACGAAGGTCGAGTGCCCTGGCAGCTGTATAGCCTTCGATCGCAAGGATGCGGGTAACATTTTCAACCACCTGGCGGGCATGCCGGGCAGCCGTCATGGCATTGGCGTTATGATCTTCCTGGTTGGCCGAAGAAGGCAAGCTGTGAATTGAATCAGGGTGGGCCAGCGTCTGGTTTTCCAATACCAGGGAGGCAGCGGCATATTGAGGCATCATCAAACCGGAATTCAAACCTGCGGATTTTTGATCGTCGACAAGCATGGGCGGCAGGCCATCATTCAAATTCCCATCCAACAAACGGAAAGTCCTTCGTTCAGAAATTGCGCCCAGTTCAGAAAGGATCGTTTTTAGTAAATCCATAGCGAACGCTACCGGTTCACCATGGAAATTGCCACCTGAAAGCACTTCGCCCGGACCAAAAACCAGCGGGTTATCCGTGGCTGCATTGACTTCAATCGATAGGATACGCCGGACCGTGTCGAAACAATCCCGCACCGCGCCATGCACCTGGGGTGCACAACGTAATGAGTAGGCATCCTGCACACGGCGCTTCCCTTTGAAAAGGGAACTTCCTCGTGTCAACCGGCGCACTCTGGCCGCCACGTTTTTCTGTCCGGCGTGCCCACGCACGGATTGTAATCTGGGATCGAAAGCTGCCGGGCAGCCTTGCAATGCTTCCAGGCTGAGAGCCAGAAAGGCATCCGCATGATCGATCAGTCTGGAAGCATCCCAAACGGCCAAAGCGGCGATGGCAGCCGAAAAAGTGGCTCCATTGATCAAAGCCAGACCTTCCTTCGGACCAAGGATCAGTCTTGGAATGCCGGCTTTCTTCATGGCGGATCTTCCACTCATAACCTTCCCTTTGAATTCAGCCCGACCGGATTCATCATCGCGATCATGTTCATCCCTCGTCAGGACAAGACACAGGTGCGCCAGGGGGATCAAATCGCCTGACGAACCCAGCGAACCCTGAGATGGAATGACCGGGGTTAGGTCCTTGTTGAGTAGAGCCAACAAAGATTCGATCAGGTCGAGACGAATACCAGAATATCCCTTGGCCAACGCATTGGCACGGATCAGGATGGCCGCCCGCACGACCTCCCGGGAAAGATCCGGGCCGCATCCTACGGCATGACTCACGATGAGGTTCCGGCTTAACTGGCGAAGATTCCTCTTTGGGAATGCGGGTGGTTGAGAAGGATCCCAATCCGGTATTGACACCATAAACAGCCCGGTCTTCAGCCGCGATATCGTTGAGCCATTTTTCAGACCTCTTGATCGCCTGGCAGGCTTTCGGGGACAATCCGACGGACGCATTGCTACGCGCAACCTGGATGACCTGCTCGATCGTCAGATGATTGCCATCAAGTTGAATCATGGGTTTCCTTTAGAAGACGAAGTAACCGATGCAGAGTAGCTGCAAGCGGCACCGTGAGGTTATCAATGTCAGAAAATGGCAGTGATTCCACCATGGCTGAGCCAAATGCCACGATGCTGCTGCCCAGGATCAATTCGGTCATATTCAGTGTGATATAACCGGTTGAGTTAAAATACACTCAATAAAGCCATGCTCGCCAACCAACCTCCTACAAACATGGCCAGAGAACCGAGCCAGGTTTTCCTGTGGGACCATGACAAAACCGGAGAGCTGGAAGCTCGCGAACCGATCACATCGGCCAGCCCATCCCCCGCACACAGGATCATCAATGCCGCAATCCCCAGGGGAGAGGTACGCCAGAAAATCAGGGTCAGCACGATAAATACGATCCCATACATCAGGGGTCCGCGCAGGATCTCCCGGCGGTCTCCGCTGCGAGACATGGCTTGCACCGAACTCTCATCTTTTATCACACCGGTCCCGACCAGGAGGAATTGAATCGTGATCAGCAGCGGCACCAGCGCTGCCAACCAGCGTGCCTCCGGCCTGTCGTTGAACAGCAGCCAGCAGAGGACAAAAATCGGACCAGTGCCGATATGGATGATCTTGCGTGAGAGCGCACTGTCAATCCAGCCACGTCCGGCGATAAAATCGACAGCCCTCAGCCATGCCAGTGCTATGATGAAGGTAATAATGAGGGCAATCCAATTGGATGTGAACATAAGCATTCTTCAATGATGGATTATTTATCACGAAATCCGCGTGCCTGCTCTCTCTCGGCATCGCGCCGGGCGATGGCATCACGCTTGTCGTACAATTTCTTCCCCCGAGCCAGCGCAATCTCAATCTTGGCCCGTCCTTCTTTAATGTAAACACGGGTCGGCACGACGGTCACACCCCGTTGATTGACCTCACCGGTCATCTTGCGTAATTCTTTTTTATGCAGGAGGAGACGCCGTGGTCGTCGGGGATCATGATTGTTACGGCTTGCGGGGTTATAGGGTGCAATATGGGCATCGATCAACCAGGCCTGACCTTTTTCGATTAGAACATACGACTCCGCCAGACTGATCTGGCCGGCGCGAATGGATTTGATCTCCGTACCCTTTAATGCCAGACCCGCCTCATATTTTTCAAGTAAGAAATATTCAAAGCTGGCTTTGCGGTTGGTCGCAACGGTCTTGATTTCCACGCAACGATTGTAACATACTAGCCCCAGCGCAAAATTGCCAGGCCGGCCAGGGCACGCATTACGGCGCATACAGCCAGTACAAATACCAGACTGGTCATCGATGCCAACCACGGTCCGCCGAGGGATCCGACCAGCATGCCAAGATTAGCAGCAATCGTATACCAGGCAATATGGGCAGGCAAGTCGCCATGTGGGGATTTCTCCAGTACATAGTTATAGATCACGCCACCTACCAAAGCCCATACCAACCCACCGATCGCATGCGTGATCAGGTAGATCGCTACGGTGGAGCTGAATATCAACAAACCTGGATATAGACAGAAGAAACAGATTGCCAATCCGAATATTTTTTTATTCCCAATTTTTTCAGTTAAACGGGCAACCAGGGTGGAACCAATGAACACCGTAGTATAAAACACTGCCATCCCCAGGCTGATGGCTTGATCAGAGAGCTTCAGTTCATTTACTGTGTAAACCGGGAAGATCGGAATTCCGATAAACTGAACCAGGTGGAACAGGCACATGAGCAGGAAAGTCACCAGGAAAGGACCTCTCAGGATGTCCAGGCGAAGATTCCAGAGCGAAGCCAGGGTCAGACCAAGATGTTTCAGCCTGTTTGTTACCTGACCCGGGTGGATAAAATGCCGCTTGATCGGTTGGCCAACAGCCAAGCCTGCAGGTTTTGGATGCAGGCTGCGATGAAGCAGATAAAGGTGAACACTGCTCATTGCTGCGCCGAGGGTTCCGATCGCAAAAACGATCTGGTATCCGGTTGGAAATGGCATCACATCCAGGATCCAGCCGCTCAAAAGCAAAGTAAGTACATTGATTAATGCAAACAGGCCATTGCGGATTCCCGATAGATATCCGCGCCAGGCAGGTGGCGTTGCTTCACCCACAAGCGCGGTGAATCCGACATTGGTGACCGTACCTGGAATGGTCATCAATAAGATGGCCAGGATGATCAGGGTCACCTGTTCCCCCGGGTTAAAAAGGATCGGGATGAACACCAGCAACAGGTAAAACATACGCGACAATACCGAGCTGGTGAATACGTCTTTGCTGACTGTCCGACCTGAGAGCAGCTGCCCGGCTGGCAAAGCCAATAATAAAGTGATCAACCCGGGGATGGCATTGATCATCCCAACCTGAAGGGCAGTACCACCAAGACGGGTGATATAAATCGAAATGAACGCCAGCACACTCCCGTTGAGCACACCATACCACCCGATATCCAGCGCAAAATGGAGGAAGCGGGGCTTCAATTCCTCCGGGGGTTGTGCAGGAGTGAAGTAACGGCGGCGGAAATTATTTAGAAAAGCCATCGCTGCATGATTTGATGGTCAGAATATGGAATGGAAATTACTGGCAAACCAACAAGGGAATGGTCGTTGTCCGCAGGAGTTGATCGAGGGTCATATCCAGCACAACTTCGACCATGGGTGAACGATTGAATCCGCCGATCACCAATAAGTCCGCCTTGAATTCCTGAGCCGTTTTGATGATTCCCTCAGAAACATAACCCATCGGCTGGTAATAGTCAGCCGGCAATTGCAACTTCTTTAAGTAGGCTCGAACCGGGGATTGGATCCGCCCTGCTTTTTCTTTGGTTGCACACACAGAAACCACCCCCAGAGAAGATCCCCACCGGCCGGCAAAATATGTGCTCAGGAACAAAGCTTCTCGGCTGGTCGGACTGTCCACATAAGCCAGCAGGATGCGATTCAATGGGGTAACCACATGCGGGGTAACCAGTACGGACCGCCCTGAACGACGGATGATATCCAATATGCCGGATGTGAGCCGGGCTGCCAGTGAATCCTCCGGCGGATGTTCAAGATTAAGAACGATCAAATCTGAAAGCAGCGCCTTGCGATTAACATTTTTTGATACATCCCCTTTAAGCACACTCAGCTGCCCTTTGACACCCTGTTCTTCACAGTATTTATTAAATTTCTTTTCAATCGTCTTCGAACGGCTGGTCGCGGTAGAACCGGCTTTATCCACGATATGCAGCCCAAGCACCTGTGATTTTTCCCGGCTGGCGATCACGAGGGCCTGTTCGAGACCAAACCAACTGTTACGGGAACCATCGATCGGTACCAGGATATCACTGATGAGATTCTCCTCATCCGATTTATACTTACGCCAGGCTCCGGCCACGCTGGGTACAGCTGTGTCAACCGGCATGATCCAGTTGATGATACCCCATCCTGCGCGATACAGAACGTGCTTGATGCGGGGACTGATCTCACGGACAAAATGGAGCGCCGCTTTCTCCGGTGGTATGGTTAACCCCAATTCCTTCTGAAGATAAGTGCGATGATCCGAGATCCACACATACAGATCGGCTTCTGTTCGGCCAGGAAACTCATGCATGATCGCCAGGTCACGGATCAAGATAGCGATGGGTTGATAGACATTTTCATACCAGTGTTTGACTGCATCCTCGTACGTAACTTCGTTCAACACTTCAATCCCCATATAATAACGATGCACCTTGATATGCTCTTCCAAAGCAGCGTAAAGCCCGGGGAAAGACAATTGCATATCCGCATCCGGGTAAAAGTCATGGAGTTTTGTATGCTCAAGGAACCTGGCATATTCTTCCTTTAAGATCAACTCCTCAGGTGTGACATCACTGGAAAGCGGAATGGATGTTGGTATCTCTGTAACATAAGCAGAGACATATTTGGCATGCAGTCTTTTTGCCACAGAGATGCGGTGATGCCCGTCTTTCACAAAATATACATCACCGATCTTGTATAACTCCACCGGGGGCAAACCCGCCCGCCCTGGAGCAGTGATCTCAACCATGACTCGCACCCAACGTTCTTGATCACTGTCCAGCAAAGGCAGGAAGCTTCTTGAATAATCACTGTACCGGCCAACCGATCCAACGATCTTCTCGATCGGGACATCCTTCAATCCTCGTTCTGAACCTCCCGAAGCCCTCAGCCGGCGGGTGATCTCATCGTACGGCAGGAGGTCGATGGATTTCCCGGTAATCTGGGCAATAACGTGTTGAAGGCCTGCAGACCTGCGTGCCCTTTGAAAATCATCACGTGCTCTGGCAAAACCATCACTCAGCATCTGGTGTCCTTGAATTCAGTCATCTTTTTCCAGCCTTTGCATTTCCCCGTTTCATTTGATCCGCCAATACTCTTAATGGGTTATCAGGCCGAGTGCGCTTATTATAGACCGGTTTTTATTATCCGTAAACACAACTGCCTGGCAAACCGTTTTTTACAGAAGGGCGGTAAAGGCTTCCATGCTATAATTTGAAACCGGAAATGACCATGGGTATCGACACTGGAACATTCAATCAATTTACCACCTTTCTGATCGGTCTGGGTCTCGCTTTTCTAACGACCCTCTGGGTTAGTTTGATCATCTGGGTTTACCGGGATGTTCGCAAGCGCAGCGGGGATACCCTGGTGATCATCCTGGCCGTCGCGATATCCATCCTGCTCTTCCTGCCCGGGGTACTGATCTACATGATCCTGAGACCATCGATGACATCCGAAGAGAAATATCAAGAAGCACTTGCTGAGGAAGCTCTCTTATCGACCCTTGAGGAATCTGAGCTGTGTCCGGGATGCGAGAGAAAAATCAAGAGCGAGTGGATCCTATGCCCTTCGTGTCACACCACCATTAAAAAGAAATGTCCCGGTTGCCAAAATCTGCTTGAACTGGCGTGGGATATCTGCCCATACTGCAGTCTTGAACTCACGTCACAAAAACGCAACCGGATTGAACATCCATAAAGCTAATATTGCATGATGAGTACCGGCCTGACCACCACGGAACCCATCGACTATCTTGTCGTGGGGCATGTCACCCAGGATATCACCCCTTCCGGGTTGATCTTGGGCGGTACCGTTACCTACTCAGCATTAACTGCTCAAGCGCTTGGCTGTAAAGCAGGCATCGTCACTTCAGCCCGTGACGATCTCGATCTCAAACAATTGAATGGAATTCCCGTTCATCTTATACCGGCGGAATACTCCACAACCTTTAAGAACCAGTCGACACCTCATGGAAGACAGCAGTTCCTCTATCACACCGCAAAAACAATCTCAGCCGGAGATATCCCCCCTGCCTGGCAGTCAACACCGATCATCCATATAGGACCGGTCGCACAGGAGGTCGCTGTGGATATCGTTGAATCCCTTCCGGCATCTTTCATAGGGATCACCCCCCAGGGTTGGATGCGCCAGTGGGACGAAGATGGGCGCGTATCACCCAAAGCCTGGTTGAATCCGGATAAATTGCTTGAGAAGGCCTCTGCAGTCGTTCTCAGTATTGAGGATGTGCAGGGCGATGAAGGTGTGATCGCAGAACTGATCGATCGAGTGCCGATTCTGATCGTTACTGAAGCCAACCTGGGTGCCAGGTTATATTGGAACGGAGATTATCGCCACTTTTCTCCGCCTGAGGAGGTCGAAGTCGATCCGACCGGTGCCGGGGATATCTTTGCAACCTCATTTTTCATACGGATGCATGAGACCCGCGATCCCTGGGAATCCACCCGGTTCGCCACCCTGATCGCATCGCGTTCGATCACACGGGTTGGTTTACAGAGCGTCCCAACCCTGGATGAGGTCACCGCCAGCCGCATCATTATCACCGGAGTCTGACAGGCATAACCACTATGGGAAGGATCTATACCCTCGTTAATCAAAAAGGCGGAGTCGGAAAAACCACCACTGCCATCAACCTTGGATCATACCTGGGATACTATGGCCAACGGATCTTGCTGGTCGATCTGGATCCCCAGGCAAATGCCACATCCTGCCTGGGAATCGATAAACTGACCGTAAAAAATGGGACCTACGAGGTTCTATCAGGTAGTGCGCCCATCGCAGCCCACATCCTGCATAACCCGCAACTGAAAATCTCATTATTACCTTCCTCACCTGCCCTTTCGGGAGCTGAGGTGGAAATGATCGACATCCCCAACCGGGAATTCAAATTACGAGAAGTTCTCAGCTCGATCTCAGATCGCTATGATTACATCCTGATCGATTGCCCACCCTCCTTGAATTTGTTAACTGTCAATGGCCTGGTGGCTGCCCGCGATGGGGTCATCATTCCGGTGCAATGTGAATATCTGGCGCTTGAGGGGCTGGGCCAATTGATCCAGACCCTGAATAAGGTCCGTGCAAGGCTGTTCCCCGAATTACGGGTGCGTGGGGTGGTGATGACCATGTTTGATGGTCGCACCAAGCTGGCCATGGATGTTGTGGCAGAAGTAAAAAAGCATTTCCCGGTGGAGGTTTTCAAATCCGTCATTCCCCGCAGCATCCGGATCGCCGAAGCACCATCCTATGGCGTTCCGATCACACGCTATGCACCTGACAGCACGGGAGCCAGGGCGTATAATGAACTTGCCGCTGAGCTTCTGGCCGGCGATGGAATCAATATACAAACGAATTAACGGATCGGATAATTATGCCAAGACAAAGCGGTCTCGGAAAAGGCCTGGATGCGCTCATCCCCGGCATTGATAGCCAGCCAACTGAAAATGGTGTAACCATGCTGCCTATCGACGCCATCGTTCCCAATCCACGGCAACCCCGAACCACGATGAATCCCGATGACCTTCAGGAGCTTGCTGAATCCATCCGCGAGCATGGGATCATCCAACCTCTGATCGTCAGCCGCGAACACGATGGCACACACTATATTCTGGTCGCCGGCGAACGCCGCCTCGAGGCTGCCCGTCTGGCAAAGCTGGAATTCATTCCGGCCATTCTGCGCCAGGTAAGCGATCAGGACCGGCTCGAATTGGCCTTGATCGAGAATGTCCAACGGGCCGACCTGATGCCGCTTGAAACCGCGGAAGCTTATCGCCAGCTGCATGAGGAATTTAAACTATCACATGAAGAGATCTCAACCCGGGTTGGAAAAAGCAGGGTGAGTGTCAGCAATACCCTGCGTTTGTTGAAACTACCTGAGAAGGTAAAAACGGCGCTCCTGCAAGGAAGCATCAGCGAAGGTCACGCCCGGGCGGTCCTGGCACTTTCCTCTACACAAGCCCAACTGGCAGTTCTTGAAATGATCGAACGCAACGGATTGAGCGTAAGGCAAACTGAAGAGCTCGTTCGTAAATATGGCGGCGTGGAGGCGAAAGCGCCCACTGCCGGAAAAGGCCTGTCACCAGAAATGGCTGCAATCGAAGACCGGATGCGCGCCGTACTTGGCACGAAGGTTAGCTTGCACCCAGGTCAAAAGGGAGGCAGCATCACCATCCATTATTTTTCAGACGAGGAACTCAACCGGTTAATCGACCAGATCCTCAAGGGGTGATATGCTCCTGCTTGAAAATGGTCGCTTTTATCTCCCAGATCATCCTAACACAAACTCCCTGCTGATCAAGGATGGTTGCATCCTGGCTATCGGTGACGCCGGGTTTGCCAACCTCTATTCAACTGATATCACCGAGCGTTTCGACTTGAAAGGCCGGACAGTCTGGCCTGGGTTAACGGATGCTCATATTCACTTAACCAGTTATGGTCTGAACCTGACCCAGGTAGATTGTGAGACCGACAGCCTCGAGGAATGCCTGATACGCGTTGAACAGATGGCAACCAGACTGACGGGAGATACCTGGATCACCGGGCATGGCTGGAACCAAAATAACTGGCAGAAGGGTTATGGAACGGCTGTTCAATTGGATTCGGTAAGCCACGGACGTCCGGTTTTTCTAACTGCCAAATCTCTGCATGCAGCCTGGGCGAATTCCGCAGCCATGCAGTTAGCCGGTGTGAATGCAGAGACGGCTGATCCACCTGGTGGGCGCATTCTTAGGGATACATCCGGTAATCCGACCGGGATCCTCCTCGAAAAGGCGGATCTTCTGATCCGTAAAGTGATTCCCAAAAGGTCCAGAACCGAGATCCTACAATCCATCCACTCCGCACAGGCGTCACTCTCCAAGATGGGAATCACATCTGTTCATGATTTTGATGCATTGGACCGGCTGGACTTTTACCGGGAACTGGAAGCTGCCGGGCAATTACACCTGCGAATCCTGAAGGCTATCCCCCCTGAGGATCATGAGAAAGCTCTGACAACCGGATGCAAATCCGGAGCCGGTGAATCTCTGGTTCATATCGGTCCATATAAGTTTTTCATGGACGGTGCCCTGGGACCACATACCGCCGCGATGATCGCCCCCTACGAAGATGACCCCGCCAATCTGGGGATCTTGAATTACAGCGCTGCTGATGTGGTCCGAAGGTGTCAAAGGATCATGGCAAGCGGATCGAATATCTCCATACATGCAATTGGTGACCGCGCGAACCAGGAGGCGATCGACGCCTTTCGACTGCTAAGGGATCAGGAGGAAGACCTCAACCGTAAACCAGCCAGTTTTAGGATCGAGCACGTCCAACTCTTAACCCCGAAGAACTTGATGGATTTCAAGAAGCTCAGTATCCATGCGTCCATGCAGCCTATCCATGCCACTTCGGATATGGAAATGGCAGATAAGTATTGGGGGTCACGCTCACATTTATCCTATGCATGGAAAAGTCTTCTGGATCACGGAGCCCGGCTGGCATTCGGCTCGGATGCCCCGGTTGAATCCCCCAATCCATTCCGGGGAATCCATGCTGCGGTGACCCGTCGGAGGACAGATGGAAGCCCCGGGGAGAACGGTTGGATCCCGGATGAACGCATCAGCTTGAAGGCCGCCCTGGAAGCATATACAACCGGACCATCGGAATTGAACCAATATGGTATAAACACAGGTAAGCTGGAGCCAGGTTATGCAGCCGACTTGATCGTTTTGGATGTTGATCCATTCATGGAGAGGGCACAGGAATTGCATCAAGTAAAACCGATTGCGACAATGTTCGCTGGAAAATGGTTGTGGGCAGATCAGGGTATTGACCTATGAATCCGAAATCAATGCTTAAACCGGAAATGCTTATCCCCCGTTTGGGAGACCTTCTCATTGAGAAAGGCCTGATCACGCATGGGGCACTCGAATTTTGTCTGAAGAAACAGACAAAAATGAAAGCCAAGGGTGAGACCATGTTGATCGGACAGGTCCTCGTACAGGAAGGCCTGATCGATGAGGACACCCTCAGCGGGGTGATCACGGAGCAAATACTTGAGCTTCGTAATGCGCTGATCACAGCCAATCAGAAGCTGGAAGATCGGGTTCGCGAGCGCACGGCCGAGTTGGAGGTTGCGCTAAAGAAACTGGAAGAATTGAACCGGACCAAATCCAGCATCATCTCAAACCTCTCGCATGAATTATTGACTCCACTCAACCACATGAAGGGGTATCTGGAATTACTGAACACAGAGTCGCTCGGGTGTCTCAGCAAAGAACAAGCCGAAGCGATCAAGGTCATACAAAAATCCTATAACAAGCTGGAGCAAATGATCAGCGACCTGCTTCAGTTTTCTGAATATTCTCATGGGAATCAATATGTCAAGAAAACGCCCATCACGGTCATGGATTTTTTAGCGTCCCCTTTAAAGAATGCCGCTCGGCTGGCACAAGAACACAAGCTCAAACTTGAAACCAGCATTGTGGAACCCAGCCCAATTATCCTTGGTGATTCAGAAAAGTTAAGCGCCGTCATGAACCAATTGCTCGATAATGCCGTGAAATTCACCCCTGCCGGTGGCAGCGTTCTGGTTAAAGTCGAATCACAGGAAGAGTTGGTCACCATCTCTGTTGCCGATACAGGAATCGGAATAGCCAAAGACAGAGTCAATGAGGTTTATGAACCATTCCACCAATTGGACGAGTCTGCTGCCCGCCGTTATGGTGGTACAGGCCTGGGTCTGGCGATCGTAAAAAGAATCCTTGAAGAACACAATGCCAGGTACAGCTTGAAATCCAAGCTTAATCAGGGAACCATCTTTGAGTTCCAACTTCCGATCGTCAGGTGACGATTTCAGGCAACCTTTATGATTGCACCGGTAACCCAGGCACCCTCAGAACAGTGGTTGGAAGAAGCAACCCAGATCAGCCACATCTTCAATCTGGATCTGGCTTGGGAAGCCCGGCTGAATCAGGCCATTCCCCTGATCCGTAAACTGGTCATCTTCGACAATCTGGTTATTTATCGCCCCGATCCCACCGGTCAATATCTCAGCCTGGTGTATGCGAGGGCGACCGGCCGTGGAAGGTCACAGGGTGCGGAAATCACCTGGGGCGAACCATTTGCACGTAAAGTTGTTCAGGCAGGCCGACTTCTGCTTGAACAGGATTTTCCGGAAGAGAGTGGTCCAGACCGGCTTGAAAGGCCGATCCTGCTTGGCCTCCCATTGAATACCGGATCTACATCTCTGGGAGTAATGGTCATCATCCGTTTCGGCAGTCCGCTCTTTGGAGACGAACAGGTACAAATAGCCAAATGGGTGGCAGAACAGATCATTTCTCTGTTGACTCATCGTAATTTGAAAGCGCGGTTGGAGATCGCCGAGGAGGAGCGAAAACAAGCTCAATTCCAGGAAGATTTCATGTCAACCATCACTCATGAACTACGCACACCCCTCGGTTTTATTAAAGGCTATACAACAACATTATTACGATCAGATACCAAATGGGATCCAACCAAACAGAGTGAGATCCTGGCCATCATTGACCAGGAAACAGACACTCTCCAGGAATTGATCGACAACATTCTCGACACAGCCCGTTTACAGAGCGGAACGATGCCGATCACGTTTCAACAAATGCGCATCGAACCGATCATCAGGGATGTGATCAAACGCATCCAAATGCAACACCCACACAGCCGGATCGAATATTCAACCACTTCTGATACCCTGGCCATTGAAGGTGATCCAAGGCGTCTGGCTCAGGTGATCAGTAACCTGGTCATCAATGCCATCAAGTATGCCCCGGATGCACTCATAACACTTCAAACACGTGAGAGGAAGAATGGCATCACGGTGATCGTTAAAGACACCGGCTCCGGTATTCGGGTGGAAGATCTGCCACACATCTTCGAGCGTTTCTATCGTGGGACCGGCACTCAGGTTAAGCACGGAAGCGGCCTGGGTTTGTTCATTTGTAAGCAACTGATTCGATCGCATCACGGCAGGATCTCTGCAGAATCGAGCCCGGGAAAAGGGACCCGTTTCATCATCCACCTGCCGCGCACTCAACCTGTCAAACGGGAGGACGCATGACTCTTATTCTTGTCGTCGATGACGAACCTCTATATCAGCGCTTGCTGCAGATCAATCTCGAAACAGAATTGTTTGATGTCATCACCGCATCGGATGGGGAAGAAGCTTTGGAATTGTTCACCGACCGGAAACCCAATCTGATCATCATGGATATCATGATGCCCAAGTTGGATGGTCTGGCCACCTGTGAACGCATCAGACAATTCTCATCGGTTCCGATCATCATGCTGACCGCCAAGGGTGAAGAACAGGACCGCGTGAAAGGCCTCAATGTTGGGGCAGATGACTACGTTGTAAAACCCTTCTCTGCGACTGAACTTCTGGCAAGAGTCCGGGCGGTGCTGCGGCGAGCAGGTACGCCCAAGGAATCCTACAAACAGAGCGAGTTCGTGCACGGGGATCTGCGTATTAATTTCGCACGAGCTGAGGTGTGGAAAGACGATAAGCCCATTTATTTATCCGCCACCGAATACCGATTGTTGATCCAACTCGCCCAAAACATTGGGACCGTATTGACCGCAGAGGCTTTATTGACCGAAGTGTGGGGCTCGACGTATAAAGATGATAAGGAAATTCTGTGGGTCAGCATCGCACGCATTCGCCAAAAAGTGGAGAATGATCCACATAACCCTACCCATATCATCACGAAATCAGGATTGGGTTACATCATGCCGGATACAGATTCACCCCCTACGACGGGCGAGTGATACAATAACAGGAAAATCACGGGAAGGTATTGAATGAGCGACGATCTCAATCCAAATTCAAGGGCCGAAATGATCGGTCAACGATTAACCATCCTTCGCGAGAAGAAGCGATTGCGCATTGGTGAGGTCGCTGCAATTCTGGGGGTCACAACGAATCGTTACAAAGCCTATGAGAGCGGTGCTCAAATCCCATCGCTCCCCGAATTGGAAGTCATGGCTACCCTTTTCAACGCACCCATATCCATGCTGATCTCTTATGAGGAAGGGGCCACAGAACTACCCGGAATGGATGCCTTGCAGGCGGAAAAATTCATGCAACTCCGCCAGCGTATCATCGCAACCCGATTGAGAAAAGCTCTCGACGATGCCGACCTTCCACGAAAAGATATCGCCACAGCTTTGGGCATTTCGTCCAAGGAACTTGCCAGTTACCTGGCCGGAAAGAAACCGATCCCGCTGGCCTTACTGGAAGTGTTATGCCGGATCGCCGCTATTGCCATGCAGTCCTTTTATGGGACACAAGGCATGGTTGGCGAACAGCTGACGCAAGCTGAGCGAATCTCCGGATTCCGCCAATTACCCGTAGAGTTACAGAACTTCATTGCACAACCGATCAATCGCCCTTACGTGGAACTCGCAAACCGCCTGAGCAGTCTTCCGGTTGATAAACTACGCGCAATTGCCGAGGGTCTGCTCGATATCACTTTTTAGTGCAAATTGGATCACCCGGAAGTCTGATGAGTGAACCGCCAGCTGAAGGAATCATCATCCGCCAGGCTGACTGGCAGGATGCCATCGCCATTCAGCGTTTGATTGACGCCCACTCATTCGTGCACCGTTACCTGGATTGGCGCGATCCTCTCCAGTGGCTCGGACCTCAACCCTTTTTATTGCTGGAAAAGAACCACGAACTTCTAGCTGCCCTGGCTTGCCCTGCAGACCCGGCCAATATTGCCTGGATCCGCCTCTTCGCCTGCAGTTGGAAAATCAATTTGGAGGATGCCTGGGATATATTGGTGAAAGCTGCCATTGGGCAACTGGCTGGCCTGGAATCCGATCCACATTGCTACGTTCTGGCTCTCGAGGATTGGATCGATGGGTTGATGCGCCAGTACAAATACCCCATACACCAGGAACTGGTCATTCTGGAACGGCCCGTATCGACGCCATTTTCCATTCAGGATAATCCAGAAATCCATATTCGCAGGATCGAAGAGAGTGATCTTCCGGAGGTTGAGGAAATCGATGCGGCCAGTTTTGAAGACTTGTGGGTCTACTCCCTTCCAACGCTTCAACTGGCTTATCAACAATCAGAGCTTACCTATCTTGCAGAATTCGATGGCATACCGGTGGGATACCTGATCGGCACCCTCTCAGGCACGAATGCCCACCTGGCCAGAATTGCTGTACTCTCTGCATACAAAAGACAACGTATCGCATCAAAACTGGTAAGGACCTTCTTCAAAGCCCTACAGGTACGCGGGGTCGCTCATGTAACGTTAAATACGCAATCAGATAACCATGCTTCCCTGGCGCTATATGATAAAATGGGCTTTCGAAGAACCGGTGAGACCTTTGCGATCTACCAAATAATATAGAGATAAGGAGTCCAGTCAATGAGCAAGCGCCAGGAATTTAAAGAGAGACGGAAAAGAAAAGCGCGCACCAACCGAATCTTGACCATCGTTGGCATCCTGCTGGTTGTCGCTTTGTTTGTGGCTTTCTTCATATTAAATGCACAGGGCAAGTTCCCTGAGCGCACGATCGTGGATGGACTGACTGCAGGCGACCCGAATGCACCGATCGTCGTGACCGAATATGCCGATTTTCAATGCCCGGGCTGCCAGTATGCCTTCACGACCCTGGAACCGGTCATCATCCGGGACTACATCAACACTGGCGAGGTCTACTACATCTTCGAGCCATTCAGCTTCGTCGGTCCGGAATCCTACCGAGCGGCGGAAGCTGCTTACTGCGCATCGGATCAGGGTAAGTTCTGGGAGTATCACGACCTGTTATTCACCAACTGGGCTGGTGAGAATAATGGCGCTTTCGCAGATGACAAGCTGTTCAAGTTCGCAAGCCAGATCGATTTCGATCAGGATGCCTTTGCTGCCTGTTTCAACTCGGGCACCTACACACAAAAAGTCATCGACAAGGGTACAGAAGCGTCTGCTGCCGGTATCACCAGTACACCCACATTCCTGGTGAATGGCCAGCAGGTATTGTCTTCCAACCTGCTGGCAGTACTGGAAAGTCTCTCCAAACGGTAGTATCGCAGATAAAATCAAAAGCGCCGCAGAATTCTGCGGCGCTTCTTGTTTAAAACGGGATCTAGGTGCCTTCTTCCCATGAGCTTAAATACTTCAATTGCTCAGGGGTCAGAATGTCGATCTTGACTCCCATCGACTCAAGTTTGATGCGTGCAATTTCCTTGTCAATATCCACAGGAACCCCGTACACCTGTTTTTCAAGCTTGTCATGATTCTTGAATAAATACTCGGCTGCCAGGGCTTGATTGGCAAAGGACATATCCATGACACTGGCCGGATGCCCTTCGGCGGCGGCGAGATTCACGAGGCGGCCTTCCCCGAGGATATGGATCTGGCGGCCATCTTTGAGATTATATTGGTCAACGAATGGGCGGACGAGCGCCTTGGATGTGGCCATTTGTTCAAGCGCAGGGATATTAATCTCGACATTGAAGTGCCCTGAATTAGCCACGATCGCGCCATCTTTCATCACCTCAAAATGATGCTTGTCGAGCACATTGAGATCACCGGTAACGGTTACGAAGATATCTCCGATCCGGGCAGCATCTTCCATCGGCATGACCCGGTAACCATCCATGACGGCTTCCAGGGCAGGCAGTGGGTCCACTTCGGTCACGATCACATTGGCACCCATGCCCTTGGCCCGCAAGGCCAGCCCACGACCGCACCAACCATATCCGGCAACAACAAAGGTCTTGCCCGCCAGCAGGATGTTGGTCGCGCGGATGATACCATCCAGAGTTGATTGTCCGGTGCCATAACGATTATCGAAGAAGTGCTTGGTCATGGCATCGTTGACGGCAATGACCGGGAAAGCCAGGGCCTTGTCGGCTGCCATGGCGCGCAAGCGGATGACACCGGTGGTGGTTTCCTCAGTTCCGCCAATGACTTCCGGTAACAGATCGCGGCGGTCCTTATGCAGAGTCGAAACCAGGTCTGCACCATCATCCATGGTCATATGGGGTTTATGATCCAATGCGGCATTTAGATTCTTGTAGTAAGTCGCATTATCCTCACCCTTGATCGCGTATACCGGGATCTCATCATGGGATACCAATGATGCTGCCACATCATCCTGGGTGGAAAGCGGGTTGGATGCGGTTAACACGACATCCGCTCCACCAGCATGCAGGGCGCGCATCAGGTTGGCTGTTTCCGCGGTGACGTGTAAACAACCGGACATACGCAAACCCTTCAGAGGTCGTTCTTTGGCAAAACGCTCGGCGATCATACGCAGAACGGGCATTTCCCGCTCGGCCCAGTCGATGCGCCGGCGTCCGCCTTCGGCAAGGCTTAGATCTTTTACCTGATATTCTTTCATTGATCCTCCAAAGTCTCAGTTCAGCTTGTCTAGCTCCCCTTGATCATCAAAATGCTCACGGAAGCGTTGAATGAATTCCATTTTTGAGAAGTGATGATTCTGGGTGCCGCGCTGTTCCAGGCAGTAGGTGGCGGCCAGAGCCCCCATCTTACCACATAACTCAATCGAAAAACCCCGGTCATAACCCGTGAAGAACCCACCCCGGTAGGCATCGCCCACCCCGGTCGGATCGGCGATCTGTCTGGGTGGTACGATGGGGATCTTGATGATCTCTCCATTATGGTGGATCTGTGAGCCATGCTCTCCACATGTGATCACGGTGAAATTCACCATCCCGAGGATCTCAGCGGCTTTCAATCCGGTCGTTTTTTGCAGAAGTTCGAATTCATATTCGTTCACGAACAAGGCCAGGGCACTTTCAACGCCAGCCCTCAATTGTTCTCCATCGATCCGAACGATCTGCTGACTTGGATCATAAGCATACGGGATCTTCTCAAGTTTGCATTCTTCAACATATTTTGCCATGGCTCCCGGATCATTGGGAGATATGATGACCAGGTCAGGCTTTCCACCCATGGCCTTCACGATCGAGATCTCCCCGGCATGAGCCATTGCGCCGGTATAAAAACTGGCGATCTGGGCATTCGCCTTGTCGGTATTGGCAAAGAAGGAGGCTGTATATTCACCCTCAATAACCTTGACCCCACAGGTATCGACGCCATTTTGCTCAAGCCATATTCGGTACTCCTCGAAGTCCTCACCAGCCGTGGCGACCAGGCAGGCATGAGCCCCCAACAAGGCAAGTGTGTAAGCGATATTGGGTCCCACCCCACCCCGCTGCCGGATCATACTATCGACCAGGAAAGAGAGGCTGATCGAATCGAGTTTATCAGGCAGGATATGATCGCGAAAATATCCCGGAAAGGACATCAGATAATCAAAAGCAATCGAACCGGTCACAGCGATTTTCATATTTACCCCAATACCAGAGGTAGGTTTTTAAAGAATGGTGGATAAATTATGCCACGATCCGTGATGAATGCGGAGATCAATCGGGCTGGCGTCACATCGAAGGCGGGATTCAGGGCGCTCGCTCCTGCGGGCATGACATCCACACCATCCATCTGCAGACCCAATACTTCATGAGGGTCCCGCTCTTCGATCGGGATGTCAAATCCCTGCGTAGTGCTGAGATCGACCGTCGTAATAGGAAATGCCGAATAGACCGGAATAACATTATCATAAGCCGCCAACGCCAGCATGTACGAACCGATCTTGTTGACGACATCCCCATTAGCAGCGACCCGGTCGGCTCCAAATATCACTTTCTGAACCTGTCCCCGGCTCAGGAAATGCCCGGCCATGTTATCGCTGATGATATCAAAAGGAATTCCATATTGCTGCAATTCCCAGGCAGTTAACCGTGCACCCTGCAATCGGGGCCGGGTTTCATCGACCAGGACATGGATGCGTTTCCCCTGCTCATGCGCCAGGCGGATGACACCCAGGCCGGTCCCCCCATCGACCGTGGCCAGTGAGCCGGTATTACAATGATGGATGATCGTATCACCGTCCTGGATCAACCGGGCTCCATGGCTGGCGATGGCCTGATTGGCGGCGATATCCTCTTCTGCCATCTGCAAGGCCTCATTTTCAAGCGCTCTGCGGAGGTCGTCAACCTGTTCATGGGCAGTGCAAACAGCCTGCATGCGGGTCAATGCCCATCGTAAGTTGACTGCGGTTGGCCGGGTGGATAATAGTGTCTGGAAGGATTCATCCAGTTCCTTGCGAAGCATGGTAACATTATCGGCAGTCGACTGGTAGGCAGCCATGACAACCCCGAAAGCTGCCGACACCCCGATCACCGGGGCACCGCGGATGGTCATGTCTTTGATCGCCCGTCCGACCTCCTGATGGGTTGAGAGGACCACCCGTTCGAACCGTCCCGGGATCAAACGTTGGTCGATAACCGTTAATAGATGAGTATCAGAGTCCCAATCGATTGTACGCATGACCGACACCAAAAAACGCCCTCACAGGAGAGCGCCTGTCATTCAAGAGAGATAGTTTAACACGCTATCGGACCTTTGTCAAAGAAAGCCCGCATAAATGGGCTTGAGAATCCAATAATCACAAATCCTTAATGAAACCCATACTCAATCGATTTATATTATTGTTGTTGATCTTGTTTATAATATCCGGCTGCTCATTGACTGGAGATGGTTTTGACCTGGGCAGTGTCCCCATCCTGGGTAAACTGGTGGATGGCACCCCAACGATCACCCCGATACCCCCACCCACCCCGACCCCGACTCCACAACCGGCGGCCAGGGTCGACCAGGCAGATGAATTGCTGGCGATCGTGGGTGATTATGACCAGGCATTGGTCGAATATCAACAAGCCCGCCAGCAAGCCACGGATGAGGATACCCGCCTGCGAGCCGATCTCGGTATCGCACGCATCTTTTACCTCAAAGGGGATCAAGCCACTGCGCTGACTTTAATGCGTACCCTGGTAGAGACTTATCCCACCAATCCAAGGGTCGCCAACACCTACTATTATCTCGGCCAGATCTATTCGAATCTCGGGCGGTTTACCGAAGCTGCCGCTGCTTACGATGAATTTCTCAGGCTAAAACCGGGAGAGATCGACAGTGCCATACAGGATCTGAAAGGTGATGCTCTGGCAGCAGCGGGGGACCCGATTGGAGCGATCAACGCCTACCTGGCAGCCATCCAGCTGCCACACCTGGGGGATAACGACCATATGAACGCCAAGCTTGGCGGAGCCTACCTGGATTCCGGAAACCCGGAGATCGCAATCCAGATCTACCAGCAGGTTTTTGACAGCACCACGAACGACTATACCAAGGCTCAGATGGATTTCCTGATCGGGCAGATTTATTATCAACAGGGAAACCGGGAGGCAGCCTATCAGCGCTTCCAACATGCCGTCGAGAATTACCCGACCTCTTATGATACCTATTCCGCGCTGGTAACGCTCGTCGAGGACGGTCAGCCGGTCAGTGAGCTGCAGCGCGGCATCATCGATTATTATGCCGGGAAGTACAGCCTGGCTGTCGAAGCCCTGGATCGGTACCTGGCCGCCACCCCTGACCATGATGGCACCGCTCAGTATTTTCAAGGCCTGGCGTGGCGGGCAGTGGGGCAGGAGAATTACCCGCTCTTTTCAGCCTTGCGGAGTGAAGCCCTGTACTCCAATGAGGGTATCCCCCAGGATGACCAGGCAATTGCGGTCTGGCGGGCCATGGTCGAAGAGCACCCCTCGGATAACCACTGGGCGGATGCCTGGGATGAGATCGCCTATACCCAATGGGCTTACCAGGAAGATCCGGCCGCTGCGGCATCGACATTGCTGGAATTCATCAACCGGGCACCGTTAGACGGGCATGCACCCGGTTTCCTGTTCATGGCCGGACGCTATCTCGAACGGGCTGATCTGTTAAGCGATGCAGCTGCGACCTGGGAACGCATGGCTGACATGTACCCCTCCTATGAAGATACCTTCCGGGCGTTGATCCTGGCCGGGGTGTCGCGCTACCGTCTGGGAGATTATGAGAATGCTGAGTTAACTTTCCAGCGTTCCCTGTTGCTGGCCGGGAGTCCATCCGATCAAGCAGCAGCCTACCTGTGGATCGGTAAATGTGAAAGCATCCGTGGCAACCCCGAAGCTGCCAGCCAGGCCTGGTTGCAGGCGGCCACGCGTGATCCAACCGGATATTACAGCGAGCGAGCCCGTGAATTATCGATCGGTAATGCGATCTTCACACCCCCGGCAATAACGGATATGGCGTATGACCTGGCGGCCGAGAAACTGGAAGCGGAGACCTGGCTGCGAACGATCTTCACGATCGCGGCGGAGGTTAACCTCGATAGTCCTGCTGAGCTGGTCTATGATCCGCGTTACATCCGGGGAGAGGCTTTTTACGATCTCGGATTGAACAGCGAGGCCAAGTCAGAATTCAACAGTTTGTATGCCGATATTAAAGAAGACCCCATCCAGACGTTTCGTTTCATCCAGGTGATGCTTGATCTGGGCTATTACCAACAAGCTATCCTGGCCAGCCGCCAGATCCTGAGTCTTGCCCGTCTGAATGACCTCGATTCATTGAACGCCCCGGTCTATTTCAATCACATCCGGTTCGGGCTTTACTTCAAGGACCTGGTATTGCCATATTCTCAGCAGACCGGGCTTGATCCGCTCCTCCTGTACGCGATGATGCGCCAGGAAAGTCTATTCGACGGAAGTGCCGAATCCTCTGCCGGCGCACGCGGGTTGCTGCAGCTCATGCCAGGCACCGGCGCCGAGACGGCTGCCTCTGAAAACTGGCCAGCGAACTACACGGTCAGTGATCTGGAGCGGCCCTTCGTAAACATCCGCCTGGGGGCATCCTACCTGGAACGGCAGGTGAATTACTTCAATGGCAACCTGTTCGCCGGGTTGGCAGCTTATAATGCCGGCGCCGGGAATACCAGTATCTGGGTCTCGATGGCCCAGGATGACCCGGACCTCCTGCTGGAGATCATTCGTTACAGCGAAACACGGCAATATATTCAGTATATTTTCGAGAATTATGGGCTATACAAACGATTCTATAGCCGGGACTTGTAATCAGATCTTCCGTGAGTCAAATAAAACCGGGTCCTGATAATCATCAGGACCCGGTTCATCTATTCGATTACTTAGATCAGGCGCGGTGTTTGATGGCTGCCTGGGCTGCCGCCAGCCGCGCAATCGGAACACGGAAGGGGGAACAGCTGACGTAATTCTGACCGATGGTGTGGCAGAATTCGATCGAAGCCGGGTCGCCGCCGTGCTCACCGCAAATGCCAACTTCCAGGTCGGGGCGGGCTTGACGGCCTTCTTCCACTGCCATTCTCATCATGCGGCCAACACCTTCCTGATCGATGGTCTGGAAAGGATTCTTGGCGAGGATGCCTTCCTCGATGTATTTCACCAGGAAATTGCGCTCGGCATCGTCACGGCTGTAACCGAAGGTCATCTGGGTCAGGTCGTTGGTGCCGAAGGAGAAGAACTCGGCCAGTCCGGCGATCTCACCCGCGGTTACGGCTGCACGCGGAATCTCGATCATCGTGCCGAATTTGTAGGGGAAGTTCAGATTCTTCTCTTCCATGACCTTCCTGGCAATCGCCTCAAGTCGTGGCTGCACCCATTCAAGTTCCTTGACCGTACCGGTCAGAGGGATCATGACTTCCGGATGGACGTGAATACCCTTCTTGGTCATGTTGGCAGCCGCCTCGAAGATGGCGCGGATCTGCATCTCGACGATCTCGGGCATATAGATGCTCAGACGAACACCCCGCAGACCCATCATGGGGTTGCTTTCATGTAATGCCTGAACGGATTTGAGATAGGCTTCCTTCTTAGCCAGGTCCTTGGTTTCACCCTTGACGCGCATGGTGATGACTTCCTCCAATAAAACCTCAGGCGAGGGCAGGAATTCATGCAATGGCGGGTCGATCAGGCGAATGATGACCGGATAACCGTCCATGGCTTCGAACAGACCTTCGAAATCAGCCCGTTGGCTGGGTAACAGTTCATTCAGGGCTGCCGTGCGGACCTCGGAGGTTTCAGCCAGGATCATACGTTGGACAATCGGAAGACGTTCAACCTCAAAGAACATGTGCTCGGTGCGGCAGAGACCGATGCCGACTGCGCCATAGGAACGTGCCCGCTGTGCATCCTTGGGGTAATCCGCATTCGTCCAGACCTGCAAGCCGCGGGTCTTGGTGCCGTTTGCCAGTGTGCGGATATCCGGTGTGGCACTGATCTCATCTGCCCAACCCAGCAGGGTCAGCAGGTCGGTTTGCTCATCGAGTGAAGGAGCGGTCAGTCCCAATTTGCCGGTGAAAACCTCGCCGGTCGTCCCATCCACCGAGATCCAATCACCTTCCTTGACCACGGTGCCATTGATTTCCATCTGCCGTTTGTCGAGGTTGATCTTGACGGCAGAGGCACCCACCACGCAGGGAACGCCGAACTGGCGGGCTACCACAGCCGCATGCGACGTGGCGCCGCCTTCACTGGTCAGGATGCCCTTGGCAGCCAGCATGCCATGCACATCATCCGGCTTGGTGAACGGGCGCACCATGATGGTGTCCTGCTTTTCTTCCTTGGCCTTCTTCTCGGTCAGATCAGCATCGAAGTAGATCTGGCCGACAGCGGCACCCGGGGAGGCATTCACACCGGTCGCCAGGTAACGGCCTTCCTTCTTGGCAGCAGCCTTGGTGGTCAAGTCAAATTGAGGATGCAGCAGTGAATCGACCTGATCAGGGGACACCCGCAAGACTGCCTGTTCCCGGTTGATCAGCTTTTCATTTACCATGTCGACCGCGATCTTAACTGCGGATAAAGCCGTGCGCTTGCCATTACGGGTCTGAAGCATCCATAACTTGCCGCGCTCAATGGTGAACTCGACGTCCTGCATGTCATGATAATGTTTTTCCAAGTTTGGCGCAGATATCCATGAATTGCTTGGCGGCTTCAGGCATATCCTTGCTGAGCTTCTCGATCTTTTCAGTGTTGCGGATGCCAGCGACAACATCCTCACCCTGGGCATTCAACAGGTAATCACCGAAGACTTTCTTTTCACCGGTTTGTGGGTCACGTGTGAAAGCCACACCCGTCCCGGAATCCCAACCCATGTTGCCAAAGACCATCGAAACGATGTTCACCGCCGTGCCGAGGTCATCAGGAATATTGGTTGCGCGCCGGTAATCGATGGCGCGTTTGCCATTCCAGGATTTGAAGACGGCTTCGGTGGCCAGCTTGAAGTTGTTCGTACGGGTCCTGGGGAAATTCAGAACCCTGGATCTTTTTGACGGTCGCCTTGAATTGCTCGGTCAGGTTCTTGAGGTCCAGGGTGGTCAGATCGGTATCTGCCTTGTAACCCTTCTCAGCCTTGTAAGCTTCCATCGCATCTTCAAAGGCCTCATCCGGGATTCCCAAAACAACGGACCCGAACATCTGGATCAACCGTCGATAGGAGTCATAGACAAAACGATCGTTCCCGGTCAGCTTGACCATTCCCAGCGCAGTCTGATCGTTCAGACCGATGTTCAGGACGGTGTCCATCATGCCCGGCATCGAGAACTTGGCACCTGAGCGGCAGGAAACCAGCAATGGATTTTCAGAATCGCCAAATTTCTTACCGGCACGGGTTTCAACCGCTTTCATGGCCACCAGTGCCTGCTCCCAAAGTCCTTCGGGGAATTTGCCATCGGCCACGTAGGCATTGCATCCTTCGGTTGAAATCGTGAAGCCCGGAGGAACCGGTACACCAATGCGGGTCATCTCAGCCAGGTTGGCACCTTTGCCCCCCAGCAAACCCAGCACCTTATCCCAAACCTTGCCTACTTTTTGTTCCGCCTGGTCGAGCTCATCAAACAGATAGACCCATTTATTCATAACATCCTCCAAGATGTAAAATAAAGATCGACTTATTATGAAGCTTCCTGAAAATGGGGAAGTTCAATCAGTGCTACTAAACGAACGATTTTACCATAGATTATGATGTCTAGATGACTTGTTTTGTGTGGATCACAAGCCACTGTGTTTTTTTGTTAGGCAATTGAAAGGTCTTTTTTGGGACTTTTCTGGGATAATGTAAAAGATATAAACGGAGTACCATGAGAGTATTACTAATAGATGACGACCCGGCCACAACAGATATGCTGGAAATCCTGATCCAGTCATATCCCTGCACGGTCTTCGCTGCCAACAGCAGTGAAGATGCACTTTCGATTGCACGGGCCGAAAAACCGGATTTTATCATCCAGGATGTGATGATGATGGACATGGATGGTCTGGAACTCTGCAGAGCTCTGCGCAAGTTCACCAACACCCCGATCCTGATGCTGTCCGCTCTGTACACACCTGAAATGGTCGCCAAAGCTCTTGATGCTGGGGCGGATGATTATCTTTCCAAACCCGTTCCTTCACAGGTATTGTTTGCGCATATGAACAACCTGATCCGGCGCACCGAGCACCGGTCTCAAGAACTTGTCTCTGCCGGCGCAAACATCTGAACTTTCCTGATTGCCCCTTTTGGATCCACGCATTAGAATTAGCTGGCCGTGAAAGCTATTGATCGCGGCCGGTTATTGATTTTAATCCGCCATACCCTGGAGGAATCTGACCATATGGTTCGCAAGGTCATGCACCTGGATCTGGATGCGTTCTTCTGCGCAGTGGAGGAGTTGCAGGATCCCAGCCTTAAAGGGAAACCCTTCGCCGTCGGCGGCCGGCCAGAATCCCGCGGCGTGGTCAGCTCCTGTTCCTATGCCGCCCGGCAGTTCGGGGTTCGTTCCGCCATGCCGATGGGCAAAGCCCTGCGAATCTGCCCGCAAATGATCGTGATTTCTTCACGCCATGCCCGTTATGGCGAATACTCAGACCGGGTCATGGAACGCATCAACCAACTTACCCCGCTGGTGGAACAGGTCTCCATTGACGAAGCCTTTCTGGATGTGAGCGATATGCCTGAGACCGGCCTTTTCCTGGCCAGGCAGCTCCAGACTCGCATCCGCCAGGAACTCGGTCTGCCCTGTTCCATCGGGGTTGCCAGCAACAAGTTGGTTGCAAAAGTAGCCTCGGATGTGGGCAAGGCCGGTCACCGGGGTGTGGAACCGCCCCGCGCCATCACGGTCGTACCACCTGGTGAAGAAGCGCGATTCCTGGCGCCATTACCGGCACAAGCTTTGTGGGGCATCGGACCCAAATCTGCCGCGCACCTGGCTGAACTGGGCATCCACACAGTTGGCGACCTGGCCGCCTTGCCGGAGAGCACTTTGCTGGAGTATTTTGGAAAGATCGGCCCGGAGCTGCACCGGCGGGCACTGGGAATCGATGATTCTCCAGTGAATCCCTCCTCGGGTCCCGCGAAATCGATCAGCAACGAACACACCTATGACAAGGATACGCGTGAGGAGGGAACCATCTTAAAAAGTTTTCGCAACCTCAGCGAGCACGTTGGCGGGCGGCTGCGACATGCAAACGTAGCTGGGAGTGTCATCCAGATCAAATTGCGCTGGGCAGACTTCACCACACTGACTCGCCAGACCACTCTTTCCTGCCCGACCGATCAGGATGGGATCATTTATAAAACTGCCGCGGAACTTTTCCATAAAGCCTGGCGTGAAGAAAGACATGCCGTGCGGTTGGTAGGCGTGGGAGTATCCAGCCTGATTCCTGCCCAACGCCAGCTCAGCCTGTGGGACGCAGGTTTGGAGAAGGAACATAAACTTCTGGAAGCCATTGACGAACTACGAGAACGCTACGGTCAAAAAATCATCCAGCGCGCTGAAGAGATGAAGCCTCATGAGTGAAATCTGGAATCCCATGATTCTTTTGGTATAATCCCCCCGTCGCCACCGTAGCTCAGCTGGTAGAGCAGACGTTTCGTAAACGCCAGGTCATGGGTTCGAATCCCTTCGGTGGCTCAATCTATTTAACGATATAATTTTTACATGCCCCCCCACCCAACAGCCACCGTCATCATCGGCATCGCCGGAGGTTCCGGCTCTGGTAAGACCACTGTCGCCAACGCCATTCTGAAAACGGTTGGTCGAGAAAAAATCGCCTACCTGCCACACGATGCCTATTACAAGGATCTGAGCGACCTGCCACCCATGCAGCGCAAACAGATCAACTTTGATCATCCTGACTCTCTCGATAACGATCTCTTGATCCGGCATATCCAGATGCTTAAAGAGCATAAACCGATCGAAATGCCGGTCTATGATTTCACGACCGATTCGCGCACCGATCAGACCATTCAGATCAAACCACACCGTGTGATCATCGTGGAAGGCATCCTGATCTTTGCTGATCCGAAATTACGCGAGCTTTTTGACGTCAGGCTCTTTGTGGATACGGATGCAGACATCCGATTCATCCGCCGCCTGGAACGCGATATCTCTGAACGGGGTCGGACGACCGAGAACGTCATCAACCAGTACCTGAAGACTGTGCGGCCGATGCACCTTGAATTCGTCGAGCCCTCCAAGCGCTACGCCGATGTGATCATTCCCGAGGGTGGCCTAAACATGGTGGCGATGGATATGGTCACGGCTCGCATCGAATCTCTCCTTCGTAACAATGCAGAAGCCTGAAGAAAAATCCTCAACAGGCATGACCATCCTGCGGGTGGTCATGCTTGTTTTTGTCATCGCATTGACCTGCCTGTTAGTCATCTATCATCAAGAGATCGAAAAACTACAGGGATACGGATATCCCGGGATATTCCTGTTATCGATCCTGGCAAATGCCACCATCATCATTCCCATGCCGGGTGTGTTATTCACCTCCGCGATGGGCGCAATTTTCAATCCGTGGTGGGTGGCGCTGGCCGCAGGAAGTGGCGCAGCAGTCGGAGAACTTTCAGGATATCTGGCTGGCCTGAGTGGGCGGGGGTTGATCGGGAAGAACAAGACTTCCGACAAGGTGGAATATTGGGTGAAACGTTACGGGGGCCTGGCTATCTTCCTGCTGGCACTTATCCCCAATCCACTCTTCGATATGGCCGGGCTCACAGCTGGAGCCCTTAAGATGAAAATCCATCATTTCTTTTTATTCCTCTGGCTCGGCAAGGTTGGTAAGATGCTGATCTTTTCCTTGCTGGGTTCTTCCATTATGGATCTATTGAACTTTTAACCGAACAGGAGTCCCATGTCCATAAACCCGGCCATCGATCAATACCTCGAGGCTCACATGCAAGAGAGCATCCGCGAGCTTTCCGCTTACTGCGCTCAACCGAGTGTCGCCGCCCAACAATTGGGCATTCAGGAATGCGCCCAGATGACCCGCCTTCTCCTGGAGAAACGCGGTTTCTCTGTCCAGGTCTTCCCAACATCCGGATCCCCGATCGTTTTCGGTGAACGCAAGGGGCGGGTTGACAGGACGATCCTGTTCTACAACCATTATGATGTGCAACCGGCGGAGCCGCTCGAATTATGGGAAAGCCCGCCTTTTGAGCCTGTCGTCCGTGATGGCAAGCTGTTCGCACGCGGCGTTGTCGACGACAAAGGCCATTTAACCAGCCGCCTGTTTGCCATCGATGCCATCCTGGCAGCCGAAGGGGATTTGCCCTGCAATGTCAAATTCATCGTGGAAGGCGAGGAGGAAGTCAGCAGTACCAACCTGGAGATCTTCGTCAGGGCACACGCCGACTTGCTGAAAGCGGATGCCTGTGTGTGGGAATACGGTGGTGTTGATTTCAATGAGCGTCCAACCCAGCATCTGGGCTTGCGCGGGATCAGCTATGTCGAATTGCGGGTCAAGACCGCCAACCAGGATGTTCACTCCGGGTTGGGCGGGTCGATCTTTCCCAATGCAGCCTGGCGTCTGGTCTGGGCACTCGAGAGTCTCAAAGGTCCGGATGAAAGGATCCGCATTGATGGTTTTTATGATGGAGTTAAAGCGGTCCCGGAAAAAAGCCGCCAATTGATGGCTGAGCTGCCGGATCCATCGGGTGAATACAAAGAGCGTTATGGACTCAAGGGTTTCATCAAAGGACTTACCGGGGGGCTGGAGCTTCGCATCGAGGAGGTCTTCACACCGACCTGCACCATCTGCGGGTTGACCTCCGGTTACCAGGGAGAAGGCAGCAAAACCGTGCAGCCTGCAGAAGCGAGTGCCAAGATCGATTTCAGGCTGGTGCCCGATCAAGACCCAGCCAGGATCATTCCATTGCTGCGCGCGCACCTTGACCGCCATGGATTCGACGATATCGAGATCATCGATCTGGGCTCCGAAGGACCCGCTGTAACCGATCCGGATGACCCATTCGTCAAGTTGGTGGTTGAGGAATCGAAGGTGGTTTACGGGCAGGCGATGCAGATCATTCCACTCAGTGGCGGTTCCGGACCGAGTGCCATTTTCATGAAAATGTTGAATTTTCCGATCGTGAGTTCCGGGGTCGGGCACCCCGGGGCACAGGCTCATGCCCCCAATGAAAATATGCGCCTGGATCTATACCTAAAGGGTGCCAGGCATATCGCCAGGATCCTTACTGCTTTTGGGTCTGCTTAGGTCTTGCCTGCCTGACCACCTTAAGTTTTTTAAGGCGATCCCAAGCCTGGACTACCTGTGTCACCTCGGCAGCAGTCTCGGGTAATTCACCATAACGGACCGATTGATAGGCCGAAGTAAGCAGGGCGATATCACCAGCTCCCCCATCGAAATATTGCGCCACGATCGATTGGAACTCCAATGGTGTAATCGCGGCCTGGCGCGGGTATCCTTTCCTGGCAGCCAGCTGCTCAAATTGCTGGTAGATCCAACGGATACGGGCTGCCCGGAACATACCGGTCACACGCCGAATGTTCACCTGTTTCGAGAATCGCTCCAAAGTTTTCTGAAGACTTCGACCGATCGCCTTTTGCAGTTGCTTTAAGGCATTTCCGCCTGTCTTTTCCCCAGTACCATCTGCATCGCCCAGGTTTTCCCTGCGCGGCAGGCGCAGCAACATCACCAGGATGATCACAGCCGTCAAACCGAACAGAATACCCAACAGGTACGGCTGGGCAGCCTTGAGTCCTTCCGCGGTTGGATCTGCAAGTTTAAACGGTTCGAAATCCTTGAAGGGGTCCGTCAGCTCCAGGGTGGGAGGTTCAATTTTTGCCTGCTGATCCGGTTTATAGATTAATTTTAATAAGAAATACAGGATCGCAAGCACGACATTCGCCAACGGCACGATCAATTTCACGACCAGGAAGCGTATGATCGCCAATATCCCACCGGTCAACGCAATCACACCCAGACTGAGCCAGGTACCGGTTAGTAGGGATAATAAACCCGCAATCAGTACCAATCCTGTGCTGACCCCGCTCAGAACCAGGAACCAATCCCATGAAAACATTAACCGCCGCCCCCCCCGGTGAAGGTTGATATCCGCGATCCGTGACAGACCCAGGGATGTCAACCCCAGGATCAATAACAAGCACAGACCCGCGATCATAACAGCCAAATCCAATCCAGTGTAAATCAACACCAGGATCAGGAACATAAAGATACCAAATTGCAGCCTTGACATGATCGTATCCTGGGTGACCGGACTGCGGGTATAAAAGATGGCTCTAACCCATAGGAAAATACCGCATGCCAGCGACCAGAATTCGAGGGATAAGCCGCGCGCCCCGCGGAAGCTGGTCCAGATATCTTGCAGGATTCTATTGAAATCGAAAATAAGACCCTGGTATACCAGCAGGCTTTCCCCCATCCATGCGACAGATAACAAGCCCAGACCACCCAACGCAAGACGCAATACCACCGGCGCTTTCCAGGCGAACAACATCTTCAGCATTAGATAAGCCAGCACATTCACCAGCACAAGCGTCAGATAGATCTCACCAACAGGCAGGGTTGCCTGACCATCCGTCAACAGGCAAAACCAACCGGTCATCCAGATCACATCCGCCGGCAGGAATAGAAAAGCTGCCAGTTCCCGCCAGATATGGATTGGTTTTCTCTGCCCAGACAAGACACCGGCGGTCATAGCGGTTTCTCGTTTTCAGCTGGTAGGCGGATGACCCGGATACCCGGTATCTCAGCTGGTGTATTTTCATCCAGCGAAAGCAGTGAAATGCTGCCACGGTAATGCTTCACCCGCAACAATGTTTCTGACAGCAATTGAGAATGGACAGCGGAAATGACCACCATGGTGGATCCGTAGGGTAGACCCGGCATGGCTTTCAACAGGTACTTCTCAAATGGAAGCGTGCTGATCGGCATGACTCCTGCCAGCGCCTGCAACAACCAGCTCAATTGCTGGGGTGACCGGCCAGGTGACAGGGAATAGGGCTGATCCGAATGCGCCATGCCACCATTTGATAACAGGCCCACTGCGTAACCGTCCTGAACGGCTTTATGGACGACCGTAGCGGCGATGTTTACCACGCGCTCCAATAATTCCGGATTCACCCCCTGCCAGCGCTCGGGAAATGTCGCCACATTCAGGCAGACCATCATGACCTGACTGGAGATGGGTTGCAGGACACGCGACTGCAACTCACCGGTTCGGGCAGTCGCTGGCCAGTTCACCCTGCGAAATCCATCCTCCGGGTGGTAGGCGCGCACACCAATCGGCCGGCTGGGATCCTCGTAGATCCTGCGGCGCGAGGCAATATCCCCGAAGGGATCCTCGGGTTTAAGTTTCAGGTCAGTGAGCGGCAATATGCGTGGATAAACGGTGAGGTATTCGATTTGCCGGGATTCAGAGTGCTTTTCAAACAGTCCAAAAGGATCACCTGATTCCATCCTGACCGGACCAACCGGATAGACCCCTCTTTCCTTAAAAAGAAAGTTCATATTTTCGCCGCATGCGGCCAAACCAACTCAGACTGAAGAGGTGGACCAGGTCACGGTAACCTTCATCCCCGGTCCGCTCCTGGTAGGCGCTTTCATCAGGACCAACGGCATCCGGCCAATTATCAGCTATGCGCAACCAGGCAGCCGGTAATAGCTTGTTATTCTCCACCACCAGTTCGACAGGGGAAGTCTCCCCCGGAAACGCCCGGCGATAAAAAAAACGGCGTTGGTAATGGATGTTATCCAGGGCATGCAGGTTCCATAACCCAGCCACCCCCACGATCAATAAGAGCAGGGTGCTGACCATCACCAGCGGCAGCGATCCAGCCAGCGCCCCACTGATGAAGAGGACCACCAGGATATAGATGGCGATCCGAGTGCGCATTAACTTTCCACAGGAACTGGAACGGCGGTGATGATATCCTTGATCATCTCCTCGGCGCTGCGTCCGTGCAACTGGGCCTGCGGCGAAACGATCAGGCGATGACCCATGACCGGGAGTACCAGGCGTTTGATATCATCCGGCAGGACATAGTCGCGTCCCTGGATGCCCGCCCAGGCCTGGCAAGCCTGGTAAAGCGCCATGGTCGCCCGGGGACTGGCACCCAGCTCGAGTTCAGAGGACTCCCGGGTTGCCCGGGAGATGCGCACGATGTAATCCCTCAATGAAGTCTCAACCCGCACCTTGCGCCGCTCTGCCTGGGCTGCCAATAACTCCTTGGGGGTGGTGACCGCCTTCAGATCTGCAAGCGGGTCAGCCTGCTTAAACCGTTCGAGAATGGCATTTTCTTCAGCCTGGCTCGGATATCCGATCACAATGCGTAAAAGGAAGCGGTCCAGCTGTGCTTCCGGCAATGGGAAGGTTCCCTCCAATTCAATCGGATTCTCGGTCGCCAGCACCAGGAATGGGCGGGGCAGCGGACGGGTGACGCCATCCACCGTGACCTGGCGCTCCTGCATGGCCTCCAGCAGGGCAGATTGGGTACGCGGCGTGGCCCGGTTGATCTCATCTGCCAGCAAAACCTGGCTCATTACCGGGCCGGGGCGAAATTCGAATTCCTGATTTTTCTGATTGAACCAGCTCAAACCGGTCACATCCGAGGGTAACAGGTCAGGTGTGAACTGCAGCCTGTGGAAGGAACAACCGAGCGAGGCGGCCAGGGCACGCGCCAGAGTGGTCTTGCCGATTCCCGGCACATCTTCGAGAAGAATGTGTCCTTCACACAGGACAGCGGTCAGGGTCAGATCGATGACCTCATCCTTTCCGACGATCACTTTTTGAATATTGTCACGTAATTTTCTGGCGATATCTTGGATGGGCATTGAGCGATCTCCTGGTATTCTTGATGGTTAGAGGCTGATAATAGCACATTTTTACCTGCAACCGTAATACCGGCTGGATGGCTCAGGTATAATACCTCAATGGAAAAGCTCGCCCAGGCTGCCAGGGACTTGCTCGGCATTCAATTATCCGGTAACCAGCTTGCAGCATTTAAAACCTATGAGTCGGAGTTGATTACCTGGAACAAACGCACCAATCTGACCGCTGTGCGCGAGCCGGAAGGCATCCGAATCAAACACTTCCTCGATTCCTTCACCTGCCTGCTGGCGATGCGCGAATCACCTCCCAACCGCCTGATCGATATCGGCACCGGCGCCGGCTTTCCGGGCATCCCTTTGAAGATCCTGATGCCCCAGTGCAATCTGTCTCTGGTTGAATCTGTGGGAAAGAAGGCGGATTTCTGCCGGCATATCGTCGAGCAGCTCAAACTGGAAGGGGTCGAAGTGTACTGCACCCGGGCGGAGGAACTCGGACACCTCGAGCAGCACCGGCAACAATATGATTGGGCAGTTGCCCGCGCGGTTGCACGTTTGCCGGTCCTGATGGAGTATCTGTTGCCGCTGGTGCGCATTGGCGGGCATGCGCTCGCACAGAAAGGCGAGGATGCCCTGGCGGAGGCCCACAGCGCCGAGCATGCCATTCAATTGCTGGGCGGGCGTTTGAAACAACTCATCCGGGTCAATTTGCCGGGTGTAGCAGATGAACGCAGTTTGATCGTGGTTGACAAGGTCGCTGCCACGCCGGATCGTTACCCTCGCAGGGTGGGTGTGGCTTCGAAAAATCCATTACATAAGGGGAGAATTAATGCATAAGCTTGACCATTTCCGGTTCCCACTTCATAGATGCCAACGGACGGACTGCCATGCTGCGCGGGATCAACCTGGGTGGAAGTTCAAAGATCCCCATGATCCCGAATGGCGCAACTTACAACCGGGAGGGTTTCTTCGAGGATAAAGCGGTGTCGTTCGTAGGAAGGCCATTCCCCCTGGCAGAGGCGGATGAACATTTCATGCGCCTGAAAGCTTATGGATTCAACTTTCTGCGCTTCCTGGTCACCTGGGAGGCAATCGAACATGCAGGCCCTGGGATCTACGATGAGGAATACCTGGAATACCTGACCCAGATCATCAAGAAAGCCGGGGAGTATGATTTCAACCTTTTCATTGACCCACATGAGGATGTGTGGAGTCGTTATACGGGCGGTGACGGGGCGCCGGGTTGGACACTCGAATTGGCCGGTTTTGATCTGCATAATCTGAATGCCAGCGGTGCAGCCGTCGTCCATTGCATGCGCGGCGACCCCTACCCGCGCATGTTGTGGCCGACCAATAACTTCAAACTGGCAGCCGCCAGCATGTGGACACTCTTCTTTGGCGGACGCGACTTCGCTCCCAGCCTGACCGTGGAGGGCGCCTCCATCCAGGATTATCTTCAGGAACATTACATCAATGCGATCCGAGAGGTTGCCCTGCGCTTGAAGAAACTCCCACATGTCATTGGCTATGACACGCTGAACGAACCCTCGCACGGTTGGATCGGTGCACAGGACATAACGACCGAAACAGGACCGCTGACCCTGTTCGAAACACCGACCATGCTGCAATCCATGGCACTTGGATCAGGTATCCCTCAGTCGGTCAAGTATTTTGAGTTAGGCCCGATCGGTTTTATACGCAAAGGCACCCGCCTGATCAACGAAGCCGGATTTCTTGCCTGGCGAAAAGGACGTCAATGCATCTGGCGCAGGGAAGGTGTGTGGGACCTGGATAAAAATGGTAACCCGATTGTTCTCAAGCCGGACCATTTTTCCATGGTCAAATCGAAACCGGTCGACTTCACCCGCAACTACATGCGCCCCTTCCTGGATAAGTTCGCCCTGGCGATACGGGATGCCGACCCGGAAGCTGTGATCTTTCTCGAGGATGAGCCGGATATCAATCCGCGTGGGAGGAGCCTCGAGGAATTAAAACCGCTGGTGAACGCTGCCCATTGGTACGATGTCATGACACTCCTTTCAAAACGCTACAATGAATGGCTCTCCGTTGATAAAGACACCCGGCGGGTGGTGCTCGGCAGGCAGGGCATCGACCGTATGTTCGCTCGCCAGCTGAAGGGAATTAAAGACACCAGTAAACAAATGGGTAACCTCCCAACCTTATTGGGTGAATTCGGCATCCCCTTCGACATGCATGAGAAGCAGGCCTACCAGACCAATGACTTCAAATACCAACTTAAAGCGATGGACCGCTGTTACCGGGCAGTCGAAGCCAACTTAATGGATTCCACCTTATGGAACTACACAGCTGACAACTCGAACGCGCGCGGGGACTTGTGGAATGACGAGGACTTTTCAATCTACAGTCCCGACCAACGCAAGAATCCTGAAAATGTGTACTCAGGCGGCCGCGCTCTGGCAGCCGTGGTGCGCCCGTATCCTCGTTTCACTTCCGGAACTCCGGTCAAACTCAGTTTCAACCCGGCGACAGCATATTTTGAATACCGATATACCAGCGGTACCAAGGCCGGAGATACCGAGCTGTTCATTCCAACTCCCCATTACCCAAACGGGATCGAGGTGAAACTCTCTGACGGAAGTTATGATTACCTACCGGAGAAGCAGCTCCTGGTCCATCATCCACTGAGTTCCTTCAAGGAGCATTCAATCGTTATTAAGAAGAAAGGTAAGTAGTTACAAAATCACGCAAGACACCTGGCTCCAAGAGCCAGGTGTCTTTTATTTCAGCAGTCGATTATCAAGGTCTAAAATACGTATCAAGGGAAGGAAATACGGCAGGAAATCGATCAATTGAACTTCAAATGCTCCGATGTCACAGGTCGCAGAACCATCCTGATCGGCATCGATCGGACGTGGCAAATGACGTTGGTCCTGTCCTGCATAACAGGAAACCGGACCGGCATCGATGGCCGGGCTGCCCGGCATCAATGCATGCATCCAGCCTTCCACGCCCAGATCCGCCAGAGGTGCCAACAAAGGATCCTGCCCGGTGATGTTACCGGTGGTATCACCGGTGATCGAGCAAGCCGAGGTGACCACCTCGATCAGGTTGTATCCCTGGGAATTGACGCTTCCGATGCAATCCGGTGATCATTATGGCGTATTGTTGGCCAGGATCGAATTTTCCATGGTGTACCGAATTCCAGCGATAACTATGCCCTCCCCATGCATCCGTTCCTGTACCACTGCTCCCGACCGGCATGATTACTGACAATGGTCGTATCATCCACGGATGTGGTGACGAACAGAATCATCATAGATGCCACCACCAAATCCGCCATCATGATTACCACCACCCAATCCACCAGCTCCGGCAAAATTCAAGCTGATCGTGGATGATAGAATGTCGATCTCACCATTATTGTTATAGATGCCCCCACCCCGAGCCCCATTTTGCGCTGTGGAGCAGCCACACTGTTATTAGCAACGGTCACACGAGTCATCGTGATGTCGCCGGAATTATATAATCCCTGCACCATGACCGCCCTCGCATCCGTCCCGGTATTATCCCCAGTGGAGTTCCCAATGATGGCGACATCCGTTAGGCATTCAATGTACCTGAATTGGATACTCCACCGCCATCATCCGGTTGGGTCACAACATTGCTCGATAGTGGTATTGTTTGGATGACGTATGCTAGGATCGTCAACGTCCCGATATTCCTGACACCGCCCCCGGATCCGCCAAGGGGTGTGATGTTATCCTCAATGATGGAATTGGTGATCACTAACGTCCCCCATTTGTTATAAACCCCTGCACCACCGGAGTCGCCCGGTTCATCGTAGTGACGATTCATGACCATCCCATGATCTATTAGTCGATCGAGCTTGACGCTTATGCCGGTATGGATCTCAAAGTACCCCGGATCCACCTGCATTGGCATAATGGTCGTGCCTCGCAGGGTCACCCTGGATGGTGATATCCGGTAAATCGGCTGTGGAGAGAGGGGAGAGAGCGAATGGTGGGGCCGTCCGGTCCAGGCGGGTAGAGATCAAGATCTCCGGCAACTCCTTCATCCTCGGGTCCGGTCCCGGGAATGGACAGGCTGTATGTACCTGGCAGGAGGGATACGATATCGTTGTCCCAAGTAGCCCGTATGCGTGCATCCTCCATAATTCTCATTATGAATTACAGAATAGATCGCCTCCCGAAGGGAGCAACTTCCGTCATAGGCACCCGTATCAAAATCATCCCAGGTAATATTGGGTGTGACCGTTGCACCGGCCAGCGGCATGCCTTTCACTTGCGATATTGGCAAAGAAAGGGAAATGGAAAACGTCAATAAGATCAATACCGTCATCAAACGGGAAAACCATTTGACCATAGATAATACCCTCCCGGGTGGATTTGCTGTGATGGCGCTTCGAAGTGAATATATTCTAACATAAGCAATTTCATGCTAGAAGTCATGATTCTAGAGGATGATTTGATTGTATCTATGGTTAAATTAAAGCACCTGGCGTTGCAGAAATTGCTAGGTGCTGTTAAATTGCAGCCTCACGGTTCAAGGTTTAGCGAGCAATGGTAAAAATTGCCAGAGATACGCTTCATAGGCACCTATGTCACAGGCAGATGTGCCATCATGATTGCCATCCTTCGGGCGCAGGAGATGGCGCTGGTCCAAATAATTACAGGTATTCGGTCCTGCATCGATGGCCGGGCTGTCTAATAACAAACGGTGCATGTAATTCCAATTATCGACAACACCCAATGGTGCCAGCCTGGGATCCTGGTCGTAGATATTGGTTGCGGTGTCGCCAGTGATCGTGCAACCAGAATGATCTTCAACCAAGTTGTATCCATTAGAGACAAATGCACCCGAACAATCCCAAAAGTCATTCGCTAAATTATCAGCCAGGATGGTATTCACCAATGTGGCCGAGCCTCCCCAATTGACCAATCCTCCTCCTTCAGAAGCTCCGGAACCGCTGCTATATCCAGTATAGTTATTCGCGATGGTTGAATCTGTGATTGTGAGAATCCCCCCGGTGAGATTGAAAATTCCACCTCCCGGGCCACCGTTATAATCACCTGTATCCTCCATAACTGATCCAGCCATATTCGAGCTGATCGTGGAGGTGTTGATCGTCAGGGTGCCAAGATTAAAGATTCCACCACCCCGGGCGCCATGATTTCCATTCCTTTCACCACATCTATTTTCAGAAATAGTTACAAAGTTCAGGGTGATATGACCCGGAGCTCGAGTTATATATTCCGGCACCCTCACCGGCTGTGCCTGTCCCGCTATTATCACCGGTTATATTCATGTGGATTAGCGAGTCGGTGGCAGTCAGTGTTCCGGCATTGTAGATTCCGCCGCCCTCTCCTGCAGAAGTTACATCACTGCTGCTACCGGTGGAGTTGTCCAAAATACTGGTTCCCTGCCCCAGGGTTAATGTTCCTTGATTGTAGATCCCACCCCCATGGCCTGGCAGTGGCGTGGAATTATTATATAAAGCAAGGTAGGACGTTGTTAAAGTACCATAATTTAGGATGCCGCCACCTGAAGGATTTGGCACCACATCAGGGTGTCCACCCAAGATCATCAGATGTTCCAATTGAACACTTACGCCTGCTTGGATATGAACAACCCGGTCAATACTATTTGCATTGATGGTCGAATACGTCGTTGGATCCCCTTGAATGGTGATTCCAGGCAGCGGGGCTAAAGGCGATTGAATCGATAGAGGAAGGGCAGCACCGGGTGGGAAGGTAAATATCCAGATCTCCGGCAATTCCCGCATCCTCAATACCCGGTATTAGGAGATCGAACTCGCCTTCGGGCAGGGTGATCGTATCAGATCCCCAATCACCGGTATGTGAGCAACCACCATAATTGCTATCGTACATAACCGTGTAGATTGCTTCACGGAGCGAGCAGGAATCATCAAAATCATCAGCTGGGTCAAAGTCGTCATTATTGGTATTCACGACTATGATCGCGCCTGCTGGTGATTTTAAAGATGAACTCGAAGCGCTTCCCGATGGAAGGATGATTAACGAAATCAACAGTACCACAATTAGGAAATTATGAATGGTCTGCCACGTTTTCATTAGGTAACCCTCACCAGCAAGACTTGTAATGGCGATGAAGCGTCGATGATTTGATAATTGTAACATAGCGGATCGAGTCATTCTTTTACCCTTCGAAGGTGGGATTATTAATCTCTGTTCACTCCCTTGTCAACCCAGGAGAGGGTTTGAGTGATTTCATTAATAATTACTAAGTAACATTGACAAATACTTGTAAAAATATACGGCTTATGCTATCATATCGGTCGACGGGGATTCGGGTGCCCCCCTCATCCGAATTCTCGTCATTTTTTAATTAAACCATGATCAACACCATTCTCTGGGATATGGACGGCGTGCTGGTCGAGACCAGCGAAGCGCATTACCGCTCCTGGCTGCAAGCTGCCGATCATTTCAACTTTCCCTTCGATCGCGAGATCTTCCTGCGCCATTACGGCATGAATAACGCCAGCACCCTGCATGGCGTCCTGGGTGATACCCTGTCTCCGGCCCGCATCCGGGAGATCGGTGAATACAAGGAAATCTGCTTCCGCAGGGATGTGAAAGACAGCATGGAATTGCTGCCCGGCGTTGCAGATTGGCTGGAACGTTTCCAGCAGTGCGGCTTGCGCCAGGCGGTCGCCTCCTCCGGTCCCCCGGAGAACATTGCTCTTTCAGTGGATGTAACCGGCATCCGCAAGTATTTCACTGCCCTTGTTTCCTGCTCGGATGGACCGACCAAGCCGGATCCGTGGGTGTTTCAGGAAGCAGCCAGGCAGCTAAGCGCCAAACCGGAAGAATGCCTGGTGATCGAGGACACCCCCAACGGGATCAAGGCCGCCCGCAGCGCGGGCATGCGAGTTCTGGCCGTGACCACCTCGAATAAAGCGGTGTCACTTCAGTCAGCTGACCTGGTGGTCGAGAATCTTGCCAGGCTCGATTGGGATGAATTCAGTAGAACCTTCAAGCCGGAGAAATGTCATGAAAAATAAATTGTTACAGCTCATCACTTTAATTGTGATCCTGGCGATGCTGGGCGGTTGTGCTGCCAGCCCGCGTGCCCTGGAAGGCACCGAACGCGAGGCCGTCCTGGCCTACGCCGAACCGATGGCCGACAACGAACTGGCCGCATTGAATGCCAATGATTATGAGGCCTTCATCAAAGACTACGATGAGACCATGAAAGAAGTGAGCACACCGGAAAAATTCGCCGATCTGGTCACTTCGGTCTCCACCAAGTTGGGCAAGTACTTATCGCGAGAAGTAACCGCAGTGACAGCGGTCGGTGAGGATGCTCATTCTGGTGATCTATAGCGCTGATTTCGAGAAGGAAGAAAACGTCACGGTTAAGCTTGTATTTCCAACCGGGTGGTGAACACCTGATCACAGGCTTCTGGTTAGACTCTCCCAAGTTGCGCGAGAAATAAAGCATAAAAGAGCCGGGGTTTACCCGGCTCTTTTTGTTTATTCCCTGTCCTTGGCTTCTTCCCACAGGCGGTCCATTTCTTCAAATCCCAGGTCACCCAATGAGATGCCCTTATCACGAGCAGTCTTCTCGATGTGGGCAAAGCGCTTCTTAAACTTCAGGTTCGTTCCACGCAAAGCGCTTTCGGGGTCAACCTTCAACCAGCGGGCCAGATTGACGACCGCGAATGCCAGGTCGCCGATCTCCTTTTCCCGCTCCTCCTCAGACTCGGCTGCGAGGACTTCATCCAGCTCCTCATGCACCTTATCGATCACTCCCTCGATGCCAGGCCAGTCAAAACCGACCCGTGCAGCGCGGTCCTGGATCTCATGCGCATAAGCCAATGCCGGCAGACTGGCAGGCGCCCCGTCCAATAACCCCTTGGTCGGGTTGCCATTCTGCTGCCGCTCAGCTTCTTTCAGTTTTTCCCAATTCCTTAATACCCCCCTACACCATCCACTTTAAACTCGCCAAAGACATGCGGATGGCGATTGATGATCTTGGTATTGATCCCATTGACCACATCGGTCATGTTGAATTGACCGGCTTCGCTGGCGATCTGGGCATTCAAGACGATCTGCAGCAACAGGTCACCCAATTCCTCGCGCAGATCCGCCATACTGCCGGAATCGATCGCCTCCAGTGCCTCGTAGCTTTCCTCCAGCAGATGCTGGCGCAGGCTGGCATGCGTCTGCTCACGATCCCAGGGGCAGCCATCCGGTGCGCGCAGGTGGGCAACGACTTCCTGGAAGGTTTCGAAGGCTGCCTTTGAGTCCAATGGCGTTATATATAATGAAGTAAACGCACTCAAATGGTCAACATCCGGCAATTCCTTCAGAGTTACCTCAACGTGGTCATTCCCATCGTCTTTTGAAGCATCGATGAGAATAAGCGGATGCTCATCCGGGTAGACACTGCCCAGCACTTCCCGAAGGCGGCCCGCTTTCTCTGGGGAATCAAGACGATGTGATAACCACCGCTGCGGTTGGCGGGAAAGTCGGGACATGCCGCTTGCTGAGCATCCCCGCATCCACAATGGTGAGCTGAGATCTTACAGGCAGCCCAACCAACTGGATGACCAGATCCACCAAGCTCAATCCGGGGATCATGTGCACCGGTATTCCCCTGGCTTCAGCCTCATCGATCATCTCCCGGATACCGGGATAATCCAATCCGGGATGTCCGGTGACCGCCAGGCTCACACCCTCCGGTCGTGAGGCCAGGTTGATGAGCCGATCAGCCACCTGCCGGTACCTGGCAACATCATCCAGCTCTTCTTCAGTGCAACATCCGGGCAGATCTTGCGAGCCTTGATAGCCATTGCCAGAAGGACCGGATGGTTCGGTTCCAGTGCATATAACTCTGAACAAGACCCAAGGAATTCTCTGGCCTGGCAGGTCAGATACTTGGGATGTCCGGGGCCCAACCCGAGAAGTGTGATACCGGTCATAATGTCATCCTTATTAAATCAAACCTGCCCTTTCAGCATGCCGATCAGGCGCGATGAAAGGGCAGGTTGAAGAACTCGCCAGAGGATACGCCTTCTAGCGTTTGGTGTATGTAGGTGCCTTTCGGGCGCGCTTCAAACCAGGCTTCTTGCGTTCCTTGATGCGTGGATCGCGGGACATCAGGTTTTGCTTGCGCAATGCGATGTTGAAATCCTCGTTCATCTTAGCCAGCGCTCGCGCCAGACCCAGTTTGACCGAGTCGGTCTGGCCGGTGGTACCACCACCCTTGACCAACACGGTAATGTCATAACCAGAGCGATCCTGACCGGTGGCTTTCATCGGCAAGAGGATGGTTTCCATATCACCGGTGCGGCCAAAGTAGGCTTCCAGTTCCTTGTTATTGACGGTAAAAATACCAGTACCGCTGCTCACACGTACACGGGCGATGCTTTCCTTGCGGCGTCCGACACCTTCAAAGTATTGTCCTGCCATTTATCTAGATCTCCTTTACTTCACCGGTTGCGGATTCTGCATGGCGTGGGGATGTTCCGCTTCGCCGTAGACTTTCAGGTTGCCCAGCAACTTGCGACCCCATTTGTTGTGCGGGAGCATGCCCCAAACTGCTGCTTTGATCACTTTTTCAGGGTTCTTCGCCAGCAGGTGCCGCAGGTTGATGGACTTCAAACCACCCGGATAGCCTGAATGTTTATGATACATCTCGGTATCCAGTCGCTTTTCACTCGCCTTGATGTGTTTCGCGTTGATCACGATCACATAATCACCGGTTTCAACACCCGGCGTATAGATCGGTTTATTCTTGCCAAGCAGTATGGCAGAGATTTGGGTGGCCAGGCGGCCAACAGTGATGTTGGTTGCGTCGATCAGCACCCATTTCCGTTCGATACCTGCTTTCGGGACGTAAGTCTTGTCCACAGTTTCTTTCTCCATTTTTCAATTGATCGCCAGAGTATCACTGCCTGGCGGGTAATTCACTTCAACCAGTGTCAGCCCCTGTGGAGCTGCCAGACCTGGCGTCAGACGTTTGCCGCTTTCAAGTGCCTGCTGGTAATCCCGGAGGTTCACCAGCCCCTGACCGATCCTGACGTGGATGAAAGTCACACGTCTGACCATATGGTACAGGAAGGCATTCGCGGTTATTTCAAAGACCAACTCACTTCGGTCGCGCTGCCATCCGGCAAGGATGACCTCACGAATGGTATGACCACCGGGGCGTGTCGGGGCACCAAATGCGGAATAATTTCGCACACCCCTGGTCATGGCAGCCGCATCCAACAACAGCTGGTATTGCGGTTCAGGCCACACCCGCCAGGCATAACGTTCCTTCAGCGGATCCCGCTCGGGTGAACAGAAGATCCGGTAGCGGTAGCGCCGGCTGATCGCCGAGTATCGCGGATGAAAATCCGCCGGGGCGCAATTAATGCCGGTTACCGCCATATCCTCCGGTAACCAGTTATTGAGGGCTTTCAACATGGCCTGTGTGGGATGGGGCCAGTCCATGTCAAATGCGATCACCTGTCCGGAGGCATGCACGCCGGTATCCGTCCTTCCGGCAGCCAGGGTGGTATCACCCTGCCAGCCGAGTTTCCGGAGAGCCTGTTCGAACTCCAGCTGAACCGTACGTGCCTGTGCCTGACGTTGGAACCCTACGAAATGGGTCCCATCATAACTCAGGATAACTTTGTAACGTGCCATTCCAAACCGGTCCTAAACCGGATGGATTATTCCTCAACCAGTTCGATCTGGACCATCTCCGCCGCATCGCCCAGGCGGGGACCCAGCTTCATGATACGGGTGTAACCACCCGGACGATTTTCATAACGTGGGGCGATATCGTCAAAGAGTTTCTTGACGGTCTCTACATTTCCTCCACCGAGGATTGAAGCTGCCTGACGACGCGCATTCACCTTTTGGATATCGGTGCCCTTTGCGCTGTTGCGAGCCAGGGTGATCAACTTCTCAGCTTCCCCACGGATAGCCAGCGCTTTGATGTGGGTGGTCTGGATCTTCTCATGTTCGAACAATTGCTTGATCAGCGTACGGCGCAAAGCCTCGCGTTGATCCTTCTTCCTGCCTAATTTAAAACCTGCTACTCGATGACCCATTCCAGTTTACTCCACATCTTTTTCTTCATGCAGGTAGCCTTTTTCGCGCATCTTTTGGACGAGTTCATCAAGACTCTTCTCGCCAAAATTGCGAATTGACATGACTGCTTCATTACCTTTATCCAGCAGTTCCAACACATCCCCTACTGTGGTGATGCCGGTCCGTTTGAGAGAGTTGAACACTCTCACCGAGAGGTCTAGATTCTCGATCGGGGTCTCAGCGGCTTCACTGGTCAAATGACTGCTGGCAGCTTCCTTTTCAACACCGATGGGTAATGCTTCCTCGCTGATGCCGGCGACAAAGCGCAGGTGATCAATGAGGACCATGGATGCCATCCCGAGAGCCTTCTCGGGGCTGATCGTACCATCGGACCAAATTTCCAATTCAAGACGGTCAAAGTTCGTGCTCTGACCCACACGGGCGGAGCCAACCGTCCAATTCACGCGTTTGATCGGGCTGAAGATCGCATCCACGGGCAGCTCACCAATTGGCAGATTGCCACTGCGTTCCGATGCCGGAGAATACCCACGGCCTTTTTCAACCGTCAGGTCGATCTCAAGTTTGATCTTCCTTGCATCAACGGTGAATAATTCCAGGTCAGGGTTGACGATCTCCACCTCGGGTGGAGCGATGATATCCGCCGCGGTCACAATACCTTCACCACGGACATCGAGATGCAGCTGGGCTGAATCGACCGAATGCAGCATCATGCGCAATTGCTTGATCTGGAGCATGAGCTGAATGACATCCTCACGCACACCCGGGATCTCAGAAAATTCATGGGTGACATCTGAAATACGGATGGATGTGACCGAGGCGCCCTCCAGTGAGGACAGCAGAACACGCCGCAGCGCATTGCCCAGCGTCACCCCATAACCACGCTCAAGCGGGCCGATAATGAATTTACTGTAATTACGGGCTTCCGCAACCCGTTCGACCTTTGGAATAACCATGTTACCTAATACCGTCACGTTTTACTCCTTGCCAATACACCATTTAATTCCCGCGTATTGACCTGATGGAGCTACCGAGAGTAATACTCAACGATTAGCTGCTCATTGAGATTGCCGTCTATCTCGGCACGCTCAGGTGACCGCAATACACGACCCGAAAGGGTCTTGACATCGCGTTCCATCCAAACCGGGATGGTTCTCTTCTCTGCAAAATCGGGCAACTCTTTGAAGAATGTCGAGTCGCGCGATCCTTCACGCACAGACAATTGATCACCCGGTTTGAGAACCAGGGAGGGAATATCCGTGCGACGATCATTCACCATGAAATGGCCATGCGTTACCAACAGACGTGCTTCTGACCGATTGACTGCATAACCCATGCGGAAAACGACGTTGTCGAGACGCATCTCCAGGGTCTGGAGCAAATTCAAACCGGTCAGGCCGTGTTGGCTGGAGGCCTTGCCAAAATAGCGGCGGAACTGGCGCTCGTAGATGCCATAAACACGACGGGCTTTCTGCTTGGCGCGCAACTGCTTGCCATAATCCGAAACACGATCGCTGCGTCCGACATAGGAACGCCCGTGCTGACCGGGGGCAAAACCCCGACGGTCAAAAGCACACTTGGCGGTGAAACAACGCTCGCCTTTGAGAAAGAGCTTCTCACCTTCGCGGCGGCATAATCTGCATGTTGGTCCTGTATATTTCGCCATAAAACTATCCTCTTCTTTACCTAGACACGTCGCTTCTTGGGCGGACGGCAGCCGTTATGCGGCACAGGGGTGATGTCGGAGATCGAGCGCACCTTCATACCCAAAGCCTGGACGGCACGGATGGCCGACTCGCGTCCCGGACCGGGACCCTTCACGATCAGATCGACTTCCTGGATGCCCATTGCCTGGGCCGCCTTGATGGCCTGTTCTGCAGCCAGACGGGCAGCGAAGGGCGTGCTCTTGCGTGAGCCCTTGAAACCGGCTGATCCGGAGCTACCCCAACAGACCGCATTACCTTCCTGGTCGGTGATGGTGATGATGGTGTTATTGAAGGAAGCATAAACATGCACCTGAGCGGAAGATAGACTCCGCTTGACCTTGCGGGCAGATGCTCCTCGACGTGTCGAACGTACACTTTGAGCCATAAATCCTCGCTTACCTGATGTCTAATCGTCTCTGTCTGACGGCCGTGAAATCGCCGGTCAAACAGGTCTACTTCTTTGCAACGCCACGGCGGCGGCCGCGACCGGCAACTGTCTTCTTGGGGCCCTTGCGTGTACGCGAATTGGTGCGTGTGCGCTGCCCGTGAACCGGCAGGTTGCGGCGATGACGCATACCGCGGTAACAGCCGATTTCAATCAGACGCTTGATGTTCATCTGCACCGAACGGCGCAGGTCACCTTCGACTTTATAGTTCTTGGTAATGTATTCCCGCAGTATTGCCAGGTCAGCTTCCGACAGGTCCTTGACCCGTATATCCGGACTGACCTTGGTATCTGCCAGGATCCGCTTTGCGCGCGTGGGACCGATACCGAAGATGGAAGTTAAACCCACTTCGATACGCTTGTTGCGCGGGAGATCGACACCTTCAATTCTAGCCATAGATCTTTATCCTTGTCGCTGCTTATGTTTTGGATTATCACAGATCACATACAATCTGCCGCCACGTTTAACGATCTTGCATTTCGCGCAGCGCTTCTTTATTGACGGTGATACTTTCATAAAATTACTCTCCTAGTCTTACTCGACAAAACCATTTTGTGCGGCAAAACATTAATTATAACTTCTCTTTTCGCTTCCGTCCAGATTTCTTTACGGAAGTGTCAGGACCATCGGTCCTGTTTCTGTCACTGCCACCGAGTGTTCGCAGTGAGCGGTCAACGCCCGGTTGACTGAAATCACCGTCCAGCCATCCCGCAGAACTCGTGTGTTCTGTGTACCGATCAGCACCATGGGTTCCAGGGCGATCGTCATGCCGACCTTGAGTTCCATCCCCGTGCCTGCTTCACCATAATTGGGAAGCTGGGGACCCTCATGCATTTGCCGGCCAACACCATGCCCGGTGTAAACCCGTGTGACCTGATAGCCACGACTTTCGACATATTGCTGGATGCTGGCGGATACATCTCCGACATGCAATCCCGCAACCATCTTCGCAATACCTGCTTGCAGAGCGCCTTCGGTCACCTCGATCAAACTCCGGGCAGCCGGTGAAAGCTCACCCACGCCCACAGTGATGGCCGAATCTGCGACAAACCCTTCAAAGACCGTACCGCAATCCATGCTGATGATGTCGCCTTCCACCAGCTGACGTTTACCGGGAATGCCATGCACCAGTTCTTCATTGATACTCGTGCAGATGCTGGCAGGGTACGGGGTCGGCCCGGGGTAGTTCAAAAATGGCGAGTAAGCCCCGTGGGCCTTGAGCACCTCTTCGGCGATCGCATTCAAGTCAGCAGTCGTGACACCCGGTACGGACGGCTTTTCTGGCAGCATCTAATGCTGCAAAATTGATCCGTCCGGCTTCGCGCATGATCGCGATCTCAGCCGGGGTCTTGATATTGATGACCCGATCCCATGACATGTCAGCCGTTTCCTTTAATGGCTTTTACCAGCTGATCGGTCACATGTTCCGATCCCGATGGTGCCATCGACCTGAACCAGCAGACCTTGCAGCCGGTAATACTCGATCAAAGGTGCGGTCTGATCCTGGTACACCTGGATTCGGCGCATGACGGTTTCGCGTTTGTCGTCTTCGCGTTGGTAAAGTGCAGAACCATCCAGGTCGCAGATGCCTGCAACTTTGGGTGGATTGTTCTTTTCATGATACACATGACCTTGAGCCTGGCAGGTCCAACGGCCGGTCAATCTTTCGATTAATACTTCATCCGGCACATAAATAAATGGAACAGAGACAACCCTGCCACCCAGGTCAGCCAGCAACTGTGTCAGGGCTTCTGCCTGAGTGGGTGTGCGTGGAAAGCCATCTAGAATGGCTCCATTTACACAGTCGGATTTCATCAGGCGATCACGTACCATGCCGATGGTGATGTCATCCGGGACAAGTTCGCCACGGTCAACGAAGGTTTGAGCTTTTTGGCCAAGCTCGGTCTTGTTTTTAAGGTTCTCCCGGAAGAGATCTCCTGAAGAGACATGCACCAGCTTCAGCTTTTCAGCCAGGATCTGGGCCTGTGTGCCTTTACCGGCTCCGGGTGGGCCAAGCAGCACGATATAGATACGCATGCTTAGCTTTTCACCAGTTTCTCATCATAACCGTGCAGTTTGAGCTCGGTTTCGATAATGGTAAAGGTATCGCGTACAACACCCACGACGATCAGCAAGCCTGCTGAAGAGACCAGGAACAAACCGGCTGACTGAGCGCTGAGCGGCAGGACAGCCCCGAAGATATACGGCAGCACAGCCACCAAACCCAGGAAGAGCGCACCCGGGAAGGTGATGCGGCGTTGGACCTTGGTCAGGTACTTTTGGGTTGGTGCACCGCGGATGACACCCGGGATCTGAGCGCCCGATTTTTTCAAGTTTTCACCGTAATTCTGCTGAGCGAACAACACATCGGTGTAGAAGAAGGTAAAACCGACGACGAACAAGAAGTAAAGGATGCCATACCAGGCTGATTGTGCACTGAAAACATTCTGCACTCCCTGGGCGAAATTAGCCACCCACTCGGTTTTATTATTTATGAAGAAGTTTGCCACCAGCGCCGGGAAGGTCAGAAGTGATTGGGCAAAGATCAGCGGGATCATGCCTGCCATGTTGACCATCAGAGGGAGATTGCTTTTTACCGGCATGGACATACGATTACCGACCCGTCGCCCGGGGAAGATCACCGGGATATTACGACGCCCCTGTTGTACAAAGACGATGGCAAAAATGATCAGGGCCAGGATGGCCAGGATGACCAAAACGAGCCAGCGATTCTGCTCATCCAACAGCAAGCTGCCAAAATTGGACGGGATGCTGGAAACGATACCGGAGAAAATGATCAATGAGAGACCCTGGTTACGGATGCCATATTCAGAGATCAACTGGCCCAACCAGACGCCGAACATGGTCCCGCCCATCATGGTGATAACAGTCCCCAATGTTGGCAGGAGGTTCTCACCGGACCAGCCATAGTGGTTGAGGATTGGCATGCTGGTCATGGAGTTGAAGATATTGATCTGGCCGATGGCTGACAACGCAGCCATGGGGATGGTCAAGATGACAGTCCATTTTTCCATCCAGATGCGTCCATAACGCGGATCTTCCTTGAGCTTTCGTTCAAGAGCCGGGATGATCGGGACCAGTAACTGGATGATGATCTGGGCTGTAATGTACGGGTAAACGCCCATCGCCAGGATCGAGAAACTTGAAATCGTACCGCCGGAAAGCATATCCAGCAGATTGACCAATTGGCCGGATGCACCCGTTACCGAGCCGAGGGCAGTTAGTGCTGCGTGATTGATATCTGGTACGGGGATATTGGCAGCCAGACGATAGATGGCCAGGAACAGCAGCGTAAAGAGAAGCTGCCGCCGAATATCAACCGATTTCCATAGATATCGCCAAGCTGAACGCTTCATTGGTGATCTCCTCGATTAGATGATTTCCACACTACCGCCGGCCTTTTCGATCTTGGTCCGGGCACTCTTGGTGACACGCTTGACGCGCACCTTCAAAGCCACTTTTAGATCGCCTTCACCCAGGATGACCACGGGTTGGCTGGCTTTACGGATGACGCCTGCTTTGGCGAGGGTTTCAGAGCTGACTTCAGATCCAGCGGGAAGCTCGGAAAGCTGTTCCAGATTGACCTCAGCGTAGTTCACCCGTGATAATGGGGTGAAACCCTTGCCACGCATGAACGGCAGGCGACGGAAGAGCGGCAGGTTGCCACCTTGCATGTACAGCCGCACCGGTTTACCGGCACGAGACCCCTGGCCTTTGGTGCCACGACCGGCCGTCTTGCCCTGGCCGGCCGAAATACCACGCCCGACTCGGCGCTTCGCCTTCTTTGAGCCTTCATTTGGGACTAGGTCGTTTAACTTCATTTCGTTCCCTGTTCTTCAATGCGCACCAGATGATCCACCATCGCCAGCATTCCGCGCAGTGACAGCGTGTCGACCCGCTCGATGGTCTGATTCAAACGGTGGAATCCGAGCGCCTTCAATGTTGCCTTATGGCGTTTGGAATAACCAATACCGCTTTTTACCAAGGTGATCTTCAAGATTTTACCCTTGAGGACTTTCTTCACCTCCGGTTTTACAGCCGGTTTGGCAGTCTCAGCGACAACCTTTGGTTCCTCAACAACCTTGGGAGCCTTAACTTCCGTGACTTCCGGTTTTACAACAGCCGGGGTCTTGACTTTAGTCGAAGGTACCTTGGCAGCCGCGGTTGTCTTTGGTTTGGATGCCGCAGCAGCAGCCTTGGTGGTTGTCTTCTTGACGACCGGCTTTTCAGCCTTGGGGGCTGCGGCCTTCTCAGTAACTTTCTTTTTCTCAGGCATTCTTCCTCCGCTCCCAGAAAGGCAGCAGGTCCTCAACATTCTTTCCGCGGCGTACGGCTTCTTCCTGCGGTGATTTCAATTGGGTCAGCGCATCAAAAGTTGCCTGAACGACGTTCAGCACATTGGCGCTGCCGAGCGATTTGGTCAGGATGTCACGCACACCGGCCGCCTCTAGGACAGCGCGGACGCCACCACCAGCAATAACACCAGTGCCTGGGCTGGCCGGGCGAAGGATGACGCGGGCGCCACCAGTTCTTCCCAACACCTCATGCGGTATGGTCGTACCGGTCAGGCAAACCTTGTGCATGTTCTTGTGAGCACGCTCGGTCGCTTTGCGCATGGCATCCGGTACAGCATTGGCTTTACCGACACCCAGACCGACGTTCCCGTGGTTATCACCGGAAACGATGGAAACCCGGAACTGGAATCGGCGGCCGCCCTTGACGACTTTCGCGACGCGCGCAATTTCGATGACGCGCTCATCCAACTGCTGTTCGATGCTATGTAATTCTGTCATTTCCATGTTTTGGTCCTCTATTCATGCATCTCGTTTAGAAGACGAGCCCGCCTTCACGAGCGCCATCCGCCAGGGCTTTGACACGCCCCATATAACGGAAGCCGCCACGATCGAATACAACTTCCTTGACGCCCTTTTGCTTGGCACGTTCTGCCAGCAGAGCCCCAACCTTGCGAGCCTGCTCGGACTTCTTCAATCCCTTGAGGGATTTCCTCAGCTCAGTATCAATGGTTGAAGCCGAAACAACCGTCTTGCCGCTCTCATCATCGATCACCTGGGCATAGATCTCCGCAGTGCTCTTGAATACATTCAAGCGCGGGCGCGCAGGCGTTCCGAAAATATTCTTTCTAACGCGCTGGTGGCGGTGGAGACGAGCATCATTTCTACTTTTCTTGGTCATAGTTACTCACCTGATTATTTCGCTTTACCAGCTTTACCGGCTTTTCGGCGAATCCTTTCTCCGAGGTAATGAATGCCTTTACCCTTATAGGGTTCGGGCGGCCGGACCTTCCGGATATTCGCAGCCAGTTGACCAACGGCTTCCTTGTCAAAACCAAGGATCGTGATCTGTCGGGTTTTGGCATCGACTTCAAAAGTGATACCGGCCGGCGGTTCGAACACAACCGGGTGAGAGTAGCCAACATAGAGGACGAGCTTGTTACCGTCCATGTCTGGCCGATATCCTACGCCATCGATCTCAAGTATCCGTTTGAAACCATCGGAAACACCGCAAACCATGTTGTTCAAAACAGCCCGGGTGGTTCCGTGAAGCGCACGGATGTGAGCTTGATCGTTTGGACGGGTGACGTTGATCTGCCCATTTTCCATCGCAATGGTGATTTCGGGCGAGAAGGTATTTTCCAGGCTGCCTTTGGGGCCTTTCACCTGGATGTGTGAACCCTGGATGTTTACCTCAACACCAGCAGGGACTGCAATCGGTAATCTACCAATACGTGACACCTTGTATTCCTCCTACCAGACCTTGCAAATCAGTTCGCCACCGACGTTCAATTGGCGTGCGCGCTGACCGGTCATGACACCCTTGGGTGTTGAAAGGATGGCAATACCGATGCCCGAAAGAACCCACGGGATATCCTGTTTCTGGGTATAAACCCGGCGGCCAGGGCGGCTGATGCGCTCCAGACCGGTGATGACCGGTTTGCGTTCGCGCCGTTCACCCAGGTACTTGATCTTCAGGCGCAAAACTGGCTGGCCTGGTTTCTCGCCCTCAGCGGCGTCATATCCTTCAAGGTAACCCTCTTCTTTCAGAATGCGGGCGATCTCGATCTTGAGTTTCGAGCTCGGCATGGCAACCACAGGATGGCCCATCATGGCCGCATTTCGAATGCGGGTTAACATATCTGCAATTGGATCTGTGATACTCATTTCAAGTCCTCCGTGTGGTTACCAGGATGATTTCACAACGCCTGGAATTTTGCCTTCCAAGGCCATTTCACGGAAACAGATACGGCAAAGGCCAAAGCGGCGGATAAAACCGCGCGGGCGACCGCAGCGTGCGCAGCGATTCCGCACCCGGCTGGGATACTTCCGACGAATTTCTCGATATTGCATACAAGTCTTTGCCATGTCAGTCCTTCCTAAAAGGCATACCCAGCAGTTGAAGCAACCGCCGAGCCTGTTCATCATTGGGTGCGGTCGTTACGACCGTGATTTCCATGCCACGAATCTTATCGATCTTGTCGTACTCGATCTCGGGGAAGATGAGTTGCTCGCGCAAGCCCAGGGAATAGTTGCCCCGACCATCAAACGAGTTCGGTGATATTCCACGAAAATCGCGCACACGCGGCAGAACAATGTTCATCAGTCGATCGAGGAACGACCACATTTTCTCACCACGCAGGGTGACTTTGATGCCGTTCAACATGCCTTCGCGCAACTTGAAGTTGGCGATGGCTTTCTTGGCCTTGGTGACGATCGGTTTTTGGCCGGTGATCTGGGTGATATCGCTGACCGCAGCATCCAATGCCTTGGGATTCTCGCGTGCTTCACCCATGCCAATGTTGACGGTCACCTTGCTGACCCGTGGAACCTGCATGATATTGTCCAGTGAGAATTCTTTCATCAACACCGGCGACGATATCTTTCTGATAACGTTCTTTCATTCGGTTCATTACATCTACTCCCAATCGACTAATCGTCGATCTGAGCCTTGCATTTTTTGCAGATTCGCACCGATTTATCGTCGATGCGTTCAATGCCGACTCGTGTTGCCTTCGAACATTTCGGGCAGACGACCATCACATTGGAAACGTGGATGGGCGTCTCAAATTTCACCATGCCAGGAGCCACGGTCCGTCCCTGTGTTTGAACCTGGCGCTGGGCCTTGGTGTGCAGGTTGATGCCTGACACCACAACGCTTTCATCCGACGGGAGCACCTTGATCACTTCGCCGCGCTTGCCTTTTTCTTCCAGCTTGCCGCTGATGACCTCGACCGTGTCGCCTTTTTTAATTTTTATTTCCATCAGTATTCTCCTCATCCACCGTGATCAGATGACTTCCGGAGCCAGGGATACGATCTTCATGAAACCTTTTTCACGCAGTTCACGTGCAACAGGTCCAAAAATACGAGTACCCTTGGGGTTTTGTCCATCGGTATCCAGAATGACTGCAGCATTGTCATCAAAACGAATGGAAGAGCCATCCTCACGCCGCCATTCCTTGGCCGTTCGGACGATGACCGCTTTCACGACTTCGCTCTTCTTGACCGACCCCTGGGGGGCGGCTGATTTGACCGTGGCAACCACAATATCGCCCACGTGTCCGAAGTGACGGGTTGATCCACCGGTTACATGAATGACCAGCAGTTCGCGTGCGCCGGTATTATCGGCAACCTTTAATCGCGTTTCGTGTTGAATCATGCCGGTTCTCCTGTTTCGGTCGTCATCGGCCTCAGGTTCCTCGCTTCTTCATTCCAGACCACATCCAACCACATGGCAACCACAGGTTGTTCAACTTCCTCAACCTTGATCTTTGCTGGTTCGATCTCGACGCTGGCATCCACGGTGACGGTCTTTTCTTCCTTCTTCACGATCTTCTCGATCACCCAGCTGATGCGTTTGGAAATGGGACGGCTTTCCACAAGCTGCACCTGGTCACCCACTTCGCAACCGATCTCATCATGTGCCAGGATCGTGCGGCTGGTGTGGATGACTTTCTTGTACAGCGGATGTCGGTACGAATGAGCGATCTTCACCACGACCGATTTGGTCATTTTATTACTGACCACAACTCCGATCATTCTTCGTCGATTATTCATGCTTCACCTTCCGGGGTTGCCATTTGTTTTTCTCTGAGGATGGTCTCCAGGCGGGCAATCTGACGACGGGTGATCTTCAAGCGGGTATGGTCCGTTAATTGACCGGCAACCATCTGGAAGCGCAGATTCATCAATTCGTTCCTGGTATCAGATATCTTATTCTGCAACTCTTCGATAGAATGCAGTCGCAAGTCTTCCTTTTTCATGCCTGCTCTCCTGCAATTTCAATTACTTGCTGACGCGCAATAACACGGGTGCGGATTGAAAACTTGTGGGTTGCCTGTCGCAGCGCTTCAAGCGCAATTTCCTCGGGCAGGCCACCGACTTCGAACATGATCCGCCCCGGCTTGACGACGGCAACATAATACTCCACATTACCCTTGCCTTTACCCATGCGGGTTTCAGGGGGTTTCTGGGTGTAAGGCTTATCCGGAAAAATCCGGATCCAAACTTTACCACGTCGCTTCATTTCATGGACGATGGTCCGGCGCGCAGCTTCGATCTGACGGGCGGTGACCCAACCAGGTTCGAGTGCCTGGAGGCCCCATTCGCCATTGATCAGTTCCGCGCCGCGCAATGCTTTACCACGCATCCTGCCGCGCATCTGTTTACGCCATTTGACTCGGTTCGGCTTCAACATTGTCAATACCTCTTTATACGCCGGTTGGTTAGCGGCGTGAATTTACTCGCTAACGTAGACGCCTTCAGTGGCTTCTACGGGTTCTTCCACACGGGGAACGGAAATCCCCTTATAAACCCACACCTTGACGCCAATGCGCCCATAGGTGGTCCGGGCTTCTGCGCGGGCAAAATCGATATCTGCACGCAGAGTCTGCAAAGGGACCCGCCCTTCACGCAACCAGATCGTGCGAGCCATTTCTGCGCCACTCAACCGCCCGGCAACTTCGATCTTGATGCCCTGGGCACCCTGTCGCATGGCTTGCTGGAGAGCGCGTTTCATGGCACGCCGGTAGGCAACGCGCCTTTCGATCTGACCGGCGATATTGGCGGCTACCAGGTAGGCATCAATATCAGGCGATTTGATCTCTTTGATCTCCAGATCGATCTTCTTGGCCGTCAGAGTTTCAAGGTTCTGACGCATCTTCTTCACGCTATCGCCCTTGCGACCGATCAGAATTCCCGGCTTGGCGGTGTGAACCACAACCTTCACCTTACCCGGGAAGCGTTCAACCTCTACTTTGGAAATACCCGCATTCTGGGCTTCCTTGTGGACCAATTCTCGGATATCGATATCCTGCTTCAGATTCTCGCGATATTCCTTACCCTCGGCGTACCAGCGGCCAAGCCAGGGTTGATTGATATTCAGACGGAAACCAATTGGATGTACTTTACGACCCATGACTTTACTCCCGTTCCCGAAGGACTACTGTGATATGCGAATTGCGGCGAAGCAGGGGTTTGAAACGCCCGCGGGCACCAAAACGGCGCCACTTCCGTGTGGGAGCTTCATCCGCAAAAATCTGATAAACAAAAAGATTATCCCGGCTGACGCCAAAATTTTCTTCCGCATTCGACACGGCTGAAGTCAAAAGCTTATGAACGATCCGGGCAGCCTCCTTGGGTGTGTAACGGAGGAGATTCAACGCATCATTGGCTGAACGATTCCGAACCATATCCAACACCAGCCTGACTTTCTGGGCCGATGAAGAAACATAACGCATTTTTGCATGAATATCTGTTGCCATATTTTCGGCTCCTTACACCGTGGTGGCCTTCTCAACCGAAGTACTATGACCACGGAAATGGCGCGTGGGTGCAAATTCACCCAGTCGATGGCCAACCATATTTTCGGTCACATAGATCGGTACATGCCGGCGACCGTCGTGTACTGCGATGGTGTGGCCAACCATTTGGGGGAAGATCGTGCTATCCCGGCTCCACGTACGGATGACCTTTTTATCACTCTGGGCGTTCATGGCTTCGATCTTGGCCAGGAGTTTGGGGTCACAGAATGGACCTTTTTTAAGTGATCGTGACATTTGTTTACTGTCCTTTATCTACCAATTACTTCTTAGGGCCGTTGATCAGCGGCCGCCCTTGCTGCGACGGCGCACAATGAATTGATCGGATTTCTTATTGCGGCGCGTGCGATAACCACGAGTCGGTTTACCCCACGGGCTTTTCGGGCTGGGCATACCGGTCGGCTGACGTCCCTCGCCACCACCATGCGGGTGATCGCGCGGAGACATGGCCGTACCACGAACGGTTGGACGGATGCCCATGTGACGCTTTCGTCCAGCCTTGCCCAGTTTGACATTCGAATGTTCTGTATTGCCGATCTGTCCGATGGTGGCATAGCAAACCTGACGGATCAAACGAACTTCCCCGGAGGGCAGGCGAACCTGGGCGTACTCGCCTTCCTTCGCCAGCAGTTGGGCGGAACCACCCGCACTACGCACCAGCTGACCACCCTTGCCGGGCTGCAGCTCAACGTTGTGAATGGTTGTTCCAACCGGGATGCTCGACAGAGGCAGGGCATTCCCGACCCGAATTTCCACCTGAGAACCTGACGACAACCGAATCGCCAACCTTCAAACCGACCGGCGCAATCACGTAGCGTTTTTCACCATCGAGGTAATATAACAAAGCCAGGCGTGAGGTGCGATTTGGGTCGTATTCGATGGCGGCCACGCGGGCGGCGATATCCAATTTATCACGCTTGTAATCGATAACACGGATCAAGCGGCGATTGCCACCACCACGATGTCGGACGGTGATGCGACCGAGTGAATTGCGGCCGGCATTCTTGTGAGGCGCCTGGATAAGTGAGCGCTCCGGTTCCGATTTGGTGATCTCTTCAAACGTATAGCCGGTCATTCCGCGCAGACCGGGAGTCGTTGGTTTATAAACTTTTACAGCCATTATTCAACACCCTCAAAGAATTGGATGCGGTCCTCGGGCGACAATGTGACGATGGCTTTCTTGTAACCGCTGTTTCTCACCAACAACCTGCGGCTGCGTGACTTGCGTGCACGCTTTGCGGGTGCGTTGATGACATTCACTTTCAGCACTTTTACTTTGAAAACCGTCTCAATCGCGTCCTTGACCATCGTTTTCGTCGACTTGGAATCGACAATAAAGACATATTGGTGCAGTTTGCCCACCTGATAGTTGGACTTTTCAGTCACAACCGGATGGCGGAGAATTTCATATGGTGTGGTCATCTTATATCCTGCCTAACCCAAGTATCCCTTGATGACATCCAGTGCACTGAGTGGCATGATGACCTTGTCAAATGACAGCAGGTCGCGGATGTTCAAGTAACGGGCATTTAATGTTTTGGCATCCGGGATGTTGCGGGTAGAACGGACAACGATCTCGCTGGCGGGGTTCTTTTCGGGGATCAGGATGAGCACACTGGCATCACCCACCAGAGCGGCGAGCGAGTCGGTCATGACCTTGCTCTTGGCTTCGCTCAAGGTTAAATTGATCCAGAACGACCAGGGCAGATTCCGCCGCCTTTACAGACAGCGCAGATCGTAGAGCTGCCCGGCGCATCTTCTTGGGCATGGCCTGGGTATAACTGCGCGGATGGGGTGTATGGACCTTGCCGCCACCCTTCCACTGTGGAGCCCGCGTGGAACCCTGGCGTGCCCGTCCGGTGCCTTTTTGGCGCCACGGTTTGTGTCCGCCGCCTGAAACCTCACTGCGGGTTTTGGTATCCGAAGTGCCCAGTCTGGCATTTGCCATCTGGCGCACATAAGCCTGGTGCATAAGATCCACATTAACCTTGGCCTCAAAGATCTCGGCCGGCAGGTCAATCGATTGGACTTTTTGCCCCTGCATGTTGACAACATTTACTTTCATCTTCTTATCACTCCAATAATCAGGTTTGCCTGATTACACCTTTCTAGCGCCCTTGACCATTACCAACCCGCCTTTCGGGCCGGGAATGGCTCCACGGACACCGATCAGGTTGCGTTCTGCGTCAAGTAAGACGACTTTAAGATGTTGGGCGGTGATACGGTCATTACCCATATGACCGGGTCCGCGCGAACCCTTGTAGACACGTCCCGGGGTGGTCGTGGAACTGCGTGATCCGGGTGCGCGCTGGCGATCTGACTGACCGTGTGTTGCAGGTCCACCCTTGAAGTGGTAGCGCTTCACGGCGCCCTGAAACCCCTTGCCCTTGCTCGTACCAATCACATCCACCAATTCACCCAGCTCAAAGGTGGCGACTGTAACTGTGTCGCCTTCCTTCATGCCATGATCTTTGGCACGGAATTCACGCACGTATTTAAGGGGGGGAAGACTATTGCGTTTTAGATGCCCAAGCTCTCCACCGGTCAGTCGTTTGGGTTTCGCTTCTTCGAATCCCAACTGCACAGCTGAGTAACCATCGCCTTCCGATGTGATTACCTGGGTAACGTAACATGGCCCAGCTTCAATGAGGGTCATTGGAACAGCCGCTCCATCCTCAGAGAAAATCTGGGTCATGCCGATTTTCTTACCAATCAGCCCTTTAAGCATCAGTTGTTACTCCTTTTTTCAAGATATTGACGAGACTGTCAACCTGGGCTCGGTTGCATCATCTCCGTTTGCAGCACAGTCACCCATCCTCGCGCGACGATATGTATTTTTATGTCCACGCAAAGGGTTGGTCTTGTGCTGCCCTGTTACTTCTGAACTGACCGTAACCTATTCATTATATGTTAAGTTTATGATCTTGACAAGGATTTATCCAGGTCAATTTCGGAAGAACGCCTGCGCTTCTCCATTGAGACGCTCGTACTACGATCAGATCTTGATCTCAATATCGACGCCAGCCGGCAGGTTGAGCCGCATAAGCATGTCGATGGTTTTTGAATCCGGATCAAGCACATCGATCAGGCGGTTATGGGTACGCATTTCAAAATGCTCATGCGAATCCTTGTCGATGTAGGCAGAACGTCTCACTGTAAAGCGCTCAAGCTTGGTGGGCAGTGGTACTGGTCCCACAACATGAGCACCGGAGCGTTCGGCGGTTTCGACAATGCGTTTTGCCGACTGATCCAGAATGCGATGATCGTAGGCTTTCAAACGGATGCGTATCTTTTGTTTCGCCATAATCTGTCCCTTGCTTTCTATGCAATGATCTTGGTGATAACGCCAGCGCCGACGGTCAGACCGCCTTCGCGAATGGCGAACTTCGAACCCTGCTCGAGCGCCACCGGGATGATCAGTTCAACCTCGAGGTTGACATCATCGCCCGGCATGACCATCTCGACGCCTTCCGGCAGCTTGATGTTGCCGGTCACATCCATCGTCCGGATGTAGAACTGAGGCCGATAGCCGGTGAAGAAAGCCTTGTGTCGGCCGCCTTCCTCGCGCTTCAACACGTACACCTGGCTGTTGAACTTGGTGTGCGGGGTGATGCTGCCCGGTTTGGCAACCACCTGCCCGCGCTCCACGTCCGTGCGCTCGATGCCGCGCAAGAGCAGGCCCAGATTGTCGCCCGCTTCGCCTTCATCCAGCAGCTTGTGGAACATCTCAACGCCCGTCACGACCGAGTTCTTTGTCTTTTCCTGCAAGCCCACGATCTCGACCGGTTCGCCGACCTTGACCTTGCCGCGGTCAACACGGCCGGTTACCACCGTGCCACGACCCTTGATCGAGAACACATCCTCGATCGGCATCATGAACGGTTTGTCCAGCGCGCGCACAGGTTGCGGGATGTATTCATCCACCACCCGCAGCAGTTCCTTGATGCTCGCGTACTCCGGTGCATTCGGGTCGGTCGAGGTGCTCTCAAGCGCCTGCAGGGCGCTCCCACGCACGATCGGCGTGGTGTCGCCCGGGAAACCATAGCCCGTCAGCATTTCGCGCAGTTCCATCTCCACCAGTTCCAGCAACTCGGGGTCGCTCATCTGGTCGATCTTGTTCAAGTACACCACGATGCTCGGCACTTCCACCTGGCGCGCCAAAAGCACGTGTTCCTTGGTCTGGGGCATCGGTCCATCCGGCGCCGCCACCACCAGGATCGCGCCATCCACCTGCGCTGCACCCGTGATCATGTTCTTGATGTAGTCGCGGTGTCCCGGCATGTCCACATGCGCATAATGGCGTTTTTCCGTCTCGTACTCGACATGTGCAATGTTGATGGTGATGCCGCGCGCTTTCTCTTCCGGTGCATTGTCGATGGAATCATACGCACGGTAATCCGCTTTCCCAAAGAAATGACAATACTTTGTGATCGCGGCTGTCAATGTGGTCTTGCCGTGGTCGATGTGTCCCATCGTGCCCACATTCAGATGTGGTTTGCTTCGATCAAATTTCTGCTTCGCCATTTGCTTCTCCTCTGATGAATGCCATCAAGTTATGAACCTGATATTGTTTGAGCCACCGATGCAGGCACCGGCGCATAATGATCAAATTCCATGGTGAACACACCCCGGCCTTGCGTTCCGGAACGCAGCTCGGTGGCATAACCAAACATCTCGGCCAATGGGACGGTCGCATTCAACGCCTGGGCTTTACCTGGTCGCATTTCCATGCCCTGGATATTGCCCCGGCGGGAATTAATCTGGCCAAGGATATCGCCGATGTATTCATCAGGTACCAGCACTTCCACCTTCATGATCGGTTCGAGCATGACTGGTCCGCCTTTACTAACAGCTTCTTTGAATGCAAAGATGGCTGCCATCTTGAATGCCATCTCATTTGAATCCACTTCATGGTATGAACCATCGACCAGTGTTACTTTCAGGTCGGTCATTCCAAATCCGGCCAGGACTCCGGTCTCGGCCGCTTCCATGACACCCTTTTCAATGGCCGGTATGTATTCCTTGGGAACCGCGCCACCGAAAACTTTATTCTCGAACTCAATGCCTTTGCCGCGTTCAAGCGGCTCAATATCGAAAACGACATGCCCGTACATGCCACGGCCACCACTCTGCTTGATGTAACGATAAGGCACTTTACTAACCGAGCGGGTAATGGTTTCGCGGTATGCCACACGTGGCTTACCGACATTCGCCTGGACCTTAAATTCACGCAGCATGCGATCGACCAGCACATCCAGATGAAGCTCACCCATGCCTGAAATGATTGTCTGCCCGGTGTTCTCATCCGAGCGCACCCTGAAAGTGGGATCTTCTTCTGCCAGCTTGCGCAAGGCTTCACCCATTTTTTCCTGGTCGCTAGTGGATTTTGGTTCGATGGCGATTGATATGACCGGCTCAGGAAATGAAATATTCTCGAGGATGATCGGATTGGAGGGATCACACAAGGTATCGCCGGTGAAACTTTCTTTAAGACCCAGGATCGCGCCGATATCGCCTGCATAAACATCCGTGATATCCTCGCGGCGGTCGGCATACATGCGAATCAATCTTCCAATGCGTTCCTTGCGGTCCTTGGAGGAATTTTGGATGGTCGAACCCTGGGTGATCTTGCCTGAATAGACCCGAATGTAAGCCAATCGACCAACATAGGGATCCGATACGATTTTAAAGACCAAGGCGCTTAAAGGCTGCCCATCGTCTGTCGTCCTGACGACTTCTTCCTTGGTATGCGGGTGGAGGCCAGTCACAGGTGGAACATCCAATGGAGAGGGCAGGTAATCGATAACCGCGTCCAGGAGTGGCTGAACACCCTTGTTCTTCAGGGAACTGCCACAAAAAACCGGAGCCAACTTGCCGGTTAAAACACCCTTCCGCAGCCCGAGTTTAATATCTTCGGGCGTGAGTTCCTCACCGTCCAGGTACTTGGCGATCAGGTGGTCTTCCTGTTCAGCCGCCTTTTCAATCATCTCAGCCCGCATCTTCTTCGCAGTTTCCAGCAAATCAGCTGGAATGTCGGCGTAGCGAGCTTCCTTCCCCTGTTCATCATCGAAATAAATGGCTTTCATTGAGATCAGATCCACCATGCCGGTGAAATCATATTCAGCACCGATCGGCAGTTGCACAGCGACCGCATTCGCGCCCAGCCGCTGGCGGATGGATTTGATGGAACGGGAGAAGGACGCCCCCACCCGATCCATTTTATTGATGAAACAAATACGGGGGACATTGTAACGATCGGCTTGCCGCCAGACCGTTTCACTTTGCGGTTCGACACCCTGTACTGCATCAAAAACAACAATACCGCCATCCAGTACGCGCAACGAGCGCTGTACTTCGGCGGTAAAGTCGATGTGTCCGGGGGTATCGATGATATTGATCTGATAACCCTTCCATTCAGCTGAAACAGCGGCAGAGACAATGGTGATGCCGCGTTCCCGCTCCTGCGCCATCCAGTCTGTGACCGTGGTACCTTCATCCACATTGCCCAAGCGGTATGTCTTACCGGTATAGAAAAGGATTCGCTCGGTCGTTGTGGTCTTGCCGGCGTCAATATGGGCAATGATGCCTATATTTCGGTACATTTCGAGAGGATTTGTTCTTGTCATTCTTTTGCGCAGTATTTAGATGGTAAGGTACGGATCCGTTCTATCGAGCTTCTTGCTGCTTGCTACATGCGGTAGTGTGAGAAAGCCCGGTTGGCCTCAGCCATCTTATGGGTTTCTTCACGCTTCTTGACGGCTGCTCCCAGGTTATTGGAAGCATCCAAAATCTCCGCAGAAAGTTTCTCTGCAAAGGATTTTCCGGAGCGAGCCCGAGCAGAATCGATGAGCCAGCGCATTGCCAGGGTCGTTCGACGTTCCACCGGCACTTCCATAGGAACCTGATAGGTGGCACCACCAACTCGCCGTGGACGGACTTCCATGACAGGCCCGACATTCTTCAAGGCCAGTTCAAGGACCTCGACCGGATCGCGCCCGGTGGATTCTTTTACGATTTCCAAAGAATCATACATGACTGTGGTGGCGGTGCTTTTCTTACCGCGCCGCATCATGCGATGAATGAAATACTGGATGTTAACGTTGTTGTAACGAACATCCGGAGGTGTTTCACGTGATTCTGGTTTTGCTCTTCGTGACATGCAAAATCTCCGATCGAACTAGATTGTAAATTATGATTTCTTAGGCCGTTTGACGCCGTATTTGGAACGGCTTTGACCACGCTCTGCAACACCGGTGGTGTCGAGAGTACCGCGTACAATATGGTAGCGTACACCCGGCAGATCACGGACCCTGCCACCACGCACAAGCACAACCGAGTGCTCCTGAAGCTGGTGACCTTCACCGGGAATATAAGCTGTCACCTCAAGAAGATTGCTCAAACGAACCCTGGCGATCTTACGCAGAGCCGAGTTCGGTTTCTTGGGTGTCATTGTACGAACCACGGTACAAACGCCGCGCTTCTGGGGCGCACCGTCAGCCTGGCGGATGCGCCGTTGTGACTTGACGTTGTACGTGTAGAGCAAAGCAGGAGACTTGCTTTTTTCCTTCTTTGTTTGGCGACCTTTGCGGATCAATTGATTGATCGTTGGCACACTTCCTCCAGATTTCCTTTACGCTTTCTGATGTTTTCCATTAAGGGAGGCCATCGCGGAACTGATGGCCTCACCAGATATCCAACGGGACGGATGCTTATTTCGTTCCAGCATCCAAAATACGAACGGTGATTTTACTATGAGGTGAAAAAACCGTCAAGAATAATCATCGTTTATAACAGGTCTTCACCCAGACCAAGTAACCCAGTCGAAACCTTGGGTGGCTTGATCCGTTCCTCATCTTTACCGAACCGGATCACCTCACCATTATCCATAACCGCCTCAACGGCCAGGCCGAGACTCTGTAATTCCTTGACCAGAACCCGGAAGGAGGCCGGAATACTGGGTTCTTCGATCGGTTCATTTTTAACGATGGCTTCGTAGGTACTGACACGACCCTGCACGTCATCTGATTTTACAGTGAGCATTTCCTGCAGAGTATAGGCAGCACCGTAAGCCTCGAGTGCCCAGACTTCCATTTCACCAAAGCGCTGACCGCCAAATTGTGCCTTGCCACCCAGGGGCTGTTGCGTAACCAGGCTGTATGGGCCTGTGGAACGTGCGTGGACTTTATCCTCGACCAAATGATGCAATTTCAACATGGTCATCACACCAACCGTGACAGCCTGGTCGAACTGGCTGCCGGTCTTACCATCACGGATAATCTGCTTGCCCAGTGTCGGAAGCGGCGAACCGGTTTCCACCATGATGTTTTGTGCTTTTTCCAGGAGTTTGTCATGGCCCAGATTACCGGCTTCATGACCGTTTTCCCTCATCCAGAGACGAAAACAAGCATCGACGGCTCTTTCATCCTGGCTGGCAGTTTCTTTCAAAGGAATATTCATGTCTGCATAAGACATGATCATTTTGGGATCAAACCCGTTCTCGCGTAACCACTCAAAAACGGTCGCCCGCCGTGCATAATCCGGTTCGTTGCGCAACTTGAGGACGTTGTACTTAAGGTCACCAAGCCATTGTTCCAGGTAAAGCAGGCGAAGCTCGTCGTCATCTGTGATGCTTTCCGGAGTGTACTCCTGGGTTTTGCTCCAATCCCAGGCCTTTTGGGTGGTTTCCTTCCAGGCTTTATCAACCAACCACGCACGCGCAAGCTCTGCCTCAATTTCAAACTCGGTGGCGCCATCAAAAACAGGGGTCATGGATCGGAATCCCAAACGCAGGGCAGCCCAACCCAGGTGCGTTTCCAGCACCTGCCCGATGTTCATACGACCAGGGACACCCAACGGATTCAGAATGATATCCACGGGCGTTCCATCTTCGAGATACGGCATATCTTCGACAGGTACGACTTTTGAGACAACACCTTTATTGCCATGCCGGCCGGCCATTTTATCGCCAGCCGTGATCTTGCGCCGTTGCGCGACCGAAACCCGCACCATGGTTTCGACACCCGCGGCCAGGTCTGTGTTGTCTTCACGAGTGAAGACCTTTACCTCAACGACCTTCCCACGCTCGCCATGCGGCATCCGCAGAGAGGTGTCTTTGACATCACGGGATTTCTCACCGAAGATCGCCCGCAGCAATCGTTCTTCAGGCGTCAATTCTTTTTCGCCCTTGGGTGTGATCTTACCGACCAGAATGTCATTGGGTCCGACTTCAGCACCGATCCGAATGATTCCACTCTCGTCCAGATCCCGGATGGCTTCGTCACCAACGTTGGGAATATCACGGGTGATCTCTTCAGGGCCAAGGCGGGTGTCGCGAGTTTCAACCTCGTATTTTTCGATATGAACGGAAGTGAATCGATCCTCTTGAACCAAACGCTCAGAAATCAGGATGGCATCTTCGAAATTACCACCCTCCCAGGATACGAAAGCGATCACAACATTTTGACCCAGGGCAAGGTAGCCCCCCTCTGTCGAGGAGGAGTCCGCAATGATGGTGCCTTTTTCGACACGCTGGCCTTTGATCACAGCCGGGCGCTGATCGATGCAGGTATTCTGATTGGAGCGCTGGTATTTACGCAGGATGTAAGTGCGGTGAGTACCATTCTTTTCCTTGATGATGATCTGTTTCCCGCTGACTGAAACGATCTCACCGGATTCCTCGGCGATGACAACCTGACCGGAGTCAAGAGCCGCGTGTCGTTCCATGCCGGTCGAAACCAGTGGAATTTCTGGAACCAGCAAGGGGACAGCCTGCGCCTGCATGTTCGAACCCATCAAAGCGCGGTTTGCATCATCATGCTCGAGGAATGGGATCAGCGCTGCGCTGATGCCGACCACCTGGTGCGGTGCCACGTCCATAAAATCGATGGCACGTGATTCAGAAAAAGTAAAACCGGAGTGGTAACGGCAGGAAATACGATCATCCGTAAATTCCTGGTAATCGTCCAAGGTGGCATTCGCCTGGGCGATAACGAATTTATCCTCTGCATCTGCCGACAGGTATTCATATTCTTCTGATACAAAAGGTGTGATCGCCAGTGTCAGCTTATCAAGTTTCTTCAGATCCTTGAATTGCTTTTCTGTCAGACGTTCACCCTTGGCGACCAGTACATTGCCATCTTTTAAATTGACGGCATTTTCGGCAAGCTGGCGTCCGATCAAACGATCATCCTTGACCGGCAGGACCTTGATCACACGCCGGTAAGGCGTTTCAATGAAGCCATACTCGTTGACCCTGGCGAACGATGCCAGGCGGCCGATCAAACCGATGTTCGGCCCTTCAGGCGTCTCGATCGGGCAGATGCGCCCGTAATGGGAATGGTGGACATCACGCACATCGAAGCCGGCACGCTCACGTCGCAGGCCACCAGGACCCAGCGCTGACAGTGTGCGTTTGTGACGCAGTTCAGCCAGTGGATTGGTTTGTTCCATGAACTGGGAAAGCTGGCTAGAACCAAAGAACTCACGCAGCGCGGCAACGACAGGACGGATATTGATCAATCCCACCGGGGATAACTGATCCTGATCGCGAATCGACATGCGTTCCTTGATCACACGCTCCATGCGGCGGAGACCGATGCGTAATTTATTCTGGATCAATTCACCGACGGTTTTTACCCGGCGGTTACCCAGATGATCGATATCATCCGGCATTTCGACACCGTTGTTGATCAGGATCATACGCCGTACCAGATGGATCACATCCAGCTTGGTAACCGTCCGGTGACGGATCGGGACGCGCTCGGCCAGATCCAATTTCTGATTGAGTTTATAGCGACCGACACGTTCAAGATCGTAATGCCGCTTATCGAAAAGTTGCTCTTCCAGGAAGGCCTTGGCATTCTCAAGTGTGGCCGGATCACCCGGGCGCATCCGACGGAAGAATTCAAGCAAAGCCGCTTCAGCGATCGTGCTGACATGCGCCATGTCATACTCAGGTTCCTGCTTGAGGGATGAGGTGATGAACATTCGATCAGGGTCATTGTCGATATCCGAGAATAATGACAGGATTTCGGCATCATCCCCCACCTTCAAGGGTGAATTCGGAACACCATCATCCACACAGGCGAGCGCCCGCAGAAAGATGGTGATCGGCACTGTGCGTTTGCGATTGAATTTCAGGATGATATAGTCGTTTTTGCGGGTCTCAAATTCCATCCAGGCGCCGCGGTCCGGGATCAATTTTGCCATGGCCAGCATGCGGCCAGTGGTGCGATCCACGTTGCCTTCAAAATAAACACCCGGCGAACGGATGAGCTGAGACACGACGACGCGCTCGGTACCATTGATAATGAAGGTGCCTTTGTCGGTCATTTCCGGGAAATCACCCAGGAAGATATCTGATTTGATCGGGGAGTTGATCTCAGTGCCGGCCAGCAGAACTGAGACATACAAAGGGCGTGCGTAAGTCAGATCGCGTTCAACGCATTCTTCCATGGTATGCTTCGGCTCGCCAAACCAGTAGGATAGACCCTTAGCCTCGGGTTTGTCGCCAGGAAAATACAATTTCATTCCCTTGTTGTAAGATTCGATCGGGGAGACTTCATTGAACAGGTCCGAAAGACCCTCCTTCTTGAGACGTTCAAAAGACTCAGTCTGGACGGTAATCAGATTCGGCAATGGCAGATTAACGGGAATACGAGCGTATGATTTCAGAGGTAAGTCAGAGGCCATGCAACTCTCCTAAATGGATGAACCGGTATTCCGGTTTAAAACAAGATATCCCTACCCCTTCCGTTCGGACGGGGGATAAGCGACTGTTGAGTATATCACAAATGAATTGCTGATGTCAATAACCTTGAAGATATTCCCCACCCATGTATTCCCGGTGAATAACGCTGAGATTATACCATCGATCTGAATCGATCCCGATCGATCCTGGAATCAGCGATCATGATCAACCAGCAAGTGAATCGCGCCTGGTTAGGGCATGCGAGGGTTGACGCTGACTATATCCTATGTTATAAATGCGCCCGTAAAGCAAGCATCATGCGGGTGTAGTTCAATTGGTAGAACGCGTCCTTGCCAAGGACGAGGTCGTGGGTTCGAGCCCCATCGCCCGCTCTGCAACAATCAGGCTGCAAGCAATGGAGTTGATCGCCATGCAAGCAGCCACTTTTTTACGGCGACGTGGCCAAGTGGCAAGGCAAGGGTCTGCAAAACCCTGATCAGGGGTTCAAATCCCCTCGTCGCCTCTTTTTATTAAATTCCAAGTCAAGCTTAAGTGTAGAGGGGTTTGCCCCTTCGTTCTCCAAGGGGTCACTCGGGGTACTTCGCTTCGCTCGCAAATCCCCTCGTCGCCTCTTTTTATAATTCCAGTCAATTGTTAGAGGGGTTTACCCCTTCGTTCCCAAGGGGTCACTCGGGGCACTTCGCTTCGCTCGCAATCCCCTCGTCGCCTCTTATATTTATCATTCTCGCTCCCCCAGATCCACCCCGCTCAAAATAGATGCGCTTGTCCATATTAAATCCACCTCTGATATAATCTCCTGACGAAGGAGGCTCCACAATCAGGAATGCGATTCGGTTTCTGAATGCCTCCCTGGAGAACACGATGGGTTTTTTCGATAGACTATTTCGACCTCGCCAAGATAAGTTCCTTGCACTGTTGCTGGAACAGGCTCAAAGCACCCTGGCCGGACTGGAATTATTGGAAGAATTCATGCGTTCTGACAGCAACAAGAACGCCAAGGCAGTCGGTAAAGCCGAGAAGGCAGCCGATGAGGTTCGCCGAATCCTCATCGATGAATTTAACCGTACCTACATTACGCCCATTGACCGGGAAGATATCTATGCGCTCTCGCGTGCCATCGACGATGTCATGGATTACGCCTATACCACCGTCGATGAGATGGATATCCTGAAGGTTGATCCGAACCCTTATCTCCAGAAAATGGCCTCCCTTCTGACGGGAAGCTGGCAGCGAACTCCTCATGGCAGTTCAGCAATTAAAGGACCACCCCAGTATCGCCAACGATCATGCCAAAGCAGCCAAAACGCTGGAGAACCAGGTCGAATCGGTCTATCGCGAAGCCATCGCCGATCTATTCAAGGGACCTGCCAGCAATAAACATATCATGAAGCTGCTGAAGCTGCGGGAAGTTTACCGCCATCTTTCGAACGCCGCCGACCGCGGTGACGAAGCCGCCAATGTCATTGGTGATATTACAGTCAAGATGACCTAAGGAGAAATACATGCCCACTGCTTTAATCACCGGGATCACCGGTCAGGATGGTTCCTACCTTGCCGAATTATTATTATCCAAGGGATATACTGTGGTTGGGATGGTTCGTCGCTCAAGCACAGTCACCTTCGAGCGCATCCAACACATCCAGGATCAGGTCAGCATTGTTCAGGGTGACCTCCATGATCAAAGCTCACTGGTCGAGATCATCGAACAATATGAGCCCACAGAGGTCTATAATCTGGCTGCACAATCCTTCGTCCCAACCTCCTGGAACCAACCGGTACTGACCGGTGAGGTGACTGGCCTGGGTGTGACTCGCGTACTGGAAGCCATCCGTCATGTCAATCCCAAGATCCGTTTTTATCAGGCTTCCACCAGCGAGATGTTCGGCAAGGTGGTTGAGGTTCCTCAAAAAGAATCGACGCCGTTCTATCCCCGGAGCCCGTATGGTGTCGCAAAACTCTACGGTCACTGGATCACGATCAATTATCGCGAAAGTTATAACCTGTTTGCCGTTTCCGGAATACTCTTCAATCATGAAAGCCCGCGCCGGGGCCTGGAATTCGTCACACGCAAGGTCACCAATGGCGTGGCCCGTATTAAAAAGGGCCTGGCGAAGGAAATCCGGCTTGGCAATCTCGAATCGCGGCGTGATTGGGGCTTTGCGGGTGATTATGTTCGAGCGATGTGGCAAATGCTCCAGCAACCCACGCCCGAGGATTATGTCATCGGCATGGGTGAAACGCATGCGGTTCGCGAACTATGTGAGTTGGCGTTCAATCGTGTAGGTCTGGATTATAAAGACTACATAATTCAGGATCCCAAGTTTTACCGACCGGCAGAGGTCGATCTGTTGGTTTCAGATCCCACCAAAGCACACCAGAAATTGGGTTGGAAGCCCGAAGTGTCCTTCAATCAATTAGTGGAAAAAATGGTCGATGCTGATCTCGATCGTATTTCCGACAAAAGCCAGAAAGTCTATTGAAATCGGAGGACAATGATGAACTTTTCTGTAAGCGATTGGATGATTAATAATATCGTATTCGTGGAACCGGATTCAAGTGTTGCAGATGCATTAAAAACCATGCGCAGACGGTACATCCATAGTGTCATCGTTAATAAAACAGCCACCAGCCCTGAATATGGGATCGTTACTTCCACGGATATCAGTGACCACGTCATCGCATTGGGGCAAAATCCAGCAAAATTAAAAGTCCGCGACGTAATGCATAGTCCGCTGATCACCATCAATGCAAACCTTCCACTGCGAGATTGCGCAAAAGCCATGAAAGATGAACCAGATCCATCATTTACCGGTTGTGGATGAAAGTGGCAAATTGATCGGTATGATCTCAGCGACAGATTTTCTCGTGGCAGCCGAAGCCATGATCGAAAGTTGACCTAACTTCCCATAATGCGTTTGCGTTTGTTGTCACTCCTTCTCTTCTCAGTATTCTTGATCGCCATCCTTCCGGCTTCCATTGGTTATGCATCCAGCTTGGGGAATAACGCCCCACAAACGGAAGTAACTCCGATCAGCCCGGTTATTGTTTCAACACCAAACGAGAACGGAGCGATATACCATATCGTTCAATATGGCCAGACACTTGGAGATGATCGCCTCAGCTTATGGCATTATCCGTGCCTGAGCTTCGGTCGTTAAATGGTCTGGGTGAAGGTGTCAGTGATATTTACATCGGACAGACGTTGACCATCCGGGTGGCACAACCCCCCACTGAAACACCCACCCTCACGCCGACCACACCTCCCCCGACAAGAACACCTCGCAGTATCACACCGATCATGACCCCCACACCGATACCAACTGCGACAGCAACACCCAGGTCCATGATCCCGCAGGGAGTTATGATTCAACGCAAGGTACTGGGGTTTCATCCTGCTGGGATTGGAATTGCCGGCTTCTATTTCTGGGGTATTCAGTACTGGATCATGCGCAAGCGAAACGCACGTTGAGTTTCGGTAGAATTTTCAGGGGGAGGTCGGTGATATAATTTTAATGAAACTTGTACAGAGCAATCCTCTCTGATTCCCATTACAACCGGAGGTATTTAGTGGATCCAATGAAATTGCCAGGGCCAAAGGCCAAAGCAATTATTGAGCGTGATCGTGAAGTGATATCACCTTCTTACCCCAGGAGTTATCCATTTGTCATGGACCATGGCAAGGGTACAGAAGTCTGGGATGTGGATGGTAATCGTTACCTGGATTTCGCAGCCGGTATTGCGGTCGCAGCAACTGGGCACAGCCACCCAGAAGTCGTCCGGGCAATTCAGGAGCAGGCAGAAAAATTTATCCATATCTCGTCGGATTACTATCACACCAAGTGGGTTGAACTGGGGGAAAAATTGGACGAGATCGCGCCTTTTGAAGAAAAGGCCGTTTGTTTCATGACGAATTCAGGAACCGAGAGTGTTGAAGCGGCCATCAAACTGGCGCGTTATGCAACCGGCAGGACGCAATTCATCGGTTTTCTGGGTGCATTCCATGGACGAACGATGGGTGCAGTGACCTTTTCCGCATCCAAATCAACCTATCATAAAGGTTTCTTCCCGCTTCTGAATGGTGTTGTACACGCCCCATTCCCCGATCCCTACCGGCCTGTACTGGCCGGCCGCCCTGGTGAGGATTACGGGGAGACTGTTGTGCGCTATATCGAGGATGAGATCATCGATCGTTTAATTCCAGACGAGGATATCGCAGGCATCCTGCTGGAACCGATCCAGGGAGAAGGTGGTTATATCGTGCCGCCACCCGGATTCTTCCCGGCGTTGAGGAAATTATGCGATAAGTATGGCATTTTATTGATCGCCGACGAGGTTCAGGCCGGTGTTGGACGCACAGGTAAATGGTGGTCGATCCAGAACTTCGGCGTCGAACCTGACATCGTCACGAGTGCCAAGGGAATTGCATCCGGCATGCCACTGGGGGTCATGATGGCCCGCAAGAACCTGATGGTCTGGCCAAAGGGATCCCATGGGAATACATTTGGCGGCAATCCCATCTCCTGCGCAGCAGCTCTGGCCACCCTCGACCTGATCGAAAATAAATATTTGGCAAATGCAACAGAAGTGGGCAGCTTACACTTTGGACGCCCTGAGCGAGATCGCCACCCGGCATCCATCCATCGGCCAGGTGCGTGGCATCGGTCTCATGATCGGATTGGAGTTTGTCAAGGATCAAGAACACCAAGGAACCTGCCAAACATCTCAGGGACTCGATCGTGGACAAGGCATTTGAACGAGGGTTACTGACTCTTGGTTGCGGACGATCCACCATCCGGATCTCTCCCCCCTTGTCGGTCACTAAAGCCGAAATCGACGAAGGGCTTCTCATTTTCGAAGAAGCCATTATGTTGGCAGAGCAGGAACACACTAACTGACCATGCTCCCTGATTTCCGAGTACGACAGCGGGATTACCTGTTGGAGATCGCGCGAGCGCTGACTGAAGAACTTGACCTTACCCCCCTGCTCGACCGCATCCTGGGAATTGCCATTGAGATGCTGGCTGGTAGGGCAGGCTTGATCGCATTGCATGCGAGATCCAAGCTGGCATGTTGCCGCATCCAAAAACCTATCCCCACAGTATCACCGTCATATCGAGAAACTGATTGCCCATATTTCCGAAGGTGAGGAGTCTGCGGTGGTCGAGATTCAGGAAATCATGGACGCGCTCCAGAGACTGACCCTCACAGCCAGTATGGGTTATTGAATGGTGTCGGTTTGCCCTTAATGGCGCATAAGAAAGTCATTGGGGTGATCTTTATATTCAGGAATTATGCCGGTATTTTTTCCAATAATGATCGCCTGCTGCTGCGAAGTTTTGCTGACCAGGCTGCGATTGCAGTTGTCAACGCACAGTTATATACACAGATCAACAATGAAAAGAAACGATCGGATGCCCTGCTCGATTCCGCTGCAGATGGAATCCTCATTCTAAACCCGGCACATATCATCGAACGTTGTAACGCAACCATCTCCAGATTGATGGGGATTCCCCTGGATCAATACATCGGCAAATCGCATGATGAAATGATCCGTTGGCATGGCCCACTTGAAGGACAATCACTTGATGAAGCCGAAAGGATGGGATGGCCATTATCACCGAGTGCGCAACTATATGTTGAAGGTGATCTCGAACGACCCGATCAAACTCCCCTGCCAGTCGGTATCAGCTACGCACCTTTGCTGTCACCGGATGGCCAGTTGCTAAATATCATCATGACTGTCCGGGATAACACCCGCTTTCGGCAAGCCGATGAACTAAAGAGTACCTTCATATCGATCATCAGTCACGAACTTAAAACACCGGTGGCATTGATCAAAGGGTATGTGGCTACGCTGCGCCGTGATGATGCCCGCTGGGAGAAGCAGGTCGTAAACGACAGTCTGGCAGTTATCGAGGATGAGACGGATCGCTCTGACCGCCCTGATCGATGACCTGCTGGATGCATCCCGTTTACAAACCGGAGGTGTCAGTCTACAGCGATCCGATGTCAACCTGTCAGATATCCTGCAGCATCTGGTCGAACGATACCAAACCCAGAGTAACAAGCATGAGTTTGATCATTAACCTGCCGAAGGATTTCCCGATCCTTCTAATCGATGAAGAAAGAATTCGCCAGGTGATCTCCAACCTGTTATCGAACGCCATCAAATACTCCCCGGGTGGCAAAATTCTCATCAACAGCCAGATCCTCCCGGAAAAAGTGATCCTGTGTGTCCACGATGAAGGTCCCGGAATCTCTCAGGATGATCTGCCGCATGTTTTCGATCGCTTTTATCGGTGCTTCCGATGCGGTTAAGACAACCAAAGGAGCCGGTCTGGGTTTGTTCCTGGCACGTTCGATTATTGAAGCACACGGGGGGCGAATCTGGGTGGAATCCAAACCAGGTCGTGGTACCAGTTTCTGTTTCTCGCTTCCCCGCTCAACCTCATCTGAAAATTAACCCAGGCGATGGTTTTTCGGCGATGGTATAATGTCACGTCATTAATCTAATCCAAGGAAGTCCCATGCCTCAAACACAAACCGCATGCCCCCGCTGCCGGCAGCCAGTCGTAGCCGATATCACCCAGCTTCTGGACCTGAATCAGGATCCAACCGCCAAACAGAAATTATTATCCGGCGCAGTCAACATGATCCAATGTCAGAGCTGCGGTTATACGGGGGCTTTAAATTCCCCTATCGTCTATCATGATCCTGAAAAAGAATTGCTCCTGACGTATTTTCCGTCAGAATTAGGTCTGCCTGTCAATGAGCAAGAAAAACTGATCGGCCCATTGATCAAGCAAGCCACAGACCGGCTCCCGGCTGAGAAAAGAAAATCCTATCTATTAACACCCAAAACTATGCTGACCATGCAAGGGTTGATCGAAACCATTCTTGAAGCAGATGGCATAACTCGCGAGATGATTAAGGAGCAACAATCCCAGATCAAATTATTGCAACAGCTGATGACGATCCCTGCGGATAGTCGAGCTGAAGTTATTAAACAGAAGAAGGTTTGATCAATGAGCAGTTCTTCATGATCCTGAACCGGTTGATAGATGCCTCCCTTGCTGGTGGTGATGAAAGCTCAGCGAAACAGCTGGCGGAACTTCAGGAGTACCTGTTCAAATCCTCAAAAGTTGGCCAACGCATCCAGGCGCAAGCGGCTGAGACCGAACTGGTTGTGAAGTCGTTGCAGGATGCAAGTAAGGATGGTTTGACCAGGGAAAAACTGCTTGAGCTCGTCCTTCAGACCACCTCAGAAACACAACTTTCAACCTACGTGGGACTTGCTCGGTCCGGTATGGATTATCAGTTTTTTCAATTGCTCAGTTTAAAGATCGATTCAGCAGCTGAGGCAGAAAAACAAAAGTTAACCGAGACGCGGGAAAAACTCCTGGAAATGACACGTGAAATGGACGAGGAGATCAACAAACGGGTTACCAGCGCTGGGCAGTTATTGGACAGCATTCTGGTTTCTTCAGAAATCGAAGAGGCCACCTCTCAGAATCTGAAGTCGATCACATCGATCTTCATAGAAGTATTAGGGCATCGTATTGAAGAAGCCCGCCAGAAAGGCGAACTTGATAAGCTGGAAAAACTTCAGAAGGTTGCCGCTGTGATCCAACAAGCCACTGCGCCGCCGCCCGAGTTGATGTTCATTCAGGAGCTTGTGGACGCTCCGGATGAAAAGTCGGTGACAGATCTGCTGGAAAAAAACAAGGACAAACTGACCCCTGACTTCCTGTCAATGTTGAACAATGTGCTCGCTCAGGCAGAAACCACCGGCGAGGCAGACCAGGAATCCAAAGACCGGCTGGCCCTGATCTATCGGTCTGTTCTGAATATCAGTATGCGGACAAATTTAAATCAATAAGCGCGTTCCAAATAAAGACGAACACCGGCAAACACAGCCGGTGTTTTGTTTAAGCTGCGTGATTGTTCTTTACAATCGGGTTATCCAGCCTCAGACCAAATCCTCTTACCGTCAGGATATAAGTGTGGGCCGGATCGATTTCCTTCAGCCGGTCTCTCAGACGCCGAACCAGAGCATCCAAAGCCTCTTCCGAAACCCCTTCAGATTGATCGCTCCCCCAAATCTCATCCACAAGTAAATCTCGTGAGACCACCTGATCATGTTTTTCAAACAAAACCTGCAATAGTTTAAATTGAGGCACGGACAGCGGGGGTATTAATTCCTTCTGGCGTACCCAGACACGGTGGGACCGTTTGTCAAGCTGCAGGCGCAATACGGTCGGATCTTCACTGATCGCTGGTTCAGCCAACGGCAACGTGGCATCCGACGACATGTAGGTAAAAGGTTGAACAAGCGCCACCTGAATGATATCGCCATCCTGCAATACCACCGAGTTATCGACTTTATGACCATTGCAAAACGTGCCATTTTTACTCCCCAGATCTTCAAGGAGAATTCCACTTGGAGATGGCATGATGCGCGCATGGAATCTGGAAATCTGGCGATCAGAGATAATCACCTCGCAAGATGCATCCCTGCCGATGATCACGGCACGGTTCAACATCCAGCGCTGGCCATTCAAAATACCAGCCTGGGCAACCAGAACAGGAAAATCATCTTTATCCCGGGTCACCCTTCTCCTCCGTTGCTAATCATTAACGATATAATATAGCAGACAATCGCTGCAAATGACAAGTAATTGATTGGGTAATTTTTTCATCGATTTTACGCCGAAATATAATAGAATAATACAAGATGCCGATACCATTAAAACCCGGGGAAGTACTTCGGGGACGATACAGGATCAATAAGATCATTGGTCAGGGCGGGATGGGGAGTATCTACCTGGCAGATGATAACCGCTTGGAAGGTCGTCAATGTGCCCTCAAGGAAGTGGAACATGATCGCACTTTACCTCCTGAGATGGCCCGACAAGCCAAGGAACAATTTCAGCGTGAGGCGACAGTATTGGCACGCCTTGATCACCCAAATTTACCAAAAGTCTCAGATTACTTCTCAATAAATGACCGCGATTATCTGGTGATGGATTATGTGCCGGGTAAAGATCTGCGGACTTTAATGTTGTCGGCCAAACAGGCTGGCTCGTTCCTGCCTGAAAAGGATATTCTGGAATGGGCTGGCCAGATCGTTGATGCCCTCACCTATCTTCACACTCAAGATCCACCGATCCTACATCGTGATATCAAACCCAGCAATGTCAAGGTTACACCCAGTGGGTTGATCAAGTTGGTGGATTTTGGATTGGTAAAAGTGCTCGCTCCGGGAGAAGTCACCATCACGGTCCTTCAAGGCCAAGGAACTGCTCTTTATACCCCACTGGAACAATATGGGGGCGACAGCGGGCATACGAATATTCGCAGCGATATCTACGCTTTGGCCGCCACCCTTTATCACCTGGTCACGAATCAACCCCCTCCAGATGCCCGTGATCGCTTCCTGCATCCGGAAAGTCTTGTGAACCCACGCGTTATCAATCCCTCTATACATGTCCATACCGAAGAGGCGATCCTTTTAGGCTTAAGCTTGCACCCTGACCAAAGACCTGCTTCCGTCAGGGCGTTTTGGGATGCCTTGCAGGGTAATATACCCTCCCCGGCTGCAACCATGATAGAAAAGCTGTTTGGCGAAATGCGCGGAGCAAGCACGAAGTCACCGGACCGATATCTCCTGTGGGGAGCGCTTGGCTTAACTGCCTTTGGTTTCCTGTTCAGTCTGGTGCGTTAATCATTTCTCTGACTCAGCAACAACCACCATCGCCATATTAACGTACCGAGCAGTCCTACTCCCCCTGCTAAAAATACAATTAAAAGGATCCCACCAAGATTCATTCCTTCTGTGCCAGGTAAGCCGAATGCGACATACAGGTAGGCCAGCCAGCCTGTGATCAGGCTCAAGAGCACAGCCCGGAGACCCCATCCCGCTAAACTTGCCATTTGAGTAAAGAGCAGGTAGGCGCCGGCTGCTTCACATAGTAAGACGAGAAAAGCCGCCAACCAGGAACCAAAGAAAGAGGGTTGCCTATCGTCTCCCCCACCGGCAGCCTGGGTTTCCTGGACTTCACCAGAATTCCCATTATTTGGATCAGCTGCCACAACGGGTGTTGGGGCAAGTGCAGTGACGATGGCGCCGGTATCGTTAATGACGTTCAACTGCAGGATATTTGAAACCAGAGCCGGCTCACTGATCACCTTGATTTCATACAATCCTTTTAGATCAATGGTAAATTGCCCGGTAGCAATGCCATCGACGGTCACCGCATCTATTTGCTGGGTGGTAGTCGTCTCAGAAGTCCGGGTGACAATGAACCGGACGGTCGTCCCATCTGGAACCGGATTTCCATTTCGATCCAGGATCACTCCAGCCCTGAGCGGTAACCGGTCACCCACATTGAATGAGGGTTCTTCTATGTTTTGAGGCGTTAGTGCCTGGGAATCCGCTGTGATATCAAGAGAGAGTGGGATGATTTGATCGGGGTCTGGTGACGTTACCTGGATCAGATCATAACCAGCGCCAGTAACCGTGACGGGAGATTCCCCACCCGGGGTGACCTCATGAAATAATACCCTGGCTGCAACATCAAGCGCAGCAGGTACTTTGCTATAGATTCCATAATAGGCTGTGATTTTGGAGAGGTCGGTAGCATCGAAGTAATAGGGCGCAGAAAAAGCGAACACGATCACCTTTTTATTGCGTACAAGATCATAACGGTCTTCGAGGAGTGTCTTTAACGCTTGTGTTTCAGGACTGTCTGGAGACACATCCAGGACTGCAAAGACAAGCCAGTCTGCCTGTGGAAAATCCGTTTCGAGGTTTTCCGGAACAACCCCATACGCAAGGTATGCAGCCAGATCTTTAAATGAATATGAATTCAACATCTCGCTTCGGACTTGACTCGCATTCGGCGGACCATAGTTCTTCATCACCGCCTTTTCAAGGCCGTCAACAGGGAAGATCTGTAGTTCATTACACGATGAGCACTGTTTTCCGGTGAGGGTCGAAGTGAAGAAAATAATGTCATCACTGATAGCGGGTGGATTGGGCAGATTGATCGTTAGGTTCTGTTCGTCCGGACTAATTAAAAGAGGCGGCTTCTTGAAGAATATGGAAGGTGATTTCGTCATCATTTCCAACCTCATCGAGAGGATAGGCACTTGAGGTTACGTTCACAAAATCGAAGGATGGATATTGTTTGACCTTCTGCGTCAGGATATTCAAAGCAGATTCGTCCACCCGCACGGCGAAAGTGGGATCTTCACGGTATCTCTGGGTGAAACTATCCAGGGTATGGATGATGGAGGTGTAACTATCCGGATCCGTCGTCGAACGCATATTCCCCATGTAAAGCATGTCATTCCCGGCAAGGAAGGCATTGCGCGCAACCTGACGGGCATCAAATGTTTTTTCAGCAGGATCATAGAACCTTCGTACTGCGCGGCCGCCCAGGTCGTCTGATATCAACAAACCTCCATGGTCACGCCATGCTGCAATCTCCGGAAGTGCGGTTAATCGACTCAGGGCAGTTGCATCAAAACTGATCGGCCGGGTGGTTGCACGAATATTCCCCTGAAAACCCTGGAAACGAATATGCGACACCAGGAGTGCATCTGTGACATGATCATCATCACTCAGATCACTGCAGACTGCAAGGAATGGCGCAAGCTCGATCTGCTTGAGCTGCTCGAGGGATTTACGAACAGTGGCTACTTCGTTCCCAGGTAGACGGTCAGAACTGCCGTAGCCCGGAAAGTGTTTGGAGACAACCAGAATTCGATTCTGACTGGCTTCATGCACTCCCCGGATGTACGCACCAGCCATCTCACCTACCCAGAAGGGGTCTCCCCCAAAAGTGCGCACTCCAAGATCAAGACCACCTTCCGTCCGGGGAGAATCCAGAACATCCAGGGAGGGACCTAAAAGCAGATTGAATCCGAGGGCCTGTAATTCCTTGCCCAGAACTGAACCAGCTTGATAAGCCATATCAGTTTTCCAGGTGGCTCCGATCGACATCTGACTTGGAAGAACAGTCAACCCACTCAGAACCTGGTCATTCGGAAAACTGTTCCCCTCCTGGGATAATCCGATAAAAAGTGGAACAAATTTCGGCCTGGTTACCTCGCCTGTCTGAGGATTGATCGATCCTGTTAAGGATGCTTCATACTTTAATTTTTGCAGGCTGGTATTGAACGAATACAAATAATGGACAAAGTCCGGCTGAGTGAGAATATTATTATTCTCTAGGCTCAGGATGACACCCCCGACATGCCGATTGACCACCAGATCATAAATCTGAGAGGTCAGGCTCATATCCGTGCCCTGGAAGGTCACCAAGAATAACTGACCGACTTTTTCTTCCACAGTCATCTGATTAAGGATTAACTCAGCCTGTGTCCTCGCATCAGGAATTGGTCCATATGCGCGGGAAGCCTGCCCGGGAGTGGCTGTCGTAATGGAAGCCCAGACAAGAATGAAAATGATGGCAATTCGTACGACTTTTACCATTTCACTTTTCCATCATTAATTCCGAAATTCAATCGCCACCTGGTTGCCGGTTAAAGGGTCATCCGTAATAATCCCGTCCACGCCAATCCTGAAGAGATTTCGCATGTCTTCATCGTCATTAACTGTGTATACCAAAACCCGTCTACCCAAACGGTGCTGATGATCCACCATTCGTTGCGTGACAGAGCTGCGGTGCGGAATGAGTGAATCGATGGTCTTTGGAGGGGGTTGGAAAATCTGTTGAAGTATTCCTGGTGAACCGATATATTTGAGATATCCGACGCCACAACCAGGTAACCGTTTTCTCACGTTAACCAGATTGGTCGTTAAAAACGACGAGAAGAATATCCGGTCTTCGAGATCCTTTTCTTTAACAAGTTCCACAACCCTGTCTACAAGTGAGTCGGATGGGGTGGTGTAGTTGGTTAATTCGATGTTCATCAGGACCCTGCCACCCACTTCATCAAAAACCTCTGCCAGCGTTGGTATACGCTCACCTTTGAACTTATCCGAGAACCAGCTTCCCGCGTCCAGCTGTTTTAATTCTGACAGAGATAAACTGGCTACTGTGCCCTGTCCATTCGTTGTGCGCGACACCGTGGGGTCATGGATAACCACAACCTGGTTATCTTTCGTCAATTTTACATCGAACTCGATTGCAGGTGCTCCCTGCTCGACAGCCAATTTGAATGATGCAAGGGTGTTTTCCGGTGCATACCTGCATGCACCCCGATGTCCTATGATGACAGGGGTTGATAATGATTTAAACATATCAGGAAAGATTGACAAAATACGATTGGGCAGCCCGCTCGAGAAGATCAACCGTCATCGCGGGTTGGATGCCCAGGTATCGGGCGATATCAAGTATCTGGCTGCAGAGTTCTGAAGGGTGAGAACCGCGCAGGTTTCGCTTTTGTTTCAGATACCATTCCTTCAGCAGATAGGCCAGTCCATCATCGCTGTACCCGACCCCCATACCGATCGCAGATCGTTTGAATATTTCCCGAAACTCATCAAAAGTTGGGTTGCCGATTTCGATCTTGTGCCGGAGTCTTCGCAGGAAGGCTTCATCCACCAATTCACTGGGCGGCAGGTTGGTGGAGAACATGACCATCACGTCGAAGGGTACTTCGATCTTCTTTCCGGTATGCAGGGTTAAATAATCAATATGATTTTCGAGTGGCACGATCCAGCGGTTCAATAAATCCCGTGGGTGAACCATCTGGCGTCCAAAGTCATCGATCAACAGGATGCCACCATTGGCTTTTATCTGGAAGGGCGCCTCATAATATTTATTCGTATCATCGAAGACGAGGTCCAGCCCATCAAGAGTCAATTCCCCTCCGACCACCACGAACGGCCGCTTGATGCGCACCCAGCGTGTATCCCGGCGCATCGCAGCCAGAGATGGACCGGTTGCGGATTTTGGGTCTTCAGTAATCACGCGTTGGTGATTGACCGAATCATAAACCAGGATGACCTGGCCTTCTACAAAAATCGCATGTGGAATATAGATCTCCTGCTCAGTTACCAGCTTGCCAATCGCACGGGCGATGCTGGTCTTGCCATTACCGGAAGGTCCATATAAAAAGATCGGCAACCCGGAATTTACTGCCGGGCCGACTTTTTGGAATGTTTTTTCTGGGAGAACCAGATGAGCAAGGATCTGGCGCATCACCCTGTTCGTCACCGCAAAATGACCGCGGGTTTGTTTCTTGCAGGTTTCCACATATTCTTTAATGGTGACGGGGGCCGGGCCGACATACTGGCATCGATCGATCGCTTCTTTGGCTCGCCCTGATCCTGCTTCGGTGATTGCATAAACAAAAGCGCCCTCGCCCACCCCCATTTGCTGGGATGAACGCACCTCAACAAATTTCTCTTTCTTGAGTTCCAATAATATTGCATCGGTCACGCCGGAGAATGGCAGGCACAAAGCTTCAGATAGCGCAAAGCCTGTCATGACACCCGTGTAATAAAGGGTTTTAAGTGTCAGGTCCTGCAACCAAAGAATTCCCAGTCCGGTTTGTTCAATGGACGCGATCGGTTTGGGATGAAATGCAAGACCGCCAGTTTGCGTTGGGGTGGGTGTGACTGCTTCTGACATATGACTCTCCAATTAATAAATTATAGCACCGAGAGAACTTTTTGACCTAATACTTGCCTGTCTATATTATCTACCGTATAATCCCTCAAATGAAAATATCGGTTGTCATTCCCATTTACAATGAAGTCAATACTGTGGATGAGATCATCCGACGAGTGATCGCCACTAAATTGGCAACAGAGATCTTGGTGGTCGACGATGGATCATCTGACGGAACTCGCGAAAAACTCGCCCTGCTTGCCAAAAAGAAAGGCATTCGAGTAGTGTTGCATGAAAAGAACCAGGGTAAGGGAGCGGCCGTCCGCACGGGAATTCAGAATGCCACCCAGGATATCGTCATCATTCAGGATGCAGACCTGGAATATAACCCCAAAGACTACCCGGCACTGCTTAAACCCATCAGCGAGGGAATCGCTGACGTGGTCTATGGCTCACGCTTCCTGGGTGGTGGCAGACGCCCCATCCTCTACTGGAATATGGTTGCCAACAAGCTGCTGACATTTATCACCAATATCCTGTATAACAACATCCTGAGTGACATGGAAACAGGTTACAAGGTTTTTAAACGCTCAATCTTCACGGATATCGTGTTGCGTTCAAACCGGTTTGATTTCGAACCGGAGTTCACAGCCAAAATCCTGAAAAAGCATCTCCGTATTTTTGAAGTGCCGATAACTTTCAATCCCAGGGATTACTCAGAAGGCAAGAAGATCCACATAGGTGATGCTTTTGCCGCTGTGTGGGCGTTATTAAAATATCGATTTGTGGATTAGGTAACTCACGACGACTTGATATCCCGAACCATGAGTTGGACCCGTGGCCTGTCAACGCCCAGGTAATGATCAATATTGAGCGTATATGCCAGGTCTAGAAAATCCCCCAGATCAGGTAACCGGTATCCCTGTTGGAACGCGATCGCATCATAGGTCACTCCTCCCTGCATGACGGTTAATTTCAGGGTGTTTTTGTCCTTCCCGATCTGAGCTGCATGGCAGCACTTGACATGTTTTGACATCAGAAAAACTTCGGGGTTTCCCAAACCGGTTGGCTCCAATTTTTCGACCAAACCAAAATATTCCTGTGGTCTGAGGTCTGCCAATGAAAGGCACATATCCATCTCGAGCAGTGGTACAAGCAACAGATCCCCGATCTCTCGCTCGACAACCTGCTCCATGCGCTCGATGAATTCAGGAATGCGTTCTGTCATGATTGTCAGACCTGCAGCAGCAGCATGACCACCATGGCGCACGAATAGATCTGCCAGTTGATCGAGCGCGTGCGTGATATGTAATTCCGGGATGCTGCGGCATGAAAAACGCGCCATGTCCCCCTTTAAATTGCCGATGATCGCCGGGCGGTAATATCGATCCACCAGCCGGCTGGCAGCCAACCCAACCACACCTTCATTAAACTCCTCTGAGTAAGCAAACAACACCCAGGGATCAGGACGTCTTTCGAATGCGAGTTTTGCAGCTTCCTCCTGCATCAACTGCATGATCTCCCGTCGCTCCTGATTGCGTTGATTTAATTTCTGGGAAAGCAGACCGGTTTCATTAACTTCTTGCGAGATCAATAATCGATAGGCATCCAGTGCACTCTCAAGCCGGCCTGCAGCATTCAATCGAGGTCCAAGAATATAACCGATATTCTGGGCGGTGGTTCCAGATAGGTCCAAGCCGGCAGCCCCGGCCAGGGATGCAATACCCTGTCGATAGCGGCCACGGATCCTGTCCAATCCCTGCCGAACGAGATAGCGATTTTCTCCTGACAAGACAGCCATATCAGCCACGGTGCCAAGCGCTACAAGATCAAGGTATTCATCCAATCGTATCTCAGGGTACACGCTGAGTAATGCTTCTGCCAGCTTAAATGCCAAACCAACACCGGCCAGGTCCTTGTTCGGATAAGCATCACCTGGTTGTTTCGGATTGATCAAGGCGACCACCTCCGGAATGATCTCGCCGGGTTGGTGGTGGTCCGTGATGATCAAATCAAGACCGATGGCGAGGGCATGCTCCGCTTCTGCGGGTGAACGGGCACCGCAATCCACGGTGACGACCAGGGCCACACCCATTCGATACAATTCAGATAATGCCTCGCTGTTGACGCCATAACCCTCTTCAAAACGGTTGGGTATATACTCGCAAACTGAACCCCCGATTCGACGGATGCATTCGACCAGCAATACCGTCGCTGTAACACCATCGACATCGTAATCGCCATAGATCGCGATCTTTTGATTGGTGCTGATCGCCTGTTGAATTCGATTAACTGCCTCACGCATCCCCGTTAGCAGAAATGGGTCGGTTACTTCCGGTTGAGCCGCGGAGAGGTAATGGACAGCCGCCTCGCTCGATAGGATTCCACGATTGAATAACACCTGGCGTGCAAGCGGGTTAAAATCTTTGAGCTCAGCTGCGACGTCTGCAGGGATGACAGGCTTGACCTGCCATTTCTTTTCAATTCGTTGTTGTATTGTCAGTTTAGGCCAGCCTTTATCCCAGATAGATTCGTGGCAGACGGTTCGATAGCCCACATACGACTTCGTAATTGATCGTCCCCCATCGCCTGGCGATCTCATCAGCGCTAATGCTCTCATTTGCCTGGGATCCAAGCAGGATCACCTCATCGCCGATATGGACATCGTTCAGGCCACTGAGCTGGACCATGCTCTGGTCCATGCAAACCCTGCCGACCACGTCCACTCGCTGCCCTTGGTACAGGACCTGTTCACCCTCTACCCGCCTGAAACCATCTGCATAACCAACCGGGACGACACCGATCTGTTCTTCTGCACTGGTGGTATAGATTCCCCCATAGCTGACCATGTGACCAGGTGGTAATTTCTTGATCGATGTCAACCGGGCTTTCCAGGTTAAAGCCGGCTTAAAACCATCGGGGAGAGGTGTATCGCTTGACGGATTCAATCCGTACATGGCAATGCCGGGCCGGACCAGGTCAAAGCGGCTTTCTGGATATTGGAGTGCCGCAGCCGAGTTGGCTGCATGGACTATTTCCGGTCGAAGCCCGCGATGCTCGAGTTCCTTGACTAGGGGTATGAACCTGACCAGCTGCTCCATCGTTGAGGTCCGATCTGATTCATCTGCCTTGGCGAAATGGGTGCAGAATCCCTGCACCTTGATTCCGGGCGTTCGGGATAATTGCTCAACGAGCTTGAGCGCATCCCCTGGTTTAATTCCAAGACGACCCATGCCGGTATCGACCTTGACATGGATATTAAGTGCCTGGCTTGATTTCGGGAGCTGCCTGGGGTATATCTCTCCCAATTCCAGGTCATAGATCGTCAGGCTGATCTCCCTGTCAATGGCATCCTGGAGACAGGCTGGCGGCGTGTAACCCATCACCAGCAGGTGACACTTCAAGCCAGCCTTCCGTAATGCCAGGGCTTCTTCGAATCTTGCAACCCCGCACCATTCTGCACCCGCCTCGATGGCCGCGCGCGCGGATTCAACAGCACCGTGTCCATAGCCATTGGCTTTAACGATCGCCATGACCGGGGTCTTCGTGAGTTGACGAAGCCGCCGGATATTGTTGCGGATCGCTTCCAGGTCGATTTCCAACCAGGTGGAATAGCCGTCAGACATGGCTCGAAGTATAAACCGGCTTGGACGCTTGGGCAAGGCGCGTTTCGTGAAGGTCACCTGTCATAATTTCCTCAAGGTATAATTCCTCTCCTATGGCAGACATGCAAGAGAGAAAACCGTTCTCATTTGAGATCCTGGCATCCAAAGGTAAAGCCCGCGCAGGTGTCTTTCATACCCCCCACGGGCCAATTGCCACACCTGTCTTTGCACCGGTGGGTACACAGGCCACCGTTAAGAGTCTGACACCTGCCCAGATAAAGGAAGCCGGGGCTTCACTGATCCTTTCCAATACTTATCACCTTTTCCTGCGTCCCGGGGATGAACTGATCGCCAGCCTGGGTGGATTGCATGATTTCATGGCATGGCCGGATCCAATCCTGACAGATTCCGGGGGATTCCAGGTTTTTTCCCTGGCAAAAATGCGCAAGATCGACGACGATGGCGTAACCTTTAAAAGTCATATCGATGGATCAACCCAACGGTTGACCCCGGAAAAATCGATCGCCATTCAGGAAAATCTGGGGGCTGATATTATCATGGCCTTTGATGAATGCGCGGACCCCTATGATCTCCAATACAATGAGTCCGCCATGCAGCGCACGCATGCCTGGGCGGAGCGCTGCCTGAAAGCGAAAACCCGCCAGGACCAGGCCTTATTTGGCATCGTTCAGGGCGGCATATTCCCTGATCTTCGTGAGCGATCGGCACGATTCATTTCTTCGCTTGATCTGCCAGGCTATGCCATCGGGGGTTTATCGGTTGGCGAAACCAAGACTGAAATGCGCGAAACCATTAATCTTGTCTCTGATATCCTGCCTGAAGGGAAACCCCGTTACCTGATGGGCGTTGGCACGCCGGCTGATATTGTGACCGGGGTTGAAAATGGGATTGATATTTTCGATTGTGTCCTGCCAACCCGCCTGGCACGCCATCATGCTGCCATGACAACCACCGGCAGGCTTAACCTGATGAACGCCATTTTCGCCCGGGATGAAGAACCCATCGATCAGTCCTGCACATGTTACACCTGCCGTACTTTTAGCCGGGCCTATTTGAGGCATTTGATCATCGCCCGGGAAATGCTGTCTGCCAGTTTATTGTCGATCCATAATATCCACACCTTGATCCGAACTATCAATGCACTCCGCGAGGATATCCTGAAAAACGGATAACCAATGTGACCATTACTGATTTGAGGAAACCATGACCATTTTACAAGCCATCATTCTCGGGATCGTACAGGGGCTGACCGAATTCCTCCCCATTTCAAGTTCCGCACACCTGGTACTGGTCCCAGCCCTGCTGGGTTGGCAGATACCCGAGGATTTCAATTTCATTTTCGATGTCATCGTTCAGATGGGCACCTTGATTGCCGTCATCATCTTCTTCTGGAAGGATATTGTCGAAATCGTTACCGCTGTGTTTAACGGTATTCGATCAAAAACCCCATTTGCTGATCCCATGGCCCGCCTTGGTTGGCTCGTCGTTCTGGCCACCATCCCGGCCGGGATTATCGGATTATTGATCAAACCCCTGGTAGAATCCGCCTTTTCCTCGCCGACAGCCACTGCGTTCATGTTGGTTCTTACGGCTGTGATCCTGTTCGTCGCTGAGCGTATCAGTAAACAAACCCGCGATCTGGCCACCTTGACCTGGGTGGACGCACTCTGGATCGGTCTGGGACAAGCCCTGGCGATATTCCCCGGTATTTCCCGCTCCGGTACGACCATCAGTTCCGGTTTGGTACGCGGACTGAAGAGAGAAGGCGCAGCCCGGTTCTCATTCCTGATGTCGATCCCAATCATGATCGCCACTGGTTTGCTCGAGGTAAAGGATTTCTTCGAGATGCCTGAGCTGTCTTCTTACCTCCCTGCCCTGATCACCGGCGTGGTAGCTGCCGGAATCGTTGGATACCTGGCCATCCGTTGGCTGCTGGGGTATCTTGGCAAGCACAGTCTGTACGCCTTCAGTATCTACTGCCTGATTGCAGCGCTGATCGTATTGATCATTCTATATGTCTAAACTTCTCGTCTCCCTGTTTGCCCTCTCGCTGATTCTCACAGCATGCACTGGACCTGCGGCTGAAGATCGTGTCACGCTGAGAATTGGAATTACCCCCAATCTGTCTATCCTCCAGCCGGAGGTCCACCATTGCGCTTCCGAGCTGCCAATTCACCTTTTGCTGGTCGAACAGCCGATCAATACCCTGCAGATCGATGATTACGATGCGCTCATCCACGTTGGTGATCCTCCGGAGGGAGCCAGTTTTTCAACCCAGATCGGCAGTATGAAGCTGGTCATCCTCCTAAATTCCGGCAATCCCATCTCGAAATTGGAGCCCGCGGTCGTTAGAAGTATCCTGACGGGCAGCATTGCGGATTGGCGGGCCGTATCTCCCGGGGATTTCTCAGAGACCACACCCATCCAGGTTTGGAGCTACCCGGAAGGTGACGATGTCAGACTCCTGATGGAGCATGTTCTTCTGAATCGTCGTTCCATGTCCCCTTCCAGTCGGTTCGTTCCGGATGAGCAAGCCATGATCGAGGTTGTGATGTCTGATCCCGCAGCCATCGGTTTCATCACAGATCAGACCACTCCGAACGGATACCGTATCCTGGAGATCGTTCCTCTGGATGGATTCAGCCTACCTCAACCGGTCCTGGCCAGCCTCTCGGCAAAGGCACAGGAGGCGATCAAACCATTATTGGTTTGCCTGTCACAAAGCGGGAATTAAACTCTTAAACCAGGGGATATTTGATCAGTAAATGCCAGACCAGTCCCAGGATCAATCCGAACTGACCGAGGTGGTAGGTGATATGAACAACCAGGCGGCCATGGCTCACCGGGCGGATAAATCGATCGAACGCCAGCATGAAATCCGAAAAGAAGAATAGCAGACCACCGGTTGCCACAAAGGCCGCCGTTTGACGTTCCCAATCAGGCCTGAACAAGGTGGATGCTGCACTGATCGCCATCAAGGACAGGATGATAAAGTAGATCAAGGTCGCGCCCTGCAGCTTACGCGTGCCCGATCTCTTTTTGATGCTTCGATACAGAAGGGGGTAAATGAATACGCCCAGAAAAATGAAGAAAGAAACGAGCTGGACCACCGGCCAGGTGAGCGGTGGAAGCTGATGCTGGTTGAACCCGATAATATAACTGACGTGCGCCAGCAGGAAAGAAGCCAGCCCGGCCATGAAGAAACGGGAAGGAGCCAACAACCAGATATCCCCGATCAATGAGAAAACCAGTGCCAGGAAAAACCAGAACAGGCTCGAAAAACTGACCGGTTGGAGCAGCAGCCAGATCCCCAGGAGAATGATCACCAGCGGTTTGGAGCTGTAGCGCAGCCAGGTGATATTCTTATCCACGGCATACCAGTCAGCCATCGCAAACAACACCGCCAGTGAGAAGAGCCAAAATACAGTCATTCAGCTCAATCCAGTTTATAACCAAAACGCTTCAACGCATTTGGATCATTGCGCCAGTTCTTTTCGACTTTAACCCGCAACTCTAAGAAGACTTTAACACCCAACATCTCCTCGATGGTGCGCCTGGCATCCGTACCAATGGTTTTCAGCATCCCACCCCCGCTCCCGATCACGATACCCTTCTGGGATTCCTTCTCAACGAACACCGTCGCTTCGATATAAACGATCCCATTTTCCCGTTCCTTGAAGTTCTCGATTCTGATCGCTATTGAATACGGCACTTCCTCGCGTAACTGCCTCAGGCAGGCAGCTCGGATCAAGTCCCCGGCGATGTCGCGCTCGTACAGGTCTGTCAACTGATCAGACCCATAATAAGCTTCGCCTTCCGGAAGGAGGTTGGTCAATGTGTCAATCATCTTATCCAGCTGCCAGCCGGTCATGGCTGATACTGCGATCCCGGAACTGCAGCCATATAAATCGCTGAAATGCGCCAGCATCTTTTCCTGTTGTTCGGCTGAGATGAGATCAGCTTTATTCCCGATCAAGAGGCGCGGCTTCTTCCCGCCCAACGCATTCAAGCGATCTGAAGCCACTTCATCTTCCGGCTTCAAACCCTGGCTGATATCCACAATAATCGCAATGATGTCTGCATCCCGAATGGCAGTCTCGGCGGATTCATTCATAAAGGTCCCAAGCTTATTCACAGGTTTGTGAATGCCCGGTGTATCCAGGAAGACCAGTTGCCCATCCTCCCGGGTGAGGATACCAAGTTGAATGCGGCGTGTCGTCTGGGGGCGGGATGTGACCGGTGCCACCTGTTGGCCCAATAATGCATTCATTAAACTGGATTTACCAACATTTGGCCGGCCAACAAGAGCAATATATCCAGAATGGTGGGTCGGTTTATTCATTTATTCCTCGTTAACCGGGAACCTGGCGGATGTATTTTTTCCAGGTGTTGACTGCATTGATGACGTAATTGGGTGCGTTTCGCAACAAAGTCGTTGTGAATAATCTCGGGGGGCGCTGATAACCGGGCAGTGCCTCCATCTCAATAACATGCCGGGAACCACATTTCACCGCACACAAACCGGTTCCGATACCGATCAGAATGCCCTTTTCCTTGATCACACGATCAAGAACCAGGAGGACGCGGTCAACCGGAAGCTTTTCCCGGCCGGCGATCTCCCGGGCACAAATGCCCACCGGGCTGGTGACATGTTGCGAAAGCTGCGCCTCTTCCTCAGTATAAAGATGGAGGATGAGGGCCATCAACTCGTCACACAGCGGGGGACCGGTCAACAGTGGTGTGGCATAATTCCTGGCGATATTTCGATATGCAGGCTGAATGTCGGGAAAATCATTGAGTTTACGGACTTTAACGCGCGAACTCACATCAACCTGGGGTTGCCGCTCGAGAGTTGCAGGAACCTCATTCATGGAGAATGGATCGATACTGCAGATAACAAGAGCTTATCGCGGCCGCCTCACTTTAATTTCTGAAACAAAGCTGTTCGTCCGGAGGAGTATTTTTCGTGAACAGGCGACAAAATCGTCCGAGTTGCGGTCCAACGGCATGAATATGGCAGACTCTTTTTCACCATACATCTTGGCTTCACTGACGAATGCCGAGCAATGCAAACCGATCCCGATCCCTTCCGGCACGGTGAGCTTGACATCGTTCACAAAACCATAGACCGTGATGGTCGTCTCACCTTCCGGAACCTGGGCCTTGGTCAGATCCAGGTGGATATCTCCGATGAGCAGCCACAGCTCTTCCGGTTTTACCTGCCAGTCCCCGTTACGAACAACATCACCCAGGATACGGGCATGAACCTCACCCTGAGGTCCGAGCATGCGTGGGCGCAAGATCAACCAGATGCCCAGGCCGACCAGGACAGCGGGAAACAGGAAGGCACCCGCACTGAATTGGAATAATTCACCGACCAGAAGGAAAACACCAATGACAACAATGATGATCCCGATCCAAAGAACCCAACGCTTATCCATGTTTGACCTCCTTGGCAGTCTTTGTACCAGTGCTTGCGGGGGATGCTTCGATGGCATCCTCCAGGAATCTTTCGATTTCCATCTTTGTTCGATCCAGGGCTGTGATCTCTTCGTCGATCCTGCGCTGGGCTGCCTCATATGGAAAGACATTGGCCTGTTCCTGACGACGCAGGTCCACCAGCTGCATGTTCGACATGTTGCCCTTCTTCATCATGAAACCACCCCGACCGGAAAGATTCGTCCCTCGCGATGCGGTCGTTTTCTTCTCAGCGAAGTCTGCACGCATCTTTTCGATCTCGTCATGGAGTTCCTGTCTCAGTTTGCGCAGTTCCTCCAGCAACCCCCGGATGGTCTTTTCATTCTTTTTTGCTGCGGTTGCCGATTTCCATTCAAATACCGGCCGTTTTTGGCCTTCCGCGGCAGCCGCCTTCAGGATTTCCTCCATCTGCTTGATGTATTTTTTGGGTGCAGTCATGATTACCTCCGACGCTAATTGTATAAAATTCACTCACCAATCATCATTATACACAAGCTAAGCCAGATTAAGTACCCATAACAAGATCAATTATTTGTAAATCTGACAGCCATGGTCAGAATGCGAAGTATCATTTAATGATACCTGGTGGATGCCTGATTAAATAGAACTGTCAGGCGCCCCCGTGCCTGACAGCTCCCTGGGGACAAGACAGTCTGAACTTCAGACTGCCTGTTTCTTCAGATCCAATGGTCCTATTATATCCATGATCCAGCCAAATGCAAACTCCACAAACGGGATAATGCCCATCCAGCCGGGAACATACTTTTTCCGTTTTGGATGCAGGATCAGTTGCCAGACTGACACCGCCACATGTTGTGGTGATACACCCAGCTGTTCCACATAATCAAGCAATGAACTCTTTCGTTTGTTCAAGGTCCTGAAGAATTCCGTCGTGACCGGACCTGCCCGCAGGACACTGACGTTCACGCCACTGGTCGACCTGTTCGCGATAGAGGGAGGTTGTGAATGCATTGATGAAAGCCTTGGTGGCTGAGTAAAGCGCCACACCCTGGCTGGGGATGCTGCCCGCCACTGAGCCAATATTAATGATATGCCCGCTTTTCCTTTTACGCATGGCCGGCAGGAACATCTGGGTCAATTGGACCACCGCGGAGATGTTGACCCTCAGCATATCCAGCGTCAGCGTCCCAGGGCATGTCCTGGGTATAGCCATACCAACCAAAGCCGGCATTGTTGATCAGGATGTCCAGGTGCCCAAATTGAGACATCACCTGGCGATATACTTTTTTTCTTTCCTTCTCATTTGAGAGATCCGCCGGCATGACTGTCGCCAGACCGCCAGAGCTCTTGATCTCCTGCGCCAGTTCATCCATGATCTCAATGCGCCGTGCAACCAGAATGACATGCACCCCTTCGGAAGCCAGTTTCCTGGATATAGCCGAGCCGATTCCACCGGAAGCACCGGTGATCAGTGCGATCTTTCCCTGCCAATCAGTGATTAATTTGATTACTCATAAATTAGTACTCATTCAGACCGTTACCCGTTTATGCATTCCGGGCGGCCTTCAATCCTTTTTGATATTGCAGCAACCAGAGCACGGTTTCCCGGATGGATTGGGTCAATGGTCGCGGTTTGAAGCCAAGTTCGCGGCGGGCCTTGGCATTGCTGATGGTCGAGTTACCAACGACCGTCTCGATCGAATACTCGGTGAAACGTGGTTTCTTACCGAAAACGCGGCTGTAGAACGGGGCCAGGCGGGCAGCAAACATCGCCAATTGTTCTGGGTAACGCCAGTCCGTATTTGGTAACGCCAAGCACCTTTTGAATCTGGCGCAGGATCTCTGGTCAATGTGATCTTCTGACCGGAAAGAATGTAACTTTCTCCCTTTCGTCCACGTTCGCTGGCCAGGATCTGCCCATCCGCCACATCCCGGACGTCGACAAAATCATACGCCCCATTGATCAGGAAATTGACCGGACTCTTCATCCAATCCAGGAACAGGTTCCCCATTTCAGATCCACGGTAATCATGCGGTCCGATCACACCGGTTGGGCAAACGATGACCGCATCCAGACCCTCCCGTACGGCATCCAGAACAACCAGCGAAGCTTCAGCTTTCGAACGGTCGTAAGAACTGATCGTGGTCAAGGGGTCGAATGGCACGGTTTCATCAATCGTGGTGCCTTCAACCCGCTTGATGGCATGGATCGAGCTGGTGTAGATCAACCGGCGGACGTGCATCTCTTTGGCAACCTCAACAACGTTGCGGGTGCCCGTCAGGTTGACCATCCTCACGAAGGGATCCTCTCCCGGCATGATCGAGATCATGCCTGCCAGGTGAAAGACCCGTTCCACACCCTGCATGGCCTGGCGCAGTGATTTCACGTCCAACACATCGCCTTCAACGATCTCCACATCCAGTCCTTTTAATGCCGCCCGATCTTCATGCGGCATGACCATGGCGCGCACTTTTTCTTTGCGCTTCAACAACTTGCGAATGAGCACATTTCCGATATGACCCGTGGCTCCGGTGACAAGTATCATTGTGGTTTTTGCGCTGACTCCCTCTATTAGAATTTCGATATATTTCTCGACGGTTTGACCCCAGGCTTCGCTCTCCGTATCCATCACGCCCTGCAGCATCAACCCGGTTGCGATCGCGATGATCAACCTGGAGACATCATCCGGGTCGACATCCCGCAGGGACCCCTCCGCCACACCCTTCTGGATGATGCGGGAAAGGAATTGCCGGTAGCGTTCATAAGGTGCGCCGGCTGCTTTCCAGGTCTTGGGATCGTGTCTCGCCTGCTCCCAGAATTCCATGATGATGTTCAGGTGTTTGGATTCAGAAAGGAACAGCAGCTTTCCCATTGAAGCCAGGCTCATCAATGCATCCGGCACCTGGCGTTCGTCGTCGATAACCTGCTGCATGGCCTGATTGATTAATGTCAAGCGATCTTCCAGCAATTGCATGAAGACCGCTTGCTTGGTTTCAAAATGATGATAGAACGCCCCCTTGGATACCCCGGCGGCTTCGCAGATCTCAGCCACACCTGCAGAGGTATAACCCTGCTGTGTGAAAAGCTTTTCAGCGGCATCGATAATAGCCTTGCGTGTCTCTTCGCTGCGTTGCTGCATTAATGTTTCCTAAGAAATACAGACCGACCGGTCGGTTTTATAATAGTGTACTCCCCCGCTTAGGTCAATACCTACAACCTTACAATCCATTAAGAAATATCGATGGCTTCTCCCCCTTCGTATAATGCTGTGTTCATCCCACTTTTTTACCAGTACCAGTTGTGCGACAGGAAGTCCCCATAGTTTATTGAAAATCATCTTCTCGCATGAAAAGCCAGAGTTCACCAACAACGAGATTGGGTCGATCGGGCGGCAATCCACGAGTCGAGGCCAGCGTGTATGCGCCATTCGTATAAAGCCGCTCAGCGAATCCAGGCCGTTTTGATACCGAGCATGGTCACGATCCCCATCTGACCTCCTGGTTTAAGGATTCGCTGGCACCCTTGTAGGACCGGTACTAATTCAGGCGTATCAAACAGTTCAAGCGTAAAGCCCATGAAAATACCATCCGCACTTCCAGGCGCAATTGGTAATTGATACCCATCCCCGGCAATTAATAAGGTCCGAGCCAGAACGCCTGCCTTTCCCAGGCGCCGGCGGGTTAGCCGACCCATCCCATACGAAAGATCAATACCATAAACACGTCCATTCCCCCCGATCCGTCGGCAAGCTCTAACAGGATCCTGCCGGTACCAAACCCCACCTCCAATAGAGTACCGCCTGACCGGCAGTCTCCATTATATCTAGTATTTCCATCCCCAATTTATAACTCACCAGTTCCACTAAAGAAGTCATACCAGCGGCTGAGACGGTCGTAGCTCCTGCGCGCCTCTTCTTTCGTTCGAATGACCCTCAGGACCGGCAATATTCCCTTCCATCAGGAATCGACCACACGCTCTCCGCACCATTCCCGGCAGATCAATTTCCCATCCTCTTCATCCGCAATGATGATGCTGGTATTCGTCATGATCCGCCTGCCGGCAAATGCGTGGGTGACGTTCTCAAGTAACAACGGCAGCATGGTATACAACACGCCACCATGACTGACTAACAAAAAGCTGCCGCTCTGGCCTTGCGTCGTTTGTATCAGGTTTTGAATGAATGGAACGAATCGTTTGGAAATATCATTAAAACTCTCACCACCCGCCGATCGAAACATCCCTGCGCTCACCCTTCATCCATGCCTGAAAGATATCGATAAAGCTTGCCCAGGCAGTTTCATCCGCCCGCTCCTCCAGGGAACCACAATCGTTTTCCATGAGCGCATCGTCGACGATCACCGGCACCTCCAGTTTTTCCGCCAGGATGCGGCTGGTTTCCTGCGCTCTTAATAGCGGGCTTGTGTACAGGCGGACGACCTTCTCTGTTTTCAATCTTTCTGCCAGAGCTTCTGCCTGTTGAATCCCCACGGCTGTCAGCCCATAAGTGTCATCCCGGTTGGAAATGACCCTGGCCGTATTGGCCGTGCTTTCGCCATGCCTGGCAAAGATAAATCTCATCGGACACACCCTACTCGGAATCAAATGGGGTTCCAAGCGCGCTGGGTGATGAAGCACGCATGGCTCGCAATAGTCGCATAAAGAAACGCCTTAATGGCAGCCGGCAGCATCGCCAGCGTGCGAGCCACCCACTCGGTGTTGCCGATGTTCACCAACAGCAGGGTCATGATCATGAGCGGGAATGGCGCCACCTGCAGCACTTGCGAAGGCACACCGGGCAGGCTGGGCTGCAAAACCAAACCAAGCCATTGCAGAAAGGCAAACAGGTAAACACCCAGAGCAGCCCGGATCGGGTTCCAACCCCCAAAGATCGGTGATCGCCAGGGCGATCCAACCGAGACCATCCAGTCCCGAGATGGTGCCTTTCCATCCCGCCTTGACCGATAAGGAATAAATCGGACCCGCCAGACCCATGATGGCCCCACCCAGGATGGTGTAGAAGATAGCGGAGACGGTTGACATTCGCCCCACGCACAAATGCAGCTGCTGGCTTTCTCACCGATACCCTGCAGCATCAAACCCGGTCGGGTGCGGAAGATCCACACCCAGGCGAGTGGGATGATCAGGTAACTGAGATAGGTCATCAGATCATGACTGAAGAAAACGTACCAATGATGGGTATGTCACTCAGGACCGGGATATCCAGGCTCGGAAGACGTGAGCCCTCCAAACCCATGAAAGGATTTCCGATGAAGTAGGCCAGGTCCCGGCAGACCAGGGCCAGGACAAAGCCGATCGCCACCTGGTTCTGTTTTAGTGTGATGCTGCCGAAGGCCACGATCAGGGCGACAACTGCACCAATTGCCATGCCGGCCAGGAAACCCCAAAAAAGGCTGCCGGTCTGTACGGTGACCGCAAAACCACCCATGGCTGTCAGCAGGATCGTTCCATTCATGGAAAGATTGATCACGCCGGCACGTTCCGATGATGGTTTCACCGATGACCGCAAAAATCAGCGGTGCAGCGGTGACCAGCACCCCTGCCAGACCCAAGGAGGATCGCATCATTGGTCATGAGCCACCTCCTGATCGCTTCGTAACCTTCTGGCGAACGCCATCCATCAGCAGGACAAACAACACCAGGAAACCCTGGAGCACCCCCGACAGAGTCGAATCAAGTTTCAACACGATGGGCAGTTGGATGCTGCCAATATTCAGAGCAGCGAAGAATAAAGCTACCGGAACCACCCAGATGGCCTGGAAATTCACCAGCATGGCCACCAGTAAACCCAGGAATCCATATCCACTGGAAATGGACGGGATCAGGCGATGATAGACAGCCGTCACCTGAATGGCACCGGTCAAACCTGCCAGACCTCCACCCAGGATGAAAGCCAGCATCAGATAACGGGTGGTTGGAACCCCATGCAGGTAGGCCGCTTTGATATTCTTGCCGACCGCCTTGATCCGTAATCCGAAGTGGGTTCCTTTTAGCAGGAAATAAATCAGGACAATGAATAGAATACCGATCCCGAGCGCCCAGGGACTCAGGCGGAGTCCCGGAATCATCGGCAGTCCATAAGGAGTCTGGAAATGGTTCGGTGCCGCTCATGGAGCCGACACCTGGGCGTTTCCAGGGTCCGAAGATCAACCATAAGGTCAGGGCGGTGGCAACAAAATTCAAACCCAGTCCGCCGAAGATCTCATTGACGCCACCATAAGTCTTCAAGGCGCCTGCCAGGCTTGCCCAGATGGCCCCCCCCAGCATGCCAGCCAGCATCGCCAGCGCAATGATCAGGCCCGGCGGCAGGCTGCTGTCCTGCAACAGTCGCAGCACCCAGGTGGTGGCAATGGCTCCCAGGGTGATCTGCCCTTCCACGCCGATGTTCCATAATCCGGCAGAAAAGGTCACCAACAAGCCGCTGGATACCAACAACAGGGGGATAAAGGAAACCAGCACATCCGAGAATTTTCGCAGGGAACCGATCGAACCAATGATGATGTATTTGTAAGCCTGCCACGGATCGGTATCGGTCGCCAGCAGGATGAGCGTTGCGAAGCCCAGGGCCAGCACCAGGGCGGATAATTGAAAAGCCAGGTTAAGCCAGCGCTGTTTATTCATGCAGCCACCGCCTCGCTGGATTTGATCGTCGACCAATCCTTGCCGCCAATCAGGTTGCCCAATTGCTCAATCGAGGTCTTGCGCGAGGATATCAGCGGCGAGATCTTGCCGCTGAAAAAGACAAGGATGCGATCGCTATATAAAAGGACCTCCTCCAGATCAGAGGACGTGAAGATGATCGCAGCGCCGTCGCAGCAGCGTTCCTTCAATTTGCTCCAGGTATAGATCACCGATTCGATATCCAATCCACGGGTGGGATGTTCCAGCAGGGCGAGTTTCAGTGGTTGCTGGAGCAATGCCAGCATGGCACGCTGTTGATTCCCACCGGAAAGCGATTCGACCGGACTTTCCGGCCTGCCTTTGATGTTAAAATCCCGAATCTTTTCCCTTGTGAATGATCTGCCAGTGGTCCACGTCAATGAAAAGACCTTCCGGTTTCCCGGCAAGTGTGAAATGTTCACTGAGTGTCAATCCCGGAATCAATCCTTCCTCCAGCCGTGCAGCCGGCATATATCCGACACCCTGTTGCTTGAAATCCGGATAGGTCTTTCCGGTCATATCCATGCCATCAACCAGGATGCGCCCATGAACCGGGCGTAAAAAGCCGGCGCAGGCTTGCATGAAAGGACGCTGTCCGCTGCCCTCCATACCGGCCAGGCCGATCACTTCGCCAGCCTGTACCTTCAGATTGATATCCTTGATCTGGATGCGTTCTTCCTCGAGCGATAGATCCCGCAACTCGAGCATAACACGGTCAACCGCATGGCCTCTGCTCTCGCCCAGCGAGACCGGCTTACCAAACATCAAATTGACCAACTTCCTGGCATTAAATGGTTTTATCTGGTCACCGACCAGCTGACCCTGCCGCAGCACCACCACCCGGTCACAGAGGTTCTCGACATCTTCGAGTTTATGGGATACAAAGATGACCGTCTTCCCCTGCCCGGCCAGGATCTTCAGAGTCTCGAAGAGTTTCTGTTTCTGTAGGGAGCTGATGCCCGGTGGTGGGTTCATCCAGGATGATGACCTGCGCGCCCAACCATAACAGGCGCAGGATCTCAAGCTGTTGGCGTTCACCAACGGTCAACATATCCACATAGGCATCATGTTGCAAATTGAAGTCGAATTGTTCACAGAGGCGTTTGAATTCTCCGACCACCATCTTCCAATCTGGGAATAAACCACCCGGTCTGACCCAATAGAAAATTATCGATCACGCGCATGGGGGGAAAATCCAATGGATCCTGGTGCAACATGCCGACGCCATGGTGGATGGCATCTGCCGGGGAATGAATCGTAACCGGCTTTCCATCCAGAAAGATCTCTCCCGCTGTCTGCCTGGATGTACCCTGAGAGTATCTTCATTAAAGTACTCTTACCGGCACCATTTTCACCCAGGATGCCCTGGATGGATCCACCAGGAATGGTCAGCGTGATATCCTGGTTTGCCTGAAGTTTGCCAAAATTCTTACAAATGTGTTCTAGTTTTACTTCCATAATCAGAAAATGATTGCGATTAAAAAAAGCGGGGGAAGGTCAGACCTTCCCCCGCCATGTTAACCGGTTATTGTGAAACGCTTTGGCCTTCCATGCCTGCGAGAAGCTGAGGCAGGTACCAGACCTGCTGATCGGTACCGACGATGCCACCGGCAAGATAGACACTGCCGTCCTGCAGTTCCATCGGACCTATCCACAGGTTCAGACCACCAGCCAGCTCATCGATGAACTTGTCAACCTGATCACCTGCACCCGAGCTCAGGGCATCACCCTTGACAAATCCGACCGCGGTTTTATCCGGGTCATTGATGTCAGCCCAGTAGGGAGCATTCCACTGGAAATTGGACTTCCAGCTGCCATCGATGGCACTGCTGATGGTTTCCAGATATGAAGGACCCCAGTTGAAATAAGGCACACCCAGGCAGACTTCCTTGCCTTCTTCACAGGAGCCGATGAAGTCATAGGGGATGGCCCAGACAGCCTGCCCGCTGGCAGCCGCTTTCTTGGCTTCCGCCAGACCCTCAGTGGTATCAATGCCTGAGATGATCACATCATATCCACTGGCGATGAAGTCATCCGCCACCTGGGTGGGATCAGAGGTGACACCCGGGATATTGAACCAGAAACCGATCCAGGTGACCTTAAAGGCCAGGTCGGCAGGATCCTTGCCCAAGTATTCGGTCCAGCAGTACTTGGCGCCGAGGTAAGCTGAGGCAGCCAGACGGCGGGTTTCATCATTGATCAGTGGTCCAAGATAGCCGATCTTGCCGGTCTTGGTCGTAAGCGCAGCCGAGCAACCCGCGATCATCTTGCCGTATTCCATGCGCCCCATGATGTTGACCATGTTATCTATGGCTTCATAATCCTTGCCATCAGGCCAGACCTGATCGCCGGAGGCCATGATAACCTTGACATCGGGATTGGCTTTGGCAAATTCAGTGCTGGCATCCTTCATATCGTCCGAGTTGAAGATGACCAGTTTGGCGCCCTGGGCGACCAGCTCACCGGCCAGTTGGTCCGGCGTGGTTCCGGGGCGGTCAGCGCTGTTGACCTTGTCGATATAGATCATCTTGGCGCCGAGTTTTTCCTCGACATATAAGCCGGCTTCGTAATGAGCCTGGCTCCAACCATGATCATTATAAGGACCGACCATGAGAATACCGAAGGTAAAGCCTTCTCCGGACGTGGTCGCTTTGGGTGCACAGGCGCTCAGCAGCATGGCTGCCAGAATTAATACAAAAACGGAAATACGAACTGTCTTTCGTACCATCGATTCCTCCTCAGAATTTATTAGAACTGGAATGACTGTTGGAACAAAAGCAAAATAAACCCTGGTACTCCCAAATTTTACTTCGACCACCTCCTCGATTGTGGGATTGTCAAACTGAATCGGATTTTATCACACTTGATATTTTCAAACGCCCCTGGAACCTTAAAATTATCAAAACCTGTATTTTCTAATCTAACAGCAGGCGAGGACGATACTGCAAGGCTTCAGCCAGGTGGGTTGTTGAGATTGCCTCTGCGGCAGCGAGATCCGCGATCGTGCGCGCCAGTTTGAGGATGCGATGATAAGCGCGGGCAGACAATTGCATCTGGAGCATCGCCGAGCGCATCAAGCTGCGGCCGGTTTCATCCAGCGGGCAATACTGGCGCACTTCCGCCGGTCGCATATCCGCATTGCAGGTCAGGGAGAGGTCTGCTGACGAAGAGATCCCAAAGCGATCGCGCTGGCGCTGGCGGGCGGTCTCGACCCGGCCGCGCACGGTATCTGATGATTCACCCAGCCTGTCATCGGACAGTTTATCGTACTCCACCCGGGGAACCTGCACATGAATGTCAATGCGGTCCAAAAGTGGACCGGAAATGCGCTTCTGATACTTGGAGATCATGCCCATGGCACAGGTACAGGCTTTCTGGTGATCACCGTAGTACCCACATGGGCATGGGTTCATCGCACCCACCAGCTGGAAGTTGGCCGGAAAGGTGAACGAGCCGTGGGCCCGGCTGATGGTGACGACCTTATCCTCCAGGGGCTGGCGCATGACCTCCAGCACCCGGGTGCCGAACTCGGGCAGTTCATCCAGGAACAGAACCCCGCGGTGTGCCAGGGAGATCTCACCCGGACGCGGCCAATTACCCCCACCCACCAGCCCGGCATGGCTGGTGGTGTGATGGGGTGAGCGGAACGGCCGGCTGCGGATCAACGGCACCCCGGACGGCAGCTGGTCGGCCACCGAATAGATGCGGGTCACATCCAGGGCTTCTTCAAGGGTCATGCGCGGCATGATGGCCGGGAGTGCACGTGCCAGCAATGTCTTGCCGGACTCCCGGCGGACCGATCATCAAGACGTTGTGACCTCCGGCTGCCGCCACTTCCAGGCTGCGCTTGACATACTCCTGCCCCTTGATCTCACGCAGGTCGGTTAATACCGGAAGTTCATCCTCCTCAGCCTGCCTGGCGACCGCCGCCGGAATGCTGAGGCGCCCGGTCAAGTGAGCGACCAGTTGAGCCAGGCTTGACACGGGAATGACCTCAACATCCGGGATGAGAGCTGCTTCGGCCGCATCGACCTCGGGGACGTAGATGCGTTTGAACCCTGCGGCACGAGCGTCCGCCGTCATGGGCAACACCCCGCGCACATGGCGGACGACCCCATCCAGAGAAAGTTCGCCGAGCACCACGCAGCCTTCCAGCACCTCACGGGACAGTTGATCGGTCGCACCCAGCACACCCAGCGCGATCGGCAGGTCGAAGGAGGGACCTTCCTTGCGAACCGTGGCAGGTGCCAGGTTGACGGTCACACGTCCGCGCGGGTAATAAAAGCCGGCATTCTTGACTGCCGATCGGACCCGATCACCACTCTCCTCAACGGCTGCATCTGGAAGACCAACAATGATCACCCGGGGATTGCCCGAACTGGTATCCACCTCGACCTCAACGATGGTCCCCAGCAAACCGATGCAGGTGCAGGAATAGACGTGTCCGGTCATACTATAAGTTTAGAATAAGGATCCACTAAAGTCAAATCATTGGCCGCATTTTTAGGCTGGTCTTCATTCGAATGGTGCGCTAATCACAATTGAGTTACTTTCAAAAGCGTCCGGTTAATTACACAGCCCCATCATTCAAATGGGGCTGTTTGTATCAATATGGGTATCTGTTATTAGTAACCGGTTATGGGCGCCTGATCAAAGGCAAGAACGCACTGTAATTATATGGGTCGATGATCAATGCTGCATCAGACCATGGGCCCGGGATGCCATCATCATCGATAATGCGAACATGCCAGAAATAGGTGAGGTTGGTATTGTAGATCGTTATAGGCGTATATTGAATATTATGCGTCGTGATATCATCCACAGTTGTAGAGAAGTCCTCGCGGATCGAGACTTGTAGTTGGTACTTTGCTGCTCCATCGACCGGAGTCCAGATAAAAGTTGGTGTTGTGAAGATGGGGGTCCCTCCGGTCGGGCTGACCAATGTGGTTACTGAATATTGTTTGTAAATAGACTCGGGCGGGCTGTATGAGCCTAGTTTACCTTCACCATCAAACATTGCCACGTGCCAATAGATCGGTCCATCCGCAAGACCGACCTTGGGTGTCCAACAGCTTTGCTCCGTATCAACATCAATTGGGGATGAAAACCCGCCGTTTCGGCTGTATTCAAGTTTATACTTCCAGGCAGCCAGGACGGGATCCCCGATAGGTGAATAGAAGATAAGGGGCGTCCAACAAAAAGTCGGGGCCTGTGTCACTACATCCAATGGGTCCGTTGTAATCGGTGATAACCCGGTTGGGACAGGTAGATTCAACTCGAAGCAGGCATCATTAACACCTGGGGGCGCTGGGCAGGGATACGTGGGGACCGACCAAGCATTATCCACACCTGATCCAGTGGGGGCGTATCGATGCACACGCACACACCAATAATAGGTGGCTTTGGCCAGAGTATGGTCGGTATAAGTATAGGAATTCAGCCTGGTGCTGATGTTGATCACTGGCGTCCCACCGCATTCTTGACTCGTTGAAACCTTTAGATCGTAATATTCGGCTCCCTCGACCATGTCCCAAGAGAAGGTCGGTGTGGCGAGATCACCGGATGTTTGCAGGTTCTCAGGGATGAATCCCCTGCGCTCAAATCGATATCCCTGGCTCCAAACCCCATAAAGTGTTGAGGTCAGACTTGGATTATAGTCAGGCTGGACTCGCCAATAATAGGTATTGTCGCCATTAAAATCATTCTCCCAGGCATGAGAAGATTCTGACCAGTGGCGGGTGTCGGTCTGAAACAAATTATAGGTAACCTCTGAAGTGTATTCCTGATCCAACCAGATTTTTGCCCGCGCACCTGCATCTGGCGCAAGGATATTAAAATCCCAAAAGAAGGGAAGGTTGGATGGGTATTCTGAAGGATCCACTCCGGCGTTATTGGGAGGGGTGAGCAAGTTCATGCGCTCGGTAACATTCGCAAAACGATTAACCTGCCCGCCCCCCGGGATATTTGTGACCGAGGGAACCGAATCCTCGGGAGGACTCCCGCTGACACCGTATGGCAGGCTAAGCAAGTTGAGGGTGTAACTTCCGGCGTTTTCTCCATAATTGATAGCCGTATTGAGCACTTTAATCTCAACATAATCTCCGCTAAAAGAGAGTGAACCGCCAATGCTATATAGCGATTGGGGAGATCCCCAACTGCTGCCTTGCCATTGATACAGCCGTGTTCGTGTCGCTAGAGTATGCGCCTGCCTCCTGGAAAATATAGATGACGAATTCGGGCAGGTAGTCAGGCATGGTCGTCACTGAATAGCCCATCGGATCAGAAGTCCCACCGGAATTAATCTCATGGTCAGTGTCCAAATAGAGGGCGTATGTGACGTTCGTACTGGTTGTGGTGGGGACATGGAAACCAAAGAACCAACCGTTCTCTGCCTGGGATGCCTGCAAGCTGGTCAAGTCAAAATCAATTTTTGTGGGGTCGATTTCACCAGCGGGATCGGAACCGATCTGCAACCGGTTGAGAGTGTTACCGAGTGTGCGTGTATCAATCCACTGACTTGAAGCCGAGATCTGGAAATGGCGAGTCTCACTCCATGTGGCACTACCGGATGATTTCACATGCCAGTAATAGACACCAAAATCCACGGCACCCAAGCTGCGTTGAGCCAGGCTGTTGGGGGGTGCATATGCAGGATTAGTCACCTGGGCAGTATCTACCGTGGAACTGAAACTCTCATCCAGGCTGATCTCAACATCATAAGTAGTGGCACCATCGAGAGGGAACCACTCCAAAAGTGGTGTTGCTTCATTAAATTCAAAACCGTTCGTTGGACGGATCAAAGTCGGAGATTCTCCTGTGGTAGCGCCTAAACCATCTGACGGGTCAAATTGGGCTCTCCAAGTCTGACTCCAATTCGAGTATTCGTCACAGGTTTCAACCAGCGGGCAGACTCGCCAAAAATAGTCCGTATCAGGCATCGGCGTGAAGTCATCCCCGACATATGGGGTGGCAACATTATTATCAGTGGTCAAATCCCAATCGATTGTGTCAAAAGTCGCATCATCGGAAACCTGAAGGAGATAACTATTCGAGTAAATATCACCAGCATTTGGTGCCCCAGCGGGTATTAACGTGCGATGCCACATGAAAATTGGATATTGTACAGTCCTGTCGTCATGGGGGTTCGTTGCGATTCCGGCTGCATCAGGCGTGTAGTAAAAAAGCGGGTAAACCTGATGAGGAGCTACCGATGAAAGGATACTTTGGAATGAAAATGCATTGCTTGGTTTTCCGGGATTTCCACTCCCGTCGTACGGTATCACACGCCAGTAATAGGTCAGGTCTCCACCTAAAAACCTTTTAGGAGTGTAGAAGGTATTTGCAGTAGTGGCAGTATCGTAGATAGTTGGGGGTTCAGAGAAATTGTTATCAAAGTCAATTTCTATTTTATAATAAGCTGCACCGGGCACTGGGGTCCAGCTGTATATCGGAAAACGAACATGTTGGTAGTTATTGGTGGGGGTCAGCAGAACCGGCTGTGTATACCAGCGCTTCATGAAACTGTAATAGGGTGTGTAATTCGTCTCAGATACACCTGAGATGGCTTTCACCCGCCAGTAGTAGTTCTTATCATTATCCAGGGTGGTGATTGGCGTGTAAGATGTACTAAAAGTGGTGATGGTTTTCGTATTCACATCATCAGGGAATGCCGAGTTGGTACTATACTGCAGCTTATATTTTTGCGCACCACGCACAGCTGTCCAGCGGAAAGTGGGAGTGAACGTGGGTAACGATCCATTTGCCGGCTCCAACAAGGTGATCGTGGGATTGTAATTAATTGTAAAACTACGCTCCTCACTGGGAGTTCCCTCATGGTATGTTGAACCGGCATCCAGCGGTATAACCTTCCAGTAGTAAGTCCCATTTGCCAGCTTGAGCAGTGGTTGGACAGTGGTGGCCAGGGTTAACTCAGTTTTCGGAGTTGCACATCCCCCCGGGGTTGAACAGATCTCTAATAAGTATTCAGCCGCTCCCGTCACCGGGGTCCACGAAAAGATTGGAGCATCAAAAAAAGCAAAAGTGGCCCCATTTGCCGGGGAAATTAAGCTTGGGTTATTGGTCGGTGTAGCCCATTTCTTCTCAAACCAACGAATGTCACTGTAAACTCCAGGAGGGGCTGGTGAATCTGCCCTAACACGCCAGTACCAGATACCATCAGCCAAGTTGGCTCCAACGATCGGTGTATAGTATGTGTTTGAAGTGAGGACATTGACTGGTGTTTGAGCCGTAGTATCAAAACAGGTCGGACAGCTGCTAACCTGGATGCGGTACTTCGCCGCACCAGTCACAGGCATCCAGCGAAATTCCGGCATACCGACTGGAGGAGCATCAACTCCGGTGATGGTGACTCCATGGGCAGGAGCAATCAGGACGACTTTATCAAGCGCATGGACCGGGGATATACCCATGGGGCTGATCAGGATCATACTCAGCAACAAGATCGCGGAGAATACTTGCTGCCAGAATTTCCCGCCTGACCGAAGAAGTCGAATAGAAGAGTCGTACCTGCTTTGATTTTGGCTCTTGTTTTCGTTGCCGGGTGTTGTGTTTAGGTGATGGTGTCTCATTTCTAGTCTCCTGAGGTGCATCCATATGATTCCAAATACCGATGATAAAGGCTACATTAATGTTCGCTTACCGGTCGTCACGGGGGATAAGGACGCTCAAATGGACTATCACCCCTTCCATAACAGCCCCGAGGATAATTTATACGTGCACTGACTAACAGATATAATGATCAAACTTTATTGTCTCACATTTATACTTACAATTATCCTTTTTCATTCTAATCGTGACCCCATTGAGTGTCAATGGAACCAGAATCAAGCAATCGTACTATGATGATCTTCAGTTCGATCTGATTTTTAATCAGAATCTATATAAACCTCTTACGAGGTGATATAATCTACCTAATTGGATAAATATTATCTATATAGTGCTGAGGAGCGACAAAAATGCAGGAATCAAATCCCTTGACCCATAAGATCTCCATCATCGGAGCAGGGAACGTCGGTGCAACATTCGCCTATGCCCTGCTCCTGAGTGGTTTAAGCTCCGAGATCGTACTCATCGATCAGAATATATCCAAAGCAGAAGGCGAAGCGATGGATCTCAACCATGCCGTACCCCTGGCACATCCCACCCGCATTCGCTCCGGTACTTTCAAGGATTGTGCCGGCTCGGCTGTGACGGTCGTCACAGCCGGTTCTGCCCAAAAGCCGGGTGAAACCCGCCTTGACCTGGTCAAACGCAACGCTGCCATTTTCAAGAACATCATCCCGGAGATCGTTGCCAGCAACCCGGATGGCATCCTCCTGATCGCCACCAACCCGGTCGATATCCTGAGCCAGATCTCCTGGACCCTCTCCGGTTTGCCTGAGACCCGGGTCATCGGTTCCGGGACGATCCTGGATACGGCGCGCTTCCGCTACCTTCTCAGCCAGCATTTCAACCTGGACGCCCGCAGCGTGCATGCCTTCATCATCGGAGAACATGGCGACAGCGAAGTGCCGCTCTGGTCGCTGGCCAACGTGGCCGGCATGCCCATCGAACAATACTGCCAGGCCAACGGCTGCGGGTGCAGCCAGGCTGACCGCGATCTGATCTTCCAGCAGACGAGGGATGCCGCCTACAAGATCATCGAGCTCAAGGGTGCTACGTATTACGCCATCGCCAGTGGCCTAGTGCGCATCGTTGAGTCGATCCTGCGTGACCAGAATACCATCCTGTCGGTTTCCACCCATCTCACCGGGCAATATGGCTTGCAGGACGTGTTTTTGAGCCTGCCCTGCGTGATCAATCGCAACGGCATCGAATGCATCGTTCAATTACCTTTAAACCAATTGGAGATCGAATCTTTGAGCAGGTCTGCCCGGGCACTGCAGGAAGTTCTGCGTAGTCTGGACTAAGCGCTCGAACGAGCTGACCAGCGCACGTACAGGGCATTGGAAATGCAACGGCCGCCTGATTGTTCGTTCGTAACCAGTTCACCCGCATCCAGGCTGCCACCCAACCCCGAAAATATATCGCCCAGGCTGTAATACAAGGTGGTCGCCGAGGCAGCCACTGCGTAGGCAGTCAGGACGATGAATAAGGGCTTGGGAGTCAACAATCCACGACAGGACTGCAATAACTCGGGCATCAATTTGAAGAACTCCCACACCTCCCCTTTCGGTCCACGGCCGAATTTGGGAGGGTCGAGGATCAAACCATCATAACGTGATCCCCTGCGTCCTTCGCGCGCGACAAACTTGGAGACATCATCCACCAGCCAGCGGATGGGTTTATCTTGCAGCGAAGACAGGGATTGGTTCTCGCGTCCCCAATTGACGACTTTTTTTGAGGCATCCACATGTGTAACCTGCGCTCCCGCCTCTGCGGCAGCCAGGCTGGCGAGCGCTGTATATCCAAAGAGATTCAACACCCTTACCGGCCGGCCCACCTGCCGGATCCGGTCGCTGATCCAATCCCAATGGGTAGCCTGCTCCGGAAATACACCCACCTGGCGGGATCCTGACAGCATTAACCAGAATTTTAAATTGCCATATTGCATCTGCCAGCGATCTGGCAGATCCTTCCCTTAACCCAATTACCACCATTCTCCCCCGGTCCGGGTTTGAATTCGGCATTCGCACGCGTCCATTCAGAGGGTTTTAATGCCGGTCGCCACATCGCCTGGACCTCCGGCCGGATGATTGAATAAGCCCCGAACCGTTCTAGCTTCCGCCCATCCCCGCTGTCCAGCAGGGCATAATCCTTCCAATTCGGGGAATCGAGCAAATCGATCCTGTCGAGATGCGGAGGCTTTGTCATCATATCAGCGGAGTATACCAGCTAGTCCGCCGGAAATGGCTATCCGTAAAAATCGAATTAGTAAATGATGAGAAACAAAGGCGATTCACCCAGGATATGTCATAATAGTGCCATGACTACACCTTCAAATGAGACTCGCAAGGGTTGTCTGGGCAAATCCGCAATCAGTTGTGGCAGCCTGGTGATCGGCATCCCCTTGTTGATCCTGATCATTTTTATCGGCCTGTGGGGAATGGGGGGCATATTGGTCGTCGCCGATCGGCTTCAATCCTCCGACGCTATCGTCGTTCTCAGCGGCGGTGATAACGAGCGTGTCAAATATGCCGCAAACTTACATCGTAACGGATTTGGCCGGTACCTGATCCTGACCGAAACGGGCATCAGCTATCCAGGCAATCCCAAACCGGCCACGGCTCGCGCGATCGATCTGGCCATCGACCAGGGGGTTCCAGAGGAACTTATCCTGACACCCGAAGTGGTTGTGAACAGCACTGCGGATGAAGCCCAAACGGTGAGGAACACGGCTGAAGCAAGTGATTTTACGAGCCTTATTGTGGTGACCGACCCCTATCACACCTTCAGGACCCGCTTGATCTTTCAGTGGGTATTTCGTGGATCCGGTATCAAGATCATGGTTCATCCCACCAGCGCCCACTGGTATGACTCCTTAACCTGGTTCCTGAGTTTTGATGGCTGGAGAACCACCGTGTCAGAATACGTAAAAACCGTCGGATTTCTGATCGGTTTTCGATAGACATAGAATCTTCGTTTAAATCAAGAAAGCCGCCAGTGGCGGCTTTCTGTTTTATCAATATTCTATTATCTTACTGGACTTCGATGACTTTTGCAGCCTGGAGACCCTTGGGACCCTCTTCGATCGAGAACTCCACCTTTTGGCCTTCCTTGAGCCGTTTATAACCATCCATTTCAATTGCCGAGAAATGTACAAAGACATCCTCGCCATCATCACGGCCGATGAAGCCGTAACCCTTGGTGGCATTGAACCACTTGACGGTCCCAACAAAACGATCTGACATTTTAACTTACTCCTACTGAGTGATTTCGATACTCCCTTGTCACAAGGAAATATCCAAGCCACAAGATTATCATGCCTCTTGACCCATGTCAAGAATGAATTTACACAGCCGTATGGCGCTTATAGTTTATAACCAATTTTCCTTAAGAGTTCTTTACGCCAGGTGATATCTGCCTCACTTTCGATGCCTTTGGGTGTCTCACCCTCGATCACACCCAGGATACCCCGGCCCACACCATTATCTGCCACGATCACCTCAACCGGATTATGGGTTGCACAAAATACACAGGCCACTTCTGGTACGGCTTTGATTGCATTTAAGACGTTAACCGGCCAGAAACCGTCACCCAGGAAAATCACAAAACAATGGCCGGCGCCGATCTCAAGTGCGGTTTTCCTGGCCAGATCGGTCAATCCATCATCGGTCCCAGTGAAGCGCACCAGGCACATGCCGGAAGCCTCGCAAAAGGCCAGCCCGAATTTAATCCCCGGCACGCAATTCACAAGCGCTTCATGGAGGTCCTCAACAGTCTTGATAAAGTGCGCCTGCCCAAGGATGAAACCGATTTCATCAGTTTTCTTAATCTTTATCTGCAAGGTTTCCATACTCTCTCCTTCAAAAATTCATGGAAATTCAAGAACCATTACCCTTCAATGCAAGCACCTGGTCGATGGCATGGTACGAAGAACGGACCAACGGAGCACTCTCCACCCATCTGAATCCGAGATCCAGGCCGAATTGTTTCAAATCGGCGAATTCCTGGGATGTGTAGTAACGGCGGATCGGCAGATGCCGGCGGGATGGCTGAAGATACTGCCCGATGGTGAGAATATCGACCCCCCAGCCGTGCAGGGCGATCATGGTGTCGTGGATCTCTTCCATCGTTTCACCCAGACCGACCATGATCCCTGATTTTGTCAGGCTGAGGGGGTTCATTAACTTGGCGTTCACCAGGGTATCCCGCGACCATTCCCAATGATCCTGTTTTTGGACCGTTTCGAATAATCCCGGAACCGTCTCCACATTATGATTCAGGATCTCTGGTCCGGCGTCCATAACCAGTTTGAGGGCCTGGCGGGATCCCTTGAAATCTGGGATCAACACTTCAACCGAACAACCTGGCACAAGGGCATGGATAAGCTGGATGGTCATGGCAAATAAAGGTGCGCCGCCATCCAGTCGCTCATCCCGATTGACACTGGTGATAACCGCATGCTTGAGGCCCATGTTCTTGACTGCTTGGGCAACACGCTCTGGCTCCTGCCAGTCAAGCGGTGAGGGTTTGCCGTGCTGGATATCGCAAAAACCACAGGCGCGCGTACAGATGTTCCCAAGGATCAAGAAAGTTGCCGTACCATGCCCCCAGCATTCGGACAGATTTGGACAGGCTGCTTCTTCACAGACAGTATGTAACCCTTTGCCCCGCATCAACTGCATGACCGGTTCGATCATGGCGTTTGATCGGGATTTCAGAGGAATGAAATCCGGTCTCCGGAGAGGGGGGGTATCCAGATCGCCCATCTCAACCCTGTTACGAGTCGTTCCTGCGCCATGACTGGTCATGGTCCAATTTTATCCCGGTTTCCACAAAAAAAAGCAGTGCAGGAATATCCTGCACTGCTTTTACGTTCAAAAAGCAAGTTAAACCATCACCTCATCGGGGATGCGCATAACCTCATTTTTCTTGATCACCTCATCCGGAACCTTGAAGACCAGATCGGCGTCGATCATCTGGCGGACATAATTCTTAATGGCTGCATCCCAATAGCGTTTGGTGATGTAGTAAACACGCGCGCCGCCGAGCTCATGCTGGTACTCTGGCCACGGGTAGGAGGGTTGCGCCATGCCCAGGCCCCAGCGATGCCAGCCATTATAACTCTCGTAGGTCGCCCACCATTCCTTGTTCCCAAGGATCTCGAATCCGTAATAGGCCTTGGCATAATACATGACCGCACCGATGCGGCCACCACGGACGAGCGCCATGGTGTGCAGGCTGATATTGATATCCTGACTCATCAGGCGCCCGTTGGCAAAACCTGCCAGCAAGCCATCGATCAATCCAACCAGCACATAAGGATCCTTGAGGCGTTTGCGGTACCAGCCGAGGATCTCAGCATAGACGCGGGCGCCCACAATATCATAGAAGTCGTGCTCTGTTTCCATCACTTTCTTCATGTAGGCCATCATCTGGGGGGCTTCTTCGATCTTTGCCTCACGGATGTACATAGTGCGGCCGTCTTTAAGCGTGATCATCGCACCCGGCCAGGGCTTCAGGTCCATCGGGGGTGCCTGGAGCAAAGGCTCGATCTCGCGAACGTCGATCTCGATCTTTTCCTGGGATACTTTCTCTGGGGGTTCTAGGTACATGGGTTCCTCTTGTTTGGTTGTTTAAAGGCCGGCTAGGTTGGCGGCCGTATTCTTCTTGAGATTTTCGACATGCTTCGGATCGTAGTAATCGCCGAATTTGGTATGTGTCTTGGCTTCTGCTTTCTTCTTCATCAAGTCCTGGTACTCGTCATCCTCGACCATTGCCACACAGCGGCCGATGCAGGATTCACCATCTACGAAACGCCAGGGGAAGAAGCCAATGGTTATGCGGCGGTTGAGCAACAGGTCGATATCGCCGCCGATGCATTCGGCGTGAATGATCCCCTTGGGGAACAGGTCGATATGCATCTGTTGGTACTTGCTGTCATCAAAGACTTCCTCGAGAGAACCACCGTATTTCTTGCGGAAGACTTTATCAGCCACCTTGGCTTCACGCGGCATCCAGGTGCGGCAGATGGTGTTCATCGGGTGATCCGCTGAACCGCAATCCACACCGATCCAGGAAATGCCCTTCTTGTCAGCCCACTCCACATACTCGCGATCCGGACCTGGATGTTTGATCATGTAGCGCACTTCATCCGCGGTTGGCTGGTCCCAGCCGAAGTGGTGATAACCCGTGTGGATCAACAGGATGTCATCCTTCTTGATTTCCACTTTGTCTTCGATCATCTTGGAAGTATAGATGTCGTAATCACCACAGACATCACTCAGGTCAACAATAACGCCTTCATGGACCAGGAAATCCAATGGTAATGAAGCGATATCCCTGCCGGGGGTGTAAAAATGGATCTCGCCATCCAGATGGGTGCCTAGATGGTTCGAGTGGGTCACCACCATGCCATTGGCGCCATTGGGTGCAAGACGTTTGAAATACTTCACTTGAAGCGGCTCGTAAGTCGGCCACGGTGGGGTCGCGATACCGAGAGGGATGGTTAAATCAATGAACTTCATAGGAGTACTCCTTTCAAAGGATTAATGGATTTATTCGGGTTGAATGCCCGAGAAGACCTTTCCTATCTTACCAAAAACATTGTTTATTACCATTGTATTATTCTGTCTATATTTACGCCGATTGTCACGATAATCGCCAAATCAAATTTAATGGTTTATTCGCGTGTGTACGGTTTCAGGATCGCAGATGGACCGGAGACATTACGCCCCGCGATCACCAGGGCGATGATGGTAACGATATAGGGCAGTGCCAGGAATACCTCATAAGGCAAATCCATACCCGTGGCCTGCAGTCGCAATTGAAGTGCATAGACAGCCCCAAAGAGCAGCGAACCCCACATCACTTTTACCGGATGCCAGTTCCCAAAGATGATCAGTGCGATGCAGACCCAGCCGCGACCGGCGATGATGCCATAAATGAATGTTCCGGATTGAGCCAGAGAAATAAAGGAACCCGCCACAGCCATCAGTGCGCCGCCTATCACCAGTGCGATGGTGCGTGTCCGGTACACATCAATTCCGGCTGCATCCGCCGCTTCAGGATTCTCACCAACAGCGCGCATCTGAAGCCCAAAATTCGTCCTGAAAAGGATCCACCAGACCAAAGGGATCAATGCAAATGCAATATAGGTCAACATGTATTGGTCGAAAATCGGGCCAAGAAATCGGATGTTTCCAAAGGGGGATACTTTCTGAAAGGGCGCGATGGTTGGATTTACTGTCGCGTCCCCATAGATCAATACAAATACAAACAAGGCAAATCCGGTCAATAAAAGGGTGATCCCAAGCCCCGATACATGCTGATTTAATCCGAGCCTGACGGACAACAAAGCCATCAGTAAACCAGCCAGCGTTCCAGCTAAAAGGGCCATAAGGACGCCCAGCCAGAGATTTCCGGATTTATCACCGATAACAAATCCGACGAAACAACCCAGGAACATGGTCCCCTCAATTCCCAGATTCAGGATGCCGGCCCGTTCACAAAACAACTCCCCCAGCGTACCAAATATCAGTGGCGTAGCAATCCTCAGTGTGGCAGCGATAGCACCAACAATAAATACTTCCATCAGACCCTCTTGATATTATAGTTTCTCAATAACAGCATGCTCAATGTAACGAGCAACAGCGTTGATTGAACGACATCACCCAGATAGATCGGGACACCCAGTGCCCGGCTGACTGTCTGGGCGCCCGTATCGATCAAGCCGATAAAGAGTGCAGCTATTCCTGAACCGATCGGATTGATCCCACCCAGGGTCGCCACGATGATGCCTGTGTATCCAAGCCCCGATGAAATCGCTTCGATCAGGTGAAAATGGATCCCGGCTACTTCACCCACTCCTGCCAAACCGGCAATTCCACCGCTTAACAACGCAGCAATGAACATCGTGCGGGTCACTTTTACACCGGCAAATCCGGCTGCATCTTTCCCAAGCCCGATCGCACGCATACGAAGACCGAATGCGGTTTGGGTCAGTAAATACCAGACAAGGATCACGACGATGACAGCCAGGATAAAACCGATATGAAGCCGTGAGCGTGGAAGGATCGTTGGAAATACGGCGCTGGCAGCAATGGTGGGGGATTGCGGCCAACCGGAAACGGGATCTCGCCATACACCGTTCAGCAGGAAGCTGATGAAGAAAAGTATGATCGTGTTCATCAGCAAGGTAGTCACCACCTCATCCACCGCATGCTTGACCTTCAGGTAAGCGGGCAGCAATGCCCAACTCACACCTGCAAGGAATCCGCCCAGGATCATGCATGGGATGGCGATATAAGGCGGTAATTTATCAGCAGCCATGCCAATCCCCGCGGCGGCAATAGCCCCGGCCAGCAATTGTCCCTCAGCACCGATATTCCAGTATCCGGCGCTGAATGCTACCGTGACCGCGATACCCGTCATAATGATCGGCGTGCTCTTAACGAGGACTTCAATGGCGCTCACCTTGTTGGAAAGTGGAGCAATCAGAAATTGATAGTAGGCCTCAAATGGATTGGCCCCAGCAATAATCACGAATATCGCTGTGATGAGAAATGTCGCCACGATGGCAATAATCGGTATCAGTGGTCCGAACCAAATGGGTGCCGGTTCTTTAACCAGGGTGAACTTCCTCATAGATCTATCTCCATGCTCCAGACATCATTAAACCCAGATCGTTGAGATTAGCTTTAGCAGCAGGCAAGGTATTTACGATGCGTCCCTCATAGATTACAGATATCGTATCGGAGAGTGCCAGAATCTCATCCAGGTCTTCCGAGATCAGAAGTACGGCAGCACCTCGATTGCGTTGTTCCAGCAACTTGCTGCGCACGTACTCCGTCGCGCCCACATCCAAACCCCGGGTGGGTTGGGAAGCAATGACAACTTTGGGCTCCGAGGCAAGTGCGCGTGCCAGGAGCACTTTTTGCATATTGCCACCCGATAGCTTCCGGGCATGATCCGAGGGGGCGGCTTTGATCTGATATTCCTTGATCAATTTTTCAGCGTAATTAACGATATTTTTCTTATCCAATCGCCCTGATTTAACAAAGCGGTCCAAATTCTCCAGCGCCAGGTTTTCGGCCACCGAAAGTTCACCCACCAGGCCGCTGTGCCGGTCCTCCGGTATGCGCCCCACGCCTGAAGCAGCAATCCTGCCCGGATCGGCATTTGTCAGGTCCTTTCCGTTCATCACCACACTTCCGCCATGCGCCTTAATGGTTCCTGCCAGAACCTGGGAGAGTTCAGATTGCCCATTTCCCGATACACCTGCCAGGCCCAGGATCTCCCCGCTTTTGACACTCAAACTGACACCTTTCAGGGCAGGTAATCCCTTTTTGTCCCTGATCTCCAGATTATCAATTTTTAAAAGGGTGTCACCCTTGGGTTTTTCACTTTGTTTTTTAACACCAAAAGACTCCCGGCCAACCATCATCATTGCCAATTTCTTGGGGGAGGTATCACAGATCGGAACGGTTCCGATCATTAATCCGTCTCGCAACACAGAGACACCGGCACAGATAGCCATGACTTCATTCAGTTTGTGACTGATGAAAATGATCGTCATGCCATCCTGTCGTAAACGTTCAAGTGTCTTAAACAATAGATCCACTTCCTGGGGAACCAGGACGGCTGTGGGTTCATCCAGGATCAGGATGCGGGCATTTCGATACAAGGATTTCAGGATCTCCACCCGTTGACGTTCGCCAACAGAGAGGTAGCGAACCAAAGCGGCAGGGTTCACTTCCACACCCAGCCTTTCTGAAGCTTCACCGACTTCACGAATGATATCCTTCGGTTCCACCCTGAATCCACGTTTGTATCCCATGACGATATTCTCTGCCACGGTAAGGGTAGGCACAAGCGTGAAATGCTGCGTCACCATGCCAATGCCATGATGGATGGCATCCTTGGGTGACTGGATCTGGACTTCCTTGTCCTTGAGGATGATCCGGCCGCTGTCAGCCCGGTACAATCCATAGAGGATGCGCATCAGGGTGGTTTTACCGGCGCCGTTCTCTCCCAGCAATGCCCGAATTTCGCCCTCGTCAACGGAAAAATCGATTTTATTGTTGGCGATCACGTGTCCAAATTGCTTGGTGATGCCTATCATTTCCAGTATTGGCATACGTCTACCCTATTAAGAAATAGGTGACGGGGTGGATGCCCCGTCACCTTATGATGCTACCTGTTAGTTGACAGCAGCCGGCTGGGATTCGGAGATGTCGACGCGGAACAAGCCCGCGCGAATCGCTTCTTCCTTTGCCTTGACCGCAGCGACAAGATCGGCTGGCAGTTGGCTCTCGGTGCTATGGAAAGGAGCCAATGAAGCGCCACCCTTGGCGAACATGCAGAAATCCTTGAGATCCTGGGAGGTATATGCGCCAGATTCGATCTGGGAAATTAGATATTCAACCGTTGGGGTCAGATTCCAAACTGCACTGGAGACCACCTTATCAGGAGCCAAATCATTCTGGTCCACCATGTTGCCAAATACCCAGATATCTTTTTCCACGGCGGCTTCGATCACACCCTGGCGTTCGGCATAAAGGACGTCTGCGCCGCTATCCACAAGGGCAAGAGCCGCTTCCTTGGCAGCAGCCGGATCGAACCAGCTGTTGATGAAAGATACCAGGACTTTTACTTCGGGGTTGGTTTCGCGGGCACCGGCAATAAAGGCATTGATCAGGCGGTTAACTTCAGGAACAGGGTAACCACCCACGACACCCACCGTGCCGGTCTCGGTCAAACCACCGGCCAGCATACCCAAAAGATAGGCAGGTTCATGGATCCAGTTATCAAAAACGGAGAAATTGGGTTCTGCAGGTCCCAAGCCCGATCCGAACACGAATGCGATTTCAGGGTAATCAACAGCCACACGACGTACGGCTTCTTCATTACCGAATGCATCACCGATGATCAGGTCGTACTTGCCCGAGTCAGCCAATTCACGCAGGACACGCTCGAGGTCGCCGGAGTACCCAAGATCCTCGGTGAACTCATAGGTGAGCTTGCCTTCATCCTGTGCTTTGTTCATGGCCGTGTGAATGACGCTATCCCAGGCTTCCACGGTAACCGCTGCGAAAATGCCATAGGCAGCCAGTTTTTCATCAGCTGCCGGTGCGGTGTCAGGCGCAGCGGCTTTTGGGGCGCAGGAAACCAACATCGATAAAAGCAAGATGCTCAATGTAATTGTTGTTAAAATCTTTTTCATGATCTTATCCTCCAAGTGTTGATAACGAACGACTGTGACCTCGACGCACATCAAATAACTTGATCAGTAATCACCTCCTTGTATTCAAGAATCGGTTATCTATCGACAAATGGTAGAAAATAATCAAGATCCATTTTCGCCATTGATCGTTTGACTCGCTGTCGAAACTTGTGTCTGATTATTTATTCAGCAGGGCCACCTTATCCTGGTCCACCAATTTTCCGCCACTGATGACATATTGGGGTGCATCGTGGTAACGGAATGCCTCGACCATTTTCTTCTCTTTCAACACGACCAGGTCTGCCACCCCTCCGACTTCCAGCTTGCGGTCATTCAGGCCGATTGCTCTAGCTGCCTTGGTGGTCACCATGTCATACAATGTTTCCATGTCTTGATTGGTTGTCATCCAGAGCAAATGAGAATTGATGAAAGCAACCTCCAGCAGGTTATTCCTGCCGTATGGATAATAGGCATCTGATATATCGTCCTGCCCAAGGCAGACCAATACATTTTCCTCCAACAACTCACGGACACGTGCATGCAATGGACCGGTATGAGGATCGCTGACAACCGCCATTTCTGCTTTTCTAAGCAGAGCGGCCAATTTTTGAAAATAAGGAGTCGGGTAGAGGGCCATGGCACGGGCATGGTGTCCGAGTGATCGACCATGCCACCCGCGCTTGATGGTTTCAGTAGCCATCAATTCCAATGACCGCAGGCCTGCATCTCCGGCATCATCAACCAGCATGGAAACCGGCTTGTCAAATTCTTCTGCCAGGTCATAACAGAACTTCACATGCGCACGGATATCCTCATCGGTGTACTCGATCCAAGGGATGCCACCGACCACATCGGCACCCAGCTCCATGGCCTGACGCATCAGGAGATCCGCACCGGGTTCCCGTGCCAGACCATCCTGGGCAAATGCGACCACCTGAATATTTAAGATTCCTTTGAACTCTTCACGTGCACGCAGGAGTGCTTTGACACCCTCCAGGCGGGCTTTATTATCGACGTCTGCCAGAGCGCGGATGTTGATGCAGCCGTATTTAGCTGCTTCCACCAAAGCGCGCCTGACATTCTTGATGATCCATTTTTCGTCGTATTTCTCCTTGACCCTGGCCGCCAGCTCGATCCCCTTCATGGTCTTGCCCATATTGCTGTCCAAGCCCAGATAGGTTGTCAAAGCTTCCTCATCCATCATCTGGAGGGTGTAGACTTTACATAGATGCAAATGTGCGTTCGCAAACGCCTCGGTCACCAGGTTGCCACCCGCATCAATCTCCACAGCAGCGGAAGTTCCAGACTCTCTGGAAATGTTCGTAATCTTCCCACCTGAAATGCTGATGTCAACCAGATCCGCGCGGTCGCGTAACTTTGCTTGCTTGATTAATAGATCAGGTCCTGCCATATTACAGTTCCTCCTGGGTTTATTGAAGCTGTTGTGAATTCTGCATTAAGGCCGGGATAAGATTGTTATAACGTATTTGGAAATGGATATAACAATCATATCGAGTTTGTGTAAGTTTTACAATGGTAAGACGTAACGAAATAGCCGGATGTTCATCCATACTCGAGATTACCCAATTTTTGCGTCAATTGCAGCTTTCACACGTCGTTTGTCCGCGGGCAGGTCAAAAATGCGAACCCCGACAGCATCGTAAATAGCGTTCAAAATGGCAGGGGGCGTGGCGAGTTGAGGTGCCTCCGCGAATCCCTTGGCCCCCTGCGGACCCAGGGGATGGGGCACTTCAACGATCAATGAGACCACCTCGGGTGTCATTTCAGCGAGCGGCATTCTAACCTTATGCAGCGAATCGGTTGTATTCACACCCCGCTCGACCAGGAATTGCTCGGATAATGCCATTCCGATCCCCATCATGACGCCGCCATGGATCTGTCCTTCGATGGCTGCCCGGTTGATGATCCTGCCAACATCGACCGATGCCAGCACTTTTAAGACATTGACTTCTCCACTTTCAGGATCCACTTCAACAATGGCAGCCTGGGTTGTATAGGCATAACAAAAGTGGGTCGGTTCCGAACGAAATTCCGGGGTTCCCCACTTGGATACATGTTTCTTTTCGAAGATTTGCGCCGATGGAGGGGCCACATATCTCTTTTCCATACGGAACTGTGTACCGAGCTCTTTGAGCTCGACGAACTTTCCGCTTTCCTGGTCGACAATTCGATTCCCATCGAACTTCAATTGCCCCGGCTTTACATCGATATGATCCGCTGCCCTGTTGAATAATTCTTCCTTAAGAGCCTGACAAGCCATCACCAGGGCATTCCCCGTGAGGAAAGTCTGACGGGAAGCAGTGGTGGAACCGGTTTTCGGGGTCACCGAGGTGTCGGGGCCATAAACAGAGATCATTTCAGGAGAAATGCCAAGCTCTCGGGCGGCCATGATGATCAATCCGGTCTGGCTGCCCTGGCCATATTCATGCTGGCTGTGCCGGATCATCAATCGCCCATCAACGCTCAGGTCAATTGCAGCACCTGAATCCTCGGGGAGGTGATGCCCGAAGCCGATATTCTTCACAGCACAGGCCACCCCCACCCCGATCTTCTTGTTTGACGATACGGGGATTGGCGTGCGACGCAATTCCTCTTTGACCGCTTGAATGGTCTCCTTGATCCCGGCTACACCCGGCTCCAATTCGTGATCGGCAACAGTGACCAGACCATCTGCAAGCGCATTGATCATGCGGAAATCCAATGGATCCATTTTTAATGCACGTGCCATGTCATCCATTTGCTGTTCAAGACCGATGGCCACCTGGTTCACACCAAAGCCGCGCATGGCACCTGCCAGCACATTGTTGGTGTACCAGGATTCCGCATTGACCCTGACCGCCGGGACGAAATAGGGGCCGGCCGCAAAGACCGCGGTATTCTCCAGAACATCCAGTCCCAGAGAGCAATATGCACCGGTATCAAGTGTGATTTTGGCTTCGATTGCCAAAAAATGTCCTTCAGCATCTGCCCCGGTCTTGAAATGCATCCAAGCCGGATGTCGTTTCACATGCACCCGCAATGATTCTTCACGGCTTAAGGTGATCTTGACCGGCTTGCCTGTTTTCAATGCACCCAAGGCAAGATGTTGGTGGAATATGATATCTTCCTTGCCGCCAAATGCTCCCCCGGAGATCAAAGCGATCACCCGAATTTTTTCAGGGGGCATGTCGAGGATTTCAGATAATTGGGTCCGGTCATCAAACGCGGATTGTGTGGGGTACTTGATGATCACGCCCCCATCTTCGGATGGGTAGGCCAACCCGGATTCCGGTTCCAAGAATCCATGTTCAATGAATGGGGTTGTGTAATCGCCTTCCACAACAACGGCGCATTTCGCAAACACCTCATCCACCTTCCCACGCTCAATGGATACCTGGTGTAATCGATTCCCCTTCTCATGGACCCTGGGCGCATCCGGACGTGCCGCCTCCTCCGGTGAGAAGACACCCGGCAACACTTTGTATTCCACTTTGATTTTTGAGACAGCTTCTGCAGCGACATCGGGGTTGTCGGCGAAAACGGAAGCAAGAGAATCACCGATGTAGCGAACCTTCTGATCAGCAATCGCCGGCTGGTCCCGGATCACCATGCCACATTGATTTTTTCCTGGAATATCCCGGGCTGTGATCACCGCTCTGACTCCCGGCAAGGCTTCAGCTTCGCTTGTATCGATGCTGACGATCTCTGCGTGAGGGTGAGCTGCCCAGAGTACCTTGCCATACAGCATGCCCTCCATGGTCAGATCATCCGCATACTTCAATTGACCGGTGACAACCTCCCTGGCAACATTATCCATGATGGGATGCTGCGGCTCTGCTGTGGGTGGTATCTGTTCATGCTGGGACTTGCCGTCGCGGCGTTCAGCAGCCAGTTGGATGGCCTTGATGATATTGACATATCCCGTGCAGCGACACAAATTGCGGTTTTGAGTGAGGTGTTTCTTTATTTCCGCCACATCCGGATTGGGATTGGCATCCAACAAAGCCTTGGCAGACAATATCATGCCGGCTGTGCAGAACCCACATTGAACGGCACCGGCGTCGATAAAGGCCTGCTGGATCGGGTCAAGCTCACCGCTGGCAGCCAGCCCTTCAATGGTCAGGATATTCGCACCCTCCAGGCGGATCACTTTAACCAGACAGGAGCGCGTCAATTTTCCATCGATGATGACCGAGCAGACACCGCAGTGCCCATTGGAACAGCCATCCTTGGTTCCCATGAGACCCAGCTCATCACGCAGGTATCTCAGAAGAGATTGCTTCGCCGGAACCTGGGTTGAGACTGTCGCACCATTGACCTTAAACTCGACCGGGATAAGATCCTCTGCCATGTTCATGATTCCTTTTACCAATTATTAATAATGTATCGTTTAATTTATTGCGGCAACTTTTGACTGGTCGATCAGTTTTCCACCAGCTATGACGTGCAAGGGAGCTTCGTGATTACGCAATGTTTCAACCACGTTCTTTTCGCGCAGAACGACCAGATCTGCCGCGCCGCCAGGTTTCAGTCCATAATTATCGAGCCCGATGCACAGAGCCGCCTTTGTCGTGACCATATCGTAGAGCGTATCCAGGTCGGCATAAGTGGTGAACCACAACATATGTGCGCAAAGGAAGGCCACTTCCATCATGTTATTGCGGCCGAATGGGTAGTAGGCATCGGAAATATCATCCTGACCAAGACAAACCAGAACGTTCTCCGCCAGCATTTCGCGCACGCGTGCATGCAGCGGCCCGGTATGTGGGTCGCTGACCACACCCATGCCGGCTTTCTTCAACAGGGCGGCTACTTTTTGGAAATAAGGGATGGGATAGAGTGCCATCGCACGGGCATGATGCGCCAGAGAGCGTCCCTGCCAGCCCCGTTTGATCGTCTCCAATGCCATGACTTCAAGCGAGCGTAAACCCGGATCACCGGCGTCATCCACCAGCATGGACACGGGTTTCTTGTATTTCACGGCCAGATCAAAACACACTTCCACATGCTTTGTGATATCCTCATCCGTGTATTCGATCCACGGAATCCCGCCGACGACATCTGCACCGAGGTCCATGGCTTGCTTCATTAATTCCGTTGCGCCAGGTTCACGTACAATCCCATCCTGTGCAAAAGCCACGACCTGGATATCCACAATACCCTTGAATTCTTCGCGCGCCCGAATCAGAGCTTTGACACCTTCCAGTCTCGCTTTGGTATCCACATCGGCGAAAGCGCGGATGTGGAGCGTGCCAAACCTGGCAGCCTCTTTTACCGCCCGGCGGACGTTTTTAATGATCCAGGATTCATCGTAATTATCTTTGACACGGGCAGCCAGCTCAATGGCCGTCATCGCCTTACCCATGTCAGCGCCGTGGTAATCCTTTAGCGCTGATTCATCCATCATCTCCAACGTGTACACCTTGCATAAGTGCAGGTGGGTATTTACAAACGCCTCGGTGACCATGTGCCCCGCTGCATCCAATTCAATGTCTGCATTGCCACCCAGTTTGGGTTGGATATCAGCAATTTTTCCATCGTTGATCCCAATATCGAATGACTTATCCGCTTTCCCGCGAAGCAAGGCATTACGAATGATCAGCTCAAATTGTGCGGACATGCGCTCCTCCATGGTGTATTTAGTTAACATATCGTTCGAATAACGAACCTGGGCATCCGGTGGCAGAGTTACGTGCAAACTACTGTTTTGGGATACCCAGGCAATGGCTCAAATCCTATTTGACTACACCCGCATCGACCAAAGCGAGGTAGACCTTTTCCGGCAGATACGGCGGGGATCCCACCCTCACACCGGTGGCATCAAAGATGGCGTTGGCGATGGCCGGGATGGTCGGAACCATGGAATGTTCACCGACACCTCGCGCACCCCAGGGACCATCATCCTGTGGAACTTCGACAATGATCGACTCGATCTTCGCCGGCATATCCACGGTTGTGGCAATGCGGTAGTCCACAAAACTCGGATTTTGCAAGACACCGTCTTTTAGCTTAAGACCTTCAAAGAAGGCGGTGCTCAACCCCATGCCGAAACCACCTTCCATCTGGGCTTTAACCAACTCGGGGTTGATGGCCTTGCCGACATCAAAAGCTCCAACCGCTTTCAGGATCTCAACCCGACCGGTGAGTGTATCCACCTCCACTTCAACAGCCTGGCAGCCGGTGGTGTAATGCACGACTGCGCGCTCTCCCTGACCGGTCTCAGCGTCAAGTCCGGTTACATAGGACGGCATAAAGCTGCCGCGCCCGACGATCGGACCACCGATCCAACCGTTGTAATTTTCCTTGGGCATGCCATAAATCACAATGTCATGCAGCGGAATGGACTCCTCGCTCTTGTAAGAGATGACGTTGCCATTAACGATATCCAGGTCGTCAATATCTTCCTTCCAGGCCTTCGACACGACCTCAAGGATCTGCTGGCGGGCGTCCCGGGCAGCATTAACCACTGCATTGCCCATCGACCAGGTCAAGCGACTGGCAACTGTCTGCCATTCGTACGGGCTGACATCTGTATCGATCGGCTTGGCGATGCGCACGTGTTCCACTGGCACACCCAGGGCGGCCGCTGCCAGCTGCGACATGACCGTGTGGGTGCCCTGGCCAAGCTCCTGGCCGCCGATGCCAACGGTCAAGGTGGCATCCTCGTTCAATTCGACCCAGGCACTCGAACCGGCATTGGGGGACATGGCCGGCGCTTTCCACATACAGGCAATCCCTTTTCCGCGCAGCTTATGGGGAGCAGAGGGTTTTTCCTTTTTTCCCCATTCGATCGCCTTGGCAGCTTTCTCGATGCATTCCGTCAAACCGGTGGGATGCATCACCATGCCGGTCACGATAATATCGCCACCCTGGACGCAGTTCAATTTGCGGAATTCAACCGGGTCCATTTTCATGGTAATGGCCAGCTCATCAATGCACTGTTCGAGGCCGGAATGCATTTCCGGCATGCCGAAACCGCGCATAGGTCCGGTGACCGGATGGTTCGTATAAACGCAGTAGCTATCCGTCTTGACATTCGGGACGTCATAAGGCCCACTGGAACTGTAACCGGAAGCGCGCGTCATATTGACCGCATATTCGGTATAGGCACCACTATCCCAATAGAACTTGTTCTCCATGGCCAGGAGCTTGCCATCCTTATCGCAACCCATTTTAAAATACGCCGTCAAACCCTGTCTCACAAAGGCCGTATAAAACTCTTCCTCACGAGTCAGGCGCAATTTCACCGGTCGACCCCGTACTTTCATCGAGATGGCCACGACCAATGATTCCATACTGGCGCCAGCCTTGCAGCCGAAACCGCCACCCACATAGGGGGCAATAACCTCGATATCCTTGTGAGAAATCCCGAGGGCTTTGGCGATCAGGTTACGCTGGGCGAAGGGTGATTGTGACGTAGACCACAGGGTTACCTTGCCTGTATCTTCAGCCCGGGCAATGACGATATGGGTTTCGATCGGAACGTGCTGGACGTGTGGGATCTGGTAGCGGTGTTCGACAACCACTGCACAATCCTTCCAGGCGCCTTCCACATCACCCTTGCGGATCTTGAAGTGATTGGAGATATTCGTACCGGCCTTTGGAAAAATATAATTGGCGACGGTGTACTTACCCAGGTCCGGATGGATGAGGGGAGCTTCCTTAGTTACACCGTACTCCGGATCATGCACAGCCGGCATGGGTTCATATTCAATATCGATAAAGTCAAGTGCTTTTTCAGCCAGTTCCTCACTGGTGGCAGCGACACCGACAACCGGTTCACCCACAAAGCGGGTCTTCTCGGTCGCGAAGATCTGGCGGTCTTGAAGGTACAAACCGGTATAACCGGGAAAATCCTTGCCGGTGACCACACACTTGACACCTGGCAGAGCCAATGCCTTGCTGGCGTCGATCTTCAGAATCTTGGCGTGCGGGTATGGGCTGCGTTTAATCCGGGCGTACAGCAATCCTGGCCCAAACTGAATATCATCCGTAAAGATCGCTGAGCCGGTGACCTTCTCACGGGCATCCACGCGGGTGATGCTTTCACCAACAGGGGCCGGAATATTATCCTTGGATTTTTGTAATTTGTCCATTTTTCCTCCAATTCAGCAGGTACAAGGTCGGGATGATCACACTCCCGGTGCCTGGTGCGTTATGCTGCCCCCTTCTGCTGTCCGGCTGCTGCCTGAACGGCTTCTATGATCCGTACGTAACCGGTGCACCGGCAAAGATTACCGACCAGCGCTTCCCGGATTTCACCTTCACTGGGATTTGGGTTTCTCAACAGGAGGGCTTTGGCAGAGATCAAAACGCCAGGGGTGCAAAAGCCGCATTGGACGCCACCCTTGTCAATGATGGTTTGCTGGATCACTTCCAATTCACCCTCATGTGCCAGACCCTCGACAGTGATCAATTCAGTACCATCCGCCTCTACCGCCAGCACCATGCAACTGTTGACGGGCTCTCCATTCATCAGGATCGTGCAAGCGCCACACTCACCTGCCGCACAACCATTCTTGGTGCCGGTCATTGCTAGTTTCTCGCGTAACATTGAAAGCAGGGTCATATTCGAAGGGACTTCAACCTGTTCGAGTCCGCCATTGATCTTGACATTGATTTTATGTGTTGACATGCTTTTTTCTCCGTTCTCCGGCTGCTCTACTTGATCTTTGCCCAGACTTCTGCCAGCGCTTTACGGGTCAGATTGCGTACCATCAGCTTGCGGTAACGCGCACTGCTGCGCACATCGTCGATCGGGGTGCAGGCATCCATGGCAGCTGTTGCAGCTTCATCCAGGACAGCATCGCTCAATTGCTTTTCAGCCAATACGGCTTCAGCAGGAGTCGGGATGAAGGGCACCGGTGCCACCGAGGCCAGGGCAATGCGGAAGCGGAATCCGGATTTGGTGGTCGCGTCGGGATATCCCATGACCGTGACCCCCACAATGGACAGGTCGCTGAGGGCATTCCGCCCAAGCTTGATATACTTGCCCGCCCATCCTTTTGGAGGGAGTGGGTAGCTGATGGCAGTGACGATATCGCCCGGTTTGAGCACAGTTTTTCCGGGTCCGAGGAAGAAGCTTTTGAGTGCTTCCGTACGGACACCACCAACCCCGTGCACGCTCAGCACACCATCCAGGACAATGGAGGCCCCGGTTGTATCGCCCGCCGGGGAAGCATTGCAGATGTTGCCCACGATGGTCGCCCGATTACGCAATTGGTAGCTGGCGACACTGTTGGCAGCTTCCACCAACAAGGGATAGTACTTTCGGACATCCGGATGGGCTGCCACCTGATTCATGGGTGTTGCAGCTCCGATGGTCAACCCCCTGGTGGGATCGAATTTGATCGAGGTCATGCCGTCGAAATGCTTGACCTCCACCAGGTATTTGTCCTTCCAGAAACCATCTCGCATGCGCACGATGGTGTCTGTCCCGCCCATGAACGGGCGGGATTCACCGGTATGCTGAGCCAGAAATTGGCTGGCTTCAGGAAGCGTGGCTGGCTTGATGTAGTCGAACTCGGGAATTCCTGGATGCGCGTTGTTCATGATTCACATCCTTTAGAGAGTGGATTTTGCATCCTGAGATGCAATGGATAATAGGAAAGGAAATTACATTTTAACATAATGATGACGGAAAAACCGATCTGTCATGACAATTAATCGTCGCTCGTCTCCTTTCATGGATCAGGCAACCGATCTTTGGTTAATCAATTATGTGACAACCGATAAACCACCCGCTTTCGGTTGTCATGCGTTTATTATCACCACTGCAAGATATTAAATCAAGTCGTCAAATGTCAGACATATCGGTGGTCAATTGTCACTTTAATCTTCCCCAGTCAACATGGATGATCGCATCTCAGGCCTGCTGATTAAGAGAGGATAGTCAGGCGAAAGACATGCCTTTTACTACCTGTATATAAAAGCAGGTTGTATTACAATCTCAATGTCAAGTATTGCTTTATCACCACGAAAACTCATAAAAATATATTTATCGAGGTAAAAATGCCAAAAGAAGACCCCAGAATTCTCCAACTGCGCAGTATGCGAGAAAAAGCCTTGAAAGCTGGCGGCGAAGAACGGATTGCCAAGCATAAAGCCAAAGGTAAGCAGACTGCCCGTGAGAGAATCGACCTGCTCCTGGATCCTGGTACTTTCACCGAACTTGAACCCTACATCACCCACCAAGGTGATGAAATGGGCATCAACGCGGAAAAAGTCCCCGGAGACGGTGTGGTCACTGGATTTGGTCAAATCGATGGCCGGACCGCATATGTCTATGCTCAAGATTTCACGGTCCAGGGCGGCTCGCTGGGTGAAATGCATGCACGCAAGATCTGCCGTGTCATGGACCTGGCAGTCAAGAGCGGCACACCCGTGATCGGCATGTTGGATTCAGGTGGAGCTCGTATCCAGGAAGGCGTCCGAAGTCTCGGCGGCTACGCTGAGGTCTTTCGACGGAATGCACAGACTTCCGGCATCGTCCCCCAGATCAGCTTGATGTTCGGCCCTTGCGCAGGTGGTGCAACCTATTCCCCTGCCCTGACTGACCTGATCATTATGGTAGAGAAACAATCCTATATGTTCATCACTGGCCCCGAGGTTATTAAATCGGTCACCGGTGAGGTGATCGATTTTGAAGGGCTGGGTGGTGGAGATGTTCATACCGGCACCAGTGGTGTTGCTCATCTGACAGGAAAATCAGATCAGGAAGTCATCGGCATTTGCCGGCGTATCCTGAGTTACCTTCCATCCAATAATATCGACAACCCTCCCTTCGTTGCACCTGAATCCGATTCGGTCAACAAAATCGAAGCCTTGAATCATATTGTGCCGCTCGATACCACAGCACCCTACAGCATGAAAGATATCATCAATCTGACAGTTGATACCGGGACCTTTATCGAGCTGCAGCCCAACTTCGCCCGCAATGCGATTGTTGGTCTGGCTCGCCTGGGAGGGTTCAGCATCGGCATCGTGGCTTCAGAACCCAGTGTGGCAGCCGGCTGTATCGATATCAACGCCTCGGATAAAATTGCCCGATTTGTCCGTTTTGCTGATTGTTTCAATCTGCCTCTGATATCCTTCGTCGATACGCCAGGATTCCTGCCCGGAATCAATCAGGAGCATGGCGGAGTCATCCGCCACGGTGCCAAGATCCTGTTTGCCTTTGCGGAAGCCAGTGTGCCCAAGATCAGCATTGTGACCCGTAAAGCCTATGGTGGCGCGTATATCGTTATGGGCAGCAAATTCCTCGGCGGCGATGTCAACTACGGGTGGCCAAGTGCCGAAATTGCAGTTATGGGTCCTGAAGGTGCAGTCAATATTCTCTATCGCAAGCAAATCGATGGTGCCGAGGATTCAGCCAAAGAGAGGGCCAAACTGGTACAGGATTATCGCGACCAGTTCCTCAATCCTTATGCCGCTGCCAGTCAAGGTTATCTGGATGACGTCATTGAACCCAGTGAAACTCGCATAAAAGTCATCGCAGCCCTGGTAGCACTTAAGGATAAAGCCACACCGGCCTTGCCCCGCAAACACGGCAATATCCCTCTGTAGTTCAGGAGCAAAACATGGATCTGATAAATCAATCTTTATTAATAACTGCCATTGGGATGGGCCTGGTATTCATCTTGATCCTTCTTCTATGGGGTTTCATGGCTGGTTTGGTGACAACCACCAACCGCTGGGACTTTATGGCAGAGCTTGGCAAAAAGGATGAAAGTCCTGAGACAACGAATGAAGTGGCAAGCACCGGTGCTGATGTCAAAAATCCCGATATCATCGCCGTGGCAGTCGCCGTGGCACTGGCAGTCGGGCAGAAGACATTCCGTGTTCGTCCGACTCAACCAAACACAACATCAAGCTGGCAGGCAGTCACCCGAGCAAATACCCTGGCTCAGATCAACTCAATCAACAACAGGAAACCAAGAGGTTAATTCGATGAAAATCTCAGTGAAAATTAATGATTCATCCTATGACGTGGAGGTCGGCGACATCAATGCGCGCCCAATCCTGGCAACTCTCAATGGCAAATCCTATGAGGTCTGGTCTGAAGAAGCAGCTGTGGTTACTTCAGAGCCAGCTTCGGTAAAACCCGCAGAAGCCCCACCGCCAGCGCCAGTCACAAGGAATGCTGCAGTTCCTCAACCGAGCGGTGACAAATCCAAGTCAATTCTGGCCCCCCTCCCTGGCGTGATCATTTCCCTCGCCGTAAAAGCAGGGGACACCGTAAATGCTGGTCAGGAAGTATGCATTCTTGAAGCAATGAAAATGAAGAATTCGATCAAATCCACCCGGTCTGGCAAGCTAAGTGCTGTGAGGATCAATCCTGGTGATCATGTCCAGCACGGACAAATCCTGTTCGAGTTTTCAGACTAGGAGGGTGAAGAGAAATGGATTTTACACAATTACTCTCTGATATCTCCAAAGGTCTGACTAACTTTACGTTGGGTAATGCCATTATGATCCTTGCCGGTCTGATCCTGATCGGATTGGCCGTCATCAAGGAATACGAACCGGTCCTGTTGCTCCCGATCGGTTTTGGCTGCATTCTCGCCAACATCGGCATGTCCAATGAAGTGGGAATGATGAAAGTTATCTATGATGCCGGTATCACCACCGAGTTATTCCCGCTTTTGATCTTTATCGGTGTTGGCGCAATGATCGACTTCACACCCTTACTGTCAATGCCCTCCATGGTCTTGTTGGGAGCTGCCGGGCAATTTGGTATTTATGGTACTTTGATCCTTGCAACCTTGCTGGGCTTTCCCCTGAACCAGGCTGCTTCCATTGGTGTGATCGGTGCCATTGATGGCCCGACAGCCATCTTTGTCACCACCAAGCTGGCTCCAGAATTGCTTGCACCGATCGCCGTGGCGGCCTATTCTTACATGAGCCTGATCCCGATCATCCAGCCACCCATCATGAAATTGATGACCACGAAAAAAGAACGCGCAATCAGGATGGAATATACGGCCAAACCTGTTTCCCGGACTGCTCTGGTGCTTTTCCCCTTGATCGTGACTGTGGTTATCAGCTTAATTGCACCGGATGCCGCCCCCCTGATCGCCACCTTAATGCTCGGAAATTTACTGCGGGTCAGCGGCGTGGTGGACCGGCTCAACAAGGCAGCCCAGAACGAGATCATTAATATCGCAACCCTCTTTCTTGGGCTGGCGATTGGTTCCACCATGGTCGCTGAGAGTTTTATCAACCTGGATACCCTGATGATCCTTGGGTTAGGACTGCTGGCATTCGTTCTGGACACAGTCGCCGGGCTGCTCTTCGGTAAACTCATGTCAGTGATCTCGCGTGGGAAGATCAATCCATTGATCGGAGCCTGCGGCATCAGCGCCTTCCCGATGGCAGCCCGCCTCTCTGCAAAAATGGCGCAGGAAGAAGATCCTAATAATTACATCCTGATGCATGCCATGGGATCCAACACTGCCGGACAGTTGGGAAGCGTCATTGCTGGAGGTCTTTTACTGGCAATCGTCTCAGGAATGCTTGGGTAATCCTTCAGATGAACACCAAACAAAGAGCGGTCCTTAGGACCGCTCTTTGTTCTTTCTAATTACAATGTTTTCTCCTGTGCCGCTTCATCTTCCTTCGCCAGGGTTCGCATTTGGATGATCGAACTGGACAGGAAGATGTATACGAGAATTGCTGCAACAACACTGACGATCACGTCATACAGCGCCACCTGGCCAAAGAAAGGTACATTTACCATCGGACGTCCCAGGAAGAAGATGACGGTGTTGGCGATGATGGCGATCAAACGAATCTCGGTAGGCCCCAGTTTCCCATAGGAGATCTTGAAAACACTATGTACTGCAGTGGAGATATAGACCTGGATCGAAACGAGCAGGTATCCCACCAGGGCGATATTGGCGACTCCGAAGGTCACATAGGGTGACAAACCCAATCCCAGGAAGACCATGACCTCATCGATTGCGTCAATGATGTGATCCACAAAGAATCCATACTTGGGGCGTTCGATCTTCCGATAGCGTGCCAACGTGCCGTCCAGACTGTCACCGAACCAATTCAGAATAAATCCGAAACTGGCCAGCCACAGGAAAGCCGGACTTTTATGGGTTAACCAGTAACTGGCAAAGATTAATAATGAGGATAGGAGACCGATCATGGTCAACAGATCAGGTGTCACCCATTTTGGCATATGCGCTGCCAGCCAGGCCAGTGCCGGCCTTTCCAACGGACCCAGTAAAATATCATTAATACGTTTATGCTCGTCGATCTTTTGCATGAATCCTCTCCCGTATTGATGTTTATTGTTATTAAGTGAGGTTATTATACTTTAGTGCTGTTCAAGTATCAGATGGGGGGGCTTGTTTTTCACCTCATTCAAAAACCCGGGGATGATCAGAATGATACACTCCCGCTCCTACGCGATGATTTGAAAGTCATGACGATTGCGGCAGGTTTTAACACAATAAGATGTGTTGTGGAATGTATGTTTTGTATATGGGTCGATTAGCGATGCACTGGAAGCATCATTATTGGTATTGAGCTAAATCGGTATCTTGGACCACGGACCTTCTGAATTGTTCCACAATCAGTTGATCTTGCCGATCAATTCCGGCCATAAGGGGTAGTACATGAACCATTGATCCGGATGGGCGTGGATCATCTTTTCCGCTTCAACCAGGACACGCTCTGCATTCCGTTCGATCTCTTCCTGACGCTCCTTAATGGGAATCATATCGATAATTTCCGATGCGTCCAGTATAAAGCGTTTACCACTGGCATAGCAGCAAACCACGGCAACCGGCACTTGATTCTTGATCGCCATCGCGATGTATGAAACCGGCAGGTGGGTCGGTCGCCCAAAGAACCTGGGTGTGTACTTGGAATCCGGCAACGGCCGGTCCAGGCCGGTCAAGACCATCCCCCCATCTCGCAAGCGCTGCTCGGCTTCACGCATGCTGGTTACTGACATGGGGGTTACATACAGTCCATATTTTTCGCGGATGTAATTCTGCAGTTGATAACCCTCATTAGGATTCGGGAATGAGAGTGTCTGAAAGGCTACCTTACGAACTGCCAGAGCCAACCCTCCAAGGTCGAAGCTGCCCAGATGAGGTGCCACGATAATGATGCCCCGACCGCTTTGCCGGTAGCGCTCCAACATCTGTGAGAAACGATCCGAATACTCGACCATGCGGTTGATGGTTTTCGGGCTGTGCAGATTATGATAGAGCTCATAAAGTGCCTGTCCGGAATTCATGAATACTTTTTCCACCAATTCATCCAATTGTTCACCTGTCAATTCGCCATGGTGTGCCACCCATTGGTTCACATGCATGGCATCGACCAGCGTGCTGGATTCTGCGCTGGAAAACCAGCGGGCAATTCTTTTAGCCAGCGGGTACCCGAGAAAACGGGGCATTAATTGCCCAAAAAGGAGAGCACTTCCCACACCAAAGCGGCTGTTAATAATTTTTTGAAAATTCATATGGTTTCAGATCCAGGTGATACAAGTAGAGTCCTATTTTACCCTATACGCCATACCACTCGGATTCGATGATATCTGCAACGATACGGTAAAATAACCTCATGACTACCAGCTGGCAGGACTTGGCTCAACGGGAATTAGTAATCAGCAGAAAAGCTGCCCAGGAAAACCTTGCGGGCCGATCACGCGTGGCTGCACGCAGGGCAGCCGGGATTGCTCTGGCGGAATATAACCGATATGAACAATTTACCCAGGAAACCGACAATTTCTACGACCTGTTAAAGAGCTTCTTAATAAAACCCGGGGTTCCGGAGAATATTCAGCAGGCGACCCAACACCTCTGCCAGCGGGTGGATGAGCAATACAGCCTGCCAGACGATTTCAACCTTATCAATGATGCTGAAATTCTGGTGAAATTCGTGAATGATCACACAGCTGAGATCATAAAAGTAGGAGATTAATCTGGTGGAAAAGGATCAAAAAATAGTTCTATACGCAACGGCCTGGTGTTACATGTCGCGCACGACACGCGCCTTCCTCGATCGCAATCAGATCGCATATGACTATGTTGATATCGACAAAGATAAGGCCGGTGAGGAATTTGTCATGAAAACCAATCGCGGTTATCGATCGGTACCGACACTTTTATTTCCAGATGGGTCAACGCTCACGGAGCCATCACAGTCGGAATTGGCAGATAAGCTCGGTCTGGCATAAGTGTTCATCAAACTTAACACGCGATCCGGAACAAGCGTTTGGTTAATCAGAATTTAGGTAATGCCACAAACGTTTGAAAAGATAGAATCCCAATATTGATAATAACAGGCCAAGGATCCACCACATCCACCCTGTGGGCCGATCTTCTTCCATGTGCAGGGGCGGAGTAGTTGATAGACGCTGTCTCAGCTTTTGAACAAAATCCCCACTGGGTTGTACCGGCTTGAAGGAGCCGGACAGCTTATCTTCAAGACCTTTGATCGATCGCGCTCGTTTGTAGTTGACTTCAGATCTGGATGCCATGATTATGACCCTTCTTCGACCGGATAAGCGATAATACCAACGGTCCTCGGCCCCAGATGAGCAGCCACGGAGATACTCAATTCCGTTGTGATCAGATCTTTAACATTGAGAAGCTTCTTAACCCTGGTTTTGAGATCATCAGCCGTTTGCAGGTCACGGGCATGGACGACCGCAATATTGACCTTTTTATCACCAACCCGCTCATGAACCATATCCAGCACTTTCTCGATCGCACGGCTGCGTGTTCTGACCTTGTCGGTGATATCCAGACTGCCATTCTCCTTCAAGGCGATGATCGGTTTGATCTTCAAGAGTGAGCTCAGGGAAGTTTGCAACTTGCTCACCCGGCCGCTTAGACGGGCGAAATCCAACGTATCCACGGTAAAGATGATCGTTATCTTGCGTTTGATGAATTCCAGTCGGGCCAGAATATCCTGAATGGTGGCTCCGGCTTTATCGAGCACGCGCGCCTCCCGGCACAGATAAGCCAGCATGGCAGATCCACCGCCGGAATCAAAGGGAGTTACTTTAAACCGGCCGGCAACTTCATGCGCTGCCTCTTCCACCATATTGATCGTTCCGGATAATTTCCCTGATACGTGGATCGAAAGGATCGAATCCCCGGCTTTGGCAATTTTCTGATAGAACTCAATGATCTGTGCCGGTGTTGGCAAGGATGTCTTGGGGATCTTCTGCGTCTGCTCGATCAGGTCATAGAATTGGTCGTTCGTCAGGTCAACACCCTGACGGTAGGTTCGATCCTCAAATTGAATATTGACCGGCAGTATATTGATCCTGTACTTCTCAGCCCAACCGGGTGGCATGTCTGCGGAACTATCGGTGACGATCTTAAGCTCCTTCATCAGATTTGCTCCTGTCAATTTCATCCATCAGGAATCCCAGATCATCCCGCAATGAAAGCAGCGTGCGATGATACAGACTCTTGATCGCCCCCTCACTGCGTTGCATGATCCTGCCGATTTCAGCATTGGACATATCCTGAACGAATTTCAAAATGATCAGCTCCTGTCTTTCCGGTGACAGTGACTTGATGACCCGCATCATGCGATCGACATCCATTCGATTCAGCATGGCCAATTCAGGCGACTCAAGTTTTGCCTGGAGATTGACCACATCGTCGATGGGCACTTCCTGCCGGCGCTGCCGGTCACGATGCCAGTTGGCCACCAGGTTATGGGCAATTCGATACAGCCAGGCAGAAAAAGGCACACCGCGCTGATCGTAACGTCCAATATGCTCGATAGCCCGGTAGAACACCCTGGCCGTCAAGTCTTCAGCATCATGCTTGTTGCCAGTCCGATAATAGATATAAGTATAGATTCGGCCGACGTACCGTTCATACAGGACACCAAAGGCTGCCTTGTTGCCTGCGATGGCCTTAACGAGGACATCATCGTCAGTCAGGCTTGAGAGTTGGTCGAATTGCAATTCATCTCTCATTTATATCAAACACCAAAACGGTTTTTGGTTGCAGGTGATTTATCATGGATCATTCCCGTTTAATGACCGGACAACGCGCGTTCGACTGCCGAATAGACATCCAGCAATCCATAACCTTCCAGATTATTGGGGCGGGTTGAGGTACTCCCGCAGGTATCTCCTGTTGCGGATACCGGGAGATCGAAGGCCGACTCCTGCAATATTCGCCGGGTTAGCTCAATATCACCGATCAGGTCCGGATTGGCAGACCAGAGGAGCGCTACCGCACCCGCCACATGTGGGGTGGCCATCGAGGTGCCGCTGGTTATCTGATAGGTACCGCCAGGAAATGCGGACAGGATATCCACACCAGGGGCGACCAGGTCGGGCTTTATCAAAATTTGACCAAAAAGAACTGCCGGACCCTTTGAACTGAAGCTTGCCAGGCTGCCATCCGCATCGACCGCTCCAACCGTAAAAGTGGAAGGATATACCGAAGGTGGATCGGTGATCGTTCTGCAACCTGCATCACCATTATTCCCTGCACCTACTACGACGAATATCCCGGCTGCCTCCAGCGCATCCACTGCGGGCAGGAAGGTTGCCCCATCACATCCTTCCACTTCCGGGCAACCCCAGCTGTTGGTCAGGACATGTGCAGAACGTGCCGGTTCACCATCGGTGAACGGGTCTCCGTCCTGAGGGAAAGGCGCCAACATAAATTGCATGCAATCCAGATAACGCGCGGGATTTCCAAGGTTTCTCGCCAGGTTGACACACCCGATCCAAGAAGCACCAGGCGCTACGCCAACATGGCTGCCCAAAACCGTGGCAAGTGTGTGGGTACCATGCCCGCCGATATCGGTTGGAGACCGGGATCCATTCCAGGGATCCAGCCAGTTATAGTCATCACCTTCGATGCTTCCGCGATACCGATCCGCGAATTCGGGATGGGTGCCATCCACCCCGCTGTCTGACTGCCCGATGACGATTCCGGATCCATTGACACCGAAATCTGCCCAGGTTTCCTGCGCACGGATCAATGTCAGGTTCCACTCCGATCCGCTCGGGATGTAACCATACTCACCCACAGAAGGGGTCACTCCTGCCGGCAAGGGGCGCAAGATGGGATTATCCAGAACCCGGTCAACTTCAGGACGGTTTTCAAGCCACAGACGCAAAAGTGGGCCACCGTTGACTTCAAGCCCATTGACCAGATAATAGGGCTGGTAAGAGATGTGATAATCATCCAGCGCGGCGCGCAGGTCCGCTTGCGTCCGAAGGGCATGACTTGTCAGGGTTTCATAGACATACATTCGACGGGCATCATAATCCTCAATACTCGCAGCCTGGCTGACATCCACCTGATCCTTCAGGATCACAAATAGACGTTCACCATTAAACACCGGTCCACGATGCAACCCGATCAGGGCAATGACACCACCCCATAAAAGCAGGCAGGTTAAAACCGCCGGAGACGAGAATTCCCAGGAAGTGATCTTATTCTTTAAGAGATTGATCAACAACAATCCGAGCAAGGCAAGAATAAGGGAGATCAGCGAGGCAAGCGCGATCCAGGCCAGGAGCTCACCCTGGGAGGCAGCGGTCACCAGGGCCAGCTCATCCCCGTCAACCAGCATGAATGGGATCGCCACCGCCAGAGCCAGGATCAAAGCCAGCGGGAAGCCAGCCTTTTTTCCGGAAGTCGCGCTCGAACTGTTCGTCAATATTGGCAGGATCCAGCCGATGACCGGGATGACAAATATCAGCAGGTATTGAAGTCCGACAGGGGCTATCCCCACCAGCATGAGCGCCAGGAGCGCGGAGGCTGCCAGGCCTTGCGTGGCGGGCGTCCCCTGATCTAGGCCTGGCTGCGTGTCACTGGTGAACAAGCCCAAACGTAATAACACGCTGGCAGTGAAACCAAAACACAGCCCGATCACAAGATTGGAAGCGATATCCAGCCACGAACCCAATGCACCAATGGCTACCCAGACGAGCGCAAAGGCGCCTGTGAATATCAGCGGGATCAACCAATGCGCTCGTGATGACGGCTTAAGCCAGGTCTTAAGATCCACCCGGCGATTACGGGCGATCATCAGTAAAAGGAGCAGGTAAATGAGTGTCAACCCGATCTGGATTGATACAGAAAATAACGCATCATCGACCTGACCGGACCGGGCGATAGAAAGCAACAAAGTGTAGGCAGATGCCATGCTGAGCAGCCGGAAGATGCGCCGTGCAGGCTGGTTCTTCCACCACAAGGCCAGGGGACCCAGAAAGAGTAACAACCCCACGGCATAGATCGCCTGAACGCCGACGCGCAGCCAGGGAATGCGATAGAGACCTTCGAATTCAACTTCCCAGGCGAGGGTGGCTGCAACCAGGAACACGATCGTCCCAAGCGCGATATACAGACACAACCCGGTTATGACCGCGATCGTGCCACAGCCGGTTTTTTGGTTAGCGGTGGTTGGAGTTACATGCTCGACAGGTCGAATATCGGTCATTTCAGATCCAGTATGAATTTGCCGTTCCTGTAAAATGGCAGTCCATCCACTGTGATCTCACCGCCGTCGCGGAGATCACAGATCATATCCCAATGAACTGAGGATTCGTTTTTGCTGCCAGTCTCGGGATAACCGGCACCCAATGCCATATGGAAGGAGCCGCCGATCTTTTCATCGAAGAGAAGTTCGCCAGTGAATTTTTGGATACCATCGTTGGTCCCAATGGCGAATTCGCCCACATACCGTGATCCCTGATCGGTATCCAAAGTCTGGTTAAGATAGTTTTCGTCCTTTTCCGCAGTGGCTTTGACCACCTTGCCATTCTCGAACCATAATCGTACACCCGTGACTTCCCGGCTGCGATAAATAGCCGGGTAAGAGAAATAGACATGGCCATTAAGTGAATTCTCCACCGGACCAGTGAAGATCTCCCCATCCGGCACATTCTCATGACAGTCACTATTTTCAAAAGTACGGCCTTCGATGCTGAGGGTCAGGTCGGTGTCCATGCCCACCACATGCACCTTCTTCCTGCCTTTAAGCCAATCACAGATCTTTTTCTGTTCGGCAGAAACCTTTTTCCAATACCCCACCGGATCGTCCATATCCGGCATACATGCATTGTAAACAAAATCCTCATACTCACTCAGGCTCATCCCAGCCTGTTGCGCGTGCGCCTGGGTTGGAAAAAGTGTCACTGACCAGCCCAATGACTTATTGGCCGAACGTTCCATAAAGGTTTTCATCAAGCCGGACCACGCCTGGCTGGTGATGACCATGCGGGCGGGATCGATATTGGATAACTCTTTGGTGTTGCTTTCGCCGATGATCGCAAAGCGCCGCTCATAGGTTTCGACATAATTACGAACATGGGGGGGAATAAATTTCAGCTGCTCATCCGTGGCAGTTTTATAAAACATCTCCTCATAGCCCGGAAAGGTCGGGAAGATGGACGGGTGTCCGCCAGCCAGAAGCACACGCCTGGCGATCGCCATCATCAAAGGCTCACCGGCTGTTCCACCCGTGATATAGGCTCTGTCACCGGGTTTAACCGGATTCGAATAATTCACCAGCATGTCAGCCAGTTTCTCCACACGTTGGTCTATCATTTGTAATTGACTCCTTTAAACCAAGAGCTGCGTTGCATGTTGCATCCCTAGAATTTTATAACGAACTTGCCATCCTTATAGATGACCTGGTCATCCACACTGATCTCACCACCGCCACGCAGGTCACAGACCATGTCCCAGTGAACCGAGGACTCATTCTTACCTCCGGCTTCCGGTAAACCGGCACCGACCGCCATGTGGAAGCTGCCGCCGATCTTTTCGTCGAACAGGATCTCACCGGTGAATTTGGTGATCCCTTCGTTCGTACCAATTGCGAATTCACCCAGGAAGCGAGAGCCTTCATCGGTATCCAGGGTCCTGATCAGGAATTCCTCATTCTTTTCAGCCGTGGCTTTGACCACTTTCCCATTCTCAAGCCATAGTCTGATCCCGGTGACCTCATGGCCATCTTCAATGGCCGGGTATGAAAAATACACGTGTCCATTGGCGCTGTCCTCAACCGGGCTGGTGAAGATCTCGCCATCCGGCACATTCTCACGACAGTCGCAGTTGATAAAATCACGACCTTCGATGCTGAGGGTCAGGTCGGTCTCAGGTCCGGTCACGTGCACCTTCTTCTTGCCTTTCAACCAATCACAGATCTTCTGCTGCTCAGCAGAAACCTTCTTCCAGTAGCCTATCGGGTCGTTCATGTCCGGCATGCAGGCGTTGAAGACAAAATCCTCATAATCGCTCAAGCTCATTTCCGCTTGCTGGGCATGCGCCTGGGTTGGGAAGAGCGTTGCCGACCAGACCATCTCTTTTGATGCAATGCGCTCGAGGAAGCGCTTGAAAATACCGCTGCGCGCTTTGCGGGCGATGGACATGCGAGCCGGATCCACATTTGTCAGTTCTTTGGTATTCACTTCACAGATAATTGCATAGCGTGCCTGGTAGGTATCAAAGATAATTCGATGACCTTCATGGATAAAACTCAGCTGATCATCCTTGCCATACTTGAACATGATCTCTTCTATACCAGGAATATTGGCCATCACAAGCGGGTAGCCTCCGGCCAGTAAAACCTGTTTATAGATCTCGCGGATCAACGGCGCTGCCACAATGCTTCCCTGGATGACGGCCTTATCTCCCGGTTTTATCGGGGCTGAGTATTTAACCAACATTTCTGCCAATTTTTCAATGCGCGGATCCTTCACCTTTTCAACTCCTTATTCGTTAATGTGTGCCTGATTAGAGATTCAATGTGAACTTGCCGTTCTTATATAGTGTGGTGCCATCCACCGTGATCTCTCCACCTTTACGTAAATCACAGATCATATCCCAGTGAATGGCTGATTTATTAACACCGCCGGATTCCGGATAACTCGCCCCGAGGGCCATGTGGAAGCTGCCCCCGATCTTCTCATCGAACAGGATCTCACCGGTGAACTTTTGAATGCCCTCGTTGGTTCCGATGGCGAACTCACCGACAGAACGTGATCCTTCGTCTGTATCCAGCATGGCCAGCAGATACGCCTCGTTCTTTTCTGCCGAGGCTTTCACCACCCGGCCATTCTCGAACCACAAACGTACGCCGGTCACCTCATGCCCTTGGTAGATCGCCGGGTAGGAGAATAGGACGTGTCCATTGATACTGTTTTCAATCGGACCGCAGAATATTTCACCATCCGGAACATTGATATGGCAGGCACAGCTGATGAAAGGGCGATCCTTGATGCTCAGTGTAAGGTCGGTTTCGGGGCCAACCACATGGACATCCTGCTTGCCCTTCAGCCAGGCGACCGTCTTCTCCTGACTCTCAGCGATGCGTTTCCAATACCCAACCGGATCATTTCGATCCGGCATGCAGGCATTAAAAACGAAATCGGTGTATTCCTCCAGACTCATCTCAGCTTCCTGGGCATGGGCTTCCGTTGGGAAAAAGCTATAGACCCAACGCATCTCCCCACGACCGGCCCTCTCATAAAAATGGTCCATCATGGTCTGTCGAGCCCTACGAGACATTGCGATCTTTTGCGGGTCGACTGTCGACAGACGCTTGGTATTGGCATCCGACTGAATATAGAAATCGGCATCATAGGTATCGACCAGCACCCTGGATGGGTCATGGATGTATTGAAGTTGTCCATCGGAAGCCACCCGGTAAAAAACCTCTTCCAAACCGGTCAAGGTCAAAGACAGATAAGGATACCCGCCTGCTTCAAGGACCTTCTCGTAGATCGCAGTGATCAAAGGCTTGGCTAATTCATTTCCTTCGATGATGGCTTTATCACCCGGTTTGATACCCACCGAGTAGTTGACGAGCATATCAGCCAATTTCTCAACACGTGGATCGCTCATGAATTGCTCCTGTATCTTTATAACTCAAACCGCATGATAGGCCGCGTGGCGCTGTATCGCGCCACTTCCTTGAAGCCGGCTTTCTGGTAAGCTGACAATATCCCTGTGTAAGCGGAACCGCAATCCACTTTTTCACTGCGGGGAATGATGGGATATCCCTCCAGCACAGTCCCTTTTTGCTTGCGGACAAAATCCTTGGCCGCCTCGATCAGTGCTAATGTTACACCCTTGCGACGGTAACCGGTCAGGGTGTAGAAGCATGAGATCGACCAGACCTTTTTCTTATCCACCCGCTTGATCACTCTGGAGTGATCCATGGTGGGATATTCATCCCTGGGGGCGACCGCCAGCCAGCCAACTGCCTTGCCGTCAGCATAAGCCAGTAAACCAACCGGTCTCCCTGATTCAACGAGCTTTTTAAAAGCCCCCCGGTTGACCTCCCCCCTGCCGCCATCGAACTGGCTGCGAGTCAACCGCCAATACATACACCAGCATCCGCCGTCGGCTCCATGAGGACCAAATAACGCTTCAAGGTCCGGCCACCTGCCGGCGGTCAGAGGGTAAATTTCAAGGTGAAGTGACTCATTTGCGATCTTCATCATCAACTCTCCACGGGTTTTTCAGCCCGGATGAACCAATGGCTGGATAGATATCCGTCAGTGTTCGTGGTTTCATTCAAGTCGATTGCACGAATGATAAACGCAGCGAATTCACGTGCGATCTCCTCCAGGTCGAAGTAATGGTGAGGGATGCCACAATCCTGACCGATATCCGGGATAACCGTCCCGGGCTCGATCTGTTTTCCCTTGTCATGACGATAACCGCGCGTGCTGGGAATACTGATAAGGATTATTCCACCGGGAATCAACAAGCGAAACATCTCCTGTATCGTCTTTTGAATATTGGCCAGGGTGTTATGGTGAATGACATAGGTGCTGATGATCAAGTCGAAACACGCGGAGCAGAACGGCAAACAGGTCATATCTGCATTTAAGATTCGCACAGGGTGATCTATTCTTTGAAGCCAGTCACGGGAGTATGCCAAACCCGCCGAGGAAATATCCATCCCGAAAGATCGGTAACCCAGGCCTTCCAGAAAAACAAGATGACGTCCGGTTCCACATCCCAGGTCAAGGATACGCGATGATTGCAATAGAGTTCCCTGCCTGCCGAAGAATTCCACCAGATATTCATGGGGTTTTTTCCAGAGGTTATTACCATCATCGAGAATCTGGTTCTTATACAGCGTATCCCAGGTAGGCATGGCTATTTGAAGCTTGGTATAATCAAAACCCAATCGGTTACAGGCCGACAGCTACCATTATAAGCTGAATAATCCGATAACATCAAACCGTCCCTCGGAGCACTATCATAGTAAACAACGAATTTTCATTAAGGACTTTCGACGGACTTACACTCTTTGGAAGAAAATGGATACCTGACCAGGAACCCAAAGCCATCGTAAATTTGATCCACGGCCTGGGTGAACATACCGGAAGGTACAATCATGTTGCCGAGGCTTTAACCCAGGCCGGCTTCATGGTCACGGCGACTGACTTGCGCGGGCATGGCCAATCCGAAGGCCCACGGGGACATTGCCCCAGTTATGATTCCCTGGTTACAGATATTGAATTCCTGGTAAAAATGAATCGCTCCGAGTACCATGGCAAGCCCGAATACCTCTATGGGCACAGCCTGGGAGGCGCAGTGGCATTATATTACTCCCTGACTTGTGATAATTATGTGGATGGTATCATCGCCAGCAGCCCGTTGATTAAAACCGGTCCGGCTGTTGAAAAATCCTTCACCGGCTTGGGACGGACCCTGGTTGATATCAACCCTGCCAACACCGGAACATATGGCGTCTTGAATTCAATGTTGTGTCACGATGCAGGGGTGGTAAAAGAGTATACGGCGGATCCACTCGTTCATAATCGCATCACAGTGAAAATGGAATCGGAAATCGAAAAGAAAGGCGAATGGATCTTTGAGCAGCGCAATGCCCTTAAGGGACCAATTCTGCTTGTGGCAGGATCGTGCGATCGCATTTGCGATGTAAAGCAGGTGGTTAACCTGGCCACTGGACTGCCAGACAGCGTATCATTGAAAGTGTGGGATGGTTTGTATCATGAAACCCACAATGAGCATGAAAAAGCTGAAGTGATCCGCTTCAATATTGATTGGCTTGACAATCACTTGAACTGATCCGGGTAACCATCAAATGGCAGGCAGATACTGAATAATCGTTAAATGTTATTTCCAATAATAGGATTATTGGTATTTACAATCACTTAACAGTTAATCAAAGAAGGCAAACATCAGGACAATCATTGGTATAATTTTAGTCGTTCGAAAAATCTACTGATTAAAAATATAGAAAAAAGTATTATCTAGAGGGAGAAAGTTAATGGCACATACAGAATCGATCATTAAAGCATTCGACGGCTTGAATTTATTCGCCCAACGATGGACGCCGGCCGGCAACCCCAAAGCAGTTGTACATCTAATCCACGGCTTGGGAGAACATTCCAGCCGCTATGGGTATGTGGCTGAGGAATTCACCAACGCCGGTTATGTCTTTAATACCATGGATCTCCGCGGGCATGGCAAATCCGACGGGCCCAGGGGTTATGCCCCAGGTTTCTCAACCCTGGTCAGCGACATCGAATTCCTGATCAAATCCGGCAAAGCAGATTACCCAAACCTGCCCCAATTTCTTTATGGACACAGCCTGGGTGGCTCTCTGGTTCTTTACTACCGGTTGACCAGCAAACTCAATGTGGATGCGATCATCTCCACCAGTCCACTTTTCAAACCGGGTGCGCGCGTGCCACCAGCTAAAAAGTTATTTGCCCAGATCCTGAGCGATATCGCGCCAAAAGTAACACTGACCAATGGATTGGAACGACCGTGGTTAAGCCGGGACGGCCGCATCGTTCGAGACTACAGCAGCGACCCGCTCGTGCATGACAAGATCACCTGCCGCATGGGTTGGGAGTTGTTAAAGAATGGGGAGTGGGTCTTTGAACACATGAAAACGATCAAAGGACCCATCCTCATGGTGGTTGGAACCCGTGAAAAGATCGTCGATTATCAGAAGATCCTGGATGCTGCCATCGGAATGGAATCCGAGGTCCAGCTCAAGGTTTGGGAAGGCCTGTATCACGAGACACACAATGAACCTGAGAAAGAACAGGTGGTTCATTACAACATCGCCTGGCTCGACAATCAATTATCCAAATCACGATCGATCCTGTAAAACCAAAACCCCGACCTAAACCAGGTCGGGGTTTTCTTTGTTAATTCGCTTGGATGATGGCCGGTCTTTCTCAATGCGGATGGCCACCAGCCCGGCGATGAAACATATCAAGCTGGCCATCTGGAATACCAGGACCATGCTGAAATGATCAGCCAGGTAACCACTCAGCCAGGCTCCCAACGATCCCACAGAGAACATGAATCCCAGGGTCAGTCCGGTGGCCAGTCCCATGCCACCCGGAACGGTGTTCTGGGCTTTAACCACAATGACACTGTAAGTCGATCCCGACAGGATCCCGGCGACCACGATCAGCGCGATCAGACCGGCATTAACACCCACCATGCCGATAAAAAAGATCGGCAAGGCAGTCAACAGCATGGATGTGATGATAATGGTCCGTTTTCCGATCCGGTCGGCCAACCTGCCGCCGGCGACATTTCCGATCGCAGAGGCTCCCATGAAGAGCGCAGCATAAAAGCCGTAGCTGGTGGCTCGATAACCCAGATCGCGCAGGTATTTTGGCAGGAAGGCCATCATAACCTGCTGTGTCCAGGCCTGTGAGGCTGCCACAAAAGCCAGGGCGATGACAGCCGGAAGTGGCGAATTCAAGCGTAAACGGATCCCCTGACCGTCCTGATCGGAGGATTTCCTTTGAACTATTGATCCCGGCTTGATAACATTCAAAGACAACAGCCCCAGGACCACACCCGCCAGCGCAACCGCGACCAATCCGGATGGTCCGACCGAATCGATCACCCGCCCTCCCAGGATCGGCCCCAGGAAGAAGGCAAACTGACCGAAGAAGAAGAACCAGGATGCCGCCGTTGTCTGCTGCCCGTCCATATGCGTTTGACCGCGCACGGTAGCGGATAACGAACCAGCCGGGTGGAAAGCCCCGGAGCCAAGGCTAGCCAGGACGAGGAAGATCAGCGCAACCGGTCCCGGTATGGTCACTGCCAGGGTGAAGAATCCAGCCATCCATAATATTCCGCCGGTGATCACCCAGCGCGGACCATATCGATCCGCCAGATACCCAAAGACTGGCTGTGCCAGCGAACCGGAAAAAGCATATAGTGTATTGATTCCACCCAGGGTGGTATTGCTTAATCCAAAAGGACCGCTGAAATACGCCAGCAGGATGGCTCGCTGGGAATTCATCACATCCACGATGAAATGCGACCAGGCCAGTGAGGAGAAGATCTTATCTTTTAATAATGACATATATTGGAACCGGTCTAAGTTCTTCAGGCTGTCCGGTAAAGGCCGTGTACCTGGATGTAGTGATAGACGTCCGCTGGAAGTGAGTAGCGGTAAGGCTTGCCGGTTGCGATCGCAGCCCTCAGCTGGGTCGAAGAGATATCGATCAGGGCCGAGTCGATGAAATTCACCCTGGCAGTCAAACCTAGGAGCGACTTTTCCAGTGATTCCATATCGATGAGGTGTCCTGGCCGTCGTAACACTCCAATTTCATCGCATTGCGCCAGGAAGTCGGCCGGGTTGTACCAGGCTGGTAGATCTTCCAGCGAATCCCCTCCCATCAGATACACCAGGGTATCGGAAGGGTAAAGTTCATGCAAGAGCCGCATGGTGTCGACCGCCAGGTGCGGGCCAGGCCGGTCAACTTCGATGCGCGAGATCTCGAATAACGGATCAGCATCGATGGCGGCAGCCACCATGGCCAGACGGTGTTCCACGGGGGTAACCAGCTCGCCTTTGTGCGGCGGGTCGGCTGTCACCATCCACAGGACCTTATCCAGTGACCAGCTGGCTGGCGGATTCGGTCGCCAGGATGAGGTGACCGACATGCACCGGGTCGAATGTACCTCCGAATATACCTATGCGCATCAGTCTTCCCAGACCAACTCGTAATCTTTAATGTGCACGATCTGCCCCTCCTGGATACCGGCTTTACGCAGGGCTTCATCCACACCCAGCCGCTCCATGAGTTTCTGGAAACGCCGGATCGAGTCGTCATATTCCCAATAGGTCATTTCCGCAGCCCGCTCGATGGCCGCCCCTCTCAGGATGAAAGCCATCACCGGAGGGTTCGATGTGGAATTCGCGCGGATCATCGGCTGGCTTGTAGACCGGTAATTCCGTCTTTCTCCTCGATCACAGGAGCATTCGCCAGTTGCTGGGTTGCCTGCCAGAGCAATTCCTTGACATTCTCACCGGTAACCGCGGAGATCGCCAGCGGCTTGTAGCCTTTCTTCTCCAGGCTGGCTTTGATCTTGGGCCAGCGTGCCTGGACATCCGGCAGGTCGATCTTGTTGAGCGCCACCACCTGGGGACGGACCTTTAGCCGGGGATCGAAGAGGGCCATTTCGGCGTTGATCTGGGAGAAATCTGCCAGAGGATCCTCAGAAAGACCATCCAGAAGATGGATGATGGCACGCGTGCGTTGGATATGGCGCAGGAACTCAAAGCCGAGCCCTGAGCCGGTATGCGCGCCCTCGATCAAGCCGGGTACATCTGCCAGGACCAGGTTGTTGTCGCCATCCAGCTCCACCACCCCCAGGTTGGGCTCGATGGTCGTGAAGGGATAATCGGCGATCTTCGGTTTGGCGTTGCTGACCGCAGCTAAAAGGCTTGACTTGCCCGCATTCGGAATCCCGACGATGGCCACATCCGCGATCAGTTTCAATTCCAGCCTCAGCTCACGTTCCTGCGCCGGGACACCTTTTTCGGCAATTTGCGGTGCCTGACGGCGCGAGTTGGCGAAATGCTGGTTTCCGCGCCCTCCCCGGCCGCCTTTGGCGACGGTCAGCCGCTGACCATCAGTGGTCAGATCCCCGATCAGCTCACCGCTTACCGCATCGTAGATCAGCGTCCCGGGCGGCACTTTGATAATGATATCCGGAGCGGATTTTCCGGACATATTGTTCTTGGAACCACGTCCGCCATCCTGAGCAGCGAAACGGGTGGTATGCCTGAATTCCGACAGCGTGTTCAGGTGGGTGGTCACCTCGAAGATGATATCCCCGCCCCTTCCGCCATCACCGCCATCCGGCCCGCCGCGCGGGACGAATTTTTCGCGGTGGAAATGGACAGCGCCATCTCCACCGCGGCCGGATCGGATCAAAATACGTGCCTGGTCAACGAACATAGCTTACCTGCTTATTTTTTCTTGAATTTCGCCTTGAGAATGTCCTCCAGGGTCGGCTTGCCGATCTCCTGAAGCTCATAGCGGACACGCTGCGTAGGCAGCTTGATCTTGATGATGCGGTTGAGGTCGATGGGCGTCGCGATTATCACCAGGTCGGCGCCGGATTTGTTGATGGTCGTCTCGAGATCCTTCATCATCGCTCCACCATAACCCATGGCCGGCAGGATCTTGCCAGTATTGGGGTACTTCTTGTAGGTGTCTGCAATGGATTTGACCGCGAACGGCCGCGGATCGATGATCTCTGCGGCGCCGAAACGGCGGGCTGCCACAAAACCGGCGCCATAAGCCATTTCACCATGCGTCAGGGTCGGACCGTCTTCGACGACCAGAACACGTTTGCCACGGATCATTTCGGGTTTATCAACGAACAGCGGTGAAGCTGCTTCGATGACAACTGCCTTGGGGTTGATGGCATGCAGGGCATCCCGCACCGCGATGACCGCATTCGGGTCAGCAGTATCCACCTTGTTGATCACGAACACATCGGCCAGGTTGAGATTGGTCTCGCCGGGGTGGTAACGGGTCTCATGACCAGGTCGGTGGGGATCCGCCACAACGATGTTGAGGTCGGAAACATAAAAGGGGAAGTCATTATTTCCGCCGTCCCACAGGATGATATCGACTTCCTTTTCAGCCTGTCTGAGGATCGCTTCATAATCGACGCCGGCATAAACAATGATGCCGTTATCCAGATGAGGTTCATACTCCTCACGTTCCTCGATGGTGCATTCGTGTTTGTCGAGATCCTTGTAGGTGGCGAAACGCTGCACCTTTTGCTTGACCAGATCGCCATAGGGCATCGGGTGGCGAATGGCTGCCACTTTATATCCCAGGTCGCGCAGGATCAAGGATACGCGGCGGGTGGTTTGGCTCTTGCCCGCGCCCGTGCGCACCGCACAGACCGATACGACCGGCTTGGTCGATTTGATCTGGGTGTATTTTGTGCCCATCAGACGGAAATCCGCACCGGCAGCATTCACCAGCGAGGCCTTATGCATGACGACCTCATGCGGCACGTCGCTGTAAGCGAAGACCACCTGATCCACCTTCAGGGTCTTGATCAACTTGACCAGGTCGCTTTCCGGGTGGATCGGGATGCCCTTCGGGTACTGTTTACCGGCCAGCGCAGCCGGGTACTTGCGCCCGTCGATGTTGGGGATCTGGGTGGCTGTGAAGGCAACGACTTCGTAGTCGGGATTATCCCTGAAAAAGGTATTGAAGTTGTGGAAATCGCGCCCTGCAGCGCCCATGATCAGTGTTCGGATTGGTGTCATACGCTTTCATTCTCCTTTTTGGTAAATAAAAATGTTCACATGACTTCCGGGGTGTTGATCCCCAGAAGGAAAAGACAATTGCCGATCGCTTGTCGTGCTGCAGCGGTCAACTTCAAGCGGAAGGTCCGCGTGACTTCATCTGCCTGCAATACCGGGCAGTCTTTGTAAAAGTCGTTAAAGGCCTTGGCTAGATCATAGGCCAGGTTGGCGATGGTCATCGGCTTGTAATCCGCGGCTGCCTTCTGGACTTCATCCGGCAAGCGCGCGATCAGGTCGACCAGCGTGATCTCAGCCGGTTGAAGCCCAACCGGCGTGGGTGTGTCGCCGGTAGGCAAGCCACCCGCTTTTCGCAGGATGCTGCCCGCGCGCACGCAGGCATACTGCATATAGGGCGCTGCCTGGCCGTTGAGGTCCAGCGCAGATTCCCAATCAAAGGTGACCACCTTGCCGCTTTCGCGCGAGACCATCGGGTACTTGATCGATCCCAGTGCAACTGCCCTGGCCACTTCATCTTTTTGAGCTTCGGGGAGGTCAGCATTCTTCTCCTCCACGATCTGTCGGGCACGCCGGGTGGCTTCACGCACCAGGTCCTCCAGTAACACAACTGACCCTTCACGCGAGGAGATGGTGACATTACCCGGTAAATTGACGATCTCATAAGCCAGGTGATACAGATCCTTCGCCCAGGGATATCCCATCAATTCGATGGTCTTGAAGATCTGCGAGAGGTAAAGTGCCTGGCGCACGTCCACGACCCAGACCGCCCGGTCGAGCTTGAATTGCTCCATTTTCTTGACCGTCAGCGGGAGGTCCTTGGTGGCATACAGCGAACTGCCATCGGAGCGCAGGACGACCAACACGCGGTACTTGTCCTTTGTGCCGGCCAGCTCGTCCAGGGGAATGAACACCGATCCACCGCTTGGGCGCTCGTCGCGCGCAATACCCCGGGTGATCAGGTCTTCGACGATGTCCTTGCCGCTCTCTTCTTCTTCGCTTTCATAAAATACATGATCGAACTTCACGCCCATCATGCGATAAATGTCATCAAAACCTTCAAGAGACCAGCGGCGGGTCTTTTCCCAGAGCGCCACCAATTCAGGGTCGCGCGCATCCCAGCGCTGAAACAGCGCCCGGACGGCTTTTTCGATCTCGGGATCGGAGTGGAAATAATTATCCGCTTCGGTGTAGATATCGCCCAGCCAGCGGATGCGGTCCGTCCCGGGTTCTTCGCCGTTGTGATGGGTGAGGTAGTTCCACATCCACTTCATCACATGCAGACCGATGTCGCCGATGTAATTGGCACGGACGACTTCCCATCCGGCGAATTCCAAAATATTCGAGACGGCCGCGCCCAGCATGAGCGTGCGCAGGTGACCGACATGGAAAGCCTTGTGGGTGTTGGGTTGTGAGAACTCGACCATCACGCGCAAATGCTTGGCCTCGCCGGCGCCGAAATGAGCGCCATCACCCAGGACGGTCTCCACCACCTTGCGGGTATATTCCGCAGGCAGGAAGTACAGGTTGAGGTAGCCTTTGACCGGTTCGACCCGTTCGAATCCTTCAGGCGTGCCGAGCTTCTCAGCGACCAGGTGAGCGATCTCGTCCGCACGCTGCTGAACGGGTATTTTCACCCCGGATCGTTTGACGTCCTCGGATGCCAGCTGGAAGAAGGAGGTGGCAATGCCCCAGTGACCGGCAAACGGGATCCAGGCCCACTGAACCTTGGGTTCGGGCAGACCAAGTTCCGCGCAAATATCGGTGATGCACCGGGCAATGTCTTGTTTTTCGAGTTCGAACATGCTGTCCTGGTTTTCGATAAAAAAGCGGGAGCCCAAGGCTCCCGCTGGTGGTAGTGATTGCTGCGGTCGAAAAGCGCGAGCGCTTCAGCTTACTTTTCGAGCGTCGCGAGCTTCTTCATCAGACGGCTCTTGCGCCGGGCGGCATTATTCTTGTGAATGATGCCTTTCTGGGCGGCCTTGTCGAGCGCGCTGATGGCTTCCAGGGTGGCCACCGCGGTTTCCTTGCTGGGTTTCTTGGCGCCATCGATTTCGGCGCGCGCTTTCTGAACAGCCGTGCGGGCGCTGCCGCGGTAAACGCGATTCTTGACGCGTTTCACGTTGTTTTGTTTATTACGCTTGATTGCAGACTTAATATTAGCCAAACTGAACCTCCAAAATTGATCGAACGAGGGCTAATTTTACCATAGCAATGCCTGGTGTCCAGATTAAAAGAGGAAATTAACTAAATGTATTCGATTGGATTTATCTCTAATAACGCTTATTGCGCAAGGTAAAAGAACGAAACATAAAGTCGAGCTCATTTATCACTAATTCGGTTACTCTCAACCAATACCGAATAATTCATTATAAGAAATTTCTTCAATATCTGGTTTTATTTGTGATAATTCTCGTTCGAGGAAAAAGAACTTATCAGATAGAAGCATGTTTGGAGTTAGATAACGGTTATGTTCAGGTGGTACAGTTTGATTACCATCCCAACAAGCAAATAATTCAATCAATTTTGTGTTTTTCAATTGTTTATCGAGATATATGGCAAACGCATCCAAAGAAGCACGTTTCATCGGGCGCTCATCATCGTCGTCCTGTGGGTATTCACCAGCTTGAAAGCCACATCCACAACCTTCATATGCACCGACATAGTATACATACGGCAATTGAAATTGCTTCCGAATAATCTCATCTGATTCGATAAGTTCAGTAACTTGTAAATCTGGATTTGCTTCATCCCTCTTTATTAGTTCCAAAGGTTGATCAGCAGCGATATAGATCATCATACACATAATAATTTGACCTGAATGAGTGATACTAAGATGAATTTCGGAATTCCCTTCGCTCAAATTATAAAGCACATGGCTAGACAATAGGTTGGATTACCTATTAAAGAACAGGAGGGCGGTGCGATGCACCGCCTCTACCAGAATTGCTTCGCGTCCTTCGCGTACTTTGCGGTGAAATGGTTGTTGGGTTTCGCTTCCCCAGGGTGCGTCGACCACTAGGGAGACGCTCCGGGGGACATCGCGAGTATTACGAGCAGGTGTCGCTTTACCCAACATACAAATATCCTTGTCGATCTTCGCGCTCTTAGCGGTAATTAAACTTCCAAAATGGCGGGTATTGAAACCCGCCCTACTATCTCCTTCGTGCACTTCGTGTTCTCACAAGCGCCCTTTCGGGTTGTGGTTCATCATTACGTTTTCAATTATGGTATGATTATTTCATCGAGGCTGGTCGGATGAGCGCGGGTTCTTCGGAACTCGAGGAAAGTCCGCTCTCCACAGGGCAAGGTGCCGGGTAACACCCGGAGCGGTAATGCGCTGGACAGGGTCACAGAGATAAACCGCCGGAGCGATCCGGCAAGGGTGAAAAGGTGGTGTAAGAGACCACCGCACCGGCCGTAATGCCGGTGGCCAGATAACCCCCACCTGGAGCAAGGTCAAGCAGGGACGCGCGCCCCCTTCGGGAGGTGCCAGCGGCGGCCCGCCGCACAAATCCCGGGTAGACCGCATGAGCCTGGCGGCGACGCCAGGTCGAGAGAGATGCTCATCAAGCCGGTGCAACTCCGGTAAACAGAAAGCGGCTTATAGACTAGCCTTTGATGATATGATCCCCGTTGAAAGACGGGGATCACCTTTTCCTGCTGTGAGGATGCGTGATGGAAAAATACGAATTTGATGGGATCATACATTCCGCCGGGGAAGGGGGCGGTGCGTATGTCACCTTTCCCTACGACCCTACGACCTGTTTTGGCAAGAAGAATCTCATCCCGATCGAATGCACCTTTGACGGGGTCCCCTACCGCGGGTCGATCGCCAACATGGGCGCCGGTCCGTGCATCGGTGTCTTGAAAGCCATCCGCGAAAAGCTTGGCAAGGGTCCCGGAGACAGCATCCATGTGGTGGTCTGGCAGGATACGGCAGCACGCCAGGTGGATACGCCCCCCGATCTGGCAGCTGCCTTGAAGGATAACTCCATCGCTGCGGCTGCCTGGGAGAAACTCTCCTTCTCCCACAAACGGGAATATGTCGATGCCATCCTGGACGCTAAAAAGGAAGAGACCCGCCGGACGCGCATCCTTAAAACGATCGATGCGCTTGTCCATAATAAATCCCGGTAAGGGAAGGTATAATCGCTCCGTAAGGCATGCCATGCCTAACTGAGACATTCATCCGTGACCAAACCCGATCCAACCTCCCTCCCCATGCTAGCAGATCAGTATCGCGAAGTCCGGCGTACCCATTGGGACGCTGTGACCATCAACGCACAGAAACATAAAAGCCTGGGTGGATATTATCATCGCCGCCTGCGGGAGGTTTTCGGTTTTCATATTCCAACCAACAGCAGCATCCTTGAGATCGGCAGCGGATCAGGCGACCTGTTAGCCAGCCTGGCTTCTGATTTCAGCGTTGGAATTGACTTTTCAACTGAAGCGGTCCAGCAGGCGCACCTCAGCCACCCGGAATGCCGTTTCCTGCTGGCCGATGGGCATAAGCTGCCACTGGCTGGCAGCTTTGATATCATCATCCTTTCAGACCTCCTGAATGATGTCTTCGATGTTCAGGCTCTCCTCGGTGAAGTGAGGCGGCTGTGCCACCCCGGGACGCGTATCCTGATCAACAGCTACAGCCGGGTCTGGCAGCTGCCGCTCTGGCTGGCCGAAAGGACCGGGGCTGCCAAGGCCAATTTGCCCCAGAACTGGTTAACCCCCGAAGATATCCACAACCTGACCGGTTTGTCGGATCTCGAAGTCGTCAGGCACTGGCTGGAACTCGTGCTGCCGGTCAACATCCCGCTGCTATCATCTTTTTGCAATAAAATCCTGGCCAGGCTGTGGCCTTTCAACACGCTCGGCCTCACCAATTGCTATTTGGTGCGTCCGCAGCTGCCTCATTTGGAGAAGCATCGCTATTCGGTCAGCATCCTCATCCCCGCCCGGAACGAGGCCGGGAATATCCCCGAGGTGTTCAGGCGATTGAAACCCTTCGGCAGATCACTCGAGCTGATCTTCGTGGAAGGTCATTCGATCGACGACACGTGGAAAGTGATCCAACGCGAGGTGAAGAAGCACCCCGAATTCGCCTGCCGGACCCTGCAGCAAACCGGCACCGGTAAGGCGGATGCAGTCCGGACCGGGTTCGAGATTGCCAGCGGGGATATTCTCATGATCCTGGATGCCGACCTGACCGTCCCGCCGGAGTATCTGGAGCGTTTCTACCAGGCACTGGCCACGCATAAGGGCGAGTTCATTAACGGGGTCCGGCTGGTCTATCCCCTGCCACGGGAATCGATGCAGTTCTTCAACTTCATCGGCAACAAGTTCTTCAGCCTGGCATTCACCTGGCTGCTTGGGCAGCCGGTCAAGGATACCCTGTGCGGCACCAAGGTGCTCTTTCGCGAGGATTACCGGCGCATTGCTGCCAACCGGGAGGTTTTTGGGGACTTTGATCCTTTCGGGGACTTTGACCTGCTGTTCGGTGCCGCCCGGCTGGGCTTGAAGATCGTCGACATTCCCATCCGGTACCAGGAACGTACTTATGGCTCGACCAATATCAGCCGCTACCGGCACGGGGCGTTGTTATTCAAGATGATATTCTTCGCCGCGCGGCGCTTGAAATTCATTTAAACCTGATTAATACAAAAGTGGACGCGTATGCGTCCACTTTTCATTTAATAACAGGTCACTGTTGAGATTTGACCAACCAGTAATTGTTCCAATCCCCTTCAGCCGTCCAACCCGCGCGGGTGGAACTTCGAGAGACGACACTCCACCAGACATAGACACCCATGCAAGCCGGCCCGTCAACGATATTGACAAACTCTCCCGGTTCGAGCGTCCCGGTGAGGAGGGCTTCCGTGCTGGGTTTATCACGCAGGTTATTTTCAACCGGCGGGTTAAGTGAAACCATGGCCACATCCCCTTTGTGTAACACGGATGGATACGCATTCGGGCAGGCGGAATACGCTCCCGCCATTGGCGTGCGGGTGGGCAGAATGATTACTGGTGGTGGAGCCACCGTAAAGGTCAGCGTGGGTGGGATGAGGGTCAGGGTGGCGGTTGCGGTGGCCGGCGGCATTTGTGCCGTGGAGGTCATGCCCACAATGGCTGCCAGGGTGCCAGCGATATCCTGAGTTGGGACCGGTTGCGCGAGTTGCTGGTCTCGCTGTGTCAGCATGACCGCCATCAGGATCACCAGGATGGCCACCACGGCCAACAGGATCAGAGTGCCCGGGGAAGTCAGGTCAAGCAATGACTTCCTGGATTTACTGGCGGCACCTTTCTCAGGTGCCGGAGTGGGTTCACTTATCTTCAGGCGTTTGCCTGTCTGTGGGCAGAATTTTGTACCTTCAGGATGGTTTTGATTGCAAAATGGACACTTCATTCGAGCTCCTGTACGATTCGGATCTTTCGATTAATCAGTTTACTTCAACTGACAATCAGCGTCAAATATTGGTTGATTCCAGCCTGGACAGGCTGCCCCCGGCAACCTGCCAACAGGCAGCCTCGTGTACGAATTCGGGTTTGAACAGATCCAGGTCATTGGTGGCCAGGATAACCTGCCCGCCATCCCCCAGCGCATCCAAAAGATCTGAGCGGCGGGTCTGGTCCAACTCGGCCAGGATCTCATCCAGCAGGAGTACCGGCAGTTCACCGGTACGCTCCTTCATCCAATCCACTTCAGCCAATTTGAGCGCCAGCAGCGCCGTGCGCACCTGGCCTCGTGAACCAAAGCTGGTCAGGTCGATCCCATTGGCGAGCAAACGCAACTCATCGCGATGCGGTCCGATGGTGGTCACACCCCGGGCGATCTCCTCCTTGCGCAGGGATGCCAGGCGGGTCGAGAATGCATCGCGAATCTCCTGTTCAGTCAGGCTGGAGCGGTCCACGACCGTATCCAGGGGCAGACCGATCTGAGAGCCATTTTCAGGCAAAGGATCGAATGCCGGTTGGTAAACCAGGCGCAGCACTTCATTGCTGCCGGTCAGCCGGTGATGAACCTTGCGCACGATGCGCTCCAGATCGTTCAGCGTGGTGATGCGCGCCATAATGATCTGGGATCCGCGCCGGGTTAAAATGTCATCCCAGGCATCCAACTGGGAGGGGTCTCCCCCGCGCTCCGATAATTGTTTCAACAACGCATTGCGCTGGGTGAGTGCCTGTGTGTAATCCGCCAGCGCCTTGCCATATCCGGCTGAGGTCTGACTGATGGCCAGGTTGAGGTACCGGCGCCGCTCATCCGGACCGCCTTCAATGATCCGCATCATGATCGGGAGGAAGATGACCGAATTGAAGTGACCGACCAGGTCGCTGGAGCTCTTCTTGACACCATCGAGAAGGAACTCACGCCTGAAGCGTGGGGGAGTGCCAGCGCCGTTGCTTTCCTGTATCAGGCGCACCTCCAGCCTGTGTGCGCGCCCGCTGCGATCGAAATCCGCCACCAGGCGCGCGACAGCCAGGTGTTCACGGGCGGCGTTGAAATTGATCAACTGCCGGTCGTTCTCCGCCTGGTAGGATGTGAAGGATGTCAGGTAATAGATGGCTTCGAGCAGCGAGGATTTTCCCTGAGCATTCCCGCCGACCAGTAAAACCACCCGTCTTGTGATATCCAGATCAAGACGGGCGTACAGGCGGAAATCGGTCAGGGCTAGATGGGTCAGCTGCATCAGTCAGGGATCACCCGGGCTTCTTCTTCAGTCGGTTGCCAGACACGCACTGCCCGGTCGACATACAGGATACCTTCCACATGATCGATCTCATGCTGGAAAATGCGCGCCAGCCAGCCGGAAGCTTTGATCCGGGTTGGCTTCCCAAAGCGGTTGAGACCCTTGACAATGATCCTCTCATGCCGCTCGACCTCACCGGCCAGGCCAGGCACGGATAGACAAGCTTCGATCGCAGTCAGCTTTTCATCCGAAGCCGCGCTGATCTCCGGGTTGGCAAGCACATACAGCTTCTTGGGTTTTTCTTCGTTTTCTTCATCACCGAATTCCACCACGATCAGGCGGAATGGGACAGCGATCTGGGGAGCCGCCAGGCCAACGCCCGGCGCTTCGCGCATGGTCTCGATCATGTCATCGACCAGACTTTGGAATTCACGGTCAAAGCTGGTGACTTTATGCGCTTTCCGGCGCAGGCTGGCATCCGGCAGGGTGATGATGGTTCTGAGGGACATGGGGTCTATTCTACCCGAAAATGACTGCTGGTATCCACCCGCCTCAATCGTTGATGCGGCGATGGTAAGCGGTGATCCATTGTGACATGCGATCGCGCTCAGAATTGATATTCACCTGGCGCAATGCCGCTTGTCGCTCAGCCATGCGGCGGAAGATCTCGCGTTGGACACTGGAGGGATCGCGCACATAATCGAAAATCAGGCTTTCCGCTCCCACCTGGATATTCACCGTGCCATAGTTCAACAGCACCCCCATCAAACCTCTCCGGCGGTAATTAATGCTGAGGATGTTTTCAAGCATGGCAGCTTTACGATCCTCACGACCTAGGGGAGTGCGTTTGACATCCATGACCTGCTCGGATGTGACCTGGTAGATATCGTTGTTCCAATCCAGGAACTGATACAGGTACCAGATGAAGAAGCTCAGTACCATCACACCCAGCAGCCATTTGACCGGTTCGGTCATCGTAATATCCAGCCGTTTCGTCAGGCCACCCGTCAGGGTAAACAAGGCGGCGGTTCCGAAGGTAAATGGAAGCCAGGTCTTGCGTAACAGAATGATCCAATGTTTTCGAAAGGTGACCGGCGGTATGGTACCTGGTATTGCTGAGGGTTGGATTCCATCTTCCCTCACGACGCCATCAATCTGCTGGTCAAGCGCAGCCTGCATGGCATCCATCTCAAGCCCGGCATGGCTGGCCTTGGCACGTTCCACGTACGACTCGATCAGTGAAACCACCAGCGCAGGATTGGCAATGCCATGCCAGATAACCGGCACATTATAGGTACGTGAAGTGATATCGGCAAATCCGAACATTTTGGCCAGAGCGGTGGTGGACATTTCAACGGCCATGATATTTCCGAGCGGAATCTCGTCACGGCGGTCGAAAAGACCTGCGGTTCGATCGGTGCGGACCAGCCGGTGTGTAGTCAGAATATAGTAATCATTCGACCAATCCAGACCAACCCAAAAGATCCATATCATTACGGCCGCCACAAGAATCGCTATCCCGATCAGAGCCGGCTGTGGAAAGTTAGTGACACCACGCAGGTTTAAGATCAGCAGAATCGTACCGATCAATGCAATCAGGGCAGGCGAAAAAGCACGGGCAATGAAGAAGAAGGGGTGTCTGCGTGTGAGCAATACCACCCGTTCGTCGCGATTCAGCCAATCCAGATTGACCATGCGGCTGAGCTGAGCCGTATTTGATAGCAGGTTGCGACTGCCAGCCAGGCGGGGGTACTGATCGATCAATCCTGCCAGCCGGTCGCCTCTAATACGAAGCAGGATGGCATCGCTGTCAGCCGTTACAGAACCCTGATAAGTCTCACCGCGCGTGAACGACTCTTCACCAACCGGGTCGCCGCTCTGAAGTAAAACCTCACTGACCTCACGCCGGTTTTTCATATGCTTCAGGATCAGGCGTCCTTCGAGGACAAAGTAGACCGCGCTGGCTGGCTCACGCTGGTGATAAAGGTCCTGACCGGAGGTCAGGCTGATCAGGTCGAATTCCCTGACCAGTCGGCGCCGTTCACCATCATCCAATCGGCTGAAGAAAGGGGATGCACTGAGGAAATCAAATGCCTGTTGAAAGGATACACTCACCTTGTTTGGATCCTGTTCCTGATAAAAAGGGTTTTGGACCACTTCTGGTGAGACCAAAACCCTTCACTTTATCCAGCTGATATCAGCTTCATGATGCCGCTTTTTCTTCCACACGGGGTGCTTTTTCTTTTTTAGGCATATCCTGTTTTTGGAAGATGATCTTTTCATCAGTATCGACATCCACGACTACCGTGTCTCCATCGGCGTACTCGCCCGACAGAAGTTTCACACTCAGCGGGCTCTCCACGTGTTTTTGTAAGGCACGGCGTAATGGGCGTGCGCCGAAGTTGGTATCATAGCCGGCAGTCGCCAACCATTCCTTGGCTTTATCGGTCAGTTTCACCTTCAAGCCATGCTCGGCCAGCCTTGCTTCGACTTCATTCATATTCAGTTCGACGATTTGGCGCATGTCTTCCATGCTCAATGCCGAGAACATGATGACCTCATCGATTCGGTTGAGGAACTCCGGACGGAAAGCATCCTTCAATGCCTTCTCGATCTTCGAATGCGATTCTTTAACATCTTCTGAGTCATTCTTCTGCAGGAAACCGAGTGATCCGCCCTTGCGGACGAACTCCGTTCCCAAGTTGGAAGTCATGATCAGGACCGTATTGCGGAAATCCACGGAGTGCCCCTGGCCATCGGTTAACCTGCCGTCATCCAGGATCTGCAGGAGGGCATTCCAGACATCCGGATGAGCCTTCTCGATCTCGTCGAACAGGATGACCCGGTATGGACGGCGGCGGACCGATTCGGTCAACTGCCCGCCTTCCTCGTAACCGATGTAACCCGGAGGCGCCCCGAACAGGCGTGACACTGTATGCTGCTCGTGATACTCACTCATATCGATGCGCACCAGCGCTTCGATATCATCGAACATGAATTCCGCTAGGGCTTGCGCCAGGTAGGTCTTGCCTACACCTGAAGGGCCAATGAAGATGAACGACCCGATCGGACGGCGTGGATCTTTAAGACCCGAACGTGCTCGACGAATGGCATCTGATATGGCATTGATGGCTTCATTCTGACCGATGATCTTCTCATGCAGTCGGTCTTCCATGTGAAGCAGTTTTTGGGATTCCGTTTCCATCATCTGGCTGACCGGGATGCCCGTCCACTGCGCGACCACGTCGGCAATATCGTTGACATCCACCACTTCATCCAGTTTATGTTCACTTTCCCATTTATCACGCTTTTCGTTGAACTCCCCTTCCAATCTGAGCCGTTCGGCCTTCTTCTTGGCCGCGCGCTCATAATCGCGCTCGATACCAGCCTGTTCCTCCTCGGCGGTCATACGGTCCAGCTCGGTTTTAAGTTGCTTGAGATCATCCGGCAGGGAGTACAACGCCACGCGCAGTTTGGCTGCCGCCTCGTCCATCAGATCGATGGCCTTGTCAGGCAGATGACGGTCGGTGACGTAACGGGCAGAGAGACGGGCTGCCTGCACCAGGGCTTCATCGGAGAATGTCACCTTGTGGTGGGCTTCATAGCGATCCCGGATGCCATTCAACATTTGGATGGTTTCATCGATCGAGGGCTCATCCACAAAGACCGGTGCGAAACGTCTTTCGAGGGCAGCATCCTTTTCGATGTGTTTGTGATATTCATCCAGGGTGGTGGCACCCACGCACTGCAATTCACCCCGTGCCAGCGCGGGTTTCAGCATATTGGAGGCATCCATGGCACCCTGGGCTGCACCGGCACCGACCACCGTATGGAGTTCATCGATGAACAGGATGATCTCTCCCTCGGCTCGCTGCACTTCCTCGATGGCCGCTTTCAGGCGCTCCTCGAACTCGCCCCGGAAACGTGAACCGGCGATCATCCCGCCCAGATCGAGCGAAATGACCTTCTTGCCCATCAGGATCTCGGGCACATCGTTATCCGCGATCTTCTGGGCCAGACCTTCCACAATGGCGGTCTTGCCGACACCCGCCTCACCGATCAACACGGGGTTGTTCTTGGTGCGGCGTGAAAGGATCTGCATGACCCGCAGGATCTCATTGTCACGCCCGATGACTGGGTCGAGTTTGCCCTCGCGAGCCAGCTGGGTCAGGTCGCGCGAATACTTTTCCAGGGTCCTGAATCTTGTTTCAGCCTGGGGGTCGGTCACGCGCTGCCCGCCACGCATTTGTTGGACGGCTTCGAATACACGATCACGGGTCAGGCCGGCACCTTCCAGCAGGCGTGCAGCTGGTGTGTTGCGTTCTGACAGGATGGCCAGGAAGATATGTTCGGTCGAGATGTACTCGTCCTTGAGTTTATTTGCTTCTTCGTTCGCCAGGTCAATGATGCGTTTGACACGCGGGGTGATAAAGATCTGTCCGGCGCCGCTGCCGAAAATATTGGCTTTGGGGCTGGTGCGTAATATAAAGTCAAGCCGTTCGGTCAAGCCGCTGGCTTCAACTTTTAAATATTCCAGTAATTGCGGGATGGCACCCTGGGGTTGTTCGATCAAGGCCAGCAGGATATGCTCGGTATCGATCTGATTATGCCCGTAGCGCTGGATGATCTCGGCTGCCCGCTGGGCTGCCTCCTGCGCTCTTTCTGTAAATCGGTCGAATCTCATCATAATGGTTTTTCCTTGACAGGCACTGCCTGTTCCGAGATTATAACATCCGGGGTATTAACAAATTGGATGGTTCTTGTATGATTTATATAAGAGATCCTTCTCTGTCAGTTACATTAATACTCTAACGCCACGGAATCAGCTGCATGAAAACCCGGTACGTTAAATACCATCACCGTACTCGTCCCATTGCGGAGCGTCTCCGGCCCGATATTTCTTCAGTGCTTCAAACACACCTTCCCGATTTAAACCGCTGTTTGCGAGGATTTGCGCGGCGGAAGTGCCTTCCTCCAGGAACATCCCCAACAACAGATGAATTGGTGAGATGCGTTGATCACCCAGCAGTTCTGCTTCAATACCTGCCTGTTCAAGGACAAGCCGTGTTCTCTGAGTAAACTTCAGCTTATCGCCCATGCCATCTGTCACACCGGTCCGTGGACTGGCTTTCAAGCTGAAGATCAATCGTTCGATCAAGGCCTGGCTGTCCACATGCAAGCTGTCAAACAGCTTGGGAATGGGATTATGGGGACGTTCGACCAATGCCAGTAGAAGGTGCTCGGAATCGATCCGGTTATGACCATAACGCTCCACAATCTCCATCGCACGCTGAAAGGTTTCCCTGGTTCGGAAAGATAGTCTATTATCTCCGATCATATACGTCTGTCTCATACAGCCGGCCGGCGTCCGCGGCACGCCGGCCGGAAGGATGGCATCACTGCTTACGCGCAATGTGCACCCTGCATGGGGTGCAAGAGTTGAACCAAATCAAGGCGATTGATGACCGACAGCCATCCGGAGGCCAATCAGGGTAAAATATTCTTAGATGACCACGCCCCCATTGATATCAACCAACCTGCGCCCAATTGACATCCGCAAAGACCTGGCCCAGATCGCAGACCTGATCGAGTTGTGTTTCAAAGACCACCTGGATGCAGATGGGCGGGTCTACCTGGATCAAATGCGCCGTGCCGCCCGCAACGCACAATACCTGACCTGGGCCATGCATGCCAAGATCCAGATGCCCGTCAGCGGATATGTCTGGGAAGATGCGGACCGGATCACCGGTAATGTCAGTTTGATGCCGGTCAACAAAGACGGCTCGCGCGCCTTCATGATCGCCAATGTGGCAGTCCATCCGGATTACCGAAATCTTGGCATTGGGCGGGTATTGACCGAACAGGCACTGGAATACTGCGCCAGTCAGAATTGCCGGGCAGCCTGGCTTCAGGTACGGGATGATAACCTGGGAGCCCAACATATCTATACCAGCCTGGGTTTTGAAGAACGAAACCGTCGCGCAACCTGGATCGTCGATCCGGTGCTCTACAATCCCCCGAAAACCACAAACTCCGTCTTCGAATCCGGCAGGCGTAAAAATGCTGACTGGCAGTTGCATGCCGCCTGGCTGGATGAGATCTACCCACCGGCTGTGAGATGGAATTTACCTTTTCGGCGTGATGTCTTCCGGCCGGGCATTCGACAGGATTTTTGGCGGTTCTTCAATGATCTGTACGTTCGCCACTGGGCTGCGCGCCGTAACCAGCAATTGGCCGGCGTTGTCAGCTGGACCCCCTCTCACCTGGCTGAGGACAATCTGTGGCTGGCTCCCGCGCCGGAACTGGAAACCGAAACCATCCTGTGCGCCTTGCCGGCCGCCATCACGTCACGGAACTCGCAGCGCCCATTAACCCTGAACTACCCTGCCGGGCGCGCAGATGACGCTCTTCAATCAGCAGGACTGACAAAAGAGAACACCCTGATCTGGATGGAAAAAATCCTCCCCCGTCGATGATCCGGTAAGCTTGCTGCGATCAGCGCTTCACCAGCTCCTTTGCAAAACCGATGAAGTCCTTCCATTCTTCATCGAAGAAGTTTATGGTCACATTGTTGATCTGCAGATTGTAGGTCGTCTCGCCATCCGGCTCTTCAGCCTTCCAGGCGGCGCACAGGTCGCTCTCTGCAAGTGTTTCGATCTTGATATTATCGGATTCGTCCATGGGTTCTCCTGTCATTTTTTTGGTGCATACTTTTCATAGATATACAGACTATTCTTCCAATTGCGGGTAAAACCCACCATTTCCAGCGGCCTGATCGCCTGGGGGATGAGAGGTGCAACCCAGCGTGCATGTTCAAAACCAAGTTTGCCACTGAATGTCTTGAAATCTCCCAGCAGGGTACTCAGATCCTCCATCGAACAACCGGCATACTGCAGCAATGGACAATGGATATCATCCGTATCGTCCTCGATGGACATGATCAAGCCGCGTCGTTTTCGCCACCACCATAAACGCTTTTCCTCGATCGCCATTCGCATGATGTGTTTATCGATGGCCGCCCACTCCCAGCTCAAATCGATCAAGCCCAGCATGAGCAGGTTGCTGTCTGCGTCGCATGCAAAATCGCAGGCTTCCGCAAGTTCCTCGATGTGGACCGGCTGGAATGATCTCGTATCAGATTTCTCGACCCTGGCAATGAAGCTGGAAAGATCAAGGATGCGACGGAAACCGGTGCGCTCAGCCAGGTGATGGATGGGCAGATTATTGGATAAAGTTGATAGCCTGATGACACCGCCGAAATTGCGCTCCCATTGATCCAGAGCATAATGGTGCAACCTGCTGGCAACCCCCAGCTTTTGATGATCCGGGTCAACCCGCAGACCCATGATCCACCATTGACCCGGAGCCAGGCAGGACAACTTGACCAGCCCGATGGCATGTCCCTGGTACTCGGCAACCGCGCACAGGCCATTCGCGTCCGAAAGCCATTCCTGCCATACGCTCGGAACGTAATCATCCCCATCCCAGATGCGGCTGGTAAAACGCAGGACATCTTCCGTATCCAACGGCAGTGCCGGGCGGCAAACAACCACATCCAGTTTTTCCTTGACTTCATCCGGTTTCATGTGTTTACCCTCACCCGGCCTTTTTAGCCGGACGACTTGTCAACCAGGTTTTTATCCGTATCCAGGTCTTCGCCAACCAGGTATATAACCTGCTCCGTTTGGGTGATGGCAGTTTCTTGTTGAAATTCTCCCACGGATCACGGTCGAACATCTTGTTCAGGATATATTCAAATATTAATTTTAAAGTGGCCAGAACCGGTGCCGCCAGAATGACACCCACGACACCCAAAAGGTCTACCGCCACCAACGCGGTGATCAGCACCCCTGCCGGATGAACCTTTAATGTTTGAGCGAAGATGCGTGGTGTGACCAGATTGTCGAAGACATTATCCACGACCAAAGCGACACCGACCACGATGATGGCAAATGTCAGGGGTTCCAGCCCATAGGGTGTGGGCGTTTGGAAATAGGACACCAGGCCATAGGTGGTCCAGGCGATGAATGGTCCCACCCAGGGCAGGAACTTGGCAAACCCTGCCAGCAGCGCCAGCCAGATCGGGAAGCGCACGCCAAGGACTGCCAGCAGGATCAGATATAAGAGAACTGTGATGAGCACAATGATCGATTGCCCACGCAGGAAGGCGTTCCAAATCCGACTGAGTTCGCGTCCAAGCCGGCGCATGTCCTGCTCGTAATTGGGTATCTCAAAATGAAGCAAGCGCCCCTGGATTCCACCGGTTTCAGCCAGCATAAAGTAGGAAACCAACAGGATGAAGATCAACCAGCCAATAAAGGAGGCAGCCCCACCCGCCACGGCACCCACGAAATTCCCAACCTCACCCATATAAGGTTCGACCACAGAGAGGATCTCTTTACTGAGGGTCGATGAATCCAGAGTTGAGAGATCGATGTGGATGAAGCCGATATTCAAACCATTTTTAGCCAGATCGGCCAGTAATTTCGGCAGATCGACAATCGTTCGACGCAAGAAGTCATAAAGACTCTGCAGTTGATCGACCAGGACGAAACCACCCCAGGTCAACAAACCGAGGAATACCAGGACAAATAACAGGTAGACGATGGCAACAGACAGGTTCCAGGGAATCCGGATCTTTGATGTCAGACCGCGCGCCAATGGATAAAAGAGGTATGCCAGGATAAATGCCAGGAGAAGTGGCGCGATCAGACTCTGGAAACGCACCGCCAGGAATGCCGCTATCGCAACCATGGTGATTCCCACCACCAAGCGGGTGGTCCAGCTCCAACCGGGAGAACCGGATTTTACTTCAGGCTTGGCCATGCGTCAGGTCCTTCGGTCTTGATTTTAATCGATTAATAAAGAAAACTGGTCAGAGACATCCCTGACCAGTTGTTTGGCTTTAAAGGTCCTCAATAAATGGAACTATGGGCAGCCCAGCAAGCCGTTGATCACCGGGATCGAACACCACAAATCCAGCGAATCAATGATCACCGGAACCCCGACGCAGAAACACAGCACCAGGACCACAACCACCGCTGGTACGACCCAACCCGGGAATTTTTTCTTTCCCGTGCTCGGTGCGGACTGGGAAGGTCGAGGTGCGGTATTGCTTTTAACCGGGGTCACCACCTGCCCAGGTTCGACAGCCGTCTTGCGTGCTGTGCGTGGACCAACCACGGTGGCTTCCTTATCGTCCGACACGGCTTCAAAGGCCAGGGCGGTATGTTCGCCCAGTGAAATAACCTCGCCAACGCGCATGACATGCCGGCTGGTCAGTCGTTCAGCATTGACAGCCGTGCCGTTGGTCGAACCGAGGTCCTCAAGAATGTATCCCCCGGCTTGTATGGCCAGGCGGGCATGGCGGCGTGAGATTTCAGCATCATTGATCACGATATCATTACCGACATCACGACCAATGAACACCTCTTCTTCTTTGAGGGTGAACACCTTTCCCGGTGTAGGCCCCGAGCGCATTACCAGTTGATACCCTGCCATCACTGCCTCCTCAGCATATTATTGCGATAATGATGTAGTTTACTGATTTTTAGGTCGGCTGTCAATCGCCAACCCACCTGCGAGTTCAGAGAAAAACACCCTCCCGAAAATCCGGGAGGGTGCCTGTTTTTAGTACCTAACGGCGGTTGTAACCACCGCCACCGCGCCGATCTCCTGAACCACGGCTGTCGCGTCCACCGGATCTGCCGCCACCACTACTGCGGCTCTTGCCACCGCGGTCGCGTTCCTGGGCTTCCTCGATCGTCCAGCCTTCCAGAACGGCCTGGCGTGATAACCGGACCTTGCCATTATCGTCAATACCGGTCACCATGACCGTGACCTCATCGCCCATGCGAACGACATCTTCGACTTTCTCGACCCGTTCGCTGTCCAATTGCGAAATGTGCACCATGCCATCCAGACCCGGGATGATCTCGATGAAGGCGCCAAAATCGGTGATACGCACGACCTTGCCGGTATAGATGTGGCCCAACTGCGGGCTCTCGGTCAAGGCCTCGATGCGATCGCGGGCAGCCTCGAAACCGGTGCCGCTGGTGGCTGCAATAAAGACGGAGCCGTCGTCATTGATATCGATCTTCGTACCGGTCTCTTCCTGAAGCGCGCGGATCATCTTGCCGCCGGGACCGATCACCGCACCGATCTTGTCGATCGGGATCTTGATGATGGTGATACGCGGGGCATGCGGTTTCAAATCGGCATTCGGCACCGGGATAACCTCGATGATCTTATCGAGGATCGAGGCGCGAGCCACGCGGGCTTTTTCAAGCGCCTCGGCCATGATCTGGGGGGTTATACCCTGAATCTTGATATCCATCTGCAGCGCGGTGATGCCTGCCGGGGTACCGGCAACCTTGAAATCCATGTCGCCCAGGTGATCCTCGGCCCCCTGGATATCCGTCAGGACGACGTATTCATCACCTTCCTTGACCAAGCCCATGGCCACACCGGTCACCGGAGCCTTGATCGGCACACCGGTATCCATCAGAGCCAGGGTGGATCCGCAAACGGATGCCATCGAGGAGGAGCCATTGGATGACAGCACCTCGGAGACCAGCCGCAGGGTGTACGGGAATTCTTCCGCCGGTGGAATGACCGGGAGGAGCGCTCGTTCGGCAAGCGCACCATGACCGATCTCGCGCCGGGAGGAACCCCGCAGCATTTTCACCTCACCCGTGCAGTAGGGTGGGAAATTGTAGTGATGCATGTAGCGTTTCTCATCGATCGGGGTCAGGTTATCCAACTCTTGGGCTTCCTTGGGGGTGCCCAGCGTGGCCAGGGTCAGTACCTGGGTTTCACCACGGGTGAACAAGCCGGAACCATGTGCACGCGGGCTGATGCCCACTTCGCACCAGATCGGGCGGATCTCATCCAGGCCGCGCCCATCGGGACGAAGTCCTTCCTTGATAATGCGCGAACGGACGACATCCTTGAGCGCTTCATCGAAGGCGTATTTGACTGGTGAAATCAGGGTGGCATCCTCACCGGCGATCGCTTCGACTGCTTTCACTTCCAGGTCTTTTACAGCCTGGTTGAATTTAGCCTTGTCATGCGGATCGTCCAAAGCGCCGGCGATATCGCCCGCGACCAGGTCCGATACGCTTTTCTTCAGGTCCACATCGAGGGTGAAGAGCTGCACTTCGGCCTTGGGTTTGCCGATCTCACGCGCCATCTTCTCCTGAAGATCAATCAAAGGTTGGAGCGATTTGTGACCGAATTCAAGCGCTTCGACCATCACATTTTCGCTGATCTCACTGGCGCCACACTCCACCATCAGGAGGGCTTCACGGGTACCGGCCAGTCGCAGATCCAGGTCAGAAATCTCGATCTCCGCATACGTCGGGTTGATGATGAGTTTACCATCCACACGACCCACGCGCAGCGCCGCCACCGGTCCAGCCCAGGGGATATCCGAGATCATCAAGGCTGCCGAAGCGGCGTTGATGGCCAGGATATCGAGTGGATTGTCGGGGTCGGCAGACATCGAGAACATCACGACCTGCACCTCGTTGCGCATGTCCTTGTTGAACAGCGGGCGGAGGGGTCGGTCGGTCAGGCGTGCTGTCAGGATGGCGATATCAGACGGGCGTCCTTCCTTGCGGAAGAATGAACCCGGGATGCGCCCGCCGGCATACATACGCTCTTCATATTCAACGGTCAGCGGAAAGAAGTCCTGGCCTTCGCGGGGTGTCTTGCCCATGGTGGCAGCAGCGAATACGATCGAGTCGCCCAGCTGGATGGTGACGGATCCACCCGCCTGCGCGGCGAGTTTGCCCGTCTCAATCGTGATCGGCCTGCCGCCGATCGTGGCAGTATATTGCTTAGATTCAGGTTTCATAGGTTCCCTCATTCAAACTGCCCACCCGGTCAGGGACTGAAATCCGATGGAGACCTTGGAGGTCTTCATCATAGTTCAATTCCCGACCCGATGGTTGCACTTACGATCCACCCCGATCACACGATCGAGGGTTAAACAAACAAAAGATGATGGGCAGGCGTTCTAAACTGCCTGCCCATGCGGTTTGACGAACTATTTCTTGCGAAGATTGAGTCTTTCGGTTACGGCCAGATAACGCGGGTAATCCGAGCGGCGCAGGTAGGTGAGCAACCTGCGGCGCAGGCCAACCATCTGGAGCAACCCACGGCGCGAACTCTCATCGTGCCGGTTGGCACGCAAATGATCGGTCAACATGGTGATCCGTTTGGTGAGAATTGCGATCTGGACATCCGGTGAACCGGTGTCACTCTCGTGGCGATGGTAATCGCTGATGATCTGAGTCTTGATTTCCTTGTCGAGCGGCATGACGTCTGCTTCTCCTTCTATATATTTACCGGTTCGATCTGCAACCGTGCAGGTCTCCATGTCCGCAGCTTGCACCGCGAACAGGTCCAGTCATTGGGAAAGCTATTATACTCGAAATTTTATAGATTGGATTCTATCCAGAGAATTTCGCGGTGAAATGGTTGTTGGGATTCGCATCCGCTCATCCCAACCTACGAATCTCATATCATTGGATCAGTGCTCTTACGTTCTCCCGATCCCCTTCACTCACCAGGTTGACACATGCGCGCAGGAAGCGCTTCATATCCGGCGATTGACGTTTGGAAGCCAGATCCTGCAGGAAGTAAACCGTTTCCCCCGGACTGCGCGCATACAGCGCCGCCACGACCTCCTGAAGGTCCGTTTGAAGGTAACTGGCCGGTTTGACCGGCAAGGGTGTCATCAATTTAAAGGCATCCGGCAGCAGATCGGCGGGCAGCTGTCGGACATAGTGACAGAAAGCCCGCAAGCCGATCGACTGCTGCTGCAGGCTGGTATCCTTTAACCAGGTCGCGATCACCTTGCGGTACGATTTGGCGTTTATTGCCATCAGGCGACCCGATGTCTTCTGTAAGTAGGGCATCGATCAGCACCCGGTCCTGCCCGGGTCGTGCCCAACCGGTCAGCTTGTCTGTGATCAACTCCCAGGCCTCATCAGGAAGCATGGACAGGATTCCGGCTGCCAGCAGGCGCGGTTCATAATGCGAATCGTGCCACAGGTATTCCGCCAGGGCAGCTGCCTGCTCCGGTCTCTCCCGGCAATAGGGCGTAATATCGTCGCTGATCTGTTTTAGAACAGCCGGATGGACGCGGTATTGTTTCTGGATGGGTGCCAACGCGGTCAACTTGCCTGTCCGGCGGGCGCGGTCTGAATAATAATCGAGCAGATCGGCCAGGGAACGGCCGAACTTCTCCGGTTGGTCGAAATGCTCGAGCAGGCGGGCTACCTGAATGCGCAGGCGGGTGATCTGGATGGCAGGCATGGCCTCCCCGGGTGGGCGCTTAATAAGCGCGCGCGAAATAAACCTTCTGGTGGGCGGGCTCTCCGCAATGGATGCATTTCCCTTCGCCCAGCTTTCTGGTCGAGCGGCATGCAGCGTGTGGTGGCCTTGGTGTCTTCCTTGATCTGGCCTTCACAGGCACTCTTGCCGCACCAGTAGCTGTAAGCCCAGCCATTCTGAACCACCTGTTTGAATTCCTCGTAATCCGCCGGATCAAAGATATGCGCATCTCGGAAAGCGAGTGCCTTCTCATACATGGCGGTGTGGATGGCGACCAGGGTCTTATCCACCTCAGCCCTCAAACCGGCTTGCGGGATGAAGGACTTGCCCTCCCGCCCGGGGATATCCCGGCGGGCCAGGGCGACACTGCCCTTCTCTACATCCTTGGGACCGATCTCGATACGGATCGGGACACCGCGCAGTTCCCAATCGTTGAATTTAAAGCCGGGCGTGACCTCCGTGCGGTCATCCACCTTGATGCGCAGCCCGGCCAGCTCGGCCTTGACCTTCTCGACCACCGGTGAGACCAGCATCCGTTCATCCTCATTCTTGTAGATGGGCACGATCACCACCTGGATGGGTGCCAGGCGCGGCGGCAGGACCAACCCCTGATCGTCGCCATGCGCCATGATGATGGCCCCCACGAAGCGGGTCGATAAACCCCAGGAGGTCGTCCAGCAGAACTGCATGTTATTGGTCTCATCCAGGAATTGGATTTCAAAGGCTTTGGCAAAATTCTGACCGAGATTATGAGACGTGCCAGATTGCAGCGCGCGGGTATCACCCATCATGGCTTCGATGGTATACGATTCAGCAGCGCCGGCAAATTTCTCGGTTTCACTCTTACGGCCTGGGATGACCGGGATGGCTGCTTCATTAACCGCAAAGTCGGTATAGACATCCAGCATGCGGCGGGTTTCCTCGATGGCTTCCTTTTCGGTGGCATGGGCGGTATGGCCTTCCTGCCAGTAGAATTCGAGTGTGCGCAGGAACAGGCGGGTGCGCATTTCCCAACGGACAACATTCCCCCACTGGTTTATTAATATTGGCAGGTCGCGATAGGATTTGATCCACTTGGCGTACATGTGGCCGATGATGGTTTCTGAAGTTGGCCGGACGACCAGGGGTTCCTCCAGCGTCTGACCGCCGCCAATGGTGACCACCGCCAGCTCGGGTGAGAATCCTTCGACGTGTTCCTTTTCCTTCTCCAGGAAGGACATCGGGATGAAGAGCGGGAAGGCGGCATTCACATGCCCGGTGGCTTTAAAGCGTTCATCCAGCGCCTTCTGGATGTTCTCCCATAATGCCCAACCATACGGGCGGACCACCATGCAGCCGCGCACCGGTGCATAATCGGCCATTTCAGCCCGCAGGATCAGCTGGTTATACCACTCGGAAAAATTCTCACTGCGCAGGGGAAGTTTATCGTCCATTTTAATTATTTACCCGGTTTCCGTTAATTTTGATAATAATAGCATCGCCTGATCGGCGTTGTCGGCAAAATACAAGAGTGGCTCATCTCCCGGAGGAAGGTAGAAGGCATGTTCCTTCATGAAAACATCCATCACCCGTCTCCAACTTTCCCCGACCAGGATCAGGGGACGATGAGGGACAGCGTGGATGATCAACAGGTTCCAGACCAGGCTGATCTCAACCAGTGTGCCGGGGCCACCCGGCATGGCCAGCCAGGCATCACTCTCCCGGATGAGGACATCCAGGCGGTCGAAGAGGGTTTTCTCTTCGTCCAACTCGGTGACCCATCGATTCGGGTCGATCGGGCGCCAATTCTCGATCTCCATGCAGGTCACACCGATCACATTCCCGCCGGCTTCAGCAGCCCCACGGGATACCGCTTCCATCACCCCCATATAACCCCCGGTCACGACCTCATGCCCGGCTTTGGCCAGCATTTCACCCAGATGTTGAGCTTCCAGGTAAGCCGGCTGCCCGGGTTGTGGTGCAGATCCACCGAAAACAGCCACTTTCATGGTTGTTCCCCACACTTGCCGGCATCCCAGGTACGTCCAGCGTTGATCTCCAGCTTTTGTAACACGGCCTGCTCCAGGTCGATGCCGCTCCTGTGTGCCAGCTGCAGCAGGTACAGCATGACATCCGCCAGCTCACTTTCCAGTTCACCCTTGTCGCCGGCTTCATCACACCACTGAAAGTGTTCGAGCAACTCAGCTGCTTCCAGCGATAAAGAAATGGCCAGATTGCGGGGTGTTTGCGGACGCGGGCTGTCGGCTTCGTACCACCCTTTGGAGGTCACGAATGCATCCATCTTTTGGGTCAGCTGAGGTATGTCCATAATGGCTTGAATTATATCTTTATTGGTGTGTCTTCCGAATGGCATCCAGCGCAGCCTGGGCGCTGGTCACCTGCTCGGGATGCCAGCCATCCTCGGATGTCATTCGTTCCAGGTGCGCCAGCAGGCTGGTTTGTTCTTCATGATCCAGTCTATTCCAGGCATTCAGGATACGCTGTGTTTCGCGCGACAGGATCGCATCCCATAATTCGTCCGGTGTTATCAATTCTGAGGTCATCGTTTAATGATAACTGCGGAGTTCTGGATCGACTTTGCGCCCAAAACTCCGCAGAATATAACAGGTTTCGACTTACTCTTCCTTGTGGCTCTCGAGTTCCTTCTGACGTTCGGCCACGATCTCGGAGGTGATGTGTGAGGGCACCAGGTCGTAGTTCGCCAGTTCCATGGTGAAGACACCGCGGCCACCGGTGATGGAGCGCAGCTGGGTGGTGTAGCGCAACATCTCAGCCAGCGGGACCAGCGCGGAGACAACCGAACGGCCTTTATCCGTGTCCATACCCTGCACGCGCGCACGGCGGGTGTTCAAGTCACCCAGCACATCGCCCATGTTGGATTCGGGGACGGTGATCTTGACATTCATGATCGGCTCGAACAGGATCGGGCCGGCTTCCTTGAAAGCCTGTTTGAAAGCTTCACGACCGGCAATTTCAAAAGCGACCGGCTTGGAATCGACCGGATGTTCCTTGCCATCGTACACCGAAACCTTCACACCGTTGATCGGGAAACCGGCAATGATGCCTTCCTTCATGACCGCCTGGATGCCCTTCTGAATCGATGAGCTGTAACTCTGGGAGATGGCACCGCCAACGACATCCCAGGAGAATTCAAAATCCTGATCGGGAGCAGCTTCGACGCGCAAGGATACCTCGCCAAACTGACCTGAGCCACCGGTTTGTTTCTTATGGCGGTAGGTGGCATCGCCTTTCTTTGTGATGGCTTCACGGTAAGGGACTTTGGGTTCCTCGATGAGCAGGCCGACCTGGAACTTGTGTTCCGCCCTGCGGATGGCCACATCGATATGCTGGTCGCCCATGCCCTGCAGAACAGTCTGGTTGGTATTGGAATCCATGTGCCAACTGAGGGTCAGGTCTTCTTCGCATAAGCGGTTCAAGGTCGAGCTGATCTTGGCTGAGTCCCCCTGGGTCTTGGGAGTGACAGCCACCCGGTAAAGCGCATGGGGATACTCGGGTCTGGGCAGGTCGAACGGATGCGTTTTGTCACAAAGGGTGTTGCTGGTGGCTGTGTCACCCAGCTTTGCGACCGTGCCAATGTCACCTGCATGAACGATCTTGACCGGTATGTTTTCCTTGCCGCGTGGGATCGATAACCCGCCGAGACGTTCCTCGGAACTCTTGGATTGGTTCCAAACACGCGAATCGGCATTGATCATGCCGGAATAGACACGGAAGAAAGTTTGTTTTCCAACAAAAGGATCGGCAGTGGTCTTCCATACATAAGCTGCCAAGGGTCCACTGTCAACCGGTTTAAGTTCCTCATCACCAGCTTTGCCCTTGGCAATCGCTACTGGAGCTGCCGACGGGGAAGGCATCAAACCGATGATCGTATCCAGGAGGGGGCCGATTCCGATCTCGGCGGAAGCGGCAGAAACCAGTACCGGAACAAAGGCACTTTTCTGAATGCCCATGGCCAGACCCTTGAGGATCTCTTCATGACTCAACTCGCCCTTGTCGAAATACTTTTCCATCAAGGCATCGTCACCTTCAGCAGCCACTTCCACCAGGTTCTTGTGGGCATCTTCCGCCGCTTTTTGAAGGTCGTCTGGAATGACCTCAGCTGTCTTGCCATCCCCTTTGTAAGCCTTCATTTCGACCAGGTCAATGACACCCTGGAAGGAAGACTTCTCACCCCAGGGAAGCTGGAGAGGGATCAAACGGGTTTCGGTAAAAGCCTGGACAGATGCCAGTGCTTTTTGGAAGCTGGCGTTTTCGCGGTCCATCTTGTTGATGACCAGGAAACGCGGTTGTTTGAATTGATCACAGTACTGCCAGGCGATCTCCGTACCGACTTCAAGGCCGGCGACAGAATCAACCAATACCAGGACGCCATCGACCACCCGCAGGGCTGAAACAACCTCACCCACGAAATCGGTGTAGCCGGGGGTATCCAGAAAATTGATCTTGGTATTTTTATACTCGATCGGGATGACCGATGTATACAATGAGATACTTCGGCGGTGTTCTTCCTCATCGAAGTCAGACACACTGGTCTTGTCTTCGGTCTTCCCCAGACGGGTGGTTACGCCCGTGAAGTGCAAAAATGCTTCAGTAAGCGTGGTCTTGCCGGAACTGGAATGAGAAGCGAGCGCGATGTTACGAATGAATTCAGTGGTATATTCCTTCATACAGCAAACCTTCCCGATTAGAGTGATGGTCGTGTCACGATCCACAACTTCATTGGTCTCATTTTTCGAAAAATTGAGACCCTCTGGTCCGTGGACAGCCTGTGAATTATATCAGGTTGCCTTGAAAATGATGATTAATCCCTCCACCAAAATTCAATGAGCTCCGCCCTGCGCCGTCTTTTTTATGCATTATCTTACCTGGGTGATCCCCCCTGGGATACCGGTATCTCCCCACCGGAACTGCTGGCTTTCCTGGCTTCGCACCCTGCCGGTCGCGCACTCGACCTGGGCTGTGGAACCGGAACCAACCTGGTCACACTGGCAGAACAGAGCTGGCAGGTGTGCGGCGTTGATTTTTCAGGCCATGCGGTCAGGACTGCCCGTAAGCGCCTTAACCAAATCGGATCGAACGGCGAGGTTTTCCGTGGTGACGTCTCACGTCAGCTTCCATTCGATGGTCATTTCGATCTGATCCTGGATATCGGTTGCTATCATGATCTGTCTGCCGTGGACCGGGTCGGGTACCGGCAGAACCTGATCCAATATCTGGCGCCTGGTGGCTCATATCTTATCTATGCGCATTGCCTGTCACCAGGACAGGGCAAAAGCCACCGGTGTCTCCCAAACGGATATTGATGAATTCTCCAGGATCCTGGAAATGAAATCCATCATCCGAACCACCGATCGCTGGGATCGGCAAACCACCTGGATGACCTTTACCCGCAAGGTTTAGTTCATTTCCCCAATTGTTTTTCCATCCGCCAGGATGGCTCATTAACGGACTGCCAGACACCTTCATGGTCCGGGTATGACCAACACCCGGCGTCCGGTCCGGTGATGCGGTAGCCACGGCGTTCATACAGGCGGATCGCGTCTTTATTATCCTGGGTGACGTTCAGCGTGACCATTTTAAATGATCGCCGGATCAGGTCGGATTCGGCCAGATCCATCATGAAGGAACCGAGTCCCTCACAGCGGTAATCAGGGCGAATCCGGAAGGCATACAGATACGCCCGGGTGGCACCGTCTGCCAGCTCGGTCACATCCGAATCAAGTTGCAGGAAAAGCTGCCCGATCACACCATGCCCCTGGTGTTCGGCTACCCACAGCACGGATTGACCCATCTGGCTGCGCTCAAAAGCATTCTGATAGAGCTTGCGAAAACGAGTGTATTCCCCATCCCATTCGAGGTCGGGAAGGTCAGACTGACGAAGACGCCGGATGATCACCTGGTCCCGCCAGTCAGGAAGGCGGTTATCCTCGCTCATCATCCCTGTTTGAATCCTGAAGTATTTCCTTTAATAATAACGCTTCCTCGGTACTGTTCGTGACCTTCCCATCCAACCAGGCCGCCCTTAAACCGTTCAAAATAATCCGGATGCGCGGTGAGGGCTTCAAGCCCATTCGGATCAGGTCCTTGCCATCCACAGAGGGTTGTATATGCCTGAGATTCAGGGCATACCGGTCAAGTTGCGCCACGAACTTATGGCTTCGGTTGAACCTGCGTGCAGCAAAAACAGCCAACGGGGGGGTGTGGTCGAGGATCGCGACCAGACCGCTGGGAGTTGCCTTTTCGATCTCAGACTCGCGAATACCAATGGCGATCGTATCGATCAGCAAGGCCTTTAATGCCGCCGGCAGTCGCAAGCGGGAAGCAACCTCATCCACCTTGTCAGCCTGAACCCTGCCCAGCCAGACCAGCCAGTTGAGCGTCAAATCAACCGGCATGCCGGCTGCCTCGACGGGTAAGCTCCATTTCTCCACATCACGAGGATCCACCTTCACAGGAAGGTCTCCTTGATCCCCTACCAGATCGTTCAGGGCGGGCTGAATGGCCGCAAGGACCCCCAGGAGGTTCAATCGCATCAGGATGGCACCAGCGCAGGGTTCCTGCAGGATCAGGTTGAATTCATGTCTCAAGCGATCGCCCGAGACCTGCTTCATTACATCGAGTGCATTCTCCATTAACTCGAGTGTTCGTTTCTCGATCTTGAACGTAAAGCGCTGTTCGAAACGGGCGGCTCTCAGCAAGCGCGTGGGATCATCGATGAAAGACAGGGAGTGCAAGACCCGGATGATACCTTTCCGCAGATCCTTCAACCCGCCCCAATAATCGTGTAATTCACCATAATGGCGCCCGTCCAATCGCAAGGCCAGGGTGTTAATGGTGAAATCGCGCCGGTGCAGATCCAGCTTGATCCCGCTGCTCTCGACCGTTGGCAGCGCGGTGGGATAATCGTAAAACTCCGTGCGGGCGCTGATCAAGTCGAGGCTGTCAGGCAGATCCGCCGGGGAAGCCCCTGCCTGATCCAGAGACTCCGCCAGTTCCGGCTTTACCTTTAAGATGAACCACTTTGCGGTGCCGAAACGGCCGTGGGTAACGATCCGTCCACCATATTTCCGGGCCAGGCTGCGTCCAAGCGATAACGCATCGCCTTCGACCACCAGGTCGAAATCGATCCCGGGACGGTCGAGCAGCAGATCGCGTACAAAGCCGCCCACAATGTAAACTGCCATATGCTGATCCGCCGCCATGGCTACCACCGCCTTTAATAAAGCCAGCCGAACAGGTGGCAGGGCAGCCTCCAGTTTCTCAGCCAGGTTGACACGCCGCTGGATGGATTGTGTCGGCGTCAGGATCTTGATCAGATCGGTGCGCGTGGCTATACCGACCACCCTGCCGCTCCCACCTTCAACCACCGGGATCTGGCCCCAACCACTTGAAACGATCAGATCGCGCAGATCGTCGATCGGTGCATCCGATTGGATCACCACCTGGCCGGCTTCCATCAAACTGGCAGCTGGCAGGTTCATTTTATGGGAAATAGCCCGGTCAACCGCCCTGCGGGTCAGCAAGCCGACCACCCGGCCATCCTCGGCCACCGGAAATCCTTCATACCCGTAACGCTGCATGAGCACCAGGGCTTCCTCGGCCGGTATCTCCGGTGGTATTAACCTCGGATTCCTGGACATGATCTGCCCAACCGTGGTCATGGGAGGGATATCAGTCTCGATCACTTTTTGAAGTTCCGCCATCAATTGCTTTAACTGGACCTGGCGATCCTTCTTCTCCGGTGAATCAGAAGGTATCAGACAGGATGCTGCCCGGTCATGCCCTCCCCCGCCGAATTTGGCCAGGATGCGGGCAACATTCACCTTGTCGCTGATCGAGCGAGCCACGATGCGGATACCCTCCCCGGTTGATACCAGAATGAACAAACCATCCGGATCAAGCACTTCACGCATCTTGTGGGCGATTGAGGAGATCTCATCCGTCAAAGATTCGGCTTCCACCGATGCCAGGATCACCTGCTGTCCCTGGACGACCAGCGTGCGGCTGTCAGACATCAACTGTTGATAGACAACACGCTGTTCATTGGATAAGGGGGGATCCAGATATTGGCTGAGGACTTGCAGGCTGGCGCCATGTTCAATCAACCAGGCAGCCGCTTTGATATCCCGGGGCGTGGTCCCGGCATAAGTCAATGATCCGGTGTCTTCATAAATGCCAAGCAACAATAACGTGGCTTCAGCCGATGAAAGCGGGCTGCTGTTTTGACCAGCCAGGCTTTCCACCAACAGGGTCGTAGATGCACCCGTCCGGTCAAGGGTCACTTTCCAGCCATCCGGGAGGTCCTCCCTGCGGGGGTGGTGGTCGATCACCGCGATAATTGTTTTCCTGGTCATGCCTTTAATCGTCACCAATGACTGGGTGTCGACCAGTGTGACCGCCTCGATCGACTCGGCCGGCAGGTCGCGCGGATCCACGAACGGCAGCTCGGTCGCATACAGTGCAAGGTAGGCTCGGGCATTGCGGTTCATGCGGCGCGGCAGGACTGCCAGGGCAGTCTCGTCCAGGAGTCGAGCTCCCAACAAGGCTGCCAGGGCATCAAAATCCGCCTGCTCATGAGTCAGGATCACACGCATATCCGTATTGTATCCCACTCCCGCACTCGCAGCAGTCGGTTGAAAAGCCTGCCACAAGTATCAAAACAGTCATCTGGTAGCTGTCAGGAATCAGCGGTTCTGATTAAAATAAGGAATAAGGTAGCCCGCCATGACCGATCTTTTATCCCCTTCAGAACTCACCCGTTACGCCCGCAATATCCTGCTGCCTCAAGTCGGGGTGGAAGGTCAACAGAAGTTGAAAGCCGCTTCAATCCTGATCGTCGGATTGGGCGGGTTGGGTTCATCGGTTGCACTTTACCTGGCTGCAGCCGGGGTGGGCCGCCTCGGTCTGGCTGACCCTGACCGGCTCGAACTCTCGAATCTCCAGCGCCAGGTGCTGCACACAACCGCCAATATTGGCCAACCTAAAAGCACCTCAGCCCGTGAGCATCTGCACGATCTGAATCCGGATATCCTGTTGGATGCCATCCCGGAGGCAGTGACAGCCGAGAATGCGCTTAAGCTTTTGAATGAGTACCAGGTGGTGGTGGATGCCACCGACAACCTGGTTTCACGCTACCTGTTGAATGATGCCTGCTACCTCTCGCACAAACCCCTGGTGCACGGCAGTGTCTACCATTTCGAAGGCCAGGTCAGTATTTTTGATGGTCACCGGGATGCCTGCTACCGTTGCACCTTCCCCCACCCACCACTCAAGGAGCAGGCTCCAAGCCCAACGGTAAGCGGCGTATTAGGGGTCTTGCCTGGCTTGATCGGCATGATCCAGGCTACCGAGACACTCAAACTCATCCTGGGGTTGGAATCGCCATTATTGGGTTCTCTCCTGCTGTACGATGCCTTACAAATGTCATTCCAGAAGATCCGCCTGAATAAAAGGAAGGACTGCCCTCTCTGCGGAAGTCACCCTTCGATCATCAGTCTGATCGGGTCCAAGTATGAAAAGATCGGCAAACTCAAGGAGTAAAAAGATGAAACCTGGACGATCGATTGTCTTTGTGATCCTGCTGATCGCCATGCTGGCATGCAACACCTCGCTCACCCGGGTGGAAAAGACCCCGACCTACCTGCCCTCCAATCCGGAGGTGCTGGATGTCTTTAATTACTCCTTCGAGGATACCGGCATCTTTACTGATGATCTCCAGGCGGACCAGAGTGAATTGCTCCAGAAATTCCCTCTCACCGATATCTACCATCTGGAAGCGATCGTGGCCGATGACTTGCTCAGCATCAGCGGCAGGCTGAAGGTTCGTTATTTCAACAGGTTGGATTCGGACCTGACAGAGGTGTACTTCCGTCTGTTACCCAATTTATGGGGCAATCTGATGCAAGTTGATAATGTCACGGTTAACGACCGTCCGGTAACCCCCCGCTTGGAAAGTGAAGCTACCGCCCTTCATGTACCTCTTGATGAGGCGGTTCCCGGCAGTGGGCATGTCGACATCGGTTTGAATTATCATGTGATCATTCCGCAGGACGGTTCGAGCAATTATGGTACTTTTGCCTATCTGGACGGTACACTGGCGCTGGCGCAGTTCTATCCGATCATCCCGCTGAGGGATGAAATGGGATGGCGGATCGAGATTTACCCTTCAATGGGGGATGTCACGGTAACTGAATCAGCTGAATACCTGGTGAAGATCAGCGCCCCCGGGGATATTCTCCTGGCGGCCAGTGGTATTCGCGTCGCCTATCAAACCGATGGCAATCGTCAGGTGATCATCCAGGTTGCTGCGCTTGCACGCGAGTTCTACCTGGCGGGCAGCGTCAACTACCAGGTTCAGACCCTGAGTGAGGATGGCATACTTTTTTCCATCTACTGTCGCCCGGAGGTCGGATCTTCCGCAGAGAAGTCCCTCGAGCAGATGGCCGAAGCCGTGCGCATCTTCACCCGGATTTATGGTGAGTATCCCTACCGGGAGCTCGAGATCGTGGCCACACCCACCAGCGCAGGCGGGGTGGAGTATCCAGGAATCTTTGCGATCAATCAAACGCTCTATGTCCCCGGCGAGACCCTCAGCGGTATGCGCAGTGAGGACCTGGTCGAGAGCGTGGTTGTGCATGAAGTGGCGCACGCCTGGTTCTACAATATGGTTGGGAACGATCAGGGGCGCGAGCCGTGGTTGGATGAAGCCATGGCGCAGTACATGACCTGGCAGTATTTCCAGGATCGATATGGCTCGGTTGCTGGACAAAGCATCGTAGACAGCTGGTGGTCACGCTGGCACCGGGTCGATCTCGACAAGAAACCCATCGGCCTGCCGGTCGAAGGCTATACAGACCAGGATTATGGCGCCATCGTGTACGGGCGCGGTCCACTCTTCCTGGCAGCCTTATCGAGAGAAATGGGCGGAGCTGCCTTCACACGATTCCTCAAGGATTATTTCACCACTTACTCCTGGAAGGTTGCCACCAGTCAGGATTTCCAAGATCTGGCAGAGAACACCTGTAGTTGTGATCTCGATCCGCTTTTCGCGGAATGGGTTGCTTTCGAGTAAAATCGACCCGTGAAGAAGAATCCTGAACATTCCCAGCCCTCCCCCAGGGTATTGCTGGCTGTCACTGCCCATCCGGATGATGAAAGCTTCGGCATGGGCGGGACGCTGGCTCTATATGCCCGCCGGGGTGTGGCGGTTCACTTGATCTGTGCCACACGCGGCGAGGTGGGTTCTGCCGACGAAGAACATATGAGAGGCTTTCGCTCAGTGGCGGAAATGAGAGAAGCGGAGTTGAAATGCGCGGCAAAAACACTGGGACTGTCCGGCGTTTATTTTCTGAATTACCGAGACAGTGGCATGGCCAATACACCCGACAACGCGCATCCCCGTGCGCTTGCCGCACAGCCAGTTGGTAAAGTCGCGGATGAGATCATTGAGATCATCCGCCTGCTGAAACCCCAGGTGGTGGCCACTTTCGATCCCATCGGGGGGTACCATCATCCGGATCACATCGCCATCCATCGTGCCACAGTCGAAGCCTTCCACGCCGCCGGGGACACATCCCGGGGCAAACGACCGGTCTGGCAGCCGGTCAAACTCTACTTTCACACCATGCCGCATGGCTACCTGCGCGCAGCCGTCAAGATCCTGCCGCTCTTCGGGAAGGATCCCCGTAAATTCGGGACGAATGGTGATATCGATCTGACTGCCATCGCTGCGACCAACTTCCCCACCCACGCGTCCATCGATACCCGCAGCGTCAGGCAAGTCCAGGATGCAGCTGCCGCCTGTCACGCCAGTCAGGGCGGGCGGGAGATGAGCAGCGGACTGCGCGCTTGGATAAGCCGCCTGTTCAGCAGCCGGGACACTTTCATGCGCGATCACCCGCAACCGGTAGCCGGGGAACCCATCGAAAAGGACCTGTTCGCTGGTTTATAGACCTATAGAACATATAAGGAGTGACCCATGGAACGTCATGAGATTACCATCGATGCATTTTCCATTAAACCATTTACACAGTTCGATGAAGGCTGGTTCCTGCTCACAGCTGGAGACCTGTCTGCCGGTCAATTTAATGCCATGACCATCAGTTGGGGAAGTATCGGCATCATTTGGAATCGACCGATTGTGCAAGTTTTAGTGCGACCCACCCGCTACACTTACCAGTTTATGGAAAAGCATGATACTTTCACTTTATGTGCTTTTTCTGAAGACCAGCGCGATGCAATGTCTCTGATCGGATCGAAATCCGGCCGTGATGGGGATAAAATCCAGGAATCAGGTTTGACCCTCATCCCCTCAAAAAAAGTAGCAGCTCCCGGATACGACGAGGCGGACCTGATCCTCGAGTGCCGCAAGATCTACTGGGGTGATATCGACCCGCAGCATTTCCTGTCAAACGATATCCACCAGAATTACCAGCTCAAGGATTACCACCGCTTCTTTTTCGGCGAGATACTTCATGTCGAGGGTGTGGACCGCTTTACCGACAAGGTTTAATGATCGAGAGCTCAAATGTCCCGAAAAGAACTTAGATCGTGGAAGACCCTTTCGAAGAAAACCATCCTTGACCACGGCAGGTTCTTGAAAGTTGAGGAGCACCGCATCGAGTTGCCGGATGGAAAGATCATCCCGGATTGGACCTGGGTCATCATCCCTACTGCAGCCATTGTTCTTGCCTCGCCTTGTGAATGGTAAATTCCAGGTTTTTCGCCAAACAAAATATGCAGTTGAAGGGTCATCACTGGCTCCGGTAGGTGGTATGTTAGAGCCTGGCGAGGACCCACTGGAAGCTGCAAAGCGCGAGTTGTTAGAGGAAATGGGCTGTACTGCTTCAGAGTGGGTGGCACTTGGAAGCTTTGCAGTCGATCCCAACCGTGGTGTGGCTATCATGCATCTTTACCTGGCACTCGACACCGTAACGGTGAAGAAACCGAATAGTGATGATCTCGAGGATCAGGAATTGCTGACACTCGATCGCAAGGAAATTCAACAAGCTTTAGAAAATGGGGAATTTAAAGTACTGGCTTGGGCATCAGTTGTCTCACTGGCTTTGCACAGGATAAAGGAGTAACTCACTTAATCCTGAGTCGGCAGGTAAGGCATCTTGATCCCCTCGATCCCCATCAGCTCAGATAGGGCTGCACGCATGGCTGTACGGTCATCCCAGGGGTATTCGGTTTCTCCAAAACACATCGACTGCTCATGCCCCTTACCGCAAGACACCACCACATCCCCGCTCTGCGCCATGCGCACCGCCTGGCGGATGGCCTCGCCCCGATCCGGCACGCGGAAAAAGCTTTGCCCCTCCACCCCACCCTGCGATATTGCGCCTGCAGCCATCTCGGCCAGGATTCGATCCAGGGATTCCGTGCGCGGATCCTCCGCGGTCAGTATGGAGACATCTGCAATTCTGGCCGAGGTCTCAGCCATCATGCGGCGTTTCTGCTGGTCTCGCAATCCGGCCGAGCCATAAACGGCGATCAAACGACCACGGGTCATCGGTCGCAGGGCTTCGAGCGCAGCCTTCAGCGCATTGGGCGTGTGGGCAAAGTCCACAATGGCGGTGAAGGTTTGTCCCAGGTCGATACGTTCCATCCTCCCGGGAATGCCCGCCAGACTGGCAATCCCCTTGCTGACAGCCTCAGCAGGAATACCCAGCACAAGGTGGGTTGCACCGATGGCTGCCAGGCAATTGGCCACGTTAAAAGCTCCCGCCAGCTGGCAGCGGACCTTCAGGCTGGCTTCCCCGGTCCTGGCTGTGAAATCGATCCCTGTGGGGGTATAGTGGATATCTTCGGCTCTCAGATCAGCTTCCGGCAGGCAGCCATAGCTGATCCTGGAACCAACCTTGATCGCTGAGAGAACCGGATAGGATTGATCGTCCCGGTTCAGAACAGCTGCACGGGGATTCCCGATGGGTTTCTCACCGGTTTTCAACAGCATTTCCAGGAGGATACCCTTGGCTTTCAGATAGGCATCATAGGAACCATGGTAATCGAGGTGCTCGTGGGTGACATTGGTGACCACTGCCACATCCACCTCGGTACCGGTCACCCGATCCTGGAAAAGGCCATGCGAAGTGGTTTCGAGCACGACATGCGTCAATCCGGCGGCCACCATCCTGGACAGGTAATCCTGGATGTCGGGGGCTTCAGGGGTTGTGACATGAAAACCGGTGTCCAGCACTTCCTTGCCGATGACTGCATTGACGGTCGAGATCATTCCAGCTTGAATGCCGGCAGCCAGAAGTATTCGGTGGATCAGGTTGCAGGTAGTCGTCTTGCCATCCGTGCCAGTGACACCGATCACCACCAGTTTGCGAGCCTGGGTGATCATGGAATGCTGCACTGATCCAGGCCAGACTGCGCCTGGCATTCTTCACCTGAATATAGGGAACCGCGAAACCGGACAGCTGACGGGAACCAATCACCGCCGATGCACCACGCCGGATGGCATCCCCAATGAAGTGGTGCCCATCCACATTCCCGCCGGTCAGGGCTACAAAAAGGTTCCCGGGTTTCACATTGCGCGAATCGAGCGCAATACCGCTGATCGGAACATCCGGGCAGGGTTTCCGCAATTCATTCGGGATATCCTGGAATAGTTCGGGCAGTCTTTTCATATACAAAACAATTATAAAAGAAAACGGATAAACACAGCATGCTGGTTTATCCGTTTAAGTGGTTTCGTAACGGGATTACTTCAAGTTCTGTTTCAGGTCCTGGAGTTGTCCAACCACAGAGCCATCCAAAACGGTATCGCCGACCTTGACGATCAAGCCACCCAGGATGGACGGATCCACACGGAAATTGACCACCGGGGTACCTTTCACCCTGGCGAGGATGTCTTTTTTAATTGAGGTCTGTTCCGTTTCCGTCAGTGGCAGCGCGCTGGTCACATCTGCGCTATCGCCACTCAGGCTGGCTTTTTCAAGCAAGGTGATCTTACCGGAACGCACACCTGAGAAGAATTCATCCAGGAGCGCATGTTGTCGACTCTCATCGAGATTCACCGCCAGGATCTTCTGGGCGGCGGCGATGGCCAGAGCACCCACTTCTCCGCGCAACTCGGCCAGCACGCGGTTTCGTTCCGCTTCGGCATCCTGACGACCACGATCGAGCAGCCGGGTCAGCTTCAGCTTCAGCGCCCTGTTTGAGCTCTCCACCGGCAGCTTCAGCCCGTTCCGAGGCTTCCCGCACGATCTGGTTGGCTTTGGTTTGCGCTTCAGCAATGATCTTTTGGGCTTCCTGTTCGGCATTGGCGCGAGCTTCGGCAGCCAGTCGGGCATCCTCCAACCCCTGGTTGATGGTCTTTTTTCGCTTGTCCAGCATTCCCAGAAGCGGTTTGAATACCCATGCTCTGAGCACCACGAACACAATGGCGAACATCGTGATCTGCAGGAGCACATACCCAAGGTTGATACCTAGATTTTCCAAAGCATCCTCCTGACGATCAAAGCACGAACAGCATCAGGAAGGCGATCACCAGACAATAGATGGCGATGGCTTCCGCAAATGCGATGCCCAGGATCATGTTGGTAAGAATGGTGCCATAATAATCCGGGTTGCGGGACATGCCCTGCAATGCCCCCAGGACAACCAGGCCGATGCCGGTGCCCGCTCCCACCGCGCCGATCATGGCCAGACCGGCACCGATGAATTTTGCTGCCTCAACGATATCACCCGTTAACATACCTGTTTACCTCCAAAATACCTGTAATTATGACTCGTGCTCGCCATGCCCCTGGGTGGCCATCGCCATGAATACCATGGTCAACAAGCCAAAAACCAGCGCCTGGATCAAGCCGATGAAGAATTCGAACATCATCAACATGGACGGGACGAAATAGGGTATCAGAGTGCCAACCACGAACAGCAGCACAGCCCCGGCGAAGATATTGCCGAACAACCTGAATGAGAATGACAGGATCTTCGAGAATTCCGAGATCAACTCCAAAAAACCGACCAGAAAATCCATGAAACCAAAGAAGGGTTTCTTGAAAATATTCAAGACGTTGAAGAACTTGGTCACGTAGCGGATACCCTGAGCCCGGAAACCGATCACCTGGGTCATGGTGACCGAGATGAGGGCCAGTGCCACGGTGAAATTCAGATCAGTGGACGCCGGTCGCACGAAGGGGGTCACAATGTAACCGGCACCTTTCGCCGCCTCACCGGCAACGATCGCTGACAGGAAGTTGGGGATGATCGTGAGAATCGGATACCCCTCCTCGGCATGCTCCAACAGACCGATGCTGTCAACTCCAGGGATCAATCCCATCCAGTTGGAGATTAAAACAACCAGCACGATCGTTCCGAAGTAAGGGAAAATAGCTCCAGCCCACTTGCCCGCAGAACTTTCGGTCATATTGTAGAGAGCTTCAACCAGCATCTCCAGGGCGCCGGCGATACCGCGTGGCTCCAGGGTCGATTTGGAGAGGATTCGCTTGACCGCAAAGGCCAACCCAAGCAGGATGATCATGGTGATGAAGGACGCCACCATGGTATTGGTCAGGTAGAAATCACCAATGACCGGCAGGCTGAAGAGCGGGTCGTGGCTGAGTTTTTCAGGTGCCACCTGGATATGTGGGCTGACAGGCTTGAATGCAATGGCCGTAATGATATTTAATATAATGAAAAGAAGGACCCACCAGCGGTTGACACCCCAGCGCCATTTTTTCTTAGCTTCCACTCGATTGATTCTCCTCTGATGACTGCTTTTTCTGGTCTTTTTCCAGCTCAGGCTGAATGCGCTTGATGATGGCACGAACAATCAGGATCATGGCAACAACCGAAACAGGGATCGATAGCAAGGCCAGCGTGAGCGTCCAGGTTGGTTTGGTGCCATAATGACCATCCAACCACATGCCACCGAGTATTGCCCCCAGAATAATGACCACCGTCAGACAGCCCACCGAACCGGTGACGCTGATCAGGGCGGTGTTCATGAGCTCTTTCCGCGAGCGGGGCGTGGTTTTGTCTGACAGGTTCACGTTGCGGGATTATAACAGATTTCAATCCCCTTCTTTCGGAAGACACGCAGTTAATCTCGGGGCGGGTCATTCCCAGGCTGCCTGCCAGGCCGGAAAGCAGCAGAAAGGCTACTGCCAGGCTGTTGACACCGCCCGTTGACAGACCGAAGAGACTGGTACTGCGCAAGGTCAGGGTGGTCACGGAGAGAAGCCGGGGACCGCTGCTTCCCATGGCTGATAATGTATTCAATAGATGTGTTTAGCGTCGCCTGTGTATCTCTTTCTTCAATTGCCTTTATCTCCCAGCTATATCGAAGCGGTATGCCTTTCTGGACGGCCTGTGTCATCAGACCCTCGGACTCGTTGATGAATCCCGGCAGCAACAGCTCACTTTGGATGTGCAATTGCCAGGTTTGATCATCCACATAGATGCTTTCCGGCAATCCAGTCAGGACGATTTGGTAACGGCTGTGCTGCCCGGTTTTCATTGTTTTGGGATAAATGACGGTGTAATCAAATTTGGTTGCATTGACCTTCGCAATGTCTTTCGCGCTCCAGGTTTCCGGTGCGACCAGGTGCAGTTGATTCGTCTGGTTCTCCAGGTGAACCGGCCAGTTTGCCCAGGCGAGCAAAACGATCACGCTAATTGCCATGATAACGCTGAAAACCATCAGGACTTTTCGCATATTAACCTGTCAAGACTGGCTGTGCCCGTTTACACAGCAATGCATCATTTATGGATGCCCGCAAGAGCATCCCGGTTGGTCGCAGTGCTCCTGCTCGAACTGGATGGTGGTATGTTCGATCCCCAATCTGGCCAGGCGGACTTTCAGCTCTTTCATCACGGTGGTCCGGTCTTCGTAAAGTGTCATTTTGCAGGACCACATGCGCTGCCAGGGCCACGTTCATCGAGCAGATATTCCATACATGCAGGTCATGCAGACTGGCCACTCCGGGTGTGGCACTGATGGTTTCGGTGACCTGTGGGAGTTTGATGCCTTCCGGGACACCTTCGATCAGGATGTGCACCGAGCTGCGCAGGACCCGCCAGGCGCTCACCAGGATCAACAATCCGATCAAGACGCTCATGGCCGGATCAACCCAGGACCAGCCGGTTTTCATGATGATCAGGGCCGCCAGGATCACGCCGACCGATGCCGCCGCATCCCCCAGCACGTGCAGGAAGGCGCTCTTGACATTCAGATCTTCGGGGTGATCGCCATCGCATGTGCTCTTGATCATGATGGGTATGCATACCACCTTTCAGGATGAATACCACCACCAGGTTCAGGAGCAGGCCGATGGCTGCAATGATCAGCATCTCGACGCTTTTCACCACACCGGGGGTCTGCCAGCGTCGCCAGGCTTCGACAAAGATGCCAACCGCGATGGCTCCCAGGCTGATGCCATTCACCAATGCCGCCAGGACTTCCAGTCGGTGGTAGCCGAATGTGTGGCGATCATCCGGGGGCAGGCTGGCCAGCCGCAGGGCGGCATAACTCAAGACCAGCGCCAGGATATCCATCAGGACGTGCGCTGCGTCGGACAGCAATGCCAGGCTGCCGGTGAAGATGCCACCGGCCACCTCACCCGCCAGGATGAGGGCGGTCACGATAAAGGACAGGATGAATCGTTTTTCGATATTCAAGCTATTATGAGACGACACGAGTACCACCAATCAGATAACTTTTGTCTAAATCGGTTCGAGTATAACATATGCTAAAATTGGGCAGGGTTTTAACATCGCAGCCATTATTGGAGGGTATCATGTCGAAAAAGAATTCATTACCGCTTGCATTCTGACAATGCTGGTTGCCATTCCAGGTGGCACCCCACCCAAACCGGTGACTGCACAAGCTTTGAGTTGTACAGGGGCTTTATGCTATTACCTGCCGCTGATCTGGGGACCGATAGGAGAATATTACTTCCCAGTGATTGTATAACAATTATCCGATCAATGAAGAAGCCTTGATCATCGATCACCGCCACATCGACATCACCCAGATCCCGGATTACTGGCTCGCACAAGCGCGCAATATCACGTTCCATTACGGTCATACCTCTCACGGTTCCCAGATCATCTCTGGACTTGAGTATATTGACACATACTACACTGACCCCAAATACAATTTCACAACCTGGGGACTCTGGTATTGGAATAATCATCTAACCGATGGTCTGCTCCCAAGGGATTTATTTACACTCAACATCTATGATGGTAACTACATTGCCGGAGGCGGTGATGACTATATTGAGCCGGGTGATTACTGGGATGGAAGTACTGGAATAGCTCGAACGACAACCACCGCGGCGTCCGGTAATTTCGACTATTCCATGTGGTCGTGGTGCGGTCAGGCAGATACGGATGACAGTGAATGGATCAACAGCTACCTGGAGCAAATGAGCGCATTCGAGACCGCTTTCCCAGACATGCGTTTCATCCTGATGACCGGGCATAACGTGGGCAATCCTGGGACCAATTTACTGGCGCGTAATCAGCAAATGCGTGATTACGCCATTGCAAATAATATGGTCCTGTTCGACTTTGCTGACATCGAGACCTACGACCCGGATGGCAACTTCTACAATCCATCCACCTGGAATTACAGCGATGGCGGATGCCCTTGGTGCAGCACCTGGTGTAGTGCGGATGCAGGCAACCAGGCATATTGTACCAACCTGCCGAGTTGCGCCCACACCCATGGCCTCTTCTGCAAGATGAAAGCCCAGGCTTACTGGTGGATGATGGCACGCCTGGCCGGCTGGAATGGCGTACCATAAACTCTCAGTGCAATACTGATCGTATGCGCAAGAGAAACAGAACTACGTATCGCACTATTCCTTCTGATCTGTCTTGTCCTATCCGGGCTAGCCATATCAGAAGTCGTTCATGCGACAGATCGATAGCACCATTCACCCGGTGACGATCTACTTATTCTGGGGGGATGGCTGCCCGCATTGCGCCAAAGCCAAGCCCTACCTGGAGACCCTGCCAGCCAAATATCCCGGGGTCAGCCTCGAGTCCTACGAGGTTTATTACGACCCGTATAACAACTACGATCTTCCAGCAGGTGCTGCAATTACTGGCAGTGGACACGTCCGCTGTCCCGACCATCGTCATTGGACCCTACTATCTGCAGGGTTATTCCGAGGAGGCCAATGCTCCCATCGAAGAGACCCTTCAACGCTGCCTGGATGACGGCTGCCCGGATATGGTCCACGACCTGGTCGTCAGCGGGGAAGCCAATCCGTCCAATGTGATCCCAAGTACGATCATCAGTCAGGCTGAGCTGCCCACCGAAGACACGGAAGCGGGCGTCGATGATTGTGGCGAAATCGGAGGCAGCGAGTCCAACTTCATCGAACTGCCCATGCTGGGCTATGTCGATCTCTCCAACCTGTCTCTGGGGGTAAGCACCGCCTTGATCGCAGTGGTGGATGGCTTTAACCCCTGTTCGCTGTGGGCACTTATCCATGTTACTGGCCATCACCATCCACACCGGCTCTCGAAAAAAGGTGTTCATCATCGGCATGGTGTTCATCGCTGTCACAGCCCTGATCTACGCCCTGTTCATCGCCGGTTTGTTCAGCGTGCTAAAGCTGACCGGGTTGATCACCTGGATGCGCGTTGTGGTGTTCATCATCGCCGGTATCCTGGGCGTGATCAATATCAAGGATTATTTCTGGTTCAAAGAGGGGGTTTCGCTCACGATCGATGACAGCCAACGCAAGGGTATCCTGCAGCGCATGCGCAAATTGCTGGATGGCAGCCAATCCACAGGCAGCCTGATCGGCGCCACGATCCTGCTGGCCGGGGGAGTCTCGCTGGTGGAATTCTCCTGCACCGCCGGCCTGCCGGTTTTGTGGACGAACATGCTGAATGCACAGGGTGTGGCCACGGCCACTTTCGTCCTGTTGTTGCTGCTCTACCTGGTGATCTATCAGGCCGATGAACTGATCATTTTCTTTGCCGCTGTGTCAACCTTGAAAGCCAGCCGGCTGGAGGAAAAACACGGGCGCATCCTGAAGCTGGCCGGCGGCATCCTGATGCTGACCCTGGCCGTGGTCATGCTGGTCAACCCGGCCTGGATGAACGGGTTGGGATCCAGCCTGATCGTTTTTGGGGTGGCCCTGGGCATCTTCCTGCTGGTCCTGCTGATCCATCGCAGCATCCTGCCTCGCTTGGGCATCACGCATCGGTTCGGAAAACCTATCCAAATAGACCCAGAGATCTTTTTCAAAAAAAATCCCACTCCAAATATGGAGTGGGATTTTTATCTCACACGATCGTAATTCTTACACGAAGATGATCTGACCACCTTCAGACATGTCGATGAATTCCATGGCACCCAGGACATCAGCACCATCCACCAGGTCAGCCTTGGTCAATTTCATCATGTCCATGGACATCTTGCAGCCATACAGATGAGCGCCAGCGTCCTGCAATAACTCAACGAATTCGCCGACGGGCGGGAAATCCAGCTTCTTGATCTCACCGCGCATCATCCAGGAAGCGGCTGCCGACATGCCGGGGATGACACCCAGCAGGGTCGGGATGTGGAACCAGGGGTGCATGGAAGGATTGCCGACCACAGCCACGTTGCAGTTCCTTCTCTTCTTCTTGTTGATGATATCCAGACCCCAGAAGGTGAAGAACACATTCGTTTCAATACCTGACATGCGTGCAGCATTGGCCAGGATCAGGGGCGGATAAGCCATATCCAGCGAACCCTTCGAGGCAATGATGGACAGCTTGCGCGGGGCTTTGGCTGTCAGTCTGGCTGCCACTTTCTTGATTGCCGCCTTGGCGGCCGGCTTTACGGCTGCCTTGGCTTTGGTTTTTACCGGTGCTTTTGCCATATTGACTCCTTATAAAAATGATGGATTTAGATACAACCTGTGGGCTTGTGCAAACCTGCCACCTTGGCAGCCAGTTTGCCCGGTCCGCCGGGGAACAGTTCATACAATTCCTTGGTGCTGACATCGGAATTCTTGGTGATGTTGCGAAGGGTTGGTGCCTCACCGTTTTGCTCAAAGTAGTTACGGGCGAAGTTGATCACCACCCAATGACGGGCATTCAGCTTTACGCCTTCACGCTTGGCAATGGCTTCCCCGATCTCTTTGGTCCAGCTCTTTTGATCGACCAGGTAACCTTCTGCATCGAACTTGACCTTATCCAATACACTGCTCATACTGCTTCTCCTTGTTTAGTGATGTGAATTATATTTTTTTACCCGCCGTGCTCATTTTTGAGGGCAGCGGAATGTTAATGCCATGCATCATCGCCCAGTACATTTCCTTGAAAATCAATTTACCCCAGTGGTTTATGTAGCTTTCATTCAAGAAGGCTGAATGGACCGATGCCACGGCACCGGGTAGGTGCCTTCCACCGGTTCCTGGTCGTAGTTGAAATCGATCAGGACCGCTTTACCACTGCCGGATTCGATATAACACAGGGAATGGCCGTCAAACTCTTCCTCAAGCGGTTTACCGGCAATGTGGGACAGGATATTCTTCGATATGGTTTCATGCTGGAAATGCGCGACCGATCCGGCTTTGGATGCCGGGATGTTGGTGGCATCACCGGCCGACCACACATTCGGCCAGCGTTTGGATTGCAGGGTGCCTTTATCCACCTGGATATAGTTCAGGTCGTCGCCGATGCCGGAGCGCTCGATGGCTTCCACACCCATGTTGGTTGGAACTGCCACCAGAAAGTCGTAGGCGATCTCGCGTCCATCGAAGGAAGAGATGACATTCCGTTTTGCATCGACGGAACCGATGGCAAAATCAGCCTCGAGATGAATGTCCCGCTGTTTGAACATATCGCCCAGCTTGGCATTTGCGCGTGGCTTGGTGAATGCATCCGGGAGCGGTGTGGAATAGATGAGTTCGGTCTTTGGTCCGCAGGCCGCGTTTCCTCAAATACCAATCCGCCAGGAAGACGAATTCCAGCGGCGCAACCGGGCACTTGACCGGCATCTCGGTCACATTGACCACAAGGTTGCCACCCTTGAAATCCTTGAGCGCCTGCGCTAATTTCACGGAGCCTTCAAAGGTGTAAAAATCGTAAGATGTTCTTTTGCCAACCGGCACCCAACATGCCCTCCGTCTGATCCGGACGGATCTCAACCCCCGTGGCAATGACCAGTTCATCATAATGAAGGATCTGTTTACCTTTGATCAGCGTGACCTGGTTCTTATCGGGTTCGATCGTATCGATATCCGACCAGATCACCTTGACACTTTTCGGAAGGAAGTATTTCTTCTCCTTGATAACAGTTTCTGGTTTGTACATTCCGAAGGGGATAAAGATGTAGCCGGCCTGGTAATAGTGCTTTTCATCGCGATCGACGACAATCACCTGCCAGTCATGCGGGTCGAGTTTTTTCGCCATCGTTCTCGCCATCAATGTTCCGGCGGTGCCGGCGCCCAGAATGAGAAATGTCTTCATCGATTACTCCAAGTAGTTTTATTTTGCCTGTTTTTCAATGGGACGACTGAAAAGTGAAGCCTGTTTCTGCATGGTATCAGCCATCACCAGGCGCAGCAGGTCCAAAGCCTGGATGATGCGCCGGTCGGTCAGATTGTAGTAAACCGACTGTCCTTCCCGGGTGGCGCGCACGATACCGCGATCACGCAGAACCTTGAGATGCCGGGAAACGGTCGGCTGGTTCAGCTCCAGAGCGGTCGCCAGTTCGTTGACGTTCTTGGGACCATCCGCCAGGGTGTAGATCATCAGGATGCGGTTGGGATCTGCCAATCCACTGCAAATATGTGCATGCAGTTGTAGTACTTCTTCACGAATATTTCTGACCTCCATGACCATACGCTGTTCTCCAGTCCTAATCAGATAATGGATATCCATATATCTGCTTATGCATATATCTATTATCCCATATTATCCATAACTGTCAAGACTCCAGTTGGTTGTTGATTGACTTTCCGTAAATAATCTCTATAATCAAATTCATCGTAACGTCACCCCTCATTCGGCATCTAAATGAATAGAAACGGAGGCACGATATGTCCACTGTCAAACAACTTCTTCAGAAGAAAGGGACCGCAGTCTACACTGTAACACTCAAAAGCACGGTCCAACAGGCCTTATCCTTGATGGCCGAGAAGGACTGCGGCGCGTTGCTGGTTTTAGATGGTGAAAGCCTGACGGGTATCTTCTCGGAAAGGGATTTTGCCCGCAAAGTGTTGAGCGAAAGTTGTGCCCTGGACGAGCCAGTCGAACGGTACATGACCTCCGAAGTGTATGCGGTTAAACCGGAGACCAGCATCGATGAATGCATGTCGCTGATGACCCAAAAGAAATTCCGTCACCTGCCCGTCCTGGAAGGTGAAAAACTGGCCGGTGTGATATCAATCGGGGATATTGTCAAAGATGTGATCGCCAATAAGGATATCTTGATCCGAAGTCTGGAGAATTACATCGTTGGTCATGACTACAATCAATAATAAACTTACGGGCAGCCATGGGGCTGCCCGTATCACTTTACTATTAGTCTACACCGGCTGGAGCTGATCAACCTCTTGCCCGCTTTTTTCTTCAATCTGCATGATTGGTTTGATCAGGAATCCCAGCACACCCATGAGAATGCAGGCGATGCCCGCAGCCACATACCAGGGAGGTATACCCAGCGCATCGGCAATAGGACCGGCAACCGCCAGGCTGAGTGGTGACATGGCCGAAGACAGGCTGCCCGTCAGGGTGAACACCCGCCCCTGCATGGCCGGATCGACAGTGGATTGCAGGATGGCCATCAAGGGTCCGTTGACCAGCGGGTTCATTATCCCGCCGATGGCCATGCCAACCACAGCCATCCAGATCAGATCCCGTGTGGCCAAACCGATCATCAGGACACCTGTTCCCATACCGATCAGGCCAAGCATGACGGTCAGGATCCGCTTTTTAAAACCACCCCAGGTGCCCAGGGCTAATCCGCCAGCGACCACACCGATACCGAAAGCTGCCTCGAGCAGCCCGAGGTGATAAGCCGTACCCTGATAAACCTCGGTCACCAACAACGGCATCAAGGAGAACGCCGGAGTCAAGAGGAAATTCAATAAAGCTGCCACAAACAAAATGATCACCAATCCCCGCCAGGCAGCCACGTATCGGAAACCGGCCAGCATGTCCTTATAGACAGCCCGGATACCCTCGACCTGCTGAACGACAGCCGGTTTTAACCGGTTGTGGGATGGGGATGAAGAACAGGGGCGTGATGGCGAAGCAGGCCGTGACCACATCGATCAGGATGATGCCATACATTGGCAGGGCGCTCAACAGCAGGGCTCCCAAGGGTGGAGCCACAATACTCATGGCGCCTTGCAACGCCTGGTTTAATCCAGCAACACGGGATAATTGTGAATCCGGCACCATCAGTGAGGTTGAAGCCTGCATGGTGGGCCAGTGGAAGGCCCCCCCCAGCGATCGAATGAACATGATCACGTAGATCTGCCAGACCTGCTCCTTGCCGAGCAGGAACAATACCGCCAGCCCCAATGAGAACAAGGCGATGGCGCCATCTGCAATTATCAGGACGCGCCTGCGGTTCCAGCGGTCGATCAGTGCTCCGGCGATCGGGCTCAGGAAGATCTGCGGGAGCAACGCCACCAATGTGGCCGTCGCCAGGATGGTCGCTGAGCCTGTTTCCTTGGTAAGCCACCAAACCAATGCAAATTGGACCAGGGTGCTGCCGAAAAGGGAAACTGCCTGGCCTGTCCAGATTGTGAAGAAACGCCGCTTCCAATCCGCAGCCAGCGGCGGTTGATTGTTCTGAGCCATAGGCGATACCTGTTTAAGGAAAGGTTTTCGAGGGCTTATTCGATGAACACTTCGACGTGCTCGCCATCCTCATCATCATAGACATCCACGACCTGACCGATCTCGCCGGATTCAATGACCTCGGAAAGGCGCTTGAGATCCATGTCTTCGATGTTGGGTGAGAAATGGGCACCCATTTTCAAACCTGACTTAACCACGCTGACTGGCATGCGGATGTTGACACGCGGCTTGCCAGACTCAATGTCAGTCACGCGCACGCGGAACCAGCGCCCGCTGGATGTTGGCGGAGGGGTAGGCGTATCAAATGGGAATTTACTGGATTTGGTATCGACGTCATCCAAGGTCTTGAGCAGTCTGGCCGCATCTTCTGCGGATGATCTTGCCGTCTTCGAGCATTTTCAATACTTTTAGTCGTTCAGCTTCTGTTGCCATGTTTATCTCCTTGGCGGGGCTTTGATGTTTTCACGGATACCGCCTCTTCTTCGGCGGGCACATCCTCCCCGAGCAGCAGTCGGTTGGCCTGCTCAGACGAGAGCTTGCCTTGCGCTAGGTCATCCAGAATGCGCGTGCGTTCCTCGGGAGTTAATTTGATGACCAGATCATCCTTGGCCGGCTCAAATCCCAAAGCACGGATGACCTCAACCAGCCGGTTGCGGATGGTCGGATAGGATAGATTCAACTCATCCTCCATGCGATTGATGCGTCCCTCGCAACGGATGAAGGTGAGCGCAAATTGGATCTGTTCAGGTGTCAATCTGGTAAATGGGCTGCCTTCCCCGCTAAAATGCCCTTCGATGGTCGTGTCACAGGCCGCACAGTACAACCTGGTAACCTCAAGTGGTGCTTCACATACCGGACAGTTGATAAGTGTCTGCCTCATGGTCATTTCTCTTAATTGAATTAATATCACTATAAATTATATTCATATATTATAGCGTTAGATTGAATAATGTCAAGGTGTTCTTTAATTATTGTTAGGGGATTGTAAATTATTGTGTGTAAAAAGAAAACCTGACGCTCATCAGGTACCAGTCATCTCAGAAACCAGGTACCACTCACCCATGCGATCATCCAAATCCTTCGGAGCCCGGTCATAATAGATATGGAAGATACGCCCATCCCCGGTTCGTACATGGAAGTGATAACGCCCCACCCCCCAGGACCCACGGTTGGATGCCACGGCGGCATGCTCAGTACTCATGTTGCGCGCCTGGCGGCCACGCCGGGTAAAGTCCACCCATTCCTCGAGTGAAGCGCTGATGCGGTAGATCTCCCCCCGCCAATTAAAACCATCCGGGCAGCGTGGACGCTTGCCAAAGATCAGGGGTTGATCGAAGATCGGGGTGATCCGCTCACCCATAAAGGTCAGTGGTTCGAGAGGCATGCTTCATTCATCCACATCCCATTATAACGGCGTGGACTGGAACAAGGAGGGTTGGCTGGCGGGACGCTGTCCATTGAGCAGAATATAAGGCATGAGCTTTTCAGCCCGGATGCCAAGCCGGTATAACTGACCTGGTTCCTTCAACAAGGTCCCCCTTGTTCTTTCCTCGAGCAACCGGCTTGCCCCCAACGGTCCAATGCCCGGAATGCGCAGCAGCTCCTGGCGGTCTGCCCGGTTGATCTCCAGCGGATGACCTGCCAGGTGTTGTTCAGCCCAGGCAACTTTTGGGTCATACGCCAGGGGCAGGTTCTGATCGGGGCCAAGCGTCAATTCCTCCAGATCATACCCGTAATCCCGCAACAGGTAGGAAGCCTGGTACAGGCGGACCTCCCGCCATGGATCCATCCGGGGAACATTCTCAAGCGGGGTTCCCTTGACCGGCTTGAAGCCGGAATAATATGCACGTGACATATGATAGACCTTGATAAGTTTAACGGTGGTTTCAAGTAATTCCAGGTCGCTTTCACCCACACCTCCCACCACGAACTGGGTGGTCATGGAAGGCCAACGGCCGCGCCAGGCATGTCCCGGGTCCAAATTCCGACGCAACTCTGCCATCCACTGAAAGGGTTTGAGCAGCTCCGCAGTCGAAGGCTTTCTGAGGTGCCAGTTGATTCAGACGCCTGGCATTGGGGGCTTCCAGGTTTATGGATACGCGATCCGCCAGCAAGACAGCCTGTTCAAGATGTGCTTTCTGAGACCCTGGCATCAACTTCAGGTGAAGATAACCCTGATAGTGGTAGCGCTTACGCAGCAACTCGGCGGTGGCCAGAATACGGTCCTGGCTGAATTCACCACCATTGATCACCCCCGAACTGAGGAACAATCCCTCGACGATACCGGCACCCTGCAAGGCTAAAAACGTTGAGGCCATTTCATCAGGGCTGAAAGTCACACGCCTGAAATCCCTGCCTGCCCTGAAAGCACAATAGTTACAGTTGTGTTCACAGACTGAAGTCTGCATGGTTTTTAACAAAGGAATGCTACCGCCCCCCGGCAGGATGGCGCGGTGAATATTTTGACGAGCAGGATCCTTCGGGTTTCCAGCCTTTCCTGAGTAAATACGCATTCCACCCGCTGCTTGACACTCAGGATTCAGACCCAATCCTTTCCGGTCGTGTTCATCGACCTCATCGGACGGCAGATCTTCCAGCTGCTGCAATTTTGAGAAACCATCCATAACCCTATTATAGAACATGTGTTCTTGTTTTACAAGCCCCGCGGCATAATCCTTGCATCAATGCTGCCAACAGGATATTGGAGGCAGCATGCTGATCGGATTCGATGTTTCGCGTTATGAGGTTGTCACAGACTGGAATGCAGTCAAAGCCGCAGGCTACGCCTTTGGATCAACTCGTGCGACAGTCGGAGACTACTACACTGATCCAACCTTCGATAGTTACTGGCACGGGATGAAAGCCGCAGGAATCCTGCGCATGGCCTACCACGTCCTGGCGCCGGACCGACCCCAGAGTCAGATCAACCGCTTTATCGACCTGGTTCGCACCGATTGGGGCGAATTACCACCTGTACTGGATCTGGAACTCGACCGCGAAGTCGACCGCAAGGTCATCACCGATAAGACACTATACTGCTTGAATGCACTCGAAAAAGCCTGCGGACGTAAACCGATCGTGTACACGACTGCCAACTTCATCACCAATCACCTGCTGCCCACCGTCAATCTGGGTGGATATCCCTTGTGGGTGGCCAATTACACCACCAAACCGGCTCCCCTTCTGCCCAGTTCCTGGACCAACTGGGTTTTCTGGCAATACACCGAAGCCGGCAAGATCCCGGGGATCAACGGCGCCACGGACCTGAACTGGTTCAACGGTGACCAGGATGCCCTGAATGCCATGGCCGGCATCAAGCCGGCACCCCCGGTCAGCATGGATGAATGGGCCAGGCAGATCGACGCCTGGGCGCGCTCAAGGGGTTACAGCGGCCCTAAACTCGCATAATTGGTGACCAAGATTCCCCTTATCGAGATTCGGCAATCCGTGTGCAGGTGCTCCAATCGGTCCATTCAGAATGACGATATTCCACTCTGGCTGATCTCCGACCAGGGCATTTTTCATTCACCAACCGATCCCACCAGATAAACGCCACCCTCCAATATTTTATACTTTTCTTAACTTTTTTTAATCAACCATTAAAACAAATGGCTAATAATTGCGTATATAGAGTAAGGATAAATGAGCCAATTTTTCCTGTATATTCCATATCATAATAAGGATCAGAAGATATGAGATCCAGAAGCAGAGGCCCGCAATACACGAAGCATCATTGTCACCTATAACAGTGAAAACGAGATCGGCGGATTGTTGGAAGATCTTACGACCGGTCGCAATCCCCAACCGGTGATCGTGGTGGACAATGCTTCGCGGGATGATACGGTCCAATTGATTCAGCAGTTCTTCCCGCAAGTCCATCTGATCGAAAATAAAGTGGACACCGGATATGCCCGTGCAGTCAACCAGGCTTTCAGACTTGTGCAACACAGAATACTTCTTTCTACTTGAATCCGGACATCCGCATGCCAGACACGTCTGTGGCTACTACTTTATTGGATTCCATTCAACCCCATCCAGAGGTGGCCGCGGTGGCTCCCCTCCAATTCAAGAACATCGATCAAAAACAATATCTTAACTTTACCTGGAGCTATTGGACACCAAAAGCACTGATATTATTCCTGTTTTCATTATTTAAAATTGGATTCGCCCGAGGATGAACCCATCCCGGTCACTTATTTGAATGCCGGCTGCCTGTTCATACGTTCTTCGGCTTTTCGAAGGGTGGGCATGTTCAACGAAAAGTATTTCCTGTACGGTGAGGAACCGGATCTTTTCCTGAAATTCAAACGCGCAGGTTTTACTTCCCTGCTAATACCGAGTACACATGTCATCCATCAACGGGAAAGCAGCATGAAATCATTGACCAATCCGGAGTATGCAGTAATAAAATTGAAGGGCATGGTGAATATCCTCAACGCTCTGGTAAATGGCTGGATCGGCATCCTGCGTGATTCTTTATCTATTTATTGAAGATACCCCAAATATCACATTTCTCCTCAACCCCCGCCTGGCTCGCGGGGGTTTTATTAGAAATTTTTAACAATCTCTATGGGTTATTTTCATCTAAATCTATACCAATTTTTAACCCGGCATGCTATTTTAATCCTGGAATAAATCAATCGTAAATGGAAAGGAAACACCCCATGAACTGGAAACGAATAATTTATTCACTATTTTTGATCAGCTCTGTTTTCTTTGCAGGTCTGGCCGGAGCAGCAGGTGGTGGTTTTGCTGTCTACAAGGTCATGATCCAGGTGAGTTCTGAGACAACCGCCCTCCTAGTCCACGGACTTAGGCCGTATCTCAATCCGCCTCCTCCTTAGCCATCGATTCGACCGATATTGAGACCACGATCGTCGAAGCGGTCCAGCAAGTTGGACCAGCAGTCGTTACGGTCACCGGGACCATTCCGGGCCAGGACGGTTTCTTTGGACGCAGCAGTGATGAGATCGTCAGCGGCAGCGGACTCTTCATTTCGGATCAGGGCTACATCCTGACCAACAACCATGTCATCGAAGGCGCACAGAATATCCAGGTCATCCTCTCAGGTGGTGAACAATATCCTGCCAGCCTGATCGGAACAGACGAGTACTCCGATATCGCCATCCTGAAGACCGAAGGTCCCGTGCCGGCAGTGGCCAGCCTGGGCAATTCGGATATCCTATCGCCAGGTGAAAGCGTGATCGCCATCGGTTCGCCACTGGGTGAATTCGTCAACACCGTGACGGTCGGGGTGGTCAGCGCGACCGGTCGCTCGATCGACACAGGCAGCGGTTACCAGATCGAAAACCTGATCCAGACGGATGCGGCGATCAACCAGGGAAATTCCGGTGGTCCACTGGTGAACCTGGCCGGACAGGTCATCGGTATCAATACGCTGATCGTGCGAGGTAGCAGCAGCGGCACAGTCGCGGAAGGCCTGCGGTTTGCCATCCCGATCAACACGGCCCAGGCAGTGGCTTCCCAGATCATCCAATACGGGTATCTCGCCCGCCCTTATATCGGTATTGCCTATCAATCTGTAACCCCCCAGATCGCCATGGCATATCATCTGCCGGTGCAATGGGGTATCTATATCACCCGAGTGTCAGTGGCAGCCCGGGTGAGTCTGGCTGAGTTTGAAGATAGGCGATATCATCACAGCCATAAACGATATACCCATTGATGAGGATCATTCCTACCTGAACATTCTTTTCGACAGTCAGCCAGGCGACACGGTGTCTCTGGAAGATCTACCGTGACGGCCAGACGCTTCAGCTTGAAGTCACATTAGGCGAATCACATTCCAACTGATCATCCGCCTGTATAACCGACCAGCCTAAAGAGAATCCCCTTGATCAAGGGGATTTCTTTTATCAACTGCATCAGGCATCAGAAGTATAATCAGCCGTCAGGGTCTGCCGTACCAAAAGTAACCACATCCAAATTTACTACCAGAAAGAAAACCGATGTCCATGATCGAACGCCTGCGTCAAGCTCCCCGTGAGTTGCTCCTCTTCACTGCCATTTCTCTTAGCGTCGGAATCGGTTCCAGTATTAATGACTCGGTATTTAACAATTTCCTCAATTTCCGGTTTGATCTAAACGGTTTTCAGCGCTCCTTCCTGGAATTTCCCCGCGAACTGCCGGGGGTGCTGGTGGTCTTCGTGGCCGCGTTGCTTTCCTTCCTTTGCAGCCGGCGCCTGTCTGCCGTCAGCATGCTACTCAGCGCTGTCGGGGCACTGATGGTCGGTTTTGCCTCGGCCAATTACAGTCTGATGGTCATTTGGTTGTTCATTTACAGTCTGGGGGGACATCTCTATATGCCATTGGCCTCAACCATCGGGATGGAACTGGCACGGGAAGGTCAGACCGGAAAGCGTTTGGGACAATTCAACGCCATCCGAAACCTGGCCACGATCATCGGCAGCTTCATCGTTTTACTTGGTTTTCGCTATCTGGGTTTTACTTTTCAGCATGCCTTCATCCTGGTCGTTGTATTCTACGTGGTATCAGCCCTCATGATGTTCGGCATGAAGCCGGACACCGACAGGTCCCCACGTTCATTCCTCAAATTAAAAAAGGAATACAGCCTGTATTACGTGCTGATCATCATATCCGGAGCCCGAAAGCAGATCTTCCTTACCTTCGCCCCCTGGGTCTTGGTAAAAGTCTTCAACCAGCCCACCCAAACCATGGCCACGCTGTTCACCATCGGTGGCGTGATCGGTATCCTGTTCCAGCCGCTGCTTGGCAAGGCGATCGACCGGTTGGGTGAGCGCACCATCCTCGCCAGCGAAGCGGTGTTGCTCATCTTTGTGTGTTGTGGTTATGGATTTGCCGAGCAGCTGCTGTCAGGTAACGCAGCCTTCCTGCTGGTATGCGCCTGTTTCTTGTTCGACCAGATACTCATGTCGGTCGGCATGGCCCGCAGTACTTATATGAAGAAGATCGCCATGCTGCCGGCTGATATCCAGACCACCTTAACAGCAGGTGTCTCTCTGGACCATGTTTTCTCGATCGGCGCAGCACTGCTGGGCGGGTTGATCTGGAGCAACTTCGGGTACCAATATGTATTTTTGTTGGGGGCTGTCATCGCGATCATTAATTTCTTCGCAGCGCTGAGGATACGGATCCCTAAACCCTCGTGAGAAACCAATAAAATTACTCCGGCATGGGGAAAGGATCAGAACAGCACTACCGGTTGGCATGCAAACCAGGCACCAGTTGGATGTGTGAAAATGAATCCTGTCGGTATAAGGTTAATATTTTTTCAACAATGTGATATGAGCGTAACTTACTTGGGGGGCAAGGCATTTGCCTCAGCCAGGACCTTCTCGGTCAATTCCCTGGTCAGGCCGGCCTGGCGTGCCTGAGGAAAGCTCAGGATGACCCTGAGGGTCATGCCTTTGGCCATGCCGATCATCGGATTGCTGCTGGCGCCAGGGATATATTTATTCAGGATATCGATCACCCGTGGATCCACCAACAGGTCACCAAGTTTTGAATCAAGTGAGTAGGGCATGGATAACTCCTAATCGTGGATGTGCTTGCTTATCGCAATATTGTACCTGATTCCCCTTGTTTGAAAAGTCACGGCGATGAAAATAAATCTACCCAGCGACCACTGGCCGGATTTTCCCCGATATACGGTCCCATTGATTGAGTATGTTGCACCTTATACAACATTATTGTATAATACGCAACAATGGCCGAGATACAATCCCTCGCACGAGGATTACTCATCCTCGAACTGCTCTCCCAATCTCCGGATGGTGCCAGCATCACCGAACTGGCGGAAGCCCTGTCTATCGACAAGGGCAGCGCCTCACGCCTGGTCGCCACGCTCGCAAACAGCGGTTATGCAGAGAAGGATGAGGTATCCCGCCGCTTCCACCTCGGTCCCCAGGTGGTGCCACTCAGCCGCAGCGTCCTGACCCGCCTGCCACTGCGTGAAGCCGCCAAGCCTTATCTCCGACAGTTGATGGAACGCACGGGTGAATGCGCTCACCTGGCCGTGGCCGCTCAAGGTAAAGCCCTATACATCGACCAGGTTGAATCACCCGCCACCCTGCGGGTCAATGCCCAGGTCGGGACAATGAATCCACTGCACTGCACAGCACTCGGAAAAGTGCTGCTGGCATTTGGAGACACCCCTCTCCCATTAACTCTGGAAAGTCATACACCCCGAACGATCACGGATCCACAGGTATTGCAGCATGAATTGGAGTTGATCAAGCAGCAAGGTTATGCTGTTGATGACGAGGAGTTCGACACCGGCATTCGCTGTGTAGCTGTTCCGGCCCTGGATTACCGGGGCAAACTGGCCGGTGCCCTGGGTATCTCCGGGCCAGCCACCCGTATGACCCGCGAGCGGCTACCCGAATTGGCCGACCATTGCTCTCGAGATCGGCCACGCGCTGACCGAACGACTGTCCTTCACCCGTCCCTAACGACCGTTCCGGTTTGGGCATGTCACCATGTTGAGGAAGGTCACATGAATCCTTCATACAAATCCACACCCACTGAACTGACCCGCCAGCGCGAGGAGCATGCCACCTGTCTGGCCCGCGGCGAAACTTTGCCCCAAAAAATTGATCTGACCCTCTCGGAAGCCCTGGTGCTTGGCCTGTTGCGCCAGGGTGTCAGAACCTATCTGACCGTACTCGGGCACGGTTCGACCGAGATCGGCGAAGTATTACGCATCTACCAGGCAGCCGGCCTTTTAAGAGTTTGCGGGTTGCGCAGTGAGATTGAAGCTTCACATGCCGCGACGGCCTTACGGTGGGTGACCGGTGAGAAAGCAGCCGTGGTCACCTCCATCGGACCGGGTGCGCTGCAGGCCATGTCAGCCTCACTAACCCCTGCCTCGGATGGTATCGGGGTCTGGTACCTGTTCGGCGACGAGACCAGTGAGGATGAAGGTTTCAATATGCAACAGATCCCCAAGCATGAACAGGGACTCTTTCTTAACCTTGCCTCTGTTTTGGGTCATGCCTACAGCCTTCACACCCCTGGAGCGCTTGCCACCGCGCTGGCAAGGGGAACCAGCGTTGTAGACCATCCCACCCGCCCTGGCCCCTTCTACTTATTGCTGCCGATGAACACCCAGGCAGCCTGGTTGCCGGATTTTAACCTGGCTGAGCTGCCGGAACCCATCTCGATCCAACCGGGAGCTGCTGAAGGTGATTATGATACGGCTGTCCGCTGGATCTGTGAGGCCGGGAAGATCGTGGTCAAGGTTGGTGGCGGCGCCCGTACAGCCGGCAGTCAGCTGCAGCAGCTGCTTGAATTGAGTGGCGGCGTCCTGGTTCATACACCCATCGCCAGCGGTTGTATCCCCTACTCTCACCCGCAAAACATGGGCGTGGGTGGTTCGAAGGGCTCGTTACCCGGCAACCATGCCATGCAGAATGCCGACCTGTTGATCGCAGTTGGCACACGCGCTGTCTGCCAGTCTGACAGCTCCCGCACCGCTTATCCCAATGTTAAACGGGTGATCAACATCAACACCGACCTCCAGGATGCCGGCCATTATCATCACAGTCTGCCCCTGGTCGGGGATGCCGGAAGGACATTGGAACGTCTCAACCAGATGATATCCACCCCGAACGGGAAGAACAGTGCGGCCTGGCTGGAGACCTGCGCGGCGCAGAAGGCTGCCTGGCAAAAATTCAAGCAGGATCGTTATGATCACCCGGTCCTGATGGACGAATATTGGGGGAAACCTGTGTTAACCCAACCGGCTGCCATTCATATTGCGGCCGGCTGGACCAAGGAACATGGTCACGTATCATTTTTCGATGCTGGCGATGTTCAGGCCAATGGCTTTCAGATCGTGGAAGATGAGGTGCCTGACCATACTTATACCGATACGGGTGCTTCATATATGGGTTTCGCGGTCTCGGCACTTCTCTCAACAGGCCTGGCGGACATGGCTCCTTCTATGCTCTGGCGCTGACAGGAGACGGCTCTTTCACCATGAATCCCCAGATAATGATCGATGGCGTCGAACATGGTGCACAGGGCTGCATCCTGCTGCTGGATAATGGGCGAATGGGCGCCATTTCAAGCCTTCAACAGGACCAATACGATGAAGCGGTTGCGACCTGGAACACGCTGCAAATCAATTATCTGAACTGGGCCCGGTCAATCCCGGGAATACTGGCGATCGATGGAGGCTGCTCACCGGATAGCCTGCAAAGCGCACTCGAACAAGCCGGGAAATATGGCGGCTTATCATTCATCCACGTGCCTGTCTACTATGGCCCGGACCCGCTGGGTGGGATGGGGGTTTATGGGCGCTGGAATGTCGGAAACTGGAGTGATGAAGTCCAGGCACTCAGACACGAGATCGGATTGTAAGGGAGGTCCATGATAGAACTGACTTTAGAAAAAGCAACCCAACTGGCAGAGATGGCAACGCAATTACGCCGGGATAGTTTACGCCTGATCCACCGGCGTGGAGCCGGACATCCCGGTGGTGCACTCTCGGCAGCCGAGATCATGGCTGTGCTGTTTTTCCAAGTCATGCACATCGATCCGGATAATCCGGAATGGAAAGAACGCGACCGTTTCCTTCTTTCCAAGGGACATGCCTCAGCGATCCTGTATTCTGGGCTATCCCATCGTGGTTTTTTCCCGATCAGCGAACTGGACAACTGGGGTGAGTTGGATTGCCGCCACCAGGGGCATCCAGACCGTTTGAAGACGCCAGGCGTCGATATGACCAGCGGCATCCTGGGCCATGGCATCGCCATTGGATGCGGACTGGCCCTGGCAGCCCGTTTGAAAGAATTAGATTACCGCACCTATGTATTGATCGGGGACGGCGAATCGCAGGGCGGCATTATCTGGGAAGGGGCCATGACCGCAGCCAAATTTAAATTGGACAACTTAACCGTCATCCTCGATTACAACGATGTGCAACTGGACGGGTTCGTGCATGATGTCATGCCGCTGGAGCCCGTGGCGGGTAAGTGGGCCTCTTTCGGCTGGCATGTCATCCCATGCGACGGGCATGATGTCAGATCCCTCCATCAAGCGCTGGGTGAAGCCATGGCGACCAAGGGACAACCCAGCATCCTGATCGCCCGGACGGTCAAGGGCAAGGGGGTCTCATTCATGGAAAACAACAGCTACTGGCATGGCAATGTTCCCAGCGATGAGCAATTGCGCCAGGCACTATCTGAGCTCGGAGAGGAGGCGCTGCATGCCTGAGATCCCCATGCGCGAAGGCTATGCCAGGGCACTGGCCGAGTTGGCCGACCGGGATCAGGCCATTGTGGCGTTGGATGTAGATACCGCTGCCTCCACCCTGTCAAAATTCTTCGCAGAGCGCCACCCGGAGCGATTTTTCAACGTTGGCATTGCCGAGCCCTGCATGGTGGATGTGGCAGTCGGGCTGGCACTGGGCGGCTTTATCCCATTCGTGAACGGATTCGCTGCTTTGCTGTCCTTGAGGGCGCTGGAACAGGTGCGAACCAATGTCTGTTATGCCCGCACCAATGTCAAGATCGCCGCCAGCTATGCCGGTCTGTCGGACTTCAAAGATGGCGCCACACACTATGCTTTCACCGACCTGGCCAACTTGCGCGCCCTGCCCAACCTGACCATCATCGTCCCGGCGGATGCCGGCGAAGCAGCTGCCTGGGTGCCCATTCTGGCGGCCTATCAGGGTCCTGTCTACCTGCGCATCAGCCGTGCGCCAGCCTTGCCCGTCTACCAACCCGGCACCCATCTGGAGATCGGCAAGGGTCTGACCTTGCGTGACGGCAGCGACCTTTCACTGGTCACCCTGGGTGCCATGACCGGGCGCTGCCTGAAAGCCGCCAACCTGCTGGCGGCGCAAGGGGTTCAAGCGCGGGTCCTGGAGATCCATACCTTGAAACCGTTGGACCATGAACTGATCCTGAAAGCCGCACGTGAGACCGGCGCGCTGGTCACGGCCGAGGAACATGCTCTCACCGGCGGTCTTGGCAGCGCCGTGGCCGAACTGCTGGGGGAAAATGAGCCCACACCATTGCAGCGGGTCGGCATCCCTGATCGCTTCTGTCCCACTGCGCGCGACCTGGATAAACTGATGGATGCCTGTGGTTTATCGGTGGATGAGATCGTGTCTGCCTCGCAAAACGTTCTTGAGCGCAAAAAACGGAGGACCCCATGAAAATCGCCATTCTCAATGAGATCAGCGCTGCCAGCCGCAATTCGGATATCCTCAAAGCGCTGGAAGGTCGCGGCTTTGAACTCTTGAATCTGGGCAACACCGGTGAAGTCGGCGAGGACGAGCTGCTCTATATCCATACCGGGTTGATGTCTGCCTTGCTTCTCAATCTCAAAGCGGTCGATTTCGTGGTCGCGGGCTGTGGTACCGGGCAAGGGTATCTTAACTCGGTCATGCAGTATCCGGGAGTCTTCTGCGGTCACCTGCTCACACCGCTGGATGCCTGGCTTTTCGCCCGTATCAACGCCGGGAACTGTGTTTCGTTGGCCTTGAACCAGGGGTATGGCTGGGCGGGAGAGGTCAACCTGAGGCTGATCTTCGACCAGCTTTTCACAAGCGACACGGGCAAGGGCTATCCCCTCCAACGGGCGGAGCCTCAAAAAGCAGGCCGCGAACGCCTGGTTGAGGTTTCCACCCTTACCCACCGGAGTATGGCGGAGATCCTGACGATGCTGCCGCCCGATCTAACCCAAAAAGCACTGCGATACCCGGCTTTCAAACCGGTTCTGGCAAGTTCAATGGAAAGCAACCCGCAACTTCGGGCGGCTGTATTGAAAATAATCACCTGATCACGGAGGATATTATGGCTATACAAACCAATCCCAACAAACTCACTGCCAGGACCAAATGGTTTTACGGCATCGGGGATGTCGGCAATGCCATCGTCAATTCTGCTATCCAGTTCTTCCTGATGAAGTTTTACACGGATGGCGCCTTGATCGCACCAGCCCTGGCCGGAAATGCGCTGCTGATCGGCAAGATCTGGGATGCCATCAACGATCCGATCTTCGGCTGGTTTACAGATAAGACCAAGTCCAAATTTGGCAAGCGGCGCGTCTTCATGATCTTCGGCGCCATACCCCTGGCGATCGCCATCGCACTCTTATGGCAGGTACCGACCCAGGACAAGGTCTGGGCTTTTGTTTGGATCGCCTTGACTTTCATCCTTTTCGATACCTTATGGACGATGACCAATGTGCCTTATTATGCCCTGACCTCGGAGCTGACCGAGGATTATGATGAGCGCTCGAGCCTGACCACCTACCGGTTTGCCCTGGCAGTCCCGGCCTACCTGATCGGTGCCGCGCTCACGCCAGCCATTGTTGGGCTGTTCGCCATCCAGCGCACAGGTTATGGCTTCATCGGAATCGCTTACGGTCTGCTGGCCGGTGTGGCATTGCTGATCTCGGCTGCTGGCATCCGCGAACGGACAGATCTTGTGACTGCCAAACCGGAAGCTTCACCCTTAAAATCACTGGGTATTGCCCTGAAGAACAAACCCTTTGTTTGGTTGTGCGCCGTCTATTTCATCACCAATATCGCCTTCGCCCTGATCAAGACTCTGATGGCTTATTTCATTGAATACCAGATGCTCATGAAGGAACAGATCTCATTATTCATGGGTTTGCTGTTGATCTGCGTCACCATCTCCCTGCCCTTCTGGCGCTGGATCGGCCAGAAGATTGACAAAGGTCCGGCCTACGGCCTGGGCATGGGCGTTGGAGCCCTGGCAGTCCTGGCCACTTTCCTGTTGCCGCATGAACCCTCCAACCTGGTCTATATCGTCTCCATCCTGGCCGGCTTCGGGTTCGGCTCTCAATGGATCTATTCCTGGGCGATGGTCGCAGATGTGGCGGATTATGACCGGGCTGAGACAGGACAACAACGTTCGGGCATGTACTACGGCGTATGGGGACTGGCAACCAAGATCTCCGAAGCGTTGGCACTCGCCAGCGTTGGCTGGATCCTGTCCGGATATGGTTACGTCCCCAATGTGGAACAAACCCCGCATGCCCTGTTCGGCATCCGTCTGTTCTTCTGTATCGTCCCGGCAGTGTGTATCTTTGCCGCGCTGCCGCTGTCTGTTCAAATACCCTCTGACCCGTGCCAAACATGCTGAGATCCGCGCCAAGCTGGATGCGATGGACGCAGGCACCGCATCCAAGGATGAAGCGAAATGAGTCATCAGATCATAAAGGGAGCCCCGATCCGGGTAGCCATTGTTGGGTGCGGGCGCATCTCCGACCTTCACGAGTTGGGCTATCGCGGGCGTGAGGATGCACACATCACAGCTGTATGTGATACACGCAAAACCGAAGCATCCAAAAAAGCCAAGGCCTGGGGCGTGGAGAAGGTGTATACCGATTACCAGCAAGTGCTGGAGGATCGGGATATCGACCTGGTCGAACTGCTCACCCCTCACCATCTGCACTGTCCGATGACCGTGCAGGCGGCTCGGGCCGGGAAACATATCTCCGTCCAAAAACCAATGGCCCTGTCGGCTGCCGAAGCGGACGAGATGATCGCGGCTGCAAAATCAGCGGGTGTGACGCTGCGCGTATATGAAACCTTCGTTTACTATCCCCCGGCGGTGAAGGCCCGCCAGCTGATAGATGCCGGCGAAATCGGCGATGTACGCGCCGTGCGCATGCATGTCAGCACCGGAACGGGTGACTCCGCCTGGAAAGTTCCACTCTCAGCCTGGTTGTGGCGTTTCAATGAGAAACAATGCGGTGGTGGACCCCTGGTTTTTGATCATGGTTATCACTTGTTCTCGTTGGGCTGGTATCTGGGTGGACCGGTCGAAAAAGTTTATGCCTGGATCGACCAAACCCCCATCCGGGAAGCAGCCGGTGTGGTCAAGCTGGACGCCCCGGCCATGATCATTTTCAAGTACAAGGCGCCGCGTTGTTATGGCGAACTGGATATCGAATACACCCCCAAGATGCGCATCTATTCGGATTACTATGCTGACGACGACCGCATTGAAGTCATCGGTGAGAAGGGCATTCTGTTCATCAATCGTTACACTGCCAGGACGGTCGACCTGCCTGAATTGATGCTGTTCAAGGATGGGAAAACAACCTCCATACCGGTCGAAGGGGTCGAGTGGCATGACAGCTTCACTGCCACTACACGCGGGTTGATCGAGCAGCTCAAGGGTGGTCAGCCTGCCCGGTTGGACGGCCCCACCGGCAAGGCGGTACTGCAATTCACCCTGGCAGCTTTACAGTCAGCAGCCAGCGGAGCAGAGGTGCGTGTCGAGGATGTTAAGTAAGCCAAAACACGGGGATCAAACACGTCACATCAAGTGTCAAGAGAAAAGTTGTGAAAATGATCCGCCAGGGGGCGGATCATTTTTTAATACAATTGAATATCACTTTTCCCAAACCTGCTCTATAATAGGGGTGATCATATTATCGGATTTCGGAAAGGGGATCTCATGTTCTACGCTTGCATTCCTGCTTATCTGACGATCATGCTGACGATCTTCTACCTGATCGCCCGCAACCGCAAAGATATAAAGCCGAACCGCCTTCATCCAGGCGATCCTGACGGTCCTGGTCATCATCGTGGCAGCCATGGGCTTTTTAAGCCCGGCCGGCGAATGGGAATACACAGTCTGGATCATGGTCGGATTAAGCCTGTGCCTGATCGGGGATATCCTTAATATCAATACAACCAAAGAGTGGATCCAATACGCTGCCATCGCGATATTTATGGTGGCCTGCCTGGTCTATGCCATTGCTTTCGCCCGCTTTAACGGCTTTCAACCCGAAGACTGGTTTATCGGCGCAGTATTCCTGATTATCTATGCTTTACTGACACGCCTCTACTGGAAGGGCTTGGGGAAATTCAAGATCCAGTTCCTGATCTACGGCCTGATCATGCCATTTATGGTTACACGCGCCATCTCAACCCTCTTCGGTTCGACCTTCTCGCTCCCTTCTGCCATTATGATCTCGCTTGGGGCGATCCTGCTCTATTTGGGCGATATCGAATCCGGTGTGCATCGCTTCCACCAGCCGGTCAAATATTTTTATGGACCGATCTGCATTGCGGGTGGTCAATTGTTGATCGCCTTGAGCTGTTCCTATCTTAATCTGTGAAAATGGTATAGTTACTTTAATAGTTCCATCGAGGGATTGACGGTCGGGTGATCCCATATATAATCCTTTGTATCCGCAAGGTCCTGCGTATAAAAACGCAGCATGCCTATTCCTCACAAAGAGCTCAGCAGATCTTCACATTGTGAAGATTGATCTGAAAACCATACAAAACCAGGAGCTATAATCATCATGTCAACGATAATAACCAGGATCCAAAAACAGCTGAGATTAAGACCATGGGAATTTCTGATCATTACATTGGCTGTCGCTTATCTCATCCTGGACATCATCTTGTTCAAGAAGAATCCCAATATCATCATCAATATCAATATCATCCTGAATCCACTACTGGCGATCATCGTAGCGTTGGTCGCATTCCTGCTAACCGCAGGATAGGTGCAGATAATCCCAATCGTCCATTATGGTCCGGATTGACCCTCGGCTGGGTCCTTTGGGCTATCGCTGAGATACTCTATGCAATTCCACTTCTCACAGGAAAAAATCCCACTTATCCCGGCGCAGCAGATATTTTCTGGCTTATTTGGTTATCTTCCCATGTTCTATGCCTTCACGCAACGCCAGCGTGCAATACCGGTAAAACTTAGCCGCAATAATAAGATCCTTTCCTGGGTAATCGCCCTGCTGGTGATCGGTTTCACCGGGTATTTCATCCTGTACCCCGTTCTGGATGCTTTTAATCCCAACTACCTCATAGTTAGCATCCTGAATCTGCTCTACCCGTTATTGGACCTGACCCTGTTGTTACTGGTTCTCAGAAGCTTCTTCGCTTTCATCCAGGGCACGTATGGACAGGCTCGTTTGTGGGTGGCGATCGGTTTCTTCATCAGGACCATGTCGAACCTGTCTTTCTGCTACCTGTCAGGCATCAAACGTTATTACCACTACGGATTGGCTGACTTTAATAGTGTTTTTGTGGTTGATTACACCTATACCATCGCTTACCTGTTCTTCCTGCTGGGCTTGATCATCCTGTGGCAGGTTCCCATGTTCTCTGCGCCCATCATCAAGACCCCTGAGGACAGTGTACTCCGGTAAACCATCATATCTTTTCCCACATTTAAATAATAAAGGAAATGCCCCATCAGGGGCATTTCCTTTATTCCACAGTGCTTATTATCTTCTTTGCCACCTTCGCGGCACCTGTCATGACGTTCAACACCCCTCCAGCTGACTCACTCTGCGCACCGATGAACCACAGATTATCGATCGGGGTCTCATGTGCCGGTGGTCTGTTGCCAATCACAGGCGGGATCCCACCAAAAGAATGGTGTTTCAAATGCGTTCGCTTTCTAAATTCCTCAGGCGTCAGGATACTACGGGTGATGGTATGCGCTTTCAAGCCAGGGATATGCGCCTCGGCATGGGCTACCAATTTGTCGGCCAATACCTCTTTCTGCTCCGACCAGTTCCCTTCAGCCAGCTGATCGGGCGCAACGGTATAGATCGTGACAGCGTGCTGCCCGGCTGGCGCCATATCCGGGGAGTGCATGGAGGGAATATAGATCAGGAATCCGTCACCTCCCTCATGATAAATGCCAGCCCTGATCCGCTGGACCGAGCCCTCCAGGTCCTGGGTCTTGTAGTAATAACACAGCGCTTTGGGTTGATGGGGGGTCGGATCAAAATCAATACCCAGGTGGACCATAAAGACCGATTCCATCAGACGGTTGGTCTCGATCTGCGTGACCAGCTCAGCCGGGATCTTGTCCTTTCCAACCAGATCGTAAAACAATTCCTTCATGCCACCGGAAGCCAGGATCACATCAGCATCCTCAACTTTCCCATCACGCAATTCAACGCCGGTTGCGTACCCATCCCGGATTAACGATACGCTCCACCGGTGTTTCTGTCAGCACACGCCCACCGTACTGGATGATCACCCCCATCACGGCATCCACGAGCGACTGGCAACCGTTCAGCAAGTACACATACGCAGTCTGAGCTGAGCTCTTACCCGGATAAGTGGGGATGCGCTTGTCAAAAGCAGTCTCCAGGTGGAGCGAGGGAACTCCCAATGCCGGAAACTCGCTGGGGGCGGTCACAAAATCGGCCACAATCCCCAGAAAAAGCGTCTTGAGGGCGGGCGATTGGAAATAGTGATCCATCAATTGGGCACCATTCCAGGACACATATCGTTTGACACCCTGGAAGGTCAGAAATAAACGCAGCTTGGACCACAGCCGTGATAAGCCATGCATGGATTCGGACTGGCGTGCAAGCGACATCAAGCCGAGCATATGATCATAGAATCGATAATATTGGACCAATGATTCGTTTTCTGCAGGGAAAAGTTGCTTTAATTTCTCACGTCGCCAATACGGGCCGGCATATTCCACGGGAGGCCAGAGGGTGAACTCGGGCATCGACAGCCCGCGGTCCTCATGCACAGCCGGAACCTGTTCACTGACCCCCAACTCCTCCAGGATCAAACGCCCTTTGTCGCCCGGGGCAAACCCTTCCAGCAACAGCGGTCCAATATCCCAGCGGAAGCCATCCTGTTCGAGTGTTGCGGTCACCCCTCCAGGGGTCGGGAACTGCTCATAAACGATGACCTCATAGCCGGCGCGCGCCAGGTACGCCCCTGCAGTCAAGCCGGCCATACCGGATCCGATGATAATGGCCTTCATGCTTGACTCCTATTTGGGGTTTGCTTTCCTGGCAGCCAGCTCGGCAACCAATTCGGCGTGTTTCTGGCGGGTGATCGGGTACTTGATCAAAAAAGGCAGGCTGATCAGGATGACGGCTGCCGGCACAATGGCAAAGAACAGCCGGATGCCGAAAAGGGCATGTGCCGTTTGTTCAACATTGGGGACATATCCATACAGGTCCAATGCCCAACCACTGACCGCAACGCCCAACGCTCCGGTGAACTTGGACAGGAAAGCCCAAAGCCCGTAATAGATCCCCTCGCGCCGTTCGCCGGTCAGTTTTTCATCGTATTCAACCACATCTGGCAGCATGGACCAGGGGAAGACCCACTGGGCAGAGAAACCGATCCCGGCCACCACAGCCACGAGATAGATCAGCGGTGTCGCTTCGTGCGGGAAAAAGAAACCGGTCATGATAGCCAACGAGGCAATGAACAAACCCAGAGCGTAGGCCGGACCTTTGTTGATCTTATCTGAGATCTTCTTGGCCGGGATGAGGAAAATGCCGATCGTCAATAGCATAGCCAGCAGCACAAAGGAAACCTGATCGCCCATATTGAGCTGGTATTGGATGAAGTATGGCACCAGGGCGGTCAGGACGGTGAAACTAAAACTGCTCAGGATGAAAGCGACCATCAAAATAATGAAGGGTCTGTTCTTGAAAGAAGTAAAAATTGCTTTGATCGCCGGCAGTTTCGACGGCTCCCCGGCCAGTTCAGGGCGCTCCTTGATTGAAAATGCTGTCACGAGGGTCGTGATAATGGCGAGAATACCAAAGACTGCACCAGTTGCGCTCCAGGCCTGTTGCAGGTTCAGGCCACTTCCCTGGAAGATACCCGCCAGGATCGTTGTGATCGCAGCACCCAGGATGTAACCGAATACGCTGAAGACCATGCGAATGGAGGTCAGGCTGGCCCGCTCGCTGTAATCGCGCGTCAGTTCCGGTGTCAAGGCATAATAAGGCGTGGTCGTCATGGTATGGAAACTGTCGATCAACCAGAAGGTGAGGAGAACTCCGAAAAAGGCAGCTGTGCCGGTCAGCCCGGTGGGCAGCGAGAACATGATCCAGGCTGCGATACCCAGAGGGATCGCACCGATAAACATCCAGATGCGTCGCCTACCGAAACGGGAGCGGGTCCGGTCCGAGAAATAACCGAATAATGGATCGTTGATGGCATCCCAGGTGAGCTTTCCGGTCATCAGCGCCAACCCGGCGATGCCCGGGTCGATCAGCGCGACATCTGTATAATAAAAGAGCAGAAAGAATTGCATGGCCGACGTGATCAGGGAAAAACCAAGATCGGCCAGACCGTAACGGAACTTATCACCAGTCGTCAGTTTTGGATGCATGGCTACCTCGCGATGGGAATAGGATGGACAATCCGGAGATCTTTTGGTGAATTATAGTACATCAATGGAAGAGTCAAATGCGTTTGAAAAGTCTTAAGATGAAATACAGAAAATACCAACAGGAAAATGGCTCCGTCAGCCGAAGAATTACTCATCGGGATGGCTCATAATATCTGTAATGTAGCCGTAAATATATAGAGGATTTAACGTTTATAATTTGGATTATCAAACCGAATTCTGATGACCACTATGGCTGATAACGATCATCTGTTTTTGGAAATATTTAAGACTGCTAGTGATGGAATTGTCCTTACCGATCTTAAGACTGGTAAGGTTTTAGCGACCAATCCAGCAGCTGCAGCGATGCACGGGTACACCCCTCAGGACTTTTGTGGAAAACAAATCAAACAGTTCATCCACTCAAAAAGCCTTCCCTATTTCACCGATTACCCTCAAGTGATCAAACGGGGAGATGTTTTTGAAATGCTGGCTCAGCATATCCGGGACGACCAATCAGCTTTCGATGTCGAATGGAGGGCGGTGGCAATCAAGTATCAAGGCAGGGACTGTGCGCTGGCACTGTTGCGCGATGTGAGCAAACGCATAACAGCTGAACACCAACTTCAGCAACGAGTGGGTCTGCGTGTGCACGAACAATCCACGCTCCTGGAAATTTCCCAGACCCTGGCTTCCACTTTAGAACTACAGCCCGATTTGATCCTTGACCAATTAGGAAAGCTGATCAATTATGCCCACGCCATCCTCTTCATATTGGAAGATACGACTCTGATCGCATTGGCAGTGCGTGGATCCGGGCGACTGGAGACAGCGGCACCATTCCGTGTTCATCTGAACGGTAAAAACACACTGGAGATCTTGTTCAATGGACGTCGGCCAATCCGTATCGCGGATCTATGGGGCGCAGATCCATCAGCCATATTTCTCAGAAAGCTGCTCAAGGGGGATTGCACGACATTACTGGAAGGCGTCATGTCCTGGATGTGGGTGCCATTGGCGGTCAAGGATCGAATAATCGGTGGCTTTGGCATCGCCCATACAGAGCGCAATTACTTCACCCGGCATCATTCCGATCTGGCAATGACCATCGCCAACCAGGCAGCAGTGACACTGGTCAACGCGGAGCTTTATGAACATGCCCAAGCGCTGGCTGCTTTGCAGGAACGTCAACGACTGGCACAAAACCTTCACGATGCAGTCAACCAATCGCTCTTTTCCGCCGGTTTGATCGCCGAAGTCCTGCCCCGTCTGTGGGAGCGGGAACCTGAGGTGGCTCGCCGCTCCCTTGAAGACCTGCGTCACTTGACACGTGGGGCAATGGCTGAGATGCGCGCGTTACTGGCCGAGTTGCGCCCAACCACCCTGACCGACACCGAATTGGGCGACCTCCTACGTTTGCTGGCTAATGCCTTTACCGGGCGCACCAATATTCCTGCAGATGTTTCGGTAAATGGCGAGGGCAGCCTGCCGGCCGACGTTCAAGTGGCGCTCTATCGTATCTGCCAGGAAGCGCTAAATAATATTGCCAAACATGCCAGAGCCGGAAAGGTGGAGATCATCCTTCAGGTCACCACCAAAGGATTGGAACTGCGCGTTCACGACGATGGTTGCGGTTTCAAACCCACCAAAGTGGCACCATCCGGGCATTACGGATTAGGCATGATGCAAGAGAGATCCGATTCAATCGGGGCAAAACTGGCGATTACCAGTCAGCCAGGTCAGGGCACTGAGGTTATCATCCACTGGGCAGAACAGGAGGAGCTGTGACCGAAAAACCATCTCAACCCGTACGAGTGATGTTGGTCGATGATCACACGATGGTGCGTCATGGATTGGTTACCTTTTTAAAAGTCTATGACGATCTGCTTCTGGTTGGGGAAGCTGAAAGCGGTGAGGCTGCCATCCAACTCTGCGCCGAGGCTAAGCCGGATGTTATCTTAATGGATATGGTTCTGCCGGGGATGGATGGGGCAACAACCACACATACCATTCGCCAACGCTTTCCACAGGTGCAGGTGATTGCGCTGACCAGTTTCAAAGAGGGGGAGCTGATCAAGCAGGCGTTGGAATCCGGTGCCATTGGCTATCTGCTTAAAGACGTATCTGCTGACGAGCTGGCCAGGGCAATACGTGCCGCACACGCAGGGCGTGCCACGCTCTCTCCAGAGGCTGCGCAAGCATTGGTTCAAATCACTCATCAGTCACCAGCGCCTGGCTTGGACCTGACGGAGCGCGAGCGTGAAGTCCTAACCCTGATGATCGAGGGGCTGAACAATACCCAGATCGCCGGAAGACTGAGCGTCAGTCCTTCTACAATAAAATCCCATGTCAGCAACATCCTCTCCAAATTAGGAGTTGCCAGCCGGACAGAAGCGGTGACGCTTGCGTTGCGCAACCGCATAGCACCCTAACCACACCCATCTCCCCCAGTTGGACTGGTGCCATACTCCCCTGTCTTTGGATGTGGGTGGAGTAAATTCTCTTGCCATAAACCGGCTTATCCCTCTTCCCCATTATGGTTCATACAAATCAATCCTGAAGTCCTCCCCCAAATGGAGGAGGCAAACACCACCCATATGATGGATGTGACCGGAGTCTGTTTGTCATATGATAAGCATGGATGTGGTCATCCGTTTTTACTGGATCTTTGGTTTAACCGTTTAATAAAGGTAACGATTAGACGGAGGCAGAAGATATCACCTCGGGCAACTAAATGAGATCAGGCTCGTTTCGCACTTTAAATAAATAGAAAAGAACAGGAACTGATACCAATGGCAAATAAACCTAGCAAGTTGAATGGGATTAAATCCAAACGACCTTCCAAGGGTAAACGCATCCATGCAAGACGGCTGAAAGAGGCTGCCCGCAAGGCATCCGGTACCCCCCAGGTATTAAAGTAACAAATCAAAAAGGAGCGATCATGCCAAAACATTCCGGAAGCCATAAAAGTCAAAAGAAATCAGATTCGATTCGATCGCACGATCAGAAACCCATACGTGCAAAAGGCTCTGGCAGCGTTAGCGATAAGGGCCAAAAGAGTCAAAAGATTGATCTGCCCGAAATCACGGCATCCAAGAAGGGCTGCGGAACGAAAGTATTGACGCTGCTCCTGCCGATTATCGCCGTCGGGGCGTACTTGATGCTCAGGTCCTGAAGGGATCAAAAATTAATTCGTAGCTTTATAGAAGGAGTAATTTCATGTCAGTCGCAAAAGTAACCGAAATCATAGCCTCTTCACCGAAGAGTTTTGATGATGCAATGAAGATGGGTGTTTCTCGCGCGCATAAAACACTCACAGGTTTAAAGTCTGCATGGGTGAAAAATCAACAGATCATGCTCGATAGCAAAGGACAAATCAAGGAATACCGCGTAACCATGAAGGTGACATTCATTATCGAAGAATGATCGCTGACCAGTTCTCTTGGTCAGATCTATTTGACCCTGTCTGACCGGGAATCACCTCTCCCGGGAGGATGCCAATCACCTGATTCCGGCAGCACAGTTGCCATACCGTAAAAGCCTACTAAGCTTGAATATACCCTACCGCGCCCTTCCTTCCGGCGCGGTAGGGTATTTTTGAACAATTCCCCTGTTTTTTGATCTCATCGTTTCGTTAAAGGCTCGCGTACCTGCTCTCCCATTTCACAAAGGCGTAACAACATCTCCCCCAAGTGGCGGAGGGAAACACTCCCCGGTCGATGGATGTGACCGGGAAGGCATTGTCGTAAGATAAAACCATGACCCGTGTATTTATTGCCGATGCCAGACCCGAAGAACGCTCGGCCCTCCGTCTGCTACTTCTGGATATGAATATGGAAGTCGTTGGCGAGTCGGCCGATTGGCCAAACACGCTAGCTGCGGCCTCTGCCTGCAATACAGAGATGCTGCTCGTGGATTGGGATCTGCTCCCCAGCGAACCCAGTGCAGCACTTCAAGCACTGCGGGACACTTGCCCGGCAGCACTGGTCATTGTCCTCATCAGCCATATGACGGCCCGTCAGCAGGCCGCTCTTTCCGCCGGTGCCGATGCATTTATCAGTAAAGGTGAAACACCTGAGCGGGTGGCCGAACGATTGCGAAACGTCGCTGCGAGCCTGTCGGTCATTTAATTCCATTCGGCTGAGAGGAAGTAATTTGAAACCGGCGCAAAAAGCTGCCCCGAGCGCCGGCATTAACTGGGACAGCTTTCAAAGGATCAGGAGGATCCAAGCATGAACAAAGATATCTTCGAAGGCAAGTGGAAGCAAGTCAAAGGCGAGGCCAAAGCCTGGTGGGGCAAACTCAGCGATGACGACCTGGATCGCGCCGCGGGAAAGATCGATGTCCTGGCCGGTTTGCTTCAGGAAAAGTATGGCTATACCCGTGAACGCGCAGTAGATGAAATCGATAAACGTGTAACGGAGTATGAGTTCAGGATGAAAAGCAAAACTGAACCCTCAACCAGGTAATCAACTGGGCAAACCATTGCACATTCTCCTCTGAGGAGGAGCAAGCATCACAAAATTTACACGATAATCCGTGCGAATCAGACAATTCTATAGGAGAGAAAAATGAATATTTTAATTTACTTGGTAGCGGCGGCAGCCATCGGCTGGGTAGCCAGTGAGATCATGAAGGACCGGGCAAGTCTGTTGATCAATATTCTTGTGGCCGTCGTGGGTGCATTTCTGGCCGGCTACTTCCTCAGCCCCATATTCAAAGTCGGTACGATCAATGATGCAGTTAACATCCCAACCATGTTGGTGACATTGCTGGGCGCCATTATCGTGATCGCGATCGTCCACCTTCTTCGTCGCAGAGTCTAAACCAGGTCTCTGCACCTAAAGCAATAGAACCACTTATCGAGCAGGGGGGCTCCATTGCCCCCCTGCTAAACCAAACGGTATGGATCCTCCCTACATCTATCATCGAACTAATTTGTAAGAGGTCAAAATGACTAACCAAAGAATATCGGAAGTCCAGACGACGCAAAAAGAACCTGAAAGGGAACGGCGAATTTTTACCTTTAAAGCCACCCAGTTGGTCTGGCTGTTATTCGGCATTCTCGAAGCCATGATTGCGCTGAGAATCATGCTGAAACTGATCGGCGCCAATGCAGTCAGCCCGATCGCTGCTTTTATCTATGGATTCACTAATTTGTTCCTGATGCCCTTTGCAGGGCTGACCGGGACCCCTTCGGCAGGTAACATGGTGCTCGAAATCTCATCCTTCATCGCCATGGTGGTTTATGCCCTGGTAGCCTGGGCCATTGAAAGAATCGTCTGGGTGATCTTTTACCGCCCGCGTGGACCTGTGGTGGCAGTTACAGAAACCAGGACTACAGATCAGCACACCCCTTAATAACAGGTCAAACAATGAGGATTCCAGCTCGATCAATATAAATCGAGTGTTAACAGAACTGACTCTTTTCCTCCTGGGTAAAGAACGTCATAAGCCTTGCCAGGCGCCTGATCGGGTTCTTTGATCTCACAGAAGAAGAACAGTCAAAAGCAGGCATTTTTCTTGGCGATGACAGATAATTTTTAAGGAGTATCGCAATGAGATTCAACAGAAATATTGGCATGTTATTGTTGGCCATCTTCCTGATCGCCTGGGGTCTGGTAACACTCCTTGGCATTGGAAGCCTGATGCCGATCCTGGCAATCCTCGCCATCGCAGCTGGCATATTCTTACTCATTAACCGTTAAGTGACAGACCACCTGGTCGCTTGACCAGGTGGTTTCAATTCAAAATTTAAAGGAGAATTCTCATGTTGTGGACAATTGTTGTTATTCTCGTAGTTCTTTGGTTGCTCGGCGCATTTGGTGGAAGGCTCAGCCCGAACTTCCCCAAAACGGGTAGCTGGATTCACGTCCTGATCGTAGTTGCCGTGGTCCTCGTCTTACTAAACCTACTCGGATTGATCTAAGTTCCTTGAACGCAATGGTACTTATGGGAGGCAGCTTCTAGAAGCTGCCTCCCATTACATAATTATGAAATATTATTCCTGGATCCATCTTCCAGGCGGAGGATTTAATGAACACATGTAATGAAATCATGACGAAAAACCCAAGCTGCTGCCTACCGGACAGATGGAGTGGATACTGTGGCACAACTGATGAGCCGTGAGAATATCGGTTCGATTCCCGTAATCGAAAACAAGAATACCAGGAAGCTGGTCGGTATCGTGACCGATCGAGACCTGGCTTTAAAGGTCGTGGCCGAAGGTCGCGATCCGAAAAGTACAAAAGTGGATGCCGTGATGACGCGCAAGGTGGTAACTTGCCGAGCCGAAGATGATCTTCAGGTGGCACTGGATGCGATGTCAGCGCACCAATTGCGCCGTACTACCTGTCGTGGACGAAAATGACCAGATCCTTGGGATCATTGCCCAGGCGGATGTTGCAACCCGAAGCGATCAGCCGGAAAAAGTTGCTGAATTGGTCAAGGATATATCGCAATCCAAAATTAAGCCATCGATTGGACCCGTCATGAAATGGCTGGATCCCCGAAAATTCTCTCTCAAACAAATAGCCATCATAATAGGCCTCCTCCTGATCGTAGCACTTGTCATCGTTCTAACACTGATAACCACGGGCGCATAGTTATAGAAGGTGTTTCAATGCACGGCAGGATACAGATTTTGTTGCCAGGTATAGGTAAGCGGGTAGGCACCTGAACAGGCACCACAAACACTTCATTTTTGAAAGAAAGCAGAATCTGTAAGTGCACATGGAAAGCAACCCATCGTCAGAAATTACTAACTGGACATTCCGGCGGGTCATGTGGGCGACTCTCGTCCTGGTCCTGGTAGCCTTTGGGTTTTAGCTCCTTTACCGGTTTTACGATGTCTTATTCATCCTGCTGATCGCCATCATCTTGGGGACCGCGATAAGGCCTCTCGTAACCTGGGCTAACCGGAAGGGGCTTCCCCGGGTGGCAGGCGTTCTGCTTGTTTTCCTGTTACTGTTGGCCTTGCTAGCCGGCTTTGTGCTTTTACTATTCCCGTTAATCGTCAAACAAGCGACTGCGATCATTGCCGCAGTGCCAGGGTATTACCAGAGCCTGCGCGCATGGATGTCTCTCAATCCCAATCAACTGTTTGTTGGCCTGGGAGGCAACCTCCCGGCGACATTACCTGGCCTGGAGCCATTACAGCAAACCGGGGAGCAGGTGCTATCCTCTGCAGAGCAAGCGCTGGGTTACCTGGCATCGACATCCAGAGTCATCTTTATAATCACTGCAGTCCTGCTGCTGGCATACCATTGGACCCTCGATGGACCCCGAACCATTCAATCGCTTCTGCAGCTCATCCCGAAGGATCAGCGCGATGACCTGCGCGAGCTGGTTTCGGCCATGGAAGCCAAGGTTGGCTTCTACCTCGCCGGGCAGAGTGTTCTTTGCCTGGCGATCGGGATCATGGCGCTGGCAGCCTACCTGCTGATCGGTTTGCCGAACGCCCTTGTTCTGGCGCTTGTGGCTGGGTTGCTCGAAGCCATCCCGATGGTCGGGCCATTGCTGGGCGCCATCCCCGCAGCAATAATTGCCTTGTCATTATCACCAGTCAAATTAATCTGGGTGATCGTGGCAACGCTGGTCATTCAGCAGCTTGAAAACAGTATTTTAGTACCACGCATCATGCACAAGGCGGTGGGGGTCAACCCCTTTGTGTCCCTGCTGGCCATTTTTACTTTCAGCTCCATTTTTGGTATTGCCGGCGCGTTTATGGCGATACCCATGGCTGCCATCATTCAACTTATCCTCGATCGTTTTATTTTTCATCCATCATCAATGGAGTCAGAGGTCTCGACAGGACGCGATTATGCCAGCCGCCTGCGATATGAAGCCCAAGACCTGGCTGATGACTTACGCAAACAAGCCCGGTTCAAGCAGGGAGGATCCGTCCTCAGGATCAAGCAGATCGATAAAGTGATGGATGAAATCGAGACCATTACAACCGATCTTGATGCGCTTCTATCTCAGATTCCTCCTCCAGAAACACCATGACAAAGCAAATCGCGCGGATTGGTCTGGCTGTTCTAACCACATTGCTGGCGCTACTGGTGCTATGGCAATTCCGTACTGTCTTCATCTACTTGTTGATCTCGCTGACGCTTGCTGCAGCGCTGCGTCCATTAGCCAACCGCATAATCGGTCGACGCTTTTTCGTTCGTGCGGCCTGGATCCTCCTCTACCTGGTCATCCTGGGTGGTTTCGGTTATATCCTTTACGTTGTGTCTGGTATAGCGATTACCGAGATACAGGCTTTAGCTCATAATGTATCGAGCCAGGATGTATGGAGGCTGCCGACCTGGTTGGAAGGGAGTGTACTCCAAAGAACATTAATGGAGAGGATACCATCTCCAGGTAAGCTCATTGAAGCAATAACCGGAAGCGAGGGGCAGCTCGTACTCCCGGCCTTACTCGGCATCACGAAGGACATCGGCAGTATCGTTACCGGTATGCTGGTCATTTTTTTCCTGAGTATTTATTGGAGCATCAATCAAATCCATTTTGAGCGGCTCTGGCTATCATTGCTTCCATCCGCTCAAAGAAAACAAGCGCGCGGTATCTGGAGGATCGTTGAGCCTGATGTTGGTGCTTACATCCGCGGGCAGGTATTCCAGAGTGTGATAGCCGGGTTTGTATTGGGTCTGGGGTACTGGCTGCTGGGGTCACCTTACGCTGCGCTTCTGGCGTTGGCTGGTGCTCTGGGCTGCCTGATTCCCATGGTTGGCATAGCCCTGGTTGTTATTCCTGTACTGTTGGTAGGGTTGGTGACCAGTGTGCAGCTCGGCCTGCTAACCGCCATTTTTGCACTGATTTTTATGATCATCATGGGCGTGTGGATCAAACCACGCCTTTTTAATCGCCGCTGGGATAACCCCATTTTGACTCTCGTTATCCTGATTGCCCTTGCTAATTCTTTTGGTTTGCTGGGAATCATCATTGCACCGCCTTTATCCGCAGTATGCCAGATCCTTTGGAGCCGCCTGGTCAGTCATCGTCGAGTGGTAGGCGCCGCAGCACAGATCTCTGATCTCAAAGCACGGCAGGACCAAATTTGGGAAACGGTTAAGGCGATGGATGAACCACCTCCACCCCTGGTTACCAGCAGCATGGAGCGGCTGACCCTTTTGATCGCAAGAGCGGAACCCATTCTACAAGTGGCGCTACCGACCGGGTCGTCCGATTCATTTAATGCATCTACGCCTGTTGTTACTACAGGTAAACCACCAGCTTCCAAAAGATCTGGAAGAGGCAAATGATGACAAATTCAGTACCCCTCACCTTTTGATCATCCGGGTATTGCATGAAGGAGTTCAATGGTATGGATATGTGCTTCAAGACACAGGTGTGTCTGAGGTATTGTGTGGATATATTGATACTCGGAAAAAACACCAAAAATAATGGTTTTGAAACCTTTATTGTCATTCAACAACAAAACCAAGGAAAACCATATGAAAAAACAAACAGGTCTGTGGATCGATCATCGCAAGGCGGTGCTTGTCATTGTTACCGAAGAAGGGGAAGAAACCAGGGAAATCACATCGAATATGGAGAAACATGTCCGCTTTACAGGTGGAGATGGATCCGAAGACGGTTCAACAGAAGATGTGCGGGATCGTCAATTTGGGAATCTCCTCAATGATTTCTATGAGAGAGTGATCGCGGAAATTCGCGATGCGGAAACGATTCAGATATTTGGTCCCGGCGAAGCCAAAGGGGAGTTGAAAAAGCGTCTTGAACATGATAGGTACAAAGGAAATATTCTTGCCGTTGAAACCACGGACAAGATGACCGATCGCCAGATCTCGGCGAAGGTTCGAGAGCGTTCTCCAGGTTCGTGAATGTTTCCCGGTTAGTAAACCCTCTGTCGCTGAACGATAAATCCGCGGCAGAGGTTTTTTTCAGGCAGAAGTACGTTTTCGACCAACGCGTAAATACCTGCAATCTAATCCAGGGTTTCCATCCAATTATTTTATTGGAACCATGAAAAACCTGGTACTTCAAACTGCAGGCTTGAATCTGACAAAAAGCTGGCTGGAAAACAAAAGCAGCTATCAGGGCACATGGATCCTGGGATCGTTGGTACGGAACCCTCGACCCCGGAACCCATGCGCTCGAACCTTTAGAGGTTATTCATCCGTGTCGCCAACAGCATCAGGGCGAGCCCGACCAGGACGAACCAGAACGAATATTGGCCCAAGCCGGCCAAATATCCCAAGTAACCGAGTAGACCAAGCACACCAAGAATTAAGGCTATCCACCACGTGATGGATTTCGGAGGGGAAAGTCTCATGTTCGCATCTCCTTTCTTCTAATAGTATTTTCCAGTGGGTTCTGACTTTCGGCCCGGGTATATCAGGGTCGGATATCCGTATGTTGAGTTACGCGGTGAGGATCCGCGCCGATCAGTGAAAATTATCCAGACAGATAATGGCATCAGCCCGAATCATACAGACCCGGTTCTCGTGCTCAAGCGTTGCACCCTAACGGCGTCTGGAACCACCGATTACACCCAAAATGAGAAACACGAGTGCCACGCCAACCAGGAAACCAAGATTATACTGACTGCCGTCGTTGTGGACTTCATACATCTGGACATTCGGATTAATAAACGACATAATCAGCGTAATCGGGGAGATGATTCCATGCCAGATTCCTATCAAAGTACCGGCAACAGTGCCCCTTATTCCGGGTGTATTGACCAGCGAATTCGGGCCGGGCGCATTGATTTTTATACTAAAGCCGGGGACATCGATTTGCTCACTGGGATCCGGCGTACCAGCGGTTGTATTCGAGTTGGGCGTATTGATTTGAATGCCAGTGCCCGGCGCACAGCTGGCAAGTAACATCAGCGATAATGTAGCCAAAACGATTATTGATAGTATCTTCTTCATTACTTCCTCCAGATGAATTATTCATACCTGCAATTTAAAGGGGGTCTAGCATTTTTCAGAGTCACAAGTCGAAATGAAACTCAATTGTCATTGTACAATCAATACTCCCCACAAGCATCCAACCGTTGGGGAGTATCGATCTCCGCCATATGGGGGAGATAAAACAGGTGTCAGAGAACCTCTGATCTGCAGAGCTAAGGAGATTTGCCGGTCGTCTTACCCCCCATCCTCAAGATCGTGCAATGCATTGGTTATAGAATCAGTTATTCCTCGCGGTTGGTGATATTGAGATGATTTCGGAATAAAACTGTTTCCAATCATCAAATGGAAAAACCAAACCGGATCTTTTTAGAAGATCATTCCTTATTTGATAAGCATACACAGGTTCACCCAAGCCTGATGATCTGGGGCTCGCACCACTAAGCTCTTTTTCGATTTCAAGTACGCGCCTGTGGATCATGGCAATCGCAATGGTATCCAATATGCCCTGCCGCTCAAATTTAAATTGACACTGTCGTAAGAGGATATTAATTTCCATGGCACTTTCAGGGATCCTGGTTCCCCCACATGGATATTGGTCCAAACGCACCTCATCGGGGAAATCGGTAATGATCTGTTTCAGTTGACCCATCAATTTCATTCTGGCTTTGGTAGCAAGCCGCATGGTTCTATTCCTCTCCATTATTATCACCCCCTGGCAAGTAATGGCATGGTTAATTGAACTGGCGCACAAATTGATGCATGTGCTGTAGATGATGGGTCAGTATTATGACTTTATTTCCCGTTCTCTCTAATACCGGCGATAGGCAAAGGTCAGTAAAAAATACACATAGAGCAATAGATTCATTTTTTTCCCTCTGGATAAATTAAACTTAATTACACCCTTAGATTCAGTATAACTATTTATAAATAAAAATCAAGTAAAAATCTCGATATATGCCAAAACTTGCAATACTGTAAGGTATTTGAAATGGGTATGTAATTCCGTATTAAGGATTCAATATAGTTATCTAAAAGGATTCCAGCGCATTTTACCCATGCTGTTTTCTTTCGGTATAATAATCATCCATCAGGATTCCCCGAACCTACCCTTCTTATTCTTCAATTGTTATCTCTGCAATCTTGACAGATTAATCTGATTTATATATACTACATATGAACAGTAATTCAGGTGTTTTACAATGGTACATAAACCAGCCCAACTACTCGACGAACACACCGCGGCGCATGTGGCAGAGCTCTTTCGCGCTTTCAGCGATACCAGTCGTGTGAGATTACTCTACTTGCTGGCAGTACAGGAATACAATGTCGGCAAATTGGCTGAACTGGTTGATATTAGTGAATCGGCGGTATCCCACCACTTGCGGGGTTTACGTCAGATGAAATTGGTTAAAGCCCGCCGTGATGGCAAGGAAGTCTATTACCACATTGAAGATGAGCATATCATCGCCTTATTTGGCCAGGGGGTGAGTCATGTCCGGCAGGGATAGACTATCTCAACAAAGAGTATCGATTTATGCGCTTCTACTCCTTCTCCTCTGTGCCAGCAGTCTGGCAGTTCATGTGATTGCCGAAGGATTACAGCCCGGTTTGCTACCATTGGGAATGACCGGGCAGGTTGGTCATTCGCTTCCGTTCCACGAATATACTGAAGATCTGTTTATCTTGTCCTTTCTGGGTGTTACTTTGCCTGTCTATCTATACTTTTTTACTGTGGTGGTAAAAGTCGCCCATTCGGAATCCTTCTCCATTTCTCCCCTTATTCCCCCGCCAAATCATTAATACAATACTGGCTGTCCATATCTAATTCGTCCTGGGCACAGCCGCCTTTAGATCTCAAATTCATCTTCGATATTAGATGAAGTGCAATACTGGATACCTGGAGTAATAAATGAGAAAAAAACTGTTCAAGCGGGCACTGGAACACAAACAATCTGATGATCTCAGATACCACCTGTTACATGACCCTCACCGGCAAGCATCTGGTCTCTCAGATATCATCCTGGGAGGTCAGGACGGCCTGGTCAATGTACTGGGTGTCATATTGGGTATTGCCGCTGCAACCCACGATCCACGTATCGTCATGGTTGCGGGGTTGGCCGCCACTTTCGCTGAATCGATCTCCATGGCAGCAGTGGCTTATACCTCAACCCTGGCAGACGCTGATTATTATGAAGCCGAGCGGGCACGTGAGTTTCGCCACATCACAGAGGTCCCCCGTTTGGAAAAGAATGAGGTTCGTGATATCTATCAAAAAAAAGGCTTCAATGGAGATCTTCTGGATCACATCGTCGAGACGATCACTGCCAATGAGGATGTATGGGTAGCAGTCATGATGAGTGAGGAGCACCAACTGAATCCAACCGATCGCCGTCAGGCGTTTAGATCAGCCCTGGTGGTCGGTCTGGCAGCCGTGATCGGATCATTGATCCCACTGGCACCGTTTGCTTTTCTTCCGGTTAATCAAAGTATGTGGGTGGCAGTGGTCATTACTGCCCTGGTATTGTTCGGAGTAGGCGCATACAAGGCACGAATAATGGTCGGACATCCAGGTAAAAGTGGCCTGGAGATGGCTTTGATCGGCACCTTGAGCGCCCTGGTTGGTTACGGTGTGGGAGTCTTACTAAAGATTCCTCCAACGCCTTAACCCTGGTATACGAAGGAGACGACAATGAGCCCTTTAGCTGTTCTATTCCTTATGATCATTGCCCCTGCTCTAGCCCTTTACCTGGCCCTGATCGGGTTTGAGACACTGGGAAGCAACCTTTTGGGGTGGTTCTTATTTGTTTTCGGCGTTGCCTACCCGGTTGGAGGTGTGATCTATTATTTCATCCACCGCGAACCCTTCTGGAAGTCTGCTGGTAGCCGTAAACCTTCCCGGGATGAAAAGGGGGATAAGTCTTTCTGGCTTATCCTGCCGGGATTTTTGATTGCTTTCTTTGCCCCCCCGCATGAATGGATGTTCATGACAGCTGTACTGCCACGCTCAATCGCAGCCCAAATCGCCGGGCTGGTATTGATATTAATTGCGGTTGCACTACTCATCTGGGCCAGAGCTCATATCCGCGGACAGTACTCGGGGCATGTGGAAGTTCAGCCTGGCCACCGCTTGGTTACCACTGGTCCCTATCGTTACATCCGCCATCCCAGCTACTGCGGTATGCTGTTGATGTCACTCGGGGTGGTGGTCGGTTATGCGAGTTTGATTGGCCTGGCTGGCTGGGTTTTCCTATTACTACCCGGGATGGCTTACCGTATGCAGGTGGAGGAAAAACTTCTGCAGGTACAGCTTGGTGCCGAATACCAGGAATATGCATCCCATACCAATAAACTCTTGCCAGGAATCTGGTGATTCGTTACGGAATTGGTGATCAAATTATTTATTTCAGCACCATGAGGAACAGGAGAAGGGTGTCATGAAAAAAGCTGTGTTCAGGGATCAAGTTGTCATCGTTACCGGGGCTTCTGCCGGAATCGGGCGTGCGCTGGCACTACAATTGGCTTCACAAGGGGCCAATGTCGTCGTTGCAGCTCGACGAGCTGAGCGGTTGGAGCAACTGGCATCGGAATGCCGCCTGCTGGGCGGTCAAGCCCTGGTTGTGCCCATGGATGTCAGTAACGAGAGCCAGTGCAAGGCGTTGGTGGATAAAACCATCGCTGTTTATGGCAAGCTGGATATGTTGATAAACAACGCTGGCCTGGCAGCCAGCGCTTTATTGGAGGATTTCCCCAATTTGGAATTGTTTCGACATACCATGGGGGTAAATTTCTATGGGGTGGTTTATTGTACTTACTTCGCTTTACCTCACCTTAAAAATACTCACGGGCGAATTGTAGCCATTTCAAGTACGGCGGGTAAAGCAGCCCTCCCCTATAACACACCCTATAGCGCCAGCAAATATGCGGTGCATGGATTTTATGATGCGCTCCGTATGGAACTCAAACAACATGGGGTGAGTATTACGGTCATATGTCCTTCATGGGTGGCAACCGAGTTTCACGAGGCTCAATTGGATAAAAATGGGACTCCACGTGGGGAAAGTGGTCGGGCATATTACACTAAAAGGACAATGACCAGTGAGCGTTGTGCGGACATCACACTGCGAGCAGCGGCCAGCCGGCGGCGGGAGGTATTAATGAGTCCTGGTCATCTGGCGACCTGGCTCAAATTGATCGCCCCCGGTCTGGTAGATTGGGTCACTATCAACATCTTCCTTGGGTCAGCCATCAAGCGGGCCCGTGCCAATCAACTTGCACCAAAGGCGTAAATCAAATTAGCCAATCCCGTGTGGGAGGAGTATGTCATGATAACCGAATCGACATTCCGTCTGGCATTCGCAATTTTGATCATGTTGCTTTTTGTTATGCGAGTCTTTTTTATGATCAAAGTTCGCCTATCGGGTGGAAAATTGATACCCGATCGGAAGGCAGTCGAGCGTGAAGGCGGACGTGGTATTTTGATATTACGTATTGTATTCTTCTTCCTGCTGATCGCGTTCCTGGTGATGTGCATCATTCGCTCAAAGTGGATAGACGTATTTCTTATCAACCTGCCATCCTGGTTGCGCTGGCTCGGCTTTGGCCTTGGGTTTGCTGCCGTGCTTTTCTGGACTTGGACACAAGTCACACTGGATACGCAGTGGTCAGCCCAACTTCAATTAACCCAGAACCATCATCTCATCACGACCGGACCCTATACACACATCCGTCATCCACTTTATGCCAGTGTTTTTGGCTGGTGCGTCGTGCTTTCATTGTTGACCGCCAATTGGATTTTTATTGCGGTATGTGCGCTGTCAATCATCGGATTGTTGTGGCGCATTCCAAAAGAGGAACAAATGATGATTGACGCTTTTGGAGATGAATATAGAACTTACATGAAACATTCAGGAAGGATATTCCCTAAAATAAAAGGGATTGGGTAATGTCCTTTTCGATTGGTGAGACCATCTTACGGTTAGGAGGAGGTTTTCTCGCGTATACCACGCTGGCAATTGTTTTCTACGGAATCTGGCGCGGAACGCGTCGCCCTGCAGGGCGGACAAGTGGGCGTGCAGCTGGCTGGTTGCACTCGGCGATGTTCTACGCCATTGCTGTCGCCGGTTTCCTGGCTTTTTCGATCTATTTCTGGAAGCCCCTGTCGCTGGATCTACCGCCGGGAATCGACCTGGCGCTGCTCGTCGCCGGCAGCCTGGTCTACTTCCCAGGGATTGCCTTCCTGCTTTGGGCACGGCTCACGATGGGGAAGATGTACTTCGTCTCGACCAGTTTCGGCGCCCAATTATACGCAGACCACCGACTGGTGACAAAGGGCCCATTTGCCATTGTCCGGCACCCGATGTACCTCGGGCTGATCGCTGCCGCCCCGGGCAGCCTGCTGCTTTATCAAACCTGGACAGCCCTGGCTTACGCCCTGTTCGCGCCCTTCGTCCTACGACGCGCTCACCGCGAGGAACAGGTCCTGGCGGCCGAGTTCGGGGAAGAATGGCAGGAGTACTGCAATCGCGTCCCTGGTTTTTTTCCACATTTGAGAAGGAAGTCGAAATAACGGATATCGGACTCCGAGGAGTTGCCCGGTCCTTGCTGGGATCTCTTTCCTGTCCTGTACCGTAATCATTCAGTGCGTTAGCCATCATCGAACGACTATGAGCCATGGAAGTATGTGCCGGCACAGTAGGCAGACTTGATTTCCAGATTGTGATACGCATCCATCGATTCAATTGGACATGCAACCCTATTAATATCCACTTAAGCAGTACACAGATAAGTAACAGGCGGGTGATTATTAAATCATTACCGTTATGAAAATCAACCGGTGAATTTATCCACCTACTCGTTAGTTAGCCAATATCATCAGCAGATAATTACTCTTTTGGTGATATTTTCTTCCCGACCAGGTCACGCATCAGGCACCAGCCCCCAACTCCCAAAGCAACCAGTAACAGATCGTAGAGGACGATCATCCCAATCACCACGGGGAACCAGCCCTCGCCTGAGGTGCCATCGGCCAGACCGGTCACAACCGCCAGAGCCTGGCCGCCCACCAGCATCAAGACAGCCAGGATCAACGTCCAGCTGATCCATTTCACTTGCGAACGGGCGCGCAAGGCTGACCAGAGTAATAAGAATCCGCCAGCCAACGCAGCGATGAACAGCTCTGCAGGCATGAGGTAGTCAAAGCGAAAACCGCCCCCTCTGACCAGTGACATGATTGCGAATATGACCGGTGCCAGGATGGTCAACCAGACCAGAACAAGGCCGGTGATTGCCAGTATCTTGGTGAACAGGTCCCTCTTTGCCATACGTTTTCTCCTTTGTTTACGGTTTGTATTTGGTGTTTCACCAATTACGGTATTAAGCATACTGCACCGTATGCATTCGTTATGGAAGTAGATTACAAACCGTTATATTAAGAGTATATAGGCATTTATCATCAAAGTCAACTGGAAAGTGGATCAAAAAGGTCCCATGGATGTGGTAATGGGAAAATCCAAGGATCATCACGGACAGGTCTTTCGGAAGGCAGACAATGCACGATCTTTCAAAATCAGGCTGACGCCCGCTCGTGACGCCTGTCCGCAGGCTGCCTTAAAATCAACGCTCAGGTCGGTATATTCCGCAGCGAAGACGGGTTTGCCCATCGTGAGGAATGGGAGAATAGAATCGATCCATTCATAATAGTAGGCATCCTCAACGATGGCAAAATCGAAGAATGCCAGCGAATCCGTCACCATGTCGGGGGCATTCTTCAGTCCGATGCCCAATCCGCGGGCATGCGCTTCATCTGCCAGCCAGCGCGCATAGACCAGTTGATCTGCATATGTGAGTGGGAAACCGGTGTCAGCGTCGTATATTTCGATGTTGTCCGGCTCAACACCGTCAAAGCCTTTGGCCGCGCACAGGTCCAACCGGGCAATCATGATGGGTGCCAGCAGATCGACCCGCCGGATATCCAGCCATTTTTCACCCGGCCAACCTTCATACTTCTTACCTAAAATCACATCCGGGAATTGGTCCGCATCCGGGCGCCAATCTTCGTAAGACCCGACCGAGATGTAACAGATGAGCTTCACCCCGCGGGCCTGCAGCACATCAATCGCCGCTTGATCCACGTACAGATCGAGGTCATACACCTGCGCGTCGATGGAAGTATCCACTTCACCCTCCAACTGCCACTGCCAGGTCAGGCCGGGTTCGGGATGCCACCAATCGGAACCCGGAGCTGGAGAGGTGGGAATAATGACATGGGAAGAATCACCGGCATTGCAGCCGGATAGCCCAAGAGTCACGATCAGCAAACAAATAAGTGGTTGGAAAAGTTTAAGCATGTCTCTTGACTCAGTCTCTTTGAATATATCAGCTAAACATCCAAAAAAGTCATCTATCGGAAGTGTCCTTTTTCCCCCATTTATAATATATAATCTTTTTACCAATGAACATATTACCTGGCACTACTGAACCAACATCCCGACACCCAGGTGTTCCTGATCGATCCGGTAAATACCGGACAGCGGGGCGACTCTGAGGATGGCAAGACTACCGTGAACAGTACGATGGGAATGCAATTTCCCACCGGAAAAAACCATTCTGCTGCACACAACGGAACGATCCGGTGTACGACTCATCACGCATCGATCCATCACGGGTATTCCATGATCAATCCATCAAGCGCGTGGAAACAATAAGGTACGACAACCGCATGGATAGAATCATGGAGCATACCAATCCCAGCCTGCCGGTCATCCTCTTATACAATCTCGATCGGAGCTGGTCATCAACCGAAATTGCTGAGATCGATGGACTGGTCGGACAATTATCAGAGGGTTTGGCAGGTGTCGGGCACCCCACCACCCCTGTCTGTCTGGAAGGTGCCAACCTGGAATCGTTGCTGTGTAAATTTGATTCGCGGGAATGGATCGTGCTCAATTGGTGCGAGGAGATTCCCGGGCTGCCACACAGCAGTCCGCTGGTCACCAGGCAACTTGATGCGCTGGGCTTTACATATACAGGCGCGGACTCACAGGCGTTGCAATTCTGTGATGACAAGCCCTGCGTAAAGGAACATCTGCGCCAGAACAACCTTCCCATTCCGAGCTGGCAGCTCTTCAGGACTGCAGCTGAGCTGGATTGGGACTGCTTCCCCGCCATCGTCAAGCCAGCCTACGAACACTGCAGTATCGGCATCACACACGAAGCGGTCGTTCACAACCTGGTCGAGTTACAAAGACAGGTTGCCAGGACAATTGAAACTTACAAGGAACCTGTTTTGGTTGAAGACTTCATCGATGGCAGGGAGTTCCATGTGACCGTTGTCGGAAATGGCCGTTTGAAAATTCTCCCGGTGGCGGAGATGGATTTTTCCAGGATCGGCGAGGATTTCAGACGGGTTTGTACCTATGAATCAAAATTTGTGCCTGCATCCCAGGATTACCAGATGATCGAACTGCGCCTGCCCGCGCCGTTAACTGCATCGGAGCTGAAGCGATTGGAGGAGATTTCCATCGGGGCTTATCGGGCGACCAATTGCCAGGATTACGCCCGCCTCGACATCCGTCAACGCGATGGACAATTCTATGTTCTGGATGTCAATCCCAATGCGGATATCAGCCCGGACACGAGCGTCGTACTGGCAGCCGAACTGGCCGGCTATTCATACGGTCAATTCGGCAGCCTGCTGGTCAACCTGGCTGCCCACCGGCATCCGACCCTGGCTTCTCATAAGACTCTAGAAACACTCAATCAAGACCATCTCGTATAGAGCCACCCCATTACACATCAAGCATCTCATCCATGATCCGCCTGGCCACCAGGTGGAAGCGGGAGATGGGGAAGTTGGGCTGGTGCCAATAGACGGTACCTCGACATTACAGGTCTTCAATGTCAACACTAAAATGGAGATAAAAATGAAAGTCCGGACCTGGATATTCATTCCTGCTCGTCCTAAATACCTGTATTTATTTTATTAGTTGAACACCGGATCATTCTTTGCTCCAGCAAACCTCCAACGAGCGCTGGCGATGCCAGTTCCAAGATCCAATGATGTGTATTCGAATTAAAAGCTATTGTCACACGGAGAGCGTCTTTTTATGCTTGGTTCGAAAAGGACTCCCTCCCAGGTAGGCTGCAGCGATGAATCCCAGAATTGTCGGAAGCCAGAATGATATTAAACGATAACCTAAAATAACGACCACACTGACGGCATCCGGTACATTGAGTGTATCGTACAAGGCCACCATGCTGCCCTCAACCACCCCCACGCCTCCCGGAATCATGAAAGCGATCCTCCCGAGGGTGATCGGTAGCCCATATCCCGCCAGCAGGATACCCGGACTAATGACATGACCGGCAGCGATAAAAAGACAATAAAGTGTCAGCATATCAAATACAACGTTAGCGATAGCCCCGAGGACCAGACCCAACCAGGCTCGGTGGCGGATGGAATGCCATGCTTTGATAAACCTGTTCATTCCGGCAACGGCACTATCGGCATTAAAAGACCTGTGAAAGAGCTTGGCCCAATGATCGCCCACCCATGCCACCAAGTGACCGGCCAGGTTGGTGAAACGCAGGGCAACAACGACAAGCGCGATCAGCAGACTCAACAATAACAGGACGATCCCAAATTCGATCATCTGAGTCTTGCTCAGATCATGAAGCACCAATAAATAGATGCTCCCGATCAATGCCACTGACACCAAAACAACATCATTGAGCAGTGCCGGTAGTGTACCGGCCAATACTGCCGTATGGTTGTCGTGACTCTCCTGTCGCACCCAACCGAAAGTGGCTGCAGCGCCGGTCACCCAGCCCCCCGCCACAAGTCCAATACTGTAAGAAGCCAGAGTGATCAACGCCCCCCTGGCAACTGATAGTGCCTGCCGGTTGGATCTCAGGATCATATGCAGGACATAACCACTACCCAGATAGCTGAGCACCTGGGATAAGATGGCCAGGCTTACCGCCCACCAGGTTAAATTACGCACAACCGACCAGGAGTGCGTCAAGGACGTGATCTGCGGAACAAGCAGGTGAACAGCCAATCCCAGAACGATGAGGATGGGCAGGTACCGCCAAACGTGGATCTTTCGAGTTGTCACGAACGATTGTATTTTAGTCATGAATCCATATCTGCCTGTAAAACCTGCTTTTTGTAATCCCAACCGAGAAGTATTTGTTTTCCGCGCTAAGCAGGCTCTGCATGATCGAACATGAGCACTTTTTCAGAAATGAACCAAGGGGTCAGAATGCCTTGTGGATATCACCCGAATTATACCCAAACCTGGTCAGGCGTTTCATCGCCTCTGCATCTACCAAATCCCCCGGTACACGATATCAATTCGTGAGACTGAAAATGACCAGCGGGGACTGTTAATGCAAATCCTAATATTGGATATCTCTTAGGGGGATTGGCCGGTTCGGTGCATATTAACTTCTGATTGTTCCCGATTATGAAATGAATATCCTCCCCAGACCATATCATGACGAGTAACAAGATTAAACCCCTAAACCTGTTCAATGGCTCCTTCAAGATAAATTGAACTTGTTGTGATCAACTTATCTACCAGGATATTCTTTGATGCAATCGAACGGTTTAATCAAAGATACTGAGATTGCTTAATTATTTTCGATGGATAAATCATCCATAATGCGGTTGGCCACCAGGCGGCCTGAGATCATGGCCGTCGGCAGGCCGGTCCCTGGATGTGTGCTGGCACCCGCGAAATACAGGTTGTGGTAGCGGGCATGCCGGTTCTTCGGTCGGAAATAAGCCAGCTGGGTCAGCCGATGTGAAAGACCATGCGTGGCACCCTTCAGCAGGTTATAGCGCTTCTGCCATGACTGGGGCGTATAGGTCATTTCGAACTTGATATGCGGCTCAACATCGTTGACGCCGTATTTACTCAGGCGATCAAAGATCTTCTCCCGCGCCTGGTCCCGAACCAGCTCCCAATCCTGGGGCTTTGATTCATTCATGTGCCCGACCGGCACGACTGCGATCAGGGTTTCCTGCCCGGCAGGCGCCATGGCCGGGTCGAGCCGGGCCGGTGCATGTAAATACAGGCAGGGATTGGATGGCATGCCAAAATCCCGGGTGATGCTCTTAAAATTCTGCTGGTAATCATCTGCCAGGAACAGGGTATGGGCTCCCAGCGCTTCAACCGGTTTGTCCAAACCCCAGAAAAAACTGAGTGTCGAGCAGGAGAATTCCTTGCGCAGCAATTTCTCCGTCATTCCATCCTGGGGCAACAGGCTCTGGTAGACATAGGGCAAGTCGGCATTCGCCAGCACGATATCCGCACTTAGCTGCTCGCCATTCTTAAGGGATACGCCCCTGGACGACGTGCCATTCACCTCGATGCGTTCCACGGGGGCATTGAAGCGGAATTCCACGCCAGCCTGGCGGGCCAGAGTCACCAGTGCATCCACCAGCCCGTACATGCCGCCCTGTGGGTACCAGACGCCATGAGCCAGCTCGCAGTATTGCATCAGGGAAAATGTGGCCGCCGCATCGAACGGGCTCAAGCCCATATACACATCCTGGAAGGTGAAGGCGGACTTCAAGCGCGGGTCGTCGAAATAAGCTGCCATGTTGCGGTAATGATTGACGAACGGCTTGACCTGGTAGACCAATGGCAGGTTCTTCAGCGAGAAGAAATCGGTGAACTTGCGGAAGTCACGGTTGACGAGCTTGTCGATCCCGAGATGGTAGTGGCGATGACCTTCAGCCATATAGTGCAACAAGCCTTCAAAGCTCCCTTTTTCAAAGGATTCGAGCTGCTCTTCCAGGGATTTCATATCGGAGGTGAGCGCAAGCTGGCTGCCGTCGTCGAAAACCAGGTGATAGGTCGGGTCCACGCGCTTTAGATTCAGCATCTCTCGAAAGGAAGCACCCATTGCCCGAAATTCAGCATCATAAAGTAGCGGCATGACCAGCAAGGTTGGACCGGTATCGAAATGGTGGCCATCACGCTCCAGTTGGTCACACCGCCCACCGGGTCGGGAATTCTTCTCAAGCACGGTGACCTTCAACCCACGTTGAGCCAGATGGGTAGCCGCGACGATCCCACCGATGCCCGCACCGATCACAAGCACAGACTTCGTTCTCACAGTCTCTCCTCTGGATTCGCCTGGATCGCAGAACCAGCGGTGACACCCGCTCCGTTGACTCTCAGCAAGTCAGATAGAGCCTGCCAGCCCATCTGCCAGCCTTTGATTTTGCTTTTGCGCTCATCATAGGTTGGGCGAAGGTAATACGCCTCTTTTTCGATTGTATCCAACAGCCATTCGAAACGAGCCATATAGGTAAAGCCAGCCAACCGGCACCGTGCACTAGCCACACGGTGCATATAGTTCCTGCCGATAGAGAAATAATTCCTTGCCAACGCAACCCGACCCCGGACCCAGTTTCGGTAAGCATCACTTTTAATGTCCTCAGGTGTGATGCGATTCTTTTCGAGAACCTCCATGGGGATATTAAAATACCCGGCTTCTGTATCCTCAACCGTGTCACGCAACATATGGGTGATATGGGCTGCTGAAACTGCCAGGTAACGTGATTTATCTTGGGGGGAAAATGAACCATGCCCGATCAAGTAATGCATGACCTCGGTTACCGAGCAAGCCAGCCATCGGGTGTATTGGTCCAACTCTTTTTGAGAGATCAAGCGCCCTCGACGGTCCGCATCGAAGGCCAACACCGCCATCATGTTATAGAGATAAGCATGCAGACCACTGTTCGGGTCCGGATCCTTACGGACCAAATCCACCAGCATGCTTTCTTCCTGGCTGACATCCCGGATCGTCTCTCCCTGATAACAAGCCTTCAGAATGGACTGCTGCCGCTTCAATAAACGACAACATTCCGCTTTAGGCAGGACCCCTTTGTCGAAACAATCGTCCAGCCAACGGAAGTAGGCATAAGCCCGAAAAGCATCCTCCACCCGGTCGTGGTCGCCAAGCAGGCGGAATGTGTAATAAGTCTGCCGGCTACCAGATTTTGTTATGGCAGATGCGAGTGTTGCGCTAGTATCCAATCCTTCATCCTTCCATTACATACATATACGGATTAATCCATCTTTGGTTTTGAAACCCCGGTTATTAATAACAGATTCGAAATGATCTGTTGGTTATTGAATTTCCACGGGGCGTTAGCCAGAGGCCAGATATCGAATGGTACTCAGATCAGTGTGACCACCGCGCTGTAGATCAACAGGAGGCCCATGCCAATGTTGATCCAGCGTTGGTATCGCCAGGCCAGGTTCTGCAACCAGCTGCCGGTCAGAGCCCACAGGTTCACCGATAGGTAACCGGCCAGGGCCAGCACCAGGGCGAACAATACCAGGATAAGTGGTTGCCGGAAGGATGGGATAATGAAAGTGGCGTAGATGGTGATGCCATACAGGATGCTCTTGAGGTTCAGGAACTGCTGGCTGAAACCCATCATGAAGGTATTCATGCCTTTCCTGTCTGATTCCTCTTGAGCCGGTTTCGTCAACATGATATGGATTGCCAGGAATATCATATAGACGGCGCCCAGGATCTTTAACCAGATCTCCGCTCGCGGGATGAAATTGACCAACATCAGGTTGGCAAAGGCGCTCAGCAGCAGTACCAGGAAAAATCCCACGAAAACCCCCGCCAGGAAGCCATGGACTTTCCGGTAACCATAGCGCATGGCATTCACCATTGACAGGATATTGTTCGGCCCGGGGGTAAAGGTCGTGACGATCAAATAGATAAGGAATGCCTGGAAGTTTACCATTCTTGTGCTTGTCCGTTAGACAATAAGCGCCTATTATACAACCTGCCAGCCCAATTCCCCGGTTCAGACATGATAAAATCTTAATACGCGATTTTAATCACCCAACCCAAGGAGGTAAACATGGAACTTCCGTTCACGATCCACAACTGGTTGTACCTGGTCCTATCCGTAGTGGGCTTATTCGTCATCGGCTCAGCCCTGCGCAGCAAACGACTGGCAAATACCAGCCAATCCTGGCAGGGTACCCAGGGGCGGGTGATCACATCCGAAATTGAAAAAACGCACCTCGAACGATAGTGATTACGGCCAAAGCACATCCTATGAAGCTGTCGTACGTTATGTGTATTCCGTGGCGGGCAAGGAATACACCGGCGAGCGGGTCAGCTTTGGTGTCAAGAATTCCAGTGAAAAGCTTGCCAGCGAAACCGTGGCACATTACCCAATCAATACAAGCGTGACGGTCTATTATGATCCCAGGAAACCCGAGCAGGCCGTCCTGGAACAAACGAGCACCAGCGGCTGGCTGCAGATCGTCATCGGAATCGCCCTGTTCGTCGCGGGTATCTATTTCGCCATCAAATAGGCACTGAAAACCGCATTATCGATAAACTCATAAGAGATCAATCATGCGTCACACCCGCGAAGAAGTCATCGAGCGCGTCTGCCGGGAGTATGAGCGCCTGGACAACCTGGTCGGATATCTTACCCAGGCAGATTGGGCACGACTGGTGCCCCGTCCGGAGGGAAAGGATGCCTGGACCATCCAGGATGTCCTGGCGCATATCACCCACTGGAAGGCCGACGTGACCCGCAAGATCAGGGGACAGCCGGTCCCACCGGAGGAACGCGGGTTGGATGTAAAGGATGGCAACCATCTGGTCTACCAGCGCTGGCATGATCGCTCCCCACAGGAGGTGCTGGCCTGGCACCGGCAGGTCCAGGCAGATCTGCTGACCGCGCTGAGAGAGGCGCCTGAAAACTGGTTCAACGGCAAGGAGCATGTGCCGGAATGGCCTTTTGACATCGACGGTCACTCCGCCAACCACCGTGTGAAGGATATCGAACAAGCGCTGGCAGCCCAACCCAAATAATACGAAGGCATCAATATGATCTTTACCCTGGTACATTATCCAGCTTTAGATAACGACCAAATCCAGACATTCAGGCGGAAATACGACCCACAGGCCGACCTGATCGCCCCACACATTACTCTGATGTTCCCGGTGCCAGTCTCCATTGGTGAAGATATCCTGATCCATCATATCAAAAGTGTCCTGATCCGCTGGAAGCCGTTCCCCATCCACCTGGAAGGCATACATAGATCGGTTGATGATTACATTTACCTGCTGGTGCAGGAGGGCAAGGAAAAACTAACCAGCCTGCATGACGAGATCTATACCGGACTTTTGACCCCCTATCTCAGGGCTGACATCCCTTACATCCCCCATGTGACCCTCGGCCTCCTGGCTTCCGACATCGAAAATAAGGAGCAAATTCTCCAGGAAGCGAAGGAGTTGGGTGTTGATCATCGCAGCGTACTGAATAACCTTCACCTGATCAAGGTCAATGATGACCGCTCAAGGATCGTCTGGAGCAAGGGTTTTACACTGGCAAAATGAACAAAAAGAATCCGCTGTGACAGCGGACTCTCTGGGATTACAGTCAATCGATTTGAATCGCTTTTCAAGCCGCAGCGTGTGCAAGCGCCGAGGGTGTCCGGCATCCGACGATTGCCGGAGCTTCATGGATCAGCTCATTGTTTTGAAGCGCCTCCACCATGAACAGGGCATAATCCACCCGGCGGGTCATATTGCTGGCGAGAATGGGATCACCCACATGCCGGCTCCACACGGCAAACCCTGGCTATCCCCTTCTTCAAGGTCACTTCCTCGGACGACCGTCCAAAGTGTGTCACTGGCGAACACCCTGCCGGCAGGCTTCCAGCTGGTCATCGATATCCACCAAACGGGTCAGCCGCCCCAGCCAGCGGGCCAATCTTTCCTCTCGTCGAAAAGATGAGGATAGACATCCTTGCCGTCGCGCGTGATATGCCAGCCGCATGAAAAGATGAGTCGCGCCCCAGACTGCGCAAAGTCGAGCACGGCCTGGGCAGTTCCCGTGGAGTAGTTGTGTACACCCCATGGTACCAACACCGTCAGAACCCCATCGCAGCCTGCAACCGCCTTCTGGATCACCAGACGGTCATTCGTTGCCCCCGGGACGAGCTGTGATGCGACCCTTATATGCATCCAATTTGCCAACACTTTTCTCCCGACAGACACCCACCACTTCATAACCCCGGTCAAGCGCATGCTGCACCATATACCTGCCGAGTTTTCCAGACGCACCGATGATACATACTTTCTTCGATTTCATTATCAATCTCCAATAATAAAAAAAATCTTGAGTATTCAGCGTGATGAAATAATAGTCAATCAAACACATGCGTCTCATCCCGCTTTTTCAGGATCGGACCGTCACCAGCGCAATCATGACCTATGAAAGCCCCAAGCTCAATTGGTTCCGTGGCGATTGTTCAGCCAGTGTTACCGGTCGTCATCACCCGGGTGTATCGCTCGAGGTATAAGAAAACACCTCTCCCAGCGGTACGCCGAAGGCCTCGGCGATCTTGAAAGCCAGTTCCAGGGAGGGCGAGTATTTGGCGCTCTCGATGGCGAGAATGGTCTGGCGCGTAACACCGACCTTCTCTGCCAGCTGTTCCTGGGTCATTTCGTTGTTATCGAAACGCAACCTGCGAATATTGTTCCGAATCCGGTACTTTTCCATTTCAGAATCCCTCTCCGGTACAGGACGAGTCTGGAGATGCTGCCCAACGATCTCGGCCAGGCTGGAGAAGAAGACGATCAGCGCGAACATCACCAATCCGGATTGCCCGAGGATAAAGGCCAGCATGGCAATGAACACGCCGATCGAAAAGGTGATGTAAGCGATCTTCGAACCTTTTAGATCCGATCAGCCTGTCGCGTTCGTCTTCCACATAGCGCTCCGCTTTGTCCGAACCGGTGCGGATGGCATGGATGATGGCTGAGGACGATGTTCGCAAAAATATTTCCCAGGATGTTCACCAGGATGGTGGCGACGATCACGACCGCCCACAGGCGAAGAGCTGGCTGGCGATCAGGCCGCCGTCTGTCCACATCTTGAGCACCCGAAGTAGAATAATATCCGAGGATCATTAAATAACTGACCAACGAAACCACAATACTTTTTTCCTGATATGACATGATAGACTCCTTTTTGTTAACTTTTGTACGTTAGATTATACATATAGTATCTTATACTTTACATTATGTCAAGTATTTTATACATGCCATTTTATATGGATTTTCCCAATTGTTAAGGCGATTTTCACTCTCACATGAAAGAATGGGTACTGGCATGGTTGATAACCCGATGGGGTAAAATACAACACACACCAAAAGGGTGGATTGTCGTTCAGATACAAAACTAGAAAACATCAACCATGGCCAATCCTCGAAAAACGATCTTTACCGGTGACACTCCCCTCAAGCGAATGGAAAAAGGCGTTCGCGGCCTGTATGTCGACCTGTTGGGCGAGTCGTACTACAAGATCGAGAACTCCGATGCGATGGAACCCTTTTTTATGACCGCCGTCAGCAGCTCCGACCATTGGCTCTTCATCTCATCCAATGGCGGTTTGACCGCCGGGCGGGGCAACGCTGATCAGGCTTTATTCCCCTACACCACCGAGGATAAACTCACCGATACGCATGAGACAACCGGCAGTAAAACGATCCTTCTGGTCACACGCGCCGACCGCACGTGCCTGTGGGAACCGCTCTCAGTTCGCCAGCAGGGCCAGTACGCCGTCACACGAAATCTCTATAAAAATATCAGTGGGTCTGCGCTGATATTCGAAGAAGTCAATCACGACCTCGGACTGACCTGCCGCTACGCCTGGCGGACGAGCGACCGGTATGGTTTCATTAAAACAACCTGGCTGGTCAACACGGGTGAATCAGCCTGCCAGGTGGAATTGCTGGATGGCCTGCAGAACATCCTGCCCGCCAATGTCAGTGAGCAAAGCCAGAATACTTTCAGTCCCCTGCTGGATGCCTATAAACGCAGCGAGGTGGATCCCAAAACCGGGTTGGCCCTCTTCTACCTGAATTCAAGGTTAACGGACAAGGCCGAGCCCAGTGAATCTCTGCTGGCCACCCGCGCCTTACAGATCGGCCTGGCCAGGGCCGACTATCTGCTCTCATCGGATCAGCTCGACCGCTTCCGCGGCGGGGCAGGCATCCGCCCGGAAAATCATTTGCGCGGGCAGCGCGGGGCGTATTTTGTGCATGCCACCCGCGACCTGGCATCTCAAGAGGAGTGCTCCTGGTATCTGATCGCCGACATTAATCAGGACAGTGCGGCCATCGCCCATCACAGCCAATGGCTGCGGGGTGACCGGAGTAAGCTGATCCAGGATCTGGAAAACGACATCGCAGCCGGTCAGTCTACCTTATGGAAGATGGTTGCCAGTGCCGATGGCCTGCAGCTCTCCAATGACCGCTTGTGTTCCGACCATCATTTCTCGAATGTGATGTTCAATGTGATGCGCGGCGGCGTTTTTACGGATCAATACCGGATCAAATCCTCTGAATTCATTGGTTTTATTTCCGGGCGGGACCACCCGCTCGTGGAAAATCATAAAGGCTTCTTGGCAGCGCTGCCGCCCGTCATCCATTTATCCGATCTGTTGGCGAAAGCAGAGCTGACTGGATCTGATGACCTGATCCGTGTCTGCCACTCCTATTTACCCCTGACCTTCAGCCGCAGGCATGGCGATCCAAGCCGTCCTTGGAATCGTTTCTCGATCAATATCAGAACGCCCGATGGCACCCCAAAGCTGGATTATGAAGGCAACTGGCGGGATATCTTCCAGAACTGGGAGGCATTAGCCTGGTCTTATCCTGAATTTGTCGAGAGCATGATCAGCACCTTTCTGAGCGCCACCACGGCGGATGGATACAACCCCTACCGGATCAGCCAGCAGGGGATCGATTGGGAAGTCCCAGACCCGGAAAACCCCTGGGCTAACATCGGATACTGGAGCGATCACCAGATCATCTATCTCCAAAAACTGATGGAGATCAGTGCCCGGGTCCACCCCGGCAAGCTGCAGCAATTCCTGGTAAAACCTGTCTTCAGCTACGCGGATGTGCCTTACCGGCTCAAACCCTACCAGGAGCTTTTGGAAGATCCCTATAACACCATCCAGTTCGACTGGGAGCGGCAGCATACCATCGAAGAACATATCGGCCGGTTCGGGACCGATGCCAGGCTGGTCAGAGGTGCGGATGGTCGCGTGGTGCACGCCAACCTGACGGAGAAACTGCTGACCCTGTTGCTCGCCAAGCTGGCCAACTTCGTCCCCGAAGGCGGCATCTGGATGAACACGCAGCGCCCGGAATGGAACGACGCCAACAATGCCCTGGTGGGCAAAGGGCTGTCGGTCGTGACGCTGGCTTACCTGAGACGAAGCCTGGTTTTTTGCCGGGAACTGTTCGGCCAGTGCAAAGTCGGAGCGGTCCCCCTCCATTCGGAGGTGCATGCCTTCTTCAGGCAAGCTCTGAACATCCTGCGCCAGTTCCAACCCCTCCTGCAGGGCACTTTCAATGATACCCAACGTCGCGAAGTGATGGATGCACTTGGGGGAATTGGCAGCGACTATCGCTGGGGTGTCTACGCGCATGGCCTATCCGGTGAGCTGGTTGACCTGCCGGTGAATGAGATCGTGGCCTTCCTGGACCTGATGCAGCAGTATGTCGAACATTCCCTGCGAGCCAACCGGCGACACGACAAGCTCTACCACGCCTACAATACGCTGCAACTTGACGACACTCGCGTGGCTGTCGATCATTTATACGAAATGCTCGAAGGCCAGGTGGCCATCTTGTCCTCCGGGATGCTGTCAGCGGATGAGTCCCTGGCGCTGCTCGAGGCGCTGCGAAACAGCCAGCTTTTCGTCCCGGACCGGAACAGCTACATCCTTTACCCGGACCGGAATCTGCCCGGTTTCATGGAAAAGAACAGCCTGAAGCCGGAACAGGTCAAGCACCTGGGACTGTTTGAAGCTCTGGTCAAAGCCCGGGATCAAAACCTCATCACCCGGGATGTCGAAGGGATGGTCCACTTCAGCGGTCACATCCGAAACCTTCAGGATGTCAACCAGGCCCTGGAAACCCTGAAGCAACAATCCAGGTACGAAAAGCTGGTGGAGGAAGAGTCCGAAAAGGTCCGCGACTTATTCGAAGCGACTTTCCACCACGTTCAATTCACAGGCCGCTCAGGAACCTTCTTCGCCTACGAGGGCCTCGGCAGCATCTACTGGCACATGGTCTCCAAGCTGCTGTTGGCCACCCAGGAAACCACTCTTCGCTTCAAAGCAGAAGCTGAGGGTCCGGAACTGTTCGCCCGTTATCGTGATATTCGCGCAGGTCTGGGGTTCAAGAAGACCCCGGCGGAATACGGCGCCTTCCCCACCGATCCGTATTCACACACACCCAAGGGACGGGGTGCCCAACAGCCGGGCATGACCGGCATGGTCAAGGAGACCATCCTGGCCCGCCAGGCCGAACTCGGCTGGACCGTGAAAAATGGGCAGCTGATCTTCGATCACTGGCTGTTGGACCCGCAGGAGCTGCTCCCCGCCCCCGCGGTCTTTACTTATCTGGATGTAGATGAGAAGATCCGGCAGACCGAGCTGACCGCTGGAAGCCTGGCCTATACCGTCTGCCAGACGCCGGTGGTGATTAAGCTCGGAGATGAACCCGGCATCACCGTACATTTTTCGGATGGACCAGAGCAACACATCCAGGGCAATACCCTGGATGAGGAGAACAGCCGGCATATCTTCCTGCGGGATGGCATCGTCACGGCTCTGAAAATATCTTTCCAGAAAATACTCGGAATACAGACCTAACCAGACTGCCAGATACAAATTCGGAGATGACAGTCGAAAAACATGAAAAAGCCGGGCTTAAAAAAAGCCCGGCTTGTACTTCTGACCCAGGATCGCTTGTTTACGGCTTGGCGATCGTGATAACTGTACCCGTGCTGTCGCCATCCGGGTCCGTATTGGCTGCCGGATCATATTCCAGGCTGGCGTGGCTGACGCTGGTTACAGTAAAAGTAACTGAGCTAACCGTCTTCTTGAGGCTGGGAGTACTGACCGAGCACTGACCCGCCTCGTTTGTCACACAGCTGGTGGTTGCACTGTACCCACCACTCCAGGATCCGCTAACCGTGGCGGAGGCCACTGCAGCCCCATTTTCATCGCGAACTGTGATCGTCACGGTTGCCATCCAGGAAGTTCCCGTTCTGGAGGTTGCTTTATCCAGGTCGGCAATATGCATCGAGCCGCCCGGCTCAGGCGGGTTGAGAATGGCCAGGGCATCATAGGCCTGAACGAGTCCGTACCCGTATGCATTATCACGACCGGCAGCGCCCAGGTCGTATGCGCTGGCGAACAAGGCATCACGGATGGATGTGTTCGTCGCAGCAGGCAGTGCCGACCAGACCAGGGCAGCGACAGCTGATACATGCGGCGTGGCCATGGAAGTGCCATCCCAGGCCTCGTAACCACTGGCCGGGATGGTGATCGAACTGGTCACGGTGGCGATGGATCCCAGCTTGTTTGCCACCAGGAATTGACCATCCTCCTGGCTCAAGCTGACACCGATGATTTCCGAGCTGTTGCCTTCTCCCAGGGTGCCCAGGAAGTTACCAGTGACATTGTTGTAGATCACCGCCGCCAATCCCCCACCGGATTGAACATTGCTGACCTTGGTGTAGAAATCGATAACGCCACGCTCACACAACACCACCATTCCAGCCCAGTCACCCACACTGTCGCACAAACCGCCTGCAGCCAAAGCACCGCTTGCAGTCCCACGGCCAGAGAACTCGACATGATTGGCAGTGAAATCGCTCCCGTCAACACTGACCGTGTTGGAGTCGATATACGGCAGGGTGCTCAACACGGCAACTCCCGGTGCAGCCAGGTCAACCTGGTCATTCTGATTTGAAAAATCCGCCACCAGCATATTGGAATCGATGGCAGCCACCGAAACGACCGAGGCATAGGAAGCCGGGTAGTTGTAGATGGTTGAAGCATCATTGCCTGCTGCCGCAACTGACAGAATACCGTTGCCATACAGCGTATTGAAGGCACGCTCCTCGGTTCTGTTGGCCTGGGAACCACCCAGGCTCATACTGATGACATTGGCGCCCGCGGAGGCGCAGCGGTTGGCTGCATCCACCAGCGTCGAAGCATAAGCCCAGGCGCCATCATCACCAAATACTTTGACAACGAAAAGATTGATCGTTCCGGGTGTAACGCCGACCACCCCGAAATCATTGTTGGCTGCGGCCATCGTGCCGACCACATGCGTGCCGTGTCCGAAGTAATCCGTATTCCAGCCCTCCGGATAGCCGCCCAGCAGATTGATTCCTGCCAGATCCACATGATCGACATAGAGCCCCGAATCGATGACACAGATGGTCCGATTCGAACCGGTAGGCGCACCGCCATCGACAATGCCGTCCCGATCTGCATCCCACACATCACGTGCCTGCACCATATCGATGCCGAATGGCACCACCTGGCTGCCCGGGTCGATCACATCAGTTGCCAGGCTGCTGGATGTTGCTGCAGGAAGCGTACTGATCATGTAGCGCAGCTGATCCTCTTCCACCAGCACAAAATTGGGATTGTGCTGAATGCCGCTCAGCGCGGCAACCGGAAGGGTCACCGCGAAAGCATCCAGATCGTTAAATACAAAGTGGAACTGAGCTCCTGTCTCCTTTAGAGCCTGTTCCGCTGCATCTTTGTGCCCATGGGCATATTGGACCATCACACGGATGCCGTCACCGTTACTGGCAGAAGTCCCCGGTACGGTCACCACCATGGACAACACCAGAGCAGCCATGACTGCCATCGATAGAAACATTGTCAAACGTTTCATTGGTTCCTCCACTTTATTAACATATATGATGAGCTGTTGTAACCTGGATCAGAGCACTTCCTCTTTCTCACGAAAAATCGTCCCACACACCTCCTCAGAATTTTTTCTTCCACCCCCTATCTTTTTTACGACGTAAAATCTTCATAATAGATACGGTCAGGCAGCACTTGCATTACACCCTCTCCAGGTCTGCCTATGCGCCCGGTGACGTTTTAGATGCAGGAAGACGGAAGAGATACATTCATAATATTCGGGGAATTATTCGTGCAATTATCCTGATTTAACAATCAAATTCCCGAATACCAGTATCGAAAAGGAATGATCACGATCCCTCTAGAGGTAAAAGCCAAATAGCGGCCCCTGGTATCGCTGAGTTATACTGTTGGGTGCAGACCTGAAGGATAACCACATGAAAAATAATATCGAGTTGATGAATCTGTTTTGGACAACCGCAGGCGTATTTCCAGGTCATGGTGAAATAAGCCGGTTTGATTTTAGGGATCGGGTACAGGCAGCTGCCAAAGCTGGTTTTACGGGGATTGGCATCTGGCACACCGACCTCGAACACACCCTTCAGTACATCACGCTCAAAGAAATGAAAAGGATCCTTGACGATCATGGCATCAAACATGTCGAGCTTGAATTCCTCACCGATTGGTTTCTTGATGGCGTTAGGAAAGCCGAATCAGATAGTCGCAAGCGGAGATTGTTCGAGGCATTTGAGGGTTTGCATGCCAAACATGTCAAGGTGGGCGACTTTTATAACTCGGCCGTTTCCATGCCCCGTATCATCGAAGCCTTTGCGGCCTTATGTAAAGACGCCGAGAATTATGGCGCAACCATCGGTTTTGAAATCATGGGCTGTGCGATGGTCGACAATATCAGCGATGCACTTACGATGGTGAAAGAGGCGGGGGTTAAAAATGGTGGCCTGATCATCGACATCTATCAGGTATCCAATCTTGGGATGACCTTTGAGGAAATAAGCCGTATTCCACTGGAATACCTGACCGGCGTCGAACTTAACGATGGCACCTTGCCTGGTAACCCCAACCATGATCCGGCCAACCGGAGATTCTGCGGCGAAGGCGAGTACGACATCCAGGGGTTGATCAATTGCGTGAATAAGATGGGTTATGTTGGACCGTGGGGAGTTGAAGTCATCTCGGAAAAATTAGCAGCGCTGCCATTGCATGAGTTGAGCACAAGGGCATTTAATACCACCATGGCTGAATTCGCTGATCTATGAAAATAGACAGGAATAATGGATAAGGAGTTGTGAAGATGACACCCTGGACAATCGAAGAACTCGACAGAATTGGAACAGCAGAAGAACTTCAGATCGCCTCACTCCGACGCGATGGCACGCTGCGCAAGCCGGTGACGATCTGGGTCGTGCGCGTCGGTGACGATCTCTATGTCCGATCCGTTAATGGGCGCACTTCTGCCTGGTTCCGCGGCACTTTGGTTAGCCAAGAAGGCCATATCCGATCGGGTGGTGTGGACAAGGACGTCGCCTTTGAAGAGGTATTGGACAACGAGCTTATCGACCGGATCGATGCAGCCTACCGTACAAAGTATCGTAAATATGCTCCCCAGTACGTAGATCCGCTGATGGTTCTGGAAGCGCGATCCGCAACGATCAAATTGGTGCCGCGCTGACCTTCAAGGTCACGCCTGATCTGTGACTGTTAATTAATTGGTGTCGGAGTGCCTGATGACGTTGGAACAACACAGGCAGGCGGACTGAGATAACTATTCCCGAACAACTCGGGCGGCCAGCAGGCTTCGGCAAAGGCATTGGTTGTATCGCTGCCCAGCAAGTTGTTGAGGATGTCACGGTATTGTGCCACGGTCGGCGCAGGATGCTCAAAACCATCCTGAGTAACCTGCCCACCGCCGGATTGATATAACGCATCCAGCTCGATCAGGCTGAGCCCCAGGGTAGTCAATTGAAAACCATTTTGCCTGCAGAGTTCAGAGATCAACGAGCCTTTGTAATCTCCGGGGGGAATTGGGTTATGGTAGGTGCAGAAAGCGGAAGGGTCCAGGATCCCAATCGCATAGGATGGAAGCGGCACGACATAATCGTGGAGAAACGCCGCTTTATAATCCTGGAAATCCCCGGCATTCCCGGAGATCCTCCCAAAGAAGATCGTGTGCATGTACTCGTGAAGCGGAAAGTATTGACCATCCAGTTGGGCTGCCATCTGGATCTTCTCCTCGATGGTGGGGTAATATCCTGGACCCTCGCAACAGGTATACGCCTGGTGGGAGTTTGCATAAATATAGGCATGACACACAGGCAGTTCACTGCAGATACTGTCCTCTAAAACCAGGTGCATGTCCACCGGCTGCAGCTCGGCCAGAGTATCGATACCGGTCAATTCGATCAACTTTGCATGACCGACGCGAAAACCGGCATAGGCTGCGTAAATATATTGCAGGTCGAGCGGGCAGGGCTCCTGGCAAACGAACCGGAACGGGTCGCCGGGAATTTGATAGGCGCTGTAAGGGACTCCCTCAATTAGGGTCGCACTGACCGGGATGGGAACGATCTCGGCAGGTTCGGGGGTACTGGGGCGTGTCGCTTCGGCTGCCTGGTTGGTGATTTGCACCTCAACGGTCGGTGCGGGAGGTGATCCACCACCAAGCACCGATGGGAAATTGCAGCCGATCAGCCCGGCCACCAGAATCATTGTTGTAAAAATTTTACGAGCCATTTCTACTCCTTGGTCGGCTTTTGAGACAGTATAGTATATTTTGCATGTTCCAGGCAGCCAAGCTTACTTGGTTGTACTCCTAAGTGTTCTTTGCTCCTACTGGTCCCCTTCGGGGATGCATAGAACGCAAGGGGCAATGTATCAACCAGCTCAGCAGATCCGGGGGCGCCCTACAGGGTCGGCCGCAACCAATGGACATTCATTCCACACTGGAATGGTGTATTCCTTAAGAAGTTAATAATGCAAGCGCAATAAAAGTGAGATATTCCTCTGAAACTATCAAATACAATTACTTGACTTGTCAATTATTTAATGTTATTATTTGACTAGTCAAACATAAAGTCACAGGGAAACATATGCCCAGACCCAACCTCAAAGTGTTAAAAACTTTTCGCATGGGTATGTCTTATGCAAACCAGCAGCTCAAAGATATCGATATCAGTGCCGGTCTGGTTTACTTTATCATCGAACTGAGCCAGGTCGAATGGACGAATATGTCCGATCTGAGTACCGCCGTGGGCGTGGACAATGCTTATGCCACACGCGCGGTAAATAAATTATCCGCTCTTGGATATATCAAGAAGACACAGGATGAACAGGACCGGCGCGCTTATCGTATCACCCTTACTGCTTCCGGTCAGCAGATCGCCAAGCGGGTGAATAAGACCATGCTGCAATGGGCCGGGATCATCACTGCCGGTATTTCACCGAAAGATCTAATCACCGTCAACAGGGTTTTCGACCGGTTCTATCAAAATGCGCTCGAATTCACGGATAACCGGGGGAAGCCATGAACATCCAGGAATATATCAACTGGTTCAGGGAGAACTGGCCAAAGGTCGGTGTGATCGTCAGCGTCTTCCTGACGATTTACCTGGCGGTCATTGTCCTGCCCCAAAACACGCTTTTATTTGCGGTGTTGATGTCCACCCCGCTCTACATGCTTCACGAGATGGATGAGTATGTAATCCCGGGCAAATTCACCCAATTCATGAACCAGAATATTTTCAAGACCGATCCGGAGGCGGGCATCCTCGACACAGATGCGGTTTTCTGGGGCAACATGATCGTCTGGATCGCGATCCCACTCTTCAGCCTTTGGTCATTTTTTGATATCCAGCAGGCAACCGCTCTACCATACTTTTTCATCTTTCAGGCCGTGATCCATCTCATCCTCGGGATCGCAGGAAAACGGTTTCTCAACCCGGGCATGGTTTCTGCCTGGCTGTTACACGTCCCGTGGGGGATCTGGACGATCTGGTTGTTGGTCCAGGCTGGCGTTATCGCCAATCCGTACTGGAACTCTGGTCTCCGGGACGGTCTGCTGATCGTCCTGGCCATGATGCTGGCGAACCGGTTCCTGGTGGCTCGATATAAACGCAGGCAACAGAGCCTGTGATTGCCGAGAGGTTCTCACACCAGGGATTTAAAGAAAGGAAACTGAAATGAAGAAAAACATGGCGTATATTGTCAAGGTTGCCTTGATGGTGTCTATCTGGATTGCCTTATGGTGGGCATCCACGGCACCACTTTCATATTCCATAAATATGTACATAATTGTAGGAGGCGTATTGTTGACCTTCCCCCTTTTCTGGTTCGGCAGGAAGACACTTGATCGGGCAAAAGACCGGGTCACCTGGATAACGACGTTCGTACACTGGGGCCTGGGGTTTACAATCGGTGTTCCCATCGCCCGGGCAGTGACCACGCATCAGGACTGGTCCGGCTGGGTGATCCCGGTACCACCCGGAATCGGCCTGACGTTGGTCATTATCTCCGGTGCGGCTTTCCTGCTGGTGGTGGCAAACCTGGCCTTGAAAGGTCTCGGGGCACCCTTTTTCATAGCTCTCAGCCAGAAAGTGGCAGTGGACTGGTTATATGCCTGGACGCGCAACCCCATGGTGCTGGCAGGCCTGGCCTTGTTGTTATCCTTGGGGATCTGGTTTCAGTCGACGATGTTCCTGCTCTGGACACTCGCCCTGTTTGCGCCAGCATTGCTCTTCTTCGAGAAGGTGTATGAAGAAAGGGAGCTGGAGTTACGCTTTGGGATATCCTACCTGGAATATAAATCCAGAACACCCATGTTGTTTCCAAGAAAACCCAGGGATTGATCGTTTTATCCATCAATTAGCACAGGCAACTATGCATCGCTTTCTGCACTGCCATGATCTTTGTAGGGACACACTCTATTGGTCAACAATTCATTCAGATCCCACTTTTTCATCGCACGTCCTAATCATTTAATCCCTTGCCATTGAGAATTTGCGGCACACATTTTTCAACCCTTGCTGCCCGTGTTTTGGATAGTTTGGGTGCAGAAAAATACAGCAAGTAGGCCCTTTGTCGTCCCGGGGTTAATGAATCAAAAGCTGTTTTCAAGCCAGAGACTTCAGCTAATTTATCTTTAAACTCGTCAGGAATGACGTATTCTGTTGTATTTTTAAAATCCACCTTCAAGCCGGCTTTTTCAACTTCAACGGCTTCATGAATATAGGCTTTCAAGATGGGTTCCATCTCATCGATATCTTGAACGCTGGTGAATCGAACCTGGCGGGTTGCCTGCACATTCTCTGTTTGTGTGATCAGAATACCCCGGGCATCTGTTAACAAGGCACCTTTAACAAACAAAAATGCACAGTATTCCTTAAAACCATGCATTAGAACTACGTTGCTATTCTGAAACGTGTAACATGGTACCCCCCACTTCAATTCTTCGGTCAGCCCACAATCAAGCACGATCATTCTCATTTTTTCGAATTCTGCCCGCCACTGATTGGCTTTGGCAATAAACGAATCAACCTTCGGATTCATTCCATTCATTTTTAGTAACTCCTCTGTCAGGATATTTATATTGATGCCAGATTGGATGAAATAGTTACTTCAAGCTTTTTGCCAGCAATATCTGGATCCTAAAACCTGAAGATACATCAAGCCACAAAATCGCGGCGTAAGAACCAAACAAAGACTTCATAAATCGGCTGGCCAGGCAGCTACCCAATTATTACGGCGTAGATAATATTCAGATCTGATATAGTAATGCTATCTGGCCAATCGAGGTCGGCGTATCGATTCCGTCATGACGACCTGACTGACTTTCTGATATGGCCGTGACCCGCGTGCATATTGCATCCCCGTAGGGGACCAGGAGACTTTGAATAGCACACCCAATGGGTGCTCCTGTTATGCCGGTTTGCTCCTTAAAATCGGACCAGAAATATACCAACCCGTCAGTTACGATTAATACCCTTTACCAGCAACGTCAACACAATCTTGACATTTTCCCGACGTCAATATATAATTGACGCGTCAATACTTTCTTGACGCTTCTTTAAAGGAGAATTAAATGAGCAATTCATCTAGTGCAAGAGGGTTCCTGAACCATGCAGGATTACGGATCGATATTGAAAAGGCCATTCTTACTCACGCGGGTGTGAGCAAGGGCTCAAAAACCGATGCCGCTTCATTGCTGCGCCTGGTCGACGCCACCAGTGAGGCTGCCGAGCTATGCGCTATACTTCAGCGGGACGCCGTGCATCAGGCGCGTCGTGCAGAAATACCCTGGTCCGAGATAGGGGCAGAGATGGGTATCACACGCCAGGCGGTCCAGCAGCGATTCGCACCAGAGGAGGTCCCGCAATCACAGATGGAGACCTCGCGTACAATTCCAGGCGCCACTGCATTTAACGAGATGCAAATACTTGAGTACGAAGGAAAAGCCGGATACCACCTGGTTGGTTTCGGTCCACTGTATCTGACCGTTCTGGCGTCTACGCATGTATGGGAGCACCGTCGCTTGCTGTCTTTTTATATGACAAGCGAGCGCAAGGATATGGAAACGGATGGATGGACCTATGTGGGAAGCTGGTTTCCATTCCACTACTTTAAGCGCATCGTTTCCTGATGGTAAAGACGTATATCGCTTATGGATGGCTGTCAGCTAAATTCCATGGCCTTGGTTTTAAACATTATCGAAAATGATGTCCAACAAGCGTATCAGGTGGATCAGCTTATGCTCCGGTGGAGACTGCTCTCGAATAAAACACCCGCTGGGCGATCCTGTTGTGGCACGCTCTCTAAATTAAAAGCCCGAATTTGTAGAGGGTCCTGTGTGCCCCTCGCCTTCTCCCCTGAAGGGGGAAAGGAGATACGGTATCTACGGATAACCTTTGTTTGAGAGAGTGATTCTACGAAGAGCGAAGAACGTAGAGAGCCTGCTATAATCCCATCCATGCAGACACCTCTGGTCATGACTAAGTTTTCTATTCCACCGTTGCGGCCTATGATGGTGTCACGTCCACAGCTCCTGGCGAGATTGAATGGCGGATTGCATGCGAAATTGACTCTGGTTTCGGCACCAGCCGGTTTCGGCAAAACGACGCTGGTGGTGGATTGGCTGCATGATTTAGCAGAAAAAGCAGTGGGGAGACGGGTTGCTTGGTTCTCTCTCGATGAAAACGATAACGACCCAGTACGCTTTTGGAGCGGATTGGTGACCGCTTTGCAGTCCATCTTGCCAGAGGTGGGGCAGGAAGTACTGGGCATGTTCAAGTTTTCGCGCCCGGTGCCGGTCGATGCGATCCTGACCGTGTTGGTCAACGAGATCGCCTCCATCACAACAGACAGCCCCTCCCTGCTGGTGCTGGACGATCTGCACGTGCTTGTCACACCGCAGATCACCTCCGGCTTGGCTTTTCTGGTGGAATACCTGCCTGCCGGGCTACACCTTGTCGCCACCACGCGTGTCGACCCAGACCTGCCATTGGCGCGCCTGCGAGCTCGCCAACAGTTGAACGAGGTCCGCCTGGCCGACCTGCGCTTTACACCTGAAGAAGCAGCCGCCTTCCTGAATCAGTGCATGGGATTGAAACTTTCGGAAGCGATGATCAGCGCTCTGGAAGTCCGCACCGAAGGCTGGATCGCTGGCCTGCAGATGGCGGGACTATCGCTGCAAAGCAGTTCCAACCCGGACGATTTCATCCGCTCCTTTACAGGTAGCAATCGCCACATTCTCGATTACTTGCTCGAAGAAGTCCTTCAACGGGAACCAGAGCCGGTACAGGTGTTCCTGCTCCAAACATCCATCCTCACCCGATTATGCGCAGATTTATGTGAAGCAGTCACCGGGCGGCAGGAAGCGCAGGCGATGCTGGAACGCATCGGGAGCGCAAACCTGTTCCTGATTCCTCTCGACCAGGAACGCCGCTGGTACCGCTACCACCCTCTCTTCGACGAACTCCTGCGCGTCCAACTGGAACGTACATCCCCTGACGATGTCGCCTCCCTCCACCGGCGGGCGGCCGAATGGTTTGAGTCACATGGGGATCTCGAAGGAGCCATCCGGCATTTGCTGGAGATTCAGGATTTTAATCCGGCTGCCCGCTTGATCGAAAGGGCGGCGCTTGATTTGCTCGGTCGAAGTGAGATTGGGGTCCTGGTGACCTGGCTGCACGCCCTCCCTGATGAATCCGTGCGCGCCCGCCCCTGGCTTTGCGTACTAGACGCATGGGTCCTGATCCTTTCTGGGCAAATCGGAGCAATCGAGACCCGCCTCCAGGAGGCCGAAATGGCTATCCAATCTGCGGGATTGCCCGAATCCGAGATTGTGCGGGTCCGCGCCTATGCCTCTGCCATCCGGGCACAGGTCACATTCATCCAGGGTAGTGCCGCAGCGGCGATCGAATATGCCCGATCTGCCATGGAAGACTTAACCGGCGCGGATCATGTGATCAAAGCCACCACTGCCACCATCCTTGGCGCGGCATATGCCTATGTTGCCGACTTTTCATCCGCAGTGACCGCCTTCGAAAAAGCCAAGGCCATCAGCCTGGCAGGTGGAAACCAGTTCAATGCCATGGTTGCCAGTTCCGCCCTGGCACAGATCGCGGTGGTAAACGGGCGCCTGCATCACGCTCATCAAATCTACAAAGACGGGCTGCGCCAGTCAGGCAAATCTGCTTTCCTGGCTCCCGGCTACACTTATGCCGGGTTGGCCACCGTCCTGTGCGAGTGGAACGAACTGGTTGAGGCGCTGGAGTACGCCACCCGAGGTGTGGAACTTTGCAAAGTGATCGCCCAGGCTGAGATCATGATGACGGCATACACCTCTCTGGCACGGGTGCATCTGGCGCGCCGGGAATTCGATGCTGCCCTCTCCACGCTGGAGGAAGCCCGCCAGGTGGCCAGCGAGATTTCCGCCTGGTCGCTTGATACGATCCTGATCCTGCAAGCCCGCGTCTGGCTGGCGAAAGGCGACTTCGAGTCGGCCATTCGCTGGGCTGCGAGCAGCGGGTATTCGGTGGATGAGAAGGCTTCCTTTCATCGAGAGCAAGGACTGTTGGCCCTGGCCCGCATCCGAATAACGCAAGGCCAGCCGGAACAGGTAACCGCGCTGCTCGAGCGCCTTCAGCAGGAGGCGGAGAGATCCGGCCGGACCGGCAGCCTGATCGAGATCGGCATTCTTCAGGCGCTGAATTTCCAGTCACAGGGTAAAAGCCATCCAGCGCAGGAAACGTTGGTGAAAATTCTGTTGCTGGCAGAGCCGGAAGGCTATCTGCGTCTTTTCCTGGGTGAGGGGGAAACGATGCAGCTTCTGTTGGAAGCTTGCCGTAAAATGGCGGCCAGGCCGAACCTCTATCTGGAGAAGCTGCTGAAGGCATTTTCCCAAAACCAGGCTGTACCAGCATCGGGATTAATCGAGCCTTTGAGCGAACGTGAAATGGAAGTGTTGCGTCTGCTGGCCATTGGCCATTCCAACTCGCAGATCGCCACGGAGTTGTACGTTTCGCTGAACACGATCAAAGCGCATGTGAAAAGTATTTTCGCCAAGCTGGAGGCTCACAATCGGACGGAAGCCATCCATAAGGCCCAAGAACTCGACTTGATCTGATCAACCCTGCAGCATCCTGCCCTCCCGGTTTTGAACCGGGAGGTATTTTCGTTTTCAAACAAATCACCCGGTGCGATTACCCGTTCGGGTGAGCACAACCGTCTCCGCGCTTGATAAGATGACCGCATGAATTCGATGAGAAAGGAAATAAACATGGAAAGCGGAACCGCCATTCAACTCCTCAGACTGCAAAAGCGCTATGGCGATCTGACCGCAGTACAATCCCTGGATTTCAATGTTGGGCGGGGTGAGATTTTCAGCCTGCTTGGCCCCAACGGCGCCGGCAAGAGCACGACCATTGCCATGCTCTCCTGTCTCCTGCCTCCCACCGGTGGCGACGCACTCCTGATGGGTCACTCGATCCGCTCACAGCCGCATCTCGTCAAGCGGAGCATCGGCGTGGTGCCGCAGGAGATTGCCATCTATGACGACCTGAGCGCCCGCCAGAACCTGATCTTCTGGGGCCGCATGTACCGGCTCAAGGGTGATTATCTCAATCGCCGCGTCGACGCAGTCCTGGAACTGGTCGCACTGACCGATCGCCAACACGACCGTGCCGGTACCTACTCCGGCGGGATGCAGCGCCGCCTGAACATCGCCATCGCCCTGCTGCACGAACCACAGGTTGTCATCCTGGATGAACCGACGGTCGGCATCGATCCGCAGAGCCGCCGCAAGATTCTGGATGGCATCAAGGAACTCAACCAGCGCGGCGTCACAATCCTGTATACCACCCACTACATGGAGGAAGCCCAGGAGTTATCGCACTGCATCGCCATCATGGATCACGGCCGGCTGATCGCCCAGGGCACCCACGCCGAACTGGTCAAGCTCGTCGGTGGGATGCGCCGCATCCGCTTGACCCTGAGCCGCCAACCAGCTGACCTGCTCGAAATGTGGCGCATGCTGACCTGCGTCCACTCCGTCAGCGAGGAGAACGGAGCCGTCAGCCTGCTGGTCAAAGACAGCACGCTGGTGCTGCCCACGTTGTTCGAATCGGCCGCCCGGGCCGAGGTCCAGGTGACCGCCATGGAACTTCAGGAACCCGACCTGGAAGCAGTCTTCCTGCACTTGACCGGCAAGGCCCTGCGAGATTAATCCCATGAATATTCTATATATCACCTTGAAAGATTTAGCCAACTCACTTCGCAAACCGCTGGTGCTGGCTTTCATGCTTGTTCTGCCGCTCCTGCAAGCCGGTCTGCCTTATCTCGCCTTCCACGGTATGTCAGGCGGATTAAAAGTGCAGACTACCCGCGTGATGGTCGTCAACCTGGATCAACACGTGGCGGCCTATCCCGATTTCCGGGCCGGGGAACTGCTCTGCGGGATGCTGGCTGACGAGAATCGGGGCAATCTGCTGGATGTCACCGTGCTAGAAAGTGAGTCCGTTGCCCGCCAGTTGGTTGATGCCGGCCAGGCCGACTTAGCTGTCATCATTCCGGCAGAACTGACCGCCTCCCTGTTCGACCCGAACGGCCGCGCCGCGGTGGTCATCTACCACGACCCAACCCTGACACTGGGTCCCGGCATCGTGCGTGACATGGTGACAAACTTCCTGGACGGGTTCGCAGGTTCCCTGATCGCGGCGGATGTCACCACCACACAAATGGAAGCGCTGGGCCAGCAGGTGACCGAGGCCACACGCCAGGAAGCCATGCAGCGCTACGGCGACTGGGCTCAAACGATCGGTGAAAGCCTCAGCCGGGGCGTTCATCCGGCAATCAAGTACAGCACGCAGGTCGAGGTTCGCGCAGCCGATTCGGTCATGCGTGGCATCATCGGACCGATGATGGCCGGGATGCTGGTCTTCTTCGCCTATTTCGTGGCTGCCTTCGCCGCCCAGTCCATCCTGCGGGAAGAAGAACATGGCACGCTCAAGCGTCTGTTCCGCACGCCACTTTCGAAGGGCGGCATCCTGACCGGCAAGTTTCTGGCTGTGGTCAGCCTTCTGATCTTGCAAACCATCCTGCTGCTGGGTTTCGGAAGCGTCCTCTTCGGCATCCGCTGGGGTTCGCCGCTCCCGGTGGTCATTAACGGATTGGGGCTGGCGCTCTCAGCGGCTGGCTTCGGGATCATGCTGGTCTCGCTCATGCGCACCACCCGCCAGGCTTTCCTGGTGATGGGCGGGGCAGTCATCCTGACCGGCATGGCCGGCGGGACGATGACCACCACCTTTGCCAACCTGCCGGCGGCCTTCCGAACGCTCAACTTGTTCACGCCTCAGGGCTGGGTTCTGCACGGATTTACCGTCACCCTGCAGGGCGGCTCGCTCGCGGAAGCCCTCTTCCCGGCGCTGGTCGCGGCGGCCGCGGGGCTCGCTTTCCTTCTCATCGGCTGGTTCAAACTGAACCGGCGTTATTCCTAGGAGTTTGTCATGCGCATCATTCATCTGGCTCTCAAAGATTTGTCACAAATCCTGCGGCAGAAGAAATCCGCCCTGTTCCTGCTGGTCATGCCGCTGCTATTCACCTGGCTGATGGGCATGCTCTTCGGCCAGAACAACAACGCCGACCCTCGCCTGCCGATTGGCCTGGTCAACCTCGACGGCGGGAGCTTGAGCGCACCTTTCTCCACCCTGCTGGACAATTCCCAGAGCATCCGCCCGGTGGCGCTCGAGGATACCGGGGAGGCAGCCCTGCAGGAACAGATCCGTTCGCAGAGATACGCCGCCATCCTCATCATCCCGAACGGCTTCAGCCAACAGTCCCTGGCCGGGGAAATGCCGCAGTTGACTCTGCTGGTGGACGCCAATACCCCGGCCGGTCAGATCGCCGAGGGCGCCATCAGCCTGACCATCACTCGCCTGCTTGGCGCGGTCCAGGCCGGGCGCATCAGCCTTGACCTGGCCGGGGAACTCGCGAACCGGGCCGGACTGCTGGCCGCAGTCGAATGGGATGTCGCGGGTTGGGATTCGCCGCGGGTTACGGTCGAAGTCCAAGCCTCTGGCGTATCACTCAACACTCAGACCATGAATGGTTTTACCCAATCCTCGGCCGGGATGATGGTCTTCTTTGTTACGATCGGAATGATCACCCCCGGTTACATCCTGCTTTCCGAACGCCGCTCCCGCACCCTGAGACGCATGCTGAGCACCTCCCTGAGCCGCCCCGAGATCATCGCCGGGCATACCCTGTCAATGTTCGTGCTCAGTTTCGTTCAACTTTTGCTGCTGACCATCTTTGGCCAATTCGCGCTTGGGGTGAATTACTGGCAGCAGCCGGTCGCCATGCTGGTCATGCTGGTTGTTCTGGGATTATGGTCGGCCAGCTTCGGGCTGCTGATCAGCGCCCTGGCCCAGGATGAGAACCAGGTAGTTCTGTTCACCTTGAGCGCAACGCTGGTCTTCGGCCTGCTCGGCGGGACCTTCTTCTCGCTGGATATCGTTGACCGGACGTTTGCCCGCATCGGCCGCCTGACCCCCAGCGCCTGGGCTATCGATGGGCTGCAGAATATCATCTTGCGCGCCGGTGGCCTGGAAAGTATTCTACTCCCGGGTGGGGTGCTGCTGACCTTTTCAGCACTGGCCTACGGACTGGCAATCTGGCGTTTCAAGTTCGAGATGGGTTGATTCAGCCCTGCAAAATCGAAAGCGCCGACCCCATGGATCGACACTTTTCAGTTTGATAACAATCTTAGTGTTTGGAAAACCTATCTGGCAAATTTCACTGTGATCGTCTGGCAAACACACATATATCTGAGTGCTCCCAGAGGAGTATTTTTTATACAGATAATACAAAGTCGAGAGGGTTTCTTGACTTAGTTCCTGATCAGTTGTTTGCAACTACGAGCATACTAATCCACCTCTTCTCGTATACGGCAGATGTATCAGTTGAAATAATTGACCTCTGGACGCTGCATGGCGTGAGCGTTACCATCGTCTGTCCATCCTGGGTGAGGACCGACTTCCACGAGGCGCAAATGGACAAGGATGGGGGCCCCGGAGGGGCTGCGCGGCCAGGCGATCTACTCAAAGAAGAAGACCGCCGAACGCTGCACGGCGATCACCCTGCGGGCGGCAGAAAAGCGGCGGCGATTTTGCATCTGTACGCAGTTGGGAATCGCGGTACACTTTAAATGGGTCGACGCTGCGGCTTGTGCCCACCGCTTGGTGTGGCGTAGGCTTCTCGCACGGGCCTCGGTCAATGATTTTGATGTAATTCTGCAACAGAGTGAAGGAGGTAATAGATGGTCACACGCGAGCACGCGGACGCACTGCTCGAAGCCGGAAAGCGCAAAGACGGTCTGAAGGAGTTGCGCGCGCTAGCAGAAGAGTACCGAGTCCGGCCAGCTTACCACTCACGGACGGAGACGGCCGAGCTTCTCATCCACCTCGCCTACGAGATCCGGCTTGACCGCAAGACCGGGATGCCGTTCTTTGGGAAAATGGCCGCTGAGGCAACATCCCTCCTGAAGGAGGCGCGAACCCATCTCGATGGATCGGGCGAACGTGCCGATCACCCAGTGTGGTATCGCTGGTACAGCGTGGCTCGGCGATTCGCACTTATGGATGCCGAACCGTTCAAGGCAGCGGACATCGTCGGGGAGCAGATCAAGATGCTCGTAGCACTAGGTGACGTGGATCCGGAGATCGTCGAAAACCTGCGCGAACTCAAGCGCAAGGATATGAATCCTCTCCGGTAACGTATTCGTAGGGGGGGGGTCGTCCGCGGCTCAACATTCCTGTCAGGTAATCAGCTGTACTCGATCCTCGGAGTAGGAGAGCGCTGGCGTCTGCACACCCAACCCGGGCTGTAGCTAACCAGGCTAATCGCCAGGAGGGCACGCGGCGCAAAAAGCAACAATTGTTCGGGTCAAAGTAACATTCAGAGCCAACCCACCCGACAGCTTAGCCAATCATAAAGGCTCTTTGCAAAATCTATCAACTATGAATTCACCCGATCAGGGCGATTATTTAATGGACAGGGTGTGGTCAATAGTTTGTAAGTCGTACAAGAAATAAAAGTAATACGCCCTGTTTCTAGAGGGCATAAGAAAAGTCCATCTGAAAATTTTGGACGATATGTTCCTGGTGCCCCCAAAGAGACTACCGCTTTGCGGGCTTCGCCGAATAGCACACCCACTTGGTGCTCCTGTTATGGCCTTGAAAGGGCCGTGTCCTAACCACTAGACCATGGGGGCAGTGCGAAGGATTTTACCATAAAGTCTGGATGGGTCGATAGAATCAGGCTTTTACAGGGGTAACGCACTCGGGCACATCCGCATCCGGCTTGTTGACCAGCCGGGAGACCTCGTGCCAGGCCATGCCTTCGGCCGGGTAAGGCTTGAGCCAGGATTGCAGTTCGGGAACTTGGGCAGCCGGGTCGAGCCACAGCCAGCGCAGATCAGAAGGCAGGATGACCGGCATGCGTTCGTGATAAGCGCTGAGTGTCTCATTGGCCGCGCAGGTGATGATCGTGCAGGTGCGCAGCGGCTCGCCTTCCTTGGGCTGCCATTCCTCCCACAACCCGGCGAAGGTGAAGGGTTTATGATCCTTCAGATAGAAATAATAGGGGGTCTTGCCACCCTCGCCCTGAGTCCACTCGTAAAAACCATCCGCCGGGATCAGGCAGCGCCGCCGGGTCTGCATAACGCGGGGTTAGGTGCACTGAACGTGTTAGTACTTTTTTGCCTTCTGCGCGATTCCTTTAGCTTTTTCCACTTGATCGGGATCAAAGTTATCAAGAATTATTGGCACAATGTCTGTCTTGAAAAATGCATGCTTGATAAAACGAAGCGGATTCCATACCCGTCCAACGACTTTGCCGGGTAACATAGTGTTATGGAACCGACCATAAAAAATGCTTATTATTGATTCCACGGGGATCTCACCGAGTGGGTCATATTCTGTTGATGAAAGTTTGATCTCTCCAATCCCGGTTTTTAACTTTCCAAGTGATCTAAACAATACCGGCTCTCGAATCAATCTCGGCAAATAATCTAAATTGCCCCCTGGGCCAGGAAAGTGCTTGAACAAAAAGGATACGACTTTTTGACATTTGACCCCATCCCAGTCTTCTGTTGGATAAGCTAGTTTTCCAAAAAAATCATCTGGTGTATCATGCGTCAATTGACACTCAATCCTAATGATTTCAGTCCCTTTTCGAGTTACACTCCCAATTACAGTTGCATCTTTTCTCTCAAGCGAAATTCCATCTGCTATTTTCTTTGGATATCCATAAACTTCTCGCCCTCCAACCATTGCCATATCATCATCTACCGGCATGCTCAAGCAGTATGCACCACGTTCACCTTTGAATTCGCAATTCAGTAGTAATGCCCCTTCGTTATATCCAGGGTTAAAATTAGTTTCAGGGTACTTACCTACAAATGCAACCCCTCGAGCATCTGCGGATGGCTTTAGGGGATGTGGCAATATCTCATGTACGATATCTCGATTGGTTTCAAATATCGCAAATATCATTTCTGCATTAGGAAAATCTGGAACTATATACGAATTCGCCATTTTATCAAGTTGTTCTTTTTTTAGACTGTATAGCATTTTTTCTTCTCCCTTCTGAACTAACCATCTTTCAGCTCCAGATTGTGCACCTAACGCGTATAAGCGGATCGTATAAAACCCCTACAGGTGTGTTATATGGCGAATTATTAATATGTGAATGGTAAAAATCCACACATACCGCTTAGACTATCTTTTAATACTATACGTCAAAAGAAATATGCAGTCAATACGCTTAGAGCAATAATGATCTGGAAAAATCTTTTACATCCCGTTTCCCTCAAGCAGTCTTTTCTTGTCGGCTCGTGAGCCGCCGAGCGGGTGTGCTATGAAATTGATAAGGTTCTTTGTTGTATGGGGTTAAATGGAATCGCGAACACCCGCCATTAAGACGGGTGTTCGTGTGGGTGACTCCCGCGTGGCGGGATGGATTTCCCAGGTTAAAGATAAAGCGGGCGTTCTGTGAGGTCATCCGGTCCATTCAACCGTGATAGCCTTGTGAACGCCCGCGTATCGTAGTGCCCCCAAGGGGGGTGTGTATACGGATAATCCTAAGTTGAGAGGGTGGCTGACAACTTGATCATTCATGCCATCACAGGAGGTCCCTCTTCAATCATCCGGCAGGCTTTTAACCTCTGTTATATGGCTTGCGTGTATGCCAATACTGAGTATACTTTTAACAAGACAGGCGCGGTGGTTTCTCTCCCCTAAAATGATAACTCGCCACCTTCTCGGATGCATCTGACATGCGGGATTCCGTGGCATTTTCAAGTATTTCTGGCTTTGAGTTTTTTCTGTTCCCTGAACCTTACCCAGCGCCAGTAACGCCAACCGTTCAGCGGCACAGTAAGTCGAAAAAGGAGACCAAGGTGAAAAGAAAATATATTTTCTTTAAGGCTGGCATCTTGTTGCTCTCATTGTTGCTTCTGCCAGGTTTAGTGGGATGTGGTGCAAATTCAGATATGAAAGCAACGACACCGCTGATAACACTGACCCCCACAAAGACACCAATGCCCACTCTAACACCTACACCCACATATTTTGTGATCCAGCGGACTCAGGTCTTGGATTTCATCACCTCCCTCTCCACCGCTACGGACTTTCCGCGGCGCAATCAGCGGGCAGAACGCTTACCACGGTGACGAGATCACAGACAATTCCTACCAGCGCGGCTACCGCACCATGATAGAAGCCCTGCACGATAAAACCGGGGAGTGGCCGGGCATAATTGGCCTCGATTATGAGTGGGCTCGTTCATTCACTCCCGCCCAGCTCTCGAAGGCGAATGAAGTCTTGATCGACTACGCACATAACGGTGGGATTGTCATGGTCACCTTCACCCCCCAGAATCCCTGGTTCAACGATGAGACAAACCTCGCAATCAATTCCGGATCGTCAACGGGGCCCTCTGGAACAATAAGCAACCTGCCGTCCGGAGCAAGCTTGGACGACCTTCTCCTTCCTGGGAAGCCTGTCTATGCGGCCTGGATGCGCAAGTTGGACCGCATCGCCGGGGCTCTTCAGGAACTCCAAAACGCGGGCGTGGTTGTGCTCTTCAGACCGATGCAGGAAATGAATGGCGTTTGGTTCTGGTGGGGCATATCCTCCCATCGCACTGACCCCGAACCCTACATCCGGGTGTACCGCGCCATGCACGATTATTTTACGAATGATAAAGGTCTTGACAATCTTATCTGGGTCTATTCACCAACGTCTACGTACGGTAATGACACCGCGACAAATTACGTCTTTCGGGCTGTCGATTGGGCCTATCCTGGGGACAGCTACGTCGACATCATAGCAGGCACCAACTACGCGGATGACATGTCGATCTCGGATTATGGTACTTACCTAAATATGGGAAAGCCCCTCGGCATTGCGGAGTACGGACCCAATTCTGACGGCCCCTTTTTTAAGAGTGGGACCTGGGATACCTCACGTATCATCGAACGGATCCAGAACGATTACCCCCGGATTGCCTTCTGGGTCTGCTGGCACAGTTATCCGGGGTCAAGTTGGTCCTTGGTGTCCAACCTCAACGCTGATATTCTCCTTGCGGATCCCTTCGTGATTAACCGCGACGACCTTCCATGGAACACTAAGTGAGGAAGATGTCGGGAGAAAACGGGGACCCGAGGAAGTTGCTTGCCGCGTTCTCCCCCGAAGGGGCATCTTATACTTAATACACACAATTGATGTGTGCCCCCAAGGAGACTGATCTCGAATAGCACACCCACTGGATGCTCCTGGTAGGTGCCTTACGCATTATGATATAAAATAACATTTGAGACGTTGTTTTCCACTTATGAACGAGGGAACCCGATGGTAATCCAGATGACGGAGGGACTCAATTATGAGAAAAGTTTTAGTGCTTGAACATATCTCCCTTGATGGTGTCATCCAAGCCCCAGGCGGGCCAGACGAAGATACCAGCGGCGGCTTCGCTTATGGCGGGTGGATAGCGCCATATTCCGACCCGATTCTTGGAACGGCCCTAAGAAGGCAGATGAACCTGCCGTTCGACCTGTTGTTGGGGCGCAAAACCTATGATATTTGGGCGCCGTACTGGCCTCAACATGGGGACGCGTGGCCTGGCGCCAACGCGGCGACCAAGTACGTCGCATCGAATACCTTGACGTCAGGTGAATGGCAGCCGTCCGTGATTTTAAACAGAGATATTGCAGAAAAAGTCGCCAAGATCAAGCAACAGCCAGGGCCGGATCTGCACGTTTGGGGAAGTGGCAATCTCCTGCAGACGCTGATCCAGCATGATCTGGTCGATGCCTTCTGGTTGATGATCTATCCAATAACGCTGGGCGTTGGAAAGCGGTTGTTCCCCGGTGGCACGATCCCGCTGGCGTTCAAGGTGACGGAAAGCACAGTCACCCCGAATGGCGTCATCGTCGTGAATTACGAGCGTGCGGGCACGATCACAACCAGTTCAACGGTCTAGTTTTACGATCTAATCTAACTTCAAGTAGAGTAGTGCAAATCTAAAAGCGAGCCAACATTGCACGCGGAGTGCAAGGAGACCACCACTCCGTGGCCTCCGGCGAATACTACACACTGTAGATGCTCTTGTTATGCCGGTTTGTTCTTCAAAACCGGAATCTAGAACAAATACCGCCTATGCAGGCGGCTGTTTTGTGCCCCCAAGGAGAAATCGAATACCATCCCCTTCCGGGGACTCCTGTTATGACTTTTAAAAGCAAAGACCCACCGAATAAGGTGGGTTCTTGTGCCCCCAAGGAGACTCGAACTCCTGTTATGGCCTTGAAAGGGCCGTGTCCTAACCACTAGACCATGGGGGCAGTGCGAAGGATTTTACCATAAAGTCAGGATGGGTCAATGGAATCAAGCCTTGAATGGGGCAGGGGCTCCATTACAGCCCGCCCAAATGGGCGATCAATTCCGCCGATTCCATTCCAGGCTTGTTGACCAACCGGGAGACCTCATGCCAGGCCATCGCCTCGGCCGGGTAAGGCTTAAGCCAGGTTTGCAGCTCGGAGGCTCGCGCAGCCGGATCGAGCCACAGCCAGCGCAGATCAGCAGGCAGGATGACCGGCATGCGTTCGTGATAACGTTGAGCACCTCATTGGCCGCGCAGGTGATGATCGTGCAGGTGCGCAGCGGCTCGCCTTCCTTGGGCTGCCATTCCTCCCACAACCCGGCAAAGGTGAAGGGTTTGTGATCCTTCAGGTAGAAATAATAGGGAATCTTGCCACCCTCGCCCTGAGCCCACTCGTAAAAACCATCCGCCGGGATCAGGCAGCGTCGGCGCGAGAAGGGCACCCGGAAGGAAGGTTTCTCGCTGATCGTCTCCGAGCGGGCATTGATCATCTTGTAACCGATGCTGACATCCTTGGCCCAGGAGGGCACCAACCCCCACTGGAACAGCTCCACCTTGCGCGAAGACGCCATCGCGCACGGCCGCCACCGGCTGGGAGGGAGCGATGTTGTAACGCGGTATGAGATCGACCGAGCTGATGTCGATATTGAGGACATCCTGAAGATCCCCCGGGTCGAGCGTGAGCGTGAATCGTCCGCACATGGCAGCCTCCACCCGCATTGTAGCACGTTCCGGCAGGGATGTTCGGTATAATTGCAGCAAATCACCAAATGGAGTCCGCATGCCTAATCCCCTGATCGAATGCATCCCCAATTTTTCGGAAGCCCGCCGGCCGGAAGTGGTTGAAGAGATCGTCGCCAGCATCACGGCCGTGAACGGCATCATCCTGTTGGACCGGCATTCCGACCTCGACCACAACCGCACGGTCGTGACCTACATCGGGGCGCCGGTCGCGGTCGAAGAAGCTGCCTTTAAGGCCATCCAGACCGCCGGACGCCTGATCGATCTGGATAACCACACCGGCGAACACCCGCGCATCGGCGCCACGGATGTGGTGCCATTCGTGCCCATCTCAGGCCTGGGCATGCCGGAATGTGTCGAGATCGCCAAAAGATTGGGCAAACGCGTGGCGGATGAACTGGGTATACCGGTTTATTTATATGAAGAAGCGGCCACCCGCCCCGAGCGGCAGAACCTTGAAAACATCCGGCGCGGGCAATATGAAGGCCTGAAAGCCGAGATCGAAAAGGATCCCGAGCGAAAACCCGATTTCGGCCCAACGAGACTCCCAAAAGCCGGCGCGACCGTCATCGGCGCGCGTTTCCCCCTGATCGCCTACAACGTCTACCTGACCACAGATGACGTCTCCATCGCCAAAAAGATCGCCAAAACGGTGCGCTTCTCGGGCGGGGGCTTGCGGTATGTCAAGGGCATGGGCGTGCTGGTCGACGGGCGCGCGCAGGTTTCGATGAACCTGACCAATTACCTGGGCACTCCCATCCCGCAGGCGGTCGAACTGGTCCGGCGTGAAGCTGCCCGCTACGGCGTTGACATCCACCACTGCGAGCTGGTCGGGCTTGGTACCCCAGGAGGCCATGATCAATGCTGCGGCTTGGTACCTGCAGTTGGACGGCTTCGAGAACCACCAGATCCTGGAGAGCCAGCTGGCTACCGGGGGCAGTTCGGCCATCCCGCCGCGTGACGTCTTCCTGGACGAACTGGCAGCCGCCACCCCCACCCCGGGTGGAGGCTCTGCCGCGGCCTACGCCGTCGCCCAGGCCGCCGCGCTGGTGGCGATGGTGGCGCGCCTGACGATCGGCAAAAAGAAGTACGCCGAGGTTGAAAAACAAATGGAAACCCTGCGTGACGGGGCAGATCAGCTGCGCCGTGAATTGAACGCGGATGTCGATCGGGATGCGGCGGCCTTCGAACAGCTCATGGCTGCCATGAAACTGCCCAAGGAGAGCGATGACGAAAAGGCCAAGCGGGAAACAGCCATTCACGCAGCCACGCTCAACGCCGCCCAGGTGCCGCTGGAAGTGAGCCGCAAGTCACTTGTCGGTCCTGAAACTGGCCATCGCAGCGGCCGAGCTGGGCAATCTGAATGCCATATCCGACGCGGGCAGTGCCTCAGCCCTGGCACGCGCCGGACTGACCGGTGCCGGCTACAACGTGCGCATCAACCTGCTGGGCATGCCCGGGGATCAGCAAGCTACTGCCATGACCACAGAAGTGGGCGGGGTCGAAAAGCAGGCAGATGAACTCATCACCCGCATCCGGCAGATCCTATCCTCCCGCGGCGGGATGCAGCTGTAATCTGCATGAGATCCACTCTCACGTCCGGGCAACATTCCTGGTCCTGGCATTCCTGCTGGCGGGCTGCGCGGTGAATCCAACCGTCGAGACCAGCCTGCCGGCTGAGCCGGGAGCCAACCCTCCTGGCAGCCCTCCCGAGCCAGCGCCCGGTAACCCCAGCCGCCACCCCGCAACCGACACTTGAAATCCAAACCTGCGTGGAACAGAGCCTGCATCCTGGATGGGCATTTCTTCTTACAGAACCCGATCCCGGACGGAGTCAATCAGTCCATTACCGGCAGCTATCGTTTCGGCAGCACGATGGAAGGAGAACGCGAGATCCATCATGGGGTGGAGTTCAGCAACCCCTCCGGGACGCCCGTCCTGGCCGCTGCAGATGGCGTGGTTGTATATGCCGGGAATGATGCCGGGACGAACTTCGGGATGAACACCAACTTCTACGGTAACTTGATCGTGCTGGAGCATCACCTGACGGGTATCGATCAGTCGTTATTTACGCTGTACGCCCACCTATCCGAGGTACGCGTTACGACCGGTGATGAGGTGACCACCGGTCAGCAGATCGGCAGTGTGGGCCGCACCGGCTCCGCCCAGGGCTCCCACCTCCATTTTGAGGTGCGCCTGGGAGAGAATGCCTACCAGGCTGCCGTCAACCCGGAGCTGTGGCTGGCATTGTCCCCTTATGGAACATCATCGACCAATGGTGCCCTGGCTGGCATTTTCCAGGGCGCGGAGGGCAAGGTCATGCGCGTGACCAACATCCGCCTGGAATACAGCCCGACCCAGGGCGGCAGCCTGGAAGATCGTTTCACCCTTTCGACCTACTACGATGGAAGCTTATCCAGCGACCCCACCTATCATGAGAATTTCGTCATCAGCAGCCTGACACCAGGCTGGTACCGGTTCGTCACCCTTGCCTACGGGACCTATGTCTCCAAATGGGTGGAGGTCGAGTCCGGAAAATTAACCTTCTTAACGCATTCCAATACCCTAATTTATTCATCAGGAGCTGAACATGGGACTCAAACCCGACCATTGGATCACGAAAATGGCCACCGAACATCAAATGATCGAACCCTACGCAGCAGGTCAGGTGCGTGAAGGCGTCATTTCCTACGGAGTATCTTCCTACGGCTACGACATTCGCGTGGCGGATGAATTCAAGATCTTCACCAATGTGAATTCTGCGATTGTGGATCCAAAAAATTTTGATCCGCGATCCATGGTGGATTTTAAAGGCGATGTGTGTGTGATCCCACCCAATTCCTTCGCCCTGGGCCGGACGGTCGAGTACCTGCGCATCCCGCGCGGCGTCCTGACCATCTGCCTGGGTAAAAGCACCTATGCCCGCTGCGGCATCATCGTCAATGTGACCCCCTTCGAACCGGAGTGGCAGGGGTACGTGACGCTTGAGATATCGAACACCACCCCGCTGCCGGCCAAGATCTATGCCAATGAGGGCATCGCCCAGGTGCTGTTCTTCGAGGCGGATGAGCAGTGCGAGGTCTCTTATGCGGATAAAAAGGGGAAGTACCAGAATCAGCGGACGATCGAATTGCCCAAGCTTTGATGCTGGCGCGGATCAGATCTGTGGGTAACCGGTATCGGGTTTTATTAATATTGAGAGATTGTCAAGGAATAACTTGACCAGGCTTGGGTCGAACTTTTTGCCGGTCTCTTCCTTCATGTAATCGATGGCTTTTTTCTCAGGCCAGGACGGCCGGTAGGGGCGGTCCGAGCGAATGGCATCCCAGACGTCAACCACAGTGAATATCCTGGCTGCCAGCGGGATTTCCTCGCCCTTCAATCCACGCGGGTAACCATTGCCATCCCAACGCTCATGGTGGCTATAGGGGATGTCGACGAGCTTTCTCAGGTTCGGCACCGAATGCAGCATGTCATATGCGTAACTCGGATGCATGCGCATGATCTTCCACTCATCCGGTGTCAGGTGCGCCTTCTTCAGGAGGATACGGTCGGGGATGCCCATCTTGCCGATGTCGTGAAGCATCACTCCACGCCGGATCTGTTCGATATCCAGCCCGCTGTCATCCAGTAACTTTACCAACCCGATGGTCAGATCAGCCACCCGTCGCGTGTGACCGATGGTCTCCTGGTCGCGCATTTCGAGCGCGCGCGCCCAGCCGTCGATGGTGGCATCATAAGCCAATCCCAGCTCAATATTGGAACGCTGCAGCCGGTCGAACATGGTGGCATTATCGAGCGCAATGGCCGCCTGGCCTCCCAGTGAATCCAGGAACTCCAGCCATTCAGCATCCGGGATCAAGCGGCGTTTGGTGAAGATTTCCAACACACCTTTCACCTGACCCTTGGCGATCAACGGGATGGCGATGAAAGAGGTAAATTGTTCACCCAGCTTGCGATAGAACTCGGTCATCGAGTCGGTCACTTCATCCAGGTTATGGACGATCTCGCGTTTACGTTCAAGTGCCACCCGCCCGGCATGGCTCTCGCCCAGGCGCAGCCGGTAATTCTTGAAATCCATGCTGCTGAAGCCCCGGCCGGCGCGGTATTCGAGCAACTGCGTGGCCGGGTCGAACAGCCAAATCGAGGCCGCATCCACACCCAGCTGGTTGACGATCTGGTCGATCAGAATATCCAGGATGACCTTGAGATCCACGGTCGAGGTGATGGCCAAGTCGATGGTCTTCAGGGTGGTCAGGCGCCGCAGCCTTTCCTGGGTCTTTTCAAATAGATTGATCCGGTGAATGCCATTGGCGGTGATATCGCCCACGGATTTGATCAGGCGGATCTCCTCATCAGAAATGGCAGATTTCTTACCCATCCACAGCATACCGATGGGGGTATCCTCAGCTACCAGGGGGATCCCGGCGATGCCTGTCAGGTTCTTGGTCAGCTCGCTCGGTGCTAATATGTTTTTTTGGTTCAAGCGGTTGTTCTGATATATGCCGCGGGTCCTGAATATCTCCCAGATGATCGCCGGCCGGATCGGGATGGCAACATGGTGACACCCCATCCAGATCCCGCGCACAAAATCCATGGTCATGCTCTCATCGCTGGAGCTGTAGAGGGAGAAACCCAGGGCGTCCATCGAAATCGTTTCGTTGATCTCATCCAGGATCTCATCCAGCATCTCATGGGTCGAATGCGTGAAACGTGTGGCGCTGGTGATGCTGGTGATCAATTCCATTTCCTGATGGCGCATATGTTGCTCGGTGATGTCACGACCGACTGCCTGGATTTCTTCCAGATTGCCATTTTCCGAGAAGATGACCCGCGTCTTCCACTGCACCCAATGCGGTCTGCCATCCGGCAGGGTGTGTTCGTTCTCGAAGGATTCGCTGGTTTGTTTTCCATCCGGCTGCAGTGCATTCTTCGTAATGCGGTTAATGCGCTGGCGGGGGAAGATCTCCAGCACCGAGCTCCCAACGGCATCGCTGCGATCCAACCCAAAATAATCACAATAAGCCTGGTTGGCAAAGGTGAGTGTCCCATCGGTATGGAAGCGCAGGATCAGATCTGATTGATCCTCCAGAATATCCCGGTAGCGTTTTTCATTGATGCGGATGGTTTCCTCATTGCGCACCCGCTCAACCGCCATCGCGATCTGGTCCGAGACGAATTCCAATAAATCCTTGTGTTCTTCGGTGAACCGCACTCCCTCGGTGTAGCTCTGGACGGCGATCATGCCAAAGGTCCGATTCTTGACCTTCAGAGGGACCCCCAACCAGTCGATCGAAGGTGTCCCGACAGACTCAACCTCCCCGCTCGCGACCAGTTCGTCAAATCTGGCAGGGTTGACCAGCTGGGATTCTCCATTGCGAATGACCATCGCCGTCAGTCCCCGTTCAGCGCGCGAAGGTTCCGGCGGCAGGTCATATTGATCCTGGTAATACGGATAAGAAATGATGCCCTTCTTCTCATCATACAAGGCGATGAAGATATTCTCTGCAGGCATGAGGGTGGCCAACACCTGGTGGATCGAGCGGTACAGGTCATCCAGGTTGGTGGTGTCGTTGGTCGCGCTTGCGATGTTGAAGAGCGCGTTCTGCATCAGGCGCGCCTGGCCGGCCTCGTTCTTGTCGGTCAATATGCCCAACACCCCGGTCATGTTTCCTTCTTGATTAATGACCGGCGAATTATACATACACACGACAATTTCCGAGCCGTCCTTGCACTTCAGCCGGACATCCGTTCCAGACCAGGTGTCACGATCCCGGATGTTCTCCCAAAAGCGTTGGTAAGCTTCATCGCCGTAATCACGGATGAAGGGCATGGTCTGTCCCAGGATTTCATCCTTGGTCCAGCCGAAGATCTGTTCCGAACGACGGTTCCAGAGCACCGTTTTACCGGTGATATCGCTGACATTGATCGAGAGGGGTGAGTTATCGATTATGCGGGCCAGGGTCGTATATTCAATCTGCAGCCTGTTCTTCTCACCTTCAGAATCGGTGACATCTGCAAACTGGGACATGAAGCAGGCCTGTCCCTGGAATAACACGGTCTGGATCGAGATCCATGCATGCCGGATCGAACCATCCGCCGCCCGGAGTCGGACCAGGGCTGGCCCGGATTTGTGGCGGGCATCGAGCATCTGCTCGAAGGCGTCCCGATCGCCCGGGTCAACCCAGATAGGCACATCGCTTAGCGACATGGTTTTCAAATCATCCAGGGGATATTTCAGGTAATCCACGAAGGACCTGCTGGCAAACAGGACCTGGAAAGTATCGATGCTGTTGATGGCCAACGGTGTCGGCGACAGGTCCAGGCTCCGCAGGATGGCGGGATTCGCGAGGTCGCCCTCCATGTGACGGATCTGTTCCTCATCCTGGATCTGGCAGACAGACTCGACCGTCAAAGACCGGCCCTCGTCGTCAAAGCAGATCGCCACAGTTTGTTCAAGCGGGATGTAACCCTGGCCGGGTTTATGGATGCGAATCAGTTTTTTCTCGCCATTCGCGTTGCCGAGCAGGATGCGGGTTTGATCGGCCTGGTCATCCGGGTGCAGGCATTGGATCCACAAGTTGGGGGTTTTATAGAACTCGTCCAGGGTGTGCCCGGTCAGAAGGGCGATGCTGGAACTGATGTATTGGAAATGGCCAAAGGGCTGAAGGAGGTAACGGAATATGACTTTATCAACCCCTGCTTCGCCATTTGAATTTATCCCCACTCATGGCCGGCTGCGGGAGGGTTGGCTTGCCCGGGTCAGACTTGGTCGGATGTCTCATCGAAGTGTCAAGTCGGCTGTGATAGGCTATCATCCGGCCGATCAGAGCCCGGTGAATTTGCCTGGGAGGAATTATAGCACGGGATGGAACCCATATAATACGTCAACATAACAAGATAAAAGTGATTGTCGGGCGAAGTCTTGACTGTGGGAGTCTATCGGATAAAATTGGGAGACGTGGGGCGGTGGCGGAATTGGCAGACGCAGAGGACTTGAAAATCCTCCGGTGGAGACACCTTGTGGGTTCAAGTCCCACCCGCCCCATATAAAGGTCAGTGTTCACTGACCTTTTCTGATTAATTGACACCTTGTGTCCTGACTCACTTCGTTCGCCAGGACTCGCGCAAAGTACGCGCTCGGGTTTACCCACTCGTTTCCCCCGTGTGGGCCGAGCCATTATGCCCCCGTTCTAAGGGGGTTCGGCAGCGTCGTGTCTTACAGACACGACGTCACTCGGAGTGGCGCTCTCCAGAGCGCTCCACCCGAGTGAAGGTACTCCGGGGAACGCAGCGAGCATCGCGAGCTGGCGTTCGCGCCCAGGACGATCTCATAAAACAAAGAACGAGATCGAGTCCCATAACCCCCGTACTCAGGGGGCACTCGCCCCGATGAAAGACCCTTAGGGTTTTGTAGAAAACCCTAAGGGTCTGGTTAGCTTTTGACAGGCGTCTTTCTTACAACCAAAGTGGATTCCACTTAATCGAGCTAAGCTCGTTATACAACCCCTGTCAAGTCCCCTGGATCGTTCTTTTGATTCTTTCTTTATTTGTTCTTATAAAACTATGATTAGTGTAACTCTTAGTTACAGCGCGCTATAACTTAGAGTTACACCCGCTGTCACTCTCGGTTACAGCAAGCATCTTTATGGGTAAAAATAAAGATCTACTGTCACTTTCAGGTACAGCAGACCTTCGATAATGTGCTTGCACCCCAATTTTTAGATAGGTCGATAGTGACCGGGTGAATTATGGGGGATTATTCTTGACACCTGACCTTAGACCCTCGTTTTAGGACGGTTCGCTCATGCGTCTGTGCCTGATAGGCACGGCGTCCCCCGGAGGGCATCGCCTAAGCACCTGTGCTGTATCAGCACGGTGTCGACCGGAGCAGCTCCCCGCTGGTCGCTGCACCCGGTCGATCTGCCCACCCGGGGGATGACCGGGCGGTACACCTACTCGTAATACTCGTGGTGTCCCCCGGAGTGCCGCCCCGAAAGGCGGCCCACCCGGGGGATTAAGAGGGGATGGGAAAGACTTTAACCACAAAGGGCACAAAGAACGCGAAGGGGATTTAAAACAAGGATTAATTCAGCGACACTTCCACGAGCAAAGCGATGGTGCTCCACAAGTGAAACGAGAAGAGGCCGTGATCCTATAAGACGTTGCGTCTCTCAGATACGCCGCCCCCCCCCTTTGGGACGGGTCTTTCCGGCACAGCTCACCCGGGGGCTTGAGGGGGGATGGATAGGGCTTTTAACCACCAAGAGCACGAAGGACACAGAGGGGGTGTCCATCAGATCCCCCGAGCACGCCGCCCTGGCTTATAATAAGGCGACAATCTCAAGGGTTTGTTCGTCAGCCCTTCATTCTGTCTAACATCGGAGCCCTCAATGAAAAACGGACACTGGCAGCGGATCCTCATCGCCCTTTTCCTATTCCCCGGTTTCCTCAGCCCGACGCCGGTCACCCAGGCCAGGGCCGGGTTTATTGACAGCCCTTCCACGGCTTATGCGCTGGCCGCCAGCTTCCAGTTCCCGGTGGGCGACCCGATCGACCACAGCGGCTGGGACCGCACCACCACTTTCGGCGGCGTCGGTGTGGCACCCGGGCACCTGGGCGAGGATTACTTCGTCAGCGGGCACCACAACGATTCGGAGGCAGCCGGAAAACCGGTGAATGCGACTGCCAGTGGCATCGTGCGCTTCGCAGGAGCCGCTGGCGGGTATGGCGGGGTGGTCATCATCGAGCATCACCTTCCGACCGGCGAGTATTACACCTCGGTGACCGGGCACCTGGCCCGCCCGCTGGCTGTCAGCGCCGGCAGCGAAGTATCCAAAGGCCAGTTGATCGGTTATGTGGCAGATGACGCCAATGACGGTGGTTCCTGGAAACCGCATGTCCATTTTGGCATCCGCAATGGCGCATACACCAGCACCAATTATTATTGCAGTTGCTGCAGCCCGGCCAAGAGTTACTGGGTCTATCTCGGCTATCAAAAGACCTGCGATTCCCATTTTTCGATCAGCAACTGGCAAAACCCGACAACCTTCATCCAGACCCACCAGGGGGATGCCCCCATGATCCAGGTGCATATGACCACACATGGCTGGGAACTGCCCGCCAAACTGGTCATCTCCAACACCTTCGGCTGGTCAAAATACAGGGAACTCAACCTGACCCTCGACAGTGCCGGCTACTCCCCCGCCTATATCCTGCTGGACTTCCCACTCGGCACCTACTCCTTCTACCTGAAACCGCAGGGCATGCTGGGCATGAAGAAGCGCCTTTCGATCAGCAACAACACCAGCCTGATCATTATTGATTTCGACGGCGGCGGCACCCCCGGCCTGGCCGATGGGAATGAAGACAACAAGATCAACCTGGTAGACTCCGAGCTCTGGTCGCATGATTTCCGCATTTGCCTGGATGATCCGGGTGCAGCGGAATGCAGCGGGGCCGCTGATTTCAACCACGACGGAGAGGTGGATATTTTGGACATCTCCCTATGGCGATCCAACTATTGGAACACCGGAGCCCTGGGGGTCATGGGCCAGGGTTGGCCGGAGGGTGCTGGATCCGGCGCGCCATCACTCGCACCTGCCGCAGCGTATGCAGCACCTGAGCTGTCACTGACAACCCCGGCCACCCCCGCGACCGGCACTGGTTTCTGGATGCCGGTCCACCTCGACACGGATGGCGCTGCCACGAGCGGGGTCGAGGTCGTCATCCGCTATGACCCGGGCGCGCTGCAGGTAGTCGACCAGGATGCCGGCATGGAGGGCATCCAGATCCTGGGTGGGGGTCTGTATGCCTCGAACGATGTCAACCAGGTCTTCCAGGACCAGGGCATCATCTGGTTCTCCAGTTTGAATACCAACGGCACAACCTTCACCGGTTCGGGCACGCTGGCAAGCATTCCCTTCCATGCCAGCGGGGCGGTCAGCCAGACCACCGTCAGCCTGTCGTATGCGCCCGATTGGACCACGGACTCGAATGTCCTGGCGCCTGGCATCACCCTGGACCAGTTGACCGCGGTGACAGATGCCACCTTCGCCATCAGCGGGACGCCCGAACGGGCGGCTCCGTACGTTACGATCACACCGGAGTACGATGCCTATCACAAGCAGCTCGTCACATTGACCGCCACGGCCGACGATCCATACGAGATGGTGGAAGGGGTCCAGTTCTGGGTTGATTTCGGTGATGGCTGGTATTTCTTACAGAATGACACGAATCCAGATGATGGTTGGGTGTTTGAGTGGGATACCAGTGCGATCAGTGATCGGTCTGTCTTGTTCGCCAGCCTGGCAATCATCCGGGGCGGTGGCGCCTACGTCAGCCCATTTGTCCTTCTGGAACTTGACCGGGTGGACCCGGAATTCTTACTGGCGTCTCTTTATCCAGACAGCCCGGAGGGCTATGAAGGAATCTATATATGCGTCGAAGGATCAGATTCCTTCAGTGGTGTCAGGCAGATCGAGGGTTTTTATAGTAATGCAACAGATGGTTCCGAATCTGGTATCTGGAGCAGTATAGGCGCTGTCAATGCTGCAGATGGCTGTTTTGAATGGAACAGCAACCGGACTTCGGTCAATCCCGGACTACATCGCATCATCTTTGTGGTGGAGGATTACGCCGGCAATCGCAGCGATGCAACAGCTGCAGATTACCCATATTACCTGCAGCGTTTCGGCTATCCGGTCTACATCCCCATGGTCCGACGGTAACGGTTATCCTTCGAAGGCTTTTCTCAACTCGGTGATATCCAGCTTGACCATCTTCAACATGGCCTGCATGGCACGGTATGCCTTCTGGGAGTCAGGGTCCGCCAGCAATTCACCGAGTTCTTTGGGGACGATCTGCCAGGTGACGCCGAATTTATCGGTCAGCCAGCCGCATTGATCTGCCTTACCACCCGCGAGCAGGTGCTCCCAATAATGGTCCACCTCTGCCTGGTCCTCACAGCTGACGACAAAAGAGATGGCCGGATTGATCTTGTAGACGGGACCACCGTTGAGCGCATTGAATTCCTGCCCGTTGAGGGTGAATGCGATCACCATCACGCTGCCTTCAGTGCCGGGCGAGTCCTTTCCATACCGGTCGACTTGTTGAATGCTCGAGTTTGGAAAGATGGAAGTATAGAAAGCGACTGCCTCTTCGGCATTCGCATCAAACCATAGAAATGGGGTTATCTTTTGCATTTTTCCTCACTTAATCAGACGGGCTCAACGTGGGCGGGGTCCATGTAACCCACTTCCCACAAATGGCCATCCAGATCTTCAAAGGACCGGCCGTACATCCAGCCATAATCCTCCGCTTCGCGATATTCCTTTGCACCGGCGGCCAGGGCTTTGGCCAGGATGGAATCCACCTCCGCGCGGCTTTCGGTATTTAGGGCCAGGATAGCTTCTGTGAATTTCGTACTATCGGCAATCTCTTTCTTGATGAAGGTCTTGAAGAATTTCTCGAGCAGCAGCATGGCATAGATCTCCTCAGTGATGACCAGACAGGCAGCATTCTCATCCGTGAACTGCTTATTGATTTTAAAACCAAGATTTGAAAAGAATGACATACTCTTTTGTAAATCTTTTACTGGTAAGTTAACAAATATTTTATTGATCATGATCCGATTCTCCTTTCAGATAACTGAATCTGAGATTAGTAATATAGCATATTGGACAGTATTTGTCCAATTATTGAATGATGATGGGGTTTCGGGCAGCCCGCAAGGCTGTAAAATATGAACTGTCGGGATTAAAATTGAAATGTCACCCAAATGTCGTGCTTACGACATTGTCTTTACGGCTGGTTTTTGGATAATGAGGACGACTCAGAAAGGAGTTAACCATGAACCAACCCTATCTCGGACAAAAAATTAATGAATTGAGGCAACTGAAAGGCCTCACCCAGGAAGCGCTGGCGGAGAAATGCGAGGTCAGCTCACGCACCATCCAGCGCATCGAAACCGGCGAAGTAGACCCGCGCGCCTACACCCTGCAGTGTCTGTCGGAAGCACTCGAGTTCGATTTCATCGAACTGGATGAGAACAAGGACAATCCGTGGCTGGCGCTCCTGCATCTCAGCAGCATCATCTGCATGGTGATCATCCCGCTAGTGTTGTGGTCCTGGAAGAAGAACTCGTCGCCCCGCATCGACCAGCAGGGACGCCAGGTGCTCAACTTCCAGATTACCATGACGCTGTCACTCTTTGCGGCAACGTTCTTCATGATCGTTGGCCTGCCCACACTGATCCTGTTGAGCATGGACATGGGAGAGGGATTCGTGATCTTGGCTTCAACGCTGGCCATATTAAGCATCCTTCCATTCCTCGTCATCGGCATCTTCAGCACCTTCCAGGGCGTGATGAATACCATTCGCTCGCTGTCAGACAGGCCGATCCACTACCCCCTGAGCATCCCATTCGTGAAATGAGAAGAAACAAAAATCCTAAGGGTTTCAAGTAAACCCTTAGGATTTATATATCAACACGATATCGACCGGGGGATCTATCCAGCCAATGATTACATATATTTCCGCAACGCGATCCTCGCCATCCTGTCGACGCGCTCGTTCTGGGGGTTGCCGGCATGCCCCTTCAGCCAGTGCCATTCGACCTTGCGGCCACTGATGGTCTTATCCAGTGCCTGCCACAGGTCCTTGTTCTTCAACTGGCCGCCTTTTCGTTTCCAGTTATTTTCCTTCCAGACCGGCATCCATTCGGTGATGCCCAGCTTGAGGTACTCGGAATCGGTGTAGACCGCCACTTCCCTGGCATCCGGGATGTTCTGCAAAGCCTTCAAGGCGGCGGTCAATTCCATGCGGTTATTGGTGGTCTCGCGGTGACCACCCGAGAACATGCGCTCGGCGCCATTGACGTTGACCAGGGCTGCCCAGCCACCTGGCCCCGGGTTGCCATAGCAGGCGCCATCGGTATACACGATCACTTTGCTCATTACTCTCCTCCCATATCGAGCAGTTCCAAGAATGGTCGCATCCAGGTCTGATAACAAAATCGGGATCCCCTCAGCCCTGGTCTCGGGCTGGAACAACTGCCAGGCGGCATCCTCGAAGATTCGCCGGACGATGCTCCATTCAGCGTCGTGCGGCGCGGCTGCGGGGATCTGCCATCGCGCTGAACACGTAGCTGTAGATGAGGTCGGAGGACCACTCGGCCTGCAGGGTGCTGACCGCCGAGCGACGGCCGGGCCATGTTCCGGTCACCTGTGACATGCGCACCTGCTGGAGTGGTTCGCTCATCCAGCGCAGGAAGACCCAGGCAGCCATCTGGCGTTCGGGTTGAGATGAGACCAGGAAATAATTGGAGCCATCCAGTATCATCTGCGGCTCACCTGACTGGCGCGGGTAGGGGAGCAGGATCCACTGGTCGGTACTGCCGGTACGCGAAAAGGCCGCGCGTTGTTGGCTGACTTGCTCCAGCGAACCGGAGACCAGCAGGGCATAACGGGTCGTTAAATAATCATACGGCGTGGCGGCCTTGCCGAGCCAGGCACAGCCCTTGATCTCCAGATTCTTCAGGTAATCCAGCCCGGATTTGACTTCGGGCAGATCGAAGGCATATGGTGCGCCAGCTGGAACCGGGAAATCGAAAGCCGCCAGCCAGGCCAGCATTGAGGCAGCGTCGTTCGTCACCAGCCAGCCGCCCGTGCCGTTGTTCTCACGGGTGCCATCCTTCAGGTTGGCCTGTTCTGCTTTGCAGGATTGCAGCAGGAAATCCTCATGGTCCTGCGGGGGATTGTTGAAGCCGAGCTCCAGCCCCCAGGTCAGGTTGTAAAAGAGAAATTGGGCATCTGTCTCAGCCGGGATGCCATACTGACTCCCGCTGGTCTGACCGAGCTGCCAGACCGCATCGATCAGGTCCGCCTTCTCCTCATTGGAAAATCCCCACACCAGGCTGGCCAGGTATTCATCCAGAGCGATCAAAGGCAGGCCGGCAGCTTGCAAGCTGAAAGCTTCCTCAGGTGCAGCGATGAAAAGATCCGGCAAGGTTTCCGGTTCCGCGAGGGCACCGGACAGGCTGTCCAATAATGCCATGTCACCCCCCCAGGGAACCAGCTCGATGGTGATGCCATAATCATTGGTCCGGTTGAAATCCTGGACCAGGTAGGAAAGCTGGTCACCGCGATCCTCCAGCCAGGGGCTCCACAGCGTCAGGTTCTGACCTTCCAGATCCGCCCCGGTAAGGTCGATATGCCCGGGCAAGGGCGTAGCTGTCGGGGTGGCGGTCTGGATATTGACCACCGGTTGAGCCGAGGGAGTCACGCTGGCAGCCTGGCAGGCGCTCACCAGGATCAGGATAAGAACGATGACCGCCGAAATTACTCCCCTACTTCGCTTCAAAGGCTGCATCCTAGCCACCAAAAGTCACCAATGGAACCGGGCTGAAGACCAAAACGAAGATAACCAGCATGATGACGCCCATGATGCGGCGGCGTTTGTCGATCGGCGTAATCTCGTCCAGGACCTCCGCCCGCACGCGCCCAAGGAACAGCAGCATAAACATCCACAACCACCACCCACTCCACACCAGGCCGAGCACACCCAGGGCGATCACGATCACCGGCAGGAGCCTGGACATGCGTTTGGGTCCGATCAACGTGCTGAGGATATGCCCGCCATCCAGTTGCCCGGCGGGGATCAGATTCAGGCAGGTCACCAGCAGCCCCGCCCAGCCGGCCCACACGATCGGGCTGATGATCACGTCGGTCCCGCCCAACGGCAGCGGGCTGCCGGTAAAGAAATACTTCACCCAGTAAAGGAAGGGGGACATGGTGCCAAAATCCACCGGCACCGGCAGCCACTGGTTGAAGACCAGTTTTTTAGCGAGCAGGTACAGGATGGAATTGCCCTCTATGGTGTAGGACATGCCCTGGGCGATGACCGCCGGGATCTGGTCGAGGTGGGACTGGGTCAGGCCAAAGATCAGAATGGGGATGGCAAATACCAGGCCTGCGAGCGGTCCGGTGATCGCGATGTCGAACAGGACCTTGCGGTTGCGTGGCAATTCCTTGATGTTGATAAAAGCACCCAGCGTGCCGAGCAACGACATCGGGAACGGGATGAAATACGGCAGGGTGACTCGCACGTTATGGTGGCGGCCGGCCAGGTAATGGCCGAACTCATGCGCACCCAGGATGGTCAGCAGGCTGACCGCGAAGGGCAGCCCTGCCACCAGCAGATCCAGGACATCTCGAATTGAACGGATCGTAAAGGCGTCACTCCCCACCTCCAACGACAGGCTCGCACCGGTCAGCATGACGCTGAGCAATGTGGCGATGAACAACACAATGTTCCACCACGGATTGGAGATTCGCGGGCTGGTCAGACGTGGGATGAGCAGGACGACATGGCGGTCCTCCTCCCAGCGAAAGAGCGGGGTAATCTGCTGGGGCTTCAGTTCATCGGATAATCGCGCATAGGCTGCCTCGCTGTCGGGATCGTATAGTTTTCCGCGGAAACGGGCAATGTAATGTCCCTTGGCGTCACCATAAGTCACATCCTCGACAGACAGGTAACGCGCCACGATGGCAGCGGTCAGATCTTGTAAGTTATTTGTAAGGTCACTCATTCGTTATTTTCGGAACTTTTGATCGAATCCTACGTTATAACAGTACGTATCACATGCTCGGCACATCCCGTCGAAACAGGCGGGAATGGATGGGAGTCGAACCCACCGCGGCCCGCAAAGCGACCCGCCGCCGGTTTTGAAGACCGGGAAGTCCACCGGGACCTATCCACTCCCACCCACAAGGATAACCGAACGCGATGCAGGATGCAAGGGCAGTGCAACGGATTGAGTAATTTTGTTTGAGTTTTATTGAAACTCTTGTATTATTGGGAATAGTTGGTATACTTAAAAATTGTGGACAAAAATATAGAATTCTTATTCTATAAATGAAGAGGTTTTGAAATCTAATGGAAAAGAACAGTTTTACCGAAATGGAACAGGATAGCGAAAAGCCTCCCTCTATAAAGCCGCAACCGGCTCGTCCCTGGCGAGTGGCTGTCATTGCGAACATGAAGGGGGAGACATCGCTGCCATTCGAAGGACCTGCTGATGCCGGTGCGGAATTTGACCGAAAGGAAACGATCGAAGCCATTTGTGACTCGATCGCATCCGACGGACACAAATCATTTTTCCTCCCCGCCGACAACAACCTGCCCTACGCACTCCGCGATCTGAAGCCGGATATCTGCTTCAATATCGCAGAAGGCCTGGGTGGTGACGCCCGTGAAGCCCAGGTGCCTGCGCTGCTCGAGATGCTGCGCATCCCCTATACGGCCTCGCGCGTACTGGCCAACGCCATCGCGCTCGACAAGACCATGACCAAGCGTATCTGGCGTGATCGCGGCCTGCCGATCGCCGAATTCCAGGAATTCGTGAACGGCTCTGAGCCCCTTTCACCCATGCTGCACTTTCCGCTGTTCGCCAAGCCGGCCCGCGAGGGCACCGGCATGGGCGTCGACGGCAAAGCCATCCTGCATAACATGCGCGAGCTGCGCCATCGCGTGGCCTGGATCATCAAGGAATACCAGCAGCCCGCCCTGGTCGAGGAATACCTTCCCGGTCGTGAGTTCACCATCGGCGTGCTCGGTCGTGAAGATGCCCACATCTTCAGCCGCCGCCCCGACCTGTATCGCAGCGATGGATTCCATCGCTTCAATACCTTGGAAGTGGATGCGGCCAGCAACACGGTCACACCCGGCATCTACGGACACACGGCCAAGACGCTCACCAATGAAGATGAGGGTGTTCCCGGATTCATCTGCCCGGCCAACGTCACCCGCCCGCTCGGCGAGAAACTGCATCGTCTGGCAGTCGCCGGCCACAAGGCCATCGGCTCACTGGATGTTTCCCGCGTGGACATGCGCATGGATGCCTTCGGTCAGCCCAAACTGATCGAGATCAACACCCTGCCCGGTTTGACCCCCGGCTTCAGCGACCTGTGTGTGATCGCCAATTCAGAGGGCATCACCTATCGTGACCTCATCCTCGAGATCCTTTACCTGGGTGCCTCACGCTTCAAGCTGCTCGAACCCGCCGCTTTCGGCCCGTTCAACATGGAAGCCCTCAAGTCCCGCAAGGTACGCGAATCGGTGGTTGTACGCAACTAAGCACACACCTGTCAAAGTGCTACCAAAGCGCCTGTGATCCAGGCGCTTTTTATTTGGGTACCTTTGATAGGCACTTCATCCGCCACCTCATAGAGGTGCCGCTGCTATTTAATGAAGGGAAACGGGAAGGTTTGGATCAGCCAGGGAGAGATACCCAACATGACCAGGCCGGCCAGCAGACCGAGCAACATCCCGACCACAATGTCCGACAGATAATGCACACCCAGCGCCACGCGAGCCAGCGCCACCAGCGGCGCCCAGATCAGGAGCAGCAGGCCGAACCACAGGGGTCCCAGCCCGATTGCCAGGACGGCCAGAAAGACCGCGCGCGCTGCATGTCCGGATGGGAAGGAATGCGGGTCGGTGTTGCGGTAGATGGCACCCCACTCGCCGGCCGGACGCCGGCGGCGGACGGTGAACTTGATCACCAGGACCAACACCGCCAGCCCAAGCAGGCCGATCGCCATCAGGGCAGACAGCGTGTGCCAGTGACCTTTTACAAAAAGCCAGACCAGGAAGAGGGCTGCCAACCAGAACCACGAGTCACCTGAATGGGCGAAGAAGACCATCAAGCCGCGAAAGAACCCGTGGGACTCCTTCTGACGCAAGTGTGAGGATGCCCGGTAATCGAATTCGAGAATCCTGCGCAGCATCACTGCTTCCCCCGGGCCAGATCCTTGCGGATGATCTCGAGTTGAAAATCCTTGTCGACATCCATGCCCATTTCAGGGTAGGGTGTAAAGGACACCCGCCCGGTCAAACCCAGGCGCCGGGTGACGATCCCGACTGCCTTCTGGAGATCGACCTTGCGTAGGAGCATCAGGATCAGGATGTCATAACCGATAATGGCCGCCTGTTTCAGCGGGCTCTTGCGCGCAGATAACAGGTCCTTCCAGCGGGCAGCCGGATTCAAGACCTTCTCTGCCCGAATGAGGAAGATGTCCGCTGAACACAGATCGGCATCCTTGAAATGGGTGTAGGTGCGGCGCGATTCCGGGTAGCGTTTCTCCATATCCTGTTGACGAATGGTGAAATAGTGCAGGTCGACATCTGCCAGTGCCTGCTGCGCAATGACCCAATCCACCATTTCGGTCGTCAGTGCGGGGATATCCGATGAGGTCATCAGGAAGATATTCGTCTCTGGGTCGAATGCCACCAAAGCTTCAACACCTGCGATGACATTTTCCAGGGCTTCCCCGTTGTCGTTGACATAATGAATGGGTTTGCGGGATTTCAGACCGGTGGTCTCCGGCAGTCCAACCACAAAGATCGCATCGATCTGCTTTGAGCCGTTCACGGCATCCAGGATCCACTGGATCATGGGCTTACCATTCACATCCACCAGGGCCTTGGGGATGCCCTGTGTCTGTTCGTATAAATGCTCTCCCGGTTTTGGGATACCGCCGGCGGTGATCAGGGCATGCATGCTCAGTTCAACTCTCGCAGCTGGGGTTCCAATTTAAGTTTCTCCAAATAGCCCTCAACATCTTTGAAATAAGCGTCCGCGTGGCGATAATCCACCGGTTCACGCCGGCCGCTGGCAGCCACCAGTGCAGCCTCCATCATATTGGTCCCGAAAGAGCGCCCTTCCAGCACCGGTGTTGAAGTCACCAGGTATTTGACCCCGGCTTGCTTGAACAATTTCACATCGGCCTCCGTGGTGGTGTTGGTCACCACCACTTTGCCGGTCATATCATCCGGCATATAGCGGGTTATATAGTGACTATCCCCGGCAATGACGGTAGCCCTCTTAAAGTGCTGCACGGCCTTGGGCGTGCGTTTCTCCTGCGACTCACCCACCGGGTAGACCCAGCTGAAGGGAAGCCGTGAGACGACCGGTACCAGCCCGGCCGCCATCCTTTTTAAACCGGCAACCGAGCGCAGCGGGATGGGGATACCCAGCGTCAGGTAAAGATCGCCATAGACCGCCACGTATTTCAGATCCTCAAAGGATTTCACCATGCCCCAGCGGTCCACACCGGCGGTCATGAACAGCGTACGGCCACGCTCATCCAGATAAGGCTTGATCTTCTTCTCAAGGAATTCAGCAACATGACGTTCGAGCGTGAGCTTTAAGCCATGCCCATCCACCACGGGGGTGGTCTTCACAAAGCGGACCAGGGATGAAACGGAATGCAGCGGATACCAGTGCTCATCGATCAACAAGCCCAGGTCTGCGCCTCCCACCCCGAAGGCATCCACCTTGCCATCCAGGTCCTGGTACATCCTGGCAGCTGCTTCCATATCCCCATCCGTCCCGATCCTTTCCAGGGTGACCTTCTCGCCCAGCAGGTTGATCTCAACCTTTTTATCGCGCTTGGATGACCCGATGGAGATGCTGACAGCTCGTTTCATAGAGATCCTTCTATTCAGGTGGTATTTTTTTGGTAAATAATAACTATTAATTCCTATAACGATTGACTTTCCTTTAATATCATTTATAATTATAGTTATAGTTATAATGATGATATAACAATTTTCCAGAAAGCCAAGCAAATCGACTATATCATAGAAATTGGAAACTGAAAACTCAACGGAAGGCGGAATATGAACATGGTTGCCAATGTAAGTCATGAGAGCGCTACCCCACTGTATGAGCAGTTGAAATTGATGTTGCGCGACAAGATCATGCTGGGTGAGATATTGCCTGGTACCCTCCTGCCGACCGAGGCTGCGTTTTGCGACATGTACAAGATCAGCCGCATCACGGTTCGCAAGGCTCTCGGTGACCTGGAAGCGGAAGGCTTTATCACCCGCATCCAGGGCAAAGGCTCGATCGTCACCCACAGCCGCATCAAGGAAAACTGGACCCACATCGCCGGTTTCACCGATACGGTCAAGGCCTCAGGACGCACGACCCATTCCAAGATCCTGGCGATCGAAACCATCCCCGGATCGGTCACGCTGCACAATCTGTTCAACCTTCCGCTGGACCCACCCCAGAAATTCGTCACCATCAAGCGGCTGCGCTACGTCGACGACATCCCGGCCGCGATCATGACCGCCTACGTTCGGGAAGAGTTGGGCGAGAAGATTAAAAACCGCAAACTGGAAAACCTGTCCTTCTACAAACTCTATGAAGAAGTCACCGGACGCAAGGTGATCCGCAACGAAGCCTCCCTCACCCCGGTGCTGGCCAACCAGGAAGCCATCGACCTGCTGAAGGTCAAGCCCGGCACCCCGCATTTCTTCTTCAAAGGTATCACCTACATCGAAGGCGACATCCCGGTCGAGTTGAATTACGCCACCTTCCGCGGAGACACCTTCGAGTTTTCATCGAACATTTACCGCCTGACCCAGTCTGAAAAAGGCAAGTGATCCGGTTCGTATGATCGATAACCAATCACCACGACCGCCGGGGGATGACCTCGACGGTCGTGCCTGTTAACCAAGGCCGCCAGGGTTCGCCCTGGGTCATCCAATTCACATAGAGGTCCGTCCATGCGCTCTTTCGATGCACTCGGCAAACATAAAGTCATCATCGGCCTGATCCACCTGCTGCCCAGCCCGGGCACACCCCATTTCGAAGAAGGTAATTTTGAGAAGTCCCTGGAAAAAGCCGTAACCGGCGCCAGGGCACTTGAAAAGGGCGGCGCGGATGGCTGCCTGATCCAGACAGTCGATAAGGTCTTCCCGACTGCAGACGAGGTCGACTATGCACGCGTGGCGGCGGTGGCGGCCATCACCCAGGCAGTTTCGCAGAATACCAGCCAGGCATTCCAGATCGGCGTGCAGATCTTCGTGAATGGCATCTCAGCCTCGCTGGCCGTCGCTAAGGTGTGCGGCGGGTCCTTCCTGCGCATCACCGCCCTGGTCGGAGAAACCGATACCCAATGGGGGCATGTCAAAGCGGATCCACAGCCCTTCCTGTCCTACCGCGAGAAGCTGGGCGCCGAGGAAATCAAATTGATCGCGGAGGTGGAGGGCATGCATTACCACTGGCACGGGGAACCCAAACCCGTGGGTGAGATCGCCAGGGAAGTCGTTGCACTGGGCGCACATGCCGTCGAGATCGCCCACCCGGACGAGGCAGTCAACCTCAAGCTCATCCGTGAGATCAAAGCCGCCGTGCCGGGCCTGCCGGTCATCCTGGGTGGCCATACCAAACACGAGAATGTCGCCCGCCGCCTGGCCGAAGCGGATGGCGCCTTTGTCGGCACCTGTTTCGAGGACCAGTGGGGCGGGAATATCCTCGAGAGCCGGGTGCGCGAATATATGGAAATCGTGCGCAGCCTGCCCGGCTGAACGCTGAAATCATTGATCAACGGAGATTGTATGCAACCGGAATACTACTATCACAAGGAAATGCTCGAGCAACCCCAGGCCATCCACCGGACACTGGTGGAAACCGAAGACCAGATCAAAGTCCTGGCTGCCCGCTATGCAGGGGAGATCGATCGGGTGCTGTTGATCGGCTGTGGCGATCCCTACATGCTCGGGCAGGCAGCGGTCTACGCGCTGGAAAATTGGGCGGGGGTGAAAGCCGAAGCGGTGGAGGCGGCGGAATTCGCGCTCTACCGGCATGCGGTTCTTGACCCCCGTACGCTGGTGATCGCCATCACCTCCTCGGGCAAGACCGTCAAAGCGGTGGATGCTGCCCGGTTGGCCAGGCGCGGTGGGGCTCAGACCCTGGCGCTCACCAACCTGGCGCCCAGCCCGATCTGCGCTGAGGTTGACGACGTCCTGCAGACCCGCTCCACTCCCTCCAATTCCTTCCCCACCCTGACCACCACCATTGCGCTGGCTGCCCTGTACAACCTGGCCCTGCACTGGGCACTGGCCAATGGGAAGATGGATCAAAAACGATTCGAAGCCCTGAGCCAGGAACTGGTGAATGACATCCCTAAGACTGTCGAGAAAGCCCTGGGTCTCGATGGACAGGTGAAAACCCTGGCAGACAAGATCAAAGACGCACCCATCTTCACTTTCCTGGGCTCAGGACCCAACTGGCCAACCGCCCAGCTTTGTGCGGCCAAATTGAAGGAGATCAGCCAGAGCCGGAGCGAAGCGGCCAACCTGGAGGAATATGCCCACCTGTTCTCACTCTCGATTCAACCGGAAGATCCGATCTTCCTGATAACCGCGAAAGGCGCGATCGATGAGCGCAACCGCCTGGTAGCGAAATTCATCCAGGGCATGCGCGGCCAATTGGTTGTGGTCGGACCGGCCAGCTTAGCTGCCGGTTGGAAGACCCTGTCGGTGCCTTACATCCCCGTGGACGAGCATGACGAGATGTTCGGCCCCATCGCGGACTGGATTCCCCTCCAACTTTTCGCCTATCATGTTTCACTCGGAAAGGGCTGCAACCCTGATAAACCGCTCAACCGCGGTGAGATGGAACCCTATATCCAAAAGGTCATCTACACCAGCTTGCTGGACGGATGGGAGAAACGCTAATTGGCTCCTGCAGCTGACCGGGTGCAACCCGGCGGGGATCCCCTGCCGACCGCCAGGCTGGTGTACTTCCTGTATTACACCGGCTTCGGCATCTACCTGCCCTTCATCAACATCTATTACAGCCATATCGGGTTAAGCGGGCTGGAGATCGGCCTGATCAACACCCTCTCCCCCCTGGTGGGCATGTTGAGCGCTCCGCTGTGGGGCATCCTGAATGACCGCTTTGGCAAGACGCGTGTCCTATTGGCCATTGCGGTGACCGGCTCGGTCCTGGCAGGCTGGGGGATCGCCGCGGCAGGCACCTTCATGGTCATTGTGCCGATCGCGACTCTCTTCAGTCTTTTCTACAGCACCATCCAGCCGATGCTGGACAGCAATACGCTGCTGCTGCTGGGCACCCACCGTGAGCGCTACGGCAGCATCCGCCTGTGGGGCTCAGCCGGTTATGTGCTGCTGACCCTGGTGGGCGGTTTCCTGCTGGAACGACTCGGGTTGCAATGGCTGTTCCCGATCTTCACCCTGTGCATGGTCGCCCTGTTGATCAGCCTGTTTTGGTTTCCCACCCGGCGGGTCGAGATCGGCAGTACCCCGCGCCTGTTCGAAACGCTGTGGTCCCTGTTGCGCCAGCCGCACTGGTTGGTGTTCATCATCAGCGCCATGCTGGTGTGGGTGTCGGCCAACGGCATGCACACCTTCCTGGGTGTCTACCTGGCCGATATGGGTGCCAGCCAGTGGCTGATCGGTTTGACGATGGCCATCGGTGGTGCGGCCGAGATACCCAGTATGTACTTCGGTTCGAAGTTACTGAAACATCTGGCACCCAAGAAGATGATCGCCATCGGTATGTTCGCTTACATGCTGCGCATGTTCTGTTATGCCATCATGCCCTCACCGGAGTGGGCGCCTGCGATCAATCTATTGAACAGCGTCACCTTCGGTTTCTTCTGGATCGGCAGCGTGGCCTATGTCAACGAACTGGCGCCGGATGAGATCAAAGCCACCAGCCAGGGTCTGCTACTGGCCGTTCTGAACCTGGCCGCCCTGATCAGCACGACCTTCGCCGGCTGGCTCTACGACATGACTGGCCCGGCCAACCTGTTCCTGATCCTGAGCGCTTCCAGCCTGGCAGCATTCCTGCTATTTTCATTCGGGACAATTGCCCTGAGAAAAAAACCATCCGGATAACATGAGTGGACCTGCTGGTCCCTCCTTCTCCTAATTGATACAGACCCGACCGGACAGTTCCAAGGCGATATCCCCCGCAGAAAACCGAGGATTTTTTCCAGGGAAAAGCCTGAGCAAAACAAAAAGCCCGCATCTGCGGGCTTTTTGTATAGATCAATAACAGCGATTACTTCACCAGCAACGGAAGGTAGAAGCGGTGCGGCCTTACCAGGTAGCTCTCATCCGCAAGCACCTGCCCATTGCCATCGCCGCTGCCACCCAGCGGATTGCCATGCACATCCCGGATGGTATCGTCGTCAAGGACCAGCAGAGACAACCAACCTGTGCCGGTCCCGGTCGACAGTGTGACCGTCCATTCCGGTCCCATCCCATCGACTGATATAACGCCCTCTCCGTAGAGACCGGTCGACCAGTGGATGAAATCCGTCCAGTCCACACCGGTGACCGGCTCGGAGAAGATTACCCTTATTTGGACAGTATCCTCATCCGTTGGATTCGGATCTAAAAGGACAAAGTCAGAAACTACCGGCATGGTCGTGTCATTGTGGGTGGTGAAAGACCACCAGGTTCCGGTGTTTGCTTCGGTTATTCCACCTACATTGTTCGCGATAACCTGCCAATAGTAAGTTGAATTCAAATCCAAATCGGAGAGATGGACGACTGTTACGTTCGTACTCAACCATGCCCCGCCACAATCAGGATCAACACTTTCATAAACACAATAGTAGTACTCAGTCGCTCTGGCACTCGTCTCCCAACTGAGATCCAGACTTAACAAGTGGTCAGAGGTACCATCCACCGGGGAAAGCTTCGCAAAACCGGCAGGGGGCTCCATGATGGTATGGAACGACCACCATGCGCCGTTATTGGCGTCCTTGAAGCCAGCACCATTGGCACGCACCTGCCAATAATAAGTCGTATCCCAAGCCAGTCCTCCTATGGTGATCTCTGTATCTGTTCCAGCCGGCTGCCAGGTGCCATCGCATTCGTCATCATCCGACTCATCGTAACAATAAACATAGGAAGTGGCGTTGTCACTCACCCCCCAATCCAGGATGAAGCTGAGGGGCAGATCGTCGGTCCCGTGGAAAGGTGAGGATTTATCGAATTCACCTGGAGCTGCGTCCGGAGTTAAGAGCGACCCCAGTAAAAGATCGGCTTGCTGCCAGCCATTATTGGCATTTGTCATCCAGCGGCCGCGCGATTGGTAGGGCATACTGACCTGGTCATATAAGAGCCTCGCACGCCAATGAAACTGACTGCCGGCAAACAAACCCGTGACCTTGTCATCGATTTCTGCACCGGCAATTCCAGTTTCCATCCAGGTGAGGCTTTGCTGTAGACCGGATCCATCGAAAAGTATCCCGAATGGTTCAACTTCCACTTCTAGTTTTACTCTCCCAGGACCGTATGGTGTGCGACCTAATCCGGTCAGACGGAACATGCTCAAGCTGTCAGCCTTACCCAGGTGTGCTATGGGCGCATCCACAACGTCACGCTGCTGCAGATTGAAGCTCAAACCCGGGTTTTGATTGCCATAGAAAACAAAAACAGTACCTTCATCAACCTCGGGATTGTCGTAATGATAAGATCCCACCCAGATATCGGCGTAACCATCACCATTGACATCTCCGGCTGTTCCAACGTTTATTCCGTAAAAAGCCGTGTCCTGGTTCCCATCTGTCGTCCAGGCCGGTGTGGTGGCAAGTCCGGTGGCTGATCCGAGGTAAAGGTAGGCGCGGCCTTCGTTCGATTGATCATCATCAAAACAATGCGCGGCCACCAATACATCGGAGTACCCATCCCCGTTGACATCCCCGGCTGTCGAACCGGCACGGCCCATGCAAGCTTCCCCCTGATCGCTCTGAGAGATCCAGACCGGACCGGAAGGGACCGTCGGTGTCCCATAAAATACCAGGCTGGCGCCTTCATTGGACTGGCCGAGACTGAGATTGGCACCGATCAGCAGGTCAGCGTACCCATCTCCGTTGACATCCCCGGCAGTCGAAATCGCCATGCCTAATAAGCCATTTACCTGGCCGCTGTCGTAAAACCAGGCAGGGATGGTTCCTGGACCGGTCGCCGAGCCATAAAACAGCCAGACCATGCCTTCATCAAGTGTTCCATTATCATACGACGGTGCCCCGAGCAGCAAGTCGGTGTATCCATCTCGATTGACATCCCCGGCTGAGACACCCATCAGGGTTGCACCAGCCTGGTTGAGCTCATAACTCCAGCTTGAAGTTGTGCTTAAACCGGTAGCGGAACCCAGGTAAAGCCAAACCTTGCCCTCGTCAATCTCAGGGTTATTGTACAAGGCGGAGCTGGTCAGAACATCCCCGTAACCATCTCCATTAACATCCCCGGCATTGATGGCGTATATACCCGCTCCAGCCTGGTCCGTTTCGACCGACCAGGCCGAACTGGTATTTAGACCAGTTGCCGATCCGAGGTAGAGGAAAGCGACGCCTTCGTCGACCTCAGGGTTGTCATAAGCCGAGGTCATTAAGACATCACCATAGCCATCACCGTTGACATCCCCGGCCGGCCAGGCATTGCTGCCGAATTGGCCGTTGGCCTGAGTGCCTTCGGCGCTCCAACTGGCGGTATCCTCCAACCCGATCGCAGAGCCATTGTACAACCAGGCTTTCCCGGCATCGGTCAGCGTGTCGGTGTCATATTTCCCGGCTGCGATCATCACATCCTGATAACCATCACCGTTAACATCTCCCACACCCCCGCCGGCCGCCGTCATCCAGGCACCGGCCTGGTCACTTTCAGCTGTCCAGTTGGGGGTCTGAGACGGAATATCCACAGAGCCGTGATAAACGAATGCGCCGCCCTCACCGGTTTGGCCGTTTTCCAGTAGATTGGCACCCACGATGATATCGCTGATACCATCCCCATTAACATCCCCGGCAGTGGAAACGCTATAACCGAACTGGGCATAGTTCTGGTTTATCTCCTTAATCCATACTGGCGCATCACCCAAACCAGCAGTCGATCCATAATAAACCGATGCCAGGCCTTCATCGAATTGTCCATTGTCATATTGATAAGCCCCGATGATCACGTCCGCGTTTCCATCCCCATTCACGTCCCCGGCGGTATGGACCGACCATCCAAAATGAGCATATTCCATATCAAGCTCAGCCTGCCAATCCGGGGAGTCGGGGAGACCGGTCGCTGAGCCAAGAAAGACCCGTGCGGTTCCCTCGTTCATTTGACCGCCATCCCACATATCCGAGCCAACCAGGATATCGGCATAACCGTCGCCGTTGACATCTCCAGCCGTGGCTACAGAATTTCCAAATCCTTCGCCAGCCTGTGTACCGGTCATGACCCAAACTGGAGCTACACCTGGGCCACTGGGAGAGCCATATACGACAGTTGCAGAGCCACGGCCATTATCAAACGTGTTCCCACCGGCAATCACATCCGAATAACCATCCCCATTGACATCACCTGCCAGGTTGACTGAAAAACCCATCTGGGCATATGCTTCCCCATCCTTGAAATAATCATAAGCTGGCATCAAGCCGGTAGCAGAGCCCAGGTAGATATACACCCGCCCGGCATAACCGTTATAGTACGGCGCTCCACTGATCACGTCCGAGTAGCCATCCCCGTTGACGTCCCCGGCTGTACTGAGCGAATATCCGAAAGCACCGCCGCCATCTCCGGTGACCAACCAGTCATAACTGGTGTTTAACCCGGAAGCAGAACCATAAAAAGCGTACACCTTGTTGAGACTTGTGCCAACCAGGATGTCGCTGTATCCATCCCCATTGACATCCCCGGCTGTGCTGACCGAATAACCGAACGAAGCCCCAACCTCATTACCCTCACCGGTCCAGGCGGGAATTGTCCCGAGTCCATTGCTCGAGCCGTAATAAACGTACGCCCGGCCTTCCCCGGCTGATTCATTATCGAATTGCGGTGCGCCGACGATCACATCCGAGAAGCCATCCCCATTGACATCACCTGCAGTGGCAACTGAATACCCGGCGTTGGCGTATTCCTGGTTGCCTTCCATCATCCAGTTCTGAATAACCGGTAGACTATTGGCAATAGAACCAGGCAGGGTGGATTGGAATTGCGCCTGGGCTTGATAAGTGGCTAGCGATAAGGATAATAACCCAATGATGAGAACATTTTGGAGCCGTGTCTTCATGGAATATCCTCCTGGCGTCGATGGACGGCATAAGTAACACTTATATTATAGTATAGGCCATAAACAGTCTGTCATTGTTTCAAGCAGTCACAATCTTTTCGATCTTGAAAATAACCGGGCGGGTGGCATCCGTACAGCAGGCAACAATAGTGTCACCGCCCTCGGTCCAGAAACCGAAATTGCCATTTGCGCCGAAGGCAATGATGACCTTGTAGATGTCATCCCAGGCCCACGGGCAGAATCCCTGCGGCAGACCGGACCAGGGATCGAGCAGGAACTCCTGCCCTTCATGGAACACCTCACAAGGACCCAGGGTCTTCCTGCGCTCCTTTTCTACATACTGGTCAACCAATTCTTGATTGAAGGTGCACTTCAAAACGGTGATCTTGCATTTAATCATTAATGCTCCATTTATCTGGCAATTATTGCCGGGGTGGCCTCAGCCGGTAGGAAGGGAAATGCGCGGCTGCCCTGAGGGTGCCTTCCGGATCGTTCAAGCTGACCGGCTCGTCCGCCCAGCGCGACCAGATCTTCGTGCTGCCGGGATTGAGCGTCATTGCCTCAGTCAAGAAAGCCGCCACCTCTTCATCGGTCAGGCGCTCGGCCAATGCTTGGTATTTCTCCCGGCCAGCCTGAACTGTAACGCGTGGATCTACCTCAATGTTACGACTCCAGTCAGTAGCACCACCCCAACCGGCCATGATGATACGGCAACCTGTGCCCTCCTCACGTCGGTATTCGAGCGGGGTATGGCGCAGTTTGCCACTCCTTCGGCCTCGATGCGTCAGCAAGAGGATGAAATCCCCGAAGAGAGGCAGACCGCACTTATAGAATAGAACCGGCATCTTGAACAGCCACTTGAAGACCGGCCCGGGATCTTCCTTTGGGACCAGGCGGGTCATGAGGAATCCTTCCATGTAGAGGGCAAAGCGCTCAAAAATGTTGGGGGGATGATATGCCATCTGATCCCGACACTTCCCTATTTCATCGATTCCAGTCATATCCGCAGGTCAAGCACTGCGGTTTATGCATGCAAAGGATTGTGCCACATTCAGGGCAGGTCCATTTGGTCATTTCAATCTCGACAAATTGATCGATGCCATTTTCCTGGATGGTGTTCAGATTTTCGAACGGGTTGACGCCATACCGGGTCCGATAACGAATACCCAGCTTTTTTAGAGACTCACATGGATACGAATCACATTCATAACAATACTTAAGGTCCCCCTCGACCAATTTTTCACAGTTCTTGATCTTACACGCCAGGCAGGATTTCATCTTTTGAGAGTCATCCCCCCGGCAACCGGGGCAGTGGTTCTTCTCCCTGAGATAGGCATAGCAAAGTTGACAGTCGAGCCCACAGGGTGCGACCAGGATCGGGTCGAAAGAGTTCATATTGGTATCCTCCTTAACTGTGTTATTTTATATCACCTTCCAGCTTGCTGATGACCGGACCATATTTAGCGCGCTTGGAACCAGCCGCCACAGACATGGCGATGGCCAATGCTTCGGCGATCTCCTCGCGGTTCGCCCCGGCATTGACGGCCCGGCCATGATGCCACTCCAGGCAGGGTGCGCAGTCGGCCAGGATGGAGCAAGCCACTGCGATTAACTCCTTGGTCTTCTGATCCAAATTGCCAGGGGCGGCGACTTTATTGGAAAAAGCATCATAGAGTTCATTGACATCTTTTAGCAGGAACATGTTATCTCCTTTGCCTCTTTCCTCAGGGTTTGCTTGCATTCCAGAATCTCTAGCGCTAATGCGGTATCAGAAACTCAGCCAGAATGAAAAACAATGCGAAGGCGCCAACCAGAACAGCCAGCCACACCAGCCAGGAACGTTCGTGATTTCGCAGTATCGCGATCAGTCCGACGATCCCCGCCGACACCCCACACAGCATCATGAAAATGCCAAAGAAGGGCAACACAGTTTCCCGCCAGGACACATTCTCTGGCAAGCGCATAAACACCGCGGAATTGATGATATTCAGGACCTCAAATGCGATTGCCAGGCCTAACGCCCACCAGCCTAAGCGTGTATTGGGTCGCCGCAGAAAAGCTAAACTTGAATGTGCTGCCATTTTCACCTCATTTTTAGAAGTAACAACCTTTATCCTTAAAGAGACACCCGCCCGATCATTTTATGTCTGAGCTCTTCAATGTGGTGATCCAGCCGGGTTCATAACCAATTTGTTGCCCGAGGATCATGTTCAATTGGGCGGTGTGCTCCTGGACGTGGCGCATGTTGTCCAGGAGTAACTCCACGAACGGCAGTTCCCCCCACGGAAACTTGCAGTTTCCCCGGGCTCTTTCATCCGTCAGCGATTCGATCGTTTCCCGGCATTTCGTTCGATTATGCTCAAGGTAGGCTTGAAGCTCCGCCTTCGTGTAAGTCCTACCGGGAATCAACCCGGCCGGATCCAATTCATCCAATGTGAAAGGTTCCGGTGGAGTGAATCCCTCCACCGCCCCGGAAAGGTACAGATCGAGCCAGAAAAGCGTGTGAAAGGCGATATACCAGAACTCCGACAGATCGGGGCTCCCGGCTTCCACCGGCCATAAGCGCACCCGCCACAACTTGTCGGGGCATGCATCCAGGACATGCTCGAGCATATTGATGGTTGCACCAAACTGCTGCCACAGGATCGATCGCATGAATTCATCCATTGATCAACTCCCAGATTCTTATTGATACGTTGCTTAGACTGTCGATGGAACAGGTCTGGGTTGAACATCCTGGCGGTCGAGGGCCTCCTCATCCGAGATCAAATGGAAATGCAGCTGCGGGATGTCCTGGTACGCACCGCCGTTGGTGATCAGGCGATAGCCGCTTTCCTCCAGTTTGAATTCCCTGACCAGGCTCTGCACGGTCAGGGTCAGCTCGCGCAGGAAGGTCGTGTCGGTGATGGGCAGGTCCATGAAAGAGGAATAGGACCGCTTGGCCGTCAACAGGATGTGCAGCGGGTAGCTGGGCTGCGGGTGATGAAAGGCGATCAAGGTTTTGGTCTCACGCAGGCGCCTGACCGGGATGGCAAAACTCATGTGCCTGAACATCCAGCGGATCAGACTCTTACCCATTTGGCGCCAGGAGAGGAACTTAAATGGTCCATCGCCCTTCGGCTTCTCGGCCGAGGCAAAGCGCCCCAGCCGGAAGAGCTGCCGGCCTGCCAGGAAAAACCAGATCACCAGGAAAAGGGCGGATACCAGCTGGAGATAGGTGCCGAATTCGGGTACGTAATAACCCAGCCCCAGCAACCCGGCCAGGATTCCGACCGTCCCGGTGGTCCGGCTGAAGCGCCTGCCGTTCAGCATGGCAACGGTAATGATCACCAGGGCAATGCATCCAAGCCAATACGACACATGCCAGGCTGTGCCGGTTCCGGCAGCCAGCAGGACCTCTCCGGCGGCCAGGTGAATGGCGCCCTGGGCTTCGTTGGCTGCAGCAAAATATCGCCCGCTGAGAGACAGCAGGCCGGCAGCCGGGTTGGAGTTGATCAGGGAGCTGACCCCGATGAGACCCAGCGTCGCTGCAATGAGCATGGACGGCTGGCTGGTTTTTCGCAGGGCGATATAGAGGGCCAGCAGGACCGGGACTACAAGAACCCCGCCGATGACCGGTAGAAACCCATTGGCCAGAAATCCCAGCAGCACATTTTTCTGATACAGGCTGAAGGCGTCGAGGCTGGTTTGAGGTGGCGGCCATAAGATTGAAACGCTGATCTGGACGACGATCAGGATGGCCACCAGCAGAGCAGCTGTGCCGGCTGACTGATAGAGCCCCTGCCAGCGGGACTCCGGAAGTTCAGATTCTTTCGCTTGTTTTCGGGGTGACATGGATGCTCCTCGCCTGATGGACAGGCCGCTCAAGGGATCAATATCCTGTGATTGTACGATATTTCAAAGTATTAATTTAGTTCAATCACGACCGAGCCGGCTGAGATGACGTTCCAGCAGGCAGAACCAGGTGATTAACAGGATCGTGTTGGGCAGGACCACCAGCAAGGTGACGATGGGAGAATCCGTCAATGCCTGGCGCAGGTAATCAGCCAGGGAGACGGCGTTGGCCAGGATGCCCCAAATGGCGATCGACCGGCTGAAAGTCGTACTGCGCAGCATGACCAGCGAGAAGATCAAGCCGGCGACAGAAACCAACAGCAGCCCCAAGTTGAAACCCCCGACTGCACGCTGACCGGTATTGGCGAGGATTGCCTGCCCGGCAGCCAACAGCTGCGAACGGGCTGCCTCAGTTGTGGCGGCGGCATGCTGGCTGCTCAGCGAGAGCAGCGTGAAGGGATTGTTGGTGGCGAAGAAGACCGCACAACCGACCAAGGCCAGGACGAGGCCCAGCAGCGCCCAGGCAGTATGATCTTTCTTGAGCGCGACAAAGAGCGCCAGGAAAATTAGAAGGAAAGCAGCATACAGCGGCAATTCCAGCAGCCAGGCGTCCAGCAAGCCGATCAGCGGGCTGGCTTGGAACAGTTGGTACCAATCTTCGATCGTGCCGGGCTGTGGATAGAAAGCCAGCCCGACAGCCTCCGCCAGGATCAGGCCTGCCGCGATCCAGGCGGCCACACCACCCAGGCGCAGGAGCCGTCGATAACCGGATTCGGCGGGATTATATTTGATCATACTTTTTTTATTCATCGTTTAATTCCATGTCAATAAATGAGCGGATACCCGCCCCAAAATGCCATTCAAAGGAATATTTTACCGGGAATCATGCCTGGGAGACGAGTCAATTATATTGGAATCCGGCAGACTATCGAAACCCGCGTAATTCATCTATAGCATTCCAAATTGGAATCTGTGGGGCCGTCCGACCCAAGAGTAATCCTGACGGCTGGTATTAAGTACCGGAAGATAGGTGAAACATATGAAACGTATCAGTTGGTAGATCCCGTCATCGACGATATCAGGATTGATGCGATTATTTGAAGAAATTCAACAGGCGGGCATCGCACGATGCCCGCCTGTTCTTATCCAATCATTAATCAATTCTTCCTGAGAATTGGCAGGAAGATCAACTTGTTCTCAATAATCCGCACCACCTGGGATTGGCTGGGGATGCCGTTAACGAACACCGTCACGCGGGCATAGCCCGGCGGGAAGCTGCCTGCAGCGACCGGCGGCAGTGCGATGCTCGTGCTGGTGAAAGACGTTCCCGTGAACCATTGGGTCTGTTCATTCTCAAGGCCGATCAGTTGGACGGCCGGGATATTACTGGCAGAGCTTTGGGTGCTGCCATCCGAAGCTTCTGCGAAACCATACCCACGGAACCCATTGCCGGTGAGGCTGGTGGGTCTTCCGTTGGAGATTGGCAGGCTGAGGGCATCGAGTGATGGCTGCCACGCGGTTGCATAACCCAATCCAGTATCGTACAACTCCGTGCAGCTGACGGTACAATCGCCGCCCGCCACCAGCACCCTACCATCGGTTAAAAGGGTGGCCGAGTGATACGTCCTGGCGGTGCTCATCGCTTCAGTCGTGCTCCACGTTCCGAGAGCCGGGTCATACAGCTCTTCCGTACCACCAATTCCCACCCGTCACCAGCACCTTGCCGTTCAACAGCAGGGTGGCAGTGTGGAGGTACTTGCCCGCGCTCATCGCACCGGTTTCACTCCAGCTATCAGCCTCCGGATCGTACAGGAAGGTTCTTTCAAAGACATAACTGGTGCTGAAATATCCGCCTGCCACCAGCACCTTGCCATTCGGCAGCAGATGTGGCGGTATGTTGGTACATGCCGGCATTCATCCAGCCTGCATCGTGCCAGGTACCGGCAGCCGGATCGTACAATTCCGAGGACCAGACCGGACCAGCACCCCAGGTCAACCCGCCCACCACCAGCACCTTGCCAGTCGGCAGCAACGTGGCGGTGTGGTATTCCCGCGCCTGACCCAACCCATTGGTCGTGCTCCAGGAACCGGTTACCGGATCATAGAGTTCCGCACTGGAAAGGTAACCGCTGTTATTCATGCCAGCCGCCACCAAGACCCTGCCATCTGGCAGCAATGTGGCGGTATGTTCATCCCTGGCGGTGTTCAATGAGCCGGTCGTGGTCCAGGTATTCGTTTCACCGGATCATACAACTCTGCACTGCTGAGTCCGGTTATTCCAGTAGGCACTGCCGCCTGCAACCAGCACTTTGCCATTTGGCAGCAGCGTGGCGGTGTGGCCGTACCTGCCGGAGTTCATATCGTGAGCTGCTGTCCAACTGCCAGTCGTCGGATCATACAACTCAGCCCCGGCTTTACCGATATAGTCGCCATTATATTCTCCCCCCGCGATCAGCACCCTGCCATCCGGCAGCACCGTGGCCGTATGATAGTCCCGGCTTGTGGTCATGGCTTCCGGTACATCCCAGCTGCCGGCAGCCAGGTCATACAATTCGGCACTGGCAAGGATAAGGCACACTGCCGCTGTTCCCGCCTGCCACCATCACCCGCCCATTCGTCAGCAGTGTGGCGGTATGCCACCTTCTGGCGGTGACCAGCATCTTTGTCGTGCTCCAGGTTCCAAGTTCCGGGTCATACAACTCTGCACTGCCATTCCAGCCGGTACTGCTATCTCCGCCCGATACCAGCACCAATCCATTCGGCAGCAGGCTGGCTGTATGATTCATCCTGCCATAACTCATGGATCCGGTCGTCGCGCTCCAGCTGCCATCGCCGGGGTCATATATCTCTGAAGTGGGATGATAGGTTACACCATTATATCCACCCGCTACCAGGACTGTACCATCCGGGAGCAATGTGGCGGTATGGCTGCGCCTGGCGATGGTCATACCATCGATCGTGGTCCAGGTTTCATCAATGGGATCAAACAGCTCCGCACTATCAAGATAGCTGCTAAAGCTGGCAACTCCACCTGCGACCAGCACAGACCCATCCGGCAGCAGCGTGGCCGTGTGCCAAAAGCGGCAAGCGTTCAGCGAGCCTGTCACACTCCAGGTTCCGGCTGTCGGGTCATACAATTCTGCGCCGGCGGTACAACCGTAATGATTTCCAGCCGCCACCAGGACCCTGCCATCCACCAGCAGCGTGGCGGTGTGGTTATACCGGGCAGTACCCAGCGAGCCGGTCTGGCTCCACGTGCCGGTGGCCGGATCGTACAGCTCTGCGCTGGTGAGTATGTCTTCACTGCCGTTTCCGCCCACCACCAATACCTTGCCATTCAACAGCAGGGTGGCGGTGTGGGAATATCGGGCATGTTGAAGCGAACCGGTCGGGGTCCAGATTCCGGTGGCCGGGTCATACAGTTCTGCACTGGTCAGGATGGTATCCGTATTCATACCACCCGTCACCAGCACTTTGCCATCCGGCAGCAGCGTGGCGGTATGTTCTACCCTGCCGGTAGCCCAGTGAACCGGTCTCAGCCCAGGAGGATACAGCCGGCACAGCCTGCACGGGCTGGGGGAAAATTACGCTCAAGAATAATGTGATCAGGATCAGGAGGGAAACGAAAATCGACTTTCCTTTGGACTGCGTCTGTGATGTCATGGCAATACTCCGTTGTGTGGTGTATCCGACGTGTGATGAAAGCTGCGTCGCGGAAAGGATTTGGGATGGATGAGAAAATCAGTCCTGATGATACTCCTGATCGATCAGGCAGGCAAGCTTGTGAAGGATGGGATTATTGAGATGGTCATCCAGTATCCCCCCATGGGAAGGGCAGCCCTCGTGCTCGTACTCTTAACATGAAAAGCCCAGATAACGTGGCCTATTCCGACCGGGTCAGGGTGCTTCTGAAGGCATCATCCCATACGATATAACACGCTGTTACCTGTCCATCACTGGCGACGGCAAACTCCAGCTGGAAATCATCCCGGCCTTGCGCGGCAAATCGATTTTGGGTTAACGGCAACAGGCGGTAAGTGGCCTCATCGTCGCTCTCGTAATAATACAAAGTGCCATCCTTTAAGCTCACCTTGCGCTTCCCATATGCACCGGCATAGGCGCGGAGGGTGCTCTCTTCAATCGTTATGGGTGACAATCTCGCCTGGATGGCCAGGCGTGCATATTCATAGATGATCTTTCTATGCGCATCCATTTCATGCTTAAGCAGCTTGTCCAGGGCCAGTGCATGCGCAGTATCCAACGCATCGGGGGCACGGGTGGGAACATCCGGCTGGACCCCCGTGCCCTCCCAATTCGTACCGGTGATCGGGTTGACCGCCCTCCCATCCGGCAGGCTCAACACGAATTCATCCAGGATTACTTCTTCCGTTTCGTCATGCGCGTCCCCGCGGGTCACTTCCCCGACAAGCACGGCCCGCTTGAGCACCTTCAAGTTATATGCGAATTCCTCGGAAGCGGAGCGGGTGAACCGGCTGGTGAGGATGTAGACAGCCTGGTCATAGAGAGGTACGCCGCCCACATGCGCCAGACTCCAGTAGTGTTCCTCTGGATTTCTTTTATATCGCCTGACCAGTGTGTTCAGGTGGGTCCGCTCCCGCAGGAAATAGCTGCAGTAATACTGGACGGTGCGGGGCTGACCGCCGGAGCAGCGACGAAGGTCGATGATGACCGCCTGACAGTTTGATACCAGGCTGAAAGCTGAATCCGCCACCTTGCGACCGACTGCGAGATCGGCAAAGAATCTCAGGTCCAGGTAACCGACATTACCGCTCAGGCGCTCCACCTGATAGAAACCGCAATTTAAATTCCTCTGCCGGTTGAGTCCCTTTTGCCTGGCGGCGGCGATCTTCTCCGGGCTGACTCCGCGCATATCGATCAGCTCGCGCGCCCTGGCCGGATTGTGCATGATGCAAAGGTGATGATCGTGGCAGATGGCCTGCAGGTCCTTCTCAAGTGCCATCGCAAAACGGTCCGGCGTGTCGAACGTGTCGTAACCACCTTGTGACAGCTTTTCAATCAGGCTCTGTCTCATCCTTTCAGCGACATCCGGAAAGACATAGCGCTGCACCAGGAAATCTCCAATTTTTTTTATCACGAGGGTGTGGGAATCCGGAGTCATCGGTATCATCGGGGACTTCCTTGCACGGTGGTTTCAACCAGTGTATCGCTGATTGTACTGCAACCGCTTAATAAATACTGGCATACCCAAATCCTCCCGAGAAACCGCTAAATCCTGGCATGTGAGGTCAGTCACCTTAAGTGTGATTTCTTTCGGGGGTTCGCAAGGTCCTGTGTTCTTTCCAGGAAACCCTCGACCTCGCTGCTAAAATATTTAGGATGGGAAAATAAAGAAAAGCCCAAGCTAATGGGCTTTCCAGTCGGGGCGGAGGGATTTGAACCCTCGACCTCGCGGTCCCGAACCGCGTGCTCTAGCCGGTCTGAGCCACACCCCGAGTGAACGCGATTATACCAGATATTGCCCTGGTACCTTCCCTGTGTATCTGGCCTACAGGCTCTGTTATAATGCCGTTGGGAGGTGGAAATATGAAAAGACATTTAGTCTTTTCGATCGTCATAATCCTTCTGATCACGCTTTCTACCGCCTGTCAGATCGACAGGTCCGGTCAGACTCCGACCCCAACCACGGCACCCGAAGAAATCCTGATCAAGGATCCAACCGGGATCCTGGTCATCCTGTCCCACTCAGCCTATGCCGGCCACCTCGATAAATACCATATCGTAGGCGAGATATTGAACACCTCCAATATGAATATGCGCTTCATTCAGGTGACAGCCACCTTGTACGACGAAAAAGGAGAGATCATTGGGGTCGGTTCGATCTATACCTTTGCGGATATCCTACCTTCCAAGGCTAAAACCCCTTTCAACATTGAATTCTATAACCAAGACCCTCCGACCTCTTATAAACTTCAACTCGAGGGCTTTGATACAGACTCGCAACAACTCAAGAATCTTGAGATCCTTTCACACGCCTTGATTAAAAATAATTCCGCAGGGTATGATATTCTGGGTGAGATCAAGAATAACCGCTCAATTTCCGCCAACCACGTGCGAATTATTGTGACCCTGTATGATGAGCAGAACAAGGTCGTTGGAGCCGAATACAGTTTTGCAGAATTGACGGAGATCCCATCCGAGGGGACTTCCCCTTTCAGGATCTGGATCTACGACGATATCCCTTTTGACCACTATGAGTTGACGTTAGCTGATTAAAGCCGAAGGCTGGCGTACAACCTACCCACAGATCATTTCCCGTATCTCTTCCAATACGCCCCGAAAATTTCTTCTTCCTGCGGGATGACCGGCTCGATCGGGCTGGAAACCCAGGTGGTGTTGATGAAATGCTTCCAGGTGATGTTCTCGCTGGCGATGTTGCCGCCCCACGTGCCGCAGCCCAGCGTCAACGAGAAGGGCATGCCGTTGACGTAGTCGCCCGAGTTGGCGTAGCACTGTGGCTGACGCACCATGATGCGCGTGACGCGCGCCTTCAGCCCAAGCTCGACGATGCGCTCCTCGCGGGTCGTGTGAAGGCCGCAGGAATGCCCGCGCCCGCTGTAAGCCGTGATGTCGTTGACGTAAGCGATGGCCTCGTCGAAAGTCCTGAATTTCCACAAGGTGATGACGGGCGAGATCTTCTCGCCTGAAAAAGGATCCTCAGAACCGATCACCTCACCCAGCACCATCAGGAAGCTGGTGTTTTCAGGAACGGGGATACCGGCCAGCCCGGCGATGACCCGGGCATGCTGACCGACGATCTTCGGGTTGAGATGCTTTCCATCCGGCCACATGGCCGCCTTGAGTTTGGCCTTCTCTTCCAAGGAACACAGGTAGCCGCCTTCACTATTGAGTGCCTCGACCATCCGGTCGAAGATCGCCTCCTGGAAGACACCCGAATTCTCGGTCGAACACGAGGTGGCATTGTCGAAGGTCTTCGACAGGAAGATCTTGTGGGCGGCGTCAGCGATATCGGCGGTCTCATCCACGATGCAGACCGAGTTGCCAGCGCCCACCCCGTAGGCAGGTGTGCCGCTCGAATAGGCCGCCTTCACCATCGGCGTGCCACCGGTGGCAACCACCAGGTCGACTGCCTTCATTAACTCACCGGTCAATTCGATCGAGGGTTCCTCCAGGTACTGGATCAGGTCCAGCGGGGCACCCACCTTCTTCAGTCCCTCCCGCATGAAATCGGCGGTCAACTTACAGGACCGTTTCGCGCGCGGGTGCGGGGCAAAGATAACCGCATTGCGCGTTTTGAGCATCGGCAGCCCGTTGCAGCAGATGGTCGAGGTGGCATTGGTCATGGGCGTCAGAGCAGCCGATCACCCCGACCGGTTTGGCGATCTTCAACAGGCCGCGCGCAGGGTCCTCTTCGATCACGCCTACAGTCTTCAGGCCATGCAGGTCGCGCAGGGTCCCCAGGGTTTTCTTCTGGTGTTTGGCCAGCTTGTGTTCGTAGACTCCCATGCCGGTCTCCTCGACTGCCAGGCGCGCGCATGCCTCGGCGTGCTCGCGCCGGTAGGCCTCCCAGCCAACCGCGGCAACCATCTCGTCGACCCGCTCCTGGGGCCAGAATTCGACCTCAGCTGGGCGGCGCGGGCGCGGGTGATCAATTCAGGGATGTTATCAGACATGGGAAACTCCTTATGGATTGGATAAAAGATTGTATGCTGGGAAATGGATGACGTCAAGCATTATCCCGGTGAAGGTGCATTATTTTGCCAGACATTCAGCCGCATGGTCACCCTGTCATGCCAATCAGTTGTCGCAACCACCAGATCACGCACCCTTCGGTACTGCGATGCTTGACAGGCGGGTTACAATGAAATGGAATGGATAATCAGGATCGTTATCTCAATGAACGCAGATGGATGGTGGAGAACACCATCGCCTCGCGCGGTGTGTGCGATGAGCGCGTGTTGCATGCAATCAGCGAGCTGCCCCGCCACCTGTTCGTGCCACAGGCGGATCGGGAGGATGCCTACGCCGACCACCCGCTGCCGGTCGGCTGCGGGCAGACCATCTCGCAACCCTACATCGTGGCGCTGATGACCGAACTGCTGCACCTCTCAGGGAATGAAAAGGTTCTGGAGATCGGCACCGGCTCGGGTTATCAGGCTGCGCTGCTGAGCCAGCTAGCCCGAGAAGTGCACACCATCGAGCAACATACGGAACTGTCGGAGCGCGCGAAAGAAGGTCATCAGCGGTCTCCAAATCAAGAATATCCACTTCCACAGCGGCGACGGCAGCCTGGGGCTGCCCGGCGAGGCACCCTTCGACGGCATCATCGTCACCGCCGGCGCACCGCTCATCCCGCAGCCACTGCTCGATCAACTGGCGGATGGCGGGCGGCTGGTGATCCCGGTCGGCTCGCGCTTCAGCCAGGACCTGCAGTTGTGGTGGCGGGATGGGAAGAAGTATGAAAGTGAATCGATCTGCCCGGTGGTGTTCGTCCCGCTTCGGGGGCAGCACGGCTGGGATGGGGAAAAGCCGGGCGAATTGAGGCGCGAAGAATAAGCGGGGGATCAGTCCGAGGAGGGGGAAATCACCGGTGCTGCGTAGCGATGAACGATGAAAATACCGACCAGACACAAGCAAACCGCCCAGGATCTTGATGGTCGATGGCACCTCACCGATCAACAGGGCACCCAGGGCTGTGGCCAGTACCGGCTGGCCAATCAACGTGACGGCGGCTGCGCCGGTCGGCAGGTGCCCGAGCGCATGGTTGATCAAGACCCAGCCGATCACCTGCGAGGTGAGGGACATCAGGAAGATCAATCCGTAAGACCCCATCGGCAGTGCCGGAGCCAACAAGCCGCTGAAACCCACCACCGGCAGGAGCAGGAACGTGCCGGTGACCGCCATCAGCCAGGTGTAGGTCAGAGCATCGATCCGTTCGCGGACACGGGCGGTGATCAGCAGGTAGATCCCATAGGTGAAACCGCACAGCACCCCCAGCAGGTTACCGGGAGAAGCCAGGAAGGCGCCCTGCCCGTCGCCCAGCAGGACCATCACGGCTGCGCCGGCCAGGGCGAGGGCCAGCCCGAGCCAGAAGGCACCGCCCATCCTGCGGCGCAGGAACAGCCAGCCCAGCAGCCCGACCCACAATGGGGCGGTGTTGTCGAGCAGGGTGACGTTGGCGACCGGTACGTAGGTCAGCGCCACACACCACAGGGTCATATTGATGGTGAAGATCACCGCACCGGCCAGGGCCAGTTTCCAGTCCTTCCCAAGCGGGACCTTCAGGCGGCCTCTGCCTCTGACCAGCAGGACACCGGTCAGGATCAGGGCGGCAAACACCAGCCGCCAGAAAGCCACCAGGAATCCGTTGGCATGGATGGTCTTGACGAAGATCGGACCGGTCGCGATCATCAGGAGACCAAATGCGATGGAAAGATAGCCGGACCGGTTGGAAGTGGAAGTTGTCATAAGTGAGTAATTATAATAGTTATAGAAACCATTAGGATTAATTATGATATTATTAACAAAGGGTTATAATAACCTGCTGAGGGTTTTGAGGAACAAGGGATGATCAGATGATTTGAAAAGAATCCTTTTCGGCGCCTGATCATTTGGTAAAAAAAGTTAACAAATTTCTATTGATTCTCAATTCTTGCATTATTAAGGAGCCCTACAATGCAATGTCCGCACTGTGACCAAAAACATCCCAAAAGCACCCAGTTTTGCCCCGTAACCGGCAAGAAAATCAACCAGCCGGATATCTGTCCTAAGTGCGGCAAATCAATAGATCCCAAATGGTTGCATTGCAGTTATTGTGGTCAACCGTTAGGTCAAACAACAAATATTCCCACTCCACCCGAGGCTCAAGCAGCGGGCTCTCCTCGAACGCCAATAACGACGCCGGAAACTCCAAAGACAAAGTCAGGATCGACAAAATCTCGCTGGCCGATCATCATTGTCGTGCTGGTCATCCTTGCGGGAATTTGCGGGCTGATCGTCCTGGCGGTGGTCGCATACAACAGCTATCGGGAAAGCGCGAGCCCGACCGAAATGGTATCCACAACAACCATCACTCCTACGACAACCGACTTGCCGGCGCCTTCTCCGAGCGGCCCAGGCAGGATTGCATTTGCGTCCAATCGTGATGGGAACGAAATCTACGTGATGAATGCTGATGGCAGCAATCAAATACGTCTTACAAACAACCAGGCGGATGATCTCTATCCAGACTGGTCAACGGACGGAAAGAAGATCGTGTTTACCTCCAATCGCGATGGTAACCTCGAAATTTATGTGATGAATGCTGATGGCAGCGAACAAACCCGTCTAACCAATAACTCTGGAGAAGACGTGTTTCCCGTCTGGTCAACCGATGGGCAAAAGATTGCGTTTGTTTCCAGCCGAAGTGGTAACTGTGATATCTACATTATGAGTGCCGAAGGCACCGATCTAACCCGCATTACCAACAACCGGGCTTGTGAAAATCTTCCCTCCTGGTCTGCTGACGGGAAGCAGATTGCATTTATGTCCGACCGCGATGGAAACAATGAAATTTACGTCATGAACGCTGATGGCAGCAATCAAACCCGCCTCACCAATAATGGGGAATATGACGGTTTTCCCGCCTGGTCAGCGGATGGCACGATGATTTCCTATACCTCTGCTCGAAATGGATACTGGGAAATCTACGTAATGAACGCTGACGGCAGTAATCAAACCCGCCTTACCTTTACCCAGGCAGACAATGGCTATCCCGATTGGTCAGGCGACGGGCAGAAGATCTTGTTTCATTCCACGCGGGATGGAAACCTTGAAGTCTATGTAATGAATGCCGATGGCACCGATCAAGTGAGTCTCTCAAATAATCTGATGGATGACGCCTATCCCGTCTGGTCAGCCGATGGGCAAATGATTGCGTTTACTTCCAATCTTGAGGGTAACAATGAGATCTACGTGATGAACCCTGATGGCAGCAATCAAATCCGTCTCACCAACAACCTGACAGATGACTTTTCTTCCAGCTGGTCTGCCGACGGGAAAAAGATTGCTTTTATGTCTTTCCGGGATGGAAACAATGAAATCTACGTGATGGATGCCGACGGCAGCAATCAGACCAATATCACAAATAATATTGGCTATGACGGTTTTCCCAGTTGGTCAACCGACGGGCAAAATATTGCCTTTTCATCCTTTCGCGATGGAAACTGGGAAATCTATATCATGAACATCGATGGCAGCAATCAAATCCGCCTTACAAATAACCCGGCGGATGACGCCTATCCCGACTGGTCAGCCGATGACCAAAAGATCGTGTTTCGTTCCCTTCGTGATGGGAACTCTGAAATCTATGTGATGGACGCTGATGGAAGCAACCAAACCCGCGTCACCTACAACCAGTCTGAAGATGATTTTCCCGTCTGGTCAGCCAGTGGTCAGAAGATAGCGTTCCAATCCTATCGCGACGGGAACTGGGATATCTATATCATGAACACTGACGGAAGCGATCAAACCCGCCTGACTAACAACATAGCCGATGACGTTTCTGCAACCTGGTCTCCTGATGAGAAGCAGATCGTATTTACATCCGGCCGCGATGGGAACTATGAAATCTATGTGATGAACGCTGACGGCAGCAATCAACTTCGGCTCACGTATGTTGAAGCCTATGACTGGTTTGCCGACTGGTCAAGGTGATCTTACCGATTAAGATAATTTAACAGGGTATTAAGCCTTCCAGTGTTCTAATTCCGATCAGCAATGGAGCACTCTTTATTGGTTATATAAACAGCTGAGTGGTTCTGCCATGACGACGCTGTCAGGAAGCTTCTCCAATGACCAGAGACCTGAGCCTATTGATGTTGATATATTAAGCATAGCGACCTAAATAAGGAAACATGCGATGCAATGTCCCCACTGCTATCAAGAACATTCCAAAGATACCCTGTTCTGCCCGGTTACCGGCAAGAAAATCATCCTGCCGGATATCTGTCCAAAATGTGGCAAACCTGTTGAACCAAACTGGGTGCATTGTGTATCTTGTGGTCAAAAACTAACTGAGACAGAGAGGAGATCCCACCAACAAACAGCACAGGCGACAGGTGTCCCTCAAGGTCCAGGTGCGACACCAGCATCAGGAAAATCCAAGCCAGGTTTTCCAGCAGTCCCCTTCTTGCTGGTGACTGGAGGTATTGGATTACTGGTTATCCTGATTGTGCTGGGGATCAATGCGATTCGTACGATCACAAAACACAGTGAGACAACTCAGTCATCCGGTGAACAACGCAGTTCTCCATATGCATGGAAAAGCGCAGGACCTGATGGTGGAAACATTCAATCACTGGCAATTGATCCGATGACGCCAAACACCCTGTATGCAGGAACAGAGGCAGGCGGCGTTTTTAAAAGCACGAACGGCGGTGGCAACTGGAGCATGGTCAATACCGGCCTGGTGACCAACTCAACTGTTTCCAACCTGGTGATCGACCCTACGGAATCGACGACCATCTATGCTGGAACAAAGGGTGACGGTGTGTTTAAAAGCACGAACGGCGGGGATAACTGGAGCGCAGTCAACACCGGCTTGTCAAGTTATGCGTATGTTTACTCCCTGGCGATAGCTCCAGCGACACCGTCCACACTTTACGTCGTAGCGTATGACGGTGTTTTTAAAAGCACAGATGGCGGAAGGCAGTGGAACACAGTCGACACCGGTTTAAACTCTGGTCTCAATGACATTGAAGTATCATCTCTGGTGATTGATCCGGTGACGTCCACCACCCTCTATGCGGTGACTTCGGTGGGGGGTTTATTTAGAAGCATGGACGGTGGGGGGAGTTGGAGCGCCATCAACACAGGCCTATCCGATAGTGATGTGTCCAACCTTCGGATAGACCCAGTGATGCCAGACAGGTTATATGTGGTAGCTAATGGCGACCTGTTTAAAAGCACGAACGGCGGTGGAAACTGGAGCCCGGTTTCCATTCGACTGAATGATGACTTGACCTTTTCATATATTGACACGCTGGTAATTGACCCGATAACGTCTAACACCCTATTTGCGGTTACAAATAACGGTGTGATAAAAAGCACGAACGGTGGGGAAAACTGGACCTTGATCAATACCGAGATCGCGAGCCAATTCTCGATTTCCTTCCTGGCAATTGACCCGACAACATCGAACACTATTTATGCAGGCACCGATTTTTACAGCGGAGGAGTTATAAAAAGCACGAACGGCGGCGTGAGCTGGAGCGCGGTCAACACTGGCTTAGCGGCAACCGAAATCTCCTTTCTGACGGTTGACCCATCGATATCCGCTACTCTTTATGCGGGAACATGGGGGGGGATATATAAAAGCACGGATGGTGGTGGAAACTGGAGCGAATTCAACATCGGACTGAAAAATGGTTATCTCAACCCTTTTATTCAATCCATGGCGCTTGACCCGTCGACACCAACCACACTATACGTGTCAACCATTGGCGGCCTGTTCAAAAGCACGAACGGTGGCGGGAGTTGGAGCGAAATCAAGATCGACCTTTCATCTTCCACCGTCGATATCCTGGTGATTGACCCGGAAACACCAACCACACTATACGCGTCAACATACGACGGCCTGTTTAAAAGCACAAACGGCGGTGAGAGCTGGATCACTATCAACAGCGGCCTAAAGACCGACTCTCATGCTTCCGTGCTGGTAATTGACCCATTAACGCCGAGCACTCTCTACCTGGGGGTGACATATGGTGGTGGCGGTGTGTATAAAAGTACGAATAGCGGGGGAAGCTGGAGTGAGTTTAACACCGGCTTGGCGACTGATGTTTCTATTCTCTCCCTGGTGATGGACCCGAAGGAGCCAAACACCCTCTATGTGGGAACATCGGATGGTGTGTATAAAAGCACGGATGGCGGTGGTAACTGGAGTGCTGTCATTAATGGCCTGGCGAAATACTCCTCTGTTTACTCCCTGGCATTTGACCCGACAAGACCGACCACACTCTACGCGGGAACATCTGATGGCGTGTATCAAAGCACAAACGGTGGGGGAAAATGGAGTGTGGTCACCACAAAAGAAATGACCGAAGCTTCCATTACCTGCCTGGCGATTCACCCACTGACACCGACCACACTCTTTGTGGGAACCCGGGGTGGTGGTGTGTTCATCGTGGAGGTAAATCACTGATCGAGTAGATCAAGGTCCACAAGGAGATACGTCCGATGCACTGTCCTCATTGCGATCAAGAACACCCCAAAGGTACCCGCTTTTGCCCGGTTAACGGAAAGGAAATTAATCAGTCGGATCTCTGTCCAAATTGTGGCAAACCGGTTGATTCCAACTGGGTGCATTGTATTAATTGTGGTCGTAAACTGGAACGGGCTGATGGGAAATCCGTTCAACCAGGATCACATGTAAAGGATTTGCCTCGAACATCCATATCGACGCAACGATCACAAAATCCGAAATCACTTCCCGTAATACCCTGTTTGATCATCACGGGGGTTATTGGCATCCTGATCTTCCTGGCGGTGATCATGATCTACCTGATTCGGCAAACCCCAAAAATCGCTCTTGTTCCAACCGTTGCTCCAGCAGGAAGGATCGTGTTTGTCTCCAATCGTGATGGCAACGCCGAAATATATGTAATGGATGCCGATGGCAGCGATCAAACACGTCTTACAAATAATTCTGAACAAATGGATGATAATCACCCGGCCTGGTCAACAGATGGAAGCAAAATAGCTTTCGTCTCGACTCGCGATGGGTACCAGCCTGAAATCTACGTGATGAATGCCGATGGCAGTAATCAGACACGTCTTACCTTTGATCAGGCAGGTGACTATTACCCCGTCTGGTCACCAGACGGACAAAAGATAGCGTTTGTATCAAATCGTGAGGGGAAATATAAAACTTGTGTGATGAACGCCGACGGCAGCTACCAAACCTGTCTGAGTAATAGTGAGTTGGGGAATATTTCCCCCAGCCTTGGGATTTATGGGGTGGATACCACCAAAATGGGTGTTTCATGGTCACCTGATGGACAGAAGATTATTTATAGTTCAAGGCGTTCCGGGAACGCAAAAATCTATGTGATGAATATTGACGGCGGTTCTCAAGCGAACCTTACGAATGATTGGGGGGATACTGATCCGGACTGGTCTCCAGACGGGCGGGAGGTTTTATTTGTGTCTGAACGGGAAGGTCATTCGGAAATATATATCATGAATGCTGACGGCAGCACCCAAACACGCCTTACGAATACGATAGAAGGGGTTTCAAGCTCCCCAGCCTGGTCAACGGATGGGCATCTAATTGCGTTCCAGTCCGATCAGGCTGGGAATTATGAAATCTTCGTGATGTCCGCCGACGGCAGCAATTTAACCCGGCTGACCAACAATCAAGCTGAAGATTGGAATCCCGACTGGGCTCCAGTCGTTTTCCATGATCCCACTGGCAATCCAAATGCTCTGCCTGATGAGGATACCAGCAGCGGAGCCATTAGTGAGATGCTGGAGGTTTCGCAGGCTTATCCCAGGTGGTGTGTGTTACCAATCGTTGTGGGGAATCTCTTTGTAGTGGTTATTGACAGCAGCTGCTTGCGGTATATCTAGACACTTTCCAGATTGATAAATTTGAAGTCACCAATGCCAGTTAAGCACAATGTATTTCAGCCATTGTTGTGCCAGGCCCTATAAATTCTCCTGGACCACTCGGTCTATACATTAAGGAATAATCAGACCCTGGTTTATAAGAGAACCCTTAGGGTCTACGTAAGCAGCATATGATATAAATAATGGTGGGTATCAACCAACACATTGATTCCCAGGGACAGGGAAAACATGAATAAGAACAAGTCGAACTTGATCACTTCGGTCCTGCTGACCATCCTGATATTAGCTGCCTTTGGTCTGGCCGCTTTCATCATTATGGATATCAAGAACCAGATCAGCGCCACGTTCTCGCCCATCAGCCAGAGCAATCGCGCGCTCAGCACACAGGTTGCCAGCCTGCTGCATCCCACCCCAACGGTCATCCCCGACCCGGTCACCATCATCCGCCAGGTGCAGTCCCTGGCCCGGCTGGAAACCATCCAATACACGGTCGAGAAGGTCATCACCGCCGAGGTCAACCAGGGCGTGCTGGGTCCGCTGTTCGGTGACAAATTGCTGCTGGTGGCGCACGGCAACGTGATCGCCGGGATCGACTTGAACAAGATCAAGTCAACCGACCTGTGGTTGGAAGGCGATGTCTTGAAAGCCCGCCTGCCGGCAGCGGAAATTTTCGCAGCAACCCTGGATAACCAGCAATCCTATATATACGACCGTACGACCGGGTTGTTGACCAAGGGTGACCCGGGGTTGGAGACGGCTGCCCGCCAGGTCGCCGAGCAGGAGATCCGCAAGGCAGCCGAAACGGATGGCATCCTGGCACTGGCGCAGCAGAATGCCGAGACTTACCTGGAACGGCTGTTCAATACATTGGGTTATCTGAAGGTGGAATTTGTTAATTAAACCCTAAGGGTTTTGTAGAAAACCCTTAGGGTTCATATTATTATGATATAATCTGTCCTGTTCGGATATCAATTATCCGATTGATCAGATTGCAAGATTTGTTGAGAGTTGACCCTTTTCACCCCGTCACGTGCAATCCCGCGGGGTGTTTTGTTATCTGTACGAAAATCGGCGGGAAATCCCCCCTTCATGGGGGTATTGAAAATTAACCGTCCAAATTATAAGAATGGAAAATTATGAGTAAAAGAATATTAAAAATCATCCCCATAGGGGGCTTTGGGGAAGTCGGCAAGAATATGCTGGCCTACGAATACGGCGAGGAGATCCTCGTGGTGGACGCGGGTCTGATGTTCCCGGATAGTGACATGCTGGGGATCGACTATATCATCCCCGACTTCAACTACCTGGTCAAGAACCAAAAGAAGGTGCGTGGGATCGTCATTACCCACGGGCACGAGGATCACACCGGTGCCATCCCGCATCTGATCGAGCAGGTCAATGCGCCCATCTACGCCACGCCTTTGACGCGCGGACTGATCGAAGTCAAACTGGCCAAGAACGGCCTGTCCAAGAAAGCCCGGCTGCATACCGTGCACGCCGGCGAGAGCGTCGGGATTGGCTGCTTCACTGTGGAGTTCTTCCACGTCAGTCATTCCATCCCGGATGCCGTCGGCTTGGGCATCACTACGCCGGCCGGACTGATCGTCCACTCCGGCGATTACAAGTTCGATCACACCCCGGTGGACAACTGGCCGAGTGACTATGCCAAGCTGGCTGAGTTCTCCCAACGCGGCGTCCTGGCTCTGCTGGCGGACTCGACCAACGTTGAAACACCTGGTTGGGCACCCTCCGAGCGAGTCATCGATGGCGCCCTTGACAAGGTCTTCTCGGAAGCCAAGGGTCGCATCATCGTGGCCAGCTTTGCCTCGCATATCTCGCGCATCCAGCAGGTCGCCAATGCAGCTGCCAACCACAAGCGCAAGATCGCCTTCATCGGCACTTCGATGGTCGAGAACGTCAAAATTGCCCGCCAGCTCGATTATCTCGACCTGGATGAAAGCATGGTCGTACCGGCAGACAACGCACTGCATCTGCCGGATAATGAGATGATCCTGATGGTCACCGGCTCACAGGGTGAACCGACCTCCATCATGGGCCGACTGGCAACCGGTACCAACCGCACCTTCGATATCAAAGAAGGCGACACGGTCGTTCTTTCGGCGACCCCCATCCCGGGCAATGAAGAATCGGTCTACCACGTCATCAACCGCCTGTACCAACGGGGTGCGAACGTGATCTACGGGGAGACCACACCTGTGCATGTCTCCGGTCACGCCAGCCAGGAGGAGATGAAGTTGTTGATCCACCTGGTCAAGCCCAAGTTCTTCATCCCGATGCATGGTGAGCTGCGCATGCTCAAACTGCACAGCCAGCTGGCCCACTCACTGGGAATTCCGGAAGAGGACATCGCCGTGGTTGAGAACGGGCGCGTGATCGAGATCGACAATCGCGGCAGGCTTGAGCATGCGCGCATGCGCCTGGGCGAACGTCTGCCCGGTGGGTATGTCTTCGTGGATGGCTCAAGCGTGGGGGATGTCAACCAGAAAGTCATCAGCGAGCGCGATATGCTCGGGCGTGATGGCGTCTTAATGGTCAACCTGTCGGTCGAGAAGTCCACCCGGCGACCATATGGACAAATCGAGATCTCCAGCCGCGGTTTTCTGCCGGATCAAAGCCTTAACGAATACCTTCCGGCATTACGTAAACGGATCGATGATGCGGTTCGCCGTCCTGAAGGGAATTTACAACAGAATGTCGAAGAAACCATCAAGAATTTCGTCTTCAAAGAGTTGGAACGCCGCCCGGTGATCTTTGTGAACATCCACAAACAATAATACCCACAGCCATCAACATTCGTTATAATCGTGGTCAGAAAGAAGATCTTTCTGACCACCTTTATTTCACAGGAGGAAGTCCATGGATGTACTGACCTTATCCAGGCTGCAGTTTGGCCTGACCACGGTCTACCACTTTTTCTTCGTTCCGCTGACCATCGGTCTGGCATTCTACACCGCCATCCTGCAATCCATCTATGTGAAAACCGGCAACGAGGACTACCGGAAGTTGACCCGTTTCTGGGGCAAGCTGTTCCTGATCAACTTCGCGGTTGGGGTGGTGACCGGGCTGGTGATGGAATTCCAATTCGGGATGAACTGGGCGGAATATGCACGCTTCGTGGGGGATGTGTTCGGTGCCCCTTTGGCGATCGAAGGTCTGACCGCTTTCTTCCTTGAATCGACCTTTCTCGGTCTGTGGATCTTCGGCTGGGAGCGGCTCAACAAGAAACTGCACCTGGCCACCATCTGGCTGGCCGCCTTCGGGTCGGCCCTGTCGGCCTTCTGGATCCTGATGGCAAATTCCTTCATGCAGGAACCCACCGGCTTTCAGATCGTGAACGGGCGTGCCGTGATGACCGACTTCGGTGCCTTGCTGGCAAATCCCCAGCTGCAAGTGCAGTTCCCCCACACCATTCTTTCGGGATTTGTAACAGCTTCCTTTTTCATACTGGGTGTGAGTGCCTGGCACCTGGTACGCAATCACTCACCTGCCCTGTTCAAGAAATCGTTCAAGCTCAGCCTGTGGGTCGGCCTGGCGGCTGCTTTCCTGATCATCCTGGCGGGGCATATCCAGACGCTGCACATCTTCGAAAACCAACCCATGAAGATGGCTGCGGCAGAAGCCCTGTGGGAAACCGAGAACCCGGCTTCCTTTTCTCTCTTATCGATCCCGGACCAGGCCAATAATAAGGATCTGTTCGCCCTGCGGGTGCCCTATTTGACCTCCTTCATGATCTACCTTAAACCTGAGGGTGAGGTGCTGGGCATCACCAATCTGCAGGCAGCCTACGAGCAGCAATATGGACCGGGCTACTACATCCCACCGGTGGCGGTATCCTATTTCGCATTTCGGGTCATGGTCCTGGCGGGCTTCCTGATGCTGGGTGTGGCAGCCTGGTTCTTCCTGTTCCATGTGATCCTCAAGAGAGAGCCGCGCAAGATCAAATTTCTGTCGCTGCTGCCATTCGCTGCCATACTGCCTTACATGGCGAATTCGTCCGGATGGATCCTGACCGAGATGGGCCGCCAGCCCTGGGTGGTGTTCGGTTTATTGCAGACGGCGGATGCCTATTCACCCAGCGTCTCCAGAGGTGAAGTGTTGACCTCCCTGATCGCTTTTGTGCTGGTCTATGGAGCATTGATCGCCGTGGATGTCTACTTGCTGGCTTACTATGCCAAAGGCGATCCCCAGGTGGTTGCTAAACCGGTCGAGATCGAAGATTAGGCGGAGGACGAGATGACACTCAATACACTCTGGTTCATTTTGATCGCGGTTCTGTATACCGGTTATTTCATCCTGGAAGGCTTCGACTTCGGGGTTGGCATCCTGTTGCCATTCATCGGCAAGAACGACCGCGAGCGGCGGGTGATCATCAATACCATCGGCCCGCATTGGGATGGTAATGAAGTATGGCTCGTCACGGCCGGTGGGGCGACCTTCGCCGCCTTCCCGCTGTGGTACACCGCCCTGTTCAGTGGTTTTTACCTGCCGCTGCTGGCCATCCTGCTGGCCCTGATCCTGCGCGGTGTGGCCTTCGAATTCCGGTCCAAGAATGCCAACCCCCTTTGGCGTAAAACCTGGGATTGGATCCTTTTCACCGGCAGCCTGGTCCCCGCCTTCCTGTGGGGCGTGGCCTTCACCAACATGCTGGTGGGTGTGCCGATCGATGCGAACCTGTATTACACCGGCGGATTCTGGAATCTGCTGAACGGCCCGGCACTGGTGGGCGGGCTGGTATCACTCTTCGGGTTCATCAGCCTGGGTGGTTTGTTCCTGTCTCTCAAGATTGAGGGCGAACTTGGGGAACGCGCCCGGCAGGCAACCTCACGAGTCTGGTTCCCGGGTTTGCTGGCCCTGATCGCACTCGGTTTTATTCTGTACTTCACCAAAGGTCTGGCGCACTTCCCGTGGGTCACCGGAACGGCCGCCATTCTGGCAATGGTCCTGGCTGCCATCGGTGGCTGCCTCGATCTATCGAAATAGGCTTGGGACTGCCTTCATTATATTAGTTATTGCAACCACGCTCGCTTGCCTGGCGTTCTTCAGCGCGCTGTATCCCAACCTGATGGTCTCCAGCCTGGATGCGGCCAACAATCTGACCATCGTCAATGCCGCCTCCGGTCCCTACACGCTCAAGGTGATGAGCATCGTGGCGGCCATCTTCGTACCGGTCGTACTGGCCTATCAAGCCTGGACCTACTGGATCTTCCGCAAGCGCCTGAGCATAAAGGTTAAGGAGCTGGAATATTGATCCTTTCACGTGGAGAACACCAGGCTTGTCTTGAACGAATCTGACGCTTTAGAGATCAACCAAAAACCAAACCGCTGGTTGGCTGACCGGTTGATAGGCAGCCGGCCAGCGCTTGCTTTAACCCTGGTCTCCAACCTGCTGGCAGCCGGGATGGTGATCGCCCAGGCTGCATTGACCGCCACGATCATCGCGGATGTGTTTCTGGGAGGCAGGGATCTTGCCGATGAAAGTCATCGGCTGGGGCTTATTGCTGGGTGTCCTCGGCTTTCGAGCGCTGATGACCTTTTCCGGCGAGGTGAGCGCGCATGCCATTGCCAGCCGCATCAAGTCCAGCCTGCGTCTGGAGCTCTTCGATCACCTGTTCCAGCTCGGCCCGATCTTCATCCAGGACGAAAGGACGGCCGAGATTGACAACGACAGCTCTGGCCGGGGTGGAAAGTTTGGAGGAGTGGTACAGCCGCTTCCTGCCCCAGCTCATCCTGGCTGCCCTCATCCCTACAACCATCCTGATGTTCGTCTTCCCGCACGACCTGCTCAGCGGGCTGGTTTTATTGATCACGGCTCCACTCCTGCCGCTCTTTATGTACCTGATCGGGCGTGCATCCGAGCGGCTTACGACCAGGCGGTGGGCAGCCCTCGGCCGGTTGGGGGGATTCTTCCTGGATACCCTGCAGGGACTGACCAGCCTCAAGCTGGCCGGCCGCAGCCGGTACTGGTCGGGCAGACTGGTGGAGGCGAATGAGAGTTACCGCAGCGCAACCATGAACGTTCTTCGGGTGACCTTTCTGTCAGCACTGGCACTCGAATTACTGGCTACCCTCAGTACAGCGGTGGTGGCGGTCGAGATCGGTTTACGGTTGTTAAATGGCTCACTCGCATACCAACCGGCGCTCATGATCCTGCTGCTTGCGCCGGAGTTCTACCTGCCGCTCCGCCAGCTCGGGTTGCGCTTTCACGCCAGCCGGACCGGACTGAATGCCGCGGCGCGCCTGCTCGAGATCCTGTCCATCCAGCCTCAGAAATCGTCGGGGAGCTCGATCGTGATCAAAGCTGCCGCTCCCATCTGTTTCGAATCCGTAGGTGTCCTTTACCCCCAACGCGACCGGCCGGCACTGGCGGATATCTCCATCACCATCACTCCCGGGGAGCGAGTCGCGCTCACCGGACCCAGCGGCGCCGGCAAGAGCACCCTGTTCGACCTGCTGCTCGGCTTCCTGCAGCCATCCACCGGCCGCATCCTGATCGATGGGACGGATCTCAGGGACCTGTCACCGGAAGCCTGGCGCAATCACATCGCCTGGGTGCCGCAGCGACCCTACCTGTTCAATGCCAGCCTGGGCGAGAACCTCAGACTCGGTGATCCGGCGGCCAGCGCGGCTGACATGAAGGAAGCCTGCCGGCGCGCCGGGCTGGATGAGATGCTCGCCAGCCTGCCGGATGGATTGGATACATCAATCGGCGAAGGTGGTCTGCACCTTTCAGGCGGTCAAGCCCAGCGCCTGGCCCTGGCGCGGGCATTTCTGAAACCGGCCGATGTCTTCCTGCTGGATGAAGCTGCGGCGGGGCTCGATCCCGAGGCGGCTCTTGAATTGGCGTCAACCCTGCGCGCCATTCCATCTGGCAGGACCGTGCTGGCCATCACCCATCATCCAGCCGGATTATCCGTTTTCGACCGTATCCTCCAGCTTTCTGATGGACATCTGATCGCCGACCTGACGCCATCAGCCTATCTGAGCCGGTACAGAGGAGCAGGTCATGACCGCTGATTCCCGCGGTACATTGCTGCGTGTGTTGGGTTTCCTGCGGCCCGCCTGGCAGTGGGTGGCGTTATCGATCCTGTTGTCGACTGCCACGATCGCTGCCGGTGTTGGCCTGATCGGCACCTCCGCCTGGTTGATCTCCGCAGCAGCACTGCAACCCTCGATCGCGGTACTGCAGGTGGCCATTGTGGGCGTGCGGTTCTTCGGCCTGAGTCGCGGTGTCCTGCGCTATCTCGAACGCCTGGCCAGCCATGAGATCCAACTTCCGCATCCTCGGCAATATGCGGCTGTGGTTCTATACGAAACTTGAACGGTTGGCACCGGCCGGCCTGATGGACGAACGCGGTGGGGATCTGCTGTCTCGCGACATCGATGATATCGACGCGCTGGAGTTGATCTTCATCCGCGTGATCAGCCCGGCCTTGACCGCCCTGCTGGTCACTCTTGGAATGATTTGGTTTACCGGGCATTACGATCCCAGCCTGGCCTGGCTGTTGGCCGGATTATTGATCCTTGCCGGCGTCTGCCTGCCGCTATTGATCCGCGCCCTGTCACATAACCTGGCCATCCGACAAGTCGAGCAACGGGCCGGATTGAACGCCTTCCTGGTCGAGAGCCTGTCGGGGATGGCCGACCTGCTCCTGTTCAACCGCGTCAATCATCAGCGGAACGGAACTTGAAGAACTTGAACCGGGGTATGCCGCTACCGGGAGCCGCCTGGCACTGGTTGGTGGTCTGCAATCCGGGCTCAGCCAGCTCCTGGGCGGCCTGGCTACCTGGCTGGCACTCATCTGGCTCATCCCGACAGTTACGCAGGGTACGCTGGATGGGGTTATGCTGGCGGTGCTGGCACTGACCACAGCTGCCAGCTTCGAAGCTGTTGCACCCCTGCCAGCCGCCGCCCAGTATCTCGATGGCAGCCTGGCTGCCGCCAGGCGCCTGTTCGAGCTGGCCGACCGCGAAGCAGCCATCCCGGAATCGAGCCAGCTGCAGACCATCCTTCTGCAGGAAGCTCCAGCATTGGAAGTAAAAGATCTATCGCTGCAGTACAGACCCGGGTTGCCACCGGCACTGGACGGTGTCAGTTTCAAGCTGCTGCCCGGGAAGAAACTGGCTGTGGTGGGTCCAAACGGGGCTGGGAAGACCAGCCTGATCAATGTCCTGCTGCGTGGTTGGGATTACTCATCGGGCCAGATACACCTGGATGGAAACGAACTGCGCGACCTCGTGCCTGAGACCGCCCGTTCGGTCTTCAGCCTGGCACCCCAGAGAGGTCACCTGTTCGATATGAGCCTGCGTGATAACCTGATGCTCGGACGGCAGGATATCGACCCACAAGCTTTGGATCTGGCATTGGATTCGGCCGGATTGACGGCTTTCATCACCGGGCTGCCTGCTGGTCTGGAAACACCGGTCGGCGAGCACGGGCTGGGCCTGTCAGGCGGCGAACGCCAGCGTGTGATCCTCGCGCGTGCGCTGCTCCAGCCAGCGCCCATCCTGATCCTGGATGAACCCTTCAGTCAGCTCGACACGGCCCTCTCGCGGGAGATCCTCTCCAATTTGCTTGACACCTATACGCAACACAGCCTGCTATTGATCACTCACCTGTTCACCGGCCTGGATGCGATGGATGAGATCCTGGTGATGAAAGGCGGCCGCATCATTGAACGCGGGACACATCGTGAGCTGTTGCGCAGCGCCGGCCTGTATGCCCGTTACCACGCCTACCAGCAGGAATCGTTGCCGTAGGCCGGTCAATAAACACTTTGAGAGGGGTGATGACGGTATAATCGAGCCCATGCCTTCCATGGTTGCCCTGGACCTCGAAACCACCGGACTTGATGCATCCGCAGATGCGATCATCGAGATTGGTGTCGTGCGTTTCTCAAGTCACCGCAAGGAAGGTGAATGGTCCACCCTGGTCAATCCCCGCCGGCCGATCCCGCCTTTCGTTTCCCAACTGACCGGCATTACCAATGATATGGTGATGCATGCACCCACCCTGGCCGAGGTGCTGCCCCAGCTTGAGCAATTCGTGGGGCGTGACCCGGTCCTCGGGCAAAATGTGCAATTCGATCTGGGATTCCTGCAAAAACACGGCATCCTCGAATTCAACCAGGTGGCAGATACCTTCGACCTGGCCTCGGTTTTGCTGCCTCAAGCCAGCCGCTACTCGCTGGATGCGCTCGAACAGCAACTGGGCTTGCTCCTGCCGGCTACCCATCGCGCATTGGATGATGCCCGCGCCACACACGGTGTCTACGTCGAGCTGCTCAAGCTGATCCGCCAACTGCCGGTCGACCTGATCGCCGAGATCGTGCGATATGGTGAAGAGGTGGATTGGGGCGGCAAGCTGGCTTTCCGTGAGGCTCTGGCGGAGGCGGCCAAAGAGCCGATTGGCGCCAGGCAGGCGCATGGCATCGTTGATACCCCGCTGTTTCCCGCCAGCTCAGAGGCACAAGCAGAACCGCTCACCCCGTCAGACAAGCCCATTCCTCTCGACCTGGATGAGATGGCCGCCACGCTGGAACACGGCGGTCCGTTCGCCAAGCATTTTAAAAGCTATGAATACCGCCCGCAGCAAGTGACCATGCTGCGCGCAGTGACCCGTGCCATCTCGGAAAGCCGCCACCTGATGGTGGAAGCCGGCACCGGCATCGGTAAATCCTACGCTTACCTCGTCCCAGCTGCCAGCTGGGCCTTGCTCAACGGGGAGCGGGTGGTCATCTCAACCAATACCATCAACCTGCAGGACCAGTTGATCAAGAAGGACATCCCGGATCTCTGTGAAGCGCTCGGCATCGAACTGCGCGCCGCTGTGCTCAAGGGACGTTCCAATTACCTCTGCCCGCGCCGGCTGGCCAGCCTGCGCACCCACCGGCCGGAAACGGTCGAGGAGTTGCGCGTGCTCGCCAAGATCCTGGTCTGGCTGCGCACGAACCAGAGCGGCGATCGCAGCGAGCTGACCCTGACAGGCCCGGCCGACCGCGAGGTCTGGAACCGGTTGTCGGCCGAGGATGAAGGCTGCAAGGGCGAGGTCTGTCTGCGGCGCATGGGCGGCACCTGTCCGTTCTACCGGGCACGCCAGGCCGCCCTGAATTCCCATATCCTGGTGGTCAACCATGCCCTGCTGCTGGCGGATGCTTCAACCAAGAACCGCGTCCTGCCGGAGTTCAACTACCTGATCGTGGATGAAGCCCACCACATGGAAGATGCCACCACCAGTGCGCTCAGTTTTCGCGTCACCCAGGGAGACATGTTCAGACTTCTGCGTGAGCTGGGCGGACCAAATTCCGGTCTGGCCGGCAAACTGAGCAAAGCCCTGGAGGGGGAACTTCCGCCCGGCGACCTGGCAGGTTTCAAGCAGTTACTGTCAAAGGCAGCCGATATCGCCTTCCAGACTGAAACGTACACCTCCCGCTTATTCCAGTCCATCGATGAATTCCTGATGGCGCGGCGCGAAGGGCAGTTCCAGGGTCAGTATGCCCAACAGGAACGCATCCTGCCAGCCACCCGGACGCTGCCATCCTGGACAGAAGTCGAGATCGCCTGGGACAACCTGCACCTGTCGGTGACCGATTTGTACAAGTCCCTGGAGGAGATCAACCGGGTTGCCGGTAAGTCTGAGGGCGAAAGCGACTTGGAGGATCTGCAGGGGGACCTGTCTGGTCTGGCCAGGCGCATCAACGAGATCGACACCAACCTGAACCAGCTGGTCAGCGAACCGTTGGCTGACTTCGTTTATTGGGTCGAGACCCAGGCGCGTGTGAACGGCCCCGGTGGCAACAACCGCCTGGCTTTGCAGTCCGCACCGCTGCACATTGGCAGCCTGATGGAACAATTCCTGTGGCATGAAAAAACCAGCGTGATCCTAACCTCCGCCACCCTGACCACCGCCGGTGAGTTCGATTACCTGCGTGGGCGCCTGAATGCCGACGAGGCGGACGAATTAATGGTTGGTTCACCCTTCGATTATGAAAACTCGGCGTTACTCTACCTGGTGAATGACATCCCGGAGCCGGTGGATGCGCATGGGCACCAGCGCATGACCGAAGCGGCCCTGGTGAAACTGGCCAAAGCCACCGGAGGGCGTTTGATGGCCTTGTTCACCTCTTACACGCAATTGCGCAAGACTTCCCAGGCCATCAGTCCGATCCTGGCTGAAGCCAATATACAGGTCTATGAACAGGGGGAAGGTGCCTCGCCGAATGCACTGCTGGAGTCGTTCAAAGGCGCGGGGAATGCCGTTTTGCTCGGGACACGCGCCTTCTGGGAGGGGGTGGACATCCCGGGGGAGGCGTTATCGGTCCTGGTGATCGTCAAGCTGCCCTTCGACGTCCCATCGGATCCGATCGTGGCCGCCCGGGCCGAGACCTTCGATGATCCCTTCAACGAATACAATGTGCCCGAGGCAATCCTGCGCTTCCGCCAGGGCTTCGGACGATTGATCCGCACGCAATCAGACCGCGGGGTGGTGGTCATCCTGGACAGACGGGTATTAACGAAGCGATACGGAAAAGATTTCCTGGTATCCCTGCCAGACTGCACGAAGCGGGAGGGGCCATTGTTCGAACTGCCCAAAGTGGCTCAGAAATGGTTGAACTTATAGTCCTGGTTGATTGATACTGCCCCTTCGAAGTGGTTCAAATCTCCTGGTTTATATTGACTAAACACCCGTGGAACGGGTTAATACCAGGCGCGGTTCGGAGCCTTTAAGTAAGCGAACGAGATTGGCACGATGCTGGAATATCCCCATGAAACCCAGGGCGGTAAAGAACAAGATAACCCCCAGCGGTTCTGCCAGAAGAGCGGCTGCGGGGGCCATCGCCAGGCAGACGACCATTGACCCGAGTGAAACAAAACGGCTGACTGCCACCACCAGCACGAAGAGCAGTACGATCGGGAGCACAGCCTTCGGGAGCAAAACGAGGAGAACCCCCACACTGGTAGCCATCCCTTTGCCGCCGCGAAAACCCATCACCGCCGGCCAGTCATGCCCGGCTACAACAGCCAACCCGGCCGCCATGGCACCATTCGCACCGGCCAGCCAGTTGCCAACCAAGACTGCTGCAACCCCTTTGAGCATATCCAGGACAAAGACGCGCAGGGCTGGCATCAGCCCCAGGATGCGGTTGACATTGGTCGCACCGGCGTTCCCGCTGCCCAGCTCGCGGATGTCCGCATGCATGACATGCCGGACATACAAGTATGCGGTTGAGATATTCCCCAACAGGTAACCGATCAGAATGGCAAAGAATAAATTAAGCGTCACAAAAAACCTCTATTCCGTTTTATAGAAATACCATCAAATGCAGGGTTTACCGACAATCGTTATAACCCCCCGAATTGATCCGGTTTCACCGGATCGGATTAGAGATTGATGAGTCTTCGGGGGGATGGGTTATTTCGCAATCGCCTGCTCGAATAGCATCAGGAAGCGCTCGGGGTCGTAAAGCAAAGCAGCATGACCCAGATTCCCCATCTCGACCAGGTCAACTTGACGTCCAAACAGCTTCTCAAATCGAGCAACGTCCCCACGATTCTGGGTTGGATCGTTGGATGCGCTCATCACGATCACCCGGCCCTGCCATTGGTGTAATATCTCCGGTCGGACGATCCGCTTGCGAATCATGTCTGCTGCGACAGCAAAATGTGAAATCAAATCCCCACGGGTCAGTTCCCGCATTACGATCTGGCGGACAACTTCCAACCATTCAGCCTGCTCACCTGTACCGGACGGCAACACTTTACGCAGGCTGTTGAAGAATAAAGTCCTGGCGCTCCTCTCCGGCAACAGACGCACCAATCCGATGGCCAGTGAATCAGCCATCAGCCAGGCTCGGTTGTAATCCGCTGGTCCTCCACTCGAGACCACCAATGTCTCGACCCGTACTCGCCTTTCAGACAGGTAAGCCTGTGCCAGCAAGCTGCCATAAGATTGACCGACCAGGATAAATCGCCCGATCTTCTCATTTTCCAGCATGGCATCGAATGCCTGGATGAATTCGGCGGCACTGGATACCGGAGAATAATCCGGTGCGAGGACAACATGCCGCCCGGCAAGTTTTTCAAAAAAAGCATAGCCCAACGCTGCCCTTCGCAGGCCACCGGTTAACCACAGGACGGGTGTTCCCCGGCCCAGACGGTAGTACTGCCAGGTCTGCCCATTAATGGTCAGCCTGCGGGCATGTTGTTCCTCAAATTTTTGCTTATCCTCCAAGATTCCCATAATCCCTCACATCAAGCAGATTTGGGAACATTGCCTACCGTCCAGTATACTCTCTGCTCAACCCATTTTTTCAAATAAAATGCCAGTTGCATCCAGACGGTTTCTCGTGTATGATTATTCTATTACTCCATTCGTTGGTACCAAAGACTATATATTGTAATTTACAGAGGAGGCAAGTCATGGCATACGGATTTAAAGATTCCAAGGGTGTCACCTATTATTTGCACACCATCATTCGCGATCTGAAAAGCGGCAAGAAACAGCAATTGTTCTACTTCGCCAAGGAGATCAAGGCCGGCGCATTGGATGCTGTTCCAGCTGGATATGAAGTGGTGGAAACCAAGACCGGTTTGCCGGTCATGAAGCGCAAATTATAAACTGGCAGGTTTAAGACCCGCCCGGAATTAATACTGAAACAAAAGAGCCACGCATCTGTGTGGCTCTTTGTATTTTAACTCAGTCACCGATGGGTATACCGGAAATGTACCACTCCGCATCGGACTGCAGCGATCATCGCACGATCTGCACATCTTCACGAATCTATTGACCACGGAGTATTAAAAACCACTCAGAAATCACACGTTCTTCACAACTTCTTCCAGATTTGCACACAGGTGGCATTTATACTGGGAAGAAAAGACTGAGGCAAGATTGTCAAAGAACAATAAAGGTAAGTGGTGGGTTGGCGTGATTCTTTTCGGTGGGTTCCTGCTGACCTTCTTCATGGATCTGACCGGACTGGTGCTTCACCAATGGGTGGGCATTTTCGTTGGCATCTTGATCCTTTATCATTTGCTCTGTCATCTGGATTGGGTCAATGCAGTTGCTGGTCGCCTTTTCGAAGGGACCAACAATCGCTCCAGGCTGTACCTGCTGATCGACATCCTGCTCGCCTGCGGTTTTGGACTGATCATCGGTACCGGCCTGCTCATGTCCACCTGGTTGGACCTCCCTCTGGTGAATTATGAGTTTTGGCGTGTCAACCATATCCTCTTCAGCACCGCCACACTTATTCTGGCCGCGCTGAAACTGATCCTGCACTGGCGCTGGATTATCGCGACCATGCGCAAATTAAACACGATCCAGCCGGGCTTAAGAGCCAACGTGCCCTCAGTTCAGGTGCCTGCCTCCCCCGCCTTGATGTGCCGGCGGCAATTCCTGGGCGTAGCCGGTGTGATCGGAGCTGGCACACTGGTGGCTGTCAACAGTGCTGTTAAGAGCATGGATCTACTCGAGGATTCCCGGACGAGCGTATCCGCCCAGGAGAAATCTACGTCTCCGCCAGCCCCGCAAGCAACACCCGGTGCCGTAAGCACGTCGACACCTGTGAGTGAGGACCCGACCTCGACCCTGGCTACCCCGATAACGAGCCCGGCGACAGTAACGGTGACTCCCACCAGCTGCATTGTGCGCTGCAATCGCCACTGCAGTTATCCCGGGCAGTGTCGTCGTTACATCGACCTGAACAACAACAGGCTGTGTGACAATGGCGAGTGCCTGTGACACAGCTGCATCACCAGTCAGTCAACCTCCTGACCGCCGTACACAAAAATCAGTGAGGAAGGATTCAGAATGATGAATCCAGTAATGCGTGGTCAGTTTGGGTATAATTGGGTTTACAGATTCAATGCAGGTCCGCCTGGATCCAAATCCGGTTGAAAAGGTTTGGATCCCTAAACAGACTTTTTAAAATAACTCGAAATACTGTTTGATAAGAGATATGGCAGTTACTCCCTATACAGGTAAAGTGCTATGGGTGGACCTCACCCGTGGTACTTTCAATGAAGAGTTCATTCCGGATGGCACCTACCGGAAATTCCTGGGCGGTATCGGCTTGGGTGCTGCCCTGCTTTATCGCGAGATGCCCCCCAAAGCTGATCCACTTGGTCCCGAGAACATCCTGGGGTTCATGGCCGGGTTACTCAACGGCACCGGCAGCCTGTTCACCGGTCGCTGGATGGCGGTGGGAAAATCCCCTTTAACCGGCACCTGGGGTGACTCCAACTGTGGCGGCACACTGGCTTTTGCCATCAAACAGTGTGGGTACGATGGTATCCTGTTCAGAGGCATCAGTGAGCATCCTGTTTATCTATTAATCGACCATCACGGACCCCAGTTGCGCGATGCACGCCAGCTGTGGGGGAAGGACGCGGTCGAGACAGAGGAACTGCTGACTGCCGAGTACGGTCAACGCAAGCATCCTGCCATTGCCACCATAGGTCAGGCGGGTGAGAACCTATCCCTCATCTCCGGGATCGTCAACGATCGTGGCCGTTTGGCAGCACGTTCGGGGTTGGGGGCTGTGATGGGGTCCAAGAAGCTAAAGGCGGTCGTTTTAATCGGTTCCCGAAGGGTCAGCTCGGCTGATCCAGAAAAAATGAGAAGCCTTGCCCGGAAGTGCGTGAAGGGTATCCGTCTGCCCTTGAAGTTCCTCGGCTCGAAGGTCATCACCCTTTATGGGTCTTTGATTGGAATATTACCCTTCGGATTCAGACAGGCTGGTCTCTTTTTCAGTGGCGTTCTTACGAAATGGGGTACGATCGGTAACTTCCCCGCTCTTGTGGGAATGGGGGATACACCATTCAAAAACTGGACCGGAACTCAAATGGACCAACCCGGCATCCACAAGGTTGTCGATCCCGACCAAATGTTGAAAACAGAAAAACGCAAGTATCACTGTCGTGCGTGCCCGTTAGGTTGTGGGGCGCTGGTCGAATTCGCGACCGTCAATCAGGTCAGTCATAAACCGGAACATGAAACCACGACAGCTTTCACCACCATGCTTCTGAATAACGACATGGACCTGGTTTATGAAATAAATGAACAGCTCAACAGGGCCGGGATGGACTCCATTTCAGCTGGTGGTACGATCGCCTTTGCCATGGAATGTTATGAGAAAGGTTGGATCACAAAAAAGGAAACCGGCGGAATCGAGCTGACCTGGGGCAATACGGAGGCCATTCGTATGGTGCTGGATCAGATGATCCACCGTGAAGGTTTCGGAGCTCGACTGACCGATGGGGTTAAGAAAGCGGCTGAGAGTCTTGGAGCTCAGACGAAAGACTCTGCCATCCATGCCGGCGGCCAGGAAATCGCTTACCATGATCCACGTCTCGATCCGGGGATGGCATTGCATGCCAGCGTGGACCCGACGCCAGGTCGGCATACGACTGGGGCGCAGTTGTATATGGATATGTATCGGTTGTGGACGCGGGTTCACAGCCTGCCCGCATCCACCCAATTCTCCCGAAAATCCACCCGCTACAAAGCAGGTGGCGCCCGGACGGTCAGTGCTGTGGCGGTCTCCAATTTCACCCAGTTCTATAACGCCATGGGTGCCTGCTACATGGGTATGCTGATCGGCGTGGATCGTGTACCGATCTTCGAATGGGCCAATGCCGCCACTGGTTGGGATCTTAGTCCGGCGGAATACCTGCATATCGGCCAGCGCATCCAAACCCTGCGCCAGATGTTCAACATCCGTGAAGGGATTGACCCCACAAGCCTGAGGATCAGCCGGCGCCTGACCGGTGAGCCGCCGTTGGAAAGTGGCCCCAACAAGGGTGTTATATATGATTTGGAGGTCCTGATGAAAGCGTACTGGCAGGAGATTGGATGGGATCCGAATACGGGCGTTCCCACCCGGGAAATCCTGGCATCTTTGGACCTTACTGATATAATAGGGATACATCAATAAAGGGGGCTTTTTATGAGCCACAGTATTACACCATCTTGCACAGGATGCACCGCATGTATCAATATCTGCCCGGTTAAAGCTATATCAGGTGAGCGGAAGATTCTACATGTCATCGAAGCTGCCATTTGCATCGACTGTGGCGCCTGTGGCAGGATCTGTCCTTTCCAAGCTGTTCAGGATCAAAATGGGACCACCGTCCGGCCGATTAAAAGGTCTTTGTGGCTCAAACCGGTCATAGCCGAGGATAAATGCATCTCCTGCGGAGTCTGCCTTGAGATCTGCCCGACCGGTGCTTTGGATTTCGATGATCCTTCCGACCAGCGAGTACATGCCATTGCCTATTTGAAAGAGCCGGTCAATTGCATCGGTTGTTCTTTTTGTGAGGAAGCCTGCCCGGTCGTTGCGATCGCCATGACAGAACCGGTACCCGCCTGATAGCGCCAGCCATTATAATTGAACATCATGTCATCAGCCGATAGCGTTGTGGTGATAGAGCATGCTCCTCCGATGGACTACACGCGGGATTATGTTGCGCTGCCACAAGAATATGGAAGATCGGCGTATGACCATAGACCGGATGTAAAAGCCATCCGGTCAGTTGTTTTTAAGAATCTAAGCAGGCTGGATCGTGAGATCCACTTCACAGACAGGATTCGGGGGCGCAAGATTCTGATCAAGCCCAACCTGGTGACGGTATTCCACGAACTGGGACTGCCGGTCAGGGATTATCCAGAATCAACCGATCCGCGGGTGATTGATGCAGTTATCCTGTTCTTGCAAGCCTATACCCGCGACATCATCATCGTCGAATCCTCCGGACGGGGCATGCCGACCCGAGCTGCTTTTCAGGCTGCCGGCCTCGACAGGCTGGCAAGACACCGACATGTGGCGCTGATGGCGCTCGAGGAACAGCCTACCGATCGATACCTGCTGCCGCGGGCACGTATCATGCGCGAAATTGTCATCCCGCGCATCTTTTCCGAGGTGGTGCGGGGTGAAGCATTTTACATCTCGATGCCCAAGATGAAGACGAATCTTTACACCGGTGTGACGCTGGGTTTCAAGAATGCGATGGGCTGTCTGTCGTACAACCTGCGCCAGCGCAATCACAACCACGCCATTGACCAGAAGCTGGTCGACATTTTGCACCTGTTTAAAGCCGACCTGGTAATCATCGATGGCATCGTAGGCGGGGAAGGCAATTGCCCGGCACCGGTCGAACCCATTCAGAGCCGGTTGATCATCAGCGGCAACCACAGCGTGGAAACAGACCGTGTCGCCACACGCCTGATGGGTTTCGATCCCAAGACAATCCACCTGATGCGCATTGCGGATGATAATGGGTTCAATGACCCCGGCGTCAGGATCATCGGCGATGAAAAGGTAACCCCCTACCGGCCAGCCGACCCATCGTTGCTGGGCGAATGGATGCAACTTAATTACCCAAACGTAAAGGTGTTGATCGGGCATACCCGCCCCGGTGCTCCAAAACCGGCTGAGGATGGATCGCTCAACACCCGGCAGCTGTCAGCCTTGGAATGCCTGTGTCGCGGGGGTTGCCTGGCTACAACCCGCTATGCCTTCGAGATGCTCAAATATGAGGGGAAGACGCGTGACTTTCAGCTGACAGTGATCATCGGTGGCGGTTTGATGGTGGATGGCCAGGTCATTTATTTCGATGCAGCCGGTCAGGCATTCACACTGGAACATATCTCCGCCATTAAAGGCAAAAAGGTGGCTATCGGGACCTGCACGAGGCAGCTGGAGGGGATTGTGGATCGCTTTGTGGATGGCTGCATGCCCTTCCCGAATTCCCCCCACATGGTGATGCATGAGATGAGTCACACAGGTTGCGCTGTGATTTCACTACGCAATCATCATCTGATCCCGGCACTGATCGCCACCCTGCGACTGTGTGAGAAACGGAAAACTCTATTGCGCTCCGGGCAACGTATCGATATTCCGTTGCACCACGAAGACAAATGTTACCCAACACGCGAGTTCACCCATACTGAACAGCAACAACCCTACATCTTCGAACCCTTTCCTCCATTATCTCCCATCGAGATTCGGGAACTGTGTGCGGCAGAGAATCGCAACATCCTGGCGACCTTCAAGCCATAAGATATCGGTTGGCCTGAAATACACGCCCGTTCACACGATCGTCGGCATTATTTACAAACACCTCACGGAAGACATCCTCGATCCCATTCGTATCCCCGGCAGGCGTGAAATATCGAAAGCGCAACGATCGTTGGTTTATCTTCGGTATGCTGCCAGTGCGCGCAGTCTGGCTAAGGCATGTTCAACAATGGGAGCCGGGTAGTGACGCCCGATGATAACTCCGCAGTCCCCCTGTTCAGCAGCCGACATCTCCCAGGGCGTGTGAATATAGCGATCCGGTACGGAGCTCAATTCGGGCACCCAGCGTCGCACATAATTTCCCATTGGATCGAACTTTCTGCCCTGTAAGACCGGGTTGAAGATTCGAAAATAGGGGGCAGCATCGGTCCCCGTGCCGGCCACCCACTGCCAGCCGCCATTGTTGGAAGCTGGGTCACCATCGATCAATTGCTGCATGAACCAACGCTCACCTTCCTGCCAGTTGATTAAAAGGTGCTTGACCAGGAAGGAGGCTGCGATCATGCGGGCACGGTTATGCATCCAACCGGTGGCTGCCAGCTGACGCATGGCCGCATCCACCACCGGATAACCGGTTTGGCCTTGCTGCCAGGCACGCAGGTCGCCGGGGGCATCCCGCCAGGGAATGGCCCGCATGTGGGGTTTGAAAGCGGTATTCAGGACAGCCGGGTGTCGATGAAGGATGGATCGGTAGAAATCCCGCCAGATCAATTCATTCAACCAGGCATCCTCACCGGCTCTGGCCTGTGTATCCGAAGCTTGTTCGATTGCTTGCACGGCTGAGATAACTGCCTGGCGAATGGAAACCATCCCGAAGCGCAGGTAGGGGGAAAGCTGTGAGGTGCCATCCAGGTCCATGCGATCGCGTGTTTCCCGATAATCGAAGATGGGGCCAGCCAGAAAAGCTGACAGGCGTTTTCGAGCTTCCGCCTCCCCTGCCGGGAAACTTGGCGGCGAAGGCATGCCGGGGAGGGGTTGTGAAGGCAAATTTGGGATCGGATTCAAGACAGCAGGTCCAGGCAGGACCTGATCGCTAAAGGGTAGGGCTTTCCAGGCACGGCTGTACGGAGTGAAAACCTGGTATGACTTTCCATTGAAGGATTTAACCGCCTCCGGAGGGTAAAAGCTGGCACCGTGCACCAGATTCAGGTCCACTTGCCGGGCTATTTCGGCATCCCGTTTTCGGGCATATGGGGAGACATCTGCTTCTGCAAAGACCGCGGTTGTACCACTTTCAATCACAAGGCGGGGCAGCTCCAGCTGCGGGTCACCACGGCGGACGATCAAGCTGGAACCCTGGCGCCTCAGATCCTCATCCAGAGCGCGCAATCCCGCGAACAAAAAAGCCTGCCTTTTTTCGGCAGGCTTTTTCAAAAGGTGATCATCCAGGATGAATACCGGTAAAAGTGGGGCACCCGCTAGCAAGGCAGCTGTCAGAGCGGGATTGTCCGCGAGGCGCAAGTCACGACGGATCCACCAGATGTTCATCCATTTACCTTCCTGTCAAATTCAGGGGGTCAACCGTTACGCCCGCCCTTGATCATACCCAGGATCTCCTGGTGGCCAGTGTATACTTTGACCAGTTTTCCGTCCTGCATCAGCAGAACGCGGTCAACATACTCACACATACGCAGGTCATGCGTCACCATGATACCGGCACGTTTCTGCTCGTGAATCAAACCGGCAAAGGTTTCAACGACCTGGTAAGCTCGCTCGGTGTCCAGGCTGGCAGTCGGTTCATCGGCCAACACCAGGCTGGGATTGTGGATCAATGCACGGGCGATGGCCACACGCTGCTGTTGACCACCTGACATCTGACCCGGCAGGTTGTTCATTCGCTCTGACAGACCGAGGCGGGATAGCAACTCTCGAGCGCGCAGCTTGCCTGCTTTATCCAATCGGTTGTTCAAACGCAGCATCAACTCAACATTTTCCACCGCGCTCAGATAGGGCACCAGATTATTGGCCTGAAAAGTGAAGCCAATTTTTTCTCGCCGCATATTGACCCGATCTTTCTCATTCGTACCGGCCAGGTCCTGGCCATCCAGAAGGATCTGCCCGGAGCTGGGTCGAAGCAGTGCGGCCAGCATGGAAAGCATGGTCGTTTTGCCCGAACCACTGGGACCCACCAAAGCAATGAATTCTCCCGCAGCCACCTGAAGGGAAACCTCGTTGACCGCAAAGATCATTCCACCATCCAACTGGTAGGATTTAACAACTGATTTTGTTTCGAGTGCGTAAGGTTTCATGTGTGAATCCTTCATGATGACAACCCTAATGCCTTGAGTGGTTCGATGCGCACCGCATAGCGGATGGAGACCAGACCTCCCAGTGGTCCGATCAACATAAGTGCGACCAGCGCCAGGGCAGATGTGGTTCCATTAAAAACGATGGGCACGGTGGGTGGAAAGGTGAGTGAGAAGAGGAATGCCAACAGACCTCCAATAGCGACTCCAATGGCTGTGACAACGACGATCTGAATAACCGAAGCCGCCGCCACGATCGGATTGGCAGTTCCGATCGCTTTCAAAACACCGATCTGGGAAACCTTCTGCAGGATCTGGATCTGGAAAAAGCCTCCAATGACCAGGATACCGATGAACAGGGTGAAACCGCCCTGGGTATTCAATGTACTCTGTTGTGCGGAGTACCCCGGTAGCGCCTGGATGGCTTCCTTGATGGTGGCTGCCTCCACATTTTCAACCCGGGCATTTATCGCTGCGCTGGTTTCTCCCATCTTTTCTGGATCGTCCAGCTTAACCAGGAAAACATTGGCGACCGGATTCGAGAAGTTAACTTCAGCCTCGGATTTCGGGCGAATGCGGTCCCAGGTTTCGAAGGGAACAAAAATGGAGGGTTGCAGGGAATACTGCTGCCCGGTGGTAATGCCCACAATAGGCAAGGTGAAAAACACATCCTCCGTACCCTGGGTCACTCGGATGAGCAGATCGTCGCCAGCCTTTAAACCGGTTCGAATTGCGGCATTGTTATCGAGTAAAACCTCATCGACATCCGCTCCACCTAGCTGGCGACCTTCGGTCACCGCAGGTTCACCGATGCGATTCGGCTCGACACCGAGCAAAGCCACCTTGAGCGTTTCATTATCTGAAGGTAAAAGGAGGGTTGCGCTGGAAGCCCCCAGTGCGGCTGCATCTGCCACACCTTCCAAGTCGCGCAAGCTCTCCAGGCGGTCCAGGTCGATCCGGCTGGCCTGGATCAGGAAGTCTGATTTGGCCTGGTAAACGATCAGCTGTCCGTCCAGCTTGGAGATGAATTCTCGGTTACCATTGCCCAGACCCTCACCCAAAGCTGCAATAAAAAGGACCAGCAGGGTGATCAAGGCGATCACCAGGCTGACCAACAGGAAGCGTCCGCGATTCCGCCAGATCTCCTTGACAGCCAGATAACTTGAGATTGAGATAAGTTGTTTCATGATGATCTCCTGTGAGGCTGTCTAATCCACACCCGGGCCGACCGGGCCGTTGAAGGTGTGATCCCAGCGGGTGGAAAGCACACCGCTCAATAACAGTTCCAGTGGCGGGTGATCGGCGATGTTATCGAAGTAGTAAGGCAACTCCACCAACCCATCCCGGCTGATGATGAAAATGCCTGACAGCTGCATGGCATCCTGCCCGGGCGGCGGTGGTTCAACCTGATAGCCCTTCTGACGGGATTTCCGGATGGCAGACCAGACCTTCAGATTGAGGAAGGTTTGGAAGAGATTTCCCCGCTCCAGACCAAAGGCCATGTATGCTTTACGTTCGGGATCCGCCAGACAGCGTAATCCAGGCGCAAAGATCTTCGCAAATTCAGCGGTTGCCTGTGGGGTACCCTGCATGACCACGACAATATCCAAGCCGGATTTCTCGATTCGGTCCCGGCCGGCGACGATCTCGTCAAGCATCTCTTTGCACTGGGTACAGCCAAAATGCCGTGTGAATGCCAGCAGCAAAGGGCGCTTTGCCCACAAGCTGGATAGCTTGACAGGTTGGCCCTGCACATCCAGCAAGGTCATATCTGGGGCAGCCTGGTTGAAGTTCAACCTTTTTTTATTTTTCATTGTCACTCCGTCCGATACTCTGATGTGTTTCATTTCAATCGGTTACAAGGGTTTTCATCCACCGAACAACCGGTTCACCGGTTTCGCCCATTTCTTTTTGAATTGCCCGGGTGTAATGGTCCAGGTAATTGGTCAGGAGGTCAACGGGCAACTTGCGGGTTGAGAACAAGCCACGCAGCCATTCCAGGTCCGTCTCGATCAAAGCCGGGTCTCCAAAAGCCAGAGCGGCGCTGATCCGGTCACCCAGGTAGGTGTTCACATCGTTGATCTGCCCGATGGGCAGGCCAACCTTCTGCATTTCATCAAACAGGATCAACTCGATGCGAGGACGGCTCTCCTGATAAAGAGGAAGCATGACCTCCCTGAAATCAACAGGTCTTTGTACCTCCGGCGGATTCTGTGCGCCTGACAACAGGCTCTCAACAATGACCAGGGCATCAGAAAGCTCCGCTCCAAGGAAATGGGCTGGAATCTGGGTGCATAGTTTAGGAATACGGTTAAATATCAAACCACCATATGCGAATTTTATTCCCCACCCCATTAGGAGGCCTGCAACGATCAAGATGGGGGCTGCTGTTGTGAGCTGTTGGGCAACCATCAGGACTAGGTCAGGTTGGATGGTTGAGATGGTCGGCTGCAGCTGGTCCAAGGGGATGTCTGCGCCCAGGTCGATGACCTTATAACCCCTGCGACGCAAAATCAAGCTCATAAAAAGGGAAGGATAGGTATGCAGTTCTCCAGGCGCACAGCCGATCAGGATGGTTTTTTCGCGGGTCGGGTCAGGGGTGGCATTGATGAGAGATTCCACCCGCCGCATAACCTGAGCGGAGACGAAATGTTCCTGATGGACCGTGACCGATCCACGATACCAGCCTTCCCCGACCTCACTCAAACCCTGCTGCAAGATTTCCACACAGATACGTTCAATAGGATACAGTGCAAAGGCTTCGTTCAGGATATCATCAGCCTCGTACCGGTTAAAAGCCAGACAGGCCTCCAGCCATTTATTCCGCATAACATCCAGCTGCACCCCCTGAACCGGCGACAGATCCTGTGTATGAGCTTGACCCCTTTTGTAATCCTTAAACGGGTCCTGGCCGGCAATTACCAATTCTTTCCATAGATCCGTGGCATGTTTAATACTAATCCCCTCCGCCTGGCGCGCCTGCAGCCATTTTATTATCTCGATGTCCTGACGTGAGTACAGGCGGTGGCCACCTGCGGAACGTTGCGGTTTGGGTAGTTCGTATCGCCGCTCCCAGGCCCGCAAGATATCCGGTTTTAACCCGGTCTCGTTGAGGACCAGGCTCAGGTTGTAAAGTGATACGGTTTGATCGGATTCTGACATTCTGTTCTTTTCACGAGCAACAAATTTGAACCAGTATACTCATTTGTCCATATATTGTCAAGTTATATCTAGACAATCTATTGACATTTCTGTTTTTTATGCTATGATAATCTTACTAATCCAAATATTATGATGATCAAGTGGTCATGACGTGATGAAGTACATCCTCACAGGCGGCAGTAGTTTAATTGGAACGGCGCTGGCAATTCACCTGCGAGAAGCGGGCTACACCCCGTAACCAATCATGACGTGTAGGCATCAAGAATTTATCGAGATCAAAGGAGTTGAGACATGAAAGATGTTGTTCGTCAAATCAGTGTTGTTGTATCCATCCTTGCCACGATCATAGTGAATGGGCTGGCGAATGCCCTGCCGATCAATGGCCTGAACACCGGGGAGATCTCGGATCGCTTCAAGGTCTATTTCACACCGGCCGGTTATGTGTTTTCGATCTGGGGCTTGATCTACCTGGGATTGATCGCGTTTACCATTTACCAGGCGCTGCCTGCGCAGCGAGATAATCCCCGGCTGAGATCCACCGGTTGGTGGATTGTTCTGGGTGGCCTGGCAAACATTGCCTGGATCCTCCTCTGGCATTACGAGATCTTCCCGTTGACCATCCTGGTCATGCTGGTCCTGCTGGCATCCCTGATCATCGTCTATCTGCGTCTCGGCATTGGCCGCACAGCAGTATCGAAGGCCGAAAGCTGGCTGGTGCGCGTACCGTTCAGCATCTACCTGGGCTGGATCACGGTTGCCACGGTAGCGAATGCGACCGCCCTGCTGGATTATCTCAAATGGAATGCCTTTGGGATCCCAGCGGAAATCTGGATGGTCATCATCCTGGCAGCTGTATTGGTTATCTCGGTCTTGATGAGTTTGACCCGCCGTGATGTGGCATATACCCTTGTCATCCTATGGGCACTGGCCGGTATCGGCCTAAAACACGCTGCTGTAACTACCGTGTCGACGCCCACCTGGATCACCTTCGGGCTGGTTGCCCTTGCACTGGTAACGGCTTACGTTTTCAAGCGCAAACCCGAGCTATCGTAAGCAGCCAGATTCATTATTTAAGGAGAAGAACATGAAATTAGCGAAATTCATCAGCCTGGTTGGGCTTTTAGCCATGACCGGCATCCTGATCTACGCGTTTTCAACCGGCGACTTCTTCAAGGAAGGCAGCCAGCTATTGGGCTTATCCTGGGGAATCGTATCACTGGTTGACCTGTATGTAGGGTTTGCCTTGTTCTCGATCTGGATCGTTTACCGGGAAAAAGCGGTCCTGCCATCCATCCTGTGGGTACTTCTCATGATGGTACTGGGTTTTTGGACCGGGGCTCTTTATACTTTCATCGCCCTTCAAACCAGTCAGGGTGACTGGAGACGGTTCTGGTTGGGAAAACGGGCATAGAAGCGACATGCACCCCTCAAAGAGATCCTTGATCCTGATCAACGTCCTGGGCGGCCTGGCCGTACTGGGCAGCTATGCCTGGGGCTTCCTGACCTATCCAAATGCTGGCGTCTTGTTATGGGGCGGTGTGCAGGAATATTTACGACCGGTCTACACAACATCCATGTTCCTGGCCGCGGCAGGTTACTTCGCTTTTTCCACCTATATCCTGCACCTGTCTCCGGTGGATACCATGATCCATAACAAGTCAGGGTACCGGGTTTTTATGCTGCTGTTTGCAGGCATCCTGATACCATCCGCTTTCTGGTTGCCGCTCACGGTTCTGGCAGCCGAACAGAACAGTCAAGCCCTGGTCTGGCTCGTCAGACTGGACCTGGCTCTGGTCGCCATTGCATCCCTCGGTTTGTTCCTATCCCTGCTGATGGTGAGCCCGCGTAAAACCATCTGGTATCACCGATTGGCCATGGTTGGATGTGTGTTTTTTTGCTTTCAGACCGTGATCCTGGATGCCATTGTCTGGGTGATCAATTTTCATCTATAATAATGATGGAAGGGATATAACCGTGGCAAAAGTAAGTTTGAACATGCCAGCTCCTGTTTTCAACCTGAAGGACTTCAAGGGCGCGCCAGTCTCGTTGAGTGATTACACCAACAAGTTCAATATCCTGTTGGTTTTCAACCGCGGATTCACCTGACCATTCTGCCAAAAGCACATGGCGCAGTTGCGTCAGGATTATTCAGAGTTTATTAAGTTGGAAACCCGCGTGATCGTGATCGGTCCGGAAGACGCCCGCGCATTTCAAACCTATTGGGAAAGGAATGATCTGCCATTCATCGGGCTGCCCGATCCCAGTGCCAGCGTATTGAAGCTTTACGGGCAGGAAGTAAACTTGTTCAAACTGGGTCGCATGCCAGCCCAGGTTATCGTGGATAAGGCTGGCATCGCCCGCTTCGTCCATTACGGTCACAGCATGTCGGATATTCCTGAAAATGCAGAGTTGTTCGACCTGCTGGATCAGATCAACATGAAAACTGGAGATAAGAAGTGAGTTTTCTAACAATTCTTAAAATTATTGCTGCAATCGCAACGGTCTTAACGGGCGCACTTGCGTTGATCAAACCCACCGCCATCTATGGCTTTACCGGCCTGAAAGCTGAGGGCGTCCGGGGTATCTCAGAGATCCGGGCAATTTTCGGTGGGTTGTTTATCGCTCTCGGAATTGCACCCTTCCTATTTGGTGAGACCGGTTATCTGGTGTTGGGTTTGGGATATCTGGTCATCGCAATAACACGCTTGATATCCATTATTATCGATCATTCAACGGAGAAATCCAACCTGATAAGCCTGGGAATCGAAATCGTTTTTGGGCTCATACTGATATTGAGGTAAAACATGACAGTACGGATCGTCACCGATAGCACCTGTGACCTACCAGCCAAGATCATTGCTGAACATGGCATACGCATGGTTCCCACTCTATATCCAGGTTGGCAATCGCGAATACCTGGATGGAATTGACATCACCCGGGAGGAATTCTATAAACGCCTGCCCAACTTCCCGGAGCACCCGACAACAGCCGTCCCTTCACCGTTAAAATTCCATGCAGTGTATGACGCGCTTGCAGACGAGGGTGCGAGTGAGGTGTTATCGATCCACATCTCGTCAACATTAAGTGCCATATCGAATGTCGCCCGGACCGCAGCCAGCGAAACGGCCTCGGTTCCGGTGACTGTATTGGATTCACGACAACTCAGCCTGGGGACCGGCTTCCAGGTTCAAACCGCGGCGGAATTAGCCCGGGCGGGAAAATCGGTCAAGGAGATCCTGGTTTCGCTTGAGGATCAGATCAAGCGCACTCATGTCTGGGCGGCATTGGATACACTGACCTTTCTGCGCCGTAGTGGGCGCATGAGCCCGGTGATCTCCACCATTGGAGAATTGATTCAGATCAAACCGATCCTCAAGATGTACGATGGTGTTTCAGGTGTGGAACGCGTTCGCACCCGAAAGAAAGCCATTGCCCGGTTGCTGGAGATGCTGCACGCATTCAGCCCATTTGAAAAGCTGGCATTTCTGCACTCCAACGCAATGGAGCAAGCGCAAGCACTTGAAAAAGGATGTCCAGGACTTGTTGCCGGATCTGGATACCTGGATCGAGGTCATCAATCCTGTCCTGGGTGCCCATATCGGTCCGGGAGTTGTAGGTTTCGCATCCGTTTCCAAATCATAGAAGGGAAAAACTGTGACACTTTTCAATCTCTATTCGATTGGTCTGGCGATCATCATTGGATTAATGGTCCTGCTTTGGATCCTCAGTCTCTACATGAAGAATTCCAGCATCGTGGATATCTTCTGGGGTTCGGGGTTTGTGATCATGGCCTGGGTCTACTTCCTGCTCACCCCGGATGGCTATCTCGTTCGGAAAGTGTTGATCGCCTTGCTCGTGACGGTCTGGGGGTTGCGTCTCTCAACACACATCTTCATGCGCAATCATGGAAAGCCTGAGGATTTCCGATATCAGAAATGGCGCAAGGAATCCGGCAAGATCTGGTGGTGGAAAAGTTTCTTCCAGGTATTCCTGCTCCAGGGGATCCTGCTCTGGATCATCTCGGCGCCGCTGCTCGCCGCGCAATATGGCAGCCAGCCTGACCATTTGGTGATCAGCGATTACCTTGGCACCTTATTGTGGGCAGTGGGCTTCTACTTCGAAGCGGTCGGGGATTTCCAACTGAAGCGTTTCATTAAAAACCCTGCGAATAAAGGCAAGGTTATGTCAAGCGGTGTCTGGCGTTATACACGCCATCCCAACTATTTCGGTGATGCCACCCAATGGTGGGGGTATTTCCTGATCGCTGTCTCAGCTGGCGGCTGGTGGACGATCTTCAGCCCGATCCTGATGACCTTCCTGTTGGTGCGTGTCTCCGGGGTTGCCCTCTTAGAGAAGTCAATGGAAGCGAAGCCTGGGTACTTGGAATATAAGGCGCAGACCAATGCTTTCATTCCCTGGTTTCCACGGGTTAAATCCAGGTGATTAAGCGTCAAGAGCCAACCCTGGCCGGCTGGCTCTTGACAGGAGAAAAGAGAAAAGAAGCGTTTTTAAAAACCGCGTGAAAGGGTGTAAAACACCTCGTTCCAGCGAATTTCTTTTTTAAAGTTACTGATCGTTGTGGAATTGTCGATCAGGAGCATTTCCATATCCAGCATTTCTGCAAAATCCTGCAATTGGGCCGTGTTTACATCGAAGCTGAAGCCGGTGTGGTGCGCTCCACCAGCCAGGATCCAGGCTGAGGCCGCCGTCCTGAGATCCGGTTTTGGGATCCAGAACGCCCGAGCAACCGGCAATTTTGGCAGGGGGGCCTCGGTTGGAACCACATCCACCTCGTTAACGATCAATCGGAAGCGATCACCCAACTCGATCAAGGAAGCAGCAACAGCCTCACCGGTATTAGAATCGAAGATCAGGCGGACCGGGTCCGACTTTCCCCCAATGGATAATGGCAGGATCTCCAGGACCGGCTTCGCCGCAGCAATGGATGAGCACACCTCCAGCATATGGGCGCCCAGAATCTTGTCGCCTTGCTCACTGAAATGATAGGTGTAATCTTCCATAAAACTGCACCCTTTGGGCAAACCAGAACCCATCACCTTCATGGCACGGACGAGGGCCGCTGTCTTCCAATCCCCTTCGGCGCCAAAACCGTAACCATCCGCCATCAAGCGCTGAACTGCCAGACCAGGCAATTGATTCAATCCGTTAAGGTCCTCAAAAGTGGTCGTGAATGCCCCAAACCTACCAGATTCAAGGAAACGGCGCATACCCAGCTCGATACGGGCGCTTTCCAGGAGCGCAGCATGTCGTGTACCGCCGGGCAATAATTCGGCACTCACCTCATAAAGGTCGAGATATTGTTTGATGATTTCCTTGGCGGAACCGTCATCGACTTCATTGATCAGCTTGACCAGGTCTCCCACACCATAACCGCTGACGCTGAATCCCAGGCGCATCTGAGCTGCGACCTTATCCCCTTCAGTCACCGCCACATCCCGCATGTTGTCACCAAAGCGGGCGATCTTCAGATGGCGCCAGTCATTTATAGCGCATGCAGCCCGGGACCAATCACCCAGCTCTCGTTGAACCTCTTCATCTTTCCAATGACCGACCACGACCTTTCGATTCAGGCGCATACGCGTTCCAATGAATCCAAATTCGCGGTCACCGTGTGCGGACTGGTTCAGGTTCATGAAGTCCATATCAATGTCAGACCAGGGGATCTCACGGTTGAACTGCGTATGCAAATGGGCAAAGGGTTTGTCCAATGCATGCAAACCGGCGATCCACATCTGGGCAGGTGAAAAGGTGTGCATCCAGGTGATGATACCCATGCATGTTTTTGAAGAATTAGCCTCAAGACACAGTTCGTGGATCGATTCCGCCGTGGTGAGCACAGGCTTGAAGGTCACGGTAACCGGAATGAACTCTGAATTGTTCAGTCCTTCGGCAATCATGCGTGAATCTTCCGCCACCTTTTTGAGCGTTTCAGGACCGTAAAGGTGTTGACTACCGGTGACGAACCAAACCTCGGATTTCTTCAGATCAAACATGCGATTGCTCCTTGGTGCTTATAGTTCATTGCCCATATTCGTCGTTGTATCGTTTGTGAAGCCGCGCAATCATCTCATCCGGTATCAAAATCGGATTGCCCAATTGCAGGGCGTAAAAGATCGTGCGAGCGGCATCCTCGACCATGATCGCCGCCTTGACAGCATCCCTGGCTGATTTACCCAATGTGAACACGCCATGGTTTTGCATCAAAATCGCCTTACCTGTGCCAATTGAACTCAAGATCTCCTGACCGATAGCTTCATCCCCGATCGGCGCAAATCCGCCCACCGGTATGTCACCACCAAATTCATCACAGATGGCGGTCAGGACCGCCGGAATTGGCCTCCCAACGGCTGCAAAGGCTGTGGCAAAAGGTGAATGGGTATGAACAATTCCAAGGATATCCGACCGGTTGTGGTAAAGGTACAGGTGCGTGCGGGTGTCTGAGGATGGCTTTAAACTCCCCTGGACTATCCTGCCATCCAGGTCCATCACCACCATCTTGTCAGCGGTAAGATCCGGGTACATGATCCCACTGGGTTTTATCACCACCAACCCGGTCTCAGCATCCCGGGCGCTGACATTGCCGCTGGTCCAGGTGACCAAATTATTGCGCGGCAGTTCCTGGTGCAAAAGGCAGACTTCCTGACATAATGAATCAAGCATGGCTCACCACCCTGGCCTTGATCTCTTTCATCGTTTTCATGACATCATTCGATCCGCGGCCGAAATAATCATGCAATTTGACATACTCCTTGTAGAGGAGATCATAGGTTTGTTTGTTCTCAGGGATGGGATGGTAGGATTCCTCGCGCAAGTGAGCCATGTGCCGGCTGGCTTCCAGGATCGAATCATACCCACCTTCAGCCTGCCCTGCGGCAACCGCACCATGCATGGCTGATCCAAGCGCGCCGATCTGAGTTGCCGCGGGTATGAAGATCGGCAAGCCAGTGACATCCGCATAGATCTGCATGAGCAGTTTGTTCTTATCCGGCAAGCCACCTGTGGCGATCAACTCATGGATAGGCACCTGGTGCTGGTTGAATGTCTCGATGATCAAGCGCGTACCAAATGCGGTGGCCTCGATCAGAGCCCGGTACACCTCTTCGGGTTTGGTCAGGAGCGTCATCCCCAACAGCATGCCGGTCAGATCGACATCGACCAGGACCGAGCGGTTGCCGTTCCACCAATCCAGAGCCAGCAAGCCACTCTCACCAGGTTTCAACCCGGATGCTTTCTCCTCCAGTAACCGGTGAATGTTAACGCCCCGCTCTTCGGCAAGTGCCAAATACTCTGCTGGAACACAATTCTCAACAAACCACTGAAAGTGATCGCCAACGCAGGATTGGCCGGCTTCGAATCCCGGCAGATCAGGCAGGATGCCATCCATAACCACTCCGCACATCCCGGGAACGATCTGCTCCTTTTCTCCTAAAACCATATGGCAAATGGATGTACCCATGATCATCACCATGCGCCCGCTTTCACTCACCGTCGCAGCCGGCACAGCCACATGTGCATCCACATTGGCGACAGCCACTGCAGTACCGGGTTTAAGTCCGGTCCAGGCAGCTGCTTCATCTCTCAATCCCCCGGCTCGCCTACCCAGGGGCAGAATATCGGTTTTCAGTTTCTCGCTTACGATATTCTCTAGTCTTGGATCAAGTGCCTTAAAGAAGGTGGGCGGCGGAAATCCTTGTTCTTTTGACCACATGGCCTTGTAACCGGCCGTGCATGAGTTACGAGTCTCTATGCCGGTTAGCTGCCAGACAACCCAATCAGCTGCCTCGATCAATCGATCGGCTGCAGTATAGATCTCCGGGTCTTCATCCAGGATCTGCCACGCTTTGGGGAAGAACCACTCTGAACTGATCTTGCCACCATAGCGGTCAAGAATATGGGCATAACCCGTTTTCCGGGCAATCGCATTTAATTGGTTGGCCTCCGGCTGTGCGGCATGATGCTTCCAAAGCTTGACCCAGGCGTGCGGTCTCTGCCTGTATTCAGGTAGAAAACAGAGAGGGGTGCCATCTGATTTGACCGGCAACATCGTACAGGCGGTGAAATCGATCCCGATCCCGATGATATCCTGCGGGGCGACCCCACTGATCTTCAATGCTTCCGGGATGGCCCGCTTGAAGACCTCCAAGTAATCGTTCGGGTCCTGCAAAGCCCAATCGGGTTCCAGCCTGACACGCCCCCCCGGTAGTAATTCGTCGATGACCCCATTGGCGTATTCATGCACGCATGAAGCCAGCTCCTCGCCCGTGGCCACATCCACAACGGATGCCCGCCCGGAAAGTGTTCCAAAATCCACACCGATTGCCGCCTTCAAATGAGCCTTTTCCACGTTTCTCATCCCAACTGGTTTATTTATCCGTTATATCCATCAAATGGTTGACATACATACGCATTTGTTTATCTTCAACGCTGAGCAGAATGTAGAAACCGCTGACACCCGCCGGGACAAGCACTTCTGTCGTCCAGCTGGTTTCACCTTTTGATGGTGTCAGCGGAGTGGAAACCAGGTCCATGATCTCGAAAATACCATAGATGATGCCATCCGAGCCGATCACCGGGGGATTGCCGATATGGGTTTTCAGCGCGAAATTGGTCGGGTTGTAATTCTTCCAGGTAAATTCCAAGCCGGTCTCAATGCGTTGAACATCCACCAAACTGATCACATTTTCGCTGATTGCCAGGATTTCTGAAGAAGCGGGTTCAATCAACCCAGGCATTTCAAGTAGGACCGGGTAGGTAAGATCAGGTGCAATCTCATCCAGGGATAGTTCAAGCGTTCCGGTGGACTCATTGACGTCCTGATGGTAATAATCCAGGTCGCCATTATAGGCGACATAGTGAATGGACAGTTCAGAACCGGGTTGAGCCTGGGCACCAGCGCATTCAACAAAGAGATACTGTGTACTCGGTTCAGCTTTGGTACCGGTAGTGTATCCTCGCATTTGGAATCCCGGGGCGAGCCGGTGTCCACCTGTGCCAATGATGACGACATCACATGTGCTTTTTGTCCCCCCGCTCTCCAATATGGCCGGTTGCCCGGGCAATGCCTGCATGCTGCTCCAATCACCGGTCTCGTTCTGGATGGTCACATCGACATGTAAAGCCCCCGAATCCGTCTGCAACACACCGGTGACAACCGCATTCCAGGCTTTAATAGCTGCCTGTTCAACCATCAGGTCTTCCGGGATAACGACATATTTGCATCCAAATGAGACAAATGCCAGAAGAAGGAAGACCAGCAGGATTTCATGGTTTCTTTTCATTCTTCATTTCCTATCCATTACTTCATACAATTCTTACTCTGACACGTCAAACTTCGGAACAGCACCTTTGACCAATGAGATGATCTGCCAATAGATCGCGGGCGCATCCGTGCCACCATCCACACCTTTGACGGTTTTTTCCTGGCCATCTTTAATAACAGTCAGATAGTAACCATAGCATTGCCCGCACGGTGTGTGCCAGGTGTCGTACAATTCATCCGTGAACCAGCCATTGTCAATTATGCCCGCGATCAACAATTCGAGGTCAGCGATGGGGAGCTGTTTTTCAATGTCAGTCGTATTATTATTCCCGGTAATGCGACCATCCATATAGATAGCGTAGAGTTCATCCACGCAATTTGGTCCGCCATTCCTTTCGAACACAATAATCGCCCCTTCTTCCACCAGGGTTGTTGCCTGTTCCTGGCGATACGGTTGTAACTCGCATTTAGCCGTTTGGGCGGTTGTCACAACACCCGTTCGATTCCCAATCTTCGGTGCAAATATCAGAAAACCAACCACCATAGCAACTGCGGCAATTGCTCCGTACGTGTAAATACGCTTTTTCTTCCGGTAATCGACCAATGCTTGACCGCTCAATACACTTTCTTTGCTACGGCCGCCCTTGCTCTGTTTTAGGAGACTCTGGGCACCAATAAACATCAGGGTCAATAGACCGATGACCACTTTTGTCCACCAGGAACTTAATGACCCGTTGAACTGGATCAAGGTCTGAGTCAGCCCGAGGATGAAAACGCCAAATACGGTTCCGAACACATACCCAGACCCTCCGGTCAGCATGGTTCCACCCATGACCACTGAGGCGATCACATCCATCTCCAAACCCGTTGCGTACAATCCATGTCCGGAGGTAACAAAAACTGCAAAGAAAATGCCTGCCAGGGCTGAACAAAAGCCATTGAAGGTATACACCAGCACCTTGGTTGTCGTCACCGGCAGCCCCATGAGTCGAGCCGATTGTTCATTTCTGCCTTCATTACCACCAATGGCATAGATGTTCCGCCCGAAGCGTGTATACCGGGAGATGTAGATTCCTGCGAAAAAAATGATGAATGCAACCACGACCGGAATTGAGATAAAAGGAGCCGGTTTTCCTGAGGCTTCGAATATTTCAGTCAATCCGGGAATGTAGATCCTCGTTCGCGAGATCAATTCAACGGTGCGGTTGCTGATGGAGATAGCATCGTCACTGATGAAGAAACATAATCCCCGGGTGATCCACATGCCCGCCAGTGTCGCGATAAAAGGCTGCACTTTCAAAAATGCAATGAAACTGCCCATGATCAGACCCAGTAACATCCCCATGATCAACATGAGCAGGAAAACCCAACCGGCCTCCCAACCCTCCTGTAAAAGGGCTGCTGTCGCCACAGATGTCAATGCGATCATGCCACTGACAGACAGGTCGATGCCGCCGGTCAGGATGACCAGGGTCATACCGACCGCACTGATCAGCAGGAATGAATTATTACGAAAGATATTAAAGAATACCTGGGGATTGCGCATCCCGGGATAAAGGATAGCGCCGATCGTATAAGCCAGCACTGCCAGCAAGGCTGTGGCTATCACCGGGATGAATTGTCGGTTCTTCTTGATGAAAGCGGCCACTTTTTGATTCATGCCTTTTCCGCCCTCCGAACAGACAGCTTCTGGAAAAACGTCCTGACCGGTTCTGCATACAGGAAGATGACAAAGACCACCACAAATCCCTTGATCGCCTGCAAAGCGAAAGCCGGCACCCCGATCGCATACATGGAGGTTGTGATAGCCTGGATGACAAGGGCACCGATCATACTGGCCAGCAATGAAAACCGACCCCCGGCCATGGAAGTTCCTCCGATCACGACGGCCAGGATGGCATCCAATTCGATCATTAATCCGATATTGTTGGCATCTGAGGTCTTGATATTGGAACTCGCGATCAAGCCGGCAATACCCGCACATAAGCCACAAATAATATATACCAGCATCTTTATATTCTTCTCATTAATACCGCTATAAAAGCTGGCCTTTGGATTGATACCCACAGATTCGATGAACATGCCTATGGAAGTTTTACGGGTCAAAATCCAAATCAAAGCAAATAATATGATGGCCAGGTACAATGAAAAAGGCAGAATGATCCACCCCTGACCGATAAAAGCGTAGGGTTGGTAGAAGATCTGGATGCGGACCCCATTCGTGATCAGCTGAGCGATCCCACGACCCGCGATACACAAGATTAGCGTTCCCACCATGGGTTGGATCTTCATATGCGCCACCAGCACACCATTCCAGACCCCACAGATGATCGCCACGAAAAGGGTTACGATAATCACTTCCCAGAGCGGGGAGTATGTAAAGTTCGGATCGTTCATGAATTTCATCAGATCAGGGGGTAACTCCAGGCCGATGATGACGGGATTCATCATGATTGCCGCAACCGAAGCGGCGATAGCCATGACTGCGCCAACCGACAAATCGATGCCACCCGTAGCAATCACAAGCGTCATACCAAGCGCCAGTACCATGACTGTGGAAGCATTACGCATGATGTCGATAATGCGCCCGTAAAGATCCCCATTGCGCATCTGAATGCTGAAGAAATCCGGGATGAAAATACCGTCAAGTATTAATATGAGAACCAGAGCCAGCAAAGGGTAGAACAGCCGATTGCTCGTGAACTTATCGAAGGTAAAGGATGATTTCGATATGCTCATACGCCACTTCCTGCCATAGTTTCAAGGAGCGTCTTTTCATCAACATGCCCGCTAAACTCGGCAACTTTCTTCTTGTCGCTAAGTACTGTAATGCGGTGGCTGCAGCGCATGACCTCCTCCAATTCTGAAGAGATGAATACAATCGCTTTGCCCTCATCAGCCAGCGATAATACCAATTTTTGAATCTCGGCTTTCGTCCCAACATCGATACCCCTCGTTGGTTCATCCAGTATTAACACACGTGGATTAATGGCCAGCCAACGAGCCAGGATCACCTTTTGTTGATTTCCCCCACTCAGGTTTTTTACAAGTTGCTCAGCTGTCGGGGTAGATATATCCAAGAGCTTGATGAACTTCTCAGCTATTTCAGTCTGTTTCTTGTTGTTCAGGTGCTTGAACCAGCCCTGGCCAGCCTGAAGTGCCAGAATGATGTTCTCTCTCACGGTCAAATCATCGATAATGCCGGCAGCCTTGCGGTCTTCCGGTGATAATGCAATCCCCTGATGAATCGAGTTGTTCGGAGAAGGCTTCTTGACCTTCTTATCACCGATCTCCAGTGTTCCCGAGTCGGGCGAGTCAAGACCGAACAGCAGGAGTGCTGTTTCCGTTCGCCCGGAACCCACCAGTCCTGCCAGGCCGAGAATTTCACGACTATGAAGCTCGATATCCATCGGTTCGATCCAATCGATGCGACCGAAGTCCCTGGCCTTTAAGACACTCTCTTTACCGATTTTCCTGGCTGTTTTATCCTTGATCTTTTCCACATCATCCAGGTCCGTAATGGTCCTGCCGATCATCTTGACAATGAGTTCCATTTTCGACAGGGATGTGGTATCGCTGGAGCAGATCAACTTGCCATTTCGGATGACAGTTATTCGGTCAGAAATCTCATAAACCTGATCCAGGAAGTGGGTGATGAATATAATGCCGACATTCTCTTTCTTCAATTTGCGCATGACGGTAAAAAGCTGCTCAGTCTCATTCGTCGTGAGGCTGGAGGTTGGTTCATCCAGGATCAGCACCTTGGCCGATTCAATTTCCAAAGCACGAGCAATCGCCACCATTTGTTGAACCGCCACAGAGTAAGTACCCAACAACAGGGTGACGTCGATGTCAATTCCAAGAATTCGTTTCAATATCCCCGCTGCCTGCGAATTCAATTCCTTCCAATCAATTTGACCGCGCTTCATGGGTTGGCGGCCAATCAGAATATTTTCAGCCACTGAAAGATTGGGGCACAGGTTTATCTCCTGATACACCGTACTGATACCCATCTCCTGGGCATGCCGCGGTGAACGGATGGTAACCTCGTTCTCCATCAAGAAGATCCTTCCCGAATCCGGTTTTTCGACTCCGGTTAATACCTTGATCAAGGTGGACTTACCAGCTCCATTCCCTCCCAACAGGGCATGGATTTCGCCGGGCTTTAAAGTGAAATCCACATTATCCAATGCCTTGACACCCGGGAACAATTTGGAGATCCCGCGCATCTCGATCAGAAAGGTTTCTACTTTTTTTTCTTTCATGGATTCCATCCACTTGATCGTGGTCGGGGAGTATTTCGATATCCCTCCCCGACCATCGATTATTTCTTATCAAACCGGCAGATACCCAGAGTTAATCCGCCGGAGTGAACTTTAGTACTTGCGACCGTCAGTGATTTCCTGAAGATTCGCATCTGTTGCCCGGAACACGCCTTCCTGGGAAGGAACCCACTCGGGCAGTTCTTCACCATTGGCTGCCATGAGGGCAGCTTCGTAAACCTGGGGAGCCAACAACGGGTTGCATTCGACGGTGACATTCAGGGTACCGGCGAGCATGGCGGCAAAGGCACCGGCAGTGGCGTCAACCGAAAGTACTTTAACATCCACACCCGGGACTAAACCGGCTTCCTTAAGGGCTTCGATCGCGCCCAAAGCCATTTCATCATTCTGTCCGAAGATGGCCTGAACATCAGTCGTTTCCTTCAACCAGGCTTCCGTGACCTGCTTGCCTTCGGTGATGGACCAGTTGGCAGTCTGGCTCTTGGTGACGACCAGGCCGCATGCGGTCATGGCTTCGCGGAATCCCTGGCCGCGGTCCTTGGCTGCAGAGGAGCCCACATTACCAACAAGTTCCCAAACATTCTTGGAAGGGCTGTCCTTTAGCAACTCGCAAATTTCAGCAGCAGCCTTGCGGCCTTCCTCAACGAAATCAGCGCCAATGAAGGTCTCGAACAGCGATGCAGGGGCGTCAATACGGCGGTCCTGAACGACGACAATCTTCCCGGCAGCATAAGCGTCCTTGATCAGCTGCTCCCAACCGGTGGTCTCGAGCGCCGAAAGGACGATCACGTTTACATCGGGATCCGCAATGAATTGCTGGAATCCAGCAACCTGCTTGGCTAGATCATTCTGGGAATCATAGAATTTAAGGGTGAGTCCCAGTTGTTCAGCGGTTTCATTGAAGGAGGCAGTGTTGGCAGCGCGCCAGCCGCCCTCTGAACCTGTTTGCAGGAAACCAACCACCAGGTCGGAATACTTGCAATTCGGTTGACACGCAAGACCTGACCCCCGGCCTCTCTCAACTGCAACTTCAGCGGGGGCTTCCGTCGCCACAACAGCAGGTGCTTCAGTGACGACCGGTTCTTCAACTGCCGCTGTACCACAGGCGCTGAGCGCCAAGGATAGAACGACCGCTAAAACCAAAATCCTCAGCATAGCTTTCTTAGTAAACATCTTGTTCTCCTTATAGATTGTTAGAAAAACTTGTCATTTGTCGTGTTCCATCCATGTTGCGTCCTTCTTCGGATGATCATCGGTGCAGTTGGTTTTCACCCAACATGGATCGTGTGTAGCAGTTATTTACCCCTTACTCACCTCCTTTACTTTTCTCAGGGTCGGAGCTTCTTCGGATGATCAATTCTGGTTTGATTGCGAGGTGTATCGGTTTAACCTTCCTATTCTCAAGGTTGGCCTCTTCCACCAGGCGCACAAGCTCCTGTACGGCAATGGACCCCAATTGATGCTGATTTTGACAGATGGTTGTAAGCGATGGACAGTAATACTCACTTTCAGGAATGCCGTCAAACCCGACAACCGCCAGTTGGTCCGGGATCGGGATACCTCTTTCGAAAGCTGTTTGCAGAGCACTGAGAGCCATTTGATCATTGCCGACAAAAACAGCATCCATCTCAGGATACTGAGTCAGCAACTGCTGGAAGGCCACTTTACCACTCTTGGAGGACCAGTTACCCTCAACAGCCATGCGCTTGTTGGCGGGCAGACCGGCATCGCGCAGGGCATCCTGCCAGCCGCGCAACCGTTGCCTTGCTTCCCACCACTCCAGCGGACCGGAGATATGGCCGATATGTTTACGTCCAAGTTTGAGCAGGTGTTCTGTGGCCATCCTGGCGCCATGGTAGTTATCAATGGTGACAATAGAAATGTCAGACCGCTTTTCTGTGGTTAGAAAAATGATCGGAACATGGATCTCGGAGAGCATGGTATTGATCCAATCGCGATTGGAGCCAATCTGAGGCGCAGCCCATAAGATGCCGTCCACCTGGTGCGCCAGGAACCAGTTCAGTATGGGGTGAATATTGTTGGCACTGAAACTTGACAGTTCTTTAAGCAGCAGCCCGTAGCCCAACTCCTCTGACTTGGCGGTGATGCCACTCAGGGTTGTTGAAGGTCCCATATACTTCAACCCGGCGGTCAGTATTCCGAAATTGTAGCTGCGACGCTGGCTGAGGCTGCGTGCAATGGCGCTGGGCTGGTATTCAAGATCGGAGATAATCTCTAAAATGCGCTTGCGTGTATCACTGGCCACATCCGGCCGGTTATTAATAACCCGCGACACAGTCTGCCTTGAAACGCCAGCCTGCCTTGCAACTTCATAAATCGTCGCTTTTGCGGGTCTACCCAAGCTGCACATCCCTTGTTTTTGAATGAGAGCCGTACCGTGACCGGTACCGTGACCGGTCACATTTCACATATTATCAAGAATTGGTGGAAAAGTCAATAGATTTTGTACTATTAAAGGGTTAATCCCGGGCTTCAGAGGGTTAACCTGGGTGGCCCAGGGGGTTTCAGGCGGTCTGTCAAGTCGTTCTGAGGGTACTTTTCGGGGATTTGCAGGTGTGCGCGAATACAATTACTGGAAGGCGGCAGGGTTGAACGTGATGATCATACAAATTCCCTGGGTTTTACGCGTTCTTTTAACTGGGATATCTCCTCCCTCCGGCGGCACTTGCTCCCCCAGTTCATCCGAGATTAATGATCAGAACTAATGGTGGGCAAAAAACCCTTCGTTGGGAGGGTGCAATCCATTCATCCCAATGGTATAGTGACTCGATAGATATATGTCACTATTTTCTCATGATTTATGTAATATATCGTATAATCAACAATTAACTTTTTTGAAAGGAGGCACCCCGAAAAGATAATCAATGCGTCGTTGTCAGAATAAAGCAAGATTAAAATCAGTGTTTGTGGAGGAAAAGATGTACAAAAAATCAATGTATCACGATCATGGGGTTACTGGTCATCTTCAGCATGCTTTTGACCGCCTGCGGTGCGAAAGAGACCGCAGTTGAAACCCCACTTGTCACCGATGCGCCTGCAGCTACCTCAGCACCCGCCGAACCTGTGAGCATCATCATCGGTGTGACAGATCAGATCGCCAGCCTTGACCCGGCGGATGCCTATTCCACCCATGACTGGGAATTGATCCGCAATACCGGCCGAACCCTGTTGCGCTGGAATCCGGGTACGAGCGATTTGGTTCCCGATATGGCCACTGGCATGCCGGCCATTTCAGAAGATGGTCTGACCTACACCTTCACCATGAAGGATGATATCAAGTTTGGCGATGGCCTGGCATTGACCGCGCCCATGTTCGCCGAGCAACTCACCCGCTTGCTGACCATTGGTCCGTCCTGCCCGAACGATGTGGCAGATGCCCTGGCCATCCCCTATGTGGAAAGCATCACGGCCACGGATGACACGACCCTGGTCTTCAAGCTGAAGGCCGCCATTGCATATTTCCCGCAGTTGGTGGCCACAGCACCCTACACGCCCGCACATCCCGATACCTTCCCAACCGACGAGTGCGTGCTGTTCCCCAGCGCTCCAGTCTATGGCGTGGGTCCCTGGTTCATCAGCCAGTTCACTCAGAACGAACAGGTCGTGCTCGAACCCAATACCTACTACACCGGCGATCTAACACCGCAGGTGGACCAGATCATCATCCGCTACTTCTCGGATCCACAGACCCTGGCCCTGGCAGTTCAGAACGGTGAAGTGGATATCGCCTGGCGCTTCCTGGGTCCGCAGTTGATCACCGAATTGGAATCCACTGACGGCCTGACAGTTGGAACAGTCAAAGGTGGCGCCATCCGATTCCTGGTCTTCAACCACGACATGCCCCCCATGGATGATCCCAATGTGCTCAAAGCGATCGCATCGGCCATCGACAGGGATGCCATCGCCGACACGGTCTACAGCGGTACGGTCAGCCCGCTTTATCACCAGAATCCACCCGGATTCCTGGGCGCAACTGAAGCCTTCGACACCATGTACCAGTCGCCCAACCTGGATGCCGCGAAGGAATTTCTGGCCGCTTCCGGATACAACGAGACGAATAAGTGCGTCCTGGATCTGTGGTACCCGCCCGAGCATTACGGCGCTGAGACCTCCGCCTGGATGGAGATCATCAAGCAACAGCTTGAAGCGACCGGCGCCTTCACGGTTAACCTGACACGCTCAGGAGTGGGCAACCTACATTCCTGCGCTGACCAGTGGTAATTCCTACCAGGGCGGCGTGATGGGCTGGTTCTTCGATTACCCGGATGCGTCCAATTACTTTGATCCCTTCGTATACAACGGCGGTATGGGTACGGATGTTGCCCTGGCTGCGGAAGGCAGCACGTTTGGCGTTGCCATCAATGAGAAAGCCCAAAAGCTGCTCGACTTGCTGTCAGCGGCCGACGTGGAGACCGATCTGGCAGCCCGCGAAGCACTTTACGAGCAAGCCGGAGAGGCATATGCCGACCTGGTGGTGACACTCCCGCTCTTCTTCCAGGCAGAGCATGTCACCTATCGCTCCAATATCCATGGTTCATCCGCATTCGGCAGCCCCGAAACCCTTAATATCGGCGGCAATGTCGAGTTCACCTATTCCATGTTAACCAAGGATTAAATAAATAATTGAGGGGGCGGGATTCAGTTCCGCCCCCCTCCTTTTCAGGCGCATCATGTCACCCATCGCACTCATCTTCACAATCATCGGTGTTCCATCCCTGATCTTGCTTGTATACATCATGATCAGGGGATCAACGGGCTTGCGGCGCTACATCCTGACACGCATCGGCCTGACACTCCCCATGGTCTTCATTCTGGGCTCCCTGGTGTTCTTTATCATGCACATTCTGCCGGGTGACCCGGTGACCTCTGCACTGGGACCAAAGGGTACTCCCGAAATGGTCGAGCGCATTCGGGAAAACCTGGGTTTGAACGAACCCCTGATCGTGCAATACGGGGTGTTTCTTGAAGAACATGGTCACGCTGGATTTCGGCAATTCGCTGGTGGGTGGGCACCGCCCGGTCATCGATGAGATGAGCGAGCGCTTCCCGGCCACCCTTGAGCTGGTCATCCCCGCATCCATCCTGGCGCTTTTCATCGGCGTTATCGGTGGCACCTTTGCAGCTGCCAAGCGCAAGAGCGCCCGCGATTACGGCCTGCGCATTTATTCTGTGGTCATCTATTCCCTGCCCATCTTCTGGTTCGGCCTGATGCTGCAGCTCCTGTTCGGGGTAGTCTTGAACTGGCTGCCGATCTCCGGGCGTATCGATCCGGTCATCGGGACCAGCCTTGAACATGTCACCAATTTGTATTTCATCGATGCCCTGATCAGTGGAAACTGGCCTGCCCTCGCTTCCGTGGCCATCCATCTGGTGCTGCCTACATTCACGCTCGGATTGATCCTCTCGGGCGTCTTCGTACGTATGACGCGCATCAATGTGATCGAAACCTTGCAGACGGATTACATCGCGGCTGCCCGGGCGCGCGGCATCCGCGAGCATGTGGTGGTTTACAAGCACGCCTTGCAGAACGCCATGATCCCCGTCATCACCCTGATCGGACTTGCAGGTGGCCATCCTGTTGGCCGGAGCGGTGTTGACCGAGACCATCTTCTCCTGGCCTGGCATGGGCAGCTACCTGGTGCAGCGTATCTCTGCCCGCGACTACACAGCCGTGCAGAGTGTGATCACGATGTTCGCCCTGCTGGTGGCCGTCATCAGTCTGGCAGTTGATATCATTTACTCATTGCTCGATCCACGGGTCAGGTATTAAGCATGTCCCAATCAAATCAACAACACCCCATCACCAAAAACGAAGCCTGGCGGAATGAACTCCAACAGGTGGGATTCGTCCGCCGCCTGTTTCAGGCACGCAAATGGTACGGCGCCGACTGGTGGTTTGTAGCCATCTCAACCGTGATGGTGATCGGTTTCATCTTCGTCGCCTTGTTTCCACAATGGCTGGCTCCCTATCGATTCGACCAGATCGTGGGCACCAGTTTTCTGGCTCCTGGTGAGTATCCTGACCTGCCCATGCTGATCACGCGTACAGATTCACCGATCGAATCCCTGCGTGACCTGGCTGTGAGCCGCGAATGCAGACCGACCGGCTAGTCGGTGTCATCCGGGGTTCCCCGTCCGCAGTGGCTGTCAACGAGCAATCCCAGGTAGTGGATGGGCAGCTGGTCAGCGAGAACACCGGATTACGCCTGCGACCACGTATTGAACGTTATGTCACCGTGCCCGAACTTCTGGATGCCATCGTTGCCGGTGAAGTGCGTGGCTGGAGTTGCCAATGTAAGTGAATTCGAGGAATACTGCCGAGGACTATCCACAGATTGCATAGCGGAGCTTCCCTCAGTGGCGGAACCGCCACTGCAGGTGGCTTCATTTTAGGTACTAACGATATCGGCCAGGATGTTTTCAGCCGGTTGATCTGGGGTACCCGTGTCGCCATCCTGATCGGTTTCAGTTCCTCCATCATCTCCCTGTTACTCGGTCTGCCCGCTTGGCTTGTTGGCTGGATACTTTGGCGGGAAGCTGGATCGCCTGTTAAGCCTGGTGATGGATAGTCTCTATGCTTTTCCCGGTTTGATCCTGGCGATCGCAATCACTGCCATGCTTGGACCCAGCATTTACAATGTGATTGTCGCCATTGCAGTCCTTTACATTCCAACTTATTACCGCATTGCACGCGGGCAGACCCTGGCTGTCAAGGAAGAGGTTTATATTGAAGCTGCCCAGAGCATCGGCGCTCGCCGCTGGGAGATCCTGTGGCGGTATGTCTTTCCCAATGTTATCCCCTCGATCGCCATCATCTTCTCGGTCAACGCTGCGGATGCCATCCTGACCGGCGCGGGCCTTTCCTTCCTCGGTTTGGGCTTGCCCCCCACCATTGCCGATTGGGGCATTGATCTGGCCCGGGGTCAGCGCTACATACAGACTGCCTGGTGGCTGATCACCTTCCCCGGGATCGCCATTATGCTGATCGTGCTGGCATTCACCATGATGGGTGAAAGCCTGATGGAAATCTTCAATCCCAAACTGAGGGAACGCTGATGCCTGCCGAATCCCTTTTCTCCATTCGGATCTTGACGTTGAGTATCACACCCGAGGCGGGGATGTTCGGGCAGTCGATTCGGTCAGCTTTGACATTCACCGGGGTGAGATCCTCGGTCTGGTGGGCGAATCTGCCTGTGGCAAATCCACCCTGGGAAAAGCGCTGATGCGGCTACACCGCAAACCTGCCCGGATCATCGGTGGACAATTGTTGTTTGACGGACGTGATCTGATGACCCTGACGGAAGACGAAATGCGATCCATCCGAGGCGGAGAGATCGGCATGGTCTTCCAGGACCCGATGACCTCTCTCAACCCGGTCCAAAAGATCATCGAACACCTCACGGAGACCATCCACGCCCACGAGCCTGAGACATCTGACGCAGAAGCCCGACAGGCGGGCTGGCGATCTGGCAGAGAAACTTGGCATCCGTGCCGAGCGCCTTAAGGAGTATCCACACCAGATGTCCGGTGGCATGCGACAGCGGGTCATGATCTCGCTGGCCCTGGCTTTGCGGGCCAAGCTGGTTATCGCAGACGAACCCACCACTTCGCTGGATGTGATCGTAGAAGCCAAGTTCCTGGACCTGCTGCGTGAGTTACGCCAGGAATTCGACCTGACCATCCTGCTCATCACGCATAACATCGGCGTGGTGGCGGAAGTTTGTGACCGCGTAGCAGTCATGTACGCTGCCCGCCTGGTGGAGATCGGCGATGTGCGCACCATCTTTGCAAAACCAAAACACCCATACACGCGTGGCTTGCTGCGATCAGTCCCCAATATCACATTGGGCGATAACGAGTTGTATAAGATGGAAGGCTCCCCACCCAGTCTTTTACAGCCACCCAGCGGCTGCCGTTTTCATCCTCGTTGCCCTTACGTAATGAACATCTGTAAAATTGAGAATCCTCCTCTTCAAAAAGTGAGTTCCGGCGATGCGGTTGCCTGCTGGTTGTATGGGAAGAAAGGTCGGGCATGAAATCATCCAAGCGAGACTCTCAACCCAAGGACCTGGTTCGCCTGGAGCATATAACCAAGCACTTCCCTGTTCAGAGCGGATTCCTGGCCATGCTTCTTAATAAAGGACATATACCAGCCGTGCACGCTGTCGATGATATCAATTTCACGATCCGGCAGGGTGAGGTATTTGGTCTGGCTGGCGAAAGCGGGTCGGGCAAATCCACGGTTGGGCGATTGGTCCTGCGCTTGCATGATCCCACATCCGGTCATGTATTCTTTGATGACATCGATCTCAATACAGTTAACAGCCGAGGAAATGCGGCGCATGCGCTCCCGGATGCAGCTTGTCTTTCAGGACCCGCTGGCTTCACTGAACCCCCGCATGACCATTGGAGCGGCCATTCTTCACCCGGTCACCATCCACCTGACATCTTTAACCAAAGACGAGCAACATCAACGAGTTATGAACATCCTCGCCGCTGTGGGTATGAATCCCCCTGAATCTTTCTTTGAATTGTTCCCGCACCAGATCTCAGGCGGCCAGCGCCAGCGGATCGTTTTAGCCCGCGCCCTGGTTACCAATCCGGAGTTGATCGTCGCCGATGAACCCATCGCCATGGCAGATGTTTCCGTCAGGACCTTGCTGCTCGATCTGATGATGAACCTCAAGAAAGAATTCGATCTGACCTACTTGTTCATCACGCATGACCTGGCGACCGCCAAGTACATCTGCGATCGCATCGGGGTTATGTACCTGGGTAAATTAATGGAATTGGGTGATCTGCATGATGTCTATTCCCGCCCACTTCATCCCTATACCCAGGCACTGATGGCTGCCGTGCCCGTTCCCGATCCACTTAAGCGCCGAACCCAGGAATTGCCGAAAGGGGAGATCCCCAATCCGATCGATCCACCCACAGGATGCCGTTTCCACCCGCGTTGCACGATCGCCAAAGAGACTCTGCTCCCATGAAGAACCTGCCATGCGAGAGTTATTACCGCAACACACGGTTGCCTGCCATTTTGCTGAACAGTTCAAATAATAGGTGCATGCTCCCTGGGCAATACCCTGCGATTCGAATTGGCATACCACCCGTTTTCATTTACTAACACGCCCGCAGGCACGAATTAGATCATCTCTAAAGAGGACCCGTCAGGGGAACTGAGCAGTGTATAAACATGTGCCTGCTGTCCTGCTCGCCGGAAAGCCGCCAGCATCGAATCACCGATCGCTTGCCCTTGAGCTTTTTCTTTCATAAAAGCCATCAAACTCGGCCCGGCACCCGCCAGCACAACCGTGACCGCACCGGCCTCCCGTGCAGCTGACATGGCAGCTTCCGCCCCGGGTATCAATGGGATGCGATAAGGCTGGTGCAGCCTGTCTTCCGACACAACTCCCAGCAACTCCGTATCGCCGGTTCTCAACGCTTCACTCAGTAAGACCGCCCGTCCCAGGTTAAATACCGCATCTTGACGAGAAACCCGATCCGGCAAAACCAACCTGGCCTGGCTGGTAGGAAAATGAAATTCGGGAGTGACAATTACCAGCGTCAGTGGCTGGGCTTGTATGGTCCTCGCAATAACCCGGCCTCGATCGACGATGGAGATGGTGAAACCACCCAAAAGACAGGGGGCTGCATTATCGGGATGACCTTCGATCTCGGTCGCACATTCCAATTGGTCTGCCTTGTCATCTGGCAACTTCAGCAGGGCAACGGCAGATAGGATACCAGCAAGGGTGGCGGCCGAACTGGAACCGAGACCTGAAGCCAGGGGGATGCGGTTATGACAGTGAATCCGTATGCCCGGTGGCAGGGTCTTACCCATCCTCTGGGCATAAGTGGTCATTGACCGGTAGATCAGATTGGATTCATCTTTCGGCAGGGTATCTCCCCCCTCCCCTTCGATCGAAACATCCAGGCTGCTACCAGCGACGGCCACTTCCATTTCGTTCCACAGATCGACTGCCAACCCGAGGCAATCGAAGCCCGGACCAAGGTTTGCCACCGTCGCTGGGGTTCGCACCAGATATTTCATACTTGCGAGCCTCCCGCAAGGTAATCTTCCAGCACGCCCAGCTCCGCCGCCAGGATCTTAGGTTCCGGCATCGCGCGGGTGACGATATCCGGATCCTTCAATCCATGACCGGTACAGACACACACCACCCGTTTGCCTTTCAGGTCGATTTTTCCAAGTTTCAACTCATGCGCCAGACCAGCAAGCCCGGCAGCAGACGCAGGTTCCACCCAGATACCGTTGCCAGCCAACAGTTTTTGCATTTGCACAATTTCATCATCACTCACCGCAATAATTCGCCCCCTGGATTCTGCTGCGGCTTCCAGCGCCTGCTCGCCCCGAACCGGGCGGCCTATGCGTATCGCAGTGGCAACCGTTTCGGGATGTTCAACCGCATGTCCCAGCACCAGGGGCGCAGCCCCTTCCGCCTGCACGCCAAGAATTTGAGGAAGACCAGTTGCCTGACGGTCATTCATTTGCTTGAATCCCATCCAATAGGCCGTGATATTACCGGCATTGCCGACCGGTAAAGCCAGCCAATCCGGGGAGGAACCGAGGACCTCGCAGATCTCAAATGCAGCCGTCTTTTGACCTTCCAGGCGATATGGATTGAGGGAGTTCACCATAACGATCGGGTGGCGTTCTGCAATTTCCAGCACCAGGTTGATCGCATCATCAAAGGAACCATCGATCTGGATCACCTCCGCACCGTAAACAATGGCTCCAGCCAGTTTTCCGGCAGCCACCTTGCCAGCCGGGATGATCACGATCGATCGCATCCCAGCCCTGGCAGCATAAGCTGCGGCCGAAGCAGCGGTGTTGCCGGTCGAAGCGCAGATCACCGTCCTGGCACCTCTCCCGAATGCTTCACTGATGGCAACCGTCATACCGCGATCCTTGAAGGATCCGGTCGGATTCATACCCTCGAATTTCACATGGAGTTCAAAATCGCCACCAAGCCGATCAGCCAGTCGTGGAACCGGAATTAAAGGCGTATTACCCTCGAGCAAAGTCACCGTGCGGGTATGCGCCGGGATATCCAAATATGGGCGATAGGTATTCAGAATGCCTTGATAGACAACCATCATGAGTTCCCGCCCGAAACATATCCGAGCTTTACAAGAAGTTCGGCATTGTAAATTGATCCACCTGCAGCACCCCGGATGGTGTTGTGAGACAGGACCACCATTTTGATATCGAATAATGGGTCCGGTCGAATCCGACCGACGACGGTGGACATGCCATTACCAATTGAACGATCCAGGCGTGGTTGCGGGCGGTCCAATTCATCCCGCACGATGATTACCGGATGGGGAGCCGATGGAAGATCGCGGCTGATCTCTGGAGCCTGGTAATCACGCAGCGTTCTGAGTCACACCGGCAATGGTCCCTTTTTGTCCAAGTTCGATCGACAGGCAAACCATGTGGCCATCAACGACAGCCACCCGATTGGCATGGGCCGATAGGATCACATCAGCCGGCTGGATCGAATCACCCACCACACACCCAAGCATTTTACAGGGCTCACTCTCGATTTTCTCTTCCTCGCCTTTGATCAGCGGTATCACGTTATCAATGATATCCATTGAAGGTACTCCTGGATAACCGGCACCCGAAAGCGCCTGCATGGAAACTGCGAACACCCTCTTCAGGCCAAAAGCATCCAGCAGTGCCTTAAGCACAACCGTCATGCCGGTGCTGGTACAGTTCGAGTTCGTCACGATCCCTCCCGACCATCCCCGCAGACGACGTTGAACTGTCAGGATCTCGGCCTGATCCGGGTTTACTTCCGGCAGGAGAATGGAGATGTCCGGTGCTGTACGCCAGGTCGAGGCATTCGAACAAACAAGTGTGCCGGCACTGGCAAAGGCAGGCTCAATATCACGAGCAGCATCAGCAGGCAACGCTGAAAATGCCAGAGGAATCGCATTTCCGCCCGGAGTGGTTGGCTGGATCTCCATGCTGCGCGCCCAGGCCGGCATCTCCTCCGGGAGGATCCAATGGCAAGCATCTCTATATTTTTGCCCAACGGTTCGGTCCGACGCCGTCAACTTCACCACCTGGAAAAGCGGGTGGGAATCGAGGAGTTGTACAAAGCGCTGTCCGACACTGCCTGTGGCTGCTAAAATCGCAACGGGAAGACGATCTGGCATATTAAACCTCTGTAACTTCCTATCTGCTATCGGAGGGGGCAACTGGTACGATCAGGTTGTGCAGGATCCTTAATGCCTGCAGGGTCTCATCTGCACTGACCACCAGGCTGATCGAAACCTCCGATGAACCCTGGGCGATAGCAATCACATTAACCTGGCTGTCACCCAAGGCGGTGAAGACTCGACCCGCCACCCCGGGCGTCGAACGCATGCCCTCCCCAACAACGGTCACGACCCCGACTTCTTCGGTAGCCCAGACTCGGTCAATATCACGGTTTTCAATCTCGCGTTCGAATACCGAAGTCAGCATTTCTGTCACCCGGTTAACGGAAGGACCCGGTACTGCAAAGCAGATGCTTTGTTCTGATGAGGCCTGGGTGATCAAGGGAACGCTGACACCCAGTTTTGCAACCGTATCAAAGGTACGGGCGGCCACACCCGGAACACCCAGCATCCCGCGGCCCTCGAGCGTGACCAGATGCACACCTCGAATGGTCGTAATGGCCTTGATCACGCCATCCTGCGCCGTCAGTTTTGCGACCAGGCGGGTGCCGGGATGGGAAGGGTTGAAAGTGTTGCAAACGCGCAACTGGATACCGGCCTCAATCACCGGGCGTATCGTCTTGGGGTGAAGTACCTTGGCACCATAATAAGCAAGCTCTGCCACCTCCCGGTAGGAACACTCCGGCACCGTGGCAGGATTGGGAACCAGGCGGGGATCAGCTGTCATGACGCCATCCACATCCGTATAGATCCAGACATCATCGGCAGGAAGGGCCGCACCGATGAGCGCAGCCGTGTAGTCACTACCTCCCCGACCGAGGGTAGTGATGTCACCCTTCTCCGTGGCCGCAATGAATCCGGTCACGACTGGCACGATTCCCTTAGCCAGGATCGGTGGAATCACCTCATCGATCATTTGGTTGGATTTCGTCAGAATGGGGTGAGCATCGGTGTAATGTTCATCGGTCACGATCAGACGCATGGCGTCAACCACTTCTGCTGGAATGCCGACCGATCTGATCGCAGCAGCCAGTAAACGGACGCACATGCGCTCACCAGCCGAAGCGACGATATCCCTCACGCGCGGCGTGCATTCGCCCAGGGCAGATATTGCCTGACAAAGGCTAACCACATGGACGATGATCTCATGGATCTCCCCTTTGACCAGCCCACACTCAGACTCATCGGTGATCAAATCATTGGCCATTTCATCATGGCGGCGAATTAATTCAGATGCAGCGTTTTCCAAAGTGCCCAAATGCGATGTCGATACTTGTGATGCCATCTTTAACAAAACATCCGTGACCCCATCAAGGGCAGAAGTCACCACAACGATGTTGTTCCTGCCTGGCTTCTCATTTTTTACGATCGAGACAACCTGGCGCATGGCTTTGGTATGTACCCACCGAGGTGCCACCAAATTTCATTACCAGAGTGCCTTTTGAAGTCTGTGAAGAGGTCATTTTTATTGCCATTCCTTAGATATCTGCAGAACACGCCCTGTTTCGAGGTGGTCACGAGTGGTCTATCAAGGGATCCAGAGAGAAGTTAATTGACCGGTACGTCCGGATAGCCCTGTAAGACCTGACCGGGATTAATTCTGTGAATTATACATCAGCAATGGTTATACAAATACATACCTAAGAAGCGCTTATTTGCATGACTCCCCAGCCCCAGAGAATTGCTCACTCAGCTCCTGGAAAAACAGCTAAATACCTTACCCTTCAGGTGAGGGTGAAGTATGACGATCCGGATTCACATGTATAATCCAAAACATGTACCCATCACCTCATCTTTCCCCCCTCGCCATGCATCTCCCGGATGGTTTCCTTTCAATAATGGTTGCCATACTTTTTTGGATTCTATCGGTGATCGTGATCGGGATTGCTCTCCATAAATCCAAACTGACCTTGGGCGAACGTCAGGTTCCACTGATGGGTGTGCTGGCAGCAGCCATCTTCGCCGGGCAGATGCTGAACTTTACCGTGGCCGGCGGCACTTCAGGACACTTGTTGGGTGCGACCATAGCAGCCATCCTGCTGGGACCCTGGCCGGCCGTGCTGGTGATGACCTCGGTCGTTTCAATTCAGGCTCTTCTTTTCCAGGATGGCGGCCTGCTGGCTCTGGGAGCCAATCTTTTCAACATGGCCATAGTGGGGGTGCTCGTCTCATACGCAGTTTACAGCGGGCTGGGAAAACTCCTTCAAATGCATAACTGGGGCTTGTTTGTTGCAGGTTTCATGGCTGCATGGTCATCCATCTTCATTGCCTCTCTGGCCTGTGGGCTGGAGCTGGCTCTCTCAGGCACATCGCCTGCCAACATAGCAATCCCAGCCATGGGGGCCATTCATGCCTTGATCGGAATTGGGGAGGGATTGATCACACTGGGCACTCTGGGGGTGATTCGGGCTGCGCGTAAAGATCTGCTGGAATCCGGCGGAAAGCTGCCAGCTGTAAATAAAACCGTCCTGATCGCCGGCGGTATCCTAGCATTGCTCCTGGTGGTCGTATCTCCCCTGGCGTCCACACATCCAGATGGACTGGAGTGGGTGGCGGAACAGCAGGGCTTCCTCGCTTCAGCCCGGGATTCCTTATACGAACTCCTGCCGGATTACAGTCTGCCTGGCATTTCCAACCCGGTTCTAACGACCATGGCGGCTGGTGTCATCGGAGTGATCATTGTCTTCGTGGTGAGTTACCTGTTCGCACGCACCAGCAAACGGAATCGTCCTCATGGGAAATAGCCGTATGCTCCTGGCGGTTAATGGGACCTTGATGCGCGGGCTCGAACTCAATCCGCAGATGCTGGAGGCCGGGGGTATTTTTATATCGGAGGCTTACACTGAGCCCGGATATCGATTGTGGTCCATCCATGACGCCTATCCCGGCATGACGCACGATGATATGGGAGGAACAGGGATCGCTCTTGAGTTATGGGAGTTGTCTGCCGGTGGTATCTTGCAGCTTTTATGGGGTGAACCAGAAGGACTTTGCCTGGGGAAAGTTACCCTGGCGGATGGTCGGGTTGTGCTCGGGATCCTGGCAGAAACCTGTATCCTGAAGGGCTGCCGGGAGATTACTAACTTCGGTGGTTGGCGGAAGTACCTTCAATCAAAATAGGACTTCACTAATCAACCGTCAGCGTTTTGCTTAAATTGCGCGGGAAATCCGGATCATAACCCCGGGCAACTGCCATGTGATATGAAAGTAATTGAAGCGGAATAATGGACAATAACCCGGCGAACGCAGGGATGGAGGTCGGGATGGTAATGACATCGCTGGCATTCGCATTCAGACGCTCGTCCGACTGGCCAATAGCAACAGCCCTCCCACCGCGACAGGTGACTTCGTTTATACCACTCACAATAAGCGGAACATCTTCCGGCCCTGTTATGAACAGGATGGGAAGACCTTTAATCACGGCCGAGAGCGGACCATGCTTGAACTCGGTGGAAAGCATGCCTTCACAATGGGCATAAGTGATTTCTTTGAGCTTGAGTGCGCCCTCAAGCGCCATGGCGTAGGTGGCTCCATAGCCAAGGCAGTACATATCGTCCCACTGGTTGATCTGTGGAGCGAGCAGTCCAACCTGGGTATCAGTTGCGGATATGGTTTGCTCGATCAAATCAGGTAGAACATTTAAGTGTGTGGTATCGTGTCCCCCCAGCCTTGTGGCCAGATAGAGAAACGTGAGCACCTGGTTGGTGAAAGTCTTGGTAGCCGGCACGCTCATCTCATAACCGCAGCATAAGGGCAACCAGGCGGTGGACTTGCGAGTCAGCGTCGAACCGATGACATTGGCCATACCAAAGCAGGTCATACCGGTTGCCTGTGCGGCAAAAAGTGCATTCAAGACATCCTTGGTCTCACCGGATTGGCTGACGAATATACCGACGTCCTCAGGCGCAAGAGTTGGCAAGTACTGCGGGATGAACTGGGGGGCCAGTACTGGAATGACGGCTTTACCAGCCAACTGGGCAAAGTAAACCGCACCGTTCAGGCAGGCATGGTAGCTCGTCCCGCAGCCGATAAAATACACATTGCGAGCGGTCGCAATCTTATCCAGAATGACTTTTACTTCCGGGCTATTCTCAAGCCGATGCAGCAACTCGCGAGCCGTCTGCGGTTGCTCATGAATCTCCTTGAGCATGAAATGCGGGAACCCCCCTTTCTGGACCGTGCTCATTTCTTCGGTGATCAATTCCGCTTCCCGTTGAATCTGGCTTCCATCTGCGACCGCATGCAACTCAACCCGGTCAGCATATAACGTAACGATCTCCCCATCCTCCAGGCGGATCACTTTGCGGGTCAGAGGAAGGATCGAAGGCAGGTCGGAAGATACACAGGTAAAACCCTCACCCAAACCGACCACCAATCCGGAACCTTTCTTAATGGCATACAGTCTGTCATCGTTGATACGCCCAATCACAAAGGCATAATCGCCCTGCAAATCGCCATAAGCCAACCGTATCGCTTCGATGAAATCCTTGCCTTTATCTATATAACGTTCAACTGCATGAACGCAGGATTCTCCGTCATTCTGTGATCGGACGGTCATCCCCTCCGCCATGAACTGCTTGCGCAGCTCAACATTGTTTACCACATTGCCGTTATGGGCACCGACGATATCACCATCTGAATCCAAATGCGGTTGCGAATTCACCTGCGAAGGCTCACCGAAGGTCGCCCAGCGCAATTGGGTGATGCCGCGCTGTCCGGTCATTTCAGCCAGGTTATATTTTTCAGCCACCTCATCCACCCGACCAACATCCTTGCGGAGGTCTATGTGCTTACCACTGATGGTTGCTGCTCCAACAGAGTCATAACCACGATAAGTCAACCGCCTGGCAGCGTCGACCAGGATCGGACCCAGGGTTTGTTCCTTAGTTGTAACGATGCCGAAAATTCCACACATGAATTACCTCGACTGAATAATCTTCGCTATCAAAAATTCCCGATCATCTCTACATAGCGCACGAAAGTGTATCACAGGTTGGTTCTGTCCGCTTTTACCCAACAGAAAACAGTTCCCGCGAAGCATGTTTTAGGGTGAACCTGCAGCTATAATCATTTTGTTCGCTTATTGGAATTACCAGAGGAGGTATGATGAAATTAACCCTATTCGCTTTCATCCTGCTGGGGCTGACCGCATGCGCTGTTGTGCCAGTCACGCCCATTCCATTGCCCACCCCGATGCCCACCCCCGTCAATCCATGGATGGGGCAGGTACTGCCAGGCGCCGAACCAGTATCTTTTGGATTGGGATTCTTACCGGCAAGTTTTCACTCCTCCGTAACCTTCAGCCCTGATGGAAGGGTAGCCTATTGGGGCGCCTCTTATAGCACTGCCAAGATATTTACAAGTCAATTGGTCAATGGCATCTGGTCGAAACCCACGACGATAAATTTCTCGGAGGAAATGACCTCATATCGTGACCCCTTTTTATCGCCAGATGGCCTGCGGTTGTACTTCATCTCTGAAGACGCACTACCGGGTACATCCGTCTCTGGAAAGGAAAATATCTGGATGATGGAGAAGGACGGGGATGAATGGGATGCTCCACAGCCCCTTCCCGATTTTATCAATTCACACATACTTCATTGGACCATCTCTGTGGCAAACAATTACAACCTGTATTTCTCCGCAGGTCCCACGAATGTAAAAGATATCTATCTCTCCAAGTACATCGATGGTGTATATACCAAGCCGGAAATGCTTGGCGCCATCGTGAATACCAGTGAACTTGAGATAACCCCCAATATCGCCCCTGATGAAAGCTATCTGCTTTTTTCCCGCGTACCTGATGTGAACAGCAATCCACGCCTTTATATAAGCTATGCGCTGGAGGACGGCTGGTCAGAACCACAGAAGATCGAGAATATCGGCTATTGCATCAGCCCCATTGTGACCCCGGATCGGATGTACGTCATTTACCTGAGCAGTCCGTATTCACTGGAATGGCGGGATACTTCATTCGTTGATGCGCTTCGACCTCACTAGACCAGATGAAAGCCATTCTGAAGTATACTGCCTGCAATTCGTCAACGACAAGGAAAACCGGCCAGGAGTGTTATTATGGATAGAAATTCAGACATAATGATAAATGGTGTTTCGCACCAAGCATTGCGGTTCCTTGTATTTTCCGGGTCACTTCGCAAAGCCTCCTTGAACACACAACTGGCAAGACTTGCAGCAAAATTCATCACAAGCAATGGCGGACTGGTGGATTGGGCAGACCTGTCGGAGTTCGTGGCGCCAGATTTTAACCAGGACCTGGAAGATGAACAGGGCTTTCCACCGGAAGTCACCAGCTTTAAATTACGCCTGGAAAACAACGATGCTTTTGTGATTGCCTCACCGGAATACAACGCTTCCATGCCGGGTGGATTAAAAAATGTCATTGACTGGTCTTCCCGTTTCAAACCACAGCCTTTCAGTGGACGACATGGTTTATTGCTGTCAGCCTCCCCATCGATGGTAGGCGGGAACCGTGGTGTATGGGCACTGCGTATTCCACTTGAACACCTGGGAGCACACATATTTCCAGAAATGTTCTCCCTGGCCTTGGCTCACAAAGCATTTACTCCAGAAGGCCAGATTGCGGATGAACAACTTCACCAGCGGCTTGAAAAGATGGTAAAGTCATTTATGGAATTAGTCGATGCTGTCAAACGCTACCCTTGTGCAAAGCTGGTCTGGGAAGAGTTCCCGGGAGAAATGACCGTACATCCCTGATTACAGCCGAGAAGCCCGGCTTTTTTCCGATCAACCACCCATTGATGATTGACAAAGAATAAAAACCTGCTATACTGTTCATATCGCTAACGCGCGTTAATAAATCGCGTTACCAAAGGATACGTTATAGATGAGCCATAAGCGAGTGACAAGTCAAAACGTAGCTGATTTGGCGGGGGTTTCACGGACAACTGTATCCTTTATTCTCAATGACGTCAAACATGTCAATATCACTGCCGAAACCCGTCGCAAGGTGCTGACCGCGGTCGAAGAATTGGGGTATGTCCCCAATGCTTCTGCCCAGGCTCTGGCCTCCAGAAAAGCCAAGGCAATCGGCCTGGTAATGACGCGCAGACCTCAATACATCGCCTCGGACCCCTTCCTTCCCCAGATCCTCAGTGGTCTGATGGAAGTCGTCAAACAGCATAAACTAGGTTTGCTGCTCGAATGGGTTGAACCCGGTCAACAGATCCGCACCTACCACGAGCTCGTCCAGGCCAAGCATATCGACGGCATGATCCTTCTGACTCCGCGCATGGATGATGAAGGTCTGCATCAGCTGGAAAACTTTGATATTCCAACGGTCATGATGGGTAAATTACCGAATTCCAACTTGTATTCGGTCGATATTGATAACCGGGCAGCAGCCCAGGAAGCGGTTCAATACCTGATCTCTCTGGGACACAGGAAAATAGCCTGCATCACCAACGCCCCCCTCCCCTACAGCTCCGCCACGGATCGCTTGCAGGGGTACAAGGATGCCATACTTGAAGCCGGATTCGAACCAAATGATGCCCTGATCTGCCAGGCGGATTTCGATCCCCGCAGTGGTTATGAATGCATGAGATCACTATTGGCTCGAAAGGTTGACTTCAGCGCTGCATTCATCGCCAGCGATAACATCGTGATCGGTGCAAGTTCAGCTCTACGCGAGGCGAAACTATCCATACCCGAAGACATCTCGATCGTCGGATTCGACGATATCCCCTGGTCCCAGTTTGCCGATCCCCCGATCACAACCATACAGATGCCTGCTCAACAATTGGCGCAGCGTGCTTGTTTTTTGTTAATGGACTTGATGAAGGGGGTTCACCCGGAAGTAAAACATGTTGTTCTGGAATCCCGGCTGGTTGTTCGGAATTCCTGCAAGCAAGTTAACGGATAAGGAGGTGTGTGGAAGAAAGAGATAACGGGTATCAGCAAGGTAATTTGTGCTCGACGAATCAATAAAAGAGGAGAAAAATGAAAACCAAACGTTACTTGTTCACGATCTTAACACTTGTCATCGTGGCCTCAATGCTCCTGGTAGCCTGCGGTCAAAAAGCTGCCGAGGAACCTGTTGTTGAGGAACCCGTTGCTGCAGAACCTGCGGTTGAAGAACCCGCTGCCATTGCAGCGCTGCCCCAGGGTCAGGAACTGGCCGATGCCTTTGCAGGTCTTTACACAGGTACGACCGTCACCATGGCTGGACCATTCACAGACCAGGATGAGGTCATTTTCAATGACTCGATTGCCGGCTTTGAAGAGAAGACCGGTATTGACATCGTCTATGAAGGCTCCAAGGAATTTGAAGCCAACATCAACATCCGCCTGGATGGTGGCGATCGTCCCGATATCGTTGACTTCCCACAGCCCGGCCTATTGAAGTACTCAGTGGAAAAAGGGTATGCGATCGATCTGAATACCATCATCAACCCTGCCTGGCTCGAACAGAACTACAGCCAGGCCTGGCGTGACCTGGGCACCATGGTAGGTCCGGATGGTCCCATCACTGCTGGTATCTGGGCTCGCGCGAATGGTAAATCCTTCGTCTTTTATCCCAAGGCCAAATTCGATGCTGCTGGATATAAAGTCCCCACAACCTGGGATGAGATGATGACTTTGACCGAGCAAATCGCTTCAGATGGTGACACCCCCTGGTGCATCGGTGTCGAATCCGGCGCCGCCACCGGCTGGACCATGACCGACTGGATCGAAGATGTGTTGCTGCGAGTTGCCTCTCCCGAAGATTATGACGCCTGGGTTGCCGGCGAGTTGAAATTCGACTCCCCGCAGGTCAACGAAGCACTGGATTACATTGAAGCCATCTGGTTCAACGACGCCTACGTTTATGGCGGGCGCGCTGCCATTACAACCATTGCCTTCGGCGATGCCCCCAAACCTATGTTCGAAGAAACACCCAAGTGCTGGTTCAACAGACAGGGTAACTTCGTCACCTCCTTCTTCCCCGAGGAAGCAGTGGCCGGTGTGGATTATGATTTCTTCTACCTGCCTCCCATCAAGGAAGAATTCGGGAAACCCGTACTCGGCGCTGGTGATATCTATGCCATGTACAACGATCGTCCCGAAGTACGCGCTGTCATCCAGTACTTCTCAACCGGTGAATCCCTCAAAGTCTGGGTTGAGACTGGTGGCGCCATCCTGACACACAACGATGCCGACCTGAGCTGGTACGTGGATCCGGTCACACGCGGTGTGGCTGAAACCATCCGCAATGCGACCACCTTCCGCTTCGATGGTTCTGACCTGATGCCCGGCGCTGTCGGCGCAGGCACCTTCTGGAAGTACATGACCGACTATGTCAGCGGCTCCATCACCCGTCAAGAAGCGCTGCAACAGATCGACGCTTCCTGGCCAAGGTAGTGCAATTTACGGGTTAACCCGTATATAATGATGAAGAGCAGGGAGATCTTGTAACCCCTGCTCTTCATCCTCATTTTGGTGAAAGAGGTGCGCGCATGACCACTGCAGAAAATGCCAAACCCCCAAAAACAGGCTTTCTCAGATGGCTGGCCAGAATCGGAGTCTTTTTCAGCACCACACTTGGCCAGATCATCATTTCGCTCTTGATTCCCGCAGCAACCTTCTTCATCCTCTGGCAGGGATATCTCTATCTAAGCAACGCCGAGGCTCCCCAGATCTTACAGGTTATCGTAGCCATCCTATGGGGTGTCGGTGGTGTGGCTTTGCTCTATTGGGTCTCGAACTGGATGGTGGAACGCCTGCCAAAAGCCTGGTCCAAACGTCTGCAACCTTTCGTGTTCGTGGGACCAGCCATCGCGATCATGGCTTGGTTCCTGGCTGTCCCGGTCGTGCGCAGCCTCATCGCCAGCTTTCGAAATGCCTTGGGGACCGAATGGGTCGGCCTGGATAATTACATCTTTGCATTCACCGATCCTCGCATGCTGGAGACTTTCCGTAACAACCTGATCTGGCTTGTCTTTGGTACCTCATTAAGTGTCGGCTTTGGTCTATTGATCGCAGTCCTGGCTGACCGCACCAAACTTGAGGTCCTCTATAAGTCGATCATCTTCATTCCCATGGCGATCTCGTTTGTCGGCGCAGGTGTGATCTGGAAATTTGTATACACTTACAAGGGCACCGGCGTTGGCATATCAGAAATCGGCCTCTTGAATGCGATCATCATCGCGCTGGGCGGGATCCCCCAGCCATGGTTGAACATCCCCCCCTGGAATAATTACTTTCTTATCATCATCATGGTCTGGCTGCAGACCGGTTATGCCATGGTGATCCTCTCCTCTGCGATTAAGGGTGTACCGGGCGAATTATTGGAAGCAGCCCGTATCGATGGCGCCAATGAGATTCAAGCTTTCTTTAGCATCACCGTTCCGTATATTCAAGGTACGCTTATCATGGTGATCACCACGATCGTGATCTTCAGCTTGAAAACCTTCGACATCGTACGGGTCATGACAGGCGGCAACAACAATACCAACGTGATCGCCAATGAGTTCTACCTGCAGAGCTTCTCCTACAATCATGCCGGCCGTGCGTCGGCCATTGCCATTGTCCTGCTCGTCGCAGTTCTACCGGTCATCATCAACAACCTGGTTCAGTTCAATAAGGGAAGGAAGGGATTCTAATGGCTGAGAGAGCAAAACCCCGTCGAGCTGCATCCAGTTTTTTAACCAACCTGATCTTGATAATCATCTGTGTGGTCTGGATGGTACCGATCGTTGGCGTGCTGATCACCTCATTCCGTCCCAGCGGTGATATCTTCAAGACCGGCTGGTGGACTGTCTTCCCGCACAAAGCGGATGTCCAGGTGGGCGAGATCAAGCTGGAGCCCTCTGTGAATGTGGATGGTCCCATCACGCTTGAGGGAACAACAGCCACATTTGAAGAATGGCGACAGGGTGTCACCCTGGAAGATGGCCGCACCATCACCTGGTATGGAAACAAGCGCACCCGTTCGCTGACCATTTCTGAAAAGAATTGGGTGGGCTTTTCGACCGGCATCACGCTCAAAAACTATATTGATGTGATCGGCGGGAAAGTCATCAAGTACCAGGATGCACAGGGCGATACCATCACCCGCCAGGGCAACAATCTGGGTGGCGCATTCCTGAACTCACTGGCTGTTTCCATCCCCGGCACCATTATTCCCATCCTGATCGCAACATTTGCCGCCTTTGGTTTCGCCTGGCTGAACTTCCCGGGGCGTAACATCCTGTTCACCATCATTGTGGCGTTATTGGTGGTTCCCCTGCAGATCGCGCTCGTCCCCATCCTGCAGGATTACGTGGCACTGGATCTTAACGGCACATTCCTGGGTATCTGGCTGGCACATACCGGATTTGGATTGCCGCTGGCTACATATTTATTGTTCAACTACATCAGTTCACTTCCACGCGAATTACTCGAATCAGCCTTCATCGATGGTGCGTCCAACTTCACCATCTTCGTCCAGCTAATCCTGCCGCTCTCCATCCCGGCACTGGCCTCGTTCGCCATTTTCCAATTCCTTTGGTTGTGGAATGACTACCTGGTAGCCTTGATCTTCCTGGGAGAAAAGAACCAGACCGTCACCATGGCCGTGGCTTCCATTGTTGGCGAAAAAGGTCAGGACTGGCACCTGATGACCTCGGCCGCCTTTGTCAGCATGATCCTGCCGCTGGCCGTTTTTCTTGGTTTGCAACGCTACTTTGTACGCGGGATGCTGGCCGGTTCAGTAAAAGGTTGATCAATTAATTCGATCAATTCCTGGATCTTCGATTTGGCCGGAAGTCAACACCATCCAGTCGACAACCGGTGTCTTCTAGCAGGTTGCAGCGATGCTTTCAACCTGGCACTCGCTATAAGGAAATATCATGGTGGATTCACAACATTGGTACAAAAACGCCATTTTCTACGAACTGTATGTGCGTGCTTTTAAGGATAGTAACAGCGATGGATGGGGTGATCTGAAGGGAGTCACAGAGAAACTCGATTATCTGGAACATCTCGGCGTCGATACCATCTGGTTGTTGCCTATTACTTCTTCACCATTACGTGATGATGGGTACGATGTCAGCGATTATTGCAGTATTCATCCCAAGTATGGCAGCCTGGCCGATTTTCAGGAACTGGTTACCCAGGCCCACCGACGCTCTTTGAGGATACTGGTGGAATTGGTTCCCAACCACACATCAGACCAGCATGCATGGTTCCAAGCATCCCGCAATCCCGCGCATCCTGAGCATGCCAAGTACAAGGATTATTACGTCTGGAGCGATACTGATCAACCTTATGCAGCTGCCCGGATAATTTTTGTTGACACCGAAAAATCGAACTGGACATACGATCCGTTACGCAAGGCGTACTTCTGGCACCGTTTCTTTCACCACCAACCCGATTTAAATTATGACAACCCTGAGGTGCAGCACGCCATGTTGCACACGATCCAATTCTGGATCGATCAGGGCGTGGATGGTATCCGGGTGGACGCCCCACCTTATTTGTTCGAACGCGAAGGCACCAATTGCGAGAATCTGCCAGAGACACATGCTTTCCTAAAAAGACTGCGCGCCTTTGTGGACGCTTATGCTCCCGGCACTCTGCTGCTCTCTGAAGCCAACCAATGGCCAGAGGATGTCATTCATTATTTCGGCCAGGGCGACGAGATGCATATGAACTTTAACTTTCCCCTGATGCCGCGCTTATTCATGGCGATCGCCAGGGCGGATCGTAAACCAATCGAGGAGATCCTGGCACACACACCTACCCTCCCTGAGAGTTGCCAGTGGGGAACATTTTTGCGTTGTCACGATGAACTGACATTGGAGATGGTCACTCCGGAAGAGCGGAAGTGGATGTGGGAATACTATGCTCCTGACCGGTCCATGCGGCTAAACCTGGGTATCCGGCGGCGATTGGCGCCCCTGCTGGATAATGATCCTCGCAAGATCCTGCTGATGAACTCGCTGTTATTCAGCATGGGCGGGTCGCCTTTCTTGTATTATGGTGACGAGATCGGAATGGGTGATGACGCCCGGTTAGAGGATCGTGATGGTCTCCGCACACCCATGCAATGGGAGAATGGCGCAAATGCCGGCTTTTCAAATGCACCGGTTGACAAGCTCTGGGCTCCGGTTATCAGCGATGCCATTTATGGTCCCAACAAGGTGAACGTGACATCCCAGCTGGGTGACCCCCTTTCCCTATTCAATCAGATCCGTCATATGATTGCTGTGCGTAAGTCCTATGCAGCCTTTGGTCAGGGTGACTTTAAGTGGATAGACCTCGGCAATCAAGCGGTGGCAGCCTACCACCGACACTACCAGGACGAGCGCTTTGTTGTTCTTAATAACCTGGGGGATCAGTCATTGAAGCTGTCTCTCCCAGCAAACCCGATGAGGTATCTAAGCGTTCTTGACGGAATTCCTGTCACCCAACAGAACATCGCGTTGGAGCCATTCCAATTCTTGTGGCTATTGGAGCAGGAGTAATCCTCGATCTGGGTTTTAAGCATCCGAGGAAACAGCTTTCAATGGAATAACATAACACCCTGCCTGCTGGTCTGCATATAAAAGCATGCGGTCCGGTGGCTTGTATTTTAAGGTGAAATCAATCCTGAATAGATTCCCGAAAGGTCTGTGGGGACATGCCGGTAACTTTATGGAACACTCGGCTGAAATATGCCTGATCTTTGAAACCTACCTGATTGGCGATCACCCCAATCGTTTGGGTGGAATTAAGCAGCAGGTTTTTGGATTGAAGTACACGATAACGGTTGAGATAATCCCATGGGGATATTTTCAATTCCTGGTTAAAGACGCGGCTCAGGTAATCTTCACTGACACCAACCGCTTCTGCAATTTCCCAGCGCGAGATCGGTCGGGCATAATTCTGGTGCATATGGGCGATGGCTTGTTTCACAAATGCGCTGGTATGTGCCGGCAGCGTATCTGCACCGACGATCGCCCGGTTCAAAGCTGTCACCGTCTCTTCATCAGACCAGATACCCTTGCTTTGCAGGGTCACCCGCGTATGTTTTTCTATCCGCTTGACATCGTCCAATGTCAGGATCTTCTTGCTCAGGACGATAACCGGAACCATGCGCAGCTTCCTGTCAGCGCGCATTTGGTCCAGAACATCCGCTCCGCTCATAACAGGCATGACCAGATCCAACAATACCAGTGAAGGCACTTCCCTGGCCATCAACGCCATTGCCTGCTCACCATTTTCGGCTGAAATGATGGGATAACCCGGAAGACCATTTTCAACCACGCCTTGATGGACCTTCCGCTCATGGGGATCATCATCAACGATCAAAACCGGTCCGGTTGCCTGGGATGGTTTCATTGCCAGAATGGCTTCATGCAAATTAGCTGTGTTCGCCGATTTGGTGAGAAAGCCCGTCATCCCAACCTGCGCGTCTGGGAGTTGGCCATACAGGATAAATGGCGCCTGACCGAGCCGGGGATAATTCCGGATCCGCCGCACAAGTGTCCAGTCGCCTGGTTTCGCATTTGAAAGATCCCAGGCAATTGCGACCGGGTTGGCCTGGTCCAGGGCTGCGTCAAGATCATCGGTGTTTTGCAGGGGGTAGATCTGCAGTTTTTGTCGGTGACACATTTCGATGATTTCATCGGCGGGTTTAGCGCTGGATGAGATAAGCAACAAAACCGAAGACATCTTCCCACGTTTCTTGGGCCTGGCCTGATCCAAAGCTGGCAGTGGAAGGAAGATGTGAAATTTGGATCCCTTATTGGGTGAACTGTCCAATCGCATTGATCCACCATGCAAGGCAACAAGGTGTCGTGTGATCGAGAGGCCAAGACCAATGCCGCCAGCGATCTGGCGGTTATCTTCAATCGTCACAAAGGGTTCAAAAATCTGTTCCTTGTGTTCCGAATCGATCCCCAATCCGGTATCAGCAACCCAAAAATGGATATCCGGTGGATTTACTTCGGCGCCCAGGGTGATCTCTCCCCGGAGGGTATATTTCTTTGCATTGCTCAGAAGGTTAAGCAGGATCTGTCGCAACCTGACGGGGTCCGCTCTCAGTTTCGGCAGACGATCCGGCACATCAAGTTTCCAATACACATCCGGAGATGTGGATTGGTCTGAGAGACTTCGAAAAGCATCCACCATTAATTGAAGCGGATCCAGAAGTTCCAACGAAAGATCAAGCTCATCGATCTCGGCACGCGATAAATCAAGTAGATCATTGATTACGCGCAATTGGTGCTCAGCATTGCTGTGGATCTGCTCAAGATCGGCAGTCAGGGGTGCGGGGAGTTCTTCACCATACTTGTCATGGGACTTTAATGCATCCCCGGTATATCCCATGATGATATTCAAAGGTGTGCGCATTTCGTGGCTGACATTGGCCAACAGGCGGGACTTGATCCGATCTGCCTTCTCAGCAGACAAACGCGCATACTGAATTTCCTGAAATAGAAGCGCACCCTGGATGGCACTGCTTAAATTATTCCTCAAGAGTTCGTAGGTATGCCCATCCCTTGGTCCAGTCTCAAAAACAACATAACCGAGCGATTTATCTTGAAAAAAGAGAGGTTCGACCACCAAGCTGTAACGCCGTCCCCGGGGAAGACATTGCGGTGGAACGATCTGATGGGTCTGAATCAGCAATCCATTCTCTCCAAGATCCATGCGGTTATTATCGGTGAAGGACAGGATCAGTCTTCCCTGTGGGGGCACCTCACAATCTGTCGGAGTATCATATGTCACCAGGTAAGCGCTGGTGATTCCCACCCTCGGGAGACCATCCGCCAGAACATTGGTCAACTGCTGCATATCAATTGTGGTCAGTAATGCTCGGTTGAGTTCATTTATTTTTTCCGACGTCCGATCTGCCTGCCATTGAGCGAATGCATGATGGTGCTGCTCCGCTTCACCCACCACGACCCGGGCTTTGGAGACAAGAGCCTCCACTGCTACATGTTTGCTGACGGGATAATAAAGTAATAACCAGTGACGGAGGATTGAAAGTAAATTTTGCCAGGGAACCAGATCCGTCTTAACAGACCCATGCTGGTCGAGTAAGGCATAAAGGCTGCTGGCAAACCTCCTGGATGGTTTTATAACTTCGTTTATAAACAATTCGACCAGGTTACCCAGCCAGCTACTGTCCTGAGGTGTGTCCAGATCCAAAACGCTTTGCATTTCTTCCAGACAGCCAACTTTTATCTCATCGAGAACTAATTTGCGAAGTGGTTTCCTTCCCGGTGAAAGTGAAGCCAGCGACACCGCCTTGGATGGGCACCCACATGACTCTCGCACGACCAGCCTGGCCGGCAATGTGATCAGTGCGGGTACCGCCTCACTATTGAGCTGTTGCAACAGGGTTTCCATGGCTTTGGCACCCTGCTCGTTGAAGGGGAGGTCCACAGTGGTCAAAGGCGGAGTGGCCATTCTTTCTTCCATGGAGTTGTTAAAACCCGTTACGGCCACATCTGTTGGAACAGCGTAACCGCGTGACTGGAGTTCTTTCATTGCCCAGATAGCCATCATGTCACTGACCGCAACAACTGCTTCGAAATCCCTGCCCGGCTCCAAACACCGCTCATCCAACAGGATCGCGATGGCTTCTGAGCCAGCTTCCCATTGCAGGGGTCGTGTGATCAATTTTGGGTTGATAGCCAGGTCCACTGATTTAAGGACATCCTGATATGCCCGGTAACGTTCCTGGGCATAAAAATGTTCCTCGGGACCTCGGATAAAGGCCAATTTGTGGTAGCCATGTGTTTCAATGAGGTGAAGAAGTAAAGCTCGCATACCGGTATAACTATCCACGGAAACAGTCGGCATACCCTCCATGAATTGAGCCAGACTGACCATGGGAAGCGGTAAATAGCGGTCGTGGAAAGCTTTTACTTCTTTCGTACCAAGCACCCCCCCCAAAGAAGAAGACCAGGTGATCAGACCATCAAGACATTTGTCACAGGCAATGCTGAAAACTGCATTGCGTTGTTTCTCAAATGAATTGGCTGCCTGCAACCGGCCACCGGGGAAACAGATCAGGTTTACATCATGGCGCTCCGCAGCATCCAGCAGACCCGGCCAGATCATCAGGCTGGCTCCGGTATGAAGGCTGGCCAGCAGGAATCCGATCGTCGTCCTTTCACTAGATAATGATGTCGACATGTCTGATAAGCCTGATTGGAAAGTAAGTTTACTATGGATTGTTCAAGCACGCATGGCTGCAAGAGAGGTCGGAAATGTCCTTAAAGGTATCGTTTAAGTCCAAGGCAAACCTGATATGATTTTCCTACAAAGGCAGATTGTCAATTCCGTTAATGAATAGTGACGGAAGCAACCAGGAACCCCAACAACGGAGAAGCAGCTTTGACAATTGATTATCATCCAAATCATGATCTGAATTACCGCCTGGCAGAACTCAAGGTCAGTTTGAGAAAACTCTTTAAGCTAATGTGGCGCCAACGTGGGATCTATATTCTGATCCTACCCACAATCATCTATTTTATTATTTTTAAATACGGTCCACTGTGGAACGCCCAGATCGCGTTTAAGGATTTTAAACCCCTGTTGGGCGTCCTGGATAGTCCATGGGTGGGGTTCAAACACTTTGAAGCCTTTATTAATTCATTCTACTTCGATCAACTGATAGCCAATACGCTTATCTTCAGTGTGGCGAAACTCCTCCTCGGCATGCCATTGGCGATCATCTGTGCGATCACTCTGCATGAAACCTGGTTCAGGCGGTTCAGGACACTTGTGCAGACGACCATTTACCTGCCACACTTCTTATCCTGGGTCATCATGTTCGGGGTATTACTGGTTGTGCTCTCCCCGGGTAATGGGTTGTTCAATGACATCATCAAACGATTCGGGGGTGAACCGATACCCTTTTTGACGTCGCCGGATCACTTTCGCTGGGTGGTCATTCTTTCGGATATATGGAAGGAAACAGGGTGGAGCACCATCCTTTATCTGGCAGCGTTATTGGGAATAAGCCCGGAATTGTACGAAGCGGCTGCTGTGGATTCAGCAACTCCGCTCCAACGCATCTGGTATATCTCGCTTCCGGGGATCCTGCCTGTCATTATGTTGGTTACCCTGCTCCGAATGGGACATATCCTCGAAGCCGGATTCAACCAGATCTTCGTGCTGTACTCGGTGCCCGTATACAGTGTGGGAGATATTCTCGACACCTGGGTCTATCGGCAGGGAATCCTGCAATTCCAGTTCAGCCTGGCTACCGCCGTTGGGTTCTTCAAGGGCGTGATCGGATTGATCCTGCTGCTGATCGCCAACAAGGTTGCCAAGAGGGTAGCCGAACAAGGGTTATTCTAGGAGATCAAACATCATGCATATCAGAACCCGCGACGCTGTTGTTTTCCAAATCGGAATTGTCATTTTTCTTGTCATAACTTTTTTGGTCATCGCCATACCGTTGTGGCGGGTGATCATGACCGCAGTTGTTCCACTTGATATTTATACAGGCAGTGGGATCCCCTTATTCCTGGCACCCTGGAAATGGTCTGCGGAAGCCTTCAAACAACTGATCGGTCACTCCCTCTTCCCGAAAGCTCTTTTGAATAGCGGCATCATCACCCTGGGCGGTACAGCCGTCAGCTTATTGCTTACCGTACCGCTGGCGTATGGATTGTCCATTAAAAACCTGCCTGGCCGGAAACTGATCATGCTCATGATCTTGTTTACTTACCTTTTCAGCCCTGGTCTGATCCCGGTTTATCTGTTGATCACCGGTATGGAATTAACCGACAATTTCCTCGCAGTCATCCTGCCGCCTGCCGTCAGTGTCTATAACACGCTGGTAATGATGCGATTCTTTGAAGGCTTACCCGATGATTTCAGGGAAGCCGCTGCAATGGACGGAGCGAATGAATTCCAGATCCTGTGGCATGTCGTCCTTCCCTTATCCAAACCCATTCTTTTAACGATCGGATTATTTTATGCGGTCTTCTTCTGGAATGAGTTCTTTACTCCGATCCTCTATCTGAACGATCACGATCTGATGCCACTGCCAGTCCTGCTTCGCAATATCCTGATCTCAGCCAGTTTCAATGAGTATGTGGAGTATGACGCTTTCAGTTCCTCTGCTCTTGAATCACTGAAAGCCGCAGGCGTCTTAATCACCATGCTACCGATGCTGATGATCTATCCATGGATTCAACGTTACTTCACTAAAGGTACTTTAGTAGGAGGTGTCAAGGAATAGAGAAACTCATCATACCTAGGAACATTAACCTCGAAAATACAATAAAAGGAGATAGAAATGAAGAACTGGAAGTATGTACTGATTGCGGTTATCCTGATCAGCACCCAGCTATTAACTGCCTGTGGTGCCCAGGAAACAGCCACGCCTACTGCTGCACCGATAGCAGATGCACCCGCCGAGCCCACTGCCATACCAGAGCCGGTTGAAATCACGCTCTGGGCTCAGGCAACCGTGACCGAAGCGGGGCCGCCACCGGATGATTGGGTCGCCTATGGCATCATTGAAGAGGAATTAAACATCATCCTCAACTATGAAATCCTCCCGACCGGCGCTGATGGCGAAGCCAAGCTGAATGCTGCTGCAGCTGCCAATAACCTGCCGGACCTCATGCAGATGGTCAGTGCCAGCAATGACAACCGGGGAGCATTATACAACCTGGTTCAGCTGGGATTAATCGCTCAGGTTGATGATCTTCTGGCCCTTATGCCCGAGCGCACCAAGCTTCATTATAATGATCCGCTTGCATTGAGTCTCTCAACCTTTGACGGGCATCTTTATGGCCTGCCTGAGCCACCCCCCCTGCCCAAGCGTGAAGGTTTGGTCATCCGCAAGGATTGGCTCGATAAACTCGGCCTGGCCGTACCGACCACACCGGAAGAGCTCATGACTGTTGCAGTGGCTTTTACCGAGCAGGATCCGGATGGCAATGGCAAGAATGACACCTATGGTTATGGCGGGTTCCTCAATGGTGATGGTCTCGGTACCCGTTTTGATTTCATCATGGGTGCATATGGTGTCACCGGCATGTGGAACTTCGATAGTGCCGACTCCTTTGGATTGAATGTCCGCAACCCAAATTACCCCCTGGCCCTGACCTATTTCAATTCACTGGTAGAAGCTAAAGTGATCGATCCGGACTGGCCCACACTAAAGCGTGACGATTTCCGCGCCCGCTGGAAACAAGGTTTGTTCGGCATCATGTGGGAGGATTTCGCTGCCCTCACCAATAAATCCAACTACAAACCATTCGATGAGAACTTCCCGGATGCGGAATGGATCCCGGTAGCTTCCCCAATTGGCCCCAATGGTGATGCCACCTATGGTGTCTACACCGGCCGCGGCCAGATCTTTGCCATCTCCCAGCAAGCCGCTGATGATGGCAAGAAGGAAGCCATCGCCCGCCTGTTGGAATGGATGGCGACAGATGGTTACTACCTGCTCGGATTCGGTCAAGAAGGTGTCAATTTCGTTTTTGATGCGAACGGCAATATCTCCACCGAAGGTCTGGATCCCACGAAGGCCTATACGGCTGCGGAATTCCAGCCATTCACGCAAATGCGTAATCAGCTGGTATTCTACAATTCAGAACAGGAGATTAAGGCTCGTTATCCCGATTGGACCACGCTCAACGGTCGAACGATGCAACCCTTATCGTTCCTGTCGTTCTTCCAGGCACAGCCGTGGGTCGATGGCCGGGGTGTCCTGGTTATCCTGCCGCCTCCGAATGCAGCTGACTTCTTGAGGTATTACTCAGAGGGCATCATCCAGTTCGCACTCGGTCAGAAAGCCCTTACTTATGAGAATTGGGCTGAATACCTGGCCGGTCTCGATTCTTTGGGTGCTGCTGAATACGAAGCCAGCGCTAAACAATCATTAATCGATGCTGGTTTGATTAAATAGCCTTTGCTGGAAATGAGGCAGGTGGGTACTCGACGCCTGCCTCATTCCAAATAAGACGGATTGAAAAGGGTTCCACCGCAATCATTTTTTTATTTTTTTGAAATCAAAGGTCTCCCCTCAACCGGATCAATAAAAAGGCTCTATTTATCATGACCACCCTGCATTCACCCACCTCCCTTAAGATCGCCTATATCGGCGGAGGAAGCCGCGAGTGGGCTCGCAAGCTGATGCTCGACTTGGCGCTTTGCCCCGACCTTGCAGGTGAGGTAATCCTGTATGATATAGACAAGGAATCAGCCAAACTCAATGAACAATTGGGTAATTGGATCCAGGATCAACCAGGTGTGGTCTCGCGCTGGCACTACACCACCAATGCCAACCTAAATGAAACCTTGAAAGGTTCAGACTTCGTAGTGATCTCGATTCAGCCCGGAACACTCGAGCTAATGGCAGCAGAGATCGCCCTGGCGGAAAGTCATGGCTTATTCTTTCCCGTGGGAGATACCACCGGCGCACCTGGCCTGAGCCGCGGCTTGCGGTCGGTTGCCATATACAATCAGTTCGCCAAAGCCATTCAAACATGCTGCCCGGATGCCTGGGTGATCAATTACACCAATCCAATGTCAATTTGCACGCGGACATTAAAGAAGGTGGCTCCTCAATTGAAGGTTTTCGGTTGCTGCCATGAGGTCTTTGCGACCCAGCGGATGCTGGCCGGGATCGCAACGGAATATTTGGGGATAAATGATCCCTCGAGACAAGAGATCCAGGTGAACGTCCTGGGAATCAACCATTTCACCTGGGTGGACCAGGTCACCTGCCAGGGCGAAGACCTGCTTGCTTGTTTATCAAAACATGTCTCAAAACCTGGCATGCTTCGGATTTACACGCAGAAGGAAGTCGAAGGGTGGAACGACTGGTTCCACAGCACAGATTTGGTTAAGTTCACTCTTTTCCAGCGTTTCGGAATCCTGGCAGCCGCCGGTGACCGTCACCTGGTGGAATTCCTGCCGGGGTTCGTCAGTTCTCCCGAGCTGTTGTTCAAGTGGGGCATTATCCGCACACCGGTATCCTATCGGATCACACGTTGGCAGACCGCTCCTCAGAAAACACATGATCTAATGAGCGGTGCGACCCCGTTCTCCCCGGAACGATCCGGAGAGGAAGGTGTATCCATGATCAAAGCGCTCCTGGGGCTTGGCGACCTGGTCACAAATGTGAACCTGGAGAATACCGGGCAAATCTCAAACCTTCCGCTTCATTCGATCGTGGAAACCAATGCCCTTTTTAGTAACGGCAGCGTCAAGCCGATCGTCGCGGGTGCTCTGCCACCCTGCATTTCTGCACTCATCAACCAGCACATCACAAACCAGGAACTGGTGATCGATGCGGTCCTCGGCGAGGATTATGATCTTGCTTTTCAGGCTTTATTCAACGATCCCACCAATTCACTTCCACTCGATGAATCCTGGAAATTGTTCAACGATATCCTCGAACTCAACCAGGAATTCCTGACCGTTCCAATTGTGGAAAAGGAAAGCGCCTGATATGACAGGGACCACGTCGAATCATTTAAACAATTGGGCTGCCCGCATGGTTGAATCCACCTTAGCACGTTATCCTGTGGAGACCGCCTTGTGGCACTATGAACACGGCTTGGTGGTTAAAGCGATCCTGGAAGCCGGCCTTTATTATCGGGAGGATTCCTTTCTTCATTTTGCTGAAACCTGGGTTGATCGTTTTATCAAGCCTGATGGCAGCATTGACACCTATCAAAAAGAAGAATTCAACCTGGACCAGGTGAATCCGGGTAAGCTTCTGTTCTACTTCCATAATAAGACACGGGAAGCAAGATTCCAGAAATCACTTGAATTATTACGCAGCCAACTTCATGACCAGCCTCTCACAAAGAGTAATGGTTTCTGGCACAAAAAAATCTATCCCTATCAAATGTGGCTGGATGGCATTTATATGTCCGGTCCTTTTTTGGCTGAATATGCCACGGTATTTTCACAACCATCTGATTTTGATGTTATTGCACACCAAATCCTGCTGATCGAAGCACAGACACACGACGACCAGACCGGGTTACTGTACCATGCCTGGGATGAAGCCCACGTACAACCCTGGGCGAACCCCTCCAACGGTCAATCTCCACATTTTTGGGGACGAGCGCTGGGTTGGTTTGAAATGGCCTTGATCGATATCTTTGATTTCTTTCCTGTAGGTCATCCGAGTTATCCCGCACTGGCTGACATATTTCGCGATGTAGCAAATGCCCTTCTCAAATACCAACACCCACATACCGGCATGTGGTACCAGATCATCAACCTGGGAGATCGACCGGGTAACTATTTGGAATCCTCCGCGACCTGTATGTTGACTTATGCATACGTCAAAGGGGTACGAAAAGGCTTGCTGCCGGAGGAGTTCCTGGAGGCAGCCCGCCGCGCATACCGTGGAATTCTCGAACATCAGATCAGCGTGGATGCTCAAGGGTCAGTGAACCTGGCGAATACTTGCGGTTCTGCAGGTCTGGGGGGCATTCCTTATCGGGATGGTTCCTTCGATTATTATGTGGGTGAAAAAATCATCACCAACGACTTTAAGGGTGTCGGACCATTCATTCTGGCAGCCATGGAAATGGAAAAGGTGGGACCTGGAATCGCAAGGGATCAGTCGCCATGATATCTGAAGTGCTGGATCCCACAGTCAATAGCGTCTATAATGTTCGCGATTTCGGTGCGGTTGGAGATGGTTGCACACTTGATACTTCTGCCATTCAAGCTGCATTGGATGCCTGTGCGATGGCCAATGGCGGAACTGTATTGGTTACAGCTGGGAGGTATTTGACCGGAAGCCTGGTCTTTCACAGTCAAACCACATTCAAGCTGGATGACGGTGCGGTGATCCTGGCCAGTATCGACCCACTGGATTATCCTGTGGCCAAGTATCGCTGGGAAGGCGTCGAGCAACCCTCCCATGCGCCGATTTTTTCAGGCCAAAATCTTAAGAATATTACCATCACCGGACAGGGGACGATCGATGGGAACGGAAAGATCTGGTGGGAGCGGAATGCAAATAAATCCCTGGATTATCCAAGACCACGCATGATAGGATTCAGCGATTGCATCGACGTCCATATCGAAGGTGTAACGTTGATCAATTCGCCCAGCTGGACTGTAAACCCGGTCCGATGTGAAAACGTCACCATCCACGGATTAACGATCATCAATCCACCTGACTCACCCAACACCGATGGGATCAACCCGGATTCCTGCAAACATGTCAGGATCTCGGATTGTTACGTTAGCGTGGGTGATGACTGCATAACTTTGAAATCGGGAACAGAGCATGAAAAAGGGCACTTGCGCGAAGCCTGCCATGATATCACCATCAAGAATTGCACCCTTGCCAATGGGCACGGGGGCGTGGTGATTGGCAGCGAGATGAGCGGCAGCGTTTTCGATGTATCCATCTCTGACTGCACCTTCACCGGGACGGATCGTGGTATCCGTTTGAAGTCTCGTCGTAGGCGGGGAGGGACCGTGGAAGACATCCGAGTCTCCAATCTAACCATGGAGAAGGTACTCTGCCCGATCACCATGAACCTTTACTATCACATTGGAGTGCGCGGTGATCCCTTTATCAATGACAAGAAAGCCCAACCAACATCAAAGGGAACTCCCCGATTCCGGAATATCCATTTCAGCCACATCGATGCCAAAGATGTAAAATATGCAGCCGGATTTATTTATGGTCTGGCTGAGATGCCGGTTGAGGATATAAGCTTCGACCACATCACCATCACTTTATCAGCAGAGACCGAACAAGGTTATCCGGAAATGGCTGACGGGCTTGAATTAATGGCCCAGGCCGGGTTATACATAAACAATGCAAAGAAAATTAAGTTGGAGAATGTGGAAATCCAAAACCAGAAGGGTCCAGCCTATCTAATCCACAATACAGATCAGGTCGAGATTTCCACCTGTGGCGTCGGCGGTAAATCTACCGCGGGACCTCTTATCCTTCTTGAGAATGTCCAAAACTGTTCAGTTCGATCCTGTCTGCCCCCCACGGACAATGAAGATCTGATCCTTATAACAGGTGATAAAAATCATAACATCTCAATCGATGGCAAGAGTGAATTGCGATAATCATCCGAAGAAGCTGGCGAATAAATCATCAAGGAAAACAAGTAAAGGAGGTGTGCCATCAGAGTCATAACATTTGGTGAGATCATGCTGCGCCTGGCCACACCCGGACAGTCCCGCTTCACCCAGACCACGACATACGAGGCCAGTTTCGGCGGGGGCGAAGCCAATGTGGCAGTATCGCTGGCCAATTATGGGGAGTTGGTGACTTTTGTGACCCGCCTGCCGGACAACGACCTGGGGGATGCCTGTCTACGTGAACTTGAATCCCATCGCGTGGATACGCGTCATGTCCTGCGTGGTGGGTCACGTATGGGAATATATTTCCTGGAAAGCGGTGCAGCCCAACGTCCCAGCAAGGTTATCTATGACCGTGCCGGGTCGAGTTTTGCCACACTTGAAACAGGCCTGTTCAACTGGGAGAGCATCTTTGAAGGTGCGGATTGGTTCCACTGGACCGGTATCACGCCGGCTGTTTCACAGGGTGCAGCCGAAACCTGTCGGGAAGCCATCCAGGTAGCCCGGGAAATGGGCATCCGCGTTTCTTGTGATTTGAATTATCGCGCGAAACTCTGGAAATGGGGAAAAAACGCCGGTGAGATAATGACTGACCTGGTTTCCAAGTGCGATGTTGCGCTCGGGAACGAAGAAGACGCCGACAAGGTTTTCGGTATTCAAGCCCCCAACGCAGATGTTACCGCAGGCAAAGTGAGTGGCAATCATTATCAGTTCGTTTGCGATAGCCTGGCCAGGAAATTCCCATCCCTTAAAACCATCTCCATTACTCTACGGGGATCGATTTCCGCCAGCCATAACACCTGGTCAGGTGTCCTGTGGCATGCGGGCAATTTCTATACCGCCCCGGTTTATGATATCCTGCCGGTTGTGGACCGGGTGGGTGCAGGTGATGCCTTTGCAGCCGGCTTGATCCATGGCTTACGTAAGTATCAAGAAGATGGCCAGTCGGCGTTGAATTTCGCTGCAGCGGCGGCCTGTTTAAAACACAGCATCCCGGGGGATTTCAATGCAGTCAGCCTGGCAGAAGTCGAGGCATTAATGGCAGGGGATGCTTCAGGGAGGGTATCACGCTGAAATGCGGCTGGTCACCTTCAGGGAACAGGCCATTGAACGTGTCGGTATCCAGGTGGATGCCGGAATTCTGGATTTAAGCCAGGCAGCACCGGATCTACCCAGGAATATGATCGAATTTCTTGCCCTGGGAGCAAGTGCGCTAAACCGTGCCCATGAAACTTGTTTATCACCTCATGATCACTGGCTCATTAATGAACAGGAAGTGGAACTATCGGCACCCATCCCCCATCCTGGCAAGGTGTTGTGCATGGGTCACAATTACCGCGGGCATATCGGCATAGGCAACACCGAGATTCCTGAATATCCGAATTTATTCTGCAAGACCCCAAACACCATTATCGGACCTGGACAGGCAATTGCCATTCCACCCGTTTCATGCGAGGTGGATTTCGAAGCCGAATTCATGGCAGTGATCGGTAAGCAAGCTCACCAGGTCTCAGAAGTGGAAGCGGAAACCCGCATCGCCGGATACACGATCTTCAACGATGTCAGCGCACGTGATTATCAGAAGCGCACCAACCAGTGGATGCTTGGTAAATCTTTTAATACTTTTGGTCCGATGGGACCCTCGCTGGTCACGGTGGATGAAATACCAGATCCTTATAATCTGGATCTGGAACTGTCCGTAAATGGTATCCCGCAGCAACGAACCAATACACGGGATCTGATCTTCAAGGTTCCTTACCTCATCGCCTACATCAGTCAGGTGATGACCCTGGAACCTGGAGATGTTATTGCGACCGGTACGCCGGCAAAATTAGGGGAAACGTCAACCCAAAAACGATATCTCCTGCACGGCGATACGGTCGAGATTACAATTGAACGACTCGGAATGTTAAGCAATCCTGTTATCTCCTTGGAAGCTGATACTAGAAAGGAATGATCCCATGGCTCGTTTCAGTCGTATAGAAGTGATCACCAGGATTCTGGATACAGGTCTTATCCCACTGTTTTACAATGGGGATGCCCAATTGTCGATCGAACTGGCGTCTGCCTGCTCAAGGGGTGGTGCTGGGGTGATCGAATTTACGAACCGCGGGGAACTGGCCTATCCAGTCTTTACAGAGTTGATCACTCATTTCAATGCCAGTGATCCCGCCGTTATCCTGGGAGCAGGCTCGATCATGGACGCTCCGACAGCGGCTTTGTTCATTGCCAGTGGAGCGAACTTCATCGTAGGACCCGGCTTCAACGCGGAGATTGCCAGGTTGTGCAACCGGCGCAAGGTCCTGTATATACCAGGCTGTGCCACCGAAACAGAAATATCCAATGCTGAAGAATATGGCGCCGAAATTTGTAAAGTCTTCCCGGGTGAGACCATCGGAGGTCCGTCGTTTATCAAGGCGGTCATGGCGCCTTCCCCCTGGCACCGGTTGATGCCGACTGGTGGGGTGGATGCGACTGAGGACAGCGTCAACGAATGGATCAAGGCAGGCGCCGCCGTGGTCGGTATGGGCAGTAAATTGCTATCCCCACAGGCAATCAAAGACAGGGATTTCGACGGCATATCTGATAAAGCAGCTAACTGCATCCGTTGGATTCACAAAGCTCGCGAGAAATAAAGGAGAAGATCAAATGAAATACCATGGCCTCATCAGCGGTGAGAACGGTCTGAATAAACCCCCCACCAATCCATGTAAATTGCTGGATTTTGCCTTTTTAAAGTTAAATTCCGGGGAAAAGTATGAAGGAGATAGTGGTAACCGTGAACTGCTGGCGGTCCTGTTGGGAGGAAAGGCTACCTTTGAGGTCGGAGGGAAACGTTTCGAAAAGATTGGTGGACGCCCGAATGTATTCAGTGGTAAGCCACATTCTGTTTACATCCCGGCTAAAACCAAATTCAATATCACGGCTGAAAGCAATGTTGAGATCGCACTGCCAAGCGCACCCAGCGACCTGGTTGTCGAACCATACCTGATCGATCCCGGTAAAGTCGCCACCGGTGTATGGGGGGCTGCCAATTTCAAACGTTATTATCACCAGATCCTGACATTGGCCTCCCAACCGGAACTGCCCGCTCAGCGTCTAATTATTGGTGAAACCTTCACACCCAGTGGTAATTGGAGCACCTTTCCCCCTCATAAACATCAAATCGATGACTTACCCCGCGAGGCTTTCCATGAAGAGATGTATTTCTTCAAGGTCAATCCAGTCGATGGTTTTGGGATTTGCCACTACTATAATGACGAAGGCGAGGAGGAGAACTACACAATTCGCAACAACAGCATCCATATGATGCCCCGCGGTTACCACACGGTCGTCAGCGCACCCGGCTACACCACTTACTACCTGTGGTTCCTGGCGGGAAACCAACGTATCCAGGCCACGGTGGATGACAACCAGCTGAGTTGGGTGGGCCGGACTGTCGCCATGTTTAAGGAGTATGACCTATGATCCTGGATGGGTTCAAACTAGATGGTCAGGTTGCCCTGGTGACCGGTGCTGGACAGGGTCTGGGACAGGGCATGTCCATTGCATTGGCTGAAGCAGGCGCAGACATCGCCGGATTGGATCGTTCTGCCAGCCCCGAGACATTCAAGGCTGTCACTGCGATCGGCCGGCGTTACCATGAGATCATTTGCGACCTGCGCACCACCAGTGTGGAAGGGCTCAACCAGGTTGTTGCAGAGATCGTTGCCAGACTTGGCCATCTCGATATCCTGGTCAATAATGCAGGGATCATCCGACGCGCACCCGCACTTGAATTCAGCGAAGCCGACTGGGATGATGTCCTGCAGATCGATCTCAAAGCTGCTTTTTTCCTTTGCCAGGCAGTTGCCAGGGTTATGGTTCCCAACAGACACGGCAAGATCATCAATATCGCCTCCATGTTGTCTTTCCAGGGGGGAATTCTGGTCCCATCGTATACAGCTGCTAAAAGCGGCATAGCCGGAATCACCCGCGCACTCGCCAATGAATGGGCAAAACACGGCATTAATGTCAATGCCATAGCTCCCGGGTACATGGCAACTGACAACACAGCTCCCATACGCGCGGATGCCAACCGTGCTCAATCGATCCTTGACCGCATCCCGGCTGGCCGTTGGGGTACCGCAGCTGACCTGGGTGGCGCGGTGGTCTTCCTGGCCTCAGAAGCCTCCAACTACCTCCAAGGGGCGATTCTGCCGGTTGACGGGGGATGGCTCACCCGTTGATGACCGGACCTTCGCTTTCGCCGGATCGGTTATTTTCACCTGACCCCGGTGTGCGTCACCTGGCCGGTGAGTTGTATCAGACCATTCAGAGTCTTCCATTGATATGTCCACACGGGCACGTGGACCCGCGCCTTTTCTCTGAACCAGAGGCAACATTTGGATCCCCGGCAGATCTCTTTATCATCCCGGACCACTATGTCACGCGTATGCTTTTCTCCCAGGGGATCCCCCTGGAAAAATTGGGCGTCCCACGTTTGGATGGTGGCGTTGTGGAAACCAATCACCGGCAGATCTGGAGCCTTATTTGCAAGAATTTCCATCTGTTCCGGAGCACGCCTTCCGGTATATGGCTCATGCATGAGTTGAGTGAGGTATTTGGGATCAATGACCGACCCTCGGCAGCCAATTCTGACCGAATATATGATGTCCTTTTAGAGAAGCTGGCATCTACGAACTATGCACCCCGAAAGCTCTTCGAGCGCTTTAACATCCAGGTCCTTTGTACGACCGATGCGGCCACCGATCCCCTGTTTGCTCATCAGGCCATTCAGGCATCCGGGTGGCGGGGCCGCATCCTGCCGACGTTTCGCCCGGATGCGCTCTTGAATCTGGACGCACCAGGCTGGACGCAGGATATTGAGAAATTGAGTGCTGTAAGTAGAATCACTGTTTCAGACTACTCCTCCTACATCCAGGCGCTCGAGCAACGCCGTGAATTCTTCAAATCGATGGGGGCAGTGGCGACGGATCATGCTGTCATCAACCCTTACACTTGTGAATTGACACCGGGTGATGCTGACAAGATACTTCAACGCGCATTTAAAGGGACCACCTCCCAGGATGACCGCAATCGCTTCACCGCACATATGCTGATGGAAATGGCTCGCATGAGCACCGAAGACAGCCTGGTCATGCAGTTACACCCGGGGTCACTTCGAAACCATAATGCCACCCTATTTACAGGCTTCGGTCCCGACAAGGGTGCTGATATCCCGGTTAAAACGGAATTCACCCGCAATCTGCTACCCCTTTTAAATAAATATGGCAATGATCCGCACCTGTCCCTGATCGTTTTTACTTTGGATGAGTCAGCCTACTCGCGAGAATTGGCTCCCATGGCCGGACATTACCCTGCCCTGAAACTGGGACCACCCTGGTGGTTCCATGACAGTTTGAATGGCATTGCGCGATACTTCGACCAGGTCATGGAAACAGCCGGGCTTTATAATACGGCCGGTTTCAATGATGACACTCGCGCCTTCTGCTCCATCCCCGCCCGGCATGATGTCTGGCGACGGGTATCCGCCAACTGGGTTGCAGGCCTGCTCTCAAGACATGTCATTAATACGGATGACGCTCAAGAAATGATGCATGAGTTGGCCGTCGGACTGGCCAAGCGTGCTTATCACGTATAATCAAGGTCAGTGTAATGCTAACAACAATTGGTCTCTCACCCTCCTTTGGTTTTGGTGACCGGCTTGGTTCTGCCACTCCAGGCCATATTGCTGCGGTCAGAGGCACCCGCTTCGTCCCGGTTTTCGCCCAGCAATCTGTGCGCGAGAATGCGCGCACCGGGCGCACCCCGCAACAGGTCATGGACGATGCCCGCCGAGCTGTTGACGCTGCCGGCTGGGATACGGTCTGGGGGGCGGATGCCGATCACCTTAAAGCTGTGGACGACCTCCCGCCTTTCGTTACCGCGGGATATACATTTTATACAATTGACCCCGGCGCTTTTGTAGTCAACGAAGCAGACCGGGTTGACCCAGCCCTTTTACGAAAGAGGCTGGACAAGCGCATCAATTGGGAAGAACTAGCCAGCCTTTATCTTGATCACAATGTCATTTCGGGGCTACCCGCTTTCGATGAGGAAAGCCTATTGAGAGCGGCGGTCAAATACGGACAAGCCATTCTTCACACAATCAGCATGTTCAGGCGCTTAAAAGAGCTCAGAGCAGCATTTGACTTCGAGGTTTCTGTCGACGAGACCGATTCTCCAACCACACCGCTCGAGCACTTCTTTATTGTTAATGAATTGACCCGACAGGAAGTGACTTTCACCAGCCTCGCACCGCGTTTCATCGGGCGATTCGAAAAGGGTGTGGATTATATCGGCGACCTGGAGGCGCTGGATGTGGAACTGGCAAAACATGCTGCAGTAACATCCCATTTTGGATCCTACAAGATCAGCCTGCACTCCGGATCGGATAAATTCAGTGTCTACCCGCTCCTTGCAAAGCACTGGGGGGACCGCATTCATGTTAAAACCGCCGGCACCAGCTACCTGGAAGCGTTACGCTCCCTGGCGGAGGCAGAGCCGGAACTCTTCCTCCGCATCTGGCGCCTCGGATTGGAACGCTACCCGATCGACCGGGCCACCTATCATGTCTCTGCTGACCCATCCCAAGTTCCATCGATAAAGAATCCAATGGATTACCTGGATGATTTCCATGCGCGGGAGATCCTGCATGTGACCTTCGGATCCGCACTGGCCGAACTTGGCGCCGAGATGCGCGGCGCACTGGCCAATCACAATGATGTTTACCAAGGGAATCTTCAAAGACATTTTTTGAAGCACCTGGAATTATTGAAATAAAAGTATGATGAACACCGAGGTCAATCAGGTATGAGCAATTCATTCGATATCAAGGGTAAAGTCGCAGTCGTAACCGGTGGTGCCGGAGTGTTGTGCGCATCGATCTGCCGGGAGCTGGCTGCCAAAGGTGCCAGAGTCGCCGTGCTGGACCTGCGGGCGGACGCCGCAGAAGCTCTGGCTGCTGAAATTGGTAAAGGTGCCATCGGTCTTGCCTGCAACGTGTTGGACCATGCGGATGTCGAGGTTGTCGCCCACAAGGTCATCAAAGCCTTTGGCCGGGTCGATATCCTGGTCAATGGGGCCGGTGGCAATAAACCGGAAGCCACCACATCGCAGGAGAAATCCTTCTTCGATCTACCGGCGGAGGCGCTGCGCATGGTTTTCGACCTGAATTTAATGGGGACGATGCTACCCAGTCAGGTTTTTGGTCGCATCATGGCCGGGCAAAAAAGTGGTGTCATCCTGAATATTGCTTCAATGAATGCCTTCCGTCCCCTCACACGTATCGCCGCATATTCCGCGGCCAAGGCCGGCGTAAGCAATTTCACCCAGTGGCTGGCGGTTCATATGGCCCAGGAGTACAGCCCGGAAATCCGAGTTAATGCCATCGCGCCCGGATTCTTCGTCACCGATCAGAATCGTTTCCTGCTGACGGAAAAAGATTCCGGCGAATTGACTCCACGTGGACGCACCATCATCTACCATACACCTCAGGCAAGGTTCGGCCTTCCCGAGGACCTATTGGGGACGGTGATATGGTTGGTTTCTCCGGCAGCTGCCTTTGTGACCGGTATCGTAGTCCCGGTGGATGGTGGCTTTTCGGCCTTCAGTGGGGTTTGATCCCACAGGTACTACATGCTGGAAATACAGGCCATCGCCCCTCCCGGTCAAATTCTTCAGGAAGACGTCATCATCGACTGTCTGGTACGCGCGCTTGAAAAGCGCTTCGCCAGGCAGAAGGTATTGGTGCTTATCCCCGATCATACCCGCTCGCTGCCATTACCCTTTCTTTTCCGGACTCTGGTTGGAATATTAGAGGATACAGCCAGACTGGATTTCATGGTCGCCCTGGGTACTCATCCTCCACTTTCCAAAGAACATCTAAATCGGCTGGTGGGCATCACTGCAGAAGAACGGTCAGGTACTTACGCACATATCGGTCTGATGAATCATACCTGGGATGATCCGGATGCCCTGGCTGCCATCGGATGCTTCGAGCAGGATCAGATCAAGACGATCGCCGGTGATATCTGGCATCCCTCCCTCCCCGATCGCGTTGATATAAGACTGAATAAAGCCATCTTCAAATATGATCATGTCATTATTCTCGGACCCACCTTTCCACATGAGGTGGTCGGCTTCTCGGGGGGCGCTAAATATCTCTTTCCCGGAATTTCCGGCGCAGAGATGATCAATGCTACCCACTGGTTGGGGGCATTGAGCGGTGTGGTTGGAACGATCGGTCTGGAAGCAACACCCGTACGCGCCATGATCAACGCTGCTGCAGAAATGGTAAACATTCCCCTGACCCTGATCGCGCTGGTCGTGGAGGATCATGACTTGAGTGGGATATTTGTCGGAGACCGGCTTTCTGCCTGGCATGAATCCGTTGAGTTGTCGAAGGAGCGCCACATCCGCTGGTGTGATAAGCCATACAAGAGAATACTATCCTGCGCGCCAGTCATGTATGATGAATTATGGACCTGTGCCAAAGCCATGTACAAGCTCGAACCGGCCACTGCCATGGGTGGGGAGGTCATCATTTTCGCCCCACACCTGGATACGATCAGTCATGTGCATGGGAAATATATCCGTGAAGTGGGGTATCACATCCTGCCGTATTTCCTTTCAGATTGGGAACGATTCAAAAATATCCCCCTGGGAGTTCTGGCGCATTCCACCCATCTGCGCGGCGCAGGTGTGATGGAGAATGGGATCGAAAAACCCAATGTGCGTGTGACACTTGCCACCGGTATCCCAGCGGAAGAATGTGCCAACCTCAATCTAGGCTACCTTGATCCCGGCAGCATCTCCAAGGATGAATGGCAAGACCGTGAGTCAGAAGGCATCTTATATGTCCCAAGGGCGGGCGAGATCTTATATAAGGTTAAATGATTGACTATCATGTCTGATATCCTGGTCAAGATCAAATCTCTTTTCGGTTCACAAGGTAAAGGCATTATCCTTTTGCTGATCATTGCCCTTGGCGCATTATTCCCGCAGTTGCACATCTTCACCTTCCTGATCCAGTATCTGTTGATGCTCATGCTTTTCCTGGCATTCCTGGACCTTAAATTCACACCCCAAATGCTGCATAAAAGTGTCTTTTATGTCCTGCTGGCAAACATTGCGGTGGCCTTCACCGGATATTTCCTCCTGGCTCCGCATAACACCACCCTGGCACTGGCAGCATTCATGACCGGGATCGCCCCGACAGCCATCGCCACTCCGGTCATGGTCAACCTGATCAAAGGCAAGGTCCAGTATGTCATCTCAGCGGTCCTGATCACAAATGTCTTCGTGGCTGTGATCATTCCCTTATCGCTGCCCTTCCTGCTGGGTTCAGATGTTGAGATCTCGATCCTTGAAGTCCTTCAACCGGTTTTAATCGTTATGTTCGTCCCGATGCTCCTGGCATGGTTGGCATCCCGTTTGCCAGCGCAGGCGAAGACCATCATCCGCAAGGGAAAATCGTGGTCCTTCGCGATCTGGTCCCTCAACCTTTTGATCGTCAGTTCGAATGCATCGCATTTCCTGCGCAGCCAGAACAGCAGCTTTTCACTCATATTAATTCAGATCGCCCTGGTGAGCCTGGCCATCTGCATCGTGAATTTTAGCCTGGGGGCACTGGCCGGTGGCCGCGCCTACTGGCAGGAAGCCAGCCAGTCGCTCGGGCAGAAGAACCTGTCATTCGTTATTTGGGTCAGCCTGACCTTTGCCAACCCGCTTGTCGCCATGGGTCCGACTTTTTACGTACTCTACCATCATATCTACAATTCATGGGTGATCTTCCGGTATGAACGGAAACGCAGCCAGGTGAAACTAATTCAGGAGCAAGCTTTATGAACAAGGCGAATTTCGGCATTATGGGGTTGGGGGTCATGGGGCATATGCTGGCACTCAATATGGAGCGCAATGGCTTCACGGTGGCGGGTTATGACCTGGAAGCAGCCAAGGTGCAAGCCTTTGGAACAGATCACCCCGGAAAAAATCTGATTCCCTGCAGTACACTGGATGATTTCCTGACCAGCCTGGAACTCCCCCGCCGCATCATGCTCATGGTACCAGCTGGCAAACCGGTCGATGATGTCATCGCATCCATTCGGGAAGCCCTCACGCCAGGTGACCTGGTCATTGACGGTGGAAATACCTTCTTTCAGGATACGGAGCGGCGTTCAACAGAGTTGGAAGCTAGAGGCATTCTCTACATCGGCACCGGTGTCAGCGGCGGTGAATATGGTGCTTTGTGGGGCCCATCCATCATGCCGGGCGGATCCAAAGAAGCCTGGTTATTGGTGAAACCCATTTTCGAGGCGATCAGCGCCAAGGTCGACGGAGAAGCCTGTGTCACACATGTCGGTCCGCGTGGCGCCGGTCACTACGTCAAGATGGTTCACAACGGCATCGAATATGGGGACATGCAATTGATCGCTGAGGCCTATGATGTGCTAAAACGAGGCCTTGGCCTGTCCAATAAGCGGTTGCACACAATTTTCTCTGAATGGAACACGGGCGTTTTGAAATCCTACCTGATCGAAATCAGTGCGGATATTTTCACCAAGATTGACGCCGAGAGCGGACAAGCCGTTCTGGACCTGATCCTGGATGAGGCTGCCCAGAAAGGCACCGGCAAATGGACATCCCAGAATGCCCTCGACATTGGAGCGCCCATTCCAACGATCAATGCGGCAGTCGAGAGCCGAATCCTGTCTGCGCTCAAGGCAGAACGGGTGATAGCCTCGGGCATCCTGGATGGTCCCCTGCCATCGATTACAGATACGCCAGATTCTGTGATCGGATGGGTCCATGATGCTTTGTATGTAGCCAAGATCTGTTCGTACGCCCAGGGCTTTGCGATGATGCAGATGGCAAGCCGGGAATACGGCTATCACCTGGACCTTGCAGAACTGGCCCGCATTTGGCGGGGAGGCTGCATCATCCGGGCAGATTTCCTGAATTCTATTCGTAAAGCATACATTAACAACCCTGCCCTGCCCAATCTATTGATCGACCCTGAATTTGCGAAGATCGTAAGTGCGGGTCAGGATGCCCTCCGCCGGGTTGTTGTGTTGGCAGCCACGCATGGCATTCCTGCCCTGGCTTTCGGCTCAGCGCTGGCTTATCTCGATGCCTATCGAAGTGCACGACTGCCGGCCAATCTGACGCAAGCCCAGCGCGATTATTTCGGCGCACATACCTACCGGCGCGTGGATCGCGAAGGCAGTTACCACACACATTGGACAGAAGAAACACCTGCTGAATAGAGGAGTTATTATGGGAAACGGTCTATCGATAAGAAAAGATGGTGCACTGGATTTGGTCTCACTGGGTGCGCTCGTGCATCGCCTGGATCCTGGCATCACCCCTTTCAGAAAAGCCACCGAATGCAGAATCCATGTCAGCGGGGGGGAATATAATGTCGCCGCTAATCTGGCCGATTGCTTTCGAATGAACACCGGGATTGCCACGGCCATGGTCGATTATCCCATCGGGGACCTTATCGCTGAACGGGTACGCGCCATGGGGGTCAAATCTTTTTACAAACACTTCAAACATAACGGGGTGAACGGCCCCAATATGGCGACGGTTTACAGCGATCGCGGGTATGGTGTGCGTGCACCGGTGGTGTTCTACAATCGCTCGAACGAAGCCGCCGCTCAACTCAAACCCGGGGATTTTGACTGGAGTGCCATTTTCAAGCCTGGCGTACGCTGGTTTCACAGCGGGGGTATCTTTTCGGCGCTTTCCGAATCCACCGGCGAGCTCATCATCGAAGGCATGCAGGCCGCCAAATTAGCCGGCGCGGTCACATCCTTCGATCTCAACTTCCGAGCCAAGTTGTGGAATATCTGGGGTGGTCAGGAACGCGCCCAGGATGTCATGCGCAGGATCGTTGAAAACGTAGACGTGCTGGTGGGTAACGAAGAGGACCTGCAACTCGGGCTAGGCATACCAGGACCCGAGGTCAAGGCAAAATCAAAACTCGATCCGAGTACTTTCTTTGGGATGATCGATAAGGTCGTCGCGAAGTTCCCCAAGGTCAAGGGAGTAGCTACCACCCTGCGGGACGTCCACTCAACCGCGCAGCATACCTGGGGAGCAGTGACCTGGATTGATGGGAAAACTTATGCATCCCCGACTGTAGAGCTTCAGATCTTCGACCGCGTCGGCGGGGGTGATGGTTTTGCAGCCGGTCTGTTTTACGGCCTGCTTGCCGGCAAGGATCCCCAAGAGGCTGTTAATCTTGGCTGGGCTCATGGGGCATTAATGACCACTTTCCCGGGGGACACAACAATGGCAACACTCGAGCAAGTGGAAGCCTTTGCTTCGGGCGGCTCAGCTCGCATCCAACGGTAACTAAAACGAAATTAAAGACACAGCCTGGATATCCGGGCTGTGTTTATTTAACAGGGCTTAATTCAGGTTGCTGGTTACCTTAACAGGCATTTGATCATGTATCATGTGTCACTCGATTGATAGTTATAATGATGCTATCTGTGATCATTAGAAATGTTCCTCGATCACACCAGATCACCCTATGATGATCAGGATCCGATATCGTTTTAACCTTAACTCCGGAGAAAAACCATGGCTGGAAAAAAGATATTGAAAATCGGTATCATCGGCGCAGGCCGGATCGGCAAGCTTCACACTCAAAACCTCGCCACCCGCATCCCCCAAGCTGAGATCGCTGCCATCGTGGACAGAAATCTCAAGACCGCTCAACAAATGGCGAACAAGTACCATGTTAAGTGTGCTTTTTCCGATTATCGAAAGATCCTGGACGATCCGAAAATCGATGCTGTCGCAATCTTCACATCGACCGATACCCATACTGATTTAATCATTGCAGCTGCGGATGCCGGAAAGCACATTTTCTGTGAAAAACCAATTGATCAATCATTAGAAAGGGTCGACAAAGCCATTGCTGCAGTCCGTCAATCCGGGGTTAAGTGCCAGATCGGTTTCAACCAGCGTTATGACTCCAGCATCAAGCGGGTAAAGGATTTGATCAAGACCGGAAAGATCGGCGAGCTGCAAATCCTGCGTATCACCAGCCGCGACCCTGCACCTCCACCGGTATCCTTTATTAAGTCATCAGGTGGCATGTTCCTTGACATGACCATTCATGATTTTGACATGGCCGGTCACCTGGCAGGCAGTGACGTTACGGAGGTATATGCAAGTGGTGGCGTGATGGTCGATCCACTTATCGGTAAAGCCGGTGATATCGATACAGCCGTCATTTTATTAAAATTCGCCAGCGGTGCTCTGGGAACCATCGACAACAGCCGCAAAGCTGTTTATGGTTATGACAAGCGGGTAGAAGCCTTTGGCTCTGGTGGCATGGTAACCATCGCCAACAATCCGGCCAATGCGGCTACGTACAGCAATGCCAGGGGTGTACTCACCGATAAACCCACGTATTTCTTCCTTGAGCGCTATATGGACTCATATGCGGCAGAGATGAGTGAATTTGTAAATGCCGTTCTGAACGATAACCCCATCTCAATGACTGCGGCGGAAAGCCGTAAACCCGTCGTGATTGCCTTGGCAGCCAATAAATCGCTTCGCGAGAACCGCCCGGTCAGGATCAGGGAAATCAAGTAACTGAAGGGTGCTTGGAATCGAAGAACCGCGCTGGGGATCAAATTAAGTATAAAGTGAACGGCAGGCTTCCCCCCGCACATCACCGATGATCTCGATCATCGCAGGTGATCGCTCAACGATCTCCCGAGAGCTGATGTTTATGCGCGATCTTCCACGCTGTGCGGTCTCCTTAATGGATGCCCCATATACGATTGTCGTCAGGTTCGCCCACACAGCCAGTGAGGAGCACATCGGGCAAGGCTCACAGGTTGAGAAGAGGATCGCCCCGCTTAGATTTGCATCCCCGATACCCGTGACAGCCTCACGGATGGCCTTCACTCCGGCGTGAAGGCTGGGATCCTTTTCTGTTATGGCTGTGTCATGCGCCTTACCAATGATCCGATTCCCCATTGTAACCACCGCGCCATAACCTTTATTCCCTTCACCTCTTGATGTCCCGGCTTCAACTATCGCCAGATCCATCATAGCGGCAAAATCAACCCGGACGATCATCTCCCTGCAATGGTCAGCGTAAGGCCGAATTTCTTCATAGCTTCTGAGAAATCTCAATTGCGGATCGAGTTTTGACACCAGTGCCTGTGTTGATTTCTCATACGCCCCCCGGCATATCTGCCGGGTATCCAATCCAAGGTGCATGCAGGCTGCCAAGGTTGGGCAATCATTTTTTGATAGCCATATGATCTCATTCATGCTTTCGGAAACCACCTGCAGGTCCTCCCGAGACAGGCTCATGTACTCAAAGAATAACAACTCATAAGCTGTTCTGGGTGATGGTTTCTCCTGCCGGAGGTGGGCGTTCTGGTTAAACCAGTTGATACGCTTCTCCGCCACCTCGCGTTCGATCGTCCGACAGGTACTATTTTGAAATTGGTTTACATGTTGCCTGACCCTTGATCCGAAAAAGTCTGCCATTCACTATCTTCCCTGATGTAGTAAATGAACATTATAACTCCGCCATGTGTCATGAAATCACCTGCCGTCCGGGTGATAAATCGAGATAAAATAATCAATACATCAATTTTTCAATTCATTTCCAATAAGGGCTCAAAGTATCTATTAGATTCGGTTTTTCAAGACCACCACAAAGGAGGTCACATGATCGGCACAAAACATGTCTTGATCCTCACAGCGGACGCCGGCTACGGACATCGCAGCGCTGCCAATGCCGTCGCAGCTGCTTTACAGGAATTGCATCCGACGGATTGTACACTCGAGATCATCAATCCTTTGCTGGATAAGCGTGTACCATCCATCCTTCGCAGGAGCGGGACTGATTACGACCGTCTGGTGCGTGAGATGCCAGGATTCTACAAATTTAATTATGAGGTGTCCGACTCCGGACCGACTACAGTTATGATCCACAATGCGGTTGCAGCCATGTTATTCGAGGTGATCGGAGATCTTATCCGTCGCCACCAACCGGATGCCATTGTCTCACCCTACCCGTTATATCAAGCCCCATTGGCCGCCAATGAAATGATAACCAAATGCGATATTCCATTGCTCACCGTGGTCACCGACCTTGGCCCGGTACACCGACTCTGGTTTCACAAAGCGGCTGACTTATGCCTGGTCTCCACAGCTCTCGTACGTCAACAGGCAATTGACAGCGGTATCCCACCAGACAAGGTCGTCATAACCGGCATACCGGTTCATCCAAATCTGGCCAATGAAAAGCGGAAGCCGGCAACCATCCGCAAAGAGCTGGGCTGGTTGGCAGATCCAATTACTGTGCTGGCCGTCGGTAGCAAGCGAATGAAAAATTTACCTGGTCTTCTGAATGTCTTGAATCATTCCGGATTGCCAATTCAGCTGGCCGTCGTTGCGGGGGGAGATGATGCCCTTTACCAACAGTTACAATCCATTGAATGGCATCTCCCAACACAGTTGTTCAACTTCGTGGGTAATATGCCAACCCTGATGCATGCAGCTGACTGCGTCATCTGCAAAGCAGGTGGACTGGTTGTCACCGAATCACTGGCTTGCGGGTTACCCATTTTATTAACAGACTATATCGAAGGGCAGGAGACCAGCAATGTCAGATATGTGGTTGATGGTGGAGCCGGTGAATTGGTACGCACTCCAATCGAGGGTTTGGAGGTGCTCAGCCATTGGCTGGCAGAAGATGGTAAGCAATTGACTCAACACAGCTTGAACTCCAAGGGTCTCGGGTGTCCCCGTGCTGCCTACGCTGCGGCCGGCCTGGCCTGGGAAGCTGCAATACGCGGTCCCCAAATCTGGGCCGAACGCAATCTCCCCGAAATAATCGAGCGGATCGTGAGAGAAATGTTATAAGAAATAAATTCGAAGGAGATAATTCATCACCGATTTTTTCCCAGCAAGCGTTGGTCATCCTGTGGGATGCCCATCAAGTTAAATGATACGCCATCCCACTACTGGCAATTGTGTTTTATATCCACATAAGGGGAATGGAAAAGAAGAACTGCAGCCTGTCACTGGCAGATCTTGCTTTTTGGGTGGATCGTGATCGCTTTCTGGGTGTCCGAAATGAGACGAAGAGGAGCAAGATGATCACTGTGGGCACCTTCTGGGGAGTGGAAATTGTCCCATCGAGTGCATTCATCCCGATCCTTAAATGGATCCAGAAACAGCAGTAATTCTACCCAAATATAGCCCACCGGAAATAACACAACTCCCGGTGGGTCTCTTTTAGACTGATGCTTTGTGCATCTGTGAGGGATTATATGTGGATAGACCTGCCCTCCGCACTTTCAGCCGCTTCCATCAGCACCTCGCTGAGTGTGGGATGCGCATGGATGTTGCGGGCGATCTCTCGGATGGTCAGTTTGTTCTTCTGAGCCAGGGTGAGTTCGGGTAACAATTCCGAGACCTCAGGGCCAATCAGATGCGCACCCAGGATCTCGCCGGATTTCTCGTCCACAATGATCTTTGCAAAACCGGAATAATCTCCAAGTCCGAGCGCCTTGCCGTTGGGTTGGAATGGGAAACGGCCAACCTTGATGGATTTTCCAAGTTCCCTCGCCTGGGTCTCGGTATAACCAAATGAGGCAACCTGCGGCTGGCTGTATGTGGCGCGCGGTACCATGATGTAGTCAATGGGGTGTGTTACCAGACCGGCAATAGCCTCCGCACAGATGATCCCTTGCGTTGAGGCGACATGCGCTAAAAGCAGCTTTCCGGTGACATCCCCGACGGCCCAGATACCCGGGATGTTGGTGGACATGCGTTCGTCCACCTTGATATGTTTGCGCTCTGTCAGGACCACTCCCCGTTCCTCAAGTCCCAACCCCAGGCTGTTGGGTTTGAACCCGATCGCAACCAGGGCCTGTTCGGCTTCGATGACTTGCTCCCCGTCCTTGCTGCTGATCGCAACCTTAACCCCGTTATTGATGGCATCGACCTTCAGAACACGTGTTTCGACCAGGCACTTGATACCGCGCTTGGTGAAAGATTTGGATAATTCTGTGCTGACCTCTTCGTCTTCGAGTGGGGCAAGCCTTGGCAGCATTTCCACGATGGTCACTTCGCTACCATAAGCGTTCCACACGGTCGCAAATTCCAAACCGATCGCACCGGCACCAATGATCACAGCAGACTTGGGCAATTTTTCCTGAAGGATGGCTTCCTCGTATGTCACCACCTTCTCACCGTCGATAATCACTCCAGGGATACTCACAACCTGGCTGCCAGTCGCGATGATAATGTTCTTAGCCTGTATTTCAGTATCCTGACCATCTGCACCCGTTACCACGACCCTGTCTCCGGCCGTCAATTTCGCCGATCCCATGAAGACGCCGATGTTGTTCTTCTTCATGAGTAAGCCCACCCCACGGGTCAGGCGATCAGAGACCTGGCGACTACGTTTTACCGCAGCAGAATAATCCAGTTGCAGGTTTTCAAAGGAGAATCCAAATTCCTTGGACTTTTCCCTTAACGTGTGGGCGACTTCTGCATTCTTCAATAAGGCTTTCGACGGGATGCAACCCACATTCAGACAAACGCCCCCCAGCCATTGTCTGTCGATGATGGCGGTTTTCTGACCTAATTGAGAAGCACGAATTGCAGCCACATAGCCACCCGGTCCCGCCCCTATAATGATAGTATCAAACGCTTCCAATTTTTCCTCCTGGCAAAGTCCCGGGGTGTAATAATCTTCACCGGTATTTTAGTTGGTTGGATTAGACTGCCTTAAGTATACCGCCGCCGAGATGGGTTTCGTATTGTCATTAAACCCAAGTCAGGCGGCCTTAGATACCGACTTGAATTGGACTACAATAGCCATATGTCAACTGACACGCATCCTACATTCCCGGAAAGCATGCAGGCAGCTGTTCTGCATGGCATCCATGATATCCGCATTGAGCCTCGGTCAGTCCCTGTACCCGGCCGTGATGAGCTCCTGTTGAAAATTGCTGCAGTAGGCGTATGCGGCTCGGATGTGCATTACTTCAAAGAAGGCAGAATCGGCTGCCAGGTTGTCACGGAACCCATCACCCTGGGACATGAATTCTCTGCTTACATCCAATCCACCGGAGATACGGTGGACAATGTTCGAGCGGGGCAGCTGTATGCAGTGGATCCAGCCATCCCCTGCGGTAAATGCGAGTTATGTCTTAAGGGGCATCCCAACCTGTGCCAGGATGTGAAGTTCTGCGGCACCCCTCCAATCGATGGCGTTTTCTCTGAGTATGCCGTGATGCCGGCGGTCAATTGTTTTCCGTTGCCTGATGGCGTCAGCCCGGAAGAAGGAGCACTCCTGGAACCGCTGGGGGTGGCACTTCACTCGGTCAATCTTTCCCACCTCAAGCCTGGCGACACAATCGCAGTTCTTGGCGCCGGACCGATCGGACTATTAATCGGAGCAGTTGCCAAACTGGCCGGGGCTGGTGCGGTTATTCTCACCGAGCCTCTCAAATATCGGAGGGAATTTGCCAGGCATTATTGTGCGGATTCCGTCTTTGATCCAACCATGCAAAGCCCTGTCGAAGATATCCTTAAATTGACCGGCGGTCGGGGTGTTGATATCGCCTTCGAGGCTGCCGGGGCAGATGATACCCCTGAGCAAGCAGCTGAAGTTGTCAGACCGGGTGGAAAAGTGATCATCACCGGAATTCCAAAGGATGACAACCTGTCATTCAATGCATCGGTCGTGCGGCGAAAAGGCCTGACCATCAGGCTGGTGCGGCGCATGGCTCACACCTATCCGACTGCCATCCAGTTGGTGGCAAAACAGACGGTTGATTTGAAATCACTGATCACCCATCGCATGCCACTTGAGGATGTCGGTAAAGCGATGGAACTGTTGTCATCATACGACGATGGGGTGATCAAAGCGGTAATAACCCCATGAAAATAAAAAAAATCGCAAACTCGTCGACAGGCACAGCAGGGGTTTCCAGCCTGTCATCATTCAATATATAATCAGTACGATCCACGGTGATTGTGGACTATTCTTCAGAATATAGAAGGGCCACTGAAATGAAAAAAAGCATGCTGTCAATGATCTGCAATCTGGGTATTCTGATCCTGATCCTATCAGGTTGTGTTCAGACCCCTCCGGAAGTAGTGGAACCTGTCGTAACCATCCCCGCTGAGATCCCCGGAGAGGTGGTCTATATCCCCTTCCCGGTGGCGATCACAGTGGATGGGAAGCTGGAAGACTGGGCGGATGTACCAGTGATCACGGTAGACCGTGGGCCGAAACTCTTCGACAAATCCGGCCGAGAATGGCTCGTTCACATTCTCGGTTGCCGCAGACACAACCAATCTCTACATCACCATGCAGATGCCCGACCAGAACATCATTGCCGGCAAGCATGGCACGGAATTCTGGAACGAAGATTCCATGGAGTTCTACATCAACGCTTCGGGCGATCTGAATGCTGACAGCTATGGATTAAAGATGTTCCAGGTGAACATCAACGCCGCTGATATCGGCAACACTGACCCGAATGCTCTGACGATCACCGGGGTATTCAGCTCGGATGCCAAGGTGAGAGGGTATGTCTTCAAGACCGAAACCGGCTGGGGATTCGAAGCCGCTCTGGATCTGACCGACCTGGTGGAAGTATCACATGGCACCGAAATCGGTTTCCAAACCCAGATCAACGGTGCGACAGTGCAGGACCGGGATGTCAAATTGATCTGGTCGAAGGCTGACACCGATGACACTTCCTGGGAACACCCCAACCTGTTCGGCAGGGCACTGTTCTTTGAGCTTGGCCGGACGGATATTCCGCTTGCCAGCGCTGTCGAAGCGATTCCGACCCCGGAACCAACCGCCGGGCCGATCGTCATCCCGGCACAGGTCAGCGTCAATCAGACCGGATACTTCACCCGGGGAGAAAAGATCGCCCTGCTGGCAACCAATGCGGGCGAGCCTCAGGACTGGAATTTGTTGGATAGTTCGGGTTCACATCGTCATGAGTGGGAAAACAATCATCAAGGGCAAGGATGCCAATTCCGGGGACAACCTGCAGGTCATAGATTTCTCAAGCTACACCACCACCGGTACCGCTTACATCCTTTCGGTGGGATCATTAACCAGCGCACCTTTCGCCATTTCGGATGATATCTACGACCAATTGAAGAAGGATGCGCTCTCGTATTTCTATCTGAACCGTAGTGGCATTGCGATTGAAACTGCTTATGCCGGGGAAGATTGGGCACGTCCAATCGGGCATGTCACTGATAGTGATGTCACCTGTTACATGGGCAAGGACGCTGATGGAAACAATTGGCCTGGTTGCAATTACAGTCTGGATGTCTCCGGCGGTTGGTATGACGCTGGTGATTTCGGTAAATACGTGGTCAATGGTGGCATCTCTGTTTGGACGTTGATGAACCTGTACGAAACACTTCCCGAGGCCTTTCCGGATGGGTCACTTTCCATTCCGGAAAACGCCAATGGTGTGCCGGATATTCTGGATGAGGCTCGCTGGGAGATGGAATTCCTGCTATGCCATGCAGGTGCCAGATGGGCAGCCCCTGGCAGGCATGGCCCATCATAAGATGCATGATGAATCCTGGGCCGGTATGCCGCTGGTGCCTCCAACAGAAGTAAATAACGACAGTGAGAATGCAATTGCTGGAACGGGCCGTTATGTCTACGCGCCCAGCACGGCCGCCACATTAAACCTGGCTGCCACTGCGGCACAGTGCGCCAGGATCTGGCAGAAGATCGATCCGGCATTTTCCGCTCGCTGCTTGATCGCATCAGAATCTGCTTGGAAAGCGGCACTGGCTAACCCGGGTATCTATGCTGGCAACAATCCTGGCAGTGGGGGTGGTAATTACGAGGACGGAAATGTCACTGATGAATTCTACTGGGCTGCATCCGAGTTGTTGATCACCACAGGGAAAGTGGAGTATCAGACCTACCTTCTGGGTTCGGATCAATTCGGAAAGGCGGCCGCTTTTGATTGGGGCAATACCGCCCCATTGGGAACGATCTCACTTCTATCCGTTGAGAATTCTCTCCCGGTGGATAAACTGGCAATGTTGAAACAGAATCTCCTCAGCTATGCTGACAGCATGCTAAAGGTCCAGGATCGTGATGGTTATTTCGTCCTGATCGAAGGAGATTATCCATGGGGTTCAAACGGATTGATCCTCAACAATACATTACTGATGGGTGTGGCTTATACGATCAGCGGTGATGCCAATTACTTGACCGCCATGCACCTGAGCATGGACTACATGCTGGGTCGTAATGCGCTCAATAAGAGCTTTGTTTCCGGTTACGGTACCTACCCAATGCTTCACCCACATCACCGCTTCTGGGCGAATGACCCAGCCAATGGGTTCCCTGCTCCGCCGCCTGGTGCCCTCTCTGGAGGGGTTAATTTCAAACCGGATGATCCGGTCGCCAATAATGCCAATTTAATGAGCCTGCCACCTGCCAAACGATACCTGGATGATATCGAGTCCTACACCACAAATGAGGTAACCATCAATTGGAATGCCCCGCTGGTGTGGGTGGCAGCTTACCTGGAATGGATTATAGAGTAACGAACCTGCAATAACATTCCCATTTCGTTTAGTGACAGCCCTGTTATCTTAACCAATAACAGGGCTGATTCTTTGTTCACGGATCACAATTATTATTTATTGCACGCAAGTGAGTCCAGTATGATCTGCTAGAACAAGTATGTTTCACCTTTGATGATCTAAAGACCAGCATTTACACATATGACATTTATCATATTAAGCACATGACATATATCATAATTGCATATTTGGCCCAAAGAGGTCATACTCAATTAGTTTATCCATTCGACAAACTATCTAATCGTTTTCATAACCAGAAATGCCTAATAACTTTATTGCCTACCAAGAGTCTCACCGAACAGTTCACACATTCCCTGTGTTGATCGATTGCCGATGGCAAACACAGGTATCCCATAAAAATATCGCTGGGTACATGAAATATCCGTTCCTCCCGTCATTACAGATCGGCCAGGAAAAGAACTCCCCCAGGGTTTAGTATTTCGGGTACTGATACGAGATTGCCCATCTCCTTTTGGAAGGTTTTTCCGGAAATGGCGAATTAACCAATGCCTGGGAGGGTATAGTCGTGTGCACTTACATTCATGATGTCAATACTTACTTCCTGCCAATCACAATAGGCAAGTTGGACGAGTTTATACGAATGTGTTCACTTTAGAGAACTTGGGCATCCAATTCCACAATCCTGAAAGGAGGTAGGCGAAACTAGGAACAAGAAACGATATCCGTTAGCTTGAAAAAACAAGAATCAAAGAGGAGAAAAATGAAGACAAAAAAGATCTTAGCAACAATTATCAGTTTGATTGTGATCATGAGCATGGTGGTTAGCTGTGCACCTAAATCAACCGGATCAGAGGGTGGGAAGATCAAAGTCGGTCTTTCCTTCTCCGACTTCGCAACCGAACGCTGGAAGAACGAAGAAGTGCTGATGCGCGGCCTGCTCGAGGACCTCGGCTATGAAGTCATCTCCCAGGAAGCCGCCCACGATGTGAAACTGCAGAACGACCAGATCGACAACATGGTGTCGCAGGGCATCAAGGGTCTGATCGTGATCGCCGAAGATGGCGATGCAGCTGTCACCTCCGTGGACAAGGCTGCGGCTGAAGGGGTGACCATCATCGCTTATGACCGCTTGATCAAGACTTCCAAGATCGCTGCCTACCTCTCCTTCAACAACGTTGAGGTTGGCCGCCAGGAAGCCCTGGGCGTCATGACAGCTCTCGGTATCCCCGGCAGCACCACCTGGACCAAGGACAACCCGGCCAAGATCGTCCTGTCGGGCGGTTCCCCCACCGACAACAACGCCATCCTCGTCCGCCAGGGTCAGATGGAAGTCATCCAACCCTACATCGACTCGGGCATCATCACCATCGTGGCCGATCAGTGGGTCGATAACTGGGATGCTGCCACCGCCGAGAAGATGATGGAGAATATCCTCACCGCTCAGCAGAACAAGGTCGATGGTGTGATCGCCTCCAATGATGGCACGGCTCTCGGTGAGCTGCAGGCCATGAAGGCCCAGGGCCTGGCTGGCATCGTCCCGATCTCCGGTCAGGATGCAACCGCCGATGGCTGCAACAGCATCGTCAAGGGCGAACAAACTGTGAGTGTCTACAAGGACATCCGCCTGCTCTCCCCTATGGCTGTTGATATGCTGGATGCCTTCCTCAAGGGCAAAGCAGTCGAAGGCCTTGAGAAATTCACTCTGGCCGAGTTGACGCTCGATGACACCAAGACCGGCGACGTGATGGCGAAATTCCTGCCGGTCATCCAGGTCACCAAGGACAATGTCTACGACCTCATCGTGGTGAGTGGTTTCCAACCCTATGATGATGTCTATCGCGACATCCCCGCAGCGGATCGCCCACCCAAACCAGGTGAGGCGTCAGTCGAAAAGGTTAAAATTGGTCTTTCCTTCTCCGACTTCGCAACCGAACGCTGGAAGAACGAAGAAGATACTGATGCGCGGCCTGCTCGAGGACCTCGGCTATGAAGTCATCTCCCAGGAAGCCGCCCACGATGTGAAACTGCAGAACGACCAGATCGACAACATGGTCACGCAGGGCATCAAGGGTCTGATCGTGATCGCCGAAGATGGCGATGCAGCTGTCACCTCCGTGGACAAGGCTGCAGCTGAAGGGGTAATCGTCATCGCTTATGACCGCTTGATCAAGACTTCCAAGATCGCTGCCTACCTCTCCTTCAACAACGTTGAGGTTGGCCGCCAGGAAGCCCTGGGCGTCATGACAGCTCTCGGTATCCCCGGCAGCACCACCTGGACCAAGGACAACCCGGCCAAGATCGTCCTGTCGGGCGGTTCCCCCACCGACAACAACGCCATCCTCGTCCGCCAGGGTCAGATGGAAGTCATCCAACCCTACATCGACTCGGGCATCATCACGATCGTGGCCGATCAGTGGGTCGATAACTGGGATGCTGCCACCGCCGAGAAGATGATGGAGAATATCCTCACCGCTCAGCAGAACAAGGTCGATGGTGTGATCGCCTCCAATGATGGCACGGCTCTCGGTGAGCTGCAGGCCATGAAGGCCCAGGGCCTGGCTGGCATCGTCCCGATCTCCGGTCAGGATGCAACCGCCGATGGCTGCAACAGCATCGTCAAGGGCGAACAGACTGTGAGTGTCTACAAGGACATCCGCCTGCTCTCCCCTATGGCTGTTGATATGCTGGATGCCTTATTGAAGGGCAAAGCAGTCGAAGGCCTCGAGGAATTCACCCTGGCAGAGCTGACGCTCGATGACACCAAGACAGGCACTGTTATGGCAAAGTTCCTGCCGGTCATCCAGGTCACCAAGGACAATGTCTACGACCTCATCGTGGTGAGTGGTTTCCAACCCTATGATGATGTCTATCGCGACATCCCCGCAGCGGATCGACCTGCCAGACCTTAATACGAAAACATCTCGCTCCTATTCCCGGCCTCCGCATACTGGAGGCCGGGAATGTCATATAATTGCATCTGAGTTATGAAATCCTTTAGAATGACCTGAGGAAATGTTCATGGAAAACAATGTCATTCTCGAATTCAAGAATGTAACCAAAAAATTCCCCGGTATCACTGCCCTGGATAGTGTTTCCTTTTCCGTTCAGCGGGGAGAGATCCATGGGATCTGTGGTGAGAACGGTGCGGGGAAGTCTACCCTGATGAAGATCCTGGCCGGTGTATATCCCTGGGGCACTTATGAAGGTCAGGTCCTGTATAACGGGCAGGAATTAAAACTGGTCGATCGATCGATCCACCAGGCGGTAGAAAAAGGCATAGCCATCGTCTACCAGGAATTAACTTTGGTACCCAGCATCACAGTCGGTGAAAACATTTACCTCGGTAAGGAGCCTGTAAAAACAGGCATCATCAATTGGGACAAACTCTATGCTGACAGCCAGGAGGTATTGGAGAAATACCACCTTGACGTCCAGGCCAGGAGTCTCGTTCGTCATCTGGGTGTGGGCAAAATGCAAATGACCGAAATTGCCAAGGCGTTATCGGAGAATGCCAAAATATTGATTTTGGACGAACCCACCAGCGCGTTATCAGAGGCGGAAACCGACCAATTGATGGACATCCTGCGCGGTCTTAAAAAGCACGGGGTGACCTGCATTTATATCAGTCATAAACTGGACGAGTTCTTTAAGATCACGGATTCGATCACTGTATTGCGGGATGGCAAGATGATCATCACTGAACCCACCAAGAAATTGACTGTGGAAACCCTGGTCAAGCACATGGTCGGGCGGGAAATGAAGGAGCGCTTCCCGAAGGGCAACCGCAAGCCTGGTGATGTCATACTTGAAGTGGAAGATTTGCACGCCCAACACCCCCAGGATAGCTCGGATGAGATCCTTAAGGGCGTCAGCTTTAATTTGCGGCGTGGTGAGATCTTGGGCATCGCCGGTTTGATGGGCTCCGGACGCACAGAACTGGTGATGACCCTATTCGGTGAGTATGGCAAGATCACTCAGGGAAAAATAAAAATGGAAGGCCGAGAGATCAAGATTAAGAGCTCAAGGCAAGCCATGTTGTATGGCATCAGCCTGGTGCCTGAAAATCGGAAGTTACATGGATTGGTAGCAATCCAATCCATCTTACGTAATATTTCCCTCGCCAATCTTGGACGCTTTTCCTCCTGGTTCCGGATCAATGATAGCGCCGAGTTGAAAGAAAGTACCGAGTATGCCAAGAGTATTTCAATTAAAGCGCCCAACCTGAATGCCATGGCAGAATCACTCTCCGGTGGCAACCAGCAAAAAGTAGTCATCGCCAAGTGGCTGATGTCGCAACCTAAGGTATTAATCATGGACGACCCCACCCGTGGCATCGATGTGGGTACAAAATTCGAAATCTACAAGATCATGAACAATCTTGCCGAAAAAGGGATTGCCATTATCATGATCTCCAGCGACCTGCAAGAAGTGCTGGGCATGAGTGACCGGATCATGGTTATGTGCGAAAACCATTCAGTCCGCACACTCAGCAAATCCGAAGCCACACAGGAGAAGATCATGGCGCTGGCAACCGGCACAGAATTCCAACCTGTACTCGAAAGGTGAACCCTATGACCAAGTCGACCGCGTCAATCCCAACAACGACCAAGAAAGAATCCTCTCAATTCGGCCAGGCAATACGGAACAATCTCCAGACTTATGCTCTGGTCCTCGCTATGATCGCCATCTGGATACTCTTCTTCATCCAAACGGATGGTATTTACCTGTCGCCCCAAAATTTTTCAAACCTTTTTCGCCAGATGACCATCACCGCCATCATGTCAGTCGGCATGGTACTGGTGATCGTGGCCGGGCATATTGATCTCTCCGTCGGTAAACTGGCCGGATATGTTTCCGTTATCGTTGCGTATTTTCAGGCATACTTCTGGGCTGAGCATCTACCCGATGCACCGGCGCTGCTCACCACGGCCCTTTCTGTACTTATCGGGATGGCGGTGGGAACTTTGTATGGGGTTGTCCAGGGCTGGATCATCGCCTACTTGCGCGTACCCTCCTTCATTACGACCCTGGGCAGTATGTGGATCCTGAACGGTTTGATCCTCATAGCCACAGTCGGCAAGACGATCCCTGCCAACCAGCCACTTTTTTCTGTGATCGCTCAAGCTTACATCCCAAAAACAACCGGCTGGATCATCGCCGGCATCGTCGCGGTGGTGTTATTCATCACGATGTTTATGAGCCGGCGGCGTAAAATGAAATATGGCATTTCCCTCTCCCCGCTATGGCAAGACCTGTTGAAAACAGTCCTCATGGCCGGCTTGGTGCTCGGGTATGTCTATTATGTCAATGTGTATAAGGGCATTCAAAACCCAGTCATGATCCTGATCATTATTGTCGTCATCTTCTCCTATATTGCAAATAACACCAAGCTGGGGCGCTACACCTATGCCATTGGCGGCAATCGAGAGGCCGCCCGGTTATCCGGTATCAACATCCGCGGCAACACATTCACGATCTTTGTTCTGATGGGTTTCCTGTGCGGTGTATCCGGTGTGGTGATGGCTTCCTACGTGGGTTACGGCACGATCGCGGCTGGAGGTGGCTATGAACTCTTCGCGATCGCAGCCTGTATCCTGGGAGGTACCTCCACTCTTGGCGGGGTCGGCACCATCTTTGGTGCAATGATCGGATCCTTGATCATTACCAGCCTCACCAATGGCCTGCAGATCATGAACGTGCCATCGGCCTGGCAATATGTCATTTCTGGCGCGGTGCTTGTGTTCGCTGTAGCAGCTGACATGTTCCTGAAGAAGAATAAGTAGATCAATCAAATATTTACGTTCGTTTCACCTCTTAGGTTCAATATCAGGTGATACCCTTATGAACCCCGGCCTTTTCGAGCAAGGCCGGGGTTCAACCTTTCCATGAAAGTAAATTCGCCTTTCATGAATTTCAATATATATAATAATCATTCAAGCAATTCTTTCAAATAACGCGAACATACTGGCAGTCACTCGATCGACTGACCTTATCCGTATGGGATCACTTGGTATAAATAATCAGACTGGATAATTCTGGGAGATAAATACAATGGCAGCCACATTCACTCGAATGCTTGGAAAATCAGGGATCGAAGTCAGTGCCATCGGTATGGGATGCTGTGCGATCGGTGGACCCTGGACAAATTGAAAATACCGGGAGCATACGATCCATCTACCAGTGTTTATCGTTAACAGCGTATGTGCTAAATCTCGCAGTATCGATCCACGCGTTTCCCGATGATACTCAAGCTATCCTGCCAGAAAGCCTTGGTGCGGATATCAATCCCAAAGCGCGCTGCCAGGTCAGCAGCATAAGCCTCACCGGTGCTGGCCAGCAGGTCTTTGTAATCCGGGACGAATGCTGCGCCTCTCTTCTGGTAGATGGCATACAATCCGGTACCAAAAAGCAATCCAAAGGCATAAGGGAAATTATAGAAAGAGAGCCCGGCAGAGTAGTAATGCGGTTTCCAGGTCCACATCCATTTCTGCAGATACTTCTCGTCCAAACCATCCCCAAATGTGGATTTTTGAGCTTTGAGCATGATCTCGCACAACTCATCCGCGCCCAATTCGGATTTCTCCCTTCTTTCAAAGACCTCCTTCTCGAACAGGAAGCGTGAATAGATATCCACGATGACCTGGGAATCGCCAAGCAATTGCGATTCCAGAATGGCCAATTCTTCCTGGGGGTTCTTAACCTTCAGGAGAGCAGCCTCTGATACGATCGTTTCACACATGATGGATGCTGTTTCAGCCAGGGTCATGGGTGTGAATTTCTGGATCTCTGTCTTGCCAGCTTGGACGGCGCAATCGTTATGGAATCCGTGACCCAGTTCGTGGGCAAGCGTGAAGACTGTATCCAGCGATCCGTCAAAATTAGATAAAATACGCGATTCGCTCACACCAGGCACATCCATGCAGAAGGCGCCACCGCGTTTTCCATCACGCATCTCAGCATCGATCCAGTGATGAGTGAAAGCACGCTCAGCAAACGCCTGAAGGTCGGGTGAGAATTTACCAAAATTCTCGAGCACAAATTCCTGTGCGTTAGTGAAGGAATAGGTGGTGGATGTCGCTCCAACCGGAGCATACAAATTCCACCAGGGCAATTGCGCCTGGCCGAATCGTCTTGCCTTGGCTTTAAAGTAACGGCGGAACAAGGGGAATGAGTCTTTCATCGCCTCGAGCATCGCTTCGAGCGTGGGGCGGTCAATGCGAGCTGCGTCTATGGCACTGTGAACGGCATCCGTGCGCCCACGGTGGTGATTGAGCGTATTTACCTCCCCCTTGATGCCATTCATGGCGGAGGCCAGAGGTTCTTTTACTGATTCCCAAATCTTGTTTTCTGCCTCATATCCCCGCCGGCGGATATCTTCCACCGGGTGGGATCGCAGGTTGATGATTGCAGTAATGGGCATCTTTTGGACCTTACCATCCAGATCAAAATCAAGGCTGAGCTGAGAGGTGATAGTCCCCTGCATCTTCCCCCAAGCGTTGCCGCCGGACAGGGTCAACTCGGCAGCCAGCATCTCTTCAGGCTCAGACATGAGGAACTTGCTTTGCCTGGCCGCTTCATTGAGATAAAACTCGTGTGCCCTGGTAACGGAGTTTAATGAGACGAATTCAGGCAGGCGACGCGAGACCTTGCCGATCCAGGCTCGGGCCTGCACTTCAAGTTTATCGACATCCACCAGCACCTGCTCCAGTTCGGATTGTTTCTTTAACGCTTCCTGATCGTAGGAGTTGGTTGAAACGAACGATTCAACGTACGCTCGCAAGGTGCCAGCCACCAGCAGGATGGCATTATAGCGGTCGATCAAGGTTCCGGCCAAATCGGCAAGCTCCGCAGGCGCTGTCGCCTCCCCGGTTTTCGCAACCTTTCCAGTGATGAAGTCACCCTGTTCAGCGATCAGCTTTTTGAGTTTGGCCAGATCCGCTGCATATTCCTTGGATGCAAGCGCAGGATACACATTTGTCAGATCCCAGCGCGGAGGGGTTTCTTTTAGCATAACTTCTCCTTAATCATTTTGCTTCAGTGTCTTTTCAAGAATTGTCATTGGGATTATATACCAGGTCATTGATCTCAACCTGAGCAGTGCGAAGGAACTCCAATGCGTTTTCATCCGGCCGGTAAGCAACATGATAAACCAGACGGGTCATACCGGCATTGATTAATACCTTGGTACAGTTGATACATGGAAAATGAGTCACATAACAGGTGCAACCACGCGTGGAAATGCCATGCAGGGCTGCCTGGATGATGGCATTGGTCTCGGCATGAATGGTTCGGATGCAATGACCTTCAACCATCAAATGGCCGACTTCATCGCAGTGCGGTTGGCCAGCCGGTGACCCATTGAAACCGGTGGTCAGGATGCGTTTTTCGAGTACCAGCACACAACCCACAAAGGCGCGGTCACAGGTACTGCGCTCTGAGACAGCATAAGCGATTTTCATAAAATAAGAATCCCATTCTGGTCGCATAGGAGGTCCTCCATTGGATAAGTCAAATTATATCCAGGTAAGCTTATGTTTGGTGAATCGTGTTGGGCAAGAATAACAGTACCGGAGCCTGTTTTGCTCCGGTACTTTCTGGTGGCATTTATCCCAATTTATGATTCGTGGTCCGACTGGTCAAAGAGGATCTATCACAGCATCAGGGTTTACCCTGATGAACTACGATATCTCCTGTTGCTACAGGCATTCCGTCAACCACTGAAATACCCCCTAAAGGCATGGGTAAGCCATCATGATCCCTGAAGAATAATGGTAATCCTTCAGCATAATTGATGGGGTACTCAGCGGGATTTTGGCGTTGATGATGGATATGAATGTGTGGTTCGCTGGTATTTCCGGAGTTACCGCATTTCCCGATAACCTGGCCTTCGATCACCTGTTGACCGGAAGTGACCGTGATGCTGCCTTGCATGAGATGGGCGATGAGCAGGTACGTTCCTGTCTCATCAAGTTGTATCACAACATGGTTTCCAGTTGGTGCAGTCAAATTATTTGACAATTGCCCTGGTACTACATCCGGCTCGCCATCATGCGCCGTCGTTACCAAACCAGAAGCGGGTGCTACCACCTCAACACCGTAACAACCATAATCGTTGAGATCCGAGCTTCCGGTGAAATAAGGTTCAACCACAAAATCATAAGCCCAACGTTGATCGGGTACCACCACATGTTGATTGACAGCCTTATTGTCTCCACCCCACGCAACCTTAAGTGGAACATTCGCGGGCAGGCGTACAGTTGCGGATGGGATCGTGTGATCTAAAGAGGCAGGAAAGGTGGGCGGGTAGAATAACATGAGTACCGGTGCAATTCCCATCAGAGAAATTATCCCTGTTGTCAGTACTATCTTGTCAAGCCGCTTGATGACAATGGACCGGATAATAGAGTAGATCAATCCGATCAAACCGGTGACTGGAAGTATGAACTGCATCAAATACCAGGCTGACACCTTCGGCATACCTCCTGAAAGGAACATCCCTGACAAGATAATCACGGCAATCAGGGTGATTGCCAATGGAAGATAACACATAAGTTTTTTCGAGTCCGTCTTTACCATATTTACGCTCCTCTAATTAACATGATCTAGAATAATATGATCTTATTATCTTCTACGAAACGACAGCCCTTAACGTTTCTTTTTGCTTTCATCATCTGGATATCGATCCTCCCGAGGGAGTGATGCGATCTTAAGCAGCCTACTTCAAACGTCAGTATGATGCTCTCCTCTATCGCGCTGCGCTATAATGGTATTTGCAAGGAGATTCGAATGGTCAAGACACGTAAAATCCACAAGGTTATCAGAAGCAAACCCACCATCGAAGGTGCAGGGGTTCATTTACACCGCGCATTTGGTTTTGGTGATACGCATACGTTCGATCCGTTCCTGCTGCTGGACGATTTTCGCAATGATGACCCAACCCAGTATGCGCCTGGATTTCCCTGGCATCCTCACCGCGGCATCGAAACGATCACCTATATGCTGCGAGGAAAAGTGGAACATGGGGACAGTATGGGCAACCGTGGGGTAATCAAAGCGGGTGATGTGCAATGGATGACCGCCGGGAGCGGCATTCTCCACCAGGAGATGCCTGAGGGTGACCCAGATGGGCGCATGTATGGCTTTCAATTGTGGGCCAACCTGCCCCGTAAGAATAAAATGATGGATCCACACTACCAGGAAGTGAAAAGCGATCAAATCCCCGTCGTGACCATGGAAGACGGTGTAACAATACGTGTTATTTGTGGCAAGGTGGATGGCGTGCGTGGGCCGGTGGAAAACATCGTCATTGACCCACAGTATCTGGATATATCCATCCCGTCTAAAACCCGGTTTAACTTCCAGACAACGACCGGGTATACTGTCTTCGCTTACCTGATCGATGGCAAGGCGACTTTCTGCGATGAGGTGGATCCATTCACATATGAACGGGAAGGTAGCAGCTATTTCGATATCCAACACGATCGCTGGCTGGGGGATCGCACCCTGATCGTCTTTGAGGATGGGGAGCAGATTCTGGTCAACACTGAGGACTCCCCGGTGCGTTTCCTGCTCATTTCCGGCCGGCCCATCCGTGAACCAGTTGCCTGGTACGGTCCGATCGTTATGAATACGGAAAGTGAACTTCGCCAGGCTTTCGAAGAACTGGACAAGGGGACCTTTATCAAAAAAGGTTAATCACCTATCTTTGCAGATAGGATCTACAAGGGTTGACCCATTTCAATTTCCCCACCGGCAGATATGAATATTGTGTTTAAACCCTGAGCTATGGAGCAGTACTCCCAGAATCAACCTGATGTTCCCTGGTCGTGCTTTCAAGAATACCCAGGTGTTGTAATTCTGCTTCCAATTGCTGAGCCGAAGTGAATTGGATCGTCTGAAAATCCAACTCCCTGGCCACACGAATGTTGGGGAAATGGTCATCGATGAAAAGACAGACCTCAGCCGGGCATCCGGTCCGTTCCAGTAATACTTCAAAAATGGCCTGGTCGGGTTTGATCAACCCCACATCCCCCGAGATCACTATCCCATCAAACCACTCGAAAAATGGGTATTGTGGTCGTACCAAGTTAAATTTCTCCATGGCCCAATTGCTAAGAATGTAGAGTGGATATCCCGCTCTTTTCAGCTTTTCCAGGATGTCCACCACCGGCTGAACCGATCCCTTCAGCGAATCCAGGTAATGTTCATCATAAGCGTGGATCAGCTCACGGTACTCTGGAAACCGGGCAGTCAATTCGTCCGTTGCCCTGGCAAATGAGCGACCACGGTCCTGTTCTTTATTCCATTCAGAAAATTCAACTTCATTCAAAAATCGATCGACTTCCTGCTGATCAAGACCCAATTTATCACAGTACAGGTGATATGGGCTCCAATCGATTAGGACGCCCCCGATATCAAATACGATTACTTCGACTGCCAAATTTTTATTATTCATGAACAGAACTGCAAATTCCTTTTATAGCTTATTGACCGTCCAGGATTTTAACATATAAACACTTTTGCTGGGTTTCACCCTGTTCTCCGTAAGATATCTCTTGACAAAACGATCCTTTTATTGTTTAATCGATTACGTAATCGTTTACGCGTTTAATATTAGGCAGGATTGAAATGAAATTATTCTCAGCGCCCCACTTCAAACCTTTCTCCAAGCAGATGTTCCGTATTGCCTTGCCGATTGCCCTCAGTGGCATGATCATGCAGGTTCAGATGTTGATCGATACAGCCTTCCTGGCTCGCTACACTACCACCCTGCCGGACGGGTCCATCCTGACTGGATCCGAAATACTTTCAGCAGTTGGCAATGTGTTCTTCCCATACATCGTCTCAATTGCACTTATCTGGTCGATCGGTACGGGGATCGTGGTGCTGGTATCGCAGTTCCTGGGTGCAGGCAAACCGGAGAAAGCGCGTATTTTTGCCCTGTCAGGGCTCAAATACAATTCATTGCTTTCCTGGCTGGTTTACATATTTTGGCTGCTCTTTGCCGATAAGATTTTCACTGCCCTGGGTGTGCACCAGTCCATTCGTATCCTCAGCATGGAATACATCAGTTTCCTAAGTCTGGAGTTGATCTATCTTGGCATGAGCACCTCCATCAATTCCATCTTCCAGGGAACAGCCAACACCAAACCGGAAATGTTCGCCGGTATCTTCAGGAGTCTGCTGCATATCCTTCTGGACTATGTTTTCATCTTTGGTCATTTTGGGTTTCCAGAATTAGGCGTGGCCGGCGCCGGCATCGCGTCAAGCCTTTCGGGCCTCGTTTCATCATTAATCATGTTGGCGATTTTTATGAAATCAAGAATTCTACCGTTCAAAGTGGATTTCAAATCACTGATGATTGCACCCTTCCGTCCTTATCTAACCGTTTTGAAAGTTGGCCTTCCGGTCGGTGTCGAGGATATGCTCTGGAATTTTGGCAATCTCATCCTGGCGTATTTCCTCAACCTGCTCAGCGCCGAAGCGGTCGGTATCTACCGCCTGGTATACCAGATCGAGATCACCCCCATATTCTTCTATTTCGGGCTGGCGCGAGCTGTAACAACCATGGTGGGGCAACGCACCGGTGAAAGGGATCTCCCGGCTGCGCGCGAATCTGGTTTGATCGGCACTTTTTATACGATCGTTTTCTGTCTGTTTTTTACAGGTTCATTTGCAATCTTTCCCAGGCAGATCATATCGATCTTCACACCGGATGCACACCTGATTGAAAAAACAGCTCCCTTCCTGGTCATCACAGCCTTCACCATGATCCCGCGTGCTGTTAATATCATCAGTGGAAATGGCATTCGCGGATACGGGGATACGATGTGGATGCTGATCACTCAGATCTTCGGGATTGTGTTCATTATTTCGCTCTCGTATGTACTCATGTTCCCGCTTGGTCTTGGCATGTATGGTCTGTTCATTGGCATGTTTTCTGATGAAACCCTGCGCGGGATCATCAACACCATCCGGTTCTACCGGGGTGAGACATCCATTTTTCATAAAGCGAGTGTGGTTGAAAGCAAGACTAATGGGACTGCCTAGAGGAGTAGATAACAGATGACGACCATCAACGATGTGGCACGCCTGGCGCATGTATCCAATGCAACCGTTTCCCATGTGATCAACAAAACCCGCAGGGTAAACCAGGAAACGATCGAAAAAGTCGAATGGGCGATCCGTGAATTGAATTACCAGCCCAACGAGCAGGCTCGCAGTCTTAAGACAGGGCAAAGCCGCTTGATCGGTGTGATGAATTATTACAGTGTGGATGCCTACTTTTCTGAAGTGTTGAGCAGTCTGGAAGCGTCGGCTCATGATGCCGGATACAATGTCCTGCTGCGTCATACCGAACGTTATGGCGAGAACCAGGCTGAGGCAATTAGTGCCTGGCGCAACAAGAACATCGATGGACTGATCATCAATTCACCCTACATTACAGAAGATTTCTATGGTCAGATTGAGAATCTGGGTTGCCCCTATGTGATCCTGCATATTAATGACCCGGCCTGTAAAGGGGACATCATCCGTGTCAACGATATGGAAGCCAGTGAAGAAGCCACCCGTTATCTGATCAGTCTGGGGCATCAACGCATCGCCTGCATCGCCGGTTGCGCGCTGGAATATCAAACCGCCTCCCAACGCCGTGTTGGATTTGAAAAAGCTTTGCAGAAAGCCGGCCTAACCTTCCGTGAGGATTATTTTCGATGCACGGAGTACAGTATTCAGCAAAGTTACCATCAATTTAAAAACCTGATGGATCTGCCCGAGCCTCCCTCGGCAGTGTTCACTTATTCTGATCTGTTGGCCATCGGTGCAATCCGCGCTGCTGCCGACTTGAGTTTAACAATTCCAGGTGACATCTCGATCATCGGGTGCGACGACATTGAGCTGGCATCTTTCAGCGTTCCCCGCTTGACCACCATTTATCAGGATAAGAAGAAGATCGGTGAATTGGCAGTAAAGCTAATCCTTAACCGGATGCAAAACCCCGGGCTGCCGCGGGAAGAGATCATCTTACCCGCCCATCTGGTTATTCGCGAATCTGCCGGTCCCGTCAAACAAATATAACGGGGTTTATGGAAGCCCTCTTGGGAAGGGCTTACGAGGTCGTAAAAATCCCGGCACCATGTATGGGCAGCTGATCGAATCTCATGATTTCGACCTACACCGCACCTTCTTATTTCGGAGGTATGCATGAGATTCCGCGAAGGTTTCCGTAAGGGCTTTACCCACCCACCAGACCCCTGACATAACCATTCCATATCGGTCACGTTATAATGTGGGTACCGGTATGAGTTGAGCGCCGATTACACAGACGCAAACGCACACAAAATAAGTTGAGAGGACTCCCTGGATACGTTACCTCTCAAAGGTGGGTCTACTGAAAGCAAATGAACTTTCGGTGCTTTGTTCACATCGTCGTATTAGCCAAATGCCTGACTGAAAGGACCGCCATGATCAGAAAAGCACTTACACTCATTGTGTTTACGATTATGGTGACCGTGAGTGCCTGCGGACCATCGCAGAACGACACACCAAATCCGGTCCCAGTACCTGACGGGAAATACATCATCGGTTATTACCCATCGTGGGCTCCCGAAAGAAATGTATTTGTAAAAGATATTCCCGCCCACAAGTTAACTCATATCAACTATGCCTTTTCAAATTTATCTGAGAGCGGAGAATGCATTTTGGGTGATGCAGTCGCCGACATTGGGAGAGTATATTCTGCCGGAGAGAGCATCACCGGACGCAAAGACCCGGTTGCAGCTGAATATCATGGGAACTTCCTTCAATTGCTCGGATTGAAACATCGATACCCGGATCTCAAAATCCTGATTTCCATTGGTGGTTGGACATGGTCCGGCAACTTTTCTGCCGCCGCGCGTGACGAATCCTCACGCCAGCGTTTTGCCGCTTCCTGTATCGACCTTTATCTCAAACAATATCGGGGGGTTTTCGACGGATTGGATATTGATTGGGAATACCCGGTCAGTGGTGGACTCACCAATGGAAAACCTGAAGATAAAGGGAATTTCACCCTGCTGTTAAACGAAACCCGCCGTCAGTTGGATGAACTGGGTAAAGCCGACAACCGGCAGTACCTGTTAACCATAGCAGCCCCGATAGGACCGGGAAACATCCGCAACCTCGAACTCAGTGCCATCGCTTCGACTGTGGATTGGATCAATCTGATGGGCTACGACTTCCACGGCGCCTGGGATACAACGACAAATTTCAATGCACCGCTCTATCGAACACCCAGCGATCCGGCAGATGCAAGTTTAAATATCGATGCCGCTGTCAAGGCATACCTTTCAGGTGATGTACCGGCGGGAAAGTTGGTTTTGGGAGTCCCCTTCTATGGCCACGGCTGGTCGGGAGTCCAAGGAACCGGGAATGGCCTCTATCAATCCACGAGCGGGGTTGCCCCAGGCACCTGGGAGCCGGGTTCTTATGACTACAAAGACATCGCGGCAAATTATTTATCCACATATGAACAATATTGGAATGCCGATGCGCATGTGCCGTGGTTATATGATCCAACGAGTAAGATTTTTATCAGCTATGATAATCCACAGTCGCTCTCAGCGAAGGCAGCCTACGTCCGAGATAATGACCTCGCGGGCGTGATAATCTGGGAAGTCAGCCAGGGGGATGAGACACTTTTCGATGCCCTCCACCTGGGCCTCTCAGCGGACGGCCCCCCACGCCCAACATCAGTCACCACAGTCGTGATCCCCCGCCCATTTGAGAAGGACATTCATTCGATTACCGGGATCACACTTGATGCCCAGCTTGAGGAATGGCCCGCGATAGCCGATTTTGTTTTCATAGATCAATCCCAGGTTGTCTACACACTAGCCCCGAACAGCTGGGAAGGGCCGCAGGACCTGTCGGCAGTGGCCTGGGTCGGATGGACACCCGAAGGCTTGTATTTCGCCTTCGAAGTCCTCGACGATCTTCATGTACAGTCCAAAGCCGATTCCGATCTCTGGCATGGTGATCACATGGAGCTGCAATTCGATACCCTTTTGGACAAGGACTACACCAATCCCGGCATGAACGACGATGATTACCAGATCGGTCTTTCCCTGGGCGATTATGGAAATGTCCCACCAGTTGCATATGCCTGGTTCAACGGTCCAGAGTCACCCGGAGCTATCAGCAGCATCCAAATGGTTTTTATGCAAAACTCGGAAGGATACACACTCGAAGCTTTCATCCCCAAGGAGATTTTAGCAGGGATCACACTGGCGGAAGGCTCAACGTTTGGGATGAATATCAGCCCAAGCGACACCGACAGTGCCGGGCAAGGGCAAAAGGTGATGCTATCCACATCCGCGATCCGCACCTACGCCGATCCGAGGACCTTTGGGAAAATCACGCTCGTGAAATAAGGTTCCTCAGCCGTTGGATCGCAACATTTTTCCGACAAGGCCGATGTCAACGATGCCCACTTATAACAGCGCGCTCAGGTCAACCTGCGCGCGCCGTTATCTTTTATTTGACTGCCAGGGTTAGCGGCAGGTAAACCCGGAAAGGTAATGGAACCCCGGTCCCCTGGATTGCAAAGGTAAATGGATTCTCATCACCATCATCGTTGTCGAGTTTAATGATGGCCTCGCGTAATTCAAGATCCATCGGTATGAATTCAATGGTAAAGCTGATAGACTCGCCACCATCCAGCACGCTAACAGGCTGGGTCACCACCCGGAAGTCCGCACCATTCAAGCCGGTGATCTCAATCACCGGATCACCGGTCAGGTGCAGGGTTGTGGCACCGGTATTCTCGATCGTGAATGTTCTTAACACGGCGGCACCCGAGACCTCCCCATAGCCAAAATCAGTGCCATCCCAAGGGGCTGGGATAGCATCCCCGTTGGCAATCGCAACCCCATCCCAGAGGACGTTCAGCTCCTGGGCGGTCACAGCGCTGTATTCCCAGGCTCCCAGGTCCACCACCGCAATGTCATCCCCATCCCCATCCCAGAGCCGGGCTGCATGATCGTAGTCCATCGTTCCGATGGCAGTGCCCGCGGGCTCCCCTGCATCCACGCAAGGCGAGGTCGATTGGAGACGGTAATCACCGGCAGCAGGCTCCACGAACTCCGGCGAAGCGTAGAAATTGTCATGGCTTCCCAAATACCGTGAATCATTCAGGAGCGTGTGGGTGACCAGGTCCGGGGTGAGAACCCCTCCCAGCGCGTCACCCAAGTTATTGCCCCACAGGATCGAATTGGATATCGTCACGCCGGTGATCGTATTGCTGGCATTCTTGGAATTGATATTAATGCCACCCGCTGACCAGGTGCTGGTCAGACCGTTGTTCACCAATGTCTGGTTGGTGATGGTGACATTGGAGATCGTATTGTTGCTGCCATCAGCGGTGGCATGCAGCGTGATCCCGGCATCCGTTGAATTCTGGATGAAATTCGAGCGCAGAATCACATTTTGCAGGTGGTTGTTATAAGCCCCACCGCTGGCAGAAACCATGTAGATCCCGTTCGCCAGCCCGCCAACGATCCAATTGCGTTCGATGAGCACATTCGAGGTGATGTTATCATGCGCAGCCCAGGCCGTGGCGCCGCCGAAATGGATGCCGCCATTCGTCAATCGATTATCGGCAATCACAATATTCGACATTGTATTGCCGCTGGAATACATTCCGGATTCATTCACAAACTCGATCGTGACATAGTCGGTTTCGATATCGTTATCGGCGATCACGACCTGGTCGGTCGTATTGTTATTGCAGTACGGCTGGTTGGATGCGTCGATGATCACCGAATTCGGATGACCGCTGATATGATTTCCACGGATTTCCAGGTCCGAGATGCGGTTGCGCAAAGCGCCGTACGATGCGGCAGGCGAAACGAACAGTGCAACGTTCACCCCACCGGGGGCATCATTATCCAGGATCTGGTTGGAGAGGATCGATACCCCCGAGATGACATTATCGGTTGGAGTGCCACCCATTCCGGCGATCACGGATATGCCGCTGCCATTATCCTGGATGGTGTTTTCCACGATTTCAATATTTTGCGCCGTGAAAAAAGTCCGGTCCCCGAGGTTCAAATCGATGGCGGTCTGGTTCCCGGAAAAGGCACTCTGATAGATCACGATGTCTTCCAAGGAAGTCAACCCGTTATCCGGCCTGGTGAAGATCAGCACGCCATCCTTGCGGAAATTCTGTGCTTTCATCCCCTTGATCATGACATTGGACGCGCCATAAATGGTAAAACCATTATCCATCGTCCCGCTGCTCCCATCGAGGGTCACATCGGGAACACCATCCCCGTCGATATCGCCATCGATCAGGAGGTTTCCACGGCTGATCACCAGCATGGTATCGGTGAAATCAATAACCGCTCCCATCATGGCAGGATCAAACCGGATGGTATCGAACTCGACGGTTCCCTCCGAAGCGACCACAGCCTCCACCAGGGAAATGCCATCCGGTCCGGGGTTTGCGATCAGGGCTGATGGGTTTGAGGTATCCCCATTGAAATCTTCACTGGCATTTGTCACCAGGAGGGTCGCACCAGAAGATGCGGCCGCACTCCGAGCCAGAGAGGCACAGACGCCTTCGCACTCAGCATGACCCATAACCGCAATAGTATTCCTCGTGGGTGAAATCTGGGCTTGAGCTGATGCAGTTGAATGAGGGAATATGAGCAGGGCTATTACCGTAACCGTCCACATGCGCAGACGAGCCACGCCAAGCCTGCGATGGCTTGAGTAATTCTGTTTCATCCTTGGTTCCTCTGTAATGGTGAGGTGCCCGGTACAGGCACTCACAGGCTGCAGTGCAAGGTTTTTGCACAGATCCGAATCGAAATCAAAACGGATGTAGATGTCTTCGATTGACTCGAAAAAAGACTCCTTTTCAGGAGTCTTTACAGTAGCGGGGCTTGGATTCGAACCAAGGACCTCCGGGTTATGAGCCCGACGAGCTGCCACTGCTCTACCCCGCATCGTTAAGCCTGACGAGTATACCGCATTCATCCGGTCAGGTCAAGCGCCTGACCTGTTATGTCAATAATATATCAAATAAAAGAGCCCGAATTCCGGGCTCTCGATAGAACCAATCCCATCATCTAGTTAATAATATCCGTAATCCAGATGACGAAGGAAGGCAGTAGTGCCAGTGCGATGATAATAACGATGATCGTGATCAAGGTCAACGCCAGGTGTGCATAACCCAGGACCAGCCCGGCAGTTGCGAAGCTCTCTCCGGAATACGTGTAAGGCTTGGCCTTTATTTCTTGCTTGGCCAGATGCCCGGTAATGACCGCTGCAATCGCACCCAACACCGGTAACATGAAAAAGCTGGTCGAGCCCAGGATAAAGGAAGCCAAAGCCAATGGATTGATCGGCAGGGGTGAGTCAGGGTAATAATGCTGAGACACGATTACTCCATTTAATTTTCAGTTTGCAAGCGCCCTAATCCGGCCGCAGCTTCCGAATAATTCACTTCGGACGTATCCAAGGGGATGAAATCGGAGGTCTCAACGGGGGCGGGTCTTGTATTCTGCTCGATGCGTAAGATGCCCAATGGTATTTGAGCCTGCTCGTGTTTCCGCGCAGATGCAGAGAGCCCAAACAGGATACCGATCAGCAAACCGATCACACCACCCACACTTGCGTAGACCAGCAAGTCTCTGATGATGTACAACTTGGACATATAAGCATATCCGGCTCCAGCAGCCATGCCTAGGACGGCAACCAAAAGCGGTATGGTGATCAGGCTTAAACGGGCATTGCGGTACAACCGTTTCACATGGCGTTCAAGCATCGCAGGATTGTATTCATTCATGGCAACACTCCTTAAATACAGGTTGCCCTCTAGGATGCAAGTTCCATACCCTCTGACTAATCACGGTTAAGGATGTTCAACGCCAGGAAGGTGATCCAGCGGGAAGGGATCTTCTTCTGTCCGAACTCCCATGCATTCCAGGCCAGATACACAGACTCAGCTGAATAACGCCCTGCCTGATCCGCTTTGCTCCGTAAAACTCCGATCATCTCACGGTAGCGGTCATCGCTGTGCACCCGTGGAAAACGGCTCAATACATCCAACACATGTAACAGGTCGAACCAAATAAAGGGAGCTTTCAGTTTACAGAAATCAGTGCCCATCTTGAACAGGTAAGGCCGGCTGTCCCATCGGTTAGACCACTGATTGAGCAGCATTTCGATGCCTCTATCGGCCTCTTTTGAATCGCGCCACTCAACCAGATCAGCCATCACTTTCAACATCCCCAGGTTCGCAAATGGGCAGGGATCCTCTTTGCGACCCGGGCCACGGAACTTACCCAGCTCCGGTGCCGATACACACGGCCAGCCGTTTTCGCGCACCAGGCCGGCGAGGTATGAAACAGCTTTTCCAACCCGCGGATCCCCACCAAGCCCAAGTCTGATAAGTGCGGACACTACCAAAGGCGCATCCGTCAACATCCAGGATTGATGATCTTCACCATCGCCACCAAATGCTTTTGGGAGATTTATCGTCACAGTAAAAGGGCCTTCCTGTGATTGATTATCCATAATACGTCTGATGATTGGGTTGATAGCGGTGTCATGGTCTCGAAAACCAATATCAGCCAGAAATCCCAGCTTATGATACAGCAATGTAGCTTTATGACTCCTGATGGCCGGCCCCGGCCAACCCTTGAGGTCATCAACCAATTCCCTCACACCCGGATCCATAACCATCGCTTTCCGGACTTGCACCACCGGTTCTGCTGTCTCCGTTTGCCCCAACAACTCGACCAGCGTTGGATAAGCGATCCAAGCTGGACCTTCCAGTAACCAATCCGTTACAGTTGTCATTCTCTCTCCATTTATAGCTCTTTTGTTCTATTATATACCACAATAAGTTCGGTATTGTCAATTTAGACCCTTGTTGTATAATTAGATTGCATTGACCGGGACGAGTAAGCGTGTCCATCTGACAGGAAATGAGGATCATTGACTGAAAATCCTCAACAGTATTGACACTCTGAATACCACCCGCGAGCGTGATCCTGAAAGTATGTCGAGTAAGGTGAACGGTTGACCCCGTTATCGGTCGCAACAAGATGACCGGCAAGGCCGGTTAATCTGGGTGGAACCGCGAGAGTATACCTCCCGCCCCAGTGGGCAGGAGGTTTGTTATTTAATAACCCCCAGCCACAAAATTATTGATTGGAGGCAAAATGGCTGAAAAGAAAGTCGAACGTTATCAGGATAGTCAACTCTATCGGGTCAGGCACTCGACCGCCCATATCATGGCCCAGGCGGTGATCGAGGAATTCCCGGAGGGTAAAGTCGCCATCGGACCTGCCATTGAGGATGGTTTTTATTACGACTTCGATCTTCCACGCCCACTCACTCCCGAGGATCTGACCGTAATTGAAAAACGCATGCGCGAGATCATCAGCGGGGATCACCCCTTCGTTCGTAAAGAGGTTTCTCCGGACGAAGCGAAGCAGCTCTTTAAAGGACAACCTTACAAGCTGGAATTGATCGCCGGGTTGGAAAGCGGCGGCATCGATGAGGATGGTAATCCCCTGACCGAAAAAGCGATCATGTCGACCTACACATCGGACAAGTTCGTAGATCTCTGCCGCGGCCCACATGTCGAGCGCACCGGCCAGATCAATCCCTCCGCGATTAAGCTGATGTCGGTTGCTGGTGCCTACTGGCGCGGCGACGAGAAAAACCCCATGTTGCAGCGCATCTACGGAACAGTCTGGGAGACAGCCGAGCAACTCGAAGACTACCTTTGGCGGCTCGAGGAAGCCAAGAAACGCGACCATCGCAAGCTCGGCAAGGAACTTGGGCTTTTCCATTTTTCGGAAGATGTTGGCCCAGGCCTGCCGCTATTCACACCCAAAGGTGAAATGGTGCGTCACCTGATGGAAGATTATGTCCGTGACGTTCAGACCCGTTACGGATTCCAACATGTCTGGACCGGGCATCTGGTCAAGGAGGATCTCTACAGGCGATCCGGCCATTATGATAATTACCGGGATGTGATGTTCCCTCCCATGGTGGACGAGAATATCACTTTTCGGCTTAAACCCATGAATTGTCCCAGCCATATGACCCTTTTCAAGGAAATGGGGCGTCACTCCTACCGTGAACTGCCTGCTGCGCTTCTCGGAATTCGCCACTCTTTATCGTTATGAAAAGACCGGTGAACTTTCCGGCCTGACACGCGTGCGCTCGCTGACCCAGGATGACTGTCATGTCTTCTGCACTCCCGACCAGATCGAAAGCGAATTTACATTATCGCTAAACGTCATCAAGGAAGTGTTGGGACGTTATCGTTTCACCGATTATGTCGTGCGCCTGTCATTGCGGGGTTCGACCGGCAAATTCGTCCAGGATGACGAAAAATGGACAAAGGCTGAGGCCGCCTTGCGTAAAGCTCTGGATGCCAACAAGATCGAATACTTCGAGGCGGCAGGTGAAGCTGCTTTCTACGGCCCCAAGGCAGATTTCCTGGCTCGCGATGTCATCGGCCGGGAATGGCAGCTCTCCACCATACAGGTCGACTTCATCCAACCCGCCCGCCTGGGCTTGACCTACATTGCCGAGGACGGCGCCGAGTACACACCCGTGGTTCTGCACCGGGCCGTGACCGGCTCAACCGAACGTTTCATGGGTGTGCTGATCGAGCACTTCGCCGGTGCTTTCCCGGTCTGGCTGTCACCCGTGCAGGCTGTTTTAATACCAATCGCCGACCGGCACCTGGAATATGCCCGCAAGACCGCCGAAGCACTTAAATCGCAAGGCCTGCGGGTCGAAGTCGATGAACGTGCCGACCGCATGAATGCCAAGATCCGTGACGCCCAGAATCAAAAGATACCCTACATGCTGGTGGTGGGCGACAAGGAAATGGAATCCAATCAGGTGGCAGTGCGCCTTACGCAACAATGAGAATCCCGGTCCGATGAGCCTGGATGCCTTTACTGACCTTGTGAAGAAGGACATTGAGTCCGGTGTTTGAACAACGAATGACACTCAGGGATTCATGATTGCCCATGAATCCCTGAGATCTCTCTGGGTGTTTACAAATGATTTGAGATTCTGGAAAGATGAGCTACTTGACAAAGTGCACAACCTTAACAATAATTAGAGTAGAATTCTATTACAAATAGTTAGATGGCCAAAATGAAGCAGTCTACCCATTCCCATTTGCCTACTTCTGATCCTTGTCCATCAGCCTATCTGCGTGTCAATCGGGTGCGACCCAGATCCCGGCCGTTCAACAAGCGATAACCCCTTCGGTCACCACGCCCGCCTCCAACTGGAAATTGGTTGCCATTTTCCCGGGCGTTGTGACTGACGCCGACTACAACACACTGGGTTACATGGGGATTAATGAGGTTGTCCCGTGAGCTTAATATCGAGACTACCTACGAAGAAAATGTCGCCGTCAGTCAGGTCGATAGCCTCCTGCGTGAGTACATCTCGGACGGATATAACATCATTTGGGCGCATGGTGGTCAGTACGTCAACTCCATGGTCGACCTTGCCGCTCATTTTCCCGAGATCGTCTTTATCGCGGAAGGTGATGAGCCCATCTCGAATCCACCTGCCAATGTCTGGTTCATCGACCGGAATTTCGAGGTTGGATTCTACCTGATCGGTGCCATTGCCGCCCTGTCAACCCGGATCAGGCAAGATCGGTTACCTGGGTGGTGAGCGTCTGCCTTTCACATACGCCGAAGTGCATGCCGCCAGGCAGGCGATCCAGGATCTGGGATTGGAAAACCAGGTCGAGTTGATCCCGGTCTGGGTTGGGGATTTTAACGATCCGATGAAAGCCAGCGAAATGACCGCGAAAACTGATCGAACAGGATGTGGATTTCATCATGGGTTCCCTCAACCTGGGCATGTTCGGTGCATTCGAAGCAGTGAAAGCCGCTCCATATCCCCGGGTCCTGATCACGGCCAAATACATGGATAAGTCCGGGTTTGCACCCAATAATTATGTCACATCCCTACTATATGACTTCACAACACCTCTAAAGGACATCATCCAACGTATCATGGCCGGTGAGACTGGCGGGTATTATTCCCTGGATTTCGATACCGGAAAGTCGCTTCAGCTTCCCCTCTTAAATCTTGAACCGAGGGTCGAGGTGAGGGTGAATACCTTGCGGGATCAGGTCATGAATGGAACCATCCAGGTCGTTCAGGACATCACACCTTTGCCCTAACGAAGGTGGTTTCACCCCTCCAAGATCTCGGTTTCCCCACCCTTGGTCCTTACCTGCTGCCAGAGCACCCTGCCTTCCCGAATCGCATCGCGAATCCAGCGTTCACGTGTTGAAAGAGCAGCCCTGCCACTCTTGACCTCCATGAACACCACCTGGCGCAGGTCTCCCTCACTCAACCCATCGAACACCACAAAATCCACCGGGCTGCCGATGAAACGGGCATCCTGAGGGTTGTAATCAAATTCCGGTAAGAATGGGATGAAATGCTCTGTCACCTTGCCCATCGTCACCGCCTGGCTCTTGGCAACAGCATCTTCGCGGATTTCCTTTCTCCTTCTCCTGAAGCCACTGGTTCAAATCGCAGTCTGGCATCCGCGGTCGCCAGTCGGTTCTGCTCCTCCCGGATATACGCGATATCCACTTCACGCCAGCGATCATACAACTCCTGAGCCCGGACCGGTCATCTCATTGCGACTTTTCAGGTAAAGGTAAGCCAGGATGATCAGGGCGATAAAAAGGATAAGGATTACCAGTCCCAATATGATATACAAGAAGAGGGAAGAATCAGTCATTGGAATTCCTATAGATCTTCTTTGGTTGTGGGGTGCTCAGCCAGCCAGGATCGGATGCATTCGGCTTTCTCGAAGTCGACCCATCAAGCTGCAACTTTCCATCTCATCCATGAGATTCAAGCAGCGGCAGACTGAGTCCCTCCCAGTTCCTGCGCAATATGCGTTTATCAAGCGATCGCGGGGCAACCCAACTTCCATCCGGGAGACGATATCGGCATTCCCCCATCACCTCGACCTGAACACCATCGAAATCATATCGCGCAAACCAGGACTGCATGACCTTTGACTCGCGCAGGTGCAATGCCCAAACTGCCCTTTCAGCATTCAGGTGGTCGAATCTGTTCCGCCCCGTAACGGTCAGTCTCAAGATCGATGTCGTGTGGCTCGAGATCGAACCCCCATAGGACCAGGTTCAAGCTGCCCGTGAAAGCCCAGGTTAATCCCAGCTGATCACACTGGCTGGCAAGGTTTTTAATTACAGGGATGTATTTGCCGGGTAGCATGGATTAATGCTATCATAGAAGCCAGGGAGCGTGGCATGGCATTACTGTCGCAATCCTCCCGGCTAACTTTCTCAAGTCTGTCAGGAGCGCACATGACAACCTTCACTCAGATCACAAAACGAACCGGAGAAGTGGTCGATTTTAAAACGGAGCGGATTGCCAATGCCATTTACCGTGCAGCCGTCTCGGTCGGAGGGCGGGATAAACAGCTATCGGATGGACTGGCAAACGAGGTGGTCCATTACCTGGAGGCGCAAGTCAAACCGGGTGCCAACCCCACCGTCGAGGAAGTCCAGGATGCGGTTGAAAAAATCCTGATCGAGAACGGGCATGCCCGTGTCGCCAAGGCTTACATCCTTTATCGCGATGAACGCACCCGGTTGCGCAGCGATCGCATTGCATCCGGACAGCAACCAACAGAGAACATCCCATGGGCCAAGATGTGGCATGTGCTGGATTGGGCTGTCACCCATGACGTCCATACCATCAACAGCTACAACGAACGACATCACCCGGGGCGATCTGGATGCCATTATCACCGAGTCTGAAGCCGCCTATCACCAGGATATCGAGCATGCCAGCGACCTGATCCTGGAGCGCCGTAAGGATCTCAAGTTGGTGATCATCACCGGTCCCTCCTCTTCAGGAAAAACCACCACGACCATAAAGGTCAGTGAACGGCTCAAACGGGCCGGTATCAAATTGGTGGCATTGACTGTCGATCACTACTTCTTTGACCTGGAGATGCACCCCAAGGATGAATTTGGAGATTATGACTTTGAAACCCCGTATGCCCTCGACCTGCCATTGGTGAATGATCACATCAATCGCCTGATCGCCGGTGAAGAAGTCAGGCTGCCCTTTTATGATTTCAAGACCGGCAAGCGCCAACTGGATCATACGCCCATGCGCATCGGCCCGGATGAGGTCATCCTGATCGACAGTCTGCACGGGTTGTTTCCCGAAATGACCCGGGGGGTTTCGGATGACCGGAAATTCAAACTATACCTGGAACCCCTGCTCCAGATGAAAACGCCTTCGGGTGAGTACATCCGTTGGACCGATATCCGCCTGATGCGGCGGATGCTTCGAGATGCTTCCTTTCGTGCTTATGACCCGACCCGAACCCTGCTGCACTGGCACTACGTGCGCAACGCCGAGAAACGGTTCATCATCCCCTTTATAACCACCACCGACGCGATCGTTAATAGCGCCATGCCCTATGAATTGTCGATCTACCAGCCACGCCTGGTTGAGCAATTCGCCGGTTGGGTGGAAAAATACCGTGATGATCCCTTGCACAAGGATGCATTCGAACGAGCCAACCGGACGCTGAACTTCCTGAAATGGATCACTCCCCTGCATGATGATGCCGTCGTCCCAAGCGACTCGGTCATTCGTGAGTTCATCGGTGGGAGCATCTATCAATACTAATACGAACCAGGTCAGACAGATGAATCAAAACCCGCCAACCTTCCGCTCCGTTCTTCCGCTAAGCATTGTGTTAATCGTGATCGGCATCCTCGGACTCTTCATCCTTTTCCAGTCCAGTTTGCCAACCATCTTCCCGCGCTGGGTGTTTTACTTCTTTATCGTCCTGGCCGCCACCGGTCTGACACTGCCGGTTGCACTGTTCCTGAACATCCGTTTCCCTTCGAAACCGCCGGTGGGTATGGCGATCGTACTTCGGGAAGGTATCTGGGGTGGCGTGTTCGCCAGCCTGCTGGCCTGGTTGCAGCTTGGTCGCGCACTAACCAGCTTTCTGGCTGGTACTCTGGCCATCGTGATCATCCTGGTTGAAGTTCTGTTGCGTATTTGGGAACGCAGCCGCTGGGTTCCTCCACAGGAGTCATGAGCAATCTTTCTCACCTGCCATCGGTGGATGCCCTGCTGCGGAGTGAAGCAGCCAGATCCATGCTCGAGCAATTCGGGCGCGAACTGACCGTCGCAGCCATCCGGGATACCCTGGAAACGACACGCATAAACCTTTTAAAGGATCCTCCCGGCGATCAATCCTCTTCGCATGAGCTAATGAAACAAGCCGCCGAGCTTCTTGAGCAGTGGCTTCAGCCAACCTTGAGGCCGGTCATCAATGCCACCGGGGTGATCCTGCACACCAACCTTGGCCGGGCACCCCTCAGCAGTTCAGCTCTACAGTCGATGTCGGCGGCAGCGGGTGGTTACAGTACGCTAGAGTTTGAGCTTGAAAGTGGTGGTCGTGGATCGCGGTCCATGCATGCCGCAGGGTTACTCTGCCGATTGACCGGCGCAGAGGCCGCCCTGGTGGTCAACAACAATGCTGCGGCCCTGTTACTGGTCCTATCCGCACTTGCCAGACATAAAGGTGTGGTGATCTCGCGTACACAGCTGGTTGAGATCGGCGGGGGTTTTCGCATCCCGGATGTCATGAAACAATCCGGGGCAAAGCTGATCGAGATCGGTGCCACAAACCGGGTCTCCGCTTGCGGATTATGACACAGCGATTCAAGACAATCCGGTAGCACTCCTGCATGCTCACCATTCCAATTTCAAGATGATCGGGTTCACCAGTGAACCTTCGTTAAAAGAATTGGCCGACCTGGCTCACTCTCACAACCTCCTCATGATCGACGACCAGGGTTCGGGTGCTCTATTGGATACCAGCAGGTTCGGATTGGGGCATGAGCCGACCGTCCAGGAATCACTGGCAGCCGGCTGCGACCTGGTGTGTTTTTCCGGCGATAAACTTCTGGGTGGACCCCAGGCGGGCATCATTATCGGTAGAGCAGAATTGATAGCCAGAATTGGAAAACACCCTCTGGCGCGCGCCTTGCGGGCCGACAAGCTTTGCCTGGCTGCCCTGGCGGCCACCCTGCAGCATTATCTGATGGGTGAAGCGGAAAGTAAAATCCCGATCTGGCAGATGATCGCTGCCACCCACAAAAAAATGTATGAGAAAGCGACTGCCTGGCAATCGGCGCTTGGCCAGGGAGAAGTCATCGATGGCAGCTCAACCGTTGGTGGAGGTAGTCTGCCCGGTGAGACCTTGCCAACCAGCCTGCTGGCGCTTAAGACTCGTAACCCGGATGGATTTCTAGCCAACCTTCGCAGCATGGATCCACCAGTGATCGCCCGAATTGACAATGACCGGGTCGTTTTTGATCCCCGCACGATCCTGGAGACGCAGGAAGACATCCTGCTCTCCCACCTGCGACTGGTTCTTATCTGACCTGTACACAGGATTCCGCGAGACGGGTGTTGCAAAGGCGCCACTTCTGTATCATAATAACCCCATCATCAAATAACCGGAGTACACCATGAAAAATATCATCGATCGCCTGATGCGCGAGAACGACCTGGCGGCCATTCTGGTCATTGGCCCGGCTGATCATAATCCCTACATGTATTACTTCACGGGCGGCCATCACATTTCAACGGCTGACCTGGTAAAAATTACCGGCAAGAAACCGGTGCTATTTTATAATGCGATGGAACGGGAAGAAGCGGCAGCTACCGGATTGAAAACCATCGGATATGCCCGGTACAAGTTCATGGAACTCCTCAAACAGGCCAAAGGCGACCAATTAAAAGCCCGTGTCGTTCAATATAAAAAGATGTTCACTGACCTGGGCTTGACCAGGGGAAGGGTGATGCTCTATGGAAAAGCCGACGCCGGATGGGTGCACGAGATCACCAAGGGCATCCACAAGGCCATGCCAGGCATCGATTTTATAGGGGATGTCAATTTGGCTGTCCTGCCGACGGCCATGCAAACCAAGGATGCCGAGGAATTGTCGCGTATTCGCGCCATGGGTGCCATCACCACGCGCGTGGTGGGGCGCACGGCAGAATTCCTGACCTCGCATGTGGCAAAGAAGGGGCGCCTCACTAAACGCGATGGCAAGCCTTTGACCATCGGCGAGGTGAAAAGTAATATCAACCTGTGGCTGGCTGAATCCGGCGCGGAAAATCCCGAGGGTACGATATTCTCGATAGGCCGTGATGCTGGCATCCCCCACTCCAGCGGCACCCTCACCGATGAACTGACGCTCGGGAAAACCATCATCTTCGATATCTTCCCCTGCGAGCAGCTGGGTGGCTATTTCTATGACTTCACCCGTACCTGGTGCCTTGGTTACGCACCGGATCCAGCCCTAAAGTTGTATGAGGATGTCAAAAAAGTATACGATGCAGTCGTTAGTGAGCTGAAGGTCAATGCACTTGGGTCGATTTACCAGCACCGCGCGTGTGAATTATTTGCTGCCATGGGTCATCCAACGGTCGAACAGGATCCCCAGACAGTTAATGGCTATAATCACTCCCTGGGACACGGCATCGGTATCAACATCCACGAGAAACCATTTATGTTCGCCCTGTCGAAAGACAAGCTGGTCAAGGGATCAACCTTCACCATTGAACCCGGTCTCTATTATCCTGACAAGGGCATGGGAGTGCGCATCGAAGACAGCTATGGTGTCACAGCGGAAGGTCGCTTTGAATGCCTGGCGCCTTACTCCCATGATCTGGTGCTCAAGGTAAAAGGGAATTGATGACCCGGCGCAATCTCCCGGATGGCCGTATCCTGGGAATCGAAACTTCCTGCGACGAAACCGCAGCCGCAGTTATCGAGAACGGGCGCATGCTGTTATCCAGCGTGGTTGCCAGCCAGATCGAACTGCACAAGCGCTACGGGGGCGTTTTTCCCGAGGTGGCATCCCGACAGCATGTCAAGACGATATATGCGGTCGTTTCTGAAGCGCTTGAAGAAGCTCATCTTCAGGTGGGCGACCTGGATGCACTTGCGGTGACACGTGGTCCGGGTCTGGCGGGATCCCTGGTGGTCGGCATCAACATGGCCAAGGGTATGGCAGTGGCTTCCGGGTTGCCATTGCTCGGGGTCAACCATCTTGAATCACACATCTACTCCGCCTGGGTCCTCCCGGCAGGAAGTGAAATGCAACGGGAACCTCATTTTCCGTTGTTGGCACTGCTCGTATCCGGTGGACACAGCGAGTTGTATCTAATGGAAGATCATTTATCCTATAAACGCCTGGGGGGCACGCTTGATGACGCTGCCGGTGAAGCCTTCGATAAAGTTGCCCGCCTTCTCGGTTTACCCTACCCCGGTGGACCATCCATTCAAGCGGCAGCACAAACTGGCGACCCTCACAAATTCAATTTCCCGCGTGCCCGCCTAGACAACGAATATGATTTTTCTTTCAGTGGATTGAAAACCGCTGTTTTGCGCGAAGTTCGAAAAATTGAAGCGGAAGGACGTGAATTACCGGTTGCAGACATGGCCGCCAGTTTCCAGGCAGCCGTGATCGAAGTCCTCTTCGAAAAGAGCATGAAAGCGGCGGAAGCCCACCGCGTGAAGGAAATCATCATCGCGGGCGGTGTTTCAGCCAACCACGCGCTACGCCAGGCATTTACCGCCCAGCAGCGCTTCACCGTCCACATTCCAACATTGCCCCTCTGCACCGATAATGCAGCCATGGTCGCATCAGCCGGTTATTACCGCTTTGCGCTTGGGCACCGGGATGATCTGGGGTTTGATGCCATGCCGAATTGGCCATTATCATCATTGGGAGGATGACAAATAAAATGGAAGAACACACCCACCCTGTTGCCAAGGTCCTTGCGATTCTCTTATCCATATTGTTCGTGATTACCGGTGTGATCGCCATCCTGATGTTCAATGCAACAAAACTGGCATTCGACCCTGGCATGTACAAGCAAGCCCTGTCATCAACCGGTATCTATGAACGAATTCCCGAATTGCTCGGGGAACAGATCGTGTATTCATTGAACCGTAATCCCTGTATACAAGACCCGACTACCTGCACCGAGGAACAGCTGAATGCCACACCGTCCTACCTGTTCAGCATTGATGGTCCCACATGGGAAATCATTATAGCCAAGTTTATCGATCAAGATTGGTTCAAGGAACAGACCGAATCATCGATCGATCAGATCATTGAATTCCTGGTAACTCCCGGTGAAACCTTCAGCCTGGATGTTTCTCTCGTTGAGCTCAAAGCCAGGATTCGCGGCGAGGAAGGCTTCCAGGCAGTTGTGTCATTGATCAATTCGTTGGAACCCTGTGCATCTGGCGACATGCTGAATCTCCTTAATGCCGCTTTAGGTTTTGACGATTTGTCGAGTGTACCGCTGTGTCGCCCGAGTGAGTCTGTGCTCACACTTGGTGAAAGTGCCATCCGAGAAAGCTTACAGGTTGTTGCGGACAAACTTCCGGATAACACCTCGACCCTGGTTGAGAAAGCCCTGCCCGGGATTGAAAACGGCCTGGCAGCCACTCAGCGCAGCATGCAATTGCTGCGCACTCTGACTCAACTCAGCCCGATCATTCCTTTGTGTTTGCTGCTATTGATCACCTTGCTGGTTGTTCGCAGTCTGAAGGGCTTTTTGAAATGGTGGGGGATCCCATTGGTGGGTGTTGCATTGATCACTTTTATCTGTTCACTGCTGTTCACGCCACTCATACGTTCCATTGTAATGACGAGGGTGAATACAGTTGGACTGGCACCCGGATGGATAGAAGTCATCCGAGCTGTCATCCTTCAGGCGTCCGAGGCCTTTCGAAATTCACTCAACCTTCAGGCCGGGCTCCTTCTGGTTGCCGGTTGCCTGATGGTTCTCGTGTCGGCTTTGCTAAAACGAAGATCCAATTGATCCTCTCCATCCATAACGGATCAGACGATTAGGGTTGTTGGATCAATTACTGTTCTGTTGTTGTGGGACCTCTTCCCACGATAATTATGAATCAGGTTGGTCCAAGTGAAAGTAATGAAAAAAGCGGTGTAGCAACGGGGCAACGATAACTCCAATTGTAGCCAACAAGCCCAAACCGCTATATAAAGCATAGATACCCGCAAAGAGTTTCCCGGCTTCTGTAGTAAATGCGTTCACCGGACCCATTCCCCCCATGATCATGGCAGCATTTAAAAATGCATCCAACCATGACAGGTTTTCAAAAAAATAATACCCCATCATACCTATAACCAGTGAAAACACCAGAAATCCCAGTCCAATCAAGACAAAAACAGCCTGGCGCCGGTAATAAGCGTGGGCTTCCAGCAATTTTTCCGATCTTTTTTCAAATCGCAGCGACATAATCAGCACCTCTCATGGAGCCATTCACATTTTATGCCTTATGCCTGGATTATAATCATCACCAGTTATACTCTGTTTATCCGTGTATGTAACCAGAATTGAATCAATACATCTAAAAGGTATCAGAGAGCATGCAACCGGAAGTCAACATCGAGAAATTGATACAGCAAGATCGCGGTGAATACGCCCTGCTTGTGGAATCCTATACTGACAGGTTATACCGCCTGGCAATTCGAATGACTGGAAATGACCAGGATGCTGAAGATGTGTTACAGGAAACTTTCATTAAAGTTTTCAAGAATATCAAAGGTTTTAAAGGACACTCCAGCCTGTCCACATGGATCTACCGGATCGCCATGAATGAAGCATTGATGTTACTCAGAAAGCATAAACCGGAAGGATTCTCGCTCGATGAAGAAAATGATGATGAGGATATGACCCCGCGTGAAGTAGCTGCCTGGGAGCCGCTGCCGGAACAAACACTGATGAGTACAGAAATGGTCCGCCACTTGAACGAAGCTGTCCTGCGTCTTCCTGAAACGCTACGCAGTGTTTTCCTTCTCCGTGATACCGAACAGTTCTCGGTGAAAGAGACAGCCGATGCGCTGGGGATCACTGAAGGCACCGTGAAAGTGCGCCTATTACGGGCTCGTTTGAAATTGCGCGAGAACCTGAATGCCTACTTCCGCGAAACCGATCGGGAGATACGAATATGACTCACAAACACCAATGCAGCCACTACCTGCCTGAACTCTCTGAATACCTGGATGGAGAGTTAAGCCCCGAGCTATGTAGCGAGTTGGAGCGCCATATGTCCGAGTGTGACAGGTGCCGCATCGTGGTTGATACAACTCGCAAAACAATCGAGCTCTACCACACTACCGCTGAGTCCCAAAAGACTCCATCCGAGGTCAAAGAACGGCTCTATAAGCGGCTGAATCTTGAGGATTTCCTTTCTAAAATCGACCGGTAAAACGATAATGGTAGAACATGGCAGGCGTCACAGCAAGACCGAGGTAAATGAGCGACCCCTGCCGGGTGATGACAATTTACCAATGAAAACCGGATCCAGCGAGGATCACACGCATATCTGCCCGATCTGTCATCATAGTCAATTGGAGTATGATGGTTGCTTGAATTTGACCTGCCCTGCCTGCGGGTATACACAATCAGGCGGTGGATTCACTTGATGAAGAAAGGGTGTCCGGTCCGGACGCCACTAGAATCAACCCCGAATGGAGAGAAGCATGGATGCTAAAGTAACCTGGAAACAACGACTTTCTTTTGAAGGTACCGCCACCAGTGGTTTCACTTTACCACTGGGTTCCCGCCCTGAAGTGGGTGGGGACGATGATGGCTTTCGACCAATGGAGTTGATCTTGATCGGACTGGCGGGTTGCACCGCCATGGATGTGATTTCAATCCTGATGAAGAAGAAGCTGGAAATCCTGTCCTTTGATGTCAGTGTACATGCAGAACGCCAGGAAGAACACCCACAGGTCTTTACGAATGCGATCATCGATTACAAAGTGCGTGGCCGTAATATCGATCAGGCTAGCGTTGAACGAGCGGTAGAACTCTCAGAAACCAAGTATTGCAGTGCTCGAGCCATGCTTGGAAAAGCATTTCCGATCGAGAGCAAGATCACACTCGAAGAAGTAATCTAAAGAAAACCCTTGTTGGTACTGGGTTTTTATGATGATCTGTGTAAATCTCGGTAATTCCAGAGTAATTGCCACACCCTTAGTGCTGCTTCAACTTGAATTCGGAAAGACATCTTTGATTTCCCTAAACGCCGTTCCGCAAAATAAATGGGCACTTCCTTGAACTTGACTCCCAAAAGCGTCATCAGATAAGCTGTCTCGACCTGAAATACATACCCACTTGAACGGATACGCTCGAATGGCATTTTCAGGATGACATGCTTGTGATACAACCGGAACCCGCCGGTGACGTCATGCAGCTTCATGCCTAAAATCGTGCGGGCATACAGGTTGGCAAAAGCAGACAGTCCCTTACGCCAGATCGGCCAATCCTTGTCAACGTCACCACCCGCAACATAGCGTGATCCAACTGCCACGTCACATGATTTCAATGCGTCGGCCAGCTCCACTAGTTTTTCAGGGGGATGGGAGAAATCCGCATCCATTTGACCGACTGCATCTGCACCCGCTTTGACAGCCATCTGGAATCCGGTAACATAGGCCGTTCCCAATCCCATCTTACCCGGCCGATGCAGGACTTCGATCCGACCGGTGTATTTCGCTGCCAGTTCATCCGCAATCTGACCCGTTCCATCACTGCTGTTATCGTCAACGATCAGGATGTTCAAGCCCGGTATCGGCAGTGAACACAGAGCCTGGACGAGTTTTGGCAGGTTGCCTGCTTCATTATACGTAGGGATTACAACGGTTGTTTTCAAGCCTGGGTAGCCCCACCTGATGAAATAATCGGATCATTGGAAACATGGAACTCACAGTACGGATCCCCCTTGGCGGCACACAAGCTCTCAACAACTTGACGGTCCTCGCCGCTGCTTGCAAAATGAAGAATTCCCTGAATCTCTCCAACAGTCAAATGGCAGACAGCATGGCCTGCATTTGACCGACCATAGCAGGCAGAATTATTTTCGACCTGGTAGACAAGATCCTCTTCTGAATCAAGGCAAATTAAATGCTGTGCTCCAGTGCTGGTCAGTAACTTTAAAGTGTAATCAATACCATACTTGACCCTTTCCTCTTGCGGTACCGATTTGAGTTCCATGGTGAGGAAATTCATCAAGGGGGTATGGTTTTCCTGATAGGCTTCAAAGGTTTTTCTACCACAACGAGTTAACAAAGCATGCCCACCCCGTACTCCATAAATCTCCTCAACCGCTTGAAAAATGCTTGACATATCTGCGAAATCCACACCATCTTCCAGATTCTTGGGGAGCTCAACACCCATTAATTCTTCCACATTGGCATAACGCATTAAGGCACTCAAGCCATGGTCACCCAGGATATCTTTCAGGGTTGACAGCATGGAAAAAGTCAACAGGTTCGAATGAAAATAACCAGATTTTTCGATACGTTGCATGAAAGAGCTACAGGAGTTTTATAATCTCATCAGCAGTTCTGCGCATTTCCAACAGGACCAGACCCAGTTTGGCATTTTCACTGGTCAGCGCAGTCAGTACGGCATTCTCACCGATAGCAATCAGAATAACATAACCACTCTCTCCCTTAACATACACTTGGGCAAGTGTTCCACGTTGAAGCTCGCTGGCTATGCGTTCCCCGAGGGAGAGCATCGCTGCCGACATAGCCGCCACACGGTCTTCCTCGATCTGCTTCGGAAGGGCTGACGCAATGGTCAAACCATCCGCACTGACAACAGCCGTTGCCTCGATATCCGACGCTGATGCTTGTAGTTGATGAAGTCTGTCGACAATTAATTGTGAGCGTGAAGCATTCACGGCTGTCTCCTCGGTGCTGAAATTCAACTGGCTCTATTTATAGCGCAGGCATGTTCATGTGTCAAGAAAAGTTGTTCCTATGCAAATAATGGTTCCCAACAAGAATATGTATTTCTCAACCACCCCGCTAAAGCGCCCAGCCAGATACGATATAATTTATTGATATTATATCTCATCCATGGCTTTAGATAATGCACAATAAGATCACCGTTTTTCTCATCATCCTTTGCCTGCTCCTCTCAACAACTTCTGTAGGTGCATACAGTAGCAAAGATGTTTCAACCGGAGTGGCAGAAGCAAGTCCTGTGATCTGCCTGCCAGGGATCTATATGACCCTTCCGGCGGACTGCACCCCTGCCGGACCTTCCCTTTCATTAACCTCAATGGCTCATCTTGGTTTGTATTATCCTGAACGACCCCTGCCAGCGGAAAATCCGGATCCTGAGTTATCCAGGATGCCCACAACGTATGTTACCACGCACAAGGAAGCAGTCCCCCTCTTTGACTCACTTTCCTCTGCGAGTGCCATGAGCCCTTCCCAGACCCTAAGCCCAGGTATGAAATATCTTTCCATCGACCAGCGTCTGGAACAGGATAATGTCGTTTACTATCATTTAACCTCCGGCGCCTGGGTGGAAGGTGGATCCGCCGGCACTGGTTGTTGTATTTATACGGGGCGTTTCCAGGGCTTACTTTTTTCGAAAACACCCGCCAGTGATTTTGGCTGGTTTGTAGATGAGGGCTGGAGTCGTGCATCCCCAACAAGCACATCCCCGGCCAACCTGCACCATTACTATCGGGAAAGTGTGGTGCCTGTCTATGATACCCGAACGTCAGGTGACACCCAATGGTTGATGATCGGACCAGATGAATGGATTGAGAAACGTTATGTTAAGAAGGTGACGGTAAACATTGCCCCACCGGCAGGCTCGAATGCCGAACGATGGATCGAGGTCAACCTGGCTGAGCAAACGCTTGCGGTCTATGATCAGGATCAACTTGTTTTTGCCACCCTCATCGCAAGCGGAATCGACCCCTTCTTCACCCGCCCGGGGTTGTTCCAGATCCAGCAAAAAAAGGAACTTGAAACGATGAGCGGTGCGTTTGAAGCCGACCGTTCCGATTTTTATTATCTCGAAGATGTCCCCTGGACCATGTATTATGACCAGAACCGTGCCCTGCATGGAGCCTATTGGCGCACCATCTTTGGCTATCCCCAATCACATGGATGCGTCAATCTATCTCCCGGTGATGCGCACTGGTTGTTCGATTGGGCTAACGAAGGTGACTGGGTTTACGTTTGGGATCCATCCGGAAATACCCCAACAGAGCCTGATTATTACGGCCCTGGCGGAGCCTGATCCATCCCCATTATTCGACGCTCAATAGAATGCTGGATGCAACCGCCGGTCCAGGAATTGCCCCCCGTGTCTGGCGCAGGATCAACCTGACCGGTGTTTCCTGCTCGACCAGGTAAGGAAGTGTTGTGGAGAACCCGACAGGGGCTCCCCCGGCATCGCTGCTCAATGATAAAACCCGGGTGGAAACTACGATCCCGCTTTCAGCAACCAGTTCGATTACGATCATTGAAGAACCAACCGGCCGGGCATATCCTGACACTTTCACGACACCACCCCGAATCACTTCCCCTGCCAGAGGCTCAACTAACAGGAAGGATTCATAAGGAAGTGTTGCCACTTCGGGACTGGATTCACCTGTTGACAACAAAATCAGATCACGCGATGCCAGCGCGATAAGTCGCCCAAAGGTATCCTGGGATTTTACAACCAGGCGCCCGGATTGCTCATTACCGGAGATCTCAAAATCCATTTCGGGCTGGATCAGGATCCGTTCGTTGGTACCCACCTCCGGATAACGCAACAGCTTTTTCACTAACAGCTCTCCGTTGGAGTTCAGTAGTTCAACCTCGATCGTGCTATCCGCTCCCAACAGGATCGATAATTCAGGCCTGAGTGGTGAAACAAGGCTAGACCCATCCTCCGGGGAAAGGATTCGAAGCGTGGCAAGCGGATAAACAGGCTCCCCCTCGTCCGGCACAAAAATATAAGCGGGTGTCAGACCGGGGGTAATTGTGAGCATGGGAGCGGGTATGGTTATTGTCTTGGTGACCTGGATCTCGGTTTGGGTGATTTGCGGATCAGGGGGCGTTGTCGCAGGGTCGACCGTTGTCACCCGTCCACAGGCAGACAGCCAACCGGACGCAAATATTAATAGAATGATGGCGTACAGAACTGTTTTCATGATGGTGTAAAAAGGGGCTGCACTGAGAGTATCTCCGGGCAGCCCCAATCCATTAGAGTTAAACGATCAGAGACCGTAAATCTCGCCGAACTTCCGCTTCAGGTAACGGATATAAGGATTCGGATCGATTTTTGAACCGGTGATCTTTTGGATCAATACCTGCGGTTCGTATTTATGACCATACTTATGTACATTTTCACGCAACCAGGCCAGTAACTCTGAGAACTTGCCCGCAGCGATCTGCTTTTCAAGATCAGGGATATCCCGCTGGATGCACTCCCATAATTGCAGCGACACAAGATTTCCCAGCGCATACGTGGGGAAGTAACCAAAGCCACCGAACGACCAGTGAATATCCTGCATGCAACCATCCTTGTTATTTGGAGGGGTGATGCCGAGATAGTCCTGTGAGCGTTTATTCCATGCCTCCGGCAGGTCCTTTACTGCCAGGCTGCCTTCCAACATAGCGATCTCCAGTTCCAAACGAAGCATGATGTGTAAATTATAAGTGGCCTCATCCGCTTCGGTCCGGATCAGCGATGGCATGACCTTGTTGATCCCTTTATAGAATTTATCAAGTGGGACTCCACCCAATTCGGTCGGGAAGGTTTTCTGCAACTTTCCATAGAACTGTGACCAGAAGGGCAAACTGCGTCCGACCAGGTTCTCCCACATCCGTGATTGGGATTCATGAAAAGCCATCGAAGCTCCGTCATGCAAGGGGGAACGACTCAATTCCTTTGGAATTCCCTGGTCGTACAGGGCATGCCCGCATTCATGCATCGTCCCGAACAAGGCGGAAGCAATACCCAGTTTGTCAAAACGTGTGGTGATACGGACGTCGCCACTGCCGAAGGAGGTTGTGAAAGGGTGAGCGGAACGATCCTGGCGACCACGCTTCCAGTCATAACCGAAGGCGGTGATCACTTCCACACCAAAGTCCCATTGTTTTTGCTCGTCATAAGGGACCTGAAGGAAGGAGTCATCAACCTGCGTTTTTGCGCTGATCTGCTTGAGAAGATCGACTTGCTGGGGTCGAAGCTCATTGAAGATGGCCTTTACTTCCGCGGTTTTCAAGCCTGGCTCGAAGTCATCCAATTGAGGGTCATAAATGTGGTCATAGGGCTTGAAGAAATCAGAGTATTGCTTCCGCATTTCGACGATCTTCTCAAGATAGGGCCTGAAAGCTGTAAAATCCGATTGGGGACGGGCAGCCACCCAGGTATCCTGGGCGGCTGAAGTCAGCTGGCTGAACTCTGCCACCCATTCTGTTGGGACAAGCGTGGCTTTTAGATACTCGTGGCGTGTTTGCCGGATCAAGCAGGCATCGTTAGATTCAGGGTCAAGTTGCTTTTCCTCATCTTTCAATGCCTCCAAGAGCTCCCCAACTTTTTTAGACGTGAAGGTTTCATGACTTAACCGTGATACCAGTGATATCTGATTGCCACGGTCCTCAGAGCCGCCTGGCGGCATATAAGTCTGCTGGTCCCATCCCAGCACGCTGCCAATCCTGTTCAGGTCAAAGACATCAGCCAGAATCTGTTTTAATTGATCAAGGTTCGCCGACATATCAGGCTACTTTCCATCTCAGGGGTTCATTATTTAGGGCTGCCAGTACTTCCGTGGCAATATCGCCCGCAGCGCGTGCCTGTGCTTCTCGTGTCTGGGCACCAATATGGGGTGTCGCGATGACCCTGGGATGAGCGGCCAATTTGCTTTCACCCGGTGGTTCGGTGCTGAAAACATCCAGACCTGCACCGGCCACCTGACCGGATTCCAGCGCAGCCAGCAAGGCGGACTCATCAACCACATTTCCCCGTGCGGCACACACCAGATAAACGCCCTTCTTCATCTTCCCAAGTGTTTCCGCATTGATCATGCCGCGGGATTGGTCATTAAGGGGTACATGGATGGTGATCATATCCGAACGGGCATAAATTCCTTCAAGTGAAGCAGGCTCAAAACCCTTTCGGCGCAGGTCAATATCGGTCAACAATGGGTCATATCCGAGCACCCGCATACCAAAAGCACGCGCGCGGTCGCAAACGGCGGATCCGATACGTCCACATCCGATGACGCCAAGTGTCTTCTGGTTCAGCTCGCCGCCTTCCAGTTCCTTCTTGAGCCATTTACCGGCTTTCATGCCGGCATCCCCACGGGGGATCTCACGCACCAGGCTGAGCATCAGCCCCAATGTCAACTCTGCTACAGCAAGGGTGGTCGCGATGGGCGAATTGACAACTGTGACCCCCCTGGCCGTGGCAGCCGCCAGATCAATATTATCCACACCAACGCCAGCCCGACCGACCACTTTGAGCTTCTTACCAGCATCAAAAACCGCCGGTGTGACCTTGGTACGACCACGTACGATCAGGGCATCATATTCTCCGACCACTTTCAGGAGATCCTCAGCCGTGATGGTTGGATTGTTTTCAACATCACCAGCCGCTTTTAAGAGCTCCTGACCGTTCTCCTCGAGACCGTCCGTCAACAGGATCTTCCACTTCGCCATTACATGCCTCCGAATGATATTGGGATTTCTGAAAGTATTTTACCTCAAATCCATTTTTACTATCATTTCTACCCCTTGCCTTCATAATAATAAACCCGCAAATGTATCACCTGCGGGATTAATATCACTCATTCGGGTAGTGTTTATAGTACCTTCGTGATCGTCAGACCGGCTTTTGCCTTTTCCAGAGTTGCCTGGGCGCCAACAGCGACTATAACACCTGTCTTCATGGCTTTATCCAAAAACACCCCGAATTGATTAAAATCGGATCGGGTAACAGATAGAACCTGGTCGCGATATTCCTGGCGTTTCTCGTCAGTCTCCCCACTTAGGTAGTTCTGCATTGAAGCAAACCCTTTGGCATCCGGCAACAGATAACTATCCAACAAACCGATCGCGCCAATAATGCCCTTGAGCAGCTCCTCATCCGTCAGACGGCTGGCATCTATTTCTTCCAGGAATTTTCCCACACGGGTGTAATTATCCAATGTTTCATCCACATTCGGATCCCGGAAAGAGATCAGCGATAGAATGCCCGCATTATTAAAGGTGCAAAATGCGCCATATGCCCCCCCCTGAACGCGGATCTTTTCCCAAAGAAAGGACATTCGTAAATAATTCACGATCACTTCTACGGACCCATCCAATCGATATCCTTCCGAAGACAGGTTGGCTGCTTTTCCAATATAATGAACTTGGGAAGGAATTATCAGCGCTTCCTGTGGTGATGGGCATAAACGATCCCACTCCTCAGTTTTTGATTCCGTATCCGGAAGCCTGCTCAAAAATTTATTGAGGTTTATCGAGAATTCAGACCAGTCTTCAGGCGGTATGGTCACATTACATACCAGACCCCGCCGGGTGATCAGGAGCTTGCGCATCTGTTCAAGATTGGTCAGTACAGACGCCCAATCCTGATCGATCTCCTCAACCAACTTCCGCAGGAAGAGGAGCGCGCTGACGCCACCAATCTGTTCGGATGCCCAGCCTGCACGGTTAAAATGAGCACCCATGCGTTTGTAAACAAATTCATCACCCCGCATGGATAGTTGGGTTTCTATGCTGGCTTTCTGCTCCAGCACGATCTGCTTGAACCGTTCCGGATTATCCAACCGTGCAGTCTGAAGAATATCCGCCAGGATGGCCAGCATCTCGCCAGCTTGATTCAGGGTAGCCTTTGAACGCAGGAATAGTCTGGTGATACTGCGATCATTCTGGTAACCATTCATACAGAGCGGCTGGCTTTCGATCCCACCGGTATTTCGACCCATGCGCTGTAACAGGCTGACGTAATCCTCTTTTTCTGTACCCATCTCCAAGAGAGCCCGTCCGAAGACACTTACCATTGACAATTTGTCAGCCGGCAATGAGGATAAGTCGAAGCCCAAGTCAAGGTAGACAATGCCATTGGTGAACAGGTCATGCCGCAAGATCTCGACGCCTGTGCTCGTATCCAGAACCAGGGGTATTTGCTTGATCTTTTTATCAAGATCATCCAACTTTAACAAAGGCAAGCTCGCCAGTGCTTCTGGAGTATCCGGGGTTTCCTGGCGCTCTTTTAATAGCTGAGTGTTCTCGATCAGTTGCTGGATCTTCGCATTAGAGAAGTCTGAACGAATCTTCGTCAAGCGGGCTTTCTCTGTCTCCTCCCTGGTATTAGCCAGATTTTTATCTGGCACCAACAGCACATCGGCTCTGAAAGGATTATCCAGGAGATATTTCCGGATCAACCCTTCAAAATAGCGCTTATCTTGAACAAGCATCTGTCTGATTTCGATGAACGGTTTTTCAAATGCGATCGGGGTCAAGGGATCCTGGTCGTACAACCATGTGGTCATAACACGCACCATCATGGCAAGCCCCCGCGGGAAAGCACCGGTGTTATTCTCCCGCAATTGAAATTCCAGTGTGTTAAGCGCTGCCTCAGTCATATCGGGGTCAATGCCATCGCGAGCCAGGTCCTGCAGGGTGTTCATCACCACCTTTTCCACCTCAGGAGCATCTGTTTTACCAATCCCCTTTAAACCGGTTGAGAATAATAATTCGCGGTGTTCCACCTCTTCAAGTCCAAGTCCGGTCAGGTCCTCTCCCAACCCCGAATCGATCAATGCTTTACGCAACGGTGAGGCAGGCGTCCCAATTAAGATATGTGCCAGCACCTCCATGCTGAAAAGAATAATTGGATCGGAGTGATCGGGTAGAACCCAATTGAGTGTGAAATACGCTTTCTTGCCCTCAGTTGCATTCTGCCCAGCGTCATATGGCGCTTCCACCTTGGCAGGTCTCTTTGGGGCTATAACAGGTTCAATGGCAGAATTAACCGCAAGGGCTGCATAAGACTCCAGGTAGCTTTCCATCAGCTCCAGGCGCTCTTCCGGATCGTCGTCCCCATAAAAGTAAATATAGGCGTTACTCGGGTGATACCAGGTTTGATGGAAGAGTTTGAATTGGTCATAAGTGAGATCGGGAATTTGTTCCGGCGCCCCACCGGAGGACAAACCATAGGTATGATCCGGGAATAGTGCTGTTAATACTTCCTGCTCCTGGACCCGTTCGGGCGAGGAATACGCACCTTTCATCTCGTTGAACACCACCCCCTTGAAAGATAAAGGATCTTCCGTTTTGTCGATCTCATAATGCCAGCCTTCCTGCTGAAAGGTCATCGGGCTGATCAATGGGTGAAATACTGCATCCATGTACACATCGATCAAGTTATAAAAGTCACGCACATTCTGGCTGGCAACCGGATAACAGGTCTTATCCGGAAAAGTAATGGCGTTAATAAAAGTAGCCAACGAGCCCTTCAACAGTTCTACAAAGGGTTCTTTAACCGGATATTTCTGCGATCCATTCAACACTGAGTGCTCAAGAATATGAGCCACACCGGTCGAGTCCCTCGGGGGTGTTCGGAAGTTAATCGAGAAACACTTGTTTTCATCATCATTAATAATGGAAAGCAGGCGGGTACCGGTTTTTTCGTGGCGGTACAGACGCGCAGTCGATCCCAGTTCAGGTATCGTTGCTTCCTTGACCAGGGTGAAATGGTGGCTCATTCAGCCTCCTAAATAATCGTTAGTGTGAGATGGTGGCCGGATTGGGTTGGGTTTTATACATCCAGGTTACGCACGTCACGGGCATGTGTTTGGATGAAACGCGTGCGTGGGGGTACAGCTTCGCCCATCAGCATATCAAAAGTCAGATCAGCCTCGGCGGCATCTTCCACCGATACTGACAGCAAGGTGCGATTCTCTGGATTCAACGTGGTATCCCACAACTGCTCAGGGTTCATCTCGCCCAGCCCTTTATACCGGTTAATGGTGGCTTTCTCTGCGCTAACACCAAACTCTTTCAGGATGCGTTCCTTTTCATGGTCGTTGTAGGCATATTGGACCTTATCCCGGTACGCAATCCGATAAAGTGGTGGTTGAGCAATGTAGAGATGTCCTTCGTCAATCAAGGGTTGCATATAACGAAAGAACAATGTCAATAACAGAGTACGAATATGACTTCCATCAACATCTGCATCGGTCATAATGATCACCCGACCATACCGCAAGCCTTCAACATCAAAGTTATCCCCGATCCCTGTACCCAACGCCGAGATAAGCGCCCGGACCTCATTATTACCCAGGATCTTATCCAGCCGGGCGCGTTCCGTGTTCAGGATCTTACCGCGCAGCGGCAGGATAGCCTGGAAGTGACGATCCCGACCCTGCTTGGCTGATCCACCCGCGCTATCGCCTTCAACTATGTACAGTTCAGTTTTATTGGAGTCCCGTTCCGAACAATCAGCCAGTTTTCCGGGTAATGTCAAACTCTCCAATGCCGATTTACGAATGACAAGGTCACGGGCCTTTCGGGCAGCATCGCGGGCTCTTGCCGAGGTCAGACACTTCGAAACGATCGCTTTTGCTGCCGAGGGATTTTCTTCTAGAAAGGAACCGAAAGATTCTCCCACCACCTGCTGGGTATAAGTTTGAACCTCCGGATTCATGAGTTTTACTTTCGTCTGGCTCTCGAACTGGGGGTCAGGGTGCTTGATGCTGATAATGGCTGTCAAACCCTCACGGGTATCATCGCCAGAGAAGTTGGGGTCGGCATCCTTAAGCAGGCCACTGCGCCGTGCATAATCATTGATCACACGTGTGATAGCCGCCCGCAACCCGGTCAGGTGGGTGCCGCCATCAATGGTATTGATCGTGTTCGCAAATGCGTATACCGATTCAGAATAAGCATCCGTGAATTGAATGGCTGCTTCAATCCCCATGCCTTCGATCTCACGTTCGGCATAAACAACAGGATGCAATTTTTCGCGATTGCGATTGAGATACCTTACAAAGGAAGTGATGCCCCCTTCGAAATAAAAGGTCATTTCGGTGCCACTGCGTTCATCAGATGTGTAAATGGTTACACCCCGCGTGACGAATGCCATTTCGCGCATGCGTTGAATCAGGGTATCAAATCTATAGTCAAGATCACCCTTGAAAAGCGTACGGTCGAATTGGAAAGTGGTTCGCGTTCCGGTTTCATCCGGTTTGCATTTTCCAATCACCTTGACCGGTGCTTGTGGGATGCCTCGTTCATAACGTTGAAAGTGAATCTGTGAGTCTCGCCGGACTTCAACCTCGCACCACTCCGAGAGGGCATTCACCGCGGATACACCCACACCATGCAGTCCACCCGAAACCTTGTAGCTTCCACCACCAAATTTACCGCCCGCGTGGAGAGTTGTCATCACGACCTCGAGGGCCGAGATGCCTTTTTGAGGATGGATGTCAACCGGGATGCCACGGCCATTGTCCGTGACCGTCACTGAACTATCCTGATGGATAATGATGGAGATGCGATCACAGGGTCCATTCAGGGCCTCATCGATCGAGTTATCCACCACCTCGTAAACCAGGTGGTGCAGTGCTTTCTGGTCTGTACCGCCGACATACATACCCGGCCGGCGCCGAACGGCTTCCAGCCCTTCCAGAACCTGGATATCTTTTGCTGCATAAGATGGATTCTCAGACAAACAAAACCTCCTAAATTATCTTCACACGCAGCTCAGGTCTGACCTGGGTGAAAAGAAAAACATTATACAGACGACTTTTGCGACGCCAGCCGATGCTGAATGATCTCCTGCATCCAACGCATGGCAGAGCGATAAAAGATGAAACTGCCTGCCAGTAATGCAGTCGAGACGTATGCGTGTCCGGCAATGCCGATGGACAGCAACCAATCATCGGCTTCCGGGATGGCCCACAGTAAATTCAGGCCGGTGCTCAGGATCAGGATCACAACCGCAAAGGTGGCAATCTGGGGTCCGGCATAGCGTCCGAGTCTGATGCTGTTGGCCAGAGACACGCGGAAAGGCTGTCGGTATGTGAAAATGCCATGGGTTGAGAAGATGAGCGGCAACGATACCCAGGCTGAAATAAAAACCAGCGCTACCATCACGAGCTGGCCAAGGCTGGGGCTGAACATCATCAAGATGGCAGTGATCATAAGAATCGGCAGGCTGACGAGTCCACCCACCAGGTAAAATGCCAGGGTGAAAAACAACACCTGTCCAAGAATCGACAGGATATTTTTAATGGTAATCCGCTCCGTTTCCTGGTTGGCCACTCGCGCCACCAGGTAAAAGTACTGAGCGCCCAACAGGATACCCACCAGAGTAAATAAGGTCATCCACCCAAAGGAAGCCGTCAAGGAAGACAGATCGGTAACCGGTGCAGAACCCAGGGGTGTCACAACCGGTTGAATGGTGCTCAATAAACTCGGAACACCCAATGGATATGAACGCAGGAAACTGATCAGATTAAAATTCTGGCTCAACAAAGTCCATGTTTCCTGGGAAGCGGCCAATAAATCCTTAAGATCAGCTGAAGCATTTAATGACATGTACTTGATATAAGAATCAATAGCCTGAGCCAACCAGGATTTGATGCTCAGGTGTTGGCCGAACCATAACAAAACATCCAATGCGATTGGGAAGAGGATTAATCCAAGGTGCGAGGCCACAGCATCGAAGCCAGCCTTTAATGATGGAAAGAGTCGTGGGGGTGTAATAGCTCCCGTATCAATTGGTACGTTCATACGAAAGATGATTTTACCATACCGGTCTGCAAACAATCGATCTTGTTTTCCAAAATACGGCAAAAGACAAGTCACTCACCCTATGTGGTTTTCCCGACTCCTATGAAACCTGTCAGCCTACCGATGTCATAATTTTGATACAATCATATCGAGATGGACACTCGTTCCTATCCTGATCCCAACCGCTTGAGTGTATTAATGGCAGCCATCCTGCTGGCCTATGCATTGGCACGCTTTATCAACCTGCCGCCATTGGTCTTCCCCTTCAATCTATTTGGCATCGACCTCCCCTTCCAGATCAATTTTCAGACATTGGTGGCTATCGTTGTTGCGGTGATGGCTGCAAGCGGAAGTATCTGGTTAATCTCGGATCACCCGGTATTCAAGCGGGAATCGATCGGTTGGCGCAACACGGCTCAATTCTGGTTGTTGCCAGCCCTGACCGCCTTCCTGTTGAGTGTTCCTCTCAACTTCGTGGCATCCACACCAGCCTGGTGGGCGGTTTTCCTGGTAGGCGCCGTTCTCCTTGCGCTGGTGTTCATAGCCGAATACACAGTCGTGGATGTCTCGGATGCCCGACATCCTGCATCAACCGCCCTCTTGCTGGCTTTATCCTACGTTTTATTTCTGATCCTGGTGATCGCTTTAAGAGCCGCCAGCCTTCGACTTTATCTGATGGTACCTGCGGTTGTTTTCACTACCGGGTTGGTCAGCCTTCATACGTTGTACCTCCGTCTGGAAGGCCGCTGGCTGACTGTCTGGGCCATCGGTATCGCGTTAATAGTCGGCCAAATCGCAGTCGGACTGCATTATTGGCCATTAACCGCAACACGTTTCGGGTTGATCCTGCTTGGGCTTGTGTATGCTTTGAATGGTCTTGCAGCCGGCCTGGAAGACCGGCTGTCTGTACGCCAGTCACTTACCGAGCCGCTCATTGTTCTGACAGCCACCTGGCTGATCGCGCTGATAATTTCCTGATCGTGGAAAATTATATAATAAGACCGTCCGCTGAAGCTGTCTTTTGTGCTGCTCGCGGGTTATCTGCAGCCATTTGGCGGACAAGTATCTTCAAGTTACCACGATGAAGTTCCTCCGCCAAACCACCCAGATAGACCCGACTCTTACCGCAACTATCAACGCTAACTTCCTCCAGATACTCGAGACGGATTCCGACGCCGGGCAGCTACCTTGGCCGCTTTCCTAATATTTGCCAGATAAACAAGGTTTTCTTTGACAGCTGAATCAATTTCACCGCGCAGGATGATATCCCCATGTCCCTGGATGATGTTCTCCAATCCCATCTTTCCAATGCGCTTGATGGTTGTGACAGATTCTTCAAAATCGCCATCAACTATGTAGGGCAAAGGCAGAAAAGAATCACCTGCAAACAGCACGCGATCTTCCTCTACCAATATGGCGATGCCATCCCGGCTATGCCCCCCCATTTGCATCATGATCAGGTTCTTCTTCCCCACCTTGAGCGTTAATGTTCCCTGGTTGAAGGTTAACTGGGGTGGTACGATCTTCACACTCCGGTAAGCATTATTCTGTTTATTCTGGCGGGCAGCATCCAGTGCTTTAACCCCCCGGGTGAGCATTTCCGTCCGGGTCAGGCTGTGACCGACGACCATAGCTCCCGGGAACAGATAATTACCCCAACAGTGATCCGCATGATAATGGGTGTTGATAATATACCGAACGGGTACTTTAAGCTCGGTTTCAATGAACTCACGAATGACCAGGGTCTCTTCAGGCAGGGCCAGGGTATCGATCATAACAGCCCATTGCGGTCCGGCAACCACACCGGCCGTCACCTGGGCATAGATCTCGCTCTGGAACCAATAGACATTTTCAGATACTCTTTCGCGTAACATAAGGCCTTCTGTCAGGGGATTTTCTCGTCAAGCATAGCATACTTGAATCGAAAAGTCAAAATTCAATCATATATAAATGAAGAACCCTCCCTACAACCTCAGGATAAGTCAATTAAAGGATCTAAGTTAGAGCAGGTATCAACCAGATAGCCAACACGACCTCATATACAGCAGCTATAAACAACATTCCGATCATCAATAGGTAGAGACGGAGGCTCATGCGAACACCCGCCAGGTAACCTTGCGCGTGAGTTGCTCCACCACTGGAAGCCGGTTGCATCCAGGCACGACCATGTAGAAATGCAGCAAAGAGTGCCAGAACATATGCCTCCCCTTCAAAAACCAGCAGTAAACCAATACCAATGCCCAAGATGATCATGGAAAAGCTAAGATCTGCGAGGTTTGGCGAGAAGATGATACCCCATAAGAAAGCCCGGATGCCACCCATCAAAAATCCACTGAACGGGATGATCAATGATGGTATCGTGATAGATGCAAAACAACCCACCAATAAGTTGATAATAAAAGTAAGTCCAATGGCTGCAACCGCCTCGCCATTACTGTAAGCACCCGACACATATTGCATCGGTCCGGTGGAAAAGGCCTCTCCGATCATGTTGACCAATGCCTTTTGCAACTCCGGGCTGGATCGGATGACCAACATACCTATCAGTATGGCGGCAAAGTAACCAATGTTTATCCAGTTGAAGACCTTGCGGTTTTTCCGGATCAATGCAAACGCTTCCTGTATCGCTTTCATGGTCATCCTCCTTTAGTCTATCAAATTGTAAACCATTTTTTCTCCTGGAAAGCTGTGACCAATGGTCAATCTGGATATGCTATAGTACACTTTAGGTCAGGTATTAGCATGTGGGATCCGTCATGGCTGAGATCGCGATCATTCTGGCTGGAAACCGGACTTTTCCTGGCTTTCCTGACTTTGATCATCCTCGTGGCTATCGTTAAACCAATCTCACCTGTTCGCAACAACCAGGTAACACCCACTCCCCCTGAACGATTCCTTTCATATTTCTACTCCGAAACGGATTCATCGGCAGCCAGAACTTGGATCCGCCACGCTACCGTCAACGACATCAACTTAAGCGCAGAGATAGCGGCCTTTGATCATGCCAGCGGAAGTCAACCAACTGGAAGTCTGTCTCCGGACGGAACTCGAATTGCCTTAATGTTCACTGAGACAGGTGCGCCAGCAGGCTTGGGCGAAAGCGTGTGGATTCTATACACAGATGGCAGTTACTTTCAGCGTATTGGCGCGGAGCGATATACCTGGCTAGCCTGGAGGCAAGACAGTCAGGCTCTCGCGCTGGTAACCCACTCAAGAGATGCCGTGTCACAAAACCAAAATTTCCGGATCACCCAGTTCAACCTTTCCAATGGTGAAACAAGTCTGATCTGGGATGATCACACTTCGCTGGAATTCAAACCACTCGGGTGGTCCTCTGGAGGTGAAGAATTTGTGGCGATGTCTTTAACTTCAACCGGGCACTGGTCCGTATCATCCATCAATATTGAGCGATCGAGCCGAATCGAACGGTTCTCCCTGCCCACAACCGATCTGCTGCGTAATGCCTGGCTGAGTCCATCCGGGGCATACATACTCCTGGATGTCATTCGTGGGCAGGAAGCCCTGCTGGTACTTTCCACACTGGATGGCAGGCAGCAAAGTAAGATCGCTTCGGTCGGAGTTGGACTCTTCGCCACACCTTTACCCTTTGCTGCCGTGTGGTCCCCGGATGGCCAACGCATTTTAATCAACCAACCATCGACCGGACAAACCGCCACAACCTGGAAAACATATGAGTTAAAAGGAGTTGCTGGCGTGCCGATCAACCTGGGCGTAATTGATCCGAATCACTACCTGCGGCCACTGGCCTGGTCACCGGATGGTGCCTGGTTGGCAATGGCAGAATCCCCCTTTCCCTACGCACACCTATATATCAAGGAATTAAGCGCTGCCGACCGGTTGCTCCTGCCACTTGAAAATTCAGGTGATCAGGCTGGATGGTTGGGTTGGTCTTCTCCGCAATAACTCGCGACTCTTTTCAATTATTTAACCGGGTTTTCCAACGCATGGTGGATCATTACTGAGGTGATCGGCCCTTCTCTTAGTACTCGAGGTCTTGACTGACTCAGATCCACCACCGTCGATGGAATTCCACCCTGCGAGTCACCTCCATCGACAACCAGCGCCAACTTGCCGCCCAACTGCGTCATAACTTCGCAGGCACTCAAGGCTTCCGGTTGGCCGGAGAGATTGGCTGAGGTCACCGCCAGCGGTCCGCAACACCTGAGCAATTCCAAAGTGAAGGGATGATCAGGGATGCGCACACCCACGCCAGTCAGGCTGGTCAAATTTTCCGGCAGATCTGACCGCTTCGGGAGTATCATCGTTAATGCCCCAGGCCAGAACCATCCTGCCAGACGCCTGACCGTATCAGGGACCGATTCAGCCAACTGTTCCAATTGTTGGAGGTCGGCAATCATGACCGCGATGGGTTTTTCCATCGAACGAGCTTTAACCTGGTAGAGTTTTTCAATGGCGGCTGCCGAATCCGCACGAACTCCGATACCATAGACTGTGTCTGTCGGGAAGCCTATCACTTCTCCAGCCAGCAACAGATTCACCGCCAACCGGAGTGCTAGGGGATCGTCTTGCGTGCAGAATTTTGTTTTCATACTGAATTGCTGATTGTATCAGACCCACCGGAGAGCACGATGGTAATCAGCCGGTTCATCCCGGCCAGATCCTGGCAGCATTGGATCTCAGCGCCAATAAACTCATCCTTTGCCTGTTGGAGGGCTTTAGGACCCTGCCCCGCCTCGATCTCTAGAAGGATTATCCCCCCGGGCTTAATCCTTCCATGGCATTGCACCATCAACTTGCGGATCAATTCCAATCCATCTTGCCCGCCGTCCAATGCCACCCTTGGCTCGTACCGTGTGACACTCAAGTCACTTAACTTCCAGGTCGGGATGTAGGGCAAGTTAGCGAAAATCGCATCCACAGGTCCCGGCAGAGTGTCCAATAAATCACTTCGAACCAGGCAAATCCGCTCTTCAAGTCCATGTTTGTGGATGTTCCGGGATGCGATCTGTAAAGCTTCCTTTGAGATATCACAGGCATAGATCTTAAGCTCTTGCAGGTTCACAGCCAGACTGACAGCGATACATCCAGAGCCGGTACCGACATCCGCTGCCAAACGACGCCCGGGATGAGCCGAGAGCCATTCCAGGCCCTTGTCGACCATCAACTCGGTTTCCGGACGTGGAATCAAGACTTCCCGTGTAACGATAAAATCCAGCCCATAGAACTCCCAATGACCGATGATATATGGCAACGGGATGCCACTGGAAACATCCGTCAGGGCCTTTCCGAGGATTTCGCTTGCTTGATCGTCAAGCGGGGCATCTGGATGGGCTGCGATCCAAGTCCGTGTCTTGCCCAGAATATACCCAAGCAAAGTCCCAGCATCCAGGCGGGCAGTCTCGCTCCTATCGGAGAATATTCCGGTGGTCAGATCCATTGCCTCTGCAAGGGTCGCGCCGTGGTGGAGTATGTTGTTCATGTCCTCCCATTATAAAATATCAGAGCGGCTGGAATAGATCCAGCCGCCCTGTAATAATATTTCGGTATTCCTTATTTTATACCCAAAGGTTTCAAGCTGCCGAGTCCGCTGACCTTCTTTGTAACCTTCGGTTCGCCATAATACTCCACTGAACCAATACCACTCAGGTTTGTGTCCAGTGACTCCCGAGCCCATACACTGGCGCTACCGACTCCGGAGAGCTTCACTTCGGCAATGCGACTGTCCAGTTTGGTGCCATTGTAGCTACCAGCACCGGAGAGTTTGACAATCTGCTCATCCACCTTCCCGGCGATATCCATACTTCCGGCACCACTCAACTCGACTTTGAACTTGGTCACATCCAGGTTTTCGATCGTCTGCGAACCAGCACCGCTATTGATGAGTTCCATCGACTCACCTTTAATACTTGGAACCTTGACCGTACCGGCACCGGAAAGCTTGATATAGCGGATATCACGGATCGTCAGGAAGAAGCGCAGTGGATCGATCGATCCGGTCCATATTCTCATCCAATCGACGAAATCATTATCGTGCCGGATAACTAAAACCCCATCTTTGACTTCGGTGATGATCTTCTCACGGATCTCGGGCGCAGCTTCAATCCGCAACTCATCCTTGTCACCCTGCGTGATGAGCAATACCCCGATACCCTTATGGTGAACACCCTTCAGGTCTGTGAATACTCGTGTTTCGCTGGGAGCCGAGTCGGATGGTTCCACCACTTCGTAATCGCCTCCTGATTTCACCACGGCTGCCTTACTTTTGGAACCTGAATCACCTTTCCAGAGCAAACGGGAAAACATCAGGTAGATACCCAATGCAACCAATGCCAGAGGCCAGAGAAGTTCATTATTACGGCTTGTGCCCGAGATACCGATCAACAATTCAAAGAAGACGCCGAAAACAACGAAGAGGATAAGTCCGACGTTGATCACATGCCTGCCGCTGTCGCATAACTCGGGCAGATTACTAAACTTACCAAAGATCCACATACCAATACCGACGCTGAGTGGAATAAGTGCCCAGGCATAGGACCAGGTTTCCCAATGATTGGTCAAAGCCTGGTAAAACAGGATCAAGCCAACTATTGTGATGATGCTGCCGGGAATAGCCAGGAAACCTGTGGATTTTCCAGCCACAAGCATGGCAAGAAAGAACATCAAGCCGCCCGCAATGATAAACAGTGGCCATAAGTGGAAAATGGTGGATTTGAAGATTTCTCCGAGGAATACAAGCACCCCGAAGGCAATTAGAAGCGTGCCGATGACAACACTGGGTTTATTACGATCAGACATGGAAACCTCCTGTTGGGTAATTACGTGCTATCTCTTTCTACGCACTCCCCCAAAAAAGGTTTCAAAATCCGGATAGGTCAGTCCATACCGCTCGATGCCAGGCGATCAGTTTCGTCTCTCAACGACAATTCATCAATAAATACATCCAGGTCACCCGACATGACCACCGGCAGATTGTAAGATGATACGTTGATGCGGTGATCAGTCACACGCGATTGGGGATAGTTATAAGTGCGGATCTTTTCGGAACGCTCTCCGGTTCCAACCTGCGACCGGCGGGTTGCCTCAAGTTCCTTCTGCCGTTTCTCCTCTTCGATCTCATATAAGCGGGCGCGCAGAATGCTCATCGCCCTCAGGCGATTTTGAAGTTGAGAGCGCTCATCCTGGCACGCGACCACAATGCCAGTGGGGATATGCGTGATGCGAACTGCAGTGGCGTTCTTCTGAACGTTTTGACCGCCCGCACCTGCAGAACGGTAGATGTCCATGCGCAAGTCAGACTCAGGCACTTCGATCTCCACCTCATCGACCTCCGCCAGAACAACCACTGTTACCGTTGAGGTATGGATCCGACCCTGGGCTTCGGTGGCAGGAACACGCTGAACGCGGTGGACTCCCGATTCGTACTTCAAGCGGGAATAAGCGCCTTCACCAATAATATTGAAAATTACTTCCTTGTACCCACCGATGCCGATGTCACTCTCTGACAGGATCTCAATCTTCCAGGACTTATTTTCAGCATAACGGGAATACATCCGAAAGAGATCCGCCGCAAAAAGCGCAGCCTCATCACCCCCCGTCCCGGCACGAATCTCGACGATCACATTCCGGTCATCTCTCGGATCCTTGGGCACTAACAGGTGCTTGATTTCATTTTCCAAGCTGGAAATCATCGGACCGACTTCCTCCAATTCGGCTACAGCCAGCTGGCGCATTTCGACATCATCACCCTCCTGTAAGGACTGGGCTTCTTCTTGCCGTTTTAGCGCCTGCCGGTACTCGCGTGATTTGGAGATCAACTTTTCCATTTCCGAGCGTTCACGTGACAGGTCGGCAGCTCTTCTATAATCATTGCCTACAGCTTCCAATTGCCGGTTGATATCTTCGTAACGCGACTCGATGAGGTCTAATTTTTCAAGCATAAGCTCTTCTTTTTAAGATCGTTTACCAATCAAGGAAAATAATTATACCAGCCGGAATGTTTACGACCAGACGGGGAGGTATTTCAATGATTCACGCAGAGCTTTGATCTTCTTTTTATAATCCGGATCGTAACTGGCCACCAGCTCCCAAAACTTTCGTGAGTGAGACATCACCCGGGTATGACAAAGCTCGTGTAACATGACATATCGGACCAGTTCCGGGGAAAGGAAGAGTAATTTTTGGTTCAAGCTGATGGATTTCAAACGTGAACAGCTTCCCCAACGTGTCCGTTGATTGCGAATGGTGATCTTACCTATCACAAAGCTCTTTTCGCGTGCCAGACCGATCAATACCGGGGGGAGGATGATTCTGGCTTGCCGGCTGATCCAACGCCTGAGCGCCGCCCCACACAGTGAGCGGTTGCCCACCGCTCCTGTCAGGCGCAGGGTATGCTGACCGGGTTGGGTCAATGTGATACTTCGGCTCGGCGAAGATGCATATTCGATATTCCAGGTCTCTCCGGTCAAGGGAAGGAATATGAATGGAGGGAGTGCTTTCGCCAGTTCCGGGCTTACCGGACGTGGCTGGTGTGATATTCTCTTTTGGGTACGGCTGATCCAATCTGCTTTTTCAGCCAGAATGCGGGGGATTCGTCGTTCATCAAACCCGACCGGTATCACAACAACCAGACCGTCCGCCTGGGTGATCCGAAGACTGACATGCCTGGCACGAGAACTGACCTTCAGGGTGTAAAGGGTGGATGTGGGCATCGAGCGCTATTATACCGGATGGGGAGCCTGGATGGATTATCACCGGGATTTAATGTAATAACTTATAATTTGGATATAATTTGTCTTATTATTCCGATTTGGAGGAACCATGAAAAGAATTCAATTACTTACGTCTTTAATCGCGATCATCATTCTGGCATCAGCCTGTTCACCAGCCATCACCACACCCGTTTCGATCGATGGAATGCCCAGCGTGGCGATTCAACTTACCACCGTCTCCGAAAATGGTGACCAACAGATACAGAACGGCCCGGTCTCTATCAACATCCAAGGTTTTGCCTTTTCCCCGGAAAACACTACAGTGAAGGTGGGCACACAAGTTACCTGGACCAATCTGGATAATGTCGGGCATACTGCCACTGCACTTGACAGCTCTTTCGATTCAGGTTTATTGAATAACGGAGAGTCGTTTACATTCCAATTCGATCAACCAGGCATATTCGAATATCGATGTACGCCACACCCATCCATGCGCGGAATAATCACCGTGGTTCCCTGATCAATTGAGGATCAAAAGAATTGCAGCACAACAAAGTAAAAACACAAGCGGCTTCGTCCGCCCGTGTTTATGCAATCCGCCTGCGAGCCTGCCCATCACACTTGATCTAGAGGCATTTTAAAGCTCACAATAAATTGATTGATAATTTCCGTCAGAGATCCATCCAGTTTCCCATATACGAAATCCATGATGTTGTGTGGTACACCGCCATAGAATGCCTCAGCAATTCCTCCAGTGATACAAGCCAGTGTATCACTGTCTCCCCCGATCGATATGGCATTGCGGATGGCGTCCTCGAAATCAGTGGATTCGAGAAAAGCAATAATTGCCTCAGGGACACTGCCCTGGCAGGTCTCATTGTATTTATATTCCGGACGAATATCATCAAGGCGGCGGCTTAGGTCATACCCAAACGTTGACTCGATATATGACTTAATCTTCATCTTCTCATGGCCCTTCCGGGCGTGCCAGATGGCAGCCGCAGTTGCCTGCGCGCCCTTGATGCCTTCCGGATGATTATGCGTGACTTCTGCGCTCTTCTCAGCTTCGCGAAGCACAGTCTCCAGGTCATTGTAAGCAAAACCCACTGGGCTGACCCGCATGGCAGATCCATTTCCGAAGCTGTAATATGGGTGACTTTCTCCTGAGTTGACCCAGCGCACGAAATATCCGCCAAAACCTGCACCGGAATAGCGGTTATAGTACAAGATCAGGTTATCCAGGTAGGGCGTCCCATTCAGTATCGTATCCGCCAATGCCACAGTTAATACCGTATCATCCGTGAAAAATGCGTCTGGAGAAAAAAGGACAAACTCCTTACTCAGCACATTGTGATGCTCGTAAACCGATCCAATGACATCCCCGGCGATTGCTCCCAGCATCTCGTCGCTCCTTTTATTCGATTATACAATGGCGTTCTGTGCCATACCCCTTTCGAACTTGAAAGGCTATAATGCCTCGATAATCCCATTCAAGAGGAGTCATCCATGCAGATCCTTCAAGTCACTTCCAAAGCTGATATCAAGGAATTCATCGAGCTACCATATCGGTTGTATCGTGATGATCCTCTATGGGTTCCGCCGCTAAAAAATGAGCAGCGTGGACAGTTCGAGTCCCGGAAGAACCCGATGCTCGATCACTGTGAGTATTGCCTATTTATTTTGGAAAACGATGGGCGGGTCATCGGGCGGGTATCCGCCTTTCTGGATCACCTGGCGCTCGCCCACTGGAAGCAGCCAATAGGCTTGTTCGGCTCATATGAGTGCATCAACGATGAAAAAGCATCCTTCTTGCTCCTCGACGCAGCCCAAACCTGGCTTAAAAACAAAGGGATGAAAGCCATGCGCGGCCCATGGAGTTTTGCCTCCCAGGAATGGGGATTGGTGTGTGAGGGCTATCAACCCGCACCCGTTATCCTGGCACCCTACAATCCACCCTGGTATAACGATCATCTGGCTGCCTTTGGATTACATAAAGCCAAAGACCTGCTGGTTTACTATATCGATGCCCGTGAAGGATATCAGATCAATGATCGCTACCTGACACTGACAAAAATAGTCCAAAAAAAATACCATATTCGTACACGTCCGGTTGACATGAAAAACCTGGAACGCGATGTGGTGACTATCGTTGATCTGGCCAACCAATCGATTTGTGATAACTGGGGGTTCTACCCCGTCACTGAAAATGAAGGACGTGCCATGGCACACGATCTAAAAGAGATCGTTAATCCCAAGGCGATCGTGATCGCCGAGGACGAAAATGGACGTCCAATCGGTTTTGGCATGTCACTTCCGGATATCAATCTCCTGCTGAAAGGTATGCATGGCTCATTATTACCCTTCGGTTGGTTTAAAATGCTAACAGGTCTTCCAAAAATAACCCAATATCGCATGTGGGCGTTGGGAGTCATCCCGGAGTATCAGGGACGCGCGATCGACACACTGATCTACAAAGCCACTTATGATGCACTTTACAATGAGCACATACGTCTTGAGATCAATTACGTCCTGGAGGATAATGACCGTATGAATAACGCTTTATTGAAGCTTGGGGCGAAACCTTTACGTCGTTACCGTGTATTTGAAAAAGCTATTTAAAAGTTTCGCCGGGGAAGGATTTTCATCCCCGGCGAAGTAAAAGCAGGCAGTAAAACACCAGATCCGGTATTATTTTTTAACCCGGGCTGATTTTATTGGTAAGTCTTCCGCTTGTGAATCCTTACGTCTCACGATTTCTCCCACCAGGTAGAGCAGCATCCCAAAGCCGGAGACCAACAAACCTTGAAGCATCACTTTCAATCCGGTTGTGACAGCCACTCCCCCACCCATCATTCTAAGGAAGGGTTGTGAATGTTCCATCATCCGGGCGCCACGGGTGACCAACATGATGATTCCGGTTCCCAATCCACCCAGGATGATCACAGCACCCAGGATCATCAGGATATAGGAAAACACACGAATAAATTTGTTCATTTTTTCTCCTTGATTTCACTGATTATGCCACCTGACGATTAATAATGGATAAAGCCAGTGTAAATTTACTGTAAATCAATTATCGCCTGAGTGTCAAGATGCCGGGGTTCCGATCGAACATCCAGAAGCCTAATGGCATGCCGATGATGGAAGCGCTGATCAGAAAGGCGGCTTCCATCCATAGCGCGGAAAGCCACCAACCGACCAGCGTGAAATATAAAATACGCAGGACCAGATTAACCTGCTTGACAGGTACTTTCTGCTCGATCAGGTTTCCATCGGTGTTATGGGTGATCAGCACTTTCTCCGGCTTGTTACGCAAAGCCAGCACTTTCGGGAGTATATTAACCATCCATAAACCCAGTGGGATTCCAATAATGGTGATCATGGCGACCCAAGCCACGACGATCCAGGTCTGACCCAGCCACAGACCTACGATGACGAACCATAACACCTGCCAAAGGAACCCTGGATTCTTTTTGGTTTCGACAATAACTTGCTTTTCCATGGTGTTTGATATTCTCCGATTATCTTATCTCTACGTGCGATTATAAATCCAGTTTCCCACTGCTTGCACGATTCAGGATCATATCCCAAGCGCACAAGTTATAATACATTCAATCTATCCAGTCCCATCCTTCCGGAGGAGTTCCCATGGCGCTCTATCTCGATTCAGCAGTTTTGGATGAAATAAAGGAAGCTTTTTCCTGGGGCTGGGTGAGTGGTGTCACCACCAACCCGGCACTCTTAGGTCGCAGCGAGATCAAACCTGAAGAACGCTTGAAAGCCATTGCAAACCTTGTGGATGGTGAGATCTTTTACCAACTCATGGCTGAGACCCAGGAGGGTATGTATCTTGAAGCGCATCGTGCTCGTGAGATTCTTGGCAAGAAACTGGTGGTGAAGATCCCTGCTGTGGCCCCCGGATTCCGCGCCTGTAGCCGGTTAGCACCGGAGTTTGCCTGTGCCATGACAGCTGTGTTCAGCCCAACCCAAGCACTGCTGGCTGCCGAATCCGGCGCACGGTATGTAATTGTGTACTTCAACCGTGCAGCCAGCCTGCTTGGTGAGGCGGACTCACTTACCACGGCCTGCGCCCAGGTCCTGGCAGATAGCTTGACCGAATTGATGGCAGCCAGCATTAAAAGCACGGCAGATGCCGTTAATGCAGTCAAAGCAGGTGCCTTGCACCTGACACTGCCCTTCGAAATACTTAAAGCCCTCCCGGAAAATGAGCACACCCGCCAAGCTATCAGCGATTTCAATATGAACGGCAAAGGTATCAGTTACCAGGATCTCCCATGACCAGTCGTCTGACAGAATATCAGGATTATCGCAAGCGCATGAACGCACGCATCGCTGAGATCGACCATCTCGGTTTAAAACGCTTTCTGAACCTGGACACTGCTGCATATTCAGATGGAGCGTTACTGGCCCGGCAAAAAGAAATGCTTGGTCTGGTGGCTTCCATGGTCCTGCGCTGTAACGATTGTATCGACCACCACATTATTCAATGTGTTCATGCGGATTGGAAGGATGAGGAATTATATGAGGCGTTCAATGTGGCCCTGGTAGTAGGCGGCAGCATCATCATTCCCCATCTGCGCCATGCAGTTGAAACGCTTGACCTGGTTCGCCAGGAGGATCAGTCTGATGACCGATGAGGTAAATTCCACCCGTAAAATCGGGTTAGCCTTAAGCGGAGGGGGAGCACGCGGTCTGGCTCATATCGGTGTTTTTAAGGTTCTGGAACAAATACCTATCCCGATCAACTTCATTTCGGGTACCAGCATGGGCGCAATTATCGGGGCTTGTATCGCCAAAGGTATGCACGCCGCAGAGATCGAAGCAGTGACGACCAAGCTTTCCAACGTTCGCCAGCTAATCCGCATGGTCGACATGGCTGGTGGCCGTCGCGGTCTGCTTGCCGGAAACCGGGTGCGCGAGTTGCTTTCCGAGGTGATCGGATCAGAGATCAGGTTCAGTGACCTTAAAACACCTCTGGCTGTCTGTTCGGTTAATCTTGCAGATGGGTCGGAAACAGTCTTCACCCAGGGAAATGTGTTGAACGCTTTAATGGCTTCCATAGCTGTACCGGGTGTCTTTACCCCGCAAATTGTTAATGAATGCCAGTATGTGGATGGCGGGGTTAAAAACAATTTACCGGTAGATCATGTACGAGAGTTGGGAGCTGAATTCGTTATTGCCGTGGATGTGATGCATCACGATTTTACAAAACTTGGTACAACTACCCGGGCAGAGCATTTTGCGGTCACGCCACCGGCCAGTTTTCAGGAAGTCTACCGGTTTGTGGCCATGATGATATCGGAACAGACCCGCCTGCGCCTGTTGCTGGATACACCTGATATTCTGATCACCCCCGAGCTATCTAACGATATGCTCTCATTTGGTGGCTTCAGCCGCGCAGGCGAAACCATCTCAGCCGGCGAAAAAGCATCCGTGCAGGTATTACCCGAACTCCTCAGCAAATTGGATTTACCCGGATAACTCCTCAAGCTAATACGAAACGGACAACAAAATCCAGATCATGCCGCCTGTCAACTCAACCGGGGTCTCCATCATCCTACGAAGGACATTCGCATCATTAAACCATTCCAACTATCGCTTATGGTTTGCCGGTCAGCTGGTATCGCTGGTGGGCACCTGGATGCAAAGCACAGCCCAAGGGTACCTGATCTATGATCTGACCCACTCCGCAGCCTACCTGGGGTATGTCGGATTCGCTTCCGGGTTGCCCACCGTATTCCTGACTCTGTACGGTGGTGTTGTGGCAGATCGGGTTCCACGTCGGACACTGCTGATCATCACTCAGATCTACATGATGTTTCTGGCTGCCGCCCTGGCAGCGCTGGTTTTCACCGACCTCATCCAACCCTGGCATATCCTGGTGCTGGCTTTCCTGCTTGGAATTGGCAACAGCTTTGATGCCCCCGCCAGGCAGTCCTTTGTGGTCGAACTGGTAGGACACGATGACCTGGCCAATGCGATCGCACTCAACTCATCGATGTTCACAACCGCAAATGCAGTAGGACCGGCCGTGGCCGGGCTGACTTATGCCGCTGTGGGACCCGCCTGGTGCTTTTCAATAAATGCCGTCTCATTCCTTGCGGTCATTGGTGCACTCAGCCTGATGCGCTTGAAGATCGGGTTGATCGAGACATCCCGGAAACCGGCCATCAAAGCCATGGGGGAAGCTTTCCACTTCATTAAATCAAAGCGGACCATCATCCTGTTATTCGCAACGGTGTTTGTTGTCGGGATGTTCGGAATGAGCCTCATGTCTCTCATGCCAGCTTGGGCTGTGGATGTCCTCAAGGGGGACGTCAAGACCAATGGCTGGTTACTCTCCGCCCGTGGGGTGGGCGCATTGATGGGCGCACTGACCGTGGCTGCTTTCAGTGCCCGCTCGGTCCGTGGCAAATTATGGTCGATTGGCAGCATGCTATTGCCTTTACTAATGCTGGTTTTTTCCTTTATGAGCATTGTTCCTTTATCTTTGGCAGCCCTCATCCTGGTTGGATGGGCATTCATGACTGTCATGAACACGTCTAATGCTTTAGTCCAGTTGCGGGTCCCGGACAACCTGCGAGGTCGGGTGATGGGTTTTTATACGCTGCTCTTCTTCGGTGCCATGCCAGTCGGGTCATTGCTACTGGGTTGGCTGACGGATAAGGTCAGTGCTCCCTTCGCCGTCTGGGTAGCCTCCGGCGCATTGTTTATTTATTTCACATTTATATGGCTCCGTTATCCTGAGGTCAGAAAACTGGAATAAATCGTTTATCGGTGGTATAAAATGAGTATGCAATATTCATACATCGAGAAATACGGATCCGCCGTTGAAAAAGCGCGTCTGGCATTTCTTTTAAGTGGCACGAGACCCTCGAATAATGTCATTAAAGAATTACTTTCAGGTCAATGCGAAGATGGTGGCTGGCCTGCAAAATGGTCACATGGTCAGAGCTCACTGGATGCCACCTGTTTCCGCCTGGCCCAGGCTGAACAACTCGGTCTGTCAATTGAACAAAAACCGATCGAATTGGCCATCCGGTACCTGGTACGTCGTCAATCTTTGGATGGCAGCTGGGAAGAATCCGAATCACTCGCCAGCTGGGCACCCAAATATCTCAAACCGGGAACGTTGGAACCCCGCCTTTACCTGGCTGCCAATTGCGGTTTCTGGGTAGCTTATTATTCCGGACGGGACAATTCCGTTCCCCGCGCGATGGGCTTTTTGATGCGATATCTTGAAGAAAATGGCTGTCTACCATCAACACCCCAGGCCAATTGGATGTCAGCCGGTTTATGGCTGCGCATGCGCCGTTACGAAGTTGCAGATAAAGTGGTGACCGCATGTCGGGATCACATGGAAGGCTTACCGACCTCCAGCCTGGCATGGATGGGAGTCACCTTGATCATCAGCCGTATCCGTCAGAAAAATCCGATCATCAAGAAAACGGCGGATAAACTGCTGGCTTTACGAAAACCTGGTGATTACTGGGAGAGCGAAGATGGTAAGGATTGGAATTGCCATACAACCATTGAAGCCATCCGTGTCTTGAAATTCACTAAGAAACTGGATTCCTAACTTACCGAGAATGCTATATTAAATCAACACCGAAGTAAATTAAAAAGCCTGGTAAACCAGGCTTTTTGTTTAATCAGATAGAACGATTAGTTCGAATTCGTCAACTCTTCGGTCACATCGATAAGAATTGCTTTAACAACGATCCGTTTCTTGTAGGTATCTGTCTTTGCATCATATTCCTTGCATGTGACCAGGGTGATCCATGCTTTATCCTCATGCTTGAAAGCAGACATGTCATTGGATTTGACGGTTGTCACACTCCGCACCTGATAGACATATCTCATGCCATTGGTGTGAACGATAATCTGGTCACCCCAGGCGAGATTACCCAGGTTCAGGAATGGACCTGGTTTTCCATTCGGCAGGTAAACATGGGCCGTGATGACACTATTCCCCTTCCAGGTTGGGTAGGCGGTTTCTTCCAACCAGCCTGCCTGATCCCATAACCATGTCAGATCCCAGGAACGATCATCCAAGGGCACACCTACCACCGGTAGTGTGATCCCCAGGATGGGTACTTCAACGGAAAGATCTCCCAGACTCTCATATGTAATCCTGGTCGTGATATCCAGGGGTGTGATCCGTCCGGGGGCAAATCCGGTGCTCGGTTGACCGGCAGGTCTCAGGATAATCTCATCTGTATCGATGTAATTATCCACGTCGATCCCAGGCGGGAAAGTCCGCTCATCAGATAGATCGTTATATTCCGTTTGAGGTTCAGAAACATCATCCGGTAGACTGGTCCACTCCCCAGTGACAGAGTTGCTGATTTCATTACTCGCAGGGAGTGAGAGCACTGTCGCACGGAAAGTGATGATACTGTTACCACCTGTGCGAGTGAATATCGGCCACACTGCCCTGATTGTGTGGGTTGCAAGACTGTAGGTGCAGGTGGATGGGTCCTGGGCGCCCGTGGTGCAATTCAAGGCTGTCACATTACCTAATTCGAGTGGTAATTGATCGATCAACTCCACATTGAAAGCATCCGTGGTGCTGAACAGGCTATCGTGCGTCAACATCAGGGTAAAGGTAACCTCTGTTCCAACTGCAACGAGTGTGGGACTGGCTGACTTTGTCACATTCAAACGGGATTCAACAATGTTCACATCCTCTGCAGAAGCCGGCCCCGCACTATCAGCAACACCCCATGTCAAACTAGCCTGGTTGCCAAGATCCACGCCGTTCGTATTACCAAGGCTATTAAGAACAACAGCTTCATACGTCACCCGCATGGTCACATCACCTGCGGTTGTATTGGTTAACAAACCAAAGGTAAAGACAGCCTGGCGTCCTTCATCGCGAGGATCGGTACTCGTAGGCAGATAAGTCACTCCGACCGCATTGTTACAAACATCTGCCAGAGTACCAATCGAGGTTGTCAATCCTGCACCGGTAATACCGGTGCATCCAACAAATGCCAGACCACGATCCATGGTATCGGTCAGGATCGTCGTGCTGAATGGGCCGGGAGGAACGACCACTGAAACTTGATAGGTGACGATCTCACCGATAGCCACATTATTATCATTCGTAAAGCTCTGATTGGAATCCGTCAGGGTTTTCGTCAGGCTCAGGTCCCCTACAGCCGCGATCAACACGGTTGAGTCGTCATTATCGGTGACCGTTATGCCCGTAGAGGTCTCACCCTGAGCTGTGGCGGTATTGGTAAAACCAGCGATTACATTGAGTACCGTACAAAGATATTCAACGTAGTCTCCTGGAAGAAGGGGTCCAAGACCGGTCGCTGCACAATCTGGTGCCAGAATATCTGTCACACTGACTATACTTAATGTAACGTCACCAGTATTTGTTACCCGGATAACGAATGTGACATCACTTCCCGATGTGACTGTTTGGCTGTCCGCTCCCTCTACATTCTTGCGAATGTCGATGTCAGGAGCGATCACATCCACACTGGAGGGATCCGTATCCGTCACATCCGGCCCAACCGGCGGAGTGCCGGTCACCGTCGCTAGATTCGTGAAGTCCGCTGCCGCCGTCACCGTGCAGGTGTAGGTCGTGTTCGCACCCGCTGCCAGGCTGGCGATGGTCGTGTCGCAGTCCGGAACCAAGGGATCACTGACCAACACGTTCGTCAGGGTCACATCCCCAGTGTTCTCTACATAGATCGTGAACGTCACCGTGTCGCCCACCAACGCCTGCTGGCTGTCCGCTCCCTCTACATTCTTGCGAATGTCGATGTCAGGAGCGATCACATCCACACTGGAGGGATCCGTATCCGTCACATCCGGCCCAACCGGCGGAGTGCCGGTCACCGTCGCTAGATTCGTGAAGTCCGCTGCCGCCGTCACCGTGCAGGTGTAGGTCGTGTTCGCACCCGCTGCCAGGCTGGCGATGGTCGTGTCGCAGTCCGGAACCAAGGGATCACTGACCAACACGTTCGTCAGGGTCACATCCCCAGTGTTCTCTACATAGATCGTGAACGTCACCGTGTCGCCCACCAACGCCTGCTGGCTGTCCGCTCCCTCTACATTCTTGCGAATGTCGATGTCAGGAGCGATCACATCCACACTGGAGGGATCCGTATCCGTCACATCCGGCCCAACCGGCGGAGTGCCGGTCACCGTCGCTAGATTCGTGAAGTCCGCTGCCGCCGTCACCGTGCAGGTGTAGGTCGTGTTCGCACCCGCTGCCAGGCTGGCGATGGTCGTGTCGCAGTCCGGAACCAAGGGATCACTGACCAACACGTTCGTCAGGGTCACATCCCCAGTGTTCTCTACATAGATCGTGAACGTCACCGTGTCGCCCACCAACGCCTGCTGGCTGTCCGCTCCCTCTACATTCTTGCGAATGTCGATGTCAGGAGCGATCACATCCACACTGGAGGGATCCGTATCCGTCACATCCGGCCCAACCGGCGGAGTGCCGGTCACCGTCGCTAGATTCGTGAAGTCCGCTGCCGCCGTCACCGTGCAGGTGTAGGTCGTGTTCGCACCCGCTGCCAGGCTGGCGATGGTCGTGTCGCAGTCCGGAACCAAGGGATCACTGACCAACACGTTCGTCAGGGTCACATCCCCAGTGTTCTCTACATAGATCGTGAACGTCACCGTGTCGCCCACCAACGCCTGCTGGCTGTCCGCTCCCTCTACATTCTTGCGAATGTCGATGTCAGGAGCGATCACATCCACACTGGAGGGATCCGTATCCGTCACATCCGGCCCAACCGGCGGAGTGCCGGTCACCGTCGCTAGATTCGTGAAGTCCGCTGCCGCCGTCACCGTGCAGGTGTAGGTCGTGTTCGCACCCGCTGCCAGGCTGGCGATGGTCGTGTCGCAGTCCGGAACCAAGGGATCACTGACCAACACGTTCGTCAGGGTCACATCCCCAGTGTTCTCTACATAGATCGTGAACGTCACCGTGTCGCCCACCAACGCCTGCTGGCTGTCCGCTCCCTCTACATTCTTGCGAATGTCGATGTCAGGAGCGATCACATCCACACTGGAGGGATCCGTATCCGTCACATCCGGCCCAACCGGCGGAGTGCCGGTCACCGTCGCTAGATTCGTGAAGTCCGCTGCCGCCGTCACCGTGCAGGTGTAGGTCGTGTTCGCACCCGCTGCCAGGCTGGCGATGGTCGTGTCGCAGTCCGGAACCAAGGGATCACTGACCAACACGTTCGTCAGGGTCACATCCCCAGTGTTCTCTACATAGATCGTGAACGTCACCGTGTCGCCCACCAACGCCTGCTGGCTGTCCGCTCCCTCTACATTCTTGCGAATGTCGATGTCAGGAGCGATCACATCCACACTGGAGGGATCCGTATCCGTCACATCCGGCCCAACCGGCGGAGTGCCGGTCACCGTCGCTAGATTCGTGAAGTCCGCTGCCGCCGTCACCGTGCAGGTGTAGGTCGTGTTCGCACCCGCTGCCAGGCTGGCGATGGTCGTGTCGCAGTCCGGAACCAAGGGATCACTGACCAACACGTTCGTCAGGGTCACATCCCCAGTGTTCTCTACATAGATCGTGAACGTCACCGTGTCGCCCACCAACGCCTGCTGGCTGTCCGCTCCCTCTACATTCTTGCGAATGTCGATGTCAGGAGCGATCACATCCACACTGGAGGGATCCGTATCCGTCACATCCGGCCCAACCGGCGGAGTGCCGGTCACCGTCGCTAGATTCGTGAAGTCCGCTGCCGCCGTCACCGTGCAGGTGTAGGTCGTGTTCGCACCCGCTGCCAGGCTGGCGATGGTCGTGTCGCAGTCCGGAACCAAGGGATCACTGACCAACACGTTCGTCAGGGTCACATCCCCAGTGTTCTCTACATAGATCGTGAACGTCACCGTGTCGCCCACCAACGCCTGCTGGCTGTCCGCTCCCTCTACATTCTTGCGAATGTCGATGTCAGGAGCGATCACATCCACACTGGAGGGATCCGTATCCGTCACATCCGGCCCAACCGGCGGAGTGCCGGTCACCGTCGCTAGATTCGTGAAGTCCGCTGCCGCCGTCACCGTGCAGGTGTAGGTCGTGTTCGCACCCGCTGCCAGGCTGGCGATGGTCGTGTCGCAGTCCGGAACCAAGGGATCACTGACCAACACGTTCGTCAGGGTCACATCCCCAGTGTTCTCTACATAGATCGTGAACGTCACCGTGTCGCCCACCAACGCCTGCTGGCTGTCCGCTCCCTCTACATTCTTGCGAATGTCGATGTCAGGAGCGATCACATCCACACTGGAGGGATCCGTATCCGTCACATCCGGCCCAACCGGCGGAGTGCCGGTCACCGTCGCTAGATTCGTGAAGTCCGCTGCCGCCGTCACCGTGCAGGTGTAGGTCGTGTTCGCACCCGCTGCCAGGCTGGCGATGGTCGTGTCGCAGTCCGGAACCAAGGGATCACTGACCAACACGTTCGTCAGGGTCACATCCCCAGTGTTCTCTACATAGATCGTGAACGTCACCGTGTCGCCCACCAACGCCTGCTGGCTGTCCGCTCCCTCTACATTCTTGCGAATGTCGATGTCAGGAGCGATCACATCCACACTGGAGGGATCCGTATCCGTCACATCCGGCCCAACCGGCGGAGTGCCGGTCACCGTCGCTAGATTCGTGAAGTCCGCTGCCGCCGTCACCGTGCAGGTGTAGGTCGTGTTCGCACCCGCTGCCAGGCTGGCGATGGTCGTGTCGCAGTCCGGAACCAAGGGATCACTGACCAACACGTTCGTCAGGGTCACATCCCCAGTGTTCTCTACATAGATCGTGAACGTCACCGTGTCGCCCACCAACGCCTGCTGGCTGTCCGCTCCCTCTACATTCTTGCGAATGTCGATGTCAGGAGCGATCACATCCACACTGGAGGGATCCGTATCCGTCACATCCGGCCCAACCGGCGGAGTGCCGGTCACCGTCGCTAGATTCGTGAAGTCCGCTGCCGCCGTCACCGTGCAGGTGTAGGTCGTGTTCGCACCCGCTGCCAGGCTGGCGATGGTCGTGTCGCAGTCCGGAACCAAGGGATCACTGACCAACACGTTCGTCAGGGTCACATCCCCAGTGTTCTCTACATAGATCGTGAACGTCACCGTGTCGCCCACCAACGCCTGCTGGCTGTCCGCTCCCTCTACATTCTTGCGAATGTCGATGTCAGGAGCGATCACATCCACACTGGAGGGATCCGTATCCGTCACATCCGGCCCAACCGGCGGAGTGCCGGTCACCGTCGCTAGATTCGTGAAGTCCGCTGCCGCCGTCACCGTGCAGGTGTAGGTCGTGTTCGCACCCGCTGCCAGGCTGGCGATGGTCGTGTCGCAGTCCGGAACCAAGGGATCACTGACCAACACGTTCGTCAGGGTCACATCCCCAGTGTTCTCTACATAGATCGTGAACGTCACCGTGTCGCCCACCAACGCCTGCTGGCTGTCCGCTCCCTCTACATTCTTGCGAATGTCGATGTCAGGAGCGATCACATCCACACTGGAGGGATCCGTATCCGTCACATCCGGCCCAACCGGCGGAGTGCCGGTCACCGTCGCTAGATTCGTGAAGTCCGCTGCCGCCGTCACCGTGCAGGTGTAGGTCGTGTTCGCACCCGCTGCCAGGCTGGCGATGGTCGTGTCGCAGTCCGGAACCAAGGGATCACTGACCAACACGTTCGTCAGGGTCACATCCCCAGTGTTCTCTACATAGATCGTGAACGTCACCGTGTCGCCCACCAACGCCTGCTGGCTGTCCGCTCCCTCTACATTCTTGCGAATGTCGATGTCAGGAGCGATCACATCCACACTGGAGGGATCCGTATCCGTCACATCCGGCCCAACCGGCGGAGTGCCGGTCACCGTCGCTAGATTCGTGAAGTCCGCTGCCGCCGTCACCGTGCAGGTGTAGGTCGTGTTCGCACCCGCTGCCAGGCTGGCGATGGTCGTGTCGCAGTCCGGAACCAAGGGATCACTGACCAACACGTTCGTCAGGGTCACATCCCCAGTGTTCTCTACATAGATCGTGAACGTCACCGTGTCGCCCACCAACGCCTGCTGGCTGTCCGCTCCCTCTACATTCTTGCGAATGTCGATGTCAGGAGCGATCACATCCACACTGGAGGGATCCGTATCCGTCACATCCGGCCCAACCGGCGGAGTGCCGGTCACCGTCGCTAGATTCGTGAAGTCCGCTGCCGCCGTCACCGTGCAGGTGTAGGTCGTGTTCGCACCCGCTGCCAGGCTGGCGATGGTCGTGTCGCAGTCCGGAACCAAGGGATCACTGACCAACACGTTCGTCAGGGTCACATCCCCAGTGTTCTCTACATAGATCGTGAACGTCACCGTGTCGCCCACCAACGCCTGCTGGCTGTCCGCTCCCTCTACATTCTTGCGAATGTCGATGTCAGGAGCGATCACATCCACACTGGAGGGATCCGTATCCGTCACATCCGGCCCAACCGGCGGAGTGCCGGTCACCGTCGCTAGATTCGTGAAGTCCGCTGCCGCCGTCACCGTGCAGGTGTAGGTCGTGTTCGCACCCGCTGCCAGGCTGGCGATGGTCGTGTCGCAGTCCGGAACCAAGGGATCACTGACCAACACGTTCGTCAGGGTCACATCCCCAGTGTTCTCTACATAGATCGTGAACGTCACCGTGTCGCCCACCAACGCCTGCTGGCTGTCCGCTCCCTCTACATTCTTGCGAATGTCGATCGCGGGGTTTTGTGGTATCGGGACTATCTCAGTGTCCTCACATTCAGGTCCAGGTGTGGTTGTGCAGATGTTATCGTCCGTCACTATTGCTGTATTCTCAAATTCACCGGCATCAACATCCACTTGCGTAACCTCATGGCTGCCTGACAACACACAGGTACCCAACGGGGTCACGCTTGGGCAGCTTGCATCAGTTGGAATCAGGTCTGGGTCGCTCACCACCACACTTGTCAGGGTGGTATTTCCTATATTGGTCATGGTAACGGTGTAATTCAGGTCATCACCCAGAGAGATGGTCCCGCTGCTGTCGCTATCAGTGTAATTAACATACACTTTATCCAGCGCCAGGGCAATGTAATTCACCGTCTCGGTATCTGTGTTCGAATCCGTCCCATCCGCCCTCGCTGTCGCAATGTTCGTCACACTACCTGCATCCAGATCATTCTGGTCGATCGTGTAGCTCGCCGTGCACGTGATCGACTCCCCAGGATCCAGGTAACCATCCCCATTTCCAACCGTGCTCACTAAGGGACAGGCTTCATCCACCGCTTGGTCATCAGCAATCGTCACAGGTCCTGCCAGCCGAACGCTCCCACTATTCGTCACCAGGTAGCTGTAGCCGATCACATCACCCACAGTATCGTAGGTTAAAGGATTGGCTGTCTTCACGAGCGTCAAGGCGCGGTAATAGACTGTTTCGGTATCTGTCGGTGAATCCACCGGCGTCGTCCCAAGAAAACCGTGTGCCGAGGCTACGTTCGTCACCGACCCGGCGGTTACATCTCCCGCCGTGATCGTGTAGCTCGCCGTGCAGGTCACCGTCTCGCCCGGGTTCAGGCTCAATGGCAACGATGGGCAGCTCTCATCCGTCGCTCGATCATCCGTAATGGTGAATGGAGCTAACAACATCACATCCCCGCTGTTCGTTACGAGGTATGAGTAACTGATCACGTTCCCAACTGCTGTGTAGGTCGTTGGGATCGCAGTCTTTACGATCGTCAAAGCCGGATGGACAATTTTCACATCTTCGCTGGCTGTCCGGGGGGTGGTCTGGGTTGTATCGCCAGTCACCGTGTTATCGATGTCGCCGTCTCCGCCACCGTTGTTATCAATATCGGACTGCAGCACTGTATAGGTGCCTGTGTAGACCCATGTCTCGGTCGTATCCAGCTGGTTGTCACTATCGGTGTCCCCGGAGACATACACCAGGTTCGTCACTAACGGATCGCTGACTGTCACACCGGTCAGCGCAACACCTCCTGTGTTATTCAAAGTCACCGTATAATGAATCACATCCCCGGCCGAATCCACGCCCGGCTCCGCTGCAACCTTGGTGATCGAGAAATTGGGTGTATTGTTACTGTCCACCGTGGCAGTATCGGATGCAGTATATGTCAGGGCACCAAATGTGCCTGTAGCGCTGCCTTCATTGACGCTCGTTCCATTGGGAGCAGCAGTGGTGATGGCAGTGAACCTGACCGTCAAAGTCTCAAAAGCCGGCATGTCGACATCAATATTCCAGGTCAGGGTGGGTAAAACTATAGAACTCGGATCAGCTGCATTGCCTGATATGGTTGTATTATCCGGAAAAGTGATCGTGGTGGAATTATCCACATAATTCCAATTGGGAGGCAATACATCCACAATATCCACATTCTCAATCGCGAAACGCTCGGTGTTCACCACGAGGGTGAATTCCGAGGTCTGCCCGACTAAATTCGCAATACTGGTGGGATCGGCGGTTTTATCCAGATTCAACAATATTTCATTGAAGCCTTCCTCAATAATCGGAACAACCGTATACCCAAGATCCATATTGGGGCTGGTAACCGCACAGGCTGCGCCAGCCTGGTTCACGCTGGCTTCGCCCCAGACGACTGCAATGGGACCGCTGGCCACTATGTTCATGCCGGTGTTGTTAAAATCCGGATCGTAAGCGCGGTACGAGGCCAACCGGTTCAGGGTGACAGTTAAGTCGTAGATTCCATTAACCGGAGAAAAATCGAATTTAACCACAGTGTTGTCATTAACCGGTGTCACCCACACCGGCGAACAATTGTTGGCTGGCGGAACGGCACTGGTACCGGGAGCCCAACCCAGGTAGTATTCGGTGACCAAAGCGAAAGCCGGGATCAATTGAAAACCCCACTCCAGGTTGTAATCCTCGGTATCTGTGGCGCCAATGACCCAGAAGTTCCGGGTGCCGGTCAGCCGAACGCCGCTGTTTTGGGGGACATAATGATTTGCGCCCGTGGCAGCCGAGTAAGCCCGGGTCGTCCCGGCAGGAAGTGTGAAATTTCCGGTGCCGGATGAGTCTTGCCAAGTCACTGTTAATGAAGCACCCGGTGGGTTATAAATGTAAAGATCGGTCTGGTAGGAACCAGTTCCTGAACTGACCGGACTGTAATATTCGTCATCCCACAGGGTGGTGGGAACCATAGTCCACCCCCGAAATTCAGAAGCCTGTCCACCCAGTGGCCCTTCACCTGCAATGAATTGCACCTGGACCGGGTATGTCCCGTTGACAGTCGTTCCAGAATCGATACTGTAAAGTTGGGTCACCTGCCCTTTATTCAAAACCACATTCACATCCACGCCGCCGGTTGACGGATCATTGATCGTGACCGTATTACCATCATGCGTGGATTGCGCAATGACATAAGTATTGGCAAAATCTTCGTAACCGGGAGCCAGGTTCTCACCAACCGGGATGGTGTAGGTGGTCTGATAAGGTTTGGTCGGGAAGAGCCCCCACGAGAGGGCGTAGACAGTCTGGATCGACTCAGGCCAGAGGGACAAGGTAACCGCGGCGGCGCCGACGATATAGATATGATCCCCGCCATCGTAACAATTCGTGGATGCGCCATTTGGATTCGAGCCACCCGCGCCACAGGCATTAATGGAGGTTGGAGGGGCTGCTCTTGGTACGGGAACATTAAAGGACACAAAATTCGCAACCCCGCCTGCATTGGTGACAGAATAAGTCTCATCCGCATTGCTAAAATCGGTTTCATTAAAGTCGTAACCATCCTCCCAATGATCATAAAAGAGGGTGGTGTTATTCACATAGGCAGTAACCCCGATCACATAGCGCATGCCCTGGGCTTGTACCAGGGTTGGATCATTATCGTTATCAACAAATATATTAAAGACCTGCTGAGATGTGGTGGGAATGATAATAATCTGACACTCCCGATGGCAATGCCTGGGCAGATTGATTGGGTATCATCATTAACCCACTGATTATTGTTAGCAGAACAAGCAAGTTACCAACCCGGAATATTCTGGTATTTTTCAGCATGTGTTACCCTCTATAATTGGCTGTATTGATATTTAACATGAAAAACCACCTCTCACATGAGAGGTTTCATCATAACCAACTTTAATTATATCAAAAAAAAGCAGGAAATATTCAGCTATAATGGTAATTATAGGATTAAATGTATATCTTATGATCAACATTTCCATTCTATGCATTACTTGTCACTCAAAGGTGTAAATTTCAATGAAAATTAATCCTTGCATCAAATTGGAAACCGTAAAAATACTCTCAGTGATCCTGACGCTTTCAGTTCTATCGGCGTCAGGTTTCTTGGTAGTAGGCCTGCAAGCGTGAGTGCAAGCCCCTTACCGGATACAGTGGATAAACCCTTGGGTGCACCAACAACAACCATCACCACAACACTACCTGCAGAGGGACTGATCGGGGAATGTGTGGATTTCACCGTTACTTTTGACAATAATGGCACTGTCGGCTATGGCCCCTTCATTGACTTTGCCATTCCCGTAACCGGGGCAGATGGAGCAGACATCGAAATCGATGATGGCTTGACAATCTCGGTTAATGACATCACCTATGCCGGGCAACCTCTGAGTCCAGCGCCCATATCGGCAACATTTCAGATAAGCCCGACTTATATCAATCACCCCTACGCGGTCACGACTGGAGGAGCACCGGTCCAGGTAAACCCACCAGGTTCGATCATCCCCGGAGATGGGTTCATCTCATTCCTACTCCCCTTTGGCTCCTACGTTTTTGACCAACCACCCACAAACATCTCCATTACCGCCTGTATGAGTAACCTGGCGGATTTAAACACCCCACTGACTTTTTATGCTCGTGGTGGATATCAGTATGGAGAAGACCCCCTTAATAATCCTGCCACAGATCCCTCCATCGTGGGTAGTTGGTTACCAAGTCAGATCGCCCCCACCTTGCTCACCCTTGAAAAAATCTATGTTGGGCCGGAAGATGAAACTGCCACCGGACCCAATTATCAACGCCAATATATCGTCAATGCAGACATTGCCAATGGACAGACCGTAACTGACTTTTATCTGGAGGACGACCTGCCGGACAATCTTCAGTATGTCCTCTTCAATTCCGCCGTACCCGGGGGCTGGTCGATCCTGCCACCGTACGGGGATCAGCCGGTGACCGGTGCTGCGCAGAATCCTCCGGACAATGACTTGATCTCTTTTTGGACCAGTGTAACTGGAGGACCTGGCGACACGGATGCCAGCATGACCTTCAGCTACTTCGTGCCCTGGTTGGATGCCGATATATCACTGGTATTGCCAGAAAGCAGCTGCACGAATGTCACGTCCATCGATGATGCCAAAGTTACCTATACCTGGACGCCCATTGACACGCGTGACTCCGTCGTGACTGGAGCTGTGAGTGACCTCACTCCCAATGACCATACTTTAACCGATAAATCCATGGCTATCCAAAAATCCGTGGATATCGCAGTCGATAACAATGCCACAGATGTCAGCCCGCTGGACATCCTGGAATACACGCTGGAAATCCAGATCTCAGATTTCTTCGCCTATACCAGCATGTTTGCCACCGATACCATCTCCGACGGCCAGCATTACTATACCGATGCCACGCACCAACCAACCATGACCGTATATGGCAATCCTGGTTGGTCTCTATCCGGCAGCATGGATACAGCAAATGTGGAAATTCTACCGAACTATACACCAGCCGACCCAGCGCCGAATGATGGTACCACTGATATCATTTTCCATATTTCCGATGAGTTATTGACTCGCAGCCGTCCCAATGGCTGGCTGGTGGGAGGTTGTATACCCGTTGATCCGGGTGGGACTTCAGGGGGCACGGGGGCTAATCCGATCAATTGTTCTTCATATAACGACTCGGCTACCACCGTCGAGATCCATTTCTTTGCTCAAGTACAAGAAAACTTTACCGATGATTTTCCATCCCTGGATCCAAGCGTAGACCAGGGCGATCAATTCCTTAATGATGTCATTCTGACCGGTGACCGCCTGGACCGCTCCGATCTCTCTGCAACTGCCCTGACCTGCACAAACGAGGACAGCCACGCCGCTGCGGAGATTGGATATGGTGTGTCATCAAAGACCATCTATGCTGTCAATGGCCTCGCACCGGGCGCTGCGCCAGTGCAAGTTGCAGCCGGTGATGAAGTGACCTATCGCGTTCGCTATACGCTGGCCACCAGTGATGAAGAGGATCTCACGATCACAGATTACCTGCCCCTGCCAGTATACGACGCGACGGAAATGGTCGCAGGCAACTTCACCGCCACCATCAGCAGCGGAGCGACAGATGTTCCTGCGGCCGGTTGGGCTATGTTTGGTCCGGATGACACCTTTTATAACTATTCCGGCATCGTACCAACCCTTACGGTGGATGCGGCCGGAAACTGGATCGAGTTCTTTTATGACGACTATAACAACCCGGCTCACAACCCCACGGTAGTGGATCTGATATTCACCTTTACCGTCCAGACGGATCCATTCGCCGATAAACTCTTTCTGACCAACCAGGCGAGTATCCACGAAGGCTCTACGAATAACGAAGACCAGGATGTGGACACCATCATCCAAATCCAGCTCACCGAGCCTGTATTGGCGATGAATAAAAGTGTTGTATATACCGATGGCCTTGGTACGGTCACACCAGCTCTGGGCCTGACGGGTATAACCTTCAACCCCTCCGGTTGTCCGCGCTTCTCGGGAGGCACGATCTCCTCAAGTACACTGCCGTTGACTACCCATAGTAATATCAACAGCAACCTGACTGGTGCAGATGCCGGTGACGCAGTCACATTTGCCATTGTGGTGGAGAACACCGGCACCGGTTTGAATGGCGCTTTCGATATCCGGGTGAGGGACAGCCTGCCAACGGATTACACCTACGCCGGAAACCTGTGCGTCACGGATGGTACCGGTGCGGCCATTTCCACCTCCGATCTGGGTGGTGGGTTACTGGGAACCGGAATCGAACTGGTCGATCCCGGTCCGACTGATCCTGCCGCCGGCGCTTTGGATTACTACAATGATAGTAGCGGCCGCAACATCGCCATCATCACGTACGATGCGACCTTAAACGCCAGCACCATACCCAGGACCACCTACACCAACACAGCTACCCTGTTCAATTACAGCGGTTCGGAAAACGGGGATGATTTTACCAACCCGACCGACCTGACCGATACTGCCACAGTAACCACCCGTGACCCGTTAGCGGCCAGGCAATCATCCAAACAGAAATCAACAACGCTGTCAACAATAACCTTCAGGCAGTCATTGGTGAAATGATCGATTATCGCCTGACCATTACCATTCCAGAAGGCACACTGCCAAACGCGCGTATCGTGGACACCCTGGATGCTTCGAGCAATGCCATAGGCAACATCCAGCTTGTCTTTGTCCAGTGTCTGGGAATAACAGCCAGTTCTGGTTTATCCACCAGTCTGGCTGGAGGGTTCATATGCGACCCCACAGCAGGCAACCCGATCATCACCAATAACGGTAGAACAATCACCCTGAACCTGGGGACGATTACAAATTCCAACACAGTCAATACCACACCCGAGACGATCATCGTTGAGTACCGGGTCGTGGTGGATAATATCAATGGCAATCAGGCTGGCAACCAACGCAATAACTCTGCAGCATTCTACTGGGGAACCAATAATATAACCACCAGCGCTCCCAACGTGCGTGTACTAGAGCCCCAGCTTGATATCCAAAAGGACGCTTATATCAATGCCGCCCTGGGTGGCACTGGCATGGCTGGCGACCCGGTTTCCTATACCATCGTCATGCGCCACCCCACCCCCACCATAGCCTATGATACGGATGCCTTCGATACCACCTTCTCAGGATCCCCTGCCGGTCGCAGCAGGTGGTGATTCTCTAATACTGAACGCCACGGTTGCCGCTGATCCACCCGCGTTGAGCGTGGTGGATTCTGCAGGCTTGGTGACCAATGCAGCCTTCGAATGGGTTGGCAGCACAGCCACTGGTTGGACGCTGCAAACGGTCACAGGAACCTCATTTGATTTTCCATATAGCACTACCCGTACCATCACCTTGACGATCTCGGGTATTCTTTCCCCATCTGCTCCGGTTGGCACGGCAGTAACAAATACCGCAGCGATCCGTTGGACCAGCCTGGATGGAGACTTCTCTACTGCGCGTTCCATTTACAACTCAAACTCCTCAGAACGCACTGGTACATTGACGCCTGCTTATAATGATTACCGCGACACAGATCCAGGGACATTCAGTGTCACCACCATCAATGCGATTAAAGAGATCATCGACACCAACCAGACGTTCACCAGTGGGTACAACGTTGCCGTGGGTGAACAGGTCCGCTACCGGGTTACCTACACTATTCCCCAGGGAACAATGTACCAGGCCACCTCGACCGATGTTCTGGACAGTACAAACAGTGGTCTTGCGATCGTCGGTTGCAACAGCGTAACCGCTTCGGTTGGGCTTTCATCCACTGTTGCCAATGCATTTGACTGCACCAACATGGTCGTCTCGAACAACGGCCGCCAGGCAAGTTTAACTTCGGAACTCTGACCAATTCAGATACGAATCCGGCAATGCCAGAAACCATCGTCATCGATTATTGGGCAGTCGTATTAAATGCCAACGGGGTCAATGCCGGGTCTTTGCATCACAATACAGCTACCGCCAGCTGGGCAACCACTCCCACTGGGCCGATTACGGTGAGTCAAACCGGTACTGCGCCAGATGTGATAGTCTACGAACCTGACCTTTCGGTGGATAAATCCTTTAACCTCACCAGTGGGGATGCAGGCGATGCGATCACGGTGACCGTGATCATCCGTCATGATCACACAGTTTATGACGTGGATGCCTATAACCTGCATTGGGAGGATACCATCCCGGCTGGTTTTACCTACGCTGCCGGTTCATTTTCCCAAATAAGCGGTCCAACACTGACCTGGGATGAATCGACCGCCAGTCTGCTCGAAGCAGATCTGACATCCTTCCTCCTGACAGATGCTGATATCACCTTCCAATTCATACTGACTATCGACAACAACATTGCCCCGGGAAGTACCCTGACCAACACGGCCAGGCAGGATTGGACCAGCTTACCCTCGGATGTTGGAGAGCAATCCACCTACAATACAGATTCCTGCGAGCGAACCGGAGATGCCACCGCGGCTTGCGGACTGGCCAATAATGATTACGCGACTTCCGATCCGGCTGTCTTGAACGTACCCTGGCCAGTGCATCACAAGAATCTAGTCTCCACCTCCGCCGTGCATACGACCGATCCGGATGTCACCATCGGCGAGATCATCACCTATCAGATCCAGGTGAGCATGATCGAAGGACTCACCTCGAGCCTGCTTGTCAGGGATAATCTTCCAGTTGGACTGAGTTATGTAGCTGGTTCTGCTGTGTTCGACCCAACCGGATTTGCGGGAATCTTCTCGGATCTCACTGATCCGGCAGTGGATGCATCTGCCAGTTGCGGTGATGGTCATGACATCTGTTTCACTTTCGATCCGATCACCGTAAGCGGTGATAATGATCCAACCAATAACACCTTTGCCATCCAGTTCCAGGTTCTGGTGCAGGATGTGGGTTCCAATATCGGATTACCACCTCAGACCAGTTTGATTAACAATGTCACCATGGTTGTGGATGGATATACTGCTGACCCCCAGGAGGATGTGGTCACACCAGTCGTGGAACCCGACTGGTCATCACCAAGACGATCACACCGGATACGGCGGCGATCGGCGATACTGTAACAATCAGCCTGGTGGTCGAAACACCGGCACCTCTACTGCTTTTGATGTGATCATCGATGATCCACTGATCACCGACCCGCCGAATAACAAATTCACAAACATTTTAGAAGGGACAACACCACCTGGTTTTGTTTATTCTACAGTCTACAGTGCTCCCAATACGCTCGTGCGGTATACCGGTGGATCGATCGAACCTGGGCCTGCAAATGCCCTGACCTTTACTTTTACGACCGATGTAGTGTAACATCGTCCGGGGGGAAGTGGTGACCAACGTGGCAACTGTCACCCAAGATACCACCCTGCCCGGTGTAGATCCAAATGAGCGGGATGAGCCGGATGTGGATGGTCAGGACACGATGACCGGTGTAGCCCCGGATATGGCGGTCACCAAGGATGATGGGCAGAGCATTGTCATCCCTGGCGAGGTACTGATTTATGCGATCCAGGTGACCAATACCGGTGACCATGAGGCAACCGGGGTGGTCGTTACCGAAACGATCCCTACCAATACGGTTTTTGTACCGGGATCGAGCACTACCGGGTGGGATTGCAGTGCCACCCCGACCTGCACATTCCTAATTCCAGCCAGTGTGGCAGCCGGTGCGACAGAAACCATCTTTTTCGCCGTTCAGATCAATAGCCCACTCCCACCAACAGTCACCCAGATCTATAATCAGGTGCGCGTTGAAGATGATGGTGTATTTGGAGTAGATCCCACGCTGGATGATAATATAGATGAAGACACTGATACGGTCAACGCGGCGACCAGTATGATGCTCTTAAATCGTCTGCACTGATCGACAGCAACGGGGATGGTCAGGCTAATCCTGGCGAAGTTCTGCGCTACACCATCGTCATCACGAACAGTGGCGATCAGAACGCGATAAATGTGTGGTTCTATGACACACCAGATGCCAACACCACTCTCGTAGTGGGAAGTGTTACGACTACCCAAGGTACGGTGTCCTCTGGCAACACGGCTGGGGATACGGATGTTTCGGTCAACCTTGGCACGATCAACGGGCTGGGGGGCACTGCCTCAATCGTTTTCGATGTCTCGATTAAATAACCCGATACCAATCGGGATAGACGAGGTGACCAACCAGGGCACTGTAACAGGTGATAATTTCAGTGATGAAGACACCAACATCGTTATTGACCCGGTGGTTGCGGCTCCCATTCTCCATATTGAAAAGGATGATGGCGGTGTGACGGTCCTACCCGGTGGTCTGATTGTATATACCCTGACCTATTGGAATGATGGGAATCAGGATGCAAACGGAGTCACCCTTACCGATGTAGTACCGCCCAATTCAGTCTTCGATGCATCCAACAGTTCGGGCGGTTGGTCTTGTGTAGATGGGGATATCCCCGGGACAATCTGCACCTACACGATCGGCGTACTGACAGCCGATGCCATCCACCATACCGTGAATTTTGCTGTGCGTGTCGATGCAGCCCCGTTACCAGTTGGCGTTGAAACAATCGATAATACAGCCTTAATCCAGGACGATAGTATTCCTCCTGTCAGTGATGAAGACGATGACGATACGCCCGTGGATGCCAGCCCGATACTGCATATTCTGAAAACCGATGGAGATGTGACACTGGCCCCGGGGGGTGTGGTGATCTACACACTCGAATACTGGAATGATGGCACACAGGCAGCTAATGGCGTGGAAATCAGTGATGCAGTTCCCACCTTTACGGTCTTCGATGCAACCAATAGCACTCCCGGTTGGTCCTGTACTGATGGTGCGCCAGCTCCCACACCCTGCATTTTTACGATCGGGATCCTTCCCGCAGACAGCATACACCACACAGTTTCCTTTGCCATCCGCCTTACCTTGACCGTCATACCTGCCGGCGTGGAAACAATCCAAAACACTGTCATCATTTATGATGACAGTGATCCGCCGGTTACTGACGAAGATGACGAGGATACACCTATCGATGGATACCCCGACTTATCTGTCGTCAAGGACGATGGATTAACCCTTGTAGCTGCCGGGTCGGTTATGACCTACACGCTGACGGTATCTAATAATGGTACACAGGATGCGGATAACATTGATCTAATGGATACTATCCCCGTCGCCACCAGCTTCATCTCCGCCAGTCTGGGTGGCAGCTACGATAACCCAACCCGGATGGTCAGCTGGCCAGCTTTCTCTCTTGCAGTGGGCGCGAGCACGACTCGCACAGTCACCGTCCATGTAGACGATCCTCTGGATGCATCGGTCAGTGCATTTATAAACTTCACCCAGGTTGTTGATACATCGGGGGAGGATCCCAATACCGATGATAATAGCGATGAGGATGAGGATATGGTCGCCAATGGTGTAAAAACCTTTGAAGGCACCAACCACTCATTCACTTTAAATAATAGTGTTGCCATAGGGGAAATCGTGACTTATGAAGTACGTCTGACTATTCCACCGGGACCGGTAACCGATCTTGTTCTGAGCGATACGGTTGATCGAGGTCTGGCATTCGTGGATTGCGAAAGCATCACCAGTTCTCTTACAGGCAGCCTGGTATCAAGCGCCGGAAATCTTGATCAAATTTGCGCCTCCGGAGTGCTGATCAGCGATTTGGTCAGTACTCCCTCCAACCCGGCTGATCAGGGGCGTGTCATGCATATCTAATTTCGGAACCCTAACCAATGTGGATGAGTTCCCCCAGATCCTGATTGTACGATATCGGGTGGTAGTTCTTGACACGCTTGAAAATGTCCGCGATTTATCATTACAGAATCTGGCGGAATGGTCCTGGGATGGGATCAACTCACTTCCGCTGGATCCACCATCACCAGTGATCATCGTTGAACCTGAGCTGGCAATAGACAAGAGCGTTGATCCAACGGTGACCTTCCCTGGGAACCCTGTGACATTTACAGTGGTCATTAGTAATACAACCACCAGTAACACCAACGCATACGACGTCGTGATAAGTGATACATTATCGCCATCCCTGTCTTATGTGCTGGGCTCTCTACAAGCAGTGAGTGGTAAAACTCCCGACACAATGCAATTCATTGGAAACACCCTGACCGTCACATATAATGAATTTCTGCCCACTGATCAGTCGACAATTAGCTTCGATGCATTAATCGCCTCGGTGTTCACCTATGGGACGATCACCAATACCGCAGCAGTCAACTGGACGAGTCTCCCGCTCGATTACTCAGATCCCCAGTCGGATGATAATCCTTACTCCTATGAACGTTATTACATTCCCAACGATGTCATTGATACTTATGGCCGCGATGATGATGCAGTCATCCGGATTCCAAACAGGTTGCCCTGGACCGGTTTCGCTCCCAATGTAATCACCTCTTTGGCTGAACAGCCTGCTGACCAGGTCTATGAAGACCTGGGTGATCTCTGGCTTGAAATCCCAGCACTCGGCGTCAAACTGCCTGTCACTGGAATTCCCTATAAAGAAGACAACTGGGATCTTACATGGCTGGGTAAACAAGCTGGTTACCTCGAAGGCACAGCCTTCCCAACCACCGATGGAAACAGCGGTATCACTGCTCATGTGTACAATGCTGATGGGACACCCGGACCTTTTGTGAATCTCGGCACCCTTAAATGGGGTGATGAGATCATTATCCACTATCGAGGTATGGTCTACCATTATGAAGTGCGGGAAGTCAATACCGTCAATCCAAATCAGATCTCTTCCTTGCGCCACGAAAATCGATCCTGGATAACGCTTATCACCTGTAAAGGATTTAACAGCACTACGGGGGAATACAGAAAGAGGATCGAAGTGCGGGCGGTGCTGATAGAAACCGGGAACTGATCTCGAATTCTGCCATCAGGCCAGGACCAATGGATCCTGGCCTTTTATTATTAAGATAAAATTGGTGATCAGGCTTAATCGATCAAAAGGAATAAAATACTATGGAAGAAACAAAGGGTCAGAACATTAAGGTCCCCCCGATAAATAAGAAATCCCTCATCATTATTTGGATTGCCTGCATTTTAGGCTTTATCGCCATCATCCCCTATAGCTATACCTTGAGCGGTATGAGTCTGACTTCCAGCGACGTTTTTTCTACAGGCATGCTCGTGTCAGCAATCGTAAATATCCTGCTTTTCGGCCTACTGATTTGGACCGGTTTATACGTCGCGCGGCGGGTCAAACTGGGAACCCCCATCCTGGATGGTTTGGTCAACAAGGAGCCAATTGGCGACAAGATCCGTGGGATGCTTATCCCTGCGATCCTGATAGGTGCCATTGGTGCTGGGATCATCATCCTGCTGGATAGATTCGTCTTCGGACCACCCCTCGAAGCTGAATTAAAGCTGCTCGGTTTAAACCTGCCTGAATCGTTAAATCCCCCCGCCTGGCAGGGTTTTCTCGCCTCGTTTTATGGCGGAATCAACGAAGAGGTTTTACTCCGCCTGTTTGTCATGACACTGATCGGAGCTATTGGTGCAGCTGTATTTAAAAAGATGGACCAAACACTACCTTCCGGCATCTTCTGGGTTGCGAACATCCTAGCTGCCGTTCTTTTCGGTCTGGGACACCTGCCCACGACTGCCGCAATCGGCCTGCCAATGGATCTCCTGGTCATCTCGCGTGCCATTGTACTGAACGGTTTACTGGGTATCGGTTTTGGCTGGCTTTACTGGAAATACGGTTTGGAATGCGCCATGTTGGGTCATTTCTCGGCAGATATCGTCCTGCATGTGCTGATACCGCTAATCGCCCCCCTGCTTGTGTAGATTTTCATATTCTGTATTGATGGATTCCCCAATAATAGCGGGGAACTCCAAGCGAACGGTGGCATCGCTCGTGATAACAGGAACGTCCTGATTTCTGCACCACCCGATGGCTTGCCCGGTCTTGCTTTTGTTAATTGTTAATGGTATATTTACTCAGCAAGATAATACCCCAAGGCTTCAACGTGAAAAGTGGGCAACCCCCACTTTTCTTCATTACGGAGCTAATGTTTAATCTGGAGATAGCGGGATGAAGAACGAATTCAATCTGGCATTTAACGAGGTCCTGGAAGAAAAACAGCTGCCCAAAGATGTCATCATCAAGGCCCTGGAATCTGCCATGGCATCTGCCTATCGCAAGGCAGTCAACGCCTCGAATGGACAGGCGGTTGAAGCCAAGATCGACCTCGAAACCGGCAAGTTTTCCATATTTGCTGAAAAGGAAATCGTCGATGACGTACTCGATCACCGTACTGAGGTAACCCTCGAGGATGCTTTAAAAGCCGATCCCAATGCAGAAATGGGCGGAATGGTGATGATCGACTCCACCCCGGCTAACTTTGGTCGTGTGGCAGCTCAAACTGCCCGCCAGGTCATCCAGCAACGCATCCGGGAAGCTGAGCGCATGGCTCAGATCGAACACTTTGACAAACTGGTTGGCGAGATCATCAACGGCGTTGTCCAGGCAGTCAATGTCGTCGGTGCGACCGTTGGGTTGGACATGAAAGCCGAAGGCCTTCTGGCCCGCAAAGAAATGATCCCGGGCGAGCGTTTCCGCATACATGATCGCGTCAGAGCCCTGGTAGCCGAGGTCAAGGATAATCCACGTGGACCCCAGATCGTCCTGTCTCGCACTCATCGTAATTTCCTGCGCCGCTTGCTTGAGAATGAAGTTCCTGAGATCTTTCACGGCGTGGTGGAGATACGTTCGATCGCCCGCGAACCCGGCGCGCGCGCCAAAGTGGCGGTCTCCGCCACCGAGCAGGGCATCGACCCCGTGGGTGCCTGTGTTGGTATCCACGGTGTTCGCATCCAAGCTATCGTACGCGAGCTTCACGATGAAAAGATCGATGTCATTGAATGGAATAACGACCCGGTGATCTACATCGCTAAAGCCATCAGCCCGGCGCGCGTCAGTGGTGTCTACCTGGTGAATGCCGGTGAGGACAATCGCACGGCCACAGTAGTGGTCCCAGAAGACCAGCTGAGCCTGGCAATAGGCCGGGATGGGCAAAATGCTCGATTAGCCGCCCGCCTGACAGGCTGGCGCATCGATATCAAGAGTTTACCCGAGGCAGCTACCGATGCAATTGGCAAGCTGAAAACGGATCCAGCTCTTGAAACTATGCTGGAGACCGAGAAGGATGCATTACCAGCCCTCGAGGCATTGTTGGTCAAGAAAGCCGAAGGACGTCCATTGATGCCTGAGGAGTATGAACAGATCACGCATTTCGTTGATCGCATCGAAAGACGGACAGCCCACAAGCAGGAGGAGAAACTTCGTGAAGAGGAGACTCGCCTCAATGAAGTCCGGGCGGGTATCCCTGATGAGGTTTTCAATACGAATATTCTGGACGCGAATCTACCCGAGCATATCGCTTTTATCCTGCAGGAAGCCGAGATCGCCACACTCGGTGATCTGGTTCAACAGATGCGCCTGAATCCAGATGCAGTTCTGGCATTACAAGGCATTGGACCTAAAGCCTTGCAGACCATCCAAGAGACAGTGGATGCTGTTAAAGTGGTGGTCAAATCGGAACCGGTTGAAGAAGTCGAAGCGGTTTTGCAGAGACAGAAGGTATTCCAGTCCTGGAAGGTGTTGAGCTAACCGTCGATGAATCCACCCAGGGACCCACGGAAGAAACACCTGCGAAGGAAGCGGAGATAGAAGAGCTTTCACTGGACGAATTATTCACCTTAAAACCGGAAATTCTGGTAGCGGGTGCGACTGTCGAAGAAGAAGAGAGTGCCTCAACAGCAGCTGCCTCCGCAAAGAAGAAGAAAAAGAAGAAATATGTCGAGGTCACTTACGACCCAGATCGCGATGTCACCACCGCACGCAAGGTACATAAGCGTGACGATGGTACGATCGTATGGGAAGAGTGAACTCTGCGGAAATAGTCTGATGGGAAAGAAAGCCCAACCCCGCGTGAAGCATGTCCCACAGCGCACCTGTGTCGGCTGCAGACAAACACTTGCCAAGCGGAGTTTAATTCGCCTGGTGCGTAGTGGTGAGGGGGTGGTGGTCGACCCGACCGGGAAACAAACCGGAAGGGGTGCCTACCTGCACAATGTCCGTTCATGCTGGGAGGCTGGTTTAAAAGGTCCGCTGGCGCATGCCCTGAAAACCGAGTTGTCTGATGACGATCGGACCAAGCTGAAGGACTTTGCTGCCGGTTTGACGGAAGACGGTCCCGGGATCGTCTGACACGGATTTCTACTCAAGGCCGACAAAGGCAACCTGGCCGGTATAAGAGTGCTGTAGTTTTCCTACGGGGTTGGATCTGCCACTGGCTGCCTAATGGCTCTGCCAAGGGGGAAGGCGCTGTACGCGTCATTTTTACATGGAGGTGCTTATGAGTGATCAAACGTCCCAAAAACTGGAATTACCCTCCAGCGTGACCATACGAGACCTTGCCCAATTAACCAAGACCAGTCCCATTCAAATCATCAAAGTATTGATGGCGAATGGCGTGATGGCAAATATCAACCAACAAATCGATTTTGACACCGCTGCTGTGGTTTGCTCGGAAGTCGGAATCGAAGCGGTGTTGATCGCCCCCGATGAGGAACCCGTCAAGGAAATCGGGGAGGTGCCATTCTGGCGTCAGACGATCGCCGATGAGGATCCATCGAAACTTGTGAACCGCCCGCCGGTAGTCACCATTCTGGGACATGTCGATCACGGAAAGACCACCCTTTTGGATGCCATCCGGCATACAGAGGTGGCTGCGGGAGAAGCCGGGGGCATCACCCAACATATCGGTGCGTACCAGGTGGAACATCACAACCGGCAGATCACCTTCCTCGACACCCCCGGCCATGCCGCATTCACCGCCATGCGCGCGCGCGGCGCCCAGGGAGCAGATATCGTCATCCTGGTTGTGGCAGCAAATGACGGCGTTATGCCGCAAACTCGTGAAGCAATCGCTCACGCCAAGGCAGCTCGCGTTCCGATCATCGTGGCCATGAACAAGATCGATCTGAGCGAAGCCAACCCGGACCTGGTTAAAAAACAACTGGCCGAGAATGGGCTCGCACCGGAAGACTGGGATGGCGACACCATGATCGTGCCCGTCTCCGCCAAGAAGAAGATTGGCATCGACGATTTACTGGAGGGCATCTTGCTGGTGGCCGATTCAAACGAGATCAAGGCCAATCCGGAAGGCAAGGTCGTCGGCACGGTCATTGAAGCCGAGATCGATAAGACCCGCGGCGTCATTGCCACCCTGCTGGTCCAGAATGGCACCCTCGAAGTAGGTGATGTGGTCACCGCTGGTGAATCCTGTGGAAAACTCAAAGCCATGTTCGATTACAAAGGCCGCAAGGTTCAAATAGCCGGCCCATCCTTCCCAGTATCCGTCCTCGGACTCGCCAGCGTTCCTGAAGCCGGTGATATCTTTATGACCGCGGAAACAGATCGCGAAGCCCGTGATACAGTTGCCGGATTACGTGCCAGCCGGCAGGCGGAGAAGACCATTACTAAAGTCACCTTGGAGGAATTGTTCGAGCGTTATAAAGCCGGCGAGGTCAAGGAATTACGTTTAATAGTCAAAGCCGATGTACAGGGCAGCCTGGCGCCGATCATTAAATCCCTCAACGATCTTTCCAGCGGAGACATCAAGATAAACATTCTGTATTCCGAAACTGGTAACATTGGTGAGAATGATATCATGCTGGCTTCGGCATCGACTGCTATCGTGGTTGGCTTTAATGTAGAAGCGGATGCCAATGCCCGACGAGTTGCGGAAGCCGAAGGTGTATCGATTCGATTGTATAATATCATTTACCGCTTGATAGAGGATGTGGAAAAAGCCCTCAAAGGCATGCTGGAACCAGAGCTCAAGGAAGTGGTTCTGGGTCAGGCTGTGATTCAAGCAGTTTTTGGAGCAAAGAAACTCGGTAATGTTGCCGGATGCAAAGTGGTCAAGGGTGAGTTGCGCCGCAACGGCAAGATCCGGGTAATGCGTGGAGGGAAAGTCATCCATGAAGGCGAGGTTGCCTCGCTGCGCCACGAAAAAGATGATGTCCAGGAAGTGCGCACCGGTTTTGAGTGCGGTGTGGGCATACGCAATTATAGCGATTACGCCGTTGGAGATACCCTGGAATGTTATATCATCGAAAAGCAATAAGTCCTGGACGGGTAACTTAAGATGCCAACCAAAGTCAGAATGCAAAGAATTCAGGATCGCATGCATCAGGAGCTATCTGAATTGATCCTGTTTAAGACAAGCGATCCTCGTCTCTTGGGTGTCAATGTCACGGATGTGACCGTGGACCGCGAGTTTGCTTATGCAGATGTGTTTGTTTCGGCGGTGGAAGGCTCCATCCGCTCCAAAGAGATACTGGAAGGACTGGAACATGCCAGCGGTTTTCTGCGTCACGAGTTATCCGCGCGGGTTGAATTACGCTCCTTCCCCAGGTTGAGATTCCACTGGGATCCCACACCTGAAAATGCTGATCACATCGAAAAAGTACTTCGCAGCCTGCACGAAAGCGAACCGGCAAGTCGCGATGATAAAATTGGAAAGATAAAAGGGAAATCCTCGACAGCCAAATGAACGAAACAGCAAGAAAGATTGGGGAGAAGTTAAATCAAGCAGAGAGCATCTGGATGGCATCACACATCCGACCGGATGGAGATGCCATTGGCGCGTTGCTTGGCCTGGGTTTAGCGCTCGAAAATGCCGGTAAAAAAGTCACCATGTTACTATCAGATGGACTGCCTGCCAATTTCCGTTACCTGCCCGGCTCAGACCGGATCGTCAAGAAGGCTGATCCTGGTAACACTTTACGTGTCGCTGTGGATTGCTCAGATATCCGCCGCCTTGGTACAGCTGTCCACGAAGATGACCGGCTCGATATCAGCATAGACCACCATATCACTAACAGCATGCCGGTGGACTTGAATCTGGTGGAATCGGAAGAACCGGCTACAGCTGCGATACTGGCTAAATACCTGCCCGAGTGGGGCATGCCAATCACACCCGAGATCGCCACCTGCCTGATGACCGGTGTATTGAGTGACACCCTGGGCTTTCGTACATCCAACATGACCCCAGACACACTTCGCTTAGGCGCCATGCTGATGGAAAAAGGCGCCAACCTTCCCGATCTGTATCAGCGGGCTCTTGTCCGCCGCTCTTTTGATGCCGCACGGTATTGGGGTTATGGTCTATCGCGCATACAGTGCGTGGATCGCCTGCTCTGGACGACTTTAACCGTATCAGATCGCAAGGAAGCCGGGTATCCCGGCCGGGATGATGCTGACCTGATGGCAGTCCTTTCAGCCATTGATGGTGCAGATATCTCCATCATTTTTAATGAACAGTCCAGTAACCATATCAAGATCAGTTGGCGTTCGCAACCTGGCTATGATGTCTCCAAACTGGCCTTATCGATGGGAGGGGGTGGTCATCCGGCTGCTTCCGGGGCTGAGCTGACCGGAACGATGGAAGAAGTAAGGGAGAAGGTGCTGGCAGCCACCCGCCTGATCCTGCAAAATGGAAACGTCATCCATATAGAAAAGTCCAAATGAGCAATAAGAATCTGAATCGTAAGTTTTACTTTTATAGAAGGATCAGCAAGTCCACTCGGGTGGGGGGATTGGACTATCATAAGGAGGATAGTGGTGATGAGTGAAGAAAGTCAATTTGATGTAAAGAATGCAATCTCGGGTGTCCTGGTGGTCGATAAACCGGTCGGATTGACCTCGCACGAAGTCGTTCAGATCATTCGCCATGGGACCAACATCCGTCGGGCCGAGTCACACCGGTACATTGGACCCACGTGCATCGGGTGTCTTGATCGTCTTAACAATCTGGTTGGCTGTACGCCTGAGTGAATACGTCAGCGCTTCTGACAAACGTTACCAGGCCATTATCCGTCTGGGTGCCACAACTGATACCTTCGAAATGCTGATGGTCGCTTCACCAGCAAGGATGAAACTCCCCAGATCACCGAGGAACAATTCGAGACCGCCTTGAAAACATTCGTGGGCGAGATCATTCAGACCCCCCCACCGACTTCTGCCGTCAAGGTTCATGGACGACCGGCATATGATATGGCCCGGGAAGGCGAAGAAGTGCAACTCGAGCCGCGTAAGATCCAGGTATACAGTCTTGAACTGTTGGAATGGGCTCCGCCGGAGGCGGTCATCGATGTGTACTGTTCATCCGGCACATATGTACGCTCTCTGGCCAACGACCTAGGTGATAAACTAGGCTGTGGTGCCTACCTGACCGGCTTACGCCGCACTAAAAGCGGAAGGTTCACATTGCGGGATGCAGTGCCCCTGCGAAAACTACGGGAAGCCTTCGAAGCGGGTAACTGGTATCAGTACGTCATTCCAGCGGCCGAGGCGCTCAGTGACTGGCCAGCGCTTGAGTTGGACAACGAACAAGTTGAGGCGGTTCGCCATGGTCATCGTATTCCAGCAGAAGCCGGAGCCACCGGAATGGCACGCGGAATCAGTGAGGCGGGCGAGTTGATCGCCTTGCTCGAAGTCGACATGACTACACAGGAATGGCAACCCCGCAAGGTATTCTTTACCTGAACGTTTTTGTTAATCCGCACCTTCATATGTCCTGTGGGAAATTCTTGATTCCGCAGGACTTTCTATTCTTTTGCATTAGTCTAATTGGAGGATCAATTCGCCTCCAACCCAGGTGGATAAATTGGCAAGAATCTCTTTTGTTCAATGTTACAATTCGGGCAGATGATTGTCTTGTTACCCATAATGCTTGTCTTCCTTGTTTGTCTATTATGATTTAATTACCGAATAGCGGACAGCTGGCGACATGCATTCTTACGCTCAATTCTTCTTTGTGGCGGCTATGCTATTCTTTCCCTGGAAGGCTTAAGCCTCTTCCACGCAATCACGCAACTAAATTTATTACTCCTTTGGGGCTTCCCGGTGATAATCATCATCAGTGTGCTGGCACGGCAACCTCATAGCAGGAGTAGGCTGCACTGGCCTAATTCTGCCGCCGATATTCGCTGGCACGAATGGCTTTTGCTTATCACAATCATATTGTGCCTTCTGACATCTCTGATAGTTGCCCTTATAAGCCCCCCGCAAACGTACGACTCTCTCAATTATCACATGCCCCGTATTGCGCATTGGTGGCAAGCTAGATCTGTGGGTTTCTTCCCTACCGGGATTGAAAAACAAAACATTTATCCACCAGGTGCAGAGATGTTGGTTTTGCATTTATATACACTTGCAGGAGGCGACTCTCTAGTCAATCTGGTCGCATGGTTTGCTTACGTTAGTGCAGGTATCGCCGCCAGTTTAATTGCCTCACGCCTCGGGGCAACACGCAGTGGTCAGTGGTTCGCGACTGCTTTCGCGTACGCCACACCAATGGCCATTGCGCAAGCTTCTAGTACGATGACAGATATCGTGGCTGGATTCTGGCTCTGCTGTGTTGCCGCCGAATTAGCTGGTACTCTGGAAGCCCACCACAGTAAATTGGTCCGCATTTTTTACCGGGCTTGCGGCTGGCTTGACGATCCTCACCAAACCGACCGTGCTTCCGTACCTGGCCATGTTCGGTGTTCTTTATGTAATCCTCATCGTCAAAAAATATGGGTCGCAAAGGTCAATTATTAACGGGCTGATCGCATTTGTTACGATTATGATCATCAATATGGGTTTCTGGGTTCGTAACATTGAAATCTATGGTAATCTAACCGATCCCAGGACGGTTTCCAGCTTTTCCAGCGCAATAAATAATCCTTCTATGATCGCATCGAATATTCTTCGCAACGCCGGATTGGAAGTTTGGACTCCCTGGCCAAGACTCAATGCATTCCTGTATGAGACTATTTACAAAATACACATCAAGATGGGCGTAACGCTTGATGATCCTTCATCCACATTCGCAGGAATTTTCCAAATCAGGTTGCCTTCTTGGAACGAGGATTTAATCAGCAATCCTCTATCGGCAGTCATCTGCCTGGTGACAGGTGTGGTCATCTTTGTCTGGTTTCGCCAAGGCAGCCGAGCCACCTGCATATATGCATTAACAATAGTTGCCGGTTTCGTTCTGGATTCTGCCATCTTTAAATGGCAAATATTCGCCGGACGCTTGATACTCCCATTCTTTATGATCTTCGCGCCAGTCTTGGTCATGCTTTTGGCAAATTGCGTCCACCTTTTCTATCTTCGCTTTTAGGCATCATCCTCTTGGGGTTCTCCTGGCCCGCCCTGACCGGAATAGCGAGTCGACCCCTCATCCCCAACAAAGGATCTAACCTGGCGACCTCCATCTTCTATACATCACGACAGGATCTACGATTTGCCAATATTCAGGGTCATCGTCAGATTAATGAACAAATAGTAGATATGATCGATGCTATCGATTGCAGGCAAGTGGGCTTAGCTCTTCAGGGAGATGGGAGCGGAGTATCCTTTCTGGATCTTCTACTCTGGCGCACCAGACCCATCATTACATATTGAGTGGATGGTTGCCGGTACACCTTCAGCAAAACTAGAGGATACATCCTTCGAACCGTGTGCAGTTATCTGTACTACTTGTATAGAAGATAAATTCAGGGAATTACCTGTTGCCCTGGACCAGGCAGGTTACCGCTTGTATCTGGATTCCCAGTAGATTGCCATTAAAGTATCCATAAGCATATAAAAACGATAGTTGCTCTATTACCTATCTTGATAATACATCAGGTCATAACGGTAGATATTAATCGATTAAAATGATATGAAACATGGGAAGCTATCACCCCAAACTTGAAGTTCTGAATATTAGTAATACCTGGCTATCGATAGGGTCCTTCGACGGAGTTCACATCGGCCATCGTGAGCTGGTCCGTCAATTAAACGACGGTGCGCATGCAGCTGGTTGTCTTTCAGCAGTGATGACACTTTTTCCTCATCCGCAGCCGCGTGGTGCGGGATATGACCACACCCATTTATTTGTCTTCCTTTGAGGAGCGGGTGGCTACTTGAGGGATTGGGCGTGGATCACGTCATTCGTCTGCCTTTTAATAAGAAAATCGCCGGTCAATCGGCAGCGACTTTTATGTATCGGACGAGGTTCAGCAACTCGGCATGAAACATTTGATGGTTGGCCAGAATTTCGCGCTTGGGCATGATCGCAAGGGTAATGTGGAGGAATTAGGTCGTCTTGGTGATGCGCTTGGGTTTACACTCACAGTCATTCCACCATCTTATTGGATGGGGTGATCATCTCTTCCAGTCAGATCCGTGCCTGGCTGGGTGAAGGGGATGTCGAGATGGCTGCGCGCGCGTTGGGCAGGCCTTATCGGATCTGCGGCCGGGTGGTGCATGGTGATGAGCGCGGAGGCAGTATTGGTATTCCAACCTGTAACCTGGCGGTCTGGCAGGAGCAAATGTTGCCGGCCGGTGGAGTGTATGCCTGTCGGGCTAGATAGTCGATGATCAAAAATTGGGCGCAGTGACCAATATTGGACTGCGACCGACATTTCAGTCTGACCATCCGCGGGTGACTATTGAAACCCACCTGTTCGACTTTCGGGAGATCTTTACGACCGCGGATGTTTGCCTTGATTTCGTCCAACGCATCCGCGGTGAATACGCTTTGAGTCTGTCGATGCACTGGTGAAACAAATCCACGGGGATATCACTCATGCCCGGAGGTTGCTTGTCTGATTCCCTTCTCGCAGGATCGATCTGCTTGATCCCGGCCAGTATGAGCCCTGAGACGATTGCGGTGGCATTTGCCAAGACATCGCGTTCACCTTTGCCGTTCGATAAGATCGCCGAAGACGTTAATGCTGAAAAATCAGCTGAATTCAATGAAAAATGGGTGGTGGGATACGGCCACGCTTCGGTGGCCGAGCATGCCGTTTTGCATCTTGCCATTGAGAACGTCTCGCGCTTGGCAGTGGAGACGATTGAAGGCAACCGGCTGGCATCTTTTACCGAAAAATCCACCCGCTATCAGAACTGGCAGCACCGGGCATTTTTTACTCCCCCGGAGTTGAAGGGTCATTCCCTGGCAAAGGATTATCTGGATACCTGTAACAAATTATTTGACTTCTATACCGATTGTCAGCCAATGCTTCAGGCTCAACTGATCCGTGAACGATCCCGACGAGCAGGTGAGGGTGAAGCTACTTATGAGCGTTGCATCCGTTCCATGCCCTGGACGCCGCCCGCTACCTGCTGCCGGCCGCATCTTTGGCCAATCTTGGAATGACTGCCAACGCCCGCGCCCTTGAGTATGCCATCTCGAAGATGCTGTCGTCCCAACTCGAGGAAGTGCGCCAGATCGGCGAGAGCATAAAGGTAGACCGCCTGCGCCAGCGTGCCCACACTGATCAAGTATGCTGCCGCGAACGAATTACCAGCGCTCCCTGAGCAGCTGGGAGTGCCCGGTAGTCCTTAAGCCCATTAACAATGTCGGCTCGGACTGGTTAACCCTGGTCAGCTACAATTCTCTTGGTGTGGAAAAAGGTATTGGCTTCCATGCTTTACCGGCATGGTGATCAGGATTATCGGACTTGCTACGAGTATGTTTCCAATCTTTCCGATGCAGAAAAAAGGAATCTCCTTAAATATATCCTGGATGGAATGGGAGCGTACGACAGTCCGCCCCATGAGTTCGAGCATACCTCCTATACATTTGATGTCATGATGGATCAGGGTGCATTTTACGAAGTTAAACGTCACCGAATGATGACCGAGTCACCCCAGCCGCTGGGAGCATCTCTTGGATATGCCATCCCTCGTATTTTCGAAGGACAGCGGATTGTTGACGATTTACCACGATGCTATGGATCAGGCGGCTGCGTGTTGGACAGAAACTGACGGATTGGCATCCATCGGCGGCCAGTTATGTTGTGCCGAATGGTTTCAACGGCGGGAATTGCTTTCGTTGAACGTTCGCGAAGCGTATACCTTTATCAAGTTGCGTTCATCACCCAATGCTCATTTTCAGTTCGCCGGGTGGCTTTCCGTATGGCCGAGGAGATCAAGGAGGTGCACCCATTGACTGGCGGGCTTATTCCTTCAGGACTCGTCCGAATCTTCTGACTCGATCGTCGAAGGTATTTTTCCAATAATTCCGAATGGCTACCTGGATTGCCCACCTGCGCATTGCTGAACAAATCTTGAAACGAAAGCCTGAATTCGATATTAGGGCTTTTATCAGTGGCTCACTCGCGCCGGATTGCGGCCTACCGAACGAGGACTGGTCGGTCTTCACGCCATCCAAGGATGTCACGCATTATTTTCACGCCACGGGGGAGTTCTATGATCTTTCCTTTTTCGGGAATTCCTTTCAGGTCATCCACTATTTGATTATCCAATCCGCATGAGCTATCTGTGGGGTTACTTCCTTCACCTGGTCAGTGATGCTTTGTGGTATCACCGTCTGGCATCCACCACCAGGGTGCAATATCCTGCGATTGTTTGCCGAGAAAGGTGATCAGGCATGGTGGGTGGTAAAGCAGGTATTGGTACGATCTGGATCACCAGTATATCCGCGACCACCCGGACAACCTGTTCAACGAGGTATTCATGAATCTTCCGGACCCGCCTCAATTTCTCCCGTTTCTGCCAAAGGAAGGCATCCTGATTCCAATTCGCACATATTCGCGATTATTATGGAAATGCTCATGTTCAGAAAGGACTTGATCGTCCTTTTCTCGTATCTTAATGAAAAAACAATGGGACGATTCATCATAGAGACTGTAGCGACGCTGATCAATCTGCATGGTATCCTCCAGCAACCACTGTCCGATCAGGCGGGTGAAATGTCCCTTAATTTGTTGAATCCGGTGGAATATGCGCCTTTTCCTCCGCCTCTTGGTGATTCAGTTCCAAATTGATCATCGCATAACTAAAAGTCCTCCCCCGCAATTCACGGGGGAGGACTTATTGTATTGGTTTATTTCTTTACGACAGGCGGTGCGGCTTTCTTGAAATGCTTTTACGATGCGGCGGATCAACCAGATGAAGAACCAGATGGGACCACCAATAAGGATGATGTAGACCATCAGACCGGCAGGATATGCAGGACAAACCTGAGCAATCCCTCGTAGACATTTTTCATGGTATCGATCAGATCCTGGATGGCTTCCAAAGCCACGCCCTTGGGTTGCCACGGACCAACGGTGATCGGCTTGACGGATTCCTTGGCCTGTAAATTGATCGAGATGGCAGACAAGGCAGCGGATTCATCATAGTACTGGATCTGACCTTTCAGTACTTCGATCTGGCCACGAATTTCTGTCAAACGGTTGAATGCAATCAGCCAGTCCTCGGCCTTGGTGGTTTCATCCAGGAATTCCTGCAGCTTCTTTTCCGACAGTTCGAGATTGGTCAGACGCGACTTGAGGTCGGTGTATTCGGCGGTGACATCCTGTCCGGAGATGCTCTCGCTCAGCACATCACTGTCGGGATCTTCCACCTGGCCTTTGATCTCGTTAAGTGCAGCGGTTAAGTGTTTCGCCGGGACGCGAATGGTGAGATATGCGTATGGCACTTCGATACCTGTGGCGGTGGTGGTCTTGTAAAGACTGGAGTTCACCACAAATCCACCCATGCGCTCGGCCATCAAAACGATCCGGCTCATGCTGGCAGCCGGGTCCGGACGACGATCGATAGGTCGGCGTTCTTGAGTATGATCCGTTCGACGGCGCCGGTCGAACCAGCCTCAGGCGCTGAGCGAATTTCTCGTCGCCAGAAATGGCACTTCTTCCAGCGCCTGCTCGGTCATCGGCATGGCACCGGTTACAGCATCATTACGTGCGAAATCCATGCCGGCGCAGGCGCTTCGAGACTGGCCGACTTTGCTGCACAGGCTGTTACCAGACTCAGTACGGCGATTAATGAAACTAGAATGAGTCTGCTCTTCATAAGATACTCCTCCGTGGAAAGTTGTTCTATCTGTCAGACGAACTGCCCGCCGGTTTTGGTTCCCACCCCGACAGGTCTTACCAGCCACCTTCCAGCCTGGCAGCATTGCGTACCGGCAATCCGGCATCCACGATCATCTTTTGTACCAATCGGAAGTTATATGGCACCCGATGGAGCGCCCCAGCTGGCTTCGGTTGAGTCAATTATCGCATAACTTGCGTTTGAGTTATGATCTCGCGGCTGCCCAACCGATCCAGGATTCAAGATCATGCGCGGTGACAACTTGATGACCTGTCCAACCTGGGGAATGGTCATTTCCACATGCTCATCTTTCTTTCCCAATTTGTAAACCACCGGGACGTGGGTGTGACCTACCAGGCAATATTTCGTTGTAAAGGCCGGCATGTTATGGCGGGCATCTTGGTATTCAGGATATATTCCCAGATCGGGTAGCGCGGGCTGCCATGCGCCATGGTGAAGCTGTTCTGGCGTATCTTCTCAGGCAGCCCTTCCAGAAAAGCACTGTTCTCTTTGGTAAGGTTATCGATCATGTATTGCACAGATTGGCGGGCTTCGTTATTAAATTCTTCCAAGATCGATGCCACCCATGCTGGCAGCATCATGGTTCCCAAGCAGGCAGATAAGGTTAGGAAGGGTGCGCACGAGATCGACACATTCATTTGGTTGTGGTCCGTATCCGACCAGATCCCCAAGGCACCAGACCACGTCCACAGTCCCGGCATTCTTCAGTACAGCTTCAAAAGCCGGCAAATTTCCGTGAATATCCGAAATGACAAGAATTCTCATTTAGGGTAGCGTGTTATCCAAAACCCACATCGCATCCGGTGGGGTTGTTAAGGTTGATTTCGATCCAACGATGATGAACCAGGTTTTCCCTGGATTGAAAGCCAGGTGGATCGCCCTCGGGGGTGAAAAATTGAAGTGGACGTTCTTCTCCGGCGGATTTCCAGATACCGTCAAAAGCTTTCCCGTCACGCAGCAGTACCAGTCGGGCGCCACTTTCGTTTTGCTAACCAGCTGCATGTCAAAGTAGGTGGCCGCGTACATTTCATGCCTGGTAAACAGGATCGCTACATTCTCAAAGGCTAATTGCAGGCCAGTGTTCGCATCCGTAAGCGGGATCATCTCGATGATTTCCTGACCTTCTTCACCTGAAACGGTCTCGATCCAACGCAGGTAGGTTCCGGAAGCTCCATCATAGTGCCATTCAGCCCGATTGTCGTAACTAAAGATGACCGAGAGATCCGGTGCGGAACGTCCATCCTGGGGAAGCTTTTGCAGAAAACCCTCCCCGCCAGATTCGGTTGATCACTGCTGCAAATACCTTTGTCAAGGGCGTATTGACTCAATTCAGCCGTATTCGCGAACATGCTGATGACTGTCTCATTGCCGGTGTCGCATATACCTGGGCAGGTGGAAGGCGAGCCGCTGATGGCTCGCTTTTTCAAATTGGAATAGAGGTATTCATTGACCTTGAACCAGGCACCTTTGAAAGCCAGGATGCCCTGGTACAGATTTGCCAGTTGCACATCCACGAGGCGGGCAGAGCGGATCGGTCCGACCTTGGCCGCGTCACTTCCATAATACACCGCTGCGAAGCAGATTCATACCTTCGCCGATGTAATAATCGAAGACCAGATCTGCCTGAGACAAACCGGCATGGGGACGACCACTGCGCGGGTAGTTGGAGACTTTGATCACCATTGGGCAACGTGCAAGCAGTGCGGGGTCATCCACCATCAACCCGGTCAGCGGATCTGTGCCGGCGGGATAATCCTCGGGTCCATATATCGGAATGGTCGGGAGTGGAACTATGGTTGGAGTCGGTGTGAATGTGGGGGCTACCGAGATCGTGGGGACGCTGGTCTCCGGAACCGTGGTGGTTGCCGGATCGCAACCCGTCAGGAGGAATAAAAGCACTGCTAATCCCCCAACCAGGCTGCGATAACTTTTTTGCATTATTTAATTATATCTTGATTTTATCGATTATCTCGGCAACAGCATCGTAGCGACTGAACTGCGGCATCAAATACACGCCGGCTACTTGTGACCGGAGTTCTGCGGCTAATTCGCTGGCTATGCGCACACCCTCTACCAGGCCAGTGTCGCCTGCCCTCTCCATTCGCTGGATCACATCTACTGGGATGGTCATGCCTGGCACCTCGTTATTCAAGAAGGCGGCATGGCGGGCATTCGCCAGAGGCAGGATGCCGGCAAGTACCGGCACCTGGAATCCATCAATCTCGTCATGGAGTCTGCGGATGAAAGCCATCGCGCGGTCCGCCACGAATACCGGTTGGGTCAGGAGGAAATCCACACCGGCAACCAGCTTGTCCTTTAAACGTCTGATCTCACGCTCCGGATCTGCCGGATCAAGATTGAGCGCCGCACCTACGTGGTAAGTCGTTGCCTGCCCAAGCGCCGCCCCTGAATGGTCGACACCGCTGTTAAATCCTTCCTTGATCAACCGGATCAACCCTGAAGGGGTCAGGTCGTAATCATCCATGGCATCCGGGTAGTCGCCAATGGCCGTCGGGTCACCCATCACGACGAACACGTTGCGAATTCCCAGCGCATACGCGGCCAGCAGGTCTCCCTGCACACGTAACAGATTGCGCCCACGGGTTGGAAAATGCAGGACGGTCTCAATGCCTGCAGACTCCTCGATCAGGCGGCAAACCGCCCAGGGGCTCATACGCATGCGTGCCATCGGGCTGTCCGCAACGTCGATCACATCAGCGCCGGCTTCCTTCATCAGGCTGGCCCCGGCGATCAATTTCTGGGTTGCCAGTCCGCGTGGTGGGTCCATCTCGACAGCCACAACGAATTTGCCTTCGTTTAATTTATACTGTAACTGGCTGGTTGCCTCGGATGCGGGTTGGCAATCCACACATTCATCATCCGCCGGCACACCACTTTCGATTACAGCGATGCTCGGAGCAAGATCAACCGCCTGGCGCAGGGCCGCAATATGACGCGGGGTCGTACCGCAACAACCGCCCAGGATTACCGCTCCATTCTGGCGGAATGCTTGAACGTAATCGCCAAAGTAATCTGCGGCAGCCGGGTACATGATGCGCCCACCCACCTGCTCCGGCCAGCCGGCATTCGGCATGATCGAAAAACGTGCTGATGGGACCACCCGGCGCATGAGCTTCAGGATGCGCAGCAGCTGCGCCGGACCGCCGGAGCAATTCAAACCAACAATATCGGCCCCTTCTTCAGTAACAGTGCGCACGACCTTTTCGGGGTCATCACCCAGTAACGTACGATCGTCGCGCGTGAAGGTGAGCGAGGCGATGACCGGCAGCCCGGGAGCGGCCTCTTTTACCGCTGTTATGGCTTCACGCACTTCATACAGGTCGGTCATTGTTTCGATCAGAAACAGATCAACGCCAGCTGATAAAAGAGCTAGCGCTTGCTCCTTGAATGCCTCCACCGCTTCCTCTGGCTGGATCCTGCCGTATGGCGCCAAACGAACGCCAAGGGGTCCGATATCTCCTGCAATAAAGACATCCTTGAAGGAACCTGCCACTACTTTCTTTGCCAGCTCAACACCAGCCTGATTGATGGCATCCAATTGGTCGACCAGACCATGCCTCACCAGTTTGAAACGATTTGCACCAAAGGTGTTGGTCTTGATCAGCTCCGACCCCGCCTGTATGTACTCGTTATGGATCGACCCGACCAGAGCCGGATCGCTCAAGTTCAACTCGTCCAGGCAATGCTCGAAGGCGACCCCGCGCGCATTGAGCATTGTGCCCATGGCACCATCTGCCACCAGGATGCCCTGTGCATCCAACACATCACGGAAGCTGCGCTCGTTCATTTGGTGGCCTTTCGAGTCAATTGCTCCACCCGACTTTCGCCAATATTAAAATATTTCGCGGCAGGGTGATGAACAATGATTGCCGCCGTGGATTGCTCGGGAACCAGTTGATAGGCTGTGGTTAACGACATACCCAACTCGCGTTCCAGCGGTAGAAGCTCGAAGACCTTGGCATGATCGGCAAGTTCCGGGATGGCCGGGTATCCCCATGAGTAACGCTTGCCCTGATCGGGGTCTAACCGCAGCTCGCGACGGATAAAGCGGTGAAGGTATTCGGCACTGGCTTCCGCCAGTTGCACGGCCAGCCCGTGGTGGAAGTAGGCATCTGTGTAGTTATTCTCGGCTTGCAACCGGTCGAAGCGCTCGGTTGCACATCTACCAACCGTGACCACCTGGAAAGCGACCACATCCATCCCGGCTGATCCCAGCGGACGGAAATAGTCAGCCAGCGAGAGGTTATCTTCATGCGCCTGGCGTGGAAAATTGAACCGGGTTAATTCAACCGGTTTATCGGCAGTCAAGCTGTCTCGGATCGTAGATGATCAGAGCGTTGCCATCCGAAAGTACCGGCCAGTAACCGTAGGCGCCTTGAGGCTGGTACCAATCCGATTTCAAGGCTTCCTGGCGCATCGACTCCAGGCGCGAGTCGAACTCCGTCTGCAGCTTGATCCATTCATCACCATGGGAATTCTTGGCACCCCAAGACAGACGATACAACTCATTTCGATTAAGCAGATCAAAGACTTCCTGCAGCGGGATCTGGTGAACGATATGCGCGCCGTATCCCGGGGGTATTGGGATTCTATCTGCAGGCGGCAGGGAGGACTGACCGCCTGTCTTGATCTCACGGGCTGGTTCCCCGGCCGCGCGCTCTAGCTCATCGGCACCTTCTTTTTGGATCTGGGAGAGAAATGCCTTCCGGTCATCCGGATCGGTCAGTCGGTTCAGGCTGGCCAGACCTTCGAAGGCATCCTTGCAGTAGAAGACTCCAGCTGGGTAGTAGCTGCCTTCTTCGGTCTTCAGGATACGCCGCCCAAAGCGGCGGTTGATGGCTGCCCCACCGATCAGGACTGGGAATTCGAGCTTGCGTCGTGCCAGTTCATTGATGATCAACGGCATTTGCTGGCTGGTCGAGACCAGCAAGGCACTTAACCCAATGGCATCTGCCTTCTCGGCGATCGCCCGCTCGATAATGGTTTCAGCTGGAACCTGTTTGCCTAGGTCGATGACCGTGAAACCGTTGTTAGACAGGATGGTGTTAACCAGGTTCTTGCCGATATCATGAACATCACCATAAACCGTCGCCAGCACGATCTTGCCCTTTGAGACACCACTGGTTTTATCGAGATACTGCTCAACAACCGAGACGGCCTTCTTCATCACTTCAGCTGATTGCAACACGAACGGCAGGATCAATTCTCCAGCCCCGAATTTATCTCCCACTTCCTTCATGGCCGGCAGCAGAACATCATTCAGAATGCTCACTGCAGTTTGTGAGCGGGGTGGGGCGCCATCACGGCTGAGAATCTCCTCAATATCCGCATCGATTTCATCCTTGTACCGGTGCACGATCGACCAGTGCAATCGCGCTTCCGGCGAGAGTCCTTCAGGCGGGCGGCTCAGGTCGACTTTGCCACCTGTTTCAAGTTTGACCTGCTCGAAATGCTCAATAAGCATGCTCAGAGCATCCGGTTTACGGTTGAAGATCAGATCCTCGGCTAGGCTTCGTTCTTCCTCATTAATATCACTATATGGTTTGATCTGGGCAGGGTTGATGATGGCCATGTCAAGTCCGGCGTCAACTGCATGATAGAGCATGACGGAATTGATCACCGCCCGGGCAGCTGGATTCAAGCCGAAGGAAACGTTGCTCACGCCCAGCGAAGTTAGCACACCCGGCAACTCCCGCTTGATGGCGCGGATGCCCTCCAATGTATCCTTGGCTGAATCCAGGTACTCTGCATCCCCGGTCGCCAATGTGAAGGTGAGCGCATCGAATACCAGGTCACCCGGATGTAATCCAAATTCGTCGACTGCGATATCATGGATGCGCCTGGCGACTTCGAGCTTGCGGGCAGCGGTCTTGGCCATACCGCTTTCATCGATGGTTAACGCAATGACCGCCGCATTATAGGTTTTTGCCAGGTTGAAGATCTTCTCTGCCCGTCCTCGCCCACCCTCCAGGTGGACACTGTTCAACAAGCAGCGACCGGGAGCGGTCTGTAACGCCAGCTCCATCACGGCCGGATCGGTCGAGTCGATCACCAGGGGTGCCCGCACTGCTTGCGATACGGCTTTGATCAGCCGGCGCATCAATTCACCCTCATCCGGTCGCTCGGTCAGGGCAGTGCACAGGTCCAGTGCATGCGCACCGGAAGCCACCTGCTGGCGCGCCAGAGAGACCATGCTGTCGAAATCCTCGGCGATCAATAATTGTTTGAATTTGGAACTGCCCTGTGAATTCAGTCGCTCGCCGATCAACAGCGGACGCGGTTCCTGGTGCATCGGCGTGGCAGCAATGGCGGAAGCCAGGTTGGGAATGGGTGTTTCCAGACGTTTGGTTGGCGTTGCGTTTTCCAAGTCGCTCAACCAGTGTTTTCAGATGCAAGGGGGTGGTCCCACAACATCCCCCCACCACGTTGACATTGAATTTCTCAACATACTCGACCAGTGCCTCAGCAAAAGGCAGCGGCTCGAGCGGGTAGACCGCCCGGCCATCAACATTCAGTGGCAGACCGGCATTGGGGATGCATGATACCGGCAGGCTGGATTGCTCCCCCAGGTAACGCAGCGGCTCGCGCATATGTTCCGGACCGGTCGAGCAGTTCATACCGATCACATCGATCGGCAGACCTTCCAGGATGGCCAACACGCCGCTGATATCCGTCCCGAGCAGCATGCGTCCGTTGGTATCTAGGCTGACCTGCGCCTGGATTGGCAGGCTGATGCCCGGTATCCTTGAATGCCCGCTGGATGCCATGGATGACCGCCTTGACCTCCAGGATATCCTGCGAGGTCTCGACCAACAACAGGTCAACTCCACCCTGGATCAGAGCAGTTGCTTGCTCGCGGAATAGTTCGACGAGCTCAGTGAAAGAGATGGCCATCTGTGGATCGTCCAAGCGAAGGCAGCTTGCCCGACGGACCGATGGAACCGGCCACGAAACGCGGGTGTTCTGCAGTGGAAAATTCATTCGCGACCTTGCGTGCCAATCTGGCGGCTGCCAGGTTGATTTCAGCGACTCGCTCTCCCAGGCCATATTCAGCCAGGGTCAAACGGTTCGAACGGAAGGTGTCTGTGACGATCACATCCACCCCGACCTCCAGGAAGGCGCGGTGGATCGTCTCCACAGCGATCGGGTAACTGATCACCAGGTAATCGTTGCAGCCATTGGTCTTTTCGCCACCGTAATGCTCGGCAGTCAGGTTCATGGCCTGCAGATTGGTGCCCATAACGCCTCCGGATACCAGCACGCGTTCCGAGAGCGCTTGAATGTATTTGAATTGGGATTTCTCTGCCTTGATCATGTCTGCCTTGCCTGCGGTATACACCGCCGGATAAAAGAAGCCTCCCGGATTGGACGAGAGGCGTATAAACGATGGTCTCGCCTCATCTTCCAGGATAACGGGTTATCCTGCCGGAATTGGCACCAGCTTATATTGCGGTTGCCGAGGTATCAACGGGCCGGTCCCTCCACCTCTCTGGATGAGAAAATGTAGGCGGTAGTGTACCATATCTGATAAAAATAGTCAAAATAATAAAGAACCTGGAGGTTTCGGAAACCCCCAGGGTCATATCGTCAGATTAAATAAAAAAGTCTCTTGGCAATGACCTACTCTCCCAGGGGGTCGCCCCCCAAGTACCATCGGCGCTGACGAGCTTAACGACCGGGTTCGGTATGGGACCGGGTGTACCCTCGTCGCTCAAATCACCAAGAGACAATTTCACAATGTTTGGCTAAATAGATAGTATGTAGGTTGTGTCTATAAAAAGCACTGAGTTCTCCGCACCACGCGGTGAAGCCCTCGATCATTAGTACAGCTTAGCTTAACGTATTGCTACGCTTCCACACGCTGCCTATTAAGCAGATAGTCTATCTGCGATCTTACTCCCTTTCGGGAACACAGGGATCTCATCTTGAGGCGAGTTTCCCACTTAGATGCTTTCAGCGGTTATCTCTGCCAGACGTTGGCTACCCAGCAATGCCGTTGGCACGACAACTGGCACACCAGAGGTCTGTCCACCCCGGTCCTCTCGTACTAGGGGCAGCTCCTCTCAAATCCCTTACGCCCACAGCGGATAGAGACCGACCTGTCTCACGACGGTCTGAACCCAGCTCGCGTACCGCTTTAACGGGCGAACAGCCCGACCCTTGGGACCTTGTACAGCCCCAGGATGCGATGAGCCGACATCGAGGTGCCGAGCGAAGTCGTCGATATGAACTCTTGGACTTCACCAGCCTGTTATCCCCGGGGTAGCTTTTATCCGGTAAGCCACGGCCCTTCCACTCAGTACCGTGGGATCACTAAGCCCGACTTTCGTCTCTGCTCGACGCGTTGGTCTTGCAGTCAAGCTCCCTTGTGCCTTTACACTCTATGGCTGGTTTCCATTCAGCCTGAGGGAACCTTTGGGCGCCTCCGTTACTCTTTAGGAGGCGACCGCCCCAGTCAAACTGCCCACCTGGCACGGTCCCCCATCCGGATTACGGAATGGGGTTAGGATCTAAACATAATCAGGGTGGTATTTCACTGGTGGCTCCACCGAAGCTAGCGCTCCAGCTTCAAAGCCTCCCACCTATTCTACACAGATCATGCCCAAATTCAATGCCAAGATGCAGTAAAGCTCCACGGGGTCTTTTTGTCCTGCTGCGGGTAGGCCGCATCTTCACAGCCATTTCAATTTCGCCGGGTCCTTCGTTGAGACAGTGCTCTAGTTGTTACACCGTTCGTGCGGGTCGGAACTTACCCGACAAGGAATTTCGCTACCTTAGGACCGTTATAGTTACGGCCGCCGTTCACCGGGGCTTCAGTTCAAAGCTTCGCTTGCGCTAACCTCTCCCTTTAACCTTCCGGCACTGGGCAGGTGTCAGCCCCTATACATCGTCTTTCGACTTTGCAGAGACCTGTGGTTTTGTTAACCAGTCACTAGAGCCATTTCACTGCGGCCCCCCGGCGCTTTAGTTACCTATCACGCCAAAGGGCACCCCTTATCCCGAAGTTACGGGGCTATGTTGCCTAATTCCTTAACGAAGGTTCTCCCGTTCGCCTTGGTATACTCTACCCGTCTACCAGTGTCGGTTTGCGGTACGGGCACTCGATAATCAACGCTTAGAAGCTTTTCTCGGCAGCAAGGCTCAACTCACTTTAGCCTCAAGGGCACGTCACCAGACCTCAACTCAAACTGCGGACTTACCAACAGCTCTCAACGTCTGACGTCAGGTGCACCTGCACAACCAATCGCAGGCTGGCCTACCTCGCTGCGTCCCTTCATCGCTCCTATCAAGTGGTGCCGGAATGTTGACCGGCTGTCCATCGCCTACGCTTTTCAGCCTCGGCTTAGGACCCGACTAACCCGACGCGGAATGACCTGGCGTCGGAAACCTTAGACTTACGGCGAACACGGTTCTCACGTGTTTTACGCTACTCATGCCTGCATTCTCACTTCTGCCCGCTCCAGCCGTCCTTACGGTCGACCTTCACCGCTGGCAGAACGCTCCCCTACCGCTCCAGCTTGCGCTGAAACCCATGGCTTCGGTATTAAGCTTAGCCCCGTTAAGTTTTCCGCGCAGGATCACTTGACCAGTGAGCTGTTACGCACTCTTTAAAGGGTGGCTGCTTCTGAGCCAACCTCCTGGTTGTTACAGTAACCCCACATCGTTTCCCACTTAGCTTAAATTTGGGGACCTTAGCCGATGATCTGGGCTGTTTCCCTTTCGACCCCGAAACTCATCTCCCGGAGTCCGACTGTCATACTATGGAGTAATGGCATTCGGAGTTTGATTGGGTTTGGTAAGCTTTAAGCCCCCTAGCCCATTCAGTGCTCTACCTCCATTACTAAACATATGACGCTAGCCCTAAAGCTATTTCGGGGAGAACAAGCTATCTCCAAGTTCGTTTGGCATATCACCTCTACCCACAGCTCATCCCCTAATTTTGCAACATTAGTAGGTTCGGGCCTCCACGAGCGTTTAGACTCGCTTCACCCTGGCCATGGGTAGCTCACCTGGTTTCGTGTCTAATCCTTGCGACTGAATCGCCCTATTCAGACTCGCTTTCGCTACGGCTACGGGTGTCACTCCCTTAACCTTGCCACAAAGATTAACTCGCAGGCTCATTCTCCAAGAGGCACGCCGTCAGGCATAGCGCTGCGCAATGGCTTTCACCAAAGCACCAACACGCCATTAGCCCTTCGACTGCTTGTAAGTTTATGGTTTCAGGTTCTTTTCACTCCCCTAACAGGGGTACTTTTCACCTTTCCCTCACGGTACTTGTTCACTATCGGTCGCAAAGTGTATTTAGCCTTGGAGAGTGGACTCCCCAGATTCCTGCCGGATTAGCGTGCCCGGCAGTACTCAGGTATCTGACGGAAGGCTATCAGTTTTCGCATACGGGACTATTACCCGCTGTGGTTGGCTTTCCCATACCATTCTGCTAACTAATAACTTGGTAACTTCCATATGTCAGACCCTACAACCCCAGTCCAGCAAGCTGGTCTGGTTTGGGCTGTTTCCCTTTCGCTCGCCACTACTCGGGAAATGATCTCTTTTCCACTGGGTACTTAGATGTTTCAGTTCCCCAGGTTCCCTTCGCATATCTATTTATTTAATATGCGATGATATCGGTTGACGATAACGGGTTTCCCCATTCGGAAATCTCCGGATCAAAGCCTGTTCACGGCTCCCCGAAGCTTATCGCAGTGACCCACGTCCTTCATCGGCACTTTGCGCCAAGGCATCCACCATAAACTCTTAGTAGCTTCTCCACGTGATGCGGAGAATTCAATGCTTTTTATTTCTTATTACTTTTATTACTTTATGTGTGTATGATTTTGGCCTACATACTATCTATTCAGTTATTAATGTTCTTCAGGCTTGCGCCTGCCTTGCCGGTTGACCGGCAAAGGCCAGACCCGACCACGGTCAGATCCATCCTTTACCATTCAACCCTATTATTTTGTTAATTCTGACAATTCGACCCGGCTCATCGCCGGGCCGTAATTCGGCTTGCGATGTCACCCAAGTAATTTCAGATCGAGTCAGTCCCGTTCGTCAATGTTCTCTCTCAACTCCTTACTCAGGTGGAGATGAGGGGACTCGAACCCCTGGCATCCGCCTTGCAAAGGCGGCGCTCTCCCAACTGAGCTACATCCCCAACGGGCCCCTATTACGGGGCTCAGGTGGGCCTTTCAGGGCTCGAACCTGAGACCTTGCCCTTATCAGAGGCACGCTCTAACCAACTGAGCTAAAGGCCCATAGGGGGCTAAGAAACTTAACCCCTGAAGAGTGACAGGAAGTTGATGCCTTGTTTTTTCTTTTTATACCAACACCGCAGTTGAATATAAAAAGGGTTGAGCTTCAGCCCGAAAGCTGTTGCTCGAATCTCATTAGAAAGGAGGTGATCCAGGCGCACCTTCCGGTACACCTACCTTGTTACGACTTCGTCCCAGTCACCGACCCCACCCTCGACGGCTCCTTCCCTTGCGGGTTAGGATACCGGCTTCAGGTGTTGCCAGCTCCCATGACGTGACGGGCGGTGTGTACAAGGCCCGGGAACGTATTCAACGCAGTATAGCTGACCTGCGTTTACTAGCAACTCCGACTTCATACAGGCGGGTTGCAGCCTGTAATCTGAACTGAGACCAGCTTTGTGGATTGGCTCCGCCTCGCGGCTTGGCTACCCATTGTACTGGCCATTGTAGCGTGTGTGTAGCCCAAGATATAAAGGTCATGCTGACTTGACTTCATCCCCATCTTCCTCCGGCTTAATACCGGCAGTCCCGTGTGACACGTATAACACACAGCAAGGGTTGCGCTCGTTAGCGGACTTAACCGAACATCTCACGACACGAGCTGACGACAGCCATGCAACACCTGTGCAAGCTCCCCGAAGGGTCGGTCACTTTTCAGATTCCTACCACTTGCATGTCAAACCTTGGTAAGGTTCTTCGTGTAACATCGAATTAAACCACACGCTCCGCTGCTTGTGCGGGCCCCCGTCAATTCCTTTGAGTTTTAATCTTGCGATCGTAGTCCCCAGGCGGTTGACTTAACGCGTTAGCTACGGCACTGGCGGATATTAACCCACCAACGCCAAGTCAACATAGTTTACGGCTAGGACTACCGGGGTCTCTAATCCCGTTTGCTACCCTAGCTTTCGCGTCTGAGCGTCAGAAATGGTCCAGAAGGCCGCTTTCGCCACTGGTGTTCCTCCGGATATCTACGCATTTCACCACTACACCCGGAATTCCACCTTCCTCTACCACTCTCAAGTCTGGTAGTTTTGAATGACCTCTCCCAGTTAAGCCGGGAGCTTTCACATCCAACTTTCCAAACCGCCTGCACGCGCTTTACGCCCAGTAAATCCGGATAACGCTTGTCTCCTACGTGTTACCGCTGCTGCTGGCACGTAGTTAGCCGAGACTTATTCTGAGAGTACTGTCTTATATCATCTTCTCAAAAAGTGCTTTACGACCCGAAGGCCTTCATCGCACACGCGGCGTTGCTGGTTCGGGCTTTCGCCCATTACCAATATTCCCTACTGCTGCCACCCGTAGGTGTATGGACCGTGTTTCAGTTCCATTGTGGGGGGCCACCCTCTCAGGTCCCCTACCCGTCGAAGCCTTGGTAGGCCGTTACCTTACCAACTAGCTGATGGGACGCAGGTCCCTCCCAAAGTGGATTACTCCTTTAGACTCAGGGCATCTAATCCCTGAGACCACATGGGGTATTAGCAGTCCTTTCGGACTGTTATCCCCCTCTTCGGGGCAGGTCACCAACGCGTTACTCACCCGTTCGCCACTAAGAACAAAGTATTGCTACGATGTTCTCCGTTCGACTTGCATGTATTAGGCACGCCGCCAGCGTTCATCCTGAGCCAGGATCAAACTCTCCGCAAAAAGACTCCCCTTACGAGGAGTTAAAGTTACGGTTTGTTAGAACGACAGGGCAAATTTATTACTTTACTTCCTATCACTATTCAGTTGTTAAGGTTCTTACCAACACAGGAGCAGGATTTTACCTGTTGCACTTGGATTTGTCAAGGGTATTCGACAAAATTGCCGATGTTTAACAACATCGGCTTGTCTTACCGACGACCATGAAGCCCACTTGCGGTTCAGGTTGCCCTTCCCCGGGCTTTTTCACTCAGTTGTCACCGATCTGCCCTCAGGCGAGATCTGCAATGAAATCCTGTTACATGATTATAGCAAGCCCTTGTTCTTGCGTCAAGCGGCTCTTAACTTGTTTTTATTTATCCTTGGGCGCCCACAGGTGCGCCAGCTCCCCACGCGTCGCCAGATTGAGTTCCTTCCAATGCTCGACCGGTAGCTTGAAATGCGCGATGGCTGCCGTCGGTAAAGCCACGATCGTTCCACTAAGGACCTGTGCAAGTGCTTCCAAGCCTGGATTATGCCCCACCAGCAGTATGCTTTCCACGTCATCCGGAACCTGATGGATAACAGCCAACAGCGTTTCCGGCTCAGCCAGGTAAAGCTTTTGGTCGAAACGGACCTCACCGATGTAGACACAGGCCTCAGCCACAATCCCGGCTGTTTCCCGCGCCCTCTCGGCGGTCGAGGAATAAATGATCTCCGGTGTGCGTTTCTTCCCGCTTAACAGACCGCCTATGCCCGCAGCATCCTTGCGCCCCTTCTTTTTAAGAGGCCGCTCATGATCCATCAGATGGCTGTCCTTCCAGCTGGATTTTGCGTGACGCATCAGGTAAAGTGTCTTCATACTGTTTCTCCCATTGTCCTTGGAACGGGAATATTATAAATCACATATTCCATTTTCCTTCCGGTTTTTAAGATGCGGCGCTTGAACGCCCTTACATAGAAGTAAGGTAAAATGCAATCATGAGTCCGGATTCCTTCCCGGCCGGGGTTCCCCTGTCAAAACGTCTGTTCGACCTGTGTTGTTCCATCCCAGGTCTGATACTCCTCTCACCTTTCATGCTGTTGGTGGCAATACTCATCCTTGTTTTTGACGGTTGGCCGGTCATATTTCTACAGGAACGCCCCGGGCTGCGGTCCAGATTATTCAAAATGGCCAAGTTCCGCACCATGACGAACACCACCAAATTGGTGTCTCCTGATGAAGACGCCGTACGCATCACTTGGTTGGGAAAATTCCTGCGTACCACCAGTATTGATGAATGGCCTCAACTCTTCAATATCCTGTGCGGAGATATGAGCCTGGTCGGCCCGCGCCCACTTCTGGTCCAGTACCTGGAACGTTACACCCCCGAACAAGCCCGCCGGCATGACGTTCTGCCAGGCATGACCGGTTGGGCACAGGTCAATGGCCGCAATAACCTCTCCTGGAGCGATAAATTCATTCTTGATGTCTGGTATGTGGATCACTGGACATTTTGGTTGGACCTTCGCATTTTGTGGATGTCTATAAAGAAGGTCATCAAACGGGAAGGTATCACCCAGGAGGGGTCCGCTTCCGCTGAAGAATTTAAAGGCTAGCCGTCTACTGATCCGGAATCAATCTGGAATCAATTCGGGGTCGATCAGACCGCTCATCAGCTCAATCAGCATATCCGTGATAATCCGTTGCCGTGGCAGCCCCAATAGTCCAGCTTCAGTATTGGAAAAAGCCAGCGGGACGATAACATCGCTTCCCCCACGACCAGCCAATATTTCCATCCAGACCGAGTCGAATACGCCAAGTGGACTGCCTGCTTGCAGGCTAACTACCCATAAACTGGCTGCGCTCTCGGGCGGCTCAATCGTGCCGATCATCATGATATGCTTCTGGGCGATGTACTCACTCAATCCTGTTGATATCACTCCATCTGGAATGTAAATGGTTGTGACGCCTGCATTAACAAGCGTATCCACCGGCGTCAGGGCTGCCACTGGGTCTGATGGGTTCAATATCTGGGCATATTGGGGGTAAACTACGAAAGGTGCATATGCCGGTTGGCATAATCCACACCAGTAATGCAACCCATTGCTGTAAGCTTGTTGAAGTAAAGTGGCAGTAGTCTGATCAGACGGCAGCAGGATGCCCGCCCGCCAATCGGGTGTAATCACGCCTGCGATGAATCCGGCAATGAAGGCCAGGTCCCGGGCATCATAGGTTTGCGCATGAATTAGACTCAGGTTACTACCCGCAATAAGTCCCTCGATACCTACCCCGATAAACTGTGTCTGTGGCGCCCCCGATGCCAGGCTTGATAGACCCGGATCTGGAGCCAGAACTGCCACAACAGTCATATCCTCACTCAATTCATTCAGATTGAGGGATGGCCGTACCTGGAACCGCATTACGGAGGCTTCAGTAAGGGACCTCATCTTCAGTTCAAGTTGCTCAGCAAGTATTGGATCGGCTCCATCTGGAACCACGAGTACTGCCAAAGGGGGCAGCGGAGTGGGAGTTGCCGGACTTACGGTTGGTGTGAGTGCTGTGAAAGTGGCGGTAAGATCTGGGGGAGGGGTATTGGATGGGAAGGCGGTGCAACCGGAGATCAGTAAAATGATCAGGAGAAGGATCTGGAATACACGCCGAAATGGGTTAATCAGCATTTGAAAATTTTACCTCAATTACTGTCAGAATTCTCGCTCACAGGTGAAAATACTACGCTGTATTATAATAGTTGATGCTCATGGATGCACCAATCGCGAGCAACACACATCCTTATCCTTTCATATTTAATATCCAACTGATCATACCGACTGCGAGAGTGCGAAGATGAATGAATACCCAGAAGATGAATATTTCGAGGATCACCCTTCTTCAATGGCCCGTCGCCGCCGTGAGCGCCGCAAACTGACGGAACTCAATGATGAGGCTTCCGACACCCTTGGCTCACTGGAGTTACGCACATCCTTTAATCTGGAATTCTTTCTTTCCTGCTTGTTGACCGGTGTTCTGGTAGGCGTTGGTGTGTTGTTGGACTCACCGATCATTCTGCTTACAGCTGCCGCTCTTGCCCCCATTATGTCACCAGTTACCCGCATCAGCCTTTCGATCACACTCGGGTCGTTTGGCCTTTTCTTCCAAAGTCTGGCGGGCTTTCTGGTGGGTGGCGGATTGATCTTCACATTCAGTTTTGGAATCGGGATACTCTCAAAAGTATGGCGTGGATTATCAATCAGCCAGGCGCTCGTACATGCCCACCTGACCATCCCGGATATCCTGATCCTGATCCTGGCGATCGTTTGGATGACGATTTCATTAATCCGATCGGAACACAAACCTGTCATTCCTAGCATTTTGGTCGCCTACTTGCTGGCCTTACCTCTTGCTGTGGCTGGTTATGGCCTTGGTCGTGGTGAGTCTCTGTTATGGCCTGATGGGCTGTATGTTTTCGTGGTTAACTTTAGCGGGTCGATCCTGGTCGGTTACTTCACCTTGATATTCGCCGGTGCCAAACCGAAACCCTATCGTTTTTGGAATGGGCTCAAGAGTCTCCTCTTACTTGTTGTTATCATTGGATTGGTGGCAGCCAGCGGGTTCATGACCATTCAAAATTGGCAAAGCGTACCCTTGAAGATCGTCACACCCACTCGCACACCCAATTTCACCGTGCCCCCAACTAAAACCTCCACACCCATCACACCTACACAAACGCCAACAGAAACACCCGTTCCTACGACTACTTTTACGCCCACATTAACCCCTTCGATCACACCCACCCCATTCCTGGTGTTGGTTAATACAGAAGATGGTGCACTGATTCGTGCTGAACCGAGTCCCAGTGCAAGGGTTATCACTTCAGCCATGATAGGAACCCAATTAAGAGTATTGGATCAAATAACCGACGAAAATGGTACACTCTGGGCACACGTGGTCGTGATGAAGAATGGGGTTGAAGGCTGGATCGTTGTGAAGTTTATTGCCACATTGACACCCGCCCCATAATTAAAGGTGGGTATTCGCGATATTAGATTCATAAAGCAGGAGTAGCTTAATGACGATACATTTCGGGACTGACGGCTGGCGCGCGGTCATCTCAGACACCTTTACATTCACAAATCTGCGACTGGTCTCCCAGGCAATTGCCGACGCCATCAACACCGAGAGTTGGAATAATGGCACCCCGCTGGAGCAACCCCCGGATCCCCACAAGATGGTTGTTGGTTTTGATACCCGCTTTCTTTCTGACCGTTATGCCCAGGAAGCAGCTCGTGTCCTGGCTGGCAACGGGATTACCGTGTTCCTGGCCCAGGGAAATGCACCCACTCCCGTCATCTCGTATGCTGTGCGCCAAATGAATGCCATCGGTGGAATCATGATCACTGCCTCCCATAACGCCCCACGGTACAATGGCATCAAACTTAAAGCGGCTTACGGCGGTTCAGCTCTACCGGATCAATGCCGTATGGTTGAAGTTTTTCTAAATGATAATGAGGAACAGGGTCGCGGACCAAACCTGATGGATTACGATCAGGCACGCTCCACAGGCCTTATCCAGCGATTCAATCCCCTTATCGCTTATACCGAAAAGATCCGTCAGTTAATTAACTTCGACATCATTGCCGAAAATCCACAGAGACTGGTGGTCGATTCCATGTACGGGTCAGGACAAGGTGTCATCCGCAGCCTTCTGCAGGGAACCGGGTGCGAGGTCCAGGAAATACGTGGAGAACTGAATCCCGGTTTTGGCGGGATTCATCCCGAGCCGATAGCGAAATACCTGGGAGCATTATCCGGTGCCATCAGTACAGGGCTTGGCAATTTTGGTCTGGCAACAGATGGAGACGCAGATCGTATCGGCGCCATGGATGAGCGGGGTAATTTTGTCGATCCCCACAAGATCATGTGTCTGGCGCTGCAATACCTCGTGGCAAAACGTGGCTGGAAAGGTTCTGTGGTTCGCACGGTTTCCACTACACGCATGATCGATCGTCTGGCACAAAAATACGATCTGACCGTCCATGAGACCCCGGTTGGTTTCAACCATATTGCTGACTGGATGCTGCAGGAGGATGTTCTGATCGGAGGCGAGGAATCTGGCGGTATTTCCTTCAAGGGTCATATTCCTGAAGGGGACGGTGTGATCATGGGCCTGCTGTTACTAGAGATCATAGCTGAGTCAAAAGCCACCTTGCAAGATCTCGTAGACGCCCTGCTTAAAGAAGTCGGACCCGCCTTTTATGAACGAAGGGATTTGCGGCTGAGCCATCCGGTATCAAAATCCACGATCATCCACAAACTTGAAACGGAAATGCCATCACAAATCGGTGGCGAACGACTCCTGTCAACAAGCAGTTTGGATGGTGTGAAATATCTCCTTGCGGATGACTCCTGGTTATTAATACGTCCTTCGGGCACCGAACCTGTTTTAAGGGTTTATGCCGAAGGACGCACACCTGAAATGGTTACCGCTCTGCTGGAATATGGGGAAGGCATTGCCAGCAGCGTGGTGTAGTGGTCGGTGATCTGATCAGGTCTGGTTGCTCATCCTCAGGCGTCTGACCAGGAAGATAACGACAACCAGAACAAGGCTCAAGGATATCAGTCCCGGCAGACCCACTTCATCTGCAAAACCTGTATTGGGCAATACTCCCGCCGTTCCCAAGTAAGTGGCAGTCAAACGCGCCTCGGCAGCTTGTGTCATCAGGACTGCCACCGTCGCTGTGCGGGGGTCAACGGTCCCGGTAGTCGGAGTCTTTGTTGCGCTGGGGGTTTGGGTTTTAGCCGGAGTTGTGGTCACGCGCGCCCTCTCGGTGGCAGTAGACCAGATCGAGATATTCGCTTCCTGGGTCAACATGACCGCTGTGGCTGTCGCAGCTGTATTCTGTTGATCGACTTGGGTTGTACCCGTCTGTCTGGATTGCGGCAGGAGATAGAAATTAATGAACGCATACGCTACCGCACCGATTATGGCGATAGCAGCAATAATCCCAAACACAGTCAGTAACGGTTTCGCATTGAATTTGGATTTGGTTGTGCGATCCGGACCGAGATTGAATTGACCAAAATCTTGTCCCATATTGTTCTCCTTGCCTCCAGACAGAGTCTGCTAGAGGATTACTTCAAGATTCACGAGAGGCTGTACTATTTCTTCGCCATTTTCCAGCGTGCAAATCGCAGATTGAGCTATGCTGCCGCTTGGAAATACACGTTCTTCCGGTAGCAGGGTTTTGATCCGCGCAGTCTCCCAGAGTGGAGATTGCAAGATACGTACCAATTGCCCCACTTTATACTCTGCGTCTTCAGGCGATTCAGACAACGGGGACTCCTCCCTTTTAGGGATAACAATCTCCGGTCGTGAGCCAAGACATCGGTCCCAGGTGCAGGCATTAACGCAGGCAACCCGCTTATCCATGGTTGATATGATGTTGAACGTATGTCCATCATAAACAGCTTTTCCAATCCCGACCAGAGCCATGATCGGGAGGGTCATCCGACTCGCATATTCCAATAAATCGGGAGCGATGCCCGATATAACCAGCCCCCTCAGAGGTATCTCCTCTGCCCGATGAAGCACTTCTGATTTCATGCAAGGCCCGCCAAACACAACCGATCCACGAAGGGATACATCCATCCGCTCCGGGGTTAATTCCTCGATCCGACTACGAGCCATACAGATCATCAGGCCTTCTGCCATTCCCTGGTTGCCCCACACACCCTGCATCAATGCACCTCCGCTGGTGATGATGGCACCGAAATTCGGAATGACTTCCCTGACCGTGCCTGTGAATCCTGCTTTCACCACAATGGGATTGGATCCATGTTCCACGATCACTCTACCGTTGGTTATTTCAACAATCCTGCCATCCACCGGTGAAGTCACCGTCTTTGCCAGTAAGCCACCTTTTCGCGCGATCAATGTACCCACCGCAACAGGATCCCCAACCCTGACCGCTAAAGTTTTATCAACCCGGAGCAATTCGACCTCTAACTGATCCAGGATATTTATCTCGAGATGCTTCTCAGGGAGTTCAATCGATGCAATCACCTCATTGGTCGTGACCGGTTGCCCGTTGGTGACCAGCACATTTCCTGCAACCGGCAGCCTTCTGACCCGTGTGATCCTGCAAGAGGGGTTCAGGTAGACGTATTTTGCAGTCATACCTTCATCTCGCAATCTCCAGCATCTTTTGCCTGTTGTTCATTAACCACTCCCGTTGTGCACCAGGATCTTTTCGTAGAACCAACGGTCGTCCGCGCGCATCTATGACGATCCCCAACTGACTTCCCTCAACAGTCACTCCACTCCGGGGGTCAAACCTCGTTCCCATGCCAGCCCCACTATGCAGGCTGATCTTAACTTCGGCTTTCGTCCCGGGTCGCAAGGGGAACGAAGATAACCCCCCCGCAGGAATATCAAGCCTGGTTTCCGGCCCATCTTGCTCCACAATGACCAACGAAAGCAGGCGGGAACCCTCCCTTGCTTTATGGACCGGAGCAATGATCGTCGCCAACCGGGGAACAGCCCCCCCCGACAAACAATGCAATGGGATGCTCGCATCCATGTGCGCGGCAGTACCCAAACTGGCTGCAATGCCATCCTGATCGTAGAATACGTCACAAAGACCAATCGGTTGGAGAATATCCAGCATCTGCAACAAACCCAGCCCACGCTCCTGATGATGATCCTGTCGACTTCCGGTGATCAGGATGAAATCAGCGTCAGCACAGAAATCACGTGAAATTAGCGTTTTTGGAAAATCATGTTTCTTACTCAGTGTATGCCATGATCGTATTCCAGCCACCCGGGTAAGGCTCTCTTCAATGGATGCATCCCCACTAGTAACCGGCAGCCGCCCTGGGTAAAGCGATCCAGCTGAAAGGTACTCTGCCAGATAAACCGAATTGATGGTATCAGGACTCCAGTGCGCCACATCTGAAGGTTGATATTGGCTGACGAGCATGCCCGGATCGAATTTCATACAACCGTTTAGCTGTTGGTATGAAGTGCATCGGCCATCCAGACTGACAGTCAGACTGGTAGCGATCCCGTCCAACTGAATGGCAATGCCCCCACAGGTGCGTTTTTCAGATATCCCAAGAATTGCCAGGAAATCTTCGATTGCCCGGATCGATGGACGTATTTGATTAAGGACTAACGGGCGTGTGCCAGGTTGTAAACTGAATCGTTTTACCCACATGCGATTGCACACGTCCGACAGGACTTCACGAGCCGGTTGAATATCCACTTCGGATAAGCGGGGCTGAACATTGGATGCGGTGAATATTAAAGTCAGTGGCTCCAACTTGGTCTTGACATAATCCGCCACCATGGAATTCCCTGCAAAGACAACGACAGGCCGTAAATCCTGGGGGAGGACTGAAATGGAACGTGCAACCAAATCCACAGATGACCGTAAGACATTATCGGCGCCCTGCTCTGTACCCCCGGTCAACAGAATCAACTCCGGTCGTTTTGCCAGTACCAAATCCATTCTTTCTTCATCAGAGCTGCCATCTGTTGCAGAGATCTGACCAACGATCTCGAGTGGCAGTTCTTTTACCAGCAGTAAGCCTGCATTCATTGAACCGGTAGGCATGAGTCCGAACAGGATGACCTTTATCGGCACAGGCAATGACCAGCTTAATGCAATGCGGTCCACGCCGCGCGTCAGACCGTCCGCCGGGAATAGTATATTGCCATCTTCAGTCAGAAGTTCATGATCACTATTGTTCATTAAGTCAGTTAAAGCTTTACTCAAATCCTTGCGATTGATCGATCCTTGTGCATTAAGGAAAGTGGGTGTGCGCGATATGCCAGCAAGTCGGTAAACGCCTTCCTCCCGCTCGAAGAGGCAGGCCTTGATCACCTCCGGGGAGATATCAAGTGCTAACAGGGATGTGATAGCCTGGTTGGCTGGCGGCATGTGCTAGCTTCCCATCGCCCTTAGAAAATTGATCATAAAAGCAACGCGTTCTACCATGGCAGTTATCGTTGCAGATAGAACCCCCGCAAAAATTGCACCAAAACTGATGCCCGCGATCACTTTACCTATCCACGCCAATATTTCAATTAACCAACCTCTTCGGATCTTCCCATCCCGGGATTGTCTGGCCCCGTATTGGAAATAGATCAATGTGGTCAAAGTACCCAGGACCATTAATACGCCATTTACAATGGGTTCCCAGGAATATATCTGGGGACGAGCAGTCGGCTGGACAAACGGAAGGTTGATCGATGCCATGAATTGGGGGATCAATGTACCAGTCACAGCCCCACCAATTGCAACTGCAGCACCCACCCCCACCAGAAAACCCATCGGCAGATTACCAAGACGCGCAAGTTTGGGATTCAGTTTCATGGCCAATAAGATACTCATGATCAATCCCACAACTCCAATCACCTTGTTCGTCAGCGACCCGGTAATGATCGTCAGGAACAGGCGGGGCCAGAACACCTGTGAAAACAGTATCAAGGTTACATAACCTGCCGTGATACCGATGAACGCGTATATCACGATTCTGAATAGTATGTTATCCCCGGCCAGGTAACTGAACACCAGGATCGTCAGGAAAAAACCAATAAAGGACCAGACGATATCACCGGGAAGCATGCTTGCGAGTCCTACGGGTTGGTGCAACATTGGAGGATTGCGGGAAAATGGATAATAAAATAACACAAGCCAGCAAGATGGCAATGAAGAGCAACACCCCATGATATGCCCTCAGCATCTGCTGATTATTGGTAGTGAAGAGGTAAACGCGCTCATAATCAGCACCCTCGGATATTCCAGCCATTAATGCTTGCAGCTGCCCTGCCTTTCGATAAGGCAGGTATATCGGCTCTGCTTGTTTACTGACAATTGCATAGAGCGGCACCCCTGACAGGCGTGGTCGTACTTGCTCGAGCCAATCCCGGCCCGAGCCGGTTGAATCGGCTAAAAAAATCACCAATGAAAAATCAGAAATATCCTGAATCCTGCTTAGTTCCGGTAAAATCCACGGGTTGGATCCATCCACATCGACCGGGAGGGCTTGCCTTGGGTCAATGGCCAGCTGCAAAAGAGCTGAAGCCTCGCCTGGCAAAAAAGCAAAAACAAAGGCCTTCTCATCAGGGTAATCAGGCAACCAAGTCTGGCCGAGATCAATGAGATGACCGGATAATGCTGGACCGGTAGGGCGGGTTGAGATAAAAGCCAGACTCACCTGTTTACGCATAAGATGGACCAGCACCGGGAGGGCAGCATTATCAATTTCACCCGCCAAGGATACATCATAGTCCATTCCGATTAACACAACCGACTCGGGCGATAAAGAGTCTATATAAGACGTCATTTCTGCCAGGTCGCCTTCAGGAGGGCGAGAAAGCGCCGATACCGAAGACCCCGACCAGAGTAACGCTGCCGCCAGGCTGAACATTGCCAGACCTATCACACCCCAGACACTGCGAGAAAGGCGCCGGCTTTTATCAGCAGGGAGTTTCCGAGAGATCTTCATCCCACCCAGATAAGAAACCACAGATTCGATTAATTTGCTCTCTTGTTCGTGAAATTCCAGGTTTGGTAACGGATTACGCTGCCGGACGCCAGATCTACGCTTCTGATCGGTGCTGGCCTTCTGCACCGGTATGTTTACACCCGGTCCGCTCGCCTGCGTTGCATCCTCACGGTTCTGAATTTTATCTTGGAGTTTACGCACCCAATCGGGTAGTTCAGCCGGGCTGGCATCAGGTTCAACCCCATCAAGATTGTCAGTCTTGCTGGTTGCTATATCTTCAGCATTGGCACCGACTGATCGTATCCATGCAGGCAGACCTGATGGAGAAAACTCCTCATTCGCGCTTGCAGTTTCCTGACTACCACCTGTAACATTAATGGCTTTCCTTCTGACCAGCTCATTATCAGGTAAAACCCCATCACGTCGTAAAGCGTCTAAATCGGGTTCTGCAGATTTTCCAGATAGGAGGCTATTTAATCGCTTGAGTTTGCCTTCCGGTGCTAGCGCCGTATCCGCCGATTCCACTTTGCTTTCGGTCGTGTCTGCAACCTGCGGGGTAATCCCATCTGTTTTTAGATCTTGGGTGCCTTGAGGCATTCCCTTTTGATCTTGGCGGGTCAAGCTATCACCCAGATTTTGATGGCTGAAACCTTGAATACGCCCGCAATGAGTACATCGAACACTATCAGCAGGTATTTGTTTGCCACAAGCAGAACAGTTGATCGTATCCATGGTCATCCTGCGTAAGGTCTATCTGATCCGGTGAGGATACGTATGCCAGTGATGAGACTCCCCAGCGCCATGCCGATCAAAAGACCTCTCATGCCACCTATTGGTAAACTCTCAATTGCTCCCGTAATCACTCTGATCAGTGGGTGACTAACACTCTCAAATACCCCAAGAGTTACCAGGATGAAGAACAAGGTGCTCAGCAAGAAGAGATAGACGAATAAACTTCGTTGCTTTCGTCTGATCAGCGACAAGCATGCAAAGGCCAGGCTGACAGCTGTCAGGCTCATTAAACTTGTTTCAATCGGATACTGAAGGCCGGTGACAACGAAATCAAATTCGTGTGAGTTCGGACCGAGAAGAATACCTGCCAGAATTGTGATCAGGAAAGCCGCAATGACCACGAAACTATATACGGATCGCTTTTCCTTACGGCGCACGCGCATCCAATGCACACTGATCAAATTGATAATTCCGATCAGGAGCGCGACACCTGCCAAGAGGATCGCCAATTGTAAAACAGCAACCAGGAAGCCATTCAACACCGGCTGCATCAGAAAGGCGGCCAGGACGAAAATCCCTGTAGCAACAGCTGTTACCGTGGCCAAAGTCGCTCTCATAGGCTTCCGGCTATTTTCAATATAATGACTGCGACCGTTGCAACAACAACCAGCCAGCGTAACCCGTCCTGCGTGAGCAGACTGGCTGACCGGCTTGAATTTGGCGCAGTGTATGCCCCCGCCGCGTAAACATCCTCACCCAACAAGGTTTCATCGGAGCTGGCAAAAAATGCGGCTTGCGTAGCAAGATTATCTGTCGCTCCCAGTACAGCATGGTCATGAAATGGCAACCCGGTCAGTAAAATAGCCAGGTTATTATAGTCACCAATCAATACGCTTCCAGAAAATGAGTCGTCCAGAAGAGCAGTTAAGGTGCCCATGATAAAGGTGCCTGGCGTTGCCCCCGTTAAAAGCGCCTGCGCCCGTTGGTTGATCCCAAGTTTTATTGACTGGCGGTATGTCTGATTCAGAATATCCCTGGAAAGCACGTCCAATCCGCCGTCTCCGGTTGTGCACGCGGCCGGTCGATCTGCTATCAGGCTGACATGGGATAAATTTTCAAGGGTGACCAGCCCACTGAGCCCAATCGTACTGTGATTGCCGATCAAACTGCCTGAGCCAAGAGCTATGTGCAGCGACTGGCCTTGTTCAACCGATCTGCTCATCATCTGGTTAAGAATGCGAAAAGCCGGGATGGGGCGAAAGATGATCACTCGCCGTCGGCGTAAAATAATTGATAAAACAATGTAAAGCAGGACGGCTCCAAATATAACGCCCCCGGCAATCATGTTTGCCTGGCTCATGCATCACCCCCATTATCCAGCAATGCGCTGACAAAATCTTCAAGCTCGTCCCCATCTTCCAATAATCTGGTGACGGGAGCAAGTATCCGGTCAGAAGGACCGCTTGCAACGAGAGGTAGTGTTACCGTTATCACCTGACTCAGTAATATGGCCGCTGGTTTAACCGCATTGATGAGCCATGCTACAGGCTCCTGCAAACCCTGTTTCCTTAGAGCTTTTGCCCATCCCGACCATAGTTCGCGGTCTTCTGTCATACCAGAAAAGTATAGCATAGAAAATGGTGGGCCTTTGCACAAACACCGGCAAGGCTAGTATAATAGTAGCTAATATTTGTATATTTTTTTAAGTGTTTTCGGAGGAAAATATGAACAGGGCAACCAATTTTCTAATCGGCGCAATCGTTGGGGGGCTGGTAGGCGCGGGGCTTGGGTTGTTGTTTGCCCCCAAATCTGGTGTGGAGCTGCGTCAGGATATTGTTGATTATGCTGACCAGGTGCAAACCGAGATCAGGCAGGCTACCGTATCCAAACGGCAGGAGCTCGAAGCTCAACTTGCTTCCCTTCGACGACCAAAGGCAACCCAGTAAGACTCAATAGGTTTTAAGTGAATAAATGAGGCTGCGGATCATCATCGCAGCCTCATTTATTATTGATTAGATCATATCAGTCGTTGATGGAGAATGAATAATCAGCCAACTGTGTTGTAAACCGCGTTGTCCCGGATATGATGAACACAATCTTGTCGTTCCGCGAGTTGATCGAGAACGGGACTTGAGCGTACATATTCTGGTCAAGAACGACTGACTCAACAGTCGTCCCATCAGATATCCTGACCATCGACACACGGTATGTTTGTGGCAGAATATTCTCAACTCGGACAAAACCGTCAGCAACCCAACCATCGTCGTCCTGCTCAAAATCCGTAAAGTAATCGATCGCGTCCACCCGAATGTCGTCCAACAATAAGCCTTCTTCATGTACTGCGGTATCGGTAATGTAATCGAATCGGACGAGCACTTTCTTACCAGCATATTTAGAAAGATCAACACTCTCCCGAATCCATCCACCGGTCTGTCCTGTATATCCGCAACCATAACTGTTGCCGGTAGGATTACTGGTTGTGCAGCTCTGAGTATCCAGAATTTCCCAATCCTTACCATTGATAGATGCTTCAACATAGGCATAATCCCAGTCTTCTTCAATGCTGTACCAGGTTTGAAAAGACATCTCGACAGCGCCGCTCACGCCACTCAAGTCAAACTCGCGAGTCAGCGATGGGTTGGAGATGTCGCCCTGGTTGGACCAGAAAACGTAACTCCCGGAAGCCGCAGCTGTAGGGAATAATTGGACAGCGGTCGCCCCCTGGAACTCGAAGGTATAGTCACCCTGGCAGTTGATCTCCAGGATATCAATCCCATATTGATGCACGCTGGTTGTTTGAAGATCAAGCGGACAGTATTCGATCTCACTCTGGACTGAAGGAGGGGGGGGATTGGGATAGAGCGAGAAGGCATAACGGCCGTCTTCCACGGTTGGATCATTGAGATAAAACGCAACTGCCCAATCAGCAAACACATCATCAGCTTTGATGGGCATACCGGTGGAAGGATTAAAGGCTTGATGCTGTCTGAGCACTTCATCGACGCTTGACATCCCGTTATTTAAATCGTTCACCAGCGCCTGGGTGATCGTATCTCCAAACCTGTCAATGAAATAGGTCATGTAGAGGAATGATGCACCGTAATGAGCGCTGTTCTCATAATTATCGCTGGACCAGTCTGTGAGTTGTGTATCCGGCACTTCGGCAAACGTGTAATCATGTCCGGGAGGACTGAAACCGTTTAATACTTCTGCCAGTTGTGAAAACCCTTCGTTGATCCAGGACTCCTCATTACGATCCCGGTACCAGTGGATCATATGTTGGTATTCATGCGCTATGGTGCTGGCCATTTCCTGATCGGCCAGCCCTAGGTTATCAGCGCTCACGACAAACATCTCATGACCATTGGCATATGGCGAAACCGCCTTGGGAAATTCGTCCGGCGCAGAGAAATACCCGTAGAGCAGCTCTCCCAAACCACGTGTATAGAGCACATACATGTGCGGATCGTTGTCCACCCCCGGCAACCACTCTTCACCGAAAAACTTCCGATTGGTGGGAATGATCTTATCCTCAAACACGGTTACCAGTGTTTGTAATTGGTCCTGGTCGTAATTGACACCATTCTCGATCCAGAAATAGACATTGTCTGATATGTAACGTAATGACGCGTTAACCTGAAATGTCTCCAGGGTATCATCATTCGTTACCCAGAAGGACTCACGCTCGCCGACCTTAAGTGGCACACTTGGTCCCGGGACGGTGTTGGCGATGTCCTTTACCCCCATCAAGCGGGCAGCGATCGCAATCGGATCTGACACAGGAACGGTGGTGTTTTCCAACAAAGCCAGGGTGGTAAAAGCCGATTCGCTTACAGGGCTCACATCGATCGTACCGGTGGATGCCGGGGAGAGTGTTTCAGTTCGTGGAGAGTTGGTGAACCCATCAAGAAAGTCCGATATCCGCGGATCATCCGCGTATTGGTATCCAATCACAATGGCCAAGCCGCCACAAATGCAACAAGCCGAAATAAGTATGAAGATGATAATAGCGATGGGAAGGGCTGTGGATTTTTGCATATTTACTCCAATATGAGAGTATAACATTTGTTGATAATGCCATCCATAACCTCCACCTCCGGGCCTTTCGTTTATAATTTAGACAAGAATAAACCCAATTCTCAACCCGGAGGATGAATGCCCCAAGAGTTTTCCCCAAAAAACGAGATATTGCATGTGCTCCGCTCGTGGTGGATGATCGTCATCTGCATGGTCCTCGGCGGGCTGGTTGGGTTTGCATTCAACTATTTTCAACAACCCACCTACCAAGCCAAAGCAACGGTATTCACGGTTCTAGATTATCAAAAAATAAATGATGTCCGCCTTTCTGAATACGATGAGGATATGACCATCAATTCAGTTCAATCGGTCATGCTTTCAAACGATGTGATCGGGTCCCTGATCCTTAAAATAGCTGAGTTCGGGTATTCACTGGATTACCCAGCCTTCATGGACCATATGAGTATCCATAGGAAATTCACAGATTACGAATTATATTATCTGGATTCCGATCCCCAAGTGGCGCAGCTGGTTGTCAATACCTGGGCTGACATCGGCGCTTATAAATATCAGGCACTGCAGGAATCTGGTAACCTTCCGGTATATATTGAAGTCATCCGAGGCAGTTACGCAGACCTGCCAACAGAGCCTGTCCAGCAGCATATGAACACGCATGTTCTGGCAGGCGCCATTCTGGGTTTGTTGTTGGGGGTAATCATTACTTCCAACCGGAAGGAATCCACAGATGGAGCGAAGCTCAATTGAGCGGATTTCCCGGATAATTAATGAATCAAAAAGTTTTGTATTTATATAACTCATCGGTCGAGCTGCTCCTGGCGATTGCCTGGATGGGGTTGCCATTTACCAGCTTCCCAATTCTCGGCTGGTATACCAGCTCCCAGGCAGCTCCATTATCGGCCATCCCCATCGGTGTAATATTGGTCATCTGGTTACTACCACAAATCTTCCGGGGAATGCGACTTCCCATGGAGGTCGTACCATTATTGGGTTTCGTCCTGGTTGCCGTGGGTAGTTCCGCGGCCATACTCTTCAGTAACGTCGTCCCCATCGAAGGCCGTTCTTTTATGGGTCAATCTGGCCGGGCTTTATTCACCCTGTTCATTGGAGTATCCTTTTACCTGGTCATCGCAGCCCGCCTGCAAAATGAGCGCGCGCTCAATAAAGCCCTGCAATTTATCAACATTGGCGGGGCAGTCATGCTGCTGTGGGGCTTAATTCAAATCATCGTAATCACCAGGACAGGCGGTTATTTCCCTGCCTTTTTGGATCGGATCCGGACGTGGCTTGTCATACAGCCCTACGGTGTTCAGATCGGCAACCGTCTATCCGGGCTGGCTTATGAGCCATCCTGGTTTGCTCATCAATTGAATATGCTCTATTTACCAATCTGGATTTCAGCCACTTATCTTCGACAATCTGCATTCCGATTTCGTATATTCCGCTTCTCATTCGAGAATGTATTATTGATATTCGGCCTTCTTGAATTCATCCTTTCCCGCCCAAGAGTCGGATTTGCCGCATTGCTACTCGTGATCGGCTATCTATTTATTAAGATTACGGTTTCAAAGAGCAAACAACTGAGCCAAACCATAATCAGCCGCCGGAGCCTGCCCATTTCAAATCAGAAAGTGAAAACAACCCTCCTTTCAGTCATTATCTGTGTCGGTTTTCTGGTTCTATTCATGGGGATTATTGTCGGCTTTGCTTATATTGGATCAAGGGTCGACGAACGCCTTGAACTGCTGTTTACGCCGATACCGACAGATGAGTTATTAATCATCAAGGGCATGGATGAAAACGCGTTAATGTACATCGGGGCCCGTTTATCCTTTTTGGAACGGACGATTTATTGGATATTTGGTTGGCATGTATTTAACGATTACCCGATCCTGGGTGTCGGTTTGGGAAATACAGGTTTTTTTGCATATTCTCACCTGCCTGCGACAGGCTGGATGACGACTGAAATTCGGGATCTGGCGTACCGTCTTTTCTATATGATCAACACGAAGAGCTACTGGTTGAGGATCCTGGCAGAAACAGGAATCATCGGCTTTTCTTTCTTCATAGCTTGGATTATTGGATTGTGGCGATCTGCGAGTTACCTCGTCAGGTCCCATCAAAAGGTATTTCTGCTCATTGGCATGGCCGCCCAATTTTCCTTGTTGGCTTTCGTTTTTGAGGGTTTCAGTCTGGACTCATTTGCATTGCCTTATTTATGGGTTACAGCCGGATTATTATCCGCTGCCCGCATGGCAGCCAAACAAAAACCTCAGAATAGGGTGCTATCCTGAGGTTTACGATTCATCCAATTGATATCATTTCACTTTAACATAGTTTAATAACAGTAAATTTGATTGACAGTCCTGGTATGTTGTAACCGGCACCGGAGCTGCCACTTGCTTCAATTCTGTATCCAGTAAATAGGCAGTCAATGAACCATCAGAAGTGAAAGGCGCGGAGGATATTTTGACCTCGTACCCGCCCGGTCCGTAAGCCTGGGCAGATCCAGTCACCCCGCTCTGGTTGATATAAGACCCATCAATAGACCCGGAAATGACCACTGTAAATCCACTTACCGGCTTGTTATCCGGTCCAAACACCTGGCCGGCGACTCCCGCCCAATTGCAACCATATTCCGGGTGGGTGAAGCTGCTGATGTAAGCCGGGGATCCATCCTGAACATAAACCTCATAACCTTGAGGTATGAAAGGGAAAAACTGTTTATCTGGGATTAATACAACTGGAAAAGCATAAGAGTATTCCCCTTTGGCTTTATCCCCAGCATCAATCGCCACTACATCCTGGAGTAGATTAGTAACTCTTATTTCAGCGGATAATCTCTTATAGATTTCCGGGCTTGCGCCAATTAGACCAGCCAATAGTGAAACAATAATTATTGCCAGGATATGACTCTTTTTAATAATAGGGGCTTTTACTGGCATAGGTTTTCTCCAATTAGACTTATGCAAGTTCTATACCAGTATAAATATTACGGGAAAATCCGGTCACGGTTTGGGGGAACCGATAAATTCCTGCTTAATAAATAGACTCAATCCAAGCTTGAGAGCCAATCTCAATCCAATCATAAAGTAGACCAACCAGTTAATAAGAAACAACTGATGAGCAGCGAAATATTTACGGTAATAGATCCAATAGGAACGGTGCCATTCATAAATGGACCGACGCGGGTGTACCAGGGAACCACCCTGCCCACCATAATGGATGATCTGTCCCAGTGGGACGTAATAAACTTGATAGCCTGCCTGGCGGGCGCGGAAACAGTAATCTGAATCCTCCTGATAGGCATAATACGCTTCGTCCAAATAACCAATTGAGTTTACAACCTCGCGGCGGATGACCATGCAGGCGCCAGAGACAGCTTCGCACGGGTGGACGACATGTTCATCCATGTAGGTCATGAGATAACCGGCCAGTTTGGGATTGTCTGGAAACAGCCGTGACAAACCACTCATATAACAGAAGGCATCCCATGGACCGGCCGCGCTTCTCCGGCACTGCTTTTGTAGAGTCCCATCCCGGTTGAGAATCCTGGGTGTACAGATGCCCACATTTTGATGACTAGCCATGAATCCGATCAATGCATCCCAAACGCCCGGTTTGATTAAGGTGTCTGGATTCAACTGGACCAGGTACTGTCCCCTGGCTTTCTTCATGGCACGGTTCATTGCCTGGGTATAACTTATCGATGAATCCATGATTTCCAGGACGACATCGGGGAAATCGCTTCGAATCATCACGACAGATCCGTCTGTCGAATGGTTATCCACCACAATCACTTCACTGCTGATCTGCGGGCTGTTTTCCAGAAGCGAGGACAGGCACTCCTTAAGAACGTCCCTGGAGTTGAAAGACACAATACAAAATGAGATCGAGGGATCATTTACCATTTTAATGTATTCGGCTTGCTCGTTTATAGGGAATAAGAGGACTGATCATGCGTCTCAAGAATACCCATGCCTGCTTTAATACACGTGATCATGCCACGCTCCCGCAATGAATAAAATGCCATTCTAATTAATGTCGGTGATTTCTCATACCCCTTTACATCGGTGATCATGCGATCCGCCGGCAATTTTACCTGCCCGGTGGTCGAACCCTTTCCCTTTTTATTATTCACAAGGATGCCCTGTCCTGTCACCTTCTTCAATGATCGCGCGAAATTGTTTGGCACGAGCCCGAGGTGAATAGTGTTGCAGGACCTGGTCATATGCCGAACTTCCCACCGCCTGCCGCTTTGCATGGTCGCCCACTAATAAGGTTGAGAGCGTCCCGCCACTCACTCTCTGAAGACGCCACGAAACCGCTCACACCCGGTTGAATGGCCGATATGAATGCGCTCGTTCCACTGGCAATGGTGGGAACACGCACCAGGGCTGCTTCCATCCATTTTATTTCTGATTTTGACTGTGCAAATGGATTATCGATTACCAGGGGGGCCAGATTGATGTCAAACCGCGATAGGTAAGCCGGCAACAACCTCCACGGCACATGCGGTAAATGGACGATCCGGGATTGATAATCAGCCCAGGATTTACTCAACTTGATGGGACCGATCAGCCAGAGTGTTGTTCCGGGATTATCATCAAGGACTTTCTGTAAGGTTGACTCGATCGTCTGAAAATCGAGGTTGTGGGTTGGCGTCCCGCTGGCGTATCCGAGCACAATTCCGCAGTCATCAGATCGAGGGCTTTCATAGGCATTTTTCGCCAGGGACAGCATTTCGACACTGAAACCATTTCCGTGGACGAACGTATCAACTCCCAGTTTTGAGGCCTGGTCCGCCAGGTATTGCGTGGACGTCATGATCGCATCGCAGGCTTCCATCGTCCGGCGGTGCCGTGCCATGTCATCCTGATACAATGCTGCTCTCACCGGGTCGGCGAAATCCGGGCTGTCAATGAATTGAAAAGCTTCACGGTCAAAAAGCAGATCATCTGTATCGTAGATTACTTTACCACCCCGGGCGTGAACCAAATCAATAACCATTTCAACGGTGGGATCACAGGCAGCCCGGTGGAGAATGAGTAAATCAGCACAACTCGCCTTAGATTGAAAGTCATTTAACATGACATGCGTTAGTTGTGTGTTCAACCCCAATAAGCAGCATTGCTCATAAAGGTGAAATGTCCGGTAACGACGTGTATCTCCTCTCACGCCGCTGGCTATGACAAGCCTGACATCTTGGCTATTCATTGACTTTTATGGCCATCCGGCAATTTGCTAGTACCATCCAAATTTGATGATACTCTCAATCCTTTCAGTAGGCTCTTGTTCCCAGCATTTTCGAACGACCGGAATCCTCCAGGCTCTTGATAATAGGGGATGATAATATGGATCACCCGATTTTATTATCTTTATAAATCTTTTGTATCCGAGTTTAATATCAGATCCGGGATGATATTTCCCTCTTGTTTTCCCTTCATGATGAATTAAAACCACATCCGGATTATAGACAACTCGGTATCCCTTATTCCTTATTCTTAGACAGAGGTCAACGTCCCCAAATACAAGCTCAAAAGCTTCATCGAATCCATTAACCTCTAAATAGACATCTCTTCTAACCAACATGCAAGCCCCGGTTACTGCCGAAAAATCCCGATACCATTCCATCGACCCGATGGGTGTATGACTTTTACCCGTACTCCCCATGAATAAATGGCTGGCGTGTCCTTCCAATCCTAAAACGATGCCAGCGTGCTGGATCTTTCCATTCGGGTATATCAGTTTTGCTCCCACAACACCAACACCTTCGAGGGACGCAAAAGTTACCAAACCGGTCAGCCAGTTGGCGGTTTTTACTTCAACATCGTTATTAAGGAATAATAAGTATTTCCCCTTGGATTCCCTCGCCCCAATATTACATGCCCTTGAATAATTGAATGGTTGTTCACTGGTTATGATTCGAATATTATCGAATTGCTTCCGGATATTACTAAAATAATCAAGCGTTCCTGGAGCGATGCTCTGATCATCAACAAGAATTATTTCATATTTAGTATTGTCCGGCGTATCATGTATGGATTCCAAACATCGTTTTAGAAGATCCAAATTGTCTTTTGTCGGGATAATGATCGAGACGAGCCCTTCATCCGGCTTGAATGATAGCGTGAGCGCCCCATCCGCTGATATATGAACCTGTGGCTCCTGTATACCAGCAGTTTCTATATATTTTTTAACATTGGCAGCATGATGATTAACGATAACCGGATCATCCCAGGTTGCATCTTTACAATGGGTTAACACCAGAGGTATATGAGTGATTTGCTTTGCTTGCCTGATGCTGCTTGAGATGAATCCCCCATCGTTTTGTCGGATTAATGAAAGTGAACGGCTCCGGTTAAACGCGGCACATCTAAGCAGGTCTACTGAGACCCATAATTCAGGAGACCAACAAGGTTTTAAAAATGGTGCGTAAGTAAATGGTCCCTTGTAGATATCTTCGTCCCAGTAAAGTACGTCACATGAATGGTGAGAGATGTGCTCAACCAAGCGTTGATCTTGTGTATCTCCCGGTTGGGTAATTACGATCCATTTTCCATGAATATCGGCAATCATTTCCTTGACCAACATTTCAGGTGTCGTCACGGAACCTGTGTCATACTTTTTTATTCTTCCGTCTTTTATCCGATTACTCAGTGTTTGGGTATCATCACCTGAAGTCTGCGGGTAACACAAAAAACATTCCCATCTGGGATCTGATTGGTTAATAAGTGAACGAACTGTATTCTTAATCAGTTTTTCATGGCGATCAACAAATATAATGAAAGTAACAAGGGTTGCTTCATTCTGCTGATAACTCACAGCTGCTTTATAGTGCGCTATCTGGAACGGCTTGAGGTGGATTCTCGGCCACCAAGATGAAGCTCGTGCCTCAAAACTCAAAATCGTCTTTTCAACAAATAATCGAAAAAGCCATGACACAAATCCGAATAATCCAGTTAGCCCCCATTTCCGATAAGATCCCTCTATCTTTCGAATTAGCTTAAGCAATCGCTTCATTTTATAATTCTATTACTTTAAATCCTGGTAAAGAGAAATTGGGATTAGTAATAATTGAACTGACACCCTATATATGTCCTTGACCCTCACGATACGAATTGATTACCTGGTTCACATCGCCGCTGGCCGTAATTCTGCCGTGGTTCAACCAGATCGCCCTCTGGCAAGTTTGCATTACCCGATTCATGTCATGAGCAACCAATAGAATAGTTGCTCCTTTGTCCCGATAGGCAGTAATTCGATCAATACATTTCTTTTGAAAGGCTTCATCTCCAACAGATAATATTTCATCAACGATCAATATATCTGGTTGTGTGTCTGTTGCCAACGCAAATCCCAGACGCGCAGCCATACCTGTCGAGTAGGTCCGCAAGGGTGAATCAATAAAATCTTCCAGCTCCGAGAACTCAATAATCCTGGGGCACTTCTCGGCCATCTCGCGGCGAGAGAAACCAAGCATAGCCCCATTTAGGAAAATATTCTCTCTTCCGGTCAATTCCTGGTGAAAGCCAGCTCCCAGCTCAAGAAGTGGTACAACCAGGCCTTTTACCCATACTCTGCCGGTGTTTGGTCTCAATACCCTTGCAACCAATTTCAGCAGGGTACTTTTACCAGCCCCATTCTGGCCAATGATCCCAAGCATCTCTCCCGCACCGACTGTCAAGTTGACATCTTGAAGAGCCAAGAATTCATGATGACGCACCTTACCTTGAATCCAACGAATGGTATATTCCTTGAAAGTACCGATTCGCTCTTGGGGAATCCGGTAACACACCGAGACATTCTCCAACTGGATAACCGTGTTCGAATCAGAGTGCACCTGTTCCATCATAGCTATATCCGATAGGAGAATTCACTTGATTTCCGGGCGAAAATCACCCACCCAATAATCAAAATGAGTGTTGAAAATAACATAGCCGGCCAAATTTCAACAAAATGTGGAAACCGTCCCTCATAAATACAAGCTCGAAATAGACGGACGAGATGATAGAGTGGGTTCAAACGAGTGATAAACCATGCAACATTTGTCGGTAGGATGCTTTCCGGATAAAAGATCGGGGTTAAATACATCCATGCCGCCAGTAAGATCTGGTACATCTCCATCACATCCGGAAAGTAGACGGCCATGGTGGACAATAAAAGGCCCAAGCCGAGGGCGAATTCGGTTAGAAAAAGGATGGGGATAGGAATAAAAATGATCGAAGTGCGAATTGGAAGACCGATGACAAGCATAACCAGAATAAGTGGGGTCAGCGCAATAAGCAGGTTTACCACTCCCGTTATCATTGCCGCAAGAGCAAAGGATGTGCGCGGCAAATAAATACGATGCAGAAGCCCCCCACCCCACACGAGATTAACCATGGCCGCGGTCGTTGTCTGGGAGAAAAATTGCCAGACAACCAGGCCGCTAAGAATGTAGGCTGGGTATCCCGATACATCTTTAAATACTTGGGAAAATGCGATGGAAAGAACAATCATCATTCCAAGCGGGTTCAGCATGGTCCATGCAATACCCAGTACACTGCGTTTATAACGAGTCGTTATATCTCGCTGGGCAAGAAGCGCGATCAGGTCGCGATAACGGAATACTTCTCGCAACTCATCAAGGGCAAAATTGCCACGCTTGGAACTGTCATAAATCATAAATAAAATTGATGCTCCAATACCTTCAAGACGGAAGTATACCTTGAAATCGAACTCCAACTCCCCGCTTTGATCAGGTGATACCCTTAGCAGGCACAATCAACCCAAGATAAGCCAATAGCTTTTTACGGTATACTTTATTTTTACAAAAGAAAACAGGTGTCATCGTTGAGATTATATCTGCTTCCACCCAGAAAAGATCATGATCCTGATTTTTCCAGACGCCTTACTAATTCGGATCGGCAGATCGTAGCTAAACCCACTCGAAATTATCGGATAAGAGTGCAAATTAAGAAAAATTATACCGGGTCTGTGAAGAACCCTCTGAGTGGCAACAGCTATTTATGGGTCCAATGACTCAATTCTCAAGGTTGTTGGGAAGGTATCTTTGCTGAAATCAATCCTTCGTAAATGGTTCGATTATTTCATAATATATAGGAGCGGGTATTTTGACCGTAACTATTACCTTTCAACATACCCCGAGTCGCGGCAAATATATCGAGATCCTTTGTACCACTTCGTGACCATTGGTTGGAAAGAAAACAAGAATCCTTCCATAAAGTTTGACACAGGCTATTACATAATGGTGAACCTGGATGTCAAACAAATCGGGGTAAACCCCCTTGTTCATTTTCTTAGGTACGGAATAAATGAGGGACGATCACCCCTTCAGGGGCAACCATCCTTTGTACCGGTAAAACGAAAATCGAGAAGCAAATCCTATCAAATAAAAGTTTCACTCTTGAGTGCAATAAAGAAAGCATTTCGTTTAATTCCAATTAATTATCGTGAAAAAATCCTTGCCTGGTCCGGGAAGATTCCCGTCCTCCTGTCAGGGAGGCATTTTCTACCTGCCGATGGTCGGAATTCCCAGGAAGGGTCTTTTGACAGCTCGGTTTCTCAACAATCGATGATTGATATCGATTCGATTCCACCTGCAACCCACCCCAATGGAACTATCGCAATACACCTGCATATTTTTTATCTGGATCTGATCAAAGAGTTTGTCGGTTATCTCGAAAACATGCCTTTCCCATTTGATTTGTATGTATCGGTACCTATTGATCAGAGTATCGAGACACTCCAGCATCTGTTTGATGATTTACCTTTTTGTAAGTCAGCCAGGCTCCAACAAGTTGAAAACCGCGGCCGTGATATTGCACCCATGCTCTGCACCTTCGGGGAGGAATTATCCCGCTATGATTATGTCGCCCACCTTCATAGTAAAAAATCGACCTATAACAAGGGTGTAACGGAAGGTTGGCGTGAGTATCTATGCAATACACTTTTAGGTAGTCAAAAACGCATCCAGCGGATCATTTCCCTTTTGCAGGGAGAGCAACCATGCGGAATCATTTATCCTCAGAATTTTTCCATTGTTCCCTACTGGGCAAACACCTGGCTCGCGAATAAAGCCAGTGGTACGATATGGTCAGCGCGGCTGGGTATTAAGCAAATTCCACGTGGTTATTTCAACTTTCCAGCAGGCTCAATGTTCTGGGCCAGGGGAGATACGCTGGCCCCATTCTTTCACGCAGGCATTACTCTGAAAGATTTCCCCGAAGAAAGCGGGCAGACAGATGGGACCCTAGCCCACTGTCTTGAGCGATTATTGGTTCTTTGTTCCCTGACTCAGGGCATGCGCCCCGGAATCATTAAAGATACTTCAAGGCCCAGTTGGTCTCCATGGCGATATGATCAGTATCTCAATCGAAGTCCCAGGCAGATGATTGATCAGATCGATTCCACGGGTATTCAATTGATCGCCTTTGATATTTTTGATACATTACTCTGCCGTCCTCTTCTTAATCCTGAAACCAATAAATCAATTATCGCAAGACGTCTCGGGGGGGACTTGGGGCGTCTCTTTACACAGTATCGTGGAATAGCCGAGCAACAAGCTCGAACTATTAAAGGTCAGGATGTTGGTCTGGATGAAATCTACAGCCAGCTAGGAAAACTCTCCGGACTATCAAAGAGCAGCCTGGCCCAGATGAAGAAATTGGAAGAAGAAATCGAGGAAGCAAGCCTAGAACCTCGTATCGAGGTTATCGACCTGTATACAAGAGCACTCGAAACCGGAAAACCCGTGGTATTAATGTCTGATATGTTCTTATCCAAAAACTTGATCGAAAAAATACTAACGAAATTTGGAATTTCTGGCTGGAACGATTTCTTTCTGTCGAATGACATTGGTCTACGTAAAGATACAGGTGAACTTTACAATCATGTTCTTAGGCATTATGCCATCGGACCCAAAGAATTGTTAATGATCGGGGATAATGAACGTTCAGATGTGCAAATCCCCTGCGATATGGGAGCATCCTATCTTCATGCTTTCAGGCCGGTAGAAATGGCACGCGGTTTACCAAGGCTGTCCAATGTAATTGAACAACATGAACGGTATGGCGATCTTGATGCTGAGTTGACACTCGGCCTGGTTCTTCGCAAGAATTTTGCCCCTCTCTCACTTCATCATATTGATCCCCAATCTGTGGTTGACACCACACCCTATCATTGGGGATACAGCCTAGTTGGCCCATTACTGGTCAGTTTTACTCAATGGCTCATCCAGAAGGCCAGGGAAGATGGGATTGATCGGTTATATTTTCTCTCAAGAGAAGGCAAAATAATTAAAGATGTATATGACCAGTGGTCGAAGGGCAAGGAAGACGCACCGAAATCAGATTACTTGGTCATTTCCCGGCGGGCTGCCGGTGTTGCGGCGATCACTTCATTTGAAGATATCCTTGAGATCGCCCGAACGATCTTCTACCCAAATACACTGGAGAGTTACCTTCATACCCGCTATGGTTTGTCCCTTGGAGAAGACCGCTGGAGTGACATTGCCAAATCACTCAAACTCAGCCGGGCGACCAAAATCAAGGTGTTCGATCACAAGATCGATCATTTGGTTCCCTTACTACAAATACTAGAACCGGACATACTCTCCAGGGCTCGAGATGAACGAACCGGCCTTCTTCGTAATCTGCAAGATCACGGATTAACTCAGGATAATCGTCAAGCGGTGATTGATATTGGGTATGGTGGCTCAGTTCAGAAATATTTGAACATCCTCTTAAATAAAAAAGTGCATGGTTACTACATGATGACCGAAGAGCGGGCTTTGAAAGTGGCCAGGACCCATGACGTGATGATCAAGGCCTGCTTGATTGAAAACATCAATACATCGGCTCCCTTGCCGACCCTGTATCGATACAGTTTCGCCATTGAGAAGCTGCTCAGCTCTGATGATCCCCAGATCGAATATTATCAGATCGGTGGCGATGGCCGATCAGAAGGACACTTCCGGGACCTCACAGCTGCCGAGAAGGAAAGCAATGATATTCGCAAACCACTCCAACATGGCGCATATGACTTCACCAGGGATGCCATCCAAGTTCGAAACTCCCTGCTTCCCGATTTTCAACCCTCCTGCTGGACTTCGCAACTATTGATGGAAGCATTTTTAGCATATCAATCCAAGCAGGAAGCCCAATCGCTTGCGAAAATCGCGCTGGATGACCATTATTGTGGTCGAGGCCTGGTAACCTAACGATGGATAAGATGACTACGTTTTTTCCATCGATCTGGGTTAGAGATTTCAGATCTAAAGCAGAGTATGATAGTGCCGCACCCCAACTGGTTTCAGTATACTCTGTGTACGACTGGCTCGATGATCGCGTCCTGCATTCCCGACACGCCTTCAACCTCCCTGCCTACTGTTCATTTTGCGATCGCGTCACCCAGATCAGGGTCGATTGGAGCTTTGCTGCAGCTGGCACTACCACCTCGATCAATCCAGCCTGGACCGAGACGGCAGTCTGCCCTAAATGCAGACTGAACAGCCGCATGCGGGCGCTCTTCGATTACTTGAAAACGCATTGCGATCTGAGCAAGGTGCACGCCGTTTATATTGCTGAGCAGGTTACAGGCGCGTATCGAAAGTATAAAGAGCGTTTCCCTGGTCTAACCGGCAGCGAATACCTGGGAGCTGAGCATCCCAGTGGGAAAGTATTCACGAAGTGGCGAAATCTCAGCCGCCTACGGCACGAGGATCTAACTGATCTGTCTTTCGCGGATGGTCAATTTAGCTTGGCGATCACACAGGATGTCTTCGAACATATTCCCGATTATAAAAAGGCTTTTTCGGAGTTGTTCCGGGTATTATCCTCCGATGGCCGCCTGTTATTCACCATCCCCTTTTTCTACGACCTGGATAAAACCCGCATTCGCGCATCCGTGGGGGACGAGGGCATCCTCCACCATCTGCCAGCAGAGGTCCATAGCAATCCGGTTTCCAAAGAGGGATCGCTCTGCTTCCAGAATTTTGGGTGGGATATCCTGGAGGATCTCAAACAGGCGGGGTTCAAAGAAGCGATTGCACATATCTATTGGGGACCCTGGCAGGGCCATCTGGGCTATCCCTTGTTCGTTTTCTCAGCCATAAAAGGATAAGCAATACCCTTTCCTCTCTGACAAATCAACCGTCTTTAAATAAGGGGGGATCATCTATCATTAAAAGAATGGGGAACTCCTATGTAAGGCATTCAATTCAGCGTGGACCCCTAGATCATTTTTAGATCGGTAGGAGAGCAATTTCCTGGATAGTCAGAATACTCGTGCGGCCATGTGTAAGGTAGATGTAAGGAAAAGCGGGGTGCTCCGTTGTATCATTAACCCTGACCTGGAATAAGACCATGATAAAATCTCATGTTTCTGCGGTCTAAAACCATGCATGGAAAAAACACAGATCATGATGCTTACGATTACTAATTGGCAACCTGCGGATACCATTGCATGTTATCGTTCATCGGAGAGAACCATTGATGCCTAAAAAATACCTGTTGTCTGTGATCATCAGTATCCTTACGATTTTAATATTACCGGTTTCTGCCCTTCCGGTATCCGCTGACTATTCAGCGGAAACCAATGCCTCCACACGCTATGTGGCGACCAGCGGCACGGATAGCGGGACCTGCACGGATTCAGCAACCCCCTGCCGCACGATCCAGTATGCGATCAACCAATCAGCATCCGGTGATACCATCAAGGTGGCAGCCGGGACTTATACTTATGTCGCCGCGTCGGATATCTGTCCCACGGATCAAACCAAGTCGGTCGTTTGCACCTACCAGAAAGCCCTCACTCTCCTGGGCGGGTATACCACCAGCAACTGGCTGACTGCCTACCCGGCACTCAACCAGGCAATCATCGATGGCCAGAACACCTACCGGGGGATCCGCCATTACAGTTACACATCCGCTTCCCAGCTCCTGGTAATGGAAGGTTTTACCATCCGTAATGGTCGATCGACAGGCACCTCATCACTGCCTGCAATCGGTGGGGGATTATTAGCCCAACGCACCTCCTTGATCCTGAGGGATATGATATTCGAGAATAACCGAGTCATCGGCTTCGATACCGGTACGAATGCAGGCGGGACAGCAGATGGGGCTGCTATACGCATCCAATCCGAGGATGCGCTGCATAGTACCGCACTGCTTCAACGTGTGATCATCCAGAACAACCAGTCCAATGGGGGCACCGGAACTGAAAGAGGTGGCATCGCCTTCGGAGCTTTTTATATTTATCGGGCCACCGGAACGATCGAGGATTCAAGTTTTCTCAACAACCTGGCGGAGGCGGGCGATTCTGCCGGTGACGGACGAACCGCGGATTGGATGCATGCAGATGCACTTGGGGGTGGTATCACAGTAATGAATGCCTCCTTGACCCTGAATCGAGTCAATGTGGTCGATAATGAGATCCGGGGTGGAGATGCCAACTCTTCGGGGTATGGGGGTGGGGCGTACGGGGGAGGTATCTTCGTGGAAGGTGTCAACGATGGTCAAGGTCTTGCTATGTCCACAATCAGCATGTCCGATTGTTATGTGGCTTATAACATGGGCACCTCGGGCAGAGCCGGGACCGGTGGCAATACGGCCGGCGGCGGGTTCGACGCCGTGGACAGCCGGGTAACCATCGACCGGTCACAATTCATTGGTAATCAGATCCTGGGAGGTGATGGGACAACAACTCGTGCCGGTATTGGTGCTGGTGGGGGTTTGTACATCTGGGCTTTGACGGCAGGTATTCCCCGTGCGACACTCCGAAATGTGATCATCGCTGATAACTATGCGAATCAGGGGGGTGGGGTAACCTTCGTAGGTAATGGTAATGGCGGTGGATTGGTTGTTCAGGGGATCGGCGCGGATATCACGCATGCCACCTTCGCCCGCAACGGGTTGGGGCCACTGCTACGGGCTGGCCAGGCCTTATATGTGACAGCCTGGTCTTCACTAAGTGGCAACGTTAACCTCAGCCACAGCATCATCTCCGATCACACAGTTGGTCAAACAACGCCTGCAGCAGTCATCATCGCCTCTAACAGCTCCCTCACCTTCGATCAGGGACTCTTTGCTGGCAACCTGTTAGACACAGAAAACTATGGAACGATGGTTGGTAAAACGACCATGATCAACCGCTCAACCGCAGGTTATGTTTCACCCGGATCGCCCCATTACAATTACCACCTGCGGGGCGACTCCCCGGCAAGAGATCCGGTATCCGGCAGCACGCTCAGTGTGGATTATGAAGGGCAGGCCCGCCCATACCCGTTAGGCGGGACAACAGACTACGGTGCGGATGAATATAGATCCTTCTATCTCGCGGCTGGTATCGGGGATAGTTCCTTACGATTGAATTGGAGTGTGGATTCAGGTTTCTTAACCGGAGGCGTAAGCTATTACCAGGTGGTCGTCAATTACCAACCCGGTGCAAATCCACCCACCCAGGGAACGACAATTAACGTCGGGACCGCGACAAGTATCACTTTAACTGGTCTGAGTAACCTCAAGTGGTATTCAGTCATCATAAATGCGTACGATGCCTCGGCTGTGTTGATCGCGTCGTCCGATACAATAACGGCTACTCCAACCGATATACAATTCTTTCTACCTTTTCTATTCAAATAATTCGATACTTTTGCCCATCAGGCTGAGCCTGCGACGCTGCCAATCCAAACCACTGAGGGGCCTTTATCGATTAGTTCTTTATTAGTCATTGATTTTATCCACCCAGGATTGTATGTCTGTACCAGGTGTTAGCGTTCCCTTTTCAATAATTTGCCGGATGAATTTCACATAATTTCTGTATGCATGCTGTTTATCCATCATTTCGATGCAGGATTTGGATAAATTTGGTTGGACCGGATTTTCATAGGTTAAGATCATTTTTGAAGCCAACTCTCGTTCGAAATCGGGTGTTGAACGCAGTTCACTGATCGTGCCATGATAATTTATGATATCCACTGGCGGAGGAACAACGGCCACCCCCTTTCGATCTCTGAATAATGCAGCCAGGCCCACCTCTGTTGTGACAATGGGCAGGTTGGCAGCCAGGGCTTCCAGCAGAACCAGCGGACCTCCTTCAAAAAAAGAGCAACAAACGAAGGCATCAGCCATGGCATAGAATGATTGAACCTCTGAAGACTCACCAACGTAGATGATCGAGTCGCTTAAGTTATTCCGAGTAATATACTGTGTGATCTGTTCAAGCAATTCCTTCTCATAACCCGGCCCGACCAGGATAAGTTTTCCCCCTAGGCAACGCTTCGATGCCAGGTGGAAAGCTTTTACTGCACTTATCAGGTTCTTCTGATGGTTGACTGCTCCCACGCTTAGAAAAACAAAATCCTTTTCAGATATACCAAGGTTTTCACGCATCTCCTTTCGCACTTTTGGAAAATCCAGACCTTTGATTTTCTCTAATTCGATTCCGAAGGGGATGAATCGGCATTTTTTCGATGGGATGCCGAGCCGCTCGACACTGTATCGGGTCGTAAATTCCGAGTTCGTGATAAAGGCATCTGTATAACCGGCTGCCACTTGAAATTCCTTCAGCTGCTCTGGTGTAAACCACATATAAATATTGTGAATCATCTGAATTAATGGCACTTCAAGTTTGGCAGAATATTTAGCGCCACGCGTGGAATAATGACTCAACAAGAGTTTGGGCTGAATGCCTGATAGGATCCTTTCATAGGCTTGAGGTTCATAATTGGTTACAAATACAGGGAATCCGGACTGACGAGCTTTTTCCAGGGCCAGACCTGTATCCCCAAACACCAACATGCCGACACGATATCCTGCCTCCCTGAAGGCTTGATTCGTATCCAGCACCAGGTTCTCCAATCCACCAGATAAAAAATTATCCACCTGGACCAAAATGTCACATCCGAGCAACTCGTTTATACCATCCGATTCTAACCCGACTTTGGTATTCCCTCTTATGACTTGAAGTGAATCGTGATGAGGATTTCGCACGACCTCACATCTCGCACGGTTTTTGCTTTTTACAGCTTGTTGTAGAGCAACGACTCCATCTCGATGGTTGGATTTTAATTTTTCGTACACCTGGAGATTTATTTCAGCCATTTTCTTTCTGGCCTTTTCTTCAGGCAGTTGCTTCCTTACAAGCTCCTCCAAATGGATGGACTTCATACCGAGGGAGGTAAAATCTCCTATGTTTTCACTATCCACAATCGGTACGATACCTGTCGCAATATATTCGACAAGCTTTGTTGGACACGCGACCTGGTTAACAATTATGTCCTCGCGGAGTATGAATCCATAGTGGCATTTTTTGTAGATTTCCAATAATTCATCACTGGTTTTACTGCCAATCTCAAGATCGTAGGCATGGATAAGTTTCCTGGATAACAGTTTACGGAGTTCTAAAGGCTCAGGGCAGAAGATTTGATAATTTACATCATGAATCGTATCCCGAACAGCATCCAGCATTTTTGATATTTGTTGCCATTTTTGCATGCCGCCAGCATAGACTACCATCGGTTTACCATCTTGATAGTGCTTTGTAGATTTGTTTATTGGGATATCCGGAAATATCGGTAATAAGATAAATTTCCCATGGAATACATCTTGATATTTCTTATTAATATGGTGCTCCATGGTATCCGTAACCACCACCAGGTAATCAGCCTTCTTAACCGCCACTCTCTCCCATTGTTCATAGTAATCCGCATTTAGATTATCCCCGTGATAACGGAATTCTTCAGGTACAGCGCCATGAATATCAATTATCTTTTTAATCCCCGGTATTTTTAGGAAGGCTCCATAGTATTTCATCGGAAGCACGCTGTGGAAATAGAGTGTACCGGTGCGTAATACCGATAACACCATACAGCAGGTTGCTAACAATTTATGGATTCGGTAACCAAACAATCGCAAAACCAGTGTTTTAGGAGCCGGAAAGTCATACCAGGTTGCTCTTCCGGGAAGGATTTCTTTATCAATATAGATGCGCCATACCTCGGTAAATAAATCATCAATGGATTTAATTCTCTGGAAATACCCGTCATTTAGCCGTTCTGGATATGGGTAGCCACCAAAAAATACAATTCCCCTAAGATGCCAGAAGAAAGCAACTCCCTTAAGGACCTTTTTAATTTTTCTGGCGATCAATAATCCTTCCTGGGGGAGGGGTTTGGATAGAGGAGTTTTATACAGAAAATCACTGGTTTTAATATTATTGAGAGCGATTGTTCTGATTCCTATTGCTATTATATTTAACTTAGGAATTATTTCTGAAACATTAGGGGATTCATCAGTCTTGATATCCAAGGCATGGCTGATCTCAATGACCGCTTCACTCCAATCGAATAGTAAATCATCCTGGATACCTGCTCGAAGGCGGATATCCTTAAGATCCGCAGGTATACCCCGCCAACCTATACGTAACTCTTTTTGAAGCGCCATGGATTCCTTACAGTAATGTTCAACCATGTCGGATACTGACTTCAAATAAAGATCAATGAAGCGCAGCTGGAGTGCACGTTCTCCTTTTCCCATTAATAAATAGGATAAATCCTGGGAGAAAGAGATAATAGGTGCTTGTGGAGATCTCTCCCAGATAATATTATGTTTTTCTTCCAGGTAGCATTTATTCCTTATTGCATTTTTATCAAAATACTCCCGCGATAATTGTCCAAAGGAAGCGGAGCCCCAATGATGCATATAAACATCTCGAACGATACAAACTTTGCCACCCACCGTTCGAACTCTGGCGCAATAATCGAAATCTTCATATCCACCTGGAAAAAACACAGGATCCAGCAATCCGACTTTTAATATTGCATCCCTGGTGATCAGAGCGCAGAAAAAAGTCACCTCTTGATCTGTTACCAAGTTATTTCCCTGCCATGCACGATGCCATTCCTGCGAGAATCTATTTAGTTTTTTATACGCATCAGGGTACAGTGAGTCACTATTTATATTAAAACAATCGTCGAATTCCAGTTCATAATCCGTTGGGACAACCTGAATGCTCTCCGACTTATTTGTGACCGGACTGACAATCTCAAACTTGTTTTGGACCAAGCGGTCCAACCAGTAATCCAAAACGATCACATCGCTATTAAGCATGCAAATGTGCGTGATCGAATCATCTTTCAAGAATTCCTCAAATCCGACATTGTTTCCACCAGAGAACCCCAGATTCTTTTTAGTTTGAATGTAGCGCCAGGGAAGGCCAGCTTCACGAACGTGACGCTCCACAGCATGTCTGATAATTTTCCGCTCAGATCGCACTGAAGAATTATCAACTACTACAACTTCGAATGGAGTTCTGTTTTTTGCCATGCGCAGGCTGGCAAGTGTAGCCCTGACAACAGAGGAAGCATTATATGTAACGACGACGATTCCTATCTTGTTCTGCATTAATATCTTTGTCCGGTTTCTATAAATGTTCGTATTATGGATAATTACTGAAGGTCAACAAAGTGATAGCGTCAGGCATCGCTGAATGACAAGGCGCCTAACTATTGAGTGCCAATTGCAGTACTTGCTGCCAGGGTGGTAGAAGTACTCCGAATGTTTTTTCCACGTTTGTACAATCCAAAGCCGAATAAGGTGGGCGTTCAGCCGGGGTGGGGAATTCAGCTGATTTGGCGGGTTGAATCGCATGAGTCATTTGGCCGGTTCGACCGGATTCAAGGTTCAGGATCATTTTTGCCCACTCAAAACGGCTGGCCGCTCCGGATCCTGCCACATGGTAGATCCCAGTTACCTCTGAGAGATATTCGAATGGGTTAATTGTGTTTGTGGATACAATTTGAGCCGTTGCCTGGGCTAACAGTCTTGCCCAGGTTGGGCTCCCAACCTGATCGTCGACAATCCTGATGGTTTTCTGGGTCCGCGACCATTCCAGGACTTTGTTGACAAATCCCCCCTTCCGCAGGCTGTATACCCAGCTGGTCCTCAGAATCAAGTACGCACCGCCGATTTGTTGGATGGCAAGCTCACCTTCAAGTTTTGTCTGGCCATATACATTGATCGGGTCTGGTGAATCTTCTTCTGTATAGGCTGTGCCTTTTGCTCCATTAAATATAAAATCCGTTGAGTAATGGATAAATGGTATTTTTCGTTTTTTTGCAGTTTCTGCAATTGCGCCCACGGCAACCGCATTGATGACCCGTGCAATCCCCGGCTCGCTCTCGGCCTTATCCACATCGGTATACGCCACCGCGTTGATGATCAGCTCAGGATCAACTTCCTGAATAACAGGAGACAGCATCTCGGGTTTCCGAAAATCAACATCGGGATAATCGATAGCCACAACGGGCCCCAGGCAAGCCAGGGTTCTCTCTAATTCCCATCCCAATTGACCTTGTTTTCCGAAAAGCAATATCTTCATGCTTACTTAACAAATGAATCAGCCAATTGCAGCAAGTAAATGCCATAACTATTACCTGACATGCCCTCACCAAGCTTGCGCACTTGGTCCATCGTGATATATCCCATGCGATAAGCGATTTCCTCGGGGCATGAGATCATCATCCCTTGCCGGTCTTCAACTGCCTGGACAAAGTTGGCGGCCTGCAGCAAAGATTCATGCGTACCGGCATCCAGCCAGGCAATACCGCGTCCAAGGACTTCAACCTGCAATTGCCCGCGTTCAAGATAAACCCGGTTCAGATCGGTGATCTCAAGTTCACCCCGTGTCGAGGGTTTGAGCTCGGCGGCAATTTCAACTGCTTGATTATCATAAAAATAGATACCGGGAATGGCATAATGCGAACGCGGTTTGGCCGGTTTCTCCTCGATGCTGATGGCGACCTGTTGGTCATTGAATTCGACCACGCCATACCGCTCAGGATCCTTGACCGGGTAGGCAAAGATAACTGCGCCTGATTTAATGGACGCGGCTTTCTGCAGTGTGGCCGGCATGCCTTGCCCGTAAAAAATATTATCCCCCAGGATCAGAGCGACCTCTTCGTTATTTATGAATTCACTTCCGACGATAAATGCATCCGCCAGACCACGAGGTTGATCCTGGCTGGCATAGGTCAGTTCCAGACCCCATTGCCTGCCATCCCTCAGCAGGCGTTCATAGGCCGGGCGGTCTTCCGGCGTTGAGATAACCAGGATCTCGCGAATACCTGCCAGCATCAACATCGAGAGCGGGTAATAAATCATCGGCTTATCATACACCGGCAGCAGTTGTTTGCTGACGGCCATTGTGAGTGGGTACAAGCGGGTTCCACGACCACCGGAGAGGATGATCCCTTTCATGCTTTTTCCTTCCTGCCAGAATAGTTGGCAGTCATCCATGATTGAAATGAATCGCTGCTCTGGATGGCGGTTATCCATTCGGGATGACCTATGTACCACTGGACAGTGCGTGTCAATCCACTGCCGAGCGATTCTTTTGGTTGCCAGCCAAGTTCATCATGGATCTTCGAGATATCCATGTCATAGCGCCGATCATGCCCGGGGCGGTCCGCGACGAATTTAATGAGTTTCTCGTGGGGTGTATTAACCGACTCAGGGAAAAGCTCATCCAGGATGCTGCAGATCTGTTTTACCAGCGTGAGATTCGGAGGCTGATTATCCCCCCCCACAGCGTATGTTTCGCCCGGTTTTCCGCCGGTGATAATGCGTAATATGGCGTCACAGTGGTCCTGCACGTACAACCAATCTCGCACCTGCTGCCCATCCCCATAGATCGGCAATGGTTTTCCACTCAGGGCATTGGTGATCATCAGGGGGATCGCCTTTTCAGGAAACTGGTATGGACCGTAATTATTGGTGCAATTGGAGATGGTGACCGGCAGTCCGTAGGTATGGAAATACGCCCGGACCAGATGGTCGGATGACGCCTTGGAGGCGGAATAGGGCGAGCGTGGATCATAGGGCGTTTTTTCACTAAAAGGCGGGTCTGTCGGCGACAGGCTCCCGAACACTTCATCGGTGGAAATGTGGTGGAATCTGGCATTTTCAAGAGGTATCGCTTTTTCTTCCAGCCAATATTTCCGTGCGGCATCCAGCACTGTAAAAGTGCCGATGATATTTGTTTGGATGAATTGGGCCGGTCCAAGGATCGAGCGATCCACATGCGTTTCTGCTGCAAAATGAACGATCGTATCGATCTTATGATGTGCCAGGATGCCGGTCACCAGGGCCGGATCGGCAACATCCCCCTTAACAAAGATATGCCGCTCACCACCGGGCAGATCCTTTAAATTCTCCAGGCTTCCGGCATAGGTCAACAGATCCAGATTGACGATCGTCACATCCGGATCGATACCAAGAAGGTATCGTATGAAATTGCTGCCGATGAATCCGGCTCCGCCGGTGACGAGTATATTCTTCATGATCAGTCGAAAACCTCTGCTTTATCCAGGGTTGCCGCATCAGCATCTTTTTTGGAAAGCAGTGGGGCTAAACCATCGATCAAAGGCCATTTCACTGCAATAGTTGGCTCACACCATAATAAAGAGCGGTCTGCCTGACCGGAATAGAGTTCTGTGAGCTTATAACTTAGCTGTGCCCAACTACTGAGCGTATAGAATCCATGTGCAAAGCCGGGGGGTATCCATAGCTGGTATTTATTACGACCTGACAACATGAAACCGACCCATTTCCCAAAAGTAGGTGAACTCCTGCGCAGGTCCACAGCTACATCAAAAACTTTGCCCTGCACGATCCGAACGAGCTTTCCCTGGGGTTTTTCAAGCTGATAATGCAAACCTCGCAAGACGGTTCGTCGTGAAATTGATTGATTATCCTGGACGAAACGTTGGGGGATGCCGTTCTGTTCGAATTTTCCCTGATGATGAACTTCCCAGTTGCAGCCACGTTCATCCGAAAACACTTCCGGGATTACCAAGACGACATCGGGGAGTTCACTGGGGATGAATTTCATATTGTTATCATCTCGGATCTTTCAATTTTAACCGACATCATCGTTCTTTACAGGACTTTTATCTGTCGGCTTCCTCAACTCTGACGGTTTGATATTCAATACCGACAAGCTGATCAAGCCCCAGAATACATATAACAATACTCCCAATCCCTGATAAAAGAGGATGAAAGTCAGGGCTTCACTCCGGGTCATCCCAAAGACCGGCAGCAGGGTGGTTGCCACAAACTGATAAATACCCACATAGCCCGGTGTGGAGGGCAGGGCACTGGCAAGCCCCAGGGCCACCATCAGGAGCAAAGCCTGAGACAGGCTCAATGAGAGCGACATGGCTTTGGCAATTTCAACCGTAATTAGACCATCCAACAACCAGATGATGGGTGTGAAGATTAAAAATCCCGCAGCGCGTCCCGGGTTGACAAAGGCTCGCGTACCCAGGACAAATCGCCCAAGGATTCCATCGAGTTTGGCCATCCAACCCGCAGGTATGGGCAGTTTGGCTAAAACCTTGCGAATAAAGCCCTCAATGTAAGGTAACGCCAAAAATGAAAACAACCCGATTATCCCAACGGCGGCCATGATTCGCAAGGCGGTAGGCACCCAGTCAGGAAGCCCGCTGATGCCAGGTATCAGGAACATGCCAACCAGGACCAGCACGACCGCATCGATGATCCTTTCGGTTAAAGCCGTTGCCAGGACAAAACTTGTTCCAATGCCGGTCTTCAGCCCGACGATCGCCGAACGGATCAGTTCACCGGCCCTGGCGGGCAGGAGAGCATTTCCGAGATATCCATCCACCGTAGCCCAGAACATGATCATTGGTTGGAGTTTGTGTTCCCCGCTGAGCAGAATGCCCCAACGTAAACCCCGCAGGAAAAGGTTGAAAGTTATCCCCACCAACATCAGCAGGATGATGGTGGGGTCGCTCTTTCGCATGGTAACGAGCATTTCCTGCCATGACACCCCCCTGACAGCCAGGATGAGCAAAACCACCGCGAGAACAGCAGCCAGGATCCAATACCAGATCGGACGCTTTGCTGATTTGGGTTCTGTCTCTGTCTGGGCCATTATTTCTCCGGGTTTTCCGGTTGGGATGGGATGCATGATTGCTTATTATAATGTAGCCACCCACCGGCAAGTGATGTCACCATTAAACTGGGCTATAATCCAATTTGGCATTATTCATGCTATTAATTGGTATAAAGTAGACAATCAACTCAAGGATCACGCATGAAACAGGTCATTCAATTGATGCGCAAAGGTAAAACCATCGTGGCTGAGGTTCCACCACCTGCGTTGCAACCCAAAACTGTCCTCATACAGACGGCTTCATCGCTGGTGTCTGCCGGGACAGAACGCATGCTGGTTGATTTCGCCGGCAAGAGTCTGCTCGGCAAGGCACGCTCCCGTCCGGATCTGGTCCGCCAGGTCATGGATAAGGTCAAACGGGAAGGTTTGTTGACTACGCTGGATGCCACCACGAATAAATTGGATCAACCCATGGCACTGGGTTACTCTTCCGCGGGAACGATCCTGCAGATTGGCACTGGATTAAAAGGTTTTAAAGTCGGTGATCGTGTGGCCTGCGCCGGGGGCGGCTTTGCGGTGCATGCTGAGATGGCCGTCATACCTCAGAACTTGCTGGTGCCACTGCCCAGGTCGGTCGATTTCGATTCGGCCGCTTTTGCAACACTCGGCGCGATTGCCATGCATGGCTACCGGCTGGCTGGTGTACAAGTGGGTTCGACAGTCGCGGTGATCGGATTGGGTTTGCTCGGCTTGCTGACACTCGGTATCGCCCGAGCCTCAGGCTGCCAGGTGCTTGGGATCGACATTGATCCCACCAGGTTAGCCTTCGCTGAAAAATTGGGTTATCAAGCCTGTCTGCGAAAACAAGCCGTTGAAGCAGCGCGCTTCATCAGCAAAGGCCGCGGGGTTGATACAGTCCTGGTATGCGCTGATTCCAAATCAAATGATCCATTGGTCCTGGCCGGTGATATTGCCAGAGACCGCGCCAAAGTCGTCGCTGTGGGCTCCGTGGGTTTTGAGATCCCACGCAAGGCATATTATGAGAAGGAACTGGTATTCCTGACCTCGCGATCGTATGGCCCCGGCCGGTATGATAAAACCTACGAGGAATCAGGCTCCGATTACCCGATCGGTTACGTCCGCTGGACTGAAGGCCGCAATCTTGAAGCTTTCATCGATCTGCTGGCTAACAAACAACTGGATGTTCACCCCTTGATCACGCATCGCTTTGATATCCAGAATGCCACAGGCGCCTATGAATTGATCACCGGAAAGAATAAGGAATCTTACCTCGGTATTCTGATCAATTATCCATCCAAAAAACACTTGGATGCGGTGCGTCGGATCGTCAATCCTTCTGCACCCGCTGTGCTTCTCCAGCCAACGGGCTTGACCACACTGGGTGTATTAGGCGCTGGGAATTATGCCAAGATGGTGTTCCTGCCCACCGTGAAAAAGGTCGGTGGGATTGCCCCCATCGCAATTGCCTCCGCGACAGGATTATCAGCACAGCACGCAGCCCGAAAATTCGGCTACGGATATGCGACCACCTCCGACGAGGAGATCATCAAGGATCCGGCCATAAATGTGGTGGCGATCCTCACACGCCATAATCTGCACGCCCGCCAGGTTATCGCGTCTCTGAAAGCCGGCAAGCGGGTTTTCTGCGAGAAACCGCTGGCAATGAATCAGGCCGAGCTGAGCGAGATCGCCAAAACTCTCAAGAACGTGAAGAACCCGGTTTTGATGACCGGTTTCAACCGCCGCTATGCTCCCCTATCAAAACGGCTGAAGGAGTTCATCGATAAACGCTCTGAGCCACTGGTTGCAAATTACCGGGTGAATGCCGGTCATCTTCCCAAGGACCACTGGCTGAACGACCTGGATGTTGGCGGCGGGCGAATCATCGGCGAAGGCTGCCATTTCATCGATTATCTGACTTTCCTGGTGGGTGCCTGCCCTGAGACTGTCACAGCCCAGGTCCTGCCGGATAATGGAACTTACAGCGAAGATAATGTGATCCTGAATTTCGGATTCCCCGATGGTTCCATCGGAACGCTCAGCTACCTCTCCAATGGGGATAAGGCATTTCCCAAGGAGCGGATTGAGGTCTTCTGCGGTGGTCGCGTGGCAGTCCTGGATGATTTCCGCTCGCTCGAACTCTGTCAGAACGGCTCGCGGAAAGTGATCCGCAAGTACCTGCGTCAGGATAAAGGTCATCGCGGTGCCTGGGCTGCCTTTCTATCTTCGTTGACATCCGGCGGCGAACCCCCAATCCCTTACGACCAACTCCTGGGCGTCACCAGTGCCTCTTTCGCGGCAGTCAGTGCGATCAGAGATCGTAAAATCGTCAAACTGACCTGATGTTGGGTCACCTGACAAGGGGTGCTACTTGAGATTCATACACCTCCCCCTGGCGATCAAAGAACTCGGTTTCGGACCGGTCTGGTTTAACCTCGTTTACAGACTGGGTTTATGGAGTGGGTACTATCGACTGACCACACCCATCACCACGTACCCGGTCTTGGATGAACAAGAACTGGCACCTATCAAGAAACTGGAGATCATCAATGGACTATTATCATTAGCCCAGCCAGGGAAAGCTGCCAGCCGACGTATCATCAAAGCAGCGGATGAGATCACGGAAGGTTCTTATCAGATTTTCGGTGGTTCTCCCACCCCCATTCAATTCAAAAATTCGTACACCGCCCATTGGACAAATTATGAACTCGGCCGGGTGAGTACCGGTGTGGCAGACATCAAGGACATCTGGGAACCGGCCCGTTTCTCCTGGGCTTGTACCCTCGCCCAGGCCTATCATTTGAATCACGATGAAAATTACGCAGCTTTCTTCTGGGATCAAATCAATGCATTTATTGCAAATAACCCACCCAACTCCGGTCCCAACTGGATGAACGGTCAGGAGGTGGCTTTACGCCTGATCTCATTTATTTTCGCGTGGCAGGTATTCAGCGACTCCCCAAAATCCACAACTGAAAATACCGGCAACCTCCAGGGCGCCCTGGCTGCTCATGCCCGACGCATCATTTCCACACTGCCCTATGCACATTCACAACAAAATAATCATCTGCTCAGTGAGGCGGCAGGATTATATACTGCCGGACTGATGCTTCCGAATCTTCCCGATGCCCACCGCTGGAAAAGAACCGGTTGGAAATTATTCATTCGGGGCATGCGTGACCAGATCACCCCATCCGGCGGATACATCCAGCAAAGCGTCAGTTATCACCGTCTCATGCTGCAACTGGCCATCTGGATGCAGGTGCTCACCCAGCTGGATGGCGCCCATACCTTCCCTGATGATGTGTTAAATAAGATAGGTCACGCCATCCACTGGCTGGAACAACTCATTTTTTCAAAAAAAGGAAAAGCCCCCAACCTTGGAGCGAATGACGGCGCCAACATCCTTCCAATCGGAAGTGCGGATATTTTGGATTATCGCCCGGTGATTGAGCAAGCAAAATTCGTTTTTCCCTCCATAGGAAAGATAAAGGAAAATAAAGATAATCAGGATCCTGATCAGGTTATTATCATTAAAGAATCGAGACAAACGGCCTGTCTGCGAGCCGCCCATTTTCCTGGACGGCCCTCCCATGCCGACCAATTGCATCTGGATCTGTGGTGGAATAATCGCAATATTGCCCTGGATTCCGGCACCTACCGTTACAACGCATTCGACCCCTGGGGAAACGTGCTGGCCGGGACGGTTTATCACAATACTCTCACGATCAATGGTATGGACCAAATGATACGGGCCGGGCGATTCCTCTGGTTGCGACAGGCTCAAATCCATCATCTTTCCACCCGGCGTGATCCAGGAGGACAAATTCGGGAAATCAATGCCGAACATGATGGCTACCAACGTCTCGGTGCCACCCATGCGCGAAAAGTATCTTTAAATCCGGGGGGCAAACGCGGGTGGCTTGTGCAGGATGATATCCTGCCTGTGGATGGCATTCCGACTGCCGCGGTATATGCAATCCGTTTGGCCTGGCTTTTACCTGATTGGCAATGGGAGCTGGATGGAATGACCTTCCGCATCTTCTCGCCGTCCAGAACCATACGATTAAGCTTCACAGCCAGTGGAGTTGATGAGAAATCGATCAGCCTGAATGTATATCGAGCCGGGGAAGCGCTCACCGACACCCACATATCCGATCCCACCTGGGGCTGGCATTCGCCTATCTACGGCCTCAAGGAGCCTGCTCTGGCGGTCCACCTGACCGCACAGGGGACACTCCCCATGCAGGTCAGCACCCACTGGCGCCTGCCAGCATAATCGAACTGAATACGATAAAATCAGAGCATGCATATCCTCCTGATCCACCAGGCCTTTGCGGATCTTGATGAGGCGGGTGGCACTCGCCATACTGAGTTGGCTCATTACCTGGCCGGACAAGGTCATCACGTAACCGTCATCGCAAGTCCGATCAGCTACCTATCGGGGAAAACCTCTGGTAAGCAGAGGTTCGCCGCAAAATCAGAAACAGAACCCAACTTAACCATCTATCGCTGTTATACCTATAATGCGCTTCACCGCAGTTTCGTTCATCGCATCTTCAGCTTCCTGAGTTTCATGGTTTCTTCATTTGTTACCGGGCTGCGGGTTAGAAAAGTGGATGTGGTCTGGGGGACCTCACCACCCATTTTTCAGGGTGCCACTTCCTGGCTGATCGCACGCTTAAAGCGCACCCGTTTCCTGTTCGAAGTACGTGACTTGTGGCCGGCATTCGCCATTGCGGTGGGAGTCCTGAAGAACAAGGCGCTGATTCGGATGTCTGAATGGCTTGAACGATTCCTTTACCGTCATGCTGATCATGTGGTGATCAACTCGCCCGGGTTTAATGACCACGTCAAATCCCGAGGTGCCCGGCACGTAACCCTCATACCGAACAGTGTCGACGTGGAAATGTTCACCTCAGCCGCAAATCCGGCAGGCTTCCGCGAGCAACACGATCTAAAAGACGCCTTCGTGGTGGTGTATGCCGGTGCTCATGGTCTGTCCAATGATCTCGGTGTACTCCTGGAGGCTGCAGTAATTCTCAAATCGGAAAAGAAGATCCGCTTCGTGCTGATCGGGGATGGCAAGGAAAAACCCGGGTTGATTAAACGCGCAGCTCAAATGAATCTGAGCAATGTGTGCTTCCTCCCTCCCCAGGCTAAACAGGACATGCCTGAGGTGCTTGGGGCTGCTGATGCTGGTCTGGCCATCTTGAAACCACTGGAACTTTACAAAACCACCTACCCGAATAAAGTGTTCGATTACATGGCTGCTGGTCTTCCGGTTATACTGGCGATTGACGGAGTCATCCGCCAGGTCGTGGAAGCGGCCGGAGGTGGTGTTTTCGTCCAACCTGGAAATCCACAGGCGCTTGCCGACGCTGTCAGGAATCTGGCTCTAAAACCGAAAAGAACTCGAAGAATGGGACTGGCCGGACGCCGGTATGTTCGGACCAATTTCAATCGTCAAGACACAGCTATCAAATTCGAAGAACTTCTTGAGAGCTTGAGGTAAAGGTGGCAGATAAAATCCTTGTTGTCGAGGACGAAATACCATTACAGGAAACCCTTGTATATAATCTCGAGAAACAGGGCTATGAGGTTGCCTCTGCATCTAATGGAATAATCGCAATCGATAAAGCGCGCACCTTCCAACCCGACCTGATCTTGCTCGATGTAATGTTACCGGGCATGGATGGTTTTGAAGTATGTCGGGTTATCAGGCAGGAGATGAATACACCCATCATCATGCTGACTGCCAGAGCAGAGGAGATCGACCGGGTGGTCGGCCTGGAAGTTGGAGCGGATGATTACCTCTCAAAACCATTCAGCATGCGGGAATTGCTTGCCAGGGTAAAGGCTTTACTCAGGCGGGTCCGGTTTATGACTGAGACAATTACCAGGGTGCAATCGGAGGATACAGGAAAAAACGATATCCTCAGTGGAAATCTTAGAATTGATCAGAACCGGCATGAGGTATTTCTCGATGACCACGTTCTTGATCTTGCGCCAAAAGAGTATGATCTCCTCCTATACTTTATCAATCACAAGCGATTCATCCTGACTCGCGATCAAATACTTGAAAAGGTGTGGGGGTGGGAATACAGCGGTGACAGCAGAACTGTGGATGTACATGTCAGTTGGTTGCGGGATAAAATTGAGAAAAATGCTGAAACCCCTCTTCGTATCATCACTGTCAGGGGTTCTGGATACCGCTTTGAGGGATAGATGAATAGGTCTCTGGCGTGGCGAATCACAATCCCGATCATTTTACTGGTCATATTCGGTATGTCCTTATCGGGGATCTATCATGCAGATTCCGCCAAAGAACTCTATACATCTGGGATTGTTGATAGTTTGCGCACGGATACGCAGGTACTGATCGGATTGGTGGAGGGCAATCTGGAAAGCCCATCTACTGAACTGAGCAAGACAGTTGATTCTTACTCAAAAGTATTTAATGCCCGTGTCACCGTGATCAATACAGAAGGTTTGGTGCTGGCGGATTCGGAAGCAGACCAAAGCCAGATGGAGAACCACCTTGCCAGGCCGGAAATCCTAATGGCACTGGGGGGAAAAGAAGGTGTGGAGACCCGTTATAGTAAGACTCTCAATACAGATATGCTCTACGTAGCGGAACCTGTTGTTGTCTCAGGTAAAGTAGTCGGAGTCATTCGGTTATCGGTTCCTATGGATCAATTAAAAGCGATCACCGGTCAAATCATCAGAACCATACTTATCAGAGGAATTCTCGTTACAGGTCTGATTATTCTATTGGCAATTCTGGTGATCAATCGCTCTCTTCGCCCTTTGCATGACTTAACAAATGCTGCTCGTTCCCTCACTTCAGGAAACTATACGGTCAACCCCATTCACGAGTCCAGGGATGAACTGGGCCTCCTGTCTCAAGCTTTCCATCAAATGACAAAAAAAATCCAGTCAGATATCTCTGAGCTTGAAGTGCAAGCCGATAAGCTGAATGCTGTTCTGGCGCGGATGAGTGATGGTGTAATCATCACAGATAGCGCGAGTAAGGTTATTATGATGAACCAAGCCGCTCGCACAATCTTCCACGCAGATACAGTTAAAGTTCCCGGGACCTCACTCACTGAAATTGTTCGACACTACCAAGTCATCCAACTCTGGGAGAAATGTGTGGCATCCTCTCAAGTCCAGACTATGACGTTGGATCTAAGCAAAGATAGGCTTTTTTTACAATGTATAGTGATACCGCCAGACGATGCGGAGTCAGGTTTTTTCCTTTGCTTATTTCAGGATTTAACCAAGCTCCGCCGGCTTGAGATGGTCCGCCAGGATTTTGTCAGTAACGTCTCCCATGAGCTTCGCACTCCATTGGCCTCGATGAAAGTGATTGCTGAAACGCTTCAAGAAGGGGCTTTGGATGATAAAGATAATGCCAAACGCTTTCTTACAAACATGGAAATTGAAATTGATCATATGACCCAATTGGTCAATGAATTGATGGATCTTACCAGGTTGGAATCGGGAACTGTTCAATTGAATTTTGAATCATACGATATCAAGGATCTGGTCAACCGGGTGGTTGAACGAATACATATGCAAGCAAAACGAGCCGGATTATCAATATCTGTTAATCTCGAAAAAAGTCTGCCAAAAATCGAGTTTGATGGAAGATTGATTGAGCAGGTTTTGATCAACTTAATCCATAATGCCATTAAATTCACAGCGCATGGCGGATCAATATCCATTTCCGTGAAAAAGCAGGAAGATGCAGTCTGTTTTGCGATTCATGATACTGGCGTGGGGATCGAACCCGAATTTCTAGTCAGGATTTTTGAAAGGTTTTATAAAACCGATAAAGCCCGCGCTACAAGTGGAACCGGGCTGGGGTTATCCATCGCACGGCATACGGTGGAAGCCCATGGGGGGAAAATATGGGCAGAAAGTAAGCTTGGTGAAGGAAGCACTTTCTATTTCCTATTACCGATCGCCCAACGAATTTAAAGCCTCACTATTTATCAAAATCTTTACAAATCCTTAACTTCTCCATTGAGGCGATTTAACACGTCTTTGATACGCTATCAATAATGAAAAAGGAGAAGAAAATGAAAATAAGAACTTCGATTGTTACCGCAACAATCCTCACAGTAAGTGTCATTTTAAGCGCGTGCAGCCCAAAACCGTCGGCATTAACAGATACACCAACTATTGAACCTACCATACTCGTGGATCCATATGATCCAGCACTACAAGATGGAGACATTTACTCGGCTGGCAGCTCGACCGTTGGTCCACTGTCCGAAGCACTAGCTGAATCCTTCATCGCGGATGGCTTTAAGGGTCAAATTAAGAACGATATTATTGGAACCGGAGCAGGTTTTAAACGATTCTGCGGAACCGGCGAAACGGATATCACGAATGCCAGTCGGCCGATAAAGGACTCTGAACAGGCAGATTGCTTGAAATTGACCCCCTCGCGGAACCCTATTGCCTTTACAGTGGCTATTGATGGGATCGCCGTGGTTGTCAGCAAGCAAAACATCTTCCTCAAGGATGTCACACTTGAACAATTGGCGAAGATCTTTGGTGACAAAAACGCCATCAAATGGTCTGATATTAATCCCGAATGGCCTTCCGAGGTTATCCAACGATTTTCTCCCGGCACAGATAGCGGCACCTTTGATTATTTTGTGGAAGAAGTCGTCCAAAAAGGATTGAACGTTGGGACCGCTGACGCGGCCAAGGCGCTGGCGCTGGGTGCCCCCAATATCCAATTCAGTGAAGATGATAATGTTCTGGTGCAGGGTGTGGAAGGCAGCCCCTACTCGATCGGGTACTTCGGTGTGGCTTACTACAATGACAATTCAGACAAACTCAGCGCGGTGAGTATCAATGGTCTATTACCCACCCAGGAAAATGCTGAAGCCGGTACATATGCGCTAGCCCGACCCCTGTTCATCTACTCTGATGCCGCCATCTTAAAAGCCAAACCACAGGTGGCTGCATTCATCAAGTACTATCTGGACAATGTCTCTCATCTTGTCGCCAAGGTTGGTTACTTCCCAGCCAAGCATAGCGACCTGGATGCTTCCATGCAGGTTCTCATGGATGCACTGAAATAAGATCAAGAAATTTCCTCTGGCTGGAGGATGGGCGAATTCATCCTCCAGCCTAGTATCTTTTATAAGAACAAAATGATGACAAATATAGAAAACGAAGTTACACGGCAGATGATTAACATCTATAGAAAGCCAAGGCGAGCCGAAGCACTCATCCAGTTCTTTCTACTCCTCTCTGGATTGTTATCCATAATCACTACCATCAGCCTGGTAATCGTCCTGGGTCGCGAGGCCTTATTATTTTTCAGACTACCCGGGGTCACCCTCGGTGAATTTTTAACTGGAACAACCTGGTTACCATCAATCGGAAAATTTGGTGTGGTGCCACTTGTCACGGCAACAGTAATCACAAGTCTTATTGCTATGCTGGTGGCTCTACCGTTTGGATTAAGCGCGGCAATCTATTTAAGTGAATATGCATCATCTACCGTCAGAAACACAGTAAAACCAATCCTGGAAATTCTTGCAGGGATGCCGACGGTTGTTTTTGGATTTTTTGCTCTTACCTTCATGACTCCATTACTACGGTCAATTTTAGGAAATGACAATGTCCAAATTTACAACATGTTGTCAGCCGGTTTGGTCATGGGAATCATGATCTTGCCACTGGTATGCTCGATGAGTGAGGATGCTTTGCATGCCGTTCCCGATCCTTGCGAGACGCTGCCTACGGAGTGGGTGCTACAAAAGTTGAAACTGCGCTGACAAGTTGTCGTTCCAGCTGCCTTGTCAGGAATTATTGCATCCATTATCCTGGCAGTTTCACGTGCAATTGGTGAAACCATGATCGTCGCCATCGCTGCTGGATCAGGATCGAACTTTACTTTTAATCCATTAATGGCTGCAGAGACCATGACCGGTTATATCGCCAGTATTTCCGGCGGTGATATTGCTTATGACACGCCTGAATATGATGCCATCTTTGCGATCGGCTTTCTATTATTCATCATGACTCTGGCGATGAACCTTATCAGCCGAATAATATCAGCCCATTTCCGTGAGGTCTATGAATGAATGAGATCGCTTGATCTTACTGCTTCAGGAACCCAAGGGTCTTCAGAAAAGGCATAAAGTCGCAAAAACCTGGTCGAATGTATTTCTAAGCTCAATCCTAATTTCTGTCCTGGTATTACTGATATTATTACTTACAGTTATCAACGATTCAATAGGATATGTGGCGATCCAATACGAAAACGACCCATCGGTTTTTTCCTCTGTTCCACTTACGTCATTAACAAAACCCGAATTAATTCAAATACTTTCTGATAATCTTTCGTCCTATCGTTGGCGGACCCTCCGACAGGAAAACGAACATAGATACACTTACAATCGAAGAAACCCTGAAACTGGTTGAAGCGGAGTTATTAAAACCCACCTATGTTGCCAGTTATTCCCTTGTACCATCTCTTCTAAATCGGGAGGAGATTCTATCAGGAAATCAGCGACTTCTTATCCAAAAGCCACAATTGAATTTTATCGCTGGCTCAATTTTGGATTCCTGATAAGTTCAATGTCCACCATTCCGGAGAATGCGGGTGTCAGGACTGCAATTCTTGGATCCCTCTGGATTGTCATGATCGCCATGTGTTTTTCCATACCGGTGGGAATCGGGGCAGCAATTTATCTGGAAGAATATGCCCTGCCGAACCGCTTGAACAAAGTCATCCAGATAAATATTGATAATCTGGCTGGTATACCATCAATTATCTATGGCATTCTTGGATTGGCAATTTTCGTGCGTACCCTTAAGCCGCTTACCAGTGGTGCAATCTTCGGTTTGGATCAGATCAATGGACGTACGATCCTTTCAGCCGGATTAACCATTGCCCTGCTTATATTACCCGTTATCATTATTAATGCCCAGGAAGCATTTGCGTTCCGTCCCCGATTTCCCTTCGACAAGCCAGTTACGGTGTTGGTGCAACCCGCTGGCAAACTATCTGGCATCATGTTCTTGCCTGCTGCACTGCCGGGTATTCTGACTGGTGCCATCCTGGCCATTTCGCAGTGGTATCGGTGAAACCGCTCCTCTCATTCTGGTAGGAGCTTCAAGTTTTATCAACAAAGATCCGACCGGTATTTTTTCCAATTTTACTCGTTGCCACTTCAGATCTATTACTGGACGCAACGACCTCAAGACCAATTTCGCAATGCCGCAGCAGCCGCTATACTGGTCTTATTAATTATGTTATTATCGCTAAATGCCATTGCCATCCTATTACGCAATCAGTACACCAGGCAAGCCGAGACCATGGAAAACGAAATCATCCAGCACAACAGGCAGCCATTTCCACCCGAAATGTATCCGATCTATTATGGGAATTTTCGGGCGGTGAAAGATGTTAACCTGGATATTACGTGCCGAGGAAAATCACTGCCATCATTGGACCTTCCGGGTGTGGAAAAAGTACTGTTATACGCGCCTTTAATCGCATGAATGATTTCATTCCGACCTGCCATTCTGATGGCGAGGTGCTTTACCATGGGCAGGACATCTATGCACCAGATGTCGACCCTGTCTCTGTCCGCCAGCATATCGGGATGGTCTTTCAAAAACCCAATCCCTTCCCGAAATCGATCTATGAGAACATAGCCTGGGGTGCCAGGATCAATGGTTACCGGGAAAGCCTGGATGAACTGGTCGAGGACTCCTTGACCCAGGCAGCCTTATGGGATGAGGTTAAAGATAACCTCAACCAGAGTGGTCTATCCTTATCGGGCGGCCAACAGCAGCGGTTGTGCATCGCCCGTGCACTGGCTGTCAAACCGGATATCATCCTGATGGATGAACCCTGTTCGGCGCTCGATCCGATCGCCACCTTGAAGATCGAGGATTTGATGCGCAGCCTGTCAAAGAAATACACCATCATCATTGTTACCCATAACATGCAGCAGGCAGCGCGCGTCTCGGATTTCACTGCTTTCTTTACCATGGATGAGGACCGGGCTGGAAAACTGATCGAGTACGGAGAAACAAGCCAGATCTTCACCCGCCCGCATCAAAAACAAACTGAAGATTACATCACAGGACGCTATGGATAGGGCATATCGCTGATGCATCGATGAGATTGCAAACTGGTTATAATGGAATTTGGTTCCTGTATAACTCAAACGGAGTAGACGATCATGCCACGTGCAAGTCTGGATAAAGAGATCTCTCAGTTAAAGAACGAAGTATTGATCCTTGGAAGCATGGTGGAGCAAGCCATGCTTTCGGCGGTCGCTGCCTTAAAAAAGGGCGACCTCGCAGCGGCACAGACCATTTACAATTCCGACAGGAATATCAACGATAAAAGATATGCCCTGGAAAATGCGATCATCATATTGATCGCCACCCAGCAACCCATGGCACATGACCTGCGCACCCTGACCGCCATCCTCGAGGTGGCCGGTGAACTGGAACGCATGGGTGATTACGCCAAGGGTATTTGCAAGATCATGTTAAAAATGGGACCTGTAAAACCTCCAATAAAAATGGCTGACATCGAAAAAATGGCGAATATTGCCACGGATATGCTGCATCGCTCACTTGGCGCTTTTATAAATGAAGATGCCAATCTGGCCTATGCCATTCCACTGGAAGATGATGAGGTGGATGCCTTGTATTCGAAGGTCTATGAAGATCTTGTTTCAGCCATGTCGCAGGACACCACAACGATCGGTCAGACCACCCGCTACCTGTGGGTGGCCCATAACCTCGAGCGTATGGCCGACCGCGTTACCAATATCTGTGAACGCACGGTCTTCATCGCCACCGGTGACCTGATGGAAATTGATGCGTCAGACGATGAGGAGCTTGGTTAAGCTTGCTTACGACTTCAGTGAATCAGGGGGGCTGTGGTTGCCCCCTTTTCTTTTCATATCTCAATGAGAGGAAAATAATAAATGGCGAAGAGCCCGAGTGGACGCCAGATCCGGCTGACCAGCCTGGCTTCCTGTGCCGGCTGAGCAGCCAAGCTGAGCGCAGATGCGCTGGAGCAGGTTCTGACTCCACTGAAAACCATCTTCATGGCAGACGACCATCCCCAGCTCCTGGTCGGTCTGGACTCCCCGGATGATGCCGCGGTCTGGCAGCTCGACAGGGATAATGCCCTGATCCTGACCACCGATTTCTTCACCCCGGTGGTCGATGACGCCTATGATTACGGAGCGATCGCTGCAGCCAACAGCCTGTCAGATGTCTATGCCATGGGTGGTGAGCCATTTCTTGCGCTGAACATCACTGCCTTCCCGCCCGATCTGGATATCTCGCTCCAACAGGAAATCCTGCGAGGAGCCGCGGAGACCGCCCGTGATGCCGGGGTGGTGATCGCCGGTGGTCATTCCATCCGTGACAAGGAACCCAAATTTGGGCTGGTCGTACTCGGCCGCGTTCGCATTCAGGATCTGCTCACCAAGGGAGCCGCTCAACCCGGCGACCATCTTTTCATCACCAAACCGCTTGGGTTTGGCGTGACCACTACTGCGCTGAAACAGGAAGAAGCCGACATGCCGGATGTCCTTGAGGCGGTTACCTGGATGAAAACCTTGAATCGGAATGCCAGCCGTTTGGCTTGCGAATTGAATCTTAAAGCTGCCACCGATATTACCGGTTACAGCCTGCTCGGACATGGCTGGGAAATGGCGAGTGCCTCCCAGGTGGGTTTTCAGATCGATCATCAAAGAGTGCCCCTGCTGACCCGCGCGCATCACTACGCCGAGAGGGGGTTCTTTCCAGGGGGTGCAAGCGATAATCGCATGTATTACGGCAAACATATCAGCTTTGGCAACCGGGTGGTTGAGGTCGACCAGATGCTGCTGTTCGACCCACAGACCAGTGGCGGCCTGCTGTTATGTGTTCCGGATATCGTGTTCGCCGAGTTTATCGATCGTGCTGGCGCAATGAAGCAACCCATTTGGGAGATCGGTCGAGTCGTCCCCGGCAGCTCCATCGAAGTGGTTTAATTCACCAAAACCTTCTCATATAAGTCTAATCATTCGCTTGACATGCTAAAAATTGGCATGTTATGATGATTATGGAGTTATTGAATGCCCGTAAAGAAAATATTGCCCTTGAACGATTATGACGAGGGCCGCATGAGTGAAGAAAGACCATCCCCGACGCCTGAAAAACCTAAAGATCGCATCAGTCTTTGGGAAAGATTGGTTCGCATGGGGTTGGGCGAAAGCGTCCTGAAGATCGGCACTGCGGTCGTCTCAGTCATTCTTTTCATCATCATTGCCTGGGTCATGAGCCGTTTTTACGTCACGTCTCGTGTGACCGCCTCCGGTTCCACCGGTGATTCAGCCAGCTTTCTGGGATCTTCACCAACTCAAGTTTCCCCGGATACCCTGACCATACCCATGGTGGATAACTCGCTGGAAGGTGTCACACGGCTGGCATCGCTTCATACAACCATCCCCAATCGTGGCCGGACAGAGATCGAAACCTATACCGTCCAAAAAGGTGATACTCTTTTCGGGGTGGCCGAAAAATATAACATGAAACCCGAAACCATCTTCTGGTCGAACCGGTATGTGATGGGCAATGACCCGGAAAACCTTATCCCGGGGATGGAATTGAACATCCTTCCCGTTGAAGGAGCCTATCATCGCTGGAGCGCCGGAGAAGGTCTAAATGGAGTCGCCAGTTTTTACGGGGTTACAGCGGAGGAGATCATTAATTATTCGGGGAACAATCTTAACCTTGATTCGATCGGTGATCTTTCAAACCCAAACATCGAGCCTGGAACGATGCTGGTAATTCCCAATGGCTATGCTACCTTCGTCAGTTTGATCCCGAACCTCAACCGAAAAAATATTGCCGAAGGTTCTGCAATTGGCGCTGGTGCCTGTGGCAAGGCGATCGATGATGGGGCTTATGGTGTGGGGATGTTCATCTGGCCTACCAATCAGACCAAGATTACCGGGTATGACTGGTCACCGGAAACCAATCATAATGGCATTGATATTGGCGGCAAGTCCGGAGATCCCATTTACGCAGCGGATAATGGGATCGTGGTCTATGCGGGTTGGTCCAGTGTCGGTTATGGGTACCTGGTCATTATCGACCATGGTAATGGCTTCACATCGCTCTATGCGCACTTGCTCGAAGGTTCGATCATGGTGGAGTGCGGACAGAGTATCTGGCAAACCAATGTGCTCGGGGGCATGGGTACAACCGGCAATTCTTCAGGCGTCCATTTGCATTTTGAGATCCGAAACAACGGCACCCCGGTCAACCCCAAGGATTACCTGCCCTATTGATCCAGCATCACTTCCTTAACGGGCTCCTTTGGAGCCCGTTTTTATTAGTGTTAGAATAAATAAATGGGAGAGATTAACAACCCTCGTCCTTCACCGATCTCCGGCACATGGTACCCGGGTGATTCGGATAAACTGGCCGATTCGATCGACCAATTCCTGGCAGGTGCAAAGACCCAGCCGGTGAAGGGTAACATTAAAGCGATCATCGTTCCACATGCCGGCCATCGATACTCCGGTGGCGTTGCAGCCCATGCCTATAACGTTGTTCGCGGGCAGCGTCCAAAAACGATTGCTGTGATATCGCCCATGCATCAGTATCACCCGGCCTGGCTGCTGACCAGCGCGCATGAAGTGTACGTGACCCCGCTCGGGCAGGTCTCAGTTAACCGAGACCTGGTTCGGCAACTCTCTCAAGCGCTCATGATCCTGCATGGGGATGGTCTGACACCCATTGCCAGGGACCAGGAGCATGCGATTGAGATCCAATTGCCCTTCCTCCAGCGGATATACCCTGACGGTTTTAACCTACTGCCGGTCATGCTCCGGGATCAGTCAGCCGAGACCGCCCGGGTGTTGGCTGATGCGCTCGGCCAGGTGATGCCTGAGGGATCCTTGCTCGTGGCAAGCTCCGACCTGTCGCATTTCTATACAGAAAACGATGCCCTCCAATTGGATGGCGCCATCCTGAAAGCCATCGGCGACTTTTCTCCTGAAGCTCTCTATCAGTTGGAAGCTGAATCCAGAGGGTTTGCCTGTGGATTGGGCGCCATTGCCTGCGTGTTGTGGGCTGGACGAAAAATGGGCGCCAACCGGGTCGATATCCTGAACCAGGCCACTTCCGGGGATGTAACCGGAGACCGGTCGTCTGTTGTGGGTTATGCCTCTGCCGTGGTGTATCAAACGCTATGATCATCTGGAACATCCTGCTCTTATTTTTACTCGTTCTTTTGAACGCTTTTTTTGTGGCGGTTGAATTTTCTGCCGTATCTGCAAGACGATCACGACTGGACCTTATTGCAGATGAGGGGAACCCGGCTATCAAAACCGTGAAATCCTGGCTTGAAAATGCGGAGTCACGGGATTACCTGATTGCTGCCTGCCAGCTGGGTATCACCATTGTCAGCCTGGCTTTGGGTTCTGTGGGAGAAAAAACATTTGAAAGCCTTTTGGAACCGGTTTTTAAAAATGCACAGTTGCCCCCTGGATTACAATTCATTAACGCCATCCTTCCAGCATTACCTTTGGTGATCAGCCTGATCATTGTTTCGGGTATTCACGTGGTCTTCGGTGAGCAGGTTCCCAAAGTTGCCACCTTACGCAACCCCGAAAAGTTCGCCATCAGGGCTGCGCCCTACATGTCACTCTTCAGCCGGATCTTCAAAGGCTTTATTACGCTGCTCAACTGGATTACCAAGCAGGTCTTGCATTTGATGGGCACCCCCACCGATGGTCTGATCGGTCATGGGTATTCCCGCGCGGAGATCAAACAGCTGTTCGCTGGACCCGAGGTTGAAGGTATCCTGGATCCCACCGAACGCGAGATGCTCAATGCAGTCATTGAATTGGGTGAAACCGTCATCCGCAAGGTCAGTATTCCTCGTACCGAGATTCTGGCGATAGAGGCCGATGCCACGCTTGACGATATGATCAAGACCATCATGCTTAACACGGTATCCAAATACCCGGTTTATGAAGACAACCTGGATGCCATCATTGGCATTTTGCACATCCGCGACTTATTGCCATTGATCCAGCACGCCCCCGACAAAAAGGTGCAGGCCCGGGATCTGGTGCGGCCCACACTTTTCGTACCTGAATCCATCTCCATTGATGACCTGTTACTGGAGTTCCGGACCCATCACCAACACCTCGCCATCGTGCTGGATGAGTACGGCGGAACAGCCGGCATGGTGACCCTGGAAGACCTGGTGGAGGAGATCCTGGGAGACCTGAAGGATCCATTTGATAAAACTGAGCTCTCAATCGAAGATTGCGAAGATGGCAGTGCTCTGGTGGATGGGTTGACCTTGATCGAGGAAGTCAATGATCACTTCACCTTAAGTCTGGATGATCCCAATTTCGACACCATCGCGGGTTATGTCATTGGTAAATTGGGGCGGATACCCAAGCTGGGTGATATCTATGAAGACATGGAGCATGGGGTTTCTTTTAAAGTGGAATCAATGGACCGATTGCGCATTGACCGTGTCCTGGTAAAAAGGCTCTGATCATTTTGAAATGATCAGTCCATCCATCTCCCCCCTCATTGGAAAACTGACAGTTTTATTCGGATTATGCCTGCTGATGACCAGTTATGGGTGCAAGTCTGACACAGTAGAACCCCTTTTGACACCCACCACCACGCATACACCAACAGCCACATCCACAGCAACTGTCACGCCCCTGCCAACCGTCACACCACATCCAAGCCGTACACCCACTCCTTCCCCGACACCTTTCCCAACAAGCAGCCCGACACCCACAGAGACTTCTGCCCCCGCTCATCCAGCTGAACTATGGCTTAAACGTGATGTGAATGGAAAGCTGATCGATTGGGGTTACAGCCATGTCACAGATATTGGCTGGAACAGCAAAGGTGAGGTGGTACGCTTCTCTGCCACACTGGGATTCCAATTGATGGATCGTGCCATTCATCGCGATACGATCATCGTCTTCGCCAAACCATTAACGGTCTATTACCTTAATGTCCGCCGTCAGGTGGGGAAAGAGCTGCAGAATGCCAGGCTTATTGTCGGAGGCGCATTTGGTGAAGATATTCCTCTGGGAGTCGTCCCGGCAGGGGGACCGTCCTACATCAAGGTCAAGACCATGACACGCAATGAACCGTTTGACCCCTACCTTGTCCATACGACCTCCAACCTGGCTTATGCTGAACGGAGCGAAGAGTATCCTGACAGGCTGTTGACAGACCTGGAAGTGATTTTGGCTGATCTGCCCGCACAGGTTCTTTTATTGGCAGACCAGGCGATCATCGTGGATCCCGACAGCGTGCAACGCTTCGAATATGACATCCAGACAGTCTCTTATCTGGTTGCCCGGTTTTTTCCCTGGATGGTGCTGGATGATTATGACCGGTTCACCGGGGCCAACCAGGCAGCCCTGGATCTGGCAGATAATCTATATCTCAATAAACCCATCTCAACACCGATCGAATGGTACAGCGGGGAAACTCTCATCTTCATCACAGGCACTAAATAACACCCGATTTTCACTTCTGTGATTAAATAAGGTATGCCCGAATATGTAGAAGTTGCCGTGAACGTCCCGCGCGTCACCGGCACTTTCAGTTATCATCTTCCCGCCCATCTATCAGGTCATGTAACCCCCGGCAGCCTGGTGACAGTACCTTTCGGTAATCAGCAGGTTCAGGGGATCGTCACCCGGCAATTGGTCGAGCCAGACGTACCGGAGACCCGCCCTGTCGAGACCCTTGTGGATGACCTTCCTGTTGTAAATGCAAACCAGATGAAACTGGCTGCCTGGCTTGCCAGAGAAACACTTGCCCCGTTATCAGCCTGCCTGGATGTGATGATCCCACCGGGCCTCAGCCAGCATGTAGATACACTGGTGCGGCTCAATGCACCAGATGATCGTGTTCCGGCTGCCGGTGTAAACCCGGCAGAATCCAGGCTGCTCCGATTATTATCCGAACGTGGAGAGCTGCGCGGGCGCCAGATCGAAGCCAGCCTGCCAAAAACGGAATGGAGGGCATTGCTCAAGAACCTCGAGAAAAAAGGTCTGGTGGTGTCATCCAGTTTTCTACCGCCCCCATCGGTGCGTCCAAAATTCATCAAAACAGCCCAACTTTCGATTCCCGCCGAAGAAATAGAGTATCATTCAAACCACCTGGGCCATCAACCGGCGGTCATCGCACGGCGACTGGCTGTCCTCAGATATTTATCATCTGAACCCTGGCCGATTGATATCGCCTGGGTTTATGCTGCTTCACAGGCCAACCTGGCTGATCTGCAAAAACTGGAAGAGCTTGGTTTGATCCGGCTCAGTGAATCAGAAATCTGGCGCGATCCGGTTAAGCAAATAGAGGCACCGCCCACAAGTCCACCGGAGTTGACAGACGATCAAGGTACAGCTTGGGAAAAGATTCAATACACTTTATCCACCAAAGTCGATAAAGGCAGTCCCAAACCGATCCTGATCAATGGGGTTACCGGATCAGGGAAAACCGAGCTTTATCTCAGGGCAATCCAGGAAGTCATCCAGCAAGGTGGCCAGGCGATTTACCTGATCCCGGAGATCTCCCTGACTCCCCAAACCATTCGTCGCGTCCTGAGCCGTTTCCCGGGTCGTGTGGGCATCATTCACTCCCGGCTATCTGCCGGGGAACGCTATGATACCTGGCGCCGGGCGCGCGCCGGATTGCTGTCCGTGGTGGTTGGACCCCGGTCAGCCCTATTCGCACCGCTCTCTGCGCTTAGGCTGATCGTGGTGGATGAATGCCACGAGGATGCTTACTACCAATCAGATACCCTCCCCTATTATCATGCGGTCAATACAGCGGTAGCTTATGGTCACCTGGCAGGCGCCGCGGTCCTGATGGGCTCAGCCACACCGGATATCACCCAATCTTATCGGGCTGAAAAAGGTGAATGGCTTGAAATCCGATTACACAAACGAATCTATGCTTCCGCACCAGGCCAGACAAACAAAGAGGGACCGACGCTCATGCCGGATGTCCACCTGGTAGATATGCGCGAAGAGTTAAAGCAAGGCAATCGTTCGATCTTCAGCCGCTCGCTGCTGGATGGTCTTGAAAGCACGATATCTGCCGGTCACCAGGCTATCCTGTTCCTCAATCGGCGAGGCAGTGCAACCTACATTTTCTGCCGAAATTGCGGACTCACGATCAAATGTCCCCGGTGTGACCGTCCGTTGACCTTACACAGCCCCTTAGCCGAGCTGCTCTGCCACACCTGCGGGTACCGGCGGAAACAACCCCGGCAATGCCCCCAATGCTCCAGCGATCAGATCCAGGCGTTGGGTGTTGGTACGGAACGCGTTGAAAGTGAATTACACACCCTCTTTCCCAAAGTCAGAACACTGCGTTGGGATCATGACACCACCCACCAAAAAGGTGCGCATGAGATCATCCTGGCCCAGTTCTCCCAACAGCGCGCCGATGTGCTGATCGGAACCCAGATGCTCGCCAAAGGGCTCGACCTGCCTTTCGTAACCCTGGTCGGAGTCATCCTGGCGGATATCAGCCTGAACCTGCCGGATTATCGCTCAGCGGAACGGACTTTTCAAATTCTTACCCAGGTAGCCGGACGTGCCGGTCGCAGTTCTTTGGGAGGGCAAGTGATCCTGCAAAGCTACCAGCCGGAACATTATGCCATCCAGGCAGCCTCCAGGCATGACCAGGCCGGTTTTTATCGCCAGGAATTGGAATACCGTCGCCAGCTTGGCTATCCACCATTCACACACCTGATGCGGCTGGAGTACCGGCATCATCAGAACGACCAGGCTGAAGTTGCTGCCATCCGGATGGCCGACCAGTTAATATCATGGCTCAAGAAGTCAGGTCACCATGCGACTGACTTGATCGGCCCAGCTCCGTGCTTTTTTGCCCGCGAATATAACCAGTACCGCTGGCAAATGGTCCTGCGCGGAGCCGACCCGGCAGCATTTTTCAATGACCACCCGATTCCAGAAGGATGGAAGGTGGAATTGGATCCCCCCAGCCTGTTGTAACCAATCCGATCAAGGCGCATCCCATGTTAATGTGATATTAACAGCCATGTGATATGAATAAGGTTATAATAAAGGTTCATTAGCGAGCAAGTGATGGTGAAATAGAAAATGCCAACCTATACGTATCAATGCAATAGTTGTGGTGTCCGATTCGATCGATATCAAAAATTCGAAGATCAACCCCTGAGCTATTGCCCGGAATGTAAAAAGAAGAGCCTGCGCAAGGTCTATGCGCCGGTTGGTATTGTATTTAAGGGCTCCGGATTTTACTCTACTGATCATCGCTCACCATCCGGTCTTACATCGACGCCTGCTGATAAATCTAATAAAACCGAGAAGACGATTACCGCCCCAGAAAAACCGGTTGCCGAAACCCCCAAGGTAAAATCTGCAGATATCACCTCCACTACCAAAGTGGCTGAGTAGCTTTTAGGATTAATAGGTAAAAAAATATCAGACTCCCTGCAATGGGGAGTTTTTTAATTGAGGAGTAAGGATATACCGGTGAATCATAAAAGATCTGGTCAATCGGCAGCTCGGTTATAATTCCACCCCGCAGGTAAAACATGAATTTCGATTGACCGGCTTGGAAAATATATGGATATCGGCTCAATTCTCCTAATAGCACTTGGACTGGCAATGGATGTATTTGCCGTATCGCTGGGCGTTGGCACTTCCCGTTTTGGAACTACCTGGCGATGCAGACTTCGCCTTGCCTATCACTTCGGTCTTTTTCAGGGAGGTATGGCCTTTCTGGGGTGGTTGGCCGGAACCCAGATCGCCAACTGGATTTCCAGCTTCGATCATTGGGTGGCATTTGCCCTGCTGGCCTTCGTCGGTATTCGTATGCTGAAATCCGGTTTCAGTCCCGATGAGGAAAGTCATCCGGTTGATCCCTCCCGTGGAATGACCCTTATCCTGCTGAGCCTGGCTACCAGTTTGGATGCACTTGCAGTCGGTCTTAGTCTGGCATTCCTGGAGGTCAAAATCCTGGCCTCAAGCCTGATCATTGGTGGCGTCTCTTTAGCCCTTTCATTGGTCGGCACCGCATTTGGATATTCTCTCGGGTCGCGTTTTGGCAAGCGCATGGAAATCGCCGGTGGCTTATTGCTGATCGTCATCGGGATTCGAATAGTCATTACCCACCTGGCTTGACCGACCATTGACCAGCCCTGAGCTTTCCCTTAAAATCCTACCAGGACGACCGGAAAACATGATCGAACGATAAGGAATGACCATGACCAATCAACCCTTCCGCTCCCAGCGCGCTCCAATCTACAAGGATATCCCCGATAACCAATGGAATGATTGGAGATGGCAGCTCAGCCATCGCTTGAATTCAGCCGAGGATATCGGGAAAGTTCTGCAGCTGAGCGACAGCGAGTTAAAGGCTTTAAACGCCCGCAATCTATTCCGGGTGGATATCACCCCTTATTACGTCTCCCTGATCGACCCTGACAACCCCAATGATCCCATCCGGCGACAGGTGATCCCGACCGCCGGTGAGATCAATGCTTTCACCGGTATGATGGCCGATTCATTATCCGAAGACCGCCACAGCCCGGTCCCGGGTCTGGTCCACCGGTATCCCGATCGAGTCCTGATGCTGGTCACCACCCAATGCGCTTCTTATTGCCGCTATTGTACCCGCTCGCGTATCGTTGGAGATCCGGCCGAGACCTTCTCGCGCGCAGAGTTTGAAATGCAACTTGAATACCTGAGGCGGACGCCACAAGTCAGGGATGTCCTTCTGTCAGGAGGTGACCCACTTACCCTCGCTCAGGGATTGCTGGAAGAATTGCTTACCAAGCTGCGCGAGATTCCCCATATCGAAATCATCCGAATCGGCTCACGTGTCCCGGTCTTCATGCCCCAGAGGGTGACCGGCGAGTTGACCGAAATGCTGCAGCGATTCCATCCCTTGTGGTTGAACATCCATGTCAATCACCCGAATGAGATCACGGCCGAACTGGCTGAAGCCACAGATAAGCTATCCCGTGCCGGTATCCCGCTGGGGAACCAATCTGTCTTGCTGGCAGGTGTGAATGACTGTCCACATATCATGCGAAAACTGGTGCAGGATCTGATCAGGATTCGGGTCAGACCGTATTACCTGTACCAATGCGATCTGGTGGCGGGTGCCGGTCATTTCCGCACGCCGGTCGCAAAAGGTATCGAGATCATCGAAGCATTGCGTGGACACACATCAGGCTTTGCAGTTCCCACCTTTTGCGTGGATGCCCCGGAAGGCGGTGGCAAGATCCCGGTCATGCCAAACTACCACATCAGTTCATCAGACCACAAGATCATCCTCCGGAACTACGAGGGTTTCATCACCACCTATGAAGAGCCGATTGATTACATTCCGCATGACCCGCAAACCTGCGACTACTGCAAGAACAAGCGGCTCGAACCCGGGCAGGGCGGGGTGAGCGGTCTTCTGGATGGGGATGCCATGACCATCAAACCTGCCGGGTTTGATGAGCTCCACACCCGTGGTGGCGGTGCCCACCGACTGAAAGCAGATGAATCCAAATGGAAACCGCTGGGTATCGGTGATGGAAAGGCGGAGGATTAAGAAATAATTGTTCCCCCTTGTTATTCAGATGGAATATGTCTATAATCGATTATTCTTAAATATCAGGAGGATAAAATGACTGCAGAACCTTTACCGCCCGTTGTCACCACACCCACGAACGATAAATCAGGCCTTGCAATTGCTTCGCTGGTCCTTGGAATCTTATCTTTTTGTGGCGCCTGGGTTCCCTATGTTAACTTTTGTCTGGCTCTGTTCGTAATTGCTGGCATCATCTTCGGTATCCTGGGGCTCAAGAGTTCCAAGAAGGGATTGGCCATCGCAGGTCTTGTGCTCTCGATTCTGGCGCTTTGCGCTGTGGTCACATCCATCATCTTCTGGACAAGCATGGGAGCCGCTTTCCTTCAGGACCCCTCCATGTGGCAGGATCCCTCCCAGTGGGAGAATTTCTTCAATCAAATGCAGTATTGATCTCCTTCAGTGTCGTCATTAGAGAAATATACGCCTGATCCAAAGCTTACAGAGAATAATTTAACAAGGAGAGAAACGAATGACTGAATCATTGCCCCCTGTTGTTGAACCTACACCTGTCGTGAAGAACCAATCCGGCATGGCAATTGCGTCCCTGGTATTGGGTATCCTGAGCCTGTGCGCCTGGTTGCTGCCTATTTGCGGTGGTCTCGTCGCCGTCGCAGGCATTGTTTTGGGTGTGCTTGGAATGAAATCATCAAAGAAGGGCATGGCCATTGCTGGTATTATCATGGCTGCTATTGGCATCCTCCTGACCCTGATCAATGCGGTTGCCGGTGCTATTCTTACACCCATGCTTGGTGGTTTTGATATCAACAACATGATCAATCAGTACGTGCCATAACTACAAGAATTACACGAAATCAGGGCATCCATGGATGCCCTGATTTTATTTAAGCCCCGTCTTATGCTGATCCAAGGCCGAAACCTTTTCCAGTGAATGTCGTTAAGTAAATATGGTATGGAGGATGCATCCATACAGCAAGTAAAGGAGGCTGCCATGGGCGCCGTATATGTAGTTGTGGCATTCATCAGTGTCATCTTTGGTGTGATGAGCTTTGCCAGTTCCGATCATGACGAAAAATAGATCAAGTCGCTTATTCCGTTAGTAATAATTGATCTCATCCCTGATATGGATTGGGCTGTTGCCCCCTGCCAGGATCGCCAACCTGCATCGGCGGGTTTTATTTTTCCCCGGAGTATAATCACACTCAGTGGACAAAATGCAATCACCGGCTGGTAAACTTTGACACCGAGTGCTTCAAAAATCAGGGCTATCATAACGAAAATCGAGGTTTCCTCGGACAGGCCGATCGGATGGCTGATTATTGCTGCGCTTCTCAGCCTGGCAGTATACGGGCTGATCTTCACCCGCACCGCCTATCTGCTGACCTTCCTGGATATTCCAAAATATGACCTGCACCTGATGGTCCAGACTGAACCCGGGCTGCTCTGGCTTTACCGGATCGGGTTCATCCTGCTGGCGGCAGCATACTGCCTGGGTGCTTGGGCCACCGCACACAAGCAGGGCAAACAAGCTCTAGTCGTACTGATCACCACTGCTGTACTTTCCGCGGGTATCCTTCTGCTTCTTTACCCCTTTGATGCTGCGGATATGTTCGATTACATCATGCACGGGCGCATGCTGGCACTCTACGGTGCAAATCCTTACCAGCATGTACCCGCTGACTTCCAGGCTGATCCGTTCTTCATCTACGTCGGTTGGACAAAAAACACATCTCCGTATGGTCCTTTCTGGCTGCAACTCAGTGCACTGGCAGCCAGCCTAGCTCGTAATTCACTGCTCGGGACTGTGCTGGCATTTAAGCTTCTCAGCGGCTGCTTTTACCTGATCAGTGTCGGATTCGTGGCAGCCATCTTGAAACGCAAAGCACCGGAGCGTTTGCTATTTGGGTTATGGTTGTTCGCCTGTAATCCTCTTGTCCTATATGAGACCTTCGGCCATGGGCATAATGACATCACCTTAACTGCCTGTTTGCTGGCTTCGGTCTGGTTCATGGTCGAAGACCGCCACAGCCTGGTTATTCTGGCATTGGTTACCGGCGCGCTGTTCAAACACGTCACGCTACTGGTCATCCCAATCGCCCTGATCTATTCACTCATTCAACTAAAGGATTGGAAATCCAGGTTCCGTTATCTGGTGATCACAGGGGTTTCAGCAGCACTACTGGCCTTCATTGCCTACCAGCCATTCTGGGTGGGTTGGAAAACGATCGATCTGAATTCCCGCATGTATATGTACACCACCTCCCTGCCGGCTATCTTCCACACTTGGTACCGTGACCAGATCGACCTGGTTGTCCTCTCCAGGATGATCAGCTGGATCGCGGGTAGTCTGACGGTGATCGCCTCATTCATCTTTGCCTGGCGGGCAGCCCGGGATCGGAGTTGGCTGGGTTATCCAAAGGCAGCCCTGGGGCTATTGCTGTTCTACCTTTTTCTCACCTGCCTGTGGTTCCAGCAGTGGTACATGGTCTGGGTAGTGGGGCTGGCGGCAATCCTACCCCTGAGTGGATTGTCATTCCTTGTTTTCATGTCCAGTTTTACGGTGATGACAAAGGTGCTCATTTCGGCACCTGTCCTGCTCTGGGCCCGTCCCCTGCCACGGGCGCAGATACGGGAACTTTGGCTTTCGCTGGAAGTCATGGCTCTGCCCTGGTTGGTCAGCATTGTTTTATTGGTCCGACAGGTTGTGAGCCATCGTTTTGAAAGGCAAAAAGCATTGACCAAATCTGGAAAAGATTCCAGATGATGGAAATGATTGCAATTCCCCCTAAACTGCGCTAAACTCTAACCATGTTGTTCGAACCCCTCACCTGGATCGGTGTCTATCCCGCCCCTCAACCCGGCAAGGGACGTGGCCTCCTAACCTACGCCGCTCTGGATAGATCGCTGCGGGTACTTGCTTTAAGTCAGGGCTCATGCGATGACTTGAATGCTTACGCCAGTGGGCAATCTGCGGCAGTGATCGCCATCAACGCCCCTCGCCGGCTGAGTCCGGGAGCGGCTCAGCTCACCACCCAGGCGGCTTTATTCCCGGTTTCCCAACCTCCAAAACCCCTCCGGGGTCGTCTGGCTGACCGGCAAATGGCCGAGCATAACCTCGGGCGTCCCCATACCCCGGCCACTCTGGAAGATAGCCCGGCATGGATGCGGCGTGGTTTTGCGTTATATGAGACCCTTGCAGCTGTCGGGTACTGCGATTATCCATCCGGTTCACAACCATTACAAATGATGGAAGTCTTCACCCAGGCTACATTCACCTTGCTTTCGGGTGATTCACCCCTGCCTCGCAACAGCTTGGAAGGCAGGCTGCAACGCCAACTCCTGTTGAATGATAAAAATGTGGATGTGCCTGACCCGATGCGTTTTTTTGAGGAAGTAACCAGGTATAAGTTACGCAGCGGTATCCTGCCGATGGGCGAGATCTGCCGACCGGCTGAATTGGACGCCCTGGCCGCAGCGTACACAGCCTGGTTGGCAATCAAACAACCAGAACGAATCATGCTTTATGGCGATGAACGCGAAGGTCAGGTGGTGATTCCGGTTGGACTGATGATGACCAAGATGAAGTCCATTATCCAACCCGAGACCGAACTCGCCCTGCTTGAAAATGAGTAGCTGACAGCTCGGGATTGTTCAATCTGCAATTTATCGATATGAAAGGCTGACCATGAATATTAGAATGTGGATCAAAGCATTACAGATCATCCCTCGGATTAATAAAGAAGAATGGGATCATCTGGATGTAGTTGCCCGTTGGCTGATCGCCACACGTGCAGCAGCGCTGGTGGTCACTTTTGCATCCGCCCTCATTGCGGGTCTGCTTGCCTGGCGCGATGGATCGGTCAACTTCCTGTGGTGGTTCCTGTTGCTGGTCGGTCTGTACTTCGCTCATGGTACGAATAACCTTATTAATGACTGGGTGGATGCTCGCAAGGGTGTTGATGATGGCAATTATTTCCGTACCCAATATGGCCCCCAGCCGGTTCAACAAGGCTTGATGAGCCGACGGCAGACCTTGACCTATATCGCCGTTACCGGCCTGGTTGCATTGACCTGCGGTCTCTTTCTGGTCATTCAACGTGGGGGGCTGGCCTGGTGGCTGCTCGCAATCGGTGTGGTCTTTGTGCTTTTCTATACCTGGCCATTCAAATGGATCGGATTGGGTGAGATCAGTGTCTTGGCTGTCTGGGGACCATTAATGGTAGGTGGGGGTTATTACATCCTCAACGGTAATTGGGATTGGATGGTCGTGCTGGCCAGTCTCCCGCCAGCTCTGGGAACAACCATGGCGATCTTTGGAAAACACATAGACAAGCTTGTTGCCGATAAAACCAAGGGCATTCATACCTTGCCGGTATTGCTCGGTGACCGCACATCGCGCATGTCCGCGCTGGGGATGATGGTCATTCAGTACTTGTTGGTGATCTATCTGGTCGCTGTTGGCTATTTCTCCCCCGTGCTATTGGTCGTCTTTCTCTCGTTGACAACAGTCCCGATGGTTTGGAAAATTTTTAGGGCTCCAAAACCCGCCACAGAACCCTCCGATTACCCTCCCAATGTCTGGCCGCTATATTATGTGGCTGCTGGCTTTTATTTTGCCAGGCGCTTTGTTTTGCTCTACTTATTGGGTGTTATTCTGGACGTCATCCTGCACCTGACCGGGGTGGTCGATTGAAAGGGATCCAGCCATTATTAACTTCCCATCGCAGGGAGGTTGCTATTTAAAAGATCCCTGGGAACCAGGTCGGCATCCAAAAATCCCCCAAGTTAAAGCCATAATGGATGAATAATGTAGCAAGCAGGACTGCTCCACCAAACGCAATCAGAACATAGTCAAACCATCGATACGTCAATTTGATGACCCAGGTGCGTTTACCGGTACCAAAACATCTCAGGTCCATCGCATCGGCAATATCTTCGCCGCTCAAGATGGCATTCATCGTCACAGGGATGATCAGGGGCGCCACCTTCCTGATCTGACTGAATAGACCTCCCTTAATCTTCTCAACTTCATATCCCCTGGCTTTCTGGGCATCCATGGTGATGCTGAAGTCCCTTCCCAGTGTTGGAATGAATCGAAACGCCAGATCAAAAGAATATGCCAACCGCGCCGGTAAACCCATGCCTGCAAAAGTTGACCCGTAAGTGCGTGGATTCATGGTGAAAGGCACAATCAGGAACATGCAAGAGATCGCCAATAATCGCACGACCTGTGTCAGGCCAAACCAGAGGCGCTCTGCGGTCAGGTTGAAATGAACGTCCCAACCGGTCAGTGGCAGTGTGGCATTCCAGACAAGAACGTCGTGCCCTCCTTTTATGACAGCTCCGATGGTACCGGCACTGGTGATGATCGTATTAACCAGCACCATCATGCTGATCAGAACAAAGATGAAAATCCAGCCCCGGCGTGTTTCTTTCCAGCTTAAACGCGTTAGAAAATATTGAATAAAACTAATGACAAAGAAAAATGCCAGAAAACGGATATCCCAATAAAAGAGGATTCCTGCCATCATGAGCAGCGAGAAGATCCATCGTGCACGTGGGTCGAATCGCTCGATTAGAGATTGATGAGGGCGATAATTAAGGGGTACCAGCATATAGATATCCTCCTCACCGGCTTCTTTTAACCGGTGAGGAGTCTTAATTATTCAATAAATGTCAACGGCCAGATCTTTTAACAATGGCGGAGTAGGCCACCATGATGATCGGAAGTAGAACCAGACCATTGATGGCATTGGATATGAAGGCCGGAACGAAATTGGCGGTCATCGCAGCCACAAAGTCCATCCCGGACACCCACATTTCACTGATTGCGGCAACGCCCATCCCGACGATAATACCGACCAACGACATAACCTCGGCCAGAATGATGTCCTTGCCGGCTCGGTAGGTTGTCATCTGGTTGGCAATCAGACCGGGGATCAATCCCATCAGGCCATTGCCAAGGTCCCACCATGGCCAGATCCCATATCCCGAGATCAGATCTGAAAGGAAATTGCCCAGGAAACCGGTAATGAAGCCGACGATCGGTCCGAAAGCGACACCAAAGAACAATGGAATGACCACTCCCGGCCGGATCGAGACATTGGCTGCGGCAGGGATCTGAAGCATATTGGTTGCATAGGCGAACACAGCATAAAGAGCTGCGCCAATTGCTGCGAAGACGACTTCGCGTGTACCGAACTTCCATACTGATTTCGAATTTGTAGCCATTAGAATCCTCCACATTTAGTATGAATCGAACAATAAGCACGGATCAGTATACTCAGTAATCCAGCGAATCACACCTCCTTTCCTTCTTGAACCAATAACAATAACACGCCACAGATCAATCCGTTATTCATCTGCTTATACTCGATGAGCCAGCACCTCGGCCCGCATGTAACGACCGGTCACCGGCAAATATTTTTGGTTCAGTCTCAAGAGGGAGGTAGGTAAAACCCGGTTGCGGGCGAGCAATTCATTATCTGATAAAACTTCTTCCGGCCTTCCATCCGCGCTAATACGTCCATCCGAAACCAATACGATCCGGTTGGCATAAATGACTGCAAGGTCTACATCATGGGTGATGAATAGGACCGCTTCATATCCCGGCATTTGTAATATCGCATCCATGAATGCAGTATAGTTCCAATAATCCTGCCCGGCGGTGGGCTCATCCATCATCAAGATGCGAGAGCGCATCGCTAATACAGCAGCGATGCTGATCCTTTTCTGTTGCCCGAAGGATAAGGCCAATGGTGGTGATTCCATCTCCTGCTCAAGTTCCACCGTTTTTACCGACCATTCGACGCTTTTAATGATCTGGTTCTCCGGCATTCCGAGATTACGTGGACCAAAACTCAACTCCTGTCTGACACTGTCCGCGAACAGCATCTGGGAAGGACTTTGGAAGACATAACCTACCGTATGAGCTGCCTGGGCGACACTGATTTTGCGCGTATCCTGACCTTCCAGTTGGACTTCCCCGGATGTCGGTTTCAAAAGGCCGAGGGTGTGTTTCACCAAGGTTGTTTTACCCGCACCGTTTGGTCCCAAGACAGCGATGATATCGCCCGGGTATACCGATAGATTGATCCCCTTTATAACCTCCGGACTATTTTCATTGTAACGGAAAGTGACATCCTTGAAAGTGACCAGGGGTTCACGGGAATGCTTGGGCAAGCGGGTCTTAAACCTGGGTTCGGGATCCTTTCGCGCACGTTTAAACACTACCTCGGCCGGCAGTTTAATGCGTCGGTAATCCACAATATCCATCAAGCCTTTCGCATCCCCCTGGTAGATCAATTTGCCCTTGTCCATGTAAAGCACTTCTTCAGGGGCAATGGCAGAGGACGTCATCCACGCGATGCTCCACGATCAACACCGAAATCCCCTCATTTGCTAAGTGACGGAATAATCGCAGGGCTTCACGCGCAGACGCCGGGTCAAGGCTCGCAAGTGGTTCATCCAACAGCAGAAGCTTCGGACGCGCAATCAGGATGCCGGCTAACGCCACCTTTTGTTTTTCGCCTCCCGAGAGTGAAAAGGTTTCACGATCAAGCAGATGGGAGATTCCCACTCTTGAAAGGGTTTCATCGACCCTGGCAACGATCTCTTCCCTCGGAAGATTTTGGTTTTCCAGGGCAAAAGCTACTTCAGTCTGGACATAACTGGACACGATCTGCCTTTCCGGATCCTGTAAAAGCGTGCCCACATTTTCCGACAGCTCAGACATATCCATGTCCTCAGTGCTCTTCCCGAATAATCTGATGGTGCCACTCTTCTCGCCATGATATGTATGGGGGATTAAACCATTAATGCAGCGCATGAGGGTCGTTTTACCGCAACCGCTCGAGCCAGCGATAAGGATCACGTGACCTGGTTTGACCCCAAACGACACCTTATCCAGAGCTAATTCTGTCCGGCGCTGATATCTGAAGCACAGGTTATCAACTTCAAGCGGTAATGCGGAAAGTGATTTCTTCACGAAATGATCAACTCCACAGAGTCCCCCACTGCCACCTGAAGTGTCTGAGCACAATTGCCATTTACCTCTGCCACCTCAAGAAATCCCTCGCTATCGATCAATGCCACCACGTCACCTGGCTCACGCTCACCGTATGATTTGACCAGACCATCGACCGTTCTGATCAGCAATCCTCAGTGTCACTTTTTCTGTTGTCTTAACAAGCTCACCCGCCAGGTTGGTGGCTATGTTGCCAAATACATCGATGAGAACAACCTGTCCACGCCAACCCGTGTCCGTTCGCACCGGTTGTGGCATGACCAGGCGAACAGGATCATCGATCAGCGAACCCATCTGTTCGATGGGTGTGCCGGCAGCCAGGTGAGCAGCTACCGGTGAGAAGATATCCCTGCCATGAAAGGTATTGCTGACCTCGGGAAGCCAAAATTGGGGTTTATCCAGGTGATAAAACCTCACTAGGTGACCCAGTCGTCTCTGCTTGCTCCATGGAAGGTGTAAATAATCCATTATCCGGCCCGATAAAGTATTGATCACCGATGCGGGCAGCGATCGGTCGTCTTGAGGTTCCCACACCTGGATCAACCACTGCAACATGGATCGTGCCAGCTGGAAAAAAGCTTGCCGCCCGCCAGAGAGCAATGGCGCCTTCCATGATATTTTGAGGGGTGATCTCATGCGTGATATCGGCGATCTGAGCTTGCGGGGCGATCTTCCAGATCACCCCCTTTAATACACCACTGAAGCCATTTTTTGACCCAAAATCTGTCAGCAAGGTGATGACTGTCATTGATTCATGACCCGATTTTCCAGGTGATCGCCACATGTTTATTGAAAACCAGCTCCATTAGATCCGCCTTTTTAAGGGCCATTTTGGGTTCTTCGGTGATTGGTAGTTGTACTTTACAGCTGATATCGATCTTGCGCGAGGTCACCTTGACATCCACGGCCTTCACCAAACCTTGATGGGTGGTATCCAGACCATCCGCCACACGCAGTATGGCAGATAACAATTTAACCACCTGCCGGTCATGAAAGGAGAGCGCATTAAAATGGTCATGTTGTTCCACCGGCAGGGCTTTCCGATGGTAGCGCGCAATGGAACCGATCACCAAACGCTCGCGATTCGTGAACGGGAGCATGCGTCGTCTGCAGAATGATGCGCAAGCTGGATTTATGATGTCCACGCCAGCCATCCACCCAACCGATATCATGCAGGATGGCCGCTGCTTCAAGCCAGAACTTTTCCTCCAACCCGAGACGATGCAATCCAGATAACTGGTCGAAGAGGCTCAATGCCAGATGTGTGACATGCCAGGTATGGGCGGACTCGTAGCCACAGGTTTCAGCAAGCGTGAGAACCACCGGCAGACGCACATCACCAGTAGAGATACCCTCAAGGCTGGTTAATGATAAATAATCATTGATATTTAGGATTCTTGGTACATTGACAGCTTTATTGCTCATTTGATTCTCATTCCGATGCTTCCAGATGGTGAGCATGCCCTACTTGGTTAATCGGAGCCACTTGGAGACGGAGTTTTTCCCAAATGTCGATTTGATTCAATTCATACCAGTAGGCTGTAAAAACCTGATAGGTTTCGACACGTAGTTGATGCCGGTTTTCAAAAAAAGCCATGAACCCTGGCATCAATCGTTTCATGGGAAGGTCATTGCCGAAATATTCTTCTGTCCGCTGGTGCTCCTTCTCAATAATCCTGTTACTTTTAAACTCCCATAAATCGCAATCGTGGATCACCCCAAGATGATCCTGGAGCATCCGCAAAACCGGTAGATAGTCGGCTAATTGATCCGGGTAGATAGTTGAAAAGCATTCCAACGTGTATCGAAGTTTTTTCGCTGCTATTCGCATGGCATGCAATTCATTCACAGCATCAACTCTATTGACAAACGGCGCATATGATAGAAAGTCATCCAGAACAGGCAGGATCGTCTCACCTGCAAAACGAAGCATCTTTTCTGGCTCTCGAGAGTAAGCCTGCGGATGTTTGATGATCAGTTCACGGGATTTTACATCGAGTGATTCCAGCGTCTGAGTCTTATCAAGTCTCTCCAACATATTCAGCAGATCTACCTGGACCCGCACGCGCTTTTGCCTGAGCCGCAATAACAATCGTTTTACACCCGGCCGTTGGTCGGTCGGAATAACTCCCTTAATAAATGTCCTCACCCCGTTAGCCTGAACGTCCAGATCACGCGCTTTACCAAGGATACGTGTTACCCGGGATATATCTTTCTGCCAGGCTTTTACCCGTTTGGCTGGGTGACACGCCTGGAAAACAACCAACGCCGTAGCAAGTCTGCGTGAAGCGACCCGCAAGCGGTGAACATATTCGATATTTCGTGAATCCCTGACGCCCGGGATCTCCTTGCGGAAAGCGCTGAGTGATCTTTGCATCACCTCAGCGCCATAGGTGCAGACTGCAGGATTGGTTGTCAAAGCCATGTCGGTCTAGAGGATTAATTTTTCAATGCTTTTCTTTAATTCTTCAAAAACCTGATTGACTGATTGCGTAGCGTCAACAGAAGTAAAATTGAACTCCTTGGCCATTAGATCGAATTGATCAATCAGGTGGGATTGATAAACGCAGAAACCATCATACAGATTATCCGCAAAATGGACATCCATTCCCGACTCCCAAAAATTAAAATCCTCGCCCGTGAACCATACGTGTGACCAGATGGTTGATGTCCGTTTTCAGGTACAAAACTAGATCCGGGATCAGGGCGAAACCGTAAACCTTTCGAGCCCACTCCGGATCGGCGCCTCGGGTAATGTCGCGAGCGATGATGGAAAAGTAATAACGATCAGATAGGACCAGGAATCCTGCTTTTAATGCCGGTATGATTTGATTTTCGAGTCTATCGGCAAAATCGGTGGCATAGAAAAGGCTCATGGTCAACGGGTTGAGTGTGTGCCCAAGCTTGGCAGCATCCAGGCCTGGTTGTGTCATGGGTGAGCGTCTCAAACCGGTATCTGATACTGCAAAGCCTTCCTTTTCCAACCATTGGCGGAGCAACATGGTCTGTGTCGAGCGACCGACGCCGTCCGTCCCTTCGAGAACTACCAGCTTGCCCGGATATTCTTCCAATGGATTATATGGAAATCCAGCGCCATAAAATCTTGCAGTGGTCATGAGACCTCCCCCCGGAGACCAATTCGCTCTCCCCTGGCCTTTGCTTTCCGCTGGCGGGCATCCCGACGCACCGCTTCCACAGGTGTGGGCAAGCCTTCCCAACCCTGAAGATTCTTCTTAATGATAGCCCTTACATTCTTTTGCTGCAATTGGACCGGTTGTGTTCCATCCAACACGGTGAAGTTAAATTCATTCACCATGCGCTCGTATTCATCAACGATGCGTTGCTGGAATAAGCGGAAACTGGTGATCTTGCTATCGGATAATCCCAGGTCCATGCCGGCTTCATAGAACTTGATCTTGGCACGTGAAGATGTGATCCGCTCAACGGCAACATCCAAAGGGACCCGGAAGTATAGAACCAGGTCCGGAATAATAGCGAAGGAATAAAGATTGCGTACCCACTTTGGGTCGACACCACGTGCCACATCGCGTGCAAATGCTGTGAAGGCATAGCGATCAGCCAGGACGATCGCTCCGGCTTTTAACATCGGTATAATGCGGTTCTCCCACCTGTCTGCGAAATCCGTGCATTGCAATAAACTAAAGGTGGAGGGTGTAAACATATGCTCGCGTTTTGCCAGACGCGTCGTGCTCTTAACCAGATCAGAAGAATTCCATTCGGAGAAATAGACCGATTTACCGATCGATTGCAGCCATTTATTCAGGAGATCGATCTGGGTGGATTTACCACTGCCATCGATACCCTCAACAACAATTAATTTACCGGGAGTGGTGTTGGCTTGCACTTTAGCATCCTTCCTGTTGCATATTTTCCTGCTTTATTATAGCATCGCAGATGGGGAAGTATCAACCTGTTTATTTTTCAAGCATATCATGACTCTTGACATACTGTATGCTATACAGTATAATATTTATATAGGTGACAAATGGAAACCATTCAAGATCCTGTACAAAACATCCTGTTGGAGCTCAGGCGCGGCGTACTAGCCATCGCCGTTCTGAGTCAGCTCACCAAAGAACAATATGGATACTCACTTTTAAAACTATTGTCAGACCAGGGGTTGGATATCGATCAGAGTACTCTCTATCCGCTCTTGCGCCGGTTGGAACTCCAGGGGTTGCTCCAATCAGACTGGCGTATCGCGGACGAGACTCGTCCACGTCGATATTATGTGATCAGCACTCGCGGTAAGGCCGCTTTGGCAGAAGTGAAGGATGAGTGGTCCAAAATCGTTGGCACGCTGGACCAGCTCTTATCAAAAAGCAAGGAGTAAATCATGAACCTTCTCGATAAATACATCCTGGAAATCGGCAAACATCTACCCCGCCGGAACCGGCCTGACCTCCAGGCAGAGATCCGGTCAACCATTGAAGATATGATCGATGATAAAGCCCAGCAGACCGCTCGCCCTGTCGATGACGTCATGATCGAAGAAGTGCTGAAAGAATACGGATCACCTGCCAAGGTTGCCGCCGCTTACAATCCAGCCCGCTATTTGATCGGTCCACAGCTGTACCCATTCTTTCTGATGGTAATAAAAATCGTGCTGGGCGTTCTCTTTGCGGTAACCCTTGCAAGCTTCTTGTGGAATTTCTACAACAACCCGGCCGGTCCCGCTTTTATTGGATCACTTGGAAACTTTGGGCTTCGGTTCTTCGGAGGAGCGACAGCCGCCCTGGGCAACATCGTACTCGTATTTGCCATCCTTGAACGCGTATTGCCTTCATCAGAATTGGATGAATCTAAAGATGCGTGGAAACCATCAGATCTTCTGGCTGAACCGGACCCGGAACTGGTTAGCCGAGGTGAAACCATCTTCGAAATCCTGTTCATAATTCTTGGATTGGCCTTGCTCAATCTCCTGCCGGAGTTGATTGGTTTGGTCATACAGAATGATATCAGTTGGGCGTATGTTCCGGCCTTGTCGGATACATTTATTAGTTATTTGCCATGGATCAATCTCCTCGGTGTTCTGAGTATTGTGTTGGATGTCTATCTTCTCCGTCAGGAGCGATGGCAGATCTTCACCCGTATCTTTGGCTTAACCATTGATATCGCGGGAATTGTGCTGGCCGGAATCATGTTAAACGGTCTATCCCTGGTCGAATTTGGGATTGATGATCTAGCTACCACCCCGGTAGCTGGCTCGGCTGATACTCTCGTCCAACTTGTCAATTTAACGCCCAAGATCATCCTGGTAATCCTGATCATCGTGCAGAGCATCGAGCTGGTAGGTGTGATCCGGCATTTGATTCTCCAGCGATCGGCTGCAAAACCATTTACAGGAAAGTCGTAGGAACAAGGTCTCAATCTCATGTTCCATCATAATCATCAAACGCCCTCACAAATGTGAGGGCGTTTGATATTTTTCCCGGGGTCAGAGCATCAACTACTGACACCCATGTTCTTAGACTTCTTTAAATTCACCTTCCACAACTTCACCCTCCGGATCTTCCCGGTGCTCAGGCTCTTCGTTGTTTGGTTGGCTGCCCGGTTGGGATTGCGTTGAAGCCTGCTTACTCAGCGCGCTTAGAGCATTTTGTAAGTCGCTGGTCAAACCCCGAATCTTCTGAAGGTCTTCACCATTCATGCTCTGGCGTAAGGCATTGATCTTGTCTTTAACGTCCTCCCGGCTGTCGCCGGGCAGTTTATCTCCCAGCTCTTTCAGTAATTGTTCTGCTTGGTAAGCCACAGAATCTGCTGTGTTCTTGGCATCAGCCAATTCTTTGCGATGGCTGTCCTCGGCCTGATTTTGACGTGACTCATTGACCATCCGATCGATATCACTTTTTTGAAGATTGGTCGAAGCGGTTATCGTTACCTTTTGCTCACGGCTGGTGGCTTTATCCCGGGCAGTCACATTCAGAATGCCATTGGCATCAATATCAAATGTAACCTCGATCTGAGGTGTGCCACGTGGCGCAGACGGTATTCCATCCAATCTGAAACGTCCCAATGTCATGTTATCAGCAGCCATCGACCGTTCGCCTTGAAGCACATGAATGTCAACGGCGGTTTGACCATCATCCGCAGTCGAGAACATTTCGGTTTTCTTGACCGGGATGGTGGTATTGCGTTCGATCAGAACGGTCCGCACACCCCCGATGGTTTCAAGGCCCAATGATAGCGGGGTGACATCCAGCAGGAGCATATCCTTGACCTCACCACCCAGGACCCCGGCTTGAATGGCGGCACCGATAGCAACAACCTCGTCCGGATTCACACCTTTGTTGGGTTCCTTATCTACTAATGAACGTACCAAATCCTGGATCATCGGCATGCGTGTGGCGCCGCCAACCAGTACAATCTCGTTGATCTGATTGGCTGATACACCGGCATCCTTTAACGCCGATTCAAATGGTTTACGGCATCGTTCAACCAGGTGGCGGGTCAACTGTTCAAACTTGGCCCGGTTGAGCTTCAGTTGCAAGTGCTTGGGGCCAGATGCATCAGCTGTGACATACGGCAGGTTGATCTCGGTCTCAGACATGCTTGACAGCTCGATCTTGGCTTTTTCAGCCGCCTCACGTAATCGCTGCAATGCCTGGCGATCTTTGCGCAGATCGATACCCTGTGCAGTTTGGAACTCATCAGCGGCCCAATTGACAATCTCCTGATCCCAATCATCTCCGCCCAAGTGTGTGTCACCATTGGTCGCCTTGACCTCGACGACACCCTCACCCACATCCAGAAGGCTGACATCGAAAGTACCACCTCCCAAATCAAATACCAGGATCACTTCGTTTTTCTTCTTATCAAGCCCATATGCCAATGCGGAAGCCGTCGGTTCATTAATAATGCGTAGCACTTCCAATCCAGCAATGCGCCCCGCATCCTTGGTGGCCTGGCGCTGACTATCGTTGAAGTAGGCAGGAACTGTGATCACGGCCTGTGTGACAGGTGTTCCGAGGTAAGCTTCTGCGTCCGATTTTAGTTTTCCCAGGATCATGGCAGAAATTTCCTGGGGCGTGTATTCCTTACCAGTCGCTGGCAGTTTAACCCGGGCATCCCCTGCGGAGCCTTTTATGACAGAATATGGGACCATTTTACGTTCCGATTCAACCTCCTCAAACCGGCGTCCCATAAATCGTTTGATCGAATAGACCGTATTCTCAGAATTAATAACAGCCTGGCGTTTGGCGGGAACGCCAACCAGCCGTTCACCATTTTTATTAAATGCAACCACGGAAGGCAATAGGCGGGGACCTTCGCTGGTCGGGATGACCACCGGATCTCCACCCTCCATGACAGCCACCACGCTGTTGGTCGTTCCCAAGTCAATGCCAATAATTTTACCCATGTCGAACTCCTCGCGTATAGAAATCTTACTCTACAGAGTATCCCCGCCGCGCAAGAAATGGGTTAACGGAATGTTGGAAGTATATATGAGGAAGAAACCGGGAGTTATCTCCCGGTTTCTTTCCTTCACTATTTTATGGTCTCAAATTTCGAACCCGCTGCCCCGCAGACTGGGCATTTCTCAGGTGCTGGTCCCTTGTGCGTGTACCCGCAGACCGGGCACACGGTGTACTCATATTCTTCCGCGGAGTTCATATTCTCGATCGCTTCAGAATATAGCGCTGCATGGATCTTTTCGACCTCAAGCGCCCAATTAAATGAAGTTGCAGCTTTCTTCTGACCTTCCTGTTGAGCAGCTGCAAGCATCGGGGGATACATGCTTTCAACTTCATAGTTCTCTCCACCCAGCGCGACTTTCAAATTTTCCAAAGTCGAACTCACGCCATCATCCGCTCGCAAATGATTGCCGGCATGGACAGATTCGGCCACGGCTGCCGCCCGAAATAGCCGTGCGACTTGTGGGAAACCCTCTTGATCGGCCTTTTTTGCATATGCCAAATAACGCTGGCTGGCCTGCGATTCACCAGCATATGCCCCCATCAAATTATCATGTGTCTCAGTCATCCTTATCAACCTTTCTAACTTATTTATGTTTAAATAATTCTATCACGCCAGGAGCAAGTAATTTATCCATTGAATAAATATTGATACGAAGCAATATCCTGATTATCTTGACAATTATAGAACTTTTGTTCTATAATTGCATGTAGCTAATTGAAAGGAGTCAGAAATGAGTTTATCCCTTGCCCAAAACGATCATCTAATCGAGAGCCACCCGGCCAACGTTGAAATATCTCGTCACACAGCTACCATCCTGTCCATGTTTGCAGGTTTAGTAGCATTCGAAATCTTTAATTATGCGACCACTTTCCTTGCTTTGCAGAGCCTCTTGGGTGGTCTTACAGCCATGGGTTTTAATCTGACAGCCTGGCTGGCCGCAGCTGTATGTTGCCTGGATGTTACCGGGATCATCTACCTGTTTCTGTCTCCAGAAACCCAATCTAACGTAAAAAATAACCACCGCTTATTCATTGCCTGGATCCTGGTCACGGGAATGAATGCCTGGTTAATCTGGCTGGGCATCAGTCAGGCCATATCAATTCGTCAGGCTCAGACAGCACTGGTCATCGATGGCGGGACCCTGGCGCATATTCTTCCAATATTTATTGTCAGCCTGATCTGGTTGATTCGAATACTGGTGATCGGGGCCTTTGCGGATCCCCAATTAAAAATGGATGTGCTGACTGCTAGAAAAGATGACCCGATTACTTCCGAAGAATCATCCCATCCCCAAACGCGACTCCCCTTTGACCTGCTCCCGCACGGAACTGAGACTCAATATGGATTCAACCATTCATTCAATCCAAACCCCATCGGTATCCGCGAACCCACCTATCGGGGGATATCGGTCCGCTATAAAACATCCTAAAGCAGTGGCAACAAGAGTAGGACTCCTCAGGAGCCTTTCGTATTTACCTCGGGAAGCCAAACACAAAAAACACTGCCCTCGCCAACCTTCGATGATACTTCAATGCGCCCGCTGTGGGCTCCAACGATCCAGTAGGCAATGGATAACCCCAGACCAAAACTGGAACCACCATCCTTGCGAGTCCTGGACTTTTCTCCGCGGTAAAATCGCTCAAATATATGGGGCAAATCATCAGGATCGATCCCTGGTCCATTATCAGTAACCAGGAGTTTCGCCTGTCCATTTGTTTTTGACAAACCCAATTGGACGATCCCTCCGTTATGTGTGTAACTGATTGCATTTGCGCCCAGGTTAATGATCACCTGTTTCAAACGATCCCGGTCACCCATCACTTTTACCTGGTCGATGTCTGCCAGTTTCACGATCACACGTTCTCCGGCCAGGACACATAACTGCTGATAAACTTCAAGGAGTAAGGCATCCAATTCAACCGGTTTGATATCCAGTGGTATCTTTCCGGATTCAGCTTGCGCCAGCAGCAATAAGTCGCCCACCAAGCGGGTCAAGCGTTCGACCTCATCCTCGATACTTGCGAGCGATTCCTCATCCACCTGTCGCATCCGACGCATCAGCCCCACATTGCCATTGATCACCGTCAACGGCGTACGCAACTCATGACTCACATCTGCCATGAAGCGACGTTGGGCTGAAAACAGTTTCTCCAGTCGTCCCAGAGTCTGGTTGAATGCATTAATAAACTCACCAATCTCATCCGTCTCACCCGGATCCTTGTACGGTATTCGCCTCGAGAGATCGTCTGCATTGCTGATCTGGACGGCGATATCTTTTGCAACAACCAGCGGTTTCAGGGCATTACCGATGACCACCCCTCCCAGAACAGTGGCAATAGCCACAGCACCCAACAATGTGATCAATAACACTGAGATCAGGGTATCCTGGGTCGTGTCGATCGGCACCAGACTGGTACCCACCTGTAAAACACCCACCGCTTTCCCATCCAGTATTAATGGTGAACTCATCACTCTCAGGTGAGCTGTTCTCAATCCAGACGTCATTAAATACAACTTGAGCGGTATCTAATTGCTCTGGGTCAATCGACCCTTGGAACAACCGGATATTATCCGATGCGCTTATCAATTCTCCGTTTTCATCCCAAAGCTGTATGATTATGGTTTGTGAGAAGTCGGTTTCCGTAAGGGTAATAAGGGTCACTTTGCCGAATGAGTTCACTTCTGCAGAAGTGATCAACCGGTTTCTCGTCTCAATGAGGACCCCATCCAGCTGTTCACGTAACTGGTAGCTGACCAGAGAATAAACCGAAAAACCAATGATCAGGATGACCGCACTCAATACACCAGTAAAGAGCAGGGTCATACGGAGTCTAAAGCTCATCCGGTATTTTCTCTAAGTACGTAACCAACCCCTCTGACGGTGAAAATCAAGACGAGCTTCTCCCGCTTCTTCCAGTTTTTGACGCAAATAACGAATGTATACATCCAACACATTCGATTCGCCGCCAAAGTCATATCCCCAAACTCGATCAAATATCACTTCACGAGTTAGGACCTGGCGTGGGTGATGCAGGAATAATTCGATCAGGTCATATTCTGTCGCAGTTAAATTGATTTCCCGTCCCTTTCGATAAGCTTGCCGGGTATTCGTGTCGAGGGTTAGATCAGAAAATGTTAATACCGGTTGGCGTTCCGATTTGGTGCGTCGTAAAAGTGCCCGCAGCCTGGCAAGTAATTCTTCCACTTCAAAAGGTTTGACAAGGTAATCATCCGCTCCAGCATCTAGTCCGGTGACCCGATCCTGAATGGTATCCTTGGCAGTCAGCATTAATATCGGCAAGGATCCGCCGAGACGCAGACGTCGGCAAACCTCCAACCCATCCATCCCGGGCAGCATCACATCGAGGATGACCAGATCCGGCCGGTTCTCACGTGCACTGTTCAACCCTTGCTGCCCATTGAGTGCCTTGAAAACTTCATAACCTTCATAGGACAGGACACGGTGCAACACCTTTAAGATCGCCTCATCATCTTCGATAATTAATATCTTTTCCTTCATAAGACCTCCAATGATTACCCACTATCTCATTGTAAACGCAACAGAACTTTCCCCTGCGACCATAATTCTTCGAGCCGGTAGTAATTACGCTGATCGGGTGAAAACAAATGTATCACCACATCCCCGGCATCGATTAATATCCAACCATCCCTGGCATATCCTTCTGCAGCGCGCGTTGATGCCATGCTTTTTCTTTAGCACCTTCCTCGGCAGCCTTGCTTAAACTTTCCAGCATACGATCACTGGTGCCATTGGCGATTACAAAATAATCCGTAAATGTGCAGATCTCCTGTAATATCCAATAGAAGGATGTTTTCAGCCTTCTTGTCTTCTAGCGCATCAACTACGGTTTTAGCAAACTCAATGCCTTCCAGATTTCACCTCTTGATCGATCAGAATTCCTTTTCTAAAGGTATGGTATGAAGTCTTGTATAGATGGATCCACCAGCGTTAAGATCACTGCGATAGATATCGATGGATTTTACAATAAAACTGCCCATCCCGCCAACCGAACAACTTGAGATAACCTTGGCTACATAGTTGGATCTGCTGTGGATTGACAAATTGATTGACCCGTCCAAGCGTCAGGTGGGCGGAAAATCTTACGTTCCTCAGCAGCATAACCCATTTCCTGAGTAACACGCTCAATAACGCCCTGTAATCTGATCAGTTCACTGGAATCACGGACGCCTGCCCACACAATCCTCGGTCGATGCAGATTCGGGAATACGCCAATCCCCTCGACCGTTAATTCGATAGGTGGGTGGCACCCAACCGGGGATTCCAGATTCATTTTTAACCGGTCAACATCTGCTTCCGGGATATCCCCCAGAAATATCAGAGTGAGATGAATGTTGGTAACCTTCACCCAGCGGATGATACCATCTGGTAGATCTCTCTTCAATTTAGCGCCGATCGCAGAGAGGTTGTCGTGAATCTTTCCCGGTAACGGTATAGCAATAAAGACTCGGACATTAATCACTGAAAATGACAATAGCATATTCCATTGAATTATGCAATGGGTCGCCCTTTTCGAAGTAGAATAGGCGAATTGGAGTGTTGCACCGATGGAAACAATCAACCTGGAACCTGGAGTTGCTCGGTTCATGGCGTTTCTCGACTCTCATGGCATCCAACCCATCTTGGTGGATCTACCTGCCACAACCCATACAGCCAGCGCAGCAGCCCAAGCGGTGAATTGTGACCTGGCGCAGATCGTCAAATCTTTGCTCTTCACAGGTGAGAAAACGGGGTGCCATATACTCACCCTGGTGAGTGGCGCCAATCGGGTGGATATCCATCGCCTATCAGAGATCGTCGGAGAAAAGATCCGTCTATCTGATGCACAATCGGTCTTGGAGGTAACTGGTTATCCGATCGGTGCCGTGTCTCCATTCGGGTTGGTCAGCCAACCCCTGATGATTATTGATCAGGACCTCCGTGCACATACCGATGTATGGATTTCAGGCGGAAGTGACCACGTGTTGGCGAAATTATCCTTTGAAAAATTATGCGAACTAAGCAGGGGAAAAGTGACCCCCATCAATCATACTCTGGCTGATCCTGTTGTTATTGTGCCATATGATCCAAAATGGTGCGAACAATACAAGGTCGAGAGCAAAGCGATTAAATCAGCTATGGACCCTTATTTACAGGCACTCGAGCATATTGGTAGCACGGCAATCCCCGGTTTACCGGCCAAACCGATCATTGATATCCTGGGGGGCGTATTCAATCTTGAGAGATTCTCCCTTCTACATAGCTGCGCTGGAGAAGATCGGTTACCAATACATACCGGAGTTTGAAGCCCAGCTACCCGAACGTCGTTACCTAAGACGTGATGAAAACAATAAAACATTGTTTCATTTGCACCTTGTCGAAACCACATCTGTTTTCTGGCGGAATCAATTGGAATTTCGCGACCGCCTGCTTGCTGATGATCAGTTACGGGATGCCTATGGACGGCTCAAGATCGAACTGGCAAATAAATATGGAAAAGATCGGGTTGGTTATACTGACGCGAAATCCAGCTTTATCATCAAGGTATTAAGCGGAAATTAATCTCGGTCAGGTCGATGATCCGGCCATAACTTTTTTCTTGAATTGGACCAGGATCACACCTGCGCTCACAAACACCAAACCAATTCCCAATTTAAGATCGATACTTTCACCCAGGAAGATCCACGCCAGAATGGCAATCTGTACCAGCATGGTATTGTTGATGATACTGGATTCCAATGCTGTTAATGTTTGGAGTGTGTAATTCCATAAAGAGAAGGCAAAGGCGGTGTTGACAACAGCCATCCAAATAACCATGAGCCATTCTTTCCAACCCAGTTTCGGAAGGCCTTCACTAATTCCACCCCAGGCAAGCATTAAGACCGTTCCAATGGACATACTGATCACCGTAACTGCTACAGGTGAGAGGATTTTCTTCCGATTGATGTACCGACCCAGTATGGATCCCAGGCTGGTCGCAAAACAAGCAGCCAGTGCATAAGCAAGGCCAATCCTATCGCCATGGGTGAACGATATCGGGTAAAAATAAACTCCCAACCCCAGGCAGAACAGAGCGATGCCCACCCATTGCATCCAACCCGGGTATTCAGCCAGCAAGAGGATAGCCAGAAAAACGACCACAATAGCCGTCAAACTTAGCATTAAACTGACAGTAACAGCAGGCAGGTGCGCTAAAGCAACATATTGTCCAGCTTGAGCGATCGTATAAAAGAGCACACCCAGCAGGATCAACCATAACCAATCCATCCGTGATAACCGGCGGATGGTTGCCATTTCCCTTTTCCTGAATACGAATGGCAACAGGCAGATGGTTGCCAGCCCGTATCGTATACCTGCAAATCCGACCGGTGGGAGGCTTTCAAGACCAAATTTAATGAGGACCCACGAACTTGACCAGATCAACGTGACCAGAAAGGCCAACAAGACAGCCTTCCGGCGCTGCAGTTTGGTACTGTATATCAAGGATTGAGATACGCCTCTCAAACTCGCCACAGACTTACTCGGATGGTGTTATTCCCTGAAGGTAATCGTAAATGAATTGCAAAGCTCCATGCGCAGATGATATTTTATTCTCGACCCGGGTGCCTTCCCAAAGGTAGGACTTGGACCACTCGCCATCATAAGTACATAACCCGATCCAGGCCAGGCCGACCGGTTTATTAGGCATTCCCCCACCCGGTCCGGCAATCCCGGTGATCGACACACCGATATCGGCTGCAAATGCTCTTCTGACCCCCCGTGCCATCTCCCGGACAGTTTCGCGGCTAACTGCGCCGAATTGCCATAACGTTTCATGCCGAACACCCAAAAGGTTTTCCTTGGCGCCATATGCATACGCGATAATCCCGCCCAGGAAATAATCAGATGATCCCGAGACATCCGTGATCAGGTTTCCAAGTAATCCTCCTGTACACGATTCGGCTGTTGCAAGGGTCAGCTTGCGTTCCCGCAGGATCTCCCCTATAACGATCTCCAAAGGCCGGTCTGACATATTAATCTCCATGTGAACCCTCAGGCTGCGTGCTTCCAATTATACAGCAGCGTTTTACTGGCTTATGGCGACTGGTTATATAATTAGAGCAATGGAATCATCTGAACATCTTCAAGGCATCCTGGCCAATTTACCTGATAAACCCGGGTGCTATATTATGCGGGATGCCAAAGAGCGCATCATCTATGTCGGGAAAGCGATCAATTTGCGAAATCGCGTGCGCAGCTACTTCAACGCGAAGCCCGAATGGGATATGAAAACGCGCCAGATGGTGGAACAGATTGCAGACATCGAGTGGATCACGGTCGGATCTGAATTGGAAGCGCTGATCCTCGAAATGAATTTGATCAAGCTTAACCGCCCCCAATTTAACATCCGCCTGAAGGATGATAAGTATTACCCGTATATTAAAGTCCGCTGGAACGACCCATTTCCCAAGTTAATCGTTACACGTCAACTGGTCAAAGACGGATCGCGATATTTTGGTCCTTATACCAGTGTATGGGCCGTTCATCAGACCCTGGATGCCATCCGTCGCATTTTTCCCTATCTAACCTGCGATCGGGAGATAACAGGTCAGGATGCCCGACCATGCTTGTACTACGATATCAAACTTTGTACAGGTCCCTGCATTGGTGCCATAAAAGAGAGTGATTACCGCCAGATGATCGATGATCTTTGCCAATTTCTCGAAGGTCGCAGCGAGGGTGTTCTTCAAAGGTTAAAAACCGAGATGGATGGCGCTGCCGAATCCATGCGATATGAAAAGGCGGCCGCTCTTAGGGACCAAATCCAAGCAATTGAAAAAATCATCCAACGCCAGAAAGTCTTTTCAGCAGACCAGGTGGACTCGGATGTGATCGCCCTGGCAAAGGCAGATAACGAAGCCTGTGTTCAAGTATTCTTTATACGCAACGGTCGCCTTATCGGCAGGGAGTACTTCGTCCTGGAGGGAACAGAGGATAAACCTGACAAGGAGGTGCTCGCGCAGTTTATTAAGCAATACTACGATGAGGCTGTATCCGTTCCACCACAAGTCATGCTTCCGGCTGAGATCGAAGAGACCCATATCATCCAGCAATGGCTGGGCACAAAACGTGGTGGACAAAAAACCGAGATCATTGTCCCACATGAAGGCTTATCACAAGAACTGGTTCAGATGGCAAGTGACAATGCAGTGGATACACTGCAATCCTTGCGCAATCAGTGGCATAACGATCGTCATCGGCAGAGCGAGTCATTGGCTGAGCTCCAAAAGACACTGGCATTGAAGAGTCCGCCTAACCGCATCGAGTGCTATGACATCTCGAATACACAGGGGACGGCAGCTGTTGCCAGTATGGTGGTATTTGAACAGGGTGTTCCCAATAAGAAGCATTATCGTCATTTTGATATAAAAACCGTCGAAGGTCCAGATGATTTTGCCAGCATGGAGGAAGTCCTTAACCGGCGTTTTCGCCGCTGGCAATCCGCACACGAATTGAACACCCCCGGGAAAAAACCTGACCCTTCTTTTTCCATGCTGCCCGACCTGGTTATTGTGGATGGTGGCAAAGGTCAACTCAGTCGCGCGATCAAGGTTCTGGAACAATACGGGCTATCTGAAAATGTGCCACTGGCCGGATTGGCAAAACAAAATGAGGAATTATTTCTGCCCGGCAAATCCAGGTCTGTGATGCTGCCTCGACACTCACAGGCATTGTATCTTGTCCAAAGGATCCGTGATGAAGCCCACCGATTCGCGATCACGGCACATCGCAATAAGCGGACAAAACTTGGTCTGACCTCACGCCTGGATTCCATTCCGGGGGTTGGTCCGGCGCGGCGCAAGGCGTTATTGAAGCAATTTGGCTCACTTGACGGAATACAGAGCGCCACGATCGAAGAATTGTCCAAACTTCCTGGAATCACCCCCGAACTGGCTGGTCGTATCAAGGACCTGTTGGAACTGGTAGAATAAGAGTTATTATGGCATCAAGAAAACAAAACAAACCAATCAACCAGAAGAAATCGATCTCACAGGAACAGCGTGCAAAAAGAACCCAGAGCATCCTGTTTTCAGTTTTGGCGGCCATCATGATCCTGTCGATGATCGTGGCATTGATCGCCCGTTAGTCAACGGGTGAATGTGACAATATCTGACTACCGTTCGATCAGGCATGATTGCGGCTTTCTGGTTGTGATCACTTAATTATCATCTGTCAATACAGATCCTTACCCGGCAGGAGGATATTTTATGAATAAAAAAGATCAACCGAATGACTATTTGGAGATGACGAAATATAGGAATCTAAGCCAATCAGGACAGCAACAAGGCCTCACACAACCTCCTTTGGAACTTCCTTGTGACCCACGTTTACCCCGGGTCCCACTACCCGCGCCATCTGAGATCGACCTGGAAGATATCAGTTTAAGAAGAGCCGTTGAAAAAAGGGTTACCCGGCGGGACTATGCAAAAATACCTTTAAGTCTCGAGGAATTAGCCTACCTGTTGTGGATGTCTCAGGGTGTCAAATTAGTCAAGGAAGGAAAGTTGACCAATCGCAATGTGCCCTCCGCCGGCGCACGCCATGCCTTTGAAACCTACCTGGCGATCAACATGGTGGAAAACCTTCAACCCGGCCTATACCGATACCTGGCTTTAAGCCATGAGCTGGTTGCGTTGCACCATGAACCAGATTTCATTAACCGAATGAAAGTTGCCTGCCGTAACCAGGAGCACGTGCTGAGTGCGGCTGCGACCTTCATCTGGGTGAGTGTGCTTGAGCGGATGACCTGGCGATACAGCGAGCGCAGCTATCGCTACCTTTTCCTGGATGCCGGGCATGTTTGTCAAAACCTGTATCTGGCTGCAGAACAGCTCCGCTGTGGTGTTTGCGCCATCGCAGCATTTGACGATGATGAAGTTAACAAATTGTTGGGCCTGGACGGGCAAAGGATGTTTGCAACCTACCTGGCCTCACTCGGCAAACAAACCGGTTGATTTCATTGCCTCTAAAAGTTGTCCTGCTGGTTTCTGCAGATTATGAATGGCAATCCTGGCTTGATCTTCATAAGGTCGCCGAGGTATCATCCACCCCTTATGGCGGTGTTTTTAAGCATATTGTGGATCATCATCCTGTCCTATCAATGCGCGGGGGTTGGGGAAAGGTATCTGCAGCAGGATCCACACAATGGGCGATCGATCATTATCAGCCGGATCTACTCATAAACCTTGGCACCTGTGGCGGGTTGGAAGGAAGGATTAACCGTCACAAGATAGTGCTGGTCGAAAGAACCTGGCAATATGACATTCAGGAACAAATGACCGATCCTGAAGAAGCAAACCGGTATTACTCCTGCGAGCTCGACCTGTCCTGGGTAAGTGGCCACAAGCTTCCCGAAGAGATTGTCCGGGCAACGATGTTCTCGGCGGACCGCGATATCCTTGCTTCTGATGTATCAAATCTGATCGATAAACATGAAGCGATGGTGGCCGATTGGGAATCCGGAGCTATCGCCTGGGTAGCCGACCGAAATCACACGCCTCTGCTTATTCTTCGCGGGGTGAGCGATCTGGTCAGTCCGAGAGGTGGGGAATCCTACAATAATGTGGCGTTATTCCAAAAGAACACCCGCAAGATCATGGAGATGCTTGCGGGACAATTGCCATGGTGGCTGAAGACATTTACTAAAAACCGCCAGATCACTTCCCAAGTCTGAGTCGTTCCTCGGCCACAATACTTTCTTCCAGCTTTTTAAACAGGGGAAGTGGCTCGCGCATGCGTTGACCTTTGGGTAAGTGACTGGCTTCCCATTTTCCGGTGGCTGTATCAGGGTGATAACGAAGTACAGCATGCACCCCAAGATCATCCTCTATGTTCTCAACCGATTGTGTTCCAAACAACGTGCCCTGATACCCAAGGTATTGATGCAGTGTCTCGCACGTATGTGGAAGATAGGGTGCCAGTAAGATCTTCAAGGAATCGATAGCCCGTAAAGCTGTATAAACCGATTTGGCAGCGTTCTCCTTGCTGGTCTTTATCTCAAACCAGGGAGCATTCACATCCAGATATTGATTCACTCTTGAAGCCAACGTCATGGCGCCATTCAACGCAGCTCTCAGGTGGACGGCATTCAATTCTGTACTGATCGAATCGAATCCATCCTCAACTGCTGTCAATAAATCCCGATCGTCCGCCCTTAGATCGCCCGGATCAGGAATGACACCATCCCAATGCTTGTAGGTAAATGCCAGGACACGGTTTACCAGGTTTCCCCAGGTCGCAACCAGTTCATCGTTGTTGCGGTGGTAGAACTCATTCCAATCCCATTCCGTATCCTTCGTCTCCGGCATAGCCATTGTCAGGTAATATCTCAAGGGATCCGGATCGTATCTTTCCAGGAAATCCAAGCCCCACACAGCCCAGTTCCGGCTGCCAGAAATACGTTGCCCTTCCAGGTTCAGGAATTCATTGGCGGGTACATCATAAGGCAAAACCAGTGGATGCGGTTCTTCGGAACCCAATAAAGCATCCAGTGTCGTTCCAGTGCCAAGCAATTCTGCCGGCCAAATCACAGCATGGAAAGGAATGTTGTCCTTTCCAATGAAGTAATAAGTGCGTGAGTTTTCTTCCTGCCACCATTTTTTCCAGGCATCCGGCTGACCGACAATCGCAGACCATTCGATAGTCGATGAGAGATAACCGATGACAGCCTCAAACCAAACGTACAGACGTTTTCCATCCCACCCTTCAACTGGTACAGGAATGCCCCAATCCAAGTCGCGGGTGATCGCCCGGCCGCGCAGGTCCTCTGCGATGATTTGTCCCAGAGACTGCCGCATGACATTTGGTCGCCAATAATTTTCCCGGGTTTTCAGGAATTCAACAATCCCGGGTTGCAACTTTCCCAGATCGAGGTAAAAATGCTCGGTTGCGCGAAGCTCTGGAGTGGACCCATCAATCTTTGAACGCGGATCGATCAATTTGGCCGCATCCAATAAGTTACCACATTTGTCACATTGGTCACTGCGTGCATTGTTGAATCCACAGATGTAGCAGGTTCCTTCAACATATCGATCCGGCAGGAAACGCTTTTGAACCGGCGAATACCATTGTTGTTGACTATCGGTATAAAGGAATCCGTTTTCTTTTAAAGCCAGGAACAACTTCTGGGCAACCGAGAAATGATTGGTGGTGTGGGTGGATGTGAAAATATCATAAGTTAAACCCATCTTAATGAAGAGTTTCAAGAAGCTCGCATGATAGCGCTGATAGACATCCACGGCATTAATCCCCTCATCATCTGCCCTCACGGTGATCGGTGTCCCATGTGAATCCGTGCCGGAGACCATCAAAACCTGCTGACCTTTCAATCTCTGAAAACGCGCAAAAATATCCGCCGGCAGGTACGAACCGGTCAAGTTTCCAACATGGATTTCAGCATTGGCATACGGCCATGCGACCGCAACCAGGATGGGATCAGGCATATATTCCTCTATTATTCGGCGATTGAGGTTTAATTAATGGAATTCTATCATGAATCCCTGCAGGTTCTTGAGGGCGAAAAGCGCTTACAGATATTCCTTGAGTTGGCGGGCACGCCCCGGGTGACGTAACCGGCTTAACGCCTTTCCCTCGATCTGACGAATGCGCTCGCGTGTCAGTCCAAATTTAGCTCCCACCTCTTCCAGCGTATATGAGTGACCATTTTCCAGGCCAAAGCGCATCTTCAATACCCGCGCTTCGCGTGGCAACAAGGAATCCAGTACCTCTTCCAGCTTTTCTTTAAGCATATTGTTATAAGCGCTCTGGATGGGCGACACTGTAAGCGTGTCCTCCACAAACATACCAAGTTCTGAGTCCTCCTCATCACCCACCGGACTCTCAAGGGAAAGCGGTATCCAGGACACTCGCTGCATCCATTGGATTTTATCCTTTGAACAGCCCAGGTTTTGGGCCAATTCATCAACTGTCGGAAACCGGCCTAATCTTTGCTCCAGTTCATGGCTTACTTTGTTCAATTGCCGAAGGCGGTCAATCATATGAACCGGGACCCGGATTGTCCTGCCTTGATCTGCGATGGCCCGGGTGATGGTCTGGCGAATCCACCATGTGGCATATGTTGAGAATCGGAACCCTCGCTTGTGGTCATACTTCTCCACGGATTTTATCAAACCCAGATTGCCCTCCTGGATTAAATCGAGAAAGGCCACTCCGCGACCTGTATACTTTTTCGCAATGCTGACAACCAGCCGGGTATTTGCATTAATAAGGTGATCTCTTGCCAGTTGGCCGGATTCCACCTGTTGTTGATAATCCTTCCGCTGTTGCGCGGGCAGAGAGCCAGCCGATCTTTTCAATTCAATCTCCGCACTCCTGCCTGCCAGAATGCACTCAGCCAGTTCCACTTCCTCTGACAGACTTAACAAGGGGACACGGGACATCTCCTTTAGGTACAAGCCAACCGTATCCTCAATATTCGTCTCTGCGGATGGCTTGCCCGGTAGTACTCCGATATCATATGTCTCATCATCCAGGCTTTGTTCCTCAGGACCTGGCATATTCTCATATAATAGATGTAAGTAGTGAGCGGTGGTCGCTATCCAGCCCTTATCCCCCTCTATTAAGTTATCCATCGGGGCGTCAGCGCCATACTCCCCCTGATTATCGTCTCTATCCATCAAAACATCGATAACCTGCCGCCCCCAATCTACATTTTTTCCATATAACATACGCCTGCTCCCTGACCAAATCGATTCAAAAATGCACAGAACGATAGATCACCGGCAAACGGCCCCACCCGCCGCCTAATTATGAGTGCATATTTTCAGGTTCTGATTTGTTCCACAAACCGGGCAAAGCCCGCGGCAATCCACTTTGCATTGTGGACTGATGGGTATTTCGATCAGTAAATATTCACGCATTAATGGCCGCAGATCAATATAACCATCATCCGGGAGAATCAAACCTGAATCTGTAGCGGTTCTTATGCTGAAAGCGTATAATTCATCGAACTCGGCATGTAATGATTGCTGGTATTTTTCAAGACAGTGAACACAGTCGAGGTCCACGCATGCATTTACTTCTGCAGTCACCAACAACCCCTGTGGCGTTCGATTGATCTTTACCCGCCCTATAAACTCATGCAACACCAGATCCGGAGGAAATTCGATTTCCTTGAAATTGAAATTAAAATCTCGACTGGATCCAATGACTTGGGTTAGGAAGAAACCAACATTAATCCGAAATTCGTTATTATGATTTGTCACAACAGGCATGGAGTAAGTTGGGATATATTTACGGAACAAGTATAGCACGCGTATAAATGAAAGTCAACTTTTTATGACTTATTTCATCTTTAATCAGGGACAAAGTTCAGCATAACCTTGATTCAATCACCGATGAACTTATTATTAGGCACAAACAATCCCGGTAAGATACAAGAGCTTGTGGCATTGCTTAGAAATCTTCCACTGGTATTAATGACACCGCCGAACATATCGCTAGATTTACAAATAGAGGAAACCGGTGGAAGCTACCAGGAGAATGCAGCTCTAAAAGCCATTACATGGTCATCAAGGAGCGGATTGGCTTGCCTGGCTGATGACTCGGGGTTGGAGGTCGATGCGTTGGATGGTGCCCCCGGACTGTATTCCCACCGCTTCACCACAAATCCCAATGCGAGCGATGCAGAGCGCCGAAAGTATCTTCTTGAGCGATTAGGGGATCTGCCACAACCATGGACTGCGCGTTTCCAATGTGCTGTCGCGATTGCCATCCCGGGGCAGGACCTCATCCAGTCCACAGGTGGCTGTGAGGGGGAGATTATTAAAGAAGAACGTGGGACGAATGGCTTTGGATATGATCCGATCTTCCTTGTTCAAGGAACAGGTAAAACCATGGCGGAGTTGGACCTGGAAGAGAAGAATCGTGTCAGTCATCGAGCAATGGCAATCCGATCTGCCGGAATTGTTCTACTTGAAAGAGCAAACCGGAACCAATCATCGCCGGACTAATTGCAATCGAGTAAAATACTATCTATCAATGGACGAGAATTATCTGATCCTTGAAGCAAAAAAAGGCGATATGGATGCCTTCAACAGCCTGGTGTTAGCCTATCAGTCGAGGGTCTACAATCTTGCCTATCGAATACTGGGGGATGAAGCCGCAGCAGAGGACATCACTCAGACTACCTTCCTGGTTGCATTCCAAAAGTTTTCCGGTTTTCGTGGCGGCTCATACCTGGCCTGGGTCCTGCGTATCGCCACCAATCAATGCTATGACTCGCTTCGGTATACCAAACGGCATCCCACCACACCACTCAATCCGGGCGATGACGATGATGACGTTCCAGAAACACCTTCCTGGATGACCGACCATTCCAATCAACCTGAAGCGATGTTCGACCAAACCGAATTGGATCATGCAATCCAGCATTGTTTGAGCGCATTACCCGCTGAGTACCGGACTGTGGCAGTCCTGGTTGACGTGCAGGGTATGGATTATGAAGAAGCCTCAGAAATCATGAAATCACCCCTGGGAACGATTAAATCACGACTGGCTCGCGCTCGACTACGGTTGCGAGAATGTCTTTCTGGAGTGTGGGAACTGTTACCGTCAGCCATACGTCTAAACATTGAAGGCAATCAATGACCTCACATTGTTCTGAAAAAGACTGGCTGCTTCTGTCCCGTTTCCTGGCTGGTGCAATATCAACACGCCAGGCAGCAGTATTGGAAACGCGTCTGGCTTCTGACCCTGATTTAAAAAAGGCGTTATTGCAGCTGAAGAGAACTCGCTTGTTATTATCGGCATGTCCGGAAAAAAAAGTCCCTCACAACTTCACGATTAGAGCCGGGCAGACTGCACAGAGACAAACGCCAAGGCTATTTCCTGTCTTTAGGATCGCGACGGTCGTTTCGAGTCTTCTATTTGCCGCAGTCGTTGGCATGAGAATGTTTTCCATCAACCAGGTTGGTGAATCCAGCCTGATGATGGATATGACTGCCATATCTCAGGAATCCGCTATTGCAGAGAATCCCGCGCCTAAAGCCGCCCCCCCCGTGAATGAGCAAATTACGATGACTCCAGATGCCAGGACAGCCGCCGGGGCAGGTGTGCTAACCGGACCTTCTCCCTCACAGGAAATCCCTGATGAGGAAATCCTATATGAGGCGGAATTTGTGCCAGAGAAGGATACTACTTCCTGGAGAACTATCACCTGGTCGCTCGGAATCATCAGTCTGATCCTCGCATCCTTAGCTGTATTTATCTATTTTCAGGAGCGCATATGAAACGCTCTGAAGCACGTTACTGCATCCGTTGTGGCACATCTCTTGAGCAACGCAAGTTGTTTGGAACACGCCGGCCGATCTGCCCCGCATGTGGTTGGGTTTTTTTTGATGACCCAAAAGTTGCTGTCGGTGTGTTGGTGGAAAAAGAAGGGAAGGTGTTGCTCGTCAAGCGTCTGAATGAACCCAAACCCGGATCCTGGAGCATTCCAGCAGGATTCATGGACGCCCACGAGGATCCCCGTCATGCAGCTGAGCGCGAATGCCTTGAGGAAACCGGGTTGATCGTGCGTACCGGTGAGATTGCCGCAGTGGTGAGCGGTCGGGAACATTCAAAAGGCGCTGACATTGTAATTGCTTACCATGCGGATATAATCAGTGGTGAACTGAAGGCTGGAGACGATGCTTCTGAAGTTGGTTATTTTGCTCGCGATGCACTTCCCCCTTTGGCATTTCGCGCGACTCGCGTTGTCATCGGGCTCGAATGGCCTTTCTATTAATCCCCATACACCACCATAAGCTGTCACAGGTAATGTAATCATTCGACGAGCATACATGGGCGCCCATCTCCACCTGATCGATCATTATCTTCGTATTAAAAGCCCCATTCATAGTCTGGATGGTCGTCTTAAACTCATCTTTTGCCTGGCTTTTATTCTATGTGTATCCTGGCTGCCATCTGGCAGTTGGGCGGCTTATACTTTCTTGCTGTCCATCCTAATAGCCCTGATGATCGTGGCTGACATTGAGCTGCCATATTTTTTGAAAAGGTCCGTCCTGTTCCTGCCGTTTTTACTGGCAGCTCTACCGATTATCTTTGAGGACGCCGGGGTAACCCTGGCAACATTTTACTTTGGTGAAGTGGTTGTGACTATTTCCCAGGAAGGAATGCTCCGCTTCATTAGTTTAGGCGTGAAGTCCTGGTTATCCGTCTCAGCCGCAATCCTGCTTGCCTCAACCACCAGTTACACAGAACTGCTCCACGCCATGCGCTCGCTGAAAGTACCTCAGTTGTTGGTAGCTGTATTCGGTTTAATGTGGCGATATTTACACCTAATGGTTGAGGAAGTTGACCGACTGACCCGCGCCCGACTATCTCGAAGCGGTTCCAACCCAAGCTCTCAATTTCATACAGGTGGCCGCTTGGGTTGGCGTGCCCGGGTTACTGGCGCCATGGCTGGTAATTTATTCATCCGATCCCTGGAACGGAGCGAGCGTGTCTATCAAGCCATGCTCTCTCGCGGTTACGATGGGGAGATCAGGACGCAGGAAGGTACTCCTCCAACCCGAAAGGAAATCGGTTTGCTGGTCTTGGTTATCACAACGGTGTTTGCTTTAACATTTCTTTTTGTATTCCTGACAGGCTGACAATGATTCCGGCGATATCAATCATTGGTCTCAGCTACAATTATCCGGACGGCTGCCCGGCATTATTCAACCTCAACCTACAAATCAATTCGGGCGAGAAAGTAGCCTTGATTGGACCCAACGGAGCCGGGAAATCTACACTTCTCCTTCATCTAAATGGTATTCTTGGAGGGACTGGGGAGATACATATCATGGGGTTGGATCGGTCGGCTGTGAATCTGCCTGCCATCCGATCGCATGTTGGGCTTGTTTTTCAAAATCCGGATGATCAGCTTTTCTCCCCCACCGTACTCGAAGATGTTGCCTATGGGCCAATCTACCAGGGTCTGGATGCCAAAGGTGTTGAAGATCGGGTGAATCATGCTCTGAGCGATGTTCAAATGCAAGCATATCGTGAACGCGTTTCTCATCATCTCAGCCTGGGGGAAAAGAAGCGTATTGCCCTGGCGACTGTACTATCCATGCATCCGGATATCCTGGCGTTGGATGAACCAACATCGGGACTTGATCCTCGTGCCCGTCGGGATCTCATTTCCCTGTTAAAAGGATTTCATCAGACGTTGTTAATTGCGACCCATGACCTTTTTTTCGTCAGGGACCTGTTACCCCGTACAGTGATCCTTGACGCTGGGCAAATTGTTTTTGATGGTAACACCTCGACTGCGCTACAAGACAAGTCGCTCCTGGGTGCTCACGGGCTTGAACTCCCCGCGTAGAAAACCCAAGCCTCTCAACGATAATTGAGAGGCTTGGGTATTTTATACAATTATTAGCAATCTTCAGTGTTATAAACCCGCAGCCTTGCGCAGGGTATCTGCACGGTCAGTTCGTTCCCAGGTGAGATCCAGGTCATCCCGCCCAAAATGCCCGTAAGCTGCCACATTTTGATAGACCGGCTTGCGTAACTGAAGGTCGCGGATGATCGCACCAGGACGCAGGTCAAAATGCTCGCTGACCAGCATCGCTATCTTCTCATCGGCGATCTTACCCGTTCCAAATGTTTCCACATTGATCGATAACGGATGCGCCACGCCGATCGCATATGCCACCTGAATCTCACAGCGCTCGGCCAATCCGGCTGCTACAATATTTTTGGCCACCCAACGCGCAGCATAAGCTCCCGAACGATCTACTTTAGTCGGATCCTTTCCGCTGAATGCGCCACCGCCATGCCGCCCCATGCCCCCATAGGTATCCACGATGATCTTCCGCCCAGTTAACCCGGCATCACCCATGGGTCCACCAATAACAAACCGCCCGGTGGGGTTGACGAATATTTTCATTTTGTCATCACGCAACTCTTCCGGAATGGTGGGTATAATGACCTGCTCGAGAACAGATTCACTGATATCTGCATGGCTGACATCCGGGGAATGCTGTGTAGAGATTAAAACTGTATCCACCCGGGCGGGTTTTCCATGCTGATATTCAACAGTGACCTGGCTTTTGCCATCCGGTCGTAACCAGGGGAGATCACCAGCCTTGCGAACGCTGGCAAGTTTACGGGTCAGATTATGTGCCAGGTAAATCGGTAATGGCATGAGCGTTTTTGTTTCAGAGCAGGCATAACCAAACATCATACCCTGGTCTCCAGCACCGATGTCATTGATCTCATTTTCTGTTAATTCCGAATCCATGGCATGGTTCACACCACGAGCGATGTCACCGGATTGCTTGGCAATGGCTACCTGAACACCACAAGTGTTCCCATCAAAGCCCTTCTCGCTGGAGTCATAACCAATCCCATTGATGACTTTTCGTGCCAAATCATCAAAATTCAGATGGGCATTGGTTGTGATCTCCCCCAACAGGATCACAAATCCGGTTTTGGCAGCGGTTTCACATGCAACCCTGGAATAGGGATCCTGTTGCAGACAATTATCCAAAACGGCATCGCTGATCTGGTCACAGAGTTTATCCGGATGCCCTTCGGTGACGGATTCCGAGGTGAACAAGTATTTAGCAGAATCCATAAATGTATCGTTCATTAGATGTTATCCTCCAAAATAAAATTGCCCCACGGTCAGGAGGGGCAATCGTATACTATCGGCTGCCCTCTCATCTTCCAGAACTACCATCTGACGGAGTTGGCACCATGAATGCTGTTACCAGCTGTCTGGTTGCCGAGGTTTCAAAGGGCCGTTCCCTCCACCTCTCTGGATAAGAGTGCCGTATGGGGCTATTAAATTGTGGCGGTATTATATCATGCTTTTTATTGTGCTTTTATCATCTCCACCGATCTAACACTCTCTCATGAATTCTTTCGCGATAAAACGTGCGATTTGTCAGTCTTAACCAGTTATGGTATAAAGAATATATCCCCGGCAAGGAATTAATACAGGTGAACCCATGCGTAGAAAAAAGACAGCTCAATCTGTGATTTCGGATTATCGTAAACGCCAACAACTGGGACCTTTTTTGATCGGTGGTCTGGCAGTGATATTGGTGGTCATAGGTCTATTCCTGCTGGTCATCTGGTTAACCGGTGATGGTAAACCGACTTTCACACTCTTTAAATCGAAAACACCCACACCGACAAATACTGCCACGGTGACGCCCACCCAACCGACGCCCACCCCTTCCAACACGGCAACCATTACTGAGACCCCAATGCCATCGATCACCTCAACTGCATCAGGACCATTTGAGTACATCGTTCAAGAGGGTGAGTATTGCTCAATGATCGCAGAGAAGTTTGGCATCGAAATCGATGTTTTAATCGCTTTGAATAATTTATTGTCAGACTGTTTCATCGTGCCTGGTCAAACCATCCTTATACCCGACCCCAACATGCAATTACCGACAACCACCCCGATCCCATCCGACCTGCCCGCAGGAACCCGGATCAATTACACGGTTGCTTCCGGTGATTACCTGGGGTTGATCGCCGCAAAATTCCGTTCAACTGAAGATGCCATCATCAAAGCTAATAAGCTGGAATCTCCCTATACACTCTACCCCGGTCAGGTCCTGATCATCCCGGTAAACATCATCACGATGACCCCTACAAAACCAGCGACCCGTACTCCCACCCCAAATCCAGCAAATTGATCGAAATAAAAGGGCTCGCATAAAAAGCGAGCCCTTTTTTATTCGCCCGCATTTAGTACTTGGATTAATTCGCTCCTTACCGATGCATCTTTCTCTACTTCCAGAGCATGTTACCAATTCTTCCCGCACCTGGTCATCAATCATATGGCCGATCGCCCAAACCGCGGCCGCCCGGATGAGCGACTCCTCCTCAGTGTGTATGACCCTCAATAATATATCACGGGTCTCAGGGAAGCGATGGTTTCCGATTGCCAGAGCGACATTCCTCAAGTAGCCGCTTCGTTTGGCACGCAAGAGTGGTGAACTCTGATAAATCCGCTTGAAATCCCTTTCGGATAGCTGCAGTTCCCTGGCCAGATCAAGACTCTTGATATGATCGGTGGCAAGGAATTTTACATCCACGCCTGAATTATCCACCTTTCGATTCCAGGGACAAACCTTCTGGCAAATGTCACAACCAAAGATCCAATTTCCTAAGGATGATCGTAACTCTCGGGGAATCGCCCCCCGATTTTCGATCGTCAGATAGGAAAGGCATCTTTCAGCAGCGATGGTGCGATTAGGTAATATGCAGTGTGTCGGGCAGGCATCCACGCAGCGGTGACAAGTTCCACAATGATCATCAATCGTCGATTCTTGTGACTCGAGGGGCAGATCAGTTAACAACTCAGCCAAAAATGTGTATGACCCGTATTCCGGTGAGATAAGACAGGAATTCCGTCCTATCCAACCCAATCCGGCATTGAAGGCCAATTCACGCTCAAGCAATGGTCCACTATCAGTGAAGGCACGAAACGACACCGGACTTTGAGATAAAACTGCAAGTTCAGTCGCGAGTGCCTCGAGTTTCTCGATAATAACGGTGTGATAATCCTCACCTCCTGCATAAGCCGCCACCCTTCCGCTGTGTGGGGATTGATACAGCTGCTCCGGATCGACCGGGACAGGATAACGGGCTGCTACTACCAGAATACTCCGGCATTCTGGTAGTAGCAGGCATGGATTCCCTCGTGCAGCTATTGCCCTCTCCCGCGTAAGATATGCCATATCTGCAGCATGGCAATCAAGAAGCCACCCCAGATAGATATCAAAATGGTCCGGTCGTTGTGGGCGGGCGATGCCAGCATCAATGAATCCAAACTGTCGGGCGATATCTTTAATAGGCGGGTTGATTGTAGGAGTTGCCATTCGTTGTCTTTTTACAATAAAAAGTGGGTTTCCTCGCCAAGACGAAAAAACCCACATCGGTCCATCATCTGTATGATCCTATGGCGCTGTGGTTAGGGTTACGGTTGCAGTCGCTCCTGTTGACCCGGTCACCACAATGATCTGGATATAAAATGGGTAAAAACACTGATTGGATGCGTTATACAGACACCAATTGCTTGTTTTTGCCCCGAGTGTCGCCGGTGCAACGAAGTCAACTGCGAACTCCCCGGATTCAGCATATTTAATTACTTTTGCCAACGGTACACTGGACACCGCACCCATTTGATCCCCGCTCAAGAAACGAATGGAATACTGGTCAGACCATTCTGTTGGGCCAATATTCTTCAAGGTCCACACGACCCGGAAGGCTGTCCCGGCAGTGAAGTTGGTGTTGTCAGCCACTGATTGCTGAACGAACTCCGCCTTGTCCATCAATTGTCCGGTTGTAGCGGTAATCGCCGGGGTCAGGCTAAATTGGGGCGTAGGGGAGATATCTGGTGTTGGTGTTGGTGTCTCAGTGGCAGGCAAGGTTGCCGTGGCAGAAGGTGTGAGCAGGGCAGCGTTGGTCAGTTCTGCTTGAACTGTGTTGGCTGCGGCTGTATAAATAGCAAAGGTGTCCACCGTCGGTGTGGCAGGAGAGCAGGCGGGCAGAATAACCAATAGGACCATGGGTATCAACCATACAAGTCGCTTAATTTTCATAAGTACCTCCATTTCAACAATACAATACAATTATAGCATTTGATGGCGAATGCAGAATATTGGGCCATGCTTGAAGGGGGTTCGGTATCAGTAGGGCAATAGGATGGGGAAGAACCAAAATCCCCGATTTCCTGGGATGGCACCATTTGAACGCAATGTGAAAACAAACTGAACGGATTGGTTTTCCAATGGCGACAGATCCAGGTCAATCGCTTGCATGGTGCCATCGAATGTTTCATGCCATTCACCGATGACCGTGCTCCCGGAATCGGTTACCGCGGTGACGCTGAAATTCAGGTCACACTGGGGTGTGTCGTCCTTGCAACCTGTACCCAAATGCAAATGATCACCCATTTGAATGACAATTCTCGGAAATGTTCCAACCATAGCTGCTTCCTTCATCATCGGAAGGGGAGATCTCAATGGAGGGTTCATTTTCAGCGTTGTGACCTTCAAACACAGGGAATGAATTTACCAGGAGTGTGTAAGTGCTGGTATCCGCATATACTGGGCAACTTACCGCCCGGCCATTCAAAGTCCATGCTGCCTGGCAGAGATTATCAACAAATGAATAAACGGTTCCAATGACTTCTATATCAACACTTAATGCATTCTCACTAACATTCTCTGGCATGAAAAGGATGCCAGCAGAATCTCGTAATTTCCAGTATCCAACCTGTCTACCGGCAGCGAATGGTGCCCGCAGGTTTAATGTCAGCATCACTTCGGTGCCTGGGGGGATGATCGCATCCTGAGGCAGGTTCGCGGTGAAGAGCAGGTGTGTGGATTCTCCCATGCCAACACCCTCGTAATATACCAGGGAGTAATCACTATCCCAGTTGCATGGACTGGTGTTTCGGATAACCCAAGTCTTGTCGAATTTCTTGCCTGCCTGAAATTTAGATCCGGCTGGGATGGTCTCCATCACCAGCTCTGCCTGCTTACAATCCGGGAAAGTGGGAAACACCGGTGTTGCCTTGCTGGCAGGGGGTAACGGGTTATACCGGGATCCACAAGCAGTGACCGTCAGGACAATGATGATTAGAAACAAGTGAGTGATACGAGTCATGAGTTCCGGGTGAATCTTATCATACCCTTACACTCGGCCGATCAACGCCTTTAAAAAGAGTAGCAGGTTAAAGTTCTGTCCAGTTAACATGGTCTGAGCCCGGAAAAGGCCTGCCACAGCTCGAATGACCAGTACGGCGGTCATCAACATCAACCCAAGCGAGAGGGCAATTTGCCAGGCTGGTACACTGCCTGCTGTTAGTCTTGTGATCATGGATACCGGTGCCGTGAATGGAATAAGGCTGAGTGCCACCGAGAAAGCATTATCTGGCGCCATTGAAAAGCTTGGGCTGAGAATAAGCGGGAGTAGTAGCGGCATTACAACCAAAGTGGTAGCCTGAGAAGCCTCTTTCATCCCAGGAGCCAATGCCCCAACACCAGCCATCAGGCTGGCATAGATGGCATATCCCAATAGAAAGTAAAGGACGATCCATAGGATAAGTAATGGAGGAAGGTATAACGATCCCATGAGGAAGGAATTCTGGTTGGACAGATTCAAGATGATCAGACCCGTGCCTGCCCAGAAAATGGTTTGGAGTAGACCCACGACCCCCAGAGCCAGGATCTTGCCATTCATGATCGCTTGTGGTGAGGCTGAGGCTACTAGCATTTCAATGACCCGGTTTTCCTTCTCAGTTGAAATACTGTTTAGAAGAAGGCTTGCCGATGAGATAATAACGACATATAGAATGAGTCCCACAAAATAAGGCAGCATGTATGACATTGGATTGGTGGCATCTCTTGCTGCTGATTCTTCCAGAGCAATTTCATCCACCCGGATTGGATTCCAAAAACGGTCCGCTTTTTCCAGGTCCTGCCCCATCAGGTTAAAATCCAACACATCTTGAAACATGACGGCATTCTCAAGACCAGATAATGGATTGTAATCTGCCCGCACATAACTGATCTTACCGGAAAGCATGTAATCTTCTGGTACCACATAATAAGCATCAATATCGCCTGCAGTTAATGCCTGACTTGCGTGGGATATATCTGGAAAAGCTGTTAACGAGCCCTCAGGCACTTCGGGTGGCAGGGCTTTAATCAAGCCGGATAGATCAACATAACCCTCATGCAGCTCTCCTGTGTCACCTGTTAGGGCTGTGATCGCCGTGGATGACGCAGGGTTTTCCTGACCGGATGTAATAAAAATTACCACCGCCATGATGATCGGGAATATCAGCAGGCTGATAATGAAGGATGGACGGGAAATCGTGCGTATCAGTTCGTTCCAAAATACTGTGATTGGTTTTACTCATGCTGATCTTCGCGCCGCCCTCCGGGAAAATATCTCCTTGATGGATATGCGCTTTCCATAATTTAACATGCCTGCCCTGAAAGCTTTTCCTGCCAGCCAGAGGGAAACACCAGCCATCAAAAACAGTTCAGCAATATTGATGACCAGTTGCCAGGTCGGTATCTGGGTAAAACCTGCCCGCATGGTCAGGGTGACAGGGGCAGTAAATGGGAAGAAACTCAGGATCATGGCCAGAGGTCCATTGGGACTGGTCATTAGAATATAGGAAAACCAGTAGGGTGCCATAAGAGGCATTGTGATGTAACCTGAAATCTGTTGTGCTTCGCGCATTTCGGAGGTGACCGATCCAATAGCGGCCATGACGGCAGCAATCGTGATAAATGTCGGAATAACGACAAGTATCAATAAGATGATGTATTCCCTGGATATGCTGATCTCAGCCACCCAATCCACCGACCCGCGCGCCAGGAAATAACCGATGACCAGAAAACCGACCCACACCAATAGTTGGGTGAGCCCGACTGCAATATCGCCCAATATCTTTCCGATCATCAGTTGATTCGGTGATACCGAGGTGACAATGATCTCAATCGTGCGGTTTTCCTTCTCTTCCACAAGTGCTTGAAGCAAGTACCCCCCAGCTCGTGATGATAATCACCATGATCAGGACACCAGCCGCAATCGGTGTGATCAGATTTCCCCAGGCTTTTTCAGACATCTCACGAGATTGGTCAAGATTGGTGATAACGAACTCATTTCCTTCAATTAACCGGTTCGAAATATTCCGCCGGCATGGGAAGCAATCATATTCCTGCGCAACAAACGATCGAACTGGTACCCCAGATTGGTGTTCCAATTCTTTACATAGACAAGTGTGCCTTCACCAGTTTCAGACAAAATTCGAAGGCAGTATGATAATAAGCCTGGATGATTCCATCCTTCAATGCGGTGGTTGCTGTTTTCTCATCCACATAATAATTAAGGACCAATTCTGGTTCGGGTGAGAACTCTTCGCGCTTCTGGCAGTTGTTGAATCTTAAGATAACCAGCCTGATCGATGACACCCACAGGTCGTTTATCCTGGGTTAGGAATACACCCAGGATGGCGATCGCCATAACAACCAGTAGCAGCATCGGGATGCTCAATGTCATTAAGTATAAAACGCTTGCGGATGACATGATGCCTGTATTCTTCCCAAAATACGCGCCAGGTCTTAATCATTGTCTGTAGAGCCCCTTCTGTAACGACCCGGATGAATATTTCATCCAAAGAAGGCACAGCAATCTCAAAATGCTCAATGGGCACATTCATTTTGACCAAATCACTCAGGACTGATTGTGCTGTGAAACCAGGTCGCAACACAAGTTTCTTATGTGCGTTGAGATTCTTCGACTCGTTCGACACCGATGATTTTTTCCGGTAAAGGAGCCGAAGAATTAATCAGGATATCCTGTGTTGCATATTTTTGACGAACTTCCGCCAGCGTACCATACAGCATCAGCCCGGCCATGATCGATAAGTACCAATCGGTCGCATAACTCTTCAACCTGATGCATCTGGTGGGTACACATGACAACGCCCGCCCTTTTTGCCTTTCCTCATCAAGAAGATCCTTGACCATCTGTGTGTTAACCGGATCAAGCGCACTGAAAGGCTCATCGATGATGATCACTTCCGGTTCATGGATCAAAGTCGCAATCAATTGGGCTTTTTGCTGCATGCCCTTGCTTAATTCTTTTACTTTTTTCGTGCGGTGAGGACCAAGCTCGAATCGATCCAGGAATTTGAATAATCGTGTTTTTGCCTCAGTGTTTGAGAGTCCTTTCAAACTTGCCAGGTAGATCAGGCAACGTTCAAGTGGCATTTCCTGATATAGACCTCGTTCTTCGGGTAGATAGCCGATCTGATTCTTCTTCACCTCTGTCATCGGCCCACCAAGGATGCTAACGTTGCCCTTATCTGCCTTAAAGATATCCAGGATGATGCGAATGGTGGTCGTCTTGCCGGCGCCGTTGGGACCAAGCAAGCCAAATATTTCGCCATTGTTAACGACAAAGGAAACCTCATCCACCGCCCTGGTTTTTCCGAAACTCTTTTGAATTTTATCCACGATAATGGGTTGCATTTTCAATCCTTGAGGCCTTTTTGGAATCCACAATATTAGCATGTTAGCATTTACGTGTAAAGCGCCCGATATCAGGTGTGTTAAAATTAGTTGGCGGTCAAAATAGATTTATCCGTATACGATTTCCATTTAGTTGAACGGAGATCAGACATCAATATCCGTTATCCATAGGGTTACGATGTTTGAAGTGTATTCATATTCACATTATTGAGTCGGTTGTCGTAGACTAAAACCACTTTACATCTCGAACAGATCGGGTGGTAGGAAGATAATTTGGATTACTGCAGACCTGTGGGAGAAGATATCCATGTCAATGACCTCACGTGAAAGAGTCCAAGCCGTTCTAAATCATGAAATTCCGGATCGTGTTCCGATCATTCTAGGCGTCAGCAATGCCACCGGTATTAAAATGACTCCCTACCAGGGGGTTAAACGACTGACCGGGATCATTTCAGAGGATCGCTACATCTATGACTGGCCGGAATTGGGCACGGCCGAAGTTGATTCTGGCACCATGCTGACGGTTGAGATCGGATGTGCGGGGAGTATTGGATCGTTTTCCTCACCATATCTATGAACGTAACAAGAATCGCCCACCTCACGATCCATTCATCGATGATTGGGGAAGCGGTCAGAAAGAGATCGAGCCGGGAGTCTGGTATCCAGGCATTCACCCCATGGCAGGAGCCACTACCATTGAAGCGATTAATGCCTATGCCTGGCCGGATATGAGCGACCCTTCCCGTGTCGCTCAGGTGGGTGAACTGGCAAAAGAATTGGCGTTAGAGAATCAATTTGCCATCATGGCCACTCCCTGGTTGCTATTCCCCTTTGAACGGGCGCATGCCATGCAGGGATTGGATAAGTTCCTGATGAATATGTCTCTCGAGCCGGATTTTGCCCAGGCCTTGTTGCGTAAGATCCTTGACTTGTGTAAAGTTCACATGGGTAATTTTCTATCGGCCATCGGAACCAATATCGACATCATTAAAATCGGGGATGATCTCGGGATGCAAGATCGCCTGCTGATCTCCCCGCGTATGTATCGCCAGTTTCTGAAACCGCTCCATGCAGAGTTCATATCGTTCATTAAGGAACGCACCAAAGCCAAGGTTTTCTTTCATACCGATGGTGATGTGTTCGACCTGATACCGGATTTTATTGAGATCGGGGTGGATATTTTAAATCCTGTGCAAACTTCCGCAGGGCGCATGTCGGATCTCGAAGGTTTGAAAACCAGATTTGGCAAGGATATCGTGTTCTGTGGTGCAATTGATACTCAAAAGGTGCTGCCGTATGGCACACCGGATGAAGTCCGAGCTGAAGTGCGGCGCGTGATCAATATCCTCGGTAAAGATGGTGGTTACATGGTCGCATCCGTTCACACCATCATGCACGAAGTTCCCCCTGAAAATATCCTGGCCATGGTGGATGCGGTTGAGGAATATGGGTATTACCCACTGAAATGACTTTAATCGTATTAATTATTAAACCGGCCGGTTTTTACAAACCAGCCGGTTTATGCATTTTAAAAAGGGAGTTACAGAGACTCCTTTTCGTATGGGTTACCATCCGCGGCGGGCATCTGGCTCTTACCGACAACGCCAGCGAGGACGATCATGGTCGCCAGGTAAGGCGCCATTCCAATGAACTCATATGGCACTGGAACTCGCAGGATGGATAATTTGGTCGAAAGGGAATCAAAAAAGCCGAACAGCATACCCGCGCCCATGGATCCGATCGGGTTCCAGTTGCCAAAGATCATGGCCGCCAGACCGATGAATCCACGCCCGGCGGTCATCATTTCATCAAAGCGACCGACAGATCCGAGAGTAAAATAGGTGCCGGCAAATCCAGCCATGGCGCCACCCAATAAGACGGCCATGTAGCGGGTTTTAATCACATTGATGCCAAGTGTATCCGCTGCGCGGGGATGCTCACCTACCGAGCGGAGCCTTAAACCCCATCGGGTTTTGTATAAAAGGAAGGTCAATAAAGCCACAAAGATGAACATGGCATAGACATACATGTTGTGACCGAACAGGATCGGACCAATGAAGGGGATCTGATATAGTCCGGGGATCTCGATCACCGGAAATAAACCTGGCTCATTCAAGTGCTGGTACTCGACTTTTTGGATGAACCGGGATGATAAGAATGAAGTCATACCTGTGGCAAATATATTGATGAATGTGCCCGATATGATCTGGTTAATCTTATATTTAATGGACAGGACGGCATGAATGTAACCCATTAAAGTCCCGGCCAGGATACCTGCAATCAAACCACCCCATACATTCGTGAGGCTGCCAAATACGGTCGAAACAAAAGCTGCCATCAACATCATGCCTTCGATAGCGATGTTAACCACACCGGCACGTTCACACAATACGCCTGAGAGTGCACCCAGAGTCAAGGGGACCGCACGGACGACCATCACCCGCAGCAACCCGGCCAGATTGATCGAACCGCCCGAAGATGCCCAGGAGAGGAATCCAAAGATGAACAAGCCAGCAGCCAGGCCGATCATCATGTTGCTGAACTTACCGAATCCGCGGGCAAGTTGGTAAGCCCCCATAACCGCACAGATACCAGCAATGATGTTCAAAGCGGTTCCCGTCGGGAACACCCAATCCGGAAAGATCGATTCCGATGCGCTGGGAGTCATGACATAAGTGTTGACCAAACCTTCGGGTAATTCACGGACAAAACCCAGCCAGATGATAGCTGCCAGGGCGAGGAATAGGACACCAACCACGATCCGACGTACATTATTTGTCTTTGGTTTTGCTATCACGGCCGTTTTTATAAGCTTAGCGGTTGCCATAATTAGTCACTCCTCCAGCCTCTGGTGGTGATTCCGACCTCTTCAACCTTTTGCTCTTTCAGGCGGTAGATCGTTCGGATAATTGCCGGCGCAGCGATGAAAGCCAGGATCAAAGCTTGTAGAATGGAAACGATATCGATTGGTACATCTGCACGTACTTGCATCAAGCGGGCTCCATTTCTCAAGAACCCAAACAGCAGGGAGGCCAGAACGACGCCAACCGGGTGACTCTTTCCCAACAAGGCCAGGGCAATGCTATCAAACCCATAACCGGATGAAAAACCTGACACCAGGCGATAATTTACACCCAGGATCTCATTGGCTCCAGCCATGCCAGCCAACGCGCCGGACAGGCTCAGCCCAATCACGATCGCAGAGGTGACCTTCATACCGGCATATTTTGCGGCATTTGGATTCAGACCAACGGTACGCAATTCAAAACCTAAAGTGGTCTTGAATAGCAGCCACCAGACTAAAAATGCCATCAGGAGAGCAATAAAGAATCCGATATGGAACCGGATTGGGGCGTCAAACAACCGGATCATTTTGGCACTGTCCAGGATCCATGGCGATTTCGGAGTGTACTCATTGGGATCCTTCATGGGATAGCGCAATAGCCAATCGATCATAAGGAAGGCGATGTAATTCATCATCATAGTGGTGATGACTTCATGTGCTCCTGTTTTGGCTTTCAGTATGCCAGGGATGAAACTCCAAATACCTCCACCTAATGCACCGAATAACAATGACAGAGGCAGGTGGATATAAATCGGCAGACCGGTGAAGGTGTATCCAGCCCAGGCAGCAGCTGCCGCGCCCATGAAGATCTGCCCTTCTGCACCAATATTAAACAAACCTACCCTAAAACCCAACGCAACCGCAAGGCCGGCATAGATGTAGGGTGTAGTCTGTACCAGGCTCTCGAAGAAGGGTGCGATTGCCCGGCGGATGGTTACACCATCACCCGATTGGAAAGCCGCGATGATATCAGCTGGTGATCCCACAGCCCCGATGAACAGGGAATAAAATGTTTTCCCCATGGAACCAAAAGCAACTCTAAGTCCCTCCCAGAAAGAGACCTTCATCGCAACATATACATCGATCGTAGTAACTGCGACTAATATGCCACCAAGCAACAAACCAGTGACGATCGCCAGCAAGGTAACCAGGAATGAGCTGCGTGACAACTCATCCAGGAAAATCGAAAATCCATTCTTCTTTTTTTCTTGGGCCATTGTCATCCTCTTATGTCACAACGATATCTTGCTTCTTGGTCCTGGCCTGCTTCTTTTGCTTCTCAGAGGGCATGACTCCAGCCATAAGCAAGCCAAGAAGCTCCTTCGAGACATCATCTGCGTCCAGGATATCCAATATCTTCCCGCGATACATGACTGCAATTCGGTCAGAAAGTTGCATGACCTCATCCAACTCCGTGGATACCAACAGAACCGCGCAGCCATCATCCCGTTTTTCAATAACACGGTTATGAATATATTCAATGGAACCCACATCCAACCCACGGGTGGGTTGTGATGCAATCAGGAGTTTAATCGGACGGGAAAACTCACGAGCTACAATGACCTTCTGCTGGTTGCCGCCTGAAAGAGTGCTGACCAGATTGGTGGCCGAGGGTGTTCTGACATCGAACTTCTTAACCAATTTAATGCTGTTTTCCAGAATCATTTGATCCTGAAGTACCATCCCCTTGGCAAAAGGCTTTTGATAATAGGTCGATAGGACCATGTTTTCAGTGATTGGGGAAGATAGGACTAGGCCATCTTTTTGCCGATCTTCAGGAATATGGGCTGTCCCGATCTCGGTGATTTTCCTGGGAGAGGCATGGGTTACATTCTTATCATCAATTAGTATTTCACCTTCCATAACTGGCATAAGTCCTGTTAACGCTTTAACAAGTTCGGTTTGACCATTCCCTTGTACACCAGCGACACCAAGGATTTCACCAGCGCGGACGTCGAAACTGATATTGTTTATTGCAATTTGGCCACTGGATGACAAAACTGTTAAGTTTTTAACATCCAGTACGATTTTTCCTGTTTTTGCTTTTTTCTTATGTACTTTCAGATCCACTTCACGTCCAACCATCATGGCTGCCAGCTTATTCATACTGGCCTGCTTCGGTGTGGTCGTGCCGATCACCTTGCCACCACGGATGACTGTGATCCGGTCCGAGCATTCGACAACTTCCTTGAGTTTATGGGTGATGAAGATGATCGATTTACCCTGATCGATCAGGGTGTGCATGATCTTGAATAGTTCATCCACTTCCTGCGGTGTGAGTACCGCTGTAGGCTCATCCATGATGAGGATATCCGCCTCGCGGAAAAGCAATTTAATTATTTCAACCCGCTGCTGTATACCAACCGGTAGATCACGCACATAGGCGTCCGGGTCAATGTTCAGGTTATATGTATCGGAAATCTCACGGATTTTTTTTGCCGCTTTCTGCCGGTCAAGAACACCGCCAGGTTTAACATACTCATCCCCAAGCATCACATTATCGGTGACTGTGAACACCGGAATGAGCATGAAGTGCTGGTGTACCATGCCGACACCGGCATGAATAGCATCGCTTGGATTGCTGATTTCCACTTTCTTACCTTTGACGAAGATCTCCCCTTCATCCTGGTTATATAGGCCATAGAGGATATTCATCAGGGTGGTTTTACCTGCCCCATTTTCCCCCAATAATGCATGAATCTCACCTTTTTCCAAAGTCAAGTCGATATGGTCATTAGCCAGAACACCTGGAAAACGCTTGGTGATACCCCGCAACTCAAGAATTGGTGTCATGGAATCCTCGGTAATACTGAGATTAATTGATGTCCTTTAATTTTACCATAGCAAAAAAAGAGCCGGGCAGAACCCGGCTCTCTCTACTGCTAAATTTATATTAGCGGGTGGGCATTACGGCAACTTCACCAGCGATGATCTGCGGGATCAGTGCTTCAACTTCGGCCTTGAGTTCTGCGGGAATCTTGCTCGCCCAGGCAGATCCAATACCCAAACCAACACCACCATTCTCGAGGGTGAGGGCATAATCTTCGCCACCCTTGAAAGTGCCGTTCATGACTGCTTCGCAGGTGTCCATCACGAAGACATCAATCTTCTTGAGAGCGCTGGCGAGAACAAATTCTGCATTGTCAGGTTGAGTTACGGACCAATCCTGATCGACGCCGATCAACAGACCGGAGCCACGCTCGGCCATGACTGCCAGGGAACCGATACCCACAGGGCCGGCAACGGGCATAATGATGTCAGCGCCTTCGTCCATCAGGGTTTCGGCCATCTTGCGGCCATCGTCGGTGCTCTCGAAGTTACCGGTGGCGAGGCCTTCTTGCGCGGCCATGTCCCAACCGAGGACTTCCACTGCTGTGCCATGAACTTCGTTGTATTTGGCAACGCCCATAGCATAACCGTCCATAAAGGACTGGGTGGCAGGGAACAGGATACCGACGTAGGTGCCAACTTTACCGGTGGTGCTCATTCCGGCGGAGAGATATCCAGCCAGGAAAGTCGCTTCGGCAATGTTGGAGTAGTTACCACGCAAGTTGGTAACCGCGGGGTCAGTATTCACATCGATAATGGCGAATTTTTGATCGGGATTGGCTTTAGCTGCAGCAATGGTAGCATCGCCGAGCAGGAAACCAACAGACACGATCAGGTCGCAATCTTCCTGGATGAAAGCATTGATATTGACTTCATAGTCAGACTGTTGCTGGGATTCCAGGTATTTGACCTCAACATTCGAGTACTTCTCCGCCATAGCTTCCAGGCCGGCCCAACCCAACGCATTGAAGGAGCGATCATCGATACCACCGACATCGGTCACTTCGCAGAATTTGTAGGTCTTTCCGCCGGGTGCCGTAGCCTTCGGTGCGCATGATGAAAGTACCATCGCTGCCAGAACCAACACAGACACAACTACTAATAACTTCTTGGACATACGTTTCTCCTCCTAATAGAGAAATGAAATGATTTTCGGGGTTATGATAATCCCCACGGGGCAGTTGTCTGACCACTCCGTATTTTAGAGTATACACATAAACAAGACGCGATGCAAGGGTCAAAAGTTCCCAACAAAACGCAACTTATGATTTTAACGTCGCCTCGCCTCGTTTGACTCCTGCCATGCTGATCCAGGCAAGCAGGAAGAATATGGGGGCGATAACCATGACCATGGCATAATTATTTCCGGTTAACTGGACGATCCAGCCATTGATATTCGGGCCAGCTATTGCCGCCATTGTGGAGAACATGTAATACAGGCTGGTAAAGATCCCCAATTTTTCGTGCGTGGTCAGATCGACAACCATTGGCAGGGAATTGATATTCACGCAAGCCCAGGCGATGCCCGCCACCATCAGGATCACGCCAACGACCGGTACCTCTCCCAGGATCGGCAGCTTGGTCAGTACGATGGTCAGTATTTCGGGAGGTAAGACATACATCGCCCCTGTGAGCAGGATCATCAGGCTCAAACCGATCAGGATCGTGTTCTTTCGGCCGATCTTCCCACCAATGAAACCTGCTGGCAGAGCAAAGATGACGAACAATAGCGACATTTGTCCCAACAACCGTGCGCCATCGGATTCACCCATCTGCAAATGATTATATGCATATAATGAAAAGAAAGCTTCCACGGCATTATATGCAATGAACCAGAAGAAGATGGCCAGCAGGATGCGCAGTGCGCTTTTCTCGGGATTCGTAAAGACATCCTTTAAACTTGCCCACATCGAAGGCTGATCATCCGTTTTCACCTCATATTGCTTGGGTTCGCGAATGAATATGAAGACCAGAAGGGCTGAAACAACCACCAAAATCGAACCCAACCAAAAAGGAAAGGATGGGTCCATGTCATATAGAACCGAACCACCCAGGAACGCTGCAATACTTCCCACACCACCCATGAAGTTGATCACACCATTTGCCTGTGAGCGGAACTTGGAAGGGGTGATGTCTGGCATGAGCGCAATTACAGGGGTGCGCCAGAAAGCCATGCTGATCAACAGTGTGGATGTGCAGGCCACGAATAGAGGCAGGATGGCGGCCATTGGGATCAACCCGAATGCCACTGCACCAATCGGTGCACCGATCAATATGAACGGCATACGCCGCCCGATGGGTGTGCGCAATCGATCGGACCAGGCGCCAACTGGTGGCTGTATGAGCAGCGCGGCGATATTATCCAAGGTCATAAAAAATCCGATCCATGCAGGCGCAAGGTCGAATTTATTTGCCAGGAACAATGGTACGAAGGCGTTATAAACGCTCCAGATGACGCTGACACCCAAAAAACCAAAACCCAGCAGGAAGGTCTTGCCATAATTAAGTCGCATGTTTTTCTCCTTATATAGAAATTATCTCGAGGCCAGATAGATGACAAAAGATGACAGGAACAGGTGGATCAAGTAGGGATAGAAGAATGATCTGGTCTTCCAGGCAATATACCCAAACGCCGCGCCCCCAAATATGCAACTGGCTGTCTCAACGTAGGGTTTTCCAAAATGCGCCAACGTAAAAGGGACCGCTTGCAAGAGAATGGCATAAGGACCACAGATTTCCACCAGTGAGAAGAGCAGAAATCCCCGGAAGAAGAACTCCCAGTCCAGCAGATCGATCGCATTACGCAGAACGTAGGGCATATCTCCCTGGACTCTCGCGGCATAATAAAGGGTGATGCCGGGAAGATCCACTGCAATCCACAAGATGATGGCCATTGCCAGGCAGCCTATTGCCGTATAGAGGAGACCCCGTCTCCAGTCGCCGATCTGCATACCATATCTGGCCGGGTTTTCACGGAAAACCAATAAAATAACAGCCAGGGGGATGACCAGGAAAAGCAACAATCCTGAATACATGGGGTTTGGAATGGCTTCCTGGTAATTAAAAACGACCAGGGCAAGTGTAGAGACAACAATCGTTACAACCGGTTTCCACTTTTGTGTCTTGTTTGCTTCGATAGCAGTGGAGGTCATGAACCAATTATCTCACTCTTCATCAATTAGTTGCTTTAGATACCTGGTTTCATTCTCAGAGAGCTCAGCCTTCTCCAGTAAATCCGGTCGTCGTTGCAGCGTTCGCTTTATTGCTTGTTCGCGCCGCCAGCGAGCGATCGCGGCATGATGGCCGGAGAGTAAGACCTCAGGGACTCTGGAACCACGGAATTCCGGGGGCCGTGTGTAATGAGGATATTCCAACAACCCCGAGGCATGGGAATCATCCAGTGCCCCATCCGGATCCCCCAAGGCGCCAGGGATGAGACGTACGATGGCATCCAGAACGGTTAATGCCGGTAATTCACCACCGGTTAACACATAATCGCCCACCGAGATCTCATCGGTAACCAAATTCTCCCGGATGCGCTCGTCAATCCCTTCATACCGACCACAAAGGATCGCCAGGTGTTCCAGATTGGATAATTCATAGGCGGTTTTTTGATCGAACAAACGGCCCTGTGGTGTCATCAAGATCAACGGGCATTTCGGTGGCGCTCCAAGAATATCTTCGACAGCGGAAAATACGGGTTCTACTTTCATCACCATTCCGCCCCCGCCGCCATATGGAACATCGTCAGTCGTGTGATGTCGATCGATAGCCCAGTCCCGTATGTTGTGGTTGTGGATCTCAACCAGACCATTCTGAATGGCACGTTGAAGGATGCTGATCTCCAGATAAGGACCAAACACCTGCGGAAACAGGCTGAAAATATCCACACGCATGCATCCATTCTAGCCTGATGCCATCCACTCCGCAAGACCAATATAGACGGCATTATCATGAAACCCTAATCGGGCTGACTTGACGATGGTCAATACCAAATGATAAGATGAATTCATGTATTTGAAAGGCAGCAAGTGGAGTTTAAATAAAAAACGCAAGCGCACAAAACCATGGCTGATCCTGGTTTTACTTGTTTTCATTGCGGCATTCTTCTATATAGATAGAACGGTCTTGCCGACTGTCGATCCATTATTCATACCCACCCCGACAGTCACCCGCGATCCCCGCACTTTCTCCGCGGAAGCAGAAGCACTGGCCAAGGAAGGCAAGCTCAGCCTGGCGATTGATGCATATAAGAACGCGATCCTGGCTGATCCCCAGAATGCGGCCAACTACGTAGCTCTGGCCCGTCTGCAAGTTCTGTCCGGTGATCTCGAAGATGCATTGATCAATTCTGAGAATGCCCTGCTGTTGAACAAGAACAATGCACTGGCATATGCGGTCAGAGGTTGGATCCTGGGTCTGCAGGGTGAATACCAGTTAGGCGAGGCATCGCTAAAACAGCCCTGGAGATAGACCCCAACAGTGCACTTGCCAATGCCTACCTGGCAGAAATACTAACCCTGAGAGTCTCCGAAGGCAAGGGGCTGGTTGGAACGATCGATGAAGCTGCAGAAGCTTCGCGGCGCGCACAACTGCTTGACCCCAACATTATGGAGACCCACCGCGCGCGTGGATTGGTGCTTGAGCAAACTGGTAACTTCGATGAAGCCATAGCCGAGTACCAGGCGGCCATCCAGATCAATGGAAGATATTCCGATCTGCATCTGGCTCTTGGCCGCACTTATCTGGCCATCGAGGATTATACGAATGCGATAGACGAGTTCATCCAGGCCAATGCCTTGAACCCATCTGACCCCATGCCAGATACTTACATCGCACGCGCCTATGTGAAGATCGGTGAGTACGCCAAAGCCATCCAATATGCTCAGCAAGCCGTAACTAATAACCCCTCGGACCCCTTTATGTATGGCAACCTGGGTTCGATGCTTTATCGCAATCAGAACTACTCAGAGGCAATCGTTGCATTACGCATGGCAATCCGAGGTGGAACAACTGAGGATGGCACGATCGTCAAGGGCTTACCGCTTGATTACACCGTGCGTGTCATGGAGTTCTACTAGACCTACGGCCTGGCACTGGCACGCCAAAATCAATGCGGTGAAGCTGTCCAGATCGCCCAGACCATCCTGCAAACCGTCATGGATGACGAAACGTCCGTCTACAATGCCCGTGAGATGATCAACATCTGCCAGGCAAACCTGGGAGTTACTCCCACCTCGGAAATTGTTGTAGACGTCACACCCATTCCTTAATCGATGACTGGATAACCGTGCAGCTCTCAGGCAGAGAACCCACTTTTCGAAAAGCAAACCCAGATCGAATCCATATCGCGCCCTGCTGTGGATTCTTTTAATCGTATTGGGCTTGGTGATCGTTCGCAACCTTGACTCGGGTGAGATCCGCCCCTTATTCCTGCCGACTCCAACACCCACCCGCACATCGAATTCCTATTCGCTGGAGGGAGAAACCCATTTCATGGCGGGTGATCTGGACAAGGCCATCGCAGCCTATCAACTGGCTACCGCATGCAGAGCCTAACAATGCTCAGTTATGGGCTGAGCTGGCGCGCATTCAAACCTATTCATCCAACCTGCTGACAACCGATGCTGAAAAACTGGCCCGTTTGCAGGATGCACAGGCAAATATCAACCAGGCCAAGGAACTCGCACCTGAAGACAGCACCGTGCGTGCAATACGCGCTTTCGTTCTGGATTGGAGCGCAAGTCTGGCTGGTGCCCAGGCGAGCACCATTCTGGCGGAGGCCGAACAGGAAGCCATATATGCCATTCAACTCGACCCTGCCAACACTTTGGCACTGGCATATTATGCGGAAGTTCTGGTAGACCAGCAGAAGTGGCTTCAGGCGCAACAGAATGCCAACCAGGCCGCCAGGCAGAACCCCAACCTGATGGATGTCCGGCGTATCAATGCCTACGTACTCGAATCACTTGGTGATTACAATGCAGCCATCACGGAGTATCAAGCCGCTGTTGCAATCAATCCGAACCTGACATTCCTGTATATTTCTATCGGCAGGATCTACCGGCACCTCGAACTCTATGACAATGCGCTTGATTATTTTGATAAGGCGGCAAATATCAATGAACAAATCGGTGTGAAGGACCCAATCCCATACCTGGCGATATCAAACACGTATGTTCAACAAGGCCAATTCTTGATTGCCTCACGGAATGTCTTGAAAGCGCTTCAGATCAATCCCAATAGCCCGGATGTCTATGCCCAGCTCGGTTTGGTATATTACAAAGGTCGTAATTATGAAGGTTCCATCCCTGCCTTCGAGTGCGGGATCCTGGGCTGCAATGCAGAACAAAGTTGTGAGGTGCGCGATTGCGATTCGACGGTGGATCCGGCGGTGATCGTGCAGGGGATGCCTTTGTCGGATAATACCGTGGTTTACTACTTCACATATGGGTCCGTTCTGGCCGGATTGCACAAAGAGGGCGATGATTATTGCATACGAGCCCTGGACATACTGGGGCAGGTAAAAGCTGGTTTTTCCGGAGATGCAACCATCATGGGGATCGTCACAGCCGGTGAGTATATTTGCGGCGAGTAAGATCTTAAAACATATAAATTTTTTATAAGAAATCCCCTCACCCCCCTTGACTTCCATCTTAAAAATAGGTATTATTCATACGGTTTAGCACTCGATGCATAAGAGTGCTAATATCACCCAAGTTATTAACCAATATTTTTATGGAGGTAAGCATGGCAATGGAACTTAAACCCCTTGGAAACCGTCTGGTGGTCGAACCCATCGAACAGGAAGATGTCACAGCTGGAGGCATTGTCCTTCCCGAAACTGCCAAGGAAAAACCGCAAAAGGGTACCGTCCTTGCGGTCGGTCCCGGTGATCGCAATGAAAAGGGTGAACGTATCCCGATGGATGTGTCCGTCAAGGACACCATTCTCTTTGCCAAGTATTCAGGCACTGAGATCAAATTGGACGCCAAAAAAGTGATCATTCTTCGCGAAAGCGATGTGCTGGCGATTGTCAAGTAAATCATTTATTAATAAGGAGTAAGCTATGGGAGCAAAACAACTTGTATTTTCTGAAGAAGCCCGCCGTCGCCTGAAAGCCGGCGTCGATGTGGTTAACAATGCAGTTTCGACTACTCTGGGCCCCAAGGGTCGCAATGTCGCGTTGGATCGCAAATTCGGTTCCCCGACCATCACCCACGACGGCGTAACAGTTGCCAAAGAGATCGAACTTGAGGATCCCTTTGAGAACATGGGTGCGCAACTCCTCAAGGAAGCAGCCACGAAGACCAACGATATCGCCGGTGACGGCACCACCACCTCGACAGTCCTGGCACATGCCATTGTGACCGAAGGCCTGAAGAATCTGGCAGCCGGTGCCAACCCGATGCTTTTGAAGCATGGCATTGAAGCTGCCGCGAAAGCAGTTGCCGATGACATCAAAAAACAATCCATTGAGATCACCACCAAGGATGAGATCTCGAATGTCGCAACCATATCGGCTCAGGACCGCAATATCGGTGCCTTAATTGCTGAAGTGATGGACAAGGTCGGTAAAGACGGCGTTATTACCGTTGAAGAATCAAAAGGTCTCGAGTTCGAAACCGAATATGTCGAAGGGATGCAGTTTGACCGTGGTTATATCTCGGCCTATTTCATCACCGACGCCGAGCACATGAAAGCCTCGATTGCCGATCCCTATATCCTGGTGACCGACAAGAAGATCTCCGCCGCTACCGATATTGTCCCCGTTCTGGAAAAACTTGTCCAGGTTGGCAAACGTGAACTTCTGATCATTGCCGAAGATATTGATGGTGAAGCCCTGGCAACCCTGGTGCTCAATAAACTGCGTGGCATGCTCAACGTCATCGCCGTAAAAGCCCCCGGCTTCGGTGATCGCCGAAAAGCCATGCTGCAGGATATTGCCATCCTGACCGGCGCTACTGTCATCTCTGACGAAACCGGCCGCAAGCTTGACACCACCACCCTGACAGATCTTGGTAAAGCCGAAAAGGTTGAATCCGACAAGGATGACACCACCATCGTGGGAGGTAAAGGCGACAGCGCAGGTATTAAAGGCCGCATCGAGCAAATCAGGGTGGAGATCGACAACACCACCAGTGATTACGATCGCGAGAAATTGCAGGAGCGTCTGGCTAAACTGACCGGCGGTGTTGCAATCATTCGCGTGGGAGCGGCCACAGAGACCGAGCTCAAGGAAAAGAAACACCGCGTGGAAGATGCTCTTTCCGCAACCCGTGCAGCGGTTGAGGAAGGCATCGTTCCCGGAGGCGGTGTTGCGCTTATCAATGCCATGGCTGCCTTATCGAAGATCAAACTTGAGCATGAAGATGAAAAAATCGGTGTTAATATCGTGCGAAAAGCTTTGGAATTCCCGATGCGTAAGATCGCCGAGAATGCCGGTAAAGAAGGCTCAGTGATCGTTGAAACCGTTCGTAAAGAACAGATTGCCCAGAAGAACCCACGCATTGGTTACGATGTCCTGTCTGAAGTTTATGGTGATATGGTCAAGGTGGGCGTCATCGACCCCGCCAAGGTTACCCGAGGCGCGCTTGAGAATGCCGCCTCCATTGCAGCCATGATCCTCACCACTGAAGCATTGATCACCGATGTTCCTGAGAAGGAAAAATCGGCACCGATGCCCCCGCCTGAGTACTAAATCGAAACAGTACATAAGTATAAAAGGAGCGTGGAGTGATCCACGCTCCTTTGTGTCCTCGCACCGGAACCTCTGGGAAAAAGGTATAATGACCGGAATGCGCAAGTTTGGAATCTACACCCTAATTGTCATTACCTGTCTGGCGTTGGCCAACTGTGGAAAGGTAAGTCCGGAGCCAACCTCCACACCCACATTGGCACTACCAACCCCCACCCTCGAACCGATGGCTGCCATCGTTAACGGGGAAGGTATCAGCATGGTCCAATACCAGGCGGAATTGGATCGTTATATGATCGCCACAACCGAGACCGGTCGAGCAGCACCAGGTGGTGTGGAACCCAGAACTTTGATCCTTGATGAATTGATCGATGAAAGTCTGCTGGCACAGGCTGCTTACCAGTCTGGTTATGAGATCAACGACGGTGAACTGGATGCCCGCCTGGTTCAACTTGCTGATCAGATTGGTGGAGCACAATCGCTCCAGGATTGGCAAATCCGATATGGATACTCAGATACCAGCCTTCGGCAAGCGCTACAGCGTTCAATAGCAGCCGCCTGGATGCGCGATGCGATCCTGGCTGATGTTCCACTCCAAGCCGAGCAAGTCCATGCCCGCCAGATTCTGCTCGCCGATGAGCAAACAGCCCTGTCAATCAAAGCACAGTTGGATGCCGGCTCGGATTTCACACAACTGGCATATCAATTTGACCGAGGCACTGGCGGGGATTTGGGTTGGTTTCCACGTGGGTTCCTGAACTTCTCAGAAGTTGAGAGTGCAGCTTTCGCACTTGAGGCTGGTCAATACAGCAACCCAGTGGCATCCGCCATTGGCTGGCATATCATCCTGGTTATCGAAAAGGACCCGGCGCACGAGCTTTCACCGGATGGCCTGTTCGCAGTTCAGAACCAGGCACTTGACTCCTGGATAGCCCAAAGCCGAGCAGAAAGCACGATAGAAATCTTGCTTTAATATATGGGTGCGATATGACACAAGAAAAAAATACGAAACCCAATCTGTCAATCAAAAAACTCAGCCTGACACCTATCTGGAATATCTTAACCATCCTGATGGTTCTGGGCACTTGTTGTATTTCATCTTATGTTCTGATCCTTTTGACCAATCCCCAGTTGCCATTCAATCCTTTTCCCCCTCCCTTAACCTCGACTCCCATCCCCACACCCACATTCACACCTCGAGTCTTCCCGGCAACATGGACACCAACTTCCACCTATAGCGCAGATCAACCGGATGCAGCTCTTCCATCAGCTACCATGCATATCTACTTTACACCGACAAAACATGCAAGCATCACACCACCGCCACCCATTGCAACACTTCCTACGGGACCCTGGTTTGGTATTGACGGAATAATAACCGCTCTCTCTGCCACAGAAAAGAACCCGGATGTGGGATGCACCTGGCTTGGGATCGGTGGGGTGATCACCGACACATCGAATCAGCCCTTATTCGGTATAACAGTGAAATTGACGGGGTCCCTTGACTTCACGACCTTCGATCAGACCACTCTGAGTGGGGCTGCCCCGCAATATGGCGAGGGCGGTTATGAGTTCTACCTCGGTGGTACACTAATCGCCTCTCAAGGCAGGCTGATCATCCAATTGGTTGATGATACTGGACTACCCCTTTCAGATCCGGTCTCTATAACCACCTATACCGATTGTCAGAAAAACCTTATCCTGGTAAATTTTGAACAGATCCAATAGCGTTATCAATCCCGAATGAAACGCTCAACGGTCATCATTTTCTCGGCCTTGGTTTTGGTCGGACTTGCAGCAGGGTATCTTGCTTACCGGTATTTACGTACCCCCGCAACACGTACTCAGCAGTTGTTCACCTGGCTAAGGAATCCGGAGGGACACTCCAAATGGGCTGTCGTATCCAACCACTACTGCGCTGGTGCCCCCTTCCGTATGCCCACCGACGGATATATCGGTTACCTTTGGGGAGATCTTTTCAAGCTTAATCACAAACATCAAGGGATTGATATTTTCGCTGGGACTCCTGCTGGAGAGACAGCCATCTATGCGGTTTATGATGGTTATCTGACGCGTCAATCGGATTGGATTTCTTCTGTGATTTTACGACTCCCCGAGGATCCCCTAGCCCCTGAACAGCAGATATGGGTATATTACACACATATGGCAGATGAAGCAGGGAAATCCTTCATCTCGAAGGATTTCCCTCCAGGAACAAATGATCAATTTGTCACCGCCGGAACCCTGCTCGGTTACCAGGGAAATTACTCAGGAGACCCGGGGAATCCCACCGGGACCCACCTGCATCTTTCCATCGTCCGGAGTGATGAGACCGGCGCCTACAAGAACGAGTTGAACATTTCCAACACGCTCGATCCATCTCCATATTTTGGGTTACCATTAAACAGTTCGCTTAATCATGGGGAGATACCGATATGCAAAAGCCCATAAGTGCAAGATCTTTTTTCTGTAGCCTTTGTATGCTGCTTTGTGTGGGGACCTAAATATGATCGGTTATCGTGACCTTGATAAAGGTTTCTCCGATCTGGGCTTGAATCAGAAAACCCCGATTATCGTACACGTAGCCAGTGAGCATTTTGAGACCATCCGGGGAGGCATTGAGACTCTCATTGGAGCCATCACAGCCCATACCTATGCATTGGTAACCCCCGCATTTACTTATCGAACCATGCTGATACCGGAAAAAGGCCCGGACAGGAATGGGATCACTTACGGTTCTGGCCGGCAGGCAAACGAAATGATCGAAGCCTACAGCCCGGATATGCCACCAGATGAAACCTTGGGCGATTTCCCTGTGATATTCAATCACTTACCAGGAGTGAGACGCTCAAAACATCCTATCCTGTCCTTTTATGGCGTACATGCTGAAGAATACCTGGACACCCAAACGATTTACGATCCATTGGCTGTCATCAACGCCCTGATGTCCAATGATGGAATTGTCCTCCTGATCAATGTTGAGCAAACCGCAAACACCAGCATCCATGTCGGAGAACAACTGGCAAAACGCAGGTCATTCGTGAGATGGGCATTATCATATAATGGCATGGTCGAATGTCCCAATTTTCCAGGCTGCTCGTCGGGATTCAATGCCATCAATGCGACCACGGTACCGTTCTGTGGTAAATTTCAACTGGCAGGCCTGGATATTAAAGCTTTTCCTTTGCGTGATCTGGTAAACACTGCCCGCACAATGATTGAGACTGACCCCAATGCATTGCTTTGCCAGCGATCCGATTGTGAAAGATGTAATGCCATCCGTATGGCTTGAGGCCCGGATATAATTAATACCAAATGTGATATAAAGAATCATTCTCTCCATCGGATCTCTGAAATTGATGATTATTTGTGGTCAGCAGTGATCAAATAATTATGAAACCGCAACAAACCATAAACAGCCTTAACCAGAATAAGAGCATAAGTTTATTCCAGATCAGCAGTGAACTGGCTCAAGACCTGTCGCTGAAACAAACCCTTGCCAATGTTCTAAAAAAGTCCGTGGAAGCAGTTGATGCCGAGCGGGGAAGCATCGTTACACTTGATGAAAAACGTGAACCCATGGATGCTGCCATCATTTACCATGGAAAATTCATCAAACAAACAGCCGGCCAGGTCTCTGATACCATCTCCCATGGATTGGCAGGCTGGGTAATGCAGGAGGAAAAAGCCGCGCTCATCCAGGACACCAGCAAGGATGAGCGCTGGTGTCGCAGACCTGATGATTCCTCTGATCGGAGTGGCGCAAAATGCGCAATTTGTGTCCCACTCATTTCACGGATGGAATTGGTTGGGGTGCTTACCGTTGTCCATTCCACTCCCGGATTTTTTAATGTAGAACACCTTGATTTAATACAAGCCATCGGTCACCTGGCGGGGGTAGCTATTTATAATGCTCGCTTGTTTATGCGGTTAGAAAAGGCTCAAAAGCGTTATCAAACGCTTTTTGAAGCTTCGAGCGACCTCTTATTCATTACAGATTGGGACGGCCGTGTTATCGAAACCAACCGGGCTGTTGAAAAAGTCACAAATTATAAACCCCGTTTCTCTCATGATGCCCACATTATGGATTTCCACAAGCCCGATTACTCCCGCCTGGGCGCAGGTTTTTCCACACTCAAGCAGGTGGATGCTGTCATTTATGAATCCGAGCTATTAATCGATCCAGAAAACCCACTCCCAGTCGAGATCAAGGTTGCCCATGTCACAATCGGCAAACAAAGCTATCTACAATGGGTGATCCGTGATATCAGTGAACGCAAGCGCCTGGCCGCCATTCAGGAAGACCTCATGACAATGGTCTATCATGATATCCGCTCCCCGCTTGCCAATGTGCTTTCCAGTCTGGATATTTTGACCCATCAGCTCGAAAATAATAAAGATGCATCCGTTAAGATCATCCTGTCGGTCGCCCAACGTTCTGCGGAACGGATCATGCGTCTGGTCAATTCGCTTCTCGACATCCGCAAGATCGAGGCAAATAATTCGATCTTGCACACGAACATGGATTCTCCATTGCAGATTGTGGAAGATGCCATGGATGTTTGCCGGCCGATGGCCACTTCTAAAAAGATCTCCTTAGAAATAGCAATGCCAAAGATACTATCTGATGTTCCAGTTGATCGGGATATGATCCGTCGCGTGGTAATCAACTTGATTGAAAATGCGATCAAATTTTCATCATCCAACAAGAAGGTTATCGTCGGATTGAAACAGGAAATCGATGCGGTGGTATTTTTCGTTGAAGATAACGGGCCAGGAATCCCCGAGGATCAATTGGATGCCGTTTTCAATAAATTCACCCGTCTTAAAACAGCCCATACAACTCGTGGATTCGGCCTCGGACTTGCATTCTGTAAACTGGCCATTGATGCACATGGCGGGAAGATCTGGGTCGAGAGTACCCTTGGTAAAGGCACACGCTTTCTATTCTCGATTCCGGTCAACCTTCAGGCAGAGATGAGCTCAAAACCCACATAACCGTACTATAATCCTCCCAGACCAATAGGAGTCTCATGGAACAAATCATTGAAGGTGTTCATATTGAAACCGACTTTGCCGGTGTCACTCTGGGTGTAATCGTTCGCGAAGAACACATCCTTTTAATTGACTCACCCATCAAACCTGAAGATGTCCGCTCGTGGCGCGCCACCGTGCAGACCCTTTCAAACACAAGCACCCGGTTGCTGGTAAACCTGGATGGCCATGTTGATCGAACGGTCGGCACGCGCGCCATGGATTGCATCGTGATCGCTCAAGAAAAAACAACCCAGCAATTTCGAAATCGCCCAACATCCATTAAACCACAGGAACCGGAAACGGGGTCAGAAGCCGAAAGGTGCGGGAATCTGGGGCCGATCCGATGGGCCCTGCCGGAAATTACATTCAGCGACCGATTGGAACTGGCCTGGGGTGACTCACCGATTGTCCTAGAACATCACCCCGGATCATCCCCAGGTGCTGTATGGGTGATCCTTCCTGAGTCAAAATTGATTTTTGTAGGGGATGCAGTCATGCCCAATCAACCACCTTTCCTGGCTCAAGCGGATCTGCCAATCTGGCAGGAATCTCTAAAACTCTTGATGGAAAAATATAAGAACTATATCGTAATTGGTGGACGTTCAGGACCGGTAAGCCACGAACAGATTCGCTGGCAGGTAAAGCTTCTACATACGATTGAAGGTAAACTTGCCACTCTGGCTGATAAAAAAGCCCATCCGGATGCTCTTGAACAGATATTGCCTGTGTTGTTGAGTAAAATCAGCAGCGATGAATCGACTTATAACTATAAACGCCTCCGCTGGGGCATCAAGCAGTACTATCAGCACCACCACCTTTCCCTTACAGAGCCCAGCGAATTGGAATGATCTGTTGAGCTTTCAACACAAATGACTTCTGATTATGCACCATTGATCGAATTAACCCGCGGTGGTATCACAGAGTCGGTTCATTTCGGAGCATTTTGTGTGGTTACCAGCAGGGGAGAAATTCTGGCCAGTCATGGAAATCCCGACCTGGTCAGCTTTCCACGCAGTTCCGAGAAACCATTTCAAGCACTACCATTTCTGGAAATAGATGGGGACCGATATTTCGGTTTATCTGCGGGCGAAGTTGCCATCCTTTGTGCATCACACTCCGGGAGTGAGATGCATGTGAGGGTGATCGAAGAACTACAGCGTAAAACGGGTATTCACGAGACTGATCTGTTATGCGGTAGCCACCCTCCATCTGACCAGACCGCCGCTAAGATTCTGATCGAAAGTAATGAAGCTCCATCCCCAAACCGCAATAATTGCTCAGGTAAACACACTGGGATGCTTGCACACGCTGTCTTGAGAAACTACCCGCTCGATGATTACATCAACCCCGAACATCCACTCCAACATGTGATATTGGATTCCTTTACGGAAATGTGTGAGACCAACAAGCAGGATGTTGTGACCGGTATCGACGGTTGTTCAGCCCCAAATTACGCCGTGCCTCTCAGCAAATTTGCGCTGGCCTTTGCCCGGTTGGTCGATCCCTGGAACCAGCCGGAGCCACGAGCAGATGCCTGCAAGCGGATAACAGAGGCCATGATAAGTGAGCCGGAATTGGTCAGCGGGCCGAACCGGTTTGACACGGTTTTAATGGAACTCGGAAAAGGGCACCTGATCTCAAAGGCGGGAGCGGAGGGTTACCAGGCGGTCGGCATACTCCCAGGTGCTTTATCAACAAATTCCCCTGGGATCGGCATTGCCCTTAAAATTGCCGATGGAGACACGATGGATTTCCAGATGGCTATGCATACCCAATTGGATGGAGATGAGCCATTTCACCTTACCTCGAATCAGTTAAGCGAACGCGCACGTCCATGTGCAGTGATTGAACTATTGCGCCAGCTGAACGTTTTGGATGCTGAATCCCTGGAAGCGCTAAGCCATCAGGCAGCCAGGACAATTTATAACTGGCGCAAGATTCCTGTTGGGGAGATTAGACCCGCATTTCATCTTTCAAGGTAATAAAATGTCAGCGGATGTGATCATTCGTGACTCACTGGTAACCCGTCAGAAACGAGCTCTGGAAGTAATCGATCAGCTTCAGCAGTTTTATGGTAAACCCTCCTGGCATAATCCATTGCCCGCACTGGATGAACTCATATCGACAATTCTTTCCCAAAATACAAACGATCACAACCGAGATGCTGCATATCTGAATCTGAGAAACCGATTTCCAACCTGGGAAGCGGTCCGCGATGCCCCACCAGAACAGGTCATCGCCTGCATTCGCTCGGCCGGTTTGGCCAATCAGAAAGGTCCCCGGATTCAGCGGGTTTTACAGGAAATCAGTACGGAGCGGGGATGTCTTGATCTTGATTTTTTAATGGATTGGGACGTCGGTCAAGCGCGAGAATGGCTTGCAGCATTTTAAAGGTGTTGGACCAAAGACAGCTGCCATCGTGCTTTGTTTTTCTCTGGGTAAACCCGCCTTTCCAGTTGATACGCATATTTACCGGACCACTGGCCGGCTGGGGTTGCGGGATATCAATTTGAACGTCGAAAAAACCCATATGTATCTGGAGCGTGTCTTTCCGCCGGAAAGCTTTTATCCTGTTCATCTCAACCTCATCCGCCTGGGCCGGGAAGTATGTCATCCCCGCAAACCTGACTGCCCTGTCTGCCCATTAAATCAACTCTGCCCAACCTATAGGGGAAGACCTGCCACCAGTCCGGGAGGCGGCTGATTATTGGAATCGCCGTCAGAATGCCTTTACCCACTTTGACAATTGCCTGCAGGCCAATTAGAATTAATTCAACAGGCGGTAGAAGGGGCATTTTGCCACTGGCACCTGGCAGGCGGTATGCCCCCTTCTCTTTTAAATCATTGCCACCAACTTCAGGAGCCCATTATGCCAAAAGCAAAATTTCAATTTCCTGCAGGATTTTTATGGGGTACAGCCACTGCAGCCCATCAGGTTGAGGGCAACAATACCAACAATAATTGGTGGCAATGGGAGCAAATTCCTGGCAAGATTCGCAATGGGGACACGTCTGGTTTAGCCTGTGATTGGTGGGGGGGCAAGTGGAGGGATGATTTCGACCGGGCTGCTGAATCTCACCAAAACTCACATCGCTTTTCTGTTGAATGGAGCCGAATTCAACCAGCGCCGGGACGATGGGATAAAGACTCCATCGATATGTATCGTGAAATGCTAAAAGGGTTAAAAGCACGCAAGATGACCCCCATGGTAACACTTCATCACTTCAGTGATCCTTTATGGATCGTGGAACAGGGCGGATGGGAGAATGAAAAAACCGTTGATGATTTTATTAAATTCACCCGGAAAGTGGTTCAAGCATTAAAAGAATATGTGACCCTCTGGGTGACGATCAATGAACCGAATGTTTACCTTTTCGGAGGTTATCTCCATGGTGGTTTTCCCCCGGGAGTTAATAGCATTGGCCGGGCGTATCAAGCCGGGGTTAATTTAATGAAAGCTCACGCTGGCAGCTACCATGCAATCCACAAGCTCCAACCGGAAGCAATGGTGGGGATTGCCCACAACTATCGCAGCATTGAACCCGGGCATAAATCATCCCCCCTTGAAATATTCGTTGCCCGTCAGCTGAAACGGAACTTCCACACATTCGGTTATGCAGCAGCTGATGGGGTGTTCAAACTCGTTACGAGGAGCACAAAGATAACCGGAGCTGCCAACACGCAGGATTTTATCGGAGTGAATTACTATTCCCGCGATGCTGTCGCAATCGATCTGAGGTGCCCGAATAACCTTTTTGGACGCCTCTATTATCCTGCAGGTTCTGACCTCAGCGGTAGCGGTTTTATTGCCAACGTACCGGATGGCATGTTTGAAGCTTTACGATGGGCACTTCGCTTCAGCAAGCCGATCTATGTGACCGAGAATGGCGTGGAAGACGCGGAAGATAAAATGCGCCCACGGTACACCATCCAACACATCCACAAGGTTTGGCGTGCCATTAATTTCAACTGGCCTGTGCGCGGTTACTTTCATTGGTCTCTGGTTGATAATTTCGAGTGGGAGCGTGGTTGGTCACAGCGTTTCGGCTTATGGGGGTTGGATATCGCCACCCAGAAGCGCATTCATCGTCGTAGTGTGGATATGTATGCTTCCATCTGCAAAGAGAATGCCATCACATCTGATATGGTTCAGAAGTACGCGCCCGAGATTTTCGAGACCCTCTTCCCCGGATAATTATCGACCGTCAATCTGGATGGGTGACAAAGCGGTCATTTAATAACATGGTGAGAAATGACCATCCTTTAAGAACCTGGCACCTGGCTTTGGTACAATTGCGCGGATGAAAAAGAGAACCTGGTTGTACATCGGTCTCGGCGTGGTCTTGATCGGATTATTGGGAGTAATAAGTTACCAATCGCCTGCTGTAAAAATGCGTGTCAATTGGCGAGTGGACGTTGCATCCACATATTTACGCAGCATTTTTAACCCCGCCCGATATGCACCGACATCTCTTACCGCAACCACAAATTTCTTTAGAACGGTTGACCCCACTCGGTACCATTCCGGCAGTTCAGCCCAACCCGACTCCGAATAACACACTCGATACCGCTGCCTGATCGCATGCTTCTGGATGCGCCTAAGTATGAAAAGGAAGTATACAATAATTGCGGTGCGGCTACACTCACCATGCTACTGCGAATGTATGGGTGGGAGGGCAATCAGGATGATATCGGCTCGATCATCAAACCAAATGTGGATGATAAGAACGTCAACATTGACGAGTTGGTGTATTACGTACGAAATTATGCCGGGTGGTTAAATGCTGATTTTCGGGTGGCTGGCGATATAACACTCTTAAAGCGTATGCTTGCCAATGGTTTCCCAGTCATCATAGAGAGCGGTATGCGACTGGATCAATCCTATCGTGTCAATGATGATCGCTGGGGCGGTCATTACCTGCTGGTGACCGGTTACGATGACGATGTCGGTCTTTTCACTGTCCAGGATTCCTGGTACAGTGCCAACAGGTTGCTGACTTATGAAGAGCTCGATGAGAATTGGAAAGCCTTCAATCGTGCCTACCTGGTGGTCTTTCTTCCGGACCAATCTGATCAGATAGAAGAGCTGGTTGGTGAAAACTGGAATGAGGAAACCAATCGGGTCAGCGCATTAAACATAGCATTAGACGAAACGGAAGCTGAACCAGATGATCCATTCGCCTGGTTCAATGTAGGGACGAATCTGTTGTACTTTGAACGTTATGCAGAAGCCGCCCAGGCGTATGATACTGCCATCCGATTGGGAATCCCTCAACGCATGTTACGCCACCAGTTTGGACCATTCATCGCTTACTTTAAAACTTCTCGGAACGACGACCTTAAAGCCCTGGCTGAGTACGCACTGAAAATCACACCAACTTCTGAGGAAAATCGTCTCTGGTACGGTTGGGCACTTTTCCGAGAAGGTGATCGTGCAGCAGCCATCGATGAATTCAACAAGGCGCTGCATGTGAACCCCAATTACATAGATGCGCGCTACGCCTTAAATTATGTGGGAGGAAATACCCAATGACCAATCGTATCCTTATCACCTGTCTGATCATACTGGTGTGCGCATGCCTGTTGACCGGTATTATCGCGATTGCGGGTGTGGCTTTATACAAATGGGAAGAGAATAATCCTCAGGCGACCATCACATCAGCTCCAACTGCTTTGTCATATCCTCAATCAACGGACTGTCCTCCAGACAGTTGTCTGGTACCCACATCGGCTACAGCTGAACCAACTTCCGAGCTGCCAAAAGATATCGCCAGAATCATGGATGGGATCCAGGAAGAAGTCATCGGGATTCGGGGATTAAATCCCACCACAGATATTCCCCGCGCATTGTTATCCCCGGACCAGTTAAGGCGGAATGTGATCGAGGATTTTCTCGCCGAATATACACCCGAGGATGCCCGAAACGATGCCATTCTATTATCCGCCTTGGGATTATTATCTCAGGATTTTAATCTGCTAACCTTTTATGAAAACTTGTACAGTGAGCAAATCGCTGGATATTACGACGACGAAACCAAGGAAATGTATGTGGTCAGTGGTAGCGGCTTTGGTGGACCGGAGAAAATGACCTATGCACATGAGTTCACCCACATCCTCCAGGATCAGAATTATGATTTTCAGAACAGGCTCGGTATGGGTGATGAAGCCTGCGAGCAGGACAGTGAGCGCTGTTTCGCCATCTCGTCATTAATTGAGGGGGATGCCAGCCTGACCGAGTACTTTTGGTATTTTCAGTATGCGTCCGACCAGGATCAGTCGGATGTCCAGACTTTTTATGAAAACTTCGATAGCCCTGTATATGATTCCTCCCCGGAATTTATGAAGGAGGATTTCCTTTTCCCCTATTCAGCCGGCCAGGAGTTTGTCCAAGTCCTGTATGATCAAGGTGGTTGGCGTGGCGTAAACAATGCATATGCCAACCCACCAGTAAGCACCGAGCAGATTATGCATCCGAGCCGGTATCCTTCCGATGTTCCCATTAAGGTAGAGTTACCGGATCTGTCTTCAGTGCTTGGTGATGGATGGGAACAGATCCAATCGGACGTTGTTGGGGAATGGTATACCTATCTGATACTGGCCAAGGGTTACGAGGTTGATACACGATTGAACGATGAGACCGCACGTAAGGCGGCAGAAGGTTGGGGTGGAGACGCCTTCCAGCTTTATTCAAACTCAAGTACCAACCAGATAGTGCTGATCATCAAGAATATTTGGGACACCGATCGGGACGCACAAGAATACTCAAACGCTTTCAAAGAATATGGAATTTCCCGATGGGGTACTCCCAATTCACAGGAAAGTCAATCGACCAGCTGGCAAACTGACAAAGTGTCTGTCTTGATGCGAAAGAACTCCCCCACAACCTTGCTGGTTGTTGCGCCGGATTGGAGCACGATTGAACTTATCGCCCAGACTCTCGATGTGGAATAGCCTCGGTTTGTCTTTGGCGTAACACTTCGTAAACGAGCAGCGAGGCTGCGATTGCGGCGTTTAATGATTCAATATTCCCGGTCATTGGGATGGTGATCACCCCATCGGCCAGGCTTCGCGCAGATGTGCTGGGACCACTGGCCTCATTACTGACGATCAATGCGACTGCTTGATTCAGGGGCGCTTTCCAAAAGACAACACCGTCACCCGAATCTGCTAGTAAGACTCTGAGACCCGCTTTCTCTATAATTAGCCGCGATAAGGTTTGCCAATCACACACCCAGACGGGTAACTTCAACTGGGCTCCCATACCGGCTCGTAAAACCTTTGGGGAGAAAGGATCGGCTGTCTCCGGTGCGATCAAAACCGCGTTGACACCGGCCGCGCACGCCGTACGCAGGATCGTCCCCACGTTACCGGGGTCCCTGATTGCATCCAGCACCAGGACAAAATCAAGCGTCTGTGGCAAGGGTAATTGTTGCATTTCCACAACAGCGACGATTCCCTGCGGTGTTTCGGTATCCGTAATTTCTACCATCACCTCATCAGACACTTCGTATCGGGTACATCCGGTTCCGGCAGACTTATCATACAGGTCCCGACCGCGCGGATTGAGCCCTGTAGAAACCAGAATTTCCCGCAACGCCCAACCCGATGCGAGGGCTTCTTCAACCAACCTGACCCCCTCGACGATAAAAACTCCTTCGGACTGGCGAAATGAGGTGGATGAAAGCAGTTTCTTGATCTGCTGTATCCGTGTATTCTTTCTGGAGGTAATTAATTCGGGTGATTGGTTCATGTGCACAACAAAGGGGCGCTACGTTACATGAGGGATTTTATCTTAAATAAAAACTTCCGGGAGGTTCATTCCCGGAAGTAATTTATTTAAGCACCCTTGGACTTTTGGACCACTTCAGCAAAAGCTTTTGGTTCCCTGACTGCCAGGTCGGCCAGCATTTTTCGATTTAGGGTAATGCCGGTAGTTTTCATGCCATGTATGAGCTTACTGTAACTCATTCCATTGATTCGTGCGGCTGCATTAATGCGAACGATCCAAAGTTTCCGCAGATCGCGCTTGCGTACGCGCCGGTCACGGGTAGCATACCACATGCTCTTTAAACGCGCTTCATTGGCGCGTCTGAAAAGCAGATGTCGCGAGCCATAATAACCCTGGGATAGTTTTAGAATCTTACGATGACGCTGGTGGGTGGTAATCCCACGCTTGACACGAGCCATTACTTACTCCTTTGCGAACCCCTGGGCGCCGGTTCAACCAGTTGTGAACACCCAACAGCCGCGGTTAAACGGATACAATTCCCGCTACGGGGATTACTCGACCTTCATATTGGGGGCCAGACGCTTGATGCGCTTCTGGATGTTCTTGCCCTCAACGGGCACCATCTCAGTGAACAGCGCTTTCGTGCGTTTGGGTGTGCGCCGGCGAAGGTGGCTTTTACCACCTTTGGTACGCATCAGCACCCCTGACCCACTCAAACGAAAACGTTTTGAGGTGGCTTTATGGGTCTTGAGTTTGATTTTGCCGGTTTTTAACTTGCGAGGCACGGTACTGCTCCTTCTGACAAAATACTGCATCCGGGATCGCCGGACGCAGCTACTAGCGAACGAATATTATAATGCCAACAGCCTACTTTGACCAGTCCCGGGGGTCTGGTGGATCAAGCCGGCGGAGCGTCTGGTGGCACAAGGACTTCCTTGGGTTGAGCTTCCTCAGCCAGTTTTTCCTTGTGCTTAGGTTTTTCAGTCGTTGACGACGAGCGCTTCTTGCCAACCTTTGCTGGCGTCAGGGTCATGCCCATCATCTTACCTTCCAGGGATGGCGCTTGTTCAACGGTTGCTATATCTTTCAACTCTTCAGCGATTTCCTTCAAGTCTTCAAGAGCCACTTCCGGATGAACGATCTCACGACCACGAAAACGAATACTCACCCTTACCTTCATCCCATCTTCCAACCAGCGCCGTGCATCCTGAGTTTTAAAGAAACGATGGTGCACGTTCGTCTTAGGTCGCAACCGGATCTCTTTTATTTCGATCTTGGTCTGGGATTTTTTCGCCTCTCGCTCCTTCTTTTCGCGTTCGTACAGGAACTTACCAAAGTCCATAATGCGACAGACAGGTGGCTCTGCACCGGGTGCTACCTCGACCAGATCCAGGTCGGCTTCCCTGGACATCCGAAGGGCTTTATCAATTGGGACAACGCCAACGTTCTCTCCAGCGGCGTCGATTAAACGGACTTGGGGAGATCGGATGATCTCATTAACCCTGAAATTAATATCGCTGATGTTCTTCTCCTTGTCGCTATAATCAATGAAAGCCAGACAAACCTGGCATTCATTTGCAAATGATAATACCAAAGAATACCTGAAACGTCAACATAATTGCATTTTTAGGCGGATATTCACCTACATAATTGTGCAATGAATAAACACCTTGTATTTGCTCATTGATTAAATTGACAATTAAAAGAAAATGAGAGTATAATTATTTCGCTTAAGGGAAACCTGAAGCAATCGGCACAGTTGTAAATTCATCAATTGGAGGCCAATCTCGCACCGAGTCACTCATTGTAATATTCATGACTTTTTATGGATATCTCGGCTGCGTTTGATGCTCAGCCGATTTTTTTACCCTTTGGTTTGTCAAATCAAACGGAGGGGAGGTGAGAAGATGACAATTGTTACATTACGTCAAAATGAATCGCAGGATCAACTGCTGAAACGCTTTCGCAAAAAAGTTGTGAAAAGTGGCGTATTGAGCACTGTCCGCCGCAAGCGTTGGTTTGTTTCGAAGAGTGAACTGCGCCGCATTGAAAAGAAGAAAGCTATTCGTCGCTTCAAACGTCGCCAGACTGGCAAGGTATACGAACCAACCGTCTAGCCGGTCAGATCCGGGTGGTTGGCAAGGAGGTGTGCATGACAAAAGAAGAAGGAAAGATACAGGTCGATGGCACGATCATCGAGGCTCTTCCGGCAACCCAATTCAGGGTCCGTCTGGATAACGATCATGAAGTGCTCGCATACCTGGCAGGACGCATGCGGCGATATTATATTCGCATTCTGCTGGGGGATCGCGTCAGGGTGGAGATGTCTCCATATGACATGACTCGTGGTCGGATCATTTACCGCCATCGTGTCACGACTGAAGCTACGCCAGAAGCGCCAAAGTAACGCCAAGCACCGTAATCATTCAGTTTATTTAACACCCCCGCTCATATTTGCGCGGGGGTGTTTATTTCACTCATTTACATAACCAGGAAAATCATTCTTTCGCTGGTTCGCTGCCAGCATCTTCTTTCGTATACTTCATATCCGCTAACTGACGATAGTAATTCCACCGGCGCTGAATGTCTGACTTGGCTTCCTTCATCAGCATTTCGGCTCGCGCCTCGTCACTTTGCAGTAAGGAACGGTATCGGGTTTCATTGTAAGCATACTCTTCCAGTGTAACTGATGGATCCTTTGAATCCAGGGTCAACGGGTTTTGCCCACTATCGATTAGATCCGGATTATACCGGTAGAGAGGCCAGCTTCCGGATTGTACAGCCAGTTTCATTTGATCCAGGCTGCGGGCCATATCAATACCATGTGCGATGCAGGGGCTGTAGGCGATGATCAGGGAAGGTCCATCATACGCTTCAGCTTCCAGGAATGTCTTCAAGGTGTGCTGGTCGTTAGCTCCAAACGCAACCCGGGCAACATAAACATAGCCGTATGACATGGCGATCAAGCCCAGGTCTTTCTTGGGCAATCCCTTGCCATTGGCAGCAAATTTCGCAACCGCAGCACGAGGCGTTGCCTTGGATGACTGACCTCCAGTGTTCGAATACACCTCCGTATCCAGCACCAGAATATTCACATTACGCCCGGATGCCATGACATGATCCAGTCCACCGTACCCAATATCATATGCCCAGCCATCCCCGCCTATGATCCAGACGGATTTCTTCACCAGGGCATCTGCAATGCTGGACAATTGTGCCGCAATATCGTCCTCGATCGCTTCCAATTTGACTTTAAGCATCGCCACTTTCTCACGCTGCGTGCTTATGCCAGATTCAGTCGACTGATCGGTTGTTAACAGCGCATCCACCAGACCACTGTCTAGTTTTGGCGCCAACTTCTTAAGTAACTCGCGTGCCATTTCACTCTGTTTGTCGACGGTCAAACGCATGCCAAGACCGAACTCAGCATTATCCTCAAAGAGTGAGTTGGACCACGAGGGACCACGACCCTCATTATTGACAGCCCAGGGTGTGGTCGGTAGATTGCCACCATAAATTGAGGAGCAGCCGGTGGCGTTCGCAACCATAGCATGGTCACCAAACAATTGGGTTACCAGTTTTAGATAAGGAGTTTCACCACAACCACCACAGGCTCCCGAAAACTCAAACAGAGGTTGAAGCAGCTGTGAGTTCTTGATCGTTCCAGGTGACATGGCCGTCCGATCAGCCTCGGGCAGACTGAGGAAGAATTTCCAATTAGCGCTTTCCGCCTCACGCAAGGGAGGTTGGTCAGCCATATTGATGGCTTTCCTTTCAGGGTTTTGCTTATCCTTGGCCGGGCAAGCTTCGACACAAACCGTACAACCCGTACAATCTTCTGGTGACACTTGGATGGTGTACTTCGTTCCAGGAAACTCCTTGAACTTCGCCTCTGTTGATTTGAAGGTGGGCGGGGCTTTTTCGAGGAGTTTCGGGTCATATACCTTCTGGCGAATGACAGCATGCGGGCAAACGAATGCGCATTTACCGCACTGAATGCAAAGATCCGGTTCCCACACCGGGATTTCCAATGTGATATTTCGCTTTTCCCAACGAGCCGAGGCAATTGGGAAAGTCCCGTCGACCGGCATGGCGCTAACCGGCAAACGATCACCTTCGTTTTCAATGATCGGACCCAGAACCTTGCGGATGAACTCGGGCGCCTCAGATGAGACAGGAGCATGTCGTTTGATCTGACTGGTAACCTTGTCAGGAACCTCTACCTGAACAAGATGTGCCAAAGTCTGATCCACCGCATCATAATTTTGTTTGACGACTGTTTCGCCACGCTTGCCATAGGTCTTCTTGATGCTCTTCTTGATCTCTTCGATCGCCTCGTCCCTTGGAAGGACGCCACTGATGGCAAAGAAGCAGGTTTGCATAATGGTGTTAATCCGATTACCCATTCCTGTCTTTTCAGCCACATCATAAGCATCGATGACGTAGAACTTGAGATGCTTTTCGATCAATTGCTTCTGGACATCGCCCGGGAGTTTATCCCAAACTTCTTTCACTGGGTAATTGCTATTCAACAGGAATACGGCTCCCTCGGCGGCAAACTTCAGAACATCCAGCCGTTCAAGGAAGGAGAACTGGTGACAGGCTACAAAATTCGCTGTTCCGGGGTTGATTAGGTAGGGAGCCCGGATGGGCTTGGGTCCAAAGCGCAAATGAGAATAGGTATAGGAGCCGGATTTCTTTGAGTCAATGGCAAAGTACCCCTGGGCAAAGTTAGGCGTCTCTTCACCGATGATCTTGATTGAATTCTTGTTGGCACCCACAGTACCGTCTGATCCAAGCCCCAGGAACATACAGCGAATCGTTTTTGGATCTTCGATCGAGAATTCCTCATCATACTTCAGGCTGAGTGAGGTCACATCATCCTCAATACCCACCGTGAAGTGCCGTTTGGGAGAGGTTTGATTCATTTCATCAAATACCGCTTTTACCATTCCGGGTGTAAATTCCTTTGATGAAAGCCCATAACGACCACCTATGATCCTGGGCGTTACACCGAACCGCGGCTTACCGTTTGACTGTGTCACAGTGACAGCGTCAACCACATCCATATAAAGTGGTTCCCCTGATGCACCAGGCTCCTTGGTCCGATCCAGCACCGCGATGGAACGTGTCGTGGCTGGCAATGAATTAATGAAGTTTTCCACTGAGAAAGGCCGATAAAGATGAACAGTGACCACACCCACCTTTTCTCCGGATTGCATGAGGACGCGAGCAACCTCCTCGGTTGTCTCAGCCCCAGAGCCTATCACAACCACGACTCGCTCTGCATCCGGAGCGCCAAAATAATCAAAGAGATGGTACTGCCGTCCGACAAGTTTGGCGAATTTGTCCATTTCCGCCTGGACGATCCCCGGAGCGACATTGTAGTAAGGATTAATTGCTTCACGCGCCTGGAAGAAGACATCCGGATTCATGGCCGTTCCGCGAATGACCGGATGATCCGGAGTCAATGCACGCTTGCGATGCTCTGCAATTAGTCCGGCATCCATCATTGCGCGCATATCATCATCTGATAATTGCTCGATCTTGTTGATCTCGTGAGAGGTTCTGAAGCCATCAAAGAAATGCATGAATGGAATGCGTGATTTTAAACTGGCTGCCTGGCTGATCAATGCCATGTCATGGGCTTCCTGAACGGACCGGGAAGCCAGCATTGCCCAACCGGTTGCCCGAGCAGCCATGACATCAGAGTGATCTCCATAAATGGAAAGTGAGTGAGTCGCCAGTGTTCTGGCGGAGATATGAAAAACTGCAGCGGTCAACTCGCCGGCAATCTTGTACATGTTAGGGATCATCAGGAGCAAACCTTGCGAGGCGGTGAAGGTCGTTGTCAATGAACCCGTCTGAAGGGCACCATGCACGGCACCCGCAGCACCACCTTCTGATTGCATTTCAATCACCAATGGAACGGTGTCCCATAAGTTTTTTACACCCTGGGCTGACCAGGCATCTGCATGTTCTCCCATTGCTGAAGATGGGGTGATTGGATAGATAGCAATGACTTCGTTCAAACGATAGGCAACATGTGCCACCGCCTCATTAGCATCCTGTGTGATCATTTTTCGTTTCATCGAATGTTCCTCCGGTATTTTTACGCAGCAAATAAGCCGCGGTATGTACATTTATTTAAACCGACATTATATACGGTAATGGGTTGTCTAGACAGTAATAATGGTCACCTATTCAGCCCGTGACCTGTCATATTATAACCCTGATGTTTCATCTATTATTGAATGGGGGTGCTATTACCCGATAATAAATAGACTTCACGCAAGACCTCATCCACAGTTATATCGACTTGTGGATCTAAATAACCAGCCTCGAATATCCAGGTAGCCAGACCTTTCCCAACAAAGCGAAGGTGCCATGGTTCAGACAGGGCATACCCGCTTTCGGATTTAGCGTAAGTTGGATCTGTTCCGGCCGGATATGAGATCACAAACCCATATTCATGGGCATGTTGCCGCAACCAAAGATACAAACCCTTGTCATAATTATTGCGGGCGACAATCCAATCTGGGTAAAAGTAATCCAGTAAATCAACTGCCAGACCCAAATGATGCTCAGAATACCCGGGTTCAGCAGAAAACCGCATGGCATAATTTTGCGCTTCTTTAAGACTCATCCCTGATTCGGTCGCTTCGGTAACATACCTGCTGTAAGCGGTATATTGATCGTCAATCGACCTAAAACCACTCCGTAGGTAAGGGCTGAAACCAGCTGATTTTGCATCTGCCATCAATTGTTTTAACGGCTCCTCGATAATCGTCGCAACGCTTACCTCACCCAAGCTCACCAGAGGTAATTGTGCCTCCGTTCGAGGGAAATCCATTGGTAGACGGGTTCTAGAGGAAACCGGGTATAGGAACAGCTCGTAGGTGTACTCCGCGACTGTACTTGAGATCACAGCCCCAAGCGTGCTCGAAGCATTGCTGATTGGGGACGGGGTAGCTGTCAGCTCAACCAAAATGGGAGAGCATGTGGCATTCATTTCCGCTGTTGTTGGCTGTGACTTGCCCCAAAAAATCAGTTGTGTGTGAAGGAGAAAGGTTAAAATGAATCCCCAGAACAAACATGATAGGATTGTAAAAATGATCGTGAGAAGTAATGACTGCCTGGATAGGCTGACTTCAATGTGTTTGGTCATACTTAAAGACGTTCTGCTGGATATATCAGCAGAGCGGAATTATAGCACCACAAAACCCAACAACTCTATTCAGGAGATAATAGGAAGCGTCTGGCCAGCATAAGTGCTGCCAAGGTTTTTGAGTCATTAATTTCCCCACTCTCAACCAGGCGATACAATTCAGAAATCGTATAACGTTCAACCCGAATGAACTCGTCCGGATCAGCCTCTAAGGGTGCAGATGTTAGTCTCCGGGCAAGATAGAAATGCATCTGTTCATCCCCATACCCCGGAATAAGATAAGCCTGACCCAAGAGGGTTATTTCACCTGCAGCCATACCAATTTCTTCTCGCAGCTCCCTTATAGCGCAAGTCTGTGGCGCCTCACCATTCTCTATAACACCCGCGGGTAATTCAAGCAAGTTCTGATTAGCGCCCAACCGAAACTGCCTGACGAGATAAACTAACCCTTCTGCGTCCACCGGTAGGATGGTCACGGAAGGGTTGTGTTTCACCAAATCATAGCTTGCCCTGCGCCCGTCAGGAAATTGGAGAAGGACCGCTTCTATTGTAATAATCTTGCCACGATAAACCGGATCCCGGTTTATCACATTGACAGGCATTCTATTTATGGCTACTGGGTTGTCAGGTTATAGAACCAATTAACCGCCCAGGTGCCATTTGAGAAGTCGACCCGTATATATATTGGGCTGACCCCTCTCAGCGCTGCCGGGATGTCATATACCACAGCATAACTTGTTGTGGCATCACAATTACCCGTGGTAACAATTGTTCCACCTCGGGGACCGACGCCCATCGATACGGTATAAGTGCCTGTGGTCGGGAACCCATAGGTACGTACGCCAACCTTGAGATCCGCATCCACCCATGCTATGGATAACCGTGGATAGCTGGAACTGGGTGCTGGATCAAAGGAATAATCCTTACGCGATTTGGTTGGAGTAGGACCAAACGGTGTATTAGTCGAGATAGATTTCGTGGATGAAACCGGTGTGGTCACAAAGGGGTTGGTCGCCTGAGCGCCTGGTTCGGTTGTCAGAGCAACCGGGGTGCCGGTTAATTTTATCTTGGCAATGGCTGTAGCCGTCTGAGCTATCGTCACCACGTTTTGGGTGGGGAGCGAAAAAGCCAATGTAGAAGTTGGCGCTGCCGGTTCTGTTGATGCAGAGCGCAGACACCCCGTCATGCTTGCGAGGATGATGACGGATAGAATGATCAGATAAGCGGTTTTTCTCATGGAGTGTTCTCCTTCTTTACAGCAATACATTATTGATCGCCAGGTAGATCGATGGATTACCAAGATATTTCGACGAATCCCTGGGTGCTGCGATCTCTCAACATGATGCAATAGACGTGCCAGCTGAATGGTAAAATCAAAAATTCACAGTAATCAAGGAGTAAATTGATTTGAACATCTATTTCTCATGCTCGATCACGGGTGGCCGAAAGGACCAACAAATCTTTACAACCATTACGAACTTGTTACTGGCATCCGGACATCTTGTGCCCACCGCGCATTTTGCAGATCCCAATATCTATGAACTGGAGGATTCTTTATCTCCCGAACAAACCTTTGAGAGAGACTGCCGGTGGGTGACAGAGTGTGACGTCTTAGTGGCCGAGGTTTCAACCCCTTCTCACGGGGTTGGCTATGAGATAGCGATGGCATTATCACACGGAAAACCTGTTCTATGCTGTTACAAGACGGGTGTCCGCGTTTCAAAAATGCTCATCGGAAATACAACCAATGGATACACCCTCCTGGAATACGCATCTGAGGATGACTTACGGATCGGGCTGAGAACCTTCCTTGCATCAGTAAGGATCGAAAACTAAGGGCCGAATCCTCAATCTGATGACCACATCTCAGCTTGTCTTTTCATCAGGTATGGCTTTTTGACAGATGTAAGAAGATTATAAGAGTTCCTATTGGCGTCTTGACGGCAAACTGAGGCCTTCATACAATTGAACAATGGAATATAAGGATTACTATCAGGCGCTGGGTGTTGATCGGAATGCCAGCGCAGAAGATATTAAAAAAGCTTACCGCAAACTGGCAATGAAGTACCACCCCGATCGGAATCCTGGAAACAAGTCGGCGGAGGATAAATTCAAAGATATCAATGAAGCCTATCAGGTCTTGGGGGACGCGACCAAACGTCAACGTTATGACCAACTGGGCGATTCCTACAACCAGTGGCAGCAAACAGGTGGATCATCGGACACTTTCAATTGGCAGGACTGGTTTTCTCAGGGACAACCTGCGGGCGGTCGCCGAGTGGATGTGCGCGATTTTGAAGATATGTTCGGTGGCTCCTTTTCCGACTTCTTCAATACGATTTTTGGTGGGATGGGAACAACTACGACACGTCAACGCCGACATTCAGTACCGATGAATTTTGAACAGCAAGTCCCGATCAGCATAGCTGAAGCATATAGCGGGACCCAACGATCCTTAAAGATTGATAATCGACGCTACGAAGTGAAGATACCCGCTGGCGCTCAGAACGGGACAAAGGTCAGGATTGCCGGCGCCGGACCATCTGATCAAGCCGGTGGGAAAGGTGACCTGTACCTGGTTATCAATGTGACCCCCGATTCCAAGTACGAGCGTAAAGGATCTGATCTCTATATGGAGATCAAAATCCCTTTGACGACCGCAATCCTGGGCGGAGAGGTGACCATCCAGACACTCGCCGGTCCGGTCGCATTAACGATACCATCCGGAACTCAACCCGGGCAGACCTTCCGACTTTCCGGACGAGGAATGCCACACTTGAGGGATAAACAGGTGCATGGCGACCTGTTTGTAAAAACACGCATCCCCATACCCAAACATCTGTCAAACAGACAACGCGAGTTGTTTGAAGAATTGCGTTCGGAAGAATAGCACGCGCAGAAGAAGGTGGATGAATAAATGAAAAAGAATATCAAATGGTTAGCATTATCACTCAGCATGATAATCGTTTTGTCCTGTGCCTCGACGATCACGGGCTTGTTACCTGAAGAATCGAATAACACGGTAGTGCTTCCGACTTTTGAATCCCTGGAGAACGCTCCTTCCTTTGATACTATCCCGGTTCCAGACATTGGAGACACGGAGGAAATCCTCACTGCGCTCTATAGTGCGGTTAATCCGGGGATTGTTGCCATCCAGGTTATAACTGACGCTGGCGATGCTCTTGGTTCCGGCTTTGTGATCGACTTAAACGGTCATATCGTCACCAATTATCATGTTGTTGAGGGGGAGCAGTCCATCGAGGTAGATTTCCCCTCCGGATATAAAACTTATGGTGAGGTAATAGGCACCGATCTCGACTCGGATATCGCCATTATTGATGTTGATGTTCCGGAAGAGCAGCTTCACCCCCTGGCTCTTGGTGACTCGAGCCAATTGCGTGTAGGCCAGACAGTCGTGGCAATTGGCAATCCATACGGACTAACCGGCACTATGACCGTCGGGGTTGTTTCTGCCCTGGGTCGAACGCTGGACTCCCAGCGGCAAACCGCATCCGGGGCTTATTACACAGCCGCCGATTTGATCCAGACCGATGCCTCGATCAATCCCGGGAATTCGGGTGGACCTCTATTAAACTTGAACGGCGAAGTCATTGGGGTCAATCGGGCAATTCAGACCTCCGGCTCAACCGCTACGGGTGAAGCTGTCAACACCGGTATCGGGTTCGCCATTGCCAGTAATATCGTCAAGCGGGTCGCTCCTTCACTGATCGCTTATGGGAGCTTTGATTATCCCTACCTAGGTATTACCAGCCGGGAAGAGTTGAATCTATTTGCCATGGAAGCTCTTGGTATCACCCACATGGGGGGGGCATATGTGTTGAGTGTCGCTTCCGGTGGACCCGCCAGCCGGGCCGGTATTCGTGGAGGAACGGATGCCACGAGTATTACCGGGTTGTTGGCAGGAGGCGATCTGATCGTTGCTGCGGATGGTCAACCCATCAAGGTCTTCAGCGATCTACTCAGTTACATGGTAAATTTCAAATCGCCAGAGGATTCGATAATACTGACGATAATTCGTGATGGTCAGGAAATGAGTGTGGAGGTCACGTTAGGGTCGCGGTAGTTTATAGGAAGAACGAAACTGCAAATATATTTATAAGCAAGCCTTGCGGCTTGCTTTAATTTAATTATGTGGGCTTAGTGAGATGTCAAAGGCACGCGATGGAATTCATGAACTGTGGTCCAAGGCGGCAATTATGGTGAACGTATCTGGATGTTTTCTGATTGGTCAGTTTCATTCTTTTTTGGTATGCTTAAGCCATACCCTAGTCACCGGAGGCAGGCATGATCAAAGAAACGATTAAGGAAGCCGAAATTCACATGAAGAGCGCGCTCCAGGTCTTAACGGATGACCTGGCTGCTATCAGGACCGGCCGCGCTTCACCCGTTCTGGTTGAAAAACTTCCTGTGGACTACTACGGAATGCCAACACCCTTAATGCAGTTAGCCAATATCAGTGTCCCCGAGCCGCGGGTTCTACTTATTCGCCCTTTTGATGCAACAACATTAAAAGCCATAGAACGCGCCATTCTCGTCTCTGAACTTGGTTTGACACCCAATAACGATGGGAAGGTTATCCGGTTGAACATCCCTCTATTAACTGAGGATCGGCGTCATGAACTGGTCAGGATCGTCCATACCCGACTGGAAGAAACCCGTGTGGCAATCCGCAATGTCCGTCGCGACATTCTAAAAGACCTCAAGGAATATGAACACGAGAAGCTGATCTCAGAAGACGATCTGAATACGGCCGAAGAAGAAATGCAAAAATTGACAGACCGGATGACCGAACAGGTGGAAGAGATCGGCAAGCATAAAGAAAAAGAGATCATGGAAGTCTGATCCAGATCCAGATCATGAAGAAGCAAAAATTCAAGACGGAATTCGCCCGGATTCCTGAACACATCGCAATTATCATGGATGGCAACGGAAGATGGGCTACGGCACGCGGCCTACCCCGATTGGCCGGCCACAAGGCGGGTACCGAGAATCTTCGGCAGATCATTCGTGCTGCCGTTGAATTTGGGGTGAAGTACCTGACCATCTATGCCTTCTCCACCGAGAACTGGCGTCGCCCACAGGATGAAGTCAGTGGCTTGATGATGATCATTGAAGATGTCATCGAACGCGAACTGGCAGAGTTGCACCAACAGGGTGTTCAACTTCGACATATCGGCAGACTCGAAGGTCTGAGGCCTCAGTTGATTCAAAAAGTCAAAGACGCCATGCAATTAACCGAAAAGAATAGCCGTCTGGTACTTTGCATTGCATTCAATTATGGCGGTCGCGATGAGATCACCTGTGCCATCCGTCGCATGCTGGCTGACAAACTGGATCCTTCCACTATTTCCGAGGAGCTGGTCAGCAGCTATCTCTTTACTTCCAACATTCCCGATCCCGATCTGGTCATCAGGACCTCCGGTGAAATGCGCATCAGCAATTTTTTAATATGGCAAGCGGCGTACTCCGAGTTATATGTAACCCCTACTTATTGGCCGGATTTTGATAAAGAGGAACTCCGAAAAGCTATCATTGAATATGGCAGCCGGGATAGACGATATGGAAAAGTATCTTCAAACCAGGTAGAAAGCTGCCCGGAGGACTGATCTGCGCATGTTGGCAAAACGCTTGATCGTTGCAATCATCCTGATTCCAGTGGGTGTCACATTAATTAAAATAGGTGGTTGGCCACTAACCTTATTCATCGCCCTGCTCCTCGGATTGGCATCCTGGGAATTTTGCATCCTATTTACAAAAGCCGGAAATGCACCTGCTACGATCTTGGTGATTACCGGTGTGGTCTCAATGACTATCACGCGCCTGGTGTCGGGATTTGAACATCAGGATCTTATCCTGACCGTATTCGTTCTTGCTGCCATGAGCTATCACCTGATAGCTTATGAGAGGGGCAATAACAATTCTGCCACAGACTTTACCATCTCCTTGGCCGGATTGGCTTATCTTGGGATCCTGGGTCCACACCTCATCTCACTCAGGCTTTTGCCGGAAGGCTTGTGGTGGTTTATGTTGATCATGCCCGTTGCCTGGCTGGCTGACAGCGGTGCTTTCTTCATTGGCTCGCGATTTGGCAAGCATCGCTTGGCTCCCCGCCTCAGCCCCAAAAAAACCTGGGAGGGGTATTTTGGTGGCATTGTCACGGGAGTACTGGCAGGCATCCTATTCTCATACTTATGGGGATTTGTATCCCCTGCTATGTCCATCTACAGGGGGATTATTGTCGGAGTCGCCCTCTCGGTTCTCCCAACTCTCGGTGACCTGGGGGAGAGCATGCTAAAAAGACAATTCGGTGTAAAGGATTCAGGAAACCTGCTTCCCGGGCATGGCGGGGCTCTGGACCGCGTCGACTCCTGGATCTGGGCTGCTGCCATAGGTTACTATCTGGTTTTCTTTCTATGGGTCTAAGAAACGAAGGAGACACAGGATGACCTTACCCAGTCGTAATCTGGCTTTAGAACTTGTCCGTGTCACAGAAGCTGCTGCAATGACAGCCGGGCGCTTCATGGGACGGGGTGATAAAAATGCGGCCGACAAGGCGGCTGTTGATGGTATGCGTATTATATTGAACACCATCGAGATGAGTGCCGTGGTGGTCATCGGCGAGGGAGAGAAGGATAAAGCTCCCATGCTCTTTCGTGGCGAACACCTGGGGGCGGGTGGACCGCCTGAAGTCGACCTCGCAGTAGATCCAATCGATGGAACCCGGCCTCTGGCATTGGGATTGTCCAATTCCATTGCCACAGTTGCCATTGCGCCACGCGGAACGATGTTCAATCCTGGTCCGATCGTTTATATGAATAAGATAGCCGTCGGTCCGATTGCTAAGGATGTCATTGATATTGATGCTCCAGTGGCAGAAAACTTGAGACGGATAGCAAAAGCCAAGGGGGAAGGCGTTGAGCACCTCACAGCGGTCATTCTTGACCGTCCCCGTCATCATGATCTGATTGCCGAGGTTCGTAAATGTGGCACTCGAATAAAGCTCATTCCGGATGGGGATGTGGCAGGTGCTTTAATGACCGCCTGGCCGCAATCGGAGATCGATGTCCTGCTTGGTATCGGTGGAACCCCAGAAGGTATACTGGCTGCTTGTGGTATGCGTGCCATGGGAGGTAATATCCAGGGGAAGTTGTATGCACGCGATGAGGACGAGTATAAACGTGGCCGCGACCTTGGATACGACTTCGATAAAGTCCTGACGCTCAATGACATGGTTTCTTCAGAGGATGTTTTCTTCGCAGCCACAGGTATCACTCGTGGCGATCTGCTGGATGGAGTCTCTTATTCCGCCAACAGCGTCCGCACAGATAGTTTGGTCATGCGCGGCCTGACCGGAACAGTACGACAGATCATATCCACACACCAACTCAATAAGTTGAGCAAGATCAGCCAGATCACCTATTAATATTAATCGGATGAACCTGCTATTTGTCGCCGATGGGCGCAGCCCTACCGCTCAAAGCTGGATCGCCAATGTCCAAAGAGATGGACATCGCGTTTCATTGATATCCACATATCCATGCAATAGGCTGCCGGACTTGGCAGAGTTTGATATTCTACCCATCGCATTTTCAGGAATGGCGACCAGGAAGGAAGGCACTGGCATCGCTGCCGTCCGATCGAACCCACTTCGAGGGTTCGTGAAAACGGTACGTCCTAATTTGCACCACCTAAGGTACCTGATCGGACCTCTGTCGCTTTCCTTTTATCGCAACCGGTTTATCAAGATCGTCGAACGAATCGGGCCCGAACTGATTCATGCCTTGCGCATCCCTTTTGAAGGAATGCTGGCACAATACGCCTCGCAGAAATACCCACTGATTGTTTCAATATGGGGAAATGACCTGACCTTGCATGCCCAACGCTCATACCAGATGGGAAAGGCTACACAGACCACCCTGTTACGTGCCGATGGATTAATGGCAGATGCCTTCCGTGATATACGCCTGGCGAAATCCTGGGGGTTTAATAATGATCGACCGAGTCTGGTCGCCCCAGGTTGTGGTGGGATAGATCTCGAGGAGTTGGAACGAGCTCGTGCGTCTATACCAGGATATTTAATCGAGAGTATACCGGTCGACCGCCCTTTGGTCGTTAATCCACGGGGATTCCGCCCTGGCAGCCTCCGGAACGATGTTTTTTTTGATGCTGCACGTATGGTATCAAATCGTCACTCGGAGGTGTACTTTCTATGCCCCACCATGGCTGGTCAACCGGAAGCTGAACAAATGATCAGGTCACGCGCACTTGAAAGTAATGTCAAATTGTTGCCAACACTCCCTCAACGGGATCTATGGTGGTTGTTTAGCCGTGCGGATGTGGTTATCTCACCGGGTGAGCATGACGGCGTGCCAAACTCATTACTCGAGGCAATTGCCAGTGGATGTTACCCCATTGCCGGAGACATTGAAAGCCTGCGTGAGTGGATCACCCCGGGTTTGAACGGATTACTATATCCGCCGGCCGATCCTGTCGCCTTGGCAGAATCCCTCCTGCTTTATCTGGATAATCCAGACCGCCGGTTTGATACTGCCCGTCAGAACCAAATTTTGATTCGAGAACGCGCTGATGTTACACACATTCGCAGAAAGGTCACGGAATTTTATAAAAAAGTTGGTGGTCATTGACCCAAGAAAGCACCATTTTACCGATCTCTAGTACCATGAACTCCATCTTTGTCTACAAAACTGGTAGCCATTAATATCTTTGGCTATTCCTCCTCTTCACGACTGGATGGTAAATAAAGGGGAATGAGTTCTGAATATTGGATGGCTGATCCCCAGAGTAATTTCCCTCAATATCGAATTACCAGATACTCATTTTTCATCATATAATTCAGACCGGGTATGGCAAAGCGGAAATCATGACACCAATCATTTATCTGATCGATGGTCACGCGGTTGCATACCGGGCCTATTTTGCACTCACCGCAGCGGGTTCGGTACGAGAACGATGGCAGACGCGCAATGGTGAACCAACTGCCGGTACATATGGCTTTGCCAGTATATTGATGCGCTTACTTGAACAGTCACAGCCAGAATATATTGCTGTGGCTTTCGATACTGGAAAAACATTTCGCGACGAGATCTACCCGGACTACAAAGCTACCCGGGAAAAAATGCCGGATGATTTACGCCCCCAGATCGAACGCATCCGGGAGATGGTGGACGCATTTAATATCCCGCGGCTTGAAGTAAAAGGTTATGAGGCCGATGATGTTCTTGGGACTGTGGCCCGTAAAGCAGTAGCAGCCGGTTTTGGGGTCAAAATCATCACGGGGGACCGAGATCTCTTGCAGCTTGTAGATGATCGGATTATTGTCAATCTGCCAGGCGGAAAAATGGCAGAAGCAAAAGACTTCTTGAGAGAAGATGTGGTTGCCTTATGGGGTATCCAGCCTTCGCAGGTGGTGGATTATAAAGCACTGGTTGGGGATACCTCTGACAATATCAAGGGAGTTCCAGGTATTGGCGAGAAAACGGCGCTGTCGCTGTTAACCCAATATCCATCCCTTGATCAGATCTACCAACACCTTGATGATCTGCCGGAAAGAGTTAAGACCAAGCTTGAAGCCGGCCGGGAATCGGCTTACATAAGTCAAAAACTGGCACGGATCGTCACAGATGCGCCGATAAGTGTGAATTTTGACGATGCCCGCATGCATGCTTTCGACCCTGGTAAGGTGGAATCACTTTTTCAGGTATTGGAATTTCGTTCTTTGCTCCCCCGTTTCCATGAAATCGCGCGATCCTATGGGCACACACTTCAGGAACACAACCAGTTGCCATTATTTGCCGCAACTGCGGGAGATACACCATCATTGATATCCACCAGTGCGATAAAAGTAAACATCATTGATTCTATGCCCTTGCTGGAAGATTTACGCAAAGTGCTTGAACAATCAGAACTGATCGCATTTGACACTGAAACAACCTCGACGGACCCGATGCGTGCGGAACTTGTGGGTATTTCCCTGAGCATTCAAGCTGGAGAAGGTTATTACATCCCAATCGGGCATAAGGTCGAGGACAACCGGAACCTTAGCGCAGACAGAGTCATGACCATGTTGAGAAAGACCATGACAGACCCTGGAATAAAAAAAGTTGGTCACAACATCAAGTATGATTATTTAGTGCTCTTACGCCAGGGTCTGGTGGTGAGTCCACTATCTTTCGACACGATGATTGCCGGATTTCTAATAGATCCCGCTTCTCGGAGCTTGGGATTGAAGAGTATGGCTCGTGATTTCCTGGGTGTAGAAATGACACCCATCGAAGAACTCATTGGCAGCGGGAAGAACCAAATCGATATGGCACACGTGGCGATCAATTCAGTTGCGGCATACGCAGCAGCAGATGCTGAAGCAACTTTACGGTTGGAGCCAATCGTATCCCACGAATTGGAGAAACTCCAGGCAACAAACCTGCTCGAGACGATGGAAATGCCACTCGTACCTGTGTTGGCTTCCATGGAACACAATGGGATAGGATTGGATACCGAATTTCTTAAAAAGATGTCCAAAGAATTGACCCAGCGGTTGGAAGCTCTTGAAAAGAACATTTATGATTTGGCCGGGTCTGTCTTCAATATAAATTCAACTCAGCAGCTTTCAACCGTGCTGTTTGACCGGTTGCGCTTGATACCGCCGGATCGGGGGCGAAAGACATCCAGCGGGCATTTTTCTACTTCTGCGGATGTGTTGGTTAATTTGCGGGGCGAACACCCGATCATCGCATTAATTCTTGAATACCGTGAGTTGGCCAAATTAAAGTCTACGTATGTGGATGCACTTCCTCTTCAATTGAATCCAATCACCCGGCGTATTCATACATCTTTCAATCAGACCGGGGCAGTGACCGGGAGGCTGGCATCCTCAGATCCCAATCTGCAAAACATTCCAACCAGAACTGAGTTGGGACATACAGTTCGTCAGGGTTTTGTCCCCTCACCAGGTTGGGTCTTGTTGTCTGTGGACTATTCTCAGATCGAATTGCGCATCGTTGCTGACATGTCAAAGGACATAGCCATGTGTGCTGCGTTCCAGGCAGGCCAGGATATCCACCGGACGACCGCAGCCGCAATTCATGGCATCCCTTTGGATCAGGTTACCAAGGAACAACGCCGCAATGCCAAGGCGATCAACTTTGGTTTGATATACGGTATGAGTGCCTTCGGACTCAGCCGTTCTACCGACCTGACACTTGCGGAAGCCGAGGAGTTTGTCGCCTCCTACTTCAGGCAATTCCCTGGAGTTAAAACTTTTCTGGATGGATTGCGCAAGTCGGCAACGGAGAAGGGGTATGTTGAAACCTTGCTGGGGCGAAAGCGCTATTTTCCTAATTTAAAAACACAGACGAACCCCAACTTACGTAACCGTGAAGAACGCGAGGCGATCAACGCGCCCATTCAAGGCACTGCAGCCGATATATTGAAATTGGCCATGATTAAGATGTCGAAGGCCCTTGCTGATGCAAGCCTGGTTGCCCGCATGCTTCTCCAGGTCCACGATGAACTTGTCCTCGAATGCCCCAAGGAGGAATTGCAGGAAACTGCCCGGGTGGTTCAGAACGTTATGGAGAACGCCTATACTTTGAGTATTCCGATAACCACCGACGCAAACTGGGGTATGAATTGGGGTCAGCTAACCCCAATCGAAAAATCGACCAGACTGACAGGATTAGTATGACCGGCAATCAAGAATCATATAAACAGTACATGTCATTAGGGCATAATGCCGCCTGGGACCTGGATTGGAATACTGCCATTGAACAGTATGAATTAGCTCTTAAGGATATTCCCGAAGATTCCAAGGCATTAACCGCGATTGGACTGGCTTTTACCGAATTGCAAAACTTCACGAAGGCAATTGATTATTACACGAGTGCCGCCAAAGCAAGTGGAAACGATCCGGTAATCATAGAACGTATTGCGCGTTTATATGAACGTCTTGGGGATTTGACGAATGCCACAAAATTCAGTGTCGAAGCCGGTGATCAATATGCAAAGGTCAACGATGTCACCAAGGCCATCGAAAACTGGTCACAGGTAGCCCGATTCGATCCCGAGGATACCACTTCACGGTCCCGACTTGCTGATATGCTCGAACGCATCGGCAGAAAAGATGAGGCGGCAAGAGAGTATCTGGAGCTGGCTGCGCTTTTACAGCACGGTGATGACAAGGAAGCCGCCCGCAAGCTCCTCGAACATGCTATTGAGCTCTCACCTCAAGCCAAGGAGATTCAGAATGCCTTAAGCTTGGTGCAATCAGGTCAATTACTTCCTAAACCCACAAGGCGGCAGGGTGGAACGGGACCATTCATCATGTCCCAAGTCCGGAAGTTCGACCAAAGTGTCGTCCCCTCCAGGGTGGGACATTCTACAGACCCGATCTCTGAGACCAAGCAAAACGCTCTGGTAGCACTGGCCGGCTTTCTGTTTGAGCAACAGAGTGCGTCGAGTTCTACTCGCTCCTCAAGAAATGAAAACCCTAAAAATGAAGGGACGGGTCCGAATGCAAAAATCGCCCTTCATTTAAGCCAGGCGATCGATGCACAGACCCATGACCAAATTCCCCAGGCAATATTTGAATTATCGGCCGCCACCAGTAAGGGATTGGAGCATCCCGCCGCCAACTTTAATCTCGGCTTCCTCCATTATCAAAATGGTGAATATGAGAAAGCATTAAAGTATCTTCAAAAATCCCAAGTGAGTCCAGATTATTCCCTGGGTTCCAAGTTGCTGATCGGACGTATTTTATTAAAAGCCGACAAGATCAATGGGGCTGCGCGGGTATATATGGAGGCCATGGCTGTTGCTGATACGATCACTGTACCGGCAGACCAGGTTAATAACCTGATGAATATGTACGAACCGATCATTGACTCTTTTGAGAGAGATGCGGATCCCGGTAGTCGTGAAACGGTTTGTGAAAACGTGGAGACACAGCTGGTCAGAACAGATTGGCGACAGCATCTTTGCAACATTCGCGAGGAGATTATGGGAACGACAGAAAGCTTGGCTACGCCCATCATCTCCGTTTTACTTCAAACCAAAAGTACCGGTCTGATCGAAGCTCTGAGTACGATCCGCAGTTTTAATGAGAACGATAAACCACGCGAAGCTCTTGAGACAGCCTTTTTTGCCCTGGATGAATCGCCCAACTTTTTACCTCTGCACCAATTGATTGCAGATCTGTTGTATAAGATGCATGAGAAGCAGGCCGCCATCCAGAAGTATAAGATCATCGCCCAAACATACACCAGCCGCGGAGAAAGTACCCGAGCCGTCCAGATGCTCCGACATGCAGTATCTCTGATGCCCATGGATATGGACTTGCGGAAGTTGTTGATCGATAACCTTAAAACAATGGGGCAGTCGGAAGATGCCATCCGCGAAAATCTCCACATTGCGGATATTTATATGCAACTGGCAGAACTTGACCGGGCATCCCAGATTTGTCAGGATGCAATGCGGTTGTGCCACAGCACCAAAGGTCCCCGGCGCCTGGAAGCTGAGATTCTCCGTCGGATTGCCGACATTGATACCCAACGACTCGATTGGAAACAAGCTTTGCATAATTACGAGCAAGTAAAAAACATACAACCCGATGATGAGAAGACGCGTAAAGCAATTGTTGATATCTATTTCCACCTCGGACAAACAGACAACGCCATCATGGAGGCAAGAGATTTTATGCTCGAAATGGTCAACGCGGGTCAATCAATTCGCGCGACGGGGTTCATCCAGGTACTTTGCCGTGAATATCCGGATAATTCCGGATTGGTCGCATTGGCAGGTGAAGAAGTTACACAAAAAAACAACAAATCCCAGACGATTGATGCCTTGAATACTGTTGGTGAGGAATTAATGAATAAAGGGGATATCAATGGCGCCATAGATGTCATAGAACAGATCGTTGCGATGGCACCGCCCAACGTTTCTGAGTATATTACTTTACTGGATCAACTTAAAAAGAGCCAAATATCCTGATGGATGTACTAGGCAGGCAATGATGCTCGCAGGTATAACTGTTCTCTGATCTTACTAACCCGTGATCGCATTCGGGCATCCTTCTCGATCAATCCCGCCACTTTATCGCAAGCATACATCACTGTTGTATGATCCCGCCCGCCCAGGGCTTGTCCGATCTGGGGCAGGGATTGGTGTGTCTCCTCATGAAGAAGGTACATCGCCACTTGCCTGGGCAATGCAATTTCCTGTGTCCTCTCACGTCCCACCAAACGATCACGCTCAATTCCAAAGGCACTTGCGACCACACCCACAATATGATCCGGATTGATGGCTTGTTGTTGGGTGATATAGTCTGCCAGAGCAGTTCTGGCCAATGCCTCATCTATCTTGGCGTCAATCAGATCCGCATAAGCACAAAGGCGGTTCAACGCACCTTCCAGTTCCCGAATATTACTCTCTATACTGCGCGCGATCAATTCAATCACATCCACAGGTATATTACGCCCGCCACGTTCAATCTTGCGGTTAAGAATAGCAATGCGTGTTTCATAATCCGGTGATTGGAGGTCCGCAATCAAGCCCCCTTCGAATCGGGAACGTAATCTCATTTCAAGCGTGCTGATCGCCTTTGGGGGTCGATCCGATGTGATCACGATCTGCTTGTTCTGATCGTACAATGTATTGAATGTATGGAAGAACTCTTCCTGGGTCGAATCCTTCCCGGCAATGAATTGAATGTCGTCCATTAATAGTACGTCGATAGTACGGTATTTTTCACGGAATTCAGTTGTAGAATGACCCATGATTGCTGAAATCAAGTCATTTGTGAACTCCTCGGAAGACACATATAACACCCGCCGGCCAGCTTTCTGGATGGCGTGACCGACCGCCTGAAGAAGATGGGTTTTTCCAAGCCCCACGCCGCCATGGATGAATAGCGGATTATACGCACTGGCCGAGTTTTCAGCCACAGACAAAGCTGCGGCGTGCGCCAATCGGTTATTACCAGCCACGACAAATTCACTAAAAGTGTATCGCTCATGTAGGGTATTGTGATTGGTGATCATTATCCGCGGCGATGAAAAGGGGGGTTCCTCTTGCTCATTCCGATCCAGATTTTGCGATCTCCCATTGACGACAAAACGAACTTTGATGGGCTGTTCCATAAGATTGGACATTTTCTTGATAACCGTATCCATCAACCGGTTATCAAGCCAATCACAGATGTAAGCATTTTTTACGCCAACAACACACTCGCCACCCTCACAGGAGACAAGACTGGCATCCCGCACCCAGGTATCATAGGCGGCCTTGGACATCTCCATTTGGAGTTGCCCAAGAGTTGCCCGCCATGCTTGTTCTGCGTTCATACAGTCCTTTAAAGATGTTTTTGGTTTTGCTCATTCTCGTACCAGATATGCTATCGCTCTCCCGCTGGTAACGTGAGCTGTAATGGAATATGTACTTTATCTTCACTACAAGGGGTGAACAAAGCCCTGTAAGGTTTGTTGGGATCATTCTATCAAAGATCCCCCACCAGTTCAAGTATTTAACCCTACGCTAGATTTAAAAAAGCGTATTATTTAAGAATACGCCTATCTTAAAAAACCTCATTTTCGAGACGCTCGGTATAGTGCAAACACCATGCCAGGCAATCCCACTGCTTGGGGGAAGAGGGGGATTGATACCCATGGGTGGGGGAGAACCTCTCACTTATCGCAACAGTTGTACAATTGAAACTTTTGTTCGACTTATTCCATGTCAATATTTTGCTGGATTTTTGATCATTCATTGATGAAATCAGCATCTCAACTTTTACAACTACTCCCACCAGAAAAATCGCCCCGAATCAAGTCCGGCAGCCTTGCGGCCGATCTCAACTGCGAAATTCGTTCCTCGATCCCAGGGATACACCTGGCTCATACTGGCGAAGTATAGACCGGCGACAGGGGTTTTTATCGATGGGATCCTTTTAGAATGCATCAGCAGCGGAACAGGCTGTGCATAACTGGTTCGGAAAAGCCAGGATTTCTTTAACCAATCCTTTGTGAAGTTCGGATTGATCCTAACCAGCCCGGGCAGGAAACGGTCGAGCAACTCCTCCTTGGTCAACTTGAAATACTCATGGTCGGGTTCCAAATAATCACCAATGTACACGATATGATCCCCGCCGAAGTTATCTGGCGGGATATAATTGGTATGCTCCACTAGCGCAAGGAAGGGGAACCCTGCTGATTTTGGCAGATTAAACCAGTAGTAACCCTCGGTTGATAATTGATGTCTCAAGCTGACTACTAGAACCACTGCCCCCATTTGGTTCAATGATAGTAAGCCTTTAAGATAATCGTCTGGCAGCTCCTTCACCATCCCTGCCAGTTGTCCGGGCGAGGATGTGACCAGGCAAGCATCTGCACAGTCTGGTGTGCGATCCCCATCCGGGATGAGTTCCAGGCCTCCTCCCGCTTTTGATTGGATCCTTTCAATACGGGTCTTCAGTTTAAATTCGACCCCCATTTCATCCAGCCTCTTGTAAAATTCATCAGCCAAAGCCTGAAATCCTCCAGCGAATGTCCCCAGGCGGGTCGTTCGGGCCTTAATACGCGCCCACAACCAAGCCATGTTGACTTGTTTATAATACTTCTCTCCAAACTTACCGATTACCAGTGGTTCCCACATGAGTTCATACACTTTTTTGCCCGCCCATTTGCGCATCCATTCATCGACTGTGGCTTTTTCCAGTACTTTCCAGTTGGTTGTCAGTCGCAGGTATAGACCTACCAGCCCAAAGCGGATTTTATTTACCCCCCAGCCCAGGCCAGGAAACAATGCCATTTTTACAATGGAATCGAACGGGTAGAATTTGCCATTGTGGAACATCACGGTGTATGGGCGTGGGAAGAGCACTTTGTCACTCAGCCCAAGTTCGCTAATCAGACCAAGCATATGTTTATCGCTTGCAAACCAATGATGATAGAATTTTTCGACTGACCAGTTCCACTGGGGCTCTTTAAAACCACTGGCCAATCCTCCTGGGTGATCATCCGCATCGTACACCACAACTTGATAACCCAGGCGCACCAGATCATAGGCTGCGGCCATGCCTCCAAAACCTGCTCCTATGATCGCAATACGCTTTGTGTGGATCGATGTCTCTTCACTCATAGTATCTCCGGGGCTTTGTTGGTTAGCCATTAACCTTATTGTACTTGAATCTGGTTACCGGAATGTTGACAGTGCTATTCAAGCAGTGTATGCTTCCAGACAATGGAGCAACTATCGTTGTTATCAACATCCATTCTAACCGTCAAGGAGTTGACCGGTTATCTGCATGGCATTCTGGAAAGCGATGATGTTCTGCGGGATGTATGGGTGGGTGGAGAAATCTCTAACCTGGCGCGGGCAAGTTCGGGACACATCTACTTCACACTGAAGGATCAGGTCGCATCAATTAGGTGTGCCATATGGCGACAGCATGCAATGCGCCTTCCCACAGCCTTGGAGGAAGGGCAATCCATTGAAGCTCATGGATATGTGGATATTTATGAGGCGGGTGGGGTAGTTGCAATTTTATGTAGATACTCTTGCGCCCGGCCGGGGAAGGTCGCTTGTATCAGGAGTTTCTGCGGTTAAAAGCAAAGCTTGAAGCGGAGGGCCTTTTCGATGCCTCTCGCAAGCGGGCATTGCCTATATTCCCTCATCGCATCGGGATTGTCACGTCACCTACCGGTGCTGCTTTACAGGACATTCTGAATGTCTTGAGAAGACGCTTCCCTTTGGTGGAAGTCATCCTCTCGCCCTCACCCGTACAGGGAAGTGATGCATCCAACCGGATTGGTATCAGCTCTCACCCGAGTGATTAATGAAAAACCGGATGTTATCCTGTTGGCTCGTGGAGGCGGTTCCATTGAGGACTTATGCGCTTTTAACGACGAGAGCCCTTGCCCGAGCCATTGCAACCTCACCGATACCGGTGATCACCGGTATCGGCCATGAAACAGATTTCAGTATTGCTGACTTCGTCGCCGATCTGCGTGCGCCAACCCCTACGGCTGCAGCGGAAATGGCAGTGCCCAACCAGGAGGACCTGATCGTATCGCTTAATGAGTGGTTATTCAAACTTAAACGTATTGCACGTCATCAACTCGACAATTACCTCTGGCAACTTTCCGAACTGACAAACCAGCTGATGAGCAACTCACCTGCTCAGACCGTCAAATTTCAGTCAGAAAAGCTTACGGATATCAATAATCGTCTCTCAATGGTTACTCACCATGCAATGGACATTCGGCGACTTAATCTCCAAGATATCATTAGCCACTTGAGCGTTTTATCCCCTCAGAGGAACCTTAAAAAGAGGGTTTGCCCTGGTAACCAATCAGTTGACCCAAAAGCTGGTGACGTCCATCGAGGATGTCTCGGATCAAGTCCCAATCCATATAGAAGTGGGCGATGGTTCCTTCGGTGCCAACGTCGTTCAGGAGTAATTAGAATGTCAACACAAAAAGAAGTGAGCTAAACTATCATATGAGCAAGCCTATGAGGAGCTGCAAAGTATCGTCGCTCTTCTGGATGACGGACACCAATCGCTTGAGGACACATTAAAGTTATTCGAGCGTGGTCAAGCTCTGGCAGGTCACTGTGAAAACCTATTACACCAGGCCCAATTAAAAATCCGCCAGGTGACGGGAGACACCGAAAAGGAGGCCGACAGATGCCTGACTCCTCGATCAATAATGACATCCTGAGCAACTATGTTTTGATCACCACGTTGATCGCCTGGTTTTTAGCTCAGTTACTTAAATTACCCACAGACTTACATCAAATCACATCAATGGCACTGGTCGCTTTTTTTCAGCGCAGGCGGTATGCCAAGTTCTCATTCCGCCTTGATCAGTTCATCAACATTGGGAATTGGACTATTCCAAGGCTTTGGCTCACCTCTATTCGCACTTGCCCTGGCGATAGGTATGATCGTGGTATATGATGCAACCGGAATCAGGCAGCAGGCAGGTAAACATGCTCAGAAGATCAACCAAATGATGGAAGCGCTTTTCCAAGGCCACCCCGTCTCAGATACGACCTTAAAAGAAGTCCTTGGACATACTCCTTTTGAAGCTGTCATGGGGGTTGTGCTTGGTTCCGCCGTGGCTTTGATCGTTTGGCTGGTCGTCCGCTACTGAGTCTGCCTTAAGCGGCGTTTCACTGCACGAATGGCCTGTCCCACCTCAGGTGTTTTGATTAACATCAGTATTAATCCATATACAACCGCCCCCAAAAACACCCCACCCAAGGCGGTCAGCATCACTTCGCTATCCCCCATGGAGCGATCCCAAATGCACGATGAAAATCGACATACCCAACACGCCCAAACCGGATTGGAGGAATGCGCGTGAGAAGGCTTCGATCATTAAGGCTTCCCAATCGCCTGCGTAACAGCACATAAAGTGTGATCACTTCCAATGCCGTTGCCAGAGTATTTGCTAATGCTAAACCTCCATGCGGCATCCAACCCACATATTTAAATAATTCAGCCAGACCAAAGGAAAGACCGACGTTAAGAGACATGGCGATCACACCCACGCTGACAGGTGTGCGCGTATCATGTAAAGCATAGAATGCCCGGCTGAGCAATTCCAACAACGAATGGCCAACCAGACCTGCAGCATACCAGGCCAATGCCCAGGCGACCAGGGCAGTCGACTTCTCATCAAATTCTCCCCGCTGGTAAAGAAAGGCCACCAAGGGTTGTCGCAGCAGAATCAATCCCAGGCCGGCAGGCATGGATAAAAGGATTATTCCCCGCAAGGTGGCTGATAAGGAAGTCTTTAATTCATCCAATCTTCCCTGAGACGCTTGAATGGAAAATGTGGGGAGCGCGGCGATTGCCGTCGATTGCGCGATGGCCATCTGTGGCATCATCATAAGACCAAAAGCAAACACCAGCGCCGACACACTCCCCTCCGGTAATCCCAGTGCAATGATGGTATTCACAATGAAATTAATCTGCACAACAGCCACACCAATTACTCGTGGCCCCATCAAACGCAGGACTTCCCTGACTGCTGGATTCGTCAATCCTAAAATGGCAAGGTAGTGTCGGCCATTCAATTTTAAAAGGCGGGGAAGTTGGATCACTAAGTGCCCGGCAGCACCCAGAACAACTCCCCAGGCTAACCCTCGGATGCCTATCCTGGGAGCCAGAAAGAGGGTGCCTGCGATCATACCGATGGAATACATCGCAGGTGCGATGGCTGGGATGAGAAATACCTGATGACTATTAAGCATACCCATGACAAGACCACTGATTCCAAAGATGATCACCGATGGCAGCATGATTCTTAATAGATCGACCGTCAACTCCTGCTGGGTGACAATGGTCCCGGGAGCGAGCAAATATAGTCCGTGCTCAACAAGTTGTGGGGCAAAGATAAATGCCATGCAACTCACCACCAGAAGGACCAATAAGACCAGATTCGACACTGCTGATGCCAGACGCCAGGCATCTTCCCGATCGCCTTTGATCAAAAAACCGGTAAAAGTCGGAATGAAGGCGGAAGCCAATGCTCCACCAGCTACCAGGTTAAACAGCAGTTCAGTCACCCGACTTGCGGCATTAAATGCATCTAAGTCGGAACTGGTGCCAAAGCCATTGGTGATAATGATCCCCCGAATCAGGCCGACCAGATTGGAAAAAACAAAGGCAGCCATGACCGTTCCGGCTGCTTTGGCAATTTGTGCATTCTCTGTTTTGGGTGTTTCCGTAACCACGGAGTTGATTATATCCCAGCCATCAGTATTGAATTTGTAGCAACCAACCACCGGTGTAATGCTCACCACCTGGAGCTGTACATGTAGCAGTCGTGAGATATTCAGAGCTTCCAGCTCTACCTTCAAGTGAAATGATGTACTTCGTCCCCGCCTGCATCAGAAAGTCGGCAACCCCCACGGAGCTACCTGTCTTTAGCCCTGTGATGAGCCGTTCTGTTCCAGCTGACGAGCTAACCACGAGCACAACCCCATTAATTGGTTTGCCAGACCCATCCACGACTGAAATCTCCAGGACAGGTGGCATCTGATCGGAGGTGCAATTCGGGGTTAGATTTAGCAGAACAAGACCCGCAGGTGTCACAGAGTTGGTTACCATTACCATTTCCGTTTCCGTGAGTGCGGATGTGACAACCCGGCTTATTTCTGGCATGACGGTAGATCCTACCAGCGGGGCTGTTGATGCTATTGGTGTTATTTGCACAGCACTCGCACCTGGTTGAATCGTTGAGGTATCAATCAAGTCAGAATAGAGTTTGACAAGCGCAGCACCTTCCGCTTCATAAGTCCACGCAGTTCGATCGATCTGATTTGAGAGGGCGGTTAATGCGTATTTATCATCCAACAGTTCCATACGAGCTTTTGCTCTTTCACCGTCACCTGTAACCCGGTAATCCTCGGCGATTAAAACGCGATATCGATCCTTGTCTGCTTGCTTGAGAGTTCCTGGCGAAGTGTCCACTGATTTGACCGGTATGATTCCCCATGCGACCATTAATCCAATCCCGCTTCCGGTAAAGAACATCATCATAGCAAGGGTGACCCATCCCACAACCCGAGTCATGGTTGACCCTCATTCCCTAATTTTATATTGGATAGTGCTTCATTTAAGAATTTGATGTTATCGATATCCTGAGAGGAAAAATACATCTTCTCAGCATACGCCAGACTGTCGGCCAGGAGCCGTGTAATATCTTCTTTTTCCAACAGGCTTAGGCGCTCAAAAGCCGCATCGGCGTCAAGCTCCTGCGCGTAGATGCTCGCCACCATCAGGACGACATCCGTTTGATAATCGATGCGCAATGAATTGGGTTGGGTATCCACATATTCCACGGGGTCGATCAGCCACCCATAAACCAATCCAGATACCATGCCCATGATAAATCCGACTACTGCCAGAACAACCCACCACGATTTCATGCCATTGATTTTACACTGATTGGATAATTGAGGTGTGTTTTAAAATCAACTTGCTTCTCGGGGCGGTACGTTATACAATTGACAATTGGTAATTATTTATATAGGAGAGGGCTATGTTACGAGCGCGAATATTCGCCTGCCTGATGATCCTGGTGCTTGTGGGTTTGAGTTGCGACATCCCCGGTCAATCCGTTGAAACAGTGGCAGTGATACGATCGCCCTCTCTGGCAGGCATTGATTTGCCCAGGGACGGTGAAATTATCCCATTGGCACCTTACGAAGTTGTCTATCATGGCTCGGATTTAGCAGAAGTCGCACAACTTGAACTGGCGGTCAATGGTGTGCCCATCACAATCCAGGCAAATCCCTCCCCTGGCACAGGCTTTGTGGTATTGCGTTACTTGTGGACCCCCCCGGCAGCTGGCACCTATCTTCTCCAAGTCCGGGCTCAAAATCAATATGGTGAGTGGGGACCTTACACATATATTACGGTAACAGTTGAGCCATCACACAACTCCGTTCTGGTGAACCCTCCTACCTCAGTGGAACCAACAAAGAGAGTCGTTACACCTATCCCAACTCAGACCGTTCCCAATCTCAACCTGGGTAGTGACGGCCTTTTCGCGAGTATCGAAAAATCAGATAATTGGTTTTACTTCGGTGTCGGAGGTTGTCAGCCTCGCGAAGTTGACTTCTCTGTTACCATTTTTAAATTCTATGTAATAGATTACGTTTTCATGTTTGTGCGACTGGACGATAAAGATGGTTCTGGAATGACTTTTTGGAACGATGGCAAGCCCATGAAAGAAACTGGCTCAGGAAAATATATAACAACCATTGTATTATCTGATATACCAAGCCATGAAAGCTTTGATAATGCCTGGCTATGGTATCAATTTGTGATCCAAAAATCAGATGGCGGCTATATTCGCAGTAAGGTGTATACTGACATCTCGCTTTCCAGGTGTCGATAGCCAAGCTAAATTACTACAAAAAACCGCCTTCGATGAAGGCGGTTTTTATTACTAACACTTACCAGTGCTGTGTTTTCAGTCCAACATCGGGATTTTTATATGATACCGTTTTGCACAGGTGATTGCTTCCGGGTACCCCGCATCCACATGACGAACAACACCCATCCCCGGATCGCTGGTTAATACCCGTTCCAACCGGATGGCTGCCTCAGGCGTACCATCAGCCACAATAACCTGACCGGCATGCTGGCTGAAACCGATTCCAACACCTCCTCCATGATGAAACGACACCCAGGTAGCGCCATTGACTGCGTTGATCAGAGCATTAAGGATCGGCCAATCGCTGATGGCATCGCTGCCATCCCGCATGCCCTCGGTTTCGCGGTTTGGAGAAGCGACCGACCCCGCGTCCAGATGATCGCGACCGATGACGATGGGCGCCTTGACGATACCCTCGGCGACCAGACGGTTGAATTCCAATCCGGCTCTGGCTCTTTCACCGTAACCAAGCCAGCAAATACGCGCTGGTAAACCCTGGAAAGGCACTCTTTCCCTTGCCATTTTAATCCAACGCGCCAGGTGCAAATCCCCGGGGAAAAGTCTCAAGATGGCTTCATCTGTCCGGTAAATATCTTCCGGATCACCGGAAAGCGCCACCCAGCGAAAGGGTCCCTTGCCCTCACAAAATAGAGGGCGGATATAAGCGGGAACAAAACCTGGAAAATCAAACGCGTCTCCCACTCCATTATCATATGCACGCTGGCGAAGGTTGTTGCCATAATCAAAAACCTCGGCTCCCTTCTTTTGGAGTTCCAGCATGGCTTTAACATGCTGAGACATCGAATCGAGCGAACGTTTTTCGTAATCAACCGGATTGGTTTTACGGAGCTCCTCGGCCATTTTTACTGTCAATCCTACTGGGACATACATCAAGACATCATGGGCTGGGGTTTGATCAGTCACGACATCCGGTACGATCCCTCGCATGACAAGTTCGGGAAAGATCTCAGCCGCATTGCCCACCAAGCCAATCGACTTTGGTTCCTTTTTATCAACCGACTCTTCAACCAGTGTCATTGCTTCTTCAAGCGAATCGACGACTACATCAATATAACCAATCTCGCGCCTGCGCCGGGCTCTCTCCGGATCGATCTCAACGATCAGGCCTACACCTTCATTCATAGTGATCGCAAGTGGTTGGGCACCACCCATACCACCAAGCCCTGCTGTCAATACGAATTTACCTTTGAGGGAGCCCCATCCGCGTTTGGTCGCAAGGGCGGCCAGGGTTTCATAGGTTCCCTGCAAAATGCCCTGCGTTCCAATATAGATCCATGAGCCAGCAGTCATCTGGCCATACATGATCAGGCCACGAGCCGCAAGGTCATCAAAATGAGCCTGGGTAGCCCAATGCGGGACCAAATTAGAATTCGCGATCAGAACTCGCGGGGCGTCCCGGTGGGATCCAAACACCGCCACAGGTTTACCCGACTGGACAAGCAAGGTTTCGTCATCCTCTAGCTCACGCAGGGTGTCCAGAATGGCATCTAACGCCTCCCAGCTTCGAGCCGCCCGACCGCGCCCTCCATATACAACCAGGTCATCCGGCTTTTCGGCAACTTCCGGATCCAGGTTGTTCTGGAGCATGCGATAGACTGCTTCAGTTTGCCAGGATTTACAGGTGATCTGTGTGCCTCGCGGGGCTTTTATCACTCTCACATTTCCCATGTCATCTCCGAGAAAAAAGGGCGGTTACTGGCCGCCCTTGAGATAAATACCCGCCGGGTCTAGTTCCTCACGTAGAATACGCAATTCCGATTCTGAGGGAGGTTCCGTGAAGTGCAGGTTTCCAGTAACTTTTAACTCCCAACCGGTGTTCTGGCGGGCTTGCTCGATAGTCTTCTCCGGGTGGAGAGCGGTAAGAATCAACTCACCTGTTTCATCGGGTTCCATCAGTCCAAGATCTGTGACGACAGCCTGGGGGCCGCCGCCCCTGACACCCTTGGCGCTGCGTTCGGATCCCCCCCCTAAAAATCCGGCAGACGTGCGGAAATCGACCTTCTGTGGAAAGCGTCGGATCTGATGCGGGGTGATGATGTAACAACGGTTCGCCCAGGCGGCAATTTCCATCGACCCACCTGAACCTGGCAATCGCACTTTAGGGTGAGTATACTCACCGATCACAGTCGCATTGATGTTGCCATACTGATCGATCTGCGCTCCTCCTAAAAAACCCACATCCACATTGCCCCTTTGCAGATAGAGTGTAAAAATATCGTACATACTACAGACCGCCGTGGAACCGCTTACCAACGTTGGATCGCCGATCGATAACGGCAGTCTGGCAGGCCGCGCACCGATCACCCCTGCTTCATAGATCATGAGCAGGTTGGGGGCATGGGTACGTCTGGCTAAATTACAGGCAAGATTTGGAAGGCCAACACCGACAAAAACACTATCACCATCCCGAAGCAAACGCGCCGCATTGACCGTCATTAATTCCGAGGCTGTATACATCATGGATCAGTAGGCTCCATAATTCACCGGTGCGCTGAACCGGTCGGTGACTTTTAATTTTTGGTGTAATTCAGGGCCAAGCTTTTGCCAGTAAGCCCGGCGATCCGGTAAATCATAGACCCATTCCTCTAAATACTGTTTGACCAGTTCGGTCGACTCGCTAATTTTGTCCCATTGCAAATAAAAGGAGTTATCGCGGTCGTAGTATCCCTGGGTATAGGACGGATGAGCGCAATAGGGTACATGGCATACAGCATCAACAATAAACCCCGGGATCAAGGTCCGATTGGGATCGGAACGGATGACTTCCTCATCAACGATTTCTTCCGCCGTAATGATGACCCGGTCTGCCGCGAACGCCGCCTCCTTTTGTTCGCCCAGAATGCCCCAGATCTGGCTATTCCCATGCTGATCTGATCGCTGAACGTGAACGATAGCGACATCCGGGTTTAATGCGGGGACGACAACTACATCCTTTCCGCTATAGGGATCCTTTGACACGTTTGTATTGTGCATTGGCATGCTCCAGATCCTCTGCTGCGGTCTGATTCATTGGTATGAATGGAAGTCCTGAGGCACCAGCTTGAAGGCGACTGATCATGGAAAAATGGGAGTACTCTTCGATCTCAAGTCGCCCGGATTCAATTTCAGAGCGGATGATACGCAGAGAGCCAACACCGGGATTGCCAATATAAGAGAATATGATCTTGCGTGCGCAACCTGCAGCCACCATCTGGTCGTAGATGAGGTCGGGGGTGGCACGCGCTAACACTAGATCCTTCCTACCTTGCCGGATGATCTCATGTCCGGCTCCATATGGAATCAGGTGTGTAAAGCCGGCGGCATATACCGTATCGCCATCCTTTACGAACTGGCTGACGGCATCTTTCAATGTGATAAGTTTTGTCATCTCAATCTATTTTGGTTTGGCGTGTTTGACAGACGTCCATATCTGTTCATGCATGTACAAAGGCAGGTAATATAAACCTCCACCATTCTTCCCACTTGAACCAGATCCCTTCCAACCACCAAACGGTTGAAATCCCGGCCATGCACCGGTGGTGGCACCCTGAGGCCGGTTGGCATAGGTTGTGCCCGCCTGGATATTATCAAAGAACCATTCGGTTTCCTTTTGGCTTCCATAGAACCCCGCTGTCAGACCATAGGATACATCGTTGGCATACTCCATTGCAGTCTCAAGATCTTTGACCTTGGCGATCGTTACAATTGGCAGGAACATCTCAGTTTGCCATAAGGGGTGTTTGATATCCAAATCTACGGCGATGGTTGGCGCGCAGAAATATCCCTTTGCGAACTCACCTTCGGTGAGGACCTTGCCACCAGTTAATATGCGACCAGATTTGGCAAGTTCTTCAACAAATTTCTGGTAATCGGCATAGGAACTTTTATTAACCACAGGACCCAGGTATGTTTTTCGATCGGTAGGATCACCTATGACAAGCTTGTTGGTCAGGTCAACAATTTTCGCCACCAGTTCGTCATAGACCTCTTCCTGTATGAAGACTCGCGAAGCCGCCGAGCATTTCTGTCCCTGTAAGCCAAAGGCGGAGCGAGTTATGCCAATCGCAGCATCCTCCAGGTCAGCTTTTTTGGAGACAATAACGGGGTTTTTGCCACCCAGTTCCAGGATGGAAGGACGTACCCATTTCCCGGTCCCAAAATCACGGTAGATCTTCATGCCGACATCAAAGGAACCCGTAAAGGTAACACCATCAACCTCCGGGCTATCTATGGCTGCCTGGCCGAGGGTGGACCCCGGTCCGGTAATGTAATTATAGACGCCATCTGGTATACCCGCTTCTCTGAGACACTCAGCGATCAGGCGGGTCGTCCAGGGTGTATCTGTTGCAGGTTTCATGACCAGGGTATTACCTGCTACAAGCGCAGCTCCAGCAGGGCCACCAGTCAGTGCACAGGGAAAATTGAAGGGGCTTATCACCAGCCAGACACCATAAGGGCGAAGGACCGACATATTCGTGGATTCAAACCCGACCAAAGGATCTTTGCCCATCTTGGCAATAAAGCCGTTATTGGCTTCCATGCGATCGCAGGAGTAACGGATAAGGTCAGCCGTTTCAGCCACGTCGCCCAGGGCTTCCATACGGTTTTTACCAACTTCCATGGATACCACGGCTCCCATTTCATAAATGCGTCGATCCATGATCTCAGCTGCACGCCGCACCAGTGATACACGGTCCTGCCATTTCGTATGACTCCACAACGGAAATGCCTTCCGGGCTGCAGCCATGGCTTTGTTGGCATCCTCTACTGAACCCTTTTGGAATATTCCCAGGACAACATCGGTATTGGTTGGGGAACGATCTTCGAATTTTTCCTTGGCAAAAACATCTTTGCCATCGATGATCATGGCATGCTCTTTACCCAGGTTAGCCCTAACTTTATCCAGAGCCTCGTTAAAACGGGTATGCAATTCTTCGGGGGGGTTGAACATCGTGGCGTACGTAAGTTTAAAAGACGAGCCGGCTGGCATTAACTTACCTCCTGGTAGTTGATTTGGGCAGCTTAATTATTTATAGTATAGTCGATGAAATCGGGCGCGTCAAAGGGCGGCGTTTCAGCCACCTATTCTTCCCACTATTCAATAAAGCATGCGTTTGCGTCGAAAGTTTATGAATGGTGACAGGATCCGTCTGGCCAGATATTTAAAGACTATCGGAGAAAAAGGACTGCCTCCATCCCGCCAGTGGACACGCAGCATTTCCGGCCAGCAACGATCATCTGCCATAATGGTTTTAGCGTCCCGGTGTAAGCGGAAGCAAGACCAAGTTTCAGGAACATAATCAATACGCGCTTGACGGGCGATTCTTACCCAAAGATCATAGTCCATCGCAAAATAAAAGCTTGGATCCAATGGACCAACTTGCTTCCACAAACATGCCCTGAAAAAGGCGGATTGCTGGGGAATATGAACATATCCCTGCCGCAATCGACGATAATCCGTTTGCCTCGCCGGGAAACTTCCTATCACTCGTCCGGTCTCGTCAATAAAATCTGCATCTCCATAGACCATACCTGTCTCGGGGTGTGTGACCAGAAAATTGACTACCCTTGTAATTGCGCCCGGCAATAACAGATCATCGGAATTCAACCAGGCAAAAATCTCTCCTTGTGCATGAGCAAATCCCTTATTGATGGCATCTGTTTGACCCAGGTCTGGTTCGGACACCCAGTAAGCCAGCTTCTTTTGATAACGCTTGATGATGTCCCGGCTGCCATCGGTCGAGTCGCCATCGATAACAAGATATTCGATTTCCGGATAATCCTGCGCCAGTACTGATTGAATAGCAGCTTCCAGGAAGGACGCCTGATTGCGTGAAGGCGTGATGATCGAAACCAATGGTGTCGCCCTTTTTGATGCCATCAGCGACCCTTTCTGATCCATACTTGAATTTCTCCTGCCTCGTCCATGAAAACTTGATCAAATTCGCTGGTCAGCTCTTTCAACAACACCCAATAAGCCTGGTTATCAATGGTCATGGTCGCATCTACGTACACACCCTCGATCGCTTCTGTGATCAGCCACTCTTTGAACTCTCCAGCCCCGGAAAATATCGGCACATCGGTGGAAGCCAATCCCATATAGGTCATGTTCGCAGCATAAACAATCCCGGGAGAGCCAGCAAGGACTCGTGCGCCCTTTGGCAGTTTATCAGTCATGACCAACATAGCTCGTTCTTCTGCTGGCAGATCCGATGATCTCTCTCTAAATCCTGCATATGGACCATGAAGGACAATCCCGACAACAAACAGGAGGATCAGGGGGAATATCGTGTGGTGACCCCATTTCGGAAACACTATCTGTCCCACTCGGATCAGTGCCATGGCTGCCAGGGATAATCCCGCGGCATATTCGACGACCAGCTCTGATGTGAACACGCCAAGAAGTAATAACAGAAGCATGGAAATCAGCCCGACGAGATAAACCTTCTTTTCCAAACTTCTCGCAGCATAATCCATTATTCCAATTGCAGCAAAGACGAGGATCACAAGGCTAGGAAAAAGCAAATGTCCGGTACGGAAGATGGTTATGATAAAACCGGAAACAATTGGTGTGATCCATAATATCAGCAAGATAAGTAACGACCATGCACGTTTTCGAAAAAGGATCACGCCCCCCCATAAGGACCAGAATGCCAGTAAAACCACCCATTTGCCGCTGTATGCTTTGATGATTTGGGCGGGCAAATCAAGACTTACCCGTTTTAACCTTTCAATGTATGCCGGGGGATTACGCAGAATCGCCTTGATAACAGAGTATTCATTCTCGTCTGCTGTCCCGAACAAACGTTGCGCTTCGCGCCTGGCATCCACAGCAGCATTTATGCCTTCCTCACCACTATATACAGCGATCTGTCCAGCCTCAAAATTTTCATAAGTGCGCTCAGACGTCCCCAATGCGTAATTCCCTGTGTGCAATCCATGTAGCAAGGTGTACCCACCAACAATCATAAGGAATGGCAATGCCAGGCCGATTATCGCCAGACCATTCGCCTTCCTCACGACAGCCATGCCCGACACCCATATCAATGCGACGCCAAAGATGATCAGCCCATCATTACGTGCCGCAGCAGCCAGGGCAATGAACACACCGGCAAGAATTGCGGATCGCAGCTTATAGGTTTGACGGAACGTTATTAATTGCCATAAGCCGAAACTGGAAAAAGCCAGGAAAAAGGGATCACTTGGAAATCGAAGCATCTTGATATAGAATGGCGCGGCCAACACCATGCACAGCATAACGATGGGCTGAGTTAATGGGTTAAATCGTTTGCCTATTAAAAATGCGCTCAACCAGATCAAGGTATAGGAGACCAGTCTCCCTGCAGCCACGCTATGTATCATCCAAAACGACGAGGCGTCAAAGACCAGGTTGGTGATCGCATAAAAAGCCGCGGTGAATGGGCTGCCTGCAAAGTTGGGCCATTCTCTCATCAGGACACCCCGCCCAGCCTGAACATAAACCGCTTCATCCCATGGGTTGATCTCCCCGAGTGTTGGAAAAAAGGCGGACCAATTCAGTGCAAGACTGATCAGGTATAATGCAATTGCAGATAAACCTGAAATCAGGTTTATATTAGGTTTATTTGTCTTCATCCATTACCCATTGAACACCATTGTGATTCAATACTAAATGTTTGGCTGAATGCTGGACGCTGCGACGCAAAGAACGATAAAAAAGAAAAAGTCTACTCAAACCGATTGCACCACCAGCTGCTTGTATAAGCTTATACCACACCGATCCAACTGATTTCGGATTCACGCGCCAGGCTTTCTTGAAATGTTTTAATGCGTCGCTCCAGGCTCCCGCATCGATCAGACGTCTGCCTGAAAATACCTGTAACCCCGCCAGGATATCATCCTGGTGCAGAGAAAAGACCTCAGCAAATGCCTGATCACATCTTTTTATATCGATCAATCTGGCAGCTTCATCTACAAAATCCGCAGCACTGGCGATAGTCTTCGCCTGCTCATGGGTACGCTCCACCGCCCAAATGGAATCGATGTGCTTTATCGGGAATTTCACAGCCATTCGAATCCAGAGGTCGTGGTCCAGGATCAGATGGTACGCGGGATCAAGGTATCCAATTTGATTTAGAGCATCCTGGCGCATAAAAACAGTGGGTTGTAATAAAACATTGAATGTCAGCAGATCTACCAGATTGTATTGCCGGTAATGATGCCAATCCAACAATCGGCCAGCCGCATCCACCATCACACCATCTGCGTAAACCATGCCAAGGCTTGGATCAGCCTCCAAGGTAGTAACCGCCTCCTGAACAACAGCAGGGTGGTAGTAAAGATCGTCAGAGTTTAGCCAGGCAACGTATTTACCCCGAGCCCGCCTTAAACCCTTGTTGATGCCATCTGCCTGCCCTTGATCCTTTTCACTGACCCACCAGGTTATTTCGTGTTGATAATTCTTAATGATATCAATACTTCCGTCTGTTGACCCCCCATCTACAATTAGATACTCCAATTTCTTATAATTCTGGAAAAGGACGCTCCGGATTGTTTGTTCAAGGTATTTTGCCTGATTGAATGACGGAGTTACGATCGTTACAAGCGGGGGGTTGGTTATCATTCCGGGTTGATATAAGGGTAAGCTACTTGGTATACATATCTGACAGGAGTATGGGTCATTTACAGGGTGAAATCACTTGCAGGACCTGGTAATCCCCATCTTCAGCAATAAAGACACGGTTGAAATCCCTGCCAATCCGTTTTTCAACAAGGTCCAGGTAATAAGGCGAGATACTATGGTCAATGTAAATAGCATCAAAGTTCTGACAAACCCATTGTCCAAAATCGGTATCATTTTCAAATGTGGGCAGGTCAGTTGAGTTTAATCCACCAAACGTTAGCCGGGACATCCAGACTGCCGCAGGGGAACCTGCCAAAACGACTGAATCTCCTGGTAACGACTCCCACATGTATTTGGATGCCGCCTCATCACCATTGACACCTAATTGCCACTTTTTCGGGCCAGGATAATTTCCGTGCAAGATCAATCCTGCGCAGAAGAAAACCATGAGCGTTAAGGGCGCCAGTTTATCATACGACTTATATTGTTGATTAAGGTACCAGGCAACCAGAATCGCAATTAGAAAGATGAAAACACCATAAAAGATGGCTGTCTTCCAGGTCACCAGGGTGGTTATTAATAACAGGATGGTCACCAGCAGCCATCCCATCATCTCACCCCGTCTGGATATACTATTGACCAATGCATGCAATCCAACACAAGCCAGTGCATAAAGAATAAAGTAGGGAAAACGCAAGTATCCTGGCCTGATAATCGTATTGATAAAGCCCATTGCCAGCGGTGTGACCCACAAACCCATAACGATGATCAGCTTGTAGTCCTTCCCCTTGATGAGGACCCATACACCCCTGGCTGCAAGCAGCAATAGAACAATTGTGAATTTGATCCCATAGGCTTCATTCAAAGTATTAGGAAATGATTTAAATATCGCCTTTACACGTTGAAAATAAATATCCGGGGCACGAGATATAGCCTTGAATACGGAATAATCGTTCTCCTCCGGAGTACCAAACACACGTCGAGCTTCCAGGTAAGATTCAATAGTCGGATTGGTACGTCCAGGATCATTATAAATGGCCTCATGCCCGGCCTCAAAGTTCGCATAAGTACGCTCGGTGATTCCCGGGTTGAAATCACCGGTAATCAGACCGGTAAACATGATGTATCCACCTACGATCAGGGTAAATGGAATCGTGCAGGCCAAGACAATCCGCCACCAGTACTTGTCCCGTAACGACAGGACCAGGGCTGCCAAGACGAGGATTGGAAGCAGGACCAATCCATCATTCCGTGCGCAGGCAGCAAGACCTAAAAACAAGGATGCAAACCAGAGGTACTTAACCTGCTTTGTGTTATAGAATCGCATGACTTGCCAGAAAGTGAATGCGGAGAGCGCTGCAAATAGTGGATCACTGGGGAAGTTGTACATCTCAACAACCAGCGGCATTGAGGTCAACAAACCCAGCATGATCAAAGGATTGAAAAAACGATTCAACTCACGGGCGACCAGATAGGCCCCTGAGAAGAATACTGTGAAGATAGCAATTCTACCCAAGGCATCTGCAATCAATAACCAGAATGGGCTGTTCTGGACAAAAAGATAAAAAACACCATACAATAACGAGGGTAGCGGGCTACCGGCAAACTGCTTTACTTCCCCTTCCATCAGCAAACGACCTGAATTGATATAGGCAGCCTCATCCCAAAGGTTCAGATCGCTTAAGTTTGGAAGAAAGTAAGCAAAAAGCAGAGCGATATTTACAAGGTAAATGATCAGAGGCAGGCTGATGTTCCTGCTGCGAATTTGCCCAATGAGCTGTTTAAGCCAGGTTGTCATCGTTTGGGTACTTTATGATCTATTTAAATAGACTTCGATAGTCAACCTTCTTGAAAATGGTCAACTTGCCATTCATCGTGGCATCCAGCACATCGCGATCATCAGATTCATAGGCATCCCTGGCTATGCGATATGCCCGCTCAGAGCCATCCAGATCTGGTAATTGCCACTTGAACCCCTGACCAAAGTAAGATCCCGAGAAGTGGTTGGGGTCTGCACCATTGGAGATCACAATTGAATTAGCTGGTCCTTTGGTTGTGAAGTTATGATCCACACCGATCAGGATAACCTCCCGGATCCCCATGAGATAGGCTAGTTGCAGCGCCACATAAGTCACGGTAAAACCCTCGAAGATGCGCGCGGTGAGTGAAGTGCTATTAAAGTCTTCACTACCGGTGTAGTCACTGTCGATGAACATGGTTTTTTTGTCCGGGGAAAAGTGATTACGCGCACGCCAGGTGATCCATTTGGGTATGTCCAGGCTGGACATTTCACCTGCGCATTGCTGCAATACCAGGTCATTAACCGAAACCAGGTGCGTTGTTGAGAAACCGATATCAGGAAACATCAAATAGATCCGGTTTGTTCCAAAAGTGATCTCATTCTTCAATGGACTCAGATCCATCTGCTTCAGACTGGGGCCATTGCCTATAATAAAGGCGCGTTTACCGGCATGGTAATTTTCATAATCTGATAACCGTTTAACGTTGGCATGCCAGGATGGGGAAGTGTATTTTGCAACTTCATGCCGGCCCCGGTTGTACCACCACCAGTAAGTTTTTGAGCCGGTGTTCCAAATAGGGGCCGGTAATATCTTTCTTAATGGATTCTTTTGACATGGATTCTTTTGACATGGATTATTCCGTACTTAAACGGGCTGTGGCTCCGCCGTCCACGATCAGGGCTTGCCCGGTCATGAATGAGGATTGCTTGTCGTCTGCAAGGAAGTAGATACAGCTGGCGATCTCGGACGGTTGACCAACCCGGCCATTAACGGTTTTTCGGGCCAGGTTCTCGAGTCGATCAAGGACAGTTTTTCCGCCCACATGCCCTCGTTGCATTCCAGCCCGCAGCATGGGTGTGTCTACTGCACCAGGCAGTATGGCATTCACTCGGATACCATCCGCAGCAAATTCAATTGCCATCGCGCGGGTGAGCGCAAGCAATCCACCTTTAGAGGCTGCATAAGCCGCAATATCCTTGGATGTCGCTACGGCATGAACTGACGAGACATTCACGATCGCTCCACCCCCAGCTGTCTTTAGCAATGGGTGCGCCAGCTTTGCTCCAAGGAATACCGACCTGAGATTGGATGCCATGACCGCATCCCACTCTTCAGGTGTCGTTTCGATGATCGGCTTTGCGACCTGGACTGCGGCGTTATTCACGATCGCATTCAGATGGTCGCTGAATGCTTGAGCTTTCTTGTAGATGACAGAAATATCCGTCGGATTCGATATATCTGCCCGTATGAATAATCCAGGTTTTGGGAACAACTCCCCAAAATCTGCCCGATCAACACCTATGACCGACCAACCATGTTCATGAAATTCATTTACGGTTGCCCTCCCAATACCTCCGGCAGCGCCGGTGATCAGTGCCACCTTTTGTATATCGGTTGTCATAAGGATCCTCCATCGATTGCGATATTACCAACCCGTTCCAAGTCATCACACGGAACGCCCAATCCATTCAATAAGTTCCTGATCGTATTCCAATGGACATGCTCCCATGCCATTGGACTGCTATTGGAATTATGGCTCCCGAGCAATACATTCTTCATTTGTTTCAGTGGACTGTCAGGGGGTAATGGTTCCACCTCAAAAACATCCAAGGCAGCTCCTCGCAGACTCCCTTTCTGTAATGCCTTGACCAAAGCTGGTTCATCAACTACCGGTCCTCTGGACGTGTTGATCAGAACCGCCTCGGTTTTCATCATCTCAAGTGTTTTGTCATTTATAAGATGATGGCTGGTCGGATTAAGGTCACAATTCAGGCTGACATAGTCAGACTCCGACAGCAACTCGGGCAGTGACAGCATTGTCAACTGATACTTTTGAACATATTCCGGCTCTATCGCAACCACATCGTTTCCAAGCAGTCGCATGCCAAATCCATACGCTCTCTGAATAATGGCCTTGCCAATATTCCCGACACCGACCACTCCCAGAGTCAATTCTGCCAATGATTTGCCCGGGGTTTTTTGCCATTCCCCGCTCTTGATATCCGCATCCATCCAGGGGATATTCCGGGCGAAGGATAGAATATAGCCCAATACTGTATCGGCCACGGGAAGGGTGAATGCATTCGGGGTGTTACATACCTGAATATCCAGTCGCTTCGCCGCCTCGAGATCGATCGAATCAATCCCGGTTCCCCACTTGGATATGACTTTGAGGCGTGGCAAGCAAGTTCTCATCACTTTCTCTGTAAACCGGTCATCGCCGCAAATGACCCCGTCAAACTGACCTGCGATATTTCAGCAGATCTTCTTCTTCCAGGCGTTCTGTAACATCTGCTACAAGCATGTTGATTTCATAATGCTCAAAAACAGGCTTAAAGCGATCAAGGGATGCCATGATATAAGGGGCGCTCAATAAAACTGTTTTCATAAGTGATTCTGCTTTCAGAAAGATCCTTGATTATATCAATCCGATTCTTTTTACCGGTGAAGCATCAAGCTCTCAACAATCTCAAAATCCAACATCTTCGTCAATATCCCAGGCCTCATCCGCATTGATTTCATACATCAAGGGTTTATACCCAAGGCGATTGTGCCTTTCCGCAAGAATATTACCGTTAAAGAGATAAATGCATGAATTTTCCTCAAAAACCGGCGGTAAATCCTGCGTGCGAATCAACTCGCCCGGGTCATGATTCAAGGGTTGCCCAGAAGCATTCCATAATCTCGTTTGCAACCTCGTGACTGTAAACAAGGAATCGTTTTGATCCAGCCTGGCGAGAAGGGTCTGAATGGCACCTGATACCGTAGCAGTTTTTAGAAGAGGGTTGGTACTATGTGTTTGCAGGTATAAATCGGCCTGAACCAATCTACAATCATGAAGCAGAATCTCATTCATCGGAATGGTATCTGCACAAAGGTGATCCGGTCGGTCGATGATCTTGACTTGTGGAAAGTTCTCCAATAAACCAGCCTTCACCACAGGACTATCCGTGTCGACCACAACCTGACCTATCTCTGGGCAATCCAGCAAGGTATGTATGATGTAACTATAGAGTGGTTTTCCCGCCAACATCCGGTAATTCTTTTCAGGTACACGGATGGACTGGTGGCGCATGGGAACCAGAGCTGCGATCTCAGTCATGAGATATCAACCTCTATTCGCTCGTATTCCGAATAATTCTGAAGCATGTCAGCCTGCCATTGCGATTCGGGCCATCCCGCGCGGGCGCCGCGTTCGCGGTTAAGCGAATCGAGATAGGTTAGGATATCAGGAACATTATATCCCAGCCCCTTCATGACACAACCGATCACGGTGCCTGTTCGCCCCGTTCCACCATCACAATGCACCGCCACCCCAATTCGGCGGATGACCAGGGAAAACACGCGATTAACCGCTTTCATGAGCTGGTTTTTTTCCATCTCCAAATCATCAGGACTGGCTCCACCATAAAGGTCCTGCATTGGAAAATGCCCTGCAATCAACAACGGGCCGGCCATATAATCCGGTGGATTCATTGTTAAACAGACAATTCGACGCAAGCCAATGCGGTGAAGCTCATCCCAGGGTGTTTTTGTGGATGGCCGGCGCATACCTGCTAGAAGCGTCGGTTCACGAGTCACTAAATAGAATGCCTCCGGAATGTCCAGAGCCTGGATCTGAGGCATTTCCTCGATCGCCAGCAGCTTGCCCGGATGTAATACCAAAGTCACTCCCTGGTCAGGAAAGGCTTACCTTCAATAAACCCTTCAGTTAAAACCTTTACAGCCTCCGAGTTTTCTGACCTGAGTTCATCTGGCTGAAAATCAGTCAGCCGGACAAAGCCTCGCCAGATTCCATCTTTTTCCAGGTATTTATCAAATAACAAGGAGGTTCGGAATAATTGATAGTAAAGGAATCTTCGCGCCTGGATGCGATGAGCCGGCAGGGGTTTGATCTTCTTTACTTTCAGAAATTCATCCAGTTTCTTTAGGTAGGCGGCACGGGTTTTAGGGAAATAGACTGTTTGGTATTGGGTAAACCGGGCTTGTACCAGCAGATAAAACGGGGATGTCCATGACGGAAGCTTCTAAACCGATAGTTGAGTTATAAATCAGGACAAATTTCGCCTTTTTAATCAGAGCATATGAACTGAGGTGTTGCTCCGGTCCAATAAAGCGGATATTTTTAAACCCACTTGCATTTCGGTGAACAACCCAATCCGATACTGTTTCCTGGCTGGCCTTCCCGGGACGAATCTCATCCGGATGGGCCCGGATCACAAACAGGGTTTTTGGGATACTTTTTAATCACCGGAAGTAAGCTGTCCAACCACTGGAACATATCCGGGTAGATCAGATTGGAATGCGGTTGACTGGTGTCGAAGATGACATTGGTGAAGATAGGCACAAGGTGCTGGTGGCGGTCGATGTCAGAAACCAAATCTTCAGGAAGGTCTTCCATGCTTGGCCAGAACTGGACATCTGCCATGGAAAAATGTCCCTCAAATCGATCGACCAGGTAACTGTCCAGACGTTCGTTTTGCTTTTTAGATAGATTAAAACGCGCTGGAATTTCTATCGGATAGGCGGTCGCCTCACCCTCTGTGAAGAACCCTGAATAGGGCCGGATTCCGGCTTCATGTGTGACCACCCGAATGCCATGCTTTATTCGCAACATTCCTGACAGTTGCTTCCGGGAAGAACATTCCGTTAAAGACCAAAACGCCAACCGGGTGTAAACGGTTGATTACTTCTTCGAAACGACAGGCCACATTCCATGCCGACAAAATGATACTGGCGATACAAGAACTTTGTTTTGTGGTCATCAAAAAGATGGTGCCGTCGTAATACCCAACGAATGGATGGCAAGACCAGTTCACCAAGGTGTATTCCTTTATAAATAAATCCGGTCAATTGCTGGATGTTCATTCCTTCCAGGGATGCTCGTAAATGGGGATCAGCATTAATTGAGAAGGGCTCAATGGTGCCATGTTTAAACAACCGCCTGGATTGCTCCATGCATCGTTTGCAAGGTGGCTCTCTCCAAACATCCTCACGGTTGGTACCCAACACACAGGCAGCCATGCCCTGGGAACAAACAAAGTGCACAACAGGCTGCCCGGCCAATCTTAATGCCCAGGCAGTCAATAATGAAAAAGCAGCATTCTGACTCAACCCGGTGATACGGGTCGACGCATTGAAGATGACAACCGGTCGCTTGTCACCAGCAGGCAGTTCCAGGTGGGACACCGCTCCTGCAATCTTATCTACCCTTCGGTCATTTATGAACTGCTTGGCGTTGACCTTAAGCTGCTGTAATAAAACCCCACCCCTATTGAAGTAGCCCAGCATTTACTTTCTTGGGATTCAACGGCGCTCCATCAGATACAGCGTTCGCTTTGTTTCAGGTATGGGGAGTGCTTTTTCAATTTGATAATAGGTCTTGAACGCCTGTTCAAAACCTTCCTGGTTGTAATCCGGGAAAATATCCTCCCGGCTGACCAGCAGCCGCTGTACCTGGCTGTCTTCCTTGGGGACAAACTCAATGATCAATTTGGGCGCGAGCCTTGAAAAAGACTCCGCCAGGCTTATAAGAGGGACATTATTGGATATGGCCAAATGATGGACGAGCGCTAGTGCCAGTATCAAGTCGGCTTGAGCCCGCTGTCCGAACGATGCTCGCTCTTCATTCGCCCAACCGATAGCCGGACTTGGATTGGTTAGATCCATAACGAGGGGCAGAATATTGTCTTCTTTGTTCTTTCGTGTCTCAAGGTAGTTGATCTCAACTGCTGCAGGATCAATGTCAAACGAGACAGTTGGGGTTCCTTTGCTGCTGGAAATTCTGCTGAAAACGCCGGTGTTCGCACCAAGGTCCCATACATAACCAGGCTTGGCACTCATGATCAGCTCATCCAGCATTTTTTTCTTTAGAAGGAAAGCCGAGTCCGTATAGTTGGTACCCGAATAGTAATCAGCCCACTCGGTTCCCTCAGGCTTCCAGGAGAGGCCTTTAACAGTCGTTTCCAGACTGCTGATTAAACCGGTTAAAGCCATCTTAGACATCTTTCTTTCCTGAGCCAGCTGTTTGATATCTTTACCTGCATATCTCTTCTGGGCAACGGCATGTAAATGAATATGCGCCTGTAAGCCCAGATTCAATTTGGATTTTCCCGGCAACAGAGAACTGGTTAAATCCAGGGGGATGCCATCGATATATACACGCATTAACTGACCCAAACGAATATCTGTCAAGGCCATCAAAGTCAATGGAGCCAGGAAATGCTGACAGAATTGACGATAAGCAATCCACGGCGACCCTTCCTGATATTTTTCGAATGAGAGTGTGTCGATCAGGATCGGTTTCCCATGATTGAATTGGATGTTGTAAGCACTTGCATCTTTTAAGATCATGTCCTTCTCAAGTGCGTGTTTCATGATCTGCAATGTGCATAGAGCAGCATCACGATATTGGCTGAAACACCACTCAAACGGGAAACTGATGAAAGGAACTATCTCGGGTTGAATAACTTTATAGGCAAGCCCCGCCTCGGCTGGCGGTTGTTCCGATTCCACATGTTTCACCAGCAGGTCGTCTCTCACCAAATCCGCATACAGGCCGGATTCCATCAACAATTCATAATTCTCGCGGTACGCTCTGTTTACTTGTCGGAACAAAGCTTTACCGTGCTTGAACAAAAATCCATTGGGATCCCGGAAAGAACCGGGCACTTTTTCAACTTTACTCATCTTTAGATTTCTTGGGGGTCTGTGGTTCCTGTTTCTTGCCAAAGGTGCGTGTAATAAAACTCTTTACTTTGCGCCAATAGGTCGCCAGAAAAATACCTGCCCCGGCAATGGTGGCGATCAAAATTTGTAATAGAAAACTCCCGGAACCCGGATCCAGATACAGACGTCCCGTGTCCAAGATATCCGGTATAACATTGATCAGAATAAAAGAATTATCAATCATTGGAATGTCCTTTGTTAGTTATTGAATAACCCGTCGCAGTTTTCTCAGGTGTGGTAATTCGCTATCATACACCTTTTTTACCCCGTCACCGAGGGATTGTTCTGTGACGCGAATGTACTTGACCAGTTTTTCAAGACCACCGGGTTCGACCGAAGCTGCCTGATCACCACCCCACATCGCCCGGTCAAGTGTGATGTGTCGCTCGACCATACAGGCACCCAGACTGATGGCCACCACGGTGGTGATCAAACCCACTTCATGCCCAGAATAACCCACTGGGCATGGATACTGGGTTCGCAAAGTATGGATCATCCTGAGATTTAATTCTTCAGGGTCGCACGGATAAGTGCTGGTCGCATGTGCAAGTACAAGCTGGTCCAACCCGAAAACGTTCACTGCAGCTTTTATCTGTTCATCGGTTGACATCCCGGTTGAGAGAATGGCCGGGCGTCCAGTTTTTTTGACATGCTTTAATAAATTATGATCAGTTAAAGACGCCGAGGGGATCTTATAGCAAACGGGTGAGAACGATTCGAGAAAATTCACAGCTTCTTCATCCCATACAGAAGCGAACCAGGTTATCCCCAGCTCTTTACAAAATCGGTCGATCTCACGGTACTCATTTTCGCCAAATTCTACTTTTAGGCGATAATCCATATAGGTGATATATCCCCAGGGGGTCTCACGCATCTGATTGCGTTGTTCCGGTGGAACACACAATTCAGGGGTACGCTTTTGGAATTTGACTGCATCCACACCCGCATGCCTGGCCGAGCGGATCAAATCCTTGGCTATCTCCAAATCGCCATTATGGTTAATGCCAATTTCAGCAACAATGAATGCTGGGTGTCCATCACCAACCATAAAATCACCGATTTTTACTTCTCTCATTCACTTATTCTCCTGACGAAATTTTACCCTGTTATTGACTCTTTTTATCGTACTTGTTACAGAATCAGTTCACACAGCTCACGTACCGCTCCATGACCGCCTCTGTGCTGTAATATAAGATCGGCGTTATTTAGCGCTTCGGGGAGAGCATCTGCAACGGCAACGGCAAAGCCAGTTAACTTGAAGCAACCCAAATCGTTAATATCATTGCCTGTAAAGATGGTTTCACTCGGGGGGATGCCCTTCTGGCGAAGTATTTCAGACAAAACGGGCACCTTATCCTGTACGCCATGAACGTATTCAACCCGCATCTTCTTACAACGCGCCTCCACGACTGGATTGGGTTCCGTTGAAATGACCAGAGTCGGAATTCCCCAGGAAGCCAGACGGGAAATGCCGAAACTGTCAGACCGGTAGGCGGCCACCATCTCATGACCTTGCTCATCCACCCACACACGATTATCAGTGAATACGCCATCAAAATCAAAGACAGCCAGCGAAATCTTCTCAGGCCATGCGCGTGGGTGTTTTCCAGGGTAGGCCAAATCAAGTTTGTGAGATTGAATCACCCACTCCGCATAGTGCCACGTATCCATGGTATCGATATCGACCGAGTACAACGGATCGAGAATGATTGGTAGAATATTATCTCCAGTCATTGAGTTCTTAACTAAAAGCGTTTCGGGACGGATCACATCGATCTGCCCACTATGCCAATATGCGTCTGGTAGGGATTGTCGTGGCGCATTATACGCCTCTTGAATATCATCAAGTTGAATCAACGGATTCATCATGCCATCGGGTCTGATCGTCCACATCTTAAACGGATTCTTGTCTGGAACGACAACAGCCCGCACCGAATCCCCCGCAGGATGGTCTATCAAAAGCTTGATTGCCCTGTCCAAGCTATCCCGCTCACGGATGGGTGTCGTCGGTCGTAGATGAACAACCGCATCGGGCACGTAGCCTTCCTTTTCATTTAACCAATTCAAGGCGTGTTGGAACACCGGCAGGTCGCGGGTGTCATCCTGCGCCAATTCGGGCGGACGAAGAAATGGAACCTCGGCGCCCAGTTCTCTTGCAATAGTTGCTATTTCTTCATCCTCCGTAGAGACAATAATACGGGTGACCAGGGAGGATTGCCTGGCTATTTCAATCGAGTATGCAATCAACGGATATCCGGCCAATAAGCGTATATTCTTGCGGGGTATACCCTTTGATCCGCCTCGAGCCGGTATAACCACAAGCACTTCGTTATTATTTTTCATCATGCGTCGATCACCTTTCAGGGAGGGGCTGGCGGAATCCACTGGATGTTGAGCTAAAATCTCCGCTTTCCCGCGCAGTTTGATCTCCCGATATCATTCTTTTCGTATCCAACAATTATTTAAACTCCAGGACATAATCATGATCGAATTGCTTTACCACAATTAAACCATTCGTTTTTGCCTCTGCAAGAATGGTTGCTTCATCGGAATAATACCTGGTATCTATCAGGACGTATTGCACACCCAAGCTTCGCAATAAATCAATGCTCTCTTTATCAGGAAAAGCAGCCATTATAGTTTTAATTTGTAAATATTGAGGTGGTGGAAAAGCATTAAAGAACCCACCCAGGAAAGGCTTTTGGTGAATTCCTTGGTAATAAATGTGGTCCTGAACCGATTCAAGCTCGAATGGAAATTGGGCAACCGCGCCGTCTCCCGATTGCTCAGCCAACCAATAATCCACTGGTCTGCCAGCTACGGCGCTGAAGTTTGGAAATGAACCCGGGAAGAACTCCAGGATAACCAGTAAAATCAGTAAGCTGGTTAATAATAATCTCCACCCCTTTTTTACCCTACTCAACAACCATGCAGCTCCCAATCCGGCCAGGCTGCTGACAAAGAGTAGGACAAAAATACCAAAGCGCATCCAGACCCGCATCTTGGCGTAAAAAGGCAGATAGAGGTAGAGGTAATATCCTGGCATACGGGCAGGAACGGTGTCCCGATTTAACAGAGATTGCAGGAAGGCAGGTAAAGTGATGCTCACAGGTTTATTCAACCAATAGAGGTTCATTCCAAGAGTTAACACAAAGGCAAACAAGCCACCAATAATACAAAGCCACAGGGTTTTTCGATTCGGATTCCCTTTTTGGGTTATGAACGCCACCAATGCCAGAACCGTACTGGTCACGCCCATATACAATGTTGCCTCGATCCACTGGCTGCGATCAAAATGGTTCCCGACCCAGCTCCCCCATAGGAAATGGTCTGTGGAAGGTAGGAAGAAATCAGTCAGGCTGGCCGAAAATTGCATCGAATAGTCAATGCTAAAGTCTGGCATCAATCCCTGGTTAGCAATATTAATAAAAGGAATGGCACCAATATAAAGCAAAGGGGCGGTTGAGATACTAAAAATTAACATATTCCACCAAAATCCGCGATTCAGGAATTGGTGCCGGTTCATGAAGATCAAATAAACAATCACCAGGAAAATAGTGATCAATAATGCCATATATGTGTAATAGATCGAGGTGAGCGCGATGAGACCAAGGAAAATTCCCGCCGCTGCAGCTGATTTCCAGTTTCGCCCCTCGCCGATCAGGATATCGAACAGGTACATGAAATAGAAGGGAAACCACTGCACACCCATGATATGGAAATGGCCGATCAGGGCGTGCGCCATATGATACGGAACAAATGCATAGATTGTGCCTGCTACCAAACCTGCAGCTTTACTTCCGGTTATTTTGTTGATCCAGAGATACATCCCATAACCCGAGAGAACAAAAGTCAGCATCAAAACTACGTTATAACCAAAAGTCGCGCCCCCGATGAGGGCGAACGGGATGGCCATGATAATCTGGATGGGCGCGATCTCTGTGTACGCCAGGCTCCACCCTTCCGGATAATTCAGATAGGGCACAAAATATGGCGAGATATGAAGTTCAAAAATCGCCCGTTTAAACCAGTCGATCAACCAGACGAAATAGATGTTATCTCCAATTTGACCCATGAGATAACCACCCATCTTTTCAGCCAGCGGCCAGGTCATCATCACCGTCATTACAGCAAAATAAACAATTACAAGTAGTTTATTGACCCATGGATTCTTAAAGATAGTAAATATCCGGTTTTCCATGACAGTTATATCTACATTAATCACGCTGGTCAGGATGGTGGGTAGATTCGTTCTTGATTATTCCCAGGAAGAAGCCGGCCGTCATTTTACTGGCGGTACCATCCACATGGGTGCATTCCTGTATGATGAATTGCTGGCGAGCCGTTTTTTCTGCTTGATCATCACGCAAGTAATGATTAAGTGATTCTAGCAGCTGCGCACGAGTGAAAGCAACTTTCCCTGCACCTGACTCTGTGAATCGTTGGTGAGTTGGCCAGTTTCCTATTTTTGACAACGCCAACGAGTATTTGCGTGATGTTTTCCATCCTCCCGGCTGATCTATGCAAACGCTGACGATTGGTCGGCTATGAATAGCCGCCTCAACGACCATGGTGGAATAAACAGTGGTGAAAACATCCGAGTAGGCCATCATCGACGACTTTTCCGGCATATCCTCGCCGGAGTAGTAGCCCAACTCACCACCCAATGGTACAGGCTCGACTACATGCACATGCGCATATTTTTTTTCGAGTGCCCGGATTGCAGCCGCTTCTTTTTGATACAACGGATAACTCCAAAAATGGTTGGGGTGCAGCCGAACCAACAACTGGCACGGTTCAACCAAATCATTGCCCTCGGTCAAATCGACCAATGCTTTTATATTTTGAAAATTCGGAGAAAAGGAGACAAAACTGGCAGCATAACTGATCAGCTTACGGTTTCGATCGAGACCATGGAGATCGAAATATTGCGAGCGTGGCATGACCCATTGTTTTTTAAAATAACCGTCATAAGCCGGTATACCACCAACATTTACGCGGTCCGGTGACCAGTCAGAGCCGTTAACCAATTCATTCTTCTGCATCTCCGACCAGCAGGTTATGAAATCAACCCCTGCTCCTGGTAAACCATAACTGGATGGCGGATCCCACCCGACGATGGCTGCCGCCGTGGGAATACCCCGTCTCTTTGCAGCCCGCAGTAAATAGCGATCATATCGCCAGCCCGGGGTTGACGCGATCACGAGATCAGGTGGCAGGCGGTCAAACAATTCTTCATAATAATCAGGCGTATACCGGTCCTGTAAATGACGAATCCAGTTGCGCACGGGCTTGGAGACACGCATAGCTCCAATCACCAACCAGGCAAGTGGCATTAACAATCTGCGACGATTGGATTCCTCAACCGCCACTTGGCGGACATAGCTGCTTTGTGCTGCTATATTGATCTTGCCCGATCCCCCCACCCGGCGGATAAAATTCAACCACCATTGCCGTTCGCGTTCGAACATTTCGTACGCTCGTGCATTTTCAAATAACAAACCCTCAACCGTCATGCCTTTGCGCGAAAATGTGGATTTTATTTTTTTCACCAGTGAATCGTCGGTCAGTAATACTACATCAACACCAGCTTTAATCAGAGTGTCAACTAAATCACTTTGCAGGAAATATATGACCGCCATGCCATGATCGGCGCTTATCCAGATTCGTTTTTTGTTCATTAATACTAATTCTTCTTTCCTTTTTGGACGCAGAAAACGACATGGTAGCCGATGGGATAAGGGCTCTTTTCAATAAGCGGATCGCCCACATGGCCTTTTCCGTATAATTTACCAACAATCGATATAAGCCATGACGATATGATCAGCAGCAGCCTGCTTAATTTACGTGTGAGGAATGGAGCCCCAGTCAGGGCATATGAGCGCATATTTAATGAACTTTCATTCATAAGGAGAAAAGGATCATAATACCCCTCAATAGATTTGATCACCAGCCCGGCTGCAAGGCCGATATTCTTCAGCTGATAATGACTGTAGCGATAAAAATCATAGGGTATTTGATGGAGTTTGAGCAGAAATGGTACCGTGATGACCAGCAACCCTTCCGGTCGCAACAACCCTGAGAGCAGCGTCATTAGTTTCTCGGGTTGTTGCACATGTTCAAGCACATTCATTAATACGATAGCATCAAAGCTCGCCTTTTTAAAAGGTGTTTCTTTTTGCATGTCACAAACGATATCGATTTCCTCATAAGGATAGACATCAAGGGCAACCACATGTCGTTTACTCAGTATCATGCTGAAATCGCCATGTCCTGCACCAAAGTCGAGGATGACTGCCCCTTCGGGAAGATTGTCAACGATTTTCTCTAAAAAATGCCAGTTCGCTTGCCGCCATCTTGAGCCCTGCTTGGATCCTCTGTCGAGCTTCGGCGCAGCAAGCATCCCCGCTGGCACCGGGGTATAGATGGGCTTTCCGTTTTCCACTCGTACGCTTTTCTTACACGCGCTACACCTCAATTCACTCTCTGAGATGAGATTTAATGCCTGCCCGCATTTTGGACAGACCAACCGGTCGAGTAATATGGGATCCATTCCAGTATTCATGGTCTATCCGCTAATACCTGGAAAATTTTATTATAGAGTCGTTCAAGCCAACGGCGCGTACCAGCGTGTTTGGCCAACCATCCAAGCCCATACGTTCGTCTTGTAGACGAGGTCTTGACAGCCTTGTACGTAGTTTTACCCGATCCTGACAGGATGCCGGCTTGCGCTGCCAAACCCATAACCCATTCATCAAGGACGTTCCCCATATGAACCACAAATGGGTCCAGCGTGGATAAGTGCAACTTCCCGCTTTGATCGATGCGTAGATCAAGCTGGCGATCTTCTTCTTGACTCAACCCCGATCGATCAGGTAAAGGCAGGATGCTTTTTGCAAGCTGCGCTGGTATAAGGAATTGCATGTGGGATGCACCCAAAACGGCGCTGAAATCATCTTTCCTGGTTTTCACCACCTGTAATTGCATGGCATGGTATTTCGCCGACTGCTCAGGTACCGTATTAATTCCACGGCAATATTCGTCAGTAACTGTTTCGTCCGGTGTGTAATTTAAGATCTTGAAATCAGCCCTGGGTTTAAGTCTCTGATGTGCCTTACCCGTCCCTTTTAGGACGTCAAAATAACACGGTTGGGCTCCAACCATGCCTGCTTCTGGAAAGTGATCGATGATTTCCCGGGAAGATTCCAGCCAACCCTTTCTAAATAGAACGTCGGAATCGGTATAACCGATCCATTCGTTCGGCATCGCTGAAAATATCCAATTTTGGGCGCCGGTTTTTCCGAGATTTACACTCGAAAGGTGCAACCATTGAATGTCGCCTTGATGCTGCAACTGGAGAAGTTCTTCCTGAATCTCATAACAACTGCCATTGTCAAAAACCAGTAAGTCGAAAGATTCGGAGGTGTTCTTATGCAAGGACTCCAGCATTAACTTCAAGATTGCTAATGAATCACGGAAATATCCTTCCAGTGAAGGAATATAGGTGATCGTTGCCATTCCAAGTTTTTTTGGTTGGTAAGCCTGCATGCCAAGCTTCGCAGGGTTTTGACCAATGCGTGTCATAGTTAATTGTCAGTCCTCATTCATAGTACCAACGAAAAATACGATCGTAGAGCGCCAATAATCGATTTTTAATGAATGGTACATCCAACCAGCGACCAGGCCTTTTTTGCGCGAGTCTATGGTCGCTTTTCCCCAAGGTTTTTCGATACTCATCCGGGACGCGATTGCTCATGTTTTGAGCCAGCATTTCTGTAGGCATCAATCTTAAATACCCGGCGAAATTCATGCGTTCATCCAGCTGTTTAACCTGACCCATTGGGCGACTCATGTCGAACGGCAGGAACTCCTGAAGCGTCTTTTTCCAGGCTGTAAACTGCCAATGGCTTGCACCGACGATGGCCGACACGCCCTTGTAAGTGAGACGGGTGTCCTGGCTGGTATTAAACCATTCGCGTGCCTGCTCCTCAGAGTTGCCCAGACTTCGCACAAAACTCCAGAAGTTTTCCCAGTCAATGAACTCACCGTTTTCGACTTTGACACCATGTGTCTTCTTTGCCCACGCCAGCGTCTTGGAATTCGCGGTTTCATTTTGACGGAAAGGTCGGGCAGTCACCATGCCAACCCGTGGGTATGTCTCAAGCAATTCCACACTTCGCGATAACCAGCCGGGGTAAAAATAGGCATCACTGTCTGTATAGGCAACAATCTCGCCCGGCGCTCCAGCCAGAAGGATATTCCAAGCCCCACCTTTCCCAAGGTTCTTGTCGGATAAAAGCAGGTATTGGATATGCCCTTGCTCCTGCAAACCGCGCAGATAATCCTGCATTTCCCGGCAGGACCCATTATCGAAGACCATTAAATCGTGCGGAAGGTCCGAGTTGGCGATCAAGCTGTCAAGACAGATCTTGATGACTTCCAACATCTCAGAATAATAGCCACTCATGAATGGCACATAGGTCAGGACAGCGACCGTGATACGTTCTGGTCTTTTAACATTCTTAACAAATTTTGCCGGATTTTGTCCAACTCTCATGATGATCCATGCTCTTTCCGTACGAAGCGGTATAGTTTACCACAAGCATTTTTCATGGTTTAAACGCCCTGCGTTTTCGGCTGCCCCAGACCCTGAGATGCCAGTAAGCTTTTACTGGGTGAAATAAAAAATAGCTGATCCTTGAAAGCCATTCCGCTTTCAAGACTGTGGCAGGGAAGATCTCAATTTCCCGCCAAAACCTGGACCAGGATAATGACGTTTTGACCAGGCAGCCGTCAACTAACTGGTGTGTGGCATCCACCAATGTGTAAATGGCATGCCGTCCACCGGCCAGACGGACATTCTCGTCCGATTCTGGATGGCGATAATGTGGCTTGCCATCAGGCAGATGAGAATAATCGTGTTGTTGGTGGATTACCTTATACGATTGTGTAGCATCAACAACCTGCCAGCCTTCACGCCGGGCGTGATAGATCATCCAGTTATCCCATCCAGCCCGCCCAATCGCGAGATCTGGTATATTGGCAAAACAATCCCTGGGAAAAAGAAAATAATCACTTCCACCAGTTGGATGAAGCATGGCAGTTTTAGCCACAAGTTCATTCACCTGTCTCACCCAGTTATGTGAGAAATCCAGCGATTGACCGATCTCCAGATCCCAGCGTCTTCCGATCATTAAGAATTTCGTGGCTTGAGAAACTACTTGTTGGGTCGTCTTGATGAAATCTGGTGTGATAAGGATATCTGCATTAACATAAACGAGCAATGGGGTGGTGCTGTTCTCGCGCGCTGCTTGAAAGATCGAGTTGACCAGCGGTGTTCCACTTTTATTGCGGGCAACCTCTCTGACCAATCGAATCCCCTGCTTCTTAGCCGCTTCAGCCACACCAGCTTCTTCTCCAATTAACAATGCATCCACTTCTTGCCCCAGGTGCATCCATGAACCAATCGCGTTGTTCTGGATCATCGCAATGTGCGGGTTGGTAAATGGTTTTGGGGTGGAAAAAATGGTAACAAGCGCAACCATCACTTCTTTCCTTTCGAGCGCTCGTCTACTGCATTGAATGGGTTATGTACCACATGGGCATTCAGATTCATGAGTTCAGGCTGCTGATCGTACAAATTTAGGACATCATGCCAGGTAAAAGTATCCCGATTTGAAAAATGTTTGTAAATCAAGCGGGCAACCTCAAGATCTTCCTGAGTATCCACGGTCCAGCGAAGCTCACCATAATCGACCGGATAATCAAGCACCATGATTTCAAATCGACCAGGTGTTTCATACAAATAAGGCATGACATGCTCCCGGTGGTGTGCTTCCCGAGCTGCCTGCCAGGCACGTTCGAGTGCCCCGAATTTACATACTTCGACATCCAACCCGATCGGAAAAGTTCGTTTCCAAGGGGGGGGTAATCGGTTAGCAGCAAAATCAACGTGCTGCTCACTAAATGCATTTACAACATGGTCGATTTCACCCGGATCGATTAGGGGACAGTCCGCAGTAACTCGGACCACGGTCTCCGCCTTGAAAAGTGCTGCTGCCTGATAGAATCGATCTAACACATCAAACAAACTGCCCCGATAGATCGGAATGCCCCGTGCCTTGCACAGGGTCTCAACGGGGTCATCACTGGGGTCATTAGTGGATGCAACCACCACCTGGTCAACGGATTTAGCATGCCGGACGCGGCCAACCACACGGATCAGCATAGGCTCTCCGCCAATATCCATAAGGATCTTCCCAGGTAACCGGCTGGAAGACATGCGTCCCTGAATAATGGCAACAGTCCGGCGAGAATCCTTCAACATCGAGCCTCTGCTTCTTGACGATCAAGCTCAATGGCCATTTGATAAACATCCATCAACCTGGCAGAATTCTTCTTCCAATCAGCACGGTCGACAACAATCTTTCGGGATTGTTTACCATATACCGCTCTCAACTCAGCCGAACGGCTTGCTTCGAGCATGAGCATGGCCAGCGATTCCCGATCGCCATCTTTAAAAATCCACCCATTCCAACCAGCGCTCACCCATTCCCGGTTTCCGGGAATATCTGAAACGATTACAGGCAGCCCACAAGCCATTGCCTGGAGCAGTGAGACCGAACTCCCATCGCTGTGTGAAGCACTAATGTAGACATCGCTTGCCTGAAAATGGGTGACCATTTCATCCTCTGGAACATTGCCTGCGAATTGGACTCGCCCTTCCAACCCTGCAGCTGTGATACGCCGCAAAAGGTCTTGTCTTTGACTCCCATCACCCAGCATGGTCAATCTCAGCTTCTCTTCCTGACGGGCAGCCATAATAAAAGAATCGACGATCACATCACAACCATACATTTTTTCCATTGTGCGGGTGGATATCAAGACAATCGTATTGGAGTACGTCGACCGGACACCCGAATTCTTTACTTTCTTCGGAATGTAAACTTGTAAGTCAATCCCCCATGGGAAGGTAATGATTCTTTCCATGGGAAACCCAAATCCCAGAGCCGCGTTGCTAACTGTCTGGCAGTCATCCAACAGTATCGTCGTGTGTTGCAAGGCGTACTGAATCCGCCGGCGGCTGAGTGGATCACTATTGGCATTCACCAATAAATCATATCCCCAGGACATAGAAACCAGTGGGGCAAGCCCGGCGCGAGCTGAAAGCCATGCGCAAAGATCAATCGGACCGGCATGAATCACGTCAATCCGTTCTTCCCGTACTATTCGCTTCAAATTCGCCAGGTATTTCGGCACATGGTACCAATATAAATTGTCGGTGTTGCGCAGGATGCGTATCCGATGGATGTTTGCTGCTGGTCTATACATGTCATGTGGGATGGTATGGTTTTCAAGCTGCAAGGCAAATACATCGACAGGCAACTGCCCGAGGGCATCCAGAAACCGGCGATCGTGTACACCATCATCACGGTGGAAATAAAGGACCCGCACTATTCTCCAATTTGTGTCCAGCGTAATTCCTGGCCGCTTTTCATGTCTAGTAATGCGCGCTTGCCGATCAATCCATCGATCTCATTTGGAAGGATGGCTCCGGGTGTTGCCGGACGCAACACATCGATCATCTCGCGGGAGAATACCTCTCCAGCCCGAATATCTCGCGCCGCTCTTAAGCAACGCCGCTGCACAATAGCTGTTTGTAGCTCGTTACCTGAGATCACTTTATCAGCGGAACCCATCGCCCTTTCCAATTCACGCGTCCGGTCGACCATGTCTTTCCATGTTTCAGGAGTCATTGAGAAGGGGTGGTCAGGGCCTTCTCGCGTCGTATCATCCGTGAAGTGTTTTTCGATCACCCGGGCACCGAGGGTTACTGCACCCAGCACTGTCGTATGCCCGCTGGTATGATCAGACAGACCGATCACCAAATCCGGGAACATCGTACGATATGTATTCAGCACATTCAGATGAATATGATCGAAATTCTCAAGGCTGGCAGTGTAATTCGTATTGCACTGCAATACCGCCAACTGCTGATTGATTGGGAGAATGGTATGAATGGCCCGCTGAACTTCACCAATGTCCGAGGCACCGGTCGATAGAATGACCGGTTTTCCCTTCTTTGCAATATGAATAAGCATCTCTGGCCAGGTGATGTCGCCAGATCCAATTTTATGTGCTGGGACATATGGGTCAAGCATATCCACCGCTTCAAAATCATAAGGCGATGAAAAATAATCTATGCCAGCATCATTGCACTCTTCCACAAGGGTGGGGGTCCATTCGAAAGGCAGCGAAGCTTCTTTATATACTTCAAATACGGATTTTTTCCAACCCGACTGATGAGACACTTGTCCACCAAGGGATTTAAATCCATAATCCGATACGATCTTGGCTGCTCTGAAATTTTGGAATTTGGCCGCATCTGCCCCGGCTTCTTTTGCCAGATGAATGAGCATCTTGGCACGTTCCAGATCGCCGTCATGATTGGCAGAAATATCTGCAATAAAATATGTCGGGTGCTCGTCACCGATCAGGTGATTGCCAATCTTGATATCCATGAACGCCTCTAGTATCCTACACCCAACACTACAACGGAGCCGTCAAAATAGCCTATTGCCAGTTTATCCTGGGTAGCCGTGAATGCCAGCGACAACACACTGGATTGGAATTGATCATATTTTGCCAGGAAAACCCCGTCTGCCGCACGCCAGATACGAACCGTTTGATCCATGGAGCCACTGACGATTAAAGATCCGTCCGGGGAATACACGACTGCCGGAACTGTCCTGGTATGGCCACTCAGTGTTTTTTGTAATTGTCCACTGACCATATCCCACAATCTGACCTGGGTGTCGCCATACGCTGCCACGACCGTTTTAGAATCAGGCGAGATATCCACCGAATGAACAGCAGTGTCCTCAACTTCCATTCGGCGCAACATGGCACCCGCCGGCATCTGCCAGATAAACACCACACCATCATCAGCTGCCGAAGCAAGCAGGCCGCCATCATTTGAAAATGCCAGGCTATTCACAGCCTGACGGTGACCCGTCAGAAGCTGGATATGGCCCCAGGTGCTGGTACTGAATACATGAATGACACCATCACCAGCACCGGCAATCAGGAGATCCCCGGCCGGGCTAAATGCCACACTATGAACAGTCGACTCAAATCCAGTGATGGTTTTAAGAAGATGGCCATTCGTCAAATTCCAGATCTTCAGTGAGCCATCATTTGATGCCGTTGCCATCCGGGTACTGTCAGGTGAGATTGCGACCTGAAAAACCGTAAAATCATGGCCCTGGAATCGATATAAACGCATCCATGTCGAAGTGGACCACACATTAGCCAACTTATCATATGCGCCGGTGGCAAGCAACATCCCATCCGGCGAGAAAGCCACACTGGCTGTCCGGTTATCATGTGCCTTGATTGAAGCGTAGATCGACAATGTACCGAGGTTGGATTCCATGATGATCCCAGGCTGCGGCGATAGTTCAGAAGCACCCAGACCGGGTATAGCCGGGAGGATGTTCACCGGGGTTGGATTGGTAACTGTTGCCGTGGCCTCGGGCGTGCTGGTTGGTCCCAATTCCACGGAAACAGTCGGTTCCACCGTCACCTCAACAGGTCCCTGGGTTGGCAGGCTCGCCACGGTTGCCACGATCTGAGTTGGGGGAACCGTAGTCGGGATCAAACCAGCTGGCAGGTCGCAAGCAAAGACACCCAACCCCAAGATAATGAGTGCAACCAACCAGCGATTGTTGATGGCATGATGGCTATTTCGAGTCTCTGACTTTTGATTAATCATGGTAAACCTCCATCTCTCGTTTTCGAAACATAGGATCCAGTATTTCCTTATATCGATGCATACGACTTCAGGCGTTGTGGATATCCATCCAAATACTGTTGATGAAACCTTTCCATTTCCACCTGCTGGTTTGGCAAGCTCTCGCCTAGTTCCCTGATCAATTTTCCGGGATCCAGGTTCAAATTGGGAGAGCGCGCAGCAGCCAAACCGCTATCCTTAATACTGGCGGGAGTGATGAGCGACTTATTAAAACCGAACATCTCGGCGAGCGCCAACCCAAATGCATACTTGCTGATGCTCTGCGGATTAACAACATGAAAGAGGCCTACACTGAGATGCTCAATAAGCTTTAGCAAAGTTACGGCCAGATCGGTGGCAAGCAGTGGGCTGAAAATGGCATCGGTGAATCCTTTAACGGGTTCACCCAGTGTAAATTTGTTAAAGAACCACTCCGCCAGGCTGCGCCGGCCAGAGATACTCCATCCATAGAAATTTACCCTGCAAACCAGTGCGTTATTGTCGTTCTCCATGACCGCCGTCTCGCCCGCATACTTGGTGGATGCATAGACGTTTGGGGGCGATACCGGGTCGTTTTCCGTATAACTTCCACGATCTCCATCAAAAACCGCATCAGTTGAAATATGCACAAGTTTGATGGGTCGGCGAACAGTCTCCATGGCAAGAGCTTCGGGTATCCAGGAGTTCACCTGACGAGCGACCTCAGGAATCTGCTCACAACGATCAACATCTGTTAATGCCACACAGTTGATAATGACATCAGGGTTGGTATCTTGGATGGTCTGGTGGATAACTCCAGGCTGGGTCAGATCCAGATGATACATCTTAAACGGTATCCCTCGAATACCTTTTTCAAGGGTGACACCGGTCACATCATAACCACGTGCCTGAGCGGATAATGCCAGGTTGATCCCCAGCAGTCCACTTGCACCCGTGATCAGTAACTTCTTCATTCAATCGTGCCTTGCTCGACCGTGTAATCGATGGGTGTAATCATCGCCTTGATCTGTTCAATGTTCAGCCATTCATCGTTGGTGTTTGAAGCATAACGAAAATCATCGGCAATGGGCTTGCCCCGGTTCTTCCATTCCTGGCCAAACCATAAGGCTTCAGCCGGCTGGACCACATACATATCATCCAACTCAACAGTTGTACGTGCTTCGTCTTCCGAAATAAGCACCTCGTGTAATTTTTCTCCGGGGCGGATTCCAATGACATTCATCTTCGCATCCGGTGCAACCGCCCGGGCCAGGTCCACCACCCGCATGGATGGAATCTTGGGTACAAAAACTTCGCCACCACACATCTGCTCCGTGCAGCGGATAACAAATCGGACGCCCTGGTCCAACGAGATCCAGAAACGAGTCATGCGTTCGTCTGTGATCGTGATTGTTCCAGTTTGCCGTTGTCTGAAGAATACTGGAACAACACTGCCCCGGCTTCCGACAACATTTCCATAACGCACACAACTGAAGCGTGTGGCGGTTCCTGCTGCATATGCATTACTTTGCACCAGCAGTTTTTCCGCTGCCAGCTTTGTGGCCCCATAAAGATTCACAGGGCTGACCGCTTTATCCGTACTGAGTGCCATTACCTTTTTCACGCCTGCGTCCATGGCTGCTTCGATCACATTTGAGCTACCCAGAATGTTAGTCTTGATTGCCTCCATTGGGTTGTATTCGCAAGCCGGTACCTGTTTCAGAGCAGCAGCATGGATAACGATATCTACACCATGAAAAGCACGTCTGAGGCGCTGCAGGTCACGAATATCACCGATAAAATATCGAAGGGTTGGATCGGAAAATCCAGACCCCTGCATCTCATGTTGTTTTAGTTCATCCCGGCTATAGACAATGATCTTCGCCGGGTGTATCTCTTTAAGCATCACCTCAACGAATTTCCTGCCAAATGAGCCGGTACCACCGGTCACTAAAACCACCTTATCTTTCCAATTCATAATAATCTCCAATCTCAGGCAGATTTCTTCATGATGATCAATGGGTATTGACCTGCTTTGCCGAAATAACCGGCAAAGCGATTCTCAAACCAATAAAGCACCCGTAAGGTCAATTTACCGGCAAGTTTTGCGTGAATCACAGATCGCAGAAATCGAACGCTGACACTTCGCCAACAGCGCACCTCGTAAGGGATATTCCCACCGAGCATCTGTTCGAGGCGCTCAGGGGTGAATTTTTGGACAAATGTGCTTGTTGGTGCGCAATTTTCATTTATGTTAATTGCTGACCCATTTTTTATTCCTGATAGACCTGTATTTTTCCCAATCCGTCCCATATACCTCTCCATAAACCTCACGAGCCACTCTACACCAATCATCAGTGGTGATTCTGTCCATCCATTGACGATCACAGCTGTGTTTTCCGGAGATAGCACCCGCCAGAGTTCCTGATAACCATCCTGTTGGTCCTCAGGTGGCAGATGATGCAGGGTATGAAGAGAGATCACAGCCTCAAAAGCGTCCTTTCGAAATGGCAGGGCAGACACATCCGCCACAACATACAAGCCATGTGTGCCAATGCGTTTCCTGGCTTCAATTAATGCAACCCTGGAAATATCTACACATACCCGATATTGAAAGCCTTCTGAGTACGTCAGATACTCCGGATATTGGATTGGGCCTGATCCGGCATCCAATAGAAAGCGCCCATGCTTTGTAAGGAACGATCCCGCACGCATGTGACAACGGTGGATATACTCCCGTGACACCGGACGCAAATCTTCGAAGCGTGCGTTTTGAAAAACCCCATCGGATACTTCACGCCATCCAATGTGGTCATAAAAGGATTGGACCTGTTCTTTGATCGCTTTCTCGTTTCCAGATGGTGTCATGTTACTGCTCATTTAACCTCATCCCAGTCGAGTACTTCACCAACCAGGTAGTCAAATGTTCGACCATAATTCTTCTGCCCTTCAGCGCTGAGCACTTTAGACAACGGACGGGCACAATAATCATCCCAGACCCTGACCAAATGCCACGGAAATGGCCGGGGAAATTCAAAGAAGAAATAGTAAGCATATCGCCATGCAAGATCTATCTTTGCCTGGCTCAAACGGTATTTCTTCGGCTCCTTGAGAATCATCTCAAGCAACCCGAAGTATTCATCCCATGACGCCGGGTCCTTGGTGAATCCGCGGCCTCTGTAATGGGTCAGGCCGGTGACCAGCACCGGGATACCATGCATTGCCATTTCCATGCCAACTGTGGTTGTGTAGACCATCCCAAGGTCAGTTAGCTGCATGATGTCATAAGTATTGATCTTCTCCCGAGGACCCACCAGGTGCATGTGCTTAGGAAGTTCCGGCAGCCTATTTTTGACGATATCCACCACAGAGGTCCCCCGAGTGAGTATTTCACCCGGATGAACTCGGATGACAACCTGAATCTCTGATTTCGTTGTGAAATAATCCAGTGTTCTTTCAAGCCATTCGGTCATGCCTGTTGTGAAAGCCTGGCGACCGAGAGTCAGACTATCCCCGATCACATTGGTAGAAATAAGTACAAGGGGACGCTCATTAAGACCCAGTTGTGCGCGCAACTTTTCACCACCCTGTGGGGAGATTCCCTGCCACAGGCGTGCAAAATTTTCCCAACGCTGGCCACCTTCGCGTGCTTGATACAAGGCTTCAATGCGTGAGCGTTGTTCCACGTTTATTTTCTTGTTCTTCCGGGCTTTCCAGAGTGCATCTGTGTCTTGTTGCATGATCTCCGAATTCTGGCCGAGCCAGATACGCTCTCGTTGCTCGCCGAATTCGTAGGTCATCGTGTTGATATGTAGGTACCGTGCCACACGGTAAACTACTCCCAACTCTTGAATGGTGCCATTGGGAACAATGACAACATCTTGTGGATTCCTGCTCAACCAACCAAATGCGGTTTTGGCAGCCAGCCAATTCCGTTCTTTACGCATCAGAAATATCGGTTCATCAGTCTTGATTTGCTCAATTTGGAGAGTATATTGACTGTCGAAGATGGACACCTCGTGGACCGCCTGTTCTAGCTCAATTGGCAACGCGGCTTTATCGATAGGTATATCCAGCAGAGAAACCGTCTTCAGATAAGTCTGCGCAGCAGCCAGGACATCCCGGGCATACAAATTCTGGCGCCGGAGGTCAAAGGCGTGCACTGATTTTTGCCAGTCACTATAGGGAAGGAAGCCCAATGTCACACGATGCCCCATCCCTGCCAGGGCGCTTCCCAGGAGTGCTGCATGCTCTATCCAGTAATGAAGGTTGGCAAAGAGGAAGATTCGTTTTCCCTCCCCGGCAGTGGCGATCAGTGGTTTGACTTGTTCAGTGATGCCTGGAAGCTCCCGGCGGAGATACTCCAGGGAAAAGCGTGAATGCTCCGACAAATCGGTTCCCCGCATGCGCCAGTATAGGTCAGGGGCAAATGGGATGCTGCTTAAAATGTCCTTGATACCATTCTTTTGACCGGGAGTCACTTACGAATCCTTTCAATTGCCCATTGGATCCGCGGACGTATCGGGCCGATACGGGGCTCTGGCCACTGCATCCCAGGTGCACCAGCCGCATCAATCGTGAAGGTCAGTGCTTGTTCATCCTGAAAGTACCTTTTTATTCGAAATGCACTGGCGTTCACCCCCACCACAAAACGGCCTTCATTCAGCAGGTCGGCAGGAATGACACAACGACTGATGTAATGTCCGGCAGGACGGGTCGGGTATTTCTCATACAGGTCTGCTTCATCGGTATCAAAAGATGTAAATACCAACTCGCCGCGGGTCGATAATATGTATACGCCTACTCTCAAGCCAGTGATTGCGTTTATGAGTTTATATTCGAATTCCAGTCCAAAAGATTCTGTGGACCGCAAGTTGTCGGAAATCTTTCCCGCAGTATTCTTAACCCGCACGCTTAACGGAACAAATGGGGTCGCAGTGCCAGGCACTTCATCTGGACTCCATGTACGCTCACCCATCTGGGAGAACCCTGAGGATAAATAATAATCAACAGCCTTGGGAGATGGACCTCTCATCAACATACGGCCTTTTTCAAGAACAATGGTCTCCTGCGTCAGACGAAGAATAGCTGACATGTTATGGCTTACAAAAAGGACCGTCCGTCCTTGTTGAGCAACATCACTCATCTTGCCAAGACACTTACGCTGGAATTCAGCATCCCCAACGGCCAGCACCTCATCCACCACCAGGATCTCGGGGTCCAAATGAGCAGCTACCGCAAAAGCCAGTCTTAGATACATCCCACTTGAATAACGCTTTACTGGGGTGTCAATGAATTTGTCGACCTCTGAAAAGGCAACAATGGCATCAAATTTTTTGGCTATCTCTTGCCGTCTCATGCCAAGAATAGCCCCATTAAGATAGATATTCTCCCGGCCAGTCAGTTCCGGGTGGAACCCAGTGCCAACCTCCAGTAACGATCCAACTCGCCCGTGGATATCAATGGCTCCCTCTGTCGGCTCTGTCACCCGGGACAGGATCTTGAGTAATGTGCTTTTTCCTGCGCCATTCCGCCCGACCACGCCCAGGACTTCCCCCTGTCGCACTTCAAACGACAGGTCTTTGAGAGCCCATATTTCATCTTCCTGTCCCTCCTCAAATCTGCGCCTGGCTCGTTTGAATGAAGATACGATCACATCTCGCAAAGTATCATTACGCGTTTGGAGTAATCCGATGTGGTACTTTTTTGAAATCCCTTGAACTCGAATGGCTATATCACTCATGCATTACACCCTGTCGGCAAACGTCTTTTCCATTCGCCGGAAATAGAACAAACCTGAAACCAAAAGAAGCAACACGATTGCGATGGACACAACCAACAGGATATCGGGGGGTTGCGCACCCAACATCGCCCAGCGGAATCCCTGAATAACCCCTGCCATTGGATTTAGGCCATAAATGATACGCCAGGTTCCGGTCGGGATAAGTTCCGCCGAATAAGCCACCGGAGATGCATACATCCAAAATTGCGTTAGGAATGGGATCATATGTTGGACATCGCGATACTGTACGTTCAAAGCTGACAACCATAAACTGACAGCCAGAGCAGTGAGCAAGGCCAGCAATGTCAATGGAATAATCCAGAGCATCATGAGCGTCGGCCACACCTGGTAATAAATCATCAATCCGATCATTACCAGGAATGCGATTCCGAAATCAACCAGCGAGGCCATCACGGCAGAAAAGGGGATAATCAGGCGTGGAAAATAAACCTTTGTGAGCAAATTGGCATTGCCTACCAGTGAAACACTCGATCGGTGTAATGCACTTGAAAAGAGTTGCCAGGGAAGCACAGCTGCATAACTGAACAATGGATAAGGGATTCCATCTGAAGGGAGCTTCGCCAAAGTCCCAAAAATGAAACTAAAAATGACCATTGTTAGGATGGGCTGGAGTATTGCCCAGGCAATACCCAGCACAGCCTGTTTATATCGCACCTTGATATCACGCCAGGTTAAAAAGTAGATCAGTTCCCGATATAACCACAGGTCCCTCAAGTTCAGGGCTGCCCAGCCTTTGGTTGGTCGGATTTGAATCATCGGTAAATCAGACATTTTCGCTTATCCGCACTATCTCAGGGTACTCCGATACCACTCGATCGTTCGCTGGAGGCCCTCCTGAAAATTGACTTTTGCACGGAAACCAAAATAGTTTTCTGCACGGGAAATATCCAGAGAACGTCTCGGTTGCCCATTCGGCTTGGAGGTGTCCCAGGATATACTTCCGTCAAAACCGGTCAATCTGGCAATCATATTGGCCAGGTCCTTTATGCTGATCTCATATCCGGAACCGAGGTTAACCGGCTCGGGTCCGTTATATTTTTCTGCGGCTGAGACGATGCCTTCGGCAGCATCTTCAACAAATAAAAATTCCCTTGTTGGCGATCCGTCGCCCCACACGATCAGTTCCTTTTCGCCCTTTGCTTTTGCCTCGATACATTTCCGTATCAAGGCTGGGATGACATGCGAAGTCTCAAGATTAAAATTATCGCCAGGTCCATACAAGTTGACCGGCAAGAGGAAGATCGAATTGAATCCATATTGCTGACGGTAAGCTTGTGATTGGACTAATAACATCTTCTTCGCAAGGCCATAAGGTGCATTCGTTTCCTCTGGATATCCGATCCATAAGTCATCTTCTTTAAAGGGGACGGGGGTGATCTTGGGGTATGCACACACGGTGCCGATAGCAACGAATTTCTGAACACCGTGTTTCCATGCCTGGTGGATGAGCTGCACGCCCATCATCAAATTGTCATAGAAGAATTCTGCCGGGTGTTCTCTATTTGCACCAATCCCGCCGACATGCGCAGCAAGATGAATGATGACATCCGGCTTTACACGATTGAATAAACGATCAATTGCCTCAGGATCAACCAGGTTGAATTCCTCAATCGTCGGGATAAAAATATCCTGTGCGCCGCGATTCTTCAATTTCTGAATGACAAAATTACCCAGAAATCCGACACCACCCGTGACGACCACTTTTTTATTATTCCAGAAAGTTGTCTCAGTCATGGAAGTTTATCCTCACTTTATGATCAAATCTGCATTGCGATAACGTCTGTCCAGTGGATTGCTGATGACCCCGGTCTTCAATGCCTGGGTCAACTCACGGATCCCATCATCAACAGTAAGATTGGTTTTGAATCCAAGCGCCTGATTCAAACGCTCGAATGACACATGAATATCACGTATGTCCCCCCCAAAAGTCAGATCCTTATAGCTGACGTCAATCTCTGGGAAGCGTTTGATGATCAAAGCCACAATTTCATCTTTCGTATAGTTCCCGGTATCGGTTCCAAGGTTATAGATGAGTTGTGGTAACACATCCCTCGTTGCCTGTCCTCCCGCAATCAGGCAACGAACTACATCAAAAACATGAATAAAGGAACGTGAATAGCCTCGCTGGTAAATGATGAGTTCACGAGTCAGATGAGCATCCAAAACAAATTGATTGATGATTAAATCAAAACGCATACGGGGGGATAATCCATATAAGGTTGCCAAACGGAAAATCAAGGGCTTTAATACGGAATTCTCAGTCTGGGCCAATAGCCACTCTTCTGCCGCGACCTTGGTTTCAGCATACAAAGAATGTGGATTCAATGGAGAATCTTCAGTTAAGACATTATCTTTCTCAGATTGACCATACACACTGTAAGTCGATGAAAATATAAATTTTTGTACTCCCAGAGCCTCTGCTTGATCATAAGTCCGTTTTACTGCTTCCACATTGTAAGCAAACGCTGCCTGACGGCCCACCGCCTGACAGGCAGGAAATCCAACAATTGCAGAAAGGTGAATTAGAACAGATGGTCGTTGCCAATCTGTTCTAATCGCTTGTCGGAGTGTGCCGGGTTCACACAGATCCCCTTTTATAAAGTTAAAACCGGTATGCTTGGTAAAACCAAGCAGCGATTCGCCTCCGAATAAAAGGTTGTCAATTACAGTTACCTGATTTCCCTGCCGCAGCAATTCTGCAGTTAACATCGAACCGATATACCCCGCCCCCCCGGTTACAATCACATGTCGAGATTCAGGCTTGGCCATACGGTCCTTTCAGAGACACCTTCAACCCCTGGACCATGATTGTTGGGGCACTATTATCATCAATTATGAGGATGGACTGCTCCATACAGGTTAAACGGCATACATCGGCCACGTCGCCTTCACCGATCAACCGGACAGAATTAAATCCCTCCGATCGTACCTGGGAAATAAGTGTGTTTACTCTTTCCCGGGTTGACCGATACAAGCTGAACTGGTTTTGGATGTAATCAATGGTCAGCCGTGCTCTGAGGGATATTCCTTCGGGCGTTATGATATAGCGCAGCTTTTTTCGTTCTGCGCGCTTAACCTTGACATACCCCTTGTTGACCAAGCGCTTGAGGTGCCAGTTGATTGTTCCGACAGCGACACCGACATCCCCCGCGAGCGACGCTTGAGTTGCATCCGGGTTTTGTTCGATTTGCTCAAGAATGACCAAATCGCGAGCATTTTCTACATAAGGGCTTAATTCAATATTCAACTGTTGAATTATAAACCCTAATTGGGCGCCGTCAAGTTTATTGATTAACGGCAACCAGACAGATCAATCAACCACCGGGCGCTCTGTAAATAAAATTCGGGCTCGGTCATATAACTCGCACACCCATATTCAAGCTCTTCACGGGTAGCAGCTGGGATCTTCTGCCACCAAATATCATCCATATAGATATATTGGAAACCAGCCTCTAGAACCTTGCTTGGATCAGGGTCATCAATTAAGTCCGGCCACCCAGGCAGAGGGTCATAAACAGACACATAAGCCCTTACCGCACGGCCAAATATTGTCACCGCCCGAAATGGCACTCTATCCAAGATTTGGACATCTTCTGGAAGTTGGTCATAGTATTTGCGAGCAAAACGTGCATCAGCAGGATTTATAAAGTAGGTATTCTGAGGATTTGGCATCGAAGTCAATTGCACACCAAAAATGATCAGGGATCCAAAGACCGATAAGCCAAAAAAAGACATTATTAGATTGCGCATCCGCTGACCTCTGTTTATTGCCACCCGCCACAATAGTGGTACACAGATCACCAGCCATAACCACAACCCGGTCGCCGGCAATCGGGTTGTCGAGCGATCAACCCCATATGCAATAAAAAATGGGAAAAGTATCAATAGGACCCCACCAATGCCAAGGCTGGCGGTAATCCAATCGCCTCTTCTTACGCAACGGAAGGAATAATAAACTGCCAGCGGGCCCAGCAACAAAATGGGTCCTAGTTCGACAACCAGTGTGAGGAACTCCAACGGCTTGAACAGGGACAAAACACCAAGGTGTGCAGTATACAAACCTGGTGGCCAACGCAGGGAGAACTGATAGACATTACTGGATTGCGCAGCGACATCCCCCAACAACCGACCGAGGAAACTGCGCACGGTCTCGGTGATGAATCCACCTTGAAATGCACTTAATAGGGCACTAATGACCAACACCCCAGCCCAGTAAAGAATTTGTAGGCGGTCTGGCTGTTCCAATTGTTTATATTTATTAATCAGGGTGATACCAAGGATGATCAGAAGTGCAATCCAGACAAACGTAAACATGTTTTCGGCGCCTAAGGCCATGACCGCGAATATCATCGAAAGGACGACCATGGCAGAAACACCAATCCTTTTATGACCCACCAGAAGTAATAGGACCAGAGCGATCACATAAGGTATGGCTCCAGAGTGCCCCAACACGGATATGACCGGTGTAAAAATACCGTTGTGATATGCAAATGGAAAAGGAACAAGCCCCTGACCAGCCATGGCCATCGGGACTGGCGATGACGGTCGCAAAATCGCTTCCAATATCCGTTGCGCTATTCACCAACGTCAGGTCTTCCTGGATTTTGATGAGGGTGGAGTAAGGCAGAAACAGGAAAAGCCATCGGGTACCGCTGGCCAGGGTCAATAAGATAGATCCAAGGGTTGCGGCCACGTTGCTGCGGGTCAGTCGCTTCACATATATCCATCCAAGAACAATTGTTAAAGCTATGGCAATCGCTTTGGTTAAATCCCATGCACTCCACGGCAACAGGCGTGCCTGTTGGATCAAACTGGCCGCCCACACTTGCAGTCCGTAGTGATAAGCAAAGTAGAAATCTGGATCAAGGTAGAAATGTGGCGGAATATCGCCTGTGCCCATGATCGATATCATCGGAAGCTGTTCAAAATCATCAAACAATCCCAATCCAAGCTGAATGGCAAAAAACAACCAGGATAGAAGTCCGAGAGCCAGTATTTGACGCCAGCTCTGCAGGTCATTCTTATCCAACCATGGTCGCTGTTTTGATCGCCAGGCAGACAAAATACCAAAGGCCAGGATGATCAATGCTGACGACCAGTAAGCCCATCCACCTTCGAATATGTGAGCAAATAGATTTGCACACCCGATGAAGAGCAGGAAGCCGGTCGCAATCCCAACCATCAACCGTTCCTCGCTTCTTAACTTGAAAACGTGTGACACAATCAGCCACCCGCCCACCGACCAGACGAGACACTCCAAAACAAACAGGGCTATGGATGTGGGTTCAAATGAAATTAACCAATACATAAGTTTCTTCCTAACAGATTAGGGGATCGGCTCAGACACGACCACCCCTGTATTTGGTAGCCGTATGCTCTCATGATAATACTTACGAATCAATGCTGTCACCCAGGTTGTCCAGGCATTATTCTCCTCGGAGAACATATACTGCTCATCCTGAATGGTCATGGATAAAGGCTCAGAAACGATCAAAGCAAATCGGTGCGACTTTAAATCCTTTTCAAATTGGTCGAAATAAGTCTGATTACCTGCCATCGCCATTTCCATCAGAAAAACCACTTCATAGTCCGGGACCAGTGTCACATCATGAACATAATTGAAGGTGACAAAATGCCGTTGCGAGATAAAAAGAATCTGTCGGTTTGCAGATGGTGTGGCATCGATAATTCCCTGAAGCTTTTCCAGATCTTGAGTAACAGGCTGGTTATCAAAACGCTTTATTTCACTATCCATCTGAATAACAGAGATGATTGGAATTAGTATAAGAAAAGAAGTAATGATCCAATGAATGGGTCGTGGATTATATGAGGTTTTAACTTCCGGCACAATACGGTCGAAATAGAAATATACAGCGGCAACCAGTAAAAATACCAGGAACGCATCCATGTTGTGCAAGTTACTGCCACCACCTATCTTGACGCTTACCACGATTCCCCCCGCAAAGAACACTATCAGCAAGGCTAACAGCATCATTCCCCGTTCCTGATGAATCCCCCCACGATAATGCCTGTATTTTAGGAATAGCATAAACAGAATTGGCAGGCTTACCAGTGCGATAGAATTCAGGATTCCATCTGGATACGTGATGTTAGGAAACAAGCGATACCAAAGCAAGGCAGAAGTGAAACTCGTTCCGAAATTGGACAACGGATTATTGGAAAGGCTGATGTATGCGGTCTCTGCCAGGAACGCAGCCACAAAGCCCGATAGAGACCAAATGGCAGGCCATAACCAATACTGCAGAAAACTCTTGCCTGAGCGGGGCATCTCAAGTATATAGAGCATCACCGCCAGCAAACCTGGTACCGGGAACCAATTGACCCGGCTGATACCTGCCCAGACTGAGGCGAAAAGCACAACAAAAAGGGATCGGATTGGTTTCCGCACGGAAAAACAGGATGCAACGATGATCACACACACCATCAAATGATAGTAGACTGGTCCCTGATTAAGGAAAAGATATCCCCAGATCACGACCATCACACGCAATAACACCGGCTTAATTTTCAACCGGCGGGTGATGAGCAGGCTGCCCATCAGTGGCAGGACCAGCCATAGGATGACCTGCCAAGCGCGATGAACCCAAATTGGCAATCCCGGTATCAGGAATGGTATGGACTGAAGCAGGTATCTTGATGGATGCAGACTGGATAATGGGGCAGACACACCGTATACCGAGTCAGAGAAGAACAACGAGGCATAATAATAACGGCTCGCTTCTGACCATCCCATGGAGGTCATTTGGGTACTGATGTCTGGTATATAAAGCGCAACTCGATCCACCAAGGCATAAGACAAAGCGGTCATTGCCACAATGCCAACATCTGAATACCCGGGTAAAACGGCGCGAAGAAAGATCGAGCCGAGAAGGACCAGATGAGCAAAGATCCAAAGACGTGTGAGCATGAAGTCAAAATCGGGTAGCCATGAACTCAATACCAGAACAGGAAACACAAGACCCAATAAAATGAAACACGCCCAGGATAAGAACGGGGCTTTACGTATGGACTGGATTATCCGAGAAGGGATTTGTAATACCCGCATCATGCTATTCTGGTAGGTTAGTACCAGTGCAGCAATATCCATTAAGGCAACCACCACTACAGGGCTGATCTGTTGTAAACGCGAGCCGGAAAAGGAGCCCAGCAATGACCCCATGCCATGGTAGCGGGGGAACTGATAGATTATGGTGTATATGCTAATAACCAGGGAGATCAGTGCGATGATCCTGATACTCACCAGGTGGTTTCTGCCATCTGTCTTCATTGTAATGATTTTACTATCTTTTATCGGGATGTCATTGAGACCAAATTCAGGTGCCCGTACTACCCGTATGTTCTCCGGCCCCTGCACTTAATATTTCTGGCAATGCTAATGCCCCTGGAAGACTGGCCAGCATATAGAGGAGGCGGATAATGACTGCTATGACTAGAGCTGAGTCAGATGAAACACCACCAAACTGGGTATAAAGATAAGCGATTGACAACTCCTGGACACCAAGCCCATTGATCGAGACGGGAAGTAAAGTGATGTAGTAATTGAATATCCACAACCCGGCAACTGCCCACCATGAGATCGTCTGTTGCATACCCATGAACAGCACCCAAATCGTTGTGAAAAGGGCAATCTGGTGTCCATAAGTCCATAAAAGGGCTTTTAATAAGACTGAAGGCCGCTTGAGCCAGATTGCCAGGGCTTTCATGGTGGAAGCAGCAAAATTACGGCCTTTGGTATACCATGATGATATCTTATTCCTGAAACCAATGGCGGCCATGGCCGAAAGTGGTTCCCGGATATATCCAGTCTCGTGGACTGCCAGCAGGTAAGGTAAACCAATCGGAAGCAAGCTTGTCATTCCGACCACGCCGATCAGGCGGTCTGCCAGGAGAGATGCGGCGACAATAGGTGGATCAAGATTGCGTTTGACAGCCCCTGCCAATCGAATGACATCACCTCCGATGGTTGTTGGTAAGAAGTTGGTCGCAAACAAACCTGCAAAAACAAGCCGCAAGGTATCCCGGATTGAAACCTTTTGGTCAGCACCTCTGAGAAGGGCATACCATCTACCAGCCACTGTTAATCTGGAAATTAGCATTAATACCAGGGCGATCGCAAAATAAGCCCATGGAATGCTTTGAATTGACCCCCAGATCTCAGCCCAGCCCTGCTTGCTGAGAAGGTAAATCATTAACGCAAGGGAAATTACAGTTCCAAGCCAGCGGAAAAGTGATGATCTTGATGCTTTTTCCTGGGACGGTGTTGAGTGGCCCACGTCCGGTTTTGTGAATTTATTCAACCGTTTTTTTCAGATTCAACAGTTTTCGGACAGTGTAGGTCGCTTTTTTCTGGGACTCATGATAGGTGCGGACAAGGAGCTCGGCTATCAAACCCAGGAGAATGGATTGGACTCCAAGGATGAACAGCATTACACTCATCTGCAACAACGGCGAGCGCACGATATGTTCGCCAGCTACCAACCGATTGATTACCAGGAAAATAACAAGTGTAAAGCTGATACCCATCATAATTAATCCCAGGCCCCCAAACAAGTAATTGGGCTTGAATCCATAAGAACTCAGGAACTTAACTGTCATGAGGTCCAGAATAACCTTTGTGGTCCGTTCCAGTCCGTATTTGGCTTTCCCATATTTACGTGCATGGTGGTTGACCCGAATTTCGATAATCTTGGCGCCCACACTAGCTGCATATACCGGGATGAAGCGATGCATTTCACCATACAAACGAAAACCCGACAAGATATTTCGACGGTAAGCTTTCAAGGTGCAACCATAATCGTGTAAATGTACTCCTGTTATCCAGGAAATCAAAGCATTTGCGATTCTGGACGGCAGTACCCGCAATAAAAAAGCATCCTTACGCTCGTGCCGCCATCCACTGACCACATCGTAACCCTCATCAATTTTGGAAACCAGGTTGGGGATGTCTGCTGGATCATTTTGAAGGTCAGCATCCATCATCACAACAATATCCCCTCTGGCATGGTCTATCCCCGCGGCAATAGCTGTGGTCTGACCGAAATTCCTTCGCAACAGAATGACCTTGGCGAACTTGGGGTCCTTAATAGCAAGCTTCTCAAGCGCCTCCGCGCTTTTATCCTGAGAGCCATCATCAACCAGGATCATCTCCCAGGTGTATTTAACTTCCTTAAGAGCCTGGTGAACCGCCTTATGCAATAGGGGAATATTCTTTTCCTCATTATAGACCGGGATCACAATAGATAATTTCATAGACAATCTCCATAAGGACGGTCTGAGGTCAGCCGCTTAAAGCTCTCTTTTTCTTTATTCTATCCCAAACAACACCCCCGATGAGAACAGAGACAGCAATGCCTGCCACCCATAATAACATCTGTTCGAAGGGCAATCTTCCGACAATCTGGTAATACCGGCTGATGTACCATTCCAGGAAGAATCCTAAAAATATCATCTCGATCAGATAGAAACGTCCTAACCAGGCATCCTTGTTCTTTCTTGCATAATCCCATGCCCATCCGCACAGCAAGGCAATATACACAAGAAAGATCGAACGGTATCGCGGATTGTCCCAATCATCTCCGCCAGCGCGGGTGGATGATACCAGTAACCAGATGACCGTGCAGATGGAGAGCCACACCAGAACGCGACGATCTGCAGGATCCTTTGCTTTCCATACCACGATTAGAGCGTAGATAAGTAATGCGGCAATCCCATACCAACCGATACCCCGAGCAACGGCAATGGTTCGCCAAATAGGCACACTGGCATCCACGATGGCCGCCGGCAGGACCGGCCGGGTCAGTCCATAAGCGATCACAAATGGAATCTGCAACTTTTCTGGTATGGATTCAAATACATATTGAACACGCCCTGAAGTTTCGATAGTATCAATGATGTCCCAATTACTTGAACTAACCAACCAGCTCCACGATAAAACAGCCATTAATAAGACGGCCAGGATGATGCCAATCCAGGCAAGCACTTCCGGTTTTCGATTTCCTTGTTTCGGTAGCCTGTCCCATATGAACCAGCCTGCTAATACCGCCAATGCAGGTGCGGCAACCCGAAAGGAGATTAACAGTAGAACAATTATAGATAAGGAGATCGCCACGGCGGCATAACTGCGCTTTTCTTTCCAATGGACCACGCCCCAGAATGCGAGTGCGGTCCCAAGGACCAGGTATGGCTCTCTCATTTGAGATGCTCCGAATAACATGGCATCCGGGTAAAAGGCAACCAACCCGGAAGCCACGGTGGCAACCCTCAAACCCCACCGTTTATCAGCTCCGGACCAAACAAAAGCCACAGCCAGGGATCCCGCCAGCGCCGTCACCAACATGATCAGGTGCGGCCGGTGGAGATCTGTACTCAGTCCTCGGTAGACAAGCGCGCTTAAGGACAATAATCCACCATACTGATCACCCACAAATTCATTCCCGAATGCAGTCAAGAGTGACTGATCGGATTTTGCCAATGCCCAGGCATCATTGTCACGCTTGTAGGCATCATAAAAAAGATATCCGGAATTCTGAACCGTCTCGTCGAAGCCCCAGACCGGCAAACCAGCCTGAGTTATCACACCGACTATGATCCGAATGAAGAACGCACCTGCCAGGAACCACCCCAAAACCCGATGGCTCCCAACACATCGCCAGCTTGCATAAAGCAATAAGGTGGCTGCCAGTATGACCAAAGTTGAGACCAGCCAGGCCAAGATCCAATTTGAATCCTTCAACAAAAGGGGCAGGGTGGCGCCGATTATCAAGCTGAGTAAAACTAGGATACTACAAGGGACCAGGTGCCTGGTAGAAAATGATTTGGTCAAGCGATCACCTATTTTGAGATTGTACCCTTCTTTTTCGGTCTTCCCACTTATGGGATGCGATCTGAAATAATATCCAGAGCGACCATAGGACAACCATGGATTGTAAGGGCACCAGGAAACGCGGATTATCGCCATGATCGAGAAGTGTCTGGACCACAGAACAGATCCAGGTCGTCGAGGCGATCATACCTAAAAAGGGTGTGAGCTTGAGGTATCCCCTTACCTTTTTAAGGAACAACGCCGCCGCTGAAGTGAATACAAAAAGAATATTGGCGCCAAAGAGAAGCCCTCGCTCTGCGTAAACCAGATAGCGGAAGATCTCACCAATTATCTCAGATGGCATATTGGCTTCTAAATAATAGACTGGAGCCAGCCAAAACATCCACCACCCCTTAATGACATACTTAAGGTATAGATCCGGGTGTTCACGAATCAGTCGTATCGATAAACGGGAAAGAATGGCAGACATTTCATAGAAACTATAACCGCTTGCCTTCTGCATTTCAGGAATTGCCTCCCAGATCGCATTACCTTGGGTGCCATAAGCAGCGATGCGCTCATCCCTGAATTTGATATAAGTGTCGCGCAGTGAGGCATACTTGTCCGGGACATAATCAAAATAATAACCGGTATGCTGGATCATGTTAAAGCCAGCCATGGCTGACATATTCCAAATATAGAAATTCTTGTGAATGTAATTCATCCATGCCCCAATAATCGCCACTCCTAGAACGAAGGTTGTTGCCATTGGGCGCCAGTCAAATTTAATTTTCAGTCCTTTTGTGAAAAAAGCGAGGTATATCGCCAACCATATTGGCAGGAAGACGAATAATGGACGTGTCAACGCAGCCAGTGAAGCAGCCAGACCGATAGCAAAGCCAAGCCAGATAGAACGCTTATCCCGGTCATAAATCCATATACCGGCACCTAGCAAAGCTAGTATCACCCAAAATGTTGCCAGCGTTTCAGTGATCAGGTTGCTTTCAAATAGAACCTGGTTTAAATTCAAGGTGTGACCGAGCGCAGCTAATCCAGCAAAAATAATCTGATGACTTAGCTGATAACCCAGGTAAAAGACGATCAGGGTGATTAGAATCCCCAGGATCATCTGGGATGCCACGACAGCACGGTCGGATCCAATCATCGCCAAGAACACTGGATATACCGGTGTGCGGGTCCCATCATAATTAACCCACCCATTCAACACAGTCTCCGCCAGGCGTCGATAAGATCCTGTATCAGAATAGCTGACGGGCGGGTAGATAAGGAACAACACCAGCCGTTCCAGGATGCATACCACCAGCAATCCCGTTAACCATTTCCAGAGATTTTCCGGAAGCCTTGTTGAATTTGCTACAGCCGTGGTTGGTTTCATCCAGGAAAACCCTTTAGAATCGCCGCTTCGCGTTTCATCCAGGCATACCGGGCGGCATCTTTGCGAGCCCGCTGGCCCAGCGAGTCGCGTAGACTCCGCTGTGCGACCAGATGATTCAAAGCCAAGTGCCAGGCAGCCGTGTCATCAGGCGGCAATAATAAAGCATTCGAGTCATTCAACACCTCGTGGAGAACTGGCAAATCGCTGGCCATGATCGCCCTCCCTGCTGCCAGGTAATCAAACATTTTCATCGGGCTGCAAATCTCCACAGAATTACCACCACTCGAACCGGCGATGACCGTACCAAAAGGCATTACCAGAATATCTGCCGCCGCCTGATAAAGCGGGAGCTTGTCATTATTAATGAATCCGATTACATGAACGTTTCTCAGGCCTTCCGCCTGGAGCTTTTGTCGCCATTCTTCCGCCGATCTGGGTGTGCCTCCAGCCCAGATAAACTGTATCCCCGGGTTCTGACTGGCAAGTCCGTGAAGGAGGTCGATCCCGCGGCCGGCATAGAAACCACCGGTATAGACCACTGTCGGCTTATCAGGGAAGCCCAATTGTTTCCGTGCGATGGGAGCCGGTGGTAGATCACTATATTGGTCGAGCTCGACCCCATTGGGTGCGATAACCAGATCGAGTGTATCTCGATAAGAAGGATACTGAACCTCTAGTTTATTTGCAAGTGCAGATGTAATAACGACTAATCGTTTCTGGGTTTTTGAAGTTAAAAATCGTTTGAACAACCATGGTGCCCCGTGACCTGTAATGCGATCATGTAATTCCAACACTGTGGGTATCCCGACCGAGAGACCCATCACACCCGCCGGTAACAGCCAGGTATAGATCAGATCTGGTTTGCCTGAGCGCGCATGTCTGAGGGCTGCCAGTGAAAAGTCATACCGTTTGAATGTAGGTATTGATTTAAGATACCTTATCGGGAAAGGTTGGGTTAATCCGTAATGTTTCGCAAGCGTTTCCCACGCTCCTCCAGTCACCCCAGGAACGATCAGTTCTACCTGGTGTCCAAGTTGACCAAGCGCATGGCAGACTTTCATTAGCTGCATACTATGAGCTGTTGGTGCAGGGATGATTGAGGGTGAAATACAGATGATCTTCATGGTACCTCGTCCTTGATCATCTTTTCATGAATACCCGAAACAGACTTCAGGCGCGATAAACCACGCCAGAGCATGGCGCCCACAGTGATTATAAAATAACCGGAAAGCAACCATGCTTCAGCCAGGTATCCAGCCGCAGGCAATAACAAGATTGCCAGACACACCTTCGCCAACATGCCAACGAAAGCTGCCCAAAGGGCATAATCAGCTTTATTAAAAGCCAATAGCAGCGGCCTGTTCCAGAAAAAGGTGTTCGCAAACCCATATCCAATCAACAAGACCAAAAGGATGGGGAATGCAGGCAGGAATTCCGAGTGATAAATGGAAAATGTCCTGCCCATGACTGTGACTCCGTTGAACAGGACCTGACGGCCGAAAAGAATCAGTCCCAAAGCGACGGCTATCGTCCAGCCTCCTGATAACATGGTCACGCGCCTCAAGAGATTTTTCAAACGGAACCATTGCCTGGTGGCAACACTCTGCGTGATCTCTGGATAAGTTGTAGAAATGAACGGAGTGATTGGCATCACAATCAGGTTAATGATAGCCAGGGCGGTTTTGAAGAAACCAGCCACCAGCGGGGAGAAGAAATATCCGACCCACAATACTTCGCTGTCACGTGCAACCATATTAATGGTGTTACTTAAATTGGTACTGATACCAAAACGTAACAGATCCTTGCGAAAAGGTTTTAATGAAAAAGGTGATTTATACCAACCAGGATATAAGTATCGTGGCAACCAATACAGCGCTACAAAGATAGGCGCCAAACCCAGGATCACCTTTCCCATCAGGTATGCCATGAGCACCGTCAGCAATTCCGCCTTTGTATAGTAGGCATAGATGATTCCCAGGGCAATAACAAGACTCTGGATCAGGTTGATCACAGCCTGACTGCGATAATGCCCGCTGACCTGCAGAAAACCGGTCGCTGTTTCTGTTGCAAAATTGGCAAGGATCGACAGACCATACAAATAAAACAGAGGGGTGAGTCCGCTATCCCGGGTAATATATTTAGCGGCCAACGGTGATAAAACCAGGACAACCAGGAAGGCGAAAAGGGACGTGAGTGTTTCTGTTGCCCCAGCAGCTTTTACTACCGCAGCCGCTTTATCCTTTTCACCGGATGCAACAGCCTCGCTGACATGCTTCACTACAAGCTCGGACATTCGGAACGATAATAGGCGGTTGGCGTTCGAAATAAACGCGGTGATGATCCCCAATAAGCCATAGCCAACCACACCCAGCATAGATGCAGTGACGATGCTGAGCACAGCACTTATTGCATTACTTACGAACAAGTAGGAAGAATTGCGGACAACGCGCCCTAGCAGGTGATCTTTTCGCCAGGCGTCGATTCCGCGCTTTAGAAAGCTCATGGGGTCAATACCTGGCTTGCCCAGGTGCGTTCCTTCTGATACCACTCCACCAAGTGGCTAATTCCCTCATCCAGATCAACCTGCGGTTGCCAACCTAACAGGTCACGGGCTTTGGTCACGTCTGCCCAGTTCGCCAGAGCGTCCGCTTTATGGAATGGGTGGAATGTGGTAATTGCCCTCTTTCCGATCTTTTTTTCAAGAATGGCGATCAAATCATTCAATGTGATCAATTCATGACCACCCAGGTTAATGATCTCATATCCTACTGGTTTTAGACCCAGGATGGTCCCCCGGGCGATATCATCCAGGTAAGTGAAACCCCTGCGCTGTGTGCCATCACCGTTGATGGCCACATCCCGTCCTTCACTTATCCACTGGGTAAAACGAAACATGACCATATCCGGACGACCTGCCGGACCATAAACAGTAAAATACCTGAATACCGTCACATCCAGGCCGTAAAGATAGTGATAGGTATAACAGAGGGCCTCGGCGCCCTTCTTTGAAGCTGCATAAGGCTGAATCGGCTGATTAGTGTCCGCTGTTTCCAAGAAAGGCATCGGAGCCGTATCCCGGTACAAACTGGATGTGGATGCCAGAATCAGTTTTTGTATCTCCAATTGGTGGCAGTACTCAACCAGATTTAATGTTCCCAGGATATTCGTGTTCATATACACCCAGGGATCACTGATGCTCGAACGGACCCCCGCGCGCGCAGCCAGGTTGATCACCCCATCCACTTTGCCAGGTTTTCTAAGAAGATCAGTGATGGCTTCCCGGTCACTGATATCCATACGTTGAAAAGTGAAACCCTTACGCCCTTGAAGTCTGCTGAGGCGGTATTCCTTCATACGAACATCATAGGCATCATTGAGGTTATCGACGCCGTAAACCTCGTGATCCTGATCCAGCAGCATTTCGATCACTCGTGAGGCGATGAATCCGGCCGCACCCGTAACCAGGTAATTTGCCATCAGAGTCTTACCACCTTGGGATTGTCCCGACCGGCTGCGCCCAGAGCATTGCGTGTATCAATAATAAGCTTTGACGCAGCCAGTATCGCCGCATAATCATAGACTTTATGATTTGTGATGATCACAACCGCATCCGTCGTTTTTACTTCGGCCATCAAATCTGGTACACACTTCAGCGACCAATCGTCGTGAGATATGGAGGTCACAAAGGGATCGTGGTAGACCACATCAGCCCCTTTGCCTTTTAACAAATGAATGACATCCAGTGCTGGCGATTCTCGCATATCATCAATATCGGGCTTGTAGGCAACTCCCAGGACCAGGATGCGGCTATCCTTGACTGGCTTATTAACGCCATTCAGCGCATCCTGCACCTTTCCAACGACAAAACGGGGCATCTGGTTATCGATCTCTGAAGCCAGATCGATGAAACGCGCGGTATAGTTCAAAGAACGCAGTTTCCAGGACAAATAGAGCGGGTCAATTGGAATGCAGTGTCCACCCATGCCTGGACCGGGTGTAAATTTCATGAAGCCGAACGGTTTTGTGGCCGCAGCGTCAATGACTTCCCAGACATCCACACCCAGACGGTCACACATCAAAGCCAATTCATTCACAAGACTGATGTTGACCATCCTGAAAGTATTTTCCAACAGCTTGGCCATTTCGGCAACTTCTGCCGAAGAAACAGGAACGACCTTCGCCAGCGCCACAGAGTAAAAAGCGTTGGCAACCTCGGAACAATCCGGCGTAATTCCGCCAATGACTTTGGGGGTATTGTAAGTTGTAAAATCCTTGCGACCGGGGTCAACCCTTTCCGGTGAGAATGCCAGGAAAAAGTCCTTGCCGACTGTCAGGTGCGAGGAACTTGAAAGCCTGGGTAAAACCAGTTCCCGGGTGGTACCGGGATAGGTGCTCGATTCGAGCACAATCACCATACCAGGATGAACATATGGAGCTATTGATTCGGTGGCTGAAACAATGAAAGACAGGTCAGGGTCGCCTGTTTTCCGCAACGGCGTTGGAACGCAAATCGAAACAGCCTGGACATCTTTTACCACTGAAAAATCAGACGTGGCGGATACCAGACCCTTCTTTACGAGCGGAGCAAGTTGTTCGTTGGTAATATCGAGGATGTATGATTCTCCTCGCTTAACCGCATCCACCTTGCGTTGATCCGGATCAACCCCGATCACCGTAAATCCAGCTTCTGCAAAGGTGACCACAAGGGGTAATCCTACATAACCTATCCCAATAACGACCACTCGAGCTGTCTTATCTTTCAATTTACCGATCAATTGTGTTTTGATTTCAGTATCCAATGAAAACCTATTCCTTTCTAAAAGCCACACAATTATATTACAGTACTTAAACCGGGTTTTCGACGCCCTCCAGACTGGTTGTCGCGGTACTCAAATCCCAAAATAGTAGAAATGGGTGCGATATGGGTTAAAACAGGCTTAATTGTTCGGGGTTGTCTTCGGGCGTCGAAGGAGCTTCAGCCACTTGAATTGGATCAGGCTCAGGGTTGGTCGCTGGTTGTGGTTTAGGGGTTTCTTCCACCTGCTTGGCCCCTTTAGACTTCGCCAGGTCCAGGTACCGTGGCAAACTGGCAAAATCTGCCAGGATCGAATCTCGTAACGCTGGCTGATGGAGGGCAGCCGCAGGGTGATACATCGGAACAATCAGTCGTCCATTCACCCAGACCGGACGTCCATGAATGGCGCTGATCTTTTCATTGGTAATGAAATACGACATGGAAAAGCGTCCTAACGTCACGATAACCATTGGATCAATGGCTGATATCTGCGTTTCAAGATAGGGTTTACAGGCAGCCAGCTCATCAGGCTGGGGATCACGATTGCCAGGTGGCCGGCATTTAACCACGTTTCCGATAAATACCTTGTCGCGCTTTAATCCTGCTTTCGCCAATAGTTCATCTAAAAAATGCCCGGCTGGACCAACAAATGGTTTCCCTTGTTCATTCTCGTAAAATCCAGGTCCTTCACCTATAAACATGACCTCGGCATCTGCTGGACCGACACCCGGTACAGCCAGCTTTCTCGAAAAATGAAGTCCGCACTTTTCACATTTCATCACTTCACGGGCAACTTGATCTAGCAACTGGTTGGGCTCCAAGGATCCTCCATTCGGACTTCAAATAAGAGTTTTAATAAGGTCAATATCCATCGGCTTAAGGGTCAGCAACAATGCATCTTCCCGGTTATCCTTATAATAACGCGACCGGACGCCCTCTATTGTAAATCCAAATTGTTGATAAAGTGCCTGCGCCGCCAAATTTCCACGCCGCACTTCCAGGTAGGCGGCCACCGCACCCCTATCATGACTCATGAGAAGGCCCTCACGTAGTAATTTTCGAGCCAAACCCATCCGCCTGTAATCATCGCCGATCGCAATGGTCCCAATATGCGCTTCGTCCAGTATTAACCAGATGACCATCAACCCGGCAAGCCGCCATTCGCGTTGGTCATCCCTAATTTCAATCACCAACGGCAGTGAATCTGGATTGATGGATACCTCAAAGTGATAAGCGCTTATCGGCCATGGCAGACTGAAACAAGCCACATCCATTGCATGTGCTGCTGGCACATCATCCTCGATCATGCGTCGGATCCTGGTTTCCATGTACTTTAGTCTGGAATGACTTCGGCAATATGAACGTATATCGGGGCCAGGCTGAGCGGATCATCCTGCTCCCCTGCCTGGAGTCTTTTCCAGGCTATTTCTGCCAGGTTGGATGGCCGTCGAAGACAGGTCGCCGGGCTGGCAAGCAGGATCGGTTTCCTGCGGTCAGAGAGTAAATGGCGCTGACCGGCATCCAGTTCACCGACGACCATGGCTTGACCCTTCATCATGCGAAACAAGCCGTCCATGTCACATATGACCGGTTGATCTAACGGCTGCCACCCTGAGAGCCCAGCTTTGTACTTGACAACTGCCAGCCGTCCCCGACCAGCTGGTAAAACTGCAAAAAGCGGGTAATTGCCGGGGGGTATAGCTGCCACTACGATATCGAGGGAGGGAACTCCGATCACAGGGATCTTTAAAGTGAATGCCAGTCCCTTGATCAGTGCAAATCCGATTCTCAGGCTGGTAAAGGATCCCGGTCCGGTTGCGACGGCCAGGCCTGTCAGCATACCTGGACGTACCAGGTTGTCATTTAATAAACGTTCAACCGCAGTGGCCAATTCTATCGTGTGATGGTCGTGTGTCTGCCAGATACATTCACTGATAACCGCTGTATCATCATAGAGAGCCAGGCCAATGGAGCGTGTGGATGTATCAACTGCCAGAAGCATCAGTAACCTCCATAAACCTGTCGGCGGATTTCGTCGAGCATCTCCCGATACCCTTCACCCACTGCCGATATCACCAGGCCGCGGTGCTCATCTGCCATCCAGTGCATGGCGATGGTCAACGCATTTACCGGCAAGACTGTGCGGATGTTTTCCGGCCATTCAACCACCAGACTGCCGCGTTCCAACATAAGCTCCAGATCCAGGTCCTCACCTTCCGTTGCATTCTCAAGGCGGTAGGCATCAAGATGATATAAAGTCTCAGCATCGGGCCGGCGATACTCATTAATCAACACAAAGGTTGGGCTGGTGACTTGGTCGATCGAACCCCACCCCTGGGCAATGCCCTGAACCAGAGTGGTCTTACCGGATCCCAGTTCACCTGAGAGATAAACTCCCTGGCCGGTTTTCAACAAAGCCCCCAGACGCATTCCCAGGCGGCGGGTCTGCTCGGCGCTGCGACTGAAATATTCCAAGGAGTTTTGATCAAGAATTGGCACAGGCTTATTGTAGACTTTCCACCCCGGCTTGTCAAAACACTTTATTGCGGTTTATATCTTTGGATGCGGCGATCGCAGGGGCAATCTGGCATCTTATATCAAGCTTTGGTGGTGTTGGGGTACACGATCAGTATATATAACCTAGGGAATGACATTGGATTTCATCTCACCCCTGGACACGATGGCTTTGATCCTGTGATCTGTTTCTCGCCTGGTCAGCATTACCCGGTGGCCACAGGTCAAACATACCAAGCCGATATCTGCGCCCAATCGGGTGACGCGCCACTCATAACCGCCGCAAGGGTGGGGTTTACGTAACCGAACAACGTCACCCAATCGCAATTCCTGGAACATGCCGGCATTATATCATCCGTCATTTACAAACCATTCCGAAGTGGGGTTGATACCATGGATGATTATTGACTATAATCATTGAGACCGGGACAACAATCACCGGCCAGACGACAAATCAACTCCGAGGTCATACGATGTCTACCAATATCTTCTTCCTGGGAATGAACCGAATCAGCACCTCCCTGGGCCTGGTGATGAAAAAAAACAGCGAGAAGCTTTATAGGACTGGGTATGACCCTGAGCTTGCCAATACACAGATTGCACTCCAGGCTGGAGCGCTTGATCAAACCGTTGAAGATCCAAAAGCGGGAGTGAATAATGCTGATGTAATCATTTATACGCTTCCCGCCGGAAAACTGGCGGATGTGATCAGGGTAATCGGTCCGGAAATCAAGCCCGGTTGTTTTTTAGTGGATATGAATCTCATCGGCCATGAGACTTTCAACCAGGTTGCCAGGCTTCTGCCCGACCCCAAGGCTTTCATTGCTTGGATTCCAGCCACAAATCCTAAATACATGATGGACGGTAAATCCGGCCCGGCCAGCGCCCAGGAAGATTTCTTCCATGGGGGCCATGTGTATATCGCCGGGGATTTTGAAACACATCCCGAAATTCTTAAGCTGGGGAATGACCTTGCGGAACTTGCTGGTGCTTATCCCATCAACATCGAGCCAGATGAGCTGGCTGGTATTCTGGCGCTGGATCATGATCTGCCTTTATTAATCTCAGCCCTCGTGACAGGACTGGTCACGAGCGAGCCTGGATGGAATGAGGCACGCAAACTGGCTGGATTCGATTTTGCACGTATCTCGAGTTTGCTTGAGTTACCTGAAAATCAGGCTTTGCCAGAAACTCAGATAATTGCGAATCGTAATAACTTACAACGATTAATACATAAGTTGGTGGTGCGTTTATCTGATATTCACGATGAGCTTGACGATCCGGATTCCAAAGTCCTTGGGGAGGTTATGCGCAACGCCATTCTGGCACGCCAGATCTGGCAAAAGCAGCGGGAGACAATGAGCTGGTTCGAACAATTCCAGGGCAAACCCGAAAACCCAGGCAACATGGTCGATCGATTACTCGGCAAACGGAAAAAATAACACCTTATTTACATATGTCATTCTATTGTTACATCCTTGAGTGTGCAGATGGCAGCTATTACACTGGCTGGTCTGTAGATCCGCAAAAACGGCTGCTGGCTCATAACAAAGGTAATGGCGCCCGCTATACGCGCATGCACCTCCCGGCCAAATTAGTATATATAGAAGAAATGCCGGACCGCTCAAGTGCTCAAAAACGCGAAATGGCCATCAAACGCATGGACCATGCTCACAAATACAAATTAATAGAGCTGGCAAATACAACTGCGGAAGAAACCATCTTAACTGACTCTTGATTCCGGCTGCTACCGTTCTCTGAACCTTGAATAATGATATGATAGGAATATCATGAATCCAATTGTTAATTACTTTTCACAAGGCTGCTAAGGATGGGACAGGCACTCTACCGCAAGTGGCGCCCTCAGGTTTGGGACGAAGTGATCGGGCAGGATGTGATCATCACAACACTTAAGAATGCTGTCACGAGTCAGCATATTGGTCATGCCTACCTGTTTGCCGGACCAAGGGGTACCGGCAAGACAACGACTGCCCGGCTGTTTGCCAAAGCCATTAACTGCCAGACAGCAGACACCGCAAACCGCCCATGTAATCATTGCCAGTTATGTATAGCTGTTAATGAAAACCGGATGCTGGACCTGATCGAGATCGATGCTGCATCAAACACATCGGTGGATGATGTCAGGGAACTACGGGAAAAGATCAACTTTTCACCGTCACTCGGTAAATTCAAGATTTACATCATTGATGAAGTCCATATGCTCTCCAATGCAGCCTTTAATGCGCTGCTGAAGACACTCGAAGAACCTCCCGCCCATATTATCTTCATACTGGCGACGACCGAGAGCCAAAAGATACCTGCGACGGTTTTATCGCGGTGCCAGCGTTTCGATTTTCGCCGTATTCCACGACTCGAGATCATTCCGAAATTGAAAGCCCTGGCTGCCGGTGAAAAGATCCAAGTGGATGATCCTGCTCTGGATTTGATCGCACGGCAAGCAACCGGAAGCATGCGGGATGCCATATCCCTTTTAGACCAGCTGGCATCCACCGGAGAAGATGTGACCCTTGAACAAGCCCGCAAGGTGCTCGGAACAAGCGGTGATGAGTCTGTAACTGCCCTGATGGATGCGATTATCAAGGATCAAATCGGTTCAGGGTTGGATATCATTCACGCCTCACTGGATGCGGGCAGCGATCCACGACAATATGCCCGCCAAATCGTGGATCATCTGCGCGATGCCATGATGTGCAAGTTGGGTAATCCTCACCTTGCCAGCGTGAGTGGTGAACAACTCGAACTGCTAAATCGCCAGGCTTCTGCAATGACCACCGCTAGGATGATGGACCTCATCACCCGCTTCAACACCGCGGCACTTGATTCGCGTAATAACTGGCAACCCGGCCTGGCACTCGAACTTGCTCTGGCTGGTGCGATGCTGGGATCAGTGACGGCTGTCCAACCCGATTCTCCAGCAACAGGCCCCGCTGGAACTATGAGGGGTCACGAGGCGCCCGGAGCAGCGTCACCCCTTCCCACTAAACCCCCGCAGGAAGTAAAACCGGCTTCTAATTCCCAATCTTCAAATCTTATGGAGGAGTCTCGACCGATTGCGGAGGTGATTCCATCCGAAGAGCGGCTGACCCTGACCCAGGTGAATCAGAACTGGCCAGCCATCCGAGCTGCTGTGAAAAAAATCAAAGGACAAACTGAGGGGTTATTAAATTCATGCCAACCAATGGGGATCAGAGACGGGGCGCTTGTACTGGGTTTCGCCACCGACATCCTCCAAAAAAAGATGGAGATTCCCGAAAATATAGCCATAACGGAACGGGCCCTGGAGGAAGTCCTGGGCCGGAAAATTAAAGTCGTTTGTTCTCTAACCAGCAATAAACCGAATAATCTGCCACGCGATCACGAAATCGACTCGGAAGGCATGGTAGGAACCGCGTTACGGGATTTGGGCGGTGAAGTAGTCGATTTTCATTAAAAAAATAAAACATGGAGGTATCATGTCCAAAGGATATAACCGTCCAATGAGTCAGGGAACAGGCGGCATGATGGACAAGTTGCGCCGCATGCAGGAACAACTGGTCGAGGCTCAGGCAAAACTGGCGGAAGAAACCGTAACAACGACCGTGGGCGGGGGTGTTATCAAGGTCACAATGACCGGCGATCAACACTGCACGAACATAGAGATTGACCCGGAGATGATGAAAACCGCTGATCCAGAGATGCTCCAGGAAATGCTCCTGAGTGGTATCAACATGGCTCTGGATCAATCCCGGCAGCTGGCAGCAACTAAACTAGGCCCACTGACCGGTGGTCTGGGTATCTGAGTTATCTCATGGCTGGACTGCCAGAACCCCTTCAAAACCTCATCGATGCCTTCGAGCGCCTACCAGGTATCGGTCCCAAAACAGCCGCCAGGCTGGCATTTTTTATATTAAACTCTCCTGATATTGCCGTAAACGAATTGGTTACTGCCCTACAGTCTGTAAAAAAGGATCTTGCTTTTTGCCAAATCTGCTTTAATATCACCCTGGCGACCAACCAGCTCTGTGAGATCTGCTCAGATGCCCATCGAAATCGAACCTCACTCTGTGTGGTCGAGGAACCGCTGGATGTTCTTGCATTGGAGCGTACCAATGCATTTAGTGGTTTGTATCATATCCTGCATGGGGTCCTTTCTCCGATCGAAGGTATCGGACCAGATGACCTGAAAATCCGACCATTACTGGAACGCATCCGCGGTGGTGGCATTTCAGAGGTCATCCTGGCGACCAATCCAAGCATGGAAGGTGATGCCACTGCCCTCTATTTGCATCAACAAATGACACCACTTGGCATCAGGGTTACCCGGCTTGCCCGTGGCTTGCCAGTCGGTAGCGACCTGGAATATGCCGACCTGAGCACCCTTTCTCGGGCTCTGGCCGGGCGTCAGGAAATGTCTTCCTGACAGACCGACGCACCCACCCCTCTCAGAGGATATTAAAAAAATTTTATATGAATGTGTGGAAATACGATCCTGCATGCACTAGTGCAGGACAATCTGTTCCATGCGAATGTTTTCAATGCCTAACATGGACTGGATTTTATCAAGCATAGCCTGGCTGACACCGGTCGTTTCATTTGGGAATTCCAACCGGTAAAAATGGTCTCCTTCAAAAACTTGAAATGCAAACCGATCCCGTCCTGGAGATGAAACCAGGATGCCATGAATACAGCGCATTAATAGGACATCCTTGCGCTTTTCACCCGAATTGCGCAAGGTTATGATCAACATGTGAGGATGGTCGCCATCAAGGTGTAACTTTTCTGCTGGGGGCAAAATAAATGCAGGGGGTTGTGGTCCTGAGGGTACTTTTGGTGCATACCCGGCTGGTGTTTCATGGATGGCAGGGATATCCATCGCTCGTATGGATTCCAATTCAGTAGGGGAAGTATCCTCCGATAAGAGATAATCCTCATCGGTCATTGACATTACCTCATCGACCTTTGGGAAGCCGATAGGTGAAATCCCCGTATTCTCTGGAACCACTTCGTCTTTGATTACAACCTCCACCGGGATGACTGGCTCCCCCTGAGGAAGATTATCATCCAATTCACGGCTAGTGGGCATTTCCAACTGCTTGATCCGGTCAACAATGATCTTGACATCCCCATTTTGCTTATCGACCCGTCCTTCCACACAAAGGATAGCATCCACCTCGATCAGATTTGCATATTTTTCCCAGGTTGAGGGGAAAATCGTTAGATCCATTGAACCATGCAGATCCTCCAGGCTGGCAAATCCCATCCATTTTCCTGTTTTGGTTTGGTGTGGCCTGAAGCGGGTAACCATACCCCCGATGATGATCTTGAGATTATTAGAAACATCTTCCAGTTCGGTTGAGGTGTGGTTGATGCTTTTTTTGATCTGATCCCAATAGGGCAGAAGGGGATGTGAGGAAACATACAATCCCAATAATTCCTTTTCCCAGACCAGAATGTCTCGCGGGTCACCTTCCGGTATCTTGGTCAGGGAAATCTCATCCATGACGATCGCCGTTGCACCAAACAGGTTCATTTGACCATTTTGCGACATGCGATGATGACCGCTGCTCATACCGATCAAGCGATCCAGGGCTTCCAGCAATGCCCGGCGCAGGCCAAAGGAATCCAATGCCCCCACTTTAATCAGGCTCTCCAGTGCTCGCTTTCCAACGACTCTAAGATCAACCCTGCGGGCAAAGTCAGAGAGGTTCTTAAACCTTCCTTTTGCACGTTCCTGGAGGATGACATCTACCGGTCCCTGCCCGACATTCTTGATGGCTCCCAGACCAAAGCGAATCGCCGGCGAGTCGCCATCCCGCTCCTCGATGGTGAAATCATACTCACTGGTATTGACATCCGGTGGCAGAACCACAATACCCATGGAACGACAGTCGGTCACATAGAAAGCGATCTTATCAATATCTGCCTTCCATGTGGTCAATAGGGCCGTCATATATTCATGTGGATAATGCGCCTTCAGATAAGCCGTCCTTACGGCAATCACACCATAGTCAGCAGCATGGCTTTTATTGAATCCATAACGGGCAAAATTCTCCCAGTCTTCAAAAATTTTAGCAGCTGCCTTTGGTTCAATACCTCGCTTACTGGCCCCCTCTATGAATTTCTTCTTGTGTTTTTGTAGTGATTCGGCAATCTTCTTGGAAATAGCTTTACGGAGGTCATCCGCTTCAGCGGCAGTGTATCCTGCCAGTTCCATAACCGCCAACATGACCTGTTCCTGATAAATGGCTATACCATAAGTTTCCTTGAATATCGGCTCGAGCGCGGGATGACTGTATTGAGTGTCCTCTTCACCATGCATCCGTTTGATATAGGTGGGGATGAAATCCATCGGACCCGGGCGGAACAACGCCACCATGGCAATGACATTGGCCAGGTTCTGAGGTTTCATCTGGACGATGTATCGGGTCATCCCATTGCCTTCCAGTTGAAAAACACCTGCTGTATGCCCGTAACCGAGGAATTCATAGGTTTTGTCATCATCCAGGGGAATATTGGTGAGTGTTAGATGCTCACCGTGGCGTAGCTCGATCATGGCACAAGCTTTCGCCATGGTCGTTAACGTGGCAAGCCCCAGGAAGTCAACCTTCAACATTCCCAGTGAATCCAGAATGTTCATTTCATATTGAGTAACCACCTTGACCGGCGAATTCTCAGAATCATTCGTTGGACGGTGTAGAGGTATATATTCAACCAGCGGTTTATCCGATATGACCACCCCGGCAGCGTGTGTTCCGGCGCTGCGCACAGTCCCTTCCATCCTGGCAGCGGTTTCTACTAAATCTTTAATATAACCAGCCTCCTTGCATGCCAATTGCAGTTCAACCACTGTCTCCATGGCTTCAGAGATGGTAACCGGTGCTGCCGGATTATTCGGGATCATTTTAGCAACCCGGTCGACTTCGGCCAGCGGTATCTCCATGACACGTCCGACATCCCGAATTGCCCCTCTGGCTTTCATCGTACCAAAAGTGATGATCTGGGCGACCCGGTCATCGCCATAGGTACTGGCGCAATACTCCAGCATTTCGGCTCGCCGGTCATCCTGGAAATCCAGATCGATATCCGGCATGGAAATGCGGCTTGGATTAAGGAAACGCTCAAATAACAATCCATGGCTCAGGGGATCGACCAGGGTGATTTCCAGCGCATAAGCCACCATTGATGCTTCGGCTGATCCGCGGGCGTTATACCAGATGCCCACTTCGCGGGCATGCCTGCAAAGATCCCAAACGATCAGGAAGTAAGCATCGAACCCCATCGAATTGATGACGCCCAATTCATAATCGAGGCGTTCCCGCACTTTAGGATCATTCTTTTTATCACCGAACCGTTTCTGAAGGCCTTCTTCGCACAGGCGCCGCAAGTGTTGATCGGCGGTCACACCCACTGGCAATGGAAATGTCGGCAGGTGATACCCCTTGCGGGATAGGTCCACATCGCAACGCTCTGCAATCAAAAGGCTGTTCGTGATCGACTCTGGCACCTCTGCGAACAGGCTTGCCATCTCCTGGGGCGTTCTCAGGTAATAGCTGTCATCCGTCATCCTGAATCGTTTTTGATCTGTCAGAGCAGATCCGGTCTGGATAGCCAGGAGGATATCCTGAAGGCGGGCATCTTCCGGATTAATATAATGCACATCGTTGGTCGCCACGAATTTCGCCTTGTAGCGGGGTGCCAACTCGATTAACGTCTGGTTGACAATTTCCAATTCGGGGATGTCGTGCTGTTGCAATTCAAAATAGAAACGATCCGGGCCAAAGATTTCATAATACCAGTCGATCCGTTTCTGGGCAGCCTCTTTCCCGGATTGGTGAATGAGCCTCGGGACTTCTGCGGCCAGGCAACCGGTAGTGGCAATCAGGCCTTCAGCATGTGTCGCCAGGAAGTCATGGTCGATGCGAGGAGAATAATAGAAACCTTCCAACTGGGAAGCGCTGGCAATTGATAAGAGGTTATGGTATCCGGTTTCGTTCTCGGCCAGGAGGAGCAAGTGATGGGAATGCTTGTCAAGCTTAGCATCCTTATCCCGCATACCCCGCGCAGACAGGTAGCTTTCCAGTCCAATGATCGGTTTTACCCCCACCGCCTTGGCCGCTTTGTAGAACTCAACGACACCATACATGGTGCCATGGTCGGTCAATGCAATAGCCGGCATTCCAAGGTCCTGGACGCGTTGAACCAGCTTCGTTAAATCGCTGAAGCCATCCAGTAGCGAGTAAGTTGAGTGCACATGCAAGTGGACGAATGACATGGTAAACTGAGTTAAGGTTGGAACAATTTTTCCTGGGAAACGGTTCAAAGATTATAGCACGTGACGTTTTTATTAAAATGGAAAGCGGTATATTTTAAGCTTAAAAAACCTGCGCGAACCAGTTTTTTCAACTGGAAATCAGAGGAGATAAGCAATGATCAAGGAAATGCTTACACTTGGTTTCTTACTGTTGCTCGGTGCATGTACGTCCAGTCCGGGTATCTTTTCTGATCCCTCCATCCCTATCGAAGTCCATACGGGTGATCGTTTTACGATCGAACTCGACTCCAATATAACCACCGGCTACAGTTGGGTATTCGGATCTGCTGTGAATGAAAATATTCTCAGATTGGTGAATTCAGATTATATTCCCCCCAAAAGCGGGTTGACGGGTGCTGGTGGTGTCCAGATATGGGTCTTTGAAGCTCTTCAACCTGGTACCACAAGTATCACCCTAAAATATGAACGGTCCTGGGAAACAGAGCCTCCCATACGAACCGCTGATTACACCATCCACGTGAAGTAAGCTCTGATTTGCTACAATAATTATGATAATGGCCCTCTGCCTGCCTATGCTATAATCGCAGGCTGGAAAGGTTTCGAAATGCCCATCAGCCTGACCCGTATGCTCGGTGGCGACCCCACCAAAAAAGAAATCGATAAACTCATCCCGAAGGTCGAAGAGATCAATGCCCTGGAGGGCGCTTTTGAGGTCCTCAGCATGGATGAGTTGCGTCAAAAAACGACTGACTTCAAGCAGCGCCTGGCCGGCGGGGAAAACCTGGATGATATCCTGCCAGAAGCTTATGCAGCCGTCCGTGAAGCCAGTAAACGCACAAACGGAATGCGCCATTTTGACGTTCAGATGATTGGCGGAATGATCCTCCACCAGGGAAAGATCGCTGAAATGCGCACTGGTGAAGGTAAAACCCTGGTAGCCACATTGCCCCTTTATTTGAACGCCCTCACCGGTAAGGGTGTCCACCTTGTGACTGTCAATGATTACCTGGCTCGCCGTGATGCACGCTGGATGGGTAAGATCTACCATGCGTTGGGGATGACAGTCGGTATCCTGCAAATGGCTGCCCGGACAGATAACGGCATCAATGCGTTTCTCTACGACCCGGAAAAAACTTCACCCCACGAAGATCAGGACCAAATGCGCCTTGTTCCAAGACGTGATGCCTACCAGGCTGATATCACTTATGGGACCAACAGCGAGTTCGGCTTTGATTACCTGCGCGACAATCTCACCATGAGTCTGAAGGATCGCGTCCAGCGAGGTCATTATTACGCAATCGTAGATGAGGTTGATAATATCCTGATCGATGAAGCCCGTACGCCATTGATCATCTCAGGTCCGGCTTCTGACGATACCGGTTGGTACCTTAAGATGGCCCAGGTCATTAAACAACTGCAGCCTGAGGATTACGAGATCAGCGAAAAAGATCAAACCGTCTCCCTGACTGAGATCGGCGAGGCACATGTCGAACAATTGCTCAACACAACCTTGCGAGATCCTGAAAGGCCTGAGGATATCACTCCCGAGCAAGCGCGCTTATATGGATATCTCGAGCAGGCACTGAAAGCCCAATTCCTCTACCGTAGAAACAAGGAATATCTCGTGCAGGCAGGCAAGGTGGTCATTGTCGACGAATTCACCGGCCGTCTGATGCCGGGCAGACGCTGGTCTGATGGTCTTCATCAGGCTGTCGAAGCCAAGGAAGGCGTCAAGGTCGAAGCCGAGAACGTAACTTATGCCACCATCACATTGCAAAATTACTTCCGCATGTATGAGAAACTTGCCGGCATGACCGGTACGGCATTAACGGAAGCTGAGGAGTTCTACAAGATCTATAAGCTGGATGTTCTACCGATACCCACCAACCTCGAATACCGGGTGATCGGAGCTGATGCCTCACTTCAGGAAGTAGCCGCCCGGGATGACTCGAATTATAAATATTCCTATTATGCTCTACGCAACGACAGCGAAAAGAAACCCATATTCTGGCGGCGGAAGGATCACCCCGATCTGGTTTACCGGACAGACGAGGCTAAGCTGCGTGCCATCGCCGAGGAGATTCTCCGTTTTCATATCCTCGGGCGTCCCCAATTAGTCGGTACAACCTCTGTGGAACATTCTGAAAGGTTGTCAGACCGCCTAAGAGCTGAACCCATCCGGCGTTTGCTGCAAACACTCATGATCCGTGATGCCTGGTTCGAAAAGAATCGTCGCGAACCAGATGGTCGCTCGATCCCTGATTTACAACCCCTCAATCAGAAACTGGAAACCCTGGCAGCCCCTGATCTGCGCCATACTGCGCGAGACCTTGGCCTGACCAGTATCAATCCCGAAGATCCCTCCAACCTTCCTCGCTTATTGAATATCCTCGAACTTTCAGAGCACGACATTCCCCGTCTGCAAGCTGTTATTCAGGGTGGCATCCCTCATCAGGTTTTGAATGCCAAGAAACACGATGAGGAATCACAGATCATCGCCAAGGCCGGTGCATTCGGCGCGGTTACGATCGCCACGAACATGGCGGGACGCGGTGTGGATATCAAGCTGGGCGGTGACCTTCCTGAGGAGATCCTCTCCAACGTCAATCGAATTCTTGGTCATGCCGGTGTACCGGATCCTTACAATCTGACCATGCCTGAGCGATACAAAGCACTGACTCAGGTCGATCCCCTTGAGTATGGCATATACGATGAGGATGCCAGGACTTTTATTAAATACATAGAGGACATGGATCGTGTGCGTGATTTGGGTGGCTTGCATGTGATCGGGTCTGAGCGGCATGAAGCCCGCCGTATTGACAACCAGTTGCGCGGCCGTGCTGCCCGCCAGGGTGATCCGGGGTCTTCACGCTTCTACCTCTCACTGGATGATGATCTGATGAGATTATTTGGTGGTCAGCAGGTGGAAACCTTGATGCAGCGACTGAGCATCGATGAGGCGGTTCCGATTGAAAGCGGGATCATTGGCCGCATGGTCGAGCAATCCCAGACCCGCGTTGAGGGTTCGAACTTTGACGTTCGTAAACATTTACTGGAATATGATGATGTCTTGAATGCCCAGCGCCTGCGCATCTACGGCCAACGCGATCAGATCTTCATCAAGGAAAACCTGGAAGAAGATATTCTTGACATGCTTCAAAAGGAAATCCAACGCCGTGTGCCAGCGGCGCTGGAGGAACCCGATGGCAGCTGGAAATTACTGGCCTATCTGGAAGAGATCCAACCCCCCATCGATTTTCCAGATGTCTTCTACCCGTCCTACACCTTGCGGCTGTTGTTGGAGGAATTGGGCCAGCCAACCGATGCCAGTGACCTGAAAAACCGTTTGATCGACCTTGCCCGGCGGGCCATCCAGGCTGAAAATGCCCATATCAAGCAATCAACCCAAAACCTGCTCGAACGCGCCAGCGAGTCAATGGATACCCAGCTTGCCGAACGCAACGATGCACTTGATACCTTCCTGGAGAATTATTCGGAAATCAGTGAAGATGAAACCAACCCACAGCAGAGACGGCCCCAGGAAGTACTGGATGAGTTGATGAATCTGACCCGCACACCTTTCCGCTTGCCAGTGGAATTGTTCCGGGTCCTGGCCAGCGATCCCCGCGCTGTTGAATCCGAATTACGCAATCAAGTCAGTGGATATCTGGTAGCCATCAGCCTGACCCGCCTGATCAATTCCCTCGAACGACGTCTGGGCGAACCGCTAGGTCTCAAGACCGATGATTTTCAGAATCTTTCCTGGGAAGAAGCCAGCGGGCGCATTCTGGATGTAGTCGACAACATACTCACCAGGCGGGAAGATCGCTTGATCGGTGTGGATGGGCAAGTTATTCTGGATCTTAATAATAATGCTCCTCGCATCGAGGCAGGCGTTACAAACCCAACCGAGTGTGTTCGTTTGCTGGGTATGGTTGCTCAAGCGTCTCGTGTAGGCTTCGATCCCAAAACACACCAGCGTGTGGTACAGATGACCACCCGTATTCGCTTCCCATATCTGGCCGCGGAGACCATCCAGGGTCGAAATGCGGAGGATGTAACCCGGGATGTCCTGCTGCATTGTGAGGATGCCCAGGCTGCCATGCTCCAGGTCTGGGGACGAAGTGAATATGCCCGCCTGACATCGACCAACGTTACACTTGCCATGCTGGAAGAACGCCTGCAACAATCATTAGCCGAACAATTGGGCCAGGAAAAATACAATTCCATCTCATTGATCCCCCTGGTGGAGCAGATGGCAGATATACGGGAAATGTTGGTGCCTCTGCTCGGGAATCGTGTTCAGAACGAGGTATACCGCCAGATCCTGTTAGGTGCCATATCAGAATTATGGGTGGATTACCTGACCCAGGTGGAGTCTCTACGTGTATCCATTGGTTTGGAAGCATATGCCCAGAAGGATCCCCTGGTCTCTTATAAAAGCAAGGCTTCCGAGATGTTCCAGACCCTCCTGGAAAATATACGCTCGTCAGTGGTTAGTCGTATGTTCGTCTACCGGCCTCGCATGGCAGCAGCTGCCTCCCAACCTGCGGTGAATGCCCCCGAAAGCGGAAGTTCCGTTCCGGTTCCCACACCAAAACCACCGCAGGGATCTGGAAAACACAAAAAGAAGCGGAGACGCCATTAATGCATATTCTGGTTACCAATGATGACGGCGTGCATGCGCCGGGTTTGTTGGCGCTCGCGCAGGAGATGAAAACAGTTGGCAAGGTGACAATTTTAGCACCAGACCGTAACTGGTCGGCTTCAGGACATGTTAAAACGATGGAACGCCCCCTGCGGGTGAAGGAAACCCATTTGGCAGATGGCACCCCCGCGTTTGCCAGTGATGGCGCACCATCCGATTGTGTCGCCCTGGCACTTGCTTGGCCTGATCGCAGAGAAGATCGACCTGGTTGTTTCCGGTATTAATCCCAATGCCAATATCGGTCATGATGTCACTTATTCCGGAACCGTGACCGCCGCGATGGAAGCCAGCATAGCCGGAATTCCAGGTCTGGCGTTTTCGCTCGATAGAACCCCGGAATCCACCCATGAGCCGGATTATGGTCCCTGTGCACGCATCGCGGCCAGGTTGGTTAAACAACTGGGTGAGAAGGAATCAGCCGGGAACCTCTTATTGAACGTAAACGTACCGGGTCTCCCCGAAGACCAGATCAGAGGCCTTCAAATCACCCGCCTTGGGATGCGAATTTATCGGGATGAATTGGTGACGCGACTTGACCCACGCAGCCGTCCATATTACTGGATTGGCGGTGAGTACCCGATCGCACTTCCCGAAAAAGGCACGGACGCCGGGGCATTGCAGGCTGGGTATATCTCAGTAACCCCACTCTCGTTGGATCTCACCGATGATCATGGTATGGAAGCCCTGCGTTCTTTGAATCTTCATTAACAGGCTTATCCGAGCCACCCGAATAAACCTCCCACCCATTTCAATATGCCCAGCAGGTCCAGGGCAGTGACAATGACCACCAGCAATAGGAACCTGTAGATCCACTTGGGGTCCCAATGAATGGCGTGTCGGGCAGCCACCCACGCCCCAAGCATGCTGCCCACTGCGATGATCATTCCAAGCGTCCAGTTGATCTGCCCAGTACCCTGGAACACGATCAGGGCGGCTATATTTAAAAGAAAAATCACTGCCATCTTGACAGCATTACCCTGGGCAGTGTTGTAACCAACTCCCATAACCAATGTTACAAGAATGAAGATCCCTACCCCTAATTGGATGAATCCCCCGTAAATCCCAATGATGAACATCAGGAGGATGTGCCACCATTTCGGACGAGTGAGGTTCTGAAATGCCTGGGTGGTCAACCAGCGTTCGGAACGGACCACCATCAGGACGGCCATCAATGCCATGACAATGCCGATGACCAGGCGCATGGTCGCTTCATCAAGGGAGACGGCAATGGTGGCCCCCAGAAACGACCCTAATATCGCCGGTGCACCCAGGATAAGGGCGCCACGCACATCCAGCGTGTGATTGCGCCGAAAGGTAACCGCACCAGTGGCGTTTTGAAGCACGATGCAGACACGGTTGGTAGCATTAGCCATATTGGCTGGTAAGCCCAGGTAAATTAACAGGGGCAGCGTCAGGATAGATCCGCTGCCAGCCAGGGTGTTAATGAATCCAGCCGCAAATCCGGCCAGGATCATGAGGGGATACAAATACCAATCAAGCATTTCTGATTATTGCCCGGGAGTAGATTTTAACACAACAAAAACCGCAGTCAGTTTGAGCTGACTGCGGTTGGCATTTCACTGAGCATCTATTACACTTTTTTGCTGGAGGTCACTTCAACCACGGGTTGGGGTTTCAGCTCGGAAGGCATCACAATCCACAGGATGATATAGACCAACAGTCCATGTCCGCCTAAAAGGAACATCAATACAAAGATCAGACGCACAATGGTGGGGTCGATATTCAGATATCGTCCCAATCCGGAGCAAACTCCGGCCACCATGCGATCAGATTCACTACGAGTTAATCGTCGGTTTTCCATTTCAAACTCCTTCACCTTGATATACGCAGGATGCCTGGAGGGGTTGCGCACCATAAATCTTTAATTACACAAGGCCTGGAATGGGGGCGATGGGGTAAACCACATGAACTCGATTTCATATTGAGGCTTTCCGGAACCTGTTTTTCTATTTGGCCAGTCCCAAGATCCGGTCCAGTAGAACGGGGTCATCCTTTATCAAACCCGCCGCTGGTAATCGCCTCAACAATTCAGCCCAATTGCGATCAGCATGGAAGATATCTGAAAAGATCGGCAAGGCTTCGTCCAGGCGGCCCAGGTCGACCAGAGTGACGGCCTGCCAAAAAGGCAGTTCGATTTGACCAGGCAACATATTGGTTGCTGCGCGGTACGCTTCCAATGCCTCTGCCACCTGCTTTTTGCCCAAAAGATCATCGCCGGAGTTCATTAATCGATAGGCTTTTTGGACATTCGACGAGCCGCTTCAGCTCGTCAATCGGTGTGGGGTGGTCCTCCACCCGCAGATCCACCCGGATGCCTTCCCAGGTCTTACCGGTTGACTTGCCCTCCACCACCAAAATGGCGGCGCTCTGCTGCCCACGAATGTCCCCCCCGGCCCTTTGGGCTGCCTCCAGCGCCAACAACAACCGGTCTTCAAGCGGACCCTGGGAATTTCTATACGCTTCTGCCATGGCAGGCCAGACGGTATCATTCAACATCATATTCGCCTGTGTGGAAAAGCCCTCTCCGCTGACATGCCCGGCTTTTGCGATACAACGCTTGCCAGTGTGGGTCGCCACATTACCATTGTTATCGATCATGGCCACCTGACGAAGATCACGCCCGTCATCTTTTACCAAGAGCTCTTCTAGGGTTTCTGAGGCGCTCTTACCTGACCGCAACGAGTCGAGACCCAGCGGACCATAACTGACTTCCACCATTGACTGGGTGGCGATCGCCCCCACACCTGCTTCCGCCCAGGTTACCAATGAGCCTGTGGAAAACCAATGAGATTGTACGGCCACCCCCAGGCTGCCTGTCAGAGGATCGCGGGCAACGATGGAAAAGGTGTGTGCTAATGGGAATCGATTAAGTTCCATACCTCACCTCAGGGTTTTTGATCTGATGGTTCACTTCCAGTTTTCCAACATTACTTTTACGGAACGGACCATCTCCAGTGAAAAATCCGCGGATGTTTTACGAAGATACATAGCCTGTCCAATATTACCCGCGCCTTGATAGTATTGCCTGGGTTCACCTTCCGGAGATTCGAGTGGCCCATACATGCGTTTAAAATCCTCACTGTTTAGTCGCCGGTAAGCATCCTTGTAAACCACGTATTCAGGCTCGAAGCGTGTCGAGCGACTTTTTTCACTTAGCTCGCGCGCCGGACGACCGAGGCACAGAAGTGCAATTGGGAAGGCATATCTCGGCAAATGCAACAAGTCACGGTGGACTTCATAATTTTCCATGATATCCCCGATATAACAGGAACCGATTCCAAGCGACTCGGCCGCGATCACAGTTGTCTGGGCAGCAATGAGCGCGTCACAGCAAGCCAGCATAAGGTCGGCTTCCTCGGGTGTCCTGTAAGGGATAGCCCTTTCCTTACAGAGCCGCGAAACCCCGCAGAATTCAAAGTAATCGAACTGGCGTTGAAAATCGGCCAGATATAACAGAACCCAGGGAGCTTTGGCGATGAATGGCTGGTGATCGCAGGTTTCTGCCAGCCTTGCCTTAAGGTCTGGAGAGTCAATATTAATAATGGAGTACAGCATCATGTTACCGGCAGTGGGTGCGCGCAGGGTAGCCTCCATAATAACTTTTTTCTCCTGCTCAGTGATCGGCATATCGGAATAAGCTCGAGTGGATCGCCGATTCATGATCACATCAATTGTCTGGTTCATGGGTGCCTCTTTTCATTATCGGTAAATCAGGGCTAGGTATCTGATCCAATTATAGTGATTTTTTTGTATTGAAACCATTTTGGGGTGCAAAAAGCACCCAGCTTGAACTGGGTGCTTCTAGAGAAGCATTTAACTATTTTAAAGGCATTTCGATGCGAGTTTGAGCTGGTGGGTCCACCTGGGGATCATTCAAATAGAATTCGATCGCCACGCCTGTACCCTCCAAGTTGTTCTCCACCATCCACTTGGACATGGCTTCGTACGCCGGTCCGCATTCCTCATAAGGACCAGTATATATCAAGGAGACCACCTTCGCAGCCGGTATCGTTCCAGCCTGGATATCATCCCTTCCAGACAATCCGGCGGGAGTTTCAAAACCCATTTCGATATCCAGGTTCGCCATATCCATATTGTAGTAAATCACAAAAGGCATCCCGGTGGGTTGGGTTTTCCGCTCAGCCAGGTACCCCATGATCCTGCCATAAACACCCTCCAGGATACGTGGCAGATCCTGAGCAGCAGCATGTGTCCGGACAGATAAAACAGGACGATCAGGGTACTCTTTCACCACACATGGTGTATGCATACAATTCTCTCCTTAGGTTATTTAGACTCTATATTAGCACAAATGTTCTAATTGTCAAGAGGGTTCGAGCTCACCCTTGCGGTTATCATCAGTCCTATTGGGAATTCTTATTATGGGGGTTATCCAAAATTATTCAACCTGCACCATGGGCAATGGAGGATAAACTTGCCCCGAAGCCGGCGACATAGGATTATAGGCCTGGGTGAGCTTGACCGGCCCTCGTTTAATTCCGCCCACAATTTGTATGGTGAGACACCCTCCCTGCAACAAGATTTCTTCCATGGGTTAGGAATTTACAAGACTCTTTTATGTAAACCAATCGCCCCCAATAAAATAAAGGCCTAAATTTACTAGGCCTTTATTTTATTGTTCATATCGGGAGCCGGGTTTAAACCGGTGCCAATGTGCCTGCGAAGATCTGCCAAGCCAGCGCCGTCTTTGCTACCAGGCTGAGGATGATATAGACCCTCTCGCCGTACAGGTAATCCTTCCAACGTCCCACTTTCTTATATTGAAGCACCATGTTTATGGCAAAGATATTAAAGAATACAAAGATGGTGGGTATGATCGCATAAACGAAAGCCGGCGGCTTGGCATCCGATGAACCGAGCGATCCCAGGAAATACATGACAATCACGATCCAGGGGAAAATACCCGCTATGCTTCCATAGATGAACGAAGTCCAGCTGGTCTTGGCTGTTGTCTGGTTATGCAACTCCATCATGATCCCGAACAGGTTCATCATCGCATTTAAACCGAACATCAGGATCATGGCACCCAGATCCCAGATACCAACCAACATGCCAATCAACACGATCATCAATGACGAACTCAGGGCATATTCATAGAACCTGGCCGGATTCATGCCTTTCTCCAGATTCCGTACATACCATTTGTTTCCGAAGGTGGCCAGACTGAAATGCGCCAGAGCGGATATTAATAGGAAAGCCGCCACAGCCGGTCCAAACCTTAAGGCGTATAACAAAACCGGGTTGGGGGATAGGGACATGCTGGTCGTGTCGAATTTTAAGTAATTGGTAAAAATGGGATAGGTCGTATCATTGCTGAGCAGGATCATCAGAATTCCCTGCACGAGGTGCAAGAATCCCATGATCAAATTAAAACGCCTCAGTTTCCGATACTTGATGTCATTCGTTTCACTTGCTTTTTGTTTCACGAGTTGTTTGGTAGGCATAATCAAATCTCCTTTAAATTATTTATAAGATGATATTTCGGAGATATAGTTACATTTTTTCTGCTGGAATTGGAATTTTTAGCTTCTGTGGTTTAAACAGCCAACAACCAGGTCACCGCTTCCTCACGGGTATTGAATACTCGAAAGTCCCGCCCACGGTTGGTCTCAAGCACCATCTCGTGGAACTTACCCTCACCAATCTTTTCAGAAGGGATGACCGCTGCCAATCGGATCTTGTAATTGGACATCTTCAGGAGAATATCACCCGCCAAACGTGAATGCAAATCATAAAAATCCGCGCTCAGGTTTTCAGCCTGTATCAATAATCGGTCCGTATTGTTCTCCCCGCAGAAGCCGATTAATTCCAATGCATCCGCTTCGCTCGAAATTTTCATCTCGGGCAGGCATTCCACAAATCCGGGTTGCTGGTCTGCAATAAAAAGGTAACGCTCTGGCTCAGTGGGTGGATTCATATCGACTTGCAGCGGCTCCTTCTTCTGTGGGAAGAGTTCCTTTTGCATGGCGTAACGCGTGGTGCCCGATTCATCTGTTTTCTTGATCACAAAGTAGTTCAATGACTCGTAAAACAACATGGACTCATAATCCACGGTTTCGATGAAAGCATGGCCACATTCCCGCACCAAGCCTTCCTTTTCAGCTTCTTTAAGCAGCCGAAGACCATAACTTTTGCGACGCAGCGGGTCTTTTACCCATAAAGTGGCCACATAAAGCCATCCCCAATAACTGCCACCGACCACCCCGGCTATCAAGTTCCCATCCATATCACGCATAAACACCCCTAATGGCATCCAGTCCACCGGAGGGGTGTGGGCAGCATGGTGCCCATCATTGTCCTGGCGGATAAATTGCAGGTCCAGTGGGTCGGGGTTATCAGTTATCGAGATGGTGTATTTTTTTGCCATTATTCAAAAAGATCATTAATCAAATACGGGTGGTCAGCAGTCCGAATCCGGTCACATTTCAACCCATCTATCGATTGTAAATCATTTTAGCAAGCTTAACACACTCACCTTGGTTCCATAAACTCAGGTGCTTTTTTTCTGACACCATCCGCCGAAAATATCCCCCAGATGAGTTAGATGTTTTTAGGCAATTGGTACACCTAATAAAGCTGCTCCGGTATGAGATCAGGGTAAAATACCACGATGTCTGAATCTCCCCGCCCAAATGGTCTCGTCATAAAACAAACCGTCTGTTACTACCTGGCATTATTTGCTCTCGGTTTAACCACGGCTGCCATCGGCCCAGCCATCCCCCATCTTGCCGAACAAACCGGTTCGCAACTCAGACAAATCAGCTCAATGCTTGTTCTGTCATCCTTCGGTTACTTGTTGGGGTCACTGGCGGGCGGCCGCCTGATCGACCGAATTAAAGGTCATCCGGTCATCATCATCGGGCTGATAGTGATGGCGGTTAGCTTTGCGCTCATTCCCCTGAGTCCGGAACTAATCCTTCTGGCAGTACTGGCACTCATCCTGGGTCTGTCACAAAGCTTCATCGATGTTGGCAGCAATCTCATGGTTGTGTGGGCTCATGGTCAAAATGTAGGGTCATACATGAACGGTTTGCACCTCAGCTTTGGGATTGGTACGCTGGTCGCGCCTTTGATCCTGGCCGCCAGCCTTGATATGAGCAATACCATCTTATGGGGATTTCTCACTCTGGCTGCTCTATCGCTTCCAGCGGTGTACTGGCTGATGAAATTACCCAGTCCGGTGATCGTGCAATCATTACAGCACTCCGAAAAGCTGAATAAACGTTGGCTCCCTCTGTTCATACTGGTCATGTTATTTTATTTCGTATACATCGGGTTCGAAGCCGGTTTTGGATCCTGGATCTACACCTATGCGCTGGAAATGGGCCTGGGAACCGAAATCACAGCCGCTTACCTGACTTCCGCCTTCTGGGCTGCCTTTACTTTTGGCCGGCTACTGGGTATTCCGGCTGCAAAGCGGTTGACACCCGCAAGTATGCTGGTCGGTGGGGTGGTCCTTTGTGCGCTCGGGCTTATCCTGATCTGCCTGTTCCCCTCCTCCCCGGTAATTCTGTGGGGGGCAACCGGATTATATGGACTGGGTATGTCTACGATGTTCCCAACCTTGTTGACGCTGGCCAGTCAGACCATGCCGCTCAGTGGAAAACGAACCAGTTTGTTTTTTGCCAGCGCCAGCGCCGGTGGCATGTTCTTCCCCTGGTTGGTGGGTCAGCTCATTGACGCCAGGGGTGCCCAGGTGATGCCACCAATCCTCCTTTGCCTGGTACTTGCTTCGGCCTTTATTATTACAGGTATCCTTGCCATCATCCATCGACAACGTAAACAAACCCCCTGAAGCAATACCATCAGGGGGACCATATAGCCCATCCAATCAATCAAAACGGAGATGCTTAACGGTCAATCCGTTGCTGATTAATACTTTTAATGCATCGATCCCAATCCGGAGATGCAGGTCAGCAAATTGACGGGTTACTTTAAGATCCGACGAGGAGGTCTTGATACCCTCCGGAATCATTGGCTGGTCTGATACGAGCAACAATGCGCCGCTGGGTATCTGGTTGTAAAAACCGGTGGTGAAGATTGTGGCCGTTTCCATATCCACTGCCATCACACGAATGCGCCGCAGATAGTCCTTGAATTGCTCATCATGTTCCCAGACCCGTCGGTTTGTCGAATAGACCGTTCCGGTCCAATAGTCACAATTTTGCTCCCGGATAGTTGTCGAAACCGCTTTCTGTAAATTAAATGCCGGCAGGGCAGGAACCTCAGGTGGGAAATAGTCGTTTGACGCTCCTTCTCCACGAATGGCGGCTATCGGCAATATCAAATCCCCCAGTTGGTTTTTCTTTTTCAACCCGCCACATTTCCCAAGGAATAGAACCGCCTTCGGTTTGATGGCCGAGAGCAGGTCCATGACCGTGGCAGCATTGGCCGAACCCATGCCAAAATTAATAATCGTGATCCCTTCTGCGGTGGCATTTGGCATGGGCTTATCCAGGCCACACACCGGAACCTTGAACATATCCGCGAAGGAATGCACATATTTTTGAAAATTGACCAGAAGGATGTACTTTCCAAACTTTGACGGTGCCAACCCGGTATACCTTGGCAGCCAATCCTGAACAATTTCGCTTTTGGTTTTCACGGACATCCTCCGCCTGATAAAAGAAAGGGTCTAAGAAGCGGCTGGCGCAATGGCCGGCTCAGCCTCCACGTCTCCGTTTATATTCTGGAAGCGTTTTTGCGTGCCCAGGATCAGGTGCAAGGCATAGAAGCTGGCTACCGATACCAGGCAAAGCACACCGCCGATATACCACAGCAGGTTCGGATTATAGTTATCCAAGATAATACCTGCAGCCGTGGGGGCGACCGTTGCCGGTATTGCCCATGTCAAACCGAAGACAGCCATATACCGTCCGCGCATCTCTGTAGGTGCAAAATTGGCAGCCAGGGCAGAGGTGACCGGCATGATAATCATTTCACCGATCGTGATGATGACCACGGCTGTCACAAACAACCAATAGGCTGAAACGAAGCCGAACATACTGAAACCGATCATATAGAAAATCGTTCCGAAAGCCATCATCAGGAATGGCGGTCGGCGCTTAACCAAACGCGTCACCGTAAACTGGAACAGGATAACCACGATCGCACTGGCTGTGAGCATGAAACCATAACCTGAGGTGTCGATGCCATGGACATCACGCAGGTAAACTGAAAGCGAGTTATACATCTGCTGGTAAACAGCACCCATGATCATACCCGCCACAAGGAAGGCCATGAAGGCTCTATCACGGATCACCACACCATAACCCTTGAAAGTCTGGAAGATCGTTTCGTGTTGTTGGTCGGGGTGTGCTTCCGGCTTGGTTTCAGAGACCAGGTAATAGAAGAGAACAGCCACAATGCAGCTGATGACCGCATCGATGATGAAGAGGGCTAGAAAAGACTGTTTGGCCACGAATCCACCGATGGTCGGCCCGATAATCCAGGACATATTGGCCACCACCCGGAGAATGCCAAAACCTTCCTGCCGTTTGCGCTCGGGCAGGATATCCGCTATCATCGCCTGGTGAGCCGGTCCCGCAACATCCGAGAGCAAGCCAATGACCATTGCCAGAGGAACCAGGGCGGCGTAGGAATTGACCAGGCCCAGTGAGAGCGTACTTACGGCGCTGAAAACCAATCCGAAGAGAATCAGCTTGCGGCGGCCGAATTTATCGGTCAGAGCACCGCCAATGAACTGCCCTACCAGACCAAAAATGGAGAACAAACCAAGGATATAACCCGCCTCGGTCATGCCCACATTGAAGCGCTGGGTGATATATAGAGAGAAGAACGGGAATAACAGCGTCCCACCAATTCGGTCGATGAACGAAACGGCGACGACCACCCAGAACTTACGGGGAAATTCATGATAAATCTTTTGAAGCTTGTTCACAGACACCTAACCTTAAAGAATAAAATGACCCGTAATGATATCACGAGAAGATAATCCCTCACGCCTGAACGTCGCCGGATATACCCTTATCTGTGTCCAATAAAGAAATACCCGCTAACGATTCTTATTGTGGTCGGCCCGTTCCATCCGCTTTAGCAGGAAATAGTTCAAAGCGCCGATCACAAGCATGGCTATCAGGAAAATTGGATAGGAGATACGCCAGTTCTCCGGGCCGGTCATCATCGACCACTCCGACATGCCACCGATACCTGCCAGCAGACCCAATGGCATGAAGATGGTCGTTATAAAAGTGAGCCGGCGGACCGTGGCATTGGTATCATTCGCGGCCTTGGCCATCTCATTGTTTAGCATCGAGAGGTACATTTCCATCAGGCTGGAAATGATCTCCCGATCGGTTTCGGTCAACTCGAAGAACTTTGCCAGGTGGTCATAAATATCCCGATACAGCAAGATCGCTTTCTCGGGTATGAAGTGCGAGTCGTAGCGGCATATCTTGATGAGGATCTCCCGCTCGTGGAACAAAGTTTTACGCAAGGCGGTCAGGTCACGCCGCAATTCAAGCAATCGCGCCGGGGAGAAATGACTGATATCTGCCAATACGATATCCTCAGCCAGACCTACCTCATCCTCAAGTTTTTCGATGACGGTGAACATTTCATCCACTACATGATCAAGAAGAGCATGGGCAAGGAAAGCTGGCCCGAGCCGGCAATTCTGGATATCCAGACCAATGAATCTTTCTATGTCACGCATCAAGGTGTGTTGCATCAATCCCTGCTTACTGACAGTCACCAGGAACTTTTCCCCCACGAAAATGTCTAATTCACTGATTGTTAATTCTTTGCCTCTGTACTCAACGCGATTAAACAGTATAAAAGCATGGGTGGGATAATCCTCGATTTTAGGGATCTGCTCATCATCCAGACAATCTTCCAACGCCAGAGGATGCAACCCAAGAAGCTCGATCAATGGAAACAGGTCATCCTTGGTCGGTTTCAAGAAATCCAGCCAAATATACCCGCTCTTTCGCGCAGCTTTCTGAGCCTCTTCGATCGTGGAGAGCTTTATTAGTTTGCCGGCTGTCGTGATGACATAATAGTTGGATACAGACATATTTATCCTGAAGATAAACCCTTTTCGTAAATCTGATTATATCTTTTTTGGGATCACCCGTTTGTAAATAGCTTATTTCGACGGTTTCGTACCGTTATTGTAAGGATCAAATGCGGATGAGGCTTTGATCAGCTCTTTTAGATCATCCCATGGGGTATTTTCATAATCATGAATTTCGATAAACCGCTTGGCGATACGCTCTCCCTTACCTCGTAAAAGATGCTGGGGGTCCGGTAAAAAGACACCCTGGATGAAAGCCAGGCGGACATGATCCGGTTGAATAATCACCTGGCAGATATTTGCACTGACATGCCCTCCTCGTGAAGCATCAAAGTAGGTCATTCCATTTTTATGTATCGACTCATCCGCACCCGGATAAACGCCAGCGATAAGATTGCGCAATTCAAATACGATATCCATCAGGCGCGGCTCGATATGTTGAAAGTGCGTCAAGACTGTATTGGATGGTAACATCTTCGCTACTCAAAACAACTAAAACTGCTTATGTTAAGTCAAGGAACGCGTATCACAACTCTGCACGTAAAAGATACACTTCAATTCGATTCATGTTCTGCCCGAATTCACTGGCAGTATAAATGAGCTGGTAATTCTTTTTCAGAGACGCCTCGATTTCATCGGATTCCGTGGTTTCATGTAAACTTGCCCAGTCAAAACTGGTTAGGATGATGATTCTGGGGATGCCCAGATTGAAATACCCCAGGGTCAACTGACCATTAACCAAATGGAGCTGTTCGGCGGTCTTTGTATCACCATCGTACAAGGAGAATTGCGCCATCGTCATACCAGGCATAGCCTGTCTGTCTGCCTCCACCACCACAGTAAGAGCTTCGAGAACGTATATTTCATCTTCAGGGGTTGAATTCACCTTGACGACTGAAGCCGCCTCTCTAATCTCTTCAACGGGCAATCGATCACCTGACAGGTCGATATATGATGTGCTGTGCCAGATTAATCCTGAGACAATGACCGCCCCATATATTAACCGTAAAAGAATAGCCATATAACGAGGCCGGGAAGAATCAAATTTATCAAAGAGAACCCCAGCGATCAGGAAGAACAAAAATAAAAACGGGACAAAGTACTCAGTGAGCATGTATCCACTGGTCAAGTTTGGGATTACAAACAGCAGCAGACCAATAACAACAACTCGAGTTTCGACATTAGTTTTAAGATAAAAAACGATCCGCTTGAACTCCATTATCATAAGGCCACACCAGAGTAAAAAATAGTTAAGATACCGATTTACTAGCTTCGGTATGCGGGTCGAAATAATGATCGATACCCTTTCGCCAATCGTCATAGATCCCCATTCCAAGACATGATTGCCCAATAAACCCCAGTAAGCTGCCTTCCAGCTCGGGACTACGAATAATAAGAAACCGACCATAACCGCTGTGCATAAACCAGTGATGATCAGTCTGATTTTTGTTTCAGAAACTACAAAAGAGAAAATGATGATGGGAATCGCAAAAAACAATGCCGATAATCTTGTCAGGGTCGCCAACAGAACAAAAACGGTCGCCAGGATGTATTTCACCCCCTTGTTACCCTCACGCGTAAGCATGAATACCGCAAGTACAAAGCAGAGGGTGGTCAATGCGTAAGTTTTAACGATCGTTTGAAAATAGATCCCGGTAGCAAAGGAGGCCCAGGTCAGGCAAGTGATTGCAGCGGCCTTTTCCCCGCCCAGCTTCCGGGCAATGGATAGTGAAAGCGCTAAACTTATGGCTGAAATTAATGCCGACGTAATTCTACCGAGATAAAGACTTGGGGAAAACAAGACTTGCGGTAGCCCATAGACGTATGGCAAGAGGGGTGTTTGCGTGAAGGCAAAATCTTGATATGGAAGTTGCCCGCTGTATACCAGCTTGCTCGCGTATAGATACCAGCCCTCATCAGAGTTAATCCGCCCGAAAACGATATACACCACACTTATGGCCACAAACAGAACCAGGCCAAAAATTTTTACCCATTTATACATGAGGAGTACTCAAGAAGAAGGATGGAACAGCGTCTCTTATCATATACCGACCATATCGAAATCAATTATGCCATATAAACTGGACCGGGAAGCTTGATATAATATGATTTATTTAACAACGGAGAAGCCCATGGATGTATATGAGGCGATTAATGCTCGAAAAACCATTCGGGATTTTTCGACACGCAAGATCAGACCATCAATACTGAAGAAGATCATCGCAGCCGGTCTCAAGGCGCCATCCAACAACCACATGCGTGACTGGCACTTCGTCCTTCTGAATGACATGGATCGGCGTAAAACCTTGTTAGACCAGATCATCCATCCGGTCGACGAAAGGGGGGCGACCGCCATCATTAATAATTGGGGCTTGACTGATGAGAAGCAGCGAGCCACCTACATCGAGGCTATCCCCAAGCAATACAATATGCTCTACACCGCCGGAGCTTTGATCTACCCTTGTTATATACAACCCACCCCGCTGCTGAAGCCCAAAAACCTCTCCGCGATGAATCCCCTGGTTTCGATCTGGTGCTGCATCGAGAACATGCTGGTGGCTGCCGCGGCGGAAGGTATCTTCGGTGTGACCCGCATCCTGTTCGAAGATGAGCGTAGAATACTAAAGAAATTCCTGAAGGTCCCGTCGTGGATATGAAATCCCCTGCCATCTGGCGTTGGGTTATCCGGCCAGGAATGCCAAACGCCTGCCCCAGGTGGAGATCGACATAGATGAACGCATCCACATGAACAGCTGGTAAGCCAACCCTTAGAAAAATTAACGCCCTCATGCAAAATTATGAGGGCGTTTCACATTTACAGGAGACCTTCGATTATCTACCAGTTATGATGTACGTGTTCACGGATCGAACGGTCGTAAATCGCCTTTACTTGTACCATAACTGCAGGCGATAGCGCTGGCAGGTCCGCCGCCGCGAAGTTTTCTTCCGCCTGCAAAGGCCGCTTGGCACCTGGTATTGCACAGGTGACTGCGTCGAACATCAGGATCCAGCGCAGTGCGAACTGGGTCAGGCTCATCCCGGGTGGGCAGATGGTCTTGAGTTCCTCAACCGCTCTCAATCCGGTGTTGTAATCCACACCGGAGAAAGTCTCGCCCCGGTCAAAGGACTCACCCATCCGGTTGAACTGCCGGTGGTCGTCCGCCGCAAAGGTCGAATCCGGCTTCATCTTACCGGTCAGCATGCCAGAGGATAACGGTACGCGCGCCAGGATTCCCACCTTGTGTTTTTTTGCCTGCTCAAAGAACAGGTCAGCCGGGCGATGGCGAAACATGTTGAAGATGATCTGGACACTCTGCACGTTGGGATATTCGATAGCTTTCAATGCCTCCTCGACTTTCTCAACGCTTACACCGTAGTAACGCAGCTTGCCGGTTTTGACCAGATCATCCAACACACCGAACACCTCAGGCAAGTAATAGACCTGTGTGGGTGGGCAGTGCAGTTGTAGCAGGTCGATTGTCTCAGTCTCCAGGTTCTTCAGACTGCGTTCCACAAAAGCTGTCAAATTGGTACGGTTGTAGCCCTCGGTCACATGCGGATCCAGACGTCTGCCCGCCTTTGTGGCAATGTGGATTGGTTCACCAACATCTTTCTTGAGTTTGGCGAGCAGCCGCTCACTGATGCCATCGCCGTACACATCCGCCGTATCAAAGAAGTTGACACCCAGCTCGACTGCCTTATGCAAGGCAGCCAGCGATTCGGCCTCATCGGTGGGTCCCCACGTGCCACCAATAGCCCAGGCACCAAAGCTCAATGCGGATACCTTCCATCCTGTTCGTCCCAATTCTCGGTATTCCATTGGTTATTCTCCTATACTAGATAGTGATGCTTTCCATCGGTAATCCGTTACATAGTATATCCAATAAAATGGGGGGGGGAACGAAAGTGACGATCACTGTTCAGGGTAGCGCATCTCACCGGCCTCAACACGCACAGGCAACCGGTTCTCCGCTGGCGGGAGAGGGCAGGTGGCAAAGGAGGTGTATGCGCACGGCCAGTTTACCGCCCTGTTAAAATCAAGGGTCACCCGGCCATCTTGAGGTTTGCCTGTGGACAGGAAACGCCCACCAGGATAAGTGGTGTCCTTGCTTGTCAGATCGGTAAAACTGAATAACAGATCGTCCCCATCCTCTTCGGCCACCAGATGGCAATCAACTCCGTTCAGGTTGAAGTGTGCTTCACCCGCCAGAAAACCGTCATGATCTCCTCCGATGACATCCATGATCTTGATCGACTTGAGTGGTTCATAAGCCACGAACATCGCCGTTATCCTGTATGCTGGGTTTACCGGGAAGTATTTGAGTCCCGTAAAGTGCGTGACTGCGGAAGTATCTTTGTCCCAAACCCGCAGATAATGATCATCTCCACGCTCCAGGATCATCATCGCCAGACTACCGACACGGATCAGGTCGGTCTTTTCGTCATGGTCGGTCTGAATTTTTCTCGGTTCGGGGGGGAGATTGTTCACTGTGACGCAGGAGTTTGGATCGAGCACAAGGCTGACAGATCCATTTTCCAGATGAAATGAGCCACAATGTGCCTCACAACATTTCGCCAGCACGATCTTATTGGTTGCTTCTGCTCCAAAGAGATTATCACCCGGTTCCAGCCGAAATAACCCGATCAAGGCGAGCCAACTCTGCGGGTTGGTTTTCAACCGCTCGTCTCGGGCACTTCGGAGGTTTTGTATTTCTTCTATATAACTGATATTGGTCATCTTAAAAATGATCTCATGGAGATCTTAATGCAGGACTTAACAATATTATAGGCGAAATCTTCTCACCCTGATGATACATTCAGTCCAGAAAAGCTTTACTATCATCGAGCAGTTTCTGGAATGACTCGATCGCACCTGTAATACCCTCCGGCGAGCGGTTCAACTGCTCAAAGGCTTGCGCTACCCGTTCACTCAGTCCAACAGGAGTGGATTCGAAACCCGCTGCTATTTTAATGGCACCCTTCTCATTCATCCAATATTGTTCATTGACGGCAAATAGCGTCTGTGCCAGGCAGGCAACACACCGGAAGCAACACCCGGCTGCGTAAGCCACATCCCCCGTATTAACACTCTTGTTTGCGTTTTTAAGCGAAAAGTCCGCTTCCCACCAGAATTTATCGATGATCTTTCGTTTCAGGCGGGTAGGGTATGGCTGAGTGCTGGGTTTCAAATCCCATAGGGTGCCACGAGGATCCCAAAGTGGCTGGTAAAGCGCCACCTCAGACATGTAAATGTACGAAGGAAAACCATGTGGATGGCCAGGCTGATAAACCATCTCGAAGCGACCTTCCATGGCATTCCGTATCACATGGGTTACCCGCTCAAGTTCGCGATAGATCAGGTCCACGGCCTGCCCCTTGATGGTCAACCACCCACCCCCATTGATCCAGGGTCCCCACCCGCCCGGGTCAGTCACCAAGTCCCTGCGGTGGCTGTCATCCAGCTCGGCGGCAACCTGATTGAGGTGTTTAATATTTAACGGCCTGGCGGAATGGTAATAAAGCCCCAGGTCGAAATCCGATCCGGGCGTGTGAGTGCCCCGTGCGCGCGAACCACCCAACACGATGGCTTCTATCCCACTCACCTGTGATAATGCGTCAATGATGGCCGACAGATTGCGATTTGCGTTATTAACCATAATGAATTAACAAATGGGCTACTAATTACCCGGCTGCTGCCGGATGGATTCCAGGCAGTCCTTATTCTCATACGGTCGAATAAACCGGTTGCGGTCCTCCACTGGGATGGGCTCAGAAAAATGCGCCTGAATGCCCTCAAACGTGACCAGGCGCTCTTTGATCTTCTCACAGGCATATTCTTTACACCCTGCGCAGTTATCAATCCCATGAGCAACCACACATGGCCTGACCGTGCATTCCTGGTCAAGCGTCATGCATTGGTTGTTCAGGCAGCCTTCGCAAAGGATATTCTCGGGTTGGATGCGGAACCCGAAATATTTAAACCAGCCATCGCTGAGCAGTTGGCGGTTTTCAGGTTGACTTTCAATATTCGGCCGGTAGGCCAGACACAGGTCACATCGAAACCCACATCTTGAGAGAACCTCTTCCATCACGCATCTCCTCGATCCAGTTAAGAAATTATATTATTAATTTTCACCCTTAGTTACCAAGACTGTTGGCAAAATAATTAAACCATTCATTCTTGAGCTCTGTTGACATTTTAATCCCATTTTTCAATGTGTTTTGTTAATGCAAATACCAGCGCCGACTAAGCAACAGGAGCACCAACGGGGTAAGCGCAATCAGCGCATAGATCATGTCGGAAATTCCCACCTGATCCATGAAGGTTAACACGACCAACCCTGTCAGTACGACTACTGTCAGATAATAAGCTGCATGATTATGCCTGCGCAACAGGACCTGCAAAATGACCATTACACCCGCGACAATTACTGCCAGAAAAACCAGAATCCAGCGCAGGGCATCTGGGATGGAATCCATCGGGTAAGCTTTAACTGCTACCAGGATTGCAAAGATCAACCAGATAGCTGCATTGATCAGAATAAATATGCGCGCAAGGTCGAATAGTTGTTCTTCTTTTAGTCTCTTTAGCCTCTTCATTGACCTCCTCCCACCAGATGTTATCGATTCAGTGCCCGGCCGATGAAACGCCGTACACGCCCGTATTAGTCCTAATCATAATTCCCAAATACACTTACCAAGTGTTCGTCTCCACTCAGCATGTCGGTCGCTGCCGGTCCCAGACAACCCATCAAACACAGCATCCAATAAGATAACCGCTAGCCGGGAAAGGCTTAGGGAGCTTGTGTTTTTACGTGGCCTTTTTGACTTCCCAACCAACCCAACAAGGTCAACCAGGCACCAAATAGGGTCGTCAATAGTTGCAGGACCGGCGATACCAGGATCATCAACCCCAACCAGCCGATGAAGCTGGCCCGTGGCTCATACAGGATGAGCGGCACGCCGGTCGTCGAGAGATCATTGCTTGGATCAAACAGTACGGTGCTTATCGGGAGCCAGATGATAAGCATGCCCACTATCGTGATGCTGGCTGCAATAGCCGCGTACGTCAACACTTTCCACATCACCTCACGCATTCCGCTGGTCCTGGCAGTGACATACAGAACCAGGAACCACCCCAGCGGGATTCCCATGAGGATGCAGAAGAACGGCACTCCCATGCCCATCCCGATGAAGATGACATTAAGCAGGGTAAAAAGAAGCAATGCCCAAAGCGGCTTTAGTGCAATTAGTTTGTCCATTATTTTTTTCAAGGTTCCCTCCAATGTTTTAATTAAATATTATAGTTATCTCTATTCCTCTGGCAGGATAACCTGTACCCCAAGGATAAGGATTGGAATCTATCAATTGCTCGCAGGATCATCACAGACAACCTTCCTGCGTATTGATTCAATCATCCGATGGAGACTTGATTACGTCCGGTTTGTTTGCTCTTAAACAAAAGGCTATCCACCCGGCGGAAAGCGGTTTCAGGGCTGTCATCAGGCTTGAGGAGTGTACCGCCTGATGAAATCGTGACTCGCAAATTGAAAGTTCCAAGATCCAGACGTGAGCTCTCAACCAGCATACGCAATGTTTCCGCAATAGCGGTCAGCCATTCCGTGGAAACAAGACCATACAGGATGGCCAGAAACTCTTCGCCCCCCCAGCGACCCAGCACATCATCCTTGCGTAGATTGTTACGCAGAGTAGCCGCCACCATTCGAAGTGCCCGATCACCGGCTTCATGGCCATAGGTGTCATTGACCTGCTTGAATTGATCGATATCCATGAAGATCAAACCGGTCGAAAGGTCTTTTTGATAGGTCAGTTCGGAGATGGCCGAACGTAAATGCGAATCCAGATAACGGCGATTGCCGATACCGGTCAGTTTATCTGTGACCACGCTGTGACGCAATTCCCGCAGTTCGTGGTGAACGCCTATTATTCCGTTATCGCGGTTAAAAGTTTCAACTGAGCCGCTGATGACCCCCTCAGCATCCATGATCGGCGCAGTACGCACCAAAACCGGCACACGATGGCCATCCGCATGATGCAGGAAGACATCCGCTTCACGTGGCTTGCCATCCTCCATGCAGTCTGCCAGGGGACAGTGGTCCAGGCACAATTGCAGGCCCTCGGTATTGACATGATTCAGGATATTGTCGCGGCAGGAACGGCCAATGACTTGACTGCTCTTGTAACCCGTAATGCGTTCCGCCCCTTTGTTCCAATAGGTGATGATACGATTGCGATCTACGAAGTAAACCCCATCCTGTAGATTATCGACCAGGTTCTTATAAAAAGCCAGATCTTCCGCCATGAGACCTCATCGATGCTGTTTGATCGTTAGAATCACACCGGAAAGTTGTCAGAATCCCGGGTAGGACAAATTATATCCATAATCCAGACCGAACAACCTGGCCAACTTCCTCCGGCACAGTTATCCATTCGATTATAATTTCCCGTCATGAGAAAACTCCTGAGCTACATCCGTAAGCACCCATTGCATGTTCTGCTCTTGACCATCCCTTTCGCCATCCTGGCAGATCTGGTTGGTTGGGGAGCCGGTTGGGTCTTCGGCTTATCAGCTGTCGGAGTGGTCCCGCTGGCCGGCTTGATCGGCGAGGCCACCGAAAACCTGGCCGCGCATACCGGTCCACGGATCGGTGGGTTGATCAATGCAACGCTGGGCAATGCTGCCGAACTGATCATCACCCTGTTTGCTATCCAGGCCGGTCTGCTCGAATTGGTCAAGGCCTCCATCACCGGATCGATCATCGGCAACCTGTTGTTCGTACTGGGCCTGTCGATCCTGCTGGGCGGGCTCAAGAATGGTATCCAGCACTTCGATCGCCGTCACACGGTGAACACCACCATCCTGCTAGCGATTGCTTTGATCGGGTTGACAACACCTTCCCTGTTCAGTCATTCCACCGCGGCAGACCTGCCGCATCGTGTGGAAGAGTTGAGCTTGTATGTGGCCGGTGTCATGATCTTGCTGTACGCGCTCGGCATCCTTTTCTCCCTGAAAGCATTGCCTTCATCCGGCATTGGATCGCCACCCGAGCCCGATCAAGAGGAAGAGGCTGGCTGGACCATCCCGAGGTCGGTCCTTGTCCTTTCTCTGGCGACCGCTGGTGTAGTCTGGATGAGTGAACTGTTGGTCGGCAGCGTCGAAGAAGTTGTGGCTGGGACCGGTATCTCGGAATTCTTCCTGGGCATCATCCTGGTACCAGTGATCGGCAACATCGCTGAACACCTGGTCGCCGTGCAAGTAGCCATCAAAAACAAGATGGAGCTGAGCATGGAGATCGCGGTGTCATCCAGCCTGCAGATCGCATTGTTCGTGGCACCGGTGCTGGTCTTTATCAGCCTGCTGATGGGCAATCCTTTAACGCTCGTTTTCAACACATTCGAGCTGGCCGCTTTACTTTCAGCGGTGCTGGTCAGTTACTTCGTCTCGTCAGATGGTGAGTCGAACTGGCTGGAAGGTGCCGCCCTGCTGGCGGTATATGCCATTTTTGGGCTGGCGTTCTTCATATTTCCGAGTTAGCCACTAAAGCTCACAAGTAACCCATGGTTACTATATCCTTGGAAATACAACGTCCTGGTCTCACTAATGAATTAATTGAGCCAAATCATGAAAAATACACGCTTGCTGATTATCTTCATCATTGTTTTTATTGACCTTCTGGGCTTCAGCTTGATCCTACCCCTGCTGCCATATTATGCTGAATCTTATGGCTCCAGTCCGGCGCTTATCGGCCTGTTGGTTGCCTCATATGCAGCAGCTCAATTGATTGGCGCACCTATCTTGGGACGTATTTCAGATCGTTATGGCCGCCGGCCAATTCTACTTTTTTCGGTTGCAGGTACCATGACTGGTTTTCTATTGTTGGGTTTTGCTGGTCCGCTCGGCAATATACTTGCCTCCTTGATCTCCCCTCACTCCACCAATGCCTTTATCATTGGCATTCTTTTTCTGAGCCGTATTATCGATGGTTTAACCGGCGGTAACATCACCGTAGCCCAAGCTTATATTGCCGACATCACCGACGAGCAGAGCCGTGCGAAAAGTTTGGGGATGATTGGGGCTGCTTTTGGTCTGGGTTTCATCATCGGTCCTGCAGTTGGAGGTGCACTTAGCCAGTGGGGGTACGGCCTTCCAGCGTTTGTGGCTGCCGCAGTATCATTTCTAAACCTGCTCGCTATTTTCTTCTTTCTACCTGAATCGCTACCCTCTGACCTGCGGGATAAAGCACAGATTCGCAACCGGGTACCCTTCACCCTCAACGGTTTGATCCATGCCTTGAGACGACCCATCGTCGGACCGCTATTGCATATCCGTTTCTTCTACGGTATGGCCTTTGCTACCTTTCAAACCATATTCTCGTTATATTCTCAGGCTATTGGCCTGAATTCCCAAACCACCGGTTATGTTCTGGCATATGTCGGTTTACTGTCGGTCGTGGTGCAGGGCGCCCTGATCGGCCTCCTGACACGGCGTTTCCGCGAGAATTGGTTGATCATCACCGGGTTATGGGTGATGGGAGGCGCTCTGATGGCCTGGGCTTTTACCACTCGCCTGTGGCCCTTGCTCGTGGTTTTACTGCCATTATCGCTATCTGGTGGCGTACTAAACACCGTTATCCCCAGCAGTATCAGCAAGTCAGTCCCACGCGAGGAAGTGGGGGGGATTCTGGGCGTTGCTGCCTCGCTTGAATCAATGACGCGTGTCATTGCACCCTCTGTTGGTGGTTTTCTATTGCAGAGCCTGGGCATCTGGGCTCCGGGGGTCTTCAGCGCAATAATCATGGTCTGGGCGGTTTCCTTCGCATACCGGCGCATCATCCTTCCTCGCACGCTCGCCCGTAATGCAGTAGGAACAGATGCCATGAATAAATGAGGGGCTAGCTTACCCTCCCCTTTTATTCGGTTAGTTTCTTATAAGTGAACAACAAGGAGAATGCTGAAATGATCCGCAATCAATGGTATGTCGTATTGGAATCCAAAGAGATCGGTGCTCACACAGTCGGTGTTACCCGCCTGGGTGAAAAATTGGTCTTCTGGCGTGATCCACAAGGAAAAGTGAATGCTGCTGTGGATCGCTGCCCACACCGCGGCGCGGCGCTCAGCATTGGTAAGATAAATTCTGGTCATTTACAGTGCCCGTTCCATGGCTTTGAATTCGATCCAACCGGAAAGTGCGTCCTGATCCCAGCCAACGGGCGCAATGGCATCATTCCGAATGTCATGCAATTGAACAGCTACCCGACTTATGAAGCGCATGGTCTCATCTGGTTGTGGTGGGGTAGCCCTACACCGCAGGAACTGCCTTCGCCGGAATTCTTTGACAACCTGGACGACAGCTTCTCATATGGATCAGCCTGTGATCCTTGGGATGCGCACTATTCGCGTGTCATCGAGAACCAATTGGATGTGGTTCATCTGCCCTTCATTCACAGAAAGACCATCGGGCGCGGGAACCGGACCCTGATCGATGGCCCGGTGGTCGAATGGGAGGGAGACAGGATGCTCTATACCTATGTTTATAACCGCTTGGATGACGGCACGCCTCCTCGTAAACCACGGGATCTCTCACCCAAGGATAGTGACAGTGTCCACCTTGAATTCATCCTTCCCAATTTATGGCAGAACTTTATTAGTGAAAACGTGCGTATTTTGGCCGCCTTTGTTCCGGTGGATGACACTCACACCCTTTTGTACCTTCGTTTTTACCAGAACTTCATGCGCCTGCCCTTCTTGGGAAAACTGGTTTCCCAGCTGTCCATGCCGAGCAATGTGTACATTGCACATGAAGATCGCCGGGTGGTCATTACCCAACAGCCCAAGCCCAGTGGATTGAAAATCGGAGAGGTTTTGATCCAGGGTGACTTGCCTATCATTGAGTATCGTAAGAAAAGGTCTGAATTACAAAACAAGAATGATCAGCATTAAATCAATCTTGGATACATTGTTTTATAACCGCTGATGCATTCCGGGCGAGCAGTCAGGAAAACCAGCTGCCATCGTTAAAGATCTGAAGTTGCACCTGCTCCAACCGGGCTGTCATGTAATCCTTACCATAAAGTCGATCTGCTGATGAAGATCTCGATAGCTTGCTTTTCCATAGATTTTTATAATCAGGAAATGCATTCGTTATCGATATGACGTCCCCAAATGGATCTTTTATCTAGAAATTAACAAAATCATTCAGACAATGGATAATCGAAGATAGTATTCAATCCCTACCATTCCCATAATACGATTTAGTGGGGATGGAAAGGCATTCAAACCGGTTTCCAAGTCAATGAACTTCGGTTTGTTCAGGTCGTAATCCTCTGCTTTCCAGTACAGGCTACAAGTACCTTTTACCAGGCTATTGGATAACCAGTCCACCTTCTTGCCGTAGGTCAGCGCAATGACGAAGCCACCATCGATAGGTTCAGCGATGATGGGTGTTCTATAAACTTGGCCGCTTTTCCGTCCGACATGGGTCAAGATCACAAAATGCCCGAATTGCTTTCCGGCGATGTGGATGAGCAGCCTGTTGTTCACCTGCTTGTTCATGACACGAACCCGATCATAGATCGCTTGCCTATTCATGGCTTTCCTATAAATCATTCCTTACAGGCACTGATTCCCATCAAGTTGGGATGGGTGGCTTTAGATTGCCCCTCCAGTGATTGGTAGAAGACCACTTCCTGGTAACGACATGCTTGTATCAAGCTATACCACTGATCGTCCGTATACGCTTGGGTGGTGGAAGAATAACGGGACACTGTACCGCTTAGGCCATCCAGGATATAGTATCGCTCGATAGCCACCCCGGTAGCCTCATCCCAACAACCTTCCTGTAACTGGATATGCGGCCTGTCGGAGAATAAACCGCCCGGGCTGCTGTACCAGGTGGCCGGAGCCCTTCCCAGATCATGTACGCCCGCGTATGTTTGTACTTCCAGGACCAGTCTGCCCCCGCTGACCAGGGCATCAAAAGCCTTCAGCAGGATCTGTTGTGCATCCTGCGGCTTGAAGACATTGAGCTCTCCGTAAATACACATGACCAGGTCAAAACCAAATCCGAAAGGGACCTCGCGCAGGTCTCCCTCCATATATTCGCACTCCAACTTCTTTGCCAGAGCCTCCTCGCGGGCATAGGCGATCGATGCCGGCGAGAAATCAATCCCGGTGCAGCGGCACCCCTGCGCAGCCAGCCGGCTGGTGTACAAACCGGGGCCGCAGCCCAGATCGAGCACTCTGGCGGGCTCGCCTGACAGCAATGCCTGGAAGATCCAGTCCACCTGCCGGTCGATGATGGAGCTGCGGCGGCTGGCCCAATCGTGATTCTGCGACAGGTGCTCGCGCAGCATGCGCGCGCTGAAGCCAGGTTCATTCCAGGGTATCTTTTCACCTTCCGACCACGGTGCTGGGTGAGAATCGCGGGAGATAATGTCGCTTATTTTCATATTGCTGCCTCAATGCACGTTGGGCCGTTCCCCCTTATTGAACTGGGTTTCGTACAAGCTCGAATACAACCCGCCTGATTTCACCAGGTTATCATGCGTCCCTTGCTCGACGATCCGGCCGCGGTCAATGACTAGTATCAGATCGGCCGCCAGGATGGTGGACAGGCGGTGGGCGATGACGATACTGGTGCGGTCGGCCATCACCTTTTCCAGTGCGTCCTGAATCAGGGCTTCTGATTCGCTGTCCAGGCTGCTGGTTGCCTCATCCAATACCAGGATGCGCGGGTCCTTCAGGATCACTCTTGCCAGGGCGATGCGCTGTTTCTCCCCGCCACTCAATCGGTAACCGCGCTCGCCCACGATGGTGTCATAACCATCCGGCAAATCCGCAATGAAATCATGGATGTTGGCGATCCGGCAGGCGGCTTCCAACTCAGCCTGGTTGGCATCCAACCTGGCGTATTGCAAATTGGTACGGATGGTGTCATGGAATAGGTAGGTCTCCTGGGTGACCATGCCGATCTGGGCCGATAAAGACTCAAGGGTCACTTCGCGCAGGTCATGCCCGTCGATGCGGATATGACCCGAGGATGGGTCATACAGGCGCGGAATCAGGTAGGTCAAAGTGGTTTTACCCGCGCCGCTGGGTCCCACCAGCGCCACCAGTTGCCCGGGGTCGGCCTGGAAGCTGATACCCTCCAGCGCGACGCTGCGTGCCTGGCTGTGCGGAACATTCTCGTCGTTTGGTGTGCTCTTCGTTCCGGATAAAACCGCAGTGACATTATCCATGCTGCCATAGCGGTGCACATCACTGAGCAGGTTCTCATCCCCATCTTCATAATAAAAGGTAACGTCTTCAAAGCAGATCTCCCCACGCACATCCTTGAGGACAGCCGCATCCGATTTTTCATCGATCTCCACTGGCAGGTCGATCACCTCGAACACCCGTTCAAAACTGACCATCGAGGTGGCAAACTCGACTGGCGCATTGGAAAGACCCTGTAGTGCTCCGTACAAATTGCCTAAATAGGCACCAAAGGCCACGATCGTGCCGATGGTGAAGGCCCCCTGGATGACAAAATAACCTCCCAGGCCATACACCAGCGCAGAACCCACTGCGCTGATCAGTCCGATGATCATCGTGAAGATCGATCCGGTGAAAGCCCGCTTCACACCTAGGTCACGCACCTGAACTGCCCGCTGGCCGAAGCGGTCCACCTCGACTTGCTGGCGGCCGAATAGCTTGACCAACAGGGCTCCGCCAATGTTCAAAGTCTCGCTCATCATGGCGTTCATCTGCGCATTGGCTTCCATCTGATTACGGGCGATATCCCGCAAACGGGTGCCCAAACCACGCGCAGCCAGGATGAATAACGGCATGATGACCACACTGATCAGGGTTAGTCGCCACTCGAGCGTCAGCATGACTACCAGAACGGCTACTGCCTGGATAAACTGGGTGATGATCCCGACAATGGTGCTGCTGATGGCATTTTGCGCGCCCACCACGTCGTTGTTCAGGCGGCTCATCAGCTCGCCCGTCTTGGTGTTGGTAAAGAAGCGCAGTGACATGCGCTGTAAGCCGGCATATAAGGCCCTGCGCAGGTCACAGATCACCCCTTCACCGACCCGCGCGTTGATACGCCGCTGGACCACGTGAAAGGCTCCGTTCAAGATCGGGATCCCCAGCATTGCGAGGGCTAACAGGATCAGCCGCTGGATGTCCTTGGAGGGAATGGCATGGTCGATCAGATCCCGCATGATCAGCGGCGACAACAGGCCCAGGCCGGTGCTGGCCAGGATCAACAGCAGCATGCCGACCATCAACCAGCGGTAAGGTCCAGCATAAAACAGCACTCGCTTCAACAACGATTTCGTGATCTTGGGCTTTTCGTCGGGTGAATTGACCATCCCGTGTAAACCACCGTGCATCCCCATGCCACTACCTCTTTGCATCTAATATGTCCTTAATCATTTCTTCATTAGTAAACTTCAAATTCAATATACCAGATATGTACCCCACAGTACTTATACATCGATTCGATAATTAAATCCCTGCAGCCGCTTTGCCAGCTAATGCCCCACTGGCGAAGGCATAATGAAGGTTATAACCCCCACAGGGACCAACCACATCCAGCGTTTCGCCGGTGAGATACAGACCTTTCACGACGCGCGATTCCATCGTGACCGGATCCACCTCGCTTACGGGCACCCCCCCGGCGGAAACCTGGCAGTACTCAAAACCACGAACCCCCTTAACTGGAAAGCGGATGTTCTTTAGTAGTAAAACCAGTCTCTCGAGTGAACGGTCATCGATCTGATTGAGGGGAGCATTTCCTTCCAGGCCGGCCTTCATAAGCAAGGTGAGCACCACTTTGGGCGGGAAGAAGGCACCCAAGAGGATCTTCACCGGCATGTCACTTGCGCGTTTGGCTTTCAAAAGGTTATCGAACGCCTCCTCAAAGAAAGCCAGCAGATTGAGAGATAGCTCCATTTTAGCAGAGGCATCTACAAGGTGGCTGAGGTCCATGACAGCCGGACCGTTCAAACCCCACTCGGTGAAGATGAGGTTCCCTTTCGAAAAACCTAACGATTTGTCTCCAGACCATAAGGTCGTGCCCACATCCAGGCGCATACCCTGCAGTGTGCGCATATCACCGAGGTCGGCCAGGATGGGCGCCAGCGCCGGTCGCTTTGGAAGTACAGTATGGCCGAGACCCTCCAATACCGGGAACAACTCCCCGCGCGAACCCAGGGTTGGATAGGCCATGCCGCCGGCCGACACGATCACCCGCTCAAATTCAGCTTCCTGTGGCTTGTTATCACAAATGTATCCGATCATGAGACCCTTGGCTTCGGTCTTGAGCGAGGTCACCTGGGTTTGAGTCAAGAGGTTTATGCTGGATATGCCCAAAGCAGAAGAAAAGGCTTCCACAACCGATTGGGCTGAATTGGAGAGTGGGTAATACCAGCCATCGGATGTCTTATATACAGGGATGCCAATCGTCGAGAGCATTCCCAGCAGGTCACGGATGCCGAAACTGCCGAGGAGTGTCTCCATCCATTCAGGATCTACGCAGGTGTATTTAGACGCACCAACTGCTTCATTGGTAAGGTTGCAATGCCCACTGCCGGTCACCAGCAGTTTCCTGCCAACAACCGGGTTGCGCTCGAACAGGGTCACGGTTCCACCCTGCCAGGTAGCCTGGAGAGCCGCTGCCATGCCCGAAGCCCCCGCGCCGATCACTGCGATGGTCATAATCGAATTGTACTTGATGATTGAGAGGGATACAGCTGGTTGAATTCGTCATCATGATGCGGGTTGAATTATCAAAATAAACCCCGGCCTGCGCAGGCCGGGGTTTATGGGTTTATGTGATAATCCGTGAATCTAAGCCACATCCCGCTGAGCATTCTCAGGCGAGTACGCTGGAATACAGATGGCAAGGTAATCGACCCCATCTTCATACGGTGAGCTATGCCTGACCCATTCCTCGGGATCTTCAATGACCGCCTGACCAGCCTTGACCTCGATCACACCGTACTCGTGCTCCACCCTCAGACAACCTCTCAGGATAAAAGCGATTTCCTGGAACCTGGGGGTCTGCTTGGGTTCCTGCCAGCCTTTGGGTGATATGATCCTGGTTACACTGACGTTATAAGTTCCCGAATTCACTCTTCCGATATATTCATCGATTTTTGCGGGAACGTTGCCGACAGATTCGATACTCTTGGGTACGGTGATTAATTTAGGCATAGTGATAATCCCCTTTGTTCGGATTTCTCCCGATCAATATTAGACTGTTCCATCTTTCTGTTGAAATAAGCCTTGTTCAAACTTGCTTGAGGGATAAACCGGCCATGAACATATGACCATTGGAGATGCATCCCTCATTTTTAATTCGCCTGCAGTATATTTCACTGTTAATTATAATACGAATTATACACTTCAGAACCAAAAAATATTTGCCTGGCAGCATGTCCGGAACACACAAAACACCGCTCGTTCCCGCTGTTCAGATAGATTATTGAAAAGACCCCAATATTACCAATCTGATTCTGTTTTCTCAAATATCATTGAACTTGCCTGTATAGTGGTAAGGACCACTTGAATTAATCAACTTTTGGCGGTATAGTTCGTATTCCCCACCCGGGGCAAAAACAGGATGAAAAAACGAACTCTCCTTATATCCATCCTTTCGCTTGGGCTGATACTCCTCCAAGCCTGTCAAGGCGCAGCACCTGCCACCCCGGAAATCTCCCCCACGGACTTCATGACCGAAGTGCCTGCACTCACAACGGATGCTCATTCTGTCGTTTTAATCTCCTGGGATGGCAGTCGGGCGGACCTTGTCTATGATCTCATGGATGAAGGCCTCCTGCCAATATTTTCCTCCCTGGCCGCCCGGGGGATACGTGCCGAGTACGCCCAATCCATTGACCCTTCACTGACAGCTGTCGCTCATAACAGTATTTCCTCCGGTTCCTATCCAACCCATACCGGAATCACATCCAACAGCTTCCACGTTACCGGCGACGATTTCTATTGGTACCGGCGTGGTTACGATGAGCCAATGGATGCTGCCGAACCGGTCTGGGTGACTGCCTCAAAGGCCGGCCTGACGACCGCCTCAGTCTTCTATATCGGCGGAACCCCATCCCTGACCTCACAAACAGCGGATTACACCATCGGTTATGGCGTCGAGGATTCCTACTCGAAACAATGGGAGATCAGCCTCTCCACAGCCGCAGGCTGGACAGACACTCCCACATCCTTCAGCCCCGCAATGATGGGCAGTTTCACGATTCAGGATGTGGGTCCGGTTTACCTGTATGTCCTGGATTCTACGGACGACAATACCCAAAACCACGACACGGTCATCGTGAATACCGAGCGCTCAGGCAGTGAATCTGCCCAGGTTTTGAAGGAATCGGAATGGGGTACTCTGATCCTGTTGAAACGGGCCTTTGCAGGTGCCGAATTCCTTATACAGGAGATCACGCCAGAAAGAGTCACGCTTTATCATACCGGTGTCGAACACAACACGGCCACCCCCGCTGAATTATTGAAATCCTTGAACGAAAACTTCGGCCCATTCCCGGCCGGCGGGGATTCTTATGCGCTGGAAAACGGATGGATCACCGAAGAGGATTTCCTTTATCTGCTTGAGCGCCAATCCGTATTTATGGCTAGGGTGGCAGCCTGGGTATACAGCACTTACCAACCGGACCTGATATTCACCTGGCAGGACCCGTTCGATTCCGCCGGGCACCAATTCCTGATGACCGACCCGCGTCAGTTGTCTTATTCAGCAGATAATGTTGATATTTATAAGGGTTACTATAACCTTGCCGCTGCGATTGCGGATTCCTCCCTGGGTATCATGCTGGAGGCTATCGATCTGGAGCGGACCACCGTCCTGTTGGTGGGCGATCATGGCATGGCACCCATACACTCAAATGTGTTTGTGAACACCATCCTGGAGGAGGCCGGGTTATTAACACTGGACAGCCAGAATTATGTGGTGTTAAGTAAAACCAGGGCTTTTGCCATTACTTCCGGTGGAAGTGTGCATGTGTATATCAACCTTCAGGGTCGGGAAAAGGGCGGTGGGACCGTGTCAGTTGATGAGTATCCGGTGATTCAGAAACAGATTATCAGCCTTCTGACGGAGCTGGTCGATCCTGAGTCCGGCTTACCGGTATTCCAGCGTATCCTGCCTCGCAATGAGCTGGCAAGCCTCGGCCTGGATCACTCCAACTCTGGGGATGTGTTTGCCCAGGCCAACCCGGGCTACCACCTGGATGGGTGGCGGGGGAATGATTTCATCTTCACCCCAACCGATTTCTATGGTCAACATGGTTATGACAGCAGCCTTGCAGAGATGCGAACCATTTTCATCGCAGCCGGGAAGGGTGTGCCCTTATCCACTACAGTGATCCCACCCATTAGAATTATCGATTATGCACCGACCATCGCACTGTTACTCGGTTTCACCCCGGCTGCCACGATTGACGGATCGATCATTCCCTCCTTTATTCAACCATGACAAGAGCCATTTGTTTTCACCACAATGATGCGGATGGTCGCGCAAGTGGCGCGATTGCACGTTATGCGCTTGGGCACGAACTGTTGCTGATCGAGTCGGATTACGATGAACAACCCATCCCTTGGGATCAAATTGCATCAGCCGAACAGATCTATGTCCTCGATTTTTCCTTTCCGATCGTGGATATGCAAAAGATGGCAGCCGGACGACAATTAATCTGGATCGATCACCACAAGAGCGCTCTTGCCGAGTTGAACGATGTGGCAGCCACCTGGCCCGGGATTCGCGATCTCACAGAAGCCGCCTGTGTGCTTTCCTGGCAGTATTTCTTCCCCCAACGCCCAATTCCGCAAGCGGTCACCCTGATCGGTGATCGGGATATCTGGCGATGGGCAGAAGCGGATACCGGTGCCTTTACTGAAGGGCTTCATGTCCGTGACAGTCATGCCGGAAATGACTCGCTTTGGATCCCCCTTTTGAAAGACGATCCGGATGTGCTTCACTCGATCATTGTAGAGGGACGCCGCCTGCGTGAGATTCGTCTGGCAGACATCAACAAACAGATTGAACGTCTCGGCTATGAAGTTCAGTTCGAAGGCCACCGCACCCTGGTCATCAATGCGCCTGGTAATGGTGACATGGGTCAACGCGGACGAGATCTAGGTTATGAGATCGTTTATTGTTATGAAGACCGCCTGCAACTTGGAAAACTAACCACCTCGGTCACCCTGTTCTCCCGCGGGGCAGATGTGTCTGTTATTGCGCGTCGTTATGGCGGAGGCGGGCATGCACAGGCGGCTGGCTTTTCTTTTTTACGTGGTGACACGCCATTTCCGCCAGGCTCTGATGTTAAATGGTAGAATAAACCCTTACGTGATTTTTCCACCAAAAGCGGAGAGGTTAATGGCTTCAAAAAAATCACGGCGATCGGATCGACTCAAATTCTGGACGTGGATGACCCCACGCCGGCTAAGAAACTGGCGCGAGTACCTGACTGGGTACCTGATGATCGCGCCGTCTGTAATCCTGATCTTCATCTTTGGCATCTTTCCGGTGGGTTTTGCCCTTTATGTCAGCCTTCATAAGTGGCGCCTGAAAAGGGATGAGATAATCGGACTGGATAATTACGTCAATGCGATCGGGGGGCTGGCCTACCTGATGTTCTTTGCGCTGGGAATCATCATCCTGGTTTGGTCTTACCTGCAGATTCGAAAAGCCTATCGAAAGAACTCCAGCCATTCTTTTCTGTTCTTTTTACTGAACATCCCGGCCATCCTGTTGGCCGCAGTTGTATTGAGCTTCACTCGTTGGATTGTCGTGTTATTACCCCATATTCTGGACATCGCCAACAAGATCACGGGGGTGCAAAAGACCCGCGCCCTCTTCATGCAATTACTGCGTGATGCTTTCAATTCCCCCGATGTGCTTCAGGCGCGCAGCTTGCTGCTCTGGTTGCTGGCCGCCGGCATGCTGGTGTTCATCCTGTGCGCTTATTTGATCCATATCAAAGACAACATACAAACCCAGGGGCTGCTGACGGTTATTTGGACCGGCGCTGGCGTCGGTGCGTTGATCCTCTATTATGTCTACTCGGAAATGATGGCCGATTATAATGCCGCAGTCCTGGCAGGTAGCGATCCGGGCTTCTTCTCTCAGTTGGTCAGCATCGTATCCGGTCTCATCCTGCTTATTTATTGGCTACAAGATCTGGCAAACCGCCAAGGACCAACGGAGCACCTGGCTGTTCGCTCTGCGCTTGCTGGGTGCCATGGTCTTTGTGGTCGGCGGATGGATCATGGTGGGTGAATTGCCAATTGTCGTGGCGATGGGAGATCCCGACCTGTGGGTCGGCCTGCGCGCAACCCTGTTCTATGCCCTTGGAACGGTACCTTTTCAACTTGGCATCTCACTTTTCCTGGCCATCCTGCTCTTCCAAAATCTGGCAGGGTCATCCTTCTTCCGAATCCTGTACTTTCTGCCATATGTGACCCCCACCGTGGCCAGTGCCGCGGTTTTTCGCCAGATCTTCTCAAACCGTTACCAGGCACCTGTCAACTCCGGCTTGCGCCTGTTGGGTCTCGAGCCCCTGCAATGGCTGTGGGAGCCCAAGGGTGTTCTCCAGATGCTGGCAACCTCGCTGGGAGTCGAAAGCTGGCCCACCTGGGCCAATGGTCCCAGCCTGGCGTTGGTGGTCATCATGATCTACTCGATCTGGACTTTTGTGGGATATGACACGGTCATCTATCTGGCCGGGTTGGGAAATATACCCAAGGAGACAGCCGAAGCAGCTGAAGTGGACGGTGCCAATCGCTGGCAGATTTTTCGCCACATCACCTTTCCACTGCTTTCCCCTTCCACCTATTTCCTAACGGTCATCTCGGTCATCGGTACATTTAAGGCTTTCAACCATATCTGGGTCATGCGTCTTGAAGCAGCACTCCAAACCACCGACACATTCAGCGTGGTCATCTTCTCGGAGTTTTATGAAAAGCTGCGATATGGATATGCATCTGCCATGGCCTTTGTTCTGTTTGCCATCATTTTGATCCTTGACGTATCTCAACACCAAAATCCAGGGAACGACGGGTGTTCTATGGTTGAGAATAACAACGTGTCACATTCGGAAAAGAAACATAGCATTTTCGCTGTCCGCAATATCACCACCTATGTGATCCTGATCATCGGTGCGCTGATTGCGATCTTCCCGTTCTTCTGGATGATCTCAGTGTCCTTCATGACCATCGGTGAGGCTCAGGGGACACGCTTATTTCCTTCAGAATTCCACCCCGAGAACTATATCAATGCCTGGAAGGAAGCCAATTTTTCATTATATATGTGGAACAGCACCCGCATCACCATCATGACACTGGCGGGAGAGCTAACCTTCAGTGTGATGGCAGCCTATGCTTTCGCCCGTATCAAGTTTCCCGGGCGCGATGTCATTTTCGCGGTCCTGCTGAGTACCATGATGATCCCCGCCATGGTCACAATCATCCCGAACTTCCTCACAGTAACCTGGCTTGGCAGGATCGGTCCACTAAAATGGATCAACAACTGGCCAGCATTGACCATCCCGTTCATGGGAAGTGTCTTTTCGATCTTCATGCTGCGCCAGTTTTTCGCCCAGATACCGGATGAGCTTTACGATGCCGCCCAGATTGATGGAGCCGGCCACCTGCGCTTTCTGTGGGCAGTCGCCCTGCCGCTAACCAAGGCGCCGGTCATGGTGATCACGATCTTATCCTTTATCGGAACCTGGAATGCACTGGCTTGGCCAATGCTGGTAACCAATTCGCCCGCCTGGCGCCCGATTGCCGTGGGACTCTACAGCTTTATCGATGAGGCCGGGCAGATGCTGAATTTAATGATGGCAGGTGCTTTTATTGCGGTCTTGCCGATTTTAGTTCTGTATTTCTTCACTCAAAAACAGTTCACTGAGAGCATAGCCCGCAGTGGATTGAAGGGGTAATCATCCAATCAAAGGAGGTGATCAATCAGAGTCAATTCTTTGCCCGTCCAGCCATGGACAATCAAATCGAAACCTAAGTGTTAAGGAGAGAAGATACCATGTTAAAGCGTTTACCAAAAATGGCCATACTGGTTCTCGTGATCGCGGCTTTGATGTTGTCCGCTTGCGAACCAGCCCCGACCCCAACTCCCACGCCCGAACCCGTGGTGGTCACTGAAGCTCCAGTCGAAGAAGTGAAGCCTTCCATCGACCCCACAGGCCAAACCGTGTCCTTCTGGCATGTTTGGGGCACCGGCCTCCCCAATGAAACCATGATCGCCATTGTGGATGAATTCAATGCCAGCAATGAATGGGGAATTACGGTTGAAGCGGTAGACCAGGGTGGTTACAGTGACCTGGAAGATGCCTTTAACGCTGCCATTCAATCCGGTGACTTGCCCGACCTGGCCGTTGGCTATACCAACGCTGTGGCCAACTGGTATTCTGTTGGTGCGGTTGCCGATATGGCTCCCTTCATAAGTGACCCGGTCCTCGGCCTGACAGCTGAAGATCTTACCGCGCTTTATGACCCGGCCATCAACGGCGGCAAAATCGCCGACGGTACGCAAGTGGCCTTCCCGATCAGCCAGTCAGCCAATGTTCTCTTCTATAATTCTCAGTGGGCCAAGGAACTTGGCTTCGCAAATGCCCCCACTAATTATGAGGAGTTCAAAGCCCAGACTTGTGCAGCCACTGAAGCCAATAAGAATGACGCCGATCCCAACAATGACGGCACTGGCGGCCTGGTTCTGTATACCGGTGCCTCCAATGTGGCTTCCTTTGTTTTCGCGAATGGTGGCAACATGCTCAGTGCAGATGGCATGGCCTATGACTTCGCCAGCCAATCGGTGGTCGATGTGGCCGAGTTCTGGAAGGACTTGTATGATAGTGGCTGTGTCTTCCAGACCGAATCCTATCCGAACCCCGAGTTCGCTTCCCGCAAGGCGTTATTCACGATGAGCTCAACCGCAGGCCTGCCCTATCAGGTGTCTGCCTTCGATGCTGAAGGTGCCATCAAGGATGAATGGACCCTGATCCCCTTCCCGGGTAAGGATGGCGGTCAGGCCGTCGATCTGTTCGGGCAATATATTACCATTGGCAACACCAGCCCTGAGCGCATGATGGCTTCCTGGGTATTCCTGAAATTCCTGACCTCCCCCGATGTGCAGGCAAAATGGATCCAGGGCAGCGCCTATTATCCCACCCGCAGCGACACCCTGCCACTCCTGACTGACTATCTGGCAGCCAATCCGATCTGGTCAGTGGGTACTACCTTCCTGGCAGATGGCGCAGCAGAACCTGCCTGGCCTTCGTGGACTTCAGTTCGCCGCGAAGTCGGCAACACTTTCTCGGCTATCCTGCAAGGAGCTTTAACCGACATTCCTACACTGCTTGCCGACCTGAATGCCAAGGCTGCCTTGTCAGTTTCAGAAACACAATAGACCGATTTCAGGACACTCTGGCTTTCTATGAGTGAAGACATGGTTTTGACTGTTCGCCCGATACCTTGCTCTTCACCCAAAGCGATCGAAATCAAGAACTGGCAGCCTTCCGGCTGCCAGTTCATTTAAAATTAAACACATAATGACTCTTGGCAACATGGCGGTGGTGACAGTGGAATGAAGACGAAATTCATCATGCATTCCGGTGCCCGCACCATTGGCGGTGTGATCTGCAGTATCACGTATGGGCATGACCGTGTCATTTTAGAAATGGGCAGCGTCTATGATCCCGATAGCGATATCTTTGATGGCAGAGTTGCCCCTCGTTCCAGGGCATGGGTTCGGGATGCAATCATGGAAAAGAAAGCCCCCCTCATCGACGGTCTTTATCGCCGCCAGGACCTGGATGGTTTTATGGGCTTAATCCCGGCTGAAGAAAGCAGCTTCAACACAGCGGTGTTCATCACCCATTTACATCTTGATCATATGTCCGCGATCGGCATGGTTGCCCCGCAGGTCCCGATCTACATGCATGAGAACGCCATTCGCATTGAACGCGCATTGGAGACGATTGGCGATGGGGTTCTAACCCTGGAAAGAATCTACACGCCCTTCACTGAGAGAGTGCCCATTGCAGTTGGAGCCATTGAAGTCCTGCCAATCCTCACCAGCCGCAGGAGTTACTGCGATTTTGCCTTTCTGATCACCACGCCGGATGGCTCGATCCATTGGACTGGAGATCTGGTCCTGCATGGTGAGGACGCCCCGCTGGCATTTGAGCAGATGGATTTCCTCAAATACAAAGGGGTCGATGTGCTGTTATGCGATTGCACAGGTTTTATGGACCCTGTCCTCCTGCAAACAGTTGGCACCACTGATCCAAAAGACATCATACCGAGTCGTGAGATCCCAGCAGGCATGCTGGATCGCAAAGATCTGGACAGGGATATCTTTACAGAACTCGAGCAGCAAAAAGGTTTATGCGTGATCAATTTCTACCAACGCGAGGTGGATGATGCCCGAAAATACATGGGATGGGCTCAAAAATTGGAACGTATCCCGGTTTTCGAGCCTGATTGCGCCTGGCTCCTCTATAAATTCTTCCAAATGGCACCTAAAATCTTCATCCCGGATACAGATCGCTACCCGAAGGATCCTGCCCGTCAATCGGCATGGTTCAAGGAATTGTTGGCCAGATCTCCTGTCATTAAACGGGAAGAGATCGCCTCAAATCCACGAAGATACTTGCTACAGAACAGCTATCGACACATCCTGGAGCTTTACGACCTGCCTGTTGAGGGCGGTGCTTATTTACACCTGGACGGCATGCCGCAGGGGGAGTTTGACCCAGCGTACAGGAATCTTCTTCGGATTGTACAAAGCACACGTTTCAAATACCGTACATTCTTCTGCAATAATTATTTCGGGCATGGTTATCCGCCGCAGGTGAAGTATTTTGTCGATCAAGTGGACCCCAAGGTGCTGATCCCATGCCATTCATTCAGTCCGGAAAGGCTGTTGCCGAATCACGGCGAGCAACTTCTCCCCATCGAGGGTGCTGCATATCTCCTAATTAATGGCAGGTTATGTAGGGATGTACAACCACCAGTCTGAAAGTTTTAACTGAGTTGTTAAAGCGCTTTAAGTAGCGGTTCACTGAAAACATCTTCCTTCATTCCCATTTGAACGTCAGGGCAATAAGAATCGTGCTCAATATCAACATACTGCCCAGGACCGCCACTTCGGATAGGTGCATACTCCAAGTCTCACCAAACCATAATCCTCGCAGAAGTGTGACCGCATGTGCCAGCGGATCATAGCGAGAGATATTACGTATAGATTCCGGCATTACCTCAAGTGGCACCATTGCGCCCGACAGGATGGTGATTGGGATGATGATCACATTACCCAGTACGGTATAGACACGTGCGGTTTTAAACAACCCAGACAGACCATAACCCAGGGCGAAGAACGATAACGTGACAAAACAAACACCGGCGAAGACACTAAGCGAATTGCCTTCAAATTTTACCCTGTAGAGCAACCTCCCCAACAACACCAATAAGCCTACACCTAACAGGGTCACCAGGAAGGGGCCCAAGATATCTGTCAGAAAGTAGGTGAGCGGTTTTAACGGGGTGGCTGAAAACCGCCTCAAGACACCCAGCTCTCGCCGTAAAATAGTGCCGATCGGGATGGACATCAAGCCTGTGATCCCCACGATCAGCGCAGAAAAAGTCGGTATGGAAACATCCATCTGACTCAATCCATTTAGTAATTCCTGAGGCTCATTGCCAAAAATGAATCCCATCATGATCAACATCAGCGGTCCAAATAACAAGGTAAAGAACACGCCCATGGGTTCCCTCAAATATAATTTAGTCTGAACCACTGCCAATTTCATAAAAGTATGCATTGGATAGCTCCTAGTTCCGAATCTCGTGGCCAGTTAATTTAAGGAACACATCTTCGAGTGTTGGCTGCTCTGAATGGATATTCTCGAAGGGCGTCTTGGATGATTCCAACGCATTGACCACCCGGCCAACCAGTCCGGCTTTTTTGCCGTACACCACCACACGATCCCCGATTCGCTCCACCCGGCCGATGCCGGATAACTTCTTGAGGATAACCGACCCGAGCTCGCCGGTCGTCTCAAAGACCACCCGATTCTCCTCCCCCAGCCCATCCACCAGGTGTTGGGGGGTATCCAGGGCAACGATCTTACCATGGTCAACAATCGCCACCCGGTCACACAAGCGCTCAGCTTCTTCCATAAAATGGGTGGTCAGGAAAATGGTCTTCCCCTGGGCCTGGATCTCCTGAACCTGATCCCACATAGCCCGCCTGGACTGTGGGTCAAGACCGGTGGTTAGCTCATCAAGGAAGAGGATCTGGGGATCATTGACCATGGCGAGTGCAATGAACATGCGTTGCTTTTGCCCTCCGGACAGCTTGGAAATAAAAGCATTGCGTTTTTCCTCCAATCCCATTTTGACCAGCAACAGTTCGTAATCCACTGAGTGCTGGTAAAAACTTGCAAACAAGTCCATTGCTTCCCAGACTTTGATCCGGTCGGGCAACGCGGCGGATTGAAACTGAATGCCGATTTGTTCCCTCAGGCGGTACCCATCCGCATGTGGGTCCATCCCCATCACTCGGATCTGCCCCTGGTCCGGCTTGCGCATTCCTTCGATGCACTCAATGGCCGTGGTTTTGCCAGCGCCATTGGGCCCCAACATGCCAAAGATCTCACCGGAGTGGATGGTAAATGAAATGTTGTCAACCGCAAGAATTTCAGAATACCGTTTGACAAGGTTTTTAACCTCGATCACAGGATGACTTTGCGTTTTCATACCTTTCTCCATATAAATCTTAACGCTTGAACAATGTTCTTTATTCACGCTTGGCTGTCTTCCGAAGGGGGTGATTGTCCGCCCGGTGCCATAGAAAACAATTCCGCCACGGTGCGGCCATCCGGGAATTGCGTAACAATCGATCTTAAGACGTTACGGAGTTGGATTGCCGACTCCTCACCCTGTGCAACGATAGCCTGAAAGATCGGATCTGCTTCCGAGATGATCGGAACGGCGGTCAGTAAAGCAGCTCCCCTTTCCGTGATGCGAATCGGGTTGCGGCGCCGGTCATGCGGATCGGTCTCACGGGTAACGAGTCCTTTCTCTTCCAGGGCATCGACAATGCGCATAATACTGGAGGGGTCCAACCCCATGCGTTGGCTGACAGTACTGAGGGTCAATGTTTCATGCTGGAACATGCGCAGGACACCGATTTGCATCCCGGTCAGGCTTTCACCGTGTTGGTGTAAACGCTCCTCGAGAGACACATTAAAATGTTTCATAAGCAACGAGGAGTAGATATAGATCTCATTTGCAATCGGATAAAGACCAATTTCTAGCATGCAATATTCTCCGTTTTTTTGCATATATCAAATATTGATATTATCAATTATATATATTTTTTATGTATTGTCAAGATAATAATATCTATATCGTAAGAAAAAGCCCTCCTGATTAGGAGGGCTTATCTATTAACCTATCAACTGGATATTGTATTCGGGTTAATTGCAGACCGGTGTCAAAATTAGTTCGGCAGCAGGGATTTCATCTGGGAATAAATGAGTTTTGCAGCACGCTCGGGCATCAGGCGATAAAGCCGATCCATCATCTTCGAATCAGAACCAATATGGACCTGATAACGGTTTTTCTCAATACCATCAATGATCATTTGTGCAGCCACGGTCGGTTTGGTCATCTTGAAGGTTTTTTCGCCTTTTTCCGGGTCTGGCGCTTTCATATTCGTGAGCCCCGAGTTGGTCGATATATTCGTCTCGATCGCCCCCGGGAATATTACCGTCACGCGCACATTGGTCGACAGCAGCTCGGAATTCAAACCTTCCGTGAATAGCTTGACCGCCGCTTTGGATGCGCCATAGATGGTCTGGCCTGGTACTGGCAGGAACCCACCCATACTGGACACGTTTGCGATATGAGCTTCCGGCCGTTTAAGCAAGTAAGGCAGGAAGGCTTTGGTCATGTGAATCACGCCGTATAAGTTGACATTTAGAACACGCTCGATATCCTTATATTCGAGATCATTGACCCGTACGAATTTCTGGATGATTCCGGCATTATTGATCAATCCATCCACGGCTCCGTGCGCTTTAATAACAGCCGCGGGAAGCTTCTCAACAGCCGATCGATCGGTTACATTCACCACATGTGTGGAAATTTTAGAGCTACCGCCAGCCAATGCAACGGTCTCCTTTAATTTCGTTTCATCGATATCGACTGCCGCGACCCGGGCACCTTTTGCGAGCAGCTGGAGGACCAACTCTCGTCCGATTCCGTTACCGCCACCCGTTACCACAAATACTTTATTGGTTGCTTTCACTGTTCACCTCATAAATTAGGATATTACTTGACGGCTGACTATACCGTATTGATTCTCACATCGATAAGATGCTAAATCCACCCGTATAGTTACAAATTTCCCCCTTAGACAAAGGGAGCGTCAATTAAGTTCAATCTGCGACAGCCATGGCGGCCGATAACCAATCCCTCGCCTGTTTATCCAAATCGGCGACAGAATATACTTCAAGATGGTGTATGAAACGCTCTGGGGCTGGTTCCACGATCTCCTTCCAGCGCGGCGAGGGATCCCGCTTTGGAAATGAGATCGTCAGTACAAGTGGAGCGATCCTGCCGCGCAGATACCGGCCCGGCATCCATACCCAAGCAAACGGCCGCTTCACCCATAATGCGATTTGACTTTTTGTAATTCTTTGCTCAGTCGGTCCGATATCATTGACCATATCCATCAAGGTACCGAATAACTGCCTTGATGTTGCCTGATCCCCAAAGAATTCGTCCAGTGTGATCATCGGCTCACCGTCGGCATTATTTTCAATTTATTCTGATGTGAGGACCTTGCGGTTCTTCCTGGAAGCCTTCTGCTTGTTTTCTTCAACCCGAAATTCAACCAGTCTGGTGACCAGATCAAACGGGATGGGCTGGTCGAGCGGAAACTGCACAGTCCCCTTGGATGTTTTATAGGCTGAGAGCTCTTTCTGAAAATGCTCTGTTCCGCTGGGAGTGGGATAAAAACCAATATGATGCTTAAATGCCGCAAAATGAACCAGGTTGCCATTCAGGTAAAAGGTCGGCATCTGATAACTGATCTTCTCAGTTGCCTCAGGCGCTGCCGCCTGAATCACCGAACGCATTTTTTTCAACCGGGCTTGAATATCAGCGGGAAATGCGGCAATATATTCATCGATCGTTTTTGGCGTATTCATAGTGTCATCCATAATCAAGTCCATACTGGAATCAAGCTTCTGTATCTATATCTATTTAATAATACTATAACTATGAATGTATTCATGTTTAGTTACAACGCAATTGTGCGTTCTAAATCCAGGGCAAACGAACCAATAGATCAATAATTCCGCTGCCGAAAAGAGCCAAAAGTGTTTTCCACGATTCCAGACGTTAAAATATAAATAGATCACTAAGGGTTATTTCAATTTTCTGAAATAACTCGAGATAACCCTTCCAGCACTGAAGGCTGTTGACAATGATCCCATATCGCGTACGATATCCCCCTCTCCAATTGATCAGGTAGAAACCTTTAGGTTCCAATACAGCAGCGAAGATTGGTTCAAACGGTCATAATCATCATATAAAAACTCTTGAAGGAACACGCTGATTAATGCCAATACCCAGCCTATTCAATCCCTTTTCCCGACAAAGAAGTTGCTTTTCTTGAAAAAAAAGGAATTAGTGAAACAAATCCGGCCGGGCATTTCCATCCAAGACTATCGCCAGATTATAATGACAGGCATCGCTTCCCGGTGGGAACTTCGCAAGTCGGATCGGACACCTTCATTCACACCTGAAGGTATTCTCTACAACTATCTAAGGATACAATTACCAATAAGACTGCAGTTATTAAGAGAATATAAAAGGAAGCTAATCCATGTTTGTCGGCGGTGAATTTTATGATGACAACTACTGGCTGAGGGACACGCCCACGCTTTCAACTAAAAATATGATTTATCTCAATGGGGGAAAGGCCTGCCTGGTTGTGCTCGGCGATTATCTACTTGAGCAAGGGATCAGCAAGATCCTACTGCCTTCCTACCTCTGCCCGACAATCGTTTCAACGCTTGAACACTGCGGTCTATCTTGTGATTACTATCAGATCAACCCGAACTTCTCTATTGATCTGGAGGATCTTTCCCAAAAGGCCATTGACCACAAGGCGGTATATTTCATCAACTATTTCGGATTTTTTCATCCCCTCTCAGTTCGTAGTTACCTGGCGGGTCTTTGCCAGAAAGGGTTTATCGTTGTAGAAGACAATGCCCAGGTCGGGTTCACCAACCAGTTCACCGGCAATTTTATATTTAATAGCATGCGAAAATTGGCGGCCTTTGACGGCGGTTATCTGATCACCCCATACGATGTAATGCCTCATATTACCAAATATCATAACCTCCCCAACCGACGTTTACCACTCATCCGGGATTATCGCAGACGATTGGCGGATTATCTCTTTCAAGGCAGCGGAAATCATGAGGACCTGGTGGAACTGTACGAACGTGCAGAAGCCTATTATGAATCTGACCAGGTGGTCGAGGGTGATCTGCTCGAGAGAGAACAGATCGAACGGTTGGATTGGAAAGGTATTCAGCAGGTTCGCCGGGAGAATTACAGCTACTTGCTGGGATTGATATCCGGTATACCAGAACTTTCGCCGGTTTTCTCAGCTCTCCAGGAAGATAATATGCCTCTTGGACTGCCTGTGTACGTCTCTGGTGTATCACGTGATTGGCTTCTGGCTAAATTAGGAAATGCCGGCATCGGATTAACGGTTCACTGGAATGGCCTCTTGAGTGATCCGCGCCTCAATGTGAATCCTATAGCCGTAGACATGGCCTCCAGGATCCTGACGCTGGTGGTCGACCAACGCACCAGCCATAAACAAATGGATTACCTGGTTCAGAGTCTACTCGAACACATCCAGGAAAATAAAAAGCCCTCAACCCGATCAATGGGATGACTGCCCGATCGTACCTTGGGGGGCGACCAACCATGTACATTGCACGCTCGTAATTTCCAATGACTCTTACCATTGCCAGATTAGCTTCACGAGCGTGGGGAATTCGATATTCCGGTCGAACTTCCGGGTCCCCTCCGCTTTCAGAATAGTGCCCTGTTTTCCCGTCTTTAGATGAGGTCATTTTATCGCTGCTTAAGCGAAAAGCCCGCTGCCGTGGTGTCTATATGTGGTTGGCAAGCCTTGTTTAGGGAATTTTAATCCCATTCAATTCAGGATTTATCATGCATTCCAAGATTAATTCTTCACACTATCTATTACTCTTCTAATAGATAGTGTGTAATAATTCTTTATCAATACCCGGAGGTATCTAAAATGGCTAATAAAACCGATTTTACGGTGGAAGAATGGAAACAGATCGTCACAACACCACAGCTGGCCTCGCTCTATATCGCACTTGCCAGTCCCAGCGGTCCGGTTGGTGTCGTTCAGGAAATGATGTCAACCACTCTGTCGATCGTTGAAGCGATTCAAAAGGAAGGCGATAACGCCCTGGTGGATGCAGTGGCGATGGATTTTAAGCAAAAAGCTGAGAGGCTGGAAAAGGCCGATCAACCCACGGTAACCATGGATCAGACTCAGATGAAAGCGCAATGCCTGCAAGCCTGCCGAGACCTGTCCATCTTGCTCTCACAGAAAGCCACGGCTGATGCCGAGGCTTACAAGCAGTGGGTCTACCAGATCGCAAAACGAAGCGCAGATGCGGCCAAGGAGGGTGGCCTGCTGGGCTTCGGTGGTGAAAAGGTCAGCCCGGCAGAGACAACTGCCCTCGCAGAAGTTGCCACCGCCCTCGGTATCACGGTCTGATCACTTCCGATTAGTTGCGAGAAATCCCCCCCCTGCACGAATGGACGGTGGGGGTTTTATTATTGAGCAGTCAAATCGACTGATTAGATAAAGTCCTGGCACATAAATCATCTGAACTCATGGACCGGTCGGTATTTCAGTCGCCAAAAACAGCCGTCTCGATTGCCTGCAAATCTTTGGCGAACAGTTCCAAATCGATCTTTACGGTTTCAATATCTCTATCCAGGCCGGATGTGATCAAGAATAGCCGTTGGGGCAGGCTTTTGGCCAGGCTGGCATCAAATTCAGCGATGTTGGGCAGCAGGTTTTCCAGTCGCTGCGAGGTATCCGTCAAGGCAGCCTTGGCGCCTGGAACATCGTCATTAAGAAGTGCAATGCGGGCATTGCCAACCTCCGCCAAAACCCTCAACAATTCCAGGTGGATTCTCTCCGCGTTTAGCTCGGATTGTGTTTGAAGCAAGGCTTCGCTGACCGGCTTATAGCGGAGGAAATGATCGGCTGTCATGCCGATCAGAAATGCCATTGCAACAACCACCAACCAGATCAATGTTAAGCGCCAGATGCGGCGGCCACGTCCGAGTTTATCCTTGTCTGATTTTAGAGAAGCTAGGACCGGTTCATTCGATACGTCCGCTTCTGGTATGGGATCTTTTGCTTTTTTCATATTACTCCTAAGATCCAGGGGGCGCCGTGGGTGACTCTTCAGCGCCTGGGGTTGGTGCCACTGCATTATTGTCTGCTGCGGGTGCTTTCTCCGTATGTCCGGGCCAACTATCTACCAGCAATTGCCAGGCAATATCAACATTATCTGCTGCAACCACCGGAAAGTCAGGCAGGTTGTCCAGTGCCAGTTCCAGCTGGGTCAGGACACTTTGCAGGGTGGATGATTCGCCAGCGCGGTTTTGCACCTGCAACGATTTCAGCAGATCACTCGCGGCCATCACATCCATTTTCGCCATCCCGTAATTGCTTTGCGAGAGGTACAGGCGGGCACGGGAGAGCATTTCAATGCTGCGGCTGATAATAATGTCCGTTCGTAGATCCGACAACAAGTCTGCCTGTCCTGCCGTACTACTGGCCAGGCTTTCCAGCTGGATTTGCATGGATTCCAGTTGGGCAAGGCTTTTGGTGTGGGTGGCAATAGCGGTTTCCAATGCGTCGACCTGCCCGCTCAGCTCGGTGATCGCCTGTGCATTTACAGTCTGGCGGGTTTCCAGTGCCGATAAACGGGATTGGAGATCCGTAATCTGGCTGGTCAGTTGTTCCACATCGGTTGATTGCGCTTTTTCGATCTCTGACAAGCGCGCGGTATTGTTTTCAATGGGTAGTATGACTTTCTGATAAAAGTAAGGTACGCCATAATAAAATGCTGAGACAAGGCCAATGATGAGCGCCAGGACAAGCAGGACGCGCAGAAGCTTAATAAAGGCTCGCCATAAGCGGGAGAGAAAAGAGGGTGCGGGGTTTTCGCTGTCGATATCCGTGCTGACTTCGTTTGCTATTTCAGTTTTCATTCCGTTTCTCCTTGCGCGAACAAGTTCCCCAGCAGGGTTTGCAGTTCCTTTAGGAATTCTTCGAAACGCAGCGTGCGCACTTCCTGTTGATCGACTTTATCACTCAACGTTCGGACCAGGGTTTGTAGGGTGTCCACCTGCTGGCTGGTGGTATCCAGGTCAGCGGCTATCTGCTGTTGCTCACTTTCCAGAGTAACAATGCGCTCGCCCAATCCTTCCAGCGTATCCACCCGACCGCGTAAACTCTCCTGATCCTGTTGAATGAGGTCAGCCTGAGTGATGAGTGCGGAAACATCATTCTTGATGCTTCGGTATTGGGATCCGGTGGCGTATTTCAGACTGCCATTGATCACGCCCAGAATAAGGAGGGTGAGCAGGATTGAAATCAGGGCGGTAACACCATTGCTCACCAGCAGAGTCCATATCGTTCCACGGGCCTTGGACTCCCGCTCAAAGTCTTCGGGGAGTTCTTTAGCTGCTTTATAAACGGCTTTTCCTCGTTTCTTGATGGACTCGCCAAACTCAGATAATTTTTCGCCGAGAATCTGCCCTCTTTCGGCTTTCACATCCTTGCCAATCTCCATAGCGGATTGCCCTTCAGATCCAACAACTTGATCTGCCTTTTTATCAGAGGCCGCCCGTTTTTCAACGGGAGCAAGGCGCACTTTGGTTTTTATCCCTGGAGTCGCTATCCAGCTCTCCAGCAGAGCGGAATTGACACCTTTCACAGTCGTGACCCCTTCAAGAGATTTAAATGGGCGGGCAGCGATGATTCGCTGCGCCAGCGCCGGGCCAATTCCAGGTAATTTGGTCAACTCGTCCTGGCTGGATGTGTTGAGAATATTTAGCATCTTTACCTTATTCATACTGCCTCCTTGAGCTGTTGATCATTCCATTTTTATCATTAAATACCATCAAAACCAACAGCAAATAAAATCCGGGGAATCACTTTGCTTTTTGTCGGGCATGCGCTTTTGTCGATTTGGTTAATTCAATGTAGTCAAGCCCATTATTACATAAATTCAACCGGCAAACGGGGTTCAATCCCTGGTTTCTCGGGCTTCATCGTACACATCGTTGAATAGAATTGCTTTTACAGGCGAATGGCAGCAACCTCCTCTTAATGCGGATTGGTTTCATCCCTTCAGATACGGATGATGCCACGCTTCGCTGAGCGCCAGCCTTGTTCATGTGTCTCCATCCACTTGATCAATCCCTCATTCTTGATGAAGTCCACGTTCTTCATAACATCCTTATGGCAGGGCCACTTTTCATCAGCGGTGAAATTCTGCAATTGATCGCAGCGATCCAATCCCAGGCGATCGATGCCAAATTCAAATCCTCATTCCCGCACACGGACTTTAATGGGGCAAGTGGTCCGATGCCGCAGCGAGTCTTCTGGTCACTCGTGAAGCTGTGGCTGGATAGGGCTTCCGTCCCCGCCCAGGTCCCCAACAAGGCCGGGCACGCCCGATGATCCAGTCCAGAATGGATATCCCGTCGATAGGACATGATCAGTCACTTCCCAATATCATTTCCCAATAACCGACATCGATCCATCTGTTTTGTTTAAAACCCACTTCGTGAAAATGGGCTGCTTCCTTGAATCCAAATTTTTCATGCAACTGGACACTCTTTTCATTCGGAAGGGCAATCACAGCCATCAGGACATGAACATTGTTGTCCTTGACTTTACCCATTAATTCCTCCAATAATAAGTTGCCGATCCCCTTACCCAGATGATCCTTATCGACGTAGACAGTCACTTCTGCGGAAAATCGATAAGCCGCCCGTTCCTTCCACCTGGTAGCGTAGGCATATCCCAACAGACACCCATCCATTTCATAGACCAGGAAAGGGTAGGCGTTCGTTATATTGATGATCCTCTTATTCATTTCTTCCGGAGAAACAGGCTCTTCTTCAAAGGTTATGCAGGTGTTCTGCACATAATGATTGTAGATCTCGCAGATCCTTTGACTATCCTCGATGTGTACTTTTCGGATAATTTCATGACTCATGGAAGATCCTTGTTTGATAGATTTTGGCAGCCGATTTCCCAGTTTTACCGGTAATAATCCGCTTTATTAGATATGCAGTACAAGTTATCTGGGGTGTCACTCAATCACTGGTTAATATTTGTCCCAATGCAATACTTGCGCAAGTGGTTTCTTAGGTGGATTTGGTGTTTCTGACGAAATGCCGATCGGAAGCATTGCCATCACATTCTTTTTCGATGGTATCTCCAGGAGCGACCTGAGGAGATCCTCATGCGGCAGGACGTCACCTTCCACCCAACAGGCACCATACCCCAGGGCGGTGCATGCTAGGAGCATGTTCTGAATGGCAGCTGAGCCATCCTCAACCCACCAGCGCGAGTCGGGATCCATAACGACCACGATCACCGCGGCCGCTTGCGCAATCCAAGCCCCGGATATTGTGAACTGCTTAATCATGGTTTTTTCCGTCACCACGATGAAATCCCAGGGTTGGCGGTTACTGCCCGTGGCCGCCAGCCGGCCGGCATCAACGATCTTCTCCAGATCGGTCTTTGGGACGATTCCGTCCGTAAAACGACGAATACTCCTGCGCTTGTGTATGACCTCGAAAACTTCCATTTCCACCTCCATATTTAACTCAGTCGAGTTCCCTGAATTAGCTGATGCATATCTGCGAACTTTTAACTCTCCTGTCAATCTCAGGACGGCGAAACCTTAAGAGAGTCGGGCGATTCCTGCTCGAATCGCATGATGAAAAATTCTACACCCGTCTGAATATTGTCCACCAACTCAGCATCCATAAACTGGTATTCATCCGGAATATCCAGGTTTACGATTTCAGGCAAAGGTAAACCGCGGAACATATCAACGATCCGGGTTTTATAGCGATCCTCCATCACCAGAATGAGATCTGCTCAGGTCACATCACCTTCGGAAAGAATATGCTTGCTTTTCCCGCTCACCCCCGCCGAACGGACGTCGATGCGATCGTCATTTCGATAAATGTGCTCGGCGGTTGGGCCACGCCATTGATTCCTTCCACAGACAAACAGAAAGTGTGTTTTCATATGCTCCCGGGCTTTTCACTTTTAGGCCATGTGGCCCAAGGATTGTCGCCCTGGATTCCTTCCCCATTATGACACTACAGAATAGCTAAGCTCCTTTCATGCGGATGTATTCCTTAACATCGACGTTGTAAACCACTTCTTTCGGGGTAAAGAACGCCCACGGTGTGCCCTCATCGTGCCAGATGATGGCTGCATTTGCCAGCATCTGACCATTGACCTGCTTCCATGCAAGTGCTTCATTCAACCACAAGGTTTTAATTTCATCGGTTGTGCCTTTGTATCGCATGCCTTCCAGCAAGCGAACCAACCCTGTAACCGGATCGAATCGCACGATGAATCGTTCCCGGATTTCGCCAAAAGGAACCACCAACATGGCGGTCTCATCATCGACCGCTTCCCACAACACCCTGGGATCAGTGATATAAACCGAAGGAAGCCAGAGCGATTCAGACCACAACCCCAAATTGGCGGCCTGGTCCACTTTGGGTTCTCCCTCTGTCACCATAAAAGGTAACTCCAGGCGGCTTTTTCCATCCAGATAATGCTCATTGACTTTCATCAGAGGCAGGCCAAAGAAGGTCGCTTCAAGATAGTGATGGTAAGCCTTGCCAGCATCATGTGTGAATCGGAATCGCCCTGGGAAAGTGATGCCTGCCACTCGCAGGCGAGCCTGCCCGGTAATCACTGCTGATTTGATTCGTGGCACATTGTTGCCATATAGCTGCTGATAGAAACGCTTTACCGGTACCGGCAATTTGCTGGGCAGTGGAACTGTTTTCAGAATTCCGGCTTCCCCAGGGAATGGCGGAAATGGCCGTGGGTTGATATGCAACCCCAACCAGCCAATAAAGGCTATTGCTAGAACGGCTAAAACGATGATCAGGTATGTATTCATATGTTGCTTTCGATTATTAGAGACTACAACTGGCTGCCGAGTAAGGAGCGTAAGGTAAGTCCACCGATTCCCAGTAGGACCTAATACTGAGCTGTGGGTCGGCTGCCCTTACGAACCAGGCTGGTATCTCTAGCAAAACAGGACAAAGTGAAGGGAATTAAAGAAAGTGAATAGAGACGTTAAGTTCACTGAATTAATCCCAGTCACAAATCCAAATTTAGGCGGCTTTATTGCTGGGAAGCTTGGTTTGTTGTTTTTTCTGTTTCTTTTCCTTCTTATCCTTCTTTTGCTTCTTGGCTTTATCCTTGTCCTTCTTACTCTTTTTTTCGCCCATTTCATATCTCCTTTATGGATACTCACATGGTCAAGTAATGAGGTGGAACCACAAACCCATTATCACACACTTTTACATGTCAAACACAGAGAATGATCTAAGCAATATTCTCCCTGTGAGTCGCGGTGGAAATGGCATAAAATATCCCTCATGACCACCCGCGCCGGATTTGCCGGAATTTTAACCGGCCTGCTGACAACCTTGCTCATCTATTCAATCTTTATAGCCCGCCCGGACGCCTTTCTGCAGATGCAGTCGGCGGACTCTGTAGGTTGCATTTGGATCGCTGCTATTGTGATTTCGTTAATAATGATCGCAGGCGGAGTAACGGCCGGTCGATGGAGCCACTCCACCCATGTGTGGCGCCGGACGGCACTTGGCGGACTAGCCGGCGGCCTGATGGGAGTGACCATCTTTTGTTTATGTGGTGCGGCAACAGCCGGCCTGGCCAGGTGGGGCTCGCCACTGGATTACCCAACGATGGGACCCATTTCGCAGATTGCGGTTATAAATACAATCATACGGCAAACCATGGTGGCTTTCCTGGTGCTCTTTTTGGCTGGGAGTGGGTTGGGCACACTGGGTGGATGGTTATCCGACCGCCGCCAGAGTGATCGAGTGGAAATATTCAATAAGAGCGAGCCACAAATGGCGATGAATGCAGCCATCACCACCGTGCCCGCATCAATCGTCGCCACGGCTCTATCCGCTTACATATTTTCGCGCCTATCAGATCTGCTGGGTGGTCAAACCAAGCTGCTTATCCTCGATGGAAGCATTGCAACCATGCCGCTGGTCGTATCACTGCTGCTGGTCCTGGTCTCACACTTTGCCCTGACGATGGTTGTCCCCCATGAAGCCTGGCAGGCCGAACACCGGTGCGGCCTGGATGAGGTCAAGATGGCTGCCTATGTTGGTGTCGGCGCTGCCCCACTCCTGATCCTGTTATTATCCCTGGCCTTCCCGGAGGCACTCAAAAATCCTCTGGTCCTGGCCGCCCTTCTAGCCAGTACGGCTATGAGCCTGAAATCACTGCATAGCCTGCGAAAGTTGATCCTGCCACGACGCACCTCTTTTCCCCCCCCATTGGCGGGGCGGCAAAGGACGGAGGTAAATTTGTTTGGAACGATTGCGGCCTCACGTGGGCCGCGCCTGGTGGTGCTTTGCATCGGTTGCGGGTTGGCGATGGTCCTGCCGCTTCAAGTGTCTGTATTCTCGATTTTGATCAACCTGAACCATGCGCTGGCAAATTCACCCTTTTCCAGCCCCCCTACTAAAATCCCCTGGGGGCTTTTCAGGACCCAGGCGCTGGTCAGCACCGGCGCGGTGGCAGTCTCGATCGCTTTGCTGGTTGTGATTTACCTGTTCTACCTTAATCTGGGACGTTGGTTCAAAAAACTAAATTCACGCCAGCCGCACAGTCGAACATGAGCGCTCCGCACATCTCACTCTTTCCGGCACCCATCGCGACTATATCCTCTTGGTTCACTCACATCAATCTGTCTACCACCATTCCAATCCGATTGTCATTGGTACACCTTCAGCCATGTTTCCGTGGATTTAATCTCCTTCATAAGTGATCCATATAGTGCATCGGCAGGTTCATCGTTGGCAGTGGAAAAAACGCGCGTGCATCCCATTTCTATAAGCCGATGCATCCCTTCGAGCATGACTGCCTTGCCCAGGCCTCGCCGCCAGTGCTCAGCCGCCGTACCCACCACGACGGTCACTGCACTGCGGGTGTAATCATCATAAAAGATCGTACAGAATGCGGCGATTTTGTTGTTGGATGTGGTTGCGATAATATCCAGATCGCGGCGGTAAAGTGGTGCGGATTGTAAGTTTTGATACCAAGAATAACCGGAATAATCCCCATCCGGCTCCTCAGCGTGAAAAGCCCGCCATGAAGCCCAACAACGGGCAGGGTGCTCATCTAACCCTCCCATTGACCTAATTTCATACCCGGTAGGGGAAGGTCTGGAAGGCAGGGGGCTATCCAAATCCCGCCAATAATGATGTCCCCAACCAGAGGCTTTTTTGAACCCTCTTCGGGAAAGGACACTCTTCCGCAGGTCGTCGTCTTCGAATATCGGGACGATTATATAACGTCTTCCATCATCGGTTCCGTCATGATAGTGTTCCTCCGCGTAGGCGATTGCCTCATCTTCCAACTCGGGGCTTCTATAATCGGGATGGGTGTGCAGGCGAATCTCGCCATGGCCAATGGAATGCACGACGGCTGCTATCTTTCCATCATTCGTTTGCCAAGTCATGGTCTCTTTTTCAAACGTCTCGCATACCTGGCAAGTCATAATGTAATGCCAGCGCCAGTAATCCAGCCGCGCCACATGCCAGCTATGCTCAATTCTTTCGTTGAGGAGGAAGACCTCTCGCAGGAAATTGCGAATGCGCCAATAATCAGACTCGTTTTGACAGGGCATCATACTGTATTTCATGGTTTTCCTCCAGTTCCCCTGGCTTTAACCTGCCAGGAGAACAATCACTCCCTTACTTTTCAATCGTTGTGTCGACAATCAAGGAGCCCTTTGTTACGCATTTACGTAGTGGTCTTCAACGCTCCCATCCTTACTCTCGTTCAGCAGCGAACTCAGTTCTCCCAGATGGAATAGGCAATGTTGGAACGAAAACAGGATTACTCCCAGATTGGTTTTCCCAGTCCATTCAAATGCATGGTTCTCAGCGCCAAGATCCCTGATTTTCAACCAATTCTCGGTTTTCCCTTCAAGTACATGGATATAATCCACGATATCCTCCTGACAGGGAATGTCACTTTCCGCCATATCCCAGCAATTTATAGTAAATGGTTTTCCGGAGTTCAGCGGCTTAAGGTTCGAGTCCTGCAGGTAGTATGCAGTGGATTGCAGAATGTGCAGCGCCAGCCGAGCCGGGATATGATGCCCCCGCCCGGTATGCAACCATGAGTAATCATCGAAATCCTTCACTATCTTTGAAAAAACCCGCCAGGTTTTTCCATACTTCTTTATCAATTCATCATTCATCGTTTTGACCTCATCTGTGCACTGTTGGAAGAATCGTAACCATTTTACAACGATTATCAAAATGGCTCTGGATTCGTATGGGAGCCGGGCTGTAATTGGCAATAGCTATTAGATGGTTGATTGGACCAGTACACACATCCAAATAATCCTGATCGTGGCCGTTTGACAGTTCTCTCCACTGAGATCAGGGGGTAATCTTTCGCAAAGAGGCATGGAAGGGGTGGATAAAATAGCCGGATCGTCTATTCTTCATTGGCTCGCATATGAAATGCATAATACAGGCCTAGCAAATCAACTGAACGGATAAAATGGACCTCCCGGCTGTACTTATTGGTTCCTTGTCAGCCTGGGTGCCATTCTACTCCCAAGGAATATTTATTCAATCAACTTTTTCGTTAAAAGAGTGGGGGGTTGGCATTGAGTTGTAGCAAATCCCATAAATTGCCATACAGATCTTCGAAAACAGCAACCAATCCATATGATTCCTCTGTTGGTTCTCGTATGAATTTGATGCCTTTCGAAACCATCTCGGTATAATCCCGCCAGAAATCATCTGTATTGAGGAATAGAAATACTCTTCCACCGGTTTGGTTGCCGATAAAAGGTTGCTGCTCTGGTTTTGACGCTCTCGCCAGAAGCAGGGTTGTGCCGTTAGAGTTAGGAGGGGAAACTACAACCCAACGTTTATCCTGCTTCGGCTGATAGGTGTCTTCAACTATGGTGAAATGAAGCTTTTGCGTATAAAAAGTAATGGCCTCGTCATAGTCTCTGACGACCAGTGCGATATGAACTATTGACTGTTTCACAACCATCTCTCCTTATCCAATATTGCCGCTTCGTATGTATTCAATGTGTCTGGGCGGGTGTAGACACTCCTGGGGAGCAGGAATACTCGAGGCGATGAAAACACGAAAACTGACACATCCATTGCACGCTTTTTGGCAGGAATATATATCGATTTTTATAATCTTACGCTGATGGTTCTTGCTTAAATAGATCCCGGTGAGAGAACGGCTGCGTTATCAAACGGAAGAACATTCTCCATCCTGCAGGCCAGGATAGGTGCACGCCATTTCTTCTGTTTGTAAGCATTTGATCCACCAACCAGGGCGTAACCACTTCAACCCGTTCAGCAATGATATTGAATATCCGTTTGGCTCGCTTCCACTCCTCGGGACGACCCTTATACTGCCTGACGATAAAATCCGTCATCACCATGCCCGGCCGCAAAGAACCCACGATAATAGGACTACCGGCCAGCTCTTTCGCCAATCCTCGCGTAAAGTAACACACGCCGTATTTGGTCATGCCATAAAAGATCAGCCCTGCGCGCATTCGGCCATCACTCCCCAGGCCTTCCATGTTATAGATGCTGCCATATCCCTGTTCGATCATGCCGTTTATAGCGACTTGTGAGCCGTAGATGACACCCAGCAGGTTCGTTTTGACAATACTTTCCACTTGCTCAGTCGAATTTTTCAATATCGTTTGCTGATCGCCGCTTACCCCAGCATTATTGATCCAAATATCCACATGACCAAAATTCGCCACACTCTCGCGCCATAAAGATTCCACCTGGCCAGGATCTTGAACGTCACATGCATACCCCGATATGCTCTGTTGAGGGTGCTCTTGACATAAGCCCGCCACTGTACGGTCTACATCCTGTTTTTTTCTTCCGCTGATCATGACCGAGCAACCTTGAGCAAGAAAAGCTCGGGCCATGCCAAGTCCAATTCCACGGGTGCTTCCGGTTATTACAATAGTTTTTATCATTTCATTCTCCATTGACAATTGAATGGTATACCCCTCTACTCAACAGGCAACATAGCCCAAAGCCGTACACGCCAGAAGCATGTTTTCAAACAGATTCCCTTTGTCCAATTGAATTTGTTATTTTTTACTTTATTTTAGTAATTTTTGCAGTAACCCATGTCGATCCATTGCACTCAAGAGTGATCAATGGCATAACCACCAATCCACGCTTATTGCGGTTCCCCCAGGATTTGCCAGCCGCGTTCCCTGGCAATGTCATACAGTCGGCGGTCGGGATAAACAGCGATGGGATGATCCGCATGTTCCAGCAGGGGGATATCCATGGCGGTATCCCCATAGGCATAGTCGACACGGGTGACTTTAAGTCGGCTGAGCACTTCGTTTATCTTGCGTTCGCTGGAAATGAGAGCGGTGGCAACCCGCGCGCGGCCGTTTTCAACGCTGACCGGTGTGCCAATGGCATTGGCTCCAATCTTCTGGGCGAAGGCACGCGCGATGGGCTCGAATACACTACTGGCGATATAGACCTGTGCTCCACCCCGGGCATGCTCGACCAACCGGGATATGATATCCTCCCGACGTTTCGGCCATAAATTGCTCTCAACCACCCACTCGGAGACCTGCTCGAACTTATCAGGGGTGACATCCCGCACCCAGCCCAGGCTCTGGATCATCAGTTTTTGACCCCAGGTCTGCTGATCGATAAGGCCACCTTTCGCAAGCAGGTAACCAGGCATCATGGCTGCCATACGCCAACGCGCCTGCGCTCGACTCTGATTATGGCGCACCCAATCCACGATCCCCAGCACTGGCGAGCCTGTGGTGAGGGTGCCCATCATATCGGAAATGACGATCATGGAGGCTCCTTTTGATTAAGGATTGTACCTGATATCGAATTCTTTAAATCCAGAAATCCACATGATAGTCACTCAAGTATTTCTTTACCTAAAATCGCCCTGGATATACGTCAAAGGCGCACAGACGTGTAACCAGATACACGACTCGGTGTGTGCGGTAGAAGGGAGAGTCTTGATCGAACGGCTTGCATTACTGGCGGCAGGACGGACTTGGCGGTTAAGAGCCACGGGTAGAAACACGATACTGACACCAAATCTCTGGAGGGGAGGTAAAGTCTACCTCGCGTCTGAGTACGCGCCGTATCAGCCCGCTTTAAATTTATTTGGACGTGGCATTAAACCCTAAGCGAGCCGCGGAATCCCCTGGCGCCATAATAAGAGTCCGCACCGTTATGGTACACGAAGACATGGTCGTATCGGCGATCGGCAAAGATGGCCCCGCCGAGTTTTCTAATTTCAGGAGGTGTTTTCAACCAGCTAGAGGTTTTCGTATCGAAATTTCCAAGTTGCTGCAACTCCCGATATTGTTCTTCGGTTAAAATCTCAACGCCCATGGCCGCCGCCATATCCATGGCGGTATCTTTTGGTTTAAATTCTTTCCTTGCCTCCAGGGCTTCTCGGTCATAACAAACATTTCTGCGGTCTTTGGGGCTTTCCGCTGAACAATCAACAAATATGTATTCGCCTGTCTTTTTATCAAAACCAACCACATCCGGTTCTCCTCCGGTTCTTTCCATTTCATTGAGTGACCACAGTTTTTCGGGGTTCGCTTCCAACTTTACTTGTACGCCCGCCCATTCAAGACCTTTATGGCGGTTCATGTTTTTCTCAAAGCGGGCTCTTAATTTACCAAGCTGTTCTTCACTTTGCTCTGAAGAAAAATCTTTTCTACTACTATTATCGTTGCTCATATATTTATCCTGTCTCAGTTAAATCGGTGTATCAAGGGTACAACGATGTAATTCTGAAATGCAATGTGGGCTTAAACTTTTTTCTTATTTACTTTGATTATCATTTAATAGATTAGTTACAAATTAGAATGCTCCCCACCGTTGGGGAGCAGGTTGTTTATTTCCTCTGAATTTATCTTAAACCAGCCTCAACTTACACCAAAGGCTCACAGACGTGTACCTGTATATAAGCCTTAGCCCGAATAGGTAAAGTGAATGTGTCGATCTAACTGTGCGTTTTTGACGCCTGCGTGGATGATGACGAGGTCCAGGATTAATAACTTAACTTTGAATTAAAAACGCAATCATGCCTGGCCCGACCCCATCTATTTAGTGCTCACCAAATACAGCCCATCCTGGTGAAGTGAGTCATTTTGCCTGGTCCTCTGGCTCGGGAATCCTGTAGTTCACCTCGGATTTCTTTCTTGCGACCAATCGAACTATTTCTACACAGCCGATGGCAACCAAAAGGATGATAAAAGATAATTGAGTCTCTTTACCAATCAATGGATAATTCATCAATCCGTGGACCAGGCCTGTCAAGATAATATTATTTGAACGGATGAATAGGTAAGCAAACCCGAGGCTGAACAGGAACATTACCAGTAGGCTTACCAGGAGATTAAGCCAATCCAATTCCCCGGAAATGACCGACACGATTCGGGTAGGAAGATGCCATAGCGAGAACAACACACTTACAAGCAGGACCGCCTTGACCATCCTTCTCCGATCTGTCTCGGTAGTGAAATGCCGCCAGAGAGCTTTCAGGTAATAGCCACGGAAAAGCACCTCCTCCCCCAAGCCCACAAACAGCCAGGTGCTTAAAATCTGTGCTCCGATTTTCCAGAACGGGGTTTCCTGCATGGCCAGGAACTCCTCCGGGAGTTTAACCAACCCGACCAGTTGTATCAGCAGCATGAAGACCAGCCAGCCGACCAAAGACCACGCCAACGCTTCCAGGATCAGCCTTTTGGTGACAGGCAGGGAGATCCGCTCTTGTTTTATCCCCCACCAAGCCAACAAGTAATAAACCAGGTATAAGCCAAGCATTGTGAAATACAGCGGGAGCCCTTGCAACTGGAACAACTTGACTGCCCACCAGTAAATAATTGTCACAATAAAAGTCAGCGTAATGATGATCGCTAAAACGGTTTTCCCGTTCTTTGTATGACTTTGAGAAATTTTATTCTCCATATTTTTATCCTCAAGTAAAATGATCGATCAATCATTTATTTTCCTGCTTGTGTGAGGCCAGGCAATCAGAATGGGGTTCTATTCTGGGGCTGGAAAATCTCGAACACCGATTTACTTATAAAAGTAACCAACTTTTACCAGTCAATGGTAAGTTTCATTCTACTACTTTACATGCCTGCCCGAATTTCATCTTGCATTCAATCCAACCGCAACAGGAATCCACCGCTTGATCATAGCGACCTTCAAAGAATCGTTCACACCAAGACAGGCAACCATTGCATAAGCGAATAAAACTATGATCTGCCACCAAGGCAATGGTGTGAAGTCTGGGAGACCGACAAGTGTCAAAGTAGTACCCACAATCACTTCTGCAATTAGAGCCACCGAGAGAAGCCGGCTTGGTATGGTCGTCCAAAACCACCGTCGTTCTCTTGCAGAAACAATGGAAAATGCAGCGAAGTAGAGTAGCAACAGGAAACTAAAGGTATAAAGAGCGTTTTCGTTGGTAGCCAGACCAAAGCGTGTCCAACAAATGAATAAGAATAATAAAGCTTCCGCTACCATTGCCACTCCCAGCATCACAGACACCGTTATGAATCCGCCGATGTTCCAGGTTTCTGGTTTTTTAGAGGGTTGAACGTAATCTGTGGCGAGAGAGATCTTTGCGAAGTCTGTCATAAAAGTCAGCAATAGCATGGCAAAGGCGGAAACAGCGAACTTACCGGTAACCACATAGGCTATGGACACAAAGGCTACTTTAAGGATTGTACGACTGATCTTGTTAATGATCCAAGTCAGCACCCGCTGATAGATCGTTCGTCCCCGCTCGACCAAAGTCACGATATTCGACAGCCCAGGTTCGGTCAGGACAACGCTGGCAGCACCTTTGGCGACATCAGTCGCGGTGCTGACGGCAATGCCGACTTCGGCCTGGCGAAGAGCGGGTGAATCGTTGACACCGTCACCAGTCATGCCAGTTACATGCCCAACAGCTTGAAGGTGCTGTACCACGATATATTTATCCTCCGGGTAGACTTCGGCATAACCATCAACCCCGGCCAAAAAACCAGCTGTCTCATTGGTGGTTTTGGTTTTCGTGGTTTTCAGATCAGAGACAGGCCTGATGTTGAGCAGCCCGACTCCCTGCGCAATTTCTCTTGCAATTGCCAATGCATCTCCGGTGAGCATCTTCACAGAAATTCCAAGGTTACGAAGTTCCGCAATTAACTGTTTGGCATCCGGTCTAGGTGGGTCGTATAACGTCACCAATCCGATGAGTTTGGGCGTATCAGTCTCAGGACTGCGGGCTACCGCCAGCGTTCGGTATCCCTTCTGTGCCGATTGATTGACTCGTGCCTCCAACGCATCGATGGCTGGGGGCTCGAGTCCGCAAGCCAATGCGACAGTGCGGACAGCCCCTTTCATCACTCGCAGCCGCTGCCCATTCTGTTCAACTACGGCTTCCGTCCGCCTGTTCTTTGCATCGAACGGCTCAAATGAGATGGGTGTAATCTTAGGCGTACTAGCAAAGATATGTCGTTCTTTTGCTGCAGAAAGGAATGCCAGATCGATCGGATCCTGATTGGCCTCCTTTGATGCAAGGGTACCTGCGAAGAGTACATCGGCTTCAGTCGCCTCTTCCAACGGAACAACCCCGGTGATTGCCAGCTTATTCATTGTGATTGTTCCCGTCTTGTCCACGCACAGCACATCCATTGTCGCGGCATCTTCCACAGCACTGAGGCGCGTGACCAGGACACCTCGTTTCGCCAGCTCTTTCGATCCGATAGCCATACTGACCGTGAACATAACGGGAAGGGCGACTGGTATTGCACTCATCAACATGACGAGCATGAGAGGAAGCACCTCTAGAAGCGGTGTGCCACGAATTAACGACAACACAATGACAACGCCGAGAAGGGCGCCAACAATTAAGAAGAGCCAGCGGACAACTTTGGCAACAACCGCTTCGATATGAAGTTTCGGACGCGCATTCTGAACAAGTTCCGTCGTGTGGCCAAAATAAGTTTGTGCCCCCGTTAGCATCACAACTCCGTTGCCTTCACCCCTGCGAACGATGGATCCTGACGAGAGCACGTCGCCCGGGGCTTTATTAACATCCTGCGACTCGCCAGTAAGCGCCGATTGGTCAATACTTAACGTGCCAGTCAGCAATTTGACGTCTGCTGGAATAATGTCTCCCGAGCGGACGCGGACAATATCGCCCGGTACCAGTTCCCTGGCAGTAATAATTTGCCAGGTAGCCTCGCGCAGGACGCGCGCATTGACATGTAAACGCATCCTTAATGCTTCAACGACATCCGCGGCCCGGCGTTCCTGCAAAAAACTCAATACGGCATTGATGACCAGCAAAACGCCAACTACCACGAGATCTAAATATTTCCGAAGGACGCCCGACAGGATCATAATCAATTCGAGCATCCATGCTGAAATGCCCCAGAATTTTTCGAGGAATTTAAGGATCGGGTGACCCTTTTGCTCGATCACTTCGTTGTAGCCGTGTTTCTTTCGCCGGTCGTCTACCTCAAGTCTCGTCAACCCGATCTCAGCGTTTACATTAAGCAATAGCAACGTTTCTGGTATTGACAAGGATGCGATATCAGGCCCCGCATCGGTTAATGGCGTTGAATTAAGAATCATTATCGCTTCAGGTTAGTGTTGTTTTACTTTTTTTTACAAATACTTCTTAAGAATTAATTATGCCACAAATCAAAAAGCACTCTCCCGCGCAGGCATAGATAACGATAGATAATTATTTTTACGTTGGAATAGGCTAGAACCGCCGAGCTAAGCTTGTACAATTTCAAGATCATGCAGTGGTCGTCGCCATCCTGTCGGATGCTGTGCGTGACCATCTCGATCGGCATGCTGGTTTCGCTTTTGGAATCATCCAGGACGGTAAATCGTGCGGTTACCACCAGCTATTCAGCCAGCTTGATCAGTGCGGCGGGAATCGCCAAGAACGCAGCCACAACGAGTGACCTGTTGAGTGGTTTGGTATCAAATATAGAAGGGGAAGATATGATGGCGGCAAGTGCAGTTAGCACGCCGGCAATGATTCCTGCCACAAAGCTCGCCTCCGCCAGTGCGTTCGCAACACAACCGCCTTTAAGAGAAGCGTTACGTTGGCTCTGGAGTCTTACATGCCGTAGCGTGGCACGCAGCGATCAGCCCGCATTTGGTTGGTAGACATCTTGCCTTTATATTGGCGGGAAATTACTGAATATCGGCACAAGCCAGAAGTAAACACATGCCATCGATAACCCTTCCAGAATAATGCAGATAATAATTATCCACTTCAACTTTCTCACAAAACGTACAAGAATTGCACCAATAATAAACCACCATAAAGTACCGACCAGGGGAGCCATGATATACATCAGGATACTCTGATCCATATGGATATATTGCCCCAGAAGAACCGACAGGGGGAATTCCGGAGCTTTCGCGATCATTGGCAATACACTTTCTTCCGGAAACGGGATGGCGCAGATAAATCTATACACCAGGGCAACGATAAAACCGCCTGCCAAGACTTTCCTGGTGGTTGTACCTATTACAGAGTCAGACTGAACTTGTCGCGAATCAGATTGGTCACCATCTGTAAAGAATACTTTTACATTCGGTTGCCTAAAATACCAAATGGATAGCAGTGGGGTCAGCAGATGCCTGGCAACGCTCCACATCGTCTGTAGCGGATAAACTATCCCCATCGCCCCGGATAGAGCGCGACGAGAATTTGGTGCCCAGTTACCAATAATGGAAAATAAATATATTATGCAAAGCACAACCAACAGGCATACAAACATATTTCTGGCTTTGACACTCCCCTTCCATGTCCCAATTGCCGAGAGAGTCATACCAATTCCTAAAATTGGTGCAACGGTCAACGTTAGCACGGCAAATGGCATTTCTTCTATTAAGGTATAGTAGCGCGAAAATGGAATGATTATCCGGCTTAGTATGGGCAATAAACCGTAGAACAAGCCGGTATAGATCAATAGTACTAATAGGCCAAGTGGTGGTTTCAATTTTGTGGATGTTAACATGGATATCTGCTTCATTTTGCACGCAATTTAAGATGCCCAGTTATAAATTTTACGGATTCCGCATAAGCTGCAATTATACGGGGGAGCTAACCATAAGTTTTATATTATTATCGTCCTTGATTGTTTATACTACGCAAAGTCGATTCAATCTTAAATATATAGAAATTATGCGGCAAACCCATTTGCAATCGAGCAGGTCAAAACCCGGAAAGCTATTTGACAAGTTGCGACACCGTCCGAAATAAGCCCCATTCATATCCCCCTTTGGATTTATTCAAAAGCGCCCTCCAATCAGGAGGGCGCTTTATCATTGAAACTTCATCCAACCCGGCTCAAAACCGGGCGGAACTTGTACCCATACACGATCATGCCGCGTTCATCGCCATCCTGGCGGATGCGGCGGGTGACCATCTCGACCGGCATGCCGATCTCAACCCTGGCATCGCCCAGGTCGGTCAACTGTGCGGTCACCACCGGTCCTTCGGCCAGCTTGATCAGCGCCACAGTGTAGGGTGCTTGTTCCTCGAATCCGGCGGGGCCATCGCCCATGCGTGTGAAGGAATATACCTCACCCTTGCCACTGAAATTATAGGCTTCCTTGGCTTCTCCGCCGCATTCCGGGCAGACGTCGCGGGGTGGGAAGATCTTGGCATCACAGTGCGGGCAAACTTCGCCCACCAGTGCGTAACGTTGTTGTTTTAGTCTCCAATGTCTTGGTATTTCCATCTCATGACTCCTTGCTTTATTGAGATGCTGAGTTTATCCAGTTGTAACTATCAATACCTATCAGCTTTACGGGGTCCTTTGCAGCACATGAGCCGCTGCGGTAGCAGCTGCCCCACCCAGACACTCGATCAATGCCTTCCTGGCACCCTTCACCTGGCAACCACCTGCTTCCCCACGCAGTTGCATTACGGCTTCAACTGCCTGGTAGACTCCGGCAGCCGCCAGCGGATTTCCACGCGCTTTCATGCCACCCATGCAGGCCAGTGCCGGTTTCCCCTTTTCAATCGCTTCCTTCAACCAGGTTGTACCATGACCTTTTAAGGTAAATCCAGCCGCCTCAACGGATAAGACCGGGTAGATCGAGAAGGCATCATCCAGTTCAAGAATATCGACATCACCGGGCAGGATACCGGCCTGCCGGCAGGCACGTGCAATTGCAGCCCCTGCTGCCTCAAAGGCCAGTGGATCCGGACGGTCATGCAACGACAGCCGGTCTGTCACCACAGCTGAACCACTAACCCTCACCAGGGGTTTATCGAATTCCTTGTCAACCAGATCACGCCGGGTGAGGAACAGGGCCGCCGCACCATCCGCGTAGGGTGCGATGTCGTGTAAATTCAAAGGATCGCACACCGGCTCAGCCTTCTCATAGACCTCGCGTGTGATGGCTTTTCGATACATGGCATGTGGGTTGCCGACCCCATGAGCCGATGCGGCCAATGGATACACTGCAAAAGCCGCGTGATCCAGATGGTATTCATGCAGGTAGCGCTGCATCAGCAACGCTGCCATAGAAGTGGGCGTCACGCCTTGCATACCTTCGTAATCAGTATCCAGTGTCTCGGCAATGGCTTTATCCAGTCCAGGGCCGACCACATCGGTGATTTTCTCGATGCCAACCACCATGGCACTTTCCACCAGTCCAGCACGCAAAGCCAGGTAGGCGGTGCGCAATGCCGCACCACCCGAGGCTCCGGCGGCTTCGATGGTGGTTCCTTCCACACCCTCCAACCCGCAGTCGCTGGTCACCAAGGCACCCAGGTTGGCCTGGCGCGAAAGCGAGGAGCCCAAAATATTGGCGATGTACATCGCCTGAGGTTTCTGCCCCCCGGCATCTCGCATGGCAGCCAGGATGGCGCGCGATGCAAGTTGGCGGATCGAGACATCCCAATGCTCCCCAACCGGTACCTGTCCGACGCCGGTGATGACGATATCGCTCATCCCGTTCTCACTCATTTCATCGCCAGTTTGCCACGGTAACGCACATACGTGGCGTAATCGATCTCGGTTCGGCGCTGGATGTAGTCCGCGGTCAACGGCGCAAGTTTCTGCCGCTCAGTGATGGCTTTCGTGACCTTGATGACAAAGGCATCCGATCCGGCCCCCGAGCCATATGAGACCATCAGGATGCGATCGCCCGGTTTTGCCTGGTCGAGGATATTAGTCAACCCGATGAGGGCTGCGCCCGCATAGGTGTTGCCGATCACCGGGGAGAGCAGGCCCGTGGTGGTCTGTTCGGGCTTGAATCCCAACAACGCCCCAGCCCGCTGGGGAAATTTGGTGTTGGGTTGGTGGAATACCGCGTAAGTGAATTCTTCAGGTTTAAGGTTCAAGGCATTCATTAACGCCTTGCCTGCTTCCGTGATGTGCTTAAAATACGCTGGTTCGCCGGTGAAACGCTGGCCGTGCTCGGGGTACTTCTGTTCCTGGCGGCGCCAGAAATCAGGTGTGTCGGTCACATAGGAGTAGACCGCCTCAATTTCGGCCAGAGACTGTTCAGCTGGACCCAGTATGTAGGCCGCTCCCCCCGCTCCGGCAGTGTACTCGAGCGAATCCCCCGGGCGACCCTGGGCGATGTCCATGCCGATACCCATGGCATAATCCGCCATACCGGAACCGATCAATCCCATGGCGGCTACAATTGCCTCCGTTCCGGCCTTGCAGGCGAATTGGAAGTCGGCCGCCTGAATGGATGGTACCGCGCCAATAGCTTCGGCCACGATCGTGCCGGTGGGCTTGACCGCGTAGGGGTGTGACTCAGAACCGACCCATACTGCTCGCAGTTGCGCGGCATCGATCCCGGCCCGTACCAGAGCATTACGGGCGGCTTCGATCGACATGGTGGCCACATCCTCATCCATCCCGGCTACTGCCTTTTCTTTAACTGGCGAGCCACCGGGGCCATCGGTCCAAACCCGCGCGACCTCTGAACCTGGCAACCGGTAACGCGGCACATAGGCCCCATAACCGATGATGCCCACCTTGCGGTTGGGAATTAATGGATGGACCGGTTTTTCTTCCTGAGTCTCTTTATTCGTCATTGGATTCGCTCCATTGTTTCATGATAGCTTCAGCGTGGTCAACACGCACCTTTTTTTCCTTTACCAGTTGTTCTGCCAGCCGGTCGATATCGGAGCCCCTGGCTCCGGCTGCGATCGCCACCTGGCGGGCGTGCAGACTCATATGCCCACGCTGGATGCCCTCGGTGGAAAGCGCCCTCAGAGCAGCCAGGTTCTGAGCCAGCCCAACCGAAACGATGATCCCGGCCAGTTGGGAAGAAGAGGTTACGCCCATCAGCTTTAAACAAGCCTGCGCCAGTGGGTGCACCCTGGTGGCACCACCCACAATGCCAACCGCCATGGGCATTTCCAGCTTACCAACCAGATCGCCATTCTTGTCAACCGACCAGGTCGACAGGCTGGTGTAACGCCCGGAACGGGCGGCATAGGCATGCGCGCCAGCTTCCACTGCGCGCCAATCGTTTCCGCAGGCGATAACGACCGCATCCACGCCGTTCAGGATGCCCTTGTTATGTGTGGCTGCCCGGTAGGGGTCGGCCTCGGCGAATGCCCAAGCTTCAAGGATGCCATCGCGGACCTTTTCCGCAGAGTATTCCCCAAAAGCAAGTTGCCCCTTGGGGATCGTGCAGCTGGCTCGAGCCAGCCGCCGGTCTGCCAGGTTCGAGAGGATCCGCAGGTGGGCCCTCCCCCCGGTCAGGTGCTCAACCATGGGAGCCAAACGTTCCACCGCGGTATTGACCGCATTGGCACCCATTGCATCCCGAACATCCATGATCAAATGCAGTACCAGAAAGCTGCCCAGAACCGGTGAATCGACTACCCTCACTTCCACATCACGCGGACCGCCACCCAGTCCTAATAGTATCGGGTCAGACTTGGCTGCTTCTTCCAGAAGCTCATTTTTATGAGAGAGCAGCGTTTCGCGAGCTGTACTTGGCTCATTCAGGTCCAAAATCTGGATCTGCCCGATCATTTCGGGTGGGTCGCATAACGTCTTGAATCCACCCGCAGCTCGTGCCAGTTTCGCCATGAAAGAGGCCCCGGCAATGACCGAGGGCTCTTCAATTGCCATAGGGACCGGAACTTCCCGCCCATCGATCAGGAAATGATTCGCGATACCCAGTGGCAATTGAAAGGTGCCGATGGCATTCTCGATCATATGGTCGACCTGATCAATGCTCAAGGCGCCGGTTGATCTGAAAAGCACCAGATCTGCCTGCGTGAGTCCGGAAATCTCCGCGAGGTGAGCGAGGCGTTGATCCGGTGATAATTGATGGAATTTCAGACTCTCTTCAGACATGTATCATCTCATAATTGAACAGGTTAGATGATATCCCCCCGGGTCTGGCAAAAGCTATCAAATTTGGAATCCTGACAAATAGGAGTAAAATAAGACACCTAGCGACCAATAAGCATGATCACCCTGACAAGAGAACAACTTGAGGAGCGTCTGGCGGCCCTTCACAGGGCCAGCCTGGAGCTCGTTCAAGATATATCACTGGAATCCCTGCTGGAGCGGATCGCAATTGTTGCCTGTGAGCAGGTCGCGGCACGCTATGCAGCGGTGGGGGTATTGAACGAGAATGGCGAACTGGACCAATTCATCCCGATCGGGATGACTCCGACCGAGATCAGACGAATGGACCATCCTCCCCGTGGGATCGGATTGATCGGTGCCCTCATGAACACTCGCCAGACCGTCCGGTTGGAACAGATCAGCAGCGACCCTCGCAGCACCGGGTTCCCTCCTCACCATCCCAAAATGGAATCCTTCCTGGGTGCTCCCATCCGGTTAGGTGAAAGCCAGCTTGGTCAGATCTACCTGACCGATAAAATGGGTGGGGGCTCTTTCAGCCGTGATGATGAGATCGTCCTGGAAACCCTGGCAGCCTACGCAGCAGTGGCCATTTCCAATGCGCGGTTATACAAGGAGCTTCGCCAACGTGACCGTGCCCTCACGCGCCGTACGGATGACCTGACACTCTTAAATGATCTGGCCTCCAAGCTGACCTCAGAATCAGATATCGATGAGATCCTGGATTCCGCGCTTGATCGGGCGGCTGGTTATATCGGCGTGGAAGCAGCAGAAATCCACCTGCGCGACGAAGAAAGCACCATCCTGCACCTGGTAGCCTACCGCGATCATGGTTTGGGCCGGATCTGGAATCGCGAGTCTTTTGAGGTTGGCCAGGGCTTGGTCGGCACGACTGCCCAGACGGGTCAACTTCAGGCTTTCCGTCTGGCAGAGGCGAGCAATTCCCACCTGCGCAAAGCATTGGTCAAGTCCGAAGTGCAGCAAATATTGTGTTTCCCGTTGACCAGCCGCAGCGGTATCCTGGGTGTCCTGACCATTGCCAGTCGCTACCCGAAGCCATTTGCTGAGACCGAGTTGCAATTGATGACCTCCATCGGTTCCTGGACAGCCACTGCAATCGAGAACCTGCGACTTAACCTCAAGGGCAAACGCCTCGCCATCCTGGAGGAGCGCGAACGCATCGCCATGGACCTGCATGATGGCATCATCCAGTCGATCTATGCGGTCGGCTTGACCCTCGAACATGCGCGCCTGTTACTGGCGGAGGACGTGGATAAATCGCGGAGCAAGATCGTGCAATCCATCGATGGCCTGAATGCTACCATCAAGGATATACGTGCTTATATCATGGACCTCAAACCACGCCAATTGTTGGACCAGAACCTGGAAAACGGAATCCGCCGCCTGATCAAGGATTTCGAGGCCTCCACACAGATCGAGGCCACTCTGGTACTCAAGGCAGAGGACCTTGATAGCATCCCCGCCAACCAGGCGCTGGCGTTATTCCACATCTGCCAGGAAGCACTCGGCAACGCGGCAAAACATTCGCGCGCCCAGTACGTCGAAGTGTATGTCTGGCGCACGGCAGAGCGGGTGGTTTTGGAAGTCACCGACAATGGCCGTGGTTTTAATCTGGATAAAGTCAGCGCTAATTTAGGCCACGGGCTTGCCAACATGCAAACACGTGCCAGGAACGCCGGCGGGGATATCGAGATCACTTCGGAGATCAGTCACGGCACAACCATCATGGCCTGGGTGCCGGTCCGCATCACCTGAGCCGGTGTCATCGGTTACAATTCTTCCAACCTCATTCAGAACACACATGTCAACAGCGAGCCATCCCATCAGTGATAAAGCCGCCCTGCGCGGGGAACCCTCATACGTCTGGCGTGAAGGCCAGGAACGCCGCCTGGCCATGCTGCGGGCTGGCGCAGGAGCAAGGATCTCCGGGATCATTCTGGTGGATGGTTGCGGGGTTGGGCAATACCTGGCCAGGTTGGACGAGGATGCCAGGCTGGCAATCGGCCTGGATATCGAATTGGAACGTGCCATCGAAGCCCATCATAAGACCCCCACGGTAACCTGCGGTAATGGGGAAAAGCTGCCTTTCCCACCTGACCAGTTCGATCTTGTTCTCAGCCATGAGGTCATCGAACATGTAGAGAATGACCGGGCAGCAATAAGTGAGATCTTCCGGGTACTTAAACCAGGTGGTCGTCTGGTACTGTTCTGCCCAAATCGCGGATACCCCTTTGAGACCCATGGGATCTACTGGCGCGGGAAGTACAAATTTGGTAACATTCCACTGGTGAATTACCTGCCCAGGCGTTTACGGGACCAGCTGGCACCGCATGTCAAGATTTATAACAATTCTGACCTGAAACGGCTTTTGGGTGGTCTGCCGTTGCGCGTCATTGAACGGCGAGTCATTTTTGGGGCTTATGACAACATTATTGAAAGATATCCCGGTCCGGGGAAACTGATCAGGAGGATTTTACAGGCATTCGAGAAGACCCCACTGAGGATTTTTGGTTTATCTCATTTCTGGGTGATTGAAAAAACCAACTGAAGCTCCGGTTTTATTTGTCCAGGCGGAAATCATAGATCCCGCTCATTTGCTGCCACACATGTCCGCAGCTAGGACAATGTATGCTTCCTGAAAATTCAGGCAATCCCTTTCCACACTCAAGGCATTTGAAAAACATACCCCCGGCAACCTGTGGTCCATCACCGGAGACGCGTGCCCTCAAAAAAACACTGGGGGTCAACTGGAACCAGGCACCGGAGGGTTGAATCAGTCCGTCCAATGCAGCCAGGAATCTTGCCGGAAACAACTTTTTTAGAAAGCCGGCGCGGAAATGCGAGACGGTCAACTGCTTCTCGACATAAAAGTTGTTCTTAACCAGCCACTTTTTAATGGCTTTTGGATGAAAATCAAAGTTGAGCCGGGCAAATTCAACTGCTTCCTGGGTAAAAGGACTCCAATCCTGTTTTCTAACCAGATAGCGCAGGATCGCCTTGAGGTTATGCTTGTTGGCATATTCCAGGATGAAGATCGCACGAGATGCGAGCACAGACCTCACCTGACCGAGCGCCAGGGAGGGGTTCGCCATATGGTGGAGGGTGCGAATCATGGTGGCACCATCGAAAAGCCCCTCTACAAAAGGCAGCCGGTATGCATCAGCTGCCACATATAAATATTGATCGGATCCACCTAACCGTTGCTGTGCTTGCTCAAGTTGGGAGGTCGAATAGTCCACCAGAACCACCCGTTTATAGCCGGTATAACGCGGGGTATTGCGTCCGGCACCTGCGCCCAATTCCAATAACAAATCGCCGCTGGTGGGCAGCAATCGTCTTAATGCGATCGCTTCGGCTGCATCCTCATAGGCACGGGCGCCTTGATCCCAGAAGGATTTCTGGTAATCAGAAGCAGTGTAGTCACAAACGGGCGGCGTGTTTGTTTTCATACTGAAAAAAAGTGCGCCGGGCAGGTTGATCGGCGGCACCCAGAGTGGCCTCCTTACCGCTGCTTCCTCTCGGACCTGACGGGGTTCGGTGGCTTCTGCCGCGCCGAGCCCGCCCGGACGCGCTCCTAGCATACCATCATCCGAGGAGGGGTGTCAACCAATAAACGCTTATTCAGAGACGGACTGTGTGGGTGTCGCCGGCAGGACCGGGATACCGCTGAACTCCCGGATGATCAGGTCGGAGAAATTGACCGTCATTGCTGTCGATCCGGCTGATCGCGCCTGCAGTCCGACCAAGCCACGCGGGAAGGTGGGGTCGGAGACCGTAAACTGGTAGGTGTCATTGATAAAAAAGCGCATTTCACGCCCATATGCCCAGATGCCCAGGCGGGTCTTTCCTCCAATATCCGGAGTAACCGGACCGAGAACATAAGTCCAATCCTGCAATGTGATGGATTCAGAAATACGATCCCGCTCAACCCGTGCCTGTCCACTACAGGAGAGCAGGAAAGCGTAGAAATCCGTGTTGTTGGCCGCCCGGATCACCAGACCGTAGGCATCCCCATTTGTACAAAGGTTCGGGCTGGCGCTCACCTCGTAATAGAAATCGGTCAGGGTGGGCTCCTGTCGGAAAGTAGTCAATTTACCACCGGGGGTCGAAACAGCTAATGCCAGCTCATTCACACCCAGAGCGATCACCCCGTCATCAAAATGGCCAAGCAGCCACATGGTCGGACGGGTAAAATCATCACTTGCGATCACATCCCCCAAGTTGGGTTTCTGTTCGGGTGTGGGTGTGGTGGTAGCTGGGATGGGTGTGATAGTGGGTGTTTCAGTTGGTGGAAACCAGACTATCGTGGCCGTCGATGTGACCACCAGCGGAGTCCCATCGGGGGGTAACTGGCTTCTATCCGATACCTGGAGGCAGGCAGACAGGATGATCGGGAAGACCAGAAAGATCAGGAATGGTTTATATCGATGCCTGGACATGGCTATTGATGGTATTACGCGGCAATTATACATGCAAGACAAGAATGTTATAATCTTAAGACGGTGATGACCATGAAAAAGACGATTGCGATGGCACTTCTGATCCTGGTATTGGCTGCTGGCAGCACGTATTGGCTGTTCAGCCCAGCTCAGGCGAGTGATGGACTGCCCCAGGCTGTTTACCAGACCCCCACAGCAGATGTGGATGGGCGGATCATTTACATCGTCAAGGAAGGTGAGACCTGTCTCAGCATTTCACTGCTGACCAAGGTTGATTTAAATACGATTCAGGCCTTGAATAATCTGGATGCGAATTGTTCGATATTCAGCGGGCAGCAACTCCTGCTCGGTGTGGTCACCGCCACCCCCAATCTGCCCACCAGCGAAGTCACACCGACACCCTCGGGTCCAACCCCCACACCGTTTCGTGGCAACGGCCAGATCTGCATCGTCCTGTTCAATGATGTGGATGGCAATGCAAGCAAAGCGGATACTGAAGAGATCATTCCGGATGGCAACATCAGTATTTCAGATCGTACCGGCACAGTCAGCCTTACCGGAAAAACCCTGGCCGGTGAAGACCCAGTGTGCTTCATTGATATTCCTGAAGGGGATTACAACATCAGTGTGGCTGTGCCCGCAGACTACAATCCAACCACCGCTCTCAATTACCCTCTGACACTGAAAGCAGGGGACCTGGCAACCATTGATTTCGGTGCCCAATCAAAAGGCAGCGGTGGTACCATCGAAAACGGAGGGACCCCCTTATTGGGTATCCTCGGTATTGCTCTGTTATTGGTCGGCATCGGGTTGGGCGTCTATATCTGGCGATCCGGCCGGCTCCGCTGAGTTTTAACCGTAACGCTCCTCTTTCCAGACATCCCCACGATTATGATACCCGGCATTCTCCCAAAAGCCGGGCTTATCCTCTTTCAGAAACTCCAGACCACGCAGCCACTTGGCGCCCTTCCAGAAATAGGGTTGTTCCAGGCCTGGCTGGCCAATAATACTGCCGACCACGCCACGCAATGGGAACCCATGCTCGGGTGTGAGTGGTTCACCGTCGAAGTGCGTAGCCATTATGAAGTTTTCTGCCAGGATGATGTCCAGAGGTAAATTGGTCGTGAAACCATACTCGGCATGCTGTAAAACAAAACGCGCCTCCGGTTTTAACTTGATAAGACCATCCTTCACAAGCCGTCCAACTGATACGCCTTCCCATTGCGAATCGAATTTACTCCAGCCGGTCACGCAATGGATGTCCATTTTTAGTCTCTCTCGTGGAAGTTGATTGAAGTCCTGCCAGGACCACTGGCGTGGTTCCATTATTTCACCCCAGATGCGGAATTGCCAGGTATCCGGGTTAAAGGGAGGGATGGGACCATAATGCAAGACGGGGAACTTCACAGTCACCGCTTGCCCAGGCGGCAGGCGCCCCTCCCTGCGAACCTTCTCATCAATGCTCCGGCGATCATTTTCTTGTTCAGTCATATGCAGCTCCAATCCAGATCATCCTATCTATTGGATGAGGATTTCATCCCCAGGTTTCATCACCTTGACACGGCAACTGGTATCCAGCTCAACCCGCTCAGCCCAGGCTGCCACATCCTGCTGGATCACCTCGAAGGTGTTGAAGTGGATGGGGACGACCAACTGCGGTTGGAGTAACTTCACAGCACGCAAGGCATCCGCCGGGCCCATGGTGTAATTATCCCCAATTGGCAAAATAGCCACATCCAACCCTTCCTCGCCGATCAGTTTCATGTCGCCGAACAGGCCGGTGTCGCCGGCAAAATATAGCCGGTCACTATAGCCTGTTGTGAGCAGAAAACCAGCCGGGTTGCCCCCGTAGGAGCCGTCTGGGAGGGCTGAGCCATGGGTTGCATTGGTGAGTTTGAGGTATCCAAAGGGGTGGTTGTAACCGCCACCCAGGTGTTGGGCATGCGTTTTTACCCCTTTTCCACGCAGCCAGGTACAGATTTCGGCGTTGCTGATGACAATTGCGCCAGTCCGCTTGGCAATCTCCACGGTATCGCCCAGGTGGTCTCCATGTCCATGTGAGACCAGGATGAAGTTAGCTGTTATGTCGCCCGGCTTGACCGGTGATTGAGGGTTGCCTGAAAAAAACGGGTCGATCAGGATGCGGTAGTCGTCCACCTTCACCAGGAAGGCGGCATGCCCATACCAGGTCAGAGAAAAACTCATATCATCCTCCTACCTTTTACAAGTGAGATCCGGTGATCCCGCTTGATGATTTTAACATTGATGGAAAGTAAATCAACCCCGTTGTGATCACATATTTACTTTTGGATGATTTCAAGTTTCGCGGTGGCAGCATCCAGTCGTTTGAAACCTACCGAAGCAAAGGCCACATCCACGATCTCACTGCCATCCACGATGCGGTCATCGATTACCAGACCCTCACCCCAAACCCCATGTCGGATGCGCATGCCAGCTTTGTACAGGGGGTCAACCGGCTTTTGAACGGCAGCGCCATTTATCCGAGATAGATTACCCTGGTCGATCATACCCCAACTTGGGTAGCTTCCATTATTGGACGAATGAACAGCCCGCCTGGCGACAGTCACAATTTCCGATGGAATGTTCTCAAGGAAACCGGACGGAAGGGTACTGTCATAACTGCCAAAAGTGGCGCGCGCTTCTGCTCTGACCAGGTAAAGAAGGTCACGGGTCCGGGTGATACCGACGTAAAACAAGCGCCGCTCCTCAGCCATTTCCTCCGGATCATCCCGTGATCGGCTATGGGGCAAAAGACCATCGTCCAATCCGGTGATGAAAACCTGGGGAAACTCCAGCCCTTTGGCAGCATGGAGCGTCAACAACGTTGGTGTGTTGATGCGATCTGGAAGCGTGTCCTGGTCAGAGACCAGGGCGATGTTTTCAAGGAAATCCACCAGGCTGCGGTCCATGTACTCAAAGGCAATTCGGCGCAATTCCTGGACGTTTTCCCAGCGATCAACGCCTTCATCGCTTTGATCATCAATGTAAGCCTGGTAATTGACATCGTCCAGGATGCGATCAAACAGCACCGGGACGGTCACATGATCCTTATCCGTACACCAACCAGCCAGCAGGGCTCCAAAATCCGCCAGCAAGTGTTGGCCCTTTCCTGAAAACACATTCCAATAAGGGGAGCTGTCACCAACCGCCAGGCTGATCAGAAGCTTCCCGGGACTGATCATTAATTGGTGGGCAACCTCTAAAAGATTACCAATGCTCTTTTCACCCAGACCCCGGGGTGGCACATTGATCACCCGCGTCAAGCTTACCTCATCATCCGGGTTGTGGATCAATCGCAGGAAGCCGATCACATCCTTGACCTCGCGTCTTCCATAGAATCGCTGTGCGCCCACCAATCGATAGGGGATACCGGCTCGTAGAAAGGTCTCTTCCAATAATCGGGACTGGGCATTCGTACGATACATAATTGCAAAATCCCCCGCTTGCGCCCGACCGGAAGCGGTCAAACGGGTGATCGTATCCACCACATAAGCCGCTTCAGCGCGGTCGTCAGACGCCTCATAAAGTACAATTTTGACGCCTTGACCACGTTCTGTGAACAGTTTTTTGGGGGTGCGATTGCGATTTTGGTCGATAACCGCTCGGGCAGCGTCTAAAACGTTCTGGGTGGAACGATAATTCTGTTCCAGCAACAAAGTGGTCGCCTGGGGATAATCCTTTTCAAATCGCAGAATATTGCGATAATCTGCACCGCGCCAACGGTAGATGGATTGATCCTCATCACCGACCACATACAGATTGTCGTGTACACTTGCCAGCGACTTCAACATGGCATACTGCGCCTGGTTTGTATCCTGGAACTCATCGACAAGAATATGCTCGAATCGGCGGGCATAAGCCTCGCATACTGCCGGATGATCCTGCAGGAGAATAGCTGTGTACATTAACAGATCATCAAAATCAACTGCATTGTTTTCAATCAACTTTTGCTGGTAGCGTTCGTAAACGCGTTTGGTTACCTCGTCGCGGTATGAATTAATAACCAGCCCGTCCGGAAGACAAAGGTCATTCTTGGCGCGCGAGATGGAAGAGCGTACGCTGACAGGCCGGTGGAGTTTGTCATCTATGTTCAGTTCGCGGATGGCTTTCTTAATCAGCCCGGTTTGATCGTCCTCATCGAAAATGACGAAGTTGGCTTTCACCGGAAGATGATCGACCTCCCGTCTGAGGATACGCGCACAGATGGCATGAAAGGTCCCCAGCCAGATGCCCTTGATGTCCTTTCCCAACAAATGCTCCACACGCGCCTGCATTTCCCTGGCGGCCTTGTTGGTGAAGGTCACCGCCAGTATATTCGCAGGGTTTACATCCATCTTCCTAACGAGATAGGCGATCCGGTAGGTCAGGACACGTGTTTTCCCTGATCCGGGGCCAGCCAATACCAGAACCTGTCCGTTCGGAGCTGTAACAGCGTCGCGTTGCTGATGATTCAAGGATGCCAGGAGGTCTTCCATCGCCACGCATTGTACCTCAGGCGGTCGGTAGCTCCGTAACTTTTAAGAAACCACCTGATCCGGTTGTCACTTATATCGCTTCAGGCTACAATCAGCACATGTCTTGGAACTTGATCGGGCACGAATGGGCTGCTGATATTTTAAAAAAGCACATCCAAAAAGGAAATGTCAGTCACGCCTATCTAATCTGCGGACCGGATGGTATCGGAAGGCGCAGCCTGGCCCTGCGTTTTGCCCAGGCATTAACTTGCCCGGAGGCTAAAGAGACTGGCGAACCCTGCCAGCTTTGCCCAACCTGCCAGCGGATTGCGCGCATGCAACACCCTGACCTATTCATCGTAACCGTCTCCGAAAATCGTAAGGAGATCCTAATAGAACAGGTGCGCTCCCTCCAGCACGATCTCTCACTGGCGCCCTATGAAGCACCATATCGCATTGGCCTATTACTTGACTTTCAGAATGCCTCTGCTTCTGCCCAAAACGCCATGTTGAAAACCCTTGAGGAACCCACCGCCCGAACCATCCTGCTGGTGACCGCCAGCCGGCCAGAGGACCTGCTACCAACCATTGCGTCTCGCTGCGAGGTCATCTTGCTGCGATCAGCTGGTTTGGAAGAGGTGGCCGACTCTCTTGAAAAAGAAGCCGGCGTAACCAGGGAGGAAGCGGAAAAGATCGCCCGACTTTCGGGGGGGCGTTACGGTCTGGCATTGGCCATGCAGAAGGACCTGGGAATTGTCGAGCGGAATAATCTTCTGATCGATGGACTGTTACGGTTGATGTCAGCCCCGCTACGAGACCGTTTTGCTTATGCTGAAGAACTCACCTCACGGAAAGCTGCGCCTCGGGAAAACCTTCACGATGCAATCCGAGTGTGGATCTCCATCTGGCGGGACGTGCTTCTCATAAACGGGGGTGCAAGGACACCTATCATCCATGCTGACTATCAAGCCGCTCTTCATCAGCTGGCTTCCGTTATCTCCTCAACCGAAATACACGCCCAAATTTCCCGGTTGGAAGAAGCGCTTGATCAACTTGATAAAAATGCCAACACCCGGCTTCTGGCTGAAATTCTGGTAATGGATTTACCCCAACTGCGCATGCCGGTGAAATCTCCGATTGAATAGCCTCACTCTTTAATGGCCTGGCGAACTTTATATGCCAGTTTCCCGAACCTGGGGAGGTAACGCGTATCTGTATTCCTTGGTCGAGGAAGTGCGATCTCGAGATCCAGGCTGATGCGAGCCGGTCTGGGTGTGAGGACGATAACTCGATCCGACAGATAGATCGCTTCCGAGATCGAGTGCGTGACCATGATGACCGTTTTTCGGCTCGCCTGCCAAATAGTGAGCAGCTCATCACCCATCCGCTCGCGCGTCAGAGCATCCAAAGAGCCAAAGGGTTCATCCAACAACAGCAAGTCGGGTTCCCGTATCAGGGAGCGAGCGATTGAAACGCGCTGTTGCATACCACCCGATAAATCGTGAGGGTAGGTCCGCTCAAAACCCTCCAGGCCAACCAGGTGGATCAAATCGCCAACTCGTTTCTCAAGTTCGGGCCTCGGACAACCGGCAACCTCCAGGGGCAAGGCGATATTTGCATACACGGATCGCCAGGGCATCAAATTGGCCTGTTGGAAGGCCAAGCCAATTTGAGGAGATCCGGGATACTGCCCTCTCATAAACTGAACTTGCCCGGCAGTGGGCTCAATCAAACCTGCGATCACCCGCAATAGCGAGGTTTTTCCACAGCCGGACGGTCCCAGGATGCTAATGAATTGGCTGCGGTCAACTTGAAAATCAAGATTGTCAATGACCTGCAGGGGGGGGCCATCCGGAACTTCAAACTGGAGTTTCAATCCGGATACAGTCAATACCGGTTCGACTTGAGTTTCAGACATGGATACCCTTCAGGGTAAAAACTCGCTGGTATACGCTTCGGTCACATCCAATTCGACCTGAACCAACCCCATGGTCTTCAAGATCGAGTACATATTCCTCCAGGCACGGGAGTCGATCGAACCCAATTCCGCACCCTGCCAAAGTTCAATCGACCTGGCAAGCACCTGTTTTTGAACCTTTTCGTCAGCAGATGCAAGGTTTTCGACATACTTGATACAGATAAGGTATGCTTCCTCCGGATCATTACTCACATCTGAAATACCATGTAAAAGAGCCCGAACCATACTTTTGACCAATTCGGGGTTACCTTCAATTGTTTTTTCGTTTGTAACAAGACCATTTGAGACCAGGGACAAATAATCGTCCACCCGGATCAAGTCGGTTGAATATCCCTGGCTCTCCAACACAACCGGCTCATTAGCCACATAGACAACAGCAGCATCCACGCGATCAGTGGCAAGCATCTCAACCTGGCTAAACCCGATCACACCCAGAGAAACATCCTCCTCGCTGAGACCACCGGCTTCCAGGATTGTTCTCAAGCCGATGTAACTGGCGCCAGAGAGAACCGGGACCCCGATGACCTTTCCGAGTAAATCTTCCGGTTTTAGCATTCCATTCCCGGCCTTGGAAGCCACGGCTACCGGATATTTTTGGTACCAAGCCATCACATAGGTTACCGGTAACTCCTGGGCACGCGCTAGTAAAACCTGTTCACCGGATGCTATGGCAAATTGGATCTCATTGGCACCCAACAGAGCCACAGCATCCGTCTCAAAACTATAATCCAATGTTATTTCGATATTTTCTGCTGCGAAGTAGCCCTTTTCGATCGCCACGTAGATTGGAGCAAATTGGACATTGGGGATATACCCCACCGGCAGTCTGATCTCAAAAACCTTCGGCGTGGGATCGATCATTGGTGCCGGGACGCCAAGGCACCCCGTCAGACAAAATAGAACCAGGCTTAGAATCAAAGGGTTTTTCATGAGGACTCCATTGAGATTGGATGTCATTTCAGCAACTCCTTCTCGATCAATATGACCAACCCATAAAGACATAACGCCATGACGACCAAGGTCGCAATAGCAACAAAAACCAGGGCTGTATCATATTGCCCCCGTGCTACATTCACCAGAAAGCCGAGCCCTTTATCAGCTCCGACGAATTCGCCCACTACTGCACCGATCACTGCCAAGGTGGCACCAATGCGAAAACCGCCCAGCAAGATCGGCAAGGCAGCCGGCAGTTCCAGGTAACGAATAACCTGCAGACGACTCGCCCGCAGCGAACGCATCAGGTCGTGCAGTTCTACAGGAACTGCTCGAACACCTACTATGGTATTAACCAATACCGGGAAAAAGACGGTCAGCGCACAGACCAAAATCTTGGAGAACACACCGGTTCCGAACCATAAAACAAGAAGGGGTGCCAGCGCAACCACAGGGATTGCCTGGCTGGCGACCAGGTAGGGTGATAACAGACGCTCAATAAGGTGCGATTTTGCCACCACATACCCCATTATCACAGCCAATCCGGCTCCCAACCCCAGTCCCAGTACCACCTCGCGGGTAGTGACCCATGTATGCCGCCAGAGCGTGCCATTTCCGATAACTTCAGTAAGGCGAATCCAAACCTGCTGAGGCGAGGGCAGGATGAATGAAGGTAATCTGGTGATCCTGACAATACCCTCCCAGATTATCAGGCCAACCAATAGAGATAAAACAGCCACCAGGCTGTTCATCAGAATGCGTTTCGTCGTTTTATGATCCATAAAAAATATCTGCCCTGAATAACATCTCCAGGGCAGATTTCCTCACGCCATTTGCAAAAAAACACCCCGAGATGAATCGGGGGGCATGAGATGAACCACTCAAGTAGGGTTCGTCTATCCTTCTTTTATTCGGACTTTACCGCCGGCTCCGGCTTTTACCGGATCATGCGCTGTTGCGCTCGTGGGCTGCCTATTCAGGTCACCACCGATCGGGATTTGGGAAACCAGAATCCCTCACCCTGCCCCGAAGGTTTATTCAATTAACTAAAGTATAGTCACAGGATGGCGGGGTGTCAAGATGATACAAGCGTAGCACCAATATTCATACGGCTATACGCTCAAGACATAACAATCCTCTGTGGCACTGTCCTGATATAATGCACCCATGCCATTGACCCCGGATGTCGTTAGAAGGTTCGCGGATCTCGCCCGCCTTGAATTAAGTGAGGCTGAAATCGAACAGTATTGCGGCCAATTATCCGCCATTTTAGATTACGCGGCCAGATTGCAAGCTATTGACACCGATGGGATCCCGCCAACCTCGAGTGTGCTCCCGCTGGTTAGTATTTTGCGTGAGGACGTTCCCATTAAAGGGTTGACGCGCGAGGATATATTAAAAATTGCCCCCAGGACCGAAGAAGGACAGTATCGGGTTCCACCAATCCTGGATTGAATGATGGAAAAACTGATTGATCTAACCACACAAACAGCCTCCGTTATGCTGCGCAAGGGGGAGATAACCAGCAAGGAATTGACCCAAGCAAGTCTCAACCATATTGAGCGCCTGGAACCTTCCATCCATGCCTTTATCACATTAACTGCGGATCAAGCGTTGAAACAGGCTGCAGCTGCAGACCAGCGACTCGCGGAAGCTCATAAAAGTGGGGGAGGGCCGGTCTCCTCAATGTTGGGTATCCCGATCGTGGTGAAGGATGTCCTTTGTCTGAAAGATGTCCGTTGCACCTGCGGTTCGCACATTCTGGAGAACTTCATTGCCCCATACACCGCCAGCGCCGTCCAGAAACTATTGGATGCAGGCGTGGTTGTGCTAGGTAAAACCAACACAGATGAATTTGCCATGGGTTCGTCAACTGAGAATTCCGCATATGGCGCCAGCCATAATCCGTGGGATGTGACGCGAGTCCCTGGTGGTTCGAGCGGTGGATCAGCAGCGGCGGTTGCAGCACGCTACACCAGCCTGGGCCTGGGAACTGACACAGGAGGAAGTATCCGCCAGCCAGCTTCTTTTTGCGGTCTGACTGGATTAAAGGTTACTTATGGTCGGGTTTCACGATACGGACTGGTCGCTTATGGCTCATCGTTGGATACCGTCGGCGCGCTGGCTCGTAATGCCGAAGACATCGTGCTGGCTTTCAATCTGATGGCCGGCCAAGACGCCATGGATGCCACCAGCTCCAGCCGACCGGTTGAAGTGATTGATCTCAAGACCCCCTTTGAATTGAAAGGGTTGAGGATAGGGATCCCGAAGGAATACTTCATCACTGGAGTCCAGGAAGAGGTGAGCCAGGCGGTACGAACCGCGATTGCGGTGTATGAAACGATGGGTGCTCGAGTTCAAGAGGTGAGTCTCCCACATACCGCCGAGGCGTTGCCAGTCTATTACCTGATCGCCCCGGCGGAGGCTTCTGCCAACCTAGCGCGCTTTGATGGTGTTCGTTACGGACCACGCGCCTCCAACGAGAATATTGCGGCCATGTTCAAGAAATCCAGGGGAACCGGTTTTGGAACGGAGGTCAAACGTCGTATTATGTTGGGGACTTATGCCCTCTCGGCTGGCTACTATGATGCCTATTATGGCCAGGCACAGAAAGTGCGCACACTCATCAAAAGGGATTTTGAAGCCGCTTTTGAGCAAGTGGATGTTATTGCCGCCCCTGTTGCACCATCGACTGCCTTTCGCTTCGGTGAGCATGCAAATGATCCACTGGCGATGTACCTGGAGGATGTTTTTACCCTTCCAGCCAACCTGGCCGGTATTCCAGGGCTGGCCTTCCCAGTGGGTTTCGATCAAAACAACCTGCCGATCGGCATGCAGCTCATGGGTGCGCCGTTTTCGGAGGGATTGTTATTAAAAATCTGTCATGCATATCAGCAGGTAACGGATTTCCATTTGCGAAAGCCTGCTCTGGCAGATAACCAATGATAATTAAAAAAGGATGACGCCGTGTCTGAAACCTTGAAGATCATCGTTCCAATGGCCGGGGTAGGTTCCCGACTGAGACCACAAACCTTGACAAAGCCAAAGCCGCTGCTTCCACTAGCCGGCAGGACTCTTTTGGATCATTTTCTGGATACCTTCACCAGCATCCCGCTCACCCGTCAGGTTGAATATGTGTTCATTGTTGGTCAGATGGGCGAGCAGATCAAGAGTTATGTGGATGGCAATTATCCACAGATGCCTGTTCAATATGTCGTTCAAAAAGAAATGCTCGGCCAGTCAGATGCCATTTACCAAGCCAAGGAATTCCTGAGCGGGCCTGCCATTATTGCATTTCCAGACACTTTGATTAATACCGATCTAACCACTCTTTCTACTGTCACGGCCGAGGCCATGACATGGGTCAAACAGGTCGAAGATCCGCGCCGGTTCGGTGTGGCCGAAGTCAATGCCTCCGGGTATGTGAGCAAACTGATCGAAAAGCCGGAAACCGTTAAGAACAACCTTGCGTTGGTTGGATTCTATTACTTTAAAGATAGTCATAAACTCCTGGAAGCCATAGAGGAACAATTCAATCGTGATGTCCGGCTTCGGAATGAATACTTCCTGGCGGACGCGGTGAATATATTGCTCGAGAAGGGTATCAAGATGAGAGCGCGAACGATCGAGGTATGGTTGGACGCCGGTACTCCTGAGACCCTGCTTAGCACCAATCGATTCCTTCTCGAGAACGGGCGGGATAATTCCAACGATCTATCATTGACTAAAGACTTCGCCGTCATTCCACCCGTCTATATTCATCCTGACGCCCAGGTAACATCATCGGTGATCGGCCCAAATGTATCCATTGCCGCTGGCTGTAAGATTAACTGCAGCGTTCTTTCGAATGTGATCATGGATTCAGAAACTGAGATCGAGAATATGGTGATAGACAATTCGCTTCTCGGAAAGAACGTACATGTAAAAGCCAGGGCAGCACAAATGAGCCTGGGCGACCAGACACTGGCGGATGTGTGAGAACCGTCAACTGTCATTCAGGTTTTCGTTATGCCGAGCGACCAATATCCTTCCTTTACGCTGGGCAATTGCATCAAATTCGGGATGTCCTGGCAGAATCGAAAACCGAAAATGGTTATCGGTTTACAGTGCTGGCAGAAGCAAGGCACCACTACCAACTGATTTATGATGAGTATCATGACGCCTGGCAGATAAAACCAATAACCGACTGACAAGGAGTGTTCATGCAATCAACCTATCTTTCCAAACGCGTGGCTGGCTTGCGTCCCTCTGGAATTCGCAAGTTTTTTGACATCGCAGCGACCATGAAGGATGTGATCTCGCTCGGAATTGGGGAACCGGATTTTGCGACCCCAAAGCCCATCCTGGAAGCCGGAAAGAATTCCCTAAATCTGGGAGAAACCCATTACACATCCAACGCTGGAAAGGCTGATTTACGCGAAGCCATCGCAAGCCATTTGCAGGCGACTTATGGGGTGGTCTATGATCCGAGTAGTGAGGTTATTGTCACCGTGGGTGTGTCTGAAGCGTTATACCTTGCCTGCACAGCTATACTCGATCCGGGTGACGAGGTCATCATTCCGACGCCATGCTTCGTTTCTTACCAAGCAGAGGTCCTGCTGGCTGGGGGTGTACCAGTCGAAGTGCCAAGCCGTTATGAAAACCAATTTGCTCTTGACCCAGCTGACCTTAAGCATGCGATCACTCCGCGCACCAAAGCCATCTTGATTGGATATCCCAATAACCCGACCGGCGCCATTGCTTCACCTGAAACCCTTCTAGAAGTTGCCCGTATGGCTGAAGAAAACGACCTGGTCGTGATATCAGACGAGATCTATGACCGCCTCGTTTATGGTGTCAAGCACGTTTGTTTTCCAGCCTTGGAAGAAGCAAGAAAACGAACTATCCTATTAGGTGGTTTTTCCAAGGATTACGCCATGACTGGTTGGCGCATTGGATATGCCGCCGCTCCGGCGGAATTCATCCAAGGCCTGGTTCGTGTTCATCAATATACGGTCATGTCAGCCCCGACCATCGCTCAGACAGCAGCATTGGAAGCACTCAAAGTTGGTGAACCCTATGTTCAGGAGATGCTGGCTGAGTATGACCGTCGCCGGAAATTGATCGTTGCGGGATTCAACCGCCTGGGCCTCGATACTTTCGAACCACGAGGGGCATTTTATGCTTTCCCACGCGTCTTAAAAACAGGTATGGACGATGAGGCTTTCGCCGAAAAATTACTGAACGAAGAACATGTTGCCGTCGTTCCGGGTTCATCTTTTGGATCCGGTGGCGAAGGTTTTGTCCGTTGTTCTTATGCAACATCCTTCGAAAAGATCGAGGAGGCGCTACGCCGGATCGAAAAATTCATGGGTCGTTATGGATAAGTTGGCATGACCAACAAATACGTTCCGGTAATCGGGCTTGAAGTCCATGCCGAACTGTTGACGCGGACCAAGATGTTCTGCGGGTGTGAGGTCGTGGATACAATCACATCCGAACCGAACAGCTCCATCTGTCCGGTCTGCAGCGGCATGCCAGGAGCCCTGCCAGTCATCAATCGCAAGGCCGTCGAGTATGCTCTTCGCGTTGCATTGGCGATGAATTGCGTAATTGCCCCCTTTAGCTTGTTTGCGCGGAAGAACTATTTTTATCCGGATTTGCCAAAGGGTTTCCAGATCTCGCAGTATGAATACCCATTGGCAACCGGGGGTGGCCTCTCAGTAATGACTTCAACAGGAGAGGAATACATCCATTTACGAAGGATCCACCTTGAAGAAGACACCGGTAAACTGATGCACTGCTCAACCGGGGTGGAAAAGTACTCCCTAGTGGACTTGAATCGGGCCGGGATTGGTCTTCTTGAAATTGTCACTGAACCCGTCTTGACCAGCCTGGAATCAGTTAAGGCGTATGCAACTGGCCTGCGGTCGATCTTGAAATACCTCAAGGTGTGCTCTGGCGACATGGAAAAGGGCGCCATACGTTTCGAGGCCAATATTTCCATGAGGCCGGAAACAAGCCAGGAACTTGGTACACGCGTGGAGATCAAGAATCTCAACAGCTTCAAAGCCATGGAACGCGCAATCAAGTATGAAATGGAACGTCAGACTGCTATCTTGTTAGAGGGGGGCAAGGTGGACCAGGAAACCCTGGGGTGGGATGATAACAATGACCGGACAGTCAGCCAGCGAAGTAAAGAAGAGGCTCATGATTACCGCTACTTCCCTGAACCGGACCTTTCCCCGCTAACCGTGACTGAAGAATGGTTGAACCTCATAAGAGCAGATCTACCTGAACTGCCCCGCGTTAAAAAAGCCCGGTTTATAAATACTCTTCACTTAAGCGAATATCAAGCTGATCTACTCTGCACTGAGATGGAAACCGCCGAATATTTCGAACGGGCCCTTGAGATCACCACCAGTGCCACTCCACAACAAGTTGCCAACTGGCTCACGGGCGACATATATGCCTATCTCAATCAGAATGGATTAACGATTGGTGAACTCTCTTTAACCCCAGAAGCAATGGTTCATATCATCGAACACGTCGAGAGCGGTAAAATCAGTCGCGCCAATGGCCGCGAGGTCCTACAGGAAGCGCTCACCAGCGGGACTCCTCCGAGCCAGATCATCCAGGCGCATGGCTTCATGGACAGAACTCAAAAATCCGAGCTCCATAAACTGGTAACCGATCTCATTTCAAACCATCCGAGTGAGGTGGCAGCTTATCGGTCCGGTAAAATCACCTTGCTGGAATGGTTTCTTGGGCAGGGTATGCGCCAGACGCGTGGAAAGGCTGACCCCGCTCAATTGCGGGTGTTGATCCAGCAAAACCTGGATGATTCGGATGTAAAATAATCAGTGATAAAATCAATGCCTTTAATGTGGCAAAAATAACATTGACTTATCCACGTTTTACTATAAACTTATGCCGGGAATTAATGAAGTTGGAGGTTTGGTGATCAAACCAATAGCCCTTCCAAACAAAGCAGGACTGCGGGCACGGGACCGAGGTGCCCGCTTATTATTTAATCCAAAACCTTTAGCCGTATAAAAGGAGAAGAATATGACAGGTACAACCAATGCATTTGAAATGGCGCAACAACAATTCGATCATGTCGCCAAGTTATTAAAACTGGATCCTTCGGTATGCGAACTGCTTCGCTGGCCAATGCGTGAATTTCAATTCCGCATCCCGGTCCGCATGGACAATGGCACACTCCGCGTGTTTCAGGGTTACCGCGTTCAACACAACGACGCCCGCGGTCCCAATAAAGGTGGCATCCGCTTCCATCCGGCCGAGACGATCGATACTGTTCGTGCGCTGGCGACCTGGATGACCTGGAAATGCGCAGTAGCCGACATCCCTCTCGGTGGTGGCAAAGGCGGCGTTATCGTAGACCCGGCAACGCTATCAACGACCGAAAAAGAACGACTTTGTCGTGGCTTTATTCAAGCAATCTGGCGTAACATCGGCCCTCGCCAGGACGTCCCAGCTCCCGATGTCGGCACAACCCCTCAGATGATGGGTTGGATGATGGATGAGTACTCAAAACTTGCTGGTGCCTATACACCAGGAGTCATTACAGGAAAGCCACTGGGGGGTGGGGGTTCTCTTGGGAGAACGGAAGCGACCGGTTTCGGTGTGATCTATAACATTCGCGAGGCCATGAAACATTTGAAGATGGCTCCCGAAAATTCCACGGCTTCAATACAGGGATTCGGCAATGTTTCTCAATACGCTGCGATCGGTTTCATTGAAGATCTAAAGGGTAAAGTAATCTGCGTATCCTATTGGGATCGTGAAGACAAGAAATCTTACACGGTCAGCAAAGCTGATGGTATTGATCCTAGATTCCTGATGTCAATCACAGACCAGTACGGCTCGATCAACAAGACCAAGGCAAAAGAAACCGGATATACTATCGAAGATGGCGATGCATGGATAAGCAAGGACGTGGATGTCCTGATCCCTGCCGCACTGGAAGGCCAAATCACCGGTGAGTCAGTCAAGAAGATCAGCAAGCAGGTCCGCATGGTAGCGGAAGGCGCCAATGGACCAACCACGCCCGAAGCAGATGAATATTTAAAAAGCCACGAGGTCTTTATGGTTCCGGACTTCCTGTGCAATTCGGGAGGTGTGACGGTCTCATACTTTGAAGGCGTCCAGAATGACATGAATTTTTACTGGACAAAGGAAGAGGCACTCAGCAGACTGGACACCAAGATGACTCAGGCGTTCGATGGCGTGCTTGAGATGTCCCTTTCAGAAAAAGTTTACATGCGAGATGCAGCCTATATGGTGGCTATTGATAGAGTGGTCCGGGCTATGCAACTGCGCGGATGGATATAGAGCTTAAAGAGTCAATTAAAAAACCTCCCCTAACCTGAAGGGGAGGTTTTTGATTAAGAGAAGATTATTATCGATTAACCAGACGTTTGGCAAAGATCAGCTTGGTGAGTTCCGCGGCCAGCGATGGAACGATCAATAAAGGAAGCAACTCAGACCATTGCACCCATCCCAATGACTGGGTGTTGAAAATGGTTTGCAGGAAGGGCACATAAACCACCAGCATGATCAGCACCAGCGATGACAACACCGCATAGTTCATGAACTTATTGCCAAACATGCCGATCTTCAACAGGGGGTAGTACTCTGAGCGAGCCGTATAAGCGCGTAACAGTTCTGAACAGGAAAGTGTAACGAACGCCATCGTTTCAGCGAATTCAATATGCTGGGGGTCGGTATACCGCCCAATGTAATACGCCAACAGTGTCACGGCTGTGATTGCGGCTGTCTGAATAACAATCCCAACCTGCATGTACCGATTAATAATGGGTTCTTTAACCGGTCTTGGTTTCTGCTCCATGATATCAGGGTCGCCTTTTTCGGTGCTCAGCGCCAGCGCTGGTGCTCCGTCTGTAACTAAATTAAGCCATAACAATTGGATAGCCGTAAGAGGCGATGGCCAACCAAATAAGGTCGCCAGGAAGATCACAAGGATCTCCGCCATATTGCACGATATCAGGAAGTAAACGAATTTACGAATATTGCTATAAATGATACGTCCTTGTTCAATGGCTGAGACGATGCTGGCATAATTATCGTCCGTCAATACCATATCGGCTGTTTCCTTGGCAACATCCGTTCCGGTGATCCCCATAGCCACGCCGATATCTGCCTGCTTGATCGCCGGAGCATCATTCACGCCATCACCGGTCATGGCCACGATCTCACCGTTGCTACGCAAGGCATCGACAATGCGAAGTTTATGCTCAGGGGACACACGTGCAAAAACATCCGTTTCGCGTACGATTTCCTGCAGCTCCTTATCGGAGTACTGGGTGATATTTTCACCAGACAGCACTTTCCGTCCAGGTTTCAAGAGACCGATGGATTCCGCAATTGCGCGGGCAGTGTTGGGGAAATCGCCTGTAATCATCATCGTGCGTATGCCGGCTTTGATAGCATTGTTCAGCGCCGGTGTCACTTCCACGCGTGGCGGATCGATCATGCCGATCAACCCGGCGAAGATCAAGTCATGTTCAAGTTCATCTGGGTCGATTTTTTTCGGGATATTTGGGGTAATCCGGTAAGCCACTCCCAACACTCGCAGGGCGTCCTTCGTCATGACATCATTCGCATCCAGGATCCGCTGACGGGTGTGGTCATCCAAGTCATGCACATGGTCGTCGATACCCTGATATTTATTGCACAGACCCATGATCAGGTCGGGGGCACCCTTAACAACCACCGCAATCTGGTTGATATATCGGTCGTCAATAAAAGGTGAGAAATCCTCTTTGTGGGGTTTATTAATAGCGTGCAGGGTGATCATCCGTTTACGCACGGAATCGAACGGCACCTCCTGTACCCGAGGATAAGCCTCCAAGAGATCATTGTAGCTGGCACCAGCTTTGGCAGCAGCCACCAGGAGAGAGCCTTCCGTCGGATCACCGATGATGCGATAGGCCTTATCACCATTTTCGTCGGTTGCCTCATCCATCTGGGCATCATTATTTAACGCACCAATCCACAGAACCGTCTTGATTCCCGGATAATCATCCAATTTGACGGTCGTCTCAGTTATCTTGAACTCACCTTCCGGTTTGTATCCTGTCCCACTCACCGACATGAATTGCCCATCTGCCCATAGACGGGTGACGGTCATCTCGTTCTGAGTCAGTGTCCCGGTTTTATCCGAGCAAATGATGGTGGCCGAACCCAAGAGTTTCTACGGATGCCAGCCGGCGGATCAAGGCATGACGTTTGACCATCTCTCGCATACCAAGCGCCAGGCTGATGGTCACAACTGCAGGCAATCCTTCCGGCACAGCGGCAATGGCCAGGCTGACCGCCACCATGAACATATCCACAATCTCTTGCATAGAGCCATGTGAGCGAATAATGCCCACAACAAATACGATTGCGCAAATACCTAGCGTCGCCCAACCCAGGATCTTTGCCAGATCATCAAGCCGTTTTTGCAGTGGCGTTTGTTCTTCATCGACCGACTGCAACATGGTCGCGATGAGGCCCAGTTGAGTGTGCATGCCGGTGGAAACTACCACGCCTCTGCCACGTCCGTAGGAGATTAATGTTCCCATGAAAACCGTGTTGCGACGATCGCCGATGGGCACATCACTAGCAAGGATAATTGCAGCATCTTTCTCAACGGCCAGAGATTCTCCCGTTAACGCAGCTTCTTCAACCCTCAGATTAACCGCCTCAAGTAAACGGATATCAGCCGGGACGTAATTTCCTGCTTCAAGGAAAATGATGTCACCCGGTACCAATTCGCGGGCGGGCACTGTCACGCGTCTTCCATCTCTTAATACCTGGGCTTCCGGTGCTGCTAGCTTTTTCAGCGCGGCCAGTGCTTCTTCTGCCCGGCTTTCCTGAACCACACCCAGAACGGCATTCAGGACCACGATGGTCATGATTGCGCCCGCCTCGACGTAATCTCCCAACAAGGCAGAGATGACTGATGCAACCAGCAGGATTATGATTACGAAACTCTTTAATTGGTTTAATACCAGACTAAAAAAGCTCGGACGGGGCTTTTCTTTTAATTGGTTTTGCCCAAATTTCTCCAATCGTTCCTGAGCCATTTGGTTGGTCAAGCCAGTATCGATTTTAGTTTCCAAATGCTTAAGCGTATCTTCAGCAGCCAAACTGTGCCAGCTTTTTTGTGCTTTGGGTCTGGGTTCAGTGTTGGGGGTAGAGTTCTTCATCAAATGTGTAAATCCTTTCAGGTTATGGGCGCTTTTCTAAAGATGGGTTGCGAATCCTAACTTATATATCCTGATGGCCAAACAATCGGCAATTCATCCGGCACGTGCGTGACCCTTACACGCCGATATGGCGGTGTTATCAGCAAATATTATACATTCCACAAAAATGAATTGCCAAATTATAGTAGCAACCTTCCTATCCTGGCATTTTTTAACGATTTATCCTGGTTTGATAACCGTTCCATCCGGGACTACGGCATTCTTTGATATCACCACAATTCCGTCTCTGACATTCCAATCATCATGATCCAGATCTGTCCCCGTCGGGAAGCGTTGAATAATAACCCCGTCACCCAGGCGTGCATTCTTATCTATGATAGCACCATCAATCTGGCAATTTTTCCCAATTCCGATTCGGATGCTTTGAACATCTTCCTCATCGATATAATAATCTGAGCCCATCAGGATCGAATCGACAATACGGCACCCGGCACCAATCCGGCTGCGCAAACCGACGATAGAGTGCTCGATCTCCGCACTCTCGATGAAACCGCCTTCAGCCAACAGGACATTTTCTATATGGCTATGCGTTACCCTCGTACCTGGCAAGAAACGCGAATGGGTATAAATCGGGTATTCCGGATCATATAAATTAAACTCTGCATCTGGCATGGTCAGCTTTAGATTTGCCTCGTAAAATCGGCGAATTGTGCCAATGTCCTCCCAGTAACCATCAAAATCATAACCATATACCTTGTGTGTATTAATCGATGACGGTATGACATGAATTCCGAAATCATCATAAGTAGAGCCCTGCAACAGCTCGATCAGAGTTTCTGTATTGAACAGATAAATGCCCATTGAAGCAAGGTATGGTTTTTCCTTGTCCTCGCGGCAAATCATCTTTTTGAGAACTGCCGGGTCAGACGGTTTTTCAGCAAATTCGACTATTCTGTGGCTACCATCTTTTTTTAATAACCCAAGGCGTGAGGCTTCGGCCGCGCAGACCGGTTGGGCCGCCACGGTGATATCGGCGCCAGTTTCCCAATGGAATTCCGCCATTTGAGAATAATCCATCCGGTAGAGATGGTCGCCGGCCAGAACCAGGACATAGCGGGCATGCGCCGCTTGAATCTCGAATAATTGCTTCCGGACGGCATCTGCTGTACCCTGGTACCAATCCAGGCTTTGTGCGGTTTGCTCCGCCGCCCACACCTGAACCCAGCCGGCATGAAATTTATCGAAGGTATACGCACTCGAGACATGCCGGTGTAGTGAAACCGAGTTGAATTGTGTCAGGATGGCAATTCTAAATATTCCCGAGTTGATACAATTACTCAAAGGAATATCAATCAAACGATATTTTCCTGCAATCGGAACAGCCGGTTTGGAGCGAAGCTTTGTGAGTGGGTATAGGCGCGCGCCCTTTCCGCCGCCGAGGATCACAGCCAGGATATCATCCGTGGTTGGCATACCAACACTCCTTCCATGACATTTCCTTGATTGTTAATTTTACCCTATGTACAATAAACCCCGCCAGACAGTTGGCAGGGCATGTTATAATTTCTGTGCCGAAGGTGGGAATCGAACCCACATTCCCGAAGGAACACGATTTTGAGTCGTGCGCGTCTGCCAATTCCGCCACTCCGGCTTTGTCGGTGAAGTATAACGAAATCCACCACGTCGGTCAAGCCAGAAACCCATAAGGACTGCCATGCGATTAGGAATCATCGGTTTACCCCAATCCGGAAAAACCACTCTATTCAACGCACTGACCCGGGGTAATGCTCCAACGGGTATGTCCGCGGGTAAAGTCGAGGTGCACACCGCCGTTGTGGATGTGCCCGACACGCGGGTCAACCGGTTATCAGAATTATTCAAACCCAAGAAAACCACTTTTGCGAAAGTGACCTATGCTGACATTGCCGGTCTGGATGGCACCCGAGGCAAGGAGGGCATCTCCGGCTCGTTATTAAATCAATTAACACAGATGGATGGGTTGATCCATGTGGTGCGTGTTTTTGAGGACGAAAATGTTCCCCACTTGTCAGGATCCATTGACCCTTTGCGCGACCTGAAGACGATGGACGATGAATTCATCCTTAACGACCTTATCGCGGTTGAACGAAAATTGGAGCGGTTACAGGAAGAAAAATCCAAGGGCGGCGGGCGTGATAAAGCACTCATCGAGCATGAAACTGCATTATTTGAACGATTCAAACAAAGCTTGAATGCGGAGATACCTTTGCGTGATACCGAGATCACCAAAGAAGAGGAAAAGACCATCTCAGGCTTCGGATTGCTAAGTTTCAAGCCAGTGGTTGTGATTTTAAATTTGTCTGAATCTCAGACGCCACCCACAATCACTTATACCCACAAACACAGCCAGATCGTGCCGGTTTTCGCGAAACTTGAAATGGAGATATCCCAGTTATCCCCGGAAGAAGCTGCGGATTTCCTGACTGAGTACCATATCGAAGAACCCAGTTTGAATAAAATGATTCGCATTTCCTATGAACTTCTTGGACTTGAGTCTTTCTTTACCGGCGGCCCGGACGAGGTGCGTGCCTGGACGATCCGAGCAGGCGCTGTGGCGCCAGAGGCTGCCGGTGTAATCCATACCGACCTGCAAAAAGGCTTCATTCGGGCGGAAGTGGTCACGTATGATGATTTGATGGAACTGGGTGGGTTCAGCGAAGCCCGCACAAAGGGTAAGCTGCGCCTGGAAGGAAAGGACTACATCGTTCAAGATGGTGATGTCCTGACCATCCGGTTCAACATTTGATCAGGATTCCAGGAAATTACGCAATTCACCAGGTAATATGCGTGAAGTTAAATTCAGTGACAGGGGGGTCACGGACACTTGTTTCTTAACGAGTACGGTATAGATATCAGAATCCTCAGGCAGTGTCGCTGGATCAACATCGATCGCATAACGAACTATTGCCGGCTTTTTCCAATCCATTTGTTCTCGAGCAGGTCGAACAGGGTAATAATACCCTTTACGGGCTTGTTGTGTGATCATCCAGGGTGTGTCCGGGCTTGCGTCCCGCGGAACATCCACCTTTAAAATGTCCACATCCTCGGGGAATTGTTTGTGTAAAACGCGCCTGGCAAACAAGGCCGTGAAGTACGCTGCAGTCGAAAAGTCAATTTTGCGTGAATACCCCAATTGATCCACCAGGCTGGCTTCCAGTGACACAGCCAGCGCCGGGATCCCCTGGCTCGCAGCTTCCATGGCGGCACCAATCGTGCCGGAAGCCGTCACACTATCCCCAAGGTTCTCTCCATAATTTATACCGGAAACCACCAGGTCGGGTTTATTCGGTAAAACCTCTAGTACAGCATGAAGCACTGCCTGAGCAGGCGTACCACCCACCGCATATACCTGCCAATCCTGGCCATTCACCCGCAGTGTCTGTTCCCGAATCGTCCCATCAGAAGTACGTGGGTAGGAACGGCCCGTGCCAGAGGATTGCTCCCGGGGTGCCACTACGTGAACATATCCCACCCCCGAGAGCACCTCAGCAGCTGCCCATATCCCCGGGGACTCGATCCCGTCATCATTGGTTAATAGTATCTGGGGCTTGTTTTGGTCGTCCATGAAGAATCACCGTTTGAACAAAAGAACTATTAAAAAACCGCTGATCCCACTCCGGCAGCGGCAGACACCTGATGATGTGGTGCCCCCGGCGTGACTCGAACACGCAACCTATTGCTCCGCAAGCAAGCGCTCTATCCAAATTGAGCTACGAGGGCTTATTTAAAGCAGAGCGATTTTAATCCATATGAGGAGACGGGTCAAGGAGTAAAACTCAAACATACTATAACAGACCGCATCGGTTTAGATGTAAAATTGGTACCAAATATCTTTGATCGTAATTCGGATTTCAATAGATTTAAGAGCATAACATAATGCCAGCTTTATTGGTAAAAAGGCAATGATAAATAAAGCGAACCGGATATTTTATACGCTGATTCTCACGCTACTCAGTGCCGTTATTTGTTATCAAACCTACCTTACTACAAATGATTATATGCGCCAATTGCGCTTGCCCATTTGGCGTCTTCGCCACGATTCTTCATTCAATCGTAGCGCTGTATTTTTTTTATCCAGTGAGGGGACAGATTTTCTTGGCTTTATCAATAGCATCATTCCGCCAGCAGTTAAAGTAATTCTACCCGAACAATCCGGGCCATTTTCTGAGCAGAATATTTTGCAATTCTTCATGCTAGATAAAACCATCATGGTTTGTCCTTCGGGTGCAGCCCGAATCGAATGCCTTTCCAATCCAGACAAGTACCTGATTGCCACTACTGCGTACCCTCCACATGAAAGCGACATCGACAAGGTATTCATACCTTACCCTGATGCTGACCCCAATTATCCATACGAGGGTGTTTATGTCCCAAGGGATTACCAAGAAGGTGTTTACTCGGCTTTTTATCCATCCAGCTATAATATTCTCCTCATTCTCGTGTGTGACGTGGGTGTTTTACTCGCCTGGCTTCTTCTCGGTTGGTTGATCATCACTGCCATCTTTCGCGAAGCATTTCATCCGGTTGCGCCCATCATCAGCTTCCCAATTGGAATGGGAGTATACACATGGGCTGTCTTCGTAGTTTCAGTGCTGGGGGCTCCCTTAACCATTTGGACGATATTTATTACCTATATGGGGCTTCTATTTGGAGTAACCCTCATCGTATGGCGGTCAAACCTAAAGTTACAGTTACCTAAAGTTGATCTTGCCAAGGGTCTGATAATATTAAAACAAATCCGCCCTTCACCCATTGTTCTTGGTATTTTTTTGTTATCAGCCTTTCTCCTTCTGACACTCCTGTATATTGGAGTGGGTCGTGGATACTCAACATTTGATGATATGGCCATCTGGAGCCTTAAGGGCTATTATATGGCGTTTAAACAGGATTTATTCGCCGCTGTCGAGGCCAGCGGACATGGTCTGTCGTATCCATTAAATTTATCTCTGGCCATTTCAACTTTCTATCTAATTGACCAGGATCTTCTCCCTGGTTCGAAGATCGCTTATTTCCTCCTTTTTTTATCGATGTTGACCTGCATTTATTGGTTCTTAAGGGAAAATAAAATTCCACGGGCTTTAACAAGTCTGAGTATATTGTTAATCATAAGTACACCTGTGATCTATAGACATGCAACTTATGGATTTGCCAATATTCCTTTCGCCTGCTATATCGTTATCGGTTTTTTAATAAGCGTAATGGGTGCTATTAACCACAAGTCCGCCCTTTTATATTCAGGTGGTCTGGTTCTTTCGTTGGCGGGTTGGACCCGTCCGGAGGGAATCGGATTTGTGCTTGTTCTTGCTTGTATTATCACCGCCCTGGCGACTTATCGGCATTTAAAATTTCAACAACTCCTCATTTTCTTTCTGATTACGCTTTCTCTTAGTGGTACCTGGATCATCATGGGTTATCGTTACTTTAGAGGCGATGAGATTGGGGGGGCCGTTTCCGGTCTCTTACGCGCATTTTCATCCGGTACTTTCTCTTGGGCTTCTGTCTGGACAACCGTCTCTTATTCATGGGAGCGATATACATCGGCATCCGATTGGGGTTACGTCATACCAGTAACTCTTCTGCTCATTATTATCATGGCTCCCGCGATGATCCGTCGTATAAGCCTGGTCCCCATCGCCATTCTTGTTGCATGTCTTTTGACTTATTTACTTCCTTTGGGAATGTTTGTGGCCAAATTTCACCAAAATACCGGGAGCTACCTGGAATTTTTATCTGTCTCTTTTGATAGAGCCCAGTTTCCAACCATTATATTTCTAATTATCACCATGGCGTTATTCCTTGGTTGCTCTTTCTTTTCCCCTTTAAAAGAACCCAAAATCCCTGTTGAGTGATGTTACTCTGTTTTGAATCTGATAATAGTCACACCTGCGCCACCCTCTTTTTCGTTGGCGAGTTCCCATTTATCAACATAAGGTGACGATTTCAGTATATCCTGTACAACCTGTCGTCAACACCCCAGTACCTTTACCATGAACGATGCGTGCAAATGGAAGCCGTGCCATATACGCTTGTTCGAGATATCGTTCCACCATGCTGATGGCATCCTCTGCTCGTTGACCTCGGATACTCAACTCCAAGTCCTGGGGATTCACGGAATACTTCAGGGCGCGGAGGTGCGGGAGAGCGATGCAGTCTGCTATCGACCGGGTTCTGTCTTTACTTTATCTTCAGCTGGATTATCGCGGCTGATGTCATCAAATTGTGTGCGCGCACGAAGTGAGCCAAACTGAACCTCCACATCTTTCTCTCCTACATCGGTAATAACAGCACGCATTTGCAATGAGGTAATGAAATACCTTGTCTCCAAGCTTATAGGGTATATCGGATGGAGTGACCACCGGGGATGTAACCACTGGCGTGTCCATCGATTTAATCAGCTGGCGAATACTATCGGTCGACTTGCTAATCTCACCAAGTGGTTTGAGTGACTGGCGCGCTTTCCCCAATTCCCGTCGTGCGATATCGATTTCAGAAGTAACTTCCTCCAGGTCCGCTTCCGCCTGTTTTCGGGCGGTGGAAAGAATCTGCTTTCTCTCTATTTCAATGCTTTCCAGCCGCGTTTGAAGTTCTTGCTGCTGTTTTTCCAATTCGGTTCGTATGCGATCAGCTGATGATCGAACCTTCCTGGAGGCCTCCCTTTGCCGGGTGATCTCATCCAGCATATTGTCAGTCTGGAGGTCTTCGGGGCTTAATGCTGCCCGGGCTTTGTTAATGATCTCTGCTGGCATGCCCAATCTTTCTGCAATAACCAGCGCATTCGATTTACCGGGGATGCCCAGGATCAGGTGGTATGTGGGGCGCAATGTTTTGAGATTAAATTCCAGGCTTGCATTCATCACCCCACTTCGATTGAAGGCAAACGCCTTCAACTCCGGATAGTGTGTAGCCACCAAGCTGGTAATGCGTTTCCCGAGCAGGAACTCAAGTATCGCGCGAGCCAGGGTTGAGCCTTCCTGGGGATCCGTGCCTGCCCCCAACTCATCCAGCAAAACCAGCGATTGCTCGTTTGCAAAGCGGAGGATGTGCACCAGGTTTTTGACATGCCCCGAGAATGTTGATAGTGATTGTTCAATGGATTGTTCATCTCCGATATCAGCGAAAACGGTTTCAAAAACGCCAAGTTCCGATCCGGATCGGGCAGGAATATACATCCCGCTTTGAGCCATAAGCACCAACAAACCCACCGTCTTGAGCGTCACCGTCTTACCCCCCGTATTCGGTCCGGTGATTACAAGACAATATGTCCCTGGCTCGAACAGGATATCAATCGGCACGACCTTTAAGGGATCCAGGAGGGGGTGGCGCGCTTGAAGCAGCTTGATGGCCGCAGAAGGTGTCGTGGCGTTTCCCTTGTTGTCGTTTTCGGCCCACTCCGGTTCAACACCCTGGATATCCAATGCATACCTTGCCCGCATGATGGCAAGATCAAACTGCGCTAATGCGCCTACGATTCCCGTGATCTCTGCTTGCCGTTCTCCTATCTTCCGGCTCAGTTCAGACAGGATACGATGTATCTCATTGCGTTCCTCTAGCTCAAGCTCGCGTAGCTTGTTATTTAATTCAACTACCACCAAGGGTTCGACAAACAGCGTGGCTCCCGAACTGGATTGGTCATGGACGATCGATTTCAGTTGACCTTTAAATTCGGAACGTAGTGGAATTACATAGCGCCCATCCCGTTGTGTGATAATGCTTTCCTGCAGCATGGGGGCGGTGTGCGTATCACCTATGATGCGCTGAAGTTTTGAGAAAAGGCGTTCGTGTGTGACCTTCAACTCGGTGCGCAAGTGCGCCAGTCTTATGGATGCACTATCCAAGACTTCCGTCTGGTCAGAGATCACCTGGTTGATGCTTTCGATAATTCCCAATGGCAGCGATATTTGCTGGAGGATCTGCAACAATAAGGGAAATCGGTCTTCCTTTCGCTCGAAACTCCGCAGTAAATCACGGCCCGATATCAGGGTCGCCTTGATATCCTGGATCTCAGCCGGTTCCAATACTCCCCCACGAGCAGCCCGATCTACCAGATCACACACATCGTGCGCGCCACCAATTCCTGTGAAATCGCTGGTGGTTAGCAATAACAGGCTTTCCCCGGTCTGTTTTTGAAGGAGCTTGATCGCCACAGGATCCACCTGTGGCTGGAGAGATCTGGCAAGGTCAGCTGATGCACTGAAGGAAGCATAACCGGCCAACCTGTCGACCACTTTCGAAAACTCGAGCACTTTCAGGGTCTTCTCGTTCATGTCGCGGGAAGTGTAACATAAATCAAATTGCCAGGATTTGCGTGTGTATAATAATGGATGATGAATGCACTCGATGTATTGGATCGTATAACCCGCCAGGGTACCCTCGTGGAACCGGTGGGATCTGAAGGAGAACTGCGATGTCAGGCTTGTGCCCATCGTTGCCTGATCAGAAAAGGCCATCGGGGGATCTGCCAGGTGCGTTTTAATCAGGACGGTGTATTACGCGTTCCATGGGGGTATGTCGCCGGTTTACATCCTGATCCCATCGAGAAGAAACCATTCAGCCATGTAATGCCTGGCAGCCTGGCGCTGACTTTCGGTATGCTGGGGTGTGACTTTCATTGTGAGTTTTGCCAGAACTGGTTTTCCTCACAAGTGGGCCGCGAAACCGGCTCAGATGACGCCATCAGTTATATCCAGAGGATAACCCCTGAAAAGATCATCGCCAGAGCAAGACAAGTGAATGCAAAGGTGATCGCCTCATCATATAATGAACCACTCATCACTACAGAGTGGGCTGTTGATATCTTCCGACTGGCAAAGGCCTCTGGCATCCAAACCGCTTATGTGTCCAATGGACACGCTACCCACGAAGCCTTGAAGTTATTAACTCCTCACCTGTCCGCCTATAAGATCGATCTCAAGAGCATGCGCGCTGATAATTACCGATTCCATGGGTGGCGTACTCGAATATGTGCTTGATACGATCCGTATGGTGCATGAATTGGGAATTTGGTTGGAGATCGTCACGCTTGTTATTCCAGATTTTAACGATTCGAATGATGAGCTGTGGGAATTATCTCGTTTCATCTCATCTATATCGTGCGACATCCCTTGGCATGTGACGGCTTACCATCCAGATTATAAGAAACAAGATGCCCCCCCGACTCCGGTTGCATCTCTCCAACGCGCAGCGGAAATCGGCCAGGAGGCCGGGTTGCGTTATGTTTATGCGGGAAATATTCCTGGCCGGGTCGGCTCTCTGGAGGATACGCACTGCCCAACCTGTCAAAAGCCCCTTATTAAACGTATTGGCTATTCAATTGTGGGTAATTCCCTGGTTGGGGGGAAATGTCCATTCTGTGGAGAAACAATACCTGGAATCTGGGAACTGTAATCAAGTTGCATCTAACTGGCCAGTGATACGATGAATGTATCCAAAGCCACTTCCGGAGGCATCTGGCCGGTTTTATTGGAGATATCAAGATCCAGCAGCCGCCTATAAATGCCCTTAAGTTCGGTCAGGCTGTATCCCCGGGCCTGGTTGATATACTTTTCAACAATGCCGGCTGGTAATTTCACCAGACCGCTCATTTCTGTCACGGTCATTGACGTTCCCATAGCTTCCTTGACCAGCAACAATAACCTGAATTGGCGGACGACCATGCCGATCATCTCTTCTATCGAGGATTCTGTTAATAAGTCGTGCAGGGCGTCCAATGCTCGCCGGCTATCACGTCGACCGATGGCATCCGCCATTTCGAACACGCTCTCCTGGATGACCGGCGAGGTCAGGCGCTCGACATCAGGCACGTCAATCGCACGTTGCCGATTGACATAGGTGAAAAGTTTTTCCAATTCATGATGCGCCATCTGAGTATTATTGCCAATCGTATTCACCAAGGCCACGGTTGCTTCCGCTGTGATCTGCCCGCCCATTTTTTGAGCCTGGTTTTTAATCCAGGCAACCATGTCCCGTCCACGGGGCAGGGCAAATAAACGATAATATGAAGTGGTTGTATTTCCTTCCGCCCAGGTTAATAGCCAGTGTTTTATTGGCAGTGTTTTCCATCCCCAGGCACCTCTTTCTCGGACCCAGTCGTCCTTAATGACAAGGAGCAATGCTGTGGATTGTGGAATGCTGGATAGGAAATCCAAAGTTTCTTGTCTCAGACGCTCCCTGCGGTTCCTGGCCTCCGAATCACGTCCAGTATCCGCATCCAATTTTCGGATGGCTTCCTCATACCCTGTCAGGATAACCATACGTCTGTCGGATAGAAAAGGAATAGCCAGACAGGCTGATTTTATTGCACCCTCAGGGTCCACACCAACCTGCAATCGGCTGATATTCATCTGGGCATCGTCGGGGTTGCCCATCTTGTCGATCAAGCTATCTATAAAGGTTGTGATCCCGAAATGATCATCACCATGCAGCAAGTAAATGGTGGGTTTAGAATCACTCATGATGTTTAATGGTTCTTCGTATGGATCGTAAAGCGTGAATACTTCCCAAGTTTTCCTGAAGTGATGCCTACGACCTCCAATCCCTGCAACTGGCTCGTGGTGGTGAGATTGCGTTGTAACCAGGAGCCCATCTTTGGGGAATACATCAAGGCGAATGTCGATAATAGAATTACCAGCGGTAAACGCTCAAGCTGCGAGCGCGCATTCCGTTTTGCCCCCTGCATACCAAGCCAGGCGGCCAGACCTGCCAGTATGCCCCCGGCCACGTAGTTTGTTCCGCAACGTTCGTGAAGGACCAAACTCCGTCGCCCGGCAGAAACCCGTGTCATTGCCTCGTCGATGGCGTTGATGAGACTTTCGCGAGTGACTGGGCCGATTATATAGAATCCAAACGGGGTGGAGTAACCACCCAGATGCAACCCGGGAAAGCGTTCTGCTAATACATTTATTGTCGCGTGTTCCAGGCCATGGTTTCGGCGGGTTCTGGTTATGAGGGAGGGGGTGCGGGATGTCTTCATAAATTTATCTTATTCATTCCTTCTTATCAACCGCCAGAGCTGATGAAAGCGCATCACGGATCGTACGTACCTCGATCACCTCAATACCCGCCGGCCACTTTTCCTTGTTGCTTAGACGTTTGGGTATGATAATGCGCTTGAAACCAAGATTGGCTGCTTCTCTGATCCGAATGCCAACCTGGCTGACCATGCGCAGTTCACCAGACAAGCCAATCTCACCCAGTAAAGCAGTATCCGCTCGAATAGGGATATCTCGAAATGAGGAGGCGACGGCAGCGGCAATCGCTAAGTCCACGGCTGGTTCGGTAAGGCGAAGACCGCCAACTACATTAACAAAAACATCCTGTTCCCCGAGCGGGAGATTCAAACGGCGCGAAAGCACCGCCACAATCATTAATAACCGGTTCAGATCTACCCCGTTGGGCGTTCTGCGTGCATTGCCAAAATTAGTGCGGCTGGTCAATCCTTGGATTTCAACCAAAAGCGGGCGCGTTCCCTCCATGGTTACTGCAATAGCCGAACCCGGTGAATTCACCAATCGTTCTGCCAGAAACGCTTCCGACGGATTGGATACTTCCATCAGCCCACGTTCGCCCATCGTGAAGACACCCACTTCAGCTGTGGTGCCAAAGCGGTTCTTAACCGAGCGCAGCAGCCTGTATGCCTGAAAAGCATCCCCTTCAAGGTAGAGCACTGTGTCCACGATATGCTCCAGAACACGTGGCCCGGCGATGACTCCTTCCTTGGTGACATGCCCGATCAAGAAGACCGCCACACCACTCGCTTTGGCGAACTCCCGTAATCTTGAGGCGCATTCCCTGACTTGGGAAAGAGAACCCGCACTGGAGTCCATTTCAGGCAGGGCGGTTGTCTGGATGGAATCAATAATGACGAGGCTGGGTTGTGTTTCACCCAAATGTCCGAGTATCACATCCAGGTTGGTTTCAGTGACCAGAAAAAGCTTCTCCGGCAGTGGCTGCGAATTACCCAACAAGCGGGTTGCTCGCATTTTGATCTGACGCTCAGATTCCTCGCCAGAAACGTACAAAACCGGCATTTCACAACCCATCTGGAGTGCCATCTGAAGGACCAGGGTCGATTTTCCAATCCCCGGGTCCCCACCGATGAGAACGATTGAACCTGGAACTATCCCTCCACCCAGTACGCGCGCAAATTCCGCTACCGGCAGTACCAATCGCTCTTCCACATCACCTTCAATCTCCTTAATCGGTCTTGGCAAAGACCGGTTGGTACCCATGGAGCTTTTGCCTGCCTTATGCGCCTGTGTGGCAGCAGAAGGCACAAATTCCTCCAGCATGCTGTCCCAGGCGCCACAAGACGGACAACGTCCAAGCTGTCGGGGGCTTGAACGTCCACATTGCTGACAAACAAAATGGGTGAATGTCTTAGGCATATATAAATAATCAGGGCAAAAGCCCTGATGATATTAATGAGATCAGGTTTTTATTCCTGCCAGGCTCGGGTCGGGAGATTCGCTTTTCTCGCGGGAAAGGACGATTTGCTTATCTTCATTAAGACCTACCCAGACCGTTTCACCATCCTTGAATTCACCACTCAGGACAGCATCAGAAAGGGGATCCTCAACTTTTTGTTGAATGACCCGTCGTAAAGGCCGGGCTCCCATATCTGGATCGTAACCCTCATCGGCGAGTTGCTGAATAGCCACTTCTGTGGCTTTGATCTCTATCTTGTGTTCCTTCAGGCGGTCTGATACCTTCTGTAACTCCAGGCTTACGATCTGCTTGATGTGCTCCCGTCCAAGCGCGTGGAACACAATAACTCCATCCAGCCGGTTGACAAATTCAGGACGAAAAACCTTCTTGAGGGATTCGAGCAACTTCTTACGCATCTCATCATAACTCTTTTTCTCCTCGATCACTTCGTCCCGTTTCAGGGCAAATCCAAAGGCGGACTGGTGTCTAATCTCATCCGCACCAATGTTCGAGGTCATGACGATAATAGCATTACGAAAATCCACCTTGTGCCCCTTGGCGTCGGAGAGGTGCCCCTCTTCCATGATCTGCAGGAGCATGTTATGAGCTTCAGAATGTGCTTTTTCAACCTCATCAAATACGACTATGGAATACGGCTTTCGCCGGATGGCCTCAGTCAATTGACCGGCATCATCATAGCCCACATATCCGGGTGGCGCACCAACCAGTCGACTGACGGTATGTCTTTCCATGAATTCAGACATGTCAAATTGGACCAGGGATTCTTCACTGCCAAACAGGAACCGAGCCAAAGCCTTGGTTAACTCGGTTTTACCAACCCCGGTCGGTCCCAGGAAAATGAAGCTTCCGATCGGCCGTTTGGGGTCCTTCAGCCCAGCCCGTGATCTCCGAACAGCCTTGGCCACTGCCGTGATGGCATCTTCCTGCCCGATAATAGTTTTTTTAAGTTCACTTTCCATCTGAAGAAGTCGTTCCGATTCTTCGCTGGCTATCTGCATAACCGGAACCCCCGTCCACATAGCTACCAGCTCGGCAATATCCTCCGCACTAACCACCGGACTGGTTTCACGATCCCAGCTCGACTGCAGCTTGCTGAATTTCTTCTCCAGCGTGGCTTCCTGATCGGCAAGACCCGATGCGTCTTCCTCACGATGCTCCTCAATTGCCAAGGCGCGTTTTTCCCGCACTTCACGTAATTTCAACATTAATTCTTTGCTGGTTTTAGCCGCCGGGCTTTTATACATACGCACCCGCGAGGAGCCCTCATCGATCAGATCAATGGCTTTATCCGGCAAGAAGCGATCATTGACATAGCGCGCTGATAACCGCGCAGCGGCCTCAAGCGCTTCGTTCGAGATGGTTAACCGATGGTGTTCTTCATAGGCGCCGCGAATGCCATAAAGAATCTTGATAGTTTCATCCACTGATGGCTCGCTCACGACGATAGGTTGAAAGCGTCGCTCAAGAGCCGCGTCGCTTTCTATATGCTTGCGATATTCTTCCATCGTCGTGGCGCCAATCACCTGCAACTCGCCGCGGGAAAGCGCTGGCTTAAGGATGTTGGCGGCATCAACCGATGACCCAGCTGCGCCTGCACCCACCAGCATGTGTACTTCATCGATGAAGAGGATTGCACCGGATTGTTTTAATTCATCGATGACCCTTTTTAGGCGTTCTTCGAATTGACCTCGGTACATCGTGCCAGCGACAAGCGAGCCGACATCCAATTGTAAGACGCGTTTACCCAATAACGGACCCGGCACATCCCCAATCAAAATACGCTGGGCAAGGCCTTCAACTATCGCGGTTTTACCGACACCTGGTTCACCAATTAAGGCTGGATTATTCTTATTACGACGTGCCAGAACCTGGATAACACGCTCAATCTCCATCTGGCGACCAACCACAGGGTCGAGTTTATTCTCCTCTGCTAGGGTTGTCAGGTCCACCGCCAATTGGTCGACCAGTGGGGTTTTATTCTTACTTGCCGGTTCTGGTTTTTGGGTTGCGGTTTTGCCAGATATGGGCGATCCCGCCGGCGCCAATCCAGAAGACTCTTGCATAATCCGACGGGTCTGGCGACGAATCTGTTCGGGTGTGATACCAAGCTTTTTTAATATCTCCACAGCATTACTGCCTGATAAACGCATAACCCCGAGCAAAAGATGCTCTGTGCCAATATAGTGGTGCCCCAAACGGCGCGCCTCATCGAAAGCACTCTCCAGTGCTTTCTGTGTATCCCCAGACAGTTCCAATTTGGTGGTCCGTTTATCGGTACGTACAGCATTGCGTTCGACAGTATCCATTAACCGGTCGAGCGTAAGACCCAATTCCTTCAACACCCGCCCGGCTACACCGTCCTCCTCCATCATGAGTCCAAGCAGCAGGTGATCTGTGTCGATCTGCATCTGCTGAAGGCGTTCAGCTTCCTGATGGGCGAGGCTAAGAACATGCCGTGCGCGTTGTGTGAATCGTTCTATACCTGACAAAACCTGTGATCTCCCATTATTATTTTGTTTATTACTTCTGGAGAAATGGCCTTGAGTCAATACTGGCCATTAAATATGATTTTATTTTACCAAAAGTCCGTTAGAAAAGCATTAAGGCCTTATAGTGTGCAAGTCTACATGGGAGTGCAGCGACCCGCACGCCACAATCAGTTCATCTCGCTTGAAAATCAATTCCCTCATATTGTGATATCTTATTGCGCCAATCATCTGATACCTGTTTTGTAGTTTCAGTACGGTAATCGTAACATACCATGATCGTTTCAGCCGTTGCCAACACCTGTCCATCGTTCTCATCTTCGATTTGGGATTCAAAGACAAGGCTTTTGTTACCAATTCTGGAAATGCGTGTACCGACTCGAATATGCTGGATTAACTTGATGGGTGCCAGGAAGCTGATATGAACATCAGCCACGATCAGGTTAAGGTCCATAAACGACCGGCCATCCCACAATCCTACCTCGGTGAGGTATCGGAACCGGGCATATTCGGTGAAAGTGATGAAGCGGGCATTATTGACATGTCCCTGCGCATCGACATCTGAATAACGGAGCTGTATCGGCTGATAATATCTGAATGATCGCATGGGATGATTATACCTGTTGTCGTTTTTTAATCTTTGCAAAAGGTCATCCGGTCGTGGTGACCTCTATCACTTGTAATAAGTGGGGAAACAAAATATACTAAAGCAATCTATTTTACCCTTAATACCTTAAAAGGGAGATTCAAATGCAGATAACGCGCCAAGCAGATTACGCATTACGAGCCATGCTCTACCTGGCCCACATTGATCCAAAAGAACGAGCTGCCACCAGCGACATCGCCAGGATACAGCATATCCCATCATCCTTCCTGGCCAAGATCATTTCACAGTTATCGATTGCCGGATTGATCCAAACCTCACGCGGTGCACGCGGTGGGGTGGCCATGGCACGCACACCAGATAAAATTTCCTTATTGGAAGTGGTGGAAGCCATCGATGGACCGATTGCACTCAACGAGTGCACCGGCAATGTCGGAGCCTGTTCGTTCGGGGATGATTGCCCCTTGCGTCCACTATGGTGTGAAACCCAGGCTGAACTGGTCAATAAATTGAAATCAACCAACTTCGCACAATTTGTCAAGATCAGCCGCTAGTCTCTTCGTTGCAAACCTCCCCTGAGTTATTCAGGGGAGGTTCATTTAAGGATGCTCAAAGACCATCCTCTGCACAACCCCATCCATCCATGAGATAATTCTCCTGATGCTGATCCACTCTGCCTCCCAATTGCTCACCATACCAGGTCCACCACAACGGGGCAAGCGTCTCGGACAACTCGGAATCATTGAAAACGGGGCTGTCCTGATTCGCGAGGGAACGCTCGTGGAAGTTGGGAACAGCCAGGCATTACTGACGGCATACCCAGATGAAATGCGCTTCGATGCGCAGGGCTGTGTTGTAATGCCAGGCTTTATTGATCCGCATACCCACTTGCCCTGGTCCGGCGACAGGGCGGATGAATTTGAAATGCGCCTGATGGGAAAAAGCTACCATGAGATCATGTCCAGTGGTGGGGGGATCAACAATACAGTAACCTCCACCCGCGCCAGCAGCGATGAATCATTACTACATGAAACCCGGCAGCGCGCCAGGGATATTTTCAGGCATGGAACGACCACCGCTGAGGCAAAATCCGGTTATGGGCTGGCTTTTGAGAGTGAGTTGCGACTCATTCATACGATTATGCAACTGGATACCGAGGGACCGCTCGAGATCGTTCCGACTTTCCTAGGTGCGCATGCCCTCCCTGAAGAGTATCGTGATAGACCGTATGAGTATGTGGAACTGGTCTGCAACGATATGTTGCCAAAACTTGCTCTCCGTTGGCGGAAACATCACCCCGATAATCCCTTGCCCTTCGTGGATGTTTTCTGCGATCAGGGAGCGTTCACCTGCGAGCAGACAGAAACTATTTTCAAAGCAGCAGGAGCGCTTCGGTTTCGCTTTAAAGATCCACGCAGATGAATTTGCATGCTTGGGCGGTACTCGTCTGGCCGTTCAATATCGGGCTGTATCAGCTGACCACCTGGTTAAAACCACCCCCGAAGATATCCTTACCTTATCCAGCAGTGATACGGTCGCTGTATCACTGCCGCTGACCCCCTTCGGGCTGGCGCATACGGAATACACTCCTGCCGCAGCTTTATTGGCTGCGGATGCGTTGCTAGCTTTGGGCAGTGACCTGAATCCGGGCACGGCCTGGTGTGGTAACATGCAATTCGCTATCGCGGTGGCCTGTCGTTATATGCACTTAACGCCTGCACAGGCGGTTGCGGCAGCCACGATCAACGCAGCAGCAGCCATCAACCGCGCCGACCGTATTGGCTCTCTGGAGCAAGGCAAGCAGGCTGACTTGATTGTCTTGACCGTCAGCGATTACCGCCAGCTGGCATACCGCTTCGGGATAAACCTGGTCAGCCACGTCATCAAGAAAGGCCGGGTCCACCCCGTTCAATAAAAAATGCCGACACCTGAACAAGCTCGAACATGGATGCCCCAAGGCGATCCTGTCCATGATTACGACCATGTCATGCGCGTCTATCACATGGCGGAACAGATTGGGCAAATTGAAGGCGCGGACCTGGATATCGTCAGAGCTGCCGCGCTGTTGCACGACGCGGTTGGTAGTGCCCCGGGGGTTGATACCAACGAGCAGCGCCATAATCATCATGGCAGCTCTGCTGAATTCGCTGCGCACATATTGCATCTGGAAGGTTGGCCGGAAGATCGTGTTCAGGCAGTCCAACACTGCATCCGTGCGCATCGCTTCCGTTTCACAACCGAACGTCCAGACACACTTGAGGCTAAGGTGCTTTACGATGCCGATAAGCTGGATGTCCTGGGTGCCTTGGGCGTTGCAAGAACAATTGCCTATGCCGCTATAGCAGGTCAACCGTTCTACTCCAAGCCTTCTCAACAGTTCCTTGATACCGGCAAGGAGGTACCCGGCGAAGCCCACAGCTCGTATCACGAGTATCTATATAAACTGGTGAAGATCAAGGATAGCCTGCATACCTCAACTGCTCGGAAGATCGCCGAATATCGGCACGACTTCCTGGTCGCGTTCTATACCGAATTATCGGAGGAAGCAGCCGGTAACCGGTAAGTAAATTCAACTTTTTTCACTGCCACACTAAACCTCATACAAGTGGAAGTTGATCGAAAACAAAACGGAGCATCGATGAATCAGGATCTCTTCAATCAAATGTCACAAAGCATCGTTGATGGCAACCCCAGGACTGCGGCGGCGGTTGCCCAGGCGGCATTGGATGCCGGGATCGACCCACTGGAGGCTATCACCAAAGGTTTTGTGAAAGGTGTCGACCTGGTTGGTGCCGCTTTTACCGATGGAGAAGCCTTCCTGCCCGAGTTGGTCATGGCGGGCGAGGCCATGAAAGCCGCTGTGGCCGTGCTTGAACCGGAGATGCACCGGCGTGGTACTGAAAGGAAAACCCTGGGGAGGGTGGTCCTGGCGACAGTGGAAGGGGATATCCACGAAATCGGTAAGTCGCTGGTTGGGACGATGCTTGCTGCAGCTGGATTTGAAGTATTTGACCTCGGGGTGAAAGTGCCGGCGGTCATGATTCCTTGAGAAGGTTCGCGAAGTTAATGCATCGATCATTGGCTTGAGCGCGCTGCTCACCACCACCATGGTCAGACAACGCGAGGTGATAGATGCATTAGACAAAGATGGCATGCGGCCTGGCGTCAAGGTCATGGTGGGTGGCGCTCCGGTTACTCGCGAGTGGGTCGCACAGATCGGTGCGGATGGATACAGCGAGGATGCAATCGGGGCGGTAGCGGTGGCCAAACAACTGATGGGTATAACCTGAGGGTGCCGGAATGACCAAAGCGATTAAGTCCATTACCAACCCAAAGCTCAGCATCAACATCCTGACCGATGACGAAGTCCTGAAGATCCATCAAGCCACGCTGCAAACCATTGAATCTGTGGGAGTGCGATTTCCATCAAAAAAGGCATTGACCCTGTGGGAGGCATTTGGGGCCAGCGTTGACCACGAAAAGCAAATTGTCAAGGTAAAACCTGACGTTATTGAAAACGCGCTCAAAAAGGCGCCTGCATCCTTTGTTTTAGGTGGACGGGACCCCCAGCAGACCTGCCAATTGGATGGCAACCACGTTTACCTGGCAACGGATGGTTGTGGAGTAGAAGTCATCGATATCAACACCGGTAAGCGTAGGTCCTCCTGTCTTCAGGATGTGGCGGACATCGCCCGCATCGCGGATGGAACTGAAGAGATCGGCTTTCATTGGGTGGCATTATCCGCCCAGGATAAGCCTGCCGAATCCCGAGGCTTGCATGAGATAAGGGCTGTCTGGCAGAATTCCACCAAGCATGTTCAAACCGAAAGTATCTACAATGAGGCTGAAGCGCATGCTGCGGTTGAAATGGCAGCGGTTGTGGCGGGTGGTTCTCAGGCATTGCGCGAGCGACCGGTTCTGTCATTAATGCAATGCACAGCATCACCTCTCGGGCAAGATGGCGGCAGCATTGAAGCTGCGCTGATTGCTGCGGAGGCAGGCATCCCGACCGGTTTCATGACAATGGCAGCCAACCTTACCACTGGTCCGGCCACGCTGGCGGGAACCCTGGTTGTCGGAAATGCTGAAGTCCTCACCGCTCTGGCGCTGATCGAACTGGCTTATCCAGGCGCACCCGTCTTTTACGCAGCAGCGCAGACCTCCTCGGACTTGCGTACGGGCGCCTACACCGGCGGTGGTCCTGAGGACTTCCTGTATGGAGCAGCCAGCAATCGATTGGCCGATTTTTATAACATCCCTCTTTCTATGGGTGCCTTCGCCACCGGCGCCAAGGAACCAAACTGGCAAGCCGGACTGGAGAACAGCCTCTCGGCCTTAATGGCCTGTGTGTCGATGTCGGATATGCTGCTGGGTGCCGGCTTCCTGCATGGCAGTCGAATCTGGTCCTACGCCCAGATGATGCTGGATTGCGAGATATTTTCGATCATTCATAAGATGATGGGGGGGATCGTTGTGAATCAAGATACCCTGGCGCTTGAGACCATCGCAGCTGCCGGACCGGGCGGCAATTTCCTCACCCAACCCCATACCCTCCAACATATGCGCGAGCTCTTCCTGCCCAAATTCATGGACCGACGGCCCTACAATACCTGGGAAGAATTGGGGGATGATGCCCGCGATTGGGCACTTGAAAAGGCAAGAAAGACTCTTCACAATCATATTCCTGACACACTTGATACCAAAATGGATAATGAATTGGATAAATTGATCGCAACAATGGAGTCAAAAATTAGAAGTGCGCCCACACTTTGAGATCCTGTCACAAGAACAAGTCCAGAGTGTCCTTTCGGATGCCCACAGATTATTAAACGAGGTGGGCGTCAGAGTGCAATCGGAAGAGACACGAACTCTCCTGAGTGGGTTCGGGGCAATCGTTAATAAAGCTGGGGATATTGTAAAAATACCTGTTCAGGTAATCGAGAGAGCCCTCAAGACTGCTCCCTCTTGTTTCCAACTTTTCAATCAAGCGGGGTCTGCAGTGATCACATATGGGGGTGATCACGTTCATTTCGACCCCGGTTCTTCAGGTGTCCATGTGTTGGACCCGGACACTCTGGAGCATCGACCTGCCATCTCAACCGATATGGTGAAGATTATCCAAGTTGCCGAAATGTTGCCTCAGTATGATGCCCAATCCACGGCCGTGGTCTGTAACGATGTGCCCTCAGCCATCGGTGATCTTTACCGTCTTTACTTGGTGCTTCTGTTTTCAGAGAAATCGGTCATCACCGGGTCATTCTCGATAACTGGATTGGATATCATGCTCGAGATGCTGACCATGGTTAGCGGTGGGCAAAAACAAATGGCTGAAAAACCCAGGGCCGTATTCGATGTGTGCCCGACACCCCCCCTGATCTGGTCGGAATTTGCAGTTTATAACTTGATTACGCTTGCGAGAGCAGGCATCCCGGCTGAGATGGTCTCCATGCCGCTTGCTGGTGCTGCCTCCCCGGTCACACTTCTGGGTTCAATCACCCAACATGCAGCAGAAAGCCTGGCGGGAATCGTGATCCACCAGGCGGCGCAACCGGGTGCTCCCATTGTGTGGGGCGGAGCGCCGGCCATCTTTGACATGCGCAAAGGTGGAACGCCATTCGGCGCAATCGAGACCGCCATGCTTAATGCTGCCTGTGCCCAAGTTGGGAAAGTATTAAACCTTCCAACTCATGGATATCTGGGCGCCAGCGACTCCAAGTTGGTCGATTCGCAATCCGGGATGGAAAGCAGCATGACAGCCATGCTGGGTGCGATGGCTGGCATCAACATGATTTCGGGTGCAGGAATGCTGGACTTCCTGTCCTGCCAAAGTCCAGAAAAGCTGGTCATGGATGCCGAAGTTATTTCAAGTTCCAAACGTTTATTGGAGGGAATCTCTGAATTTGACGGTGATTTTCTCACTGCATTTTATGAGGGCTTCGAGTTCAAAGGTGATTTTTTGAAACAAAGGATCACACGGGATCTCTTCAAGAAAGAACAATACCTTCCATCCGATGTGATTGACCGAGATTCGCTGCGGGGCTGGCAGGAGTCAGGTAAACTAGATGCATGGCAACGAGCCAAGGATCGCACCCGAAAAGTGCTTAATGATTACCATTCGCCACAAATCGACCCAAAGTTAAAAAATGAATTGTTCAACCTGATGACGTCCGAGGCTAAACGGGCCGGGATGGATCATTTACCTGTTGCGTGATTATCTTATCTTGTTTACATTTGAATATAGCTGAAGATATCTATCTCAAACAATACTACCATCATACTCATTCCTGGTTTTTACAACTTTAGCAATCGCTGCCACATGATCCGGTGTATTCCCACAGCAACCGCCTATCACCTGGGCTCCCATCCCTACAAACTTAAGTGCCGCCTGCCCCATCATTTCTGGCGTGACATCGTAATGTGATACACCATTAACCAGTCTTGGCAATCCGGCATTCGGTTTGATCCACAATGGCATATCCGGCCGTGCCTCCCGATATTCCCGTAGGACCTGCTCCATACTCTCCAGGCTGGTACCACAGTTGGCGCCCACCAGGTCCACACCCTTTTTAGAAAAATGTGAGATTACATCAGCCGGCTTGACACCCATCATGGTACGCGCCCCACGGTCGTAACTGAAGCTGACCACTACCGGTAAATTGGTAACCGCCCGGGCAGCTTCATAAGCTGCGTCGGCTTCTTCCAGCGAAAACATGGTTTCAATGACCAAAAGGTCGACTCCTCCCGCGTTCAAGGCCTTGGCTTGTTCCTGGTAGGCATCCCGAACCTGCCTGGGTTCAAGTGGACCGTAGGGTTGTAAGAGTTGTCCGGTGGGTCCCATTGACCCACCCACAATGACACCGTCCCGTTTTGCTGCTGCCTGTCGTGCGATTCCGGCAGCCCGGTAGTTGATCTCTCCGACCTGCCCTGCAAATTGTGAATCCCCCATGCGCAGGCTGGTTCCACCAAAGGTGCAGGTCAGAATTAAATCCGCACCAGCCGCCACAAACATTCTGGTTAACTCGATCAATGGTTCAGGCTTATCCATGACCAGGTCTTCAGGTGGCATGCCTTCCTTCAACCCCATGGATTGTAAATTGGTACCCGTTGCACCATCCGAAACCAGAACATCTCCTTTTTTGATACGGTCGATAAATGCAATCATAAATACTCCTGGGGTGATTTTTTCCATCGAATTATATTCTGATTAACCCCAAAATGTAGCGCCGGCTGATGTCCCCTGCCGGCGCATAAATGCTTAATCGTCTGTGAAGATAGGTTTCAGTGTGATTGTTATTCTTCTGCGTCCTCCGGTGCGTTGACCGACTCTTCATCTTCGTCTATCTCGCGTTTCTCGAGCATCTGCATTTGGGACAGAACCACCTTGGTGAAATAACGCGTTTCTCCATTGTGGTCGTATTTATCTGTTCGCATGTGCCCTTCCAGGTAAACCAGTTTTCCTTTATGCAAATATTTTTCACATATCTCCCCCAGCTTGCCCCAGGCTTCGATGTTGAACCAGTCAGTCATGGTTTTAACCTCCCCCTGTCTGTCTTTCCATCGATTCCCGACTGCCACCGAGAAGGTGACAACATTTCGATTCCCTGGTGTCGTTCGAGATTCCGGATCCTTCCCCAATCTTCCGATCAGTTGAATCCTGTTGAGTGACGGCATGCATTCCTCCTGAGAAGTGGATTGGCTGCGATGCGTCTGTTTTGAAGCTTCGAAATTCAATTATGGTATATTTAGTTTAGACTAATTTTTATGGGTGTCAAGAATTTGGTCAATTGAACTCATGGAGTTTGTATGTATATTGCCATTGAAGGTGTGATTGGCGTTGGAAAGACGACTCTGGCCAGACTGCTTCAACCGCATTACGAGGCCGAGTTGCTGCTGGAGGTTTTTGAGGAAAATCCATTCCTTAGTGATTTTTATTCTGACCGAGAGCGATATGCCTTTCAAACCCAGATCTTTTTCCTTTTGAGTCGTTATCATCAGCAGCGCCGGGCTTCCACAACCATCCTGGAATATCACAGCAACTTGATATCCGATTACACCTTTGACAAGGATGCATTATTTGCAGGCATTAATTTAATAGGTGATGAACTGGAAATGTATCATCGCGTTCACCAGGCCCTGGCCGAAAAGATCCTTCGACCTGACCTAACGGTATATTTAAAAGCGGATACCGAGATACTGATGCAGCGTATCACATCTCGAGACCGTCCTTACGAACGTAAAATGGAACGCGCATATATAGAGCAGCTTAATCAGGCATATGATCATTTCTTCTCAACAACAGGCACAGATGCTCATATATTGATCATCGATACAAATGATCTTAATATCATCAGTCGTGTCGAGGACTTGATCACCATCGACCAACGCATCAAACAGTCACTGCATCTTCCTCCCTACCAAACGGAATTACCGATCAACTAAGTTATGCGCATCACCCGAGACCTGTTATTGACCTCAGCCAGGGACTTTACCGCCCGAGCGGTTAAAGCAGATCGCTCCATCACAGCTGCGTACCTGACCGGCTCTCTTTTAACAGAAGAACCCCTTCTCGGTGGAACAACCGACATCGATCTGGTTTTCATTCACGATAATACTCCACCGCTTTCACGAGAGATCCATCGTTTTACAGACGAGATCAGCCTTGATCTCTATCATCATGAGCAAGCCAAGTATGATCAACCACGCCATCTTCGCGCAGATCCTTTCCTGGGTCCAGTCGTCAATAACACCCGTCTCATCCTTCACGATACGCTGCATTGGTTCGAATACACCCAGGCAATAGTCATTGCCCAATTCAACCGACCAGACCACCTTGCTGAACGAGTGAGTAAATTGATCTCGGATGCAAGGGCTGATTGGTGGCGTTTGGAAGGAAAAGAGACTCTAAACCCCAAAGACATGTTGATATTCATTAATAGTTCCGAACAGGCCGCAAACGCACTTGCAAGTTTAAGTGGCTTACCGCTAGCAGAACGGCGTTTTATGCTCGCTCTACCTGGCCGTTGCCAGGCAGTAGACAGTCCCCAGCTTGCGCTCGGTTTCTCGTCTCTTTTAGGTCTCTCTGCATTCGATTTTACATCCCTTGAAGACTGGATCGAGCGTTGGGCTAATGCCATGTACTCCCCAGATAATCCATCCAGCGTTGACCCGGCAGTCCATCCACACCGGAAGCTTTATTATTTGAACGCAGTGCATTCATTTTTTGAGGAAGGTCAACTCGAATCAGTTCTGTGGATTCTACTGAGTAGCTGGACCCGGCTTGCAGCCAGCCTGCCGAGCCGTGCGTCGAGACCAAAGGAGTATTCTACCTTCACCACAGCCCTGGGCTTCAATAAAAACAGTTGTAAGGAGAAAATAACCGCTTTGGATCAGTACCTTGACGCTGTAGAAGAACGTACCAATCGATGGGCCCAGGAAGCTGGCGCATAATGTCCCTTGTGGATAACTGGTTGAAAAGCGGTGGATAATAATGCATAATCAGTTGATTGTTCACAATTTAAGTGGATAAAAACAGCGAATTCCATGAAATTATCAACTATCAGCTTTTTATCCCCCATTATCCACAGATTTTTTGTGTTTCGCAATTTTTAATGCTCCCCCATTAGTGGTCATCAGACCTGCTGAATCCCCCATATATGGGCTGGCAACAGCTCATGATAAAAGTTATCAACCTTTCCACCGCCCTTATTATTACTACTACATATTCTAATTCATTGAGACTGAATATAGATTATTACTTGTAAATATGACAAATCTCCTGTAGAATGAATAAATGACCTGAAGTGCGGTTAACTAAACTCCGTAACACTGGTGTTGGGCAGGGTAGACAGAATGGAGTAAGACAATGGATATCATCAAGGTATCAGCAACCTCGCGCACCGCAGCCGTAGCAGGGGCTATAGCCGGAGTGATCCGGGAGAATAAGCATGCGGATGTACAGGCGATTGGAGCGGGTGCGGTAAATCAAGCAGTAAAAGCAGTCGTCCTGGCCAAAGGCTATTTGGTCAATGATGGCATCGATATCATCTGCATCCCTGAGTTTGTGGATGTGGATATTGAGGGGAAGATTAGGACGGCAATAAAGATTATTGTTGAACCGAGATAGGTGGATCCTGATCCAGCGCTGCCACTTCCTCGGGAGCAAAAATCACTTCCTCTTTACCGGTTAGTTTATCCTGGACCTTTTTTACTATGAGATCAAGATGGCGTGGATGAGCAACGTAATCAAGGTTGTCTGCTGGCACAGCTAATACCGGGCAGAGTGTGAAGGACTTGATCCAGGATTCATACAAGTCATTTAGACCGGCCAAGTATTCCGGGGCGATCGCCTTTTCAAAGTCACGTCCCCGCATATTAATACGCCGGATCAATGTGTCTACTGATGCACGCAAGTAAATGACAAGATCAGGCGGGGGGAGGAACTCAGAGAGTATCTTGTATAAATTCTGATAGGTCTCAAAATCACGGTTGTTGAGGGTGCCCTGCCTATAGAGGTTCACGGCAAATATTTCAGCATCTTCATATATACTACGGTCCTGGATCGCAGAACCAGTAAATTGAATAACCTGGTGATGAATTCGTAAACGGTGTGTCAGGAAAAATACCTGCGAATGAAACCCCCAGGTTTTCATATCGCTGTAAAAATCCGATAGGTACGGATTTTGAGCAACTGGTTCAAAAAAAGGTGTCCATCCCAGGTGTTGGCAGAGCAATTCCACCAGTGTTGATTTACCCACACCGATATTACCAGCGATGGCAATAAATTTATTCATGGCCGACCCTCCGGATGTGATTAAATACAATATAGCACAAATATTCTAATAATACAAGGGGTGTTTGCTGCAATGGGTTCCCCGGATGCTAATTTCCCAACTCCTGATCTACGAGAGAGGAAAAAACTGAATAAGGTTGTGCGCCGACAACAGCCAGTCCGTTAACGAAAAACGTAGGGGTGGATTGCACACCCAAGTTAGCCGCATAAGCGAAGTCCGCTTCAACTTCGCTCCGATACTTATGGGAAGTCAGACACTGGTTAAAGGGATCCATTTCAAGACCGATTGCGATGGCATGGTTCTGAATGGCTTGATCCCCGAGGGTTTCGGTACTGGAAAAGAGCTCATCAAAGAATTCCCAATATTTATTTTGATCTCCGGCGCAATTGGCTGCTTCGGCTGCAGATGTAGCGGATGGATGTATGGATGATAAAGGAAAATCCCGGTAAACGAAACGGATCTGGTTCGGATAATCGTTCAGTAGTGGTTTTAACGTCTGCCCATACCACTTTTGACAATAAACACATTGATAATCACTGAACATGATGATTGTGACAGGGGCATCTTCTGGACCCAGAAAAGGGTCGTCATCTACGGAAACATCGTAACGCACGACGTCTTCCTGAGTCTCACCAGTAGCTTCCGTCTTGGTTGAATCAACGCCCTGACCCCAGAAGATATACCCGATACCAAGACCGATTAGGATTGCCAATGGAAGAATTGAAAAGAATAGAGGACGTGATATCGTATTTCGTGCTTTGCTGTATTTATGATCCTTGCGGGATGTCTTGGATTGGGGAGAATAAACCATGCGAAGATTATAACATGTAGGAATCATGCCACGCATAAATCGTGCCAGGATGCAAAAATAAATATAAATAAAACGCTCAAGTCGTTTAGACTGGTGTTTTTTGTCTCCCTGTTGTATACTCACTTAAAAAGGGCAGGGCCTTATGAAGCTAAACGTTTCGCAACAGCAATTTGCTCACGGACTGGGCATCGTATCACGGGCAGTTTCATCGCGCAGTACACTGCCGGTGCTGTCCAATATATTATTAACGACGGACGATGGTCGGTTGAAGCTCTCAGCCACCAATCTGGAACTCGGAATCACAACTTGGATTGGTGCACAGGTGGAAGACGAAGGATCGATAACAGTACCTGCTCGCACCATCGTGGACCTGATAACCGCATTACCAAATACAGCTGTGCAGATATCCCTTGATTCGACAACCCAAACCCTGAATGTCGTCAGCGGAACCTCGAATACAGATATCAAATGCATTGACGCTCAGGAGTTTCCACCCATTCCCAGCCCAGACCTATCTTCAGGAATTCAATTGAGCGTTAACGATTTTAAAGAGAGTATTCAACAGGTTGGCTTTTCAGCATCAAGTGACGAGGCGCGGCCGATTTTAACTGGCGTACTGATCACCATCGAAGGAAGTGAGTTGACCATGGTGGCCACCGACGGCTTCAGGATCTCGGTAAAGAAATCGACCCTTTCCCAACCGGCATCCTCGAACATCTCGGTTACCGTACCAGCCAGGGCGTTAGGTGAGCTGGCACGAGCAGCGGTCAATGTAGATGAGACCATCACCATGGTATTACCACCTTCCCGAGGGCAGGTGATCTTTCACCTGAAGGATGTGGAAGTAGTCTCACAACTGATCGAGGGCAATTTCCCGGATTACCGAGCCATTATCCCCCATACCTTTAAAACACGTACCGTGCTGCCAACCGAAACACTACTGAAAGCATGCAAACAAGCTGAGATCATCGCTCGCGAGGGAACTAATGTCGCGCGAGTTAGCATTAACCCGACCAACGACACACAACCGGGTACATTGGAACTCTCTGCTACGGCAGAGCAGACTGGCTCAAGCGAAATTGCAGTTGATGCCTCTGTCGACGGAATACCTCTGTTGATTGCATTTAATGTTCGTTATCTGCGGGAAGTACTGGAAGTCGTAAAATCCCCTAATGTATCCTTGGAGACAAATGCGGCCAACACACCTGCCATGATAAAAATGGTGGGAGATGACCGCTTTCTTCACGTCATCATGCCTATGCACCTTGGTTGATAATGAACACAGGCGCCAGCGATTCTGACCAGATCCTGAGTATCAGCCTGGCACTAAGCCAGTACCCAATTCTCTCAAAAAAGATTCGCGCCCGTATGCGGCGCGAATTGTTTTCCAAAAAACTGCTTGAAGAGCAAGGATTTGAGCAACAAGTTAAACAGGAAGCCATACTGTCACAAGAAAGGGAGGGGCTGAAAGACCCATTTCTGGAAGAACCTGCTGAAACCTGGGAACTTCGGGTTCATTTAACCCGCGATCACTTAACCGACCTATACTTCTCAAAATTCAGTAACCTGGAACGATTTCATGAGCTGGTCAGTGAGATACTCAGCGAAAGGGGTATTGATCGGGACGATTCGATACTATCAATTAACCCGGAACTGGCACCCCAGGACCTGCTTTTCGAGCAGGCATTAACCATTGAAGGCTGCCAAAACGAAGACCGTTTAAGATTGGATCCTCGCCTTCAAGAAATCAAAGTAGTTCTGATCCGCAATTTGATCAGCGACCAACTCCCATATATCAACATTGCAAAGGAATGGTTCACGATCGCAGATTTGGCAGAGATACGTAAACGACGCATCGGCCCGGGAAGGATTGGCGGAAAAGCTGCAGGGATGTTGCTGGCCGCCCGGATCATCAAAAGCGAGGGGGATCGCGACCTGGTCGATAGTGTGAGTACCCCCGACTCCTATTTCATCGGATCAGACCTGTTCTACGAGTTCATGTCAATCAATAATCTGGTGCATTGGAATGACCAGAAGTATAAAACCGAAGAACAAATGCGGGCAGATTATCCTCAAATTGTGAAGGATTTTGAAGCGAGATCCTTTCCCCCTGAGATCATTGAGAAGTTGGAATTGTTATTGATCTCAGTTGGGGAAAAACCACTGATCGTCCGATCTTCCAGTTTATTGGAAGATAATTTTGGTGCTTCTTTTGCTGGAAAATACGAAAGTATCTTTTGCCCGAACCAGAAAACGCTGCGGAAAAATTTAAAAGATCTGTGCCGGGCGATCTCGAGGGTATATGCCACCACCCTCAACCCAGATGCGCTGTTATATCGCCGAAGTCGGGGGCTGTTGGATTACGATGAGAGGATGGCCGTTCTGATCCAGGGTGTGGTGGGCGAAGTGCACGGTCGCTACTTCATGCCACAAACAGCCGGGGTCGCCTTCAGTCGAAACCAGTTCCGCTGGTCCCCTCAGATTAAACCTGAAGCAGGCTTTATTCGCCTTGTTTGGGGTCTGGGAACCCGCGCCGTGGATCGAGTTGGCAATGATTATCCGCGACTGATTGCACTCAGCCACCCACTCTTATTCCCATCCAATTCCATCAAATCTGTTAGACGATACTCGCAGCAATATGTGGACCTGATCGATCTCGAGAAGAATAAGTTTAGCTCTCTACCAGTAAAAAATGTACTTTCCCCGGATTATGATGGGATTCGATTATTCACCCAATTGGAACAGGATGGGTACCTCCAGTCACTGCATAGCAGCCTTAAATCGAATGATATCCCCAACTTGATCTTCACCTTTGAAGAGTTCCTCAAACGGACAACCTTTGTGTCCAAGATGATGAAGATCTTAAGTATCCTGGAATGGAATTATAGAGCCCCTGTGGATATGGAGTTCACCGCCAAGCTTAGCGGGGGACAGAATAACCCACAGGATATCGAAGTGACCATTGTTCAATGCCGCCCTCAGAGCCGATTGATCGAGTCAAAGCATGTCCGCGTGCCTATCAATCTTGAGCCAGAAGACATTGCACTCATGACCTGGTTCATGGTCCCACGCGGTTACATTCAGAGGGTGCGATATATCATTTATGTGCCCGCTGAAGAATATTTCAAACTTGATACGATACAGGCGCGGAACGATATCGGCCGGATAGTTGGAAAGATCAACTTAAAGCTTAAAGACGATAATTTCATCTGCGTCGGCCCCGGTCGTTGGGGCACATCCAATCCCGACCTTGGAATATATGTCAACTATTCAGATATCTACAACGCAAAGGCGCTGGTAGAAATCACCGGCAAGGGGCGCGGTGCGGTGCCGGAACCATCCCTTGGAACGCATTTCTTCCAGGACTTGCTTGAAGCCCAAATCTACCCGCTGGCAGTCAACCTGGATGACGAGCGGGCGTATCTCAATACACAGCTTTTTAATGACTCGCCAAACAGATTATCTGCCTTGAAGGACCCCGATATCCCACTGAATAGTTGTATCCGGTTGATAGATGTGGCCGACTACAGACCAGGTCATCATTTGGAGGTCTCCATGGATGATGAAAAAGGCCAGGCCGTTGCATATCTAAAGCCTGATGACTGATCTTTTATCTTGGGGGGAAAATGTTTCACGTGAAACAAGTCGGTTTATTGTGACTTGATGACCGAAGCTAGAATCTCATCTGCAGATTGAAGCGTCCCCTGACTAACGCCACCCAGCATTAATGCCAGTTCCCGACGGCGAAGCTCACCATCAAGGATTTCCACGGTTGTATTGGTCCTTCCATTCTCGACTGACTTTACAACCTTGAAATGCTGATCGCCATAAGCGGCCAGTTGTGGCAAGTGGGTGACGCAGAAAACCTGGTGTTGTCGGGCGAGGTTCCATAATTTTTGACCTACTGTCATACCCACCCGCCCACCAATGCCCTGATCGATCTCGTCGAATACCAGGGTGGGGATGGCGTCAGCCTGGGCCAGGACATTCTTCATGGCTAGCATCAGACGCGAAGTTTCACCACCGGACGCGATTTTCACCAATGATTTCAATCCCTCTCCAGGGTTGGGTGCCACTAAAAACTCGACCCTATCCGTGCCATTGACATCAAAGGCCACTTTTCGGCCGTCCCCAAGAGGAATGCCATCTGGGCTTTCGGCATATTTAAAGTCCACCTCGAAGCGGGAACCGGCCATACGCAAGTCAGTCAATTCCTTCTCGATGGATCGGGAGAGTGTCTCTGCGGCAGTTCTTCTGCGTGCCGTGAGCACCTGGTTCGCTTCGGCCAGTGAATGTATCAATTTATCTGAGAGATGCCCCAACTCATCAACCCGCTCCTCGGCATGGGTGATACCATCCAGTTCCTTCTTGGCTTTCCCAAGGTACTCAAGCATGGCGGAAATATCCCCGCCATATTTCCGCTTCAATGATTGAAGCAACGCCAGCCGCTCCTCGACTTCTTCGAGACGGCGAGGGTTGAATTCGATTTGATCGCGATAGGTCACCAGGTCCCTGGTTAATTCTGCCAGGTTGGTCGCAGTGCTGTCGGTCATCTCCAATAAACCGTTCCTGGAAGGATCCAGACGGGTTAACTCTTGAAGGGATTGGGTCAACCGGCTGATCATTTCGTTGATAGCCGGAGCGTCAGGTGAGTTCCCCTCTAAGAAGGCGAGAGCTTCATTTGCTGATGCTGCCAGACCTTCGGCGTTTGCCAGGCGGAGCCGCTCATTGCGAAGCTCTTCCTCTTCATCAAGCGAATCCAAGCGAGCAGCTTCGATTTCCTTGATTTGGTAGTTCAACAGGTCGACGCGTTGGGCAATCTCCTGCTCGCTTCTCAATAAGCCCGCCAGTTCCTTACGGACAGCCATGAGTTCGTGATATATCTCGCTGTAGCTTGCGCGGGTCGTTTCCGTATCTGAAAAGCGATCCAGTAAGCCAAGGTGTTGACGAATATCGAGGAGTGACAAGTGTTCTGATTGGCCATGGATGTCGATTAGATAGGTCCCTAATTCGCGCAGCAAACCGATGCTGACGCTGTGCCCATTTACCCGGGCGGTGCTACGGCCTTCCAGGCGCACATCCCGCTCCACCTGGAGGTAATTTGGATCATCAAACAGTTCTTCCCTTTGCAGAATGGCATGTAAAGCTTCACGGTTTGTAGCAGGGATGCGAAAGACAGCCTGCAAATTGGCGTGCTCCGCCCCTGACCGAACGTTGGTCGGATCACTCTTGCCACCGACGACGAGTTCCAGGGCGTCTAAAATAATGGACTTGCCGGCACCAGTCTCTCCGGTGAATATGATCAACCCCTGGTTGAAGTTTATGTCCAGGTGGGGAATGATAGCAAAATTCTCAATACGAAGTTCGCGCAGCATTGTTCGTAATTTTATCGCAGACGGATACCGGACAGACGATAATAGCAACCACTGGCGGCGAGGGCTGAATAAACCAGGGGCCACACGATTATGGATAGAGAGGTTCCAACCATTGAAAAAGAGCCGGACCTAGAAGTCAAACTGGTGAGATAAAGAATAGCGGTAGGGATGCTTGGTATCAATCCTCCAATAAATACGGCTGCCACAACAAGTTTATTCAATGTTCTATTTCGACGCCGGTGGATCACCAGGCGGACAGCCTCCGCTATCACAATTCCAGCCGTGGGCGCAATAAAAATGACCCAAAAACCAAGGAGGTTGGACAGTACGCTGCCGATGGCTGATAGCAGTAATGAAACAGTAAGGGCCAGTAAGAAGTCATACCACCGGGCTGTGTCGAATATCTTTTGTTGCCCACGAATGCACTCCGGGCAACGATATCCGGTTTCGGTATGAACAGCACAACGCGAACAGATTGGCCTTTCGCAGCGATTGCAGCGTAAACCAGTTTCAACGGTGGGATGCTTGTAGCAGTATTGGGTGGAGATTTCGGGCGTGGTCATCGGATGATCCCTGTGATTGGATTGTTTTCCATATATTTTGAAAGGATATGATAAAAATAGCCTGGCCCTTCGAACCTCACCAATGATAAGGTGTGTTTTGATGCGGTGACCCGCACGCGATCTCCATCATTAAGGCTGAATGAGGGTTGTCCATCCAGGCTCAGGACAGCCCCATGGGTAGAGGTTACACTTATAGTGACAGAGACACCTTCTCCCAATACGATCCCGCGATCGATAGACATATGGGGTGCAACCGGTATGATCAGGATGTTGCGAAGATCCGGTGGCAGGATTGGCCCCCCAACTGCGAGGGCGTAAGCTGTCGATCCGGTGGCGGTGGCCGCGATAAGCCCATCCGCCATATAGGAGGTTAATAGGTAATCATCAACATATGCAGTGATCTGAATTGGACGGACCACACCTCCCCGCCCCACAAATGCATCATTAAGCACAGTCCAGCTGCCGCGAGTGTGGTCTTTATTCAATAATTCGACATCCAGCATCATGCGTTGTTCTAGCCGATATTCACCAGCTAGGAGATCATCCAGTTTGTCTGCCCACTCGCTGTGGTGAAGCTCATACAGAAAACCCATTCGACCAACATTTATCCCAAGTATGGGTAATCTTAGAGAGGCACAGATACGCCCAACGCGCAGCAAAGTGCCGTCACCCCCCAAGGCGATCACCAGATCGGGATTCAAGGTTTCAATGGATGGTTGCAACTCATGATCGGAAAAAGACTTGCAATCGAAGGAAAGGCCGTGGCTACCCAGATAGCCAGCAACCTTCTCGCCTTCAAGTTTCGCCTCCGGGAGGGATGGGTGGTATACCACCATTACTTTACGTAGGCTCGGCAAGCGGCTGTCAGTTCTCATTCGTCAATTCCTATTGCACAGCAATGCGCATAGATATAATATTATGATTTAGGATTCAGGTGGTTTAGATCATCTGATAACTTAAGCATTGTGCTTTCAAGATGCTGTTCTCTAAGGCTTATCGTCAAGTCGCCCCGTGTCCTTTCAACGATCCCTCGCACAAGGTCGGTTTGCCTGCGAAGACCATTTGTCACAGCGTCTGGGTAATCCATGATGACGAGACTTGAATAAATATCATCCATGCATCCTAGCAGGCGTTCCGCCTCGTTGGAGTATCCCTGTCGGAGGATATCCAGGCAGCGCCGGCGTAACTCCCCTACCGTTTCAGCCAGCCCATTTAGATACGTGGCATCTTCAACCCCCAAAGAGGAGGGTTCCGGGAGTGGTTTATTCTCAATGATAGCAAAGGTGAGGCTGGCTTCGCAGAATTCCTTTAAAGCATCCTGTGTGTATCCTGCGAAGTAGAGATCTGGGAAATCATGCAGATTGGCCTTGAGTTCTCCCGCCAACTTGCGAGCTTCTTCAATATGCTCCTGAGCCAGGTCGACTTCGCTGCGGTGTGTGGCCCGGATTGCGTTGGCAGAGTGCCGGGTGATGGCACGGGCATGCACCAGCGCTTGATCGCGCGCGCTGGTGCATGCTTCAAGTGACTTGTTTATCTTCTCAATGATTGATGGAAGAGCTTCCATAATTTCATTCCCCTGAAGGTTTCTCGGGGGGATGGAGCCCTTTGAAAAGTGTGGTGGCGAGGTTATTGTCTCCCGGCAGGCGAATTTCACCGAAGACGGATTCGTAACGTTGGAGATTATCACCCAGCGCGCGAAAAAACAGCTTGGCACCCATTGGAGACATTAGAACGCGATTGATGATCTCGGCATTGGTGTCTCCGGGTAGTAGCTGTGCAAAGTCGAAAACCAGCTCCCCCGGGGAATGTGAGATGCGCACGAGATTGGCATAGACGCCCTTCAGGGATTCTGGACTGGAGAATTTTGGAATGGGTGTTTTCGGTGAGTCCACTGGCCGGATTCTTTCTAGAAGGGGATATCTTCTTCTGTGGTTGCTGGCGCAGTATCAAGATCATCGCCAGCGGTCGCTTCGCCTTCGGGTTTTGGCGATATAAATTTCACAGTGGAAGCAACCACTTCATAACTGCTACCGGTTGTACCATCAGCGCGTTGAAAAACCTTTGGAGAGCCATTGGTGTCAGGACGCAGGCGACCCTCGATAAAAACACGCATGCCTTTGCGCAGGTATTGGTTGCATATTTCTGCGGTTTTCCCCCAAGCTGTCACACGAAACCAAATGGTCTCTTTTACCTGCTGACCGTCATTCGAGTTATATTGCCGGTTGGATGCAACAGAAAAGGTGGTAACTCCCTGACCACTGGGCGTGTAACGAAGTTCGGGGTCTCTGCCAACATTACCTAAAATTATAATCGTGTGAAACATGTGTCCTCCAAAAAGTAATGTGATTGATGGTTTAGAACGCTATTCCTGACCAATCCACCTTAATTGTAGTACAGAACTGCCCACTCGCAAGCGTACCAGAGCAGGTAATTTTGGAGATGACGACTCCAATAGGCTTCTTCATGGGCTCCGATAAACATATGCCACTCGTGTGGAATACGGCGAATCGCCAGCATACCCTCGACGGTCCGGGCAAGGTTTAATTCAGGATCCTGGTTACCCATGTCGATATAGACCTGTGGATGTGCACCTGTGGGAATTGAATCCAGCCATTTTGGTATGAATAAGCTATCGTCGGCAAATACAGGCAAGCTATGAGTGCCTACCCGGGAAAAGAGCTTCCATTCTGTCAGTCCCAGATGGAGTGCCCATGAAGCCCCTCGAGACAATCCGCCGATCGCGCGATACTTGCGCGCGGATAGCGTTGAATACGTCTGATCGATGTATGGTATCAGTTCGTTTATGAGCATTCGGCCGAAGGGTGATTCATCGGGTTGACGCCAGTCGGGGTCATTGGGCATGACAATGATCATCGGATATATTTTATGAGTGTTGATCAGCGTGTCAGCTACTTCAGGCAGCCCCAAGCGGCCCCACTGATGATTATCATAGGTCTGCCCATGCAGGAGATAAAGGACCGGGTAACGGGTTAATGATTTTTGCTCATAACAAGGGGGCAGATAAAGACTGAATTTGACCGGTGCCTGATAGATCGCTGATGTCATGCTGGAATCCAGCAACGTTCCCTCTTGTTCCAGGCATTCTCCAATGGTGAATAAAATTGATAATTTTTTGATACGTTGTTCTTGCCCACCAACAAGCAGGTGCCCGTGATCCGGCAGTGCCAATCCTGGCTGGATGATCCAGTGTAAGGGATGCATTAAGATAGTAACCAGGAAAACAGCTGAGAGTAAGCGCATGTGACAGGTGTTCCTTGACTGGATGGCTCCTTAGCGATTATACTCGGGCTGCCGGGGTGTAGCGCAGTTGGTAGCGCACCGCGTTTGGGACGCGGGGGTCGGCGGTTCGAGTCCGCCCACCCCGACTGGCAGATGAGAAACAAGATTATCCAAAGTGATTCAGATGAAAAGAAATAAAGCCGACCTGATCATTGAAGCGGTGCATCATACACATAATGGACAGATTAACTTCGTGAGGGCTTATCAAAAACGGGGAGCAACTTATTCGGACTGTGTCCTGGTGAAGCGAAAGAAGTTGCTGGAAATGTTAACCAAGGGTAATCAGGTGGTTACAGGGAAGAGAATCCCTTTTTTAGGAACTATATTTTCAGACCAAAAATCTGTTGGTTTACTGACCATTAACAATAAACAAACTATTGCGACGACCGGATCCACCGTATATCAGAAAGAACTGGCTGACACCCCATTAATTTAGCGTGGCATCCTCCAATCTAAAACCATTCCTGTCCATAATTATCCCCGCACATAATGAATCGCTGCGGTTACCTGCAACATTAACCGAGGTGGCGGCATTTGTTAAACGGCAAAACTTTATAACGGAAATCCTGGTGGTTGAAAACGCCAGTACAGATGATACATTCGAAAAAGCTATTGATTTTTGTAAAAACATCCCGCATGCCAGGGTGATGCAGGAACCGATTAAGGGGAAGGGACAGGCCGTCAAGCATGGTATGTTGGCCGCCCATGGAGAGTATTGCCTGATTTTCGATGCCGACCTGGCCATGCCAGTAAAGGAAATACCCAAATTTATACCCCCTTTATTGGATGAGTGCGATATCGCCATTGCATCCCGAGAAGCCAGGGGTGCGCAACGATATGAAGAGCCTCTTTATCGGCATCTGATAGGAAGGGCATTTAATTTTCTGGTTCGGGTACTAGCCCTGCCTGGCCTGCAAGATACACAGTGCGGTTATAAATGCTTTAGATCTCAAGTCATCGAGCCGGTTTTTAGCCGACAAACCATGTCGGGCTGGGCATTCGATGTTGAGTTGCTGGTAATAGCCCAACAGCTTGGATACACCATTAATGAAATTCCTATCGAGTGGCACTTTGGGGCACATAGTCGGGTAAGGATGTTGATCGATGCACCAAGAATGTTTAAGGACTTATTAAGAATACGGGCTAATGTCCGAAATGGAGTATATAAATAAAGGGTGAAACACAGCTGTCCTGCGCCGGGATTAACCCGTGAGTTAGGCTTATGGGAGACCGGATATAAGACCGTTGGGGGAATCGATGAGGCCGGGCGGGGTAGTTGGGCCGGACCAGTGTATGCAGCTGTGGTTGTTTTTTCACCTGAAGCTATTCCAACTGATCTGATTGGTCATGTGCGTGACTCCAAGCAGTTATCTGCGGGGCAGCGGCAGAAACTAGCCCGTGCGATTAAAGGAACAAGCCTCGATTGGGGGATTGGTCACGCGACTAATAAGGAGATCGACTCCCTGGGTATCGTACCCGCGACCAAGTTGGCAGCCAGGCGGGCATTAATGCGGCTTATAAGACCACCGGATTTTTTATTACTTGATTACATGATAATTGAAGAACTTAAAATGCCCCAGGTTGCTTTGGTTCGCGGGGATCAACAGGTTCTATCGATTGCCGCCGCCTCTATTTTAGCAAAGACCAGGCGTGATGATCGCATGAATCAGATGGATAACCTTTATCCTGCCTATTCGTTTAAAACGAATAAAGGTTATGGAACAAAGGTTCACCAGAGAGCTTTAAAACTTGTTGGGGTTTGTCCGATTCATCGAATGAGTTTTAAACCAGTGCTGGCTCTTAATCAAATGGTGTAATGCGAATTATTTTCTTGTTCCTGGACAGTTATTCATACCCAATAATGTCCTTGCGTATCGCACCCCATTTAAGTGCATCGGCAACACCCTGTTCTAAACTCAGTTCGGCTTTCCAATTCAATAAACGCAAGGCCGTATCTGCATTGGCATATGCGCCGGCAACATCACCAGGACGGGGATCAACTTCCGTCTTGGCGATGACTTGCCCGTAGACCTTTTCGAAGGCAACCACCATCTCACGGACTGTCACCCCCCGCCCTGTACCAAGGTTAATTACCTGATATTGAGTCTCCTTGGATTTCGAGGACGCCATTACCTGGTCAAAGCGCTCCATGGCGTGAACGTGGGCATTCGCCAGGTCCCAGACATGGATGTAATCCCTGATGCCAGTGCCATCTCGTGTTGGCCAGTGGGTTCCTGTGATTTGAAACATAGGCTGCTTCCCGCGAGCCACAGCTACAAGTTTGCCAAGTATGTGCGATGGATCCTTGGCATGAATCCCGGATCGCATTTTAGGGTCGGCCCCGATGGGATTAAAGTACCTTAAGGCAATACCTTGCATTTTATATGCAGTGCAAAAGTCCTTTAAAACAAGTTCCATCATATACTTGGTGCGCGAGTAGGGGCTGTCTGGACGAAGCGGGGAGCTTTCATTTACCATAAAATTCGGGACCACATCGTAAATGGCTGCGGATGAGCTAAAAACCACTCGCGGATAGCCGAATTGATGGAGCAGATAGAAAAAGGTCGTGGATTTCCCCACATTTTCCTTATAGTATTCATATGGTTTTGAAACAGATTCCGGTACGACGATAAGAGCAGCACAGTGAATGGTACCGAGTATATCCGGATGATCTTTAAAAATCCTCTCCAGAAGTAAAGCATCGGCAATATCCCCCTGATAAAAAATCCGATCGCGGGTGAATTCTTTTCGGCCCGTGATCAAAGAATCCAAAATGATGGGTGTGTGACCTTTGTCGATCAAAGCTGAGCAAATGGTACTTCCTATATAACCTGCACCACCCGTGATTAAAACCTTCATATTTTGTATTCTCCTTGTTTCATTCTAATTCACAGCTGTAATCCGTGCGGATGGTTTGCAACACCTGATCCCGCTCAGGGTTGGGTATTGTGGTTTTTGCGATTCGGTGCCAGGTGTCACAGAGCATTGGGATAACACCGGTTTTACCGTGGGTAACCATATCACGGCTTATTTCGAATGCACGCATCCAAGCACCAGTATGTGCATAGCCTTCGATAAAAGGTATCCGCTCTGATGATTCATTTGGATTGTCATTTAATTCGAATGCAAGCTCACCGTATTCGACAATCGCCTCCCAGTTTTCCTGTTGTCTGGCGAGATCGGCTTTCTCAAAATAATAACACCAGTCCGGTTTTGGTTCGGCGCCAAAGATCATACCGGGGGGAATTGCCTGCTGACCCACCTGGATTTGATTCAAATTGGAGATGATTGCCGCTTTTCCTGATTGTTCAGGTAGTCGCTGATAATGATCATCGAATTTACGATCCAGTAAGCGAAGACAGGAAGGTGGGGAGACAAAAATAGCAATGGTCTCATCTGTTGAACCAGTAAATGACAGGGTGCTGTAATCCTGGGTTACTGGCAGGCCTGTGGTTAATGCCGGGAGGCCTGCTCCGAGCCGGACACTAATGTAATCCAACAGATAAGGCATCTCGAGGGATGTGCTTCCAGGAGCATAAGTCCAGTTCAGTAAGGCGGTCAAAGAATTGTCACTGTAATAATACAGTGGGACATCATTACTGAGGAGTGCCGTGCCGGGTTTTAACCCGGGCGCCCGCCACGTCAACTGCCAGTAAAAATCTTTGACTGTCTCCCATTCGTAACGGAATAAGTTCGTCGATTGTATATGCCAGGAACAACAAAGACCGATGATAATGGATACGAGTCCATATTTTATAATCGGCTTTCCCGGGAGCAGGCCAATAAGCCCGGTCAGGAGCAGGACCGAACCAAAAATAAATGGCAGGGTAAAGCGATTATCAAGAGGCTGCAATATTACAATCAACCCGGCAATCCAGAGCGGCCAACCGGCTAAAAATAGGGCAAGTACGCCTAATAGGATGGATTGAATAGGCCAGGAGTCCGTGCGGATTGTGGTCATCGCGGAGGACTTGTATTGAAGATCGTTTTGAGCTTTAAGAACTAAAATGGAAACGGCCGTTCCAATTAAAAAGACAGCGCCATATAACAAGAGCATGTTACGGCCCAGCAGATCAAATTCAGTAGGATTGAAAGGGTTGACCCAGGCCAAAACACCAGCTCTGAATACTGAGTCAGTTATCTGCGGTATCAGTTTCGAAATCCGCTCACCTATAGAATTATTAGCATCGATCAGAACGGGTGCATAATACGGAAATTTAAAAACGAATATCCGCCAGATTGCATAGATTCCAAGTACTGACAGATATGGCAAGGCGTGCAGAAAAACCTTCCGTAATACTAATTTGGGGCGCTGTTGCTCCTGTTTAAGCGCCATCCATAATATAACCGGACGCAATAACTCCAAACCAATGAAGTACTCCATTGTGAAGGTGCTGACTGCGCTGGCGATAATAGATACAGCGGTTGCAATCCAATATCGACGGGGGTGACGTACTGCCCATAGCATCCCTCCGAATGAGAAAAAAGTCAACAACAAACACATAAAGTGGACATTGAAAACCGTGGCGATTGGCAGGTCGCTGAAACCCGGATAAACTGCGAAAAGCAAGGCGATCCAAAGCGCCTGCTTTTGAGCAGATGGCCAGATTTGTTTAACCGTCCACCAGACACCGACTGAACCAGCCCAACGTAGGATAAAAGCTAAAATGTGATATCCAAGCGGAGATTCTCCCAGGATGGAGGTTGTCAGGATAAAAACCCAGGCCGAAAAAGGCCGATGATTGGAAGCATAGGAGATATATCCTCCAGGTCCAAACATATGATAGACCCACATATTAGGCAGATCATCCCAAAAATAACCGAGTGTTGGAAGCAAGGGACCATATGCGATTAGGCAGATGAAAAGTATTACAACGGGTGGCGGCACACGTTGTAATACTTGAAACATGCGATTAACCATGCAGTGATTTTATCATCCTCCAGGATTATTCAGTATTACGCTCAGCCTCAACCCATAATTGTTCTCCATCCGTGGTGAGATGCACCCAGCCATTTTGATCTGTGGTTATGATGCTGCAGTCATCGAGGTTAAAAGCAGAAGTTTCATCAAGATCATCGGTGTCGGAATTTATTATGATCAGTGCGGGATACAACCGTTTTATCAACGAGGGTGGGTTCAAATCGAGCTCACCATGCCCCGCAAGCATAATGGCTGAGAACCCCTCCGGATGATGTGATGATAAATTGAACTCAAGCCATGAGTCATCATCAATGTGGATTGGAAGCAATAGCCGGAAACGATTCCATTCGATGATAAAAATCCACCCCCCAGCATCCTTAGATTCGATAATATCCATGGTTATATCCGGGGCAAGATGATATACCATTCCTTCCTGTTCAACCGATGTGTTCACCGCTTGGACCTCGATATTATTTTGCAGGTCATGGGCGGATGCCAAACCGGTAGGGTCTCCCAGCCAGACGAGGTATTCAACACCGATATCTAAAATACCGTGCCTAAGCGCGCGGATGGAGGATTTATCAGATACCGGTAAAAAGACATAATCCAGATGTCGGTCAAACGATGGAAGGCGCCTCCCTAATGCATTAGCCAGAGTGCTGCTCTTGGATCCGGCATTAACCAGTATGTTTTCTCCAGACGGCGACCGGATCAAAAGATTCTCTGACGGGCCATTCTCGAATACGTAGACATGCAGGTTTCCATCTGGCAGACTCAACGCAGACCGCCAGGCATAAACGGTTACAGCCAGCCCAATAACGATGATCAGGTTGGGTTGAAGAAGGCGCTTGATTCCAGGTGTTTTGTACCTGGTTATGAAAATGATTAATATGAGGTAATAAACGACAATGAATCCCATCCCGATAGAAAGCGTCTCAGGTGAATTTTCTGTTAGCTTACCAAACCACTCAATAATTTTGATCGTATAGGCGACAAACGGCCATGCCAGAAAGGACACCAATTTACCCAGGGGTAGCCAGATATACCCCAGCAATAATGATAGTCCCCCCAGGACCATTACTGGTGGCTGGGCGGGCAGTACGAGAGGATTGGTAATCAAGGACGACCAGGAGAAAGCGTGAAAATGAAATGCCATGACAGGGAACGTTGTGATCAATGCCGCCAATGTAAACAGACAATACTCGCCAATCATTTCTGCCACATGACCGAGAGATCGTGTGGGTAACAACCTGTCGAAACAACCACCAAGCCAGGCGACCATGGGCTCAGCGAACAAGATTAACCCGAGGGTCGAGAGGAAAGATAATTGGAACGATACATCCCAGGGAAGGTAAGGGTTAAACAGGCACATGGCAGCGGCAACAAATGCCAGGCTATTAATCCCGGTTTGCCTGCGTCCAACCAGGTAGGCAAAAAGACCCAGGCTTCCCATAATGGCGGCTCTGATCACGGACGGACTTGCACCTGTGAGGACCACATAAAAGAATAAAGCGATGACCGTCGCCATGGCGCCTTTTCGTGCGCCGAACAAGCGGTAGAAAATGCTTGATAAAAGCCCCGCCAGAATCGAGATATTAAACCCTGATATCGCAATGATATGTGTTGTGCCGGTTGCGCGGAAAGCATTTTGGATATCCTCCGGGATTCCATTATCTACTCCCAACAGGATTCCAGAAAGAAGGGCAGATTCAGGCATGGGGTAGAGTTTTGCCAGGATTGTTAATCCCCTATCCCTTAAGGTGAAAACCCACCGCACCACCGATGATCCCCCTCCCCTCGTGATCACGACCAGTTTTGGAAAATACAGTGATGAGCCAATGGATCGTCTGGACAGGTAATCACGATATGAAAAATCAGCTTCATCTGATGGCGTGACCAAACGGCCCGTCATTTGAATTAAATCCCCATAATTCCAGGTGGAATCAATTCCGGTACGGACGATCACGCGCCCGGCAACCGGCGAGCCGGCAAGGCCACCCCCAGGAGGAGATAATCGATTGACCTGTACTGTAAGGAGCTGGAAAGTATCACGCCGGTCTGGAAATCCGTAAACCTCTCCGGTCATCGTAACAACCCCTTTGCCATTGTAGTAAGCCAGATTGTTTTGGGAAAGCGGAGGAGTGGCAATTTGATAACGCAGGGCACCAGCCATGAATGAGAAAAGAATGAGGGCTGGCGAAAGACCAATCAGTCGGCTTTTACCTATAGCCCACAAGCAAGGTTTTCTCAATATAGATAAAACCACCCATGTAACAATGGTGACTGCCATGGTGGTCACGCAGGCTGATAGGGATATGTGAGAGAATTCTGCGAAGATCAGCCCCGAAATGAAGAACAGGGCAACCCAGCTCAGTGGGGGCAACATATGAAATGTATTAAATTAGTATAACCCCATTAAGCCTAACCAGTAAAGTATTTCAAGCTGAATTGAGAAGTTCCAGTAATCGAGGGTGATCTTTATAAAAACCGCGATAACTTTCGGGCAGTAAAGCTGCAATACGGCACATGATCTCATCAGTACACTTTGATAACCAGACCGCGCGATCATCCTGGGAAATCGGGGGCAGCTTGAAGGCTTTTCCGTATCGGACAACCAGTTTTGGCCGGTGTAGTGTGAATAATTTCTTAACAGCACTCTCTGTACCAGTAATCCCAACTGGAATGATGGGGCAGTTTGCCCTGGCGGCCAACAGAGCCGTGCCAGCTTTTCCTTCTATTAAGGATCCAACCTTACTGCGCGTTCCTTCCGGGGCGATGCCAATTGCCCCCCCTTTCTGGATATATTGTCTGGCTGTTGTAAGTGCAGAAAAATCGGCTTTTTCCCGGTCAAGCCAGATAACATCTGCCGCGTTCAATATGACACTGAAGATTGGATGCTTTTTGTACTTGTCCGCTGCAAGTGCGAGCATATCCGGACGATTTGGTGTGAGCATCAGAAGGGGAACATCGGCCCGACTCATATGATTAGTTGCCAGGATAATTCCACCCAAAGCGGGTATGTTTTCCACCCCTATGAATTCGGTCCGGGCGAGGGTTTTATAAACAAAGTTAACAACCTTGAGAAGTAGTTTTCTATCCACTGGTAAGTAACCTTTTAATGGCTTCTATAATGTATAACACATGCTCTGGCGTTCGGGTGTAGCGTTCGCGCACGTTTATTGATTATCTGGTTCTGATTCAACCGTTTGCTTCTTACTCATACGGTTCTTGATCAGCTCGGATAATACCGGGATAACAGATATCAATACGATCGCGACGATTACCAAGGAAAAATTATTTCTAACGATTTCCAGATTGCCAAAGAAATACCCGCCAAAAGTAAATAGAGCTGTCCACACAAGCCCACCGAAGATGTTGTAGATAATGAATCGGCCATAGGACATTGCGCCCACGCCAGCGACAAATGGCGCAAAGGTGCGGATGATCGGCATGAAGCGAGCCAGGAAAATCGTGATACCACCATGCTTCTCGTAAAATTTATGCGTACGATCGAGGTATTCCTTTTTTAAAAATGGGATCTTTTCTGTAAAAACACGAGGTCCGATATAATGCCCAATCCAGTAGTTGGCCGTGTCTCCAAGAATTGCTGCAATTGCAAGGCTCAAGAACAAGCCGACCACACTCAGTGGGCTTTCCGGAAGTGCGGCTAGAGTGCCCGCAGCAAAAAGCAACGAATCTCCCGGCAAAAAGGGGAAGATGACAATACCCGTTTCCACGAAAATAACCAAGAATAATGGGACATAGGTCCACATCCCAATTTGCTGGATCAATTCCCCGAGGTGTTTATCCAGATGCAGGAATAGATCGATGATTGTTTTAATGAAATCCATCAGTTAATCCTTTATCAAATTTTGAATATTAAACAAAAAAACTAGCATGAAAATAAATAGACTGCCCAGTATAGCCAACGGGAATAAATTGCCGTCAGAAGATGAGTCAATCAGATGAGAGAGTCCATCCCAGGTTGCTGCTGCATTCCACAAGCCATGGATAATGACTGTGCCCAGATAGGCCAGAGTGGCTTTTAGGTAGTGTTTATCTTGCATGGCTGAGGTTAGCCCCCAACCACCAATGGCGCCGGTGCAAATGTGCATCAACCCTGCCCCAGAACGGCCGAGGATTTGATACAGCCATTGCTCTGTTCCGCCCGTAGCTGTAATGGTCATCAGGCTTTCTGTTAGAGCAAAACCAGCCCCGCCCAATGCCCCAACTAGCAGACCGGCACGGGGGGATAATTTTCGCCAGGCAAGCAACCACACCGGTATCTGCTTGACGATTTCTTCAATGATCGGGACTAGACCGGCAATAATAGAATAAATCATGAATCGGTTGACCGGCCGGTCTAAAAAGGAGATTATTATATTGTTGATTATTTCAGGATTATTCTGCCCACTGGCAAGTCTGGTCGCCATGATTTCCAGGTTACTTAATAGCGAGGAATCCTGCATTATGATCACCATGATAAATGCGAAAACCAGAACCAGGAAGCCAAACTCGAGAATGATCCCCAGAAGTGGAGAAAATGTCAGACCGACACTTAAGGCTCCCCAGCTGCGGGAGGTTTCCAGTGGACCAACTTTGTGCCATACTACGATGAGAAATGCACTGATGGGTAGGAGGACTCCCAAGATGGCCAGTATGGGAAGGATCAAGGTGGCGGGCAGTCCTTTACCAACGAGAAAGTAACCGGTCAGTAATACAGCCACCCATAAAATGAGCAAAGCAGCCAGAATCAGCTTTGCGTGATTAGTGGCCAGCGGACCCAAAACGACTTTGGATTGCCTTGATGGGCCAATCGAATAAAACTTAAGAATTGTAAACGGAAACAGCAGGATGCTGATGGTAAGCAGGATTAGCCCAACCGCATAAAGAGGGTATTCTTCAGATACCCCAGTTAGATTCCCGATCAGTTGATAAATTCCAATTATGACTAAAATAAAACCACATAACATGGAAAACGCAGATGCGCCTGTGACTAAAACGAGTTGGATAATGCTATACGCGCTCGTTTTGGATTGTATTGGCTGTGGAATGATAGACTCAGATGTAATGGCTATTTTTCCTCGACCGTCACTGAAATGATTTTATCGCCGTCAGAAAGCGGTGTTCCAAGAGATTGATCGCGTTCAGATAAATTCTTGACCACTTCCAGGCCTTGAATCACTTGGCCAAAAATCGTATAACTACCATTCAGGTCTGGCATTGGGATGAGTGTGATAAAGAATTGACTGCCGTTGGTGTCGGGACCTGCGTTTGCCATACCGACCATTCCGGACGCGTTGAACATTATTGTGTCGTCAATCTCATTTGGGAATGTGTACCCGGGACCGCCATAACCCGTACCGGAGGGATCGCCCGTCTGAGCCAGATATCCCTTTATAACTCGGTGGAAAGTTATCCCGTCAAAATATCCACGATTTGCCAGGAACACAAAACTATTCACGGTATAAGGAGCTTTATCGGGATATAGTTGAATGAGGATGGCACCTTTCTCGGTCAGGATGGTGGCGATATATTGTTTGGAAACATCGATTGTAAACGGGGGGCATCCGGTGACCTGACGGTCCTCGAGCAACATAAGTTTAATGACATCTTTAAGACTTGTGTACTCACGCGGTCCCTGATACATGACATCATTAATAATAAGAAAGGGTGTATATGGGATTCTCAGGCGGATCGCTTCATCCTGCGCGGTCAGGGCTTTTTCCACCAGCACCGGGCTATTAAGATCCACCAGGAGACGGGCAGGATCGATCGATAGGCTTACAGCAGTGTGCGTGAGCCAATCCTCAAATCCCTGAGGGGTCAGGTTTGACCATTGAGATTGGCCTTCGTATAACGCCGTCTTCATTTTCCAAAACTTACCCTGTAATCCAGCCGCTTCTGCGGCCTGTGCGCTCAAGAGGGCTTTATCGTGGACAGGGTTGGGAAAATGCCGGATGACGACCCGCAGGTCTTCTGGGAAATCCAGACGGAGTTGGTCGATATCAGGTGCCAAACCGGAGCAACCCGGACATTGAAAATCGACATATTCGATGATGGTCACTGCAGCAGTATCCGGTCCATCAATCCAATCAATATTAGATACGGGGGGGACTAATTCTTTAAGAGCCGTTTCTGTGGGATCCTGAACAGTATCAGCACTGCTTACCATTGTGCAGTAATCCTGTAAGAGGATGGTGCTTGGTGTAGTGGTCGGATCAGGCGTGGGTGCAATAGTGGGTTGACAGGCGCCCAGAAGTAGAAAGGCAAGAATCGCAAGACTATGAGTTACTTTCATCGAAATAGAATTCCTAACAGAAGCTATGTGCGAGTTTCAATTGTAACATTCCAGTTGAAATGGTTCATTACAAGTAGTTTAGAATCCCATTAAGCTTCCGGATTCGTGAGGTATATTTTAAGCGCCGTTTCCACAGCTTTACGCAGGTCTGCTTGAACAACCCCCCGGTCCTTACTGGCGTCAAGCACAATCCATTTTCCTGGCTCAGAAGAAACCAGGCTATGGTATCCATTCCGGACGCGCTCGTGGAAAGCCACCGAGTAAGCGTCCAACCGGTTCCATTCCCCACAGTCTGTTTTACGGCGCAGGCCATTTTCAACGTCTATGTCCAACAGGATCTTCAGGTCTGGCTGCAGACCACCGGTAGCGAAAGACAGTAACTGCCTGAGAGTTTCCAAATCGACGCCATGTCCGTATCCCTGGTAGGCTAGTGTGGCGTCAGCATATCGGTCAGAAAGCACGACCATTCCTCTGGCCAATGCCGGTTGAATGACCTCGCGGACCAATTGAGCGCGGGCGGCCAGGAATAGTAGAGTTTCAGCCTGGGGTGTTAACGCCTTGTTTTCTAGTGAAACCAACACATTTCGGATCTGATCGCCGATGAATGTTCCACCGGGTTCGCGTGTCAACAGGACTTCATGGCCAAGCGAGCGGATATGATCCGCTAATATTGGGATCTGGCTGGTTTTTCCGCTGCCCTCTGGGCCTTCCAATGTGATGAACATCGATGGCTAATCCCGGTATATTCTAACCCTTCGGTTGGGATCTTTCCCGAATGATTGGGAGACGAGCTGAGCCTGACGTGCCATCTCGTGTTGAAGCCGGCGGATCGTGGCGTTGGCAGGGGGGAGGTCTACCCAACGCTCACCATTGAGAACTGCTTCAATAGCAGCACGGGTTTGCATGTTGGATTCCTCGCCGCCGGAGCGTTCGAGTGCGTTATTCGGCAAGTTAAACAGATCGCCCAGAAATTGTTCCATCTGGTTGATTGTATTGGCCCGAAGAACATATATGGGAATACCCCGCTGTTCGGCGTCCTGGATGGATTGCTGGCGATTTCGATAATAAGTTCGCATCGTGACCAGGGCTTGCGCTTCATCGAGCTCCTTGACTACCAGTGCGGGAATACCCAGCCGCCGGGCTGCCTGTATCAAGCGGTTGCGCGCGATCCCGAATGGATAAATGCGAATAGGTGTCAACTCCACTCCGGGCTTGGCGGGTTGGGCTGTGTAGGAGATATTTTCTGTTGTGCGCTCGACCGCTCCATTTATGCCAGGTGAACGCCTCTGAAAAGGAGCGGTATCCATATTGCCGGCATTACGCACAGAATTCGCAGGTGATTGGCGGCCCTCACGAGGGTTGGCCGGTTTTTCAACATGGATCTCGTTGTTCTCATCCCGATAACGGATCTCGGGAGCCAGCACGAACCCCCTGACCAGGTTATCCACCGCTTCGCTGACATCTTGATAGATCGCCAATCGGTCGCGTTCTTGAATTTCGACCAACATATCAAAGGTCGGGGGGGCGCGGCGTTCAAGAACGGTTTTTTGAGTCCCCCGGCGGCGCGCCTCCTCGTCTGATAACGTCACCGATTCGATTCCACCGATCAGATCCGACAGTGTCGGATTTAGCAACAGGTTCTCCAGAGAGCGGCCATGAGCAGTACCGATTAACTGAACACCACGTTCAGCAATGGTTCGAGCGGCAGCGGCTTCCAGTTCGCGCCCAATTTCATCGATCACAATCACTTCAGGGTTATGGTTTTCAACCGCTTCGATCATGACCTCATGTTGAAGCGAGGGTCTGGAAACCTGCATGCGCCGGGCTTTTCCTACTGCAGGATGTGGAACATCGCCGTCTCCACCGATTTCATTCGAAGTGTCAACAATGACCACGCGCTTGGTCTCTGCCAGAATTCGGGCAGCCTCACGCAGCATTGTGGTTTTACCAATACCCGGCTTCCCAAGAATCAACAAACTTTTACCGGATTCAACCAAGTCCTGAATGATATCGATGGTTCCATATACAGCTCGACCAACCCGACAAGTCAAGCCCACGATGTGTCCACGTCTGTTACGGATAGCAGAAATGCGATGAAGGGTGCGCTCGAGTCCTGCACGGTTATCACCATCGAACTCACCAATCCGTTGAACGACATAATCCAGATCTGTATGGGCGATCTCATTAGTCGTCAGGGGAATTTCTTTTTCGACAAAGCGGGCGGTTGGATTCCGGCCCAAATCAAGGATGATCTCAAGCAGGTTGTCACTGTTATTAGCGTTCGTGACAGCTGTGGATATGGGTGCAGGTAGAACCTCCAGTAATACCTGTAAATCATCTGTAATTCTACGTTGTGTCATCTTAACTTGGTCACTTTCTCTAACTATTAATAAATCAATTCTAATGCATTATTCGATTTGTTGATTGAGACGAGACCACCGGGTGCGATGGCTTTGCCTTGGCTTTCTCAAGCTGTAATAACTCAACCGGAGAAAGCCCTTTGATGTGCCCAGCCAGGTGTTTGACCAAAATAGCCTGGTGTCCAATATATTCTGCGTTCATCATCTCAATACTTCGGAACAACCAGGATTGATAAGAGCGGATGGACAGATAAAGTGGGCGCGACAATCTGACCGGAAGCGAGCTCATTAAATCGGCCACCAGGTCGGACACATGGGTGACGCCTGGTTCAAATGTGGGCTGGATCCATATACCCTGAGGACCATGGCGCACATCAGCAAAAGCGATGATGCGCTCAGCTTGATGGCATACCCAGAAGCGTGATCGATGGCGTAGCGGCAGGTCTGTCGCCTGTGAAATCGGCGGTATAACGGATTGAAGTAACTGAGCGGCTTGCCACCAATCGACTTCTGCCAGAGGACACCATTCAGCCGCCCTTTCCTGTGTGTCGGGAGGCGGACTCTGTCGCTCAAGCTTCCAGATATCCTGCCAGGCACTGACCATGAACCCCCAGGATTTCATGCTTTCGAGAATCGGTTGTTTATGGTCGACTTCGGATACCAGATGCATTGCACCAAGGTTTTGGGTGCACTGGCGCATGTCATCCAGTATGATTGCCAGATCGTCATCCCTAATTTCACCATTGCAGCTTAAAAAGGATAAGGAAGCAACCCGTTCCTGAGAAACATGTCTCAGCTGACATATTATGTCAAGTTTCCCCTGCTGATAAAGCCTGGTTACGAAGGATTGACGCGGATCGAATTGAGAAGCCACCCGCCACAAACTTTGTGGTGAACCGAATGTGAGCTTAAATGAGCTGTCTAGGGTAATGGCACCCACCAGCAGGTGTTGGTTTAGAACCAATTCAGGGAATGAGAGCGAGCGGATCTTAAGGATAAGCCCTCCGATCGATTGATTCTACCATGTCGGTTAATCGGCATCTGGTGCGTGGATGATTGCATCCAGCATGCGTGCAAAGCGCACCGTCGCACCAACATCATGGACCCGGATGATATCCGCACCTCGTACGATACCTACGCCAGCGGCAGCTAAGGTGCCTTCCAAGCGCTGATCGGGAGGCAGGTCAAGCGTCCTGCCAATGAAAGATTTTCTTGAGGGACCCAGGAGCACCGGATACCCAAGGGCGCGTATTTCATCCAACCGGGCGATCAGAAGCCTGTTCTGTTCGACGGTTTTACCAAACCCAATACCCGGATCCAGTATGATCAAATTATCTTGGATGCCTGCCTCATGGGCAAGCGCTACGCTCTGAAGTAATTCCTGCTTGACATCCTTAAGAAGATCCTGATAATCAGTTCCCAGGGTATGACCAGCGAGCCGGGCACTCAACTGTGGTGTTGTTGGTTGGCTGCGATTATGCATCAGGATGACTGGTGTGCCCGATTTATGAGCGACAGCGGCCATCTGTGGGTCGGCTCTAAACCCCCAAATATCGTTAATCCAATCCACACCGGCATCAAGTCCGGCTTTCGCAACCGAAGCCTTATACGTGTCAAGCGAAATGGGTATACCGAGCTTGGCTTTGACAAGAATCCGGATAACCGGTAAAAGGCGATTAATTTCCTCTTGTTCGTCAACCGGGGTTGCGCCCGGACGGGTACTCTCTGCGCCAATATCCAGTATATCAACCCCGGAGTCCTTGAATTGTTGGGCTTGCTCAAGTGCCTTCCGGGGAAAGTCCTTCTGTGAAAGTAGTCCATCGCCCGAAAAACTGTCGGGCGTGACGTTTATGATCCCCATCACATAGGTCCGCGTACCCCATTCGAAGTTATTAAGCGAGTCATTCATATGATAGAGCCTCTTTGTGGGGGTTGTACAGACTGATACCATCATGGCCGATCATAGTCGCCAGGTGGTTGAAGGTTTTCCCTGTCAGCGGGTGCTTCACCCTGCCAGCGATTTCCGCTAGAGGTATGAGCACAAACCCCCGCTCCAGCATGCGGGGATGTGGAATGGTCAGGTCATCGGTCGTTAGGATCAGATCGCCGTATAACAGAATGTCAAGGTCGATCACACGCGGTCCATAACGCATCGTTGGTTGACGGCCCATTTCAGTTTCGATGGATTTTAGTTTTGAGAGCAGAACTTCTGGTTGGAGGTTGGTCTTTCCTTTAATAACGCAATTAAGATAACAAGGCTGGTCAAGCACACCCCACGGTTCTGTTTCATACACGGATGATACATCTGTGAGATGAACCTGTGGTTCAAGTTTATCGATCGCGATCTCAAGATTTGCGAGACGATTTCCCAGATTAGAACCCAGACCGATAAAGGTTCGTAGCAGCATTAAATTCCTTCCTTGACGATATTGATCAGGTCTGAAAGCAAACCATACGCTGTGGTTTTTGGCCCCGGATTACTTTCCAGAATTCCCAAACCAGGCAGGCTGTCCAGTTCGAATTGAACATAGGAACTGGTGCCATTGACCGTATACAGTGGTGAGTCAGCCCCCAGCAGTTCAGGCGCTACGCTGGCAGTAAAACCATTACTGGTCCGTCGTGCGGAGCAAACCAGCTTCCAGCGTTTACCTTCCAAGCTGGCCTTGGCAATCATCTCGGGCGTTACCCCACGGATTCCATGGCGGCCGATATCGGCAGGTTTACAGGGAACCCCCATTAACACAGTTACCAGGGCTGCCACCTTTATGGCAGCATCCCAACCATCAATATCCGCCGATGGGTCAGTCTCGGCGATGCCGATAGACTGTGCATACCGAATGGCTTCTTCCATGGACTCACCGGATTCCATGCGGCAAAGCAACAGATTGGTGCAGGAATTTAAAATACCTTTAAACCCAAATAACTGTACGGCTGGAAGACAATAGCGGTGAAGAGAAAAGATGGGGGCTCCATCCATTACCGCCGATTCGAAACGAAAGGCTCTCCCCCTTTTTGCCGCCAATGCCGTCAGTAATTCAAAGCCATGCACGACTGGGCCTTTGTTAGCAGTGATGCCGTGCATATTTCGCTCAATACCAAGTCTTAGATGTTCGATGGCCGGTTGACCCGTCTCATGGTTTACCGGGGTGTTTTCCAGAAGTACATCTCCGGGACAGGTATTGATTAATGTCAGGGAGTCCCGTACACCGGGAATTGTATTAAGGATCGAATAATCCCCCCGCGCATTTGCAATTGCAAGCAACCGGGTTGGTTTGATGCCGTCTGGGTTTGCAGCACAGCCATGTCTCCCGCTGGCGACCCCGGTTACCAGCAGATGGATACCATATTTGTCCGCGAGTTCCTGTTTCTTGTCATCAATTAATTCAACAAAGGCTTTTCCTACATTCCCAAAACCGACCATCACCAACCGAATCGTTTTCATATCTGCATCCTTGATAAGTCATCCAGATTAGATCGGCGGCCAAGGGATGACACGCCGGTCGCCGGAGGGAACAGGGTATGTGCCCTTTTCCAGCAGGTTTTGCATTCGCCGGATCAATGACTTAATTTCATTTGTTCTCAATAGACCGGTCATTTGCGCATAGATTCCGTCTCGAGAGCTCAGGTCAACAAGAACTTTTTGGATGTTCTCCTGTAAATCCGTGGGTATCTCCTCGCCGGCGTGATCCCATGCCACCGTGCGCAATTTCTCCTGCTCGTTGAAGGTTAACCCATGATCGATTAACCAGATATGATGCTGATCGTCCATGATAAAATGGCCGGCTTTACGATCCGCATTATTTAATAGAAAATCAAAGAGCAGAGCCATGCGGTGAATTTCCGTTCCCCCCGTTGGCATGTTTAAATAATGATCATGGGGGTTATGCGGAATGAAGACTTGTAGCGATCCGGCTCCCAATGGGGCTTTCCGTCGAAATATGGTTGGGGGAACAAGGTTCCAACCAAGTGCCTCACTAAAGATGTATGCTGCCACCTCACGCTTGCATAAGGTGCCTTGAGGAAAATCCCAGAGAGGCTGCTCACCCGCCTTCGGTTTATATACAGCACGCAATGAATTACCGGCGTGTCTTACCACCACCAGGAAAGTACCATTCGAACCGCGTAGAAATTGCCCTTCCAGATCGATCTCGCCGTACTGAAGATCATTCAGGATTGCCAGTTTGTCCATCATCGATTAAGTGGGATTTCTTATGCCCGTTCTTTTTCGGGCAAAGGTGCCCATCCGGGTCAATGATCTCCCCACAAAGGGGACAAATAGGCCTCCCACGGTTGGCAAGTTCGACTCCCCAATGTGCCAGCTGGCGAATCTTGGAGCGGCTGCACCATAATTTCACTGAGTTTCCAGCCTCAGGGTTATCAGTATCCAGACTGGCTTCGCGAAGGACAAGGATGATCATATCCTCAGCGGGGTCGTAACCAAGGCCAAATGTCCCCACGTGGAACATGGGTTCAAGGGGGGCTTTCAGTAACATGTCCTCTTCCTTGTAGAAAGACGAATCATCTGGAAGCGCCGGATCCTGTTGTTTGATATCTGTCAGAAATTGTTCGACTGCAACCGCCAAAGACTGGAGCTGGATCTTTTCCACGATCAGGGTAACAACCTGATCCCCTTTGGTTGCCTGCAGGTAAAATATGCGCTCTCCAGGCCGACCGGTGGCGTTGGTTATGATATCATCTACAGGATGCAGTTCCAATTCGATTTGTGTCATTGAGTGTTTTCCAGTTTCTCTTCATTATAAGTCATTACACCTGCAGACTGAAATTTGGCATAGTCACCAGAGAAGATGCGCCTCCAAAATCATTTTAAGCAAACGAAGAACCCAATTCTGGTTATCCGGCTTCAATTAATCCGGAATCGCCTGAAGAAAAATCGGCGACGGTTAAAGGTGGCTTCCTCAGGAACCAGGTTGGGGGGATTCATATTAGGGCTGACTTCATTGTTAATCATAACCGCAATGGTTATTGGTAGTTTTCATCTTACCGCCATCCTAAAAGACCTTCCTGCTATCAGCAATTTGGAAAGGCTGGTTGGTTCCAATGGCCAGGTGTACCAACCCATACTATTTTATGACCGCTCGGGTCAAGTTCTCATCCCTGGGAATGGTATCGGGGATCCGGTAGTGGGTTATATTGAATTCTCAAGAATCCCGGGAGGTGAGGGTCCATCCCTCCTGTCCAACTATGTGGCTCATCTCGTGGCGATGCCCCCCTCGGATAATCCCACGGAACCCCCAACCCATCAGGAGGAAGATCGGACATTGACGATCCCGGAACGTTTGGTTTCTGATCTGCTGATTTCCGGGGAACCTGAAACTGATGTTCGTAATATTCGCTTGCGCTTGCTCGCCGCCCAGGCAAACACCCGCTACGGGGAGGACCAACTGATTAGTTGGTACCTTAACAGCATCAATTATGGACCGAATGTCCGGGGTGCTGCCGCCGCTGCCGGGTATTATTTTAATAAGTCGTTGGACCAGATGAACCCGGGGGAGTTACTGGTTTTAGCTGTGATCTCACTCGCACCAGAAGTGAATGTGATAAGTGCACCGGATCTATTTGATAAAAAGATGCAGCAGGCTGTTTCGTATCTTGGCACGCTTGGAGTAATTGATGAAACCATCATACAACTAGCGAATAGCGCGCGGGCAGCTATTAATGCGAGACCCATGGATCAGGAAGACCAAACCACTGCCTTTATCGCCGCTGCCAGGCAAAAACTCTCCGAGACGAACAATCTTATTTTCCCTGATCAAGGGGGACTCAAGGTCATCACCAGCATGGATGCCGGTCTGCAAACAAGACTGGTATGCGCCCTCTATGATATGTTGGATGACACGGTGAATCATACAACATGCGCAGGAGTGCCCTTGGAGTTAACCATGCCACTGCCTGAAATTAATGCTCCTGGCGACCTGGTTATCAATTTCGTCCTACTGGACCCCACTGAAGGGCGGGTGTTAGCCATGCTGGGGGATTATTCAACCTCGGATGGCGAGCAGAGTTTCTTGAAACCCCACGCAGCTTCCACCCTGGTCACGCCTTTTATCTACCTGCCCGGCTTATTGCAAGGCATGTCGCCTGCCACCCTGGTCTGGGACACGCCGACTGACCTTGATGCGTCTACCCTGGGATATTATCCAGACAAGCGTATTTTTAAAGGTCCCATGAGCGTTCGAACCGCATTATCCGGGGATCACCTGGCACCCGCAGCCAAACTGCTGGCAGATTTTGGGAAAGAAAATGTGCTGGATCTCTTATCAAGTTTTGGATTGCATCTATATGAAAGCGAGGGCATTCCATACACATCCGGAATTGCTGACAGCCTATCGATTGCCCAGGCTTATGGCATCTTTGCCAATAGAGGCATTCGAGCTGGAAGCACTTCTCAATCCCCGTCGGGAGAGCTGACACCCAGCCTGATTCTAAGAGCACTTGATGATAACGGGGCTGTTATTCTGGAGAAAGATGAGTACCTGGAACAAACCTTAGTCAGCCCTGAGCTTGCATGGCTCGTTAATGACATGCTGGCATCCCCAGGTGTGGGTGACCAAATGCTCCAAGGATCGACTAAAACAAGCTTTTCCATGGATGGGATGGACTACTGGCGTGTGGCTTACACCCCCGAATACGTTTTCGTCGTGTATATGGGATATTCTGATCCTGCCGGAAAACCTGATTTAGATGAGCTGGGAATTGACTCGGCACTTGTCAATATTGTTGAGGAATCCTTCGCCCCGGGTTCACCCCGGGAAGGTAGGACCATTCCGGAGGGTATCACCCGCCAGGAGGTCTGCGTCCCCTCCGGTCTATTGCCAGGCGATGCCTGTCCACAAACAGTTATGGAATATTTCATGACCGGAACTGAACCATCAGAGACGGATAATTTGTATCAGGCATTCCCGACTGATATGGAGACCGGACGACGGGCCACAGTCTTCACCGACCCGACGAAGATCACAAAGCAAATCTTCTTTAATCCACCGATCGAGGAGATGACCTGGGCAAGGGAGGCGGGGTACCCACTAGCCCCCTCAGATTATGTGGTTTTCCAGTCAGGAAGCGGCACAGGCAGTACCGTTATTGTTGCGCCTATGAATTTTAGCAGCGTAAAAGGACTGATCACGATCAGCGGGTTAATCGAACCAACGGGATTCATCTCTTTACGCATGGACCTGGGAACAGGATTGGCACCAACCCAATGGTTGCAAGTGGGTGCCGCAATGACGGAATTGCCACAGGGGAATAAGCTGGGCACACTGGATACAATTAAATACGCAAACGGTTTATTTACGATCAGAATTCAAGTACTGCGCCAGGGCAACCTGGCTGATAATAGTTATGTGGTGATTCAGATCGATAATCCAATTAAATAAGAACAACCCAACTTACAGGGCGGTTTGCGATCAGGCCACTAACATGATCAGCAGCATGGTCACAGGTGTTCTGGCGACCAGGCTATGGGGAGTCAGGGCTGGCATGTATGCCCATGAGCCGGCAGCGGCCTGGAAGTTATCCTGCCCTAGCGTAAGATCGGCCTCGCCAGAGAGAAAATGTAGGATGGCAGGATAAGCGGCTGTATGTTCTGTTAATTCCTGGCCTGTGTCAAAGCCGAATATGGTGACCTTCACTTTATCCGTTGTGGTCAGAGCTTTACTGAGGATGCCTCCAGTGGGTATAGAGGATACCTCTCGCGAGAGATTATGGAAGAATTTATGCGAGTCGCTCATTCTTACCTCAATTTTTCTTAAATGGTTTAAAGCCCTCTCCGAGAGCTTCATGCGCATGACCGATCACCATGAAGGCGTCCGGATCTATCTCATGCACGATGGCTTTAAGCTGATGGGTTTCTGAAATGGTAACGACGCAATAAAGTACCGGGCGAGTCTTATTTGTATAGGCGCCGGTCCCCTGTAAAATGGTCACCCCGCGCTCCATATCGACCATGATGGCTTCACTGACCTTCTGTGTCTCGTCGGTTATGATCATGGCGGCCCGGTAGATATTGCTGCCTTCAGAGGCCAGCTCGGCGGATACACCGCTGACATAGATCATCACCAGCGCATACAGGGCCAGGGTCCAACCGAATACAAAACCGGCAGCCAGGACGACCAATGAGTCGGTGAGTAAGTATGCCTGGGAGATGGAGATGCCGGATCTATGATTAAGGATACGCCCGAGGATATCACTGCCACCGCTGGTACCTTGACCGCGATAGACAAAACCCAGGCCGATGCCCAGGACGATACCGCCGTAGAGCGTGTTGAGCACGATATCATCCGTGATACCGCTGGTGGGCAGGAAGAAAATAAGAAGGTCGGTGAAAATGGAAAAAGCAGCCACCGAGAATGCCGTGCGGAGGGCGAAGCGTGGACCGCCAAGATAGCGCCAGCCGAGAATGAAAAGCGGGGCATTGCCCAGCAAGACCATCAAGCCGATCGGCCAGCCGGTGTAGTGATTAACCAGTTGGGATAAACCACTGATACCCCCACTGACCAGGTTTGAAGGGATCAGGAACAGGCGCATGGCAATAGCCTGGATTAAAGCACCGATCAGAATGAAGGCATAAGACCTGGCTTTTTCCCATGTGAGGTGCCGGCGCACTGCCGCGCGAATCGATGTGGTTGATTTCTTTTTAACCATATTATCCTTTGTATCAGGATGGGTAAATTATATCCTGATGCCAGGCTGCTTGACCTGCGGAAGTCCAGCGGGTAGAATACGGGTCACATGCGGGCGTCGCCAAGTGGTAAGGCATCAGCCTTCCAAGCTGACATCGCGGGTCCGAATCCCGTCGCCCGCTCAGTTGTTGAGTGGATTTGACAATATATGCGGGGGCCTGTAGCTCAGTGGCAGAGCGCGACGGGTCACATAGTCCCCTTCCGGGGATAAGCGCTTGGGGGGAATGAACTTTAACAATTAGTTACAAGGGGGCCCGTAGCTCAGTGGCAGAGCGCGCGGCTCATAACCGCTTGGTCGTAGGTTCGAACCCTACCGGGCCCACCATATCCCCTACCCGCTTCTCGATAGGAAAAGAGCTTTAATTCTGTTAAAGGTTATAATAACAACGATATAAGTTGTGTGGTTGTGAACAAGGGCTGGATTAACCTTAAGCTTCACACTTAGCTTCATCAGGGATTACAGCTTCACGAGATGTGGTCGGAAAGATAATGGCACGCAGGGTATTCTTTACATTTAATTATGATCGCGACCTAAGGCGGGCTGAAATAGTCCGCGACAGTTGGGTTGGACCAGATAAGCAGGCCATCGGTTTCTGGGATACTTCGGTTTGGGCAGAGGCCCACCGGCGTGGGGAAGATATCGTCAAGAAGATGATCCTGCAGGAACTCACAAACACCAGTGTCACTGTAGTCTTGATAGGAACGGAAACTGCCAAGAATCCGTGGGTTAACCTGGCCATTGTTCAGAGCTATAAACAGAGCCACGGCCTCATGGCCGTCCACATCAATAAAATATCAGATGTAAAAGGTGAAATCGAAACACGAGGGGGTAATCCATTCGACTACATCTATGTCAATAATGCCGATGGATCGGTAAGTCATTTTTCACAAATGTACCTGACATATGATTACATGGACCAGAATGGTTATCTGGATATGGGAAAGTGGATCGAGTTCAACGCCCGGAGGGCGGGCAACTAAAAACGGACTCATTGCCAGGGATATGTTTGTTTATGTATGTCCTACCAGATGTAGATAATAGATTACTAAAAACCGACAAGCCACATGGGTTCAGATAAACAACAACATTCCACCATATAGGTGGAATGTTGTGTCTTTGCGGGGTGTGCTGGGAGCTACCCGCAAATCCGAGGTTATGGTTTGTTGTCCGTTTCTCTAGCGGACTCAATACCTAATTATTATGACCCAAGGCGATCAGGCTGCCGTACAGACCTGTGCCAGCGTGCCATTCATCTGACGAGCGAAATCGGACAGAGATTTGGCCCGAATTTGTGAAAGCAGATCATGACTTTCTGCATTGAGCTTGAAAGGTTCACCGGCGAAACCCATCTTAAGGGCTTTTCCGGGATCGGTAAGCAGGATCCGGCAGAATTGCGGGTTAATCACAGCCGCGGTCAGGATCCGGCTGCATTCCTTTTCGGTGTGATCCCCGCCAGTCCGTTCGTAGTGGGGAATGGTTGGTAACCTTTTTTCCATTCGTGTTCTCCTTGTGTTTGCGCGGCACTCCGCCCAGCGACCATAAGAGCCAGAATGCGCCGAGTGATAGTACAACATCCCCAAGACTGAATGCCACCCGGTAGGGCAACCAGCCAGGTAAAATATAGCGATCCGAAAGAATTGACAGGCGAGTCATTTCCTCACCCAGAGCAATATTTTTACTATTCCCCAGCCGCTCTCCAATAGACCAGCTTTCCGGGGAAGCCTGTGGATTAAGATTCGAGATTGTTTCTGGAGACATTGGCATCAAACCACCATTCAATAGCATCACGGCCAAGTTGAGCAATGTGCCGAATGCCAGAAGAATGAAGCCGGGGCTTTTTCTATTTAGAAATGCGAAAACAAGCAGGATAAACTGGCCAGCGATAAGAGTTATAGCCACCCAATTATCCTCTACTATGATGCCGAAACGCGAAAGCTGGAATACGCCAAATTGAGCCAGGAAGGCTACAACGACCAGACCCGGTTCCTTGAGTTTAAGCGTCCGGTAGGGATGTCTTTCCAGCTCTGCCCGGACCATCCCGGATATCAATCCGAGAAGGATGGCCGTGAGTAGGATCATTTAGTCGCCTACACCACCTGATGCACCGGGCGCGCCGGCAGCCAAGATGAACAGGGCGAGCACGATCACCAGCATAACCAGGCGGGCTTTTCCACTGACAACGAACCGTGCAAAATCTGATTTAACGCGATTAAAAGTATTCATGGTTTCTCCTTTTGGATATAGATACCAATACTTATACAACAGACGTGGCTTCAAAATAGGCTCATATGTTATAACGTCTTTGGAATGCGCCGAATATAGATAATTATTATTTTACAACTTTTGGGTTTATTGTGGGCGTCGAAATAACAATTAGAGTAAAGCTTGGTATAGTTCGATTGTTTCCGGTGCCGGGGAGGTTGAAAGATCCAGCTGAAGAAGGGATTCAAGCTGTTTATATAATTTTACAATGGAGGCCTTATTCCCTGACGCAGAATAAGCCCTAAAGAGGACCTGGTAGCCGGTTTCGAAGTAAGGATTGACTTCTATCGCACGGGTAGCCATTATTATGGCGGCCTCATGGTCTCGTGACTTTAGAGCCAACTCTGCGGCAGTGATGCAAGCATTTTCAAAAACCTGCTGTAAACGCTCCCTTTCTGTGACAGTGTCCTGATCATCGAGATTGGGAAGGAATGGTCCCTTATACATTCGTATGGCATGTTGCAGATGCGCCAGTTGCTCCGAAGGAGCGTTTTCCAATTGGGCTTGAGCCAGTTCATTAATAAAAAAGTCTACGTCGTACTCATAGTCAAGAGAGCGATTAAATAAATAACGATCATCCTCGAACAGGATCACTTCCTTACCGATTGCCCGGCGCAGCCTGTAGATCGCATTCTTAAACCGGAGTTTCATTTCATTCGGATTGGCATCCGGCCAAAAAGCGAGACCGACTGCTTCCTTTGTGATACCACCTGGATGTTGCAGCAGGTAAAAGAACAGGTCACGGGAAAGCATCGTTTGCCACATTGAATTCGTAACCAGGTGGTTGTTCAACTTTACCTGCATGGCACCCAGACCACGTATGCTCAAACGGGGTGGTCCAAAAGGCACTGTCAGAGTCCGTTGGCGGATCTGCCGGCGTAGAGCTGGCAGTTTTTCCTCAAACTCTGCAACCAATGTAAGTAATTGCGATACCCCCGGGGTGTACCCTGCCACATCAAGCATGTCCCGTAAGCGAGGTTTCATTTCGCGAGCAGGGATAACCAGGCTGCTCCACTCGTTGACACCCTCAATTCCCTGGAGTAGCTGGATGAGTTCCTTTAGAGCAGACTTTTTATCACCAGACATGAAGCGGGCAATCGCGAGATGCAGACGGGCGGGATTGCCGTTGGTAAGATCCCTTTCGCGTTTTAGGACTTCCAAGGCGGGACCCAACACATCGATTGCAATGGCTGGTTCACCCAGATAGATACGCAGTTTCGCCTGCCAGACGCCAACCAGAGCCAATTCGAGGTCCGAGTTGTCTTTTTTGGCTTGTTCGTAGGCCTGGTTGCCAATCTGTCTGGATATAGTGAGATCATTCTTTTTCAGTGCCAAATCAGCTTCGGACAACTTTAGATTGACGGCCAAAAATTTATCCTTTATTTTTTCATTGATTGCTGTGGCCTGGTGATAAGCTTGCTCGGCTTCAATTGTTGCGCCCAGATCACGATAGATGTCCCCAATACTTGCCAAGCTGAAGGCTTCAATGCGGCGATAACCACTCTGTTTTGCGAGTGCGTACGCGCGTTCGAGTGTATTAATGGCTGCCAGCATTTGGCCGGTTTGATGATAAAGGACCCCCAGGTTATTGCATAAATTGGCCTGCCAGACCAGGTTTCCAGACGCGGACCACAAATCCAAGGCTCGAGTGTAGGATTCCTCCGCTGGTTTATACTCTCCCATATAGGTTAGCACCAACCCAAGCTCCATCGATAATAAAGCGATATTATGAGTGTCTTCCAGCTTCTGATATATTAAGAGTGCGCGTTGAAGATAATTTCTGGCTTTAACCATGGCTCCGATATGGTAGTAATTGATCCCGAGTGCGCGCAAGGCTTTGGCGTGCTGTTGGATGCGCGATTTTGAAGTCCTGGTGAGGGAGAGCGCCTGTTGGGCATCCTGGATGGCTTTTTGATACCTGCCAAGCAGACGGTAGGCATCTGAGCGGCGAAGCAAGGCGCGAATGAGATGACTATGATCTCGGCGTTCACGAAGACGGGGTATAGCCTTTTCAAGGCAGGTCAGACTATCTTCCACTTGACCTCGCATGATCCGCAATGAACCCAACAGGGAAAGCAGCTCCGGATACTCCTTGAAATCGGTATCCGAACACTCGCCGAGCCAGTCGGACAAGGCCAATAAATTGCCGGATGCCTGGATCTCACTTCCATCGGCGACCAACATTTCCACAAGGTTTGCATGATCATCCAGCCGTTCATAAATCTCATGGGCGCGGGCCCAATCCTTGAGTTTTCGGAAGTGGTTTGCGAGACGGAGCATGATGGTGCGGCTCAATTGCGGGTATTCTTCAAGAACACGCTGACGTAAAAACATCCTAAAAAGGTGGTGATATCGAATCGACAGCGTATCTTCCCCAACCGGCAGGGCGAACAAGCTGTTTTTCAGAGTGTGGTTGAGAAGTGCATCCCAATCCGGATCGGGTTTTCCCATACACCCTGCCAACACTTCACGACACAAGGTGACGTCGAATTCCTCTAATAGCGAAGTGAGGAGGAGAAAAGTCCTGATCTCATCCGGTTGGCGTGAAAAAACCTGTTCTGAAAGATAATCATACAAACTGAAACCGGTGACGCGTTTGATGCGCGATTGGGGAGATTTTTCCTTCCCAAACATCTGTGTTGCTAGCACCAAGCCGGTTACCCAACCCTCGGTCTGGTAAAGCAGGTCGTGAATTTGATCGGGAGTAAGCTCATGTTTGTAGTTCTGTTCGAAGAGGGAATGGATCTCATCTTCAGTAAAAACAAGCTCCTCATAGCTCAGCCCACCAACTTGGGCTTGAGCTACCAACAAGGGTAGGTCGGGGAGGGTCAACAAGGCGCGTGATGCGATGAAAAGATGACAATTTTCATCAATCGTGTTTATGAAACGGCCGATAAACTGCTCCGTTTTAGGATTGCTGCCTAATAAATGATAATCATCCAATACGAGAACAAAGTGTTCGAGGACGTGTTCAAACAGGTCGTTGACGATGGCTATGCAGGCGGCATCCACGTTGATGGTTTCGTCATTAGCATCTGCAATAGCAGAGATCGAATCAGCACCGAAGGCCGGGAAGCGTTTCTGAATGGCCGAGATGAAATGATTTAGAAAGCGAATAATATTTTGATCCAGCGGATCAATGGATTGCCAGCAAACAGGGTATTGAGATTGGTTCGCAAAGTCGACCAGCAATGCGGTCTTACCATATCCCGCAGGTGCAGCAATAATTGTCAGCCGAAGGTCCAGGAATCCATTAAGCAGTTCTAGCAGTCGGTGCCGGGAAAGTATGTCGTTCCTGCGGCGAGGAATGCTGATCTTAGTCTGGGTAATGGGAATACTGGTCGTCATCATGTAGTAATAAAAAAAGAATAACACCATTATAAACCGGTGATTTGAAATTATAGATGAATTTCTCGATTAGCCAGAAACAACAGGGAAAGCTATAATGAATTGTTTATGTCGGTCGAGCGTTCACACCAGCGTGTGTTTTATGAATTCGCCCTGCCATCTGTTTTCCATGCAACCCCGGAAGACTTCCTTTTTTATCTGGATAGGGATGGTAATAAGTTCCTACAATTTTACTGGGAACAAGCCGGGAAGAGTTTCAGCATCTCCGATCGTGCGGATGGCTATGGGCTAAACTATATTATTCGAAAACCAGAAAAGGCAGTCACTGTTGCTGTAGTACGATTACCCGCCCCCCAGATAACCGATGAGGCATATTTTGAGATTTTTATCTATCGCCCTAGCCGAGTAACACCGATCCTGAGGATATCCGATATGACTGCAGTATTTGCCCAAACATTGATTAGCAGCGATGGGGAAATAACGAGGACCAATATTATTGAGTGTACAAGGAAAGAAAAGATTATCGATCATGGACCCGGGCCGGAACCAGTGGTCGAGGAATTTTATCTGGCCGTCCTTGAACTTATCCGGGACTCTCGAGGGAATCTCTGATCGAAGATAGGTGTTAGAAACTGAAATTTATTATAAAAAGTCTGATAATATTCGCAAACCTCATTAATATCTTACGGATCGTGCCAGGAATGTTCGATCTTAAACCAGATTATGAAACAACTAAAAATAGGTTCGATGCTTTCTGGAACCGTGATCTTTTTGACCGGCCTTTGGTTCAATTTCGCTTTTACAAACCGATAAATGAGAGACGTAAGCTCACGGGCGGAGAACACGGCAGAGATACGGAGTCATGGGAGGATCCTGAATTACGGGCAAAATGGTACCTCGAAGACCTTTCCAACCAATTATTCCTGGGAGACAGTCTGCCTATTGTTTGCCCCAGTCCTGGCCCTGCAGGCATGCCGGCCTTTTATAACCGGCATTTGAATATAAATCAGGACGGCAGATGTTGGAATAAGCCCGCAATTGCGGATTTTACTGATATTGAATGGTTGAGCTTCGATTGGGACAGCCCCTGGCTTAACCGCTTACGCATTTTGACAGCAGCCTGTCTTCATACCGGTGCCGGTCGTTTCATCACCGGCCTCAGTAATTGGCTTGTTGGTGCCGATTGTCTGGCATCAATTCTCGGTTATCAACAATTTGCCACAGCCTTGGTCCAGGAATCAGACTGGGTCAGAAAAGTGCTTGATCGCTTCTGGGTGGATTTTGAGCGGCTGTACCTTGAATTCCACACAAAACTAGCAGTTGCCGGGCAACCAGGAACGACCTGGGTCCCACTTCTTTCGGATGGCAGATATTATGTCATCGCCAACGACTTTTCGGCCGTAATCAGCACACGCATGTATCGTGAATTCTTCCTGGAGGGGGTAATGCGTGAGTGCCGGTTCCTGGACCACAGTGTTTATCACCTTGATGGACCGGATGCAGTCAGGCACCTGGATGCCATTCTGGAAGTGGAGAAACTTGACGGAATCCATTTCATCCCTTCACCGATGGATGCGGCATTCATGCGATGGACTGATGTTTATAAACGGATACAAGCAGCTGGAAAATGCCTGATCGTGAACTGCAATTTGGATGAAGTGGATGCTATTTCCCGCACGTTAAAACCAGAGGGGTTATTATTAAATGTTGGGAATGTATCCACAATTGAGGAGGCAAATGACTTACTTAAGTTATTAAGGTATTGGCCAACATCGATACCGATTTAGACTTCCCCCGCAACCATCATGGAAAAATATTTGTGAAAACGGGCGTCCCCGGTCAATTCCGGGTGAAATGAAGTGGCCAGGAGTGTGCCTTGCCTGGCGGCAACAATCCGGCCATCAGGCAAGTTTGCCAAAACTCGGGTATCACCAGAAACACTCTCGATAATCGGGGCTCTGATGAACACGGCGGGGAAGGGAGGATTGACTTCATCAACAACAGCCAGGGCCGGGACATTAAGATCAGCCACAAAGCTATCCGCCTGCCGACCGAATGCGTTTCGAGCGATGACGATGTCCATCAATGCAAGCAACGGTTGAGGGCGGTGTATTTCCCTGGCCAGTAATATTGCACCGGCACACGTCCCCCAGAGCGGCCTTGTCTTACCAAATGACCTCAGGGCATCCACCAATCCATAGGTAACCGCCAGTTTGCCAATGGTGGTCGATTCCCCACCCGGGAGGATCAAGCCATCCAATCCCTCCAATTCCCCAGGAAGGCGGACATCAATGGCCTCCACACCCATGCCTGTTAACATCTGGATGTGTTCAATGAAAGCCCCCTGGAGCGCCAGTACACCGATCTTCATAAGGAAATAACCGCGATTAACTTACCAGCCTCGACCGGCGATCAAATCGTTTTCGGGAATCGAGGAGATCTGCCTGCCAACCATGGGTTCGCCCAGATTGCGACTAACCTCGGCCAGGATCTTGGGATCGTTGTAGTGGGTGGTGGCCTTGACGATTGCGGCCGCACGCTTGGCGGGGTCACCGGATTTAAAGATACCCGATCCGACGAAGACCCCATCCACACCCAACTGCATCATCAAAGCAGCATCTGCGGGAGTAGCAATACCACCGGCCGCAAAATTTACCACCGGCATGCGTCCAAGTTTACGGGTTTCAATCGCAACCTCGTAGGGTGCGCCGATCTCCTTGCAGAAGGCCATTATCTCTTCTTCGGGAAGTGACGTCAGACGGCGGATATCGCCTAATACGGTACGGGCATGCCTGACTGCTTCGACCACGTCGCCGGTTCCGGCCTCCCCTTTCGTACGGATCATGGCGGCGCCTTCACCCACCCGGCGCAAAGCCTCACCCAGGTTACGGCAACCGCAAACAAAAGGCACTTTAAATTGGCGTTTGTCAATATGGTGGGATTCATCTGCGGGAGTGAGCACTTCGGACTCATCGATATAGTCGACACCCAAAGCCTCCAATATCTGGGCTTCAACGAAGTGGCCGATACGACATTTAGCCATAACAGGGATACTGACCGCATCCATGATTTTAAGAATTAATTCCGGGTCACTCATACGCGCAACGCCCCCAGAGGCGCGAATGTCAGCCGGTACTCGCTCGAGCGCCATGACCGCGCAAGCCCCTGCTTCCTCTGCAATCTTTGCATGCTCAACCGTGACCACATCCATGATTACCCCGCCCTTTAACATCTGGGCGAGGCCCTTGTTTACTGTAATCGTACTTGTTTTCTGATCCATTCCTGCCTTACTCCTTCTTTACCTTCGCCTGAATTTTATCACTGTTAACTTGGTTGATTTTGTTAATCAAAAGAACCCGGATTGACTCGGGTTCTTGTGCAGTGGCGGGGAGGGCGGGATTCGAACCCGCGGTCGAGGCTTTACACCCCGACAACCACTTAGCAGGCGGCCCCATTCAACCACTCTGGCACCTCCCCGTATTCATTTATCAAAGATCATTCTTCAGCGGAGGGAGAGGGATTCGAACCCCCGGTGGGAGATCCCACACCTGTTTTCAAGACAGGCGCCATAGTCCACTCGGCCATCCCTCCTCGGGGCGGATTGATCCCTCCCGAACGCTGGCGATTGTATCATGAATCAATCCCTCAAACAAGCATGCCCCTGGGGATTGATATAATCAAATCACCCTTGGAACCTGGAGATGTACAGTGCATGCAAGAAGAGCCTTGTTATACGTACCCGGAGATGACCGGCATAAATCCGAAAAAGCTGTCAATCTGAACGCAGACTGCATCTGCCTGGATCTTGAGGATGGTGTGGCGGTCAACCACAAAGAGATTGCTAGAAAAGAGGTCGTGAAATCTCTGGCGGAGCTTGATTTTCAAAGAACAGAACGATTAGTGCGGGTGAACTCACTTTCCTCTGGTTTATGCTCACAAGATCTGGAGGCGATTCTGCCGGGTAGGCCGGATGGTATATACCTGCCGAAAGTCACCACATCGGATGATGTTCATTGGATCAATGATCAAATATCGATATTTGAGGCGCTGGAAGGGATTCAACCAGGTGGAATAACACTTGTCGTTGGGATAGAATCTGCTTTGGCTATATTAAATTTATCGGAGATCTGCCGTGCTTCAACCAGGATCTCAGGGTTGGTCTTCGGGGCCGAGGATTACATCGCTGACATCGGGGGCGTACGGACAGCTCAAGGGGAAGCCATTTATTATGCACGCTGTGCTTTAGTAAACAATGCAGCTGCATTTGATCTGCAAGCCATCGATATGGTTTGCACGGATTACATGGATGAGAAACGATTACTTGAGGAGTGCCAATCCGGTGTGACACTCGGCTTTTCGGGTAAACAGGTCATTCATCCCGCGCAGGTGGCTCCGGTCCAACAGGCCTTTTCACCGGGTGCGGCCGCTGTGGAGCAGGCCATGCGCATTGTCCGAGCTTATCATGACCATATTGCACGCGGTATTGGAGCATTCACTTTGGATGGGAAGATGGTGGACCTGCCGGTGGTCAAAGCGGCTGAGCGTCTGTTATCCCGGGCAAAAAATCTAAAGGTAGACTGATCAGATCATGGCACAAATCCTCCTGGCATCCAATTCTGCCCGACGGCGGCAATTGATTAAATTGACCGGATGGAACATTGTCCATGCTTCGGCAGATATTGATGAGCGCCGCCAGCCGGGTGAGCCGGCTCGTGAATATGTGACACGATTGGCTGGGGAAAAAGCTCATAAAATGCTTAACCAAACCAGGGCGGACTATATCCTGGCGGCCGACACCATTGTCGTGGATGGCGAGACCATTTTTGGCAAACCGGTTGACTCCGAAGATGCACTGGCGATCCTAACTGCCTTGCGGGGTCACACTCACCAGGTTATGACTGCCATCACCCTCATAACCACCTCTGATGTGAAGGTGGTTGAAGACCTGTGTGTTTCTGAAGTGCCAATGCGCCATTACTCCAAAGAGGAGCTGGAAGCATATATTCGCACAAAAGACCCAATGGATAAAGCAGGCGCTTACGCCATTCAAAATCGCAAGTTTCATCCGGTTGATGTGTTCAGCGGTTGCTTTGCCAGTGTCATGGGGATGCCACTTTGCCATTTGGCGCGGATTGCCTTGAGGTGTGGATTGACTACCCTGGAGGATCTGCCAAAATGCTGTCAGGAGACCTTGGGCTACCAATGTACCATCCATGAGGCTGTTCGTCGCGGTGATATAATTGGATGACCCATACCCCTTTTTGAAAAACAAATGAAAAAAACATTTCTATCGCTAACCATATTTGTATTTCTTATGACTGCCTGTAATGGCAATGGCATTACTGGAACCTTGCCACCGCCTCCGGTCACGGTTATCTCAGTTCCCGACCCCCAGGTCGTTGCTGAAAACTACCTGAAATACTGGCAGGATGACAATTACTCTGGCATGTATGCCCTATTAACCGGGATAAGCCAGGATGCCATTACCCCCGAAGACTTCGAAAAGATCTACACAGATGCTGCTTTCAACCTGACTTTACGAAATCTTGACTTTGCTGTCACTTCAATCTTGAAGAACACCGGATCGGCTTCAGTTCAGTACATAGTGGATTTCCACACAAACTTGTTAGGTGAGATCCAGCGGGAAATGATCATGTACCTGAGCGTGGAAAACAATACCTGGCGTGTTCAGTGGGATCAAGCCTTGATCCTGCCAGAACTGCATGGTGGCAACCACTTATCGATCACCTATGACATACCTGCGCGCGGAAATATTTATGACATTAATGGCAACCCACTGGCTGCGCAAACAGTTGCCTACTCAGTCGGGGTCATGCCTGATCAAATCATTCCAGACCAGGAGAATGCCCTGTTGGATCAGCTATATAAACTCATCGGAATCAGCACAGAGAACCTGCGCACGATGATCAATGAATCCAATAAGGCGTATGTTGCCATCGGTGAAGCGACCAAGGAGGATGTTGACAGTCGTTCCGCGTTGATTGAATTCGGAGGTGTGGTGCTGCGCGAATTCACCTCACGTTATTATTATGATGGCGGTATCGCCCCCCAATCGATAGGCTATGTCCTATCAATCCCCGAGGAGGATATCGAGCAGTACCGCCGCAATGGCTATCAGGGCAGTGAAAAGATCGGCATGGATGGTATCGAGCGCTGGGGTGAACCCTACCTTGCGGGAGAACACGGCGCCACACTTTACGTGATGGATTCCAACGGGCAACCGGTCACAAAGATCGCCGAAAAAGCACCCGTTTCATCACAATCAGTATTCACAACGATCGACAGCGACCTGCAGTTCAAGATTCAGCAGTCATTCGGCAACTACCGCGGTGCAGCGGTTGTCATGGAACGTAATACCGGAAAGATCCTGGCGATCGTCTCTGCCCCCGGTTTCGATCAAAACCTTTTCGAGCCAAACAACTATAACAACGGTTTGCTGGGAGAAGTCTTGAATGACCCGGAATTGCCCATGTTTAACCGTGCGACCCAGGGCGGGTACCCCTTGGGTTCGGTATTCAAGATCATCACCATGTCAGCAGCTCTGGAGAGTGAAGCCTTTACTGTAGATTCCGAGTATGATTGCCAGTATTATTTTACAGAGCTCCCAGGATTTGTGGGTGAAGATTGGACACTGGCCAAAGAATATCCACCGAGCGGAAAGCTTGATCTCCAGGAGGGCCTGATGCGCTCCTGTAACCCTTACTTTTATCATATCGGTTTGTATTTATATGAGTTTCTTGGGTACACCGGGGATGTGGCTGATATGGCCCGCGGTTTTGGTCTGGGTTCACCCACTGGAATCGTTGAATTAACGGAGGATCCCGGTTCCATTCCTGATGCCACAACTGCTAATGATGCTGTCCAGATGGCCATTGGGCAGGGTGCGATGCTGGTGACGCCTTTGCAGGTGGCGCGTTTTGTTGCTGCCGTTGGCAATGGTGGAACTTTATATCGACCCCAAATGATCGAGCGCATTACAAAGGTGGATGGGAACGACAGCTTTGTTTTCACACCAGAGGCACAGGGGACACTGCCACTCAAGCCGGAAACGCTGGCAGCGGTGCAGGAAGCCATGCAAATGGTCGTCTACAATACCCGCGGGACAGCCTATTATGTTCTGGCCAACCTGCCTTATAAAGTGGCCGGTAAAACCGGTACGGCTACCACACCCACAGGCGGTGGCAATTCACATGCCTGGTTTGCAGGCTATACGGATGAAAATCGTGAAAACCAACCGGATATTGCAATTGCCATCATCCTGGAGAATGCCGGGGAGGGCTCGGAAATGGCTGCGCCGCTCTTCCGTCGTATTGTGCAGCTATATTTCTCCGACAATAAAAACCCCGGTAGATCCATGCCATGGGAAGCCAGTCCTTACACGATCGCATCTCCCACTCCATTGGTTACCGATACCCTGGAGCCATAACCTATTACATCCATGTCAAGTATCCCGGGGCTGGTGCTGAAGTCGCAATCCGGATTCTTCCAGGTCAAAACGGGGACTGATGTGGTCGTCTGCGGTTTGCGGGGTAAATTAAAGAGGGGGGCTCATCATGGTGATCTGGTTGCCATTGGTGACCGTGTACTTGTCAGCCTAATAACTTCCAAAGAGGGTGTGATCGAGGCGATCGAACCACGCCGGTGTGCTATCTCACGATTGGACCCAAGACCCCAGGGGATCTATGAGCAAGTGATGCTGGCAAACCCTGACCAATTGCTGGCAGTCTTCGCCTGCGCACAACCCGAACCACATCGACGGATGCTAGACCGGTTCCTGGTCATCGCAGAACATCAGGGAATACCCGCGGTCATCATCGCCAATAAATGTGATCTGATTACCAGAGATGAGGCTGAAAACCTGTTTGGTTTGTACCGCCCGATCGGATATCACGTGATCTATACCTCAGCCAGAACGGGGGAGGGCGTGGAGGAAGTCCGGCACCTTCTCAGCAATAAAATATCCGCATTAACCGGACCTTCGGGTGTTGGGAAGTCAAGCCTGGTAAGCTGCATTCAACCAGATCTCAACCTGCGTTCGGCGGAAATCTCGGGAGCAACTGGCAAAGGACGCCATACTACAGAAGTACGTGAACTCCATCCTCTAGAAGGTGGCGGTTTTGTGGCAGATATGCCAGGATTAAGAGCTCTGGCGCTTTGGGATCTACAACCGGAGGAGCTGGATGGATATTTTCCGGAAATCAGAGATCTGGTGAATACCTGTCAGTATAACAACTGCTCCCATCGGAAAGAACCGGGGTGTTCCATCCGGCGTGCGGTAGAAGATGGCAGGGTCCATCCGGAAAGATACCGTTCGTACCTGGCAATGCGATTCGGAGATATGGAAGTGTAATGGATTATCTTTGACACGATTGGATTCTTCCATTAGAATAAGGAGCGCAAAATTTTTGATATGTTTAAACAAAAATATCGATCAGTTCATTACCAAACCCTAAACTGAACCAGGACAAAAAATATGCCAGAGATATTAAATGTTACGGGTCTCGAAACACAATTTGTCACTCACGATGGTGTGGTCCACGCTGTCAACGGCGTTGATTTTAAACTAAGCGAAGGAGAGACACTGGGCCTGGTCGGCGAGAGTGGTTGTGGCAAGTCGGTCACCATGATGTCCATCCTGAGACTGATACCAACCCCTCCGGGAAAAGTGGTGGCTGGTACGGCCATGTTCCAGGGAAAAGACCTGATCACGATGGGCGACGAGGAATTAAGACATATTCGCGGCTCGCAGATCAGCATGATTTTCCAGGACCCGATGACTTACTTTAACCCGGTAATATCCATGGGGAAACAGGTCGCTGAGCCGTTGGCAATCCACCTCGGGGTTACCAAGAAGGAAGCCGAAGAACGTGTAGTCGAATTATTAAACCTGGTTGGGATTCCAAATCCACGCGAAAGATACAAGGATTACCCCCACCAATTTTCCGGTGGCATGCGCCAGCGCGCCATGATTGCCATGGCTCTGACTTGTTCACCGCAGATATTGATCGCTGATGAACCGACGACAGCGTTGGATGTCACCATTCAGGCGCAGATCGTCGAGTTGGTCAAAGAGTTGCGCGATAAACTGGGTATGGCAATTATCTGGATCACACATGATCTCGGAATCGTTGCCGGACTGGCGGATCGGGTTTCGGTCATGTACGGTGGATATATTATTGAGGAAGCACCGGTCAAGGCTCTTTACGTGGAACCCAAGCATCCGTATACGATCGGTCTACTGGGAAGTCTACCCAGTCTTTCAAGATCTCGAAGGGAGCGCCTGGTTTCTATCGATGGTATTCCCCCCGTCCTGTTCCGAAAAGCCACCGCCTGTCCCTTCGCACCGCGATGTGCGTATCGGGTGGAACGCTGCTTAAATGAAAATCCTAGTTTACAAGAGGTCGGATTGAATCACATGGCTGCCTGCTGGGTGGATGCAGAAACGAGGAAGGAACGCTCATGAACAACAACGAAGTCCTATTATCTGTTGAAAACCTGGTCATGCACTTTCCAATCCGGCGAGGTGTATTCCAAAATATCGTCGGATATGTCCATGCGGTCGATGGTATCAGCTTTGATATCCGACGTGGTGAAACACTGGGATTGGTAGGAGAGTCCGGTTGTGGCAAATCCACCACGGGCCGCGCCATTTTGCAACTTTACAAACCGACTGATGGAAAGGTAACCTTCAAAGGACAGAACCTGGTCGAAATGCGTGGAGAAAAATTGCGCAAGATGCGCCGCCATATGCAAATGATCTTCCAGGACCCTTACGCCAGCTTGAACCCACGCATGAGTGTGGAACAGATCATCGGCGAGCCGATCTATATTCATAATATCCTGAAGGGAGCGGATGTACGCAACCGTGTCAAGGAACTGCTTCAACTGGTCCGGTTAAATCCATCCTATATCGACCGTTATCCGCATGAGTTTTCTGGAGGGCAGCGGCAGCGCATCGGTGTAGCACGCGCATTGGCACTACAGCCGGAGTTAATTGTTTGCGATGAGCCCATATCCGCCCTGGATGTATCCGTTCAGGCACAGGTGGTCAACCTGCTGGAAGACCTTCAAAAGGAAATGAACCTGACTTACCTGTTCATTGCACATGACTTGTCGATGGTCCGACATATCAGCGACCGTGTGGCGGTAATGTACCTGGGCGTCATGGCAGAGCTGGCCGATCGAGAAGAACTGTATAGTAATCCATTGCATCCTTACACGATTGCGCTTTTATCAGCGGTACCGATTCCGTCCCCAGTGATCGAAGCCAAGCGAAAGCGGATCATCCTGAAGGGGGATGTGCCATCACCGGTTAATCCGCCATCGGGCTGTCGCTTCCATACCCGTTGTCCTTTGGCGGAAGCTATCTGTACAGAAAAGAGGCCGGAGTGGCGCGAGGTACGCCCGGATCACTTTGTTGCCTGTCATCTTGTGCAAGCAGAGGGAGTGGGAAAGGCGAAAGCATCGGTAGTGTGACGAGCATTTGAAGGCTCGGTTTACTGACTTGATATAAAAATCCCGGCAGGATATTTCGCCGGGTTTTTTTATATCAAATGCGTTACTATGGGTCTCTACACGATACCAAGCACAATTAAATGAAGAAGACTAATAGGATAATCCAATGTTGTTTATTACGGATAAGGATACATATTTCTCGCATGCTTCATATCATGAAAAGAACTGGCGGATATCCGCCAGTTCTTAATCTACCAAAGAAATCCCAATCAGATTTGATTTACGTTTTACCGCGCATACGGGGATCCAATACATCCCGTAAGGCATCGCCAACCAAATTCCAACCCATCACAAATAGTACCAGGGTGAAACCGGGCCAAACAACAATATACCAATAATTGTTCAGGCTGGTGATCCAATTGCGGGCAAAACTGAGGACCTGACCCCAATCCGCATAACCGATCTCTGTGCCGATCCCGAGGAAGGAAAGGGCTGCAAAACTGAGCACCACATCACCGATACCGAGGGATGCCAGCACCAGAGTGGGGAAAATGGCGTTTGGCAGGATATGCCGGAATAGGATGCGGCTATCGCGCACGCCCACCACACGGGCAGCCAATGTGTAATCTCTTTCCTTGATGGACAGGATATCTCCCCGAATAATACGGGAGTACCCCATCCAGCCGAAAGAGATCAAGGCCAGGGTGGCAGGCAATAAACTCCTTCCCAGAACCGGTGTCAGAACGGCGGCCATGATCAATGCCATCATAATGAACGGAATGGTCATGAAAATATCAACGATACGCATGATGATATTATCCACCATACCCCCATAGAAAGCGGAGATCGAGCCGACGATGATACCGATTAAGAAGGTAGAGATGACTACCATCAAACCGGTGCGAAAAGCCGTCCTGGTTCCCCAGATGATACCGTAGAAAATGTCATACTGACCCTGAGCGGTTCCCAGTAGATGCACCCACTCAGTCTTGCCGGTCAGAGCTGTATACCAGAAAGGGATATCTGGGACGTTTTTATTCCACTCAGATCCCATAGCCTGGGGCTCTCCGCTGAAGCCATCGCGTGGTATTTTATATGGATCATTACCAACTTGCGGGGCAATAACCGGCGCGAATACGGCGATCAGGACGAACAGACCAATCAGGATGAAACCCATAATGGATGCCGGGGTCTTCAATAAACCTTTGACGATGCGATAATTTTCAGGTCCGAGAACACGCTCGAGCCAGGTTATTTTACGTTCCGGCAATATGTCCTTTAAAAGACTGTTATCAAACGTAGGGGTAGAGAGGGTTGCCATTGGTTACTCCTTAACTGATCCGCACGCGGGGATCGATAAACGCATATAAAACATCAACAATCAAGTTGGAAATAATCAATATAGCGCCATTAAAGATGGCAAAACCAAGCACGGTGACCACGTCCAGTTGCTGCGCGGCTGTTGCTGCCGCCTGCCCGATACCGGGATAATTGAAGACGGTTTCGGTGATCACCACACCACCCAATAGACCAACCACACTGAAGCCGGCCAAGGTGATGACTGGGATCATGGCGTTAGGTTGTGCGTGCTTATGGATGACATCGCTTTCCTTAACGCCCTTGGCTCGAGCGGTAACAACATAATCCATACGCAGGGTTTCGAGCATCGAAGACCGTGTAACGCGGACAAAGGTTGCCCACGTGATGTAGGAGAGGGTCAAGATGGGCAGGATCATATGCCGCAGGGCATCCCAGAAGACATCCAGTCGGCCATTCAGCAGTGCATCGATCGTAAGAAGTTTTGTGTACGAGTGGAACTCACCGGAAAAGACAAGTTGGTTTACCCAATCGGACATTTTTCCTGGTGAAAACCAATGAAGCTGTGCATAAAAAAGCATCAGGACCAATAAACCAAACACAAAGGTTGGAAAGGACGTGCCAATAATACTGAAGATGCGAGCAGCTTGATCGATGAAACCATTTTGATGCACGGCGGCTTGCACCCCAAGCCAGATACCGACAGATAACATTGGGAAGATGGTCCAAAGGGCCAGGTCAACAGTGTTGGGAAAACGATCCTTGATCATATCGATCACAGGTTGAGAACCTGTACGGGAATAACCAAAATCGCCATACAGGATGCCACCGTGGCGTTCACCGGTTGCGGGATCCTTGGTACCGGTTAACCAGCGCCAGTACTGTACATAAAAAGGCTGGTCAAATCCGTATCTTTTAATAATTCCAGAAATTTGATTTTCATTCTTTGGAAAATCCCTGACGTACAGAGCCGATCGTTCCACCGGACCCAGGAACTGAAGCATTCCAAAAATGATCATGGTAACGCCAAATAATAGAACGGGAACCAGGAGCAAACGGCGGATGATGTAATTGATCATAAGGACACCTTCAACACAAATCTAATTTTTATAGCATTACTTTCGATCACTAGCCTTGAGGTATGCGGGAGCCGGATACCGGCTCCCGCATAATTTAGCACTTTATTTGCAGGAACCTACTCAATCAAGAAGTTGAATAGGATCACATCCTGCTGCAGACCGGGGCGTCCGAAATACAGGCGCAGCGGTTTGTCATTGGTGGTGGAGCAGATCTCGAAGCGATCGATACCAAGCTTGCCAGTGTCAACACTGCAGACCGGCTGGGCAGCTTTGTAGCTGTTACTGGCTTCGTCGTATACAACGATCTCACCAACATATGGATCGACCTGGGCCCGGTATTCGGTGCCCACGTCGATGGTGTCAGCTTCACCAGCCTGGAGCATTGCGAAGCGGGTGCCGAACTCGGGGACGATCTGGATCACGATACGATCGAGTTTGGCGGGCTCGCCCCAGTAACCATCGAACTTGGCCATCACGATTTCCTGACCCTGGGTCCAGTGATCGAGCTTGAACGCACCAGTGCCATTGGCAATCGCGGTGAAGGGATCATCAGCGGAGGTCATGCCGTAGGTATTCTGCCATGTATCGCAGGTACCATCCCAGCCACCATTCTCGATGACCCATTCCTTGTCCATGATGGAACCCCAACCATTGGCAATAGTCGCCAAGAATGGGCCCCAAGCCTGGGCAAGGGTCATGGTCACGGTGCCGGCGGCATCGTCAGCCACGATGGCAGCCTGAACCTTTTCGCAGGCGGCCTTGAGGACAGCGGGATCATTGGCTAACAATGCTTCGCGGTCATCCGCAGAGGCAAAGTCATCTACTAAACCGGTGATGTCATCAACACCAACACCGAAGAAAGGCTCGGCCAGCAGCCATTGCGGGGAGGAATAACCACCCTGCAGCAAACCACGCTGGAAGGAATAAGCCACATCGGAAGCGGAGAGATCACCACCCTCATGGAATTTCACACCCTGGCGGATGTTGAAAGTCCAGACGGTGCCATCATCGGAAGTGGTCCAGGATTCGGCCAGCTGGGGCACGAATTTATCGGTAGCAGCGCCATCGTAGAAGACCAGCGTCTGGTAGATGTTCTGGATTACTTCACCACTGGCAGTGTCATATGACAGGGCAGGATCGAAGGTATCAGCATCACCAATGGTGACATCCACGAAGGTCATGGGATCCTTGCCGCCACTCTTGGAGATGGTCGGATAGTAGGTGCCGGAGAAAATGGGGTTGGAGATACGACCAGCGACCCACTTCTGCTCGTAACCATGGGAAGTGGCCAGCACAACCGGAACACCAACAGCCTGATCGTAATACAGGGCGTTGAATTCCTGGTAGACTGCATGGCGGGCTGCCGGGTCGATCAGGGCAACGCCTTCATCCAAAAGTGCCTTGAATTGAGCCCGCAGATCCTCGGGGAGGTTCTGGCGGCCACCGTATGTACCGGTGGTGTAGGGCTGATACCAGTTATGGGCATCATGGATATCTTCCAACCAGCCACCCGTCATGATCGGGATTTTGTGGGCGCGCTGAGCGGCCAGGTAGGAAGGCCACGGCAGACCAAGAACTTCGACGGAGAATTTTTCATTAACTTCGGCGAGGTTAGCCTGCAGGATCTCAGAATAGATCTGGCGGGTGGTGTTACCGGTGTTGTAGAGCATCTGAATACGGAAACCCATCTCCCAGACATCATCGGGATCTTCACCGGCAGGAACGCCATCTTTGTCGACGTCAGCCAGCTTGAATTCCTCTGCGGACTTCTCCAAATCCATGGTGTAGTAGGATGCCTCTGGATCGTAGCCGGGCATGCCGGGCAAAGAGAGGACCTTGGATTGGATGGCTTCGCCTTCAAAGACCTCATTCACGACAGTGTCCCAATCAAAGGCATAGGCAAACGCCCGACGGATATGGACATCATCGAAGAAGGTCGGCGGAACGCCATTACCATCGAGTTTATTGGACCCGAGGTATGGGTTCATGACAACTTCTACTTCTTCTGGCGCGGTTGTTTCTTCCACAACCGGGGCCTCTGTGGTTGCTGTCTGTTGCTGGCATGCAGTCAATAGAAGACTGAAGACCATCAAAACAGCAAGTAAAACATAAAACTTACGCATTGTCTCTTCTCCTTTTATTTTTTTGTGTTCCAAAGATCGAACAGATTACTTGAGACTATCTGAATCATACTAATGTGATGACCACCTCCTCGGGATGAAATCACTTGCTCTTTATCAATAAATGATAAAAACAGAAGAAAGAAAGGCACCATCGAGGCGGGATAAAGGCACGAGTCCCGATGGTAGTTGTTTGGTATGGATTGTTGAAAATATGGAACCTGGGAGAGAGCGGGTTCGTTCATTCGCGAGCGGCAAAAACCCCGCCAGTGACCATTGGAAATATTGGTCTTTGGGTTGATTATGTTTCGATTTTCTTGCTTTAATCGAACCATCAATCATTACGCCATCCTCATTATAAATAGCATTAACACCGTCTCCGGTAAAATCACGCACGTTAGTATAACATAAATCGATATCTAGTATAAATAGGCCGTTGAACCATATCCAGGACCGGCGCGACTCCCATCGGGCCGGACAGCGATACCATCGAGCGGGCAATATTTAGAAAGCGAGTGCCGGGTGTGTTTAAAGCTGGCTTGCAGTAGGTCACCTGGTTATAAATAGCTGTACACCGGACCCAAATCCCACTGAAATCAACCAGCACATCAACTTGACCAATGGACTCATCAAAGTTACTCATGATTACGCGACGGTCCAGGGGCAAGTAATCCTTGATCGTGTTGGTGGCGCCCAAATGCATAGAGCGGGCTACATCTCCAGGAACTTCCTGACCGATGTTCTCCATGGCGAACTGGAGGAGATTGTCAACGGCCAGAACAGGCTCCCGGATTTGTTGGTTTAACATGGAATCGCCGGTTTTGCCAACCAGCGCGAAACCGAAGAAACACAGCAGCAGAGGCACCAGAACTGCGAAGGATCCGGATGAGAACAGCGCCTGCTCAACTAGGTTGATCTCCAATAATCCACAAATCAAAGCGACAATGACTATTGCGCCAAAACTGAACCAGGCATTTTGATTGAGTGAGTCGTAGAAAGGATATTTTAGATAGGCACCCAGATCTGAATCGAGCAATCGAATGAAGATAGGAGAAATCTTCAGGGGAATCCAAATGATCAGGCGTGAGAAGAAAATAGCCAACGCAACCCACAGAGCCAATGCCAATAAGTGGCTTTCAAAGCGGATCGTCAGCCATCCTACCAACCCCCCACTGAGCAAGCAGACGATGAGTCCGGGCAGAAATTTCACCCATGGTAATGCACCATGAGAGCTGGCCAGTAGAACAGCATCGACCCCCCAGGCAAAGATAGAGAAGGCGAGGCCGGCAACCATGCCGTAGAGCAAGCCAACGAACTTTTTGCTGCGCAATAAAGAGTTATCCATGTGTATCCGATTCCAAATAACGCATAATGCCTACCTTTTTGAGATAGGATAATCTTCTGCAGGTTAAAAATACCCTAATGTACACAAAAGTCAATCCTACTGCAGGACTGTCTTATTGTTACCTCAGGTATACAAAGAGGAACAGTAGTGCACGTGGGAGCCTTTTCGGCTCCCACGTGAATTTATTATTCGATTGTTCGTATCTATTGAATTGACAGGTTGAACAGGACAACATCCTGATTAATTCCAGGACGACCAAAGTACAGTGTCAACGGTTTATCGACCGGAGTGGTGCAGATCTCGAAGCGTTCGATGCCGAGCATATCCGTATCCACATTACAGACCGGTTGTGGATCTTTATAACCATTGTTCTCTGGGTTATAGAGTCTGATCTCACCGACGAGCGGATCGATCTGGGCGCGAAATTCGGCGGGAACATCAATCCAGTCAGCCTCACCAGCCTGAAGCATCGAAAAGCGGGTGCCAAATTCGGTAATGATCAGGATCACGACACGATCAAGAATAGCGGGTTCATCCCAATAGCCATCGAATTTGGTGAGGACGATTTCCTGACCTTGTGTCCAGTGATCCAATTTGAATGCCCCGGTACCATTGGCAATGGTAGTGAACGGGTTTTCTGCGGCGGTCATGGCATAATAATTCTGCCAGGTATCGCAGGTGCCATCCCAGCCGCCGTTCTCGATGACCCATTCCTTGTCCATGATAGAGCCCCAGGTATTGGCGATGGTCGCCAGGAAAGGACCCCAAGCTTGGGCAAGGGTCATGGTCACAGTACCAGCGGTGTCGTCAGCGACAATGGCTTCCTGGACTTTTTCACAGGCAGCCTTTAGGACTGCGGGATCATTGGCGAGCAGAGTTTCTCGGTCATCGGCGGATGCACCTTCGTCCACTATCATGGTAATGTCATCGTTGCCCACGCCAAGGAAAGGCTCGGCTAAAAGTGCCTGTGGAGAGATATAGCCACCTTGCAGCAAACCACGCTGAAAGGTATAGGCCACATCAGTTGGTGTCAGGTCACCACCCGCATGGAACTTCACACCCTGGCGGATGTTGAATGTCCAGACAGTACCATCGTCTGATACTGTCCAGGTTTCTGCCAGTTGCGGTACAAACTTGTCAGTAGCCTCACCATCATAGAAAACCAGTGTCTCGTATATGTTCTGAACAATTTCACCACTGGCTGTATCATAAAGCAATGCTGGATCGAAGGTATCAGAATCGCCTGTGGTTGCTTGTACCAGAGTAGTTGGATCATTTGCTTCCGCCGTCTTAGAAATGGTTCGATAATAGTCGCCTGCAAAAATGGGATTCATTAGACGACCTTCAACCCATTTCTGTTCATACCCATGTGAAGTTGCATACACGGCTGGAAAACCAACTACGAGATCGAAATAAAGCTGATTGAAGCGCTTATAGACTTCGTGGCGTGCCGCAGGGTCAACTATTGAAATGCCTTCATTGAGCATATCTCTGAATTGGGCTGTTACATCCTCTGGGAATCCTTGGCGGGAACCAATGCTCCCGACAGTGTAGGGTTGATACCAGTTGTGGGGATCATGAATATCCTCCTGCCATCCGGCTGTCATAATAGGGATCCTGTGAGCACGTTGGGCAGCCAGGTAGGAAGGCCATGGCAGACCAAGAATTTCAACAGAGAACTTTTCATTAACCAGAGATAGACTCTCTTGTAGGATCTCCCCATAGGTTTGGCGGGTTGTGTTTCCGGCGTTGTAGAGCATCTGAAGGCGGAAACCCATTTCCCAGATATCATCCGGATCCTCACCGGCTGGGATGCCGTCTTTGTCGACATCAGCAAGTTTGAATTCCTCAGCCGACTTTTCCAGATCATAGTAATAGAAGGAAGCATTAGGATCGAACCCCGGCATGCCGGGAAGAGGAAGAACTTTGGACTGAATGGCTTCCCCATTGAACAACTGATCCACGACAGCATCCCAGTCAAAAGCATAAGCAAAACCTTTGCGTACATGGACGTCCTCGAAGAAGGTTTTGGGAACACCATTGCCATCCAATTTATTGGATCCAAGGTATGGATTCAAGACGACATCTTCGACCTCACCAGGCTCCACAACCGGGGTATCTGTTGCTACCTGTTGGCCGCAGGCTGTCAGGATCATTGTGATGACCACAAACACAGCGATCAAACCATATAACTTACGCATCGTTACTTCTCCTGATAAATAAATTTTTGTCTTGCATATATATTGCTTGAGATTGCCTGTCACTATCTGAGATAACATCGCCTCCTTTCCAGGTGGTATAAGAATCTGCAATTATTAGCTGGCTGTTGAAATAACTAATATGCAGGAGGGGTAACCCAGTAATTTATTCTCGGAAATTATCGATGCGCATCGAACCGTCCTAATAAAAAATTGTTTCTAAGTTAAAAATACCTTATTGTTTATTTGATTGAATCCTGCTATAGCACTGTATGTTGATGAGATTCAATCCCGCTGCAGTATTGCTTATTAGCGAAATCAATCCCACTCAAGTATTGCCCCCATCTAATTGTTCTTTTCATTTATATGATTAATCTACAATATAATTAGTGAGATTAATTCATGTAAGTTTCTCAAGATTCATATTTGGTGTATATTGCATGTTAATGAATAAAGTTGTATCCATTGTCATCAGCCTGCTCATCGTATGCGTGGTGTGCCTATCTGGTTGCTCAACAGGCGAATTGACATTTTTGCGAAAGACAGCCACACAAACCTCACAACCTTCCGTCACAATAGCGCCCTCGGTGACCCCTCTGAAAGAATTAACCATTTGTCTGGGCGAGGAACCCAAGTCTTTGTACCTGTATGCCTCCGAACAATCGGAGGCCATGTGGAGTGTCCTCGAAGGAATTTACGATGGACCATTTGACCGTTTGAATGGCCGATATGCAGCGGTGATCTTGCAGAAGATTCCGACATATGAAGATGGAGATCTAATTCGCTCAGCCGTATCAGTAAGAGCCGGTGACCTGGTGGTGAACGCCAACAATCAGATCGTTGCCCTGGCTAGCGGTGACGTAATTCTGCCCGCAGGTTGTGCCGATAATTCTTGCGCATTCACCTGGGATGGAATTACGGAATTTCAAATGGACCAGGTGTCGGCAGAGTTCAAGTTGCGGGCGAACCTGCTGTGGTCAGATGGATCCCCCCTGACATCCGCAGACTCCAAGTATTCTTTCACGGTGAACAGCGACCCGGCCAGCGCCAGCGGCAACCGGAAGCTTGAGTTAACCTACTCCTATGAAGTAATCGATGACATGACACTTCAGTGGAAGGGCATTCCGGGTTACCTGGGTAGCGAATCCTCGGCGATGTTTTGGACACCCCTCCCCCGCCATCTTCTGGAAAACCTACCAGTCTCTGAATTAGTTGGGTCCGAGGTGGCGGCAAGACGACCTGTTGGCTGGGGTCCCTATGTCATAACTGAGTGGATCAGTGGTGAATCCATCAGTATGCAAAAGAACCCTAATTATTTCCGCGCTGAGGAGGGATTGCCCGGGATCGACCGGATCATTTATCGCTTTATCGACCCGAAGTCAGGTGGTAGCCTGGCTGCATTGGCAGCCGGTCAGTGTGACCTGGTTGAACGCTCATCTGACCCGGAAGTGGACCTTAACCTGGTGACAGACCTGTTGAAATCCACAGATTTAACTTCTATGTGGTCTGTTGCACCGGAAATAACCCAATTGGTGCTCGGGATCAAACCAGCCGACCACGATGATGGATATAACGCAGCTCATGATCGGCTTGATTACTTCAGGGATCCTGCAACCCGCCAAGCCCTTGCGGCATGCATTGATCGGGAGGCTCTGAACAATGAGATCTATGCAGGCAGAGCTGCGTTGGCTTCAATAACCGATCTACTGGGTAACCAGTCAAGCATCGCCGGACAAACACCACTGAAATATGATCGAGCTTCAGCGGAACAACTACTCAATGGAGTCGGCTGGGTGGATACAGATGATGATCCAAATACGCCACGGCTGGCTGAGAATGTTCTAGGCGTGCCGGCAGGGACGCCATTATCATTGGATCTGCTTGTTCCCGCTGATAATGGATCTTTGGCCACCGCATCCGGAATTGTCGCTTCACTGGCTGAGTGTGGCATCCAGGTAACTACCCGGGCAGTGACATTCTCGGAACTCTATGCGCCTGGTCCCGATGGTCTTATTTTTGGACGCTCATTTGACCTGGCATTGATCAATTGGCAATACAGCCTAGCACCTGCTTGCTACCTCTATACGAGTGTACAGATTCCGGTTTCTGGAAATTACTGGATCGGTGGCAATGTGTCCGGTTACAGCCGGACGGAATTCGATGTGGCTTGCAGCGGTATACAACAGGCAATACCAGGGGATGGAGATTATGAAAACTATTTACAAAAAGCGGTAGAATATTTCCAGATGGACCTGCCGGCGATTCCCCTTTTCAAACAGCCCAGACTAGTGCTTGTTCGGCAGGATTTATGCACCTTCACATACAATGCATTCGCAAGGAGTGATTTGGCCGGGCTCGAATTATTCGATTTTATACCTGATTGTAAATCACAATGAGGATGGGGTGAACTGATGCCTGAAACGGAAATTACTGACAGTCTGAATAATCTGCTGGTTGAGTTGAGTCAGACCATTAATGTTGATTACCTTGCGATAATCGATGGATCGGGGATTGTCCGAGGGTCTGCCGGAGCTCCAGGGGAGCTTGGCCAGGCGGATTTTAATGATTTGCTTAACACATTTTTCAATAACCCGGAAAATCTGATGATTCAAAGGGAAGCAGATGAAATTAAGATCGTTAAGAAAGGCATGGTTGAGTGCTTGATAACCCCTATCAATGGCTCAGTCCAGCTTGTGGCTCTGGCTTCCATCGAACGGCCATCCGTACTGGCCAGAACCATGATCAACGAGTTATTGGGTGCCAGGGAGGGTATCACGGCCATTGTAAAAAATAAGTGGAAGGAGGCCCCAGCTATGTACAACCCGGAAGATGATAAAGGTCCTTCGATAAAGGAATCCCCTGAGCCACCAGGAGATCCTTTCGAGTCGCTGATTTCCGGATCGACTGCCAGGCCGAAAGGCAAGGATGTCTCCAAATTTTGGGATAATGCCACGCTTGACGATCAGGCGCTTGCGCAGGATGGTCAGACGATCAGTTTCGATGAAGCCAAACGATCCGGGCTGGTCCCGGATGAGCAAAAATGATCAACTTTCGGCTGCCTGAATGTTGTGTTACAATCCTGCCGCTGAAATAATTGCCAGCGATGGGGCATGGTGCAATGGCAGCACACCAGACTTTGAATCTGTGGATCTTGGTTCGAATCCAGGTGCCCCAGCCTTACCCCAAACATTGGGCTTTGCAGATACAGTTTTGCATAGCCCATATTCTTAATTGATCACAAAGATCACGAAATGGTTAACGAGGTGAATCCATGAAGGTCCGATCGATCATTCTGGCTGCCGGCCTGGGAACACGCATGGCGTCTCAGCTCCCAAAGATGCTTCACCCACTGGCAGGCAAGCCACTCCTTCAGTATTCGATCGACGTTGCGAAATCGGCTTCTTCTTTTCGCCCGGTGGTAGTCATAGGTCACCATGCAGAGCAGATTCGCGCGGCTATCGGGGATGGTGTGGATTATGTCGTTCAATCAGAGCAGCTCGGGACAGCACATGCAGTGGGAAGCTCAGCGGCATTGTTTAAAGGGGGCGATGAACTCGTGTTGGTCCTGTCTGCAGACATGCCCTTCCTCAGCGTAGATACGCTGACCCGGCTGGTAAATATTCAATCCACCAACAGAGGACCGGTTACTTTTGCGACCACATTTAACGAAAACTCACGTGGATTTGGAAGGATCTTGCGTAGCAATGATAATAAAATTGAAGCAGTTGTAGAGGAAGCGCAGGCCACCCCCGAACAATTGTCCATTCGCGAGATCAATGTGGGCGTCTACTGTTTTCAGGTAGATTGGCTTTTCAAGGCGATCAATCGTATCCATAAATCTCCCAAGGGTGAGTATTATCTGACCGACACCATCAGCCTTGCTCGGACTGACGGTTTTGAAATCCCGGCCATCACGCTGGCTGATCCAACTGAAGCGATGGGTATCAACAACCGGGTTCATCTGGCTGAGGCTGAAGCCATCCTGCGGGGGCGGATCAACCGCGGATGGATGCTCGCTGGGGTTACCTTGGAGGATCCTAACACAACCTATATCGGTGCAGATGTTCATCTTGAAGAGGACGTGACCGTATTAGCAAATACGCACCTGATGGGGAAAACCACCATAGCCAAAGGTTCGATAGTCGGTCCGAATTCCGTGGTAAACGACACAAAAATTGGGGAAAATTGTAGAGTCATTGCCTCCTATCTCGAAAGCGCTGTGCTGGAGGAAGGAGTTGCCATGGGACCCTACTGTCATTTGCGAAGTGGCGCGCATCTCGGACCCGGTGTGCATATGGGTAACTTCGGTGAGGTGAAGAATTCGCACCTCGGGCCTGGCACGAAAATGGGTCACTTTTCCTACATCGGAGACGCCCAGATCGGACGGGATGTTAACATCAGTGCCGGGGTAATAACCTGCAATTACGATGGGAAGAACAAGCATGCCACCACGATCGAGGATGAGGCTTTCATCGGAAGTGATACCATGCTGGTCGCTCCGGTGAGAATCGGAAAACGCGCACACTCGGGTGCTGGGGCTGTGGTCACTAAGGATGTTCCGGATGACACGCTTGTGGTTGGTGTTCCCGCCCATGAAATCAAGAAACTGAAATAGACACAGGTTCGTGATGCCCAATGCGCCGCGAACTTTTCGTTTGGATGCCCTGATCCTTAAACATATGGATTTTGGTGAGGCGGATCGCATCGTGGTCGCTTTTTCTAATGAACGCGGTAAAGTTCGAGCGATCGCAAAGGGGGTGAGGAAGATTCACTCGCGTAAGGCTGGTCATCTGGAACCATTCATCCATACACGCTTGTTTCTCGCTCAAGGGCGGGACATGCCCATCATTACCCAGGCACAAACGGTTGAAGCATTCAGTGGATTGCGAAGCAACCTGGTGAAAATTGGGTATGCCTCTTATGTGATCGAGTTATTGGATCGCTTTTCATCCGAAGACGGGGCCAATCATTCCCTTTTCCGTCTTTCACTCGAAACACTGCACCGCCTGGAGAATCTGAATGATCACTCTACAGTGATTCAATACTTTGAATTGCAAATGCTGGCGCATCAGGGTTTTAAACCCGAGTTGTTTAATTGCGTGCGTTGTCGCGAAAAGATACTTGCCGAGGATCAATTTTTTTCCGCAGAACTTGGAGGAGTGCTCTGCCCTAAAGACGGGGTACTTGTACCCGGGGCACAATCTGTTTCAATGACAGCTCTGAAATTCCTGCGCCATTATCAACGAAGCGAGTTTATAGAAGCCTCCCGAGTAGGAATTGATCACCGAATCCTTGAAGAGATGAGCAACTTGACCCGGCATTACATCACCTTCCTACTCGAGCGAAAGCTTAACTCACCAGATTTCATCAAGGTGATTGAACAGCTCAACGCTCATGGTGCGTAACAGCTCCGCATGGGGGGCTTTGGTATAATCGCCGTGACATCAGTTTGTCATACAAGGACGCTATGGATAAACCACTAAATTTTCAGTCGATGATCATGACTTTACAGCAGTTCTGGGCAGATCAGGGCTGCCTGATCTGGCAGCCTTATTACACGCAGGTTGGGGCTGGAACGATGAATCCAGCCACATTTTTGCGCGTTTTGGGACCGGAACCATGGAACGTAGCCTACGTGGAGCCATCGGTGCGTCCGGATGACGGACGTTTTGGTGAGAATCCCAACCGGCTGCAGCAACACTATCAATTTCAGGTGATCTTAAAACCGGATCCAGGTAATCCCCAGGAACTGTACTTGAATTCCTTGGAAGCCCTGGGTATAAACCCCCGTGAGCACGATATCCGTTTTGTGGAAGATAACTGGGAATCACCTGCGCTGGGTGCCTGGGGCTTGGGTTGGGAAGTCTTGTTGGATGGGCAGGAGATCACGCAATTCACATATTTCCAGCAAGCGGGTGGCATCACGCTGAGTCCGAATTCTGTTGAGATCACTTATGGTCTTGACCGCATTGCAATCGGTTTGCAGCGGGTATCTAAATTCCAGGATATCCAATGGAGCCCTAAACGTAAATATGGTGATATCAATCACCAAGGTGAGTTCGAGCACAGCCAGTATTATTTCAATGTTGCCGATGTTGATAGATTGAAGCAGATGTATACACTGTTTGAGGAAGAAGCTCGGGCAGCCCTGGACCAGGGACTGATCCTGCCGGCTCTCGACTATATCCTTAAATGTTCACATACATTTAATGTTCTCGATACGCGAGGAGCGATAGGTGTCACAGAGCGTCAGGTTTTATTCGGCAAGATGCGCGAATTATCGCGCAGCCTGGCGAATGCCTATGTGGAGCAACGCCAGCACCTCGAATATCCATGGCTTGAGGACGAGAAAGTAAAACCAAGCACAGCCTCACCCGGTGGCGGACAGGGGGCTGGAATAACAAGCGGGCAAGCAGATTTCCTTTTTGAGCTTGGCACAGAAGAATTGCCAGTTGGCGACTTGAATTCGGCGCTCGCTCAACTGGCAGAAAAGGTCCCTGGTTGGTTGGATGAGCTTCGACTTGAGCATGGGGATATGCAGGTATTCGGAACACCCAGACGCCTGGTTATTCAAGTGGCGGATATGAAGACCCAACAGCCGGATGTGACCCGGCTGGTGAAAGGTCCTCCAGCTGAGCGTGCTTTTGACTCCACCGGGAAGCTCACCCGGGCCGGTGAAGGGTTCGCTAAAAGCAAGGGCATTGATCCAAAAAAGCTGAAAGCTCAAGAAGTGGATGGCGGAAAGTATGCAGTAGCGACCGTTGAAGAAAAAGGGAAACCAGCTATTGAAATCCTGAGCGAAGCTTTACCGGAGTTAATTGCCGGGATTCGGTTCGACAAGTCCATGCGATGGAATGACAGCGGGGTTAGTTTCTCGCGACCGATCCGGTGGCTCCTGGCCTTGCTTGATCATACGACGATTCCATTTAAGTATGCAGGTCTGATATCTTCCAACACCACACGCGGTCTGCGATTTTATGAGCCCCCTGTGAAGATGGTGAAAAACACTTCGGAGTATCTTGCCTTCATGAAATCACAGGGAATCATCCTGGCACCGGCCGACAGAAAGAAAGCGATCATTGAGCAACTTGAGGCGGCCTTTACAACAAGCAAGGGAACAATGGATTTTGATGAAGGCCTATTAAACGAAGTGACCGGTCTTGTAGAGACACCTTCTGCCGTGACGGGTTCGTTTGCTCGTGAACACCTGGCATTACCGGAGGATGTCCTCATTACGGTTCTTAAAAAGTACCAGCGGTTCTTCCCGGTTCGTACAGAGAAGGGATTGTTACCACATTTTGTGGCGCTACGCAACGGCGACAACCAGCATCTGGAAGTTATCCGTGAAGGTTATGAGCATGTCGTTAAAGCGCGTTTTGCGGATGCGGATTTCTTCATCAAGGAAGACCTGAAGCAGCCCCTGGAAGCACATTTGCCAAAGCTTGAGACTCTACTTTTCCAGAAAAAACTTGGTTCGATGTTGGATAAATCCAAACGCATACAAATATTAATTTCCTCGTTGGCATCACACATCGCTTTAAGCGACAGCGAATTACAGGTCGCAAAGCGTGCTGCGCTTTTATGCAAGGCGGATCTGGCGACGAAAATGGTGATTGAGATCACCTCTCTGCAGGGGATCATGGGACGGTATTATGCCCTCAAGTCAGGAGAAAAGCCAGAAGTTGCAGAGGCGATTTACGAACATTATCTCCCGAGGTACCCGGGCGATGAATTGCCGAAATCACGGGCAGGTTTGGCAATTGGGCTGGCAGACCGTCTGGACACTCTGGCAGGATTGTTTGCTTCAGGGCTGGCACCCTCCGGAACCAAAGATCCGTATGCCCAACGCCGGGCTGCGATCGGCCTTGTCCAGAGCTTGATGACCTGGCAACTGGATTTCGATATTTTTAAAGGCTTACAAATGGCGGCTACCGGCTTGCCTGTTCAGGCAACAGCAGAAACGCTTGCAGAGTGTATGAAATTCATCACCGGTCGCTTGCGAGGTCTCCTCATAGAGGAGGGATACCATTATGACGTTGTGGATGCGGTTCTGGCTGTCATGGGTTCAAACCCGGCTCATGCGATCCGTAATATCAAAGCACTCTCCACAGCTGTTCTGGAGCCGGATTGGTTGACAACCCTCCAGGCATATTCACGATGTGTACGCATCGTGCGTTCCCAGAAGGGTGATTACCAGGTTGATGGATCTTTGCTCAAAGAGGATGCAGAAAAAGCTTTATATGATGAGTTGACATTAGTAGAATCCGCGATAACAGACCCCTCATCGGTCGTTGAGTTTCTATCTCGATTTAAAAAAATGATCGGACCGATCAACAAATTCTTCGATACGATTTTGGTTATGGATGAGGACAGGATCCTCCGGGGAAACCGTCTGGGATTATTAAAGCGAATTTCCCGGCTGGGCGAGGCTTGCGCCGATTTCAGTTGCCTGGAAGGTTTTTAGAGGGCGTCCGCTAACTCCATATCCGGTAAAATACCTGCTTTGCGGAGAATGGTAAAGGCTTCAACCGTGATAAATTCGTTCATCGCGGATTTCATCTTTTGCCCCGAGCCCCAATCTACCGGAGAATAGCCGGATACATCCGGGTGGCGGAGTTGATAATACCGGCCATCTGAACGATATCCCACTGAGGGGATAAAGGCTCCCCTTAGTTTTTCCAATGCTGCCTCGCAACGCCGGTCATTCAAGCGGCTGGCCTCACTTAAGGCTATCAATCCACCTAGGATGTCATAATGCCAATATCGGGGGTATCGCAACTTGAGGAACTCATCGAGGATAACGGATCCGTCCGAGCTTCGTTTGAAAAGCTCATGGGAGAGTAGTAAGTCACAGGTATGTTGGATGGCCTGGAAAATGGATTTGTCTTTTCGACTCTCTCCGTAAAAAGCCATTGCCCTTAGAGGGATCCAAGTTTCTGTGAAGCTCGAGTGGCTTGCCTCGGGGCGTTTATCGCAATTCCAACCGCCATCTGGCCATTGTGATTCAACCAGGCGACCGATCAACTCATCCACCCGCTCGTCAGCTAACCCCAGTTTCATAATGGATAAAACTGCATTGCCCTCGATCGAACCACACTGGCGTACACGACCATTGATCATACGGATATTTTTTTGGCGCTGGTCTGAGAACAACCATTTCAAAACCTGCTCCCGAAGTGGGATTAAGGCAGGGTCATGCCCGGGATAACCCAACTCGGCCAGGATGGAAAGCGTCCAGTGTGCCCCTTGCCATTTTTTATAAGGATGGGTATCAATCTCCCCCTTTTTATTTCTGTGCTTTAAAAGTGCCTTGACACGTACGCAACTACGGATTTCCTCGCGGACCTGGCACACCGTAACATGATCTTCAGACAATCCATAAATACCCGTGAGTGTTTTGTAACGAATAGCCGGTTCACTGCTTTTGAGCAATTTTTGAGCGATCGTTTCCATATTGCTACTATAGCACAAAACTTGAACTTTCCCAAAGAGGGAAGTCATTTTCAGTCTATAATTCAGGCTGGTATGCATTCATGACTGTTGTTGATGAAATCAAGAGCCGCCTCGATCTTGTCGATCTCGTATCCGAGAACGTCAAGCTGAAGAAGTCCGGTAAAAACTATACCGGTTTCTGCCCATTTCATTCCAATACGAAAACCCCGGCATTCGTGGTCTTTTCGGATACCGGCACATGGCGCTGTTTCGGACAATGCAATGAGGGAGGGGATATCTTCCGGTATGTCATGAAACGCGAAGGATGGGATTTTGCCCAAGCCCTTAAATATTTGGCAGAACGCGCCGGGATTCAGCTTCAACCAGCCACACCTGAAAGCCGTGCGGCTGATGAGGCCGGTGATCGTCAACGTAAGTTGCTGGAAGATGCCGTGATATTCTACCGGCACCAATTAATCAACACGCCGGAGGGGCGCAAGGCACTGCAATATCTGAACAACCGTAATCTAAAGGATGGTATCCTGGACACCTTTGGAATCGGATATGCGCCAAACAGCAATGATGCTATTTTGAGCCACTTTCGGACTCGTGGTGTATCAGATGATGAACTGGTGGACTCCGGTCTGGTGAGCAGGCGCGATAACGGACAGCTGTTTGACCGCTTCCGTAATCGCATCCTGTTCCCCATCCGAACTGCCGAAGGAAAGATGGCAGGATTTGGCGGTCGTATCCTGGATCCGAATGACGTTCCTAAGTTCCTAAACTCCCCCCAAACATTGATCTTCGATAAGGGACACTTATTATACGGTTTGGATGTGGCACGCAAGCCCATCCGGGCTGCAAACCAGGTGGTTATCGTCGAGGGCTACCTGGATGTCCTTGCATTGCACCAGGCTGGTTTTTCCAACGCTGTATCTCCTATGGGGACTGCACTGACTGAGGATCAATTGCGCCTGGTAAAAGGTTTAACCCGCCGCATTGTTCTGGCGCTCGATCCGGATACTGCGGGTATCAACGCCACCCTGCGCGGGCTGGATACAGCCCGGCAGGCACTGGATCATACAGCTGACCGTGTTTTCGATGTGCGTGGATTGATGCATCAGGAAGCCCGACTCGAGGCGGATATCCGTGTAGCCTCCATGCCGGACAGCCTGGACCCGGATGACGTCGTGACCCGTGATCCTGGTGAGTGGGAGAGGTTAATCGCCAATGCCAAACACATCATTACGCATGTGATCGACACCGTGATCGTTGACAAGAACCTTGAAGACCCACGGGTGAAGCGGGAGATCGCGTCCCAGGTTCTGCCTTTGATCCAAGATGTTGCTAATCCGATCGAACGAGATGGGTTCCGCCAACAACTGGCACGGGTCATCCGGGTCGATGAACGCACACTGACAACAACCCGAAATGCACCACCGGTAATCACGCAAGCGGCACAAACGGTCTGATCAGGAATTCCCCCTCAGGCGCCGGTCACGATCAAGGTCGAGCCAGGATGCCCCACTGGAAAAATATATCCTGGGTTCTTTGCTGGGTGATCCGGAATTGATCTACCGTCTCGACCGCGAACTGCAAAGCAATGGTCTCAAGAGTGTCGGAGAAGACGATTTTCCTGATACGGATTTCCGTGGTTTGTTTGATGTGATCCATAAAGCCATCGATCAGGCGCAGATTAGACCCAAAGCAATTCATCCAGGAAAGGCTCCCCCAAGCCTTGTGACACTTGCGGATGAGATTACGGATGCCGATTGATGCGACCGATTATCAAAAGCTAAGGCATGTTGAGGAGCTGCATCGGGCTGTCATCAGATTAAGACGCAATACGGTGAACGCAAATCTTCTGCAACTAAAATTTCTACAAGAAGAGACCCAGTCTGGTGAGGATTGGAGAAATCTGCCCTATCAGAGTCTTGGTCGTCCAGTATACCCAAATGCGCGACAAGCTGGATCGGGCGATGGGGAACACACGTATCCGGGAAGCCTAAAAAATCATCTATGGTATATTAACATGACCATGAGGGACAAAGCCAGCTCGGGCGGTGAAGATAAGAAATCGAAAAAGCGATCTGCTACCTCGCCAAAAAGGGGGCAAAGCCAGCAGCGAATCGACCGCATTGATGAAGAACAGCTTATTCCAGAGGATGAAATTTCAACACCTGGTGTAGACAGCAACGGTATTCTTAAGGAAGAACCGGATGTTAAGGAGCTTGCCCAAACCGCACTGGAGTGGGGCGATATTGTTACTGAAGATACCCTTGAAATCCTTTCAAATCCGGTAATAGCTATTGAGTTGGCTGAGGACCCGGTTCGCCTTTATCTAAAGGAAATCGGGCAGATACACCTTTTGGATGTTGGCAGTGAATTCCGCCTGGCGACCTGTGTGGAAGCGCAGCGTCATCTGGAATCACTCTGGCCGTCACCAGTAATCATTGAGGACGATCAGGCTTTTCTAAAAATTTTCACGGCTGTCTATACCGAGCTGGTTGAATCCATTTCGAAGCTTGAAAAGTCTCTACCGAGGCAGGACCTTGTTCTTCCCGATTATGGATTAATGCTGGCAGAGGCACAGAGGCTGCGCCGACAGATGCATACGGATGTGCCCTCGTACACGCGTTCTTATTTTGATAATGGTGACCTGTGGGGTAAGAATGCCACCTGGGATAAATTTGTGAGTGGGATTTACCGCATTTTCCTATGCATGTATATCATTCCATCAAAGCAGGCGAATTTGGTCCTAAAGCACTACGCGGAGAAGCACATCCTTCCGACCCCCAGAAGTATTGCGAAGACATTCTCCCCGGAGGATGAGCTTGAAGCTGAGGCTGATGCAATCCGCAGGCGGGCTGATGATGCCAACCAGATCCTGATTCGAGCGAATTTACGGCTGGTGGTTAGTATTGCCAAGCGTTATCTTGGCCGGGGTATATCCTTCCTGGATCTAATTCAGGAGGGTAATCTTGGCTTGCTGAGGGCTGTCAACAAGTTCGACCCGACCCGTGGATTCAAATTCAGTACTTACGCGACCTGGTGGATTCGTCAGTCGATCAGCCGGCACATCGCAGAACAGGCAAGGACGATACGAATCCCTGTTCACCTCTTCGAATCGATCACCCGTATCATGCGTGTACAACGTAGCATGGTACAGCGGTTGGGTCGAGAACCAACCTTGGAGGAACTGGCCCTCGAAGGTGGTTTCCTGAGCGAAGAAGACACCATTGCGATCACGAACACCAGAAAGGCGGGGGGAGCCATCAATCCGGAGTTGCAGAAACGTTGGATGTGGGCTGCCAGTAAGGTACAGAAAATCCTGCAATCCGCTGAGGAACCTATATCACTCGAACACCCGGTTGGGGATGAAGATAGCAGCCAGTTAGGTGACTTCATTGAAGATAGTGATGCGTTGGAACCAATGGATGCTGCATCGCGGGAAATGTTACGCGAGCAGGTCCAATCCGCGTTGGCAGCCCTCTCTGAGCGGGAACGCCAGGTATTGGAGCTGCGCTTCGGGCTTGTGGATGGACGGGACCATACGTTGGAAGAGGTCAGTAGATACTTTAACGTAACACGTGAACGCATTCGTCAGATCGAGGCCAAAGCTTTACGAAAATTAAGGCATCCCACCCGCAGCAAGCACCTGCGGGAATATTTGGGATGAAAATCATGACAAATGTCCTGTGGTAGATGATTCGCATAAAAATGCCTTGTGATATACTGCCATTCTTGCACCTATAGGATAAAACATAAATGATGCAGGAATACCTCCCTTTGGTCATCCTAATAACGGTAGCGACTGGGCTGGGCTTCATAGCCGTGTTGATCGGCATGATCTTTGGTCCCAGACGGCCAACCAAGCAAAAAGGGCAGCCCTATGAATCGGGTATGACTCCTTATGGACCTGGAACACGGCGTATGAATGTTCGCTATTACCTGGTTGCGGTCCTTTTCATACTATTCGATATTGAAATTATCTTCTTCCTGCCCTGGGCGGTTGTGTTTAAGAACCTGGGACTTTTCGGACTAATCGAAATGATCCTCTTCACCGTCATTGTGCTGATCGGATTTATCTATGCCTGGGCGAAGGGGGCGCTCGAATGGGAGTAGAGCAAAAACTGGGTGATATGGGTGTGATCACCACCTCGCTTGAGAGTGCAGTTAACTGGTCGCGTACGCGCTCCATGTGGCCGATGCTATACGGTCTGGCCTGTTGTGCTATTGAGATGATGGCTGCACAGGCGTCCCATTATGACCTCAGCCGTTTCGGAATGGAATTGATGCGCGCCAGCCCGCGACAGGCTGATTTGATGATTGTCGCCGGCCGGGTTTCCCGCAAGATGGCGCCCGTACTGCGTAATCTATACGACCAGATGCCGGACCCCAAATGGGTCATCGCGATGGGCGATTGTGCTTCCTGTAGCGGTGTATTCAACAATTACGCCATCCTTCAAGGTGTAGACGAAATTGTTCCGGTGGCTGTTTATGTGGCCGGGTGCCCACCCAAACCGGAAGGCTTGATTCATGCCATCGTAACTCTGCATGATGAGATATCAAAAGAGAAGTTATCGCGTTGGTCATAGCTGGATAGGATGATCTTTTGAGATGAACAAAAAACTGCAAACCGCCATAAATGCGCTGGAGACCCGATTTGGTGGTACACCCAGTGAGTTTAGGGACGAACAAACGGTCATGATAGAACCCGATCAGATCGTGGCCGCCAGCCGCTATCTTAAGGATGAAGCCGGATTTGAGATGCTGCTGGATATCACCGCAGTGGATTATTGCCCGCAGGTAAAGGGTCGTTTTCATCTGGTCTATCATTACTTATCGATAAAGAATGCTCAAATCCTTGTGCTGCGAGTCCCTCTGGATGGGGATGCCCCTGCAATCAAGACGCTTGAAGGCGTTTATCCCAATGCGAACTGGTATGAGCGCGAGATTTGGGATCTGATGGGTATCCATTTTTCCGGGCATCCAGACTTGCGGCGCATCCTTCTTCCCGCTGATTGGGAGGGGCATCCCCTGCGTAAGGATCACCCGTTGGGATACGAAGAGGTCCAGTTTAGTTTCAATTTTGACGAGATTGGTAAAACCAAGAGCCACCCGATGGATTAAATGATGATCAAACCACCGGTGGCTTCCATGGATCAAATCAAACACCTCGTTTCGGAACGAGCAGTTACCGGCGAGACCATGCTTCTGAATATGGGTCCACAGCACCCTTCGACGCATGGTGTCCTGCGGCTATTGCTCGAGCTGGACGGAGAGATCATTGTTAACTGCATTCCTGATATTGGTTTCCTTCACACCGGCATAGAAAAGAACATGGAAGCCAAAACTTACCAAAAGGCCGAGGTGATGACCGACCGGATCGATTACATGTACACCATGGGTAATAATCTGGTCTATTGTCTGGCGGTGGAAAAACTAATCGGATTGGATGTGCCTGAGCGGGCTGAGTACTTGCGGGTCATCCTTGCGGAACTATCACGTTTGCAGTCCCACCTGTTGTGGATCGGCACATCGGCGATGGATCTCGCAGCCATGTCGGTTTTCCTATATGCCATGCGCGAACGCGAGATGGTTCTGGATGTTTTCGAACTGGTTTCTGGGCAGCGCATGATGACAACATACATCCGGCCAGGCGGGCTTTGGCGCAATCCCCCTGAGGGTTTTGAGGCGGCCGTACGGGAGATCCTGAAAGTCTTCCCCAAGCGCATCAAAGAATATGAGTCGTTGCTGACCCGCAACCCGCTCTTCCGCGACCGGACGATCGGGATCGGACCCATCTCCATTGAGGATTGCATTCGCCAGGGTGTTACCGGCCCAATTATCCGCGGCTCGGGCCTGGCTTATGATCTGCGCAAGGCACGACCGTACAGCGCCTACTCCCGCTTTGATTTCGACATCCCCACCCAGACCGGGGGTGACTGCTACGCACGCTACCTGGTGCGGGTTGAGGAAATGCGCCAATCGTTACGGATTATTGAGCAAGCGCTCGATCATTTACCGAAAGGTCCCTTTCGCTCAGACAACCGCAAGTTCATTCCACCACCCCGTTCGGAACTGGGTGTCAGCATGGAAGCTCTAATCCATCATTTCAAACTTTGGACGGAAGGATTCAGTGCACCCCGCGGTTCGGTCTATATTGGCATTGAATCACCCCGTGGGGAGATGGGCGTTTATTTGGAAGGCGATGGTGGACCGAAGCCGTACCGCGTGCACTACCGTTCACCGTCCTTTATGAATCTTCAGGCATTGCCCTTGATGGCCCGTGGGCATTTTGTGGCAGATCTGGTGGGCATCATCGGTAGCATAGATATCGTTTTGGGAGATACTGACCGGTGACCGATTTCATTAAGACGCATCACGTAGAGATTGGGCGGACCCTGGCAAAGTATCCGAAGGGGCAGGAGCGCTCTGCAGTCATGCCCCTTCTGCACCTTGCCCAGTGCGAGAAAGGTCATATCAGCCGGCACGACATCGAGGCCATAGCCGGGGTTGTGAATATCACTTCCACTGAGGTGGCTTCCATCATTGGGTTTTACACGCTCTACCATCCAGAAAATGAAAAAGCCCATTATCGTATCCAGGTCTGCACCGATCTGGCCTGTGCCCTGCGAGGTGCCGATCAGTTCCTCGCAGAGCTTTGTAAACAGGTTGGGATCAAGCCCGGTGAGACAAGCCCAGATGGGTTGATCAGTATTGAGGAAGTCACCTGCCTGGCCGGTTGTGACCGGGCGCCGCTGTTCCAGGTGCAGGGGGACGGAATGATCCGTTATCATGAAAATCAAACTGCCGACAGCGCCGCCCTTGTGATCAACCAACTCCGGAACAGTACCGGAAAAGGTGGAGAATGAGCGGTTTTCTGCTCCTGCGCCACCGTAATCATCCCCAAATCGACACCCTGGAAGGGTATTTGAAGCTGGGTGGTTTTAAAACCTTCATGAAGATCGTTGCAGGCAAGGATCCTATAAGTGTCACTGAGGAAATCAAGAGATCCGGCTTGCGCGGTCGTGGTGGGGCTGGTTTCCCCACCGGCATCAAGTGGTCCTTTCTGCCCAATGACATCACCCCACATTACGTGGTGGCGAATGCCGATGAGTCGGAGCCGGGCACCTTCAAGGATCGCGAGATCATGGAGAAGAATCCCTATCAATTCCTGGAAGGATTGATGATCGCCTGTTACGCGGTTAGAGCCAATCTTGGATATGTCTACCTGCGTGGTGAGTTCTGGCAGTTGGCCAGACATCTGGAGGAGTGCATCAGCGAGCTGCGCAAGCAGGGTTTGCTGGGTAAAAAGCTGTTTGGTGGTGATTACACTCTGGATTTACATACCCACCTGGGTGCCGGGGCCTACATTTGTGGTGAGGAGACTGCCCTGTTGGAATCCCTGGAAGGTCGACTGGGGCAGCCACGCCTTCGCCCACCTTACCCGGCTGTTTTTGGCTTGTATGGCAAGCCGACTGTTATCAACAATGTTGAAACCCTGACAAATGTGCCACTGATTATTGAGAAGGGTGCTGAATGGTATCGGAAATACGGCACCGAGAAGAGCCCGGGTATCAAGATATTCAGCCTATCGGGTAACGTGATGAAACCAGGCAACTATGAGCTGCCGCTTGGGACGACCTTCAGGGAGTTGATCTATACCCATGGGGGTGGATTGAAGCCCGGACACAAAGTGAAAGCCATCCTGCCCGGTGGGGCGTCATCTATTGTTATAAAAGCCACCCCCAGAGCATTGGATACCTCCATGGACTATGAATCCGTGGCAAGCCTGGGATCGGCTCTTGGATCGGCCTCCGTGATCGTGGTGGATGATTCGGTCAGCATGCTCTGGGTGACGAAGAAGATCATCCATTTCTTCCGCCACGAATCGTGTGGGAAATGCACACCCTGCCGCGAGGGCACCTTCTGGATGGATCAGATCCTACACCATACGAAAAGCGACAAATTGAGCTCCCGGGACCTCGAATTGATCAAGACTGTAGCGGATCAGATCAGGAACAAGTGTCTGTGTCCGCTTGGCGAGTTTTCCATCATGGCCCTGGCATCATCCATCGAACAATTTCCCGAGGATTTTCGGAGCTAACGCATGCCGAAGCAGATCTCGCTGATCATCGACAACCTGCCGGTCAGTGCAACGGAAAACACACTGATCGTGGATGCTGCCAAGCGTGCAGGCATCGATATTCCCGTGTTTTGCTATCATCCCAAGATGAAGCCGGTTGGCATGTGCCGGCAATGTCTGGTTGAAGTCGGGCGGCCGGTCATCGACCGGGTCACTGGTAAACCGGTCAGCGAACCGGATGGCTCCGCCAAGATCAGCTTTGGTGTCAAGCTTGAGACGGCGTGCACCACACCGGTCTCCGAAGGCATGGTGGTCCGAACCAATAGCGATAAAGCAATTGCCGCCCGCAAGGAGATCCTGGAATTCCTGTTAACCTCCCACCCACTGGATTGCCCGGTGTGTGACAAGGGTGGCGAGTGTCCTCTCCAAAACCTGACACTGCGTTATGGTCCGGCGAAAAGCCGTTTCAAGATGGATGACAAGAAACACCTGGCCAAGAATGTCCCATTGGGCGAACTGATCTACCTGGATCGTGAACGCTGCATCCAGTGCGGGCGTTGCGTCCGCTTCCAAATGGAGGTGGCTGGAGACCCGGTCATCGGCTTTGACCAGCGCGGGCGCTCGACCCAGATTATCACCTGTTCTGAGCCCGGCTTTGATTCCATTTTCTCAGGTAATACTACCGATATATGCCCGGTTGGGGCGTTAACCAGCGCGGATTTTCGTTTTGGTGCCCGGCCATGGGAATTGAAGTCGCGCGAGTCTCTGTGCACACACTGCCCGGTGGGTTGCAATATTTCAATAGATATCCGGCGTGAGGCGAAAAGCGATGGCGAGGTCGTGGTTAAAAGGATCATGCCACGCCAGAATGAAGCCGTCAACGGCATCTGGATATGCGATAAAGGCCGCTTTGTGCATCATTTCGTAGACCCGCATAACCGCATCCTAAAACCGTTCGTTCGCAAATCCAATCAACTCAGCCCGGTTTCATTGGAATCGGCGCTGGATGCAGTGGCAAAGAGAATTCGCCGTAAGGATGCCCGACTGGTGACACTGGCAGGTGGCCGCCTGGCGAATGAAGACCTCTATAACCTGAAGCAACTGACCCACAAAGCTCATGGCAGGGCATTTTTGTATGGCAATATAGCCGGTGGTGGAATAACAAGCCAGATCGGTCTGACACCGGATACCCGATTGGAAGACCTGAATGCGGAGAGTGTTATCCTGGTAATTGCCAGCGATCTGCATGAAGAAGCCCCTCTTTACTGGCTGCGGGTCAAGCAAGCGGTCGAGCGAGGCGCCACTCTGATCGTGCTCAATGGGCGTAAGACCCGTCTGGACAGCCTCGCAACATATGTCATTCATTATCGGTATGGCCAGGAGACTCGTACGATCACCGGTCTCTTGAAAGGCAAGGACGCAGCCGCCCGGGTGATTAAGAAGGCGCAGGGGTTGGTGATCTTCATAGGCAGCGATGGACTGAGTCCAAAAACGTCCGGAGCTGTCATGGGATCCGCAGCAAAGCTCTTGACCTCCACCGGCTTAATAGGAAAATCCGGTAGTGGGCTCGTGGCGGTCTGGGGGAGCGCGAATACCCAGGGTGCCTGGGAAATGGGATATGAGCTTCCAGGAGACCTTGAAAAGACGATTCGTGGTGCCGACACCCTGATCGTCGCCGGAGCCGACCCATTGGGAGACTTCCCTGATTTGATGGAAGCATTCCAGTCGGTTAAATTCCTGATCGTGCTGGAACTCGCCATGACCCCCACGGCTGAACTTGCAGATGTGGTCATCCCGGTGGCTGCTTTTACTGAGCGGGAAGGCACCTTCACCTCAGCCGAAAGGCGAGTTCAGATATTTCATACGGCAATCGATGCCCGACCGGGCGTCCTTCCGGACCACACCCTGGTTGCGATGCTGGGAGACCGCCTGGGTATCCAGTTATCGGAAAGCGCAGAGGGGGTTTTTGCAAGTATTGGGAAAGCGCACCCTGCATTTAAAGGTATGACCTATGAGTCATTATCCGTTGTACCAGAGCAATGGCCGGTTGTGGGCGGAAAAAGCAAATACTTCAGCGGAACAGTTACTGCGAACAACCTGGGTGTGGGTGCGCGACTGCCGCTCATTGGCAGTATCAAGAAGATAACCGTAGAGACCGGAAAACCGGTTGATTACAGCAGTCGGAAATTATGGGCAGTCCCAATTACATGCCTGTACGATCATGGCAACACCATACAGTACAGCCAGTTGCTTGAGAAACGAATGGCCCAATTCGAGATCAAGATTCACCCGGATACAGCTGCAGCACTGGATATCCAGGCTGGGGCTGTCATCCTCTCGTTTGGTAAGCACCACCAGCCAGTGGCCTGCGTCTTGGATAAGGCTGCACCGAAAGGCTTTGTGCTGGTTCCACGCAGTGCTGGTATTCCCATCGGAGAAGTTGGTGAGGCCAGACTGGTCATGGCTGCGACCGAAAGCCAGAAGAGGAGAAACAGGTAACCGGTATGGATTGGTCGTTGATTCTGGAATGGTCGATCAAATCAATCATGATGGTACTCATCCTGTTGACGGGTTTCGCCTGGGGAACCCTTTATGAACGCCGGGTGCTGGCCAGGATGCAGGTGCGCATTGGCCCAAATCGGGCTGGCCCTCAGGGTTTCTTACAGCCAGTAGCGGATGGCATCAAGCTGATCTTCAAGGAGGAATTGATTCCGGATAAGGCTGACAAGCCTATCTTCTTCCTGGCACCCATCCTCACCGTTGTACCGGCACTGATTATCAGCGGTGTGGTCCCTTGGGGTACTTCCATTACACTTTTCGGACGGGAGATCCCACTCTACCTGACCGATATCAACCTGGCGGTCCTTTATATCCTGACGGTAACTTCCATTTCCATCTACGGCATCACCCTGGCAGGCTGGTCCTCGAATAATAAATATGCCATGTTGGGTGGCCTGCGAGCCACCGCACAGATGATCAGTTATGAATTGGCCCTGGGTCTCTCATTTGTGGGGCCGATCTTGATTGCCGGGTCGATGAGTCTGAATGACATGGTGATCGCTCAGCGTTCGATCTGGTTCATCGTTTTACAACCCCTGGGGGCTATCATTTATGGCCTGACCGTCCTGGCCGAAGTTAATCGTTCTCCGTTTGACATGCCGGAAGCGGAGCAGGAGTTGACAGCTGGCTACCTGACTGAATACTCCGGTTTGAAGTTCGCTTTGTTCTTCATGGCCGAGTACATCAAGGTAATCGCGGTCTCTATGATTGGAGCAACCGTGTTTCTGGGTGGTTACCTGGGACCGGGTGTCGATCAATATCCATGGTTAGGGCCGATCTACCTGGCCATCAAGGTGCTGGTGATCATGTTCGTGATGATCTGGATTCGCGCGACAACCCCGCGCTTCCGTTATGACCGCCTGATGGCCTTTGGCTGGAAAATCCTGTTCCCACTGGCACTTTTGAATGTACTGGTGACTGCAGTCGTCCTGCTGTTTGTTGGAAGGTAATGCACATGCTGCCGATACTGAAAGGCTTGTGGACCACACTCAAATCAATGGCTGAAAAGCCGGTTACGTTCCAGTATCCGGAGGAAAAGCGGCCGGTCAAACCGCGTTTCCGCGGCCGGCACGCATTGCATCGCTACGAGAATGGGCTGGAGAAATGCATCGGTTGTTCGTTATGTGCTGCGGCCTGCCCGGCGGACGCTATATTTGTCGAGGCAGCGGAAAACAGCGATGAAGAACGTTACTCGCCCGGTGACCGTTATGCCTCCACCTATGAGATCAACATGCTGCGGTGCATCTTCTGTGGCTTTTGCGAGGATGCCTGCCCGACCGAAGCCATCGTCCTGGAAGATAATTATGAGCTGAGCTATTTGGACCGCCGCTCGGCGATCTATACAAAGGAAATGCTTCTCCAGCCTGTCCCCGAAGGTGGTTTACCTACGCCACAAAAGACCACGCCAGGCGAGTTCGACCGTTCAGTACCTGAAATGAAGGATGCCAGGGATTAAGCGACCAGTATGAATATCAGGTTATCCGGAGAAATAGAATGATCATCGGCGGAGCTCTTTTTGTGACGATTGCGATCATCGCCATCGGTTCGGCAATTGGGATGCTGTTGAGTCGCAACACGGTCTACGCAGCCTTGTTTCTGATCATCAACTTTGTGACCATTTCGACCCTGTATTTCGTCCTGGGTGCACCCTTTATTGCTCTGGCACAGATCACCATCTATGCCGGATCGATCATGGTTTTATTCCTGTTTGTGATCATGCTTTTGGGAACCGAGAAGCTGCCGCGCACGAAAGCCATGCCCTGGCAAAAACCACTGGCTATCGGACTCTCGGTACTTCTGCTGATCGAATCAAGCGGGTTGATCTACCAACAGGCTTTGAAACCCTCCGGTTGGCCAGCACTTGTTGAATCCGTGACCTCCCCCAGTGAAATCGGGATGGCTCTTTTCAGCCGGTACCTGCTACCATTCGAGATCACCTCGGTCATCCTGCTGGCGGCTGTGGTGGGTTCCATCTATTTAACACGCCCCGAACGCATCCGCCGGAAGAGTGGATCGGATGGGAGGAGCGAATCATGAACCTGGTCCCGCTTGTTTATTTCATCGGCCTGGCTGCCATCATGTTCATCCTGGGTGTTTTAGGCTTTCTGATGAGGCGCAATGCGCTGGTAATGTTCATGTCACTGGAATTGATGTTCAACGCAGCCAATCTGACCTTTGTGGCATTCGGTCGCTTTTACCAGATCCTCGATGGACAGTTATTCGTTTTTTTCGTGATGACGGTGGCAGCGGCAGAAGTGGCTGTCGGTCTGGCATTGATCGTAGCCATCTTTCGTTCGAGAGGCAGCATCGATGTCGATAATATGAACGTGTTAAAGGGATGAGGGTGAAATAATATGGACTTATCCCGATTGATCTCGAGCACTAATATCGTAACCCTCATCCCGTGGGTCATCTTCTTCCCCCTGCTGGGCATCCTGATCAATCTCGTCGCCGGAAAGCGACTGGGAGAAAAATTCTCGGGAACTATTGGATGCCTGGCGAGTGGACTGTCCTTCGTTGTCTCAGTTGTGCTGGCGATTTCATTGAGCATGAACCCAGGTGTGTATCACCTGGTGTTGGCAAAATGGCTATCGATCGGTAGTCTGGACATTGTCTGGGGCTTGCGGCTGGATACGTTATCGGTCACCATGATGCTGGTCGTCTCGGGTGTGGGCACCTTGATTCACATCTACTCCATCGGTTACATGAGCCGTGATGTTCACCACAATGGCGATCCGAAGCGCTTCACCCGCTTCTTCATCTATTTGAACTTATTCATCGCGATGATGATGTTGTTGGTCAGCGCCGATAATTATCTGGTGATGTTCGTTGGCTGGGAGGGGGTGGGATTGTGCTCCTACCTGTTGATCGGTTTCTGGTATGAAAAAGGCAAGGATGGCATTGGGAATGCCCTTGCCGGCAAGAAAGCCTTCATCACCAACCGGATCGGTGATTTTGGGGTTTTGATCGCTCTGTTCATTATCTATGGCATCTTCGGGACGTTTGATTTCGACCAGATCTTCGTCCAGGCACCCATCATGGCTGCCATTATGCCGGGTGCAATGTTGGCCATTACACTCTTCCTGTTGTTGGGTGTGACCGGTAAATCCGCGCAACTGCCGCTTTACGTCTGGCTGCCGGATGCCATGGCCGGCCCGACACCAGTTTCTGCCCTGATCCATGCCGCCACAATGGTCACCGCCGGCGTCTACCTGATCGCCCGATCGGCCGCTCTCTTCTCGCTCGTCCCCCTGGCTCAGAATGTTGTTGTCTGGGTGGGTGCATTAACCGCCCTCTTTGCGGCCACCATCGCGCTGGGTCAGTATGACATCAAGCGGGTCCTGGCCTACTCGACCATCAGCCAGCTGGGTTACATGGTAGCCGCGGTCGGTATGGGCGCCTATGCTGCCGGCATGTTCCACCTGGTAACGCATGCTTTCTTTAAAGCCCTGTTATTCCTGAGCGCCGGTTCGGTCATCCAGGGTCTGGAACGGGGCGAGGAAGCCCTGAGTACTGGAATTCATACTGATAACAGTGTCGATCCGCAGGATATGCGTAACATGGGCGGGCTGCGCAGGCGCATGCCAGTCACCTTCTGGGTCTTCCTGACTGGCGCCCTCGCGCTCTCCGGGATCGCCCCGCTGGCCGGATTCTTCTCGAAGGACGAGATCCTGGCCGAGGCTTTCCACCTGCAGCCGGGAGTATTCATCCTTCTGATGATCGCCACTTTCCTGACCGCCCTGTATATGGGCCGCCAGGTATTCCTGGTCTTCTTCGGAAAGCCCCGCTCAAAACCAGCGGAACAATCCAGCGAAAGTCGGGCTATCGTCACTGTCCCCCTGGTCGTGTTGGCTTTCCTGTCTCTCACAGGTGGTATTCTGAACTTGCCGCAGGTGGGGCATGAGAACGTGGGAGCCCACCTGTTGACGGGCTGGTTGTCAGAATCCATCGATGGAATTGTTGCCGGTGAGTTCAACCTGGGGGTGGCACTGCTTTCAACAGCACTGGCACTTACTGCCATCCTGCTGGCCTGGTTACTCTACTTCCGGCGGGGGGTGAGGAAGGCTTCCACCACCGATCCGTTGCACCGATTGCTGGGTCCGATATTCACCGCGCTGGAGCACAAATGGTGGGTTGATGAGATCTACCAGACCATCCTGTTGAAGCCATTCCATATCATTTCTGATTGCCTGGCGCACCCCTTTGACCAGGGAACAATAGATGGGACGGTGAATGGCATCGCTGCTGGCGCTAAAGGTTTAGCCAGCTGGCTGCGCAAGGCTCAGACGGGGTACTTGCGGAACTATGCCCTGGCGATCGTCGCCGGGTTTATGGTTATCCTGGCTTATCTGTTGATCCGGTAGAGGCAGCGCATGAATGTGATTACCAACCCATTAGCCCTACTCACAATCCTGCCCTTGGTGGGATTCCTGCTGGTTTTACTCCTGCCAGGCGGTAAAAAAGCGGCTATTCGCTGGACAGCCTTGATAACAACACTGGTCAATTTCGGGGTCAGCTTGTGGATCCTGGCGACCTTCGATAAGACCAATCCAAACCCCCAATTCGGTCTTGACCTCTTGTGGGCCAACCTGGGTGGCTTGAATATCCGCATTCATATGGGAGTGGATGGGCTCAGCATCCTGCTGGTCCTGCTGACCACCTTCCTGATGCCGTTGGTGATCCTGGCCAGTTGGAAGTCGATCCAGGAACAGGTCAAGGGTTACATGGCTTTCTTTCTGCTGCTTGAGACCGGCATGCTGGGTGTCTTCCTGTCTCTCGACCTGGTGCTTTTCTATATCTTCTGGGAGTTCTCGCTCATCCCCATGTACTTCCTGATTGGCGTGTGGGGCGGCGAACGGCGGGTATATGCAGCGGTCAAGTTTTTCCTTTTCACAATGGCTGGTTCGGTCCTGATGCTGATAGCCATTATCTACTTGGGGATCACCGCCGGGACCTTCTCGGTCTTAGACCTGATGTCTTCTATGAACCTGCCGCAGAACATTCAGCTGTGGCTTTTCCTGGCCTTTGCGCTGGCCTTTGCGATCAAAGTCCCGATCTGGCCACTGCACACCTGGTTGCCGGATGCGCATGTTGAAGCCCCCACGGCCGGTTCGGTCATCCTGGCCGGGGTACTTTTGAAAATGGGCACTTATGGTTTCCTGCGCTTCAACCTGGGTATGTTCCCGGAAATTGCCAGAGGTGCCGCCCCATGGCTGGCCGGCTTGGGGGTGATCGGCATCCTCTACGGCGCGGTCGTTGCCTATATGCAGAAGGATGTCAAGAAGCTGGTCGCTTATTCATCCGTTTCCCACCTGGGCTTTGTCATATTAGGCCTGTTTGCTTTGAACCAACAGGGCGTGGAAGGTGCCATCTTGCAGATGGTCAATCACGGCTTGAGCACGGGGGCTCTGTTCCTGATCGTTGGCATGCTGTACGAACGCCGGCACACCCGCGACCTGGAGGCCTATGGTGGATTATGGCGGGCAGTACCCCTGCTGGGGTCGTTGACCCTGATCGTCACCCTCTCCTCTCTCGGATTGCCCGGTTTGAACGGATTTATCGGTGAGTTCACCGTTTTACTGGGTGCATTCAATTCCACGGCACTTGGCAGCTTTTGGTTTGCCGGAATAGCCTCATTGGGTGTCATTTTAGCAGCGGTCTACCTCCTGCATATGTTCCAAAAAGTCTTCCTGGGAAGGCTGGATAATCCCGAAAACAAGGTCCTTAAGGACATTTCGGGACGTGAAATCATCATTCTGGTGCCGATTTTGGTGATGATCATATGGATCGGGCTGTATCCGCAGCCATTCTTCGATCTCATAAGCCCCTCAGTAAACCAACTGCTCATGGCGATACCCTAAGGAACACATACTGATATGATGAACGATCTTCTCGCCATTCTCCCACTGTTGGTCGTAATCGGCTCAGCACTCATCTTGTTGCTGGTTGACCTGCTCATACCGGATGGAAAAAAGTGGCTGACAGCGCTGCTGACAGCCCTATGCCTGGCGGTGGCTTTAGCACTGACGCTCCTGCAACCGGCTGATGGGACGACTGCCTTCAACGGCATGCTGCGTGCCGATGGTTTTGCCCGTTTCCTTAACGTCCTGTTCCTGGCGAGCGGTATCGCGGGCATCGGACTGGCACATGGCTACCTGAAACGCCTGGGTATCGAACGTGGAGAGTACTACAGCCTGCTGTTGTTCACGCTAAGTGGCATGATGACCATGGCTTACGCGGTTGACTTGATCATGGTCTTCCTGGCGTTGGAGTTGCTGTCCATCCCGCTGTATGTGTTGACCGGTTTCGCCCGTCCTCAACTGGCTTCGGAAGAGGCCTCATTAAAATATTTTCTATTGGGAACATTCGCCTCTGGGTTCGTCCTGTTTGGGATTGCGCTGATTTTCGGTGCTACTGCTTACACAGGGATGATCGACATCCTGGTTTCCATCCGGGACGGCTTTGCAAACACACCGCTGTTGTTGGTGGGAGCTGCCCTGCTGCTGACCGGCTTTGGCTTTAAGGTGGCGGCTGTGCCATTCCACATGTGGACGCCGGATGTATACCACGGCGCACCCTCGCCGGTGACCGGTTTCATGTCGGTGGGCGCCAAGGCTGCTGGATTCGCTGCCCTGATGCGGGTTTTCAGTTTGGTTCTTCAGGACCAATCCGCAGTCTTCGTCCCGGTTTTGTGGACCCTGGCTGCTTTAACCATGTTCACCGGCAATCTACTGGCTATCTCGCAGAACAACATCAAGCGATTGCTGGCCTACTCCAGCATCGCGCATGCTGGTTACATCCTGATGGCCTTCGTACCCTACGGCGACGCAGCCTCCTCGACCGCCGTCATCAACTCGGGCATGTTCTATTTGGCAATATATGCGATCACCTCTTTCGGGATTTGGGCTGTTGTGACCATGCTGGAAAAAACCGAGGGGGGCGGGCTGGAACTCGAGGGTTTTTCCGGGCTAAGTAAAAAATATCCATTAGTCGCGGTCTGCATGCTGGTATTTCTCCTGTCTTTCATCGGCATTCCGCCACTGCTGGGATTCTGGGGCAAACTGACCCTGTTCAGGACCGCCCTGGAAGGGGGATATCTAAGCCTGGCGATCGTAGGCATTCTGACCTCGCTGTTGTCGGCATACTACTACCTCAAGATTGTGTACTTCATGTTCATGCGCGATGGAGAGCCGCAGTTCCACCTGGATAAATGGGCACTGGCCATCATGATTACAGCGGCTGGCCTGCTCATCCTGTTGGGTCTGATGCCTGGCATTGCAGCTGATCTGGCGAACATTCCACCACTACTGTAATCTTGATTAATGAGAAAGCGCCGGTGAAACCGGCGCTATTTATTTAATTCCTGATCAGCTCAGATAAGACCGACTTGCTTGCCAACTGTTTCAAAGATAGCCAACACACGGTCGAGTTGCTCATCCGTGTGGGTGGCCATGTAACTGGTGCGTAGCAACTGGCGTCCTGGCGCCACGGCCGGGGAGATGACCGGATTGACGAACACGCCTGCTTCGAAAAGCGCCTTCCAGGCGGTGAAGGTCTTGGCATTATCGCCCACCAGCAGCGGCACAATGGGTGTGCAGGAAGTGCCGGTGTCAAAGCCCATGCGTTTGAAGCCGGCGCGCATCTTGTCGGCATTTTTGTTGACTTGAATGACCAATTCGGGTTCTTCACGCATGATCTTGAGCGCAGCCAGGGCAGCAGCGGTCGAGGCGGGCGTTGGGCTGGCGCTGAAAATGAGTGCCCGGGCGGTATGTTTGATGAAATCGATCACATCTGTATCCCCGGCAATGAAACCTCCCAGGGAAGCAAAGCTCTTACTGAAGGTGGACATGACCAGGTCGACTTCCTTGACCAGGCCATAGTGCCAGGCTGTACCGTGCCCTTCCCCGGTCACACCGATGCCATGTGCGTCGTCGATCATCAAGCGTGCGCCGTATTTCTGGCAGAGCTTGACCAGCTCAGGTACAGGTGCCAGGTCTCCCTCCATGCTGAAGACGCCATCCACCGCAATCAACCTGCCGGCCGAGTCCGGGATGGACTTTAAGACGCGCTCTAGGTGTTCCATATCATTGTGCCGGTAGCGTTCGAGCTTACCGTAACCCAGGCGGGCACCGTCCACGATGCTGGCATGGTCCTCTTTGTCCAGGATGACCACATCGTCCCGGCCGACCAGGGCGCTAACTGTGCCCAGGTTGGTCTGCATACCGGTCGAGAATATCAATGCGCGAGGCTTTCCGACGAAATCCGCCAATTCCAATTCCAACTGCTCATGCATCTCCAGCGTTCCATTTAGGAACCGTGAACCGGTGCAACTGGTACCGTATTTACGAGTGGCTTCCAGCGCGGCTTCCTTGACCTTGGGATGGGTGGTCAGGCCCAGGTAGTTGTTGGAACCGCACATGATGATGCGGCGACCCTGGTAGATGACCTCCGCACCCTCGCTGGCCTCGAAGGGGATGAAATAAGGATAATACCCCCCCAGAATGGCGAGTTTGGCATCCTCATACTTAAAACATTTCTCGAAAATGTCCATCGGCCGATCCTTTCAAAAATGATTTCAAGATTATCGAACGATTAATTCGATTTGGGTGGTTTGTTCGCCAACCTGACCAGAAAATCCATCACGGGGTAAGTACCGCGCCCAAGGAAATGGCTCAACCAATACAGGAAGCTGGTTTCGAAGTTGCAAAGGATTATATACCGGTTTTTACGAATGCCCTTGAGGATTGAGTGTGCCACGTTTTCCGGCGCCGCCAGATTGCCGGCTGCCGTGATCCACTTCGTGATGGCCGGTTTGTATTGAGTTTCGTAATCGAGTTGATCGGTTTTGGTGTCGGGCGGTAAAACCAAAGAGACTTTGATGCCATGCAGTTTCATTTCTGATCGCAGCACGTCCGAAAAGCCGGTCACGGCATATTTGGAACCGCTGTAAGCGGTATAGCCATAGATCCCGATTACCCCTCCCATTGAGGAGACATTGACGATATGCCCGGAGCCGCGCTTGATCATGGCATCGATGAAGGCCTTGGTGACATGCACCGATGCCGTAATAATTGACGTCCATCTGCCAGTAAAAGACGGAGAGGTCCAGCTCCTCGAACTTGCCGGGGTGTGCCACGCCGGCGCAGTTCACCAGGTAATCGGGCGCGCCGTAATCCTTGATGAATTTATCGGCCACCTTTTTGATCTCGGCCGGGTTGGTTACATCCGCTTGGAGCGCACCGAATTTCTGACCTGGATCGACACGGCATTCCTCGAGAGATTTCATGGCAGCGTTTAACTGATCCTTGTGACGTGCCAGGATGTAGACAATGGCGCCTTCGCGGGCAAATTCCCTGGCGGCGGACAGACCGATGCCTTTGGATCCGCCGGTGATCAAAACGAGCTGATTTTGAAAATTCAAGTGGTTGCTCCTGAGCTGGTTTGAGGTCTATAATTGTTATTGTATAACAAAACAGCATATTGATTAACACCGGATTCGCGAGAAGGTTATAGGTTGGATATTTACTAAAGGAATTGACAATGAACAAGAAAAACAGTCAAAAAATCGCATCGATCTTCTTATATCTTTTTGGCGCCTTCGAGCTGTTGGGGATGATGATGCTTTTTATCCCTGAAGAATATGTGCCGGCCGGATTTACGGCTCAATCCAATTTCTGGGCATTGATCAGTGGTATTTACGGCTTGGCCCGCATTGTTGCCGGATATGCGGTCGGAAAGAATCGAAAATGGGGAATGGTATTCGGTTTGTTCCTCTGCTTAACAACCATGATTGTCGCTCCGACCATCGTTCCATTTGGGGTAGTGGATCTAATCTTTACCATGATCATTACGACAGCCTTACTTTTTGCCTATTTTGGGAAGGAGGAAATGCTTCAGGAATAATCTAGTTACCCGTTATTTCCGGTAAACCGTCACGGCGGCGTGTGAAAAGGTAATGAAAGTAAGCCTGATAATAAATACACTTCAATTAGGCGTACTTTTATTGTTATCGCTGAGCCTTTCAGCAGACGTTAAACACTTGTTGAGTCGTACCCCCTTTATGGATTAATATTAAGTAAAAGGTGTTCAATATGACCAGTTATCGCAGAGAATTGACTTTCAACATCCCGACCCGGCGGGCATTCGTCAATATCACCCCCCAGGTATATGGAGCCCTAAAGGAGAGTGGGATAAAGGAAGGCCTGTGTCTGGTGAATGCCATGCACATCACCGCCTCGGTGTTCATCAATGACGATGAATCCGGGTTACACCAGGATTACGAGGACTGGCTGGAGGGTCTGGCGCCGCACGAACCCACCCACCGTTACCGGCACAACGATACCGGGGAGGATAATGCAGACGCACACCTAAAGCGACAGGTGATGGGGCGCGAGGTGGTTGTGGCCGTTACGAATGGCAGGCTGGATTTCGGCCCCTGGGAACAGATCTTCTACGGCGAGTTTGACGGCCGGCGTCCCAAACGTGTCTTGATCAAGATCATTGGTGAGTAACGATATAGTAGGATGATTAGAGAAAAGTACATTTATATGCCAATCCTGTATAATAGGATTAATCCTATTAACCCGATTGATAAGTTTATCGATACTTTATTGCAGACATAACATCACTGGCATAACTGACCACAACAACATGCAGCAATATCTGGTATGATGGTGCGAATCGACTGCTCTCCCGCCTGCGCGGTGAGGGCAGCCTTGTTATAAAGCTGCAGAGATGAGGTGTCATGAAGGTATATCAGCGTACCCCATTGAACCTGGACCGCATGGTCGTTCCGCACGGCCGGGTCTTCCTGATCCCTGGGCGCTGCAAGGGCTGCAACATTTGTATTCAGTTCTGCCCCAGGCAAGTGCTGCAGGAATCCAAAGGTCAAAATGCCAAAGGCTATCATTACCCGGAGATCGTTGAGGGTAAGGAAGATGCCTGCGTACACTGCCAGTTCTGCATGATTGTTTGCCCGGAATTCGCCATCTTCACTGATGGGGGTGAAGAGGTGGCAGCATGACCCGACCGGCCATCCTCACAGGAAAACATTTCATGCATGGCGACCACGCCTGTGCAGAGGGTGCTTTAGCGGCCGGTTGCCGTTTCTTCGCTGGGTATCCAATCACCCCATCAACCGAAATTGCCGAACACCTGGCCGCCCGCCTTCCCGAGGTGGATGGAACCTTCATCCAAATGGAGGATGAGTTGGCCAGCATGGCGGCTATTCTGGGAGCATCTGCCGCAGGAGCGCGCTCGATGACGGCCACTTCCGGCCCGGGATTGAGTTTGATGATGGAAAACCTGGGATTGGGTGTGATGCTGGAATTGCCCACCCTTGTGGTGGATGTCATGCGTGGCTCTCCATCAACCGGCTTGCCGACCCTGCCTGGACAATCGGATGTCATGCAGGTCCGCTGGGGGTCGCATGGCGACTTCGCTGTTATTGCCTATTCTCCCTGGTCACCCCAGGAGATGTTCGACCTCACCATCCTGTCCTTCAACATGGCCGACCGCTATCGGGTGCCGTCCGTGCTGCTGGCGGATGAAGTGGTTGGACACATGGTCGAAAAAGTGATCATTCCACCTGAGGATAAAATAGAGCGCATCGGGCGTAAAAAACCTTCAAAACCACCGGATAACAGTACCTATAAGGCCTATTTGGTGGAAGACGCGGATCTTGTACCCCCGTTGCCTTATGCTGGTGAGGGTTATCACATCCATCTGACCGGTTTGACCCACGATGAACGCGGCTACCCGGATATGAGCGCTGAGACGCATGACCGCCTGGTCAGGCGTTTGATGGATAAGATCCAGAAGAATGCCGATGACATCATTCGGGTTGAGGGATATGAACTGGAGGATGCCCGCATCGTGGTGGTTTCCTTCGGCTGCACGGCACGTTCTGCCCGATCGGCTGTCCTGCAAGCTCGCGCCAAGGGTATTCCCGCAGGTCTGTTACGCCTGGTCTTCATTGTGGCCATTTCCCGAGAAGATCATCCGTGACCTGGCTAGTACAGCCGATCACTTCATCGTGGCTGAAATGAACCTGGGGCAGATCCGCCTGGAGGTCGAGCGCGTGGCGCATCGCGAAGTGAAAGGCGTGCACCATGCCGGCGGTGCGATGATCCCGCCGGAGCCGATCCTGGCGGCGATCGAGGAGGTGGCCAAATGACCAGCCAGGCCATTGTTGCTGATAAACACCCCCTGGACGACCTGATCCGCGCCGACCGTATGCCACATATCTGGTGCCCGGGATGCGGTGTGGGTATCATCATGCGATGCTACGCCCAGGCCATCCTGGATTCCGGTATTCCGCTTGATAAACACATCGTCGTTTCCGGTATCGGCTGTTCCGGGCGTGTGGCCGGATACATGATGTTGGATTCATACCATACTACCCACGGGCGGGCGATCCCATTCGCCACAGGGGTGAAACTGGCTAACCCATCCCTGACTGTGACGGTTTTCAGCGGAGATGGTGACCTGGCTGCAATTGGCGGTAACCACCTGATCCATGCTGCCAGGCGCAATATCGATCTTAAGGTGGTTTGCATCAATAATTTCAACTTTGGTATGACCGGCGGTCAGGCAGGACCTACCACACCGTTTGGTGGATTCGGTACAACAGCACCTTATGGCTGCCAGGAGCAACCCTTCAACCTTCCTATTCTTTTAAAGGCCTGTGGTGCCAACTTCGTCTCGCGTTGGACTGCGGTGCACGTTCGCCAAGTTAAGGATGATATTCTGTACACCTTTTCCAAGCCAGGGTTCGCCTTTATTGAAGTCCTGGCACCCTGCCCGATCGGATTTGGCAAATCCAATGGGATCGACGATGGTCTGGAAGAAATGGAGATGTACCGAGAACGTTCCGTGCATATCCAGGACGCCCATGTAAGTGAAGAGGAAATGGGGATCGACCTGCGTGGCAACCATCCCATTTACGTGGGACGTTTTATAGACCAACGACCGGCCTCCCTTCATGCCGGCCAAGGTGGTGCAGCCATGAAAATCGAGATCCGAATCAGTGGTTTTGGCGGTCAGGGTGTGGCGCTGGCTGCCATGGTCTTAGGCAAGGCTGCTACATTATATCAAGACCTTGAAGGCGTAATGACCCAGAGTTATGGGCCTGAAGCACGCGGTGGCGCATCCAGCGCGGATGTCATCCTGGCTGACGCACCCATTGCCTATCCCTTTATCGAGCAGGCTGATATCCTGATCGCCCTGTCCCAGGAAGCATATAAAAAGTACCGGCCTTTGGCAAAAAAGGATGCCCTGATCCTGATCGACCGTGACCTGGTACTGCCAAATGATAAGGATAAGGTCAAGGCCATCCCGGCCACTAGGTTGGCCGAGAGTCTTGGCCGCCGCATCGTGACCAATATCGTCATGCTGGGCTACCTCACCGCTGTGTCTGGTTTGGTAAAACGGGAAAACATGGAAAAGGCGCTGGAAGAATCGGTAAAAGCCAAAACGGTACCCCTGAATATGAAAGCCTTTGCAACCGGTTTTGAATATGTTGAAGGCCAGGAGGATAAACATGAGTGATTCCATCCTGGTGATCGGGGGCGGGATTGCCGGCATCCAGGCCTCACTGGACCTGGCCGAGGCTGGTGCGCATGTCGTGCTGGTCGAGCGAGAGGCCACGATCGGCGGCATCATGGCGGTTCTGGATAAGAACTTCCCGACCCTGGACTGCTCGATCTGCATCGAAGCGCCAAAAATGTCGGAGGTGGCGCTGCATCCGAATATCGAGATCCTTTCTCTGGCTGAAATCGAATCGCTGGAAGGGAAACCGGGTGATTTTTTCGTCACGATCAAGCAAAAAGCGCGCTATGTGCAGGATAGCTGCACCCGTTGTGGAGAATGCACGACAGCCTGCCCGGTGGTGCTGCCTAATGAGTACGATTCGGGCATGGCCGCCCGCAAAGCCATTTACACCCCCATTCCGCAGTCCACCCCGGGGGCTTATGTGGTCGATATCGAGCACTGCCTGAATGATCCTCCCAATTACCTGCCCTGTGACCGTTGTATTCAGGTCTGTCCACCCAAGGCGATCGATTTCTCCATGCAGTCCACCAAAACGGTCACCCGCAGGGTGGGCGCTGTTATCCTCGCCACCGGTTACGACATGCTCGACCCGCGTGAGTTGAAGGAATACGGGTATGGCACTCATGCCGACATTCTGACCTCACTGGAATTCGAACGCCTGGTGAACTCTGCTGGTCCGACCGGAGGTGAGATCATCCGCCCATCCGACGGCAGACATCCCGAGAACCTCCTGTTCGTGCTGTGCTGCGGCTCGCGTGACCAACGCCATTCCAAATTCTGCTCGCGTTTCTGCTGCATGTATTCGATCAAGCATGCCTATCAGGCACTTGATCATGGCGTCAAGAACGTGGATGTCATGTACATGGATGTGCGTGCCTATGGCAAGGGCTTTGACGGTTTCTGGACGCGCACCCGCGAGGAAGGCGCACGTTTCCTGCGTGGCAGACCCAGCAGGATCTCGCCGAACGGTGAATCGATCAACGTTTTATATGAAGATACCGCCGCCGGCAAACGTATCGAGAAACCGTATGACCTGGTGGTACTGGCCAATGCGGTTACACCACCGGCGGGTTTGAAGGACCTGGCCAGCCGGCTCGGCCTTGAGGTCGATCAGGATGGATTCATCCATTCCAATGAGGTCGAGGGTGCTCTGATTCGCACCAGTCGACCAGGAGTATATACCGCCGGGTGTGTCTCTGGACCCAAGGATATCCCGGACAGCGTGGCTGAAGGCAGCGGAGCCGCTGCGCTCTCGTTAAGCCACTTGACCCATCGCCACTGGCCGGAGCCACCCGATATCGAACCCATGAAAGACATCGATACCCCTCGCATCGGCGTGTTCGTATGCCATTGCGGAAGCAATATTGCCGGTGTGATCGATGTTAAGGCGGTTGTGGACTATTCTCGAAAACTGGATGGGGTCGTGTATGCGTCCAACCAGATGTTCTCCTGTGCCGGCAACACCCAGGCCGAGATAGAAGCAGCCATCAAAGAACAGAAGATCAACCGGGTAGTGGTGGCAGCCTGTTCACCCAAGACGCATGAATCCATCTTTCGCGGGGTGATGATCCGTTCAGGATTGAACCCGTACCTTCTGGAGATGTCCAATATACGCAACATGGATTCCTGGGTTCATAAGCATGAGAAGGAAGCAGCCACCGAAAAAGCCAAAGACATGGTCTGGATGGCGGTGGAAAAAGCCCGGCGTTTAACCCCCCTGGATGTCTCTCACCTGCCCTTGACCCAGGTGGGATTGGTGATCGGTGGTGGCATTGCCGGCATGACCGCGGCAGCGGCGCTGGCAGATCAGGGTTTCGAGACCCATCTGGTCGAGCAGAGCAGCCAACTGGGAGGCATCCTCAATGACCTGACCCATATCGCCCCGTCGGAAAGCGAATCGGTGGAGCTGGTCAAGGCACAGGTAAACCACATCAAGAAGAGCCATGTGAAGGTGCATCTCAGCACCCGGGTTGAAACCATCGGAGGAGTGGTTGGTAATTTCAATACCCACCTATCGGACGGCAAGGATCTAACGATTGGTACGGTGGTGGTCGCCACAGGATCCGTTCCCTATCAACCCACGGAATTCGGTGATGGCAATAATGCTAAAGTAATCACCAATCTCGCACTGGAAAAGCTTATGGAAAGCGGGAATGTCGAAGCCGGTCACATCACCTTCGTGGCATGTGTGGGTTCACGCCAGGGGGGCATGGGCTGCTCGCGTTATTGCTGCACATCCATGATCAGCCAGGCACTTCGCCTGAGAAGGATGGGTAAGAAAGTGCGGGTGCTCTTTAAGGAGATACGCACCTACAGCCGCCAGGCCGAGGAATTGTATGATGAGGCGATGCACGCAGGTGTTCAATTCATCCAATATGATCCAGAGAAAACACCCCAGGATGCCCTGAACTACGATGGTCGGGATGTCCAACTGCACGACCACTTACTTAACAGGGACATCTCCATTCCCACCGATTTATTGGTATTGGCGGTTGGGCTGACGCCCCCCGCGGATAACCTGGCCGAGCAGCTAAAACTCTCGCGCAGTGAAGATGGCTTTTACATGGAGTTGCACCCCAAACTCGGACCGGTTCAGACAGCTGTGCAGGGGGTTTACCTGGCGGGCACCTCACAGGGTGCCAAGGACGTGCGCGAATCGATGGCCCAGGCCATGGCCGCGGCTGGAAAAGCGGGCGCACTGTTGGCTCGCGGCGAGATCGAGAAGGAACCGCTGACCGCACAACATATCGAAGAACTGTGCAAGGGTTGTATGCGCTGCGTCAAGGTATGCCCGTTTAATGCCATTGAGCAGATCGGCACTCCCGGTAAGGGAACCATTAAGATCATCGAAGCAGCCTGCATGGGCTGCGGTACCTGTGCGGCGGAATGTACCTTTGACGCGATCGAGATGCCTTACTTCACCAAGGCCCAGATACTGGCCCAGGTGGATGCGGCTCTGGCTGAGAAAGCCGACCAGAAATGCATTGTATTCACATGCAATTGGTGCTCCTACGCCGGTGCGGACCTGGCCGGGATTGAAAAACGCCAGTATCCACCATCCTCCCGCGTCATCCGCACCATGTGTTCGGCCCGCTTTGAGGAAGCTTTTATTGCACGCGCCTTTGATAAGGGCGCCGGGGCTGTGTTGGTGACCGGTTGCCGGCTGACCGAGACCGGATCCGATTGCCACTACAATTATGCCAACCGCTTCACCCAGAAGCGCTTCGATTTCTGGCAGCGCAAATTCGAACGCCAGGGCATCACCCCCGAAAGACTACAGCTGCGTTGGATCTCCGCGGCTGAGGGTAAGGAATTCGCCGAGAAGCTTCATGAGATGGACAAGATCATTAAAACCAACCGGGGTGATTCGGGAGGTGCGTCATGAATGATGAGGTTCGCCTTCAACTCGATGACGAACTGTATGAGCGCCTGAACGACCTGACCTGTGGAGCGGCGGCGGTTTGCTACCAATGCGGCACCTGCACCGCCAGCTGTCCGTGGGGCTTGGTTCGTGAAGACCATCTGCCGGTGCGTACCATTATCCACCAGGCACAACTGGGGTTGCCCGGCTGGCAGGATAAGTTGTGGTTGTGCACAACCTGCGGTCAATGTGAGGAATTGTGCCCTCGTGGGGTCAAGATCATCGATGTCTTCCGCGGCTTGCGTGAACTTGCCTGGGAATCCAACAAGGTGGAAAAAGGTTTACCTTCCTTGCTGTGGTCGATCTATTGGAATGACAATCCGTGGTTACAGCCACCTTCTCAGCGGGATTCCTGGGCCAGGGGAATGGATCTGCCGGTCTACGACCCACAGGTGCATGAGGTGTTGCTCTATATCGGTTGTACTTCCTCCTATGACCGCCGGGCACAAAAGATCGCACGGGCTTTGGTAGCCGTTCTGAATGCGGCCGGCGTGAAATTTGGCACTCTGGGGCAGGAGGAACCCTGCTGTGGGGAGTCCGCCCTGAGCGTTGGCAATCTCCGCTATTTCGAAGAGATCGCCCAGAAGGCAGCGATGGTCTTCAAGGAAAAGAAAGTCATCAATCTGGTGGTGATCTCGCCCCATTGTTACGATGTTTTCAAGAATCATTATCCTCAAGTGGGGATCGAACTCAAACCCCTGCATTACACACAATATCTGGCAGGTTTGATCGTGGATGGTCGCCTTAAGTTAGAGGGGAACATCCAGCAAAGGGTTACTTTCCAGGATCCCTGCTATCTGGGACGCCATAATGGCGAATATGAGGCCCCGCGCGATATCCTGAAGGCTATCCCAGGGTTGGAATTGGTCGAAATGGCTGCCAACCACTCGGCGGGGCTGTGCTGTGGGGGTGGCGGTGGGCGCATGTGGCTGGAAACCGTGAACGCTGAACGCTTCTCCAACCTGCGCGCCCGGGACGCCGAGAGCACCGGGGCGGGTATTCTGGCCACGGCTTGCCCGTTTTGCATCGTCTGTCTGGAGGATAGTACCCGCAGCTTGGGTCTGGATAAGATGCGCGTCCTGGATATTGCCGAGATCGCCGCACTGGCTTTAAAAGACCAGGAGGAGTAACACGATGCCACCATCACGCTATGGCATGCAAGAGGAAAGCAAGTCTGTCTGGGTTTACCTGGAGCAGGACGAGTGTGTTTTTGAAAACGTCTCGCTGGAAATGCTGTCCAAGGGAAGGGAGATGGCCGACCACTTGAAGTGGAAGCTGGTGGGTTTGCTATTAGGCAAGGATCTAAAAACCCTGGCTACGGAAGCCATCGCCCGAGGGGCGGATGAGGTCCGGGTGGCAGATCATCCTTTGTTGGAAAATTTCACCATCGAAGGGCATGGCTCGGTGGTATACAACGCCATCATGGACGGTAAACCCAGTATCTTCCTTCTGGGTGCCACCCCGAATGGCCGTGATCTGGCCGGGCGCCTGGCGGTGAGGTTCAGGACCGGTTTAAATGCCGATTGCACCAACTTACGCATGGACCCGAAAGGCGAGTTGCTGGTCAGCGAAGTATCCGGGTTTGGGGGCGGTGTGGTGGCTATGATCGAAATGCATGACCACCGACCGCAGATGGCCACCGTCCGGCCGGGTGTTTTTGAATTGTTGCCAGCTGATACAAAGCGCAAGGGTGAGATTATGGAACTGCCGGTTGATTTAAAGCCAGAACACATCAAAACCAGAGTTCTGGAGCGGGTGAAGAGTGGCGTGGTCGACCTGACACGCGTACCAGCATTGGTGGTCGGCGGCAGGGGTGTCAACGGCGACTTTGAGACGCTCCGCAAGCTGGCCAGCCTCTTGGGTGGGGATGTAGGGGCTACGCGGCCACCGGTGGATGAGGGTCATATCGAACGCGAACGGCAGATCGGTCAGACAGGCGCCGTTTGCCACCCCAAGGTGGCCGTCTGCTGCGGGTTGAGCGGAGCTTTCCATTTGTTAGTCGGCATCGATAAGGCAGATGTCGTGGTTTCGATCAACTCCGATCCGGATGCACCCATCTTTGAATTCTCGGATTACTACATCGTCGGGGATGTCAATCAATACCTTCCAGCGCTGATCCAGGCTGTTGAGAACAAGCAGGGGGTGCAGCATGCCTGAGTTGCGGATGGTCGTGTGTGTCAAAGTGGTGCCAAAATCGGAGGAGATCCGCGTGGATTATGCCACCAAGCTGCTCGATCGCAGCCATGCCCGCTTGGAGATCAACCCGCCGGATATGAGCGCGCTTGAGATAGCGCTGAGTGTGAAGGACCGTTATGGAGGTCAGTTGGACATCCTCTCGATGGGTCCGCCGTCATTCGAACCCCTTTTGCGGATCGGGCTGGAGATGGGTTGTGATCATGTTTATCTATTAAGCGACCGGGCTTTTGGCGGGGCAGACACCCTGGCGACCACCTATACTCTGGCGAAGGGTATCGAAAAGATGGGCGGAGCTGATCTGGTTGTTTGTGGTGAAGAGTCAGCGGATGGGGCAACCGGACAGGTGCCGGCCGGGCTGGCCGAGTGGCTGGACGTCGCCCAGTTAACGCTGTTAACCGATATCAATCTGGACCTGGAACGACAGGTGGCTGCCGGCCGGCGCTCGTTGAAGGGCGGGTATGAGGTCCTGGAAACGCCGCTCCCCTGTGTGGTTTCAGTGAAGAATGCCAGCCAGGAGCCGCGTTTCATCGATTTTAGCCGGAAAACCTGGGCTTACGCGCCAGAGCGTGTGACCATCTGGAACGCAGCCGATCTGAAGACCGACCCCGATTGCATCGGTTTGATAGGATCGCCAACCACTGTATCCGAGTTGGCCAGTGTGCCGGTCAGGGAGCGTAAACGGGTCAAGCTGGAGGGAGAACCGCAGGTAGCTGCTAAAGAACTGGGTCGAATCATCCGGTCAGCTTTGTAACCCCCAAAAACAACCCCCTTATTAGCTATTTTAAAATCCGAGGGTGTGGATTAAAATCAACCCATGACCAACCGTATCCATTGCGGAGATAATTTGACCATCCTCAAGGGGATGGACTCTGAAAGTATCAATCTGATCTATATCGACCCACCCTTTAACACCGGGCTTGAACGTAACCTGACCCAGATCAGGACGGCGCGCTCAGATGATGGGGATCGGGTGGGTTTCCAGGGAAAACGTTACCAAACAATACGTGGTGAGAGCCGGTCTTACCGGGATACCTTTGATGATTTTCCGGCATTCATAGAACCCCGACTGATCGAGGCCTACCGAATTCTGAAACCGGATGGGAGCCTGTATTTCCACATTGATTATCGTGAGGTGCATTACTGCAAGATCCTGTTGGATAAAATATTCGGACGCCCGTCTTTCTTGAATGAGATCATCTGGGCTTACGATTATGGTGGTCGGACGCGTAAGAAGTGGCCCCCCAAGCACGACAACATCCTATGGTATGCGAAGGATCCCAAACATTACACCTTTAACCTGGATGCCGTGGATCGTATCCCGTATATGGCCCCGGCTTTAGTGGGCGCTGAAAAGGCTGAGCGTGGCAAATTACCAACCGACACCTGGTGGCATACCATTGTCCCTACCAACAGCCAGGAAAAGACCGGCTACCCAACCCAGAAACCGCTGGGTATTATGCGCCGAATTGTGTCCGCTTCTTCCAGAATTAATGACGTGGTGATGGACTTCTTCGCGGGCAGTGGTACCACCGGTGTGGCTTGCCTGGAGCTGGGCCGCAAGTTCATTCTGGTAGATGACAATGTGGAGGCTTTAAAGGTCATGGCAAGACGTTTTTCGGGCGTTAATGACATCGAATGGGTGGGGTTTGACCCACAGGAGTCCATTAATGGTTAGGCTGGTTGAGGTGTTGACTGCTGACCAATTGGTGGAGAAACTGAAGACTTTCGGCACAACCGAAAACCTGGAAGGGATGGTGCAGTATGGGATCAGCGCCAACAACACACTGGGCGTCTCCATACCGATTATCAGGAGTCTTGCGCGTGGGCAACGCGATCACCAGCTGGCGCTGGACCTGTGGGCAACTGGCATTCATGAAGCGCGCATCCTGGCTGCCTTTGTGGATGATCCTTTCAGGGTGACCCCTGCACAAATGGATGACTGGGCGTCGGATTTTGATTCATGGGATGTATGTGACCAGGTCTGTATCAGTCTGTTCGATAAGACACCCCACGCCATCAAAAAGGCGAAGGAATGGGCTGGCAGGCCAGAGGAGTTCGTTAAACGAGCTGGATTCGCACTGATGGCAGCCATGGCCTGGCAGGACAAAACGTCCCATGATGAGACATTTCTGGACTTCCTGCCAATCATTGTACATGAATCGTGGGATGGTCGAAATTTTGTGAAGAAGGCGGTCAACTGGGCGCTGCGGCAGATCGGCAAGCGTAATCAACGCTTGAGGGAAGCGGCTATTAACGCTGCGCGCGAGATACAGGCGCAGGGCACCTCACCGGCGCGTTGGATCGCCGCAGACGCACTACGGGAATTAACTAAAATCGGGAAGGACAACTCATGAAAGAGTATCCCATCCTTGAATTTGATGCGGCCGGCAAGGCTGTCTTGGAACCTTCTGAGCATGTTGACCGGATCGATATTCCCGAGCGCTGTGTCATCTGCTTCTTCCAGGATGTGATCAGCAACCTGGTGGCCGCAGGCAAGGTCCATCAGGTGGATGAATCCCGTTCGGAGATGGCCATCCATCCGGTTTATGTCTTGAATGATAGTCCGGTGGCGCTCTTCCATCCGGGAGTTGGTGCACCACTGGCGGTTGGACTACTGGAGGAAACGATTGCCCGGGGATGCAATAAATTCATCGTTTGTGGTGGCTGCGGTGTCCTCGATAAAGAAATAGCCGTCGGGCACCTGATCGTCCCGACCAGCGCCGTGCGCGATGAGGGGACTTCGTATCATTACCAGAAACCGGGACGTGAGGCCGAACCCCACCCGACGGCTGTAAGAACCATCTGCCAGGTTTTGGAGGCTCACGAGGTCCCCTATCTGACCGGCAAGACCTGGACGACGGATGCGTTCTACCGGGAGACGCCTGGCAAGGTGGCTGCCCGTAAGGCCGAGGGTTGCCTGTGTGTTGAGATGGAGGCGGCCTCCTTGTTTGCTGCTGCCCGCTTCCGGGAGGTCGTCCTGGGCCAGATCCTGTATGGCGGTGATGCGGTCATCCCCGAAGCCTGGGAGGGCCGCAGCTGGCACAAGCGCAATGACATTCGGGAAGCATTGTTCTGGCTGGCGGTTGAAACCGTTGGGCTTCTTTAAGAATATCCGGTTGAATCAGGGGATCCAGGTGGATGTGGGGGTTGGAATGATCCCATCGGAAAGACGGCAGGACATCAGTACAGTTGATCGTGGAATTTCGACCGAGGGAAATTGATTGGTGGATTCACCACAACCGGCTGCCTGCTCGTAGGGCAGCAGCCAGCGGGTCGAGATCTGATAAATGACCCCGTTCTCTTGAAATATCGGTGCCCCCCCCTGGTTTATGACTTGATTGATGTAGCTGGCTACACTCTCAGCTTCACCGTCTGTTATTACGGCCGCCTTGCGCTGACCTTTAGCTGGGCATTGCGACATGCCGGCGAGGCGGCTGAGACTGGGGGCGTTCAACGACCAATCCACCGGGTCACCGGCCAGTTGTGGCTCCGACAACCAAAGTGCCAGTGAAGGAGGTTGGTAGACGACAGCTCCCGGTATTTCAAGATCCTCAAGCAACCAATAAGTTTCTGACAGGGCTGGTTTGATCTCGGGGGCTTTACGACAGTCATCACATCCCAATAAACGATCAAGCCAGTTCGGATCTTTAAGCCAATCCCCGAGCTGATAAAGTGCGATACGCTGACTGCGCCAGGCGGTTACCTCGATATATGAGATCTCGCCACCAGCCAAGGGTGTTCGATAACCGGATGGGTCGTAGTCAAAGAATCCATACTGTTCGATGGTATTCAATAGGCTGCACACCTGCCGGTTATTCAAGGTGACGGTCAGATGCTGACAGCTCCCGGCAGTGCATTTCTTCTGGATCAGCAATCCACTGGAATACAGGACAAATGCTGGATCCCTGTCAAACGGATCGATCTTCAGGTCGTGGATGATCCCGGCCTGGATCAGGATCGGTTCGGGCAACCATTCACGAAAGCCAGTTGTGAGGTTGATCCACGGGGTGGGGCTGGGGGTGATGAAAATGACCGGGTTGGTTGAGGTCAATGTTGGAGGTGGACTTTTCAGTGGCAATACCAACTCGGGCGTGGAAGGCGTGTCAGTTGCGTTTTTTGGGGTTTGAGTTGGTAACGTTGCACGGGTGCATCCGTAAATCAAGGAGATCCCTAGGATGAGGAGCACAACGGAAAGTGAGAGATGGATTGAACGACCCGGCACGAGGGAATTCTATCATGGGGCTTGACAGACAGGCTCGAAACCCATATAATAGAACAAATGTTCTATTGGAGGTATGTCATGGATATGGGCATGTTGTGGTTCGATGATAATCCGGCTATCACCATTGCAGATAAGGTGACCAAGGCGGCTGCTTATTATGCATCCAAATATGGTCGAAAGCCGACGGTTTGTTTTGTGAATCCCGTTATGCTGGGAGGTGAGAGTATGGGCAAAAGCGGCGGGATTGAGATCCGAACCAACCGGACGATCCAAAATCACCACTTCTGGCTGGGGATTCAACCATCATCCGCCATCAGTTGACGATGGTTTTTCTTTCGTTGGCGAATCGATCAGATCGATAGTCCTGTATGTGTATACATTCATCACGCGGGTCTTATTGACCCGTGTTTCACGGGGTTCATCCTGGCTGTAAAGATGGATATGGCCATGCAGGTGCAGCCGGGGTTTGAAGACCCGGATCAACCAACGGAAAGCTTTAATGCCCTGGTGGGGTAAATCATCCTTGTCATGAATGCCCCAGGGAGGGGAATGGCTGATAAAGATATCCAGATAGCGCCCTGATTTTGTCTTGTTAACCATGAATTGGGGAACAAGATGAAAGACATGCTGCCACATTTCCTCCTGGGTATATTGATACGGACCCAGGTTGTAGCGCACGGACCCCTCAATGCCTGAGATTAGCAAGCCATTGGATTCAACTACCCGGCGGTGAATATTGGTCTCTTCCCAGATGGATTGCTGGCCGCGGGCAGCGGATGGCTCAACACCATAGTAGTGATTGCCATGCACGTAATAGAACGGCTTGTTCAACATGCTGATGATGTAATCCAGATAGAAGAAGGGCAGATCCCCGCAACTCAAAATAAGGTCGGTTTTGGAAAAACGCTCTGTGATCTGCGGGCTGTATAGGACTTTGACTTCGTTGTCGCTGATTCCCAGAATTTTCATGGTCGCTTTGATCCCTGTTCTGTCAGGAGCTGGGTGTCCAATGATCCCGCGGTTGAGATAACCATCCGGTCAGGGTGAAGATAGTTACGGCCGGTTTCAAGGATCTCTTCACGAGTGATCGCATTAATGATACCCTGATATCGCCGATAATAGTCAAGTCCGAGGTGATATCTTTCAAGGTTGATCAGCGCGGAAGCCATACCACCGTTCGACTCAAATGCAAGCGGTAGACGCCCGACCAGGTTTGCTTTCACATCCGATAGCTCAGCCCTGGAAACTGGCTTTGATATGAAGCGCTTGACCTCCGTGAGGATGAGATGGACTGCCTTATCGAGATTGGCTGGATTAACCCCTGCAATGAATTCCCATGAGCCTGGACCGACACCGGCATTCAGTCCCGAATAAGCATAGTATGCCAAGCCAGATCGTTCGCGTACCGATGCGCCGATTCGACCCATCATCCCGAATTGACCCAAAATCGAGTTGCCAACCGCTGCCGCATAATAATCATCAGATAATCGTGAAGGACCAATGGACCCCATTACCAGGTCAACTTGGGATTTTCCCGGGATGTCCGTATGCTGGCGTGTGCTCGCTTTTGGAGATTTTAATACTGGCAGGCGGGTCTCAATGGCCTGTGAGGGGTTCCGCCAGTTTCCGAGGGCTTCTTCCAGAAGGTCACAACCACGTTTGGGATCGATTGGACCAGTCAGGACCAACACACCCCCGCGCGGACCAAAATGGCGTGCATGGAAATCGAACAGATCATCCCGGGAGATGGCCCGAATGGTTTCTAGGTAACCATCTTCCGGACGACCATAAGGATGGTTGGCGTAGAGCAGACGATCGAATACCAGGGAAGACATCTCACTGGTGTCCTGCGCACGCATGGTCAATGCAGTAATGAACTGTGTACGTAATTTTTCGACATAACGAGGGGGGAAAGATGGCGTTTGTAAAACCTCTGCCAGTAGTTTTAATATAAAAGGCAGATCTTCCACCAAGGCACATCCCGAAAAACTGACCGTATGAATGCTGGCGCCAAAATTCAGACTGGCACCTATTGTCTCGAGATTTGTGAATATTTTTTGAAAACTTCGGGCTTGGGTCCCGCGCATCAGCGCCAGCGAGGTGAAATGCGAAAGGCCAAGTTTTTCATCCGGATCGAAGAGGGCTCCGGACTGCAGATAACCAGTAACGACCACTGACAGACTTTCGGGGTTGGCATGAACAAGTGCAGTCAGTCCGTTTTTGAATTTCCTGCGAAGAATGTTCTCGGGACCTGGCAGGGATTGAAAGACCGGATGGGCGGTTCTCACAAGCTTGACCCTCCGGATTCCGGCAGGTAGATCCCAACCACCCGCGTGTCCTTTCGCAGATATTTCTGGCAGCACTCCAGAGCTGTGCCCGGTGTGACAGCAGCCAGCCGGTCAAGGTATGTTGTAAACCAGTCATAATGGGAAAACATTTCAGCGTAGCCCAACCAGAAAGCCTGATTGGTGATGCTTTCACTGCCATAGGCAAATAAAGCGCGGGCCTGTTTGATGGCGCGATCCACTTCCTTTTGGGAAACCGCCTGTTCAAGAACCCGGTCGATTTCCTGATCGAAAGCATCCAGGACTGTTTCAGGTGTCTGCCGGGGATTTACCGTGATGGTAATGATGTAGAGGAAAGGGTCGACTGTTGCCTGAAAGCCGCCCCCCAGGCTGACTGCAAGATCCTTCTCGACCAGCGCCTTGTAAAGGCGACTCGTTTTGTTAGAGATCGAACCACCGCCGAACATATTCAAGCCGGCGGGTCCTGCCAGCAGACTATCGACCACAGAGAATGACATAAAATCAGGATCGTTACCAGAAGGCGCGCGGTAGGCGATCTGAACGTAGGTTGTTCCACCAGGACCCTTGACTGTCACCCGTTTTTCTTTCTTTAAGAACGGGTCGTATTTCACAACCGGATTATGCACCCGGCAAGCCGAAAGATGGTCAAATTTCCTCTGGATAGTCTTCATTAGCTTTGCGGCATTAAAATCGCCGGCAACAGCCAGCAATGCATTTCCAGGTGAATAATAGTTGCGATAATGGGTTAGCAAATCCTTTTGTTGAATCCTGTAGAGATCCGCTTTCTCACCCAGCACTTCATATCGGTAAGGGTGGTGTGGAAAGGCGGCTTTTTGAACGGCCTCGCCCAGTTTGAATAAGGGTTCATTCTCACTGCCTTCACGTTCGGAAATGATCACTGTTCGCTCAGATTCGACCTCGTTTTTTTCAAAACGGCTATTAATCATTCGATCCGCTTCCAGGCTGAAAGCCAGTTCTATTTTTTCCTTCGGCATGGTTTCATAGAAGGTTGTCCAATCGAGATAAGTGAAAGCATTCCAGGTGCCCCCCTCCCTTTCGATCAATCTGTCCAGCTTGCCTGCAGGGTAACTGGGGGTGCCCTTAAACTGCATATGTTCGACCCAGTGGGATAGACCGGTCAAGCCAGGCAATTCATACCTGGATCCAACCCGATACCACATCCAGCTGCTGATAATGGGTGCCGTATGGATTTCCTTAAGGTGAACGGTCAATCCATTTGAAAGGTGCGTTGTAATTAAATCTGCATGCATTTCCAAACCAAGTCCTTGTTACCCAGTAATATAACATACTCGCTGGGACTGGAATGTCCGAAAAAACCGGTTTGATATAATTCCTACTGAGATTGACAATACCCGATTTCACAACCTTTGGAGGGAGCTTGAGTGTGACACATCATGTTGCAGTTGTTGGCGCCGGTCCGGCTGGCCTTTTTGCTTCAAGACGGCTGGGCGAAGCGGGGATGAGGGTGACACTTTTTAACAGGGATATCAAACCGGGGGGACTGGCAGAATATGGTATTTATCCCGACAAGACCAGGATCAAGAATGGCCTCCAGGCCCAGTTCCAAACCATAATGGCGAATGATTTTATTAATTACGTTGGAAATATCAGCCTGGGCTTGGATCGTGACCTGGCTTTGTCAGACCTGTTTATCGCTGGATTTGATTCCGTTCTGGTGACTGCGGGTGCGCAGGGTGTTAAGAAGTTGGGACTGCCTGGTGAGGAAACGCCCGGGATATTTCATGCGAAAGATATTGTTTTTCACTATAACCTGTTGCCCCCATACAGCCTGATGAATATCCAACTGGGTCAGCATGTGGCGGTCATTGGAGCCGGGAATGTCATGGTCGATATCACCCGCTGGTTGGCTGATAAACAGGGGATTGGGGATGTTACGGTGCTTGTTCGACGTGGGCCGGGTGAGGTCAAATTCGATCGCATGGAGTTGGCATTCATTGCCCATTTAATCGACCTTTCCGACCTTGAGGCAGAACTCAAGCGTGTATCACCTGTAAGTCTGTCCATAGGACAGGAACCCTTTGCGCTCTTGGACATGGTAAAAAGTTGCATCAAACCCGACAATATAGCAAAATCCAGACCGGCAATTCGATTCCGCTTCCTCACCTCTCCCACATCATTTTCTGCCGATTCAGATGGCCGATTGGAAAAGATTTCCACTGAAGCGAACACGCTGATCGACAACCAGGGCTCAATCAAAGCCCGGGGGTTGGGTGAATTCACCGATCTGAATGCTGAGAATCTGATCTTCGCCATTGGTGATGCGGTGGATGAAAAGTTGGGCCTGCCCTGCGCCAGGTATGAATTTACCACTAGTGCAGCCCCACGTTATCCGATCGAAGGGGTTAACTATGAAGTGGACGGAAGAAGTGTCGGCCTTCCAGCCCAGGGAATCTTCATTGCTGGTTGGTCACGTCAATCCAGTTATGGTTTGGTGGGACAGGCACGCAAGGATGGCATCAATGGTGCCGAAGCCGTCTTGAAGTACCTGGAAGGGGTTAAGCCCAATACAAGTTTTTCGACACCGATGATAAAGCGCAAGGATTTGGTGAGTAACCGCGACGTGTTTAAGTTAATGGAGCGGGAAAGGGCGATGGCGGCACAACTCGGAGTGGAAAGCTTTAAATTCAAAACAAATGAGGAAATGCTCTCAGCGATCCGCTGACAGCGTCGATTTATCTCCCTTGAGGAGAGGTCTCCCAGGGATCAATAAAAAGAACCCGATGATGATGACCAGGATGCCGATCTCAACACCATAAGCCTGCCAGGGACCGAAGTATGGGGTATCGGGGAGAGGTTGACTGCCAAAGCCGAAGATGTCTGCCATCCCCGTGAATACACACATCACATAGCCCGTGCTGACCAGGCGCAGACCGATATCCGCGCCGATGCTGGTGGCACCCTTGGGCCACAGAGAAGCCAGGCTTAAATACCCCCCCACACAGATGAACGCCAGACCAACCAGCATGGTGGCAATTTGTACGAATCCGATCACCGGACTACGATCTGCACCAAACAGGGAGGGTTTAACCCCAAGCAGAAAAACCAGGAATCCCATCAGGGTGATCAATAGTCCGATACGCACCCGGCGAGTTCGATAACCATTTTTGGGTGTGCTTTTAATAGCTGAGGGGGCTTTTATGGAGACTGTTTTTTTAGTCTGTTTTGGTGTCATAGTCAAGATAATGATCGTTCCAACTGGTGAAACCAGTTACCCCCCATTATATTCTCAACATCCCGGATCGTAAAACCCTTTGAGAGAAGCAAAGGAGCCAATTTTTGAAGGTCAGCGACCGTGTCAATTTCCTTGGGCGTGGATTGCATCCCAAAACCCCCATCAAAGTCACTACCGATACCAACATGCAGCGCATCCCCAGCCACCTGGCAGATATGGTCAATTTGGGCTATTACCGCATCCAGGGTAACAGCTGTTTTATCCTCTGGGTATGTCCATTCCCACACAAGGAAGTGGTTGTAAGGCACAATTCCAATGACACCCTGTCGAGCGATCAGTTCACGGATCACACTGTCACTTAAGAAGCGATTGCTGTCTCCCCGCAGGAGTGCACGCGCATTGGCATGGCTGGCGATTATCGGGCCTTGATATTGATCGAATGCCTGGAAAACCGATTGCTCGTCCATATGGCTGATGTCCAGGGTGAAACCCAACTCATCCATCCGAGCGAGTAAAAGCTTGCCGGCAGTGGTGAGAGGTCCGGGTTCCTTGGTTCCCCCGCAATATTGATTACCAGCCCAGGCCGGTCCGAGCAGGCGCACACCATTCTCCCGCCAGTATTCAAGCTCATCCGGTGTACGAATACACTCAGCACCTTCCATTAGCAGGACCAGACCAACTGGTAGTCCATTTTCATCTGTTGTCTTGTTATTCCAGCGGCCAATTACCTGCATCAACGAGCTGCGATCATCGATCAACCTGAACTTGTCAGGATGCTGATCGAAAAGTTGTTTGTAGGTATCCAGTTGCTGCCGGTAGGTATCGCGGGCTTGGTCAGCAGTAAGATAAGCCTGGCTGAAAAGCGGATCTTTTTCGTACCTTTTAGGTGGGGCGAAAAGTGTGGCGAAAATCACTGCCACCCTACCGACCTGGTATTCCGGCCATCCGAGCAGAGCTTCACCGAAATTGAGAGTCGGGATGGGAGTACCAACCTCACGTTGACGGGTTTCCGCAACCGGGAGGGTGTAATCCCGGTTGTAACGTAACATATTGCAGGCAAGATCTTCGTGTGAATCGATGATGATTGTCATGATTCCGATATGAAACTGGAGCGCAATTTGCGCTCCAGTATTGTCATTATGATTATGACCCTACTCACTACCCTTATCAGGTTCTTGTGCTTCGGGTTCGATCGCTTCAGGTTCTCCACCCTTGGGTTCCTCGGCTATAACCTCAACGGGTTCCTTCTTCTTTGCTTTAGACTTTGCTTTGCTTGGTGCCTTGGTTGGTACATCAGGTACCGGAGTTTCTTCCGGTGTTGCGGGGGTCTCTTCAATAGGCTCTTTTTTTATGTCCGTCTCGGCTGTACCCATTTCGCTTACCAGGCTCTGCCAGTCCATGTCAACATAGGCGGATGAATCGACTCGCCGGACACTTAGACCCACCCGGTGGTTCTCGGGGTCGATCTTGATCACCCGGACAGTCACAACTTCCCCCTCTTTCAAAACCTCTTTAGGGTGCTCAATCCGATTTTCGCTGATCTCTGAAATATGGATCAGGCCTTCGATATCATCCTCAAGTCGGGCGAAAGCACCAAATTTGGTCAAGCGTGTGATGGTACCTTCCAAGAGTTGACCAACCTGGATCGATTCGATCTTTTTTGCGAAAGGATCATCCTGCAGCCGTCGGATGGATAGACCGATGCGCTTTTTTTCGCGATCGATGCTGATCACCTTAACCTTGACTTCCTGACCGACCTTGAGGATCTCTTCTGATTTCTGATTCCTGTCCCAGCTGACTTCAGACAGATGGACCAAGGCCATCGGCACCATTGATATTGACAAAAACGCCAAAATCAGCAATGGAGGTGACACGACCGGTCCGAACATCACCGATCGTGAGTTCATCCAAAACGCGATCCTTGATGGATTCGCGGGTCTCACCGCTGGCAGCCCGTTCGGAAAGGATCAAGCGCCTTCGCTCACGATCGACTTCGATAACACGCACATCGATCGTCTCGCCAACCATCTTGCTGTACCGCTGGTCGGGAGAATCACCCGATGATGCCGTGCGACGCGCATAACTAAATTGAGATGAGGGAACAAAGCCCTTCAAGTCACCGATGTGGACGATCAAACCGCCCTTGTTATATCCGGCCACGATGCCGTGGAATAACTCCCCCGAATTCTTGAACCCATCGGCATCCGTCCAGCTGGTCTCCTCGCGGGCTCGCGTGAATGAGAGGATGATATTTCCACTCTGGTCTTCCGGGTTGATAACGTAAACAGGGATTTCCATGCCGACAGCAAGTTTTGCCATTTCGTCAGCAGGTATGGCTTCCAATTCCTTGCCAGTGATGACACCCTCGGATTTCGTTCCGATGCTCACCAGGATCTGACCGGGTGTGATACTGGCGATCACACCAGTGCGTATTTCACCTGATGCAGGGAAATCGATATCCAATCCCTGTTGATTGAGCAGGGATTCCATGTTGTTTTCGTTATTCAAATTGCTTTCTGGGATACTCTCCTCCCCAGTTGGGGGCACGTTATGTTCCATTTGAAAAAACTCCACGATTATTATTGATGGTGTCATTATACGGGGTAAAGTACAAGTTGGCAACCCTGGTAGTCTACCAATTGGAATTTTGTACTGTATGGCTGGCGTGATCAAGGCTGTTTGCCGGCAGGGTTGAAAGCTGGTTATGATGGTGGTACACTACAGACGCATGACCAACCGGACTGGGTCAGTCCGGTTTCATTTCGATAATACAGGTTTATTAATGCCATCCATTTACCCGTTTTCAGCCATCGTTGGGCAAGAGCGCATGTTACGCGCCCTGATCTTAAATGCTGTCAACCCACGCATCGGTGGTGTGTTGATACGAGGAGAGCGAGGAACTGCCAAGTCGACAGCTGCTCGCGCTCTGGCTGCCTTATTACCCAATGTTGCCGTGGTGGGGGATTGCCGATTTGGTTGTGACCCTGAAAACCCGGCTTATTGGTGCACAGAGTGCCGGGAACGGGCTGCCGTCGAAAAGAAGTTACCGGTGGTCATGCGCTCGACAGCTTTTATTAATCTGCCAGTGTCCGCTACGGAAGATCGGGTGGTCGGCACGTTGGATATCGAACGTGCCATACAAAAGGGCGAGCGGCACTTTGAGCCGGGTGTGCTGGCGGCTGCTAATCGCGGATTGTTGTACATTGATGAGGTCAACTTGCTTGATGACCATGTCGTCGATGTCCTACTCGATTCAGCGGCTATGGGTATGAACATCGTCGAGCGGGAGGGGATCTCCTTCAGCCATCCGGCACGTTTCATCCTGGTCGGAACGATGAATCCCGAAGAAGGTGACCTGCGCCCTCAATTATTGGACCGCTTTGCTCTTTCAGTAGAGATCCATGGGTTGCACGATGCGCGTGAACGGGTTCTCATCATGGAACGGAACCTGTTATTTGAAAGTGACCCGGAAGGCTTTCGAAAGGAATGGCTCTCAAAAGAGCGTGAACTTTCCGAACTGATTGACCGGGCACGCTCGATCGTGGATGAAGTGACTTATAACCGACGCGATTTGCTTTCCATTGCTGCTTTAACGGCATCCCTGAATGTTGATGGCCATCGCTCCGATCTGGTTATCCTTAAAACAGCTCGTGCCCAGGCAGCCTTTGAGGGTCGCAAAGCTATTACAGACCACGATATCGCTCTGGCCGCGGAGTTGACCCTGCCTCATCGCATCCGCCGAGGTCCATTTCAACAAAATGAGATAGGCGTTGAGGAACTACAGGAGCGCATTTCACAACTACAGGGGCAGCAGACTGGGGAAGGCAAGGAGAACGGCGAGAGCATTCCAAACGAAGACTCACCGGAATCGGGCGACGAAAAAAAAAAGAAGGCACACGGACAGAGTTAACCGACCAGTTACCGGACAACGCTAATGCCCAGAAACAACAAGAGCAGGATGTCTTTGGTGACCGGAATGCCTACTGGTGGGACGGTGGAAAAAAGGTAAACCCTGGGGAGGAGTTCGTTCCACGTAAGCTCGACACCCCGCTTGATAAGATCGTACGAAAACAGGGCGGGCGCAGATCACAGACCCATACCAAAATGAAAAGAGGGCGTTATATTCAAGCCAGGCCTTCGGCTGGAAAAGCAGATGATCTGGCTTTTGATGCCACCCTACGGGCTGCGGCACCTTACCAAAAACAGCGAATCGAGCAAAGGAAAACGGTAGCATTCGCAGTTGCGCCGGCTGACTACCAACGTAAAGTCAGAGTAAAACGGGCTGCGAATCTCGTGCTTTTCCTGGTGGATGCATCTTGGTCGATGGCTGTGGCCGAGCGCATGGAAGCTACCAAGGGCGCCATTCTATCACTTTTGACCGATGCATATCAGCGGAGGGACCGAGTCGGATTGATCGTCTTTCAAAAGGACCGTGCCACTCTCGTGTTGCCTCCCACCAATTCGGTCGTCCTTGCACAACGTGCGCTGGCAGATATCCCGGTTGGTGGAAAAACGCCGCTATCAGCAGGGCTATTGATGGCCCAGGGCGTTCTATTACGAGAGCGGTTACTGCACCCGGATATCATGCCGATCTTGATCGTTTTAACAGATGGCGCTGGCAATGTAGCCATAGGTGAAAAAGCGCCCCAGCAGGAAGCCTATGATATCGCGGAAGAACTGGCAGAGGCCAAATTTAAAAGTGTTGTGATCAACATGGAGCATGCCGCATTTGATCTGGGTCTTGCGCAGCACCTATCAGAGCACCTGAAATCTCCCTGTTATAGCCTGGGAGAACTGAAAGCCGAAAGCCTGTACCACACGGTCAGGCAGGAGATGACAGCGCAGAGTGGTGGGGTAAAGTAAAGGTCCTGGTTGATGTCAGGTCTTAATCGGATTCGACTTTTTCAACCTGGGGGAAGAATTGTTTGATGGTACCTTCAACCCATCCATGCAATGTCATGGGGGATAGAGGACAACCCAGACAGGCACCACCCAGATGGACTTTGACAACATTTTTTTCAAACGATACCAATTTAACCGAACCACCGTGGTATTGAGCGATATATGCGTCCAACTGTTCGATCAGCGCTCGAATACGCTCGTCATCGCTAAAACTCTCGGGAGGGGTTATCGTCTGACCAGCCATGTTTCTCCAGTTCAGGGATTCGCATCCACGCTGCTCATTAATATGGCGTATACCGTTGCGTGGGTATTTCCCATTCGGGCGGCGATCAGATCCGCCAAATGCTCAATAATAATTGTACCAGTTTCAGGAAATTGTTTGTATAACACCTGAAGGTTACGCTTGGAGATCATCATGCCTGCGCTGTCCGTGATGCTGACCGCGCTGGAGGAGTAAGTGGAGTGGCCGAGGGCTGCTGACCAACCGAAGACCTGCCCTGATGCAATACGGGTGACATCAATGGCAGGCCCGTCATACGGTTTATATCGAATTAATACCTGGCCATTATGGATGACATAGAACGACCGGGCAAGTTGACCCTGCTCAAAGATAGTGTCACCTGCAGCGGATTTCCATGTCTGGAAGAAGGGAGCAATTTGGTGTTTTTGCACATCGCTCAAGCCGGGAAAAGGGCGATCGTCTGCAGGTCGTTGTATATACATTTCATCTAATAGTATCAGGGATGAATTTATTTTCCAGTAATAAACTTCTTGATTAACCGGAGAGATGTAATAGTCATTTAATTAGGTGTTGATGATGGTGGCTTAGTGAAAGCAATACCACTATCGGGGGATTTGGGTTAAAATCGTTCCAATGGATTTCTTATGGTCCCCATGGCGCATGAAATACGTGCAGGGAGATGTTGAACCTGTGGAATGTGTCTTTTGTTATGAGTTGTCACAGACAAATGATGGGGAGAGCCTGATCGTCTACCGTGGCAAATCTGCTTTTGCGCTGCTTAATCGTTACCCATATACTACCGGTCACTTGATGGTGGTTCCCTTCTCACACACGGCATCCCTTGATCTCCTCGATCAAGGTACCCGTGCGGAAATGATTGAATTGACCACACAAGCGGTGGAGGTATTGAAAAAGATCTATAAACCAGATGGCTTCAATATCGGTGCGAATATTGGCTCAGCTGCGGGGGCTGGTGTGGCAGGGCATGTCCATATTCATATCGTAGCCCGCTGGATTGGGGATACAAATTTCATATCGACACTTGGGGAAACCCGTGTTCTTCCCGAGGAATTAGGTGCAACGTATAAACGAATTTGCTCGAGCTGGAAATAAACACAGACCTTAATGGAAACAACGCCAGGTCTTTGCGTTATTAATTATTGCGAATTAAGTAGGTTTTCCAACAAGGACTTTACGACCGAAGGGTCGGCTTTCCCCTGAGATTTCCGCATCACCTGGCCGACAAACCAGCCCATGAGGGTCAGCTTGCCAGCCTTATAAGATGCAACTTCATTCGGGCAGCTTTTCAACACCTCTTCGCAGGCAGCCTGGATCGTATTTTCATCATTGACCTGAGCCAGGTTCTCTGATTTTACAATATCAGCCGGCTTTATGTGCTGTGCTTCCACCTTATCGACCAGTGCCTTGCCGGTTGAGTTGTTGATGACACCCTTGTCCACCAGGCCGATGATCTCTACCAGGTCGGCAGGGCGTAGAAAAAGCTCGCTCGCCTGGATATTCCGCTCCTTTATTAGTCGCAGGATATCATTCATGATCCAATTGGAGACTTTCTTATGCTCTCCATTGTAATCATTGGCTGCGGCCTCAAAGAATTCAGATATATCTCTATCGCTAGTAAGGATATCTGCGTCATACTCCGGAAGGTGATATGCATCGATGAATCTCTGACGGCGTGCCAGGGGAAGTTCGGGTAGTGAGGAAAGGATTCCGTTTTTCCAGCTGTCCTCTATGCGTAAAACCAGCAAGTCTGGTTCACGAAAATAGCGGTAATCGGCCTCAGTCTCCTTGCTGCGCATTTTCTTTAAGTACACCATGGTCTTCATCCCATTCCAGAGTCCAGGCTTCAATTTTTCGCCCCGCCTCTGTCTCGCGAATCTGGCGATCGATCTCCTTGATGATGGCATCCCGGACTGCTTCGATGGAATTTACATTTTTTATCTCGGTCTTGGGGTTGAGGTAATTCGCGCCGATCGGACGGATAGAGACATTGGCATCACAGCGCAGATGTCCTTTTTCCATATCGGCCTCTGATATCCCCAGCCAGCGCAATAACTGTCTAAGACGGATCAGATATTGAGCGGCCTCATCTGCACTGCGCAGATCCGGACCGGTGACCATTTCGACGAGCGGCACACCGCACCGGTTAAAGTCGATCTGGCGTTCATTACCCAAATTTTTGGTTTTTCCTGCATCTTCCTCCAGATGCAGTTTCGTGATCCCAATGTGGCGGATGTAGCTGGTCTTGTTTAAACCGGATGAATCCGGGATGGGCAGATCCAGGAACCCCCCCTTGGCAACGGACATATCATATTGAGAGATCTGGTAGCCCTTGGGTAGATCAGGGTAAAAGTAATTCTTGCGATCGAAGTAAGATAGAGGGCGAATCTCTGCCTGCATGGCGGCTGCAAGTAACATCGCCTTTTCAACGGCCTTTTTGTTGAGGACCGGTAAAACACCTGGAAGGCCGGTGCAGACTGGGCAGATATTGGTGTTGGGCGGGTCGTACCAAGAATCAGCTTTGCAGGAGCAAAAGATCTTAGATTTCGTGTTAAGCTGGATGTGGGTCTCAAGCCCTATGATCGGTTCATAATCAATCATTACTGGTCCTGTTGTATTCTTATTGATTTCATGGATTATCCGGGCAAACATACATCTCGGCATCATTGAATTGTTGTGCCAAGCGTAATTCACGGATCACATCATCATGTGCGAAGCCATACATTTCGGTGGGCATCTGGCTCATGATGAATAATGGCGCATTATGACTGCACAAATATTCAGCCAGGACATTTGTTGATGGAAAAGCTGCCAATACGGTGGGTTTACGATTGGTCCAAAAATAGATACCCATCTCACCGGTGCTGACCATATCCGTCAGATCGGGATGTGCCTGAAGATAAGCAATGGTCTCTGAGTGATGCCAGCCGATGTTTGAATAACCGAGGCCATGGGATGATGTTTGCCGTGTGAAATCAATTGCTCGATAGGAGTAGTACACAAGAAATAATCCAATAAACATAACTATGCTCATGCGTAATAGACGGCCTGCTTTTAGCCAGATCCAGGAGGAGATCGCCATGGCCAGCGCAATGAAAATAATAAATATGGGAACCAAGTACCTTAAATTATAAATGTATAGTTCTGTTAATCCGCGTGCCAGATAGAGCATCAGAAGACAAAAAACGATCAGGCTGCCAAGTAGAAAAGTGCCCGGCTTGAGAAGGTTGGATGCGGGCTCCGTCTTGTGGAGATGTATCGCCTTATATATCGCATAAAACAAGATGCTGGTTAATAAAGTCAGGAGTAATCCGGCGATCAGTTCGTGACCTCGCAAAAACCGCCCTGGAATGAACAGGCTGAACCAATTATATATGAACCAGATTAACTGAGATTTATCAAAAGCTGTCTGGATATACTGCTCATATCTCATCGGATGCCCGCTCACCAGGAAGTTGCGCAGCCAATAGAACAAGATCGGAATAAGACTCGCGATTCCAATGAGAAATGCATCTCTCAAGCGATACCCAAAGGGTTTGTGGTTCTTGGTGATCAAAACCGTCAGGCAGATTGCGGGGATCAATGGCAACATGGCAAAGCGAGTTAGAACGGCGAGGGCCGCTCCCACAGTGGCAAGGATACCAAAGATCAGGCGATTGGATTCAATATAGACAAGCGTCGCGAGGATGCTTGCCAACATAAATGCTATGGCCAGCGCTTCGCTCATCGCCCAGCCATGGGTTTCGAGTACCACATCTGATAACAGGATAATTGCTGTTCCGATGAGAGAAAACCCAGTTGACTTGGTGATCTTTCGAATGATCAATGCCAAAAGAAACAAATTGACACCAAAGAAAAGGGCGTTTATCCAGCGGATAGAGACGAGGGGATCGATCTTGAAAAGGCCGATCAGGCTTAATACGAAAGGTAATACAGGGCCGAAAATGTAAGACGGGTGAAAGCCATCGCCAGCCATGAATTCGCGAGCGGGTTGAATATAATAATAACTGTCATCACTCCAATATGCACCAAGCCTGGTATTGAGTAATACAATGATGACGCCTATAGCTGACAGAATTAGAAATAGAGGGATTACATGACGGACAAGCCATGCGGGGAGTCTTTCATGTAGTTTCGAGAAGAATCTTTGTTTTTGGATTGGCATTTCGATGGTCAGGTGTGATGATTAAACCAATTCGCGGACGACTTTCGGAAGTTCCTGCCGCCAGGGTTCCATTTGGGTTTCAGTTTCGAAAGCATGTACCAGATTGAGCAGAGCACCTTCTGAGAAATCGGGTCCAAGCAGCTGAATTCCAATTGGGAGACCTCTGTCATCGAACCCGGTTGGAAAAGAGATCCCAGGCACCCCGGCGTGGTTAGCAGGAACGGTCAGCTGGTCGGCATATTGCATTAATACCGAATCCCCGTATACCGCTTCCATTTGGAAAGCTGTAGTTGGCGTTGTGGGGGTTAATAAGGCATCCAGACGGTATTTTCCTTCGGGATCAAATATCGCCTCAAAATCCTGCCGGATCAGGCTGCGAACTTTAAGCGCGCGCATGTAATATTGTTCACTGTACTGGGCGGCTGAGACATACATGCCCATCAGGATCCTTAATTTAGGTTGGAGTCCGAAGGCCTCCGCCCTGGTTCTGCGGTACATACGCTGCAAGTCATCCGTCCTTTCGGGTGTCCGATATCCATACTTCACCCCATCAAAACGGTGCAAGTTGGAAGCCGCTTCAACCCGGCTGATCACAAAATAGGCCGGTATACCATACTGAGTGTTCGGCATGGGTACATCCTCGATAATCTCTGCCCCCAGGTGCGACAGCACATCGGCAACATGCCTGATCGCCAGATCCATTGCCACCGGTACTGGCTGTTGCTGGAAAGTTCCGCTGGTGGGGTCTGGGAAGGTGATTCGGAAGTAGTCTGGAGAGAGCCCGATACGCTTACCCTTGACTTCCTTTTCCAGGGTGAGCAGATAATCTTCCACGGGGACATTTGCCGCAGTGCTGTCATGCGGGTCGGCACCGGCGATTGTTTTGAGCATTATGGCTGCGTCGCGCGCTGTTCGGGCAACAGGACCGGGGCAATCCAATGAAGAGGCAAATGCGATCAAACCATAACGGGAAACTCTCCCATAGGTGGGTTTCATGCCCACCACTCCGCAAAAAGCGGCGGGTTGCCGGATGGACCCGGCCGTATCTGTCCCCAGGGATAACGCCGACTCACCTGATGCAACGGAAGCAGCGCTCCCCCCAGATGATCCGCCGGGTACATGATCGGTATTCCACGGATTACGGGGGGTGGGTTGAAAGGCGGAGGATTCATTGGAAGAGCCATATGTGAACTCATCAAGGTTCACTTTACCCAGGATCAATGCTCCGGCACCTTCCAGCCGGGCAACAGGGGTTGCAGTATATGGACTGGTAAAGTTGGCAAGGATCCTAGACCCGGCTGTGGAAGGCGTACCCCGTACGCAGAAGATATCCTTAATACTGACCGGCACGCCAGCCAGCTCCCCCGGATCCTCTCCTTCGGCGATTTTCCTGTCCACCGCTTCCGCCTGTGTTCGCGCCTGATCACTGGTGACAGTTATGAATGCATGGATTTTTTGTTTGTCTTCAGAGGTGATATCACTGGTTTCTACTTGACCCGGACGCCCATCCACCAGGTTGATGCGCTCCAATGCTGAATCTAGAACCTCAATTGCGGTAACTTCACGCCGGTGTACCATGCCGGACAACTCGTAAGCTGATTGATCGCACAGTGCCATGGTCTACTCCAACTCCGTATGTGGGATATCCGGGACGAGAATATAACGTTCCTCGGCAACTGGCACCTGCCCCAAAAGGGCTTCGACTTGTGGATATGTTTCAACCTGATCTTCCCGAAGGGGCGGGCAGATCGAAGCAGGAAAGGGAACCCCGTGACGGGCAGGCGGGGTTTTCACGTCCAGGGGTATCTGTTCCAGCTCGTGGATGGCCTTGATCTGCTTGTTCATTTCGGTTAATAGATATCGCGATTCAGCCTGATTCAGCTCCAACGCTGCCAGATCGACCAGATGATTAAAGGTTTCTTCAGATATCACATCACTCATTGGTGTACCTTTAATATTTAGGTTGATATAAGGCCATTATAACCGTGTCAGGTTCCGGCGGGACGGTTAGAGGGGCATAATCGTGTCTAGACACGCATGCTATAATCCGATTAATGTCTCCCACCCGGAAAAACAAAACGGTTCATAAAAATGATCCCCCGATTCTATCTGGGTTGTTAAAGCTTCTGAATGGTAAATTAAACAACCCCATTACCGGACTGCGGAGCAAGCTCACTCTTCCCATCGTTCTATTCCTTCTTGCGCTTCTTGTTTATATCCTTGTGAGAGTGATCGGGCTGGAAGAATTCCCAATATATTTCTTTACAGATGAGGCTGCCCAGACGATCCTGGCACAGGATTTCCTGCGGGATGGATTTATCAATTACGAAGGTGAATTTTTTCCCACCTTTTTTGAAAATGGTGGCAAATATAATCTTGGTGTTTCTGTTTATGCACAAATTATCCCTTTGGTCCTGTTTGGCCGTTCGATATTTGTCACCCGCTTGGTGACGGTCTTCTTTGCAAGCTTGGCGGCGGTAACGCTGGGATTGATCCTGCGGGATATATTCAAGCTTAAGCACTGGTGGGTGGGCGTTTTGGTTTTATCGATGACACCGGTCTGGTTCCTTCATTCGCGCACAGCATTCGAAACGGCGCTGGCTGTATCCTTTTACACCTTGTTCCTCTATTTCTACTTGTTGTATCGTTTTCATGGACGTAAGCACCTCTTTATTTCATTAGTCTTTGGCGCCCTGGCATTTTATTCATACAGCCCCATGCAGGCAGTTGTGCTGATCACCGGATTGTTGTTGCTGTTCCTGGACGGTCCTTACCATTTACGTGGCAAATGGTACTTCCTGGGCGGGGGTGTTTTACTGGTTGGCGCTCAGTCTTCCGTATATCCGATTTATCTTCAATCACTATTTATGAGAGTTTCCACCAATTGCAAATGTTGGATTCCTATTGGGTGGAATCAGGCACACTTTTCACCAAAGTATCTTCATTCCTATCAGAGTATTTCAAGGGATTAAATCCACTGTACTGGTATGGTAACCATGTTGATGAACTCTGCCGGCATGTCATGTTGGGATATGGACACTTACCTCGAATTTTGTTTCCCTTTATGCTGATCGGATTAATTATTGGCTTGACCAGATTAAAAGACCCCTTATATAGAATACTACTGGCCATTTTGTTGGCCTCCCCGGTGGGTGCCAGCATTGTGCAGCTAGGCATCACCCGCATTCTGGTGCTTGTTATTCCGGCATCTATTTATACTGCCATCGGAATTTCGTGTGCTATCGATTGGATTTCACCCAGATTAAAGTTATCCCATAAGACTGTGGTAGCAATCCTTTTTTTAAGTATGGCTTCAGGAAGTATCTACATGCTTGTGGATTCACTTAGAAATGGTGCGCTCTGGTTCCATGATTATTCCCTGGCTGGCATGCAATATGGGGCGAGGCAGATCTTTCCTGCAACCACAGAATACCTTGAAAGGAACCCGGATCGAAAAATCATCTTGTCTCCTTCCTGGGGAAATGGCACAGATGTTGTAGCGCGTTTCATGCTGGGCGATCCGATCCCAATTGAGCTTGGAAGCATCGATGGTTATATCAGTGACTATCGTGAAATTCCAGCGGGCACCACTTTCATCATGACTTTAGATGAATATGAGCGCTTTCTGAATAGCGACAAATTCACAAATGTAAAGTTAACCCAGATCATGAATTATCCAGACGGAACCCCCGGTTTCATGTTCGTAGATCTGGAGTATGTTCCGGACGCCAAGAAAAAATTTGATTTAGAGCGGGAATTACGCCGCGCATTACTTGTGGGAAGTATCGAGATTAATGGTGTTCTGGCTGATGTCCGTTTTTCAAGGCTGGATATGGGCGTTATTCGGCAGGCATTCGATGGGGACTTTGCCACACCGATTCGCACCCTTGAAGCAAACCCATTTGTCATTGAGTTGGATTTTAAGGAACCGATTGCTGTTAGCAAAATAAGCTTGCGGGTTGGTGGAACAACCACCAGCGCCAGCCTATATCTTGAGGCGGATGATGGCAGCACTCAGCAACTTGAGAATTATGCATATGAAGCCCCACAGCCCCAGGATATTGTTTTTATATTGGATCAACCGGTAAAAATACTCCATCTTCGCCTGGAAGTCAACAGCATTTATGATCAGGAACCGGCGCATGTGCATCTCTGGGAAGTGACTTTCCAGTGACCGAAGATTCACCTATCGATCTTTTCTAGCGAGGTATTAATGAATGATGGACCTGATGAAATTGAAGTCAAGTTCTACCTGAGTGGTCCTGAGGCATTCCTTGACCGGCTTACAAATATCGGGGCATGTTTAAAGCGTGGACGTTGCCATGAGATTAATACCCTTTTTGATGATGTGGCCGGCACCCTTCAAGCATCGAGGCGGATCTTACGCTTACGCAAGGATGAGCAGAGCATTTTAACCTACAAGGGAGCGGGAGAAGAAATCGGCGGCGTGATATCCCGGCGGGAGATAGAGGTGGTTGTCTCGGACTTTAACGCTGCCAGTGATCTTCTGCTTGGCCTGGGTTATCACGCCTTCATGAAATATGAAAAATTTCGAGTAACATATGATTTTAATGATTGTGAGGTTGTGCTGGATGAATTACCTTATGGTTGGTTCTGTGAGATTGAAGGGGTGGAGCCTCAAGAAATTCAGACAACTGCCAGAAAAATGGGATTGCGCTGGGAAGCCAGGATTCTTAAAAGTTACAGGATTCTTTTTGAGGAATGGAAACAGGATAGGGATATAACCTTCCCCGACCTGACATTCGACAATTTCAAAAGCATTATTGTGACTCCGGAGGATTTGGGCGTAATACCGGCAGATGTGTAACTCGAGCCATCTGCAGTGAAAATCACCTTAAAAGGTGAAGCGGCCCATGATTGTTAGATTGCCATTTTAGGAGGTGAACGGCTATTTCTTCACCGATCAGAGTCGGCAGGAGGCGTCGCATATTTTCGGGTGCGCTCGTGGAGAAAAGCGATTCTTGCCCCTTTTTAGTTTCCAGGTTTAGAAGATGTTTTTCTTCCAGTAGCCGTTTGGTTTGACGGGCGATCGCTGGCGCTGGATCAACGACGTCAACATCCACGCCGGCTATCTCCCTGATCAATGGGATCACAAAGGGGTAGTGGGTGCATCCCAGCACAATCGTATCAACGCCTTGCTCCAACATCGGGTGAATGGCGGCTTCTAAAATCCGGCGTGTGTCAGGTGTGTTTAACGCGCCCTTTTCGATCTGTGAGACCAACCCGGGACAGGTGTTTTCGAAAACTTTGACATCCTTTGCAAATCGTTCAAGCACGGAAGCGTACAATTCGCTCTGAAAAGTCGCCTGGGTTGCCAGGACGCCCACGCGCCGGGTATGCGTAGTTTGGGCGGCTGGTTTCACCGCTGGCTCCATGCCAACAAAGGTATGGTCGGGATACTTTTCGCGAAGAAAGTGCAAAGCAGCAGCAGATGCGGTATTGCATGCGATAACCGTTAATTTGACTTTATTGGCGAGAAAGAAACGCAGGATTGCATCTGAATACAGGCGAATTTCCTCACGCGTCCGGGTACCGTAAGGGACGTGAGCTTGATCGGCAATATACAGAATATTTTCAGAGGGGAGCAAAAGCCGAATCTGATGAAAGATGGAAAGGCCACCCACACCGGAATCAAAAACCCCAAGTGGGTTGACTGACTGAGCTTGCGTTGAAGGGTTAGGAGTGTGTTTGTCCACAGCTGTGAATGAAATTACTGAACAGGTTTCGTGTTGGTTGTTGATCGGTCAACCATTCTGGATGCCATTGTACAGCCAATCCGAATCGGTGACCAGTCAGTTGGAAGGCTTCAATAAGGCCGTCTGGTGATCGGGCAATTGGCAACAGGTCTTTGCCGGGGATCCGAATCCCTTGATGATGGAGGCTGTTCACAGAAAATTGAGGGGAAAAACCGGCCTCCAGTAATGGATTATAAAGATCCATAGACACCTTGTGAGCTAACAAACTTCGCGAAGGATGCCAATCATGAGGTATGCTTCCGTCTTTTTGCTGTGAAAGATCGCGAAACAAGCTGCCGCCCCGGGCAACATTGATCAGTTGTAGTCCCCGGCAGATGCCAAGGAAGGGTATATCTCCTTCAATGACCCGGGAAAAAATCTCAATCTCTAGACTATCGCGTTGATCATCAACCCCTGCGGCGAACTCGGTTTGGGTGTCACCATACATGCCGGGGTTGATGTCGCCTCCCCCACTGAAAAGGACCCCATCCAATTGTGGAAATAATCCTTTAAAGTTGGCTGAAGTGATCGCGGTGGGGATGCCGCCGGCCTGTCGAATAGCCCGGTAATAAACCTCATAGTTCAGAAAAGCATGAAGAGTCAGGGGGTGATCCTCGATTGGATGGTTGAGTGATGCCGATAGTTGGCAGGGTCATATGGGTATGAAAAAGGCGCAACCGCAGGTTGCGCCTGTACCAGCTTGATCAGGAGAATTTTTGTTTGAGCCTGGCGCTCTTGCCCGTGCGACCGCGCAAGAAGAAAAGGCGGGCTTTACGGACCTTGGTGTGGCGTTCGACAACCACCTTGTCGATCCTGGGAGAGCGCAACAGGAATGTGCGTTCGACACCAATACCGTTACTGGCAATACGCCGAACAGTGAAGCTGGCACTATTGCCGGAACTTCGGACATAGAGAACAGTGCCCTTGAATTCCTGGATACGCTCGCGATTACCTTCGCGAATCTTGACATGCACACTGACCGCATCGCCCGGATACAGCTCGGGAATGTTGGTGTTGGCGGGTGCTTCAATTGATTTGATCAACTCACTCATAACGTCACTTCCTGAAAAGAGAAAGATTACCTGTCCCGAAGAAACAGCGAAAGCGGATTATATCACCGGGATTATATTCCGTAAAGAGTAATTCCATGTTATACTTGCGCAGTTTGCGCTTCGGTGCAAACCATCCTATTACACACGCATCCAGACCTACCCTGCGTGCCCACATTGTGGGTGAGGGGCAGGAATGACGGAAGCGGTGGAAAAACGCAAAGGAGTAAGTTATGGCAAGTGTCATTTCCATGAAGGCTTTATTGGAGAGCGGTGTTCATTTTGGACATCGCACAAATAAATGGAACCCACATATGCGTCCCTATATCTTTACGGAACGCAACGGGATCCATATTATTGACTTGCAGCAGACAGTCAAGTCATTCAACAGCGCTTATACTGTATTACGCGATTGTGTTTCAGAGGGCGGAACAGTCTTATTTGTCGGTACCAAGCGTCAGGCACAGGAAACCGTTAAAGAGGAAGCCATTCGCTGTGGGATGCCCTATGTGACTGAGCGGTGGCTGGGTGGTATGCTGACCAACTGGGTAACCATTTTCCAGCGTATCACAGAATTGGAACGTTTGGAAAAAATGCGTGACACGGGTGAATTCGAGCGCCTGACCAAAAAGGAAGGCTTATTGCTTGAACGGGCCATCAAACGCCTTGATATCCGTCTAAGTGGTGTGCGCAACCTGAAACGATTGCCGGATATGCTCTTCATTGTCGATGTAAATCGAGAAGAGACCGCAGTGCATGAAGCCAACCTGACGGGTATTCCAATCGTGGCTCTGGTCGATACCAATTGTGATCCGGGCGGTGTGGATTATGTCATTCCTTCAAATGATGATGCTATCCGCGCGATTAAGCTGCTGGTTGCCAAGATTGCGGATGCCGTCATCGAGGGCAAATCCATGCGCAAGGATGATATCCTTGAGGGTGAGCCTGGCACTCCAGCTGATGTTGAAGCCACAACCTCAAGTGAACACCCCAAGATCGACCTTGAAGATGGCAAACCAGACGCCGATCTATTCGGTGCAGCGACCCTGGCAAAATTGAGCGTGGCCGCCGCCGAGGAAATTATTGACGAACCGGAAAGTAGTTCCGAAGAAGAAGAAAAATAGACAGCAGAGAGCTATATGATGGCAATTACAACTGAGATGGTAAAAAAATTGCGCGAAGCGACCAATGCCGGGATTCTGGATTGTCGCAATGCGCTTGAACAATCTGATGGCGATTTTGACAAAGCGGTCGATAACTTGCGAGAAAAGGGCCTGGCTCAGGCTGCCAAACGTGCCTCCCGGGTCGCTCACGATGGCGTTGTTGAACTGTATTCTCACGGCAATGGGCGTGTGGGTGTCATGCTTGAGGTAAATTGTGAAACAGATTTTGTGGGTCGTTCCGAGGCCTTTCGTAAACTCGCTCATGAATTGGCGCTTCAGATTGCTGCCAGTTCACCTCTATGTATCCGCGAGGAGGATTTGCCCGCGGAAGCACTTGAGCACGAGCGGGAGATCGCTACCGCCAAGGCACGTGAAGATGGCAAACCCGATAATGTCATTCCGAAGATCGTTGAAGGATATATCGAAAAGTATAAAAATGAGGTTGTCCTGCTACGACAACCCTACATTCGCGACGAGAGCATGACCATTCAGGACCTGGTCAACCAGGTGGTAGTCAGTATTGGAGAAAACCTGGTCATCCGACGGTTTGTCCGTTGGGCACTCGGCGAAGAATCTGAATAGACTATGAGACCAACCGCAAGGTTGGTCTTTTTTTTGCATCGCTCAAGGCGATATAATATGGGCAGATCGTCTACCAATGAGATTGGAGAAACCATGGCTGACATCAAGTACCATCGCATTTTACTCAAGCTGGGTGGGGAGGCACTGACCGGAACTGGCGGTACGGGTATAGATCCTCAAAGTGCAGATGGCATTGCACAGCGGATCAAGGAAGTCCGCGAGTTGGGGGTAGATGTGGCGATCGTTATCGGGGCTGGAAATCTGTGGCGAGGACGCGTGGGTCTTGAGTTGGGGATGGATCGTGCCACGGCCGATTATATGGGGATGCTTGCTACTGTGATGAATGCGCTGGCACTCATGGATGCTCTGGAGAGCATCGGTGTGATCACGCGTGTGCAATCGGCAATTGAAATGCATGCGGTAGCCGAGCCGTATATCCGTCGACGTGCGATCCGGCACCTTGAAAAGGGACGTGTCGTCATCTTCGGAGGAGGAACTGGTAACCCCTATTTTTCAACCGACACAGCTGCAGCGCTGCGTGCCATGGAGATTGGTGCAGATGTACTGATCAAGGCCACTAAAGTGGATGGCGTTTATGACAAAGACCCTGTGACGAACAAGGATGCCAAGCTTTTCAGACAATTGACTTATATCGAGACCCTTAACCGGCGACTTGAGGTCATGGATAGTACTGCCGTTTCGTTATGCATGGAAAATAAGCTCCCGATCGTAGTTCTCAACTTGTGGGATCCCAAAGCATTGAAAAATGCCCTGCTGGGTAAACGTGTGGGGACGCTTGTATCAGCATAACAGCCGCTCTCATCTTTTCTGTGATCAGTGATTCTTAGTTATCTTTAACATCTCAGATCGCGAGATGGAATATCATTATCCCTGATATGCAACGAAATAACCCGGGACTCGCCGAAAGTGTGAATTGGACTGGTACCCTGACACAAAAATTTGCAATTGCCCTTGCAGCGTTCTTTGTGACAGTGGGGGGAATCATGTTGGTGGTAACCATTATGGTCCACTTGCTGTATAGTGAGCGTATTCTGCCAGGGGTAACGGCATACGGATTGGTATTGGGCGGAAGAACACAAGCTGAAGCGGAAATCCTATTGCAGCAAGCAGCAACCTATCCGGAACAGGGACGCGTGGTACTGAAAGTCGGAGAAAAGAGCTGGGTGGCGAAGCCGGCTGATTTGGGAATGAGGTTTGATTACCGGTTAACAGCTCAGAATGCCTATCTGGTTGGCCGGGGGAGGTCTTTTATCGGTTGGCTGATCGATCCGCTTTTTGCGCTTATGGCAGGTTATCCTGTCGCGCCTGTATTGGTCTACGATGAGAAGATGGCTGAGCAATACCTTCATGGAGTGGCGGCCCTGGTTGATCAGCTCACCATTGAAGCCGCCATCCGTATTAACGGCACAACAGTTGAACTGATCCCAGGGCAGGTTGGCAGAAGTCTGGATATCATTATGGCATTGATTGAACTGGACTCCAGTCTGTCAAGCTTGAAGGATTTTTCCATAGTCCTTCCGGTGATTGAATCACCACCCGTCATATTGGATGCGCGGGAACAAGCTGCGATCGCTCAGAAAATTCTTTTTTCACCGCTTTCGCTCGCCATGCCTGAAGGGCAAGGGGATGTAGGTCCTTGGGTAATTACTGTGGATGATCTAGCGAAAATGTTGGTGATCAGACGTGAGGAAAATGGACCTCTGGCAAGTTATGCGATCTCGCTTGATCAGAATCTCTTGCGGGAGTACCTGGCTGGGATTGAAAAAACCATCAATAGGGACATGGAAAATGCCCGCTTCATATTCAATGATGATACTCGGCAGTTGGATCTCGAGAAATCCGCAGTGGTCGGTCGCCACCTCGATATTGAAACGAATCTAGCCACCATTACCGATAGATTGTTATCTGGCCAGCATGCAATTTCCCTGACTATCGAGATGGATACACCTGCCGTTCTGGATGATGCCACAGCCGACCTTCTGAATATACATGAGTTGCTCTGGGCTGAGACTTCTTACTTTTATGGTTCATCACCGGAGCGTATTCAAAACATCAAGGCAGCGGCCAGCCGGTTTCATGGTTTATTGGTGGCACCGGGCGCCACATTTTCGATGTCCGATGCTCTGGGTGATATCAGCCTGGATAATGGTTATGCAGAAGCACTGATCATATTTGGAGATCAGACGATCAGCGGAATTGGCGGGGGAGTCTGTCAAGTTTCCACTACCCTGTTCCGTACTGCTTTTCATGCTGGCTTGCCGATCCTGGAAAGGCATGCACATGCCTACCGGGTTTCTTATTATGAGCAGCGACCGAGCGGCGGCAACGACCCGAATTTGGCTGGATTGGATGCCACCGTATATGTCCCGATCGTCGATCTTAAGTTCATAAATGACACCCAATCTTGGCTTCTGATGGAAACTTATGTGCGCAGCTCTTCCATAACCTGGAAGTTTTATTCCACCTCTGACGGGCGAAGCGTCGAATGGCAAACAACCGGACCGGTAAACCTGGTTGAACCACCGGAACCCCTTTATCGTGAAAACTCCTGAGCTGGCAGAAAATGAGATCGACCAGATCGATTGGGAAGCCGAAGGCGCCGATGTCACAGTGATCAGATCTGTCTTCAGATCAGGTGTGTTGTTGTTCCAGGACACATTCCGGACGCACTATTTGCCCTGGCAGGCGATATTTGAGTATGGTCCAGGCACCGAGGGAATCCCCACGCCCGAACCATAATTATGCCTATGGTAAAATCCATAAGTTGTTTTTGGAAAACAACCCCCAAATGGAGGTCATGATGGTCAACAAAGATTTACTGGAGATTCTCAGGTGCCCGGCTTGCGTCAGGGAAAAGGAAGGGAAATTACAGCTTTATAAAGAAGCCTGGTTAATCTGTACGGATTGCGATCGCAAGTATCCCATCAGTAACGATATTCCAGTCATGTTGATACCTGAAGGTGATAAGTGGCAGAAAGTCAAGAAAGAGTCACTGCCGATACCGCCCCCTGACCTTAAGTGATCAAACCGCAGGAACCCCCTTGCATCTGGTATGCTTATTGCATCACTGGATGAGACTTGATATCCCTATTCAAAATGAGCAACGAGACACTATGAAACGAGCCAGGAACAGAGCACCTCGAATAACCCTCCCGCAGGACGGGCTGACACGGGTATTACTTATTCTCTTTGTAGTAGTGGGAATTGCCACTGCTGTTGTGGCTTTTATTGCCGTACGGTATGTCACAGCAACACAGAATATGATTGCCCTTCCAGGAGATCCGGTGGTCTCTTCTTCCGGTGGGACTGCTACAGGACCATTGCTGCAAGCCAATACCGGACCAACCCCCCGTCCATGGGACGGCGTCAGCCGGGTGAATATGTTAATGATGGGGCTGGATGCGCGTGATTGGGAGCAGGGTGAGGTTCCAAGAACCGATACCATGATCCTTTTCACGGTTGATCCATTGACCTTGACCGCTGGCATGCTATCCATACCTCGTGATTTATGGGTGAACATACCAGGATACGATTATGGCAAGATCAATACGGCCTACTATCTCGGCGAGATCAACCAGCTTCCAGGTGGTGGTCCGGGTCTTGCAGTGAAGACAGTTGAGGAACTGCTGGGTGTTCCGATTAACTATTATGCTCAAATTGATTTCGATGCTTTTGTAAAATTCATAGATGATATTGACGGATTGCCGATAGAGATCACTGAAACAATCACACTGGAAACAATCGGCAACTACAATGAACAGACATTTGAACCGGGGTCGTATACTTTACCCGGCAAGTGGGCTCTTGCGTATGTCCGGGATCGTAAAGGGGCTGGTGGTGATTTTGAAAGACAACAACATCAGCAACAAGCCATCATTGCCATTCGCAATCAAATTCTTGAATGGGATCAAATGCCCAAGTTGATTGCGAATGCCCCGACGATCTATGCAGACCTTTCATCTGGAATTCACACAAACCTGTCGCTGGATCAGATCGTTCAATTTGCGTTACTGATGCAGCAGGTACCCCTGGACAATATTAAACAGGGATATATTGGCACCGACACCGTGGAGTTTGGTACCTCTCCGGATGGACTGGATATATTGATCCCGATCCCTGATAAAATTCGTATTGTCCGGGATGAGATATTCACAGTAAGCGGTCCGGTTGCGCCAGTGGAAATATCAACAGATCCAACTGAGCTCATGAAAGCTGAGAAAGCTCGAGTATCCATTCTCAATGGAACCGCCACAGGTGGTCTGGCTGGGAGGACCGGGGACTTTCTGATCGGATTGGGTGTCAATGTGACTGAGGTTGGCGATGGGCAAGCACAGGGCGCCACAACCATGATCATTTATTCTGCTAAGCCGTACACAGCCGCATATCTGGCACAATTGATGAATATTCCAACAAGCTTGATCTTGAATCGGTACGATCCTAATGCAACCATTGATATCCAAATCATACTGGGAAACGATTGGGCAGCCAATAACAATATCCCGTAAATAACTGACAGTTTACATTAACACCTGGCATGCAAATGATTGCCAGGTGTTATTATTTATTGATAGTGAATATAATTAGCGCCCAGGTAATAGGATAAAGGGAAGGTCGGAATGAACAACACAGCTGCCAGCGACTTATTCTTAGATGTCTCCAAGGTTCGAAAGATCTTGGTTGAATTTATCCGTAATGAGTTAACACGAACGAACTTCCAGCAGGTGGTCATTGGTCTTTCCGGTGGGCTTGATTCATCACTGGCATGTTATCTGGCAGTTGAGGCGTTGGGAGCCGGACATGTGCTGGCGATCCGAATGCCTTATTCAAGCTCTTCTCCGGATTCCCTGGAACATGCACAACTCGTGATTCAAGCTACCGGAGTTGAATCTCTAACGATCCCAATCTCAGGGATGGCAGATGCGTTGATTATGAGATACTCCAGAGATGGGTGCATTTCGAAAGGGGAACATCATGGCCAGATCCAGGATGATCGTATTGTTCGACCAATCTGCTGCCAACAATGCGCTTGTGGTTGGAACCGGCAATAAAACTGAGATCCTATTGGGATACTCAACACTGTATGGTGATGCGGCCTGTGCTTTTAATCCATTGGGAGATCTGTATAAAACCCAGATTCGCCAACTGGCTCGTGCCATGGATTTGCCGGAGGTAATAATCCAAAAACCACCGTCTGCAGATTTATGGGTTGGACAAACAGATGAAGGCGAATTAGGTTTTACATACGACGAGGTGGATCAATTGCTTTACCTGCTGGTTGAGAAAGCACAAATCCATTGAGGAATGCGAGACTGGCAGGCTTCGACCGGAAATTCGTGGAACAGGTTCTGGCCAGAATCCGCCAGTATCGGTTCAAGCGGGTGATGCCGCCCATCGCTCAGATCACACAAGATGATGCCGGTCTGGATCTCTAAATTCGCCCACCGCGAGCCGGTATACGAATATTAATCTCCTTGCCATTCCTTGATCAATGCTTCGAGAGCGAGGGTGATATCAGCATAAGAATCTTGAAGCTTGGCTCTCTGGCTGGGTTCCAATCCGCGTTCCTCAAGACCAGCCGCAATAGAAGTCAACTCCTTTTCAAGCTCAGAGATTTCGTCTTCAAGCTTTGAACGCTTGGTGGATGCGGGCGAACCGCTAAACAGATCACAAGAGACTTTGGATCTGGAGTATTGATTGTGTCCGCTCATATGATCTCACGATATAAGGAAAGCAATGTGGTAATTTGGCGCTCGGGGGAAAAGTATAACATGATAGAATTTAACCCATGAAACGATGGATTTTCTGGTTGGGTATGGCAATTAGCCTGGTTTTGTTGTATTTAGCATTCCGAAATCAAAATTTTAATACTGTGTGGGATGTAGTAAGAACTGCAAATTACGTCTGGTTGTTGCCAGGTGTGGCTGTCTATCTTCTGGCTCTCTGGGCACGGGCATGGCGTTGGCATTACTTGTTGCGACCTCTGAAGGTGATTTCTACCAGTAAGATGTTTCCGATCGTAACCATCGGGTATATGGGTAACAATATCTACCCTTATCGGGCAGGAGAGGTGTTGAGGGCTTACATCCTGCGGAAACGGGAGGGCGTACCAATGTCCGCCTCGCTGGCCACCATCATCGTTGAACGAGTTTTCGATGGCGTGGTCATGTTGGGATTTGTATTTCTGAACTTGCCTGAACTTGCCAATCTCACCAGCTCATCGGGGTTCATCGGAGATATCCGCACCTTATCATTGTGGGGGGCCGGCCTCTTCCTGGGAGTTTTGGTCGCATTTCTTCTGGCAGCCATGCTTCCCCATCGCGCATTGGCTATCGCCACCTGGATGATCGATCATTTCGTACCGCTAAAAATACGAGAAAAGGCTCGGGAAATTACGAATCGATTTCTGGGTGGCCTTGAATCTTTACGGTCCCCCCGAGATGTGGCCATGGTCCTCCTAACTTCCTTTGTGATCTGGCTTCTTGAGACAGGTAAGTACTGGTTTGTGATGCATGCTTTCCCCTTTCAGGTCAGTTTCTTCGCATTGATGTTGATGAATGGCATCGTCAATCTCGCCACCACAATTCCCTCTGCACCAGGATATGTCGGCACCTTTGACGCACCGGGTATCGCCCTGTTGACCGCCTATAACGTCCCGGTCGAGGTGGCAACGGGATACACATTGCTTTTGCATGCTGCTTTATGGTTACCACCCACACTGTTGGGCGCATATTTCTTTATCGTTCGTGAAGGCATGGAGTGGGGAAAAATACCTAAACTGGAAGACGAGTCGTAATAAAAACGGATACAGAAATCCGGTCGAAAGACCACCCGGATGGGTGGTTGAGCCTTAAGTGCCCCCAGAGGAATTCGAATCCTCGTTTTGGCCTTATCACACCTCGATGGTGTTAGAGGGCCAACGAAAAACCACCCGGATGGGTGGCTGAGCCTTAAGTGCCCCCAGAGGAATTCGAATCCTCGTTTTGGCCTTGAGAGGGCCACGTCCTGGGCCACTAGACGATGGGGGCTCTTCGAGAGGCGTATTCTATCATATGCCTCAATGAGCGTCAATTAATCGCAGATCAATGTTTTGGCCTATCCACCGGAATTTCTTCCACCAGATTAATCGGGCCGAGTCTGACTCGCGAACCGGAAAGATAAACGAAACTTGCAGATGCTGGATCGATTGCGATGCGTTGGAAGCTGTTCAAGTCCAAGCCCAGGAAATGTGCCAGGGTTAGTTTGATCGGATCCCCATGTGAGACGCAGGCAATGACCGATCGTGCACCGGTATCTCGAATCAATTTATCAAGCGCCGCGACGATCACATTCTGTTTATCAGAAAAACTCTCCCCATGTGGAAAAGTAAATTTGGCTGGTTGTTCATGGATGTCCCGCCAGAGTTCCAGCCGCCGCAAAGCAGGGATGGATTTTCCCTGCCAGTCACCCACATTGATTTCGGTTAATGCCGGAAGAACCTGGACGGGCAAGTCTTTCAATTTTGCAAGCGGCTGAGCTGTTTCCACTGTTCTCTCAAGCGGGCTGGAATAGATGGCTCTGATCGGAAAATTGGCAAGTTTAGTGGATAACGCTTCTGCCTGTTGTAAACCATGTGTGTTTAATGATATACCGGGCAGGTGTCCTGCCAGACGGCTACCCACGTAATCCGTTTCTCCGTGTCTGATCAATATCAGTAATGCCATGCTCACTTGCCTTTCTGTTCTTTTATTACTTTAGCCTGTGCGTCTCGCCAACTCTTCAACCGGTCAGAAACATTCGCCTCATATCCCTGGTCGGAAGGATTATAGAACACCTTTCCACGGATGGTGTCAGGGAGGTACTGTTGAGGGGTGAAATGCTCAGGGAAATCATGTGGATATTGGTAGCCTTTCCCGTGTCCGAGTCCAGGTCCATCACGGCTGGCATCCATCAAATGGGAAGGAACCTCTCCGACGCCATCGGCTTGAATGCCTTCCAGGGCTGTGAAATATGCACCGGCGGAGTTGGATTTGGGCGCTGTGGAAAGATATAGAGTGGCTTCCACGATGGGGTAGACCCCTTCAGGCAAACCAATGTATTCGTATGCAGAGGCCGCAGCCGATACGACCACGATACCCATGGGATCAGCCAGGCCGATGTCTTCGCCGGCCAGGACGATCAGTCGCCGAAGGATGAAACGAGGGTCCTCCCCTGCATGTAACATCTTAGCCAGCCAGTACAGCGCGGCATCCGGGTCGGAACCGCGCACGGATTTGATGAATGCGGAGATGGTGTCGTAATGGGCATCGCCGTTGCGATCATAGAGGACGGCTCGCTTCTGAATGGATTCCTGGGCAATATCGATATCAATATGGATTGACCCATGCGTGTCCGGTTTGGTGCTCTCGACGGCCAATTCAAGTGCGTTCAGCGCATTGCGGGCATCACCACCAGAAATATTCACCAGGTGTTGAAAGGCATCCGGATCGATGGTTAGTTTCCGATTGCCATACCCTCGGATTGGGTCAGAAATGGCACGTTCAAGTATGAGCCGGATATCTTCGCTGGTCAGTGCATATAACTGAAAGATTCGCGATCGGGAAACGAGCGCCTTAATGACGTCGAAGTATGGGTTCTCTGTTGTTGCGCCGATCAGGGTGATCAATCCTGTTTCAACATGCGGCAGGAGCGCATCCTGCTGGGATTTGTTCCAACGATGCACTTCATCAATGAACAGGATCGTTTTCTGGCGATGCAGACGGCGACGTTCACGAGCGTCTTCCAAGATACGCCTCAAATCCGCGACCCCCGCCAGAACAGCCGAAATGGTGACAAAATGGGAGCTGGTCTTTTGAGCAACCAGTTGAGCGAGTGTGGTTTTACCGGTCCCAGGTGGACCGAACATGATGATGGATGAGAATAACCGATCGCTTTCAATTGCGCGGCGAAGCAGTTTACCTGGGCTGATGATGTGGTCCTGACCGACAAATTCATCCAGGTTGGCTGGGCGCATGCGAGCTGCCAGGGGAGCTTCGATTTGCATACGTTCTTGCATGGCGTGGTCAAATAGATCAGTCATGGTTGGGGCATCAGTATAACGTGAAAATCGCAGTGAGGCAACGCCACACTGATTGATCATTAAGAATTTGTTGAATATTAATAGAAAAAGACCGTCCGATTAAGGACGGTCTTCTGGCGGCTGCAGCACCTTACTCAATAGCGAGGAGGGGTGCCGCAGCGCCACGTCTAAAACATGAACTATCACACATTTTTGACACCACCTCCTCATCTTTAGAATGGCATGAGATTGGTATGACAAGAGTATCTCATGGACGCTATAATCTGTCAAATGGACTGAATATCAGCATGAGCGCCAGAAAGCCACCAATAAATCAATTCAATAGAAAACGCAACCAATCGTTATTAATTGGCGTATGTATTATTGGAATCATGATCGCCAGTTCTTGGTATGCATTTACTCCTCAGGGTTTTCTGGACAAGCTGGACGCAGTGGGTTACGCGGTCTGTCATCGCATTCCTTCCCATTCCTTCACCGTAAATGGCAGACCACTACCGCTCTGTGCTCGATGCAGTGGGATGTATCTGGGAGCATTACTGGGTTTGATAGTTCAATACTTTAAGGGGAAGCGCGCTGGTGGATTTTCGCGTAAATGGCTGATCGTTCTTTGTTCGCTTGGGGTCTTATTCATCGTTGATGGAGTGAACTCCTTCCTGACGATTTTCATGGATGAGGCTCTGCTCTATCCACCTCAGAATTGGGTAAGACTGTTTACGGGATGGAGTGTCGGATTGTTGATCGCCGCTCTCATCTACCCGATTTTTACCCAAACTGTCTGGCAAGATTGGGAGCCGGGAGCCGTCCTGGACAGGAAAGCCCCCACCCTGATATTAGTATCCGGAAGCCTCCTTATCATTGCAGGAATCCTTTCTGGTGTTGCTGCTATTCTTTATCCGCTGGCAATCCTCAGTGCGGTTGGAGTTGTGTTAATATTGACAATGGTTTACACCGTCCTTATGTTAATGTTATTCAAACAAGAAAACAGATATAATCATTTTAAAGAGTTGGCGCTTGTTTTCTCTGGCGGCCTGTTATTGACGTTGATTCAAATCGGCCTCTTTGATCTGGTGAGGTATTTATTGACGGAAACCTGGAGTGGATTACCTCTATTATGATGAAGAAGGGAAAAAAATAAATGGAACTTTTAGGAGTTATGACGGCTTTTGGCCTGTCAGCCAGTGCGGGATTAAATGCTTATATTCCGTTGCTTACGGTAGCATTACTGGCGAGATTCACGAATTTAATTGCCCTGCAATCCCCCTGGGATACTTTAACCAGCTGGTGGGTGATCGGAGTTCTGGCCGTCCTGAGTGCAGTGGAATTCCTTGCTGATAAGGTACCTGCGGTTAACCATATCAACGACCTCATTCAGACCTTCATACGACCGGTAGCGGGTGCGGTCTTGTTCGCCGCAAGTGCGAATGTAATCACAGACATCCACCCAATCTTATCGCTTTCCATCGGGTTGCTTGTGGCAGGTGGTGTACATACGGTAAAGGCAGGTGCGATTCGCCCGGCAGTCACAGCGACAACCGGGGGCGCGGGCAATGTGCCGGTATCCATCATGGAAGATGTCGTCTCCACAGTAGTGTCGGTTTTATCCGTACTCATCCCGATTGTAGTGGCGTGTGTCCTCATACTGGTAACCGCCTGGATCATCTGGTTGTTGTGGCGTAAAGCTAACTCAACCCAACTTACTTAATGAGAATCAAACGCCCTGGCTTACCCAGGGTGTTTGATTTATTGGGCACAGCCCTCAAGTAGCACGAGACCTTCTTCTTTGGGTGTGATAATTATCTGAGTCCCTGGCGGGGTTTGAACGGGAAGTTCGAAAACAAGTATTTCTTTTCCAATGGCAACCTCGGTACGATAATAATGACCCTGGAAGACACAGTCCCGAACAGTGCCACTGATTCCTCTTTGATTACCTTTTATTAAGTTAACACTATCCGGTCGGACCAGCAGATTGATACGCGCACCCTGCGTGGGTTGGCAATTCAATCCCTTAATCTTGATGTTCCCCAAAACTGACCGGAGGACAAGGGGTTGTGTTGATACAACTTCAGCTTGAATTACCGAACCGAGTCCAAGAAAATTCGCCACCCAGCTCGAGTTGGGTGAATGATACAGTTCCTCAGGAGTTCCCACTTGGGCGAGCCGGCCCTCTGACAGCAGCAGGATCCTATCTGCCAGGGTGAAGGCTTCCTCCTGGTCATGGGTGACATAGATTGCTGGAACCCCGGCTGATTTCAATATCCGGCGGATTTCGACTGTCAGTTGCTCACGTAACTTGCGGTCCAATGCTCCAAGCGGCTCATCCAACATGATCAATTTAGGTTCAGGCGCCAGCGTTCTTGCCAGGGCGATCCGTTGTTGTTCACCTCCTGACAGGTTCTGGACTCGTCGATCAGCGAAGCTGCTCATACTGACGCGGTCAAGTTCGGCAGCCACCCGGAGGGCAATCATTCTTTCAGGAAGATGTTGCATACGCAGCCCAAAAGCCACGTTTTCATAAACAGTCAGATGAGGGAAAAGGGCATAATCCTGGAACATGAAACCGAATGACCGGCGCTCCGGGGGGATACTTGCCAGGTCCTCACCATGCCAGGTGACCCGCCCACTCTCAAAAGGCTCAAGCCCGGCGACGATGCGCAGCAGTGTGCTTTTACCACTCCCAGAAGGTCCCAATAGACAAAGCACCTCCTTATCGCCGAGAGAAAATGATAGATCATTGATCAGAGGAATGCCCTCATAGTATTTAACCAGGTTATCAACGTTCAGAGTGGACTTTTCAGGTGGTGTCATTTTGTCTTTCCCGCCCCCCGCATGGAGAGGATTTGAATTAGGAGGATACCCAGGATACACAGGCTCATTAATATGGTCGACATGGCCATGGCCTGACCATAATTCATCTGTCCGGGTTGGGTAAGAAACCTGAAGATGGCGATAGGGATAGTAGGATACCCTGACCGGTTGAGGAAGGTGGTCGCACCGAATTCACCCAATGAGATGCTGAAGGAGAAGATCACGGAAACCAGGATCGACCCCCGTAATATGGGCAGGTAGATGCTTCTGAAAACCTGTCCGGGGGTTGCTCCCAGTGTGCGGGCTGATTGGGTCAGAGAGAGAGGTATGGCTTCAAGGGCCGGCTGCAGGACGCGTACGACTACAGGTAAAGCCACTAATGCATGGGCGACCGGAAGCAGCATGGGAAAAGGAATCTGATAAAGCCAAGTGTCATTGTAAGCCAGCAAGAGCCCGAGGCCGAGAGTGACCGCGGAAGACCCTAATGGCAGCATGAGAATAGGTTCCATCAGCCAGTTGATGCGCGAGGGTTGTTTTAAAGCCATGACGACCAGGATTCCCAGCGGAACCGTGATCGCCACCGTAAACAAACCAAACTGGAGTGAGTTGACGATCGCCTCACCAGGTGGAACATAAAACAAGTCATTACTTCGATTTGTCAGCAATGCCAGATAATAGGCCCAGGGATTTCCCAGAAGGTCATTCGTTGAAATCGCCAGTGAGCGTAGGGCCAGTGCCACCAGCGGGCTGATAAAGAGCAGGAACAGGGTCAGCAGCACCGCCAGACTCAGGGCTTTTTTGTAAACAGGGGCGCTCTTCAACTCTGCGCCTGTTTTAATACCGGATTAAGTTCAAGCGTCTGTCTTCGGCTGACCCTGGCATAAACAAAGGATAGACCAAGGGTCATGAAGATTTGGATCAGGGAAAGGATAGTCGCCATGCGCAGGTTCAACATCTGGATGGCCTGGACATAGATCTCAACCTCAAGCGTCGCAAATAAGGGTCCTCCTAAAAGGAGGACTACGCCAAAGCTGGTAAAGTCGAAAATAAAGACGAGCAGTGAGGCAGAGAGGATCGCAGGCGCCAGCAACGGGATTATGATCTTAATGACTGTTTGCAACCGACTGGCACCCAGCATGCGTGCACTCGCAGCGTAGCCCGGATTCAATTTGGACCAGGCTTCTGCAACGATCAGCAGAACGATGGAGGTATTATAGAAGACATGACCGAGTATGATTGCCCAGAATGAGTTCATCAACTGGATAGGTGGAGTTTCGAGGCGTAAAAGGGTCATTAAGACATCATTAATCACGCCGGATGGGCCGAGGAGGGAATTAAAACAAGCAGATACGACCACTGTGGGCAGGATGAATGGCACGATCAATAATGCTTTTAGAAGATTCCGCCCTGGAAACTGGTAGTGAGATAAGACATACGCTCCAGGTAAACCGATGCATAGTGTCAAGGCCATTGATACCATTGCCTGGGCGATGGTGAACCCCAGTGGTTTTAGGATAACTGTCCATTCAGAGGATGATAAGCTTAAGCCCTGCTGAAAGAGATTTGAGCGCTTGATGATCTCGATCAACGGAGTGAAGAAGAAAGCCAACAGAAACAGGACCGGCACGATCCAGAGCGTGATGGTACGCCAGGTCGGTGTATGGTAATGCCTGGAACTCACCGCAGCATCACTCCGTTCCAATCCTGGATCCAGCGATCGCGATTCTTTGAAATGAATTCCGGTGATAGCATCACCGGCTGTTCAGGCAAGACGATCACGGATGTGTATACATCGGGAAGGCTGGCATTGGGATTCACCGGGAAGACGAACATTTGTAGGGGCATGTCCTCCTGGAATGCGATACTGAGCATGTGGTCGATGAATTTTCCGGCAAGTTCCCGCTGCCGGGCACCTTTAAGGATCCCGGCGAATTCGATCTGTCGAAAGCATGTCTGGGGTGCGGTGATAGCAGCGGTTGGTGGTTCTCCAGGCACATTGACTGAAAAATACACTTCTGCCGCGGGGCTGGTGTTATACGATACTACGAAAGGCTGCAAACCTTGACCTGATGAGCCGCTGAAGTTCGTGTAGTAGGCAGTCGACCAGTCATTGACCACCACAACATCGTTATCCTTCAATCTTTGCCAGTAATCCAGATATTTCTCTTCGCCATAATTGGCGATGGTCGTGAGCAGGAAGGCCAACCCTGGCGAAGAGGTGGCGGGATTCTCGACTACCAACATCTCCCTGTAAATTGGTTCGGTAAAGTCGTCCAACCTTGAAGGCACATCAATATTGTGCGTTTTAAGGTGGCTGCGATCATAATTGATGCATACATCACCGAAATCTATCGGAGTGACCAGGTTCTCAGATTCAATAATGTACTCCTCCGGTATGAGAGAGCTTATTTTTGAGCGGTATGGCACAAAAAGATCCGCTTCAATAGCACGGGAGAGGTAGGTGTTATCGATCCCATACAAGACATCTGCTTCGGGGGATGCACTGGTCAGGATCGCGCGGTTCAACATGGCCCCGGTATCGCCACTTTTTAAGAATCTCACCGTGACCCCATTTTCTTCTTCGAACTGCTGAATGATCGATGCGCTGACTGCAAATGAATCATGCGTCATCACTCGAAGTTCCACCACAGGATATTCCGATGTCGGAGCTGGGGTGCAACCTGCCAAAAGTACTCCCAGGATAAACAGCAATCTCCAAACATGCTTCATCGTTCTTCCTCCTTGCCTGATACCAGGTCCACCTGATGTGTGTGAATACAAAGCAAGACTCCGGACGATATTGCTATGGTAGCACCGGTACATGATAACTCGTTACTTACCCCACGTGACTTCCCAAGGTGGAGTGTTTCAAAGTTAAGAGGATAGCGCAACCCGCTCGTCCTGATCCCGCTAACATCACCGCAAATCGGAATCAATGAAATAACATCGCCGGCTTTTCCGCTGATCTTTGATTGGGAGTGGATATAGCTGATTTCTTCCGTCCCGTTTATAAGATAAATAGCAGCTTTATCAAGATAAGCCACCGGGAGCAGAATATTTGCGATCATTTGATCACTGCGACCACCCAGCGCTCCGAAAACAAGGATTTTCCGACAACCGCTTAAGATCGCCTGATCTAAAGCCAGTTCAAAGTCGGTTTCATCCTTCTCGGGCGGATACTGCAGGACCTGCACATTTTGTGATGTGAAATCGGCAAGCACTGTTTCGGGTATCGAATCCATGTCCCCGATGATCATATGGGGCTTCAAATCGAAGGCGGCCAGGTGGAGGGTTCCGCCATCAACACCGATGACCAATGGGTCAGCGCCCCCCCGTGATATTAAAGGTTCACGTCTGGCATACTTACCATTCAGAAAGATACAGGCTTCTCTTTTCATTAAAAACACCCTCAAAGACGGAGGGTGTTTTTGTTAATCTTTCCCTCCGCCGGCATTATCCGGATCAGGTCATATGGGTCGAAGGCAATCAGCCTTCCTCTCAGCCCGTTATACCGGGCTCCCCGTTCAGTTATTTTCATGATATCACAGGCAACTTGTTTGTCAAGCCAACGGGTTACTTTACAGGTAAATTACAGATTCGACAGCTATTGAAAAAGGGAAGGATTTCGCTTTATAATAAAAAACCATGAAAAAGATAAATCTTGCCCTGTTTATAACAGTCGGTATTCTGATGATGTCCATAGCGGGGTGTTTTCGCCCCCAGGCCATTACGATGACCACAGGCTCGCTGGATCAATTGTTGGAAAACACCGTGGCTGCAGCTAATACACTCATAGCCCAGACCGCTGAGGTTCCCGTTAAACGTGGTACCAAGTATCACTCCTGAAGTTTTGCCCCCTACTCAGGGAGAAGTTAGTCCAGATGAGTTTTCAGGTGGCGTCAATCCTCTGACGGGCTTGGTTGAAGCGAATCCGGATCTATTGAATCCTCCCCCCTGCCTTGATCTCAATATCCAATTTTCCGCCCTCTGCCCGCAAGGTGCAAGGTGGATTGGGTTCGGCAGCCCAGGTCTACGAAGCATATATCGGTGAGGGAATGACCCGTTTCCTGGGTGTGTTCTATGGTTCATACCCCGATCCGGAGGCACTCCCAGCGGATCAGGATATGTCTGTTGAGCGACCGACCGGGATTGGGCCGATTCGTTCGGGACGAACTGTCTATGAATCCATCCGGGCACGCTTGAATGGTTTCCTGGTCATGGCCTCGGCCGATAGGAAGGTCGGCGCCCAGTTATCTGAAACAACCAATATCTTCGGTTCGGATTCGGACGATATCAACAGTGCCATGATCGATGTATCCAAGCTGATTGATATCGCCGAAGCGACGGGGAATCCGGTGACTCCTGAAATGTTAAGTGGTAATACGTATAATACCGATATTCCTGCGGATGGAGCGCCGGCCACCCGTTTATGGGTTTTTTATAATGCGCTCGATCAAGTTTTGTGGGAATACCAGCCCAACCTTGGTGGTTATTACCGCTACCAGGACAACGCGGATGAGTCTGGAGAATACACCCTAATGGTGGATGCCTTCACGAGGCAACCACTCCTTTATGAGAATGTGATTGTACTGTTCGCTGAGCACGAGTTTAAGAGGAAGACACTGATCACAATTAACCTTGATTATATTAAACAGGGAAAGGCTTTGTTATTTCGTGATGGTTTGATGTACAAGATCTATTGGACAACGCGGGCAGGAGAATTTGAAAAAGCGACTGGTTTGGTACGCCCCATCCAATATACTAATTATTGGTATGAGTCATTTCCACTGAAGCCGGGACAATCCTGGATACATTTGGTGGATGTAAATCATCGTTATTGGGAAGCTGATCCGGACCGGCCATTTAAATCGAAGAGCGGGACAGCTTTTTGGTCTGTCAGATTCTACGACCCAACCCAAAATTCCAATTAATCGGCATCAATACACAGCGGGCAATAAAGCCATGTTTCATGGTAACATTCCGCAGTTAATTATTACCCTGGATTATTGCTTATTGTGCCAATCCTGGGATGGAGTCTCTCATGGAAATAAACTCTCCTCGCGGGGAAATCCCCAATCATTTCAATCTTCCCAAGCGCATTTCCGGTTTGGCCGGATTGGTCTACAACCTGTGGTGGTCCTGGCACCCGGAGGTGCAACGACTATTCATCGAAATTGACAAGGATCTGTGGGAACAGGTTTATCACAATCCAGTGGTCTTTCTCCGACGGGTGGATCGTGTGCACTTGAATGCAGCAATCGGAGAGAAAAACTTACTTGAGATATATGATCGAATCATGCAATCCTATCAGGATTACATGTCTTCTTCCGACACCTGGTTTCAGCGGACCTATCCCGATCTCAATAACGAGACCATTGCTTATTTTTCCTTTGAATACGGCTTACACGAGGCATTGCCTGTTTACGCTGGTGGTTTGGGGATTTTATCGGGTGACCATCTTAAGGAGGCCAGCGACCTGGGGCTGCCGCTGGTGGCCGTTGGATTCCTTTATTCGAAAGGCTATTTCTCACAACATATCACAGAAGATGGCTGGCAGGAAGCGCGCGATTATATCATCGATTACAACAGCGTCCCCCTGGTGCCATTGATTAACCCGATGGGTGAACCACTTGCCATTAAGGTTGAGCTTCCAGGCCGCGAGGTGGCTGCCCGGGTCTGGCAGGTGAACGTGGGTCGGATCAAGCTCTATCTACTGGACGCCAACCTACCAGAAAACACCCAGATCGATCAGCAATTGACTGAAAAACTCTATGGCAGTGATTTGGAATTAAGGATTTCACAGGAGATTTTGCTCGGCATGGGTGGGGTTAAATTGTTACATGCCCTGAATGTTAACCCAACCGCCTGGCATATGAATGAGGGACACTCTGCATTCCTGGAAATCGAGAGATTGAGGGAGTATATTGCGGAAGGGATTAGCCTGGCGGATGCCCAGAAAATTGTCAGGCAGAGCAGTATTTTTACGACTCATACCCCGGTTCCAGCAGGTAATGATGAATTCCCACTCTGGTTGATCGATAAGTACTTTTCTTCCATCTGGACACAGATGGGTTGTACGCGGGAAGAATTCATTGAACTTGGCAAGACCATGACTGGATGGGGAGGTGAAGTGTTCAGCATGCCTGTCCTGGCTCTGAAACTCTCTGAGCGTCATAATGCAGTTTCTGAATTGCACATGCAGGTCTCACGCAAGATGTGGGCGCCGCTCTGGCCGGGTCTGAAGGAGGGAGACATTCCCATCGGACATGTCACCAATGGTGTTCATCCCGGAACATGGCTGGCCAGACGAATGGGAGTTCTCTTCCATCAATATCTGGGACCAGACTGGATCGAACGAAGTGACGATCCGGAAATTTGGACGAAGATCGAAAATATTCCGGACCGTGAATTATGGTTTATCCGAAGGCATTTAAAAAGGAAACTGGCATCTTACGTTGGTGAGAGGATTCGCACTCAATGGATGACTGGGAACCTTGCATCGATCCAGGTCATCGCTGGTGGGGTGTTGCTGGACCCCTATATTTTGACGATCGGATTCGCCCGCCGGTTTGCGACATATAAAAGGGCAACGTTGATCCTTTCCGATTTTGACCGTTTGCTGGGATTGCTCAATGCACCCAATGCTCCACTTCAGATCATATTTGCTGGAAAAGCCCATCCAGCGGATGAACCGGGTAAGCTATTAATTCAGGAATTGTACCGGGCTGTGAAGAACTCCAAATGTGGTGGTCGTCTGGTGTTTCTGGAAGATTATGATATGAATATCGCCCGTTACCTCGTTCAGGGCGTAGACATCTGGCTGAACACGCCGCGCCGGCCATTGGAAGCTTCTGGGACCTCTGGCCAGAAAGCAGCAATGAATGGGGTGTTAAACTTTTCAGTCCTGGATGGCTGGTGGCGGGAGGGCTATAATGGCAGCAATGGTTGGTCGATTGGCAATGATGATAACAGCACCGACCCACAGGAGCAGGATGCCCATGACCGGGCGGATTTATATGATAAATTGGAGAATGATATCATTCCCATCTATTATGGGAATCGCTCTTCGGAAAACGTGCCAACTCAGTGGGTTGCGCGGATGAAGGAATCGATCCGCACGCTTTCGCCACAGTTTAACACCAAGCGCATGCTGAAGGAATATATGACGGATTATTATGTCCCAGCCATGCGGAAAGAGTAGGCCATGCAACTTACGCTGTCTGATAACATCATAATTTCTGCATTAATGATCTTTGCCCTGCGGGTCATCGATATGTCGCTGGATACCATGCGCATGTTGTTTGTCGTGCGGGGCAAAAAACCGATAGCCTGGATCCTGGGCTTTTTCCAATCACTGGTTTTTGTAATCGCGATCAGCACAGTGCTTGCAAATCTTAATAATTTATTGAATATCGTTGGCTATGCAGCCGGATTTGCGACCGGAAATGTCCTTGGCATGTTCATCGAGGAGCGTCTGGCCATCGGACATATAGCCATGCGTGTAATCAGTTCAAAAAGGGGAGGAGCCATTTCAGCAGCATTACGGAAGTCTGGGTTTGCAGTTACAGAGATCCAGGCGCGCGGAAGAGATGGAAAAGTCGCTCTTCTGAACAGTTCGATCTTGCGCCGGGATATCAGCAGATTTGAGGAGCTGGTCACGAAGACAGAGCCCGGAGCATTTATCACCGCTGAGGACGTCCGACCGATCAGAGTCGGGTTCTGGCGGGCATAAACAAATGTCAGACAGCATCAAATGAAACTGATCATACAAATCCCCTGCTACAATGAGGTCGATACAATTGGTGCTACGCTACAACACCTGCCGAAGAAACTGAATGGTATCAAACAGATCGAGACACTCGTCATTGATGATGGCAGCCAGGACCAAACGGTCAGTCAGGCAAAGGCGGCTGGCGCTACCCATGTACTGAGACTTGATAGTCACATGGGACTTGCACGTGCATTTGCTGCGGGTTTGAACGAGAGCATTCGCTTGGGGGCAGATGTGGTCGTTAACACCGATGCTGACAATCAGTATGTGGCGGAAGATATCAACAAGTTGATCCAACCCATCCTTACCGGCAAGGCAGGTTTGGTTGTGGGGGACCGGGGAGTTCTTAGCGTAAGAGAATTCTCACCTATCAAAAGGCTGCTTCAAAAAATGGGCAGTTACATCGTCGGTCGGGCCGCGGGCTTGCAGATACCGGATGCCACAAGTGGGTTCCGAGCTCTAAGCCGGGATGTCGCCTTACGGACCAATGTGTTGAGTGACTATTCTTATACGTTGGAGACACTGATCCAGGCTGGCGTTGCAGGTGTCCCAGTTTCCTATGTGCCTATCCGGGTTAACCCACCTACCCGTCCTTCACGATTAATGAGGGGCACATCCGACTACCTTTTCCATTCGGGTGCGACTATAATACGGGCATTCAGTATGTACAGGCCATTAAAGGTTTTCACAATCTTCAGTAGTTTATTTTTCCTGGCGGGTTTGCTTCTTGGGATACGGTTCTTGGTGTTCTATTTCCAGGGAACTGGCGCCGGTCATGTCCAATCAGTTATCCTGGCAGCGGTCTTGTTGATCATTGGTTTTCAAACATTTCTGATCGGTTTGGTGGCGGATCTCATCAGTGCAAATAGGAAACTGAGTGAGGAAATCCTCTATTTGTTGAAAAAAAAGAATTGAACACCCCCAAAGGGGTGTTTTTAATTCTCAGTAGATCGTGCAAGAAGGCTGGATTTGGCATAAAATGGGGGAATGTCCGCATGGTAATCCCGCCTGCCCGGATAATATTATGACTTCCAGAAAACGCGCTTTTATTACTGGTGATTCCTTCCATGGTAAAACACCACTGGATCGGTACCTGCCGGTCATACCACCCGGTATGCTCCCGGAGATGATATCAGGAGAAATTGGCACGGGCGCTTTGATTCTGGATCCATTTGGTTCCTCTCCGTCAGCCATCCTCGAGGTGGCCAGGGCGGGATACCGAGTGGTCGTGGCGTGTAATAATCCCATTCTGGCGCATATGCTGCGCGTTTTGGCAGGCGCTTATCCAAAAGAGCATTTTTCTCGCATCCTGGCAACACTGGCCGCTACACGAAAGGGTGATGAACGTCTCGAGCGACATCTGGAGGACCTGTATGCTGTCCAATGCCCGGAATGCGGAACCTCGGGCCAGGCTCGGTCTTTTATCTGGGTTAAGGGTGCTTCAACACCCGAGTCTGCCATTCTCGATTGCCAGCTTTGCAAGCGCCGCATCGAACTAACCATCAGTATTGAAAGTCAACAAAAATTGACAGGGTTGGTAAAAGGCGGGATGCACCGGGCGATGGCACATGAAAAGGTCGCAGCCCTAAACGATCCCATCCGTCCGCGTGTCGAGCAGGCACTTGAAAATTACCTGACACGGCCTTTGTATGTGCTTTTTACTTTATTGAACCGTTTGGAAAGCATGCAATTAAACGTGGAGGATGAGAGCTTGATGCAAGCACTCATGATCTCTGCCTTTGATGAGGGAAATACACTCTGGCCGCATCCATCTTCGAATCTGAGACCAAAACAATTGGGGCAATCCGGTCATATTCGAGAAAACAACCTGTGGATGGCGCTGACGGAGGCTATTGAGGAATGGTGCGATCAAGGTGAACCAGTCCCCCTCGTCGATTTTCCTCAAATGCCGCCAATCAAAGGTGGGGTTGTGTTGTTTCCCCATCGTTTCAAGGAACTAAAGCCAAAACTCGTTCCCCCTTTTTCACCTGACGGGATTTTAGCGATCCCACCCAGGCCAAATCAGGCGCTCTGGACACTTTCGGCTGTCTGGTCAGGATGGTTATGGGGCCCCACTGCAGTTCAACCTTTCCGCTCCGCATTGATCCGCCAGCGATATGATTGGCAATGGTATACAGATGCAATGACAACGATCACCAGGTCCTTATCCGACGGTGCTCAAAAGACCATCCCCATCATCGGCTTGCTGACTGAGTATGAGCCCGCCTATTTGTTTAGTACTCTGACTGCTTTTGATATGGGCAGATATGATCTCGTGGGATATTCGTTGAATCCGGAAATGGCTATCGCCCAACTGGTTTGGAAATATCAAACCAGCGAGAACGTTCCGAAAGAAGATTTGCGCTCTGCGATCCGAAAAGGGATCATTAATTATATGAAGGAGCGCTGTCAACCGGTGGAGTATCCGGTCCTTGCAGCTGCAGCTGGATTTGCCTTGGCGGTGGAGCATATTTACCAAGTTCAAGTAGGGGAAGCCTCTGACCGATACACAACTGCGCACAATACCCTGAAAACGGAATTACTGACAGCCGGGGATTACATCCGTTATCGCGGGCAGCGCACAATTGAGACTGAAATTTGGTGGAAGAAGGGCATACGGGTTCCAGAAAATTCAACGGATGACCGGATCGAAATGGCTATCGTTGAGATGTTGATGCAAAACCAAGGGGTGGCTTTCAAGGATATCCAAAAAAGGTTGAATAATCAATTTCCGGGAATGTTGGCACCTGGAACTGAGTTGATTAGGACGATTCTTGATTCATACGGGGAAATCGCCGATCCGGTTAATGGAATTTGGAAACTGGCTGGTCGTGAAAATCCACTAACCAGGCAAACGGATCTGTCCGAAATATTGGATACGTTGATTGCCACCGGAATAAAGCTTGGTTATAAGGTTGAAGGTGAGGCAGATGCAATCTGGAAGAATAATGATGGCGAGCTGGCTTATTATTTTGTTCCAACGGTGCATGCCTGCGTCAGTGGAATCATGATAAACAGCACCCACCCCCCCGAGAAGAGCATTATTGTTATTCCGGCCAGCCGGGCCAACTTGCTGTTATATAAAATCGAAAAGAATCCGCTTTTATATGAAGCCATGGCAGATGGCTGGCGAATCGTAAAATTCCGCCATATCCGTCACATTTCCGTTGAGCATCAGGAGGAACCCGGGCAATGGGAAATGCAATTGGATATGGATCCGTTGGAATTCAAACCCATACAGATGAAAATGTTTTAAGTTATATGTCCGGAGTCGGTTCTTCGGGCGTAAGTAATATTATGGGCGTGAGTATTATTGTGGGCGTGGGCGTTACCGTCGGAGTTGTTGTAGTTGTTGGCGTTGGGGTTTCACTCGGTACCGGGGTTGTGGTGGGCACGGCTGTTGTTGGATTCTGAGTTAATGTGATTGTGGAAGAGGGGCTTGCCGTTGGGGTAAGCGTGGGGAGTAGCACGCTAAAGTGAAAAATATTCTCTGTGAACCCCCCAGAAGTACTGTGCATATATACCTTGATGGTGACTTGTCCGGAGGGCAATGTGGATAGGTCCCAGATAGTGATTTGTCCGTTGGATTTTACAGGTGTATGGTTGCGGTCGACCAGGATTTCCCATCTACCTGGATCGGAAGCAGATGCGTAGGAGATCGTATAATAATCAAAGCTGGTGGTGGCATCGATCGTCCCACGGAGCTCATGCGGGCTGGTGGTAAGTGTCTGACCTTCAGAAAAACTTGTGATCTGGATACTGGGCTGACTATCGGAAATGCTGCATGTCCGGTTGGGAGTGATGCGGATCGGACGCGAGAACCCATGATCCAATGCCCAATTCTCACCCTCCTCATTTTGTAGTACCCAGCGTATAGCCCAGTTATCGGTAATATTAAGGGTGAGTTTTTCTTCAATCGATCCCTGGCAGTCGGAAGAGGATTTCAAACCGGTCCAGGTGTCAATTTGCGTTTCCTGCCATAGGTCATTCTCCTTCGTTAGAGGCGGTTGATCGTATGCAAACACTTCTACTCGGGATTCCGGGCAGTGTTCTGAAGGCTCGGTACCAGACAACTTGCACACCGTACTTTCTACGATCCCGTTTGGTCGAGCAAATCCGGTGGGGCTGCCGCCAGTGATCACCTGGATGCCGGTTTGCATGAACTGGGCCCAAATTGGTGCCGCTCCTGACAGACCGGTCGTATTCAGCATTGGGGTGTAATCGGCATTGCCGACCCATACACCTACCACCAGGTCGGGCGTGTACCCCATCGTCCAATTATCCCGAAAGTCATTACTGGTCCCTGTTTTTGCGGCCACCGTGAACGGCAGGTTGATGATTGGGTTTGTACCAAAAGCAGGCACTCTTGCTTTGGTATCCGACAGGATCGATGAAATAAGATAGGCATGTTCCTCGCGGATCACCTGATCCCCGGCTGGGGGTGTGTATTCATACACGTTGTTTCCCTGGTAGTCGGTGATTCGAAGTATGGCAGTAGGAGTTACTTTCTTACCGAAGTTGGCCAATACAGAATATGCACCACTCAATTCCAATAAACTGACTTCCCCACCCCCAAGCGTCAATGACAGACCATAGTCCTCACGCGAAAGACTGGTTACACCCAGTCGCCTGGCGAATGCGATAAACCCTTCCTGTTCTTGTGTCTCCGGGTCGTCATAGATACCAATAAAATTTAACGTTTTAACTGCCGGGATATTATATGAATTCGCAAGCGCCATCCGGACGGTAACCGGGCCATGATAGCGACCATCGTAATTGACGGGCTTGTAAGGTTCACGGGTATCATTGCTATCACCTGATGGAGGAAATTCTGATGGCACATCCCAGATCAGAGTGGCTGGCGTCCACCCTTTTTCAAATGCAGCCACATAAGTCAATGGTTTGATCGATGATCCTGGTTGGCGTGTTTGGCTGGTGGCCATATTTACCTGACCGGAAATCTCCACATTGTAGAAATCGGCCGAACCGACCATGCTGAGAATTTCACCAGTTGAAGGGCGAATTGCGACCAGGGCACCATTGGTGACGTGCTGGTTTTGCAGGGAGTCAACCTGTTCTTCGACCAGGCGTTCAGCTTCACCCTGCAAGTAGGGATCGAGTGTAGTGTATACCGTGAATCCTGAGCGATAAATTGTTTGTGGATCATACATGCTTTCAAGCTGGGTTCGAACGAAGTTCACCCAGTGTGGATAATGCATGGGGAAACTGGTGGGGGTGAATTCATAAATATCCATCTCGCCTGCGGCCACCATGGCCTCTTCTGCAGAGATGCAAATTGGATCCTGATTGTTGCTGACGGCGATGCAGCCATCTTCCTGACTCATCTGATAAGTCAAGGTGAGGACCTGTTTATGACGGTTGAGAGTTGCTTCACGGTTGGTGAATATATCGTAAACAGCAGGAGCCTGGGGCAAACCGGCCAGGAAGGATGCCTGAGCGAAAGTCAGTTTATCGGCTGTCGTATTAAAATAGGATTCGGCAGCAGCTTCAATGCCATATGAAAGGTTGCCGTAATTGATCTCGTTGAGGTATAGCTCCAGGATCTCATCTTTGCTATAACGGCGAGTAATCTCAACTGCCAAGATGATCTCTCGTGCTTTACGACGGAAAGTCACCTGGCTGCGCTCCTCGGGGTCCATCATAAGCATGCGAGCCAATTGCTGCGTGATGGTGGATGCTCCGGAGACAGTCTCACCCTCCTCGACATTTTGGAATAATGCTCTGAGCATGGCAAAAAGGTTGAACCCGGGGTGTGAGTAGAATTCCTCATCCTCAGTGGCCAGAGTTGCGACGATAACGTAGGGGGAAATCTTTTGTAAAGGCACATAGGTGCGCCGTCCTGCATTTGGATCAAGCACCTCGTAAAGCAGGTTGCCATTCCTGTCCAATATTCGAGTCGTTTCGAATTGGGAGGAACGTTCTTTAAGATCCTCAACACTTGGGAGTGTGGATGCGATGGTGTAATACTTATATATAAAATATGAGGCACCAATTACTCCCACTGCGGTCATCAGGAAGACAACGATAATCAAACCGCGTAAGATACAGCCAGGGAGACTCAGGCCCGCGATGAGGCCTGACGAGGATGTTTTAAGTTGTTCTGACGGAACTGTGGGCATGGCACGGGTCCGGCCATTCGCACTGGAAGATCTCTCATCTTGTTGTGGTTGCTGCATAATCCTCAAATTCTAGCACAAACGGCGCAAGGAATGATGATTGCCAGTTTGATGAAAAGCCAGTTTTGGGTATAATAAATATATGGGATTCAAGCCCAATCGATCATCAAAAAAATAATATGACACCGGAAGGAAGACATGGTGGAGCCAGCATCTGACAAACCCAAAAAAGTTATGATCGTTGTGATACAGGCTCAAGACGTTGATAATGCCGAGAGTGCCTTGAGTGATTTGGGTTTAAACACCATTTCGCCTGCCAAGTATTGGCGGATTCCTGGGTCGTCGAAACGCAACCTTGTTAGTGGGCGTGACGCCAGAAACAGAGCAGGCAGCGATTAATGAGATAAGAAAAAATTGCAAGCAAAGAGTCGAGTACATCGCTGTGCCCATCGAAAGCGCGCCATTGCCATTGCCGTCCCCCACACCAGTCACTGTGGGAGGTGCGGCACTTTTTGACCTGCCGATTGACCGTTACGAGGAGTTCTAACCATGAAACTGATCATTGCCATTATTCCTGATAATGATACAGACCAGGTATCCAAGAATTTGACTGGCGCTGATTTACGTGTTACCCTGATCGCCTCGACCGGAGGTCTATTAAAGAGAGGCTATAGCACATTGTTGCTGGGCTTACAAGATGAGCAAGTTGACCATGCTTGTAAGCTGATTCGTGAGGGATGCACGGTTAAAGAGGGGAGTGATAAAAAGAGTGGTACGATCTTTGTTCTGACGGTTGATAAATTCCTTCATATATAACTACAATCGAAGCATTACACATTATTGGATAGGAGTCATTATGGATTTTGGTTTGGCGTTTAATTTTCCTTTCAAGGACCAACAGTGGTTTAAAAAACTTGTGGTGCCTGGGTTGGTCAGCCTCATCCCTATTGTCGGTCAATTCTTTTTGATAGGATTCGGCTTGAATGTTGCCAAGCGTGTAATCGAAAAAGATCCCGAAAGTCTGCCGAATTTGGATTTCGGGGGGGACTTGAAGCGCGGTTTTATATCGTTCGTCATTGGTTTGGGGTACAGTCTTCCACTGATCGTTCTGGCTTTGATATTTGGGATCATCATGGTTGCAATCGGTGGACTGGCCGGTGATACCAATTCGGAGGTTGCGGGCATCCTGGGGGTCGTTTCTGGTGCCGGTTTTGGTATCATTTCCATTATTTATGGAATTATTTTAGCTTTCTTTACCTCAGCTGCATTGGGAAACTACCTGGCTAAGGGGGAGGAACTTGGAGCGGCCTTCAGAATCCGGGAGATTTGGGCATTATTGAGGAAAGCTATTGTGCCTTACCTGCTTGTTATCCTCGGTGGATTATTAGCCAACCTGATTGGCAGTCTTGGCTCGCTCATCTGTGCCGTCGGTTTATTGTTAACCATGCCCTATGCGATGGCGGTTTATGGGCACTTCATCGGTCAAGCATACACACAGGCGATTGCCACTCGTGATGATTAGATGAACGACTGATTTATGGATACCAGGCAACTCGCTTCGAGTTGCCTGGTTTTTTTATTCGTGAAACTCTTCAACCTGGTATATTGATACCGTCAGGTGCTTCGTTACGCCAGGCGTCGGGGCTGGCACCCATTTTATGACAGAGGTGTGAAAGGAAATCTTCCGGATTTGGCAACTGTTCCCAAACTTGGGGAAGGAAGGTCGCCCGCCGAATACCCTCTGAGAGAATGACCCCATCGATCCCTGGTCGTAGCAAATCGATCATATCCCCGGCATCATGATACGCCAATTCCTCGGGCTGGGTGAGCCGTGAGATCTCGATTGAAAGATAAGGTAACTCTGCAGAAGAGACCGGCGTAAAACGATAATCTTCCGTTGCAGCTGCGACTGCATGCTCGCGGACATCCATGACCAGTGGTTGATAAGCTTCAAGAGCGCCGATGCATCCTCGCAGGGTTTTGTCTTTGGTAAGTGTGACAAAAGCCGCACCATCATTTCTCAAGATGTCTGATAATCCGGACATGTCGATCTCTGTCAAGGGTTGCCGGTTGACTGCCATATCGATTGAGGATCGAGCCAGAGCTAAAAGATATACTTTATCCTGCTCGGAAAGGATTGGGATCGGTTGACTGGTCTTCATAATCATACTCCTTGCGGGCCTCGAGTCTTTTAAACCATAAAACCCCGGACCTGTCAAAGTAAAAGGTTTTCAGAAAACACAAAGATATGGTTTAATTGATACAGGAGCATAAGTCAATGAAAAAGAATACCATATGGATCATCGCCGGTGTGGTTGCTGTTTTGTTGATTTGCTGCGTTGGCTCAACCGCAGTGTATTATATCTATACTCGAGGTGGATTTACCGCTCCATTGCCCACGCCATTTACATTTCCAACTCCAAACTCGACACTGACAGCCCTGTACAGCATTCCCACCTTGTCCCTGCCGACAGCCACTGATTCGTATGTAGCTCCTACATACCAGGCTGCAACGACACGTACGAACACACCTGCGATCCCGACCGCGTCAAGTTTCAATCCTGCTTATACCAGCACCCCCGTTGTGATGCGTGGATCAGGGCAGGTGGTCGGTACATACATGCTTAATCCGCCCGTTTTGGATGGCACATGGGATGAGTGGCAGGCCATTGAGTTTCCCATTAATGTCGTTGTGTATGGCCTCAACAATTTCAATAGTACTGTTGATCTGTATGGGTCATATAAGGTTGGATGGGATTACTCATATCTCTATCTGGCTGTCGAGGTCGAAGATGATAAGTACACACAGGTTTCATCCGGGAGTTACCTCTATCTGGGAGACAGCCTTGAGATCCTGATGGATACCAACTTAATCGGGGATCTCACTGTTAAAAAGCTGGATGGAGATGATTATCAACTTGGCATCTCTCCGGGTCTATTAACACCTGGATCAGGTCAGGAGGCGTACCTGTGGTATCCATCCAGCCTGGCTGGTGGCAGGAGTTCGGTCTTGATTGCAGCTGTAGGTGGAGACTGGGACTTATCATGTTGAAGCAGCCATACCATGGTATGTGTTTAATGTGACACCGTACGAAGGCATGCAGTTGGGTTTTGCCATGTCCATTTCTGACGATGATCTGAATGGTGTGGCCAGACAGCAAACCATGATTTCAAGTTGTACCTCGCGTTCACTGGTGGATCCAACCACCTGGGGAACACTGACCCTGAGGTGATCTCACTGCTAATACATAAATGATACCGGAGGTTTTAGCCTCCGGCTCATTTATATTACCCCTGGTATCGATTGGAAGGTCTGAAGCAATCCTGTCCAGCTTATTCATCCCCTTCAATCTGGGTTGATGGTTGTTGGACTTCAATAACCTCGCCGTGTAGATTGATGATGACTTTAAAACCAGTCATACCGAGATACGAACGCCCTTCGATCGGTATCCCGGTTTCGCTCATGGCCTCATACTGCTGGCTGATATTGCTCAATTGGTTTTGAATGATCGCACGGGTGAACAGGTCATCCTGGCCGAGCATTTTGGCGGTCTGTTCGGTGATGATCTCTTCGTGCCCCTTGACCTGTTCTTCCATAGCCTGGAATACCTGACGATCCACTTGTTCGGCTGGAATGTGGCGTTGAAAACCGGCGTCATCGACGACATAACATGGTTCTTCTCCAACATAGTGTACAGAGACCGTGTGTTCATATTCATCAAAGACAAGATTCTCAAAAATGGCTTTTCTCGTCATTTATCTACTCCGGGTATTACTACCCCGTATCATAACCGAGAATTATTAAAATACAAATATGAGACTTAGGGGGTTGGGATCAGTAATGGATGTTAACCAGGGTTCCGATGGATGCCCAGTAGAATAACCATTCGGCATCCGCGGTTCTCATATTGACACATCCATGGCTCATGGGTACGCCAAAGTTATCATGCCAGTAGGTGCCGTGGAAACTATATCCCTGATAAAAGTACATGGTGAAAGGAACATCCGGAAGATAATACCCCGGGCCGGCCATATCCGAATACCGATATTTCACATAAATGTGATACTGACCGGTGATGGTGGGGTGATACTGGGTGCCGGTTGATACAATGAAGGTGCTGATTAATGTGGAGCCTTCATAAGCATAGGTGCGCTGATTGGTCAGGTCAACATCGATCCAGCGCTCCCCTTCCAGGATGTTCTCGGGAATGAAGACCTGGGCGAGGGGTTTGGGGGTGTTCGTAGGAGCCGGCTCCGGGGTCCAGGTCAATGTCGGTTCCGATGTGAATGTCGGGCTGGGTGTCAGGGTCGGTTCCGGTGTGCTGGTGAGCGTCGGCTTGGGCAGGTCACCATCCGACGGTGTGAGGAGTGATCGACTGCGGAGACTGTCTGCGAAGTTGGGATGAATAGCCCGGCAAGCAGTGCGACCAGCCAGGATTCCAGACAAGATCAATCCACACAGGATCCAGAAGACTGTTGATGCTTTGGATTTTGACTTCTTTTGGCCCTGTTCCGCAAGAGACCGATCTAGGGATGACTCGGGGTATGAAGCCGTGGATGCTACGTCGGGTGTTAATTGCGATACTCGCTCAAGATATGCCTGCCGGGCACTGCCGCTGGATAGTTCAGCCATGATCTCCCAGGCTTCGCGTAGTTCGGATCAGATGCAACTGCCATCTGTGCCAACCGGCGGGCTGACCGGCGGTCATCGCGCTGAAGGGCATCACGGGCCTGTTCGAGAAGTTGTTTGGTCCCTATCGCTAATTCCACTCATGCGATTCACCTATTCGACCGCTTCACCACGAATGTAACAGACCAGCCCGGAGTAAATCCCGAATGCCAGACAGATCCGGTTGTTCCGTCAGCATCTGTCGATCGAGGTTGAGGTAACCGGCTTCGATGACAACTAATGGGGGTGATACTGTTTACCTCATCGAAGGGATGATAGCTGGACATATGAGTGGTCACTTCATTGTAGCGAAATGCCATACCAGTGACTTCTGCGTAACGATCGAGCATGCAGGCGGCCAGTGCGTTCGCCCGGTCCGGGTACAGGGTGGCTAGTGCGGGGGCGATTTTAAATCCACTGGCTGCATCACTGATGAAATCACAACTATCTGCATGAATGGAAACGAGTGCCAGTGCCTGGTATTGATTCAGGCGGGAATCGTTTTCCTGAAGCAGATCAACGGTATAACCCTCCCGTGCGAGTTCCTGCTGAACAAGTGTGGCGATATGCAGATTGACATCCACTTCCCGCAAACCATCTTCGCACACCCAGCCATCATCCTTGCCCCAGTGACCGACCAGGATGCCAATGCGTGGTTTTGCAGAAGGTGTTGAGGTTGGCATAGCCGTGGGGGTATCGTGCAGGGGGCAGAATGGCCAATTGCAGGTCGCTTTCATCCACCGTGAACAGGCTGGTTGGGGTCCATAGACTGAACAATGTAGCCAGCAAGAATGGCGACAGCCACAATTGTCTGGAAGGCATGGAACCCATTTACGGGTTTCACAGGGTCTTTCCTGTTTGGGTGTCTCGGAGTGAAGGTATTCTTTACGGGTTCGTTCATGGCAGGATCATTATAACTTGATCAACAGGGTTAATTCCTTACGGATGAATGGGACAGCCGCGCAGGCACCCAGCAACATCGCACCGGCAGAAAGGAGGAGACTGTTCAACCCGGTGGCCGGTATTCGCATGATCAGCCAGCAAACCGCTCCGCCAGCCAACGCAGCCAGACAAGCACGCAATGGTGTAGTTCCCGAATCGGATATCAATAGACATTTTCTTCTTCAATAATATATATAAGAGTATCGCCTCGCAGGTATAAGAGAGGCTGATTGCAAGAGCAATGCCAATGACATCCAGGCTGGTTCTGAGCAGACTGGCGATGATGATGAACAGTAGTGCATTAATAAAGGCAACCAGGAGGGGGATACGCGCATTCTGACGTGCGTAGAAACTGCGGGCTGCCACTTCGATCAGAGCATTGGCTGTCAAACCAACCAGAAATGCCTGAAAAACCAAGCAGTCAAATGGTCTGTAGCCGCATCCCCAAACTGGAAGGCGAGGCCAAGAGCTGGTCGCATGCCAGCATGCCAAAATGGCTGCCACCGGGATCGTCACTGCCACCAATACCCGTGAGGCACGCTGGACCGTAGCTTGAAATCCCTCATGATCTGTACGGGCAAATTGCTCCGACAGAGTGGGAAGTAACGCCGTCCCGATCGCCGTTCCGATCAGGGTCTCGGGAACCTGAAGCAGCATCCAGCCATTGGTCAACAGGGTCACACCACCCTGGAAAATGGATGCCAGATTATCGCGGGCCAGGAAGATGAATTGGATGAAAAACATGGTCAGCACCCGTGGACCCATCAGGCTCAGCACCTTTCGAACGTCGTGAGTCTTTAATCCCAGGCTAATGGACCATTTGAACCCATACTTGATCAATCCTGGGATTTGGATGGCGATGTGAAGAATAGGCACCGACAATGACACCGTAAACAAGGCCTTTGACCCCAAATCCAAAGGTGGGCAACGTTACAGGACCAAGCGAAATACCCCCCTCAGGCGCCAGGATGGCCGCACCAAAGATCTGGCCCACATTATAGAGAATGGGTGCCATGGCCGGTAAAAGGAAATGCTGGTTGGCTTGCAACCCGGCCATCACCAGCCCGCTGATTGAAAAGATAAGGGTGGCAATCAGGTTGAGACGCATCAGATTGGCCACCAGGTGCTGCTGGGTGTCGCTGAAACCCGGCGCCACACCCAATCTCCAACCAACCAGGTGATCAGCCAGCAAGACAAAGACGATGGAGAAAACAGCTGTGACCAGGAAAGCCAGGTTGGTGATCCGGGAAAAGAGCTTCCAGGCATCCTTTCGTCCTGATGTTGATAAAACCTCGGAAAGTACAGGAATAAATGCGATCGATAGAGCACCACCGGAGATCAGAGCATACAGCAGGTCGGGCAGGTTGTTGGCAGCATTGAAAGCATCCAGTTCGGCTGACAGACCGAACTGACGATTGATGACCACCTGCCGGACGATCGCCACCAGCTTGTCAATCGCGAAGAAGCTGGCCAGCAGGAGACTGATGCGGGTCAGATGGCTGAATTTTTTGATCATTTGATCGGATGCTCCTTGAACCATTGGAATGCATCATGTCACAGCTTGCCGGGCATCAAGCGGTGGTGGGAGTCCCAATTCCCGCCGGGATTTTTCGAGATCATAATAGAAATGGAAACCAGCCAGATTAAGGATACCCGGATTGATCTCAAAGTGAAAAAGCTTCGAAGCGCCCCCTGAAAGATTGCGCATCAGGTTGACAAGTGAAAGGGGAAGCTTGATCAGTTTGGCATGGATCCCGGCACTTTCCATTATCAGGCACATGAACCGGTGATGCAGGATGTTTTCTCCACCCAGGATGTAACGTTCTCCTTGATGCCCCTTATCAAGTGCAGCCAGATGCCCATGAACGACATCATGTATGTGAACGACGTTCATCCCCCCGGCTGTGGAGAGTCGCAAGCCACGCTCGGTGACCATGCGGATGATCGAACTCCGGTTACGCAGGAGATCTCCAGCGCCAAAAACGCTGGACGGGTTGAGGATGACCGCATCCAACCCCAAAGCCACGGCCCGCTGGACTTCCAGCTCAGCCAGGTACTTGGCATAACCGTAAGGCCAGCGCTGAGGATCAAAATTCCAGGTGTGGTTTTCCGATAACATGGGGGTGTAACGAGGAGAGGGGAGTCTCTCGGGCACACCCAGGGCGGCGACAGAGCTGGTGTGAATGAATCGTTTGACACGGGCTTCAAGCGCAGCTTCCAGTAAGGCTCGAGTACCCTGGATTGTTACCGATTGATAGCTTTGCCAGTTGGCATGGCTACCCAGTTGAGCGGCACAATGAATGATCGCATCCATCCCCTTGACCGCCTGGCGCAGGGAGGGCGGATCTCCCAGGTCCCCGATCTGATGCTCGACAGACAGGTCATCCAGAAGGGACGTATTTGAACTCGCACGGTGAAAAGCCCTCACGTGGTCGCCACGAGCAATCAGCTCACGGCAGATGGCACCCCCGATGAATCCGGTGGCACCGGTCACCAGGATCTTCAATCAAGCCACTCCACGATCGTCGCTTCACCCTGTCCAACGCCCACGCACAATGTTGCCAGGCCTCGGTATGGACGGGGCAAACCCGGCGCGCGGCGTTTCATTTCTTGCACCAGCGTGGTCAGGATGCGCGCACCGGAACACCCCAGCGGGTGACCCAGAGCGATGGCACCTCCGTTGACGTTTGTGATCTCCGGGTCCAATTCAAGCGCATCCAGTACAGCCAGTGCCTGAACAGCAAAAGCCTCATTCACTTCTGCCAGATGGATATCCCGGATGGAAAGGTTGGCTCTTTTGAGTGCCTTCTGAGTGGCCGGGATGGGCCCCAGACCCATGGTCTTTGGCAGCACCCCGGCGGATGCGCTGGCGAGGATCCTGGCCAGCGGCTTCAAGCCTAGCACCGCGGCTTTTTCTGCGCTCATCATTAATAGCGCAGCTGCCCCATCGTTCATACCTGATGAATTACCTGCAGTGACGCTGCCATCTTTACGGAAGGCGGGCTTTAGTTTCGACAGGGTTTCCGGTGTGGTATCCCGCCGGGGTCTTTCGTCGCTGGACACTTTAAACTGTTCACCTGACTTGCTGCAAACGTCTAACGGGATGATTTCCTCAGCGAATTTTCCGGAATCCATGGCCGTGACAGCCCGTTGGTGGCTTCGGGCAGCAAAAACGTCCTGTTCCACACGGCTGATCTTTTTCAGATCGGCAATGTTCTCGGCAGTTTCACCCATTGGGTCATTCCCGTAGGCTTCCAGGAACCTGGGGTTGGGGTAACGCCAGCCCAGAGCGGTATCCCAGGCGGTCAAATTGCCGAAGCTGAATCCGCGCTCAGCCTTGGGCAGGGAATACGGGGCGCGGCTCATGCTCTCCACACCCCCCGCCAGGTAGATATCGCCATTTCCAGCCTTAATGGCCATTGCCGCCAGGTTGATGGCAGTGAGCCCGGAGGCACACAAGCGGTTGATCGTCACACCTGGAACTTCCGGAGGGATACCCGCCAGGAGGGAAGCCATGCGTGCCACGTTGCGGTTATCCTCACCGGCCTGGTTGGCGCAACCAAGGTAAACCTCATCGATCTCACCGGGCGGGAAGGGATTACGTTCGAGCAGGCTTTTCAGGATCACTGCTGCCAGGTCATCAGGTCGGATGGAAGACAATGATCCGCCCAGAGCCCCGATCGGGCTCCGGATGGCATCAATTATGACAGCTTCGGGCATGGAAATCACCTCCAGGTGTGGAAACTGGACTCATTTTACCATCCAGACGATGAACAATAAGAGGGTGGATCAGCGTGGGGGTTTTTGACGGGTTTTACGCCAGAAGACCAGGAAGATCGGGAAAGCCAGTAAACCGGCGCCCAGAATACCGCCTGCCAGCACCCTCAGACTTGACATCAGGCGCCAGTTCCAGACACTTGTGGCGGCATCCTCGATTACGGGGGTGGGCGGTGCGGGTGTATAAGTGGGCTCTCCGGGTGCCAGGCTGGGAGTGAGGGTGAACGGTTCGAGTGTCACCTGAGTGGCGTTTGTCAGGTCGGGTGTCGCCAGGGTTGCGGACGGGGTAAGCAGACCTGGCGTGGCGCTTGGGGTGGAGGTCACGAGCGTCACGGCACTGGTGCGTGTGGGTGTACGGGTACGGGTGCGTTGAGGAGGAGGGATATAAACAGTAGTCTTTGTTTTCGTAGAAGTTGGTTGTTTGGTCAGGGTCGGTGTTGGGGTATACAGGTTAAAGGTTTTACCCGCTGAGGTGCCCCCGCCATAGGTTGGATTGTACACTGTAACTGTGATTATCCCTGCGGAAAGATTCGATTTAAGTATGGAAGCAGTTAGATTATTTCGATCGATGAAGGTTGTGGTTAGATTGGAGGATGAGCCATTAAAACGGACGACAGAATCATCCACAAAATAATCACCTTTGACCGTGAGTGATATGGTGGTCGAATTGCCGTCCGAAACCTCAGGGCTGATACTGGTCAGGGTGGGGACGGGATTTTTAATTGTGAAGGTCAGGGGGGGAGAGAACCCGCCTCCTGATCCCGGATTGTAGACAGTGATCTCGTGCACGGCTGAGCTGCCAGGAGCACTGTATAAACTTGCCGGAAGGATGGCAGTTAATTCTGTACTGCTTATAAAGGAGGATGTCAGATCTAATGTGAGGTTGTTATCCCAAACTACTACAGAGGAGGGGATGAAATTATTGCCTTTAATCTTAATTGATAGTGATGAGCCATATACTTCCACGCTATTAGGGGTTACTTCGGTGGCGGTTGGAATCATTGAATATGTTGAGGCAGAAACCGGGCCGTGAAAGCCGAGCGAGCCATGACTGGGGGAGGTGTCAATCATTTCCAGCATATACCAGTATGTGGTGCCATTATTCAATTCCAGGTCAACATAATTGTAGATTCCCCCAATGCCTGCATCGCCTTTTGCAGGAATAAGGTCGCTATCACGGTTATAAGGTCCGTAAGGAAATAGCGAACGAGCTACATAGAATCCATATAATCCGTCTTCCTTGGATGTTTCCCAATGAAGATCAGCTCTGGCAATCCCCGGAACCGCGGTAAATGTAGTATAGACTATCTCCTGGTTCGGGTAGCCGATAACGAAAGGTGTGTAGGTCAAATCGAAAATTAGGTTGGGCCTTTCGGTTAGGTTTCTGTCAATGGCAACTTTAATTTCATTTGAGGCTATATCGCAGGTTGTACTTTGTCCAACCATTCCGGTTGCCCCAGGACCTGCTGGGAGCTGACCAGTTGTATCCCACATATTTGTCACCGAATATTGTGGGTCGTACCATAAAAGAGGGAAGTCCTCAGAGTTAGTACTACCACAATAATTGGGTGAAGTTTCAATAATTGATTCGCAAACACTCTCATACTGTATAAAAACATTCAAAGTAAGAGGCGTAATGGTGTTTTCATCAGAGACAAATACATCGTAAAAGTTACTACAAGCGGTAATATTTTCGGTGCCCTGTCCCAAGAAGGGGATATTACTTAACGAACCATTACCATGGTTCGCAACAATGAGCTTAACACCGGCTGTCCCCTCTAGCGAAATTGATCCACTGAAATATGATTGTTTACTACCAGTAAGTGTGGCTGTTTGAGCGCCAACTCCAGGAGAGCCATCATTTAAAATGGCGGCGCCTAATCGTTTACCAGATGAGTAGGTGCACCGTGAAATGGCAGTTGCTGGATTTACTCCCGGCCCCCAGAAGTTATGATTCGCTTCCCCTTTATTATTACATTCTGCTTGAGCACCGATACGGTTATTAAATATGTTGTTGGCGACTGCGTTTATTACCCCCGAACTGCTGCCAGTGGTGCGCAAGATACCATAACCCGAATTTCCTGCGATATGATTGAAACGTACAGATACATTTCCATTATTATCCAAGATCGACACGGCATCCTTGCCGTTCAAGAGATCATTGCGCCGCAACGTGACATTTGATGGACTATTGATCAGTACCAGATCACGTGAAGGGGAAACACAGACACCGTCATTGATATTCAGATCCTGAATGGTTGCGCCAGCCGTGACCAGTAACATGGCATTATTGCATTGAGTGCCGCCATAAGTCAGGGTCGCGTTCGTCACTCCCTGTATGGTGTGAGCTGTATTGATGGTAATAGAATTACCCTTGATCGCGTAGGAACCGAGGATGTTGACCGTACTGGCAGAAGTTCGTGCATCGACTGCATCCTTCAAGCCAGTGCCGATGCCGTTGGCCTGATCATCACCACTATTCAGGTAACAGGGAGTATTTCCCATGCAAGCAGAGCTATCCGCGGCTACGAAAGACTCACTTGCTGAGGGGGCTGTGTCAATAACCGGGCTGGATGCATTATCAGTGATCTCCCAGGCATCTCCAGCAGCATTCAGCCGATAGATAGAGATCAGGAGTGAACCGTCACCTGTACTGTTTCTGTTGATACGGAATCCAAAGTCGAAGTTTCTGGGGCTCGCAGTTAAAAATTGAGCATAAGCACCACCCAGGTATTGGGTACCGGCTGGAATATTGCTTGTATTTGTACAGACGCCGGATTGTTCGCCGGCCGTGAAATTGATCGTATCAGTGACACTGAAAACGCTATCATCTGCCCATTTGTCAGACCCTTCCAAAGATGTATAGACACACACTTGGGTATTGAAGGTTGTGGTATTGAGCGGATTGACATCAAAAGTGGCTCGAAGATTGATCCTCTGCCCGGCACCACACCCTCCGGGCGGGCAGGATGCTGGAACCTGCAGGCTCACATTTAAGGCTGTTAATGGGCGGGCTTGCATGGGTATTGTATTGATACCCAGCAGCGATAAAATGATTAGAGATATTAGTAGTAGGAAGGCTTTATTCATTTTTACGGGTATGAACCCTGTTATATGGCGCATACCCGTTTATTTTACAACACTTTGCTCAGGAACAACTTGGTGCGATCGTGTTTCGGGTGTTTAAATAACTTCTCGGGCGTGGCTTCCTCGATGATCAAACCACCATCCATCAAAATGGCCCGGTCGGCGGCCGCGCGTGCGAAACCCATCTCATGTGAGACCACCACCATGGTCATGCCTTCTTTCGCGAGCGCTTCCATGACATCCAGGACCTCCTGGATCATCTCGGGGTCCAAAGCACTGGTGGGTTCGTCGAATAGCATGATCTTCGGATTCATGGCCAGCGCCCGGGCAATGGCCACCCGCTGCTGTTGCCCGCCGGAAAGCTGCATGGGATAGGCATCCGCCTTCTCCGGAATGCCCACTTTCTTCAATAGCTGCCGCGAAACCCGTTCCGCTTCAGCCTTGTCCCGCTTGCGAACGATGCGCTGTGCCAGGCTGATATTTTCCAGAACGGTCAGGTGCGGGAACAAATTGAACTGTTGAAAGACCATGCCAACTTCAGTGCGCACGGTATTGATGTTCTCGGCGCTGGTCAAAGGGATGCCATCCACGATGATCGACCCCTCGTCATATTCTTCCAGCCGGTTGATACAACGCAACAGCGTGGATTTACCGGATCCTGAGGGACCAATGATCATCACCACTTCGCCGCGGTTGACAGACAGGCTGACGCCCCGCAAGGCTTCGACCGCTCCGAATGATTTAGTGACGTTTTTGATTTGAATGATAGGTTCCATCTTGGTCATCTTTCATACCCGGTTTTCTTTTCGATCCAGCTCACGATGCGGGCACTGATCGTGGTCATGACGAGGTAAAGCAGGGCAATCATCATCCAGGTTTCGACCGGGATGAAGTTGGCAGACATGAACTCACGCCCGCGGCGGGTCATATCCGCCACAGCCACCACGCTCACGAGGGAAGAATCCTTCAGTAGTGAGATGAACTCATTGCCCACCGGGGGCATAATAACGCGAACGGCCTGGGGAATGATCACATAACGCATGGCCTGAGTGTAGGTCATGCCCAGGCTGCGGGCGGCTTCCATCTGGCCTCTGGGTATGCTCTGAATACCGGCGCGGTAGATCTCGCTCATGTAGGCGGCATAACAGAAGGTCAAGCCAAGGATGGCCATTCCGACCGGGTTGGCAAGATAAGTCTTCAGTGCCTCAATATTCAGGGATTTTCCGATTCCTTGAACGACAGAGGGGAATGCAAAATACCAGAAGAGCAGTTGGACCAGCAGCGGTACGCCGCGTATGACCTCGACATAAATGGTCGCGATTCCATTGATGAACTTGTTCTTGGATAACCTGCCCAGTCCACCGAACAAACCGGCTACCATGACCAGAATAAAGGAGATGACCGTCGTTTTAAAGGTTACCCAGATGCCATCACGAACGAACAGCAGAATGCGCATGTAGGGATCCGGCTGGATAAAAATTAGCAGGAGCACCAGCGCAATAACCGTGAACACCAATCCCCACCACGGGTCTATCCTCGCCGAAGGTTCTGCGCCGGGAATCTTACCCAGTAGTTTTGATGGAGCCGCTTCCGTCGAATTTTTATTGTTCATGGTATGTATATGAAATGCCTGCAAGGCATCTTATGAATACCTTGCAGGCAGGGTTTTTTGATTATTTTTATTTAGCTACCAGGTCGTACTTGGTCAGCAGGGCGTCAAAGGTGCCGTTGGCCTTGATGGCGGCCAGGCCTGCATTGATCTTTGCCTGCAATTCGGTGTTCGTCTTGCAAACTGCGATGCCGTAATTCTCATCCGTGAAGACACTGCCAACCATCTTCAGTTTGTCGGCATTCTGAGCCACAAAGCCCGCGGCCGTCGGAGAATCCGCCACGACCGCGTCGATCTGACCGTTTTGCAGAGCCAGGTAAGCCAGGTCGACCGTATCGAAGGTCGTCAGGGTGGCGCCGGCAATTGCTTCAACTTCGATGGCGCCGGTGGTACCAATCTGGGCACCTACCGTTTTGCCTGATAGATCATCCTTGGAATTAATGGTCGTGTTGTCGATCTGCACAGTAACGATCTGACCAGCGTTGAGGTAGGGGTCCGAGAAAAGCATATTTTCCGCACGGTCTGATGTGATGGTGATCGCGGAAACGGCCGCATCATACTGGCACTGGGAGATGCCGGCCAGTAATGGGTCGAAACCGACATTGATAAACTCGACTTCAAATCCAGCTTCCGCAGCGATGGCATTCACCATTTCGATATCAAAGCCGACCAGCTCCTTGGTGGTCTCATCGACCATTTCAAAAGGCGGCCAGGTGGCGTCGCTGGCCACACGTACCTTGGTGGCACTGCCGGACGTGCAGGCACTTAATAGCACTGCTGTGATCAGTAAGACAGATATGACAAAAAGACTAACCTTTTTCACTTCTTCCTCCATAGAATTGAGAATGCGATGGTCTTATTGTTACCAATCGTCTTTTGATTATAGCACCATTGAAAATATTGCAATCCCTCCTGTGAAACAACTTTTTGACCGGTATTCCATGCTAAAATCACTGGATGCTACGCTATTGGATACGAATTCTCCATTTTCCAACACTGGTGGCGTCCACATTCACCTTTATTTTGGGAACGGCCATTGCGGATTACCTCGGGTATCCCCTGGATGGCTGGTCGGCGATTCTAGGTGGATTAACGATCTGGTGCCTGTTGAGCGGAAGTTTGATCCTGTTCGAATATCTAAGCCGTGTCAGTGTGGGTGCCGCGCCATTCAAGGCAGAGACTGATAAGGAGATCCCTTCGGCACGTGTGCTCCTGATCGTTTTCGTTGTCTTGTTGACCCTGGCGGTGGCTTTCGGGTTCGGATTATCGCGAAGCGCTCCCAATGCGGGGTTGACCATCTTGCTTCTGGTGGGTATGTTGCTCTCATCAACCCTTTTCCTCGGTCAGCCCCGATTGGTCTATTCTGGATATGGAGAGTTGATCCAGGGTGTGATCCTTTGCAGTCTGGTGCCCGCATTTGCCTTCACACTGCAATCCAGTGTGATCCCGGTATTGTTTCTGGCGGTCACTTTTCCATTGGTCTTCATTTTCCTGGCGGTCAGCCTGGCGCTAGAGCTTGAGAGTTATGCGGGCGACCTCCACTATGAACACAGCTCCCTGCTCATACGATTGACCTGGCAGCGCGGTGTGGGTCTGCATCATGTTTTATTGCTGGTGGGTTATATTTTACTGGCCTGCGCACCGTTATTTGGTGTGGCCTGGCGACTGGTTTGGCCTGCCTTGCTGGCGCTCGTAATTGGATTGCTGGAGATCTTGCTGGTCAACCGAATCGCACTCGGGTATCCACCACGTTGGCCTTTGCTGCGGCTGACTGCCTGGTTGGCATTCATCCTGCCGGCTTACCTGCTTGCGATCACCTTCTGGATGGCCTGAATGACATATAGGACACTCAGACAACTGCCTGCACGATACTCACCTCCACAGAACAGCCGCCTTGCTTTTGATCATTGGTTTTTTGGTGGGATGTACGGGTGCTAAAACTTCAGCACCTGTTATCCAGGTGACTTTACAACCATCACCCGCACCAAGCCTGACGCCTGTACTAGCTGTTACGGCCAACTGCCACCCCCAGCCCAACGGCCACTTCGTCTATGACACCCACCTGGGCGATTCACCCCGCCAAACAAATCACAGCCCCCATCCTCCTTTATCATCACATCGCCGTGAAAGATGAGCGCTATTATGTTTCACCGGACACTTTCCGGCAGCAAATGGAGACACTGATCTCGCTGGGTTATTCGGGGATTACAATTCCTCAGCTGGTGGAAGTATTGCAGCATGGTGGTGCATTGCCTGAGCGACCGGTGGTGATAACCTTTGATGATGGTGACCTGGATGTCTACCAGAATGCTTTCCCAATCATGCAGGAACTGGGCCTGGTGGGAACATTTTATGTCGTGGGCACCCGCCTGGATTCAGATGAATTCATCCAGGTGGATCAACTGAAAGAGATGACCGATGCCGGATGGGCGATTGGCTGCCATAGCATGACCCACATCGACCTGACCCTCAATCATGAGACACTGACTTATGAAGCCGGTGTTTGTAAAAGCACCCTTGAGAAGGAAGTAGGTGTCACGGTGAGCACTTTTGCCTACCCATATGGCACCATGGATGAATTTGTTGCCGGCAAGGTGGCCAAATATGGTTATACGTCTGCGGTCGGATTGGGCACCTCTTTTGACCATACCTGGGGTACGTTGTACTACCTTAGCCGGTTGGAAGTTCAAAATGCTTATGACCTGGAGGCATTCAAGGCGCTTCTCCCCTGGGCGGAAGGACCTGCCAGGTGATTGTAAGTTGTCTGAAAACCACTTTGTGATATAAATGAAGTCCGCTCACTGAAGAAGAAGCCTTCTTCGTGGATGAATGCGAGTGGGTTTTAATATGAGGAGGTATGATGAAACTAAAATCAGGCGATAAAGCCCCAGATTTTAACCTGCCGGATGAAAATGGTGCTCCCAGGAAATTGAATGATTTCAAAGGAAAGTATCTGGTGCTCTATTTTTACCCGAAAGATGACACCCCCGGTTGCACCGTCGAAGCATGCGATTTCCGGGATGGCATTCACAATTATGAGAAGGCAGGTGTGGTTGTGCTGGGAATCAGTCCGGATTCAAGTAAATCACATGCCAAGTTCAAGCTAAAGTACAGCCTGCCATTCAGCCTCCTGGCTGACGAAGGGCATAAAACATGCGAGGCTTACGGGGTTTGGGGTCGGAAGAAGGCCATGGGACGCGAGTATGACGGTGTCTTTCGGACGACTTTCCTGATCGACCCGCAAGGTGTCATCAAGCAGGTTTTTGAAAATGTCAAACCGGAAGGGCATAGTACATTAGTGCTTTCGGAACTACCATAGCTCGCTGACAATAATAGGGTAAAATTCTAGACACCAAGACTCCACCTGATAGAGGGGGTGTCAGGAAGAGCGTACTGCACATGGCTTTAAAAGGCAACCTTCGAGATTTCACACTGCTGCAATTATTCAATCTGGTCAACCTAGCCGCCAAGACCGGCAGTTTGATATTGGAAACACCGGACGATAAGGCTCAAATGGCATTCCGGGTGGGCAAGCTTGCCTATGCTAGTACTGAGAAGGATGATGCCAGTCTGGCCGGTATCCTGGTACGCGGCAATAAAATCAATGCCGCTCAATATCGCATCATCCGTGAACGCGGCACTCAGATCTCGGACCAGGAACTCGGCCTGTTGTTGATCAACGCAGGATATTTCACCCAAGACGACATTCTCTCTGTTCTGCATGATTATTACACCGGCGTTGTCCACAAGATGTTCAACTGGACTGAGGGCGCCTTTAATTTTGATGAGGGCATGGCGACTCCGGAAGGACGTATCCCGGTCCGCATTGACCTTGAGAACTTGATCATTGATGCCACACGCCTGACCTATGAGCGTGAGATGCTGGAAGACGAGATCCCCAGCCTGGATATGGCGGTTAAATTCAGCGACCGGCCGGGTGCCAATCTCGAAAAGATACGGCTCAACCCGGAAGAGTGGAAAGTGGTCAACTACGTCAATCCCAAGAATACCCTGCGCCAGATTTCCCGCACCCTGCACTTGACCGAGATGGAAATCCGCCGGATCATCTACGCTCTGTTGCAGGCAGGCATCGTGGAATTAATTCGCCCGGCGGGGATGCCGGTGGCCGTCAGCCAGGGCAGTCAAACCACTCCTGCACCGAGGGTTGTTAAACCTCAGGAATCATTGGTCAACCGGTTGATCAACCGCATCCGTTCGCTTTAGGATTACGATCATGCAAAATGTCAAAATGGTAGTCACAGGTCCCTTTAGTTCCGGTAAGACGGAATTCATCCATACCGTCAGCGAGATCGACGTTGTCTCCACGGAAAAGAAGATTACCGCTGTTGACGAAAAGAATATCAAGGACACCACCACAGTGGCCATGGATTTCGGTCGCATCACGGTGGATGAGAACCTGGTTCTCTACCTGTTTGGTACGCCCGGGCAGAAGCGCTTCGATTTCATGTGGGAGATCCTTTCAGAAGGCATGCTGGGCTTTATCGTGATGATCGACAGTACCCGCCCGGAAACTTTCCGCGAAGCGCGCAGCATCCTCGAAACATTCCGCGCTTACGCCCCCACGCCGTATATTGTGGCTGCCAACAAGCAGGATTGTGCAGATGCCTGGGATCCGAAGGACATGCGGCACGTCTTACGCCTTGATCCCACTGTCAAGATCCTGCCCTGTGTGGCCACCGATAAGGCGCGGGTCAAGAATGTCCTCCTCGAATTGCTCTACTCTATCCTTGAAGAAATGGAAACCGGCAAGCGTTAACCCGCCCGGCCTCGAATAAAATTCCCTCATGAAATTGGATTCCCCAAATACCATTTCAATTCGTGCATTCAATACAGCATATCTTGAAGTGCTTGGTAATGATGGCCCGCCGATCACGGACATAACGACGGTTGAGGATCTATCAATATTGTGCAACCTGTTGAGTTCGAATTACAACCCGACCTGTGCTTGCGGCCTGGCCCAGCAGATCGGCCGGTCTGCTTTTACCCACCTGGTACGCAGTACCAAAGGCATGGATCAATTATCGGACCAGTCTTTCCGTTTACTACCGGCGAAGCAACGCTTGTTAAAAGGGATGGCAGCCATCGAAACCCTGGTTAAAGATCTCTTCGGTATCCCTGTGCAGGTTGTGGATGACACAGATACCATCCTCCTTGAAACGAATGGACATGGGGTGGGGCATGAGCTGATCCCCCACCTTGAGACCGGTTTCATCCAGGAATATACCCATTGGGTTTGTGGTGGTAAACCGCATTCGGTCAGCTTGAATACGCAGACACCCGGTTGGGTGATCCGGATTGGGAAACAACCACTGGAGTCGTGAATATGAGCCCTCAGATGAGGGCTTTTTTCATTAATCGCGTTTCCAGCGTCGCTGTCGGTGCCGGTCATAATCCGGGACGATGCGTTCATAAGTGGCATCCATCAAATTGGATGAGATGAGGAAATCCGCCGAGGAGCGGTTGCAGGCGAAGGGGATGTTCCACACAACCGCCATGCGCAAGAGCGCCTTGACATCCGGGTCGTGCGGCATCATTTCCAGTGGGTCCCAGAAGAAGATCAAAAAGTCCACTCCGCCATCGGCGATCATCGCGCCGATCTGCATGTCGCCACCCAGCGGGCCGCTTTGCAGACAGACGATCGGCAGGTCGAGTGCCTTGGCCAGCATCTTGCCAGTTGTGCCGGTGGCGTAGAGTCGATGGCCGGCCAGCAGATCCCGGTTGAACTTGGTCCATTGCAGCAGGTCATCTTTCTTGTTGTCATGCGCCACCAAGGCGATCTTCTTGGCTGAATCGAGTGGGATGATTTTTTGGTCCATGAATGCACCTTATCTTTTGTAGGGTAAGAGTAACTGATACCAGGTAATTTCAGCTCAGGGCGAACGCTGCCGCTGCGCGGGCGTGGATCTCGGTCGTGTCATAAACTGGAACACGAATGTCTTTTTGCCTGACCAGCAGGGGTATTTCTGTACATCCCAGGACGATCCCTTCAGCGCCACGCTCGATCAGGTTGTTAATGATTTTAATGAATCTCGCTTTTGAGGTTTGATCGATAGTACCAAGGCACAATTCATGATAAATTACGTGGTGGATGGTATCCCGCTCTTCCTCATCCGGGATGATAACCTCTCCTCCAAAACGTTCGGATAAGCGTCCTTTGTAGAAATCCTGCTCCATCGTGAATTTTGTTCCCAGCAATCCGACTTTCTTGAGACCATCCTGACTGATCTGTTCTGCGGTTGCGTCTATCAGGTGCAGGAGTGGAATACGGATCGAACTTTGAACCTCATCCGCCATTTTATGCATGGTGTTTGTGCAAATAACGATGCATTCTGCGCCTGCATTTTCCAGGCTGCGAGCTGCAACGATCATTAAAGCCGTTAATTCTCTCCACCGCTCCTCATGCTGCAGCTTTTCCACTTCTGCAAAATCGACCGAAAACAGGATGCATTTTGCGGAATGAAAACCACCAAGCTTATGTTTGATCTCTTCATTAATAATCCGGTAATATTCCTGGGAGGATTCCCAGCTCATGCCGCCAATGAGCCCGATTGTTTTCATGATAACTCCTGCCACATCAAACAGATCCGGATTTGCGAGCGCTGAATATCGCATGGCCAGCATATAACCAGTTCACATCGATGTCTGTAAACCCTGCATCCTCAAGCCATTTTAGTTGACTGAAGATGGTTGAAGGTTTGTCGATATCTTCAGGGTCAAGGTCGCGGTGCATGTTCCAGCCTTCGGTGATAAAGAAGTTGAATGCCTTGTCATCCCCATCGAGTTCCAATGAGCGTTGACGAACCGTGCGATCCCATTCCCCGGCGGCCAGTTTCTTTCCCGCCGGTCCGACAACCTCGAGTACATCTGCAATCACAAGCATTCCGCCCGGGGTCAGGTTGCGGTGGATGTCATTGAATAAAGCTTGCTTTTGGAGCCCGGGCAGATGATGGACCGCCAGGGACGAGATGAAAGCATTGACAGGTGGTGAAAACGACCTCCAGGAAGCCGAAGCCAGATCAAACAACTGACACCGGTATCGATCTCCAAATCGTGACAGTCTGCTTTGGGCTTTGGCGAGCATTTCTGTGGATCCATCCATCGCCAGGATTGAACATTCGGGATAAGCCTCCAACACCATCTCGGTCAATAGGCCTTCACCGCAGCATAGCTCTACGATATATGGTTTAGGATCAAGGTCTGCCAGGAGCGCCACGATCCTTTGCATCTGGCCTTCCCGCTCGGGAACGAAGTACCGTCCATAATTCATGAATTGCCTGGAGAGATCTTCGGTCCATTGGTTGGGGTTTTTAATGTCTTCCATGGTAGCTGGTTTTCTATTCCTTCCTGGCTAAGTATACTTGGATGCTGAAAAACAAAAAGACACCCAATCATTGTGAGTGTCTTTTCTGTGGTTGGCTCCTCGTCGAGGACTCGAACCTCGAACCTAGCGGTTAACAGCCGCCCGCTCTGCCGATTGAGCTAACGAGGAAGGCGAGGTGTATTATACGGAAGGGCGGGGGGTGTGTCAAGTACCAGCCTGAGCAGAATCAACCGCCCCACCTTAATCAAGGCTTCCACTTGCCGATATCCGACCAGGCATAATCCAGGTGCGACATCGAGGTCATGCCGAGCTTCCTGCGGATGCGCTCGCGGGCAGCCATCATAAGCCCCAACCCGCCCATCTCATTCAGGCGCTGACCGATCCTCCGCGATTCGATATTGTGACAGCGAAAATCGAACTGCCCGCCCGGATGCTCGGATAGGAAGCCATCTTTCTTTCCGACACCGATCAATGCCAGGATCAATCGTTCGGCTTCCTGGCGGTTGACAGGTGTGAGGTCTTTGGGCAACGGGTTGGGAAACATTTTATCGAAGATGGACATGGTTTTCTCACCTCTGCGGATGCAGTGTATATGGATATTATACCTTTTGGCTGGCATCCCTCCATTAGACTTATAATGATAGACATCATGGACGCCAGCCTTCCGGCACCCGTGTGGGTGTCAACGATTGCGGACTTTCAAGCTATGCTCGACGAGCTGATGCGTTCTTCCATCGTTGCGGTGGATACCGAATCGAACAGCCTGTTCGCCTATCATGAGCGGGTCTGCTTGGTGCAGATTTCCACCCAGAAGACGGATTACCTGGTCGACCCGCTGGTTGTGGATATCAAAGCTCTCGATGATCTGTTCAGTTCGCCCAAGATCGAAAAAGTCTTTCATGCAGCGGAATATGACATCATCTGTCTAAGGCGCGATTATCACTTCACTTTCACCAACATTTTTGATACGATGATCGCCTCCCGCCTTCTAAAAAAAGCCGCGCTGGGACTGGGCTCTTGTTTGGAGGAGGAATTCGGGGTGCTCGTGGATAAGCGCCACCAGCGCGCGAACTGGGGCGAACGCCCGATCAAGGATTCCATGCTTGAATATGCCCGCATGGATACTCACTACCTGATCCCCCTGCGCGAATTGCGCGCAACCGAGCTGAAGAACAGCCGGTCTGTGGGACCTGGCTCAAGAGGATTTCCAGCGCTTGGCTGACTCGAATGGAACGACCCCGGTCCACCCGGATTGCTGGTCGGTGGCAGGGAAAGAGAAGCTTGAACCGCAGCAGATGGCAATTCTGCAGGGGCTGGTGGAGTACCGCGAGCGGGTCGCCAAATTACTTGATCACCCGGTCTTCAAGGTGATGGGCGATCAGAGTCTCGTTACATTGGCAAGTACGCTCCCGGCAAACCGCAGAGAATTGGAAAATTGTGCTGCGCTCTCGGAAAAGCAGCTGCACCGCTACGGACATGATTTGCTGAACACCATTCGGCAGAGCAAAGATCATCAGGTGCCAAAACGAAAATCCAATCACCGTCCATCTGAAGAATATCTAAAACGGTATGACAAGCTTAAGCGCTGGCGTGTGGAGAAGGCAACAGCCCTGGGCCTTGAATCTGATGTGGTTTTACCGAAAGATATTCTGAGGGGCGTTGCTGATCTCAAAGAAGTGAACCGTGAGTCATTGCGGGATGTGATGCGCAGTACTCCCTGGCGATACAAGCAATACGGTGCCACGATCCTTAAATTATTGTCAGCAGAGAAACGGAAAGGAAACAAATGAAACTGCATATTCTCGGAGCCGCACAAACGGTGACCGGTTCTCAATATTTGTTGGAAGTCAATGGTGCACGTTTGCTGCTGGAGTGTGGTCTGTTCCAGGGACGGCGGGCGGATACTTATGAGCGCAACCGCACCTTCACATTCGACCCGACCCACCTGGATGCCATGATCCTGTCGCACGCCCATATCGACCACTGCGGCAACCTGCCCAACCTTGTGAAACGCCAATATCGTGGACCGATCTATGCCACCTTCGCCACGGCCGACCTGACGGATATCACCGTGCGCGATTCCGCCCACATCCAGGAGTCGGATGCCGAATACTTGAACAAGAAACGCGTGCGTAAAGGTCTGCCCCTGGTCGAGCCATTGTATACCGTGGCGGATGCCGAGGGTGTCAAGCCGCTTCTGGTTGAGAAGCATTACAATGAAGAATTCGAACCCGTCCCGGGGGTGACTGCCCGCCTGGTCGAGGCCGGACATATCCTGGGTTCTGCAGCGGTATCGCTCCAGATCAACGAAAATGGGAAGAGCACACACCTGTGGTTCTCGGGTGATATCGGCCGGCCTGGCATGCCGCTCCTGCGCGATCCGCAGCTGCCAGGGAAGGTTGACGTCCTGATGATGGAATGCACCTACGGAGACAAACCCCATCCGAATCCGGAATTGGCATTTCAGGAATTTCGCGAAGTGGTTCTCCGGACGATGGCGCGTGGCGGGCGGGTCATCATCCCGGCTTTTGCGGTCGGACGCACCCAGGAGCTGGTTTACCTGCTGCACCAGATGACTAACGAGGGTCTGATCAGGAATGTTCCGATTTTTGTGGACAGCCCCCTGGCGGTGGCCGCTTCACTGGTATTCAAGAAACATACCGAGGATTATGACGAGGAAACCCGCCAATTCGTACTGGAGAACCGCCATCCAGCGCTGGATTTCGATCAGCTGACGTATATCACCGACGTGGAAGACTCCAAAGCGTTGAACTTTCGCAAAGGGCCCATGATCAGTCATCTCAGCCTCGGGAATGGCAGAGGTGGGGCGCATCCTGCACCATCTGAAGAACAATATCGAGGACCCACGCAACACGGTGGCGATCGTGGGTTGGCAGGCACCCGATACCCTGGGCAGGCGATTGGCTGAACGGCAAAAGAAAGTTCGCATTTTCGATGAGGAATATACGGTCAATGCCGAGGTGGTGACCATTGGCGGCTTGTCGGCGCATGCCGGGCAGGACCTGCTGGTGCGCTATGCCCTGGCAGGGCAACCCTCAAGACGGCTCATCTTGGTGCACGGCGAGCCGGACGCTGAAACCGCATTCGTGGATAAGATTAAGGATGGGATCACGGTTCCCATCAGTTATCCCGTAATAGGGGACGTTATCGAGCTGTAGAAAAGTCCTGATATAATTCCAACCCGTACGGAGAGGTGCCGGAGTGGTTGATCGGGGCGGTCTCGAAAACCGTTGTGGCCCTTTGGACCACCGTGGGTTCGAATCCCACCCTCTCCGCCTTTTCTGCTCTTACTCCCATGATTAGATAGGATTCTAAGCCCATCCTGAATTTTGCCTCTTGAAACCATAAGCGGAGAGATAAAATGGTCAAATTTCTGGAAGATTCCGGGTTCCTGGGAACGTATGCCAGTTTACGAGCAGATCTTGCCCTGGTTTTGATTATTCTGTCAGCCATCTTGTTAACCGTTGGATGGAGATTGGTGATTAACAAGAAGCACGTAGCCCACCAGATCGTCCAAACCCTGGCGGTTGGCCTGAATGCATTGGTGGTTCTTCTGACCATGCTAAGCGTTTTTCTCAGGGATTACCTGCCTGCGATCCCGGGCATTTTTGACAACAGGATGATTGCTCTGATCGCATTGCATGCGGCTTCCGGGACTCTGGGCTTGGTATTTGGCGTCTATGTCGTTCTGGCTGCAGATAAAATGCTGCCGGTAAAATTACGCTATAAAAAATTCAAGCCAGTCATGCGCGGTGCCTATCTAGTATATTTGCTTCTTACCTTAGGAGGAATTGGTCTCTACCTGACATTGTATTTATAAAAATTAATAATTCTGCATCTGATCGAATGAGCTCAAGTATCTATAAATCCCCCGACCCTATTAGGTTGGCAGGGAGGTAAAAAGCCTGGCAAAGCCATCGTAAGGAATGAGGGGAATTAATGTGAAATCGATCAGACCTTCTTCAACCAGGGGCAGGGTTCGAATCACAGTCTCGGCTTCCATTAAATCATCACATTCAAGTATCAGCACAGCTTCATGACTTTCTGCCTGGAAATAGGCTTCCCGGATAATCCCCTTTTGGTAAAGCTCCCACACCCTCATTGCTTCGGGCTTTAACAGGGCTTGCATTGGTTCCGTCTGTGAGCCCGGGCATTCTTTCTCGATCGCAAGGATTTTCATGCTTTCATCTCCCATAAACATTGGTTTTAGCGCCCGGGAAATAATAATCATTAGTTGGAAATCATTCAAGTTTTCTACACAGGATACCACCGGTTTCATTGTGATTAACCAAATTAAAAATAGCCCGTGGGAGGGCTATTTTTAAACCATCACAATTTGTTTCAAACGGTTTCGAGCGCCGGGACCATTTTGTCCAACACGATCTCGAGTGCCATGGTGTGGCAGCAGCGCTGGCGGGTCTGGAAGAAATCACAATCGCATTGCCAGGTGCCCTCGGCATACCGGATCGTATGGCTGTTATTCTCTCCGGTCATGGTCACTGTGAAATCATTGAAATGGATACGATCCCGTTCCTCGGCATACCGTTTTGCTTTTTCGATCTTACCAATCAATCCATAATCCATTTTATCTCCTTGTCAGAAAAGATAAAAAAAACACGCGTGATTTCACGCGTGTCCGGTCATGATCTGAATCGTTCAACTATGGCAGTCAAGTATCGCATAGTGGTTTAGTCTAACCAGTATACATCATAAATTAAATATGTCAAACCCCCTCGAGGATTTTTTCCAATACCAACGCATCCTCGCCACCGATATAGTACTTATCCCAGATACCGATTTGGTGATATCCCAGCTTGAAATACAGGCCAATCGCCGATTCATTTGAGCGTCTGACGGCCAGTTTGATCTTTTTTACATTCATCTGAATTTCACAGGAGCTGATAAGCGCAGTGGCAATGCCGTTGCGGCGTTGACCCGTTGTCACGGCCAGGGTTGCGATCCATCCGGTGGCTTCGTGTTTACGGATGTCGCCAGCAACGAACCCCACCATTTTCCCATCAATGACTGCCTTGAGCCGTATAACCGATGGAAGGCTGAGGATACCGAGCACATCCCAGATCGGCCAGGCATCCAGTGGAAAGCACTCATTTTCAAGCTGGCGCAACTCGTTAAAGTCGCGCCAGCTTGCTTCTTCGATCTGAAATCTATCGATCACACCGAGTTATTTACGGCTCTTCAGAAAGTCGGTCAAGAGCCCGGTGAATTCCATCGGGAAGATATACTTGGTGGCCGGGTTGGTGCCGATGTTCTTTAAAGTATCGAAATATTGCAGCGTGACGGTTCGGGTATCCAACTTCGAGGCAGCGGTGTTGATTTCCTTGAGCGCAACAGAGTAACCTTCTGCTTTGCGAACCTGAGCTTCCTTCTCGCCTTCGGCGCGCAGGATGTTGGATTGCTTGTCGCCTTCAGCTTTTAGAATGGCTGCCTGTTTCTCACCTTCGGCCACGTTAATGGCGGCTTCGCGGGTACCGGTGGATTCAGTGACCACTGCACGGCGTGTGCGCTCAGCGGTAAGCTGGCGGTTCATGGCTTCCTGGACTTCGCGGGGCGGGATGATCTCACGGATCTCAACGTTGGTGACTTTAACACCCCAGCGTTCGGTGACTTCATCCAGGCGGGTGCGCAGCAAGTTGTTGATATGCTCACGTTCGGACAGCACACCATCCAGCAGGATACCGCCAATGACGGAACGCAATGTGGTGGTTGCCATACCCTGAGCAGCCGCTTCGAAACTGCCAACCTGCACAACGCTGTCGGTGGGTGAAAGTACCTTGAAATACCATAGGAAATCGATCGAGATGGGAGCATTATCCTTGGTGATCGAGGTTTGATGTGGGATCTCGCGAACTTGCTCGCGCAAATCCACCTTTACTGCCCGATCGATGAATGGGATCAGCAAGACCAGACCTGGACCCTTATCACCGATGCAGCGACCGAGGCGGAAAACCACCAGTCGTTGATACTCGGGGACGATCTTGATGGCATTCACCAGGACGATGATGATCAACAGGACCAGACCCCCAACCAAACACAAAATCAATGTACTCGAAGTAGTCATATAATTTGCCTCCGATTTCTTCTATTTATCTTTTATCTCTTCAACCTCAAGGACAAAACCTTGTTTGCTGATTACTTTAACATGGGCATTGGCCGGTATGGGTTTATTACTGCGTGCGCTCCACTCTTCCCCGCCGATATACACCGCGCCCTCATGATGAATGGTGGTGCGCGACATACCAGTCAATTTCGTCAGGTCCTTGCTATGGGATGGTCGCTTGTTTAAGGCTTCCAATCCTTTCCGTATGACAATCCAGAAAAATCCGACAACCAGTATGGATATGAAGGTTGCCAGGAAAGGATTGACTACCGGACGCCACCAGGTATCCGAGCTGAAAAGAAAAACCGAGCCGATGATAAAGGTCAGCGTGGCTGCCAGCAGGTAATACCATTTACCGGATTTCCGCACAGCATAAACGAATGGGAAAACGCCCACAACCAGCAGGATCAAAGCCCACAGGTTGAACGGCTGGTTGGCAATCTGATATCCTGCGAAGATCAGGAGGATGAAAGCCAATCCTTCCAGAAGGCCGGTGCCTGGTGCGGTCATCGCCAGGATTGCCAGAGCGAATCCAAGGACAAGCGCCACATAGGCTATATCGGGATTAATCAATGCATCCATAAGCCACTCCCTTTCATGTTTTAATATTATACAACCAATCGGGTTGGTTTGCTTGCCTGACAGCGACACCTGCTATAATTATTCATCATATCGTATGGAGGTCAGATGTTCCAATCGATCGGACGCGGATGGACATTCCTGAGACAAAGCTGGTTACTTGGCCAGAAGGCTCCGGTTGTGTTGTTTCCGATCCTTGCAGGTCTGATCTTTGCAGTGGTCATCCTGATCATCATGGCATTACCTCTTGGTGGGCTGATTATTTATATCCGTAAGGATCTTTTGGGGCAGGTTGTGATCGGAGTGGTGATCGGTTTGATCGGGATTATCCTCCTGGCGATTGCCAACACAATGCGATTGATGTCCGCCAACCTGTCTGGTGCGGTATTGTCCGGGGAAAAACCGGTCGCGACAAATGCCTGGAAAAGGATCTCTGCACTGGGTGGTGATGTTTATTGGATGGGGTTCGGATATCCGGTTTACCGCATTTGGCTGGCATTCCGACGCCTTTTACATGCTTCTAAGAGCAAGACATGGGAGGATGCCGAACACCTTCTAATACCGGTACTTGCCAATGAATCGGTCAGTATGCAGGAGGCGCCCGGTCAAATCGCCAAAATGCAGGCGCAGAACTGCGTTTTTACCGCCGAGAGTGTGGGTATCAGAATTGCGACCACCTTGCTCACTTTGGGAGCATTGATCATAGGTCTGGCAGTCGGTTTGGGGGCGGCCTGGCTGGTCTTGATTAATGGGCAGGATGCCAGCCGAGCCCGGGCACTGGCATTTGGCCTGGCAGCTCTTTTGGTCGCCATATTTACATTGCCGGTGGCTTTTTACTGCAGTTATGCCATCACGCTATTCAACACCTGTCTTTACCGGTGGGGGATTAACGTTCGGGATGCCCGCAAAAGGGAGGTTTCTGCAAGTGAGGCTGTTCCGGAACCGTTGGCGGTTGCACTGGGAATTCGCTTAGGCAGGTGACCATTGCAGCAGATGCGGCGCGAGTTAATGACCTGGGAGGATGTTGACAAGCTGATCGACCACCTGTTATCACAATTCACCACAGAATATGAAGCCATGGTGATCGTGAGCCGCGGGGGAATCATCCCCGGAGGTATGCTGTCAGAAGCCATGCACGTCCTGAAGATCTTCACCGCAGCGGTGGAATTCCCTCAGGTTGCAGTTGAGAAGGATGCCCGCCTGCTGGCCTGGCCAAAATTCCTGCAATTTCCGGAAGAGGGCTTGCTAAAGGGTCGACGAATCCTTATCGTGGATGACGTATGGGGTTCCGGGCGGACCCTGACCTCTGTACGCAATCGGGTGGCAGGTGCCGGTGGATTGCCACACACCTGCGTGTTGCACTTCAATCCCTACCGTAATTTATTTGAAAAATACCGGCCGGATTATTACGGGGCGATCACCGATGCCTTTATCGTCTACCCTTGGGAAATCCGCCGCGGGCAGGAAGGAGTGCTCCTGGATTCTTGAATTAAGTGAGAGTGATTGTTGAACCGCGGGGGGTCTTGGTAATCTCGATGCGCGTTGGGAAAGCATCTTTGATCTCATCCATGTGGGTGATAACCAGAATTTTTTCGAAGTCCGGACGTATGATGTTTATCGCTTCGATCAGACGTTGGCGACCACTGGCATCCTGGCTTCCAAAACCCTCGTCGATCACAAGCGTTTGAAGTCTCGCACCAGCCCTCTGGGCCAGCACCCGGGAGAGTGCCAGGCGAATGGCAAAATCGATTCGAAAAGCTTCTCCCCCTGAATACATTTCATAATCGCGCGTCCCATTGGCGTCGCTGATGATGATATCCAGCGTTTCACGTTTATCATCGCGACTCTTGTCCTTGTAATCCCGCAGGGTTGAAAATCGGACTGACATGTTGCCGTCACTGAGTTGGTCAAGCAAACGGTTTGCCTGGGATTCGATCTCGGGAAGAGCCTGTTCGATAAGCAGAGCGGGGACGCCATCCTTCCCAAAGGCGCGTTCCAGTGTGCGCAGTTCTGAGATCCGATTGGTCGTGCTTTCTCTCTCTAAATTCAGGCTGGAAAGCCGCGCACGCAGCGTGTCAAGGACCTCGACTTTCTGGCGGGCAGCCCCGACTTCCATATGTTGCCGGCGTTCGCGTTCCTGGAGGTCCAGCATTTCGCTGTACGCTTTTTCCACATCCGGCAGACGCAACAGCGCTTCTGCCTGACGGGCTTCAGCCTGTAATGTGTCTTCCTCCAGCAGTTTAAGATTGGATTGCTCCTTAACCAATTGGTCGCGATACCCATTGATCTCGCGTTCGAGTGGCACCAGCGCGGAACGCGCGTTTCCAAGTTCCTTGAATTCCTCCTCGCCAATCTTGCCATCTTGAAGGTATTTTCTGGTTGCATCGTGGGCGGCGGCATCGTACCCAAGTAATTTGGCTTCTTCATCGATTGCCAGAAGCTCTTTGCGCGCTTCAAGCGCATAGATGTTATCTTTTAGGCTGGCCTGCAAATCCGATAAATGGGGTGCGCCGATGGTTGCCCATTCTGAAATTTGCTGGCGGAGCTGTTCCTTGCGGGCTTCATGCTGGTCCTGCGCCCTGGTTGCTTCGCGCAAGATCGTATCCAGAGGTGTGAGGGAGCCTAGCGCCACCTCCAAACCACGGATGGAATCCCCAATTTCGTTCAAGTCCTTCTGATTTTGGCGGAATGTGTCGCCAAGTTTCTTTCCCTCTTTCTTTAACGAGGTGATCAACTTTTGCCTGTCGGTCGGGCTGAGTGGCTGCCCACAAGTTGGACACTCGCTGCCTTCAACCGGTTCGAGATCCTTAATCCGTTCATCCAGCTCCTGCATGGAGGTACGGTATCGCACATTGTCTGCCTGGAGTTCCGCCCGCTCACGCTCTTTTTGTTTGTGATCGGTTTCCAGTGAGGACCGCTTGAGGATGGCAGCATTGGCCTCTTTGATGGCATTATTAATCGATTCGTCTTCAGTTACCAGTCTGGCAAGTTCTTGTTCCGCCTCGAGAACAACTGCCTTCATACTCTCGAGCTGCTGCCGCTCGGATTCAAGGCGGACATGTTCCTTTTCAATGGACATCCAGGGCTTTGTGCGCCGTTCCTGGATATCGCGAAATTGCATTGCCTGTTCCTCAAATTTTTCAAGTTTTTCAACCGCATCCCGGTATGCCTGATGGGCGCTGTCAATACGTCTGGCTTCACCTACTAATTTTTGAAGGTGAGTCTGTTCCCCTTCACGTTGGGTGATCAGAGAGGTCAACTGCTCCACTTTCTCGCGTGTCGTATTCCGTTGGCCTGACAGGGTCGAAACAAGTTTTTGCTGTTCTTTCAACTGTGCTTCAAGTTGTTTGAGATTATCGACAACTGCCGATTGTGAGCGCAACAGACTGACAAGCCTTGCAAGCTCCCCCTCGAGCTCCTCCAACCGCTTGAGACGCGCAGGTTCTTCCGCCAACTCAGTGTTTATCTCCTGGATAAGTCCATCCATCCGGTTGAGATTGTCCTCGTGGCCTTTGCGCCACTCTGCGGAACGATCGCGGTATTGATCCCAGATATCCAATCCAAGGATGCTGGACAGGATGCGTTTGCGATCGGCAGGCCGTTGTTGGGCAAAAAGGTCCGCCTTTCCCTGAAGAAAGAAGGAGGCGTTGGTGAAGGTATCAAAATCCATGTGCAGGGTTTGCTGGATGGCAGCTTCGGTTTCGCGAGTGCCTTTCTCGGTAAATGGTTTCCAACCCCCTGGTTCATCAGCGACACCTGCCTGGAAGATCAGGAATTCAAGCGATACCGGTTTATCGCGTGTCTTCGAACGTTGAATTCGATAAGTATTGCCTTCGTATGCGAAGTCAAAGGTGACCTCGGCAGTGTTGGCCTTGCTATGAATGAGGGAGTCATCCCGTTTGCGTGCCACCCCAAACAAGGCCCAGGTGATGGCATCCAGCAGGGAGGATTTTCCGGCACCGTTGCTGCCTGAAATGCAGGCTACAGCGAAGCTCTGAAAATCCAGTTCAACGGGATCCAGGTAGGAGATGAAACCCGAAAGACGGAGAGATAATGGGATCATGCCCCGAACCCCAGATCCTTCATGATCCTGGATTCATCCGCCTTGCTACCGGTTTTGCCGAGCAATTCTTTCCAGAAGGTATCGTCATAACGGCGGGAGCGGATGACCAAAGGCATGGGAACACCCCATCCAAGCAGGATGACTTCCTCTTTGGGCTGCAGGCGTGCAAGCATGCCGCGAATTGCGTCGCGCCCGGCTAAACCGGCCAGAACAGCATGCACATCGTCTTCATCACCCAGCCAGCCGCAAATACGTGATCCAAGTTGAGACATGACCTCGTCATAGATCTGTGAGGGGCGCTGATCGATAACCAGAAGGGTGACGCCATATTTACGCATTTCTCTTGCGATGGTATTAAATGTTGTTTGGGTGGCCATCTCATGATTGAGCAGCTTGTGGGCTTCCTCAAGCACGATCACCAACGGACGGGGTTCGGCTGATTTTTCCGGATGGCTGCGATGGGCGTTGGTTAAATCCACCCATTTCTCGCGGATACGTCTGGTCAGCAGATTGGTGACCAGCAGGTAATCCAGGTCGTTTTCATGCTCCCCAAAAGAAAGGACAATGTGCTGTCCAGCCTCCAGAGCTTTAATGATCTCTTTCAACCCATTCGCAGCAGGCTGATCCACCAGATATGGGAGATGGAATAGCCTGTTCATTTTACTGTGAAGACTGGCAGCCGCAAGCGTGTTGACGTTGTTCTCGAGTGCCCAGGCTTCGACGCTTTCCGGTGCCGGAAAGCGTTTGCCGTTCTCATCCTCGATGGTGCTTCCTGGTTTCATGGCCTTGAAGGCGCTGAACCAACCTTTTCTTCCAAAACTGGCCGCCAGTGCATCCAGTGTGGCGGGTGTGGTTTCCTTCAAATTCAGTTCACGGGTTAATAGCTCGATATCTTCCGCCTGGATATCACTTTCCCCGAATTCGAGGTTGAAATCTGGCGCTTGTCCGCGGATGGTACCGGAGCGACCCAGTCCAACGATACGTACATCTGTTGGGAACTTGCCTTTCAACCCGGGCACACTTTCATGTGTATCGGAGGATTGATCATCCAAACCGTATTCATTATGCATGTCGAAAATCAGCAAAGAAGCCAGTTTTGCTTTGATAAGTCCCGAAAGGATGATTCGGGTCAGAAAGGATTTTCCTGTGCCGGTCGCGCCAAAGATACCAGACGAGCGCTGAATCAATTTCGCCAGGTTAATGCAAACTGGATGCCCCTGTTCACGGGTACTGCCGATTCGGAAGAAGCCTTTTTTTGATTCATCGCCGAAGATCTCGGCCACATCCCCGGCTCCAGCCAATAATACCCCGGCGTGATGGGAAGGTATGGTCTTTACCGGGACCGGTTGCACACTGTTTGACCCGCGATTCTCAAGCCAGGTATTATAAGCCTGGCTGCCAGGCTCAGGGCCGATCTCAAGCATGAGAGTGGGAAGCACTTCCAGAGTGGTAAAAAGGGTTTGACCCTGGAGCAGTTCCGACAGGGTTGGTTGAAAACGTTCTCCGGCTTGCTCATCAGCGAAACGGGGATCGGTTGCCCCCAGTTCCAGGTTCGTGATCAATCCATAGAATTGCCAGGTGTTGCTGCGGATGACCACAAAGCTGCCCTCCTGGACCTCCTGGGCAGGAACGATCAGCCTGACCCGCAGGCAGTCCTTGAGATTGCCTGCAACAATGTAGCCGATCTTTTTCTGACCATCTTTAATGGTTGTTTCCATTCAATTCACTCCAGGGGAAGGTCGCTGAGTGCATTCAGAACACTCATCAGGCTTGGATAATCATCGCGCAACAGTGTGATCAGTTCTTTGGTGGCGCTGGTATACCAATCCGGATTACCACCGGCACCGTGGGCAAGCCTGGCTTGTTCCAGGTGGGCAGCCAGTAGTTCTCCTGCGGGTAATTCTTCGTTTCGCAGGATGTGGCGTAAGTACCCGAACCTGCCGATCGAAGTGAACTCACAGATCTCCGGTGGGAGGCATTGATAAATAATATCCAGACTGGTGGGTGGGATGCCAGGCAGCAGATGCGAAAGGACGCCTGACTCTCGCCGGCCTATGGTGACGATACTGATCTCGACCGGCATGTTGCGGTTATCGCGGTTATCCGCGATGACTTCGGGTGGAAGTGTCTGGCTGGTCACTAATTGGCGGACCAGACCATCGTCATCCATGTGAATGTCATATACCAGGCCAAATGCTTCCAACCGGTCATTGACCGGTACACGCACGAGGGTTCCAAAGCCTGGCATATTCGGTTGGTTGACACGACAACCAGCAACGAATCCGGTCAGGCTGGCACGCAATAAGCGTCCCACTTCTATGGGTGTCAGATTCATGGATATCTCCCTCTGCCGGGCAGATCCTTGGCAGATTGCTTGTTCGATTTTACCCCGGCATCCACCCCTCTTGCCTGTAATTCCCCGGCCAGTATTTTTTCGAGTTGAGCGGATTCTTCGAAGGTGACCACTGCCAGCTCGTGTGCGCGGTGCAGGATATAAGGATATGGGCGGGTTCCCATAATCTGACATTGCCGGAAAATTTCTGCATGCAAGGTATCAAGCATTTGGGGTTTTTCTGCACACCAGGCTGGTAATTCCACGCGCGCCAGGCTGGGTTTTTTGGGGCGACCGACGTTCAAATAGAAGAAACACAATCGCAGGTCATCCTTGAAATGCCGGGCCCATTGGGATTGAATCGCGAAGATGGCGCTGCGATCACCCGGATCGGATAGTAGTTCGGAGAAGAGGCAGGCATCCGGTACACGGACATTCTCAATTTCGGTTGGAAGGGTGGAGCCAGAAACAGGTAATTTTTCAAGAGCCAATCTCAACATGTGATTGACGAGGTCTGAATGAGGTTTATCCACATAGCCCGTTGTCACAATCGACGCGCTTCGGCATTCTCCCAGGATCTGGATGTAATCCGCAAGCTTTTTCTCGAACCATGCCGCCTCACCGGTTTCGCGAAAAATTTCTAGAGGACCATCTGTAATCGTAATCAGTGGCGTCGGATATTTGCGTGCCTGGTTCAATAGAGAGATCCGCTCAAGGATGTCACGTTCAAGTGAGATCAGGTCCTCGGTTAAACGGGCCTGGCCGTTTTGTTGGTCAAAGTCATCCAATAATTTGGATTCGGATTCGATTTGAGGGGGGCTATCCCGGCCTGGCTGGATACAAATGGTTGCCACATTGATCAACCCGAAATCAACCTGCCGGTGTCGGTTGGGATTGATCTGGGAACCATCTGCGGCGATTAGCAAAATTGGCTCATAAGCCACAGGCAGTTTGTATGCAGTGGAAATATTTTCCTGATATGGGATTGCGCAACGCAGTGATTTATTTGTTTTGGAGTCATTTTCGATGAGTTGCTGCAGTTCGGTCGGGTGGGTTCCATACCTCGTTAGGGCATCCATCAATACAATCGCCGCACGGTTAAGAGCCTGGCGATACCTCAGGACTCGATCACAAAATTGGTCTGTTTGAGCTTGGATTTGTTGGTAATTGATTGGCATAACTATGTACCGCGTTATAGAACACTTGTTTTATTTTATTGGAGGACTGCCAACTTGACAAGGTGTGGTGAATTTTATATAATTCGGATATATTCTGTCTGAATAACATGGAACAATTTTTGAGCAATTACGTTAATAGTGTACCATTCAATATCGGAGGATAAAATGCGTAAAAATATGTTCGTTGTCGTTTCACTTCTCGTCGTAGCGGTACTGGTCGCTGGTTGCACACCGACAGTGATCGAAAGATCAAGCGAACCTGCAATTATGGAGCGTACAATCGCTGTCAACGGTACCGGTAGTGTCACCGCAAGCCCGGATGTTGCCTACATAAACATTGGGGTTCATACCGAGAATGTGGATCCAAAGGAAGCACTGACAACCAATACCTCCCAGGCCCAGGATGTGGTTGATGCCATCAGGGCACTTGGAGTGGCGGTTGAAGACATCCAGACCAGCAATTTCAATGTCTATCCCACTTATGAATACGGTCCGATGGGCGAAACCCTGGGTTCCAAGTATGTCGTCGATAATACGGTCTATGTTACCGTGCGGGATCTAACCAAATTGGGAGAGATGTTGCAGGCTGTTGTCTCCTCGGGCGCCAACAATATCAATGGGATTACCTTTGATATCCTTGACAAGGATACGCTGGCATCCGAAGCGCGCAAGAAAGCGGTCGAGAATGCCCGAAAACAGGCGCAAGATATTGCTGAAGCGGCCGGAGTCGAACTGGGTGAGTTAATGTATGTAAATGTATATTACAGCGGCACAACTTACCCCCAATATGAGGGCAAGGGTGGCGGCGGTGCCTATAGCGCTGACCTTTCTGTGCCGGTATCTGCCGGAAAGATGGTGGTCACCGCTGAAGTCAACATGACCTATAAAATCAAATAACCGCAAATTGGATTAATATAAAAGAGAGGACCTGATGGTCCTCTCTTTTTGTGATCTATGGAATTACATAACTGGCAAACACGACCCCATTCGGTGAGCGCAGGGTAACTGATTTCCCAGTCTTCCAGATCGCTTTTTCAAGATTCCAAAAAAGCTTGGTGACGGTATCAGTACCGGAAGCGCTGAAGATTTGAATCTGCCCGCCCTGATTAAGTGTCAGGTCCGGGAAGCTGTAACTGGCACCCTGCCCGTCATCAAGTTTCCATCCAAGCAGATCAACCGGCCCATTGCTTTGATTGATGATTACCACAACCTCACTGTTCAGTACGCCCACCCCATAAATATTATCGATCAGGAGGTGTATATCACCGGATGCCATTGTCGGCTGGGGAGTTGATAATCTGGCAGGGTCGACGGTAATACAGATGCCTGGGGTAGGTATGACTACCGTCTGTTGAGGATGGGATTGTGCCCACAACCAATTAATTGCCAGAATGGTCAGGGCAGAAACGACGATATTGATCGAAATGAAATAAAGCGGATTTTCAGTCCTCGGTCTGCGGGGCATCGACAATTAAGGGGTTGATGTTTCTACGGAGGCGGATGCTGTCGGTAGACTGCCGGCAACCCGATCTTCGGCGGCCTGCCACCATTCAGCGGGAACGGCGGATTTAGGTAATGTCAGAAGTGTGGTCCAATCCTGCAGGGCCGCATCCGGATAGTTCAGCATGTCAAGAAGTGTCGCACGGTAATAATACAATTGTGCCAGTTCCTCATCGGTCTTGGCAAAACTTTTGGACTTCTCAATCTGCCGATATGCTTCGCCTGTGTTTTTCATGATCAAGTAAGCACGACTCATTCCCACTGTCGCGGCAAATGAGGTTGGTTTGAATTCCAGATATCTGCTAAAGTCGGCAAGCGCTTTTTTTCCATCGGACATTTCCAGGTTGATCGTGGCGCGACGGAAATAGGCATCATCCAGGAATGGATCCAATTCCAGGGCTTTGGTGAAAAGATCCAGGGCTCCGGTACTATCCTTATTCATTTGATAGACAATCCCCAATCTGTAGAGAGCTTCACCATCTGTTGGCTTGTAGACGGTATAGATTTCCAGATAGGATTGCGAGTCACTATACCTGCCAAGATCCTGCAGGGCAAATCCCATGGCACGATAAATATCAAGATTAACCACATCCATGCCATAAGCTTTTTCCGCATTATCCAAGGCCAGTTGTGGCTGATCCATATCAAGGTATGATTCAGAGCGATGAAGTGGGATCAGGGGAGAATCGGGAAGGGATAATTCTGCGGTATTCAAGTGCCTCCAATGCAGCAACTGGATTGTCCTTCTTGATGTAAAGCACTGCCAGTTCGATATAGGCATCGCCATAACCAGTATCCAGTGTTGTTGCTTTGAGCAGGTCGGCTTCGATATCGCTCTTGGGATCCTTTGCTAGGTTGGTACGTGCACGGCTCAGGTAGGGTGGGGCGAAATCCGGATTGACCTTGATGGCTTGGTTCAATTCCTTTAGCGCTTCAGTATATTTCCCCTGACGACGGTAGATCTCACCGATCATATAATAGATGTCCACCGCTTCCGGTTCGGTAGATAGTGCTTGCCGAAGATATTCGATTGCCTTGTCCCACTCACCCTCATTGTATGAACGGACGCCGGCACTATAGGATTCAGTACGTGGGTGGGGTGTGGACACATACATGGGCGTAGGGGTATACGTGGCGGCCATGTTGAGCCACAACGGTGTTGGTGTGGGTTGGGAGATTTCCGATGTGCCACCAGTCCCCAATCCGGAGTAAGTGGACGTGGGTTTCGGAGTGATAACAGAAACAACAAGCGGATTTGTATCCGGGCGTTTATTCACCAGGCTGACAACACCAAAGACGATCAACGCCAGAGCTAATAGGCCTCCAAGGATGGGGAAGATCAGACGCGTCGAGAGTTTGGTTTTTGGAGGTGTTAGTCGATCCAACCACAACGCGTTCCAGTTCCTGCGCGGTGAGGGAATATTCTCGATGGATTGATCAGCCTCCACCGGAGCACCCATCAGGATCAATCCCTGGCGAGCGGTTAGATTCTTCGGATCTCTGCGAATCACTTCTTGCAGACAGTAGGTGCGTTCTTTAACTGAATCCACTACTGTGCTCAAGTGAAGCCAGTAATCTGAATTTTGAGGTTCTGTTTTAATCAGGCGGGTCAGCAAATCGCGAGCAAGGGTTTTATCACCCTTCTGAATGGCCTTAATCGCCTCCTGGTATAGCATGTCATCAGCCATGGCATCAGTTTAACATAAGCCTGTACAGAGAGCAAGATAAGAATAATAGCCCGCGAAACCCATGTCAAACCTGCCAGACGGGCCGCTGGTATAATCTTTTCATGCATCCGGTTATTCATCGGTTAATGACCGTATTCTTATTGACCTTTTTATTTGTCGCCTGCACACCCATATCGTTGAATCGTCAGGCGTTTCCTTTTACGCCGGTCACCCTGGTTCCATACCAAACGACCGTTGGGACACCTGTTCCACTTACGGGATCTACAGCGGCTACTCTACCCTCTTCGACGCCGGAGCCTGTCACCTACACTGTGGTAGCTGGCGACAGTCTGTCAACCATTGCTTTTCGTTTTGGGGTGGATTTAAATGCATTGATCCTGGCCAACCCTGGGGTTAATGCGAATGCCATGCCTATCGGTATGAAATTGGTCATTCCACCAGCTAGAGATGCGGGTGGAACTTATTCAAGCATCACGACAGGTCTGCCAACTCCAGTCATATATTCAGAAATCAAACCGGATTGTTATCCACTTGAGGATGACCAATGGATCTGCTTTCTGCTTATACACAACTCCCTGGATAAGGCTGTCGGTAATATCACCGGCCAGGTAAAAATCATTGGATCCCCGGTCACTTATAATGCAACGTCTCCGCTCGATGTGGTGCTTGCTGGAGAGTCAATTCCTTTGATTGCGTGGATAAATGGGGTAGAGATCGAGCCCGAAGCCATGACAGGGAGTCTAACGTCTGCGATCACGATCGATCAGGCAGAGGCTCGTTATGAGGGATTTCAGGTCACCCATTATGCAGAGACATATTCAACCGATCGACGTTCGGTCATCATCGATGGCTCACTTACACCGCCTGCCAGTGGGATTCTTAGAGTCCTGGCATATACACAGGACAAACAGGGACACGTGATTGGTTTCAGGGTATGGGAATCAAGTGATTCGGTACCATCAGGATTGGAACAATCTTTTCAGATTCATCTTTATAGCCTCGAGGGTACCATAATGAGTATCCACCTGCTTGCTCAAATTGGACTCAAGTGAATTTGTATGAGTCGTTCTCCCTGTTTATTTATAATAATAAACCGTAAGGGATCCATCGGGTAACCCAACATGCCGGACTTATTGCATATGTTGATAGATTATGATCCAGCAATGATTAAGATCATCGCCGGGAAATGGGGGCTGGGGATTGAGAACACCTCTCGATTGGATGCCGCCAAAGAGCTGACATCATTGATGTTGGCGCCAGGGGAGGTAAAAAGGATCCTGAATTCGCTGCCGGCTGGGGCATGCGACTGTCTTTCCATCATTCGAGTCGCAGGGGGGAAACTCCAATGGCAGGATTTCATTCGGAGACATGGACCCATCCGGGAAATGGGTATTGCCAGGCGCGAACGTGAAGCACCTCACGCCACACCCATCGGTGTAGCCGAGATACTCTGGTATCACGGGCTGATCGGTAGGGCCTTTTTCGATGTGGGGAGGGAGGTTCAGGAATTTGTTTATATTCCGGACGAATTCATGGATCTGGTCCCCGGTCTTTCCGATAGCACGGTGGCTCCAGAGGTTGCTACGATCGACCATAAACGATTGCAAATCATCCACGCGGCGGATGATCGCATTCTTGATCACCTGACCTCCTTATCTGGCAGTGGTCCGATCGGGTCGGGATCCACATGAACTGGTGGATGAATTTAAACTACCCTCAATCACTGAGTGTGAACATTTGTTGAATTTAAGTGGGTTATTGGATGGCGAAGGAAATCCACTTCCCGAAGCTGTGAAGTCATTTCTCGCCAAACCGCGAGGGGAGGCTCTTTCTCTGCTGTTTTCGAAATGGTTGTCCAGCCCATCCTTTAATGAGCTGTCATTAATGCCAGGGATTATCCTTGAGGGTATCTGGAAGAATGATCCTTTAAAAGCACGTCAGGTGATCATGGAAAAAATCCGGGCTTTGGATGGGTCATGCTGGTGGAGTATTGATAGTTTCATATCTAGTATGAAATTATCCCAACCCGATTTTCAACGACCAGGGGGTGACTACGATTCCTGGATGATCCGCTCCAGGAAAAACGGGAACAATCTCAGGGGATATGAGCACTGGGATCAGGTCGAAGGTGCTTTAATACGATATATCCTGCAAGGACCCTTGCACTGGCTTGGTTACATTGACCTGGGCGTCTCAAGCAAGCGTGTCCCGCCGGAAGCTTTCCGCTTATCAATATTTGCGGAGTCTCTTGACCACGGGCGATCTCCGGAGAGCATGCTAGATTGAATCTGGTCATGTCACCGCCTTACGCAATGGCACACTCACTTGCCCGCGTGATGTCCCTCGGGCAACACGGTATTTGTTGGCGCGATTCTGTGAGCGCGCAGGAGCCAATGATAAAGGGTATCTTTACCGAATCACCGGTCGTTCCCTTAGACAAGCAACCAACCAGGGGTTGCAGACAGAGCAATTATTGGCCCTGCTGTCACGCCATAGCGGGGGGGTATTGCCAGCCAGCCTGGTGACAGCACTTCAACGAGCAGCCAAAAATGGCTCCCAGGTCTCTTTAAGGCGGGTGGCTATTCTCCGTGTGTCGAGCGCGGAAGTAATGTTAGAGATCCGAAAATCACCCATCGGACGCTTTCTTGGGGAATCATTGAGCCCAACCATAGTTGTCTTGCCGTCTGCTGTTATTGAAAGGATTGTCCCGCGGCTGATGGAACTGGGATATATCTGCGACCTTGATGAGGATTTATTGCATGTTCAACCTGACAAGGGGTAGAATTCGCTTATAGGAAACGAGGTGTTTATGACTGACCGCATCGCTTGGATCAAGGAAGAAATCGCTGGATTAAAAGCTTCCGGGCTCTACAACCGCATCAGGACGATCAATTCGCCGCAGGGTGCCTGGTTGGAGGTCGAAGGCAAACGCGTTTTGAATTTTTGCTCGAACAACTACCTGGGCTTGGCGAATCACCCGAAAGTGGTTGAGGCTGTTCAGGTGGCAGTCAGGAAATACGGCGTTGGTCCGGGGGCTGTCCGCTCGATTGCCGGAACGATGCAACTGCACATCGATCTTGAAGCCAGGTTGGCAAAATTTAAACGGGTAGAAGGAACGATCACCTTTCAATCTGGATTCAATGCCAACACCGCCACGATTCCAGCCCTGGTAGGTAAAGAGGATATGATCTTCTCGGATGAGCTGAATCATGCCAGCATCATCGATGGATCACGTTTGTCCGGTGCTGAGATCATGCGTTATAAACATGCCAATGTTGAAGATTTGGAGAGGGTTATCCGGGAGGCGGAAGGAAAATACCGGCGTGCACTCATCATTACAGATGGAGTCTTTTCGATGGATGGGGATGTTGCACCGCTGGATGAGATCTACAAAGTGTCGAGCAAGTACGACATCCTGTTGCTTGTTGATGATGCACATGGGGAAGGTGTGTTAGGTGAAGGCGGCCGGGGAATCGTTGACCATTTTAAATTACATGGAAAGGTGGATGTGGAGGTTGGCACATTCTCGAAGGCATTTGGCGTCATGGGGGGCGCTGTCGCTGGTAACCCGATCGTGGTCGAATGGTTGCGTCAGCGAGGGCGGCCCTTCCTGTTCTCATCTGCCATGACCGTTCCGGATGCCGCAGCCTGTATTGCATCCATCGACCTTTTGGAAAGCTCGACTGAGTTGGTCGATCGATTATGGGAAAATGCACGCTATTTTAAAGCCGAGATGAAACGGCTTGGTTTCAATACGGGTGTCTCAAGCACCCCGATCACTCCGGTCATGCTCGGGGAGGCTCCCCTGGCGCAGGAATTCAGCCGAGCTTTATTCGAAGAGAGTGTGTTTGCGATGCCGCTTGGTTTTCCGACTGTTCCTGCCGGAAAGGCGCGTATCCGTGTGATGATCTCGGCGGCCCATTCCCAGGCTGACCTGGATCAAAGTCTGTCAGCCTTTGAAAAAGTTGGAACAAAACTGGCTGTCATCGCATAAATAAAACCGAGGCTAAAAGCCTCGGTTTTTCTTCCAGATGGCGTCTCAGGATTTAGGTTCATCTACATCGTGGAATTCCGCATCCACGACCGGGGGCTCTTCCGGAGAGGGTTGGGGTGTGGCAGGCGTCAGTCGCTTTTGTAAAATGCGCATGTGCTCATCGACAATTTCATCCGGTACCAACTCGACGAACAGGTAGGTTCCCAACCACATGATGAGAGCATCATCCACTACCGGCATGAATTCGGGGACGACCAGATATACCAGGGTGCTGAGAGGTAACAGCTTTAAGAAAAAACTGACGCGCTTATCCCGCAGCAGACGGATAATTAGCTTGACACGCGTTCCAATATCCTGAAAAAACCCCCCGCCGGAACTTTTGACGATTTGTTTACCAATATCACCGGACATAATATTTACTCCACTTCGGATTATATCGCATCCGTATTAACATACGGTTAATTATCCGATGGGTTTTTCAAAGACCAGCGCAACCCAATCTTCCTGCCCGGCTGTTTGAACCGCCTTGAATCCGGCTTCTGTGCCCGCTGCCAGTACGCGCTCTACTTGGTGATCCAGTATGCCAGACAGGATCAAATATCCTCCGGGTGCCACCAGATCCCCCAATCCCACTTTGAACAAGTCGATGATGACCGGCGCCAGGATGTTTGCCAGAACAAGCGGGGCCTGGTGCATGTTGAAACTACCGGATAATACCTCATGAACAGAGCCCAATCCAATCTCGATTCCGGTAGGTTAAGCCATTCAGCCTGGCGTTATCCAGGGTGGCTTGGGTGGAGAGCGGGTCGATGTCAACCGCCAGTGTATGCCGGGCGCCCAATAGACTAGCAGCGATAGACAGGATTCCGGAGCCACACCCGATATCGATCACATCCATTTCGGGTTTGAGATATTTCTCACTGAGCAAGAGGCATAACTGGGTGGTGGGATGCGTTCCAGTTCCGAAAGCCATGTTGGGATCTATTCGCAATGGAATGCGCTTAAGATCGGGATTTTCCAGCCAGGGGGGCAGGATCATTAATTTATTACCAATCAGGATCGGGTGATATTTTTCTTTCCATTTTTCCATCCAGTTTTGATCTTGAATGGTTTGGAATTTGATTTCAGGTAACGCCTGGATAGTTCCCAGGTGCCAAAGCGCCTGTTCGATGAGGGTGCGTTTTTCTTCAAGTAACTCATCTGCTACTATGTAACCACAGATGCGGGCTTCTCCACCGGTTGAATAATGCTCTCCGGATGGGTCATACTTCACCACGTTTTCTATGACCACGCCCCCGGTGATATACCGCGTGAGGACATCGCTGACCGCTTCGGCCAATTCTCCACTGACGACTAGGCTGATCTCAAGCCATTCTTGCTTTTTATCAACCACCCATCGTTTCCTTTAATCGATCGAGGAAGCTTTTTTCTTGAGGTACTGCTTCGCTGCCAAGTGTGTCTGCCAGTTTCTTGAAAAGTTGACGCTGTTCGGAGGATATGCGCGTTGGAATATCCACATTGATGATCACCAATTGATCACCCCGGCCATTGTTCCGCAATCTGGGAACGCCCTTGCCTTTAATATTAAATACCTTGCCGGGTTGGGTTCCAGCGGGTATCTTCATCTTCTCAATGCCATCCACTGTTGGAACTTCGATCTCGGCCCCCAGGACAGCCTGGCTGAGGTTGATATTCAGGTTCAATAGGATGTCATTGGACTGCCGTTTGAAATATTTATGGGGCGAGACGGTGAGCTCAATAAAATAGTTGCCATTGGGCCCGCCGTTGGTGCCTGGCTGCCCTTCACCTGCCAGGCGTACCTGCGTGCCGTTATCCACACCAGCTGGGATCGGGATCACCTTCTTAATGGTTTTGCGTTCCAGGCCGCGACCGCGGCAAACCCTGCAGGGATTTGTGATCACCTGCCCTGAACCACTGCAGGTTGGGCAGGTTACTACTTGGACCATGGAGCCAAGGAAAGTCTGATGAACCTGGCGGACTTCGCCGTTTCCGTTGCAGGTCGAGCAACGGACTGGTTGCGTCCCGGGTTCACTGCCGTTGCCCTTGCAGGCATGGCAGCTCTCATCGCGCGAGATCTCGATCTCCTTTTCAACCCCGAAAACGGCTTCCTCAAATGTCAGCCGAATACGGCTGGTTAGATCCTGCCCGCGATGAGGGGCGTTGCGTGAGCGCTTACCGCGCATCCCACCAAAGCCGAAGAACTCACCAAACAGGTCCGACAGATCGATGGTCGAGAAATCCGGCATCCCGCCCATATTATTAACCCCGGCATGACCATAGCGGTCATAGGCGGCGCGCCGCTGTTGATCTGAGAGCACTGCATAAGCCTCATTGGCTTCTTTGAACATTTCCTCAGCATCCGGCGCTTTGTTTACATCCGGGTGGTACTGTCGGGCCAGATTCCGGAAAGCTGTCTTGATCGCATCCGGGCTGGCATCGCGTGGGACACCAAGTATCTCGTAGTAGTCTCTTTTGGTCATGAAGGTTCGCTAGTTTAAGGGTAAACGGGTACCGGAGTATATCTCCGGTACCCGATCTCTGTTTTAATTAATCACAGCTCAGACTTGTTTGAACTCGCCATCAACAACATCTTCACCGCTGCCATCGCCATCCGGGTTGGGGGGTGGGGTGTTACCGGCATCTTCTTCAGGCTTGGGTTGTTCGGGGGCTGCCTGCTGATAGGCACTCGAGCCGATCTTCTGGATGGTCTCACCCAGGGCATCGGTATCACGGCGAATCGCCTCAACATCCTCGGTGTTCAGCGTTTCCCGCAGCTTGCGAACCCCATCTTCGGTTTGCTGCTTGACATCGGCCGGAACTTTGTCACCCAGGTCCTTGAGGGATTTCTCGGCAGTATAAATGGTATTGTCTGCCCGGTTCCTGGCCTCGATCAGGTCTTTGCGCTTGCGATCGGTCTCAGCGTTAGTTTCGGCTTCCTTGCGCATGCGCTCGATCTCAGCATCGCTCAAGCCGGAGGAAGCAGTGATGGTGATGTGCTGGCTGCGTCCTGTGGCTTTATCTGCCGCCGTGACGTTTAGAATACCATTGGCATCGATATCAAAGGTGACTTCGACCTGCGGGATGCCACGTGGCGCCGGTGGAATACCATCCAGGTTGAATTTTCCGAGTGATTTATTATCGGTCGCAAGTGGGCGTTCGCCCTGCAATACGTTCACTTCCACAGAAGTTTGATTGTCCGATGCAGTCGAAAAGATCTGGCTCTTGCGAGCCGGGATGGTGGTATTGCGTTCGATCAGGGGTGTTGCAACGCCGCCCAGGGTCTCGATTGAGAGGGTCAGCGGGGTGACATCCAGTAGCAAGATATCTTTGACCTCACCACCCAGCACGCCTGCCTGGATGGCTGCACCAACGGCCACAACCTCATCCGGATTGACACCCTTTGCAAGGCTCCTTGTTGTTGAATTCCTTTCGTACAGCTTCCTGTACCGCTGGCATGCGGGTCATGCCGCCAACCATAACGATCTCGTTGATATCAGATGCCTTGAGATTGGCATCTGAAATTGCATGTCTGACTGGCTCGAGACTGCGGGCAATCAGGTCGCCGGTCAACTGTTCCAGCTTGGAGCGGGTCAGGTTCATGACCAGATGTTTCGGACCGCTGGCGTCGGCCGTGATATACGGCAGGTTGATCTCTGCCTGCATGACGCTTGACAACTCGATCTTGGCTTTTTCTGCTGCTTCCCTGAGGCGTTGAAGTGCCTGGCGGTCACCGCGCAGATCAATACCGGATTCCTTCTTGTATTCATCTGCAATGTGGTCGATGATACGGGTATCAAAATCGTCACCACCCAGGAAGGTGTCACCCGAGGTCGAGCGCACCTGGAAGACACCATCACCGACATCCAGAATGGAAATATCGAAAGTGCCGCCGCCCAGGTCGTAAACAGCAATGACCTCGTTTTTCTTCTTGTCCAAGCCATAAGCCAGGGATGAGGCGGTCGGCTCGTTGATGATCCGCAATACTTCAAGGCCGGCGATCTTGCCGGCATCTTTGGTCGCATTGCGTTGAGCGTCGTTAAAGTATGCAGGAACAGTGATGACTGCTTGGGTGATCGACTCGCCCAGGTAGGCTTCTGCATCTGTTTTTAATTTCGACAGGATCATGGCGGATACTTCTGGCGGGGAGTATTCCTTGCCATCCAGAACCACGCGCACATCACCATTCCCAGCCCGGCTGACCTTGTAGGGCACGCGCCCAAGGGTCCGTTGGACTTCTGGATCATCGAATTTGCGACCCATGAAACGTTTGATGGAGAATACAGTATTCTCCGGATTCACAACCGCCTGGTTGCGGGCTACGCGGCCCACCATGCGTTCGTGGTTCTTGTTAACCGCCACCACCGATGGTACCAGCCGTTCACCTTCTGCAGAGGGGATGACAACCGGTTCCCCCCCCAGCATGACCGCAGCCACCGAGTTGGTAGTGCCCAGATCGATTCCTATTATTTTTCCCATTTTTTATATGTCTCCTAGCTTGCCACCCTGACGCGAGCCGGACGAATGATCCGGTCCCCCATCTGGTAGCCTGGTGAAATGACTTCGATGATCTGACCGCTTTCATAGTCAGGATTATCTTCCTGAACCACTGCTTCGTGCATAGTTGGATCAAACATCTCCCCGACGGGAACGATCTGTTTGATGCCTTCCTTTTCAAGCAGGGCCACAAGTTTACGATAAATGAATTCTATGCCTTCAACCCATGCCGGGCTTTCTGATTCGCTCGGGCGGGATTTCAAGGCTCGTTCAAGGTCGTCCTGGAGAACCAGATACTTCAGAACGACGTCTGCCGATGCGTTGGCGTGGGCCATCTCGCGCTCGCGCTCAATACGCTTCTTATAATTCAGGAAATCAGCCCGTTCTCGCTGCCAGCTGTCAATGTATTCCTTCTCTTTGGATCTGGCCTCCTCGAGCTGATTTTGCAATGCATCATATTCCTCCATGGTCAACGCGACCATGGTTTGTTGCGATTGGGACTCACTTTCGGGAGTGCTATCCGGAGAGGGGTTATCTCGTTTAGGAAGAGATTGATTCTCCTCGGGCTTGTTCTCGGAATTTTTTTTCTTGTGTTCTGTCATACTATACTCCACTGATGACCTGAATCTGTTCAATCCGTGAGGGTATCAGAGACAAGATCGCTGAGCAGATCGGCCACATATCGAACGGTTGAAATGGTATGCCCGTAGGGCATGCGCATGGGGCCCAGTACACCCAAAGTCCCGGTTGTGATTCCGGGGGTTCCATAGCGGGCCAGCACGATGCTGCAGTCACGCAGGATATCCCAGGTTCCCTCACCCCCGATCAGCACGTGCACGCCGGTTGCGTTATTGGAAAGGGTTGTTCGGGCGATCAGGTCATTCAGCACCGATCGTTCTTCAAAAACCTTAAGTGCACGCCGACCTTCCTCAGTTCCGGTGAACTCAGGTTCCGCCATGACATTACTGAGACCATCCAAAAAGATCTCTCCGGTGACTGTTGCGTCAGCGCGATTCATTTCTTCGATCAGCATGTCAACGATGCCTTGTTCAACCACTGAAAGCTGAGATCTTGCAGAAGCCAATCCCTCAACATCACTCCCTGTACAAAGCTGGGTGATCTTGTTGGCGGTCAACGATAGATCTTCCTGTCTGACCAGGTCTTGGGTGGTAAAAAGGCGTTGGTGAATGCCTCCACCGATCAGAACCAGGACCATTAATACCTGATATCCATGAGTGGAAACCAACTCCAGATGTTTGAAATGCGATTGCTGTGGACGTGGAGAGGTCACCAGGGAAGCGCCGCGTGATTGTTGGGCGAGCACGGAGGCTGCCAGGCGCATCCACTGATCGACATCCTGGTGACTCTGGTAGAACTGGTGACTGATGGTACGACGGGTGTTCAGCGGCAGCTCGTTATCCTCAAGGAGACGGCTGACGAAGAAACGATACCCGTTCTCCGTAGGAACTCGTCCGGCTGAGGTATGCGGTTGTTTTAGATAACCTAGATCTGTCAGTGCGCCTAACTCATTGCGCACTGTGGCGGAGCTCATGTCCAGGTTGTACTTTTCTACCAATAGTTGAGAGCCAACCGGTTGGGCAGAATGAACATATTCCCGGATGAGCAGCGTCAGAATGATCTTTTGTCGGTCAGAAAGGTTGTCCATGGTTTTTCTGAAAATTTAGCACTCTCGCTATTAGAGTGCTAAATAATTGGGAATTATGATACCATGCTCTTAAATGAGCGTCAAGCAAAGGCGTATTAACATTGTATAAATGTTCCAGGGAGTGGTCGAAGGCTTATTGTCCGTTCAGGCGAGCCAATTCTTCCAGGGCGGGGGCATAATCGGGGTGGTATTGAAGGGCAAGATTGAGGTCGTCGATCGCCCCTGCTGTATCACCCAGGGCAAGCCTGGCCCGCGCACGCCAGACATAGCTCTCTTCCAGGACGGGTTCGCTCATCGCGGATAATGTGGATGTTGCCAGGCTGAGAACATCGTAATAACGTCCGGTATAGTAATAGGCGAAATAGGGTCCGGTCTGATAATAGATCATACGCCAGGGACGTTGACTTTCTTTCAGTGTGGGGTAGATTTTGTAGGCCTCGTCATAAGCCAGGGCTGCGCCGGTATAATCCCCCAGGTTGACCAGGCTGGTTCCACGGTTGAACCATGCAAAGAATTGGCCCCGCCCCGTCATGGTTATGGTTTCCACAGTCGCCAGATCGGCGACAAAGCTCAGGTTGTATGTTTCATCCAACTGGGGGCCAAGGATATGAAATACCTCTTCCTCTCGTTCCCCGGGGAAGACGACCAGGTAAACATAGTTGAAAGCTCTCCATTCTGCTTCCACTTGAGCAAATGTGACTGGGATATTTTCACCGATGTAGGAATCTTGAGTATAGAACTTCTTTTGTTCGAGATCATAACCGGATAGGACCCGATAATGCCCCATCCAATCCTCGAAATCTGCGCCCTCGAAGCCGGTTTCAATAAGCACAGGGACTCCAATCGCGATGAAGGATTGAAGTAGTTCAATATCCCCGCCATATCGTATGATCACCGAAAGATCGGTAGTTTGCTCGATGAAAGCTTGCATTTCATACGGCATGACATTTTTATCGCGTGGATTCGGTTTCAGAAAGGCCGCTGTATTACGCTGATCACCCTCCCAACCCCAGTAATTCAGGATCATGGCAAGGCTGGCTGGACCGCAATTATTCCATGTTTCGAATTCATGGATGAATCCACTTAATAACTTTCGACCCGGAACCGCAGTTGGTATGACTGTCGAGGTGGCAGATGCTTCCGGTGTGGGCGTCGTGGCTGCCGCGGGTTGTGATGTTGGGGTTACCGAAGGGGTTAATGCTCTTAGCGTTGCTGATACGATTGCTGCCAACTGATCCTGGGGAACGAATACCACTTGTTCAGGCGGATGTATGGCATATTTTATCTTCGCCCTCAGAACATCAAAGCGGTAGGCGACAGATTCATTCGTGCGCACCAGGATTAAACCTGCCAGGGCTGAAAACGCCAGGACCAGAATGATCCCCAGTAAAATTAAATATCGTTTGTTTTTGCGAGAATGTGAATTCATTGGGTGGTTTGGGTGCGAATGATCAGGTCAGGGTTAATTTTCCAACATGATCGTCACCGGGCCATCGTTGGCGATCTGGACGAGCATATGGGCGCCGAAGGTGCCACTCTGGGTCGGCACCCCCAACCGGGACAGCTCTTTGATGAATTCATCCACCAACTGGCTGGCAACCTCAGGGGCTGCTGCGTCGGTGAAGGCCGGTCGCCGTCCTTTGTGCGTGTCGGCGTATAAGGTGAATTGGGAGACCACCAGGACCGAGCCACCGGTATCCAGTATGGATAAATTCATTTTCCCACTGGCGTCTTCAAAAATTCGGAGATTGGCGATTTTTTCGGCGATAGCCTGAATCTGGCCTGGCCCGTCTGTGTGGCCGATGCCGACCAGGATCACCAGTCCTTTGTCGATGGAGGAGATCGCTTTCCCGTCAACGCTCACGCTTCCAGACGTTACACGTTGGATCAGGGCTTTCATGGTTATGGCAGGCCTATCGCTGCGCGAACTTCTTGCATGGTACTCTCTGCAATGATACGCGCACGCTTCTCACCCTCAGCCAGAATCTCCCAGACCATCTCGGGTTTTTGCGCCAGGGCAGCGCGTCTCTCCCGGAAAGGTTCCAGGTTGTTATTCAGGTTTTTAGCAAACAATTGCTTGCATTCAACACAACCGATACCCGCTCGACGACACTCGGTATTGACCATCTCGATCTCGGCATTGCTTGAAAAGATCTTATGCAGGCTGTAAACATTGCAGACATCCGGATTACCGGGGTCATTGCGCCTTAACCGTTGCGGGTCCGTTACCATCTGTTTGACCCGCGCCATTGTTTCCTCGGGCGTGGCTGCCAGTTCGATCTGGTTGTCGAGGCTTTTACTCATCTTCTCGCGCCCGTCGATGCCCAGTACCTTCGGTACATTCGTGATTTTCATCTGAGGTTCGACCAGCGCCTTGGTGTGATAATTAAAATTGAATGAACGCACCACCTCGCGAGTGAATTCGATATGGGGTGCCTGGTCGATCCCGACCGGGACAAAATCAGCTTTATAAAGTGCAATGTCGGCCGCCATCAATACCGGGTATCCCACCAAACCATAATTGACATTATTCGGGTTCTGGCGCACCTTCTCTTTGAAGGTTGGCAGGTCGGTGAGTTTCCCGAGGGGGGTCACCATGGAAAGAATTGTGTGCAGCTCGGTCACCTGGGGTACATGAGACTGAATGAAAACAATACTTTCCTCGGGGCGGATGCCGGCTGCCAGCCAGTCCAGGGACATTTCAAATGTGCTTTGTTTAAGGTCCTCAGTGGAATCGAGCGTGGTCAGAGCATGCAGGTCGACGATGCAATACACGCAATCATATTCATCCTGCAAGGCTACATAATTCTTGATGGCACCCAGGTAATTCCCAAGATGCTGGCGTCCGGTCGGACGGGCGCCGGAAAAAACACGACCCTTTTTTGCCATTATTTTTTATCCTGTTCCAATTCATCCATTGCCCGGAGTATCCGAACAGCAAAAAATTATATCACCCGGAAAGAGAGCGTTCCCTTTGGGATAACTTGAGTTTAATAAATATGATCGGAGCCACGCCAGTTACCCACAAGCCGATCAAACCATAACGGATGAATCGAAGCGTGTACCCGAAAAAGTCAGGTGACTCAGGAAAGATGAATTTCAACCCGTAACGGATGATAAATACGCCTGCAACACCCAATACGTACCGTAGGACGAGTTGGACTGGAGTGCCGGGCACTTTGAATCCACCGGTCCTTTTTATCCAGGCGTAACCAAACAGCATCCCGAAGAGTGTGCCATTAAGTGTGAGGATGCCTTCCAAATTGAAAGGATCGATATCCGTGACCAGCCACCCGGCTGGTACCTGCCAGCCCGCATTGGCGTTACGGATGGCTGCACCGATCAGAATGGGAGCCAGACTGACAGCCAGGGATGCCAAGGCAATGATCCACAACGGTTGTTTCTTCGCCCAGCGGACTACCGGTGCCTCAAATTTCATGTACAGGACCAGGAACAGGATGCTGATAACCAGGCCGGCAAGAATATCGCTCAAAAAATGAACACCCAGGTAGATGCGTGACAAGGCGATCATAATGATCATGAAGATGGAGACGATCCATAACCATTTCTTTTTAAAGGATGTGGCCAGTGTAGCCCAAACCGCCACGGCTTTTTGAGTATGCCCGGATGGTAAACCAAAGGAGGTTTCCAGTGCATATGCGTGCACTTTCGGGAAAATCCAGTATGGCCGTGCCAGTTGACATGCCATCTTGGTGAAATCCACGACTGATGAACTCATCATGACGACAACACCGACGCGCATACCCACGGCGCTGTCAAGGCACCAATAAAGGATCGGCACAACCAGCATGAAGAATTCTTCGGATGCGCAGAAGCTGAAGAACTCCATGACCGGTGTCAACCAGGTCCCCAAGCCTTGGATGAAATAGGTTACCAGGATCTCAATCGCATGGATCGTTTCCATTTAGAACTCCTTTATGGCGGGTTTTGCTAATTATAGTGTACTGAACCAAATACGGGTGCAATTATATGAATTCCATGCTTTCAGTCCGTTTGGTATGAGCGCCCGGGAACGGTCAGCTGGCATGAATATTGTATGTAACAGCCTGCGAACCATATCCTCAAAAAGGCTGCTGCGAAGATTGCGGCATGCTATAATTTTATTAATCGACCATTTGTTCGAAGGAGTATTGCGTCGTGCCAGCCAGAAACAACCGGATAACCCGAAAAAACCAGAAGACAGCATCCCGAAAGGGTACCAAGCGAAGTCCATCCTCCCGCAGCACCCGCGGGCAGCGGACGCATGGGCTGCTTGGTCAACCATTGACCGCTTTGCGGGAAATGCCACCCGATCGAAAACTTGATCTGACCGGTATCCTATTAATGATATTCGGGGCGATCAGTACCATTGCACTCGTCTCCTACCCTGAGGGTAGTTTTGCCCTGTGGTGGGTCAACCTGCTGGGATACCTGTCGGGTTGGGGAATCTATCCTCTGGCGATCGGGTCCATGATCCTGGGCGTGTGGGTCCTTTTACGTAACAAACCCTATGTACCGCAACTTTCAGCCCAGCGGGTCATTGGTGGATTCCTGTTGTCCCTGAACCTGCTGACCTGGTTCCATCTCTTTGCAGGGGGAACCCGGGAGGTCATCCCGACCGGGGATGGCGGCGGATATATTGGCTTTGGCCTATTGAGTGCCTTATTGTCCATGTTCGGGGATGCCGGTGCGGTCATCATCATGATTGTATGGTTCCTGCTCGGGTTGCTTCTGACCCTGAGCGTATCGATCGCCCAGATCAGCAGCTGGCTGAGTAATGGTATCGGTGCCATTGGCAGTAATTTACCCCAGCCAGATACCTCGCGGGGGGTTCCGGTGATCCGGCAGGTTGAGGATGATGGCTTCACACCTCTCGAAGAACTTAAAGTCACGGACCCTCCACGCCGTGAGATCGGCCAACCGGCACTGCAACCCCAAAAATCCCGGGTGGCTTCTGGTGTATCCCTGCAGCCGCTGGCGGGAGGATCCCAAAGCAATATGACCCGGCGCAGCTGGGTATTACCCAAGATTGATGCCATACTCGAGGGAGGAATCCAAGCCCGTGACAGTGAGGACCTGAACAAGCAGCGGGCTCGTATTATTGAAGAGACGCTGGCATCCTTTGGCGTTCCGGCGCATGTCGTCTCGATCCAGAGCGGTCCGGCGATCACACAATTTGGGGTGGAGCCGGATTATATCGAAACCCGTTACGGTAAAACCCGTGTCAGGGTTAACAAGATCGAATCCCTGGCGGATGACCTGGCCCTGGCACTCTCCTCCACCCGCATCCGAATCGAAGCCCCTGTTCCAGGACATTCCTATGTGGGCATTGAAGTACCAAACACCGAGCGCGGACGTGTAGCTCTCAAGGATGTGATGGGGAGCGAAAGCTTCCATCGTATCAAGTCTTCCATGCGATTGGCACTCGGCAAGGATGTGGCCGGACGACCGGTGGCAGCAGATCTGGCAGCCTTGCCGCATTTGCTGATCGCAGGCACGACTGGCTCAGGTAAATCAGTTTGTGTCAACGCCATCATTTCCTGCTTGTTGCTGACCAATACCCCGGATGAACTGCGTTTTGTTTTGGTTGATCCCAAGCGGGTGGAACTTTCCAATTACAACGGCATGCCGCATTTGCTCGCGCCTGTGGTGGTGGAAGCCAGTCAGGTTATTTCTGTCCTGCAGTGGATGATGCGTGAGATGGACATTCGCCTCGACCTGTTTGCCAAAGCCGGTGCACGTAACATTGAAGACTACAACAATCAGTGTATGGCTGCCGGTACGAAGACACTTCCCCGGCTGGTGATCATCATTGATGAACTGGCTGACCTGATCATGATGGCCCCCGAGGAAACCGAAAGCGCCATTGCGCGTATCGCCCAGATGGCACGCGCCACCGGCATGCATATGATTTTGGCAACCCAGCGCCCGTCGGTCAACGTTGTGACCGGCCGCATTAAAGCCAACCTGCCCGCCCGGATCTCCTTCAACGTCTTTTCCAATGCCGACAGTCGTGTCATCCTTGACCAGAGCGGCGCCGAGAAACTCCTCGGCAAAGGAGATATGCTCTTCCAGGCACCGGATGCGCCGGCACCGATCCGATTGCAGGGGGCATACATTTCAGATGACGAGATCAACCGGCTGGTGACCTTCTGGTTGGATCAATCCTCCAGGATCGGCGAGAATGCTGTTCCGGAAGCCACAGCGGATGGATTCCGTACCGACGCCCTGTTGAAACAGGATCCGCTTTTCAAGGAGCCGCTCGGGAAACCGGGCAGTGACAGCCTTTATGATGATGCAGTGGATCTCGTGCGCCGCGAAGGACGGGCTTCGACTTCCATGCTGCAACGGCACATGCGCATCGGTTATTCCCGCGCCGCCCGCATCATTGACGCCATGGAGGAAGCCGGTGTCATCAGCGCGGCACGCGATCGTACCCAGGTGCGGGAAGTGTTGGATTACGGTCAGGCTGCGCCGCCTGCTGAAGATTGACCGATCGATAATGGATACAAGGCGCGAACGTTCCGTCAGGCTGGTCGTCCTACTCGGTGTGATTGCCGTGGTGTTTTCACTGGCCGGCTGCCAGAGTGGCCTGTTTTCGAATAAAGCTGTTACGGAAACGACCATCCCCTCACTGACGTCTACCCTCACCGCCAGACCTGTGACTACGCGTGTCTGGCCGGGTCCGGTGGAAATACCCGCCACACCCGTTCCAGCCCCATTCCCGGGCATCAGTCTGCATGATGAGGTCGAGTCGATCGTTTTACTTGGGCTTGACCAGGATTATCCTTTCACCGGCAGGACGGATGCCATGTACTTGATCCTGTACAACCGGCGGACATCCATGGCCAGTGTGATTTCCATCCCCCCCGACCTGTTCGTCTATATACCCGGATACACCATGCAGCGCATTAATAATGCCTACCCGGTGGGCGGGATTTCCCTCGTCAAGGATACGCTGGAATACAACCTGGGTATATCACCGGATCATTACCTGATGGTTCAGATGAGCGATTTTCCCCGGTTGGTGGATGCCGTCGGTGGGATCGATGTGGTCGTGATCGATGATCTGACCGATCCCTGCTTTCTGACACCTGGCAGCATTCATATGAATGGAGGGCAGGCATTCTGTTATGCTGCCCACCGGCGTGGCGAAGATGATATGGACCGCAACCGGCGCCAATTGCAGGTAATGCGGGCTTTCTTTCTCAGGTTGTTGATGGATGGAGAGATTGCGCGGTTGCCTGAGCTGTATGCCGAATTCAAGGATACGGTCACGACCGACCTGACACTGGTTGACCTGCTGGCTGATATCCCGTTGGCGATCCAGCTGGCCGATCCACAGCGCATGGCCTATCACCAGATCAGCTGGGATGAAGTGACCCAGTGGCTGATGCCCGGTAGGGCCAAGAGCATCGTCCTGTTACCGAATCGCGAAGCCTTGACCGCGCTGATCCAGGAAGCGGTGACCTTTATCATGACCCCGGCAGCCTACTCGGACCTGGCGGCCACCTTGCAGGCCCAATTGACCCGGGCGGTCCTGTCTTCGTATACGCCAACATTAACCAGCACTCCCCAGACCACGCTTGTGATCTCCATAACTCCAACCCCCAGCACGACACCTGTACCGGGTACCACAACTGTTACACCCACGCTCACTCCCACGCTCACCCAGACCGTTTATCCTTATCCGTAGATTGAATAGAATATCCAGCATCATATGTCCTTGGATAACGAATGCCCGAGGAGCCATCCAATAATCATAAAATGGGCAAATTACAAACACCTTTCAATTCAATGCTTTCAGATGTGGCAAGGGTAATAACTGGTTATAATTAGGAAATTATTGCAATAAACACTAAACAATGATCAAAAGGACCATTGGTTCTCTTGTTATATTAATCTCCCTGCTGGTAATGGGATTGGGGGTTTTCTCAGCACCCGAGCGTGTTTCCGCGTCGCGGGAAGATGCCGGTGTTGGTCCTAATCGTAAAACAAACATCACGGTTTCTTATACGACTTATGAATGGTGGCTGGCAACCTGGCGCGATAATCAGGTTGTCTGCCAGGTCTTTGTTGAACATGAGGGTCTGCCGGACGCAAGCGAAGTGTGGTACTACTGCGGCGAAGCGGTTTTCAATGCCTGGCGCGCAACTTCTGCCTGTCAGTTGGACACCCTGGAAAACCAGCGCAAATGCTCGGGTTATTACCTTTACCTGTACCGGACGACACCCGGCGAGCGCGAGATAGAGGTGAAACTGGCTCCGGCTAAGGCCTGGTTGACGCTCAGTGGATGCGAGCCATCCTATCCTGAGAACCGTTGTGATACCTTACCCAAATTATTGATCACCGGCGAAGAACCCTTGCCCAATGAGCAGATCATCAGCGTGCAGGGCCTGCTTAACGGAGAAGCGTTCAGCTGTCGTGGCGGGGTCTGCGAACTGCCCCTGCCACCCACCGGGACGAATGGCATTCCGCTTGAATTTTGGGTTGAGTCTAGTTTTGGCGACACCAGTGAGAATTACACCGCCCAGATCCGGGTGATCCCGTGGGGTGATTTCATGGATCCGGAAGGCGGCGTTTCCGACACACCTGCCTGGTATGTGGATGTGCTCAGCACCCAGTGGCGAGGTTCTCCATTAGCCAGCTGCTCACAGGTGTGGATGTCTTTCCCGGATGTGGGTGGACCACCCGACTGGTTGCTGACTCCGGCGACCACCGCAGAGTTGAAAACCACCATTTCTTATTATTATCTGGCTGGCTCCTTGATCGAACGCGGGCTGGTGGATGTCAGTACTTGCCTGGATGGCGGTCTTTCCGGATTTGGTATCGCAAGCGAGTGCGGTCTGGCGGCAGCCATGCCTCAGGTAACCACCTGGCAGAATCAATTCGACGGGGAGATCCTGCGGGTGGCCACCGAAACAGGCGTTCCGGCACAATTGATGAAGAACATCTTTGGCCGCGAGAGCCAATTCTGGCCCGGTATTTTCAAGACACTTGAGGAAGCCGGGTTGGGGCAGATGACCGAGGGCGGTGCGGATACCGTCCTGTTGTGGAACCCCGAGTTCTTCAGCCAGTTCTGCCCACTGGTGTACAAAACGGATGTTTGCCAGGCTGGTTTTGGCAACCTGAGCGAAATCCAACAAAACACCCTGCGCGGCGCACTGGTACAAAAGGTCAACGCTGCCTGCCCGGATTGTCCGAGTGGGATCGATCTGTCACAGGCTAATTTCAGCATCAGCGTTTTCTCGAGAGCTTTACTCGCCAACTGCGAACAGGTTGGCCAGATCCTAGTAAATCGTACCGGGAACTTTGCCGGACAGACGACCGGTTATGAAGATCTGTGGAAATTTACCCTGACCAATTACAACGCCGGTCCGGGTTGCCTGGCCGATGCGATCACGGCAACCATGACTGTTGGCGATCCGCTGGATTGGGCACATGTTAAGCTTTACCTTCAGCCAGCCTGCCAGGGCGCCATCGATTATGTCAGCGATATCACTGCTGGCATCCCAATTGCACCTCAACTCTCGGAGTTAAACACACAAGCCGACATGACAGTCACCCCGACTGCCACACCATAGCATAACATCCGGGAGCCAGCTATTGCGTAAAACCCTCCTTATTCTCTTAACCATCTTAATGATCAGCGGGATGTTAATGGTTGCCTCCCGTGGAGTTGCCCAGGGCGCCCAGCCCCCCCGGACTGATGGACCCACGGATATCGACCAGATTATTTGGACTGCCATCCTGCAGGAGGTGGCCTCCCGCCCAGAAGCCTTCCTGTTCAATGCGTATGATTGGGAGCTATCCCAGGTCTCATATTCGGATGATCTGTCCGGCGCAGTGGTCTGGTTGGATCCATTGGACCCGGTCACCGGCATGACCATTGCGACCGAACCGATGTCTGTGATCGTCACACTTTCACCGGGTGGCAGCGTTTTGTCAAGCTCCGATTGGCAGGTTGTTTTTTCGGAAGATGATGACTGGAGCACAGCAGCTCCGAAGGTCATGGAATTGTTACCGCAGGAGCTGGCGGTGGAGTGGAATGAGGATCTTCAGACCATAAAAGCGCCTGAGGCGCCCCTGGCTGCGCTGGGCGGTTACCGGCTGCCATGGGCTAATGGTTTAACCAAGACCCTGGTATGGAGTGCGGAACACACCTCCTGCCCGGACGATGACTGCATTTATGCCTTTGACTTTGCAGATGGGACCATGTTCCCCCTGTTGGCCGCCAAGGGAGGGACCGTCCAGTATGCCAAAGATACCTGTGAGAATGGCTCTACAAGCTGCACCAACATCTTTATCATCAAAGACGTCTCCACCAGTCCCACTTCCTACCAGATCTATTATCACCTGGCTCAAAGCACGATCCCTCCGGCTCTGCACACGATCGGCGCGAACGTTTCCCAGGGACAGTTTATTGGCAACGTGGATGATACCGGTTACAGTTCGGGTCACCACCTGCATTTCATGGTGCATACCAGCCTCTACCCCTATTGGGGGCCTTCCGTGGATATTACCTTCCGGGATGTATCCATCAACTGGGATGCCGCCACGCAGGGTGGTCGACCGCGCACCGAGGCGGGCGCTGCCATCCTGGGTGGACAATGGCAAAGAAGCTACACCTCTGGTAATGTGGGCGCCAATCCTCCCACCGGCGGATTGACGCTGCCGGCTGACAAACAGACGGTCACCACGCAGGTCCTGTCAACTTCAGGCTGGGGTTCGGATAATCTGGGCGTCACCCGCATGCAGTTGATTGCATATTACGGGGATGCCTGGCATGAGGTTGGGGATGCTTTAATGAGTAATCCCTTTTCATATAATTTGAATGTCTGTACTGCCGGTATCCCGGTTGGACCTTTTAACCTGGCGCTGCGTGCCTGGGATATTGAGGGCAACCAATCCCAGGTGCCACTAGGCATTCGCCACCTGGTCAATGCGGTGAATTGTCAGGGCCAGGTTATTGCACCCCATTTGCCGAATGCTGATGAGGTGGTTATTTATAGTGGGATCAATTTCACGGGAAGTTACAGGACCCTGGGTATCGGTAACCATACTCCGAGCCAGCTTGCACCTGTCTTAAGTAACGATACCGCATCGGTCATCCTGGGCGAAAATGTCCAGTTGAGGATGTACGATGGGGATGCATGGAGCGACCGGCGTGAAACGCTCACGAATTCCGATCGGAACCTGGCTGATAATCCGATTCACTCGGATCACATGTCCTCAGCTTCAGTGCAATTGAGAACGATTGATAGCCGTGTGCTGGAACTTTTCGTGGATGGTTCGCTTGATCCCCACGGGCCCAGCTCTGCTGATCCGACAGCGGTCGATTCCATCACGGTTGCCTGGCGGGCGGATGGCGCCACCAAGTACCAGACCCGCATCTTCTCCGGTTCATTGGCCTCAGCGGAAGCGTGCGACGGCTCAGGTTACTTGATCGCCCGCTCCCCGGAATTATCGATCCAACCCACCTGGTCGATAGGAACATTGCTGGTCGGCAACTATACCTGGTGCGCGCGTGGGCGTATCACTGATAAATACAACAATCCATACTTCACAGATTGGGAAATGGTAGCTTTCCCCGTCACAGCGGGGACTCTCCCTTCAATGACGACTCGTAACCTGCCTTTCACAGACAACGTGGAGTCAGGTCTGAATGATTGGACGGGGAGCGGTCTGTGGCATTTGAGCGAGGATTCCTGGAATTCCGCCAATCATGTTTGGGCTTGCAATAATGCTGATGGGGATTACGGTGATCCTGTCTACGGCGGCGGTGATTTGTCATCACCCCCCATTCAAATTCCTGCGGGCGGTGCCACCCTGCGTTTTAATTACCGTTATGAAACTGAAAGCGACCAGGTCTATTGGGATCAGCGCTGGGTGCAGATCTCGCAGAACGGCGGACGATTCCAGAACCTGGTCCAACTCAGCGATGATGCCATGAACACCTGGTTGACCAGTCCGGTTATCGACCTAACAGCTTACGCCGGGTCAACCATACGCATAAGGTTCCACTTTTCAACGACTGATAAATATTACAATGGTGAGTTGGATGGCTGGTTGGTGGATGATATCCGCGTGACCACCCCAAGCCCCCAGGGCTGTGAGGAATCTTCCAATAATTCGATCGCGACGGCTACGACCATCACCGCTGGATCGGAACTCACCGGGACGATCTGCCCGGCCGGGGATGTCGATTATTATAAGTTCACAGCCCTTGAAGGCGATAAATTGATCGCTCTTGTGAAGGCTTTGCAACTCGAGCCCTCCTCAGCGTTGGACACTCACCTGACCCTGCTCGATCAAACGAAGTATGGCAACAGTCCCATCGCCGAAAATGATGATATGCAACCCGGCTCGATGACGGATTCACAACTCTATTTTGTGATCCCTGAAAGCTCGCAAACAGTCCCAATCCCAGATTTTTATTATCTCAAAGTCAAATCGAAGGATCACCCCACCAGCGGGGGGGCCAATTACTTCTACAGCATTTCATTAACGAACCAACCGGAAACGGAAGATAACATTGCCCCGAGTTTATCCATGGTTTACCCGACCGCCGGGGATGGCGCCCCTTCTGGCAATGCCACATTCTCGGCAATTGCCGAGGATGATAACAGTGGCGTCAGTCGGGTGGATTTCTGGTGGCACTCTCCGGATTGGAATGAAAATGTCTGGGTCTTGCTGGCCAGCGATGCCTATGGTGAAGATGGCTGGCAGGCCGGTTATGATGGCGCTGGATACACCGAAGGGCAATCCGGCGCACTGGCTGTGATCGCTTATGACTGGGAGGAAAATACCCGGGTGGTGGTCGACTGGGATGTCGTCATCGATACCACGCCGCCGGTCACGAGCTTGAACGCCCTGTCCGCCACAACTGACGGGACCGGGGTCCTGTTGACCTGGACCGCCGCGGATGCCCGCAGCCGCCTGCATGGCTATGATTTCCAATACCAGATGGATGGAGGCACCTGGCAGTCCTGGTTGACGAATATCCCTGCATTTAAAACCTCGACCTGGTTCGTCGGACAGCCCGGTCATGCCTACGGCTTCCGCATGCGAGGACATGATACACCCGGTAATATCGAAACCTTCCCGTCAACCGCGGAAGCTGTCACCCAAACTGCAACAACTTGTACGGCTGATGCCTTTGACCAGGGAGTTGGCGATGATGAGACTATTAATGCCACGGCGGTTCAACCAGACGTTTTCCGCGATCACAATTTTTGTGATGCCGGAGATGTCGACTGGTCGGGCTTTTTCGCCCAGGCAGGCCAGGAATTCCTGATCTGGGTGATACCCGGCCAGGGGAGTCCGGCTGGAAGCGCCATCGACTTGTATGCGTCCAGCGAAAGTAATTGGATCCTGTATGAGGATGTCAATGATTATGATTCACCTCTCGCTTTACGCTGGATCGCACCGGCAGATGGTCTCTATCTGATACGGGTCAAACCCCTGGATGATGGTATCTTTGGCAACAACACATCCTACCGCGTACGCATTGGTACCGGCCTGTGGTTCTACTTCCCTGCTATATTTAAATAGTATGATTAATCCGAATTAATCGCAGAACAACGGCAGTTCGCCCAGGTGGACGATCTTGTCCCAGTCTGCGTTATCGCCTTCCGTGCAGATAGCAGCTTCAGCCACCACATCAGCCCCAGCCTCACTCATCAGTTTGCGCATGGCCTCAAGCGTGGAGCCTGTGCTGACCACGTCATCCACGATCACCACCCGTTTGCCCATGATCCTTCCGGCATCCTTCTCGTCAAGCACAAGAATCTGGGGGGCGCCGGTCGTGATGGACATCGTTTCGACCTGTTGGGCTTTACCCATATAGACCTTATAGCTCTTGCGCAGGACAACATAGGATTTATGGGCATGCACCGCCATGGAATGAGCCAGCGGGATGCTTTTAGTCTCTGCTGTGACCAGCAAGTCATATTCGATGTTCGCCAGCCTGCCGGTTAATTCCATGGCACAGGCTTCCACTAATTCAGTATCCCCCAGTATGTTCAGGATGGCGATCTTCAAGCCTGGCTTAACCTCGAACAGGCGCAGCTCCCGACGGATACCGGCCAGTGTGATGGGAAAGGTTTCTGGGCTGGTTGACATGATAGGCACTCCATTAAGATGTTTTTGTTAATCACCCCCTATTATAGAAACAACCACCGGAAGGCGCAATACATCCGGGGGTTGTTTTGTCTGATTAAATTAGCAAGAGCCGGGGACGCCGACCCTGGCTCTTGCTTAAGGAGGAGAAGAAGAGAAATCGCGCCTGATATTTATATAGCATATTCAACAAGAAAATGCTGGACGGTTACCCTACGCTTACCCTACGATTACTAGTCCTTTCGTGTATTTAAAAAGGCCTTTATTGCCGGTCTGCACTATAATATCTTCATTCTTTCAACGGAGATGCGGGCATGGAACTTAAGCAGGGTGATGTCCTTCACGAGCGTTACCGAATCGAATCAATTCTTGGGCAGGGCGGCATGGGTGCGGTCTATCTGGCACGAGACCTGAACCTTGACCAGGAGGTTGCCGTCAAGGTCAATCGGGATCCCTCCGAGGAGGCATCCCGGCAATTCATTAAAGAAGCTCAACTGCTGGCCAGCTTGCATCACACGAATCTCCCGCGCGTGATCGATTATTTTGTGACCGGTATGAACCAGATATTGGTCATGGATTACATACCGGGAGAAGACCTCGTTTCCATCATCAAGAATGAGGGGGCCCAACCACTGGATAAGGTATTGGGATGGGTTGACCAGTTGGGTGCCGCGTTGATCTACATGCACTCTCAAAAGCCACCGGTTATCCACCGGGATATCAAGCCGGGTAATGTGAAATTGACGCCTGCCGGCGAAGCAGTCCTGGTGGATTTTGGGATTGCCAAGGTCGGTGACATGTATCAGGCCACGGCCACTGGTGCAACCGGATACACGCCGGGCTTTGCCCCACCTGAGCAGATCGGCCGCTCGCGTACCGGACCGTACTCCGACCAGTATTCTCTGGCCGCCACCGTTTATCAGGTGTTATCAGGGCGCTCCCCCGAGGATGGTATTCAACGCAGCCTGGGAAAGGAAAAACTGACTCCCATTCGCCAGTTGATGCCAGCGATCCCAACCCATGTTGAGTCGACCCTTAACCGAGCCCTCTCATTGCGTCCCGAGGAGCGTTTCAAGGATATCGATGAATTCATCCAGTCTCTGAAGGATCCGGAATTTGTTGCATCCGCCGGACCGGTTGTGCTGCGCGACGCATCGAAGGCGGACCTGCGGAAGAAACCCGGCATTAATAAGATCTGGTTGGCAGGCTTGGGTGGTTTGGTAGTCATTCTGGCTGGGGTAGCGGCTGCCATTTTATTCCTCCTGCCTGACAGGACACTCCAGCCTTCACAGACGACTGAACCCACGATCGATTATCAGTCCAAACTGGGAACCGATGTGGCTATGGCCCGCATCTCGACTCAAACGCAGTCCGCATTTCTGGCAGGTCAGACGGCTACAGCCTCATTTCCAACGCCCACCCAAAGACCAGAAAAGACCATCCTGGGCGGGGGTGGTGATCTGGCCTTCATTTCAGATCGTGGTGACGGAAAAACGTTACAGATCTGGACGTTGTCGGTTTATATGAACAACCTGAGCCAGATCTTCACTTCAGAACCCCGGCAACTTACCTTCAGTCCGGGTGATAAAACACAGCCATCCTGGTCGCCGGATGGGCTCAAGATGGTCTACATCGCCCCTGGTGGAAGTGGCAAAGGTCTGGATATCTGGGTCATGGCGGCCGATGGCAGTGGCGCAGTGGATATCACCAATAAGCCAGGTGACGAGAAAGACCCTGCCTGGTCATCGGATGGTGCATCGATCGTCTATACCAAAATATCAGAAGAGGGTTTACCGTTACTTTATTTGATGAGGAGTGATGGTCGCGACGATCAATTATTAAGTGACCTCTACCAGGAATCCCAACCAACCTGGTCGTCAGACAAACAGTGGCTCGTGTATGTCATCTCTGCCAAGGACCATGACTTTCTGTACATGCGCAATCTCCTGGGCGGGTCCCTCGTCCCGGTGGCTTTCGATCTGGATTCCTATTTTGGTCGCCTGGGAGAGGTTGCCAATCCTGTTTTTTCCCCGGATGGTCAATGGATCGCTTATACCCGCGTGCGGACCTGGACGACCTATGTCTGCACAGCGAATTTTGAATCACGCGGGAATGATATCCAACAATTGACCACCAGTGGGTCGGATGATTGGGCAACCTGGTCTGCTGATAATCGTTGGATCGCTTTTCAATCGGCGCGGGATGGCAACCCCGAGATCTACCTGATGACATCCAGCGGACAGCTTCAAACCCGCCTGACGGATGACCCGGCACAGGATCTTCAGCCATCCTGGAAGTACCAACCTTAAGACCTCCGAATGAACTACCAATTAAAAACACCTCATGCTGCATCTGCGCATGAGGTGTGTTTAATGGGTAATGTCAGATACTCACCTCATTGCTGGTCGTGAGTGGTGGTCCGGGTATTTCTGCTGCGCCTTGCGGTGGCTTTGGAGCGCTGGTTCTTCAGGTTGGCCTTGCCGGCATGGGGTGCCAGTAGGAGGGATATCTCGTTAATCGCATGTTGATCGTATTCGCGACGGCCGCAAACGTCGCAGACCCAGGCGGGAAAGTTGGGCACGGTGATCAGCTCATCCACCAGCCAGGTGAAATAAGTGATGCGTGCAGGTTTCATATGTCCGGCCTGGCAGACGGTGCAGGAATGCTGGTTGGTTTCGATTGGATCTGTCATTTTTTGTTTTGATCCCTGAATTCGCCATGGTTCTTTAGATCATTGAGAGGCAGTGACGATATCGGGTGGGTAAGATTCTTGATCTGGTTGAATGGCCAATAGATACAGAGTGCTTTACCGATCACTTCGCCCATGGGAACGTAACCCCAGGCATGCGAGTCGGAAGAGGAATTGCGGTTGTCCCCCAGCACGAACAGGCTCTCCTCGGGTATGGTCCAGGAACCGGTGTACCCCGGCGCCGCGGAAATATAGGGTTCATCCAACAAGACCCCGTTGACCCGGACTTCACCATTGGCGATGTCCACCTGGTCGCCCGGTACGCCTATGATTCGTTTAATGTAGTCCTCACCCGGGTTATTGGGCGCATGGAAGATGACCACATCGCCGTGCCGGGGTTCGCCGAGCGTATAAGCCAGTTTGGATACCAGGATCAATTCCCCGGGATAGAGGGTCGGTTCCATCGAGATGTTCTCAACCCGGACGCGGGAGGTGAGCGCGTTGATGATCACAAACAGCACCAAGGCCAGGATGAGCGTTTCGACGGCGTCGATCAGCCAACCGAATACCACCCCGCGTGTAAGACGCTGGGATGGTTTGACCTCGGTTGTGGGGACAGCCTCGGGAGATGATTCTACAGGCGGGATGTTCTCCATTGATTGCATTATATCCCCAATCGGGGGTGATGCAAGTTGTGACGTTAAATAATTCATAAGAATTATTATCCATGCATCTGAACGATGGTTGACGGGGAGTGACTTTCAGGTATAATGTCGCTTGCACTTGGCAAGCATCCGTCCCGGCAGACATGGGACATGCATGGTCCTCTAGCTCAATTGGTAGAGCAACTGACTCTTAATCAGTGGGTTCAGGGTTCGAGTCCCTGGAGGATCACTTTGCTTTTAAAACCAAAGATTATAAGTGGTTTTCCCCCCTTCGGAGGGAGAGTGTCATCTTCTATTACAGGTTAATGAATGTCTGTGTATTTCCTCATTGGTGAGTAGAGGGACAATTTCAATTTATAATAGGAATGGTTGGAGGGTCCCGCTGGGCGGAATTATTGGGTTCGGCATAAGCAAAGCTTAGGATTTATTCGGTCAGGAGCTGGAAAACACCGCCATCCGAACCATCAAAAAGCGCATTCAGCTTAACCAGGCCATTAATATCATCGAGGGTTAACAAGGTCTTCGGCATGTAATCCAGGCCCGGCAGATCGAACCAGATCAAATAGGTATCTCCCTCAATGACCGGCCAACCGGCGGCTTTATTATTCGTTGGGACGCCGTACACCTGCTGCCTGGTAAGGAACCAGGCGGTTTCATTGTAATTGCTGAATAAACGAGATCCCGGTGGCAAAGGATTCTGCTCGAGGTACTGCGCCAGCGATGAATCTCGAATTTCACGCGTGTTGTGGATATTATAGACACTGACATCCCCTCCTCTGATGGAATCGCTAACATATCGATACGATACTGTGAGTGGGTAGATTAGCCACACTGTAAAACCGATCAGAAGCATGGTTTTCAACCAGCGCGTTCGCGCATCCCGCAGCGCAGGGAGCAGGATTGGCAGGAGGTCGATCAGGACTGCCAGCAACGGGACCAGGATGACCAGTTGGATGCGATCCACCAACAGAGGCCGGTGCTCTTTGTAGCTGAGCATGAAGATCAGTGTCAGACCGTAGATGAACAGGAAGATCAGAGTAGGGGGCAGGCTGAGCGAGCCACGCAATAACTTTAGCCGGGAAGCATGACCGGCTAAATACAATCCAACCAGTAAGCAGGCCAGGATCAGCCCCACCCACAGCCAGCTGCCGGAATATTGGGTTATTGAGCCCGGAACGATCCAATGGATCAACTTCTCAAGCGTGATCTGGATATTACCGGGCGGGTTTGGACTGAAGCGCGGGCCGGTCAGGGTGCCATACCCCAGGAAGTTGTGAAAGTAGATGTACCCCAGCGTGGGGGTGCTCGAGAACAAGGAAAAGATGGCTGAATCACGCAAGGCGCGGAGGATCTGTTTCCGACCCAGCCACAGGATCAGGATGGCTCCGGAGAACACAACCACCAAGCCCAGGTAGCGTTGACTGGCGGCGAGAAGCGCCGCCAGGGTAAGACCTGCCAGTGTCCGGCGGGAGGGCGCGCGCGAGTAGCCGGTCGCCGCGATCAGGAACCAGATGACAAATAGAATGAACAATGGATCCGGGGCAACATTTGCGCAAATGCGGATGAGGGAGGGCGAGCTGGCCACCACCAGGCTGCCTGCAATCGCGTAGAACGGGCGGGTCGGTTGAATGCGCAGGAGAAGGATCCCGGCCCAGAAGATGATATTTCCGAAGGCGAGGATGTTCAGGATCATCCCAACCGTGAAGACGTCGGAGTTGAAGATGACGCTTAATACACCCAGAAGCATGGAGTAGTAGGGCGGGCAGAAGATCAAAGGATCACCGGTTGATAGGACCAGTCCGCGGCCTTCAACGAAGTTCTGCCCGGCTGAGATGATCCGGACGGCATCTGACGATAGCCCCGCACCGTAGGCAGAGGTGGCCAGCCAGACCACGGCAGAGCCGGCCAGGGACAGCATAACCAGGAAAATGAGGAATCGCTTGTCGATAGATCGCATGGCTGAGCCTGAGCCGGATGAATGGCGCCGGCCTGGGTATTTTATCAGATGCGCGCTGAATAATGAGGTTACCGGCCTGGGTAACCGGTGAGGTTGTATAACACCACCAGGTAGAGAGGTGAATCAATATTTCTTTGGATTCAGCCAGTTATTGATCTCATCTCCCAGCAGATTCCAGGCGAACGCAAAAAGGATGATGGCGAGGGTGATCGGCAGGTAAACCCACCAGAATTGGAAAGGATTGCCACCCATGCCAAGGATCCAACTGCGGGATACGATCAGGGGCGCGGCCCAGGCGGACATGCTCTGGAAACCAACAAATGCGAAAGTCGTTTGCCAGATCACCATCTGACCGATATCCTTGGAAAACAGAACGATCAAGGCGGCGCCTGTATTGGGCAGGATGTGTCGGAAAAAGATGCGTCCGCTATTTGCGCCGGCTGCCTTGGCGGCGGAAACATACTCCATTTTCCTGGTTTGTAGGATCAGGATGTTCATCATGCGGGCATAGGGCACCCAGCAAAGAACGACCAGCGCCAGCATCACCGGGTCAAGATTAAGAATGAAGGATGTAAAACTCACCTTGCTTTTTACTAGTTCAACGTAGAAAGCAAACATTTTTGACAGGTAGAATGTGTCATAAAATGCCTGGGTGTCTCCACTCTGGTCGATAATGGTCATGTTGATGATCTGCTGGAAGAAGACGATCCCGGCAATGACCGGGAAGCATAAAACGGCATCGGTGAATCGCATACTCAACTGGTTCACCCAACCCCCGCTCATGCCTCCCGCGGTTCCCACGATCAATCCGATCAAGGCAGTTAACAGGGTGGTGATCAAGCCGAAGGTCAGTGCATTACGGGTGCCATGCACCAGGGCGTAAAAGACATCCAACTGACCGGGCGTTGTTCCAAGGATTGCATTCGGGCTGGGTGGGTGTGGTATTTGATCGCGGGACTTGCCCGCCAATTGAACGCCGGCCACCAGATCCCCGGTGGTCGGGGCGATCACTTCGGCAAATAAAGCAATCAAAACAAATGTCAGGATGAGAAGACCGGCCAGTATCGTCTGTACACGGACGTGATATTTATTCGACATCGTCCCCTCCGGTCACTTCACGGCCGATCAATGGATTGATGGCCGCATTGAGCACATCCAGGATCAGCATGATGATCAGGACCATGATCACACAATAGAACGCAAAACCGATCACAGCAACCGCGTCCGGTACAAATGCGTCATGACGGAACAGTATTTCTGAGACTCCAGGCAAGATAAAGATGCGTTCTACAATAAAAATACCGGACACGATCGTGGCGGCAGACATGGCTGTGTTGGATAGAAAGACGCTCATGGTGTTACGCAGAACGTGATTCATGATGATCCGCTGTTTGGTGGCGCCGCGGGCTCTGGCGCCAGTGATATAGTCTTTCTGCAATTCTTCTATAGTTTCGTTGCGGGTGATGCGCGACAGGAAGGCCCATTGTGAGGCGGTTACGGTTAAAACCGGTAACGCCAGCCGTTGGAGCGCCTGTAAACTCACATCCGGGCGGCCGTTCAATAACCCATCAAGAAGATTCATCCCGGTATAAGAACGGAAACCTTCGGTTGTTGCCAGCCAGCCGATATCCAGGCTGGTCAGGGTGGTCCACTTCAGGTTGACATAAAAGAGTGTTAATAGCACGTATGCCATGATGAAAAGGGGTACGTGTGATGCGATCATTGAAAATATACGAATTATGAAGTCCGGTAACTTGTCTTTTTTGTTGCCTGCGACAACGCCGCTTAATAACGAGAGTGGGATGATCAACAGTAACGAACAAATCGTCAGCTCGATGGTGGTTGGAGAATTGATCCGGATGGCAGCCAGGACATATTGATGAAGCGATGGACTGTAGCCCCATTGGTTCCCAAGGAAATTTTTGACCCAGTGCCAGTATTGGACAATGAAGGGATCGTAAAGATGGTTTCTTTCGGCGATCAGGTTCCGGAAGCGGGCGACATCTTCTTCTGTCATCCGGGGTGACAGCTTGGCCGGCATGAATAAATCAATTCGCAGGTCTATTGGAGAAATATATATGACCCCATATAGAAGAATCGACATGATAATGAGGGTGATAATGGCAAAAAAGATTCTTCTTGACAGAAATTTAAGCAGGGAGCGCATGATTGTTAATAACCCTCCAGATTGGCTGCATCATCCAATGAAAGAAACACCCATTAATTATATGTGACACTAATCGCATCAGTCCATAGTTCTTGAGTATTGTTAAACTGAAAAAGAAGTATACATGGTAACCAAGTCAATAACGGTTGGGGGTGGTTCCGCATAGATCCCCGGTTATGTTGCGACTGGCTGTCGGGATGGATGAATACAGCTTTCCCCGGGCTGCCAGCATGAGAACTTCGCAGGGTTAATCTAAATTACGAGGGACGAAATCGAGCTAATATTTCTTAGGATTAAGCCAGTGGTTGATCTCATCCCCTAACAGGTTCCAGGAAAAAGCAAATAGGATAATAACCAGAGTGATAGGCAGGTAGACCCACCAGTACTCCAGTGGATTGCCGTTCATGCCAAGGATCCAACTGCGGGAGACAATCAGTGGAGAGGTCCAGGCTGATATGCTCATGAATCCTACAAACGCGAATGTCGTTTGCCAAACCACCATCTGGCCGATATCCTTCGATGTCAGAACGATTAAAGGCGCTGCAGTATTCGGCAATATGTGACGGAAATAGATTCGCCAGCCATTTGCTCCGGCAGCGCGAGCGGCAGACACATATTCCAGTTTTTTGGTGTTGAGTATCAGGATATTCATCATGCGGGCATATGGAACCCAGCTTAAAAGAATCAACGCCAGCATGACGGGATCGAGCTTGAAAAGGAGAGATGTGCTATTTGGTGGGTTGAGTATTCCTTCTACATAGGCTGTAAATGCAGGTGTTATGAATACGGGCGCTATGGGCTGCCCGAGAAATAACCTGGCCTCAGGATTCAGGCTGATTTTTGTCATGTTGATGATTTCCTGGAAGAATGCTATCCCGGCGATGACAGGAAAGCACAGGACACCGTCAGTGAAACGCATACTGAGCTGGTTCACCCAACCGCCACTCATGCTGCCAACCGTCCCCACGAAAAGGCCGATCAACGCTGTAAGCGAGGCGGTTGTCAGACCAAAGACAAGCGCATCTCGTGAACCATGTATGAGTGCATAAAAAATATCCATTTGTCCCGGGGTTGTTCCAAGCAGGGCGTCCGGGCTGGGCGGATGCGGTATTTGATCGCGTGCTTTTCCAGCCAATTGGACGCCATCCACCAGTTCCCCGGTGGTGGGCGCGAACACTTCGGCCAGGATTGCTATCAGAACGAACACTAAAACAAGGGTGATCGCCAGCACTGATTGAAAGCGTATGTTTTTTCTATTCGACATCGCCCCCTCCAGTCACTTCACGGCTGATCAATGGATTGACGGCGGCATTAAAAACATCCAGAATCAGCATGAGGATCAGAACCAGTAAAACACTATAAAAGGCGAATCCGACAACAGCAACTGCATCTGGTGTATAACTGCTGTGCCGGAATAGTATATCTGAGACGCCTGGAATGATAAAAATACGCTCCACAACGAAAACACCCGTGACGATACTTGCGGCAGACATGGCCGTATTGGAAAGGAAGACGCTGGATGTGTTTTTCAGAATTTGTTTTGTGAAAATTTGGTATTGGGAGGCTCCGCGCGCTTTGGCTCCCAGAACGTAATCTTTCTGCAGTTCTTCAATTGTCACATTACGGATTATACGTGACAGGAATGCCCATTGTGTGGCAACGATCGTCAGGACCGGTAGGGCCAGACGTCTTAAAGCATTCAATGCAATATCAAGACGACCATTGAGCAATCCATCCAACAGACTCATTCCGGTATAGGGATGGAATCCCTCCTTGGTTATAAACCCGCTGATGTCAGGGTTGCTCAAGGTAGCCCACCTCAAATTTACATAAAAAAGAGCAAGCAGTATGTAGGCCATCACAAAAAGAGGAATGTACGCTGTTGTCGACGATAACAGCCTAACCAGAAGATCCGAAGCTCTGTCCTTTTTATGAGCAGCATACATGCCGCTAAAAAGTGAGAGCGGCACGATCAAGAGCAGGGAGCAAACCGTCAGTTCGATGGTGACGGGTGACTCGGAAAGTATGGCGGGCAATACATATTGCTGGAGGGATGGGCTGTATCCCCATTGGTTCTCGATAAAATTCTTACCCCAATACCAATATTGGACAAAAAAGGTATCGTTTAGGTGGTTTTTTTCAGTTATCCTTTCACGAAGGCGAGCGACTTGCTCCTCAGTCATATGTGGCCCAAGGTTTTTTGGCATGAACAAGTCGACGCGCACGTCCAGCGGGGCCAGGTAGACAACAAAATACATGGCAATGGACACGAGGATGAGGGTAAGCATGGCGAAGAACACTCTTCGCGATAGGAATCTAAGAAGTGAGCGCATGTTAGTTGGAGACTCTCCAATACAGCTATATCTTCCTAAGATTGAAATATCCAGTAATTATATGTGAAAATAATCATATCAGTCCATAGTTCTTGAGTACTGTTAAACTGATACCGGAATTAATGGGATGTTGAGGTCACGATATATTAATTCAGGGATATGGTTAAGTTGGGAACCGTGGGGCAGTAGATCTCGGTAATCCTCCAAAGATTGCCCCCGGAAAACGGATGGATCAACCCCCAGTGAGCCGGACCACAACCGACACAAACCTCCCCCGGAGTTTTATTCCGGGGGTGTTTTTAATTCATTCAATTTTGTTCAATTTGGACTTCAACCGGTGCCTTTGTCAGGGACTGGACGGGCATCGTCAGAGGTCTGGCCACCTGCTCCGAGGAAGCAAATTTGAAAAGGAGACGGTAGATAAACAAGATCAGCAGGCTGCCCCCGGTGAGCCAGTAGAACCACTGCGCCCAGGAGACACTGCGATCTGTGCCGATTGCCAGGCCGTGAATGACCGCGGCCGCATAGGATAGAAAGGTGAAGTAATGCAAACCACGCCATACTTTGTGCCCGATTTGTTTACGAAAGTAGAAACTCAGAGTGACGATCAATCCCAGATAAAACCCGGTTTGACCGAGGCCGACCCAGAAGGGTTGATACAACTGCGTTGAAAAAGGTACCAATAGCTGAAGTAAATTGAAATTGATGTAATGGTCGCCGAGCAGGAACAGGGCATGGAATATGACAAAGGCCAGTCCGAGCAGGCTGGTATATTCATGCAGGGCGAAGGCGGAAGGGCCTCCCGGCCAGATTTGCGCCAGTTTGTTGGTGATGCCCAACCCAAGTGCCATGGATAACCATAACAGACCCAGGCCGACGAAAGCGGTGGCTCTCGAAAGGAACCAGTAGGCTTTTGGGTCAACCCCGGTCAGAGACAGGGCGATATTGGGAGCCCAAAGTGGCATTATCACGACGGCCAGCAGCATTCCAACTGACATTGCCATCAATACCAGGATGAATGAGGAAATATTAACGGAACTTCTTTCGTAATCCGTTAAACTATTGACTTGATCGGTCATTCTTTCTCCAAAGATAGTTTTGCATACGATGACTGTAGACAATCCTTCCAGTCTTGTATACCAGTATCCCTGCCAGTGAAGGATTTTCTTCCAACCAGCTCAAAGCTGCTTCGCCGCCCAGGATTACAGCCACTTTCGCATTCATTTCGGCATCCATCACATTCGGGGCAACCACGGTTGCACTTAGGATATCGGTCACTGCAGGAAATCCGGTACGTGGATCGATGATATGGTGCTGCCAGAGGCCATCCTTTTTCCAGCGCCGGTAATCCGTTCCCGAGGTTGCCACACCGCAGTGGCCCAGTTTGAGCACCTCAAGGTTATCGGATGGATTCACCGGGTTAGCAACACCCACGGACCAGCAGGAGCCATCAGACTTCCTGCCGGTTATGGCGATATCTCCGCCTGCATTCACCAGTGTGGACCCAGATGGTCTTAACCGTCTGGCGCCTTGCTGTGCTGCCCAGCTCTTTGCCACCCCGCCGAAATCCAGGTGGCAATCGAAAGGCAAATGAATCGTCCTGGTTCTTGATTCCGTCTGGATATCGGATAACAGGAAGGTTCCACTGTCTTCCAATCTGCCTTCGCTTCGAATATCAGTGGCCATGAACTCAAAACTGGTGTCATAACCGGCGGCTACCAACCGGTCGTGAATGGCGGGCGTAACCAAATTGCCACTTTCCCGCTCTGCTTTTTCTGCCACTTTCAATACATCCCAGAATGGTTTACTGACCTTGATCGGATGACCCGCGGTTCGGTTGATCTGATTTAATTCACTGTCGGGTCTGAAACGACTTAAGCTCTGCTCCCACACCTCAAACCAACCAGGCAGGTTATCAAGCTCATACAGAGACGACCCATTAGGATTATCAACAGCCGCAAAGATCCGGCACCCCATGGCTTTGAACTCAGAAGTATGGATCATTTTGACGAGCTTGTCTGGGTGATCGGCTGGGAAGCAGGATTACCGGCCTGGTAAACCTGAGGCGCGGCCCCACCCATAAGGATCCGGGTGAATGGTGTGGGTTGTATGTTAGAAGTGACCGGTGTCACCGATGTCATTCCTGGGTCTGATGCGTTCATGGGTTGGTACTGTACCAACGCTGTTGTCGCCAGATCCTTCGAGAATGAGTTCCACAGCCACAGTGTGAATAGGAATCCCAGAGTGGCAATGAGTGCTTTCACATCGAGCCAGTTCTTTTTGCCGGTTTTATTAGTCATTTTCTAAGTAATTCCTGCAGATCACTCAATCGTTTTCTTCATCCTCATGTTCACCATCTTCGGAGTGCTCGGTAATAATGGGAGAAGTTGATGATTGGGATGACTGACTGACGGAGTACTCGGGGTTTTCAACACGCAAGATCTGCCCATCCAGTCCAACGTAGATGGTAATTCCAGAACTGAAAATCACCTTATAGACGGTTACCGTGTCAAGTACGGCGCTTTCAACTGCATAGACATCCTCCCGGTCGATATAGGCAGCAGCGATGGCAGCCGCCTGTTCAGGTGTCACCTGCTGGATGGCAGGCACTGCTGGAGCAACAACAGTTGTAGGACTGGTAGCCTGACTGACAGGCTGCACCTGAGCCACCGGGCTGCCGGTACTGGCGAATGCCTTGTAGACAGAGAATACACCACCGACCATAACCAGAATAAATGTAGTTATGGCAACCGAAAGGAATAACGCTCTTTTATTCATATGTGATCTCCTTAATTAACAAGAATTGATTAATGGTCTGCTGAGCAATCTGTATAATATAGCCCAGCAAGATTGGGATTGGATTGATTTCCGCCACTAGTTTTCCAATCTTCTTCCAATGTTTATCTGTTAGACTTTGACAGTAAAACCTTAATCATGGCTGAGAAAAAATGAGAGTATTGTTGATCGAAGATGATCGGCGCCTTACCGCGATCATGAAAAAAGTCCTGACGGCCGAAAAAATGATGGTTGATATTGCCAATGATGGCGATATGGGTGTCGAGATGGCTTTGCAGGGAAATCATGATGTCGCCATCATCGACTGGATGCTGCCCGGGCGGGATGGGCCTGCGGTTTGCCGGGCCATCCGAGCTGGCCACCGATCACTTCCGATCTTGATGCTGACTGCCCGATCGCAGGTCGAAGACCGCGTCGCGGGTCTCTATAGCGGGGCTGATGATTATTTGGTGAAGCCCTTCTCGTTTGATGAATTGATTGCGCGGATCCATGCCCTGGCGCGCAGGTGGAATGAAGGATCAGTCGCCGGATGGGAATTACGGGTCGGTAATCTGGTGATGGATCTACGCACCAAATCCGCTAGACGCCGTGACCGAAGCCTTGATCTGACTCAGACGGAGTGGAATCTGCTCGAATGTTTTATGCGTCATCCGAATCAAACCCTGTCACGTCAGGCAATATTAAATTATGTCTGGCAGGACGATGCCCGTGTCCAGGTCACCCTGGTCGATGTGTATGTATCCTATCTTCGAAATAAAATAGTGGTGGAAGGACTGCAAGACCCGATCATTACCAGGCGGGGGTTTGGATACACTTTGGTATCTAAAAATGCTTAGATCGTTGCGCTTGAAACTCGCTCTGCTATATTTTGTCTCTGCCCTGGGGATCGTCGTACTATTGGCTGCCGGCACATATATCATGTTGAATCGATTTTTTATTCAACAGGTAGACCTGGCCCTCCAGTATAAAATGGCAGCCCAATTTAAACTTTATGGGTTACCCCTTCCTGCTGAACTTCAAAATGCTGAAAGTCTCTGGTTGGATGAGAATCCACATGCCACACAAGTCGTATTGCGAGCGCCGGTTCTCCCATCTCTTACGGCTTCACCTGAGCCGTCACCGACGGCGCTCATACAGCCCATGATCGTTATCGGCTCTGGTGATCACGAATCGGACGGGGAAGATGATGAGGATGGGGTTGCGGAGATTGAAGGGGATGGAGAGATTCAAGTGACACAAGAGACGGTGGAAGTGGGGGTGCCAGAGCAGGAGTCAGAGGAGCTGAATGAGCCCCCACACCTGGATGAGGATGCATTTGATGGCCGTTTGTCCTCGATATTTATCGTTCCAGTTTCAACCCCGATCGGAACGATCATGGGAGCGCAACAAGCCGCCTCGCCAATCGTCGAGGATGTTGATGCTTCTATACAAGCCTTGGCGTTTGGTTATGATTTGAGAACCGTTCGGTTGTCTGATGAAACAAATGTGCGGCTGCTCACGTATCGGACGAATGGCAGCAGTACACCGACTGTGATCCAGATAGGCAGATTGTTGGATGACCAGGACCGGCTTCTCCAACTTTATTTGATCGGTTTATTACTTCTGGGATTTATTGCCAGTTTCATGATATCCATCCTGAGTTGGTATTTGTCGGGTCGATCCATCAAACCCGCACAAAAAGCGTGGGATCAGCAACAGCTTTTCATTTCAAATGCCAGCCATGAGCTGCGCACCCCTCTGACATTGATCCGCGCAAACGCAGATTATGCCATTCGATCTGGAAGGCCTCGGGTTCAAGTGTCAGCACTCAAAGATGTTCTGGGCGAGGTTGATTACATGAATCACCTGGTGGACGATTTGTTGTTACTGTCCCGCCTGGACACCCACCGGTTGGTGCTGGATCGCAAAGAATTGAATGTGGATACCTTGCTACGGGAAATTTCCCGACAGGCAACATTAATCGCGCGCAACCAGAGAGTCCGTATCGTCCACCGAACGTCGGGTTGTGTGATCAGCGGGGATCCAGACCGAATTCACCAGGTAATTCTATCCCTGATCGATAATGCGCTGCGTTTCACCGCATCAGGTGGTGTGATTGAGTTGGGAGCTATCCGGAAGGCAGGTATGATCGATCTATATGTTAGGGATGATGGGTCCGGTATAGCTCCGGAACACCTGGAAAAACTGTTCGAGCGATTTTACCAGGTACCCGGTTCCAATCCACCTGGAACACGTAATAATGGTTTGGGTCTATCGATTGCCAAAGCTCTGGTTGAAGCTCAGGGTGGAAAAATACGGATAGAAAGTCAAATTGGCCAGGGCACGACAGTCTGGCTCACGATGCACCCAAATAAGGGATAGCGCACTTTATTTCGATATAAACACAGCTGCCGCCCAGGTAGAACTTTAACGGTCTATTCGTGTTCGGGTTTCACTGTGAGACCAGACGAGTTAATCGTGCAAAATACTTGTAGCGGTCGCCACGATAGAGGATCTTGACGAACTCAAAGGGGCGGCGGTTTTGTGAGTAGGTTGTGCGTTCTGATAATAAAAGGGGGCTGCCTTCGGGGATTTTTAGCAATTCTGCTTCGCGTGGTGTGGCCAGGACGACTTCCAGGGTTTCGTCAGCTTCGGTTGGGATCAGGTGAAATCTTTCGGTCATCAGGGAATAAATGGAACCGTTGGATTCGACCTCCTCGTGTGTCAGGGACTGCCCCTCCGGTAAAAGCAGGAAGGATGTCTGGATTCCCATCGGAATCCCATCACCCAGGCGCACCCGGTCGATCTTGACTACCTTCTGCGTTTCCGAGGTGATCTCAAGACGCTGAGACACTTTATCGGAAGGCAGCTCTTCGACGACCTCCAGGAGGATCTGGCCTGGCTCCATGCCGCGTGAACGCATATCTTCCGAGAAGCTGGTCAGCTCCTGTATGCCCTTTTGCAATTTTTGCGGTGATACGAAGGTGCCCCGCCCATGTTCCCGGTACAGGTAGCCCTGGCGTATGAGTAATTCGATGGCCTGGCGGATGGTTGCACGGCTTACATTATAGAGAGGCTCCAACTGGCGTTCCGAGGGGATGGGGGAATGAGTCTTCCACTCACCATCATCGATCTTGCGACGGAGGATGGCTGCCAACTGGTGGTATTTGGGGACGGCATTGAATGGATTAATGGTGCTTGACATTTGATTTTTCCCGTGCTATACTATGGTCTAGAAGACAGGACATCATGTGGTCATTACCAGTTAGTATCTTGCACCGCACGATTGCTGTCAAGGTGATTGAATGCCAGAACCCAGTGACCAGGAACTTCATCAGATCATTCAGCGTGTCTTGCAACGAACGCTTGGAGAATCCCAGCCGGCAATCGGGATGACGGGTGCCAGCGTCAAGGATACAACAGAATCCAAGCCTGCGCAAGCATCCCCCGTGTTGGAAAAACTCCCCAAGGTGGTTGGGCAACCCGGGAGAACCGTCGCGATCGGAACAGATCATGGTGGTCTTGAAATGAAGGATGCGTTAAAGACCTACCTCGGGGAGCTGGGCTACACTGTGACGGATTGCGGCACCAACTCCAAGGATGCTGTGGATTACCCGGACATCGCCACGGCGGTTGCCTACGAAGTGGTTGGCGGAAAAGCCTGGCGCGGTATTGTGATCGATGGTGCCGGGATCGGGTCCTGCATGGCGGCCAATAAGGTCGCGGGAATCCGGGCAGCCATGTGTTACGACTTTGCCAGTGCCATGAATTCTCGCGAACATAATGATGCCAATGTTCTGACCCTGGGCGCCGGTTTGATCGGACTTAACCAGGCCCGGACGATCGTCAAAACCTGGCTGGCCACAGATTTCCTGGGAGGCCGGCATGCCCGCCGCGTTGAAAAGATCATGGCCCTTGAAAAACCAACCCTGAAAGGGGAGAAATAATATGATCGCCCCAAATACGACCGATGTCGAAACCATTGTCGAAGTGGTAACCCGCGAGGTGCTGGTTGCTCTGCAGGAAGCCCGGTCGCGGGAGAACAACCCGCCGGGCTCCACCTGTAAGGTGGAATGCGCGCACGGGCTATGTGTGAAGACCTGCTTTGACCGGGTGGGCGAGGTGGTATCCGCCGGGGCTGAGCGTTTAACCAGCACGCTGGGAAACATCCCTCATGACTTGAATATGGCTGGATTGATCGACCATACCCTCTTGAAACCGGATGCAACCCACGATCAGATTGCCCAGCTTTGCTTCGAGGCACGAAAATACAATTTTGCCTCGGTCTGTATCAATCCCACGCATGTGAAACTCTGCGCTGAATTGCTCAAAGGTTCACCGGTCAAAGTCTGCACGGTGATTGGGTTCCCGCTCGGCGCAACCTCTCCCGAGGTAAAAGTCTTTGAGACCCAGAATGCCATCCAGAACGGCGCCTCGGAGATCGACATGGTCATCAACATCGGCGCATTAAAGGCGCGTGATCTTGAACTGGTTGCCCGCGATATCCGTGGCGTAGTCCTGGCCGGACATGCGGCTGGCGCATTGGTGAAAGTCATTATTGAGACGGCTTTATTGACCGAGGAGGAGAAAGTACTGGCATGCCTGCTGGCCAAGGAAGCCGGAGCCGATTATGTTAAAACCTCCACCGGTTTCTCGGGCGGTGGGGCTACCGTTGAAGACATCACTCTGATGCGTAAGACGGTTGGCCCTAATGTCGGCGTGAAGGCTTCCGGTGGAATCCGCACGCGTGAGGATGTGGAGAAAATGGTGGCGGCCGGTGCAAGTCGAATTGGCGCCAGCGCCGGTGTGAAGATCCTGCAGGCCGGTGATACCGTGCCCCAGGTGACGCCGGCAGTAGCCCCTGTGAAATCTTACTAAGGATCGGAGAGACACATGTTGATCGCCCGTGTGATCGGAACGACGGTCTCAACCGTCAAAGATGAAAAATTATCCGGCAGAAAATTGCTAGTCCTGCGCCAGACAGATGAACATGGGGCGCCCACAGGAAAACCCTACGTAGCCATAGATACGGTTGATGCCGGTGTCGGCGATCTGGTCCTGACTTGCGCGGGATCCTCGGCGCGTCAGACCACCATAACCAAGGATTGCCCGGTGGATGCAGTCATCATGGGTGTGATCGACACTTTGCAAGTTGATGGTGAGGTCACTTTCAGTAAAAGCTGAAAGGTAAAAGCATGGACCAAGATCTGAGTTCGATTCAGGAAGCACGCGACCTGGTGAGCGCTGCACATGCAGCCCAGTTGGTATGGGCCAGGGCAAGTCAGGATCAGGTTGACCGTGTCTGTGCTGCAATGGCAGAAGCGGCTTTTCAAGCTTCCGAGCGGCTCGGTCGCATGGCCTGTGAAGAAACCGGGTTCGGTTTCCCGGCACACAAGAAACTGAAGAATGAATTTGGATCGAAGGCAGTCTGGGACAGCATCAAGGATATTAAAACAGTCGGAGTGGTGGCACACGATTCGAGCCGGCGCGTATATGAGATCGCCTGGCCGGTCGGAGTGGTGGCCGCTTTAACACCCAGCACCAATCCCACCTCCACTGCCATGTTCAAGATTTTGATCGCGGTTAAGGCGCGAAATGGTCTCGTGGTCGCGCCTCACCCCTCTGCCGCGCGGTGCACGTACGAAACGACCCGCCTGATGTCAGAGGCAGCCACGGCTGCAGGTGCGCCGGCCGGTTTGATCGGATGTTTTCAGAATGTCAGCCTGCCGGGTACGCAGGAACTAATGAACCACAAATACACCGCCCTGATCCTGGCAACCGGCGGCAGCCCGATGGTCAAGGCAGCGCATTCGGTTGGAAAACCTGCCTACGGTGTTGGCCCCGGCAATGTACCGGTTTATGTAGATCGTTCGGCAGACATTGAAAGAGCTGCACGCTATATCGTTGCTTCCAAATCATTTGATTGCTCAACGATATGTGCCACGGAGCAGGCGGTCATCGCTGACCGTCCGATCGCGGCGAAGCTGGCGGAGCTGATGCAAGCCTACGGAGCCTTCTTCGTGAATGAAAAGCAGACGGAAGCTCTGCGTAGAACATTGTTTACGCCGGACGGTGCAATGAATCCGCGCACCGTCGGTAAGTCTCCTCAGGTGTTGGCTGGACTGGCCGGCTTTCAGGTTCCTGATAACGCCCGCATTCTGGTCGCCCGCTTGAATCGTGTTGGTCATGAAGAGCCCCTCTCCCGGGAAAAACTGACGACCGTACTGGGTTGGTATGAGGTGGATGGATGGGAAGCTGGTTGTGAGCGCTCGATCGAGTTGATCCTGTTCGGCGGGCGTGGTCACAGCTTGATCATCCATGCCAATGACGAGAAGGTCATTATGGCTTTTGGTCTCGAAAAACCAGTCTTCCGTATTATGGTCAATACAATGGGTTCATTGGGAGCGATTGGTTTTACCACAGGTGTCATGCCTTCATTGACCCTGGGCGCCGGCGGCATTGGGGGTTCGATCACCGGCGATAATATCACGGTCTACCACCTGTTCAACATCAAGCGGCTGGCTTATGAAATAGTCCCCCCTCCTGAGCAGGTGATCAATCCGGTTGTACAATCGCCCGGCATTTCTACCGCAGACATTGAGCGGATGGTGCAGAGCGTTTTACAGGAATTTTTGAAAAAATCATGAGTAGAGAAAGGAAATTAATATGTCCCCAGATGCAGCTTTAATTGCCCTTGGAATGGTGGAAACCCGTGGTTTGGTCGGCGCCATCGAGGCGGCGGATGCCATGGTCAAGGCCGCCAATGTGAACCTGATCGGTTCAGAATATATTGGTGGTGGTTATGTGACTGTGATGGTGCGCGGCGATGTCGGCGCGGTCAAATCCGCGACGGATGCCGGCGCTGCCGCTGCCAAGCGTGTCGGCGAACTTGTATCGGTCCATGTCATTCCACGCCCGCATGAAGAAGTCGAGATGATCCTTCCTGCCAAATCGAAGGGTGCCATCGGCGGACGCGGCTCCGCGGCCAAGTAATTCTATAGCCAACCACCCCCCTGGTGAATTGAGGGCGGGTTGATACCCTGCCGGAAGGTGACCTTGGCGATCTTTCGGCAGGGTTCGCCCTCAGCCCAACACCGGTGTTTTCACCGGAGACTGGAATTCGTATGTCTGATAATTTTTCACTTCGCTGCTATTGTTATATCGATCGAATGCAGGCGCAATACGCCGCATTTATTGGAACGGTGACCCAGGGCGACCTGCCGGTCGAGGGCATGGCAGCATTGTATGTCGAGATGGCGCCCGGTAACGAGGTCTTCCGGGTGGTTGATATTGCGGTTAAGGCCACAGAAGCCAGGCCAGGCGCTCAGATCGTTGAGCGTGAGTTTGGTATGTTCGAGGTTCACTCGATGCGCCAGGCTGAAGTGATCGAAGCCGGTAATGTGGTTCTGAGCCGCCTTGGCATGCGGGTCGAGGATCGTATCAAACCGCAGATCGCCTCCATCCAGGTTATCACTCGAATCGATCCCTACCAGGCACAGTTGTTGAATCGTTTCCGCCGTGGATCCATGCTGGTCCCGGGTGAGACGTTGCTGGTGGTGGAATGCGCGCCGGCGGCATACATCAATTACGCCTGCAATGAAGCCGAAAAGAAAGCCAACATCAAGCTGGTGCATGTTTCTTCCGTGGGCCGTTTTGGCCGCATGTGGCTCTCCGGCTCTGAGGCTGAGATCGTAACTGCACGGGATGCTGTGGTCAAGGCCCTGGAGGCCCTGGAAGGAGTCCCGGGCGCGTAAGCGTTGGGAAACCCCCATGCCAAAAACATTCATCACCGAACGTGACATCGAGGACCTGGCCCATCAAGGGACGATGGAGCTGGTGCTGAGCGATGACATCGTGCTAACCGATTTAGCCTATGAAAAAGCTGGTCGCCTGGGTGTCAAGTTGCTCCAGACACATAGTCAGCCACCGGCAGCACCATCCCGCCCATACCTTTCACAACCGCCGGACGACTCCCTGGAGTCTCCCGGACCAACTTTGGGGGCAGGTTCGATTCAGGATAAACCGTGCGGTCAATGTATGCTTCCGGTGGGTCCAGCCAATGACGAGCTGAAACGCCGGGTGGTCGAGGCAGTCACCGCCAGATTGGGTGGGCAAGTGGACCGCGCCTTATTATCGACAATTGTTGAGCGCGTATTTGCTGACCTGGGGGTTCATTAATCATGCTGTTTGGGCGCGTCAGGGGTACAGCGGTGGCCATTGCCAAGTATCCCGGCTGTGAAGGATTGAAATTATTGATGGTGCAACCGCTCGATCGTCACCTGGAACCCGTGGGTGGCTTGCAGGTTGCCGTCGATGTCGTGCAGGCCGGCCCGGGTGATCTGTGTGTGATGGTGCGTTCGCGCGAGGCTTCCCTGGCACTACCGGATGTTAAGTTCGTGCCGGTCGATCTGGCTCTGGTGGGAGTGGTGGATGACCTGCAATTGCGACCGGATGGTGATTTTGATTTCACCGTAAAACCCGGATGGGTCGCGTATACCTGAGGTCCTGATGATCATTGGAAAAGTCACCGGAACGGTTGTAACAACCATCAGCCACCCGCATTATAAAAATCGCCGCCTGCTGGTCGTGCAGCCGCTGGTCATGCCAGGGGAAAAGGTGGATGAGGATTTTATAGCCCTGGATACCACTCAGGCGGGTATTGGCGATACAGTGCTGGTCAACCGCGAGGGGAACGGCGCCCGACAGGTCCTGCAGAATCCCGATGCTTGTATTATTTCAATAATCGTTGGTATCATTGATTCGATCTACACCGCCCCAGATTGGGCGGGTGATCGAATGCAATGAGCTATATCATAGACGGTCACAACCTGATTCCTCAAATCCCCGGATTATCCCTTGCGCAGGTGGATGATGAAACCCGCCTGATTCGCTTATTGATGACTTTCTGCCAGAAGAAGAAGAGCCGTGCTGTTGTCTTCTTTGACAGGGCATCGCCTGGTCATCAGGGCGGGCGCGCTTTTGGTGCCGTGAGTGCCATCTTTGTATCAGATCGACGGAAAGCAGATGATGCCATCCATGATTACCTGGTGGCTCACCGGCGCGAGGCACGAAATTTCACAGTGGTCAGTTCTGACCGCCAGGTCGTGCGAGACGCGACCAGTTTGCATGCACGCGTCCTTTCCACGGAAGCCTTCGCTGATAATTTAGCTGACAGCATATTTTCTGAAACACCCAGTCATGGGGAAGCCGAGCCGGATTTGTTATCGCCCGAGGAAATTTCCGAGTGGGAAAGACTGTTTAGATGTTATGACAACTGACGGTATTGGTATACCAAATTCTAATCCAATTTTAATGCAATAACCAATTTCTGGTGTACACTAATTTCGAGGCACCGTAACTATTATTGGTATTGGTGTCTTCCACCGGTTGATTCTCCTGCATGTCCCCCCCATGCGGGAACAAGATGATATCGGTGGCATTCCCTCCCTGAGGACCGCCTGGCATGTCCCCCCCATGTCAGGCGGCCAATTTTAAACAGCCAAACAGCCCGCAAGGGCTGTTTGAATATAACCAACGAAATCCATCTACCTTCAAGATATCAAGTGTTACAGGGGGGTATTCTCTAAAGTTGTCCGTGGCGCTTTCTTACTCGAAGATTTCCTTCTGCTTCCCCGGTAACTTGGGACGTTGATTTCTATGATCCTGCAAAGACGATCATCGGTCATTCGGCTCAGGAGGCGCTTGTCAAGATCCGCCAGGTGAGCGCTGACGGTGATCACGGTTGGCAAGCCGGAATTGTAGCGGTGGTTGAATAGTTGGTAGAGTTTTTCACGTGACCAGGGAGTGGCGGTCTGTGTTCCCAGATCGTCCAGGATCAAATAGGAGGCTGTTCGGATGTCATCAAATCGCCGGTCATAAGAAGTATCGCTATCCGGGCTGAAGGTGGCTCTCAGATGGTCCAGTAAGTCGGGCACACTCACAAACAGTACGGGTTTTTGATGAGCGGTCAGGTAATGCCCGATAGCCGCGGCCAGGTGAGTCTTTCCACAACCATACTCTCCATGCAAAACCAACCAGCCGTCGGGGTCGGCGGCAAAATCCCTGGAAATCTGGAATGCCTGTTCGAGTGTGTCCAGTTTCTCCCGGGGGATGCCTTCGTTTTTACGCAAGTCAAAAGTTTCAAATTTCTGGGAGATCAATGTCCCCAAGGCCGATAATTCGGGATAATCGTTTGCAGCAGACGGGTTGCGGTAATCCGGTGCCTGGATGTTTATTCGCGATACGGAGGCATCGTCCAGGAAGCGGGAGCGCAGACGACCTTCGATCAGTTCCACCGATTGGTTCGAGGTGACCACCAACGGGAGTTGATTGATATAACGGTAGTTGATGATCTGAAATAATTTTTCCAGGGCCCAACTGGTCATGTTTTGAGTGCCAAAATCATCCAACACCAGCAGGGGTATATTGCGGATCTCATCGAAGCGTTCTTCGAAACTGGTCTCTTCACTATCGAAGGTGAACCGCAATGAATCGAGCAGATCAGGTACGGTCAGAAACAGTGTGGGGATATTGCGCGTCACGGCTGTGTTGGCAATGGCAGCAGCCAGGTGGGTTTTGCCGCAGCCGTAGCCGCCCCAAAGGAACAGCCAACCCTTGAGAGTGTCGGCATACCGTTTGGCAGTGATATAAGCGGCCTCAGTCGAGTCGGCCTGTGGCTGGGTAATGGTTTCACGTCCGCGGGGTTGAAAGGTCTCAAAGGTGAGATCCTTCAGGGCATCCAGATTGCTCATCTCGTACAGGCGGCTTCGGAACGCCGCGGTCACCTGATCCTTGCGACATTCACACACCTGAACTTTGCCGAAATCCGGATGTCCGACTGGCAGGTCGCGGCCGACAAAGCCGATACCTTTACAGATCGGACAATTGGGATCACCGATATATTTGGTCACAGGGTGGTTATCAACACCATCTCCTGGTGGAGATTGATCGGGACCGTGTTTGGCTTGCGCCTGTCGGGCAATTTTTCCAGCCGTGTCTTTAATACTCTCCATCTCGACCATTCTCCTTCCACTTTCGCAGGATCGACTCGACATACTTCCAGCGCCGACTATTATTCTGCACGGCCAATTCAATGGCCTCTTCGATCCATCCTGGTGGATAAAGCGTCTCGGCATCCTTAAGGATCTCAGCCATCATGGGTGTGATGGCACCAATATTCTGTTCGTACAAAACGAAGATGTTCGGACGCACGACATCCATTTGGGTTGGTAAACTGGAAAGCTGATCGGCATTGTACTTACCGGATTTCAGGGCTGATAGGGCCGCCTGGCCGCGGGGGGTGTTGGCTAGGATAAGTGCGTCTGGCGTCAGTGAGAGCTGGTCATTCGTACAGAGCAACGTACCTCTTGCCACTGCTTTTTGAAGCCCTTGATAGAGATGTGATTTTCCGTTCTCGCCAAGGGATTTCATGAAGGTCTCATCCCGCAGATAATCCTCGACCTTGAGGAACTTTAAGGGTGTTTCCAATCGCTCAAGATACCACAGTGTATACAGGCTCACCCTCAACTCATCCAGATCATGGATTCCAGGTAGGATCTCCTGGAAGAATGCTTCAGGGATACGAACCAATCGCGACTGCGCCGGAAAGCCCTTGAATTCGGGATCACCCATCACATCATCCGTGTGGCTGCATTCTCAAATTTGGCGAGTTCATTGATGAAAATCAACTCGATGCCAGGGTGAGTGGGACCGTTACGATGTTTGCCAACAATGATCTCTGCGATGTTTTGGCGTGGATTATCCTTCTCGAGCGCATCCGGGCGGTGAATGAACATGACAATGTCCGCATCCTGTTCGAGACTGCCGGATTCGCGTAAGTCAGACAATACTGGGCGTTTGTCGGCGCGTTGCTCGACCGCACGGGACAGCTGGGCAGCCGCCAGGACGGGCACCTTTAACTCGCGAGCCAACACTTTCAGGTTTCGGGAAATATAGGAGACTTCCTGAACACGGTTCTCGGTACGGGAATCGCCGCCCATCAGTTGAAGGTAATCGACGATCACCAGGTCCAGAGGGAACTCCATACTCAATCGCCGGCATTTTGTCCGTAACTGCAGGGGGGTAATGGCCGGTGTGTCATCCAGGTAAATATGGGTACCGCTTAATACTTCGATGGCATGAACGAACAACGGCCATTGTTCATCTTTCAAATGGCCACTTCTCAATGTAGAGGAATCGATGCCTGTCTGTTGAGCGATCAGGCGTTGGACAAGCTGTTCGCTTGACATTTCAAGCGAGAACATGGCCACGTGTTTCTTGTGGGTCAGTGCAGCGTTTTTGGCTACTGAGAGTAAAAAGCCCGTCTTGCCGGATCCCGGGCGCCCGGCGACGATCAGAAGGTCGGATTTTTGCATACCGCCCAGCAGCTTATCGATGTCGATCAACCCGGTCGGCACACCATAGATCTCTTCTGTGAGCTTCGAAAGTTCGCCGACATGATCGAAATATTCATCCAAAACATTTTTGATCGGTTGCAGATCACTGTGCAGACGCTCTTCGCTCAAGCTGAAGACGCTTTGTTCAGCCTGGTCAATGATGCTTTGTAATGGTTTTTCCTTATCATAGGCCAGGTTGGCAATCTCATTTGCTGACAGGAGCATCCGCCTGCGAATGGCACTTTCCTGGATGATCCGCCCGTATGCTTCTGCATGCAATGAACTTGGGACCTGGTTTATCATGGCTGTCAGATAAGCAGGGCCACCGATTTCTCCCAGTCGATTTCCCTGCTCCAGGATCTCCGTGACAGTCAACAGGTCAATCGGTGTACGGTTTTCCTGGAGTTGCGTGAAAGCTTCCCAGATCCACCGGTTGCGATGGATATAAAAATCCTCACCTCTCAGGAACTGAGCGACATCGAAGTACGCCTCCGGGTTGATAAGGACGGCGCCAATGACAGCCTCTTCAGCCTCGCGGCTGAAAGGCAGCGTGGTGCTCTCGGGGGGTGGTGAATCTAAGGGTAAAAAATCGCTCATACCTTTTTAGGCTTCCTGGGTTTGGGTGGTGTCTCGGGCGGAGGATTGGATTTATTGGAGCCATCCACTTCCAGATGGTCAATGAAATCTTCAAAAATGGACAACCGGTCAGTGGATTGCTCGGGGTGTGTGATGCGTTTACGTGATGGTTTTGTTGTATGTTCCTTCGAGCTGGATTCTTCCGGTTCGGGAACGATGGCTGCTGTTTCCATGACATCCTTGGCAACCAGAATCGGCACGTGGCAACGGACAGCCAGAGCGACTGCATCTGAGGGGCGGCAGTCGATGCGCAGGTCCTCTCCTCCCGCTTCCAGAACGAGGTTGGCAAAATAAACATCTTCCCGAATGGCTGTGATCTCAATTCGTATCAGCCGGGTGTTCATAGCATGGATGATATTCTTGATTAAGTCGTGTGTCTGGGGGCGGGCGATCTCGACTTCCTGCAAGGCGATCGTGATCGCCTCAGCCTCGTATGGCCCGATCCAGATCGGGAGGTAACGGTCTGCACTGACTTGCTTCAGAATCACAATCCTCTGTTGGTTGGTCAAGCTGACACGTACGCTGTCAATAACAACTTCGATCATTCCTGCCATGCTTCCCTGCCTGTTATGGTTGTCTGTTATCTTTATGGTGGGTTCAGCTATCATTTTAACACGGGAAAGCACCTGTGCACTGAAAACCAGGCTGTTCACAAAATGTTTTAAGGTATAATGCGTTTTACGGTCCAGGCATTGGGCAGGAGGGGAAACCTCCATCGTAACTGGTAATCTAAGATGGCAAATAAACATACGCTAAAGTCCCACCCAGTTTCCGCGAAAATCCTTGTGGTTGAAGGAAACCGGGTGGAACATGAATCATTTATTGAAGGCCTTCGGAAGAAGGGCTTTATTGTATCGTCGGCTACAAATGGCACTAATGCACTCACCAAGGTGAAAGAGGTGGTTCCAGATGTTGTTGTCATCGAAGCACCCTCTCTTCGGACAAACGGGAAACGGATCTGCCAATCCCTGCGAAGAGAGGATCCCAAGCAGGCGATTATCCTGATCGTGGATGGCACACAGCCACCGCCTTTACAGGTTGAGGCGAATGCAATCCTGCCATTACCATTCACAGCCCAAAAGCTTGCCAATCGCATTCGCACCTTGCTTCCGGAGGGAGGGCGCAATGTCATCACCGCCGGGCCGGTTAAATTGTACCTGGACCAAAATCTGGTGCGCTGCCTGAATAAGCGGACCGTGTTGACCCCGCGGTTGGTTGTCATCCTTGAATTGTTAATCGAGCATCGCGGGGAAGTGATCGATCGTGAAACCCTGTATAAAAAGGCCTGGGAAACGGATTACACAGGTGATACACGCTCTTTGGATGTGCATATCAGCTGGCTTCGCCGGGCGCTGGAAACAGATCCGCGCAATCCGAGATTCTTAAAGACGATTCGGGGTGTTGGTTATCGCCTGGATGCTTGAGCCCGAAAGGGCTTTTTTTATTTAACCCGCATCAGGGAGCAATGGCGACGAAAACCTGATCCCCAAAGGCAATAAAGATCGTTCGGTTCGGACTGATGGTGAAGGCAGTTGCTGTTTTATTGGGCATTCTGTTGTTGCCTGTCATCAGGGGTTTAATCACACGGCTCAAATTCAACTTCAAGCTGAAATGGTAGACTGCATTGGTGGCTTTGTCGAACATGTATATGGAAGGATCCGGAGGTTGAACATATTCGATTTGGCTGAAGGGCGGTTGCATCGATAACCATAGGATTGGGCTCACGTCCGGGGCGCGAATCGGCGTAGGGAGCAGGGTCGCTGCATTGGGTTGGAGCAGTAGTGACATAACTGATCGTGCACACCGCTATGTGTCCATCATCATGAAGGATGTATAGGTCCGGTCCGTTTGCGGTCAGGTCGACCGCGCTGGCTAGATTGACCGGAGCCGTGGCAGTTAATGAAAGCGGGCTGTCTTTGAAGATTCCATCCTGGCTGACGTAGATCCATAGTGAGTTATTGGGTTTATCCAAGAGGTAGAGATTGCCACTGTCATATGAAAATGCAGAGATTCGACCAATACCCATGGAAGGACTGGTCAGCGTGATGGCATCCGGAGTCCTCTCAGGGGCGCAGAAGAGCATCGTTCCATCCTCATCAATTCCCAGAATTGTGGCCTTGTAAATATTATTCACACTCAGGGGTGCAATGTCGATCAGTTCACCGATAAAGGGACTGGGCCCGCAGGAGAAACTGGGATCCAGCTCATAACCGCGACCGGTCAGTGTTGCTCGATAAACCTCTCCTCTACGAGTATCGAGCATATACAGATCTGTGGCGGTGGCAACGATTTTACCGATCTTTGCACCTGGTGGCAAACTGTTTGTGATGGCTGCCCGGTATTCCAGGCGAATGGTCTTGTCCACGCCGTCCACGGCATTTTCGGCCTGGACCCGCAGATTGCGGGTCAGGTCGGTAACTTTATAATTCTCTGCCTTGTCAAGAAAGACGACAGCATTTGTCCAGGCGGTATATTGTGCCTGTGGATCTGTCTGGGCTTGAGCCTCGTTCACTGCAGCCTGTGCCAAAGCAGTGTAATACAGACTCTGCTGGGTTTGTCCTCTATTAATGTAGACCAATAAGGCGATTATACATACGAAGACAGGTACCCCGACTGCAATGAGAACCATGCTCCCGTTCGAAAGTGTGGCAGCTTCTTTAATCTCAGCCCGGTTGATTTGGATGTTTGGTTTTGGTACTTTCAAGTGGAGTTTCGGTTTTATCCAGTTAATTACATTTACCCAGAAACGGGAAAACTTGTGGAAGAATGCAAGCAGGCTTGGAATCACACGTTTCTTTTTCTGAATTTTCCTACTTTTAACATCGGTGGAATAGATCGGCTGGGAGGGTTGAGACCCTGGTTTCACATTTACTTCCCCGTCATTGCCGGTGGCGGGTTCCTGTAATGGTTCAACTGGTATTGTCTCTACTGTGCTGAGAGCAGGTCCACTGATCGGTTGGCGAAGTGGTTGATAAGTACTTTGAGGTGCGAGCCCTGTGAAAGGAGTTTCCTGAATGGCTCCGCTGCCTAGTTTGAGCCTGATCAATGCGCCTTCGAATTGCGATGGCAATTGGGACAGGACTTTGTTTTGGACGGAATCCAATGAGACTACCGGTGAATAAGGACGGCAGAGAGGTTCCCAATCTGGGGATTCCTGATCGGCCAATAACAACCGGCTGGAATCTCCGACCTCTGCCTGGAAAAAGCTCAACTCTGGTATCTCTCGCATTCCCAATTGGGAAGCTTCGGGATTAAGGGGTGTGTAGTGCTCGCAGCCGTGATCGGTGAGTGTCAGGGCATGGGTCATGCCGGCCTGGGCAGCCACCACCCTGAACCCGCGCAATGAAACGGCTGTGATCTGACCATAAAGCTTCATGGCTGCTGAGGATCCACGCGAGTTCCGTTCACACAAGGAAGTATTGATGACCTGTATGGCATTTCGCAGGGCGGATGTCGCGGAACCGGGGGCCTGGTAATAGGATGCCGCTGATTTCTCAAGCAACGCTCTGGTGGTTTCCGCCTTGGGAGTGTTTTGCCCGGAAAGGGTTAGGAACAGGATCAACTGCTCCTCCTCCCTGCCACGCACATATCGTTTAGGTAGACCAGTCACCAGCAACCCCGGATTATCCGGATGTAGGGTGCTTTTGATGATCGAGATGGGTGTGAAGTAAAGGTCAAACATATTTATTCATCCAAAGAAGTCCTATCACCAGAACTACGTCCCATGTAATTCAGAATATCTGGGATAATGAGCGTGACATGGAGCACCATTCATTATGATCGTATATCGAACCATTCATACCTTGCCGGAGTTTGACGTCCTTGCAGGTTCATGGAATGCACTTCTGGATGTGAGTGCAAGTCATGTGCCATTTTTACGGCATGAATACCTGATGGCCTGGTGGCAAACACTGGGGGGTGGAGAATGGCAGTCTGCGGAGCTTAATATCATCATTGCTACAGAGGATGATCGTCTGGTTGGGATCGCCCCGCTTTTCCTGTCTGGTGACAAATATGAAGAGAGACGGCTCTGGTTTATCGGATCCGTTGAAGTATCGGATTATCTGGATATTCTGGTTCGTCATGAGGATGCTGAACGGTTCTGTGAGGGTTTGCTGCGATACCTTGCAGAGGATCAACCGGAGATAAAAACCCTGGACCTCAATAACATTCTGGATGACTCACCGACACTGGCGGCTTTTGAAAGAATTAGTACCAGGGTTGGTTGGCAGGCAAACCAGGAAGTCCTGCAGCACTCTCCCTATATCCCGTTGGATGGAGATTTCGAGCGATACCTGGAATCCATTGATAAAAAGCAACGCCACGAGATCCGCAGGAAGTTAAGGCGCCTTGAGAACGCCGGGGTAAGCCATCGATGGTATTTCACCAAGGATGAAGCACTCGTTCCGGGCGACATAGATTCATTCCTGGATTTGATGGCCTTTGACCCTCAGAAAGCTGCATTTCTGACCCCACTGATGCGAGTGCATATGCAGAATGTGACCCGCTGCGCGTTCCAGGCGGATTGCCTGCAATTGTTCTTTCTGGAGATCGAGGGGAAAAAAGTGGCAGGCAGCCTTTCCTTTGATTACCTGGATCGTTTGTGGTTGTATAACTCAGGTATTAATCCAGCCTACTCCGAATATTCTCCTGGTTGGGTCGTGCTGGCCGAACTGCTCCGCCGTGCCTGTGAGGCCAATTACCACGAGTTGGATTTCATGCGCGGGAACGAGGAATACAAATACCGTTTCGGCGCCCGCGACCGGTTCGTTAAACGATTATTGCTCACTCGTTAGAGTCACCTGGTTCCAGCCCGGGCTTGTATACTGTATACTCCCGCGTGACGAGGGACAGGATCACCTGGGCACTGACGTCATCGGCCGGTTGGGGAATACCATCCACAATTACCATGGGATACCAGGTGTAATCGATCACACCACTCTTTCCCAACCTCACGCTGAGGACGGCAGTCAGGTTGGCGATGGGATCAAATCCATCAAAGATGAAATTCCCAAGCGAGTAAACGATCAAGCTGCCATTATATAATTCGATCTCCTGTAAACGGTGGCTGTGAGTCCCCAGTACCAGGCTGGCACCCGCATCGATCGCCCCTGTGGCAAGTTGATGCTGGGCTCGCGAGGCATGATCCAGGTTTTCGATACCATAGTGGAAATAGACGACCACCACGTCCGCTACCTGCCGGGCTTCTGCCACATCCTGTTGAACATCTGCCATCTTTGCCCATGCCAGCCCAGGTTCGGATTCTTCTGCGATCCAGGTCTGTGTATCGAAATAACTGGATTTCTCTATGGGAACGTCGGTATACCCCAACAATGCGATTGTCAGTCCTTCCTTTTGCAGCAACAGGGGTGAATGTGCCTCTCTGCTGTTCAAGCCTACCCCAAAGGATTGGATCTGGTTGGCATGTAAAATCTCCAGCGTTTCTTGAAGCCCTGCCAGACCATAGTCAAGGCTGTGATTGTTCGATAAGCTGACTACATTAATACCGGCTTGTGCGAGACCGACTCCTGCCTCCAGCGGTGCTGCAAAGGTATATGCTTTCAGTTCTGCTTTTTCCTCGTCCGTTATCGCGCATTCCAAATTGGCAACCACCCAATCAGCGGACTGGAACAGCTCAGCAACGCCTGTAAAAGGCGCAGATGCACCTTCCGCTTTGATCAGCTCCCCTGTTAATCGGTCGAGCATGATATCTCCGACAGCCATAAGCGTCACGACACCATCCGGCGTTGGTGTCAGTGGAATAGTCAGCGTGGGGAGGGTTTGTGTGGGAACCGGCGAGGATGTGGAAATTGGATCATTGGGGACTGGAAGTGGAGGCCCAAGAAGGGCCTGGTTGTTGGTGCAGCTAGTGATTAATAGTGTACCTGCCAAAATCAACACGGCGGTGACGTACCTGGCTGTAATCTGGTTTTGTGATAGATCGGTGTGTTTCACGTCCATTCCCATTGCTCGAAACCCATCGCGCGAGCTTGCGTATATTATATCGGAGATGAAAAAATGACGACTCAAAAGCACAATATTCCATGGTATCTCTGGCCTTTCTGGGCTATATGGCGGTTGGTAGTGATCATCATCGAACTCACCGGGCGACTGGTCGGCGCGATCCTGGGGTTGGCTTTGCTCATCGTCGGCATCGTGTTGAGCCTGACCGTGGTGGGCGCCTTTGCTGGTATACCGTTGGGATTGTTGGGGATCCTGTTAATGGTGCGTTCGATCTTTTAGGAATGACCTTTCATTGACGCTGGCACCCGGGCGTGATAAAATCCTTGTCTCTCCGGGTGCGTAGCTCAATGGTAGAGCAGTGGCCTTTTAAGCCATTGGTTGAGAGTTCGAGCCTCTCCGCACTCACAAATTTCGCCGCAAGGCGATTTTTTTTATTCGTGGTGATCGTCCTTATCTTGATTAAGGTATACTGAGGCTATATTCCACATTTCCTTGCGAGGTGCTGATGACAGTCCAGGATGAGTTGAAGCGGTGGGAAGAAAAAACCGTCAAGCCTCTGACTAGACAAGTATCCGGAAAGAAAGAAGGAATTCAAAACCAGTTCGGAAATCCCCATTCCCGTCATTCAAGTCCCGGAAGAAAAAATACCGGATTACCAGACCGGCCTTGGTTTCCCGGGTGAGTATCCCTTCACTCGCGGGGTGCAGCCCACCATGTACCGTGGACGCTTTCTGGACCATGCGTCAGTACGCCGGTTATGCCAGCGCTGAGGAATCCAACAAACGGTACCGCTATCTGCTCGACCAGGGACAAACTGGACTCTCGGTGGCCTTCGACCTGCCAACCCAGATCGGTTACGATGCGGATGATCCGATTGCAGCCGGTGAAGTCGGCAAGGTCGGTGTATCAATTTCCTCACTAGAGGACTTGCTCCTGCTTTTCAAGGATATTCCGCTGGATAAGGTCTCCACCAGCATGACCATCAATTCACCGGCAGCCATTCTGCTGGCGATGTATATCGCGGCTGCCAAGAAGCAGGGCGGCGAAACGGCGAAGCTACGTGGTACGATCCAGAACGACATCCTCAAGGAATACGTGGCGCGCGGTACTTACATTTTTCCACCGAAGCCCTCCATGCGCTTGATCACGGATATTTTTGCTTTTTGTAAGAGCGAAGTGCCACAGTGGAATACCATCAGCATCTCCGGCTACCACATCCGCGAGGCGGGCTCAACAGCCGTCCAGGAAGTCGCGTTCACCCTGGCAAATGCCATCGCATACGTTCAGGCAGCCATCGATGCCGGTCTGGCGGTGGATGAATTTGCCTGCCAGCTTTCATTCTTCTTCAACGCGCATAATAACTTCCTGGAAGAGGTTGCGAAATACCGTGCAGCCCGCAGGTTGTGGGCGAAGATCATGCGTGAGCGCTTCAAGGCGGTCGACCCGAAATCCTGGATGCTGCGTTTTCATACCCAGACAGCCGGCTCGACCCTGACTGCCCAGCAACCCGAGAACAATGTGGTGCGAGTCACGTTACAGGCATTAGCCGCTGTGATGGGTGGCACGCAGTCACTGCATACCAATTCAAAGGATGAAGCTTTGTGGCTGCCAACCGAGAAATCCGTCCGCGTGGCCTTGCGCACCCAGCAGATCATCGCCACTGAATCGGGAGTGGCAGATACGGCCGACCCATTGGGTGGGTCTTACCTGGTTGAATACCTGACCGATGAGATTGAGAAACGGGCGGCGGCTTATCTTGACAAGATCGATGCCATGGGCGGTGCCTTACCGGCTATCGAGAATGGCTATATCCAAAACGAGATCCAGGATGCCGCCTATACCTATCAGCGGGCTATCGAGAGCGGCGATCAGGTGGTGGTGGGTATCAATCAATATCAAACCGAGGAGAAAGTCGAACTGGAGCGCCTGACAGTCAACCCTGCCATCGAGCAGGACCAACGCCAGCGCCTGGCTGTCTTACGCCAAAAACGCGACTCGGTAAAGGTCAGTGAATTACTTGGCCATCTGGACAAAGCTGCAAGCGGCAAGGAAAATTTGATGCCCTTGCTTATAACCTGTGTGGAAAATGACATCACGCTGGGTGAGATTTGCTCCTGCCTGCGCAAGGTGTGGGGCGAATATCAGCCCTCAACCATGTAAAACCAATAAACCTGGAGGATTGGATGGCAACCGTAAAGAAGATCAATCACGTGGCAGTGGTCGTTCCGGATATCGAGGCATCTCTGTCATTCTGGCGCGACGCGTTGGGCTTGCCCCTGCATCACATCGAGGATGTCCCATCACAGAAGGCAATGGTGGCCTTTCTCCCCGCCGGCGAGGGTGAGGTTGAGCTTGTAAAACCGACCAGTGAAGATTGTGGGACGGCCAAGTTTCTGAGCGAGAAAGGTCCTGGCATGCATCACCTGTGCCTGGAAGTGGATGATATCGAAGGTATGTTGGCGCAATTGAAGGCCAAAGGTGTGCGCTTGATCAATGAAACCCCGGTTGAGTTACCAGGTCGCAAGATGGCCTTCGTCCATCCAAAAGCTGCCGATGGGGTGCTGGTGGAACTCTACCAGTTAACCTGAAATAAGCGAATATAAAAGGGCTGCAATTCTGATTGCAGCCCTTTTGATATTAACCCGGATTATGCAAATGTCGGTGTCAGTCTGGCTTCTTCTTCCTGAGCCACGCGGATACCTTCCTTTTCATCCACCTTGGTGAGCAGGAAACCACCCAGGGCGAAGAAGATGACCAGGGAGACGATGCTCAGGCGGCTGTGGCCCATGAGCATGCTGACAGTGGCGAAAACGAACGGGCCGGCCACACCGGCAATCTTCTCGCTGACCGCGAAGAAGCTGTAAAACTCGGCTGACTGACTTTTGGGCAGCATACGCCCGAATAGTGAGCGGCTGAGCGCCTGGCTGCCGCCTTGAACGGTGGCTACGGCAAAACCGAGAGCAAAGAAATGCCATTCTACTTGCATAAAATACCCGGCAATTGCGATACAGGTGTAAATAATCAGCGTTATATAGATTGCGCGTTTGGTGCCTATTTTCCCGGCGATCCAGCCGAACAGAAAAGCAAAAGGCACAGCAACGAACTGGACCATTAGCAACGTACCAATCGTGACGGTTGAATCGAATCCAAGTTCAGTGCCATAAATAACAGCCATGGTGATGATCGTACCGATACCATTGTTGTACAACCAGAAAGCCACAATGAATTTGAACAATTGACGGTAGTGTTTTAATTTACGGAAGGTCTCTCCTAACCTCGTAAAACTTGCAGCCAGGGGACTGACTTTATCCTCACCGGGGATGATCTTGTGTGGGGGTTCGGTAACGATACGCAAGACCGGGATCGAGAACACCAACCACCAGACTGCCACGGTCACAAAGCTAAGACGAGTCATTAATGCGGTGACATTATCCGGCGTCAACATGATCATGGCCAGGTTGATGGCCAGCAGTATCCCGCCCCCCAAGTATCCGAGTGCATAACCTTTGGAGGATACTTTATCGATCTCATCCGGGCGGGCGACATGCGGCAGAAGGGAGTCGTAGAACACCAGCGAGCCCGAGAAACCAATATTACCGATAATGAAAAAGATGGATGCTTTTAGCCAGTCACCTGTTTGAACAAAGAACAGGAGTGCCGTTCCAAAAACACCGATCATAGCAAACAAGGTCAGGAATTTCTTCTTGGAACCGCGCACGTCAGCGTAAGTGCCCAAGATTGGGGTTAATACCGCAGCCAATAGCAGGGCGATGGTGGTGGTGTAGCCCCAAGCCGAGGTGGCTTGATAAGGTTCAAGACTGCTGGCTGCTACGCTGGAATAGTACACCGGCAGGACAGCCGCCATGATTGTGGTCGCAAAAGCCGAATTAGCCCAATCGTACATGGCCCAGGCATTGATAGCACGCTTGTGTTGTTTTTCTTCCATGCCACATCTCCTGTTGTAGTAATGTCTTACCCCAGACAGGTTCTATTATAAGTGCTTCCGGGACATTGTCATATCCTTTAACGGAGTATCTATAGGACCGCAGAGTATAATGATTAATTGCCCACAGGTTGAAATGACGGGCTCGAATAAATGAAACATATGTGCTATAATGCGGGTAATTTCCTGATCAGGTGTATATGATGACTCAAAATATGATCCATGTGGTGGGTGCCAGAGAGCATAATCTCAAGAACATCAACGTCGATATACCGCGCGACAAGCTTGTGGTCATCACTGGCCTGTCAGGGTCCGGCAAGAGCTCGCTGGCTTTCGACACGATCTTTGCCGAAGGGCAGCGGCGTTATGTCGAGTCGCTCTCAGCATACGCGCGCCAATTCCTGGGCCAGATGAACAAACCGGATGTGGATTACATCGATGGGCTTTCCCCTGCGGTCTCGATCGATCAGAAAGCCACATCGCATAACCCGCGTTCGACCGTTGGGACGGTCACCGAGGTCTATGACTACCTGAGACTGCTTTTTGCACGTATCGGTATTCCTCATTGCCCAGTCTGTGGGCGCGAAGTGATCAAGCAATCTGCCCAGGAGATCGTGGATAGCATTGAAGCATTGCCCCCCGGCAGCAAGATCCTGCTGCTGGCACCGGTTGTACGCGCCCGCAAGGGAACTTACCAGGCCGTTTTCGAAGAGATTCGCAAGGCGGGCTTTGTACGCGTCAGGGTGGATGGCGATGTATACAACCTGGATGATGAGATCAACCTGGATCGATATAAGATCCACACCATCGAAGCAGTGGTGGATCGATTGGTGATCGATCGGGATCTGGCTGATGATGAGCAAAGCGCTGCCCGCTCCCGGCTTACCGATTCGGTTGAGACCTGTCTGAAGGTTGGTGAAGGTTACCTGACGGTACAAAACCTGTCAGGTGAGCCACCCGTCGATATTGTTTTCTCAGAACACCTGTCCTGCCCCGAGCATGGATTAAGTCTGGCAGAGATAGAGCCACGCACTTTTTCTTTTAATACCCCCCATGGTGCCTGTCCGGAATGCCAGGGGTTGGGTTCAAAACAGGAAATCGACCCCGACCTGTTGATCCCGGACCGTGATCGTTCCCTGAATGAGGGTGCGATACTGGCCATGGAATGGAATGGACCACGCGAAGAGGGTGGTTATTATTGGCAGATGGTCGAATCAGTTGCAAAAAAGTACCATATAGACCTGGATGCGCCGGTAAAAAGCATTCCCCAGGATAAACTGGATAAGATCCTTACTGGAACCGCCGGGGAAACACTGTCGGTGCATTTTCAGGGACGCAATGACCGCTCGGCTACTTACGAGACTGCTTTTGAAGGTGTGATCAACAATTTGACCCGACGCTATCGTGACACACAGTCGGAATACATACGCGCACGGATCTCTGAGTTCATGAGTGATCGCCCCTGCCAGACCTGCAATGGAAAACGGCTGCGTCCTGAGGCTCTGGCCGTCACGATTATTAATACCAATATTATCGAGGTGACCAACTGGCCGGTAAACAAAACGCTTGAGTGGATCAGAGGTCTTGAATCCAACCACAAATTACTCTCCGCTCGTGAAAAAACGATATCTGAACGCATTTTTAAGGAGATCATTGCCCGGCTTGGTTTCCTGGTGGATGTCGGTTTGGATTACCTGACTCTGCAACGTTCAGCCGGCACATTATCAGGTGGTGAAGCCCAACGAATCCGGCTCGCGACTCAGATCGGATCGCGCCTGATGGGTGTTTTATATGTTCTTGACGAACCCTCCATCGGTTTGCACCCGCGTGATAACGAGCGGTTGTTAACCACCTTGAAAGGGCTGCGCGATCTCGGAAATACCGTTCTCGTGGTTGAGCATGATGATGAAACCATTCGAGCTGCTGACTGGATCATCGACCTGGGACCTGGAGCTGGGGTTCATGGTGGACGCCTGATTGCGGAAGGCGATCTGCAAGCCATCCTGGCCAACAAGGATTCACTGACCGGGGCTTATCTTTCAGGTCGAAAGAAAGTACCCCTGCCGAAGGAACGGCGCACGGGTAATGGCAAACACCTGGTGGTGATCGGCGCACGAGCGAACAATCTCAAAGATCTGAATGTGACCATTCCCCTCGGCAAATTGGTGTGCATTACGGGTGTTTCCGGATCCGGCAAATCGACGTTGATGGTGGATATCCTGTATGCCGCCCTGGCCAGGGATCTAAACGGCGCGCATACTCAACCGGGTGATTACGACCGTATTGAAGGTATCGAACTGCTAGATAAGATCATCAACATCGACCAATCACCAATCGGGCGCACACCGCGATCCAACCCTGGCACTTACACAGGCATGTTCGATGAGATCCGCCAGTTATTCGCCGGGCTGTCAGAGAGCAAGATACGCGGCTACAAGTCTGGACGTTTCTCCTTCAATGTGCATGGTGGTCGTTGTGAAGCCTGTCAGGGGCAAGGCCAACTGCGGATCGAAATGCAATTCTTGCCGGATGTGTACGTGCCTTGCGATGTGTGTCATGGGGCGCGCTTCAACCGTGAAACCCTGCAGGTCAAATTCAAGGGTCTATCGATAGCTGATGTGTTGGACACAACAGTAGAAGCAGGAATAAATATTTTCGGTGCCATACCGGGCATCGCTAATAAATTGAATATGCTGAATGAGGTCGGGCTGGGTTACATCAAGATCGGGCAATCGGCCACCACGCTTTCAGGTGGTGAAGCCCAACGAGTCAAGCTGGCACGCGAACTTTCTAGACGTGCCACCGGCAGGACGCTCTATGTGTTAGATGAACCATCGGTTGGATTACATGCTGCCGATGTGCATAAACTCATCGAAGTTCTTCAAAGGTTGGTGGAAGCCGGTAACAGCGTGGTCATCATTGAGCATAATCCGGATATCGTGAAAGTGGCTGATCATATCATCGACTTGGGCCCCGAGGGAGGGGATGGGGGAGGTTATTTGGTGGCAGAGGGAACGCCCGAGGCGATCTGTGAAGATAAGAAATCTTACACCGGGCAATTCCTCAAGGAGCATCTGGGGCATCACCGCGTTTGATCGTGAATACATCCAGATCGCGGGCAATCGACACATTCGGGAATACACTTGAGGCTTCAGCAAAAACATCCTTTTCGCGGTAACGCCGTGATATATGGGTCAGGATCAGCTTGTTGACGCCGGCATTCTGAGCCAATTCGGCTGCCTGGCGGGCGGTCAAGTGGGCAAATTCCTTTGCCATATCGGCTTCCTCCTCAAGATAGGTGGCTTCAATAACCAAGCCATCCACACCGCGGACATGTTCAACCAGGCTGGCTGTATCACCCGAATCCCCAACATGCGCCAGACGCGTGCCAGCCAAGAGTGGTCCCAGGACTTCATCCGGGTCGATGTTCCGCCCATCCGGCAGGGTTACCGCTTTACCGTCCACCAGATCGCGACGAACCGGACCAGGTGGGATATTCAAAGCAGACGCTTTTTCTGGCAGGAAGGCCCGTCGCGAATGCTCCTCAAACAGGTAGCCGAAATTATCATTTCCGCGGTGTGCGACCGGGAAAGCAGTAATTGAAAAATCATCAGCCTCAAAGAATTTGCCGGGCTTAACTTCGTGAAGCTCGATCGGGATGGGAGGTTTAACCCCGCGGAGAACAATACCGAATAGCAAGTCGTGAATACGGTCCAGGGCTGTGCGTCCGCCGTAGATATCCAGATTATCGATGGCTTCCCATCGCATATAGGTGGACAACAATCCAGCCAGACCCAAGATGTGATCCAGATGTCCATGAGTGATCAGAATCTGGTTGAGGCGTTTGAAACCAATCCCGGATTGGAGAATTTGGCGCTGCGTACCCTCGCCGCAATCCACCAGGAAGCGGTATTCGTTATGTTGAATGACTTGGGCTGAAAGGCCGCGCCTGGCAGAAGGTGCCGACGCGGATGTCCCGAGAAAGATGATCTCGAACAATGAGTGTTATCCGGGCGTGATCGATTTGTTCTTGCCCATGTCAGCGATCATCCTGACCAGGCCCATGGCGCTCATGCCGATTTTAACACTATCATTGGCAGTGATGTGCGGGGTTGTTTGGGTTTGTTCGGCACGTTTGACAAGCACCATGGCTGCCACGGCACCGGTAACGGCACCAACGATCGTTCCAATTAAAAGGGTTTTTGTTTTCCAGTTCATGAATACCTCAGATCAGTCAAGCCTTTGTCGCTTTTTAAATACCAATTTCTCACGAATGCGCCCGGCAATAAGAAAAGGCAACATCGCCCGATTGGCCCAGATGGTGATGGAGGCGTTGAGCGTATCCAATTGCATGGATATCAGGCGCAATCGCGGGATGATCTTCATGAGCTGGCCGGTTCCGGCTATGGCCACCCCGAGGGCTATGATGGTCAGCACGCCGATCAATGCCATCGGCAAGATCAACAGGATAATGGCTGCGTTTTGCACCAAGCCGAGGTCTATTGCACTGCTCCCGGTTACCACCAGGGTGGTTACCAAGAGGCCGGCCATGAGCAGCGCGAACACGATGAGTGGAACCCAAATCTGCCAGAGGGATTGGGTGTGGTGCAGACGATCCGGGATCCGATATTTCTCGTAGCGGTCGGTCGGGTTATCAGACATGAAGATATTGTAGCATATTCATTCAGATACCCATGCGTGTGGCCAGAGAACTCCGGTATTTATCCAGCGAGAGTGGTTGCCGTGCCAAACCACATTGCATGGCTACTTCTGCAACTGCTGAGGTCTCACTGAAATATAAATGCTTGCCTTGCGTTTTTTGGCGGCGGCGGTGATCTTGATCATGACAATCGTCCCTCCCGGTTCATTGTTATTGATATGAAACACCCGATTTTTGATGTTTTATTGGCATTATCATGTATAATAGTTGCAGTTGTAAATTACCGGAAAGATCCGGATTTGGACCGGGATGGCCCGGGCAAAATATATTGAATGATAATGGACCGTGCCACTGGAATAGGCACACAGCGAGACGCAAGCTGGTTCTTTTGATGGTTGTTTGACAGATGAGTATTGAGATAATACCCGATGGTTATTATGATCTATGTTGTTAGAAAAGGTTTGTATTTTTCATCGGGTCTGCCATTTTGACCATCCTGTAAATCCATTATGGGACGTTGGTAGTATCAATAGCCTGAAATACAATATTTTGTAGATCGCCAGGCGATTGAGCGTCCTGATTTCAATTACCATTGCCACAGCCTTCCCCGGTGTATGAGGTGGACGGCTGTTGCTGTTTAATAACATGGGACGCGTCGTTACTGCTCTGGAGGCTCAAAAGCGCAACCCGAACCGGGTGAATGTGCACTTGGATGGTGGCTACGCTTTCAGTCTCTCACGGATAGTGGCGGCCTGGTTATCTGTCGGGCGTGATCTAAGCGACCCGGAGATTGATAAACTGCATCAGGAAGAGAGCTTCGAACAAGCTGGCCAGGTAGCCCAAAAATACATATCCTATAAGCCGCGCACGTCAGCTGAAGTTCGAAAACGATTGCAGGAAGCACAAATTCCTGAATCCGCGATTGAGCATACCATCTCACGGTTTACCCAAAACGGATTGATCAATGACGAGCAGTTTGCCCGCGATTGGGTCGGAGACCGCCAGGTTTTTCATCCACGCAGCGCCCGCCAGATGGATTATGAGTTACGGCGGAAAGGTATCCCGCGCGAGAAGATCGAGGCAGCTCTGGCAGAAGTTATCGATGATGACCAGATGGCCTACCAGCTCGCAAGTCAAAAGATCAACCGGTATGACAGCCTGGATTTCAATGAATTCAGAAGCAGGCTAGGTGGAATGCTCTCGCGACGCGGATTTTCATATGAGACCGTGAAGCGGGTAGTCAACCGTCTGTGGTCTGAACGAAAAGCCGGCATAACACAAGAATAAAGGATGCAATATGGGAAATAATCTCGTAATACTGATCATCGTATGTGTTGTATCAATCGCCATCGGCTATATTATCAGCAGCGTCGATGGCACAGCGCAAGTCGAAAGAAGAGCAAGCCAAACTGGACTCAAAGGTTCAAAAAGCCCAGGAGGAAGCCCGCACAATCGAATTGCAGGCCAAGGATAATGCCCTCAAGGTCATGCAATCGGCAGAGGCCGAAAATGCACGCCGGAGAGGTGAACTGAGCCGTGAAGATGACCGCCTTCAAAAACGACGCACCGAACTGGATCACCGCTTTGAGCGACTCGAACAGCGGGAGCAGAATCTCAACAAACGACAGAGTGCACTCGATAAGCGTACCAATGATGTAGAAAAGATGTACACAGATCAGGTGGCCGAATTGCAGCGCATCGCTGAAATGACCAGCGAGGAAGCCCGCAATGTCCTGTTGGTGGAAGTTGAAAAAGAGGCCCGCTCGGATATGGCTCGTATCATCCGCCAGATCGAGAACGAAGCCCGCGAAGAAGGGGAGAATCGAGCCCGTGCGCTCGTGGCAGATGCGATTCAGCGGGTTGCATCGGATCAGGTGGCAGAGGTGACAACCTCTGTGGTTACTTTACCCAACGAGGAAATGAAAGGGCGCATCGTGGGCCGTAATGGTCGTAATATTCGCGCCTTTGAGCAGGCTGCTGGTGTAGATGTGATTGTAGATGATACTCCGGAAGCAGTCACGGTATCCTGTTTCGATTCCGTAAGGCGTGAAATTGCCAGGCGTGCCCTGGCCCGTCTGATCCAGGATGGACGCATCCATCCAGCTTACATAGAAAAAGTGCTCGCCGATGAAACGATTGCTGTCGAGAAGGACCTCGCCAAAGCTGGTGAGGAAGCAGTCTTCGAAGCGGGCGTGGCAGGCTTGCATCCCGAGATCACTAAAATGCTCGGTCGTTTAAAATATCGTACATCCTACGGACAGAATCAGCTGGCCCATGCAGTTGAGGTTGCCAAGCTGGCAGCGGTCATCGCTGCTGAACTGGGTGCGGATGTGGAAGTCTCCAAGACAGGTGCACTGCTGCACGACCTGGGCAAGGCCATGGATCACAATACCGAGGGTACGCATGCCATGTTGGGTGCAGAATATGCCAAACGCTATGGTGTAAATGCCAAGGTGGTTAACGTGATCGCCTCGCACCATCATGAGGTTGATCAGGAAAGTGTTGAGGCCATCGTCGTTGAAGCTGCAGATGCCATCTCAGGGGCACGACCCGGAGCTCGACGGGAAGATCTGGAACAGTACCTCAAACGGCTCAGGGCTCTGGAAGAGATTGCCAATTCATTTAAGGGAGTCAGCCAGAGTTATGCCATCCAGGCTGGGCGTGAGGTGCGCATCATCGTAAAACCGGAAGAGATTGATGACCTGGCATCCGCCCGATTGGCCCGTGACATTGCCAAGAAGGTTGAGGAAACCATGCAGTATCCCGGCCAGATCAAGGTAACGGTCATTCGAGAGATGCGTGCAATCGAATTCGCCAAGTAGCGAGACAGGTTGAATCTGATTCGATGGGCGAGGATTCCCTCGCCCATTATTATTTTAAAAATGGATTATTACGAACGCTCGTCGCCGACAGTGGTTTCCGGCCCGTGCCCGGGACACAATCGTGTTCCATCCGGGAAACTCAAAATTTTAGTGTGGATGCTATGCAATAATTGAGAATAGTTTCCGCCCGGCAAATCTGTTCGTCCGATACCACACGCAAAAATTATATCTCCGCAGATGATTGCTTGAGTGTCTGGAATGGAGAACACCACGTGTCCAGGACTGTGGCCTGGTGTATCAATAACGTCGATGTGAACCCCGCCAACAGAGAGACGCTCACCACCAACTAAAAAGTGGTTCGGATCGGGTAACGGGTCCAATTTAAAGCCATATGCCGGTGCATTGCCACGTGCCCTCCACAGATCCAAGTCTGATGGGTGAAGCCCAACGATGGGATTATCGGGGAAAGCTTTTCAGCATATCATTCACCCCGGCTATATGATCGAAATGCGCATGCGTGAGCAGGATACCTCGTAAATATAGTTGGTGCTCATGGATGTACAGGGTCAAGGAGTGAATATCAAATGATGGGTCAATGATCATCGTTTCGGCGCTGGCAGGATCCGTTACAAGGTAAGTATTGTTATCAAGAGGGCCTGTTGTAAATGTAATTAGCTCAACAGTATTTAAAGAGGGATTCATTTTCAGACTCACTTTATGGATTACTGGATTGAAATAGGATAAATCAAAGTGAAGATGTCTTTCAATAATATTCGTATTCAGTATGAGCCGGTCCGATTAATATTGTATTCCGGATAAGCAGAAATAAACGGATTCAATTGTGAAGCAACGACCTCCTCCTCGTTCTGACAAAGAGGATCTTATGGATGATGTTCCACCTCCTGGAATCCAAGCGACCCTCCAGAAGGTTTTTTATTGGGGCTTTTTCCAACGTATTAGCATGAAATAACCATTGACCATTAGCATGATCAGAATCATGATCATGCTGCTCGCAAATAGCATTTCTGGATTTAGATCATATATTAACCCGGCTGCCAGTGGCGCCAGAATAATGGCTGAGCTATTGATGGTTTCAAGATATCCAAATGCTCTTCCGACATCCGCCGCATGGATCAATTTCCGTGCATATGCCACCAGCATGATTCGTGTCAGTCGATAACCCCCCAGCAGGAAATATCCCAGACCGAACCAGACCGGTTGTTTGCTGTGCCAAAATAAAAGCATTGAAAGGATAACGAGCAGTTGACCGATTAGGTAACCATATACGGCATTGAATCTGCCGAGACTTAGAATGATGATGGCATTCCCAAGATTGCCCACTGACCCCATCTGGCCGATGCGACCCAACTCAAGCAGTTTTTGATTCTGGAGGTAATTTGGAATGAATGGCTGTGGAAGATATAGAACGAAGATCGTAATAGCAACAAGTGGTAGCAATGCCATGAAACGTGGGTTTTTGTGGAGTTTTGGGCGTGTGTGCTTTTCTGGATCGCTCACCACAGGAATTGTTCGCAGGAAAAAGACCATCACTGTGGATATCACGAAGATGCCCGAGGAAATCAAATATATTTGTTTGATGCCGGAGTTTTGCGCGATCGCTCCCCCGATTAACGGGCCGAGAACTGCGCCGGAATTAAATCCACCAGATACGAATGTCAATGCACGTTCTGCAGTCAGGTTACCCTTTACCTGTGTGATGTAGGTATTCATCGGTGTGACACCAAAGGCTGTAAAACCATAGAACACCACACCGATAATAAATACCTCAAGCGAACCGGCCAAGGCCATGACGACACAAGCAATCACTCCCAGTGCCCAAGATAGACGCAGTATCGGTCGTGCACCGATGCGGTCTGCCAGGATACCAGCCGGGATTTGGGTAACCATAATCGATACACCCCAGACAGCATACACCAGACCGATCGTTTTAGGATCTGCGCCCCATTGTTGCAGATAGATCGCTTGAAAGTACATGAACATTCCCTCTCCGATTCCCCAGGTGAAGAGGGAGATGATCATAAAGATCAGGTCACGGGTCATTTCAGTTTATTTACCCTGCGGATAAAATCTATCGTGGATTTGAATACCAGTTCACGGTCCGGTTCGCGCACGATCACATGACCACTACGCTCTACAGAAAACATGGTTTTATCGCCAGTTCCTAGTTCCTGATAGATCCTGTCCATGTTTATAAAGGGAACCCCCTTGTCAATCTTAGAATGAACCAGCAATACCGGGACTTCGATACCAGCCAGCCCGGCACGCATTTCCGCGAGAAGTTCTTTAAGTTGCAGGATCGCAGCACTTGGGTAATAAGGGTAATCAGCATGATCTCTGGCGGCTTCAGGATTCTGCCAATCTGGTTGCCCCTTGCCCACATTGCGAATAACGTAGGAGAGTGGTTTGAGGAACGGCAGGCGCCAATCCGGGGGCATACTGAAAGGTGTCGATATCGCAACTGCCCCATCGATCTGATAACGGCTGGCAGCGATCAGGCTCAGCGCGCCACCCATCGAAAGCCCAACCGTGTAGATCTTGTTGCATGCTCCACGCAACAGGTTGATACCGTCTTCCACCGATACGACCCAATCCTGCCAGTGCGAACGGCGCATGTCCTCCGGGTCGGTGGCATGTCCTGACAGGCGGATTCCAAGGACCGTGAATCCTTTTTTTGACAAGAATTCACCCATCCAGAGCATTTCACGAGGCGTGCCAGAGAAACCATGGATCAGCAGGCACCCGGTGGGACCGCCTGGAAAGTAAAAAGGTTCAGCACCCGACATGATCATTTTTTTCATTTGGGCTTAAATTAATCCAATATTTGAATTTCACGTGGCATATTACTGAGACAATCGCATCCCTTTTGAGTGACAACAACATTATCTTCAATACGAATGCCACCCCGACCGGGAAGGTATACGCCCGGTTCGATGGTGAAGGTCATTCCGGCCTCAAGTTGAAGTTCGTTCTCCTTATATAGGTAGGGGTGCTCATGCACTTCAAGGCCAAGTCCGTGTCCAGTTCGGTGGGTGAATTGTGGGCCATACCCGGCTTTAACGATCACCTCACGTGCGGTAATATCCACCACGCCTGCTGCGATGCCCGGTTTGACCGCTTCCTGTGCTGCCAGGTTTGCATTTTGAACGGTTTTTCCGATCTTATCGAATTCAGGGTCGATCGGGGCGATTGAAAATGTGCGTGTCAGGTCGGAGCAATATCCCTGGTAAGCGGCTCCCCAGTCGATTACCAGCATGTCCCCAGCCTGCAGGGTGCGATCGGTTGGCACTGCGTGCGGATTGGCACTATTGGGACCACTCGCGACTGCCGCGGCAAACGGAAGTTCACTGTCTGAGCCTGCCCGTATTAGTTGGAGGGCTAACTCGCTGGCTACTTCACGTTCGTCGACGCCAGGTTTGATAACAGACAATGTGCTCAACAAAGCGGTCTGGGCGATATCCACTGCTTTCTTCATGGCTGCAACTTCAACCTGATCTTTTTTCATGCGAACGATTGCCAGAGCACTCTCTGCACTTTGGATTTGAGCATGGGTCACGCCTGCTTCCAAAAAGCGTAATTCAAGCACCCGCAAGCGGGTGGGTTCTATCCCGATCGTTCTTCCATTCAAGGCCAGGTGATTGCAGGCTCGTAAGATGACAGAATTCCAGGTTGCAGGATCCTCAGCATATGGGAACAGATCATAGCCGGCAGATGGATCGATCTTTGATGCTTCCAGCTCGGGAAGTACCAGGACGGCTGGTTTTCCGGGCTGATACATGAAAACGACGGGACGTTCGAATAAATGAAAATGCAAGCCGGTCAGGTGGATCAGACTCGGAGATGGATTAAGTACCAAGGCATCCAACCCTGCTTTTTGTAAACATGAATCAAGGGTATCGAAACGTGTCCGGTTCATATGGCAGCCTTTCAGGCGGGTAGGGATATCAAGGCATAATTATAAATCCAACCGCTTCCGGTGTCTTGGATGGAAACAGGTAAACATGTGAGTGTACATCCCGCGGCGAATACAATGTGTTTAACGTTTGATTGGATTGAAATATCGTTTGCTGCTTTGATGAATTCAAGGTTTATAAGCTTTTCTCATACCCCGTCGGTTTTGATGATAAGATTCCATTGGACGCGCTGGTGTGAGATTTTCCCTCAGCGTCCGTATATCAAGGAGGCACACAATTTTAATAAGATTTAAAACCCTGATGGCTTCCATCACAATTGAGCATTTATGGGCGACTGCAATTATGGTTGGCATTTTTGTTTTCCTTAACACCCAACCTATCCGCCCGCATGATTTCTGGTGGCACATGGCCATAGGGCGGGATATCATCAACAGTGGAAAGATACCTCTGCTGGATACCTATTCCTACACACAACCCGGCGCCCCGTACCTGTTTTATGACCAATTCTGGTTGATGGAAGTGGCGCTTTATAAATTATTCCAGGCAGGCGGGACAATCCTGGTGGTCTTGGCACAAACTTTAATGATCATACCGGCTTATTTCCTGCTGATGTGGCTTAGTTGGCGGCTGACACATAATTTGCGTGCAGCAGCTTTCGGTGTTTTATTTGCCGCTGCCCTTGGTTTTGGCAACTGGAACGTCAGACCGCAAGCCATCTCGTACTTGTTAGGGGTATTGGTGCTTTTAGGAATCTTCCAATACCGCCAGGCACGCAAGCGTATATGGTTATTGATTTTCCCTTTCGTGATGGCGCTCTGGGTGAATTGTCATGGCTCATTTCCAATAGGTCCGGCATTAATTGGTTTGTGGCTGGCAGACGAGAGCTGGAAGATCATTAGACAATGGTACAAACAAAGGAGATGCTCCTTTCAGGACTGGTTGCCAGCTATGGTCGGTTTAATTCTGGCGCTTGCAGGCTGCATGGTCAATCCGAGAGGGATTGGTTTCGTGAGTTACCTTTCAACAATGGCTGGCAACAGCGTGGTTCAGAACCTGGTTGTGGAGTGGATGCCCCCAAACTTCAATTCATGGGAAGGCATCTTATTTTATGTGCTCTTTATTCTGCTCGTGGTTCTCCTGGTGCTTTCACCTCGCCGGCCGTCGTTTTACCAGATAATCACATTCCTGGTATTTGGTATTCTTTCATTGAATTTTTATCGCGGCATAATTTGGTTTGGAATCGTGATGGCACCTGTTGTAGCAGATCACCTGGCAGCTGTGATGGATAAGGTGCATATAAAACCTGCGCCCTTACCCTCGGTTAGGACCTCTGGTCTGAACAAAATATTTGTTGTTGCTTTACTGCTATTAGCGTTCATATCATTACCGTGGTTTAAACTGTATTGGCCTGTGGTGCCTGAAAAGATCGGATTGATCTCAGCTGAAACGCCAATCCAGGCGACACAATATATGCTGGATCATCAACTCCCAGTTCAAGTTTTTCATTACATGCCCTTCGGAAGCTACATGATGTGGGCTGCGCAACCGCAATACAAGGTGTTTGTGGATTCGAGAATTGAACTTTACCCGAGAAATATCTGGGATGATTACTTGGTGATTAGTGCTGGCGGATCCGATTGGGAAGCAAAGTTGGACCAATATCAGGTATCCACTTTGCTGTTGGAACCTGTTAACCAGTTGGGATTGATCAACGTTGCAAGCGCATCCCCGAATTGGCGTGAAGTGTATCGAGATAGCCAAGCGGTGATCTTTATTAGGCGTTGAGGAACCACATACCGGGAAATTGTACCTGGTGACATGTTTTTTCGAGCGCTGAAACAGCATTCTGAACTTCAGGATGCGCGTATTATTATGCATTGCATTGGAGATGCAAGGACATCAGTCGCCACCACTAGCAGCATAACTTGCAGAATGGTAAATAGGTCTACAAGTTATCGCGCTTGACTTATAAAAACCAACGCGGTAAAATCTACGCCTACCTTGAAGAAGGGCCTGTAGCGCAGTTGGGAGCGCGCTTCAATCGCACTGAAGAGGCCGAGGGTTCGAATCCCTCCAGGTCCACTGCGGAAACCAGCAGATCCTTCCAGAAAGGTTCCGCTTTATTAATCGAATATGGGCCCATAGCGCAGTTTGGGAGCGCGTCTCAATGGCATTGAGAAGGTCGCGAGTTCGAATCTCGCTGGGTCCACCTTTGTAAAGCTTGTGCGGGAGTAGTAGGTCATCCGTCAGTGAGCCGGAAGTGAGAAGTGTGAACCCGGTATTGTGTCAACGGAACACGAAGGATTGAACTCACCCGCCGCCTGAATGGCAGGCTGTTCCGGTGATATTTAGCCGGAACCGGATCCTCCCGTTAGCGAGGTCCAGAGCGGCCGGACGAAAGTCAGGCAAGCAGGGTGGTACCGCGGAGACTCCCTTCGCCCCTGACCGGGTGAAGGTTTTTTGTTTAAATTCATTGCAGGCATCGCGAGGACGAGGAGAGAAGAATGGAACAATTGCCCATGTACAATCCAGCAGAAATAGAACCAAAATGGCAGGCGCGTTGGGAAGCCGATGGTCTCTATCATGCGGATGTAAACACAGCAAAGAAAAAGTATTACGTATTAACCATGTTGCCATACACCTCCGGTGACCTGCATATTGGTCACTGGTACCCGATGGGACCGACGGATGCGCGCGCCCGTTTCAAACGCATGCAGGGTTACAACGTGATGTACCCGATCGGTTTTGATGCGTTCGGCCTGCCAGGTGAAAATGCTGCCATCAAGAATAACATTCACCCGAAGGTGTGGACTTACCAGAACATTGAAAATATGCGCAGGCAATTGAAAACCATGGGCGCCATGTTCGATTGGCGCCGAGAAGCTATCACTGCCGACCCCAAGTACTACCGTTGGACACAATGGTTCTTTGTCCAATTCTTTAAGAATGATCTGGCTTACCGTAAATATTCTCCGGTGGACTGGTGCCCGACCTGTAACACCACCTTGGCTCGTGAACAGGTATGGGGGGATGATCGCCATTGTGAACGGTGCCATACGCCGGTGATCAAGAAAAACCTTGAGCAGTGGTTCTTTAAAACAACAAAGTATGCTGATGAATTGCTAAACTACGATACCATCGACTGGCCTGAACGCGTGCGCACTTTGCAGACCAACTGGATTGGCCGGTCCGAAGGAGCAAAAGTTACTTTCCACACCGAGAAAGGAGAAGCTTTTGAGATTTTCACCACACGGCCGGACACTCTGTGGGGCGTAAGCTTTATGGTCCTTGCCCCGGAACATCCGCTGGTTGATAAGATCTCGACTCCCGAGCAAAAGCCTGAGGTTGAAGCATACCGCCTGGCAGCAGGCAGGCAATCAGATATTCAACGCGAGGCTGCTGACAAGGAAAAAACGGGCGTGTTTACTGGCGCATATGCTATCAATCCAGTCAATGGAGCCCGAATTCCGATCTGGATCGCGGATTATGTGCTGATGACTTACGGTACAGGTGCGATCATGGCAGTTCCCGGTCACGATGAGCGCGATTTTACTTTTGCATTGAAGTACGGTTTGCCGATCATACCGGTTATCGCCCGCCTGGATGGCGTTACGAAATCAATGGTCCTGTCAGGCACGGTTAAAACTGACTTTGCTGAGCATTTAACCCAAAAAGGGATTCCATTCGTAGAGAGTGGAGGGCATTTACTGGTTACCATGAATTCGCAGCAGGTGAATGAATTTACCCGACTGGCGCAAACCAGTTTGAAGGAAGGTGCCTGGATCGACCTGGTTGGGTCGTCCTGGAAGTTCATTTTTACTGACGGCATCATTGATTTTGATTCGGTCCAAAACGACCAACTCATTATGGAGCGGTGTCGCAAGTTCAATCCTGGTGTGACAAATTGTCGAACCGTAATGGAAATGCTATCCGGTAATGCCTTCTATAAGGATGTCCTTTTCCATGGGGATTATGGGGATATGATCCATTCCGGCGACTTTAGCGGTACTCCGGGTGCGACGGCATGCCATGACATTGGCATGTGGCTCGAAAAGCAAGGCCTTGGCAGAGTCGCAGTGAATTACAAGTTGCGCGACTGGCTCATCTCGCGCCAACGTTATTGGGGTGCACCCATCCCGATTATCTATTGCCCAAAATGTGGTGCCGTACCCGTTCCGGATGAGGACCTGCCCGTGTTACTGCCGGACGACGTGGAATGGAAGCCAACCGGTGAGAGTCCGTTGAAATTGCATCCGACCTGGCGGTTTACTACCTGCCCTAAGTGCCATGAGAAGGCGGAGCGGGAAACGGATACGATGGACACTTTCATGTGCTCCTCCTGGTACCACTTGCGTTATCTCTCGCCGGATTATGATAAAGGACCTTTTAATCCAAAGGAATACGATTATTGGATGCCAGTGGATAGCTACACCGGTGGAATCGAGCATGCGACCATGCATTTGATCTATACACGTTTCTTCCATAAAGCCTTGCGCGATATTGGCATTGTTGAAGGGCACGAGCCCATGCTGCAACTTCGCAACCAGGGCATGGTGCTGGGTGAGGATTCCGAAAAGATGTCCAAGAGCCGCGGGAATGTCATCGCTCCGGATAAACTGGTAAAAATGTATGGTGCTGACACGATGCGGGCTTATTTGATGTTTTTCTCGAGGTGGGATCAAGGAGGTCCATGGAGCAGCACGGGCATTGACGGTACAGCCCGCTGGATCAGGCGTACCTGGGTGATGGTTGTAGAACCACCCAATCAGAAAATCGTGGATCCCAGCGCGGCCAGATCCTTGCGTCGTAAATTGCACCAAACCTTGAAGGTGATCACCCGTGATTATGAGACCTTTGAGTTCAACACGATTGTTTCCGCATTGATGGAATTGTCGAATGAAATGATTCGGCTAAAACCAGCCGTCTGGTCCGAAGCCGTTTGGCAGGAAGCGGTTGAGATATATTTAAAGATGTTGGCACCGGTTGCTCCGCATATCACCGAGGAGCTGTGGAGTCTTTTAGGCAAACCTTATTCTATCCACCAACAGGCATGGCCATTGGTTGATGAAGAGGCTGCAAAGGCGGATGAGATCGTGTTGATTCTGCAAGTAAACGGTAAGTTGCGCGATCGGATATCAATGCCTGCCGGAATCAGCGAGGAGGATGCCCGCCAGGCTGCCTTAACCAATGAACAGGTTCAGAAGTATCTTGAGGGAAAACCACCGCGCCAGGTGATTGTTGTTCCAGGAAAACTGGTCAATGTGGTAATTTAGCGTAAGGACCCGGGGTCAGGTCAATAGCCGCCCCGGGTTTTTATTTTCCACCTGTAAAGTAAGCTGCTACTGCAAAAACGATCACTATTAATAAGGCCGAAAGTAAAATATTCGTGATTTTCTGCCGGTCGATGACCGAGATGGTGGGATATGTGCCGGTCACGTCCCACTGCGGGCCGGCCAGATAAGCGAACAAACTCCCACCGAGTAACCCCCCAAGGTGTCCCCAGTAATCGATTGAGGTGCCAGGCAAGAAACCTATCGCCAAATTCAAGGCAATGATCATACCGATATTTAAGATGGTTGACTGGTAGCGGCTGCCGTAAAATCGTTTATTCCGGATTACGAAGATGGCTTCCGCTCCAATTAAACCAAAGATCGCAGTGGAAGCCCCCAACGATGCATTGGCTGACATGATGTATGACATAACATTCCCGGCAAAGGCAGATATGAAATAGAGTAGCAAGAACCGACCGTGCCCATAGGCACTCTCCAGGACCTTTCCCAGTATGAAAAGTGCATACATGTTGAGCAGGACATGGGTGATAGAGGCGTGCAGGAATACCGGGGTGATTAAGCGCCAGACCTGTCCTTGATCAATGAGGGAGTTGATCTTGCCACCCAGGATAAAGAATAGATCGTTGCCATTGAGGGACGACTGTGTGAGTACCTGCCCCAGATAGATGATAACGGTTACTGCCAGAATGATCATGGTGGCAACCGGCTTGTAGGTCGGCAATGCGATGGAAACCATGCGGGGAAATTGCGAATGATTATTCGAAGAGGGCGGGGTTTCGTTCGTTGGCAGGGTCATCTTACCTTACCCGGTGATGTTCGACTTTAATGATATCCAAAACCAGATCAACGGTTTCTTCCAGGCGGCCTTCTTTATTAACAACCAGATAATCAAAGTTATGAAGCTGTTCCATTTCGTGTCTGACTGTCTTGCGGCGGATCTCCAGACTTTCGGGTGTTTCTGTATTCCTTGTCTTGAAGCGGGCCAACCATTCCTCTTCATTGGTGGGAATTAAAAAGATCAATACGGCATCTGGATATTTGGATTTCAATGTGGCAGCACCGGCCACGTCCACACGCACCAGGATATCGCACTTGCTGCAGAGCGCTTTCTCGATTTGATCTACCGGAACGCCCTTGTAATCTCCATATACCAGGGCATATTCAGCTAATTTTCCATCACGGATCATATCCTCGAACTCGTCCCGGGTATAGAAGAAATAGTCCACACCATGTCTCTCGTACTCTCTGGGTTTGCGTGAGGTCGCAGTGATGATGAAGGTGAAGCCCAGAGCGCGTTTTCGAATAGTTTCGATGACTGCATCTTTTCCAACAGCTGAAGGTCCTGAAATGACAACCAGCAATGGTTTATGACTTGGAATATTCATGAAAAGATCGGTGGGAGATGATTGATTCAAGCTAAGCATCTATTCTTTTATTGGATTTGGCGTAGCTGTCGGGGGCTATCGCGGCTTTGATTATAATGGATTACTTAGAATCTGTTTACTGATGGATGCCGATGCCGCTATACGAATATATCTGTGACAATTGCAGGAAACGCTTTAACCTCCGGCTTTCATATGAAATGTACGGGAAGGTTAATGTGGTCTGCGTATACTGCAACAGCGTCCAAGTCAGGCGCAAGCTCACACGCTTTCGATTGAAGCGCTCAGATGCGAGTCGCCTTGCGGAAATGCCGGATCCTGCCAGCATGGAAGGGATCGAGGATGATCCTCAATCCCTTGGCAGGATGATCCGTTCGATGAGCGAGCAAACCGGGGAGGATCTTGGCCCTGAGTTTGACGAGGTTGTTGATCGCCTCGAATCCGGTCAGAGTGCAGATGAGATCGAGCGGGAATTACCAGATTTGGATGGGGTCGATGAATCTACCGAGGATGTGGCATTGGATTAGTCTGGAAGGTTAAGTAAGGTCGCTTGAAGGGCTTCGTAAGTATCCATTTTTGAGATTGTTTAAGAAAAACGCCCAGGCTGCCGCACTGTTCGCGCAGATCGACAACCGACGGACCAACCGGGTCTGTACCTGATGCTCCTCCACCCGGGGCATCATTATAGGCACCATGGAAGGCAAAATAGGCCTGGTTGATGCGCCGGATAAGATAGCCGTTATCCCAAAAGAACTGTCGACGCAATTCCATGTAGGCTTCGGCATCTTCTATTTCGTTGCGTCCCAGCAATATGTCCACCTGTTCACGGGTGATCCTCATCTCTTCCCTAAAATCAAAGACGGGCGGTAGGGGTGTTGGTGTAATCGGTTGGGTTGTGGGGACCGGGAAGGCCGCTACAAGCTCGGGATAATAGATCTTGATTACCTTCGCCCCGATTTCTTTACCAGCCAGATTGGCAGTTGTCTCATTCATCGTCCTTAATTCGGGAGAGGATTCATAATTAAGACCCAGGGGATAAAGTGCAAGATAATTGTGTACCCATTCATGGGCGATCGTTTCGACTAACCAATTCAAGTCAGTCGTCAGCATGATCATCGCGGGATACGTGCCAAGACCTCCGACCTCCTCCACCAATGCACTGACATGCATACCAGATTCGACCTCTTTCTCCAGGTTGGTTTTCTGGGCATCGCTTAGTCCTGGCTGAATTGAAATATTGGCATCCAGTTGGATCCTGTCTAGTGGAGAAATTAGTAATGAAAGCGGCATATCTGATGTGTGAAACTGGACAGGCGGGAAGATCCCGGAAAGAATTTCAAGCCTTTCTGCGACGAGGACTGATCTGACCTGTTCCTGCAGGATGGCTTCCACGGATGGTGCCATTATTTGCAGGCTTTGCTGTTTTACTTCCAGTTCTGCAATTAATTCTTCTGAGCTGGCAGCCGGGTCCTGGATGGCCGGGTTGGAATACAGATATGTGATTTGATTATCAAGGCTTTGCACTTCCGCAACGCGCTGAAGGTAGGCAGATACCTGTTCCTTCTGCTCGGTTTCTCCTTTTGATGGGTTATTCCCATGGGTGGTTTTTATCCAAAGGGTGTCCACTGTCCACTCCAGGTAATCAAACTCAAGCGGGCGTGTATACCGGCGTGCTTTTTCTTCGGCCTCCTGGGGGAGGACCATTCCGGTGCCCACCACGATCACTAGAAGGAATAGGAGGATACTGTTGCGTAAGTGAACTTTTAATGACACTTGTTGGAATCCATTTTTAGTCTGGCGGCAATCTTATCATTGTTTGACTGGCAATATATTTACCCGTTAACAACATTATTTGACGGACTGACCATGGCATGCTATCATCAAGGGAGGTATTTTTCTATTTATTTCATCCTGCACCTTAATAAAACAGGAAGGAGCAATCATATGAGTTCTGAATTTATTATTCGTATTGTTGGCATGGTCGCTTTTTGTGTTCTCGGGGTTTTCTGGGGCAATGATCTGGGTATCGCTGCAAATCAGGATCCGGCGACTGCATCTTACACCATTCAAACTTACACATTATCCCTTGGCCTGGTTGGTGCCTTGTTCGGGTTGGTATTAACCCCGATCATAACCATCAGGCCTATTCGGGCGTTAAAGAATTCCCTAAAACAACTTTCCACCCAGACCTTGTTCGCCGCAGTGATCGGATTGATCGTCGGGTTGGTCATCTCTGCGTTGCTGGCTTTTCCGCTCTCAATGTTGCCCTCACCTTTCGGTAAAGTGATGCCATTCATAGGCATGTTGTTGTTTGCTTATTTTGGTGTATCCCTGTTTACCTCACGCCAGAATGATTTCATGGGCCTGGTAAATACCATCAGCGGAAAATCGGGGGGCATGGTCAGGGGCAGCGACAAAGTGATGGGTAATGCCTCATGGAACGAAGGCAGAACGATATTGTTGGACACCTCGGTGATCATTGACGGGCGCATTTCTGACATCGTCAGGACGGGATTTTTACCCGGCACATTATTGATCCCCCGTTTTGTATTAAATGAGTTGCAATACATTGCTGATTCTCCGGATAATTTACGCCGCCAACGCGGCCGCCGCGGCATGGAAGTGTTAGCCCAGTTGCAAAAAACACCCACCATCCCAGTACAGATAAGTGATATTGACGTTGAGGGTGTTCATGAAGTCGATGATAAGCTGATTATCCTGGCTCGACAGTTACGTTGTCCGATTCTAACCAACGATTACAACCTTAATCGGGTGGCGGAATTACAGGGGGTCGTCATTCTGAATGTCAACGAACTGGCTAATTCGGTCAAGTCGATCTTGTTGCCGGGCGAGGCCATTGATTTGCGCATCATCCAGGAGGGCAAGGAGCAGGGTCAGGGGTTGGCCTATATGGAAGATGGCACCATGGTCGTGGTCGAAGGCGGTCGGAATTTCATTGGCGAGCAGATCCTGGTAACTGTCACTAAAGTGCTCCAAACAGCTGCAGGGCGCATGGTATTTGCCCGCCCTGAGGTAAAAAATCCTTCAAGACGCAAGGGTAAGTGACTATGAGGAGCATACAGATCTACAATACTTTATCTCACCGGAAAGAATTGTTCGATCCTTTAATTCCCGGGGAAGTGAGCATGTATGTCTGTGGCCCAACGGTGTATGCCAAAGCGCATATCGGACACGCCATGTCCTCGATCATCTTCGATATTATTCGACGCTATTTGCTCTACTGTGGGTATCAGGTGAAGTTTGTCATGAATTACACCGATGTGGATGACAAGATCATTGACCGTGGCAACCAGCTTGGTGTTGATCCCTTCACCATCGCCAACCAGCACATCGCGGAATATCATCAACACCTGGCCAGCTTGAATGTCATGCCCGCAACCCTTTACCCGCAAGCTTCCAAAGAAATGGATACGATCATCAGTATGATCGATCGCCTGATTCATAAAGACTTTGCTTATACGGTTGACGGAGATGTTTATTACCGAGTGTTAAAGGATCCTGATTACGGCAAGCTTTCCGGGCGGAAGATCGAGGATATGCAATCTGGCACGCGCAAAAATGTGGATGACCGTAAGGAAACCCCGATGGACTTTGCCCTGTGGAAATCTGCCAAACCAGGAGAGCCTGCGTGGGATAGTCCGTGGGGGAAGGGAAGACCCGGTTGGCATATCGAATGCTCTGCGATGAACTTGACCTATCTGGGTGAGCAGATCGACATTCATGGTGGTGGCAACGACCTGGTCTTTCCGCATCATGAGAATGAGATCGCCCAAACTGAGGCATTGACCGGCAAGCCTTTCGCAAAATACTGGGTTCATAATGGCATGATGATGCTGGCCGGTGAAAAAATGTCGAAATCTCTGGGAAACCTGGTGAGTATTGAAGAATACCTTACAACACACACTGCCGAGACATTGAGGATGGTTATCCTGAATTCGGGATATCGTAACCCGCTCACATATGGAGAGGAAGTCCTCTCCCAAGCTGATCGGGCTTTGGACCGTCTCCGCTCAGGGTTAAAACCTGCCTTGCCGGGTGCGACGGTTGAATTCGGAAAAGTCATCGATGACCTCACCAAGCAGATGGCATTAACCAAAGCTGGATTTGTGAAATCAATGGATGATGACTTCAATTCAGCGGGTGCTCTCGGCTATTTATTTGAGCTCGTTCGCTCCCTTAACACTGCCCGGGCTGAGAATGCCAGTGATAAAGCCTTGGCACCTGCCCAGAGCTTGCTGTCTGAATTGATCGGCATTTTTGGCTTAAAACTTGAGGTACCGGCTGGCGACAGATCAACTTCTGGCCCCTTCATCGATTACCTCGTTGAATTACGCACAACCATACGAAAACAAAAACTCTATAAACTTTCGGACCAGATACGTGAGCGGCTGGCATCACTAAAGGTAATTATCGAAGATACCAAGGAGGGTTCCAGCTGGCATTGGGAATGATGCGTTTTCATATTAACCTGTCCCTTGATTTATAATTCGGTTGAGCCCAATGCCCAATTACATCAGTAAGTTCAACCGGATCTTTTTATGCGGCTTGCTTGGCTTGAGCTGGCTCTTCGGTACCGGTCAGACACAATATCAAGCGCAAATTGACCCACGTGTGCTGGAAGATACAGCGGGGGATCAAAATGCTCATTTACTGGTCGTGTTCAGGCAGCCAGACACCTGGGAATCAATGTCACCGGAAGGTTTATCCGCTGATAATCGCCCGGCAGCTGTGGTTGAGTGGTTGCGTTCGAGCGTTGATATCAGCCAGCGGGATGTTCGCGCCTATCTGCAAAAAGCAGGAATCGAATATATATCCTATTGGGCCGCGAATGCCATCGCGATCGAGGGTGATTATCAGTTAGTGGAAAGGTTGGCTGGGTTCCCGGATGTCAGACTGATCGAACCGGACCGCAGTTTTAAAGTGGAACTTGAGGAAACCCAGGTAATTCCGTTGGGAATAATGGCTCCTGCTGGGATTGAAAATAACCTGGTGCAGGTGCGGGCACCGGAAGTTTGGGCTCGGGGTAAAACCGGCACCGGCATGGTTTATGCTGTGGCCGATACCGGGGTATCCTGGCAGCATGAAGCACTGATCAACCAATACCGTGGCTGGGATGGCGTCAGTGCATCCCATTCTTACAACTGGTGGGATGCGATCCATGCGGATATCAATGGTTCTGCGAATTCCTGCGGATATAATGTGGCTTATCCCTGTGATGATTATGGTCACGGTACGCATGTGACGGGCACAGGTGTGGGGGATGATGGTGCCGGGCACCAGATCGGAATGGCACCCGGGGCGCGTTGGATCGCCTGCCGGAATATGGATAGTGGGGTTGGGCGTCCAAGCACCTACATTGAGTGTCTTCAATTTTTCATGGCGCCTACTGATTTGAACGGCAATAATCCAAATTCAGCCCTGCATGCAGATGTGATCAGCAACTCCTATGGCTGCCCGCCGGTAGAGGAGTGTTCAAGTCATGCGCTCCAAACTGCAGTTGAGAATGTCCGTGCTGCCGGGATCTTCATGTCTGTTTCTGCCGGTAATAGCGGACCCAGTTGTGAGACGATCAGAGATCCGCCTGCGTTGGAATCATCCGTTTTTACCATCGGTGCTGTGGATTCTAGTAACTTGATTGCAGCATTCAGTTCGCGCGGACCGGTGACAGTGGATGCAATACCCTTGATGAAGCCGGATCTGGTCGCGCCAGGAAGTTCGATTTATTCCAGTTTGGCTGTTGGTGGATATGGATACAAGAGCGGAACCTCCATGGCTGCACCACACGTGGCCGGCGCGGTGGCATTATTATGGAGCGCATTTCCAATGCTACGTTCGAATATCGATGCGACTGAGAGTTTGCTGGAATCAAGCGCGCAGCCATTAACAACCTCACAAGCCTGTGGTGGAGATGGATCAACGCAGGTTCCGAATAATGTCTACGGATGGGGGTTACTGAATGTCAAGGCAGCTTATGATGCCTACTGGCTGATCCAGCCGAAGTACATATTATTAGTTATATATAAAGAATAATTAATTAAACTGCTGCTTTACGCGCTTGAAATGCCATATATAGTGCTATCGATCCAGCGATAGCTGCATTTAATGAAGTCACCTTCCCTGAAAGTGGCAGATCCAACAGCATATCGCATGATTTTCGCACTAATTGACGTAGTCCTTCCCCTTCACTTCCTACTACCAATATAAGAGATCCTTTCAGGTCAACCTTGTCCGGTGGTTGTGCCTCGGGTGAATGTTCCAGCCCGATGATCCAGGCTCCCGCCTTTTTTAACTCGTCGAAAGTCTGGGCCAGGTTTGTCTGAGCAATGAGCAGATGCTCGCTGGCACCGGCCGAAGAGGTTACCACTGCCGGTGTGATGGTTGCGCTGCGTGCCAGCGGGATCAGGATGCCATGCACTCCAACCCCCTCAGCTGTGCGGATGAGGTTTCCCAGGTTTTGAGGGTTTTGGATCAAATCCAAGGCCAGGACAAAGAGAGGTTCGCTCAACCGATTGGCTTGGGCGACAATATCCTGCCAGGCCACATATGGATAGGCACTGGTTTCTACAGCCACACCCTGGTGGTTATCCCCTAGAGGGTCCAACCTCGTGCGTGGAACGGCTTCAACCACTAACTTTTGTTTCCTGGCAAGGGCCAGGATCTCTGCCAGGCGTCCTTTTTCCTCTGATCCGGAATTTACCCATAATCGGAAAGATTGTCGACGCCTGGCTGTGAGTAATTCGAAGACAGGATTACGTCCAGTGATCCATTCACGCATAAATTTCTCCTGTGTGACATTCTAATACGAAAACAGGTGAATCCGGAGGGGAAGGATTGATGTAATCATGAGTCTATTTTCCAGGCATGGGCAGATATTTAAAGGCAATCACTTGATTTTTTTGTTCATCCATGCTTGAATATGCATGAGGGAGCCGATATGAAGGCGATGGCGCGGTGGTTCAGGGGGGTCTTTATCGTATTGATTGTGGTATTGGGAATCGGTTCCGATCCGTATATCTATTTCGTTCACGCTAACCCGACCTGCTCTGATAGCCCCATACCAACAGTTACGCAAATCCTCAACATGACATCCCAGGAACAATGGCTCAACTACTTGCGGGAGCTTACAGGTGAAGAAGAGGTGTTGATCTCCGGCCAGAAACGAACGATCTCCACTCGCTTCACACCGAGCTTGTTTGATGGATCGGAAGATGCCCTGGCATTCATCTACATTGAAGAGCTGCTAAGCGCCATGCAATATCCCTCCGATGTAACTATCGATCAATTTGGATACATGGAGCATGACTATGCATTTAATGGCTACCACTGGCGGAATCTGATCCTGACCATCCCGGGACAGGATTCTGTGGATCCCAGGGAGTTGATCCTGTCAGCGCACCTGGATAATCTGCCAATTGATGATGCTCCTGGGGCAGAAGATAATGGGGTTGGAGCAACCGCCTTATTGGAAATTGCACGGATACTGCGTTACTTTCAGTTCAACGTTACCATTAAATTGATTTGGTTTACTGGGGAAGAACAAGGCTTGCGTGGCAGTCAGGCTTACCTGTCTGACTTCGGGGCATTTTCCGAGGATTTGATCGGAGTCATCAACCTGGATATGTTTGGTTATGACTCTGATGGGGATGATTGTATTGAGATTCATGCAGGAGACTTGCCGAATTCTTATGTTTTGGGTGATTGTCTTGTCAACATCATTTCTGCCTATGACCTCCCGATAACTTATGATTATCTAAAGGCAGTCGTACCAACGGCAGACTCTGACCATTTGCCATTCTGGGTGAATGGTTTCGGAGCGATCGAGTTACTCGAAAATCACTTTCCTCTACAAGTCACAGACGAGTATCAGCAATGTGGAATTCACGCTGATGCCAATCCCTTTTACCATACGGTTAACGATACTATTGTAAATAGTATCGATATTCCGTTGACATTTAATCTGGTTAAAGCCAGTCTTGCCACAGCAGCAACCATATCTGAACCCCGGGGTGCATGTTTTAGTTCCCAGCCTGAACTCGAGCTACAGTCATCGGTACCGAGTGTCGCTTTAAACTGGCAACAAATGGGTGAATGGATAACTTACCGGTTGTATCGGTCGACAACTGGATGTAATGGTCCTTGGATTGAACGGGCTGACAACCTGTTTACGACAAGCTTTTTAGATGCACCGCTGCCGGCTCCAGAACTGGCATATCGCTTGGAGGCTATTTCACCAAGTGGCACCTGTATCTCGCTTCCAAGTAATTGTGTCACCAATATATCAATTCATTGGTCCTTTCTTCCGATGGCTGTGAAGTTTGAATAACCTGCCCGATGGTGTGTGCTATAATGCATTTTTCGCCCCAGTAGCTCAACAGGACAGAGCGAGGCACTCCTAACGCCTAGGTTGAGAGTTCGAGTCCCTCCTGGGGCACAAAACTAGTAAATAAATACTATTCAATTACTATTGATATTTAGAACAATCTGTGCTATTATTATGAACGATAAGCGTTTGGGTGCCCCCCTCACCCAGGCGCTTGTCGCTTAATTACATATAAATACAAACCGCCGGTCAGAACCAGCGGTTTGTGTTTATATGATCATTATATTGATTGCTGATCGTCGCTGGGGGGGTCTTCCTGTATCTCGGCCTCTTCGAGCTCACGGCGCACCCACAGAAACAGCACCTGGCCTTCCTGGGTCTTCAGTGAGCGGGCTGCCAGGATGGGGGATTTCTTTTCCAAACCTAACATATCCCGGTATTCCAGGAACATAGCACCACCAGAGTGCCATGTGTGATAGCAACGTTCCACCAGTGCAGGTCCATTGAAAGTCCTTAATCTGGTTAGCGATAGATCGTATAAACCTGGACTTTCATTCAAGCCCATAACCCAGCCTTCCTGGATGGGTTCAAATACTGGCGGGGGTCCTTCGATGATGGTGATCTTGTCGTCCACGCGGCTAACTCCGTTCCAAATCATACCATAAAGAGAGGGTATTAATGTCTAAGCCTTGAAAAAAATGGTATCAGGAGCCAGTTGATAAAGGTGATCACTAGCCCGGTCACACCCACGGTCATGACCTCAACCAAAGACAGCATGGCACGAAAGAGCAATCCGATATCCGGTAACACTTTCTGTATGCTGGGACCATACAAGATGAAGTACCACAATGCGGGACCGGCTGCTGCCAGTAGCATGATCATCGTAAAACCAAGGCAGATCCAGACGATATTAGCGGGGTTACACCTCCATAAATTAATCATATAGGCAGCAGGGATTGAGGTGATTAGGAATGCCCCGATGGCACAGGTGATTGCATCAAGGATGAAGGATTCGGGAGAGGTAATAATTGAAAAGGAGTATGGTCTATCGGGTATCACTGAATAGAATAGGTGAAAGCTCAACACAAATACGACGGTACCCACCAATGCAGGTATTATATACGGTCGTTTTCGAAAACCGCCATAGATCACAGCAGCGAGGAATAAACCGGCAAGAATTGAACGAATTACCCGGCCATCCGAAAGATAATTCGATTGGATGATTGCTACCGCAGATTGTCCATCGGTCATGCCATTGACCCGGCTCAGGTCCATCATGCCAAGTGCGGATGCATAGGTCTCGATTAATTCTTTCTGTTGGATGTCATGGAGGACATGGATGGTTCGCTGCTGCTCATTGGAGAGGGTCAGCATGTCGATCAGGGGTTTCCCCTCAGAACTGGAGGGAAGACTGGTGCCGAGTAGAATGGCGATTGTTGGAGCCAGGTCGACCATTTGAATATCCTCGTATTTTCCGGGAATGATCCCCAGACCGGCTGCCACAAATGGCTCTTCTAAGGTGATTTCATCATGGCCCCCATGACCACCTGCATCGATGTGGCCATGGTCACTGAATACCAGCAGTGTCGTGGTGGACAGGTCGATAGTTGCGGCCAATTCGGCTAATAAATGATCGGAGCGGGATGCTGCTTCATCCCAACGACTGCTGATGCCCCCTCCCTCGTAATGACCGGCAAAATCAATCTGATCAAGATGAATTATTAGTAAGTTGAAGGAACTGTCTTTTAACCAGGGCATTGCAGCATCCACTACCGCACGATCTGCTTCAGAGTCTTCGCCAGGGGTGTAGAATGACAGGTCAACTTGTTCTTGGGGTACCAATTCTTCAAACCAGTAATAAGCTGAGATGGCGGTTGTCAAATTCGCTGCTTTGGAGATTGAAAAGATGGTTTCCTGGGTGAGGGCTGGTATCTCGCCATACTCGAGATTAAATGCAGGTCCATCGTTGATATCCGGCCAGGCTCCAGTCAGAATGGTTGCATAACCAGGCTCTGAGTAGGATGGTGGGCGGCTGATCATGGTTGCGCTGGCGCCCAGGTTGCGCAGTCGCTCCAGTTCCGGCATCAGCGTGGCGTTTGCCGCTGTATCCACCCGCAATCCGTCGAGTAAAATGATCACGATCTTGTCTGTCAGGGCTGGTTGGAATATAACTCCTGACGAAGGGGGAGTTGACCGTAATGGAGACCGGTAGTGGAAGAGCTCATAAAGGAGAAGTGTGGCTTTGGCGCCTGACAATCCGGAGAATACCAGAATGATCAATCCAGCGAGAAGAACACGATGACAAAATCTCATAGGTTAATTTCCCTCTAAAAAAAAAGACCTGCCTGAAATGGGGCAGGTCTGGGTGTGATCGATTACCAATTCACTGAGTACCAGCGCTCACATTGTAAAACCAATTATAAGCGAAAGAACCATCCTTACCTACCAATCGAATTGCGATGCGTTCCTGACCTTTCAAGCCGGCCGGTATGGTGAATGTAGCCGTATAGGATCCGCTACTGGAGGACTTTGCCGTCCCCGCTGCAGTACCATTGATCCCCTGTGTCCCGTATACACCCATCAATACCTCATATTCAACGTTCTTGGGGATGTCTGTTGCCAGAATTGTGACAGAGGTATCTTTGACGACCGATTGGATGGTAAATGAGAAGTTCGCAGAGGTTGTAATAGCGGTAGTTCCACCCCCTGTTGACCGGTTAAAGAACCAGTTATATGCGTAAAATGAATTGTCGCTGCTTTGCAACCGAATGGCAATTCGATCAAGGCCTTTGAGATTAGCAGGGATATTATAACTACCAATGTGAGTGGAGCTGGATTCTGAGTTCAGGGTGGCAACCTGGGTACCTCCAAGACCATAGGAGCCATATGGCCCCATCAGGACATTAAAGGTCTTGTTCAAAGGCAAGCTTGAGGCCGAGATCGACACGGAGGAATCCTGAACAACCGATGTTATTCCAAAATAGGGATACACGATATAAGATGACGACCTCGAGATTGTCAGGTAGTTAACCCCCGGAGTCAGAGCAGATGTACCGCTCACTGTTGGCATACTGCCGGTTGCAACGGAGAGAGCTGCGGTGGGGCGTGGTGTGGATGAATTGGCAAACCAATTATATGCATAATATTTGCCTTTGATCTCCTGCAATCGTATTGAAATTAGTGCTTCCCCTTTCAATGTTGCGGGGATACTGTAGGTGGCCTGGATGGATCCTCCTATCCCTGTGTCGGTGGTTCCAACGATCACACCCCCGACACCCATCGTATGGATCTTGCCCATGGTGACAGTAAATGTCCTTTTCGGGGGGAAATTCGCTGTACGGATTGTCACCTTATCGTCAGGAACAACGCTCACAATTGTGAAGGTTGGTATGACCTGATCAGGTTGGGCAGATCCTGGCTGGGAAGAAAAGAATATGCCGACCACAACCAGCATGATCGTTAAGATATAAAAAGCCTTTTTCATGTCATGTTCCTCCTGCCAGGCAGTAACTACAGGTTTACCGACTGCGCATTCTTGATGGATACCATTAAATTCCAGACTGTTGCCGCTCAAAAAGAGCTTTTTTACGGTTGATCCGGGCAAGGACTACAAATCCTGCCATGGATAGCAGTGCAAATATCGCGCCAACATACCACATGGCTGCCGGGAATAAGCGATCACTGGAGTATCCTGCAAGGACCGGTCCAATACCCACACCCACCCCCCAGGTTGACCCGTAGACACTCATATATCGCCCCCTCATATCTGGAGGTGCGATATTGGCGACCAGTGTCGTAATCGTTGGAGACATGATCAGTTCACCGATGGTGAGGATGACCATACAGAACCAAAATGAAGTAAATGTCGAACCGAAAGCCACACCACCGATGCCCAGGGCGTAGAACAGGGCCCCCAGTGCCAACACCGGCAATGCAGGAAATCTTTTTGTTACCGCTGTTATCGGGTATTGGCAAAGCACCACCATCAATGCATTTGTTGCCATGATAAACCCATACTGATTTTCAGGAATATTAAAATTCTCCTTGGCATATACTGCCAGGAGCATCATCAATACGGCATTGCCCATGATGGTCAGGGTATAGATCATCATCAGTGCCATGAAAGGACGATCCCGTAACACCGGGCCCATTCCACGTGAGGTATCTTCTATTAATTCTTTGGTGTCTTTTTGGGGCAGGGTTTCTCGGGTAAACATCAGGATCAAAAGCGAGAAAATCAGGAAGGCTACTGCAGCTGAAAAGAAGCTGATGTTGTAGGAGCGGCTAACCAGAAAACCGCCAATCGAAGGCCCGATGGCAATTCCGGTGTTGCTCACCATGCGCACAAGGGAATATGCTTCATGACGGTTTTCAGGTTTTGTCAGATCAACCACCATGGCGTCGGCACCGATCCTGTAAACCGGGATGAATAGCCCACGCATGAACATGATTACTGCCCAGCCTGCCAGCGACTCTGTGAAGGCCATGGCGATAAATATGCCTGAGACCATAAACAGACCAACCACCATCATACTTTTCCGACCCATGTGGTCTGTAATTGGTCCGGTGATCATGGAGGATGCCAGGGAGGTGAGTGACGTGATGGTCATCAGACTGGCAACGACTGCCAGGGGGATATCGAGTGTGCTACGTATATAAATGGTCATGAATGGCCATATCAGGCTGGAGCCTGTTTCGGCCAGCAGCATTCCTGCCAGAATCAACCAGAATTGTCTGGGGAAACGGCTGTAGGTACTTTGGCCCTTATTGAACAGTCGTTTCAGCATCTATCATCACACTTAAATTAGGTCGCTGTTCAATTATCTGGGTTTAGTATAAAGGCATTATTGCAGGCGGGGTGGGGTTCTCAAACCGCGGGTGGCGTGTAAAGTACCGAACAGGATTACGATCATTAATAGGACGCCAGCCGATACAAGACCAACCGTGACATCGGGTTCATTGGAAGCTCCCGTGGCCGTAGGCGTTCCACTTATAAACGCATCGGGTGTAGAAGTGAGCGCAAATCCTGCGGTCTCCTTGCTTGAGGTGTTTCCTGCCGTTAGCGATATAAAACCTACGCCCAACAGGCAGAGGATGGCAAGTGAAGCTAGGATGACCCTCATCTTTTCGGGTTTGATTGAACTTTGTATTTTCGTCATGGCTTCCTGAATAATTTGAGATTCTTATTGTAAATCAAGTTGGTAGATATTATGAGGAGTCTGGCTGATACTTGATATTGATCCCATCAAGGGATTTGGGATCGTTATTTTAGATTCACCTTATCTATCATTATTATTCGGACTTGAGTCAGATAGAAAGTTGCTGATGGTCCTTTGAATGACCGAAATTTCTGTTTCATTTCTCTGTGAGCTTTCAGGCCGGATTTCAAGGGAGAAATGGCATATCGGTTATTTGTATCGTTGAGATTCTGGTAGGTTTATCTGTTATGGTGGGTGTCAGCGTCGGGGTGAGGAAAGGTGTGTTGGTTGGAGTGATAGAAGCGGTCGGTGTAATCGTCATGGTGGGGGTGATCGTTTGTGAGGGCGTGGTGGTGGGTGTGCGGGTCAGGTAAGGGGTCAGGGTGATGGTAATCGTGCGTGTGTATGTGGGTGTATTGGCCGAGGGTGAGGGGTAATCCTCCAATGTATTGTCCGGCTTTAATGCCAACACGACCAATCCGGTGCAATAACACGGGATCGTGACCAGCAGGATGATCGCAAAGAGGAGTCGTAAATTGCGTTTATCGTTAAACCAGTTTTGCACGCTTCATTACCTGTGACAGCAGCGATAATAACACCCGGTCAGGTACCTGACAAGCAGGTCAGTGGGTGTTGTGGCGGCGACGATTCAGCCGATTGAAAAATCGTGTGCCAATGGAAGTGCGCCGACCAAATCGTGTGGCACTCTGTAGTGCAATGCGTAATCCGCCCGAGTCATGGAAATCCGGGAGGGTCAAACCTGCCACGCCGATTTCATCTTGATCGTGTGCATCCGAACCAGCAGTACCTGCCAGTCCATACCTGTGTGCAAAAGTTTTTGCGCGAAGATTTGGGAGGCTGGTGATGCAATGTGCATTGAAGATCTCGATGGCATCCAGGTATGGGGTGATTTCAAGCAGCATGTTCCAGCTTCCAACCGCCATTCCGGAAGATGTCGAATGGATGCGATACACTGATAACCGCATCCTGATCTCTCAGGGCCTGGATGGTTTTGTATGGGTCCTGTCCATGTTCAACCGGTTTCCACACATAATAGGCGATCAATTCTCCACGGTTGGTCATGATCTCCAAACCGGGAATGATCCGGTCCGGCCATCGTGCTGCTCCGTCCAGGGCACTGTCCAATGTATTATGGTCTGTTATCGCTATTTTATTGATACCTCTGCGATCACAGAAATCCATCAACTTATCCAGTTGAATATGACCATCGGCTGAGGCCGAAGTGTGGCAATGAAAATCAACGTTAATCTTGTTGTGGCATGTGAAACCGTCAACGGATTATATCAAAGATAAATATGATAGACTTGTCCCGAAAAGGAGGCGGTAATGGTATCCATACCCCATGAGATTATCAGAATCAGTCCTGATGTTAAAACTGCCATTCGCAGGCATGCTCCTATGGTCGCTCTGGAGACTGCTGTTGTAACTCATGGATTACCACATCCGATTAACTTGCAACTTGCAGAAGACCTCGAGCGCACGATCATCAGGGAGGGAGCCTTACCCGTTACGATTGGCCTTATCAGGGGAATCATCCATGCGGGTTTGTCACATGATCAATTGGTTCAACTCTCAGAGACCAAACTGGCACGGAAAGTCAGCCAAAGGGATTTTGGCATAACGATGGCGACCCAATCTGATGGCGGGACAACGGTGGCTGGAACAGCCATCATTGCCCATGACGTTGGCATTCAGGTATTTGCCACCGGTGGCATCGGAGGGGTGCACAGGGATGCGCCTTTTGATATATCGGCTGATCTGCCTGTGCTCGCTCGAACGCCGATTGTGGTTGTTTGTGCAGGAGCCAAAGCCATCCTGGATCTTCCTGCCACGTTGGAGTACCTCGAAACCATGGGAATTCCGGTTTTGGGTTATCAGACCGATGAATTCCCTGCGTTTTACTCCGTTTCAAGTGGATTGCCAGTCAGTCAACGTGTTGATACTCCCGGCCTGGTCGCTGAGATTGCGCGTTCTCACTTCGGACTGGGCTTGAAAAGCGCCATTCTTGTAGCGGTGCCACCACCGGCGTCAGCCGCCATCCCCCGCGAAGAGATCGAATCTCAGATCCAGTCAGCAGTGCACCAGGCACATGAGGAAGGAATTCAGGGTGCAGCAACCACACCGTATCTATTGGAACGCATGAGTACGTTGACATCTGGACGCAGCCTTGAGACCAATCTGGCATTGCTGAAGAACAATGCCCGGGTGGCGGCTGAGATTGCCTGTGCTTTATCCAAACAACCAGCACAGGTCCTCACTGCTTGATCGTCAAGGGGTTGGTGGAATTTTTGTGCTGATTAATCGAGGGTGTCCCGGAAGGGGTTTGCTGAGGTGTGGGTGACGGTGTATCCGGAAAACCGATTACAGTGAAGGTTCCAGATCGCTTCCACTGATTTCCAACAAAGAGATGAACCTCATAAATACCAGGGGGCCAGTAGTCATCCGGCTGGATCCCAATCCGTATATCCATAGCCTCCAGACCCTCCATCCCAGACGATGGATTCAAAGTAAACCAGTTCACCATTACGATACCATAAAGCCGTCCACTGGCTGCCATCCAGCATTTTATCAAAACTGAATGTACCGTATAGATGGTCGATAGGGTTCTTAAATTCAACCAGGGGTGTCACTGCCTGATTGGTGTTATCGATTCTGCGTGAAAACCTTAATTGGCTAAAGATGGCATCCGGATTGGGGGCGAGCTGTGCCAGAAAACCGGCTTCGATCGCGGGCGGAATTCCCGGAGTACTGGTCTCAGATGGGGTGTTTGTAATGGTGGGTGTTAAGCTGATGGTGGGTGTCAGGCTGATCGTGGGGGTTAATGTTATGGTTGGACTTGGAATGAGAGTTGCCGTGGGCGGCAGGTATGTATAAATAACCGGTTCGGCATAGCTGGCAATAAGGTATGTAAATAATAAGAAGAGGAGCGACAGGAAGATAATGAACCACCCTTGTCCAGTCGTGTCGCGACGAATCCGGAAGAACTGTATTTTATTGACAGATAATAAAGTTCGCAACCCTGCAATAAAAATGGCGATTGTTGCCAACGCCATTAATATGACAACGGTTATCACTCCGGAGTGAATGTCAAGATTCATTCTTCGCTCGGATCCCTTAAAGGCATTATAAGCGAGAATGTGAATTGTTCTATGCAAGAAATCATACACAGGATAAAATATGCCTGTTAGGGAAAGGTGATTGCTGGTGACTCTGGAACCTGGCTTTCTTCTTCATAACCGTTACCGTGTTTCTGAAGTAATCACCCGTGGGGGTATGGGGGCTATTTATCGCGCATACGATGAAAGCCTCAATATAACCGTTGCCATCAAGGAAAACTTTTATACAACCGATGAGTACTCACGTCAATTCAAACGCGAAGCGACCATGCTGGCATCCTTGCGGCACCCCAATCTTCCGAGGGTTACAGACCATTTCGTTCTAAGTGGTGAGGGGCAATACCTGGTAATGGATTTTATTGAGGGGGAAGACCTGAAAGTCCACCTCGATAAAACTGGCGTTCTAAAGGAAGATGACATCATCATCATAGGCGTGGCGATCTGTGATGCCTTGCATTATTTGCATACACGCGAACCGGCCATTGTCCATAGGGATGTCAAACCCGGCAATATAAAAATTACACCTGGCGGGCAGGTATTCTTGGTGGATTTCGGTCTGGCAAAACGCGTCGAGGGTGGCCAGATGACGACCATTGGTGCGCAGGCACTCACACCGGGTTTTGCTCCACCCGAGCAATATGGGGGTGGAACTGATGCCACTTCAGATATTTATTCATTAGGTGCAACATTATATGTAGCTGCCACGAATACAATCCCGGTAGACTCCCTTGAACGCGCTCTCGGAGGACCTCAGATCGTTCCTGTCCGTAAACTAAATCCCAAGGTCAACGAAAAGTTGGCGGCCACAATTGAAAAAGCAATGAATGTGGAATCGCGTGATCGATTCCAGACCGACAATGATTTCAAGAAAGCATTATTAGCATCCCGTCGGATAACTTCAAAGCAAAGCGCAAAAAAGAGCGAGTTGTTGGCTGGTTCGATGCACTTGCTGGAAGAAACTCATCAGCGATCAAAATCATCGGTGCGGCTGGATTTCGATACCAAAAAAATGACCCCTGCCACATGGGCGTTAGCCGGATTGGCAGTTTTAGTGATTTTAGGATTGCTTTATAAATATGTAGCAATACCCATGATGAACGGTTCTGGATTCTCCGTCGCTACGGCCTCGGTTAACGGAACTCCTGCTCTATCGATTCCAGTATTGCCGATTGACGACATACCTAAGGAGACGGAGGTCACGTTACTCGCAAATACACCGGTACCGACTTCGATTCCGATTGGTGGTGGAAATGGGCAGATTGCTTTTGCATCGGCGCGAATTTCTGGCATTCCACAGATTTTCCTGATCAACTCGGACGGCACCAACCTCGTCCAAATCACATCCCAAATCGATGGCGCCTGTCAGCCGACCTGGGCGCCTGATGGCAAGCGATTTGCCTTTATTTCACCATGTGCAAAACTATCCGAAGACTACCGGGGTTCAAGCATTTTCATCATGAATGTGGATGGAAGCGGCTTAACACCTGTCTCGGTTACACCGGATGGTGATTATGATCCAGCATGGTCACCTGATGGCAAGAAGCTCGCTTTTACATCCCTTCGCGATGGTCGGCCGCATGTTTACGTTTATGATCTTGCCAGTGGTGTCGCCATATTGCTTTCACCCGAATCGGCTTATGACAGTAACCCTGTCTGGTCACCTGATAACCTGATGATAGTCTTTGAGGGTAAACGATCCGGACTCAGCCGAATCTGGTCTGTGAATGTGGATGGAAAGAACGAAAAAGCCGTCACTCGCGAGGAGGTTGGCCAGACTTATACACCAACCTGGTCTCCCGATGGTGAAGTCATCCTCTACATTCTCGGGCTGAACCCACCGAAACTATATGGCCAGCGATTTACAGATAATACCCGCAACTTTGCGGTAGGAACGAATGAATTCCCGATTTACCGGGCCAACTATTCACCAGATGGGATGTATCTCGTCATTGAAGGAAAGCAAGACGGAACCGATCGTGATATTTTCCTAATGACCCGCAATGGCACAGGGTTATTTCGTTTGACAAATGATCCTGCGGATGAATTCGGAGCAGTCTGGCGACCGCTGCCGAACTAGTCTGAATCACTGTAATAGGCGGGTGTATTGGTTTGCGAATAATACCGGGGTGCCACCGGTATGCCAGAATATAACAGATTCACCCTTCTTGAAAAAACCCTGACGAATCAGATCGACCAATCCTGCAGCGGCCTTAGCGGTATACACCGGATCGAGAAGAAGCGCCTCCGTCTCTGCGAATATTTGGATGGCTTCTTTCTCCGCTTGACCCATGTTGGAATAACCAGCGCCGATGTAAGAAGCATTAATCAGGTTCGAATATTCTGCCTGGGTGGGGCTTACCCCGATTTTTTCCATGGTGGATGCAATCAAATCACCTACTTTGGCTTTCAGGATTGACTCGGTTTCATCGACGCTGATACCAAGCAGGCCCCCCTGCCAGTTTGCCATTTGAGCGCCAATTGCCAGTCCGGCTTGCGTCCCTCCGGATGAAGAGGCGAACACCACCCAATCGAATGAATTCATCTGTTCGTGTAATTCAAGAAAAGCTTGTGCATAGGCAATAGCCCCGGTGGAATTGGAGCCACCATATGGGATCTTATAGGGGCGTTTCCCATTCTCCCAGCAATCATCAAAGATCGCCTGAAGCGTTTCCTCCCGCTTTTCACGGGTTGTCCACACGATTTGTGCACCCAAAAGATGGTCCAGCAATGTGTTGGCTTCCAAAATCTGTGGTTCTTCCCCGGTTAATACCAGAATACAATCAAATCCGAAGCGGGCAGCAGCAGCTGCAGTCTGGCGGCAATGGTTGGATTGTATCGCTCCGGCGGTTATAAGGGTCCTGGCACCGTTGGCCTGGGCTTCTGCGATCAGATATTCAAGTTTACGGGTTTTATTGCCACCCAGAGCAAAGCCGGTCAGGTCATCCCTTTTAACAAAAAGGTTTGGTCCGCCTAATCTGGTGGATAACCTTGGCAAGGGTTCAAGGGGTGTCGGAAGGTGGGCGATCTTGATTCGAGGTAGCCCAATCATGTACTGGCTTCCTGCTCTGTGCGGCGTTGTCCGAATGCGCGCATGACAGCCAGAATCCGCGGCATGACGCCGGTGTAGAGTTTGTACATCCACCCACGGGCAGGATAATCCCAGGCGCCGATCGTTCGCTGCACCTGTCCGCCCAAGCCTTCCTTGAAGCGGAATACACCCCACATATCGTCCGACTCATTAAATACATCCGGGGCACCCCAGAGATCATAGACTGAGCAACCCAGCTCACGCGATGTTTGAATCGCTTTCCATTGCAGTAAATAGGTTGGCATGCATTCCCGGTGGTGCTCAGTTGACATACCGTAAAAGTAATATGCACGCCCAGCAAAATGGAACAAAACCAATCCGGCGACCGGCTTGTTTTCTACATCAGCTACCAAGAAGGTCAACATGCCGGCTTGTGTTAAGATCTGCCAGACTCGCTCATAGTACTCACGCTCCCGAACAGCGAAACCATTACGCAGAGCGGTCTCCATGTACATCTCGCTGAGAGTTGGTGCATCATCCATGCTGCCCTTGCGGATGATTACGCCCTTGCGTTCAGCCAGACGTATGTTGTAACGCGTCTTTTGTTTCATCCTTTCCAGAAGCAACGCATCAGTAATTGTCAGGTCGATGGTGATCGTGTTCCGAAATTGAATCTGTTCTTCAGAGCATCGCCATCCGGTATTATTCAAAAGATCCACAATTAATGATGCCTGTGGATCGACTTTTTCGTCCTCTGCACCCGGGAAACCAGTGGCCTGTACTATTTCGGGGTCGATTTTAATGAAGATCGAGCCTTCGCTGCGTACGATTGTTTTTAGATCCGAAAGAACCCGATTTGCCAGTGGCTGATTATGCCAGTTAAGGACTGGTCCTCTGGGTGAATAGAGGATGGCAGCAGAGTACACTCCGGGCAGAATGCGTACCTTCCGTTTTAGAATGAGACAGGCAGCGTGACACTCATTAGCATGATCCTCCCAGGTATAAGCCAGGGGAAACCAACCAAGTGGCGCTTTGATTCTTGACCATTCATGGGTTTGTAATAAATGTGACCCTGGTAAGCGACGAATGATGTCGTTCCATCCCTCCAGGCTGGTTTTCTTTACCAATTTTAACTCGCCGGGGTTTACCAATTTCACCCCCCTTGCCTGAACAACCGGATATAAAGCTTATAGACCCGGTAGGGCAAATTTTGATACACCCGGTCAAATGCACCGGGCAAATGGGTTAGTTTGCCACCGAATCCGCGTTTAAAGCGATAGACACCCCACAGACCGTCATGGCGTTCATTGAAGTGATTCTCAAGGAAGTCCTCATCATGATCGGGCACTCCCCATAGATCGTAGTGCAAGCAGCCCCGGTTTTTTGCCCAGAGCATTGCTTCCCATTGCAACAGGTATGTGGGCATCAGGTGACGTTTCTGATTCCCGGATGCTCCATATAAGTACCAGGCACGTTTACCGGCTACAAAGACCATCAGCGCAGCGAGTGTTTCACCCTCATGGAAGGCTGCGAATAATTCACATGCCCCACCGGGGTGAAATAGATCATAAGCCTGGCGGTAATAATCAAGGGAATGAATGCCGAAAGTGTCCCGTTCCCCGGTCGTTAACATCATGCGATGGAAACCGGCAATATCTGACCATGGCTGGATGGTGACATCCTTTTTTCGTGCCAACCCGATGTTATATCGGGTTTTTTGTTTCATGCGTGACAGCAGGTTTTCGTCAGAGTCTGCCAGGTCAATAATGATCGTCCGTTGCGGTTGGATCACTTGGGGGCTGGTGATGTATCCCGGCAACCGGGTCTCGATATCCAGCAGATTAATGCCCTCATCCAGTTCTACCTTGAGAAAAGAAATCCCAGCCTGAAGGCAATATTGATCGATTTCTCCCCTTAGAGACGACCAATCATTTCCGAGGGGTCCCATTGGAAGGTAAGCCATTTTTTGACCCAATGGCAACCTGCGGATTAATACCTGGGCGCCAGAATCGCCGTTGATGAATCTGATAGGTTCCCAACCAAAATGGCTTTTTAACTCACCCCACCCGGCGCTTTGAAGAATATGCGCTTCAGGGTGACTGGCGAAATAGGCAGACCATTCTGCAAGGGTGGCAATTGGCATTTAATCGATCGATGTGAGTGTGGGGGGAGGAGTGGCTTCCACTGCTGCTCCGGGGATCAGTTCATCCAGCAATTTGATTATCGTGTTGGCATCACCTTCATCAGCCAGGCGGGCGAGCTCGTCAATCGAGTCGACCAACTCCTTGCCATCAAGCTGGTTCTCAAGCTCAATTTGAAAGATATCCGGATTGCGGGTGGGGATGGTCTTGCAGCCTTCATCCCACAGATCCTCACTCAACTTTTCACCGCGCCGAATACCGGTCGTGACGATTTCGATGTCTCGCCCCGGTTCCAGGCCGGATAGCCGGATAAGGTCCTCAGCCAGATCCTGGATCTTGACCTGCTCACCCATATTCAGCATGAATAGCTCACCGCCTTTTCCCATGGCAGCCGCTTGCAGGACGAGGTTGACTGCCTCGGGGATGGTCATAAAGTAGCGTTTCATATCCGGGTGAGTGATGGTAACCGGACCGCCATTGGCGATCTGGCGTTTAAATAGAGGCACAACACTTCCACGGCTGCCCAGAACATTGCCGAAGCGTACAACTGTGAAAACGCCATCCCGCTGGTCAGCAGCAGATAAAACGATCATCTCGGCGATGCGCTTGGTAGCCCCCATGATATTAACCGGACGGATTGCCTTATCAGATGAGATTAAGATAAATTTTTCAACGCCATGCTTCAACGCCGCATCCACCAGGCATCGTGTACCGACGATGTTGTTGGTGATCGCATCTTCTGGATTCAACTCCATCAGGGGGACATGCTTGTGAGCCGCCGTGTGAAAAACAACATCCGGGTGATAGTCACGAAAGATAGATGAAATGCGAAGATAATTGCGAATATCTGCGATAACCGGATGCATCGTCAGACCTGGAAAGATCTCCTGCATCTCAAGACTGGCGCTGAAAATGCTGTTCTCGCCATGGCCCAGCATGATGAGCGCCTTGGGTCCCCAACGGGCGATTTGCTTGCATAATTCCTGGCCAATGGATCCACCTGCACCGGTGACGAGGACGGTCTTACCACGCAAGCTTCCGCCCACCAGTTTGGTATCGGTATTGGCAGGCTCACGACGCAGCAGGTCTGTGATCTCAACTTCTCTTAGCCGGTTGATGCTGACTTTGCCTCCCAACAATTCATACAGGCCTGGCATGGTGGAGGATTTTACGTTCTTACTGCGACAGGCATTGGTAACCTGGCGGATGACCTTGCCCGGCGCACTGGGGATGGCCATGATCACTTCATCTATCTTGTATTGCTCGATGGATTCGGTGATACTGGCGATGGTGCCGATGACTGGTACACCATGAATTTGATTGTTTTGCTTTGCCGGGTTATCGTCCAGAAAGCCAACCGGGTTTTTCCCAAGTTGGGGGTTTTTCTGCAATTCCTTTGCAACCAGTGCCCCCGCGTCTCCGGCGCCAACAATGAGGATGCGCAAACCCTCGCCGTTCCTGGTGGAAGTATTGGACATGCGACGGTTTTCAGCGATCAAACGCAATGAAAAACGTAATCCACCCACAAAAGCAAGGGACAGCAGCCAGTCAATGATGAGAACGGAGCGTGGAAAACCCACAAAAAAGCCTTGAATGAACATGGCTACCATGGTAAGGCTCACCACGATTGATGCGGTCGTAACTGCCAGGGCGATGATCTTCATTTCCTGAATGCTGGCGTAGATCCATATGCGGCGGTAAAGACCGAACAGGTAGTAAACCATCGGTTTGATTACGAGGGCTGTTCCTATCATCCACATTGCTGAGGGGAAGTAGAAGATGAAAGCCGCACCCAATTCAAGCCGTAAAACATATCCACCCAGCACAGCAATCACCAATAACAGGAGATCGCCAATTAGAACATATCGATTGCGGATATTCAGGATAAAGGACATGTTTTCAAGTCCCTCTTAACATGATGACAGAGCTGACTGTACGCAGGATTGTTATCAGATCCATCATCAAGCTGCGATGTTTGATGTAATACAGATCGTATTCAAGCTTGGTGGCAGTATCCTCGATCGAGGAGGCATAACCGAAATTTATCTGTGCCCATCCGGTCAGTCCAGGCTTGACCAGCAATCTGGCCCGGTAGAATGGGACCACTTCCTGGAGGGCGGCCACCAGTTCCGCCCGTTCGGCTCGTGGTCCAACCAGGCTCATTTGTCCCAAGCAGGACGTTAATGAACTGGGGAAATTCATCAATGTGACTGCGACGCATTAGTTTTCCAAAGCGGGTGATGCGAGGGTCATTGTAGGAGGTCGCCTGTATGATGTCTTCTTTTTCCTTGTGCATACTGCGAAATTTGATCATCATGTAGGGGGCACCATTCTTTCCGAGACGATTCTGGAAGTAGAAGATCGGGTAGCCCGTTTCGATCAGGATCATAAGCGCGACCAGCGGAAAGACGATCGCTGTCACAAGTAAGCCCGATCAGGGCTCCTATGATATCCATCAGACGCTTGGCCAGCTCGTAAAATCCTCCTGTATGCGCCTGATCGATGAAGGATCTCAGGAGCCAGTCGGATTCCAGCAAAAAGATGGGTACTCGGCCCATCAACTCCTCGTAAACCACCGGCATGGTGGTCACCTCGATACCGCTCTCCTCTGCATCCAGAATGGCTTGCAGCATGCTCGGGTTGATCTCCACTGTGATGGCAAATATGATGTCGGTGATTGCGTGTGAGTTGATGATCGAATCTAGTTTGCTGCTTCCCCCGAGGACCTTGGTGCCCTGAATGGTTTTACCGATCTTTTTTTCATCATCATCCACAAAACCGATGATGTTATAAGGCTGAGGTTGGATCTCCTTGATGACTTTTTGGATGGTCTGGCCGGCTTTACCCGCACCAATGATGATAACCCGCCGCATGAAGCGTGGTTGGGTGAAAAGGCTGATTGCGATCATTCGCCAGAGCAAGCTCAGCAGGGCTGTGACGATAATAAATACCGCCACACCTCGCCGGGGAAGTGAGTTGGGTTCTGATGTGAAATAAACGACCAGGTATAGCCCGATGGAGATCAGAGCCGCAAGTCCGATGCCGCGCACTGTATCGATGATCCGGCTGGCATGTTTCAGGTCGTACGTTTCCACCATGAGGACCAACCAGATGAGCGGCAGGAACCAGAACCACCAGGCCGGTCGGGTCGTGAGGAACTCGGTTGAAAAATCCAGCCAGGCGTCACCCTTTGCCCAGAAGTACAGGCCGATAAAGAGCGCGATGAATGCGACCAGCGCATCCCCGATCAGGAGGATGATGCGTTTTTCTGTGGACCGCACCCTCATATTTAGAGGTCTTTGTGTGCTATTAGTCATTTCTTCCAGTTTATTTGATCATGCTCGCTAAAAAGCCTGCACCCCAGCAGATGTGCATCGTGGCTATGGCTGCAGGGAAACCGATTATACAACTAATTCGATGGTGTTTCCGTGCAATAAGTGCACCAAAAACAAGCAGGATGAGCAGGTAGAGGAGCAATTCGATTCCGAGCAGGTACAGAGCCTGGGGGAAAAAGATGGAAAGGACAGCCAGGAAAATTAGACTGGTCACGAACAAGGGGGGGAGTGCCTGACGCCAGCGCAGGGTGTTGGGATACCCGCGCAGCATCTTAAATTTCCAATAACCGTATCGTAAATATTGTTTTGCCAGTGCACCGAGGTCAGGCCGCGCAAGATAAATCGTCCGGATTGAGGGGTCAAGCCAGACCACCCCACCGCTCTGCCGTATGCGTGTATTGAACTCGTAGTCTTCGTTGGTTAGAAGGTTCTTCGTTAAGGCCTCCTATTTGGTCGAAAAGGCTGCGTCTGAAAGCGCCGAACGGGACTGTATCCACGGCCCCGGCTTGTTTACCCAGCCGGTAGTGAGCATCTCCGACACCCAGCGGGTGAGCAGCTGCCAGTGCAATGCAGGCGGCCAGCTTGGTATCGCAGGAAGGCTTGATCTCCCACACCCCACCGACATTATCCCCGCGTTTCTGTTCCAGCGCAGCCACACAATTCGCCACATAATCCGGGTACGGCATCGAATGTCCGTCCAGACGGATGATGATCTCACCATGCGAGGCGCGCTACTGCAGCGTTCACACCTGCCGGTATGATGCGTTTGGGATTATCCACCACCTGGATCTTGAGTTGGGGGTTTTCCTCTTGAAATCATTGCGATCTGCTTGCCGGGTGCCATCGGTTGAGAAGCCATCAGCAATGATGACTTCCAATCGGGAAATCGGATAGGTCTGGGCGCAGATCGCTTTCAGCAGGTTCCGGATGGTTTTTTCTTCATTAAAACAAGGGATAACGATGGATACTGAGGGTTTCATGCTACGGGTAGTTTTACCATAAAATCGCAGCCTCCTGCGGGCTCACTCTCAACAGAGATGGTCCCTCCCATGGCTTTCACGAGCTGGCTGGCGATCGATAGCCCTAATCCGACACCGCGTTTTGGTCCACCGCTGCGGGCTTTATCGGCCTGGTAAAAACGTTCAAAGATGCGCGCCTGGTCTTTCAGGGGGATCCCCCGTCCATTATCGCGTACGTGGACTTCGATCAGATCATCCATTTGGTGAAGGCTCACACGGACCTGCCCACCCCGGTTGGAATACTTGATGGCATTATCGACCAGGTTGACGAACACCTGGGTCAGGTTCTCGGCATCCGCCAGGATCTCCGGGACCGGATCCAGGTCCTGATCCAGAATCACACCGGCTGCTTTTGCCTGGGGTGTCAGCTTTTCAAGGACGTTCTGCAGAGAGTGCCTGCAAGTTGACAACCTCCGTCTTCAGGCTTGTGATGCCTGCATCCAGGCGTGCGAGGGTCAACAGTCCGAGGACCATTTTATTCATGCGCCTGGCCTCTTCTAAAATTACTGAGGCGGATTTTTCCGTCTCCGGTGGGGCTGCCGGTTGTTGATCCAGGATCGCTTGAGCAAAACCCTGGATGGAGGTCAGGGGAGTTTTCAATTCATGTGAGACGTTGGCGATGAAGTCGCGTTCGGATTGTTGACTGGCATTTAAGCGGGAGACCATGTTATTAAAGGCTGTAAAAAGCCGGCGCACCTCTGACGGACCCTCCGGCGGGATGGGCTGAGCTTCACCGCGGGAGACTGCATCTGACTGATTGACCAACTTCTGTAGTGGGGCTTCCACCCAGTTGCCAAGCAAAATGGCTAAAGCTATGGCCGCCAGCATGGCAAGCACTCCGGCGCGAACCAACGGCTTGAATAAATCGTCCTTGAGCAGCAATGCGAGCGGTATGCGTGGTTTTAGAGTGAGGCAGCCATCAGATAATGGCGTTCATTGACCTGTTTGAGCGAATACAACCAGCTGCGTCCGCGGACATCGTTGATGAAGTTCACTTCACCCGGGATACTGTCTCTCAGAGGGACGGTGAGTTCGATCCGATTGCCCGGTAGTGCGAGTGCTGTCAGCGACCAATTTGCCATCCAGCTCATAAAGTGCCAGGCGGATGCCAGACCGCTCAGATAGCTGTTTGGATCTGCGACTTTAATGACCATCGGATCATTCACCCCGGCGATCATCGTTGAGGTCGTATTGATGGCGGCTTCAAGCTGACCCAGGGGTTGACGATAGAGCAGGGGATTGTTACGCAAGGTAACCAGGACGCCCAGGCCAACCGCAATCAGCAGCAGGATGATGATCAGGGCGTAGGTCAGCCAAAGACGGGATTTCAGTGAGTTAAACATCAAGCCACAAGTTTATATCCGATGCCGGTTACTGTTTCGATCGTAACCAATGAGTCGCACAGCTTATGCCGGAGCTGGCTGACATGCATATCCACCGTGCGGGTTTCACCGGCGAAGTCGAAACCCCAGGCCAGGTTCAACAATTTCTCACGCGTCATGACGATGCTGCGATTGCGAGCCAGGATAAAAAGAACTTCGAATTCCTGGGTGCGCAGGTCGATGGGTTTACCGTTCACCGTCACCTCGCGGCGGGCAGGATCGATGGTCAGGTCACCAAGATGCAGGATGGCTGGTATCTCCGTGTCGGCTGCAGGTGATGCTCCGGCGCAACAGGGCTTTGACCCGCGCAACCAGTTCGCGTGGATTGAAGGGTTTGGTAAGGTAATCATCCGCACCCAACTCGAGCCCCAGGATCTTGTCGAGATCCTCGTCTCGGGCTGAGACCATGATCACCGGCACCTGGTTCTTTTCAGCCCGCAGGGTACGACAGACTTCCAGACCATCGACCTCCGGCAGCATGATGTCCAGCAGAACCAGGGCAGGTCGTTCGCGCCAGATCACTTCAAGCGCAGTTTTACCGTCACCGGCTTCGATCACGCGATAACCATCGCGTTCCAGGTACAACCGGCTTAACTGGACGATCGATGGTTCATCATCGACCACCAGTACCAGTTCGGAGCTCACCCCTTGCACCCACAACCGCAGCCACACTCATCTTCATCGTTGTCATCGCACTCACAATCCCCACTGCATTTAATGGCGATGGCTTCGATCTCGACCATGGCATTCTTGGGGAGCGCCGCTGCCTGAATGGTCGTTCGGGCGGGGGATTCTTCGCCGAAATACTCAGCATAAACAGCATTCATGGCTGCGAAATCACCCATCGATTTCAGGTAGACCGTTGTTTTGACCACTTTCTCCAGGCTCGAACCGGCCGCTTTCAGGATGACGGCCAGATTCTCGATCGTCTGGCGGGCTTCCGCTTCGATACCGCCTGGGACTATTTCACCGGTTTTAGGGGAAAGCCCCGCCTGGCCGGATGTGAAGATCAGATCATGAGTGATGATTCCCAGGGAATACGGTCCGATGGCCTTGGGTCCGTCCGTGGAAACGGTTACGATTTGCTTGCATTTGCAGCTCATTTGATTTACCTCTTGTTGGAAGATATGCAGGCATTTTAAGACAAGACGGGCTTCCGGTCAAACCACCAGACTGTGATCGGATTCAATAAGAACCCCCCGCATGACCAACGAGCGGGGGGTATCCAGGTCAGCGATTGATTATCAATCGACTGTACTTTCCAGGCAATGATCACGGAATAACCCGCAACGTATTCCGGAGGGCGGTGCCAATTGTTTGGCGAACATCCTGTTGGACCTGATGGATCTTCTTGACCGATTCAAGTGCGACTTCTTGGTTAATGACTTTTCCGTTCGCATCGAATCCGGCCGGGTTTGCCAGTAGTTCGGCTGCGCGGTCATGAGCAGCGCGGGCGATGATGAGTTGCCCGGTCAATTTCTCAAGCTCATTTTCCAATATGGACACATCCCGATCGTTGGCCTGCCCTTTGGCATATGGCTTCCTCGAGACGGATCACGGTTTCGTCCGCTTTTTTGAGTAATGTGGAGAGATACTCGATTAATCTTCAGTTCACGCCGTAAGGCTCTCTCAAGCATACCATCTCCCCGGCCAACCGGATCACTCAGGATCGGTGGCTCCTCTCCTGTGTTTGGAATGTCTTGAATACTGGATGCCTGGACGGTCCCGGTAGAGATAGCGGTGAGTCTCAGGCTGGCTGCCAGGATCATCGCCAGGGAAGCTATCACAATATTCGTTTTAGCTTTGGGTTTCCTTTTCATGTTTCACTCCTTCTGATGGTTAAGACTGGAATTACTCTCCAGTCTTTGAGCTCATTCTAGAAGGAGCCTGTCAGTTTAGTGCTTTGGTGTTGTAAAAATCGGGTAAATTCGAGGAGGGAACTTACGGAAGCGTCGAGTTGAGCTGACTGCGCGCATCCGCGCAGACGCAGGCACGTACGGTCGAGCCACCCTTAACCAGTGTTCCCTCGTAAGCCACCTCTCCGCTGTATAGCCAGCCAGCCTTCCAGGTTGAACCCAACCACGCCTTCCGCCAGCATCCATTCCCCGTTGTACTTGCGGGCGATATGGACGTGTGTGCCGGTCGAGCTGCCGCGTTCGCAGGAGGGGTGACCAACGGGATCCCCGGCTTTAAGGCGTGTCCCGACCGGGGCACGGCCTTCCTCGCGCAGGTGAAGATAAAACACATTCCAGCCGGTACGTTCATCACCATCCATGTCCAGATCCAGCATGACGATGCCGGTCTCTGACCGGGCAACCAGCCCATCCGCCAATGCCACGACCCACTCATCCGAGAGGGCACAGCCTGTTTGAGTGGAGGGTGGGGCGAAATCGATGGCTGCGAAAGGTGCGCCTTCCCCCCAGGGAGAATGCGGTCCGCCGGTATAGGCCCAGTACTTATCGGGCAGGAAGGGCAGGCGGAAACCCGGTTGGCGAAGGCTTCCAGGCAGGTGCGGGTTCGACTCCAACCAGGGATCGCCGAAAAACTGTGCATATGCGGCAGCCAGACCGTCCGGGCTGGTGGCGTGCAGGTAGTAAGGTTTGGTGAAGACAATTGAAAAGTATACCTGCAGACCCGACCGTGGCGGCGTTTTGCCAGGGATCCGGGAATTTCAAGACTGCCATCCGAGAGTTCCAATTCGGTTAATTCGCCGCTGCGCCAGGCATAGTAGCCGTTATTCAATAGTTCAGCAGCATCCAGAAGTTGCAGATAAAGTACTTCGCGGTCTTTCTCTTTCAGACTCAACAGGAATTCATCCTTGGGCTGCTGGGGGTTGCTCAATGCGCCGGACTGGTACTCCAGGAGCGCCAGCAATAATTGCGGGCTAAGACTGTAATTCAAGGCCACCAGATCGACGATCTCGGCGCCGCTGCGGATCTGGCCTGAGACATAGGCGTGGTAATCCTTCAACCAGCCATTCGTCTGTTCCACGAAATTGCTGGAATTGAACCCCACCTGTTCAGGACCATTGATATAGAGGCTGTCGGGGATGATCTGGTAGGAACTGCCCCACAGTGAGCGGTAATAGATCGGGATCTTCATCGGCAGGCCGGGCGGCATGGTGGTCGCATCCACCGGTACGATCGGATTGGCCTCCAGGATCTCCTCGATCGTGGTGTTGAAATGTACCGCCAATGCAGCCAGCGTGTCGCCGGTCTGGGCGGTGTAATCGACCAGTTCACCTGGCTCGTACGATGGGCGGGTCGGGTAGGGGGTGATTTCGAATGGCAGTGTGGGAGTCGGCTCTCCACCAGGGTACTTGCAGAATGAATGGATAATCCGGGGTGCAAGCACTGACCAGCACCAGGATGACCACCAGGGAAACCAGTAAAGTGAATAGTGCGTTTCATAAAGGGCGGGTATAAATAAGATGGGGGATTACTCATCACTCGTGCGCATGATGTTGGTTTTGAAATCGGAACAGGTGCAGGCGACCACCACGCGGTCACCCTTGACCAGGATTCCTTCATAGGGAGAATAACCGGCTTGGGCCACCCAGCCGCTCATCGTGAAGGGGATCGAACCGCCGGCCAACATCCATTCCCCGTTGTACTTGCGGGCGATATGGACGTGCGTGCCGGTGGCATTGCCACCCTCGCAGGAGGGATGTCCGATGCGGTCTCCGACCGAAACCCAGCTATCGACCTCGATACGGTCCTTGGCTGCGATGTGGAGGTAAGTCAGCACCCAACCGGATTGCTCCTGGCCATCACCATCCAGGTCAATGACTACCACGCCGCCTCTGCTGCGCACGACCAACCCGGTGGCAGCTGCTGTCACCCAGGCGTCCGACAGGATGCAGCCCGAGCTCGTGCTGGCCGGCGCGAAATCCAGCGCTGCGCGAGCCCCTTCGGCCCCCCAGGCGGAGTGTGGTCCACCTGTGAAGCTCCACAGGACGTTGGCCTGGAAGGGCAGGATCAATTCAGGTTGGGAAAGCGTGGAAGGGTAGAGTGGTTCGATGGCTTCAGCCCTTACGGCCGGGTCACCAAACAGGCGAGTGTGCAAAGCGGTCAGGCTCTCGTCGCCATACAAGCTGCTCGACCATTCACCACGTTCCTTAAATTGAGCAAAGTAATACTGGACGGATACAGTCCCGGCGTTTAATTTGGGAGACAGGCGCAAAACCTCATCATCCGGGAAGGTCAGGTCGACCACCAGACCGTTGCGCCAGCCATAATAACCGAGCGACAGCTGGCTGACCGCCCAGTTCAACTGGGCGAACAGACCTTTCTCAAGCGGGTCTTCGTAACCCAGCGGGTAATCGAGAGAGGTGCCGGCTTTCGGCTGCCCGGTGACCCAGCCGCTTTGGAAGTCGAGCAGGCTTAATAACAGGCGTGGATTGATCGAATTATCCAGCGCCACACGCTCGATGACCTGGGCGCCGTTGTTCCAGCCGGAGGAGTTCAGGTATTCCCGGTATGTGGCGAGATAACCGCCCTTGCTCTCCACAAAGGCTTCAACATCCAGGTTGAGAGCGGTGGGTGAGTAAACCGTTTCACTGTCAGGGAAGAGGATCGAATCGGGAGTGGTCTCGCCCAGGCGATTGGGGATGAGCAGGAGTTGTCCAGGTTCCAATAGGGCGGATGAGGAAACCGGCTGCAATGCGGTGATCTCACCGGGGGAAACCATAAAACGCCCGGCGATGAGCTGCAAGGTGTCGCCGGCCTGGGTGGTATACATCAGCGGGGCACCCACGGTCGGCCCAAAGGTGGGTGTGACGGTTGGCATTGGGGTGACGCTGGGGGTGATCGCGATGGGTGTGGGACCCGTCGAGGTCATCTCTGTCGCAACCGAGACGATGGGCGTGGCCGGTGTGTTGCCGGGGAAGACCGGCACGGTCAGGCTGGCCGTATCATGCCGGTAGATACCGAAAGTTCCACCCAACGCCAGGAGGATGGCTAAAACCCACAGGATGGCTGCCCTGCGGGCGAGTTTACGGCTCGCGCGGCGCGAACGGCTGCGCCGGCGGACTGCCATTTCAGGGCTGGATGGGTTGAAGGAACTCATGGTCTATCTCATTATAATGCCGCGCGCAGGGTGCCGGGCAGCGGTGGATTTGTTATGATGCTGGGGGTGCCGGTTCAGCCGAAGAAGACCGGCATGTGCCTGCCGCCTATCAGGTGCAGGTGCAAGTGTGATACCGATTGACCGGCGTCCGGACCGGTGTTGATCACCAGCCGGTAGCCGCTTTCGGCGATGCCATTTTCCGCTGCCAGACGGGCGGCCACCACGGTCAGGCGGCCGATCAGGGTGGCATCTGTTTCCTCGAGCTGGTTGACCGAATCGAAATGCCGGTTGGGTACGATCAAGAGATGGACCGGCATCCTGGGGGCGTTCGTGTGGAAGGCGGTCACCTGTTCATCCTGGTAGACGATTCGGGCAGGCGCTTTCCCCAGAACGATCTGGCAGAAGATGCATTCTTCAGTCATGCTGGCTCATGGGGTTGGGGTGGCGGCAGGGATTTCGCCATAGGTCGGGCGGCAGACGATGTCGTAGTATTCCAATTCGACTGTTTTATTGGCTTCAGCTTGGGCGGCAGCTTCCTTGCCCATAATACGGATAAAGTCCAGGTACTGGCGCACATCCGTATCCCAGTAGCGCGGGAGGACCATCAGTGGGTCGCCGATGGTGCCCTCGGGCATGTAGCTGGGGCGCATCGGGTCGGTCGTATCTCCCAGCGGCACCCAGTTGTACATCAAAGGACCACGCGGGTTGACGGTGAAACCCAACCGGTAGCCGGCTTCGCGCGCGATTTCAGCCGCGCGTTGGGAGAAACCACCGCCCGGCCAGATAACGGCGATCGGTTTCTTGCCGAAATGCTGCTCGAGGATTGGGATGGGCGTTTCCAGCTCTTTGCGGATATAGTCATCTGAAACAGATGGATTGATCGCAAAATTGTGGAAGAAGCCATGTGCCTGGACGTCCAGCCGCCCGGTTTGGTTATAGGCTTCCATCTGTTCCCACAGGCTGGTGAAAACATCCTCAGGGTAGCCGTTAATGGGGGAAGCTGGTTTCTTGTCGGTCGAATCCTCACCCTCGCCGATCAGCCAGCCCAGCGTGACGGTCCAGTCGTATTCCTCCAGGATGGGCAGAAAGTGCTGCCGGACGGCGCCCGGGCGGCGGTCATCCAGGATGAGCAGCACCGAGCGTTTGGGGATCTTCACGTTGGATTCCATGAAATCCGCCAGTTCACTGGTTGTGATGGACTCAAAGCCCTGGTCGTGAATGTCGCGCATCAACTGCTGGAAGTCGTACTCGGTGATCTGGTTGTCCAGGGCTACCGCCCCTTCGGTGATCGAGTGGAACATGACCGGCATGACGATCGTGCCGGGCTCGCTCTTGTTCGGATCCCAGCGGTCCTTGAGGTAGGTGCAGGTATCGGCGATGTAGGTGTGCGGAGCGTCCTTTAAGACGTAGGTGGTCGAGGTGAAGATGGCCGGCAGGGTCGGGGGCGTGCGGAGGGGGGTGGGGGTCAAGGTGGGGGTGACCGTCGCGGTAGCCGTTGCCGTAGGAGTCAGGGTGGCTGTTGGGGTGGCGGTTTCCCGGTCGAAGGGGCTCACACCGGAACAGGCTGATATCAGGATCGATCCCACCAGGATCGGAAAGGTAAAACGACAGATGTTTTTCATGATAACGATTGGTGGAGTATATTCGATAAGGGAGGCTGTGTCAAAAAGCCTTTGTTGGATTGTAGGGCGGCTTTCCATAGCCGCCAATTAATGTCGAAATTGTCATACTCCGGATAATCGGCGGGATTAGAATCCCGCCCTACTCTCGTATAAAATGCGGCATATCCCACGGGATCTCCAGGCTCAGCTCGACGATCCCGGCATATTCCCCATCCTGGTACCAGGGTGCCTGGTAGATCAGCTTTTTAATGCCTTTCTTCTCGATGGTATAGATGTTCGACTGCCCGCTTTCGAGTAAGGCTTTCAGCTTGGTCCTTGCCGGCTCGGGATGGCAATCGAGGATATTCGTCCCGATCAGGTGGGGGTTGCCTTCCTGCGCTGCCGCCCTGTCGTTCATCTCGAGCAGGATGCCGTCCTTATCGCAGACTTCGATCTTGCCCGGGAATTCTTTTACCCATGCATGTTCGGTCATTGTGAGTCCTCTTTTCTCGATGGAATTATAGTTTATCAGTATGGTGAGGCGGATTACTAATCCGCCCTTTCGATATACGGTTTTGGCTTGTCACGATTTATCATCGACAATACAATTCAAATGATCGGGTGTATGGATCAATATCGTGAAGAAACATTTTCATCTACTAATATCCTGGCAATACTTCCTCCTGGGTGTCCTTTTGTGGGTCCTCGTGGATTTCGGGACCGCCGGTGGATTTCGCATTGCTTATTTTGAAAAATATGGTGTGACTCTTTTGCTTTTCTACCTGGGCTTTCCATTGATCTTCACCCTGTTGATCTTCCGGTTGAACTGGAACGAAAGGCGCTTGTTTTTCGCGACACTCGTCGCCATTATTATCGTCGAAGTCCTCTTTACCCGGAATCCTTTGGTCATGAGTTACCCATCACTTCTTTGGGGCATTCCCCTGGCCATCCTGGTCTATCTGCCATTGACCTACTTCCCACTTTGGATCGTCCGGAAGGAAATGGGCAGGAATCGCTTCCTGGTCATCGCGTTAAGTCTCGTGGAATTGATTGTCATGTGGCTGACAACCTTTGGAAATACCTATTTATTAGGACAAGTCCGATCAACGGCTTGCCTCTTTCCTGCTTTGACAATACAATAAACGCCTGACTCCTTTACGAGGTTAACCTTTGGAATCCTACGACATCATCATCATTGGCGGGGGCGTGGTGGGCTGCATGACCGCCCGGACCCTCTCCCGCTACAACCTGCGCATCCTGCTGATCGACAAGGACGCCGACATCGGCATGGGCGCTAGCTCGGCCAATTCGGCCATCGTGCATGCCGGCTACGACCCTGTACCGGGCTCGCTTAAAGCCAAAATGAACGTGGCCGCCAACCCGTTGTGGGATGCGCTCTCCGGTGAGCTCAACTTCGCCTTCGCGCGGCGCGGGGATTACGTGGTGGCGGTCGGTCCGGGCGAGCTGGCCCGGCTCGAAAAGCTGCTCGAGCAGGGCCGAGCCAACGGCGTCCCGGGCATGCACTACATCACCGGCGATGAGATGCGCGAACGCGAGCCCAACATCAACCCCGACACCTCAGGCGCGCTGTGGGCGCCTACCGGCGGCATCTGCGACCCCTTCGGGGTCACCATTGCCGCAGCCGAGAACGCCATCCAGAACGGTGTGACGGTCAAGCTGAACACCGGTTTCACCGGTTTCATCATGGATGGCCAGCAGATCAAGGGCATCCACACCACGCAGGGTGATTTCACCTGCCGCTGGGTCGTGAACGCCGCCGGGATCTTCGCCGATGACGTCATGCACGCGGCCGGTGTTCGCCCCGAATTCAACATCACTGCCCGGCGCGGCGAGTATGCCATCCTCGACCGGGCTGAGATCACGGTCAACAACGTCCTCTTCCCGGTGCCCTCCGACATCTCCAAGGGCATCCTGGTGACCGCCACCCTGCACGGCAACACGCTGGTGGGTCCCAACGCCGAGAATCTGCCTGAGAAGGAAGACCATTCGGTCAGCCCGGGCGGCATGGCTGAGATCTGGGAGGGTGCCAAACGACTGATCCCCAGCCTGCAGCCCAAGCATGCCATCGCAGTCTTTGCCGGTCTGCGCGCCAGCGGCAATGCCTCCTGCGAGACGCCCGGTGTCAAATATGGCCACGACTTTATCATTGAGATCCCTAAAGAAGTTTCTGGCCTGGTCAACTTGGGCGGGATCGAATCACCAGGCCTGACCGCCGCTCCGGCCATCGCCCTGCGCGTGGTCGAACTGCTGCAGGATGCTGGCGAAAAGCTAAAAGAAAAAGCCGATTTCATGCCCATCCGTCCGCAACGCCCGATCTTCCGCCACATGACCCACGAAGAGCAGGCTGCCCTGATCAAGGTCAATCCGCCCTATGGTCGGGTGGTGTGTCGCTGTGAAATGGTCACCGAGGGCGAGATCCTGGCGGAGATCCATGGACCCATCCCTGCCACCACCTACGACGCCATCAAGCGCCGCACCTGGCTTGGCACCGGGCGCTGCCTGGGTTCCTTCGATATGCCGCGCGTGGTCGACATCCTCTCGTGCGAGTTGAAGATCCCAGTTACAGCGGTCACCAAGAAGGGGCCCGGTTCCGAATTCCTCATCCGGTCCACCAAGGACGTGGAGGTGACGGATGCCCATTAAAGACAGGTACGATGTGGTCGTGATCGGCAGTGGGCCGGGAGGCCTGGCAGCTGCCATCGAGGCTAAAAAGAACGGCGCCGAGGACGTTTTGATCATCGAACGCGACGTCGAACCCGGCGGCATCCTCTTGCAGTGCATCCACTCCGGCTTTGGGCTGGAGGTGTTCGGCAATGACCTGCCCGGACCGGCTTATGCCCAACATTTCATTAATGACGCCCTGACCGCCGGGATCGAGATCCTGCTGGATACCATGGTGATCGACATCACGCCCGGGCGGCGCATCTTCGCCTGCGGCAAGCTCGGTGGCTTGATCGACATCCAGGCGCGCGCGGTGGTGCTCTCCATGGGCTGCCGCGAGCGCACCCGTGCCCAGATCCGGCTGCCCGGCACGCGACCGGCAGGTGTTTACACCGCCGGCACTGCCCAGCGCTGGGTCAACGTCGAGGGTTACATGCCTGGCAGAAACCTTCGTCATCCTGGGTTCGGGTGATATCGGCATGATCATGGCCCGCCGGCTGACGCTGGAAGGCGCCAGGGTCGAGCAGGTGCTTGAGGTGATGCCCTATTTGACCGGACTGACCCGAAATTACGTGCAGTGCCTGATGGACTTCGGCATCCCGCTGCATCTTTCCCACACCGTCAATCGCATCATCGGCAACAAGCGGGTCGAAGCGGTCGAAACAGTGCAGGTTGATGAGCGCTGGCAGCCGGTGCCCGGCACTTCCCAGGTCGTGCCCTGCGACACGCTGCTGCTGTCGGTTGGGCTCATACCCGAGAACGAACTCTCGCGCAAAGCGGGCGTGAAGATCGACCCGATCACCGCCGGACCCTGGGTGGATGATGGTTTCGAAACCAACGTGCCGGGGGTCTTTGCAGCCGGCAACGTTGTGCATGTCTATGACCTGGTGGATTGGGTCACCGAGGCTGGTTATGCCGCCGGGAAGAGCGCGGCACGTTTCGCGCTGCGTGAGCGCGAAAAGGAACGCCGCCATATTCCGATGCTTGCCGGACAGAACGTGCGCTACATCGTCCCGCAGGTCATCGACAAGGAAAACCTCAAGGATGGTGACATCCGCCTGCAATTGCGGGTCACCCAGCCGCTCGAGGAACTGGTCTGGATCGAGGTCTCGGACGGCGAGAACAGCATCACCCGCAAGGGTGCGCCCTACGCACGACCGGGCGAGATCATTACATTATCAATCCCGCAGCGCGCCTATGACCAGGTCGCAAAAGCCGGTCAGCTGCGCGTGGATGTGACCAAAAGGTAGACGACAATGAACCAGGAAGAAATGACCAAATTGATCTGTATCACCTGCCCGAAGGGCTGCACGCTGGAAGTACACCGTGAGGGTGATACCGTGGTCAAAGTCGAGCAGGGCTGCAAGCGCGGGCATGAATATGCCAACCGCGAGTTGGTCGACCCGCGCCGCATGATCTCTTCAACCGTGAAAATTTCCGGCGGAGTCCACCCGCTGCTACCGGTCTATACTTCCGAAGCCTTCCCCAAGCCGCGCATCGCCGAATTGATGACCAAGCTGCGGGAAACGAAGATCAAAGCCCCGGTTCGCATGAATGAAGTGGTCCTGGAAAATGTGCTGGGCATCGGGGTCAACATCCTGGCCAGCCGCGACATACCCAAAACAGCCTGATGATCAAGATCCTGCACTTCGCCGACGCGCATATCGATATGGCCAACTACGGGCGGCATGACCCCGTCAGCGGTTTGCCGATGCGCGTCCTGGATTTCCTGCGCGCATTGGATGTCATCATCGATGCAGCCATTGCTGAAAAGGTCGACCTGGTGTTGTTTGCCGGGGATGCCTATAAGGACCGCAGCCCGGCGCCAACTTATCAACGCGAGTGGGGCAAGCGCATCATGCGCCTGTCACAGGCCGGTATCCGCACATTGCTGCTGCTGGGCAACCACGATAGTGCCCCCGCCCTGGGCCGCGCGCATGCCATCCAGGAGTTCGATACCCTGCAGGTGCCGCACGTGTGCGTGGTGGACAAACCCACCTTTATAAAAGCCGGTGAATTTGAAGGCTTGGATGCTCAGATCCTGGCCATTCCCTGGTTGTCGCGCTCGAAAATGACGGCCGAACTCGAACTGAGCACGACAGACCGAGGTGAAGTCAACCGTGAGCTCGAAGAGCGCATCGGTCAACTGGTGAGCCTCTGGCTGGAACAGGTCGATCCTGATAAACCGGTCATCCTGACCGCACACGCCTCCATTCAGGGCGCCAAATACGGCGGTGAACGGACGGTCATGCTAGGCTCGGACCTGGTGCTTTCGGGGTCGCTGGTCAAGGATACTCGCATCGATTACACCGCCATGGGTCACATACATAAAGCTCAGGATGTCAACGAAGGCGCCCAACCCCCGGTGGTCTATCCCGGCTCGATCGAGCGGGTGGATTTTGGCGAGCTTGAGGACGAAAAGTACTTCGTTATCGCCAGGGTCGACAAAGGGAAAACGAAGTACGAGTGGCGCAAGATCCCCGGCATCCGCCAGTTCCTGGAGTACCACATCAGCCTGGAACCCGAGGCGGAGATCACCCCCCAGATGCAGAAGGCACTGCCACCCAGCGCGAAGATCCGGGATGCGGTGGTCAAGGTGGTATTGGATTATCCGGAAGCGCTGGATGCACGCATCGATGAAACCTGGCTGCGCAATTGGGGGGAGGGCAGTTTCGAATTCCACTTGCGCAAGAGCCCGCGCTTCGAGTCGCGGGTGCGCATCCCGGACGGCAGCGCCGTCAGCAGCATGGGAGCCATGGAATTACTGGATATCTACTGGAAAGCCAGCCACACCCCGGCTGACCAGCAGACCCATCTCAATGAGATGGCGCAAAAGATCATCTCGGGCGAGGAGGAAGCATCCGAACCATAAAATTACTCGCACTTCGGATTATTTGAGTCTAACTTAAGAACTTTCGATAAATTCCTTCGCATACTCAATTTCACCACTGACGTCCTATAATCCCCACCTGCTTAAGATTCCCTATGCCTTCTCAAAGATTTCCTTAGCATATGCAATTACCCATGTTGAGATTATCTTAAAGCTACCTTCTTCGCGCTGTAAATTTCAACACGCAATCGTCCGGGTCGGTCACCCCGCCGGAGCAGTCTGTTGTTTAATAGCGCTCATGACAATCAGCGCAATGTCATCATTGGTGTCGGAATTCAAGAATTCCACATCGTTAAAACCGAGTTTCTCCTTTGCCCACTTTGCCCACGGTTGCCATATTTCTTTAGGTTCTTCCATATCATAACAAGCGGTGATTTCGACAATTCCGGTTTTTTCCAAAAGATGCCGCCACCAATTCTTGCTGTGAAAGCTGAACATTTCCCCCACCCAATGCTCTTTAAGCGTATCGGGATAGCCCTTCTCGAATTCTCTCGTCAAACCTGGAACCACGATGCCAAATTGACCGCCGGGCTTTACCAACTTTGAGAAAGTGCAGGGAAAATACATTTCATCCGCTCCAAAATACTGGTAGCTGTCTATTGATATTGCCGCGTCGAAGAAACCTTCGGCATAAGGCAGGGCATGCGCTTCCGCATGGATGGGAAACACGAGGTCGGCAACGCCGACTTCCTCAAAGCGTTTGAGATTCTCTGTCGCGCTAATCCACAAGTCGTTGGCAAATACCGTTACACCAAATTCCTTTGCCAGAAATACTGAAGTAATGCCCTTTCCGCAACCCATGTCAAGAACCTTCATGCCCGGCTTCAGTTCCATATGTTCGCACAATTCCTCAAGCAGCCACAGCGGATTCGGTCCCATCCAGTTTTCACTAACCCAGATGGGATCGTATTTTTCTGTTCTCGGATAATTTTTCATTCAGTCATCCTCCTCAACTTGTCTATAAACAGTATCTCATCACGAAAATAGTATGTAGGGCGCCTTGTTTGATTTTTTGCTTAAGTTCAAAGACAAAACAGCACGATATTTTTACGATTTTCTCATATTGGATATTTACTCTCAAACCTCGAAAAGCTTGATTTACTGGATTTTCAAACCCTCACTCTTTTACCCTTGACATCAATACTACCGTCTCGATGTGATAGGTTTGTGGGAATTGATCGATCAAGAACAACTTCTCAATCCGGTAATCAACTGCGGTCAGTTGTTTGAGATCGCGCGCCAGGGTGGCAGGATCGCAGGAAACATTCGCGATCTGAGCAGGTTTCACTGCCAACAGCGCCTCCAGCGCTCTGGGATGCAATCCGGCGCGCGGCGGGTCGATAATGACGACATCCGGTTTGACTTCCAGGCGGGGCAAAACTCTTTCCACGGTCCCTTCATATAGCGATACATTGTCAAATTCATCCAAGTTGGTGACAAAATCCAGACAGGCGTCCGGTGACACTTCCACACCGATGAGTTCTTTCACGTCGCTCGCGAAAAAAGCACTGAACAAACCGACCCCGCAGTATAAATCCAGCAAAGTGGTGGTCTTATCCAGTCTCAGATGACTGCGCAAGGTTTCGACCATTGCGGCTGCCTGGGGGGTGTTGACCTGGAAGAAAGCTTTGCCCGAAACCCGGAAGCTGCGTTCCTGGACCCGCATAGTGAGCGCATCTTCACCCGCCAGGATCACCCGCCCTCCCGGCCCGGCATAGACTGCCGAAAGGCCTGCTTCGGTCTCAAATTCTGGCGGCGCCGCGAGTGCTCCTTCGAAGCTGATCAGCAGATCCCCATCTGCCCCACAGCGAAGTTCAATCTGATCAATACCACTTTCAGGCTCCATCTCCAGCGAAGGCCAGGCTTCCCCAATAACATTTTCAGGCAGGTGGCATTCCGTCACCGGGACGATCCGATCGGACTGTGGCGCCAGGAAGCCCAATTTTCCTGCTTCATCGACGTGGAAGCGTAAATTATTACGATATTGATAGGGATTGGGTGAGGGGATGATTTGTGGTGCGGGTGGGTTCACCAGCTTACCGATCCGGGTGAGCTGGTCCGTGAGGATGCTGGCTTTATAACTCAATTGGGCTTCATAAGCCATGTGTTGGTAATGGCAGCCGCCGCAGCGTCCGAAGTGTTTGCAGCGTGGTTCGACCCGCTGCGGAGAAGGTTCGAGAACTTTCACCAGCTTGCCGCGGGCGAAATTCTTGTTATCCTCGATGAGCTCGACTGCGACCCGCTCGCCGGGGATACCGAAAGGAACAAAAACCACCCTCCCATCCGGCAGCCTGCTCAAGCAGTCACCGCCATATGAGAGGGTGGTTAAAGATACTTCCGGCATTACATCTTGGCCAGGAATTCTTCCATGGCCGACAGCAGGGCGTCGACATCTTTCATGTTGATCTCGCCCATGTGAGCGATGCGGAAGGTTTTATCCTTCAGGTCGCCGTAACCGTTGGCGATGCGCATACCCTTGGAGAGCAGGAACTTATTGAGGGCGGAGATGTCCATACCCTTGGTGTTATTGATGGTCGAGACTGTCTTGGAGCGATACCCCTCGGGCGCCAGTGGATTCATACCGTGAGCAACAGCCCATTTCTGGGTACGCTCGGCCATGGCAGTATGGCGCGCGAAGCGGTTTTCAAGCCCTTCGGACAGGATGCGATCGAGTTGGGCATCCAGCGCGAAGATCAAAGACATGGCAGGGGTCATCGGGGTGGAATCCTTGGCGCGGTGTTTTTCCATCAGCAGCAGGTCAAAGTACCAACCACGGTTGGTGACCGTCTCAGCCTTGGCCATCGCGCGTGCGGAAGCAGCCGCGAAGGATAAACCCGGCGGCAGCGCAAAGCATTTCTGTGAAGAGGTCAGCAGGAAATCCAGGCCCCAGGCATCGAACTCGATCTTGACACCACTCAACGAGGAAACGGCATCCACCAGGATGAGTGTATCCGGGCTGACCTGGTGCACGACCTCGGCGATCGCCTTGATCGGGCTCTCGACGCCGGTGGAGGTCTCATTGTGAACGACCGTGATGGCCTCGTAGTGTTTCTTCTTGAGCGCATCCGCGACCTGTTCGGGAGTGATGGGCTGGCCCCAGGGTGATTCAACCTTATCCGCTTGCTTGCCATTGGCAATTGCCACTTTGTACCAGCGATCGGCAAAGGCGCCGTTCATGCAGGACAGAACACTTTCCTGGACAAAATTGCGGATGCCGCCTTCCTGCATCCCGGAGCCGGAAGCAGAGTTCTGATAGACGGGTTGTTCGGTGAAGAAAACCTTCTTCAGCCTTTCCTCGGTGCTCTTGAATATGGCCTCGAAGTCTTTACTGCGGTGTGGCAGCATCGGCTTCGTCTGAGCCGCTAATACTTCAGGGGCAACATCCACCGGCCCGGGGACAAACATGGGTGACATAGTCTCTCCTTTAGATTAAGATGACTTTAACGCAGAATAAAGGTCAGCGCGATCAGGATGACAAAGAAGCTGCCGGCCAGGATGCCGATGCGCTTCAGGTCCTTCTTGACGGCTGTGTAATCCGGTTTGAATTCGGCGCCGGTGTTAAAGCCGCGCTGGGGTGTCCAACTGGATGAAGCCGGTTGACTGCTGACGGCGGCAGGGCTGGTGATGGCGGGTCGATTGCCTTTGGAAACCCGTCGTTTTTGCTTTTTACTCATACAACTATCTCCAGAAGTAGAATTAAGGATTGCCTTGCAGCTGTGCGCTGACCACAATCCTCTTGTTATCAACCATATAAGGATAACATGAAATGAGCGTTACTGTCGACCCCCCTCTGGAATTCATGACATCCACCTGGGTGGGAGTGACAATCTGCGTGGCCGTCACGATATAAACGTACTGAGTGGAAGGGCTGAACAGGATGATCGTATCACCGGGTTGAAGCTGATCCAGGTCCCGGAATAATTCGCCAAAGACATCATTGTGGGCTGAAAGGACAATATTACCTGGTTGTCCGGGATCGGGCGTGAAAGGATGCTGCCCTACACCTTTTTTTAACTGTTCCCAACCATCGCCCTGGACCACTGGGGCATCCACCTCGATGGCCGGAATTTGCAGGCGTATAGCCTGGGCAGCGCTGGGCGTCGGCAGGGGCAAGCTGGCAAAGGCCAGCATGGCCGGCCGCAGATGTTCAGGGATCTCCTCCTCGTTGTATTGCGCTCCACTGGCTGAGTTGGGTGGCGTGTGACCGGAGGGTAGGATGACGGCACGATACAGCGGCGTGGGGGTGAGGGTCGGCTGCTGGATGGCGCTGATCACCTCGCGGTTCAATTCGCGGATCAGGCCGACCCCATTGGCCAATACGATTAATAGGCCGATGACCGCGACAACCTCGATTCCCAGCAGGAGGCGATCCACCCACTTCTTTCGGGGTTTGGCTGGTGCGTTTGTGTTTTCCGCTGGAGGGATGGAACCAACCAGGCGGCCGGTGTGACGGTAATGCTCCAGACGCGCCTGGTGATCGGCCTGCTTCTGTTCCCGGAGCATGCGCTCGAGTTCGGCCCGGGTGAATGTGTTCCTGGACTTCTTTGAAGTCATATCTTTACTTGCCAGCGGCAGGCTCAAAAATGACAGCCTGGCTACCCTCCAGTTTTATGATATCCACGGATACTGCTTTATTTTTAAGCGGCCGGGTTGAGAAGACCTCGACCCATTTACCTTCCGCTGGAATTCTGAGCTTGAGTGTACGTGCATCCCGACTAAAATTCAATGCGACCAGCACGCGCTGTTTTCCGTGGATGCGCTGGTAGACCAGGCAATCGGGATCGGCCTGCTCGATGAGGATAAAATCGCCGCGTCGGAGCGCAAGGTTCCCGCGTCGCAGGGCGATCAAGCGTTTGTAGACATTCAGCAGGGAATCAGCTTGATTCAACTGATCGGCCACATTACGGGTTTTATGATTTGGATGGACCGGCAGCCAGGGCCGGGATTTTCCGAAACCCGCCTGGGGGCTGGCATCCCATTGCATCGGAGAGCGACAACCATCGCGTCCCTTGTAGAGAGGCCAGTAACGTTTTCCGGGTGGGTCCATGATCTCGCTGCGTTTCAGCCGGATATCACGCATGCCGATCTCCTCGCCGTAATACAGGAAGGGTGTTCCCCGCAGCGTGAGCAGCATGGTGGCACCCACTTTGGCACGGGCGTCATCATCACCATCCTTCCAGCGGGTGACCGAGCGCGGACTGTCGTGGTTATTCAGAACGTAACTTGGCCAGACCTTGTTCCCGGCGACCCGGTCCCACTTACAGACGGCTTTCATGTAGCGTTGGGGTTCCCACTTGGCTTCCAATAGGCTGAAGTTAAAGGCTGCATGCAAGCGGTCGTCACCACTGTAAAAGGCGGCTTTTTCTGGCGTCGAGAAAAAGGTTTCACCTACGACGTAGCGTTCGGGGTACTTGTTCAAGAGTTTTCGGAATTTTTGCAGTACCGGGATCATCTCGGGCTGGTCACCATCGTAAATATGATCCTGACGTTCGAAACCCCTCAAGCCACCGCGTTTCCTGGGATTGTCCGGCAGGTCAGGATGCTTGAAATAGGCATTGAATACATCCAGCCTGAAACCATCCGTTCCGCGATCGAGCCAGAATTTCAGGACACCCAGAATGGCTTTCTGAACCTTGGGGTTGCGCCAGTTGAGATCCGGCTGCTTTTCATGGAAGAGATGCAGGTAATACTGGCCGGTGGCCGGGTCGAGTTTCCAGGCTTTGCCACCGAAAATCGAAAACCAGTTATTGGGTTCACCGCCTTTTGGGTTGGGATCGCGCCAGATATACCAGTCGTGGTAGGGATTGTCGCGAGATTTGCGCGATTCGACGAACCAGGGGTGTTCATCTGAAGTGTGGTTCAAGACCAGGTCCATGATCACGTGGATCTTGCGTTTATGGGCTTCCCGGATCAACCGGTCGTAATCCTTGAGGATGCCGAACATCGGGTCGATATCGATGTAATTGCTGACATCATAACCAAAATCAGCCTGGGGGGAGGGATAGACCGGCGACAGCCAGATGGCATCCACGCCCAGGTCGCGCAGGTAGTCCAACCGGGCGGTGATGCCGGCCAGGTCACCGATGCCATCCGCGTTGCTATCCGCAAAGGAGCGAGGATAGATCTGATAGATGATCCCGTCTTTCCACCAAAGGTACTTGTCTGTCATGCTGTCTCCAATAAAGATAAATATGAAATGTTGTTAATATACTACAGGTGCCTGCCTGAATTCATTGTGCAGACACCTGGGTCAGTAAATTCTGTGCCTCGATATTTCCCAGGGCAGCCGCCTTTTGCAACTCCTGGTGTGCCGCCTCATTATTTCCCCGCTGAAAAAACACCAATGCCAGGTGCAGATGGGCAGGCGCATAGCGTGGATCGGATTGGATGGCTGCCAGGAAGTAACCTTGCGCTTCATCCTGTTCCGCATTGCTCAGGGCTGCCTGTCCGGCGAGGTCGAGAGACCGTGGGTCTTCAGGCGCCAGCAGGACGGCTTTGATCGCTGCCGGAGAGCCAACCGAAGGAACCTGGTATTGGTAACCCAGGCTGAATTCAGCAATTGCCTGCCAGACAACGACATTCTCGGGTTCCAGAGCGATCGCCTTTTGATATTCGACCAGAGCTCCCTCGAGGTCGCCCAGCTGGGCGCGAGCCTGTCCCAGCGCAATGCGCCACTGCGGGTTCTCAGTCTCCTGTGCGACGATCTGCTGCAAGGCAGCCAGTGCACCTTGTGCATTCCCCTGGCGCTGCAATGCCAGGGCGCTCATGGCTTGCGCCAGGATCGATTTCGGGTTTAACCTCAGGGCTTTTTGAATTTCGGCTGATCCATCTACCCCCAAGTGTTGTTGAGCCTCCCCCAGCCAGGCATGCGCTTCGGCATACTCGGGATCCTGCTGAACCGCTGATTTAAATGCATACTCCGCGAGCTCCCATTCCCCCAGATTGCCATAAGCCCTGCCCAGTTCAAGCGCCCGGTAAGCCGTGCTTTCCTGGAGCGCGCCCTTGTTAATGGCCGTTTGCACCTGTCGGTAGGCATTCGTGTATTCTTCGGATCGATCTGCTGTATCCTGCAATGTCGCCAATGCATCGACCGGATTGGTGAGGGCCTGGATAAGACCCAGATATAGGCGCGCACGGGGATTATCCGGCTCTTTTTCAGCCCACCTGCGGACTGCGTGATCGGCTTTATTTAGATCATCCAGCCGAATATAAACCTTTGCCAACAGTATTTCCAGCCCGGGACTGCTTTCGGACTTATCGAGTTGGGGACTGAGCAGTTCGGCGGCTGCCTGAAGCTCTCCAAGTGTCAGCAGGCATTCTCCATAAGGAATAAGGCTATTAACCGACAACTGTTTATAAGTGGAGGTTTGTTGAAATTCGTAGACCGCCTGCTTGCACAAACCACTGCGGTAATCGAGGACACCCATGCGTTCCCAGGATTCGCCATCCGTTGGATCAGCGCTCACGAAGCTTGCCAACAGCTGCCATTCGAGTAGATCTGCTCCGCTTTCCCGGGCACGTTCCAATGCCAACCGGGCAGCATCCGATGGGAATAGACCAGATTCCGGCCGAATGGCCAGCAGTAAAAGAAGCGCCATCCCGATCAGGATGGCGCGTCGTAATCTAGGTTGCGCGCGCATCTCTTGGGATTATAACAAGAAGCACGCGGGAGATGGTCCGGTATCAAATACTCTCAAGATAGCGCTTGATCTCCCAATCAGTCACCGCGATGCGATAGGCATCCCACTCGTCGCTTCGGGCGCGCAGGAAGGCTTCGTATAAATTATTCCCAAGGGCTGAACGCATTATTTCATCTTTTTCCATTTCACCCAGCGCCTCATTCAGGGAACCCGGTAGTGAAAGGACGTTGTGTTCAGCTCGCGCCGCCGCATCCAGCTCATACACATTGATATTGTTGAGTGGATCAGGAGGGGTCAGCTTACTGTCAATACCATCCAGGGCGGCAGCCAGCATCACCAGGAAGGCCAGGTAGGGATTGCTGGAGGAATCCGGGCAGCGCAGCTCGGCGCGCACGGCTTTACTCTTGCCGGGAGGAGCGAAGGGAATGCGGATCAGGGCTGAACGGTTTACCTGAGCCCATCCGATGTAAACGGGAGCCTCATAACCTGGCACCAGCCGCTTGTAAGAGTTAACCGTGGGTGCCAGGACGGCTGACATGCCACGTGCGTGTTTGAGCTGACCGGCAATGAAGCTGTATGCCAGTTTTGACAATCCATAAGGATCAGCCGCATCGTGGAAACAGTTGTTCCCCTTCAGGTCAGAAAGGGATTGGTGACAATGCATACCTGAACCGTTGATACCGAATACCGGTTTGGGCATGAAGGAAGCCACCAGACCATGGCGGTCGGCGATGGCCTTGACGGTGGTCTTCATGGTGACCACATTATCGGCCGTGCGCAGGGCATCGGTGAACTCGAAATCGATCTCGTGCTGTCCGAGGGCGACCTCGTGATGGCCGACCTCAACTTCCAGACCCATGCTGCGTAAGGCATCCATGAGTTCGGTGCGTACCCGCACAGCATCGTCATTGGGCGAAAAGTCGAAATAGCCACCGACATCATGTGGAAGGGGATGCGTGCCGCCATTCTCGTTGTGGCGGAAGAGGAAGAACTCCGGCTCGGTACCAACATTGTAAATATAGCCGCGTTCTTTCAGAGCGTTCAAGCTCTTACGCAGCATCCCACGTGGATCGCCTTCGAAGGGTTTGCCATCTGGTGTGTAAATATCACAAAAGAAGCGCGCCCGGCGCATTTCGTCCGGTGACCAGGGCAAAATGGCATAAGAATCAAGATCGATGCGCAGGTGCATGTCGCTTTCCTGTATGCGCGAGAAACCTTCGACTGAGGAACCGTCAAACCAGATCCCATCATCCATGGCGATCTCGAGTCGCTCGACAGGTGCGTCCACGCTCTTGACCACGCCGTTGATATCAACGAACTGGTAGGATATGTATTTGATCCCATCTTCTTTTACGCGGGTGAGAATTGCCTTCTGGTCCATTTTAATCTCCATGATTAAATAAAATACAGGTATGCCTGGACAAACCTGTAACGTTAAACGACTGGCTGCCCTTCCATAATAGAGGGTTTTCCTCATCACTGTGACATTCTTGTCACACCCGTCGCCGGATGTTTTTCGTCCGCCACTTGCCGGAAGGGTGGTGGAAGCCTGTGATCAGGCTTCAGAGGCATCCGCTGATCGATCGATTTTTCCCGTTACCGGGTTAGCATCCTCTTCGCAAAGGAGAACCTCTTCCTCGTCATCTCACCCAGTGAGATGCAGCCGCCGTATCCCTGTTATTCAGTTGTAGGTGAACCCCCGTAAATGAGTACCCCACCATGCCGTGTGTAACGAAGTTTTGAACCTGCTTTCGCAGGTGTGGTTCGCCTCGTAAACGCCGCCTTGGCGCTGGCCTATCGCGTTGCTTACGTAAGAAGGAACCACTTATAAATCTTATTGGCTCAAAACCGAAAGCGTCACATCACGCACACGGCAGGGCAATTTTCCTTATATCACATATTGTCAAGCCTGAGTAGGACAGCTGGGTACTATTCAGGTACTATTTTACGAATTTCCAGAACAACAGGCCTGCCATCAGACTCATGCCTGCGCCAAAGAAGAACGGTGCGGGTGCACCAAAACCGGTCCATGCACCTACACCCTGCCACAATACACCGGCGATGGCCGAAGCCGGCAATGCACTCAAGCCGACCGCCATGGCGTACAGCCCGTAGGCCGTCCCGCGCTTTTCATCCGGGACCAGATCGGCGATCAGGGCTTTACCGCTGCCCTCGGTGAAGGCATAGTAAACGCCATAGAGGCCGAATAATGCCCAAATACCGCCGCCAGTTTTCGAGAGGGCAAACCCCATGTAGATCAGCGCATATAACAGCCAGCCAAAAAGGATCATTCGGCGCCGGCCGATCTTATCTGACAGGATGCCGATCGGCGTGGAAAGAATAGAATAGATGGCATTGAAGGTCAGCAGCATGCCCATCACCTGTAGAAGTGTCAGGCCACGCTCCTGACCGCGCAAGACAATGAAGGAATCGGAGGAGTTGCCAAGCGTGAAAAGAACGGTGACGCCCAGGTAGATCAGAAAACGCTTGTCCATACCCTTGAGTGACAGTGAGGGTTTTGATGCGCCATCTTTGGGCTTGATCTCCTTGGCACCGATCGCCAGGATTAAAACGGCCAGCACGGAAGGAATGATACTGACCAGCACCAGGGTCTGGAATGTCGGGCGGGTGAGTACGGCGGAGTTCTTCTGGGTGAAGGCAATGATCAACATGGCTATCAGGATACCGATGAAGGCGCCAGCTGTATCCCCGGCACGCTGAATGCCAAAAGCCATCCCGCGCTTCTCAGGTTCGGTTGAGCCGGCCAGCAGCGCATCGCGCGGAGCAGTCCGGATACCCTTGCCGACCCTGTCGGTGAAGCGGATGCCCAACACGGCGCCCCAGGTTGTGGCGAGATAATAAAAGGGTTTGGCAATGGTCGACAAGCCATACCCCAGGACGGCCAGCCACTTGCGCTGGTGCATCCGGTCGGAGATATATCCAGCGAAGATCTTGGTGATGCTGGCGGTCGATTCGGCGATCCCATCGATCAAGCCGATCAGTGAGGTGCGTACGCCCAAAACGTTATACAGAAAAAGAGGAATGATGTTGGCCAGCATCTCCGATGAGATGTCGGTTAGCATCGATGTGAAGGTCATGACCCATACGTTGCGGTGCAATTTGGTTTTGGTTGTTGTTTTCTGATCCATATGGACTCCTGGTGGAATTTTCTATTATATCGCCTAACCACAGTGGATGAATTCCGTACCAGGCAGTATGTTAAAATCAACACTGCTTTTTATGAGACACAGTAATTACTTATTCCCCTTGCTTCTGCTGCTGGTTAGCGGCCTGGCTTGTTCGATTCCACAACTGGCCTGGCTGCCGTTCCTGGCGCCCGACCCTACCCCCGCTCCAGGGGCGATCTATTACGATGATTTTTCCAACCCGGAGTCGGGCTGGTATACCCAATCCAGTGATGATCATTCAGCTCTGTACGATTGGGGTGGGCTGCGGTTTCGCATTAATCTAGCGGATTTTGATTCGTGGTCCTATCCGCCCCAGGAATACAGCGATGCCATCATCTGGGTTGAGGCTGCCAAACTGGAGGGCACGGATGATAACGCCTTTGGACTGCTCTGCCGTATCCAGGAAGATGGCGACTTTTATGCTTTCCTGATCAGCAGCGACGGGTATGCAGGCATCGCCCGCCGCCAGTCCGGGGTTTACCAGATGTTGAGTGGTGACAGTATGACTTACAGCGAAGTGGTGTCATCTTCCACAGGTCTGTATCGCTTGAGAGCTTCCTGCGAACGGAGCGAACTTTCCTTTTATGTCAACGACCTGCTCGTTGCGACAGCCAAAGGGGAGGGGTTGGTCAGCGGCAAGGTTGGCGTGTTGGCCGGCACATATTCCCAGGCTGGTGTGGATATCTTCTTTGATAATTTCATCGTGACGATTCCATGAACGTTTACCTTGATATGGTGGGTTGCCGGTTGAATCAGGCGGAGATCGAAACCTACGCCCGGCACTTTCGCGCTGCTGGCCACAACCTGGTTCCCTCGGCCGCAAAAGCTGACCTGGTGGTCGTGAACACCTGCGCGGTGACCGGTGCGGCGGCATCCGATTCGCGCCAGAAGATACGACAGGCAAATCAAACTGGTGCAAGGGTGGTGGTCACCGGCTGCTGGTCCAGTCTGGAGCCTGAGGCGGCAGCAGCACTCCCCGGCGTTCGACAGGTTATTCCAAATACCAACAAGGATTTGCTGGTTGAAACCATTCTAAAAAGCCAGGAAGCCAGTTCAGAAGCGATCGGCCGTGTCCCGGTTGCGGGCAACCGAAAACGCACGCGGGCTTTCATCAAGGTCCAGGATGGCTGTGATAACCACTGCACGTACTGTGTAACACGCCTGGCCCGCGGAAACGGCCGCAGTGTACCGGTCGTGCAGGTGATTGCTGATGTCAACAGCGCGATTAACGGCGGGGTTCAGGAAGCAGTTTTGACCGGGGTGCAGATCGGGGCTTGGGGTCGTGATCTCTCCCCCACGGCACACCTGGCAGACTTGCTGAAAGCCATCCTGTCACACACACCCATCCCACGCCTGAGGACTCAGCTCCATCGAACCCTGGGAGGTGGATGACGAATTAATTTCCTTATGGCGCGATCCGCGTCTGTGTCGCCACTTCCATTTACCGATGCAATCCGGTTCACCGGCAGTCCTCAAACATATGGCTCGCAGAACCACACCTGTGGAGTTCCAGTTGCTGGTTGAGAAGCTAAGGCACGCCATTCCGGGTGTTTCCATCACCACAGATGTCATTGTAGGTTTCCCGGGTGAGGATGATGCTGCCTTCGAAGATACCCGCACCTTGGTGGAAGCGCTGGCGTTCTCCGGTGGACACGTCTTCGTTTTCTCCGCCCGCCCAGGCACACCCGCAGCCGGTTATGGGGACCAGGTACCTTTTCAAATCCGCCGGCAGCGCAGCCGCGTGCTCAGGGATCTGTTCAGCCGCCAGGTTGAGGACTTCCAGATATCTTTCACGGGCCAGGTGCTCGATGTGCTGTGGCAGCGATCCATCCATAAACCGGGTGGCTGGCTTACCTCAGGTTTAAGTGATAATTACATCAAGGTTTCCGCTCCGACACCAGATGACCGGGCGAATAAGATCGACCGGGTCGTCATCCATGGCGCCGGTCAGGGCGGATTGACTGCAAAGGTTCTGAATTATGAAGATGAGATCATTGCGGCTGCGTAACCAGCCGGTAAAGTTACCGGTCTACATGCCTGATGCAACCCTCGGCGTGGTACGCTCGGTGGATGCGGGCGATCTGGAAGCTTGCCAGATCCAGGCGGTGGTGATGAACACCTACCACCTGATGCAGCGTCCGGGATCCACCACCATCGATTCCTTGGGTGGTTTGCACGAGATGTGCGGTTGGCAGCGCCCTATCGTGACCGATTCGGGTGGCTTCCAGGCTTATTCGCTGATAAGTGATAATCCCAAATTGGGTTCGATCACTGAGAAGGGTATTCATTTCAGGCCGGAAGGTGCCGGGCGCAAGTACCTGCTGACACCCGAAAAATGTGTCCAATTGCAGTTTGGATACGGTTCGGATGTGATCATTTGCCTGGACCAATGCACGCACGTGGATGCGCCCCGCGACGCCCAGGAGCAGGCGGTCGTGCGCACCATTCGCTGGGCACGCCAGTGCAAGGATGAATACCTTGATCAACTCGAACATGCCAAGATCCGTGACGATGCCCGCCCGAAGTTGTTTGCGGTCATCCAGGGCGGTGGGTATCCTGATTTAAGGAAAGTCTGCGCCGAAGCGCTGCTCGAAATCGGCTTTGATGGCTTTGGATTTGGTGGCTGGCCGCTCGATAAACAGGGTGCATTGCTGGAGGATACCCTGGGATATACGCGCAGCCTGGTACCGAAAGATTACCCGATGCATGCGCTCGGGGTTGGGCATCCCAAGAACGTGCTGGCATGCTTCGACCTGGGTTATGACTTATTTGACAGCGCCATGCCCACGCGCGATGCGCGCCACGGGCGTCTGTTGCGCTTCAACCAACCTTTGCAAGGTCCAACCGCCGGGTTAAGCGGCGACTGGCTTTCGTATGTTTATATCGAGGATAAAAAGCATATCAAAGCCGATACGGCCATTTCACCCGACTGTGATTGCCTGTGTTGCCGGCGCTACTCGCTCGGCTTTCTGCACCACCTGTTCAAGATCAATGATAGTCTTTTTCAGCGCCTGGCCACCATTCACAACCTGCGCTTCATGAGCCAGCTGGAAGACCGGCTAAGGCTGCGCGCAGGCGACGGGTAAGAGACCCCATGAAATCTATTGACCCGGAGAGTATGCTTGAGCAACTGGTCGAACATGTCCGGCAAGGCTCGGATTACCGAGAGATCCAACCCGACTTGATCCGTTCGATCGGCCGGCGCGAATTGTGTGCACGCCGCAGCCTGCGTGAGGCGGTCAAAGCCACCCGTTCCAAGCTGCACCAGGTGGGGGGTGCCTACCTGGTGGGGCAGCCTGATTATGCCGGCTGGGTCCGCCAGCTGCAGGATCTGCCCACCGGGCGACAAAATCCCGAGGTGAAACATTTATGTTTGGAAGCCATGCGCGTGCATGCCTCAACGCGAGAGCGGCTGCCGAGCCTTGATACTTTTTTTAATACCTGTCTGGCCAGTGTTGGCCCGGTCAAATCGATTTTGGACCTGGCTTGTGGTTTGAATCCTTTGGCGCTGGCCTGGATGCCACTGGCGGACAAGCCGGTTTACCTGGCCTGTGATATTTACGGGGATATGGTGGCATTCCTGGGTGCCTTCTTTGCCCATCTCAGGCAGGACGGCCGCGTCTGGAGCTGTGACCTGAGCCAGGGCATACCGGACGACCGGGTTCAAGTGGCTTTTATGTTGAAGTCCATCCCCTGCCTGGAGCAATTGGACAGGGGCCTGCCATTGCGACTGATGGATGGCATCCACGCCGATCACCTGCTGATCTCCTTCCCGGTGGCCAGTCTGGGCGGGCGTGGCAAGGGCATGCGCGCCAATTACGAAGCTCATTTTATGGAATTGGTCGCCGGACGACCCTGGCGAATCGAGCGACATGAGTTTCCGGGTGAATTGGCTTTCCTGGTCACGAAATGAACAAGCCGGATGAGGATCAAGTCATGGCGCTGGTAGCCGAAGTCGGTAAAAAGCCGGCTTACCAGGCAATGGGCATCCCCGAGATCACCCTGCGCGACCTGGCCAGCAAGGCACTTGAGCGCCAGCCTTCGACCCGGATGGCATTGAAGACCATGCGACGCAAGTTGCACCAGATCAGCGCACCTTATCTGGGCGACCCGGATTATGCCCGGGCGACCACTGACCTTCTAACCGCCTTTGAAGCGATGGATTCGGAAGCCATCGAGACATGCTGTCGTGGAATCCTCTCGAGCCACACCTCAACCCGTGAACGATTACTATTACTGGAGGGTTTTTATCAGCAGCTTTTCAGCCAGGGGGGGCAGCCTGATTCGATCCTGGACCTGGCTTGCGGATTGAACCCGTTGACTTGGCGCTGGATGGGATTGCCTGCCCGCACACATTACCTGGCATATGATATTCATGCACCACGGGTTTCATTCCTGAACACTTACTTCCAGATGGAAGGCTTGACAGGTGAGGCGATCCTGCGCGATATCCTGGTCGAGCCGCCCACTGGCACTGCGGATGCCGCTTTCCTGTTCAAGGAGGCGCATCGCTTCGAGGAACGCGAAGCGGGCTGTAACCGCGACTTGTGGCGCGCATTGAACGTCAAAACGCTCTACGTTTCCCTGCCCCCCTTCAGCATGACCGGCCGGCATGACCTGACAATCAAGAACCGTAAGCTGGTGGAACGCAGTCTATCGGAAGAAACCTGGCGGGTCAGCGAATTGAATTTCCCGAATGAGCAAGTCTTTGTGATCGAGAAATAATGGCTAAAAAGAAAGCTCCCATCATTGTCGCAAAAGTTGATCCCAATGAGGTTCTGGCACGCTACCGTGCGCTGGTCCCAGAGGAGACATATGCCTGTATCCTGGCGGAGATGGATCGAGCCTTACCACAGGGGTTTCGTACCAATCAATTGCAAGCCATCACCCCCGAGGTTGTGACAGGCTGGCAAGCGAAATACGGCTGGGAGTTGCAGTCGGTTCCGTTTTGTGAAAATGGCTGGCAGGTGTTATCCGCTACCACGCCACCCAGCCAAACGCTTGAGCATTTGATGGGGGCATTTTATATTCAGGAAGCCTCTTCGATGCTGCCTCCCGAGTTGTTTGACTATGACTCTGTTACCCCAGAGGTGGTTTTAGACCTGGCCGCCTCGCCGGGGGGAAAGACCACACACCTGGTGGATAAAATGTGTGATCGCGGCCTGGTAATCGCCAATGATGCCAGCCGTTCACGAATCCAGGCATTGCGCCTGGCACTGGAGCGTTGGGGAGCGATCAATGTTGCCATAACCTGCCAGCCGGGTGAGCTGTTTGGTGCCTGGTTCCCGGGAAAGTTTGATAAGGTATTGATTGATGCGCCTTGCAGCATGGAAGGCTTACGCACAGCCGAATCACACCCGATGAGGTCGGTTACCGGTCGGGAACGGGAAAGTCTGGCCAGCCGGCAGATCCGCTTGCTGGTGAGTGCCCTGCGAGCGGTACGGACTGGCGGCCAGGTGGTCTATTCCACCTGCACGCTGGCACCCGAAGAAGATGAAGCCGTTTTACTTGCGATCAAACAGCGCTTTGGTACAGCGGTCGAAATCGTGAATCCCAGGCCGATTTTGAATGCCCCTGCACTTCAATTGCCGGAAGCCGGGCAGTTCCCGGAGATCAGCCGGTCCTTGCGCATCTGGCCCCACTTATATAACACGGCTGGATTTTTTACTGCGCTGATCCGCAAGAATGAAGATATCGATGAAGAGTCAGGTAATCGCCCTCCTCAAAGAAGCTGGGAACGCCAGGGCTGGACGCGGTTGAATTCCCGCGCAGTGAGAGAGCTGGCATCGGCATTCAATGACCGGTTCGGCTTTGATCTGGAGGTTCTGACCAACCATCAGAGGCTCACATTTTGGAAACGAGATGAGCGCATCCAGGCGGTGCCGGAGCTCTTTTTAGAGAGATTCGGGAGTTTCCCGGTGGTTGCAGCAGGGCTTGAGATGGGCAGTATGATCGGTGGTTCATTACAACCCTCACACGAGTTGGCTGCCCGCTTCTCCGTTCAGTTTACCGGGGGGCGAATAATGCTGCCGTATGATCAGCTGGCTGCCTGGCTGCGGGGTAGTGATGTTCATATCCCGGTTGCGTCGGAACTGCATCCGGGTCGTGTGGTGTGTCTGTTTAACTGAAGCGGGTCAGTTCGCAGGTCTCGGGAAGATACTGGCCGGGCGGGTTAAGAACCAGCTTCCCCGGCGTCTGGTGGCTTGAGTTCCCCTAACTCGTATAAGATGAGCGCTGCCAGACTGATCGCAGCGGTTTCCATACGCAGGGTACGCTGGCCAAGGCTCACCGGTCGCCAACCCAGATCGATCGCCTGGCTGGCTTCGTCATCTGAGAATCCTCCCTCCGGACCGATCAATGCAGCGATCGTCACCGGGCGGTCATAGCGTCCTTTTGGCAGGCAGTCATTCAAACTTGCGGCAGCTTCCTTTTCCCAGGCGATCAGGCAAACCTCGTGGTTCTTCTTCCCTTCCGTCAGAGCCCTGGCCAGCGGTATCGCCGCCTGGATCCTGGGGATGCGTCCGCGCCCACATTGTTCGGCTGCCTCACGCAGGATGCCTTCCCAGCGCTCCGCTTTGCGTGATTCGCCGGCAGTCTCACGAACCAGGCTGCGGCATGTGACGACCGGGACGAAGGTCGTTACACCGAGTTCAGTCCCTTTTTGAAGGATCCACTCAAACTTGGCCCGTTGGGTCAGACCAACATATAAGGATAAGTGGTGGCGAGGATCACCCGATGAAAGCATCTCGGATACGATCTCACCTTCGAGATGCCCCCGGTCCACGACGGTCAAGCGCACCTGGCGTTCGATGCCACCACCATCCAGAACGGTTACGATTGATCCAGGAGATAACCGCAGGACTCGCACGATCTGGTGGGCGGTTTCACCTTCAAAATGGACATTTGGCGGCTGGATCCAACCCGGAGGTATGAAGAATCGGTTCATTTAAATCACTGCTATACTTGGGATGAAATTACCGGGTAATTATACCCATTGAGGAACCATCTGCCATGAAGACTGAAGTACTTGAAAACCGATCCTTCCGTTATCTGGATGCCATCACGGCATTATTCGTGACCGTCTTGATCATCAGCAACATCGCCTCTTCGGCCAAGATCGTCGACTGGGGGTTCTCGATTGCCGGTATCCCGATGGCTTTCGACGCTGGCACATTGCTTTTCCCGGTCAGCTACATCTTTGGAGATATCCTGACCGAGGTGTATGGCTATCGGCGCTCGCGGCGGGTGATTTGGATGGGTTTCACCTGCCTGGCGATTGCCTCCATCGTTTTATGGCTTGTTAAGATCCTGCCAGGGGAGGTGACCTGGCAGGGGTATGCCGGGCAGGCTGCTTATAATGCCATCCTGGGTGCCATGAGCACCGGGGGTATCGTGGCCGCGAGCCTGCTGGCTTATCTGATCGGTGAATTTACCAATTCGGTTGTGCTGGCAAAAATGAAGGTGGCAACCCGGGGTTCATGGTTGTGGATGCGCACAATCGGTTCGACTCTGGTGGGTGAAGGTATCGATACCCTGGCTTTTATAGCGATAGCCTCCCTTTTCGGTGTTTTCCCCTGGGTATTATTCTGGACGCTGGTAGTGACCAACTATCTGTTTAAAGTGGGCATTGAGGCGATGATGACCCCGGTAACCTATCTGGTGGTAGGCTGGTTAAAACACAGCGAGCGCGAGGATTATTTCGACACACGTACCAATTTTTCCCCATTTGCCAGGTAATAAGCTATTTGTCGGGTTTTCCGGCGATGACCACGGTGTATTCACCGCGGATCTTTTCAACCGTGATGCGGGTCACCAATTCGGATAAGCTGCCGCGCAGAGTGCTCTCGAACATTTTCGTCAGATCGTTCGATACGGATGCCTGACGGTCGCCAAAGACGGCCAGGGCATCTGTGAGGAAGGCTGCCAACCGGTAAGGACTCTCGTAATATACCAGTGTGTAGGGGCTTTCCACATCTGTTGCCAGAAACTTTTGTCTTGCCATGGGTTTGTGTGGTGGGAAACCGCGAAAGGTGAAGCTGTGGAGGGGCAGCGCGGAAAGTGTGGCAGCCATGATCACAGCTGATGGGCCGGGGATGGCGGTCAACTCCAGGTCGTGGTCAACGGCAGCCCGCACCAGCAGATAGCCCGGATCAGAGATTCCCGGAGATCCCGCATCAGTCACCAGAGCGACATTTTTGCCGGACTCAAGCAGATCGATCAATCTGGCAACGGTCTTCTGTTCGTTATAAGCATGGAAGGAAATCTGGGGTTTCTGGATTTCGAAATGCTTTAATAGGAAACCGGTCTTGCGGGTATCCTCGCTGGCAATGATATCCACTTCCTTGAGGACTTCGAGTGCCCGCAGGCTAATATCTCCGAGGTTGCCGATCGGGGTTGCTACCAGGTAAAGCATCGGGTTAGTCGACTATGAAAAGCGCCCAGATCAACCACAGCCAGCTCATGATTAAGGTGATGAAGAAACGAATGGCCATGCCCGTGATGCAACCGACTGACATTCCTCCCATCGAGTCGAAGGCTTTTTTAAGGTCGCGAATGCGGATCGCTTCCACAACGAAAAGCGCAACCAGGGCTGCCAACAACCCCACAAATGGGGTGGCGATAATGCTGACAATGATCATGGTCAAGAAACTGACACCGATGGCAACCCAACTCGTATCCTTCTTGCGCGCCCCGGCACCCATCATATAGTTATCGATAAGATTGCCCACAACCAACAGGATGGTGATGACAGCAAAGATCAATCCACTCCCCCAATTGAATCCGTGGATCAAGCCATACCCCAGGATCGACAGCCATGTGACTGTAACGGCTGGAAAGAACGGGATGAAATTTCCAAGCACCCCGATCAGAAGGCCGATTACGACGATGGTATCCAGTGAGCCTTCCAGAAATGGGTTCATAGTTCTCTCCTGATTATATCGATACCGCCCATCCAGGGTTTGAGGACCTCCGGCACCTTCACACTGCCGTCCTCTTGCTGATAATTTTCCATGATGGCGATCATGATACGCGGTAATGCCAGGCCTGACCCATTCAGGGTATGGACGAAACGCGGTTTGCCGCCATCTGAAGGGCGGTACCGAATATTCGCGCGGCGTGCCTGGAAATCACCCACATTTGAAACGGAACTGACCTCAAGCCACTCATTGCAGCCGGCGGCCCAGACCTCGATATCGAAGGTGCGCTGGGAGGCAAAACTCAGGTCGCCGGTGCATTGTGCAACCACCCGGTAAGTCAAGCCCAGGCCGGCAGCGGTCTCCTCAGCATCCTTCAGCATAGCTTCATGTTCTGCCGCTGAATTCTCTGGAAGGCAGTATTTGTACATCTCAACCTTGTCGAATTGGTGGCCGCGTTTGATACCCCGCACGTCCTTCCCGGCGCTCATCTTCTCGCGCCGCCAGCAAGGTGTGTAAGCCGTGTATTTGATCGGTAAACTGGTTTCTTCGAGGATATCTCCGATATGCAATCCGGTTAAAGGGACTTCGGCAGTTGGCACGAACCAGAAATCCTCCTCAGCATCATGATAGAGGTTATCAGCGAACTTCGGCAGTTGGCCGGCTCCGAAAAGGATATCGCCTCGCAACATGAATGGCAGGTATTTTTCGGTGTAACCCTGACGGACGTGGAGATCAAGCATCCAGGCGATGATGGCACGTTGCAATCGGGCACCGGCTCCGCTCAGGACATAGAAGCGGGTTCCGGAAAGTCTGGTTCCCTGCTCAAAATTCAATATGCCGAGTTCAGGACCCAGGTCCCAGTGCGCTTTGGGAGTGAATGCGAATTCGGGGATGGCACCGACTGTCTTGACGATCTTGTTATCCTGTTCACCAGCACCGACTGGAACGGCCGGGTCGGGAATATTGGGCAGGCTGGCAAGCTTTGTGGTCAACTGCTCATCCACCTGGCGAAGTTGTTCATCCAGCGCGGAAATCGCGTCGCCAACTGTGCGCATTGCATCGATCTTCGCTTGACGCTCAGCAGGGTCTTTCATCTGACCGATCTCCTTCGAGACGGCATTCCGTTCCGCCTTGCGCTTCTCATTCTCGGTGAGCACTTTTCGGCGTTCCAGGTCGAGTGCCAGGATCGCATCCACTGCGGATGGGTCTTCTGCACGTTTACGTAGAGCATCCCGTACGCGTTCGGGCTCTTCTCGGATCATATTGATATCAAGCATATCGATCTCCTGTAGCACACAAGAAAATAAACGCCCCTTCACCTCGACAGGACGAAGGGGGTTCGTGGTGCCACCTGCTTTTACCTGATCGGATCAGGACTCTTTGTGGTGATAACGGTGCCGCCGGCATCCTTATGACACCGGAGGTGTCTCTGCGGATGCATCCTGCCTTATCAGCGCCGGAGGGGATGGAATTGTCTGGCCTGCCGGCTTGCACCATCCGCCAGCTCTCTGTCAGGTTCAACAATCAGTTTCTCCGGGCAAGGATAACCCGTATTATACAGAATCGGACACGAGCGTCAAGCCCGCAGGATCACCTGGCCTTGTTCTCCCATTTTTTCACGGCTGCGCGAATGGTCTGTTGAACATCCGGATCGGTGACAGCATCTATGCTGTCAAATTGATGCGAGTCGATCCAAACGGCAATGCCATGTGTGGGCGTTTCGACCAATTCCAATCCGCGCTCGTATAGGGGGGTATCGGCGATCATGTCCTGAAGAATTTCATCGATCTCGCTCACGATATTTAGTGGTTTTATCGGTGCCGGGGGTGGTTTTTTAGCACCTTTCTTATCTTCGATGGAAGGTGGGATGACAACGGTTTCCGGGTTAACAGTCGCTGCCAGAGGGGTGGCAGGCACAGGTCTGATTGGGGTGGATTGCACAGGCGCGGTTTGTGAAGTGATGGTTTGTGAAGGTACCGGTTGGGTGAATGAGTCGGTAAAAGGCGCCTGGGAGGGCTGCTCAACCTGGACTGCCGCAGGTGTGGCAGTGGCGGGGCGGGGTGTCGTATCCTGGACACCCATAAAACGTTTAAGCTGGCTGTAGATGGTCTCCAGGCGAGATCGTTGATCCGCACGCATCTCATTTACATGGAGAAAAGTCGAACCGTCCAGATCCACGATCAAGTTGCCGCCCTCTTTATCATGCCATAATAAGATGTTGTCGATACCGCGAGCCGTGCTTTCAGATGGTGTGGCACCCTTGGAGGAATCCCCACGCAATGCATTGATCATCAAACCGATGAGCAGCCCGATGATAATGCCCGCCCCGGCGGTTACAAGTATGACGGTCATGTCCATCTGAATCGCTCCTGTCGATAATAGGTACAGATTGCCCTATTATGCATCCTTTTTTGAATTTTGACGAATGAATTCACCGGTCAGTTTTACCCATTCAGACGGCTCGAGTGTCTGTGCTCTTCGAGTCGGATCAATACCGGCAGATACCAATAATTGCTCGCATTCCGGGATATTCAATCGCATGCCTGCCGATAGTGTGTTGCGAAGCATCTTGCGTTTCTGGCTGAAACCCGCCTTGACGATGCGAAAGAAGAGTGCCAGATCTTCCGCCGGCAGCAGTGGCTCTGCATGCGTGTCGATCAATATAACGGCTGAATCCACCTTCGGGGATGGGTAAAAAGCACCTGCCGGGATTGTTAATTCCAGGTGTGGTGCACCATATACTTGCACACTGACCGCCAGCAGACTCAATTCACCTGCTCTGGCACAAATGCGGAGAGCTACTTCCTTTTGAACGGTCAGGACCAGCCGGGCGGGTTTACGATGGGTCTCAAGAAGTTTGCGTATGACCGCTGATGTAATGTAATATGGCAGATTCGCCACAACAATGTAACCGGCTGTACCCATCACGTTATCCAGGTCCAGGTCAAGGATGTTGGCGTGAATGACTTCCAGGTTGGAATGGCTCGATCCGGCATCTTCCAACAAGGGCAGAAAGCGTTGGTCAAGCTCGACTGCTACCACCCGTCCGGCGCGGTCGGCAAGTGCGCGTGTCAGGTTTCCAGGACCAGCACCGATCTCAAGCACAGTTGTCACAGGGTTGATGCCAGCCAGGTCGATGATTTGATTAATGATGTTGGTGTTAAATAGGAAATTTTGTCCCAGGCTTTTCTTGGGTTGGATTCCCTGATCCCGCAGCAATTTGGCAAAATTTGGCAGGTCGTTGTTCATGGCAGGATCCAGGGGATGTTGGCCGGGACAGGCGTCAGGAAATAGATGGTGATATTTGAGTGCCAGGGCACATAATCACTGTCGCTGTAACCCAGGTCAATCCAGTCTTTACCGGCGAAACCTGCACCGATATCGGCGATAACAGCGCTTCCATAGCCCGGTGCGTAAATATATTGACCATTCATCAGGTTGTACCAGGAGCGGATCACCCCTGCCACCCCTTTTTCAACTTTCATCCCGTTGGCGGTCGTTCCCAGGCACTCCGGCACACCCGAATTACAGGGGGAGTAGGAAGTGGCATATACGGTAACAGTGCGCCAGTATTCGATCGTCCGCCCGTCAACTTCGGCCGTACGGATGACGACCTTTGTACCATAACCGATGATTTGAGGTTTGGCAGCAGTGGCCTGCCACTCAGTCTCGGTCTGGCGCGTGATTTCCTTGCCATCTTCATAACGGACTTTAACCTGTTGCACGGTTAGCCCGTAAGCGCCTGGATCAAGGATTACCTGCTGGTCGAGTTCAGTATTTGCATCCGGTTGGTATAGGATTGTGTTGGGGACGGGGGTTTGATTTATTTGTATTTCCTCTCGGACACGAACCAGTCGGATGACACCATCCATTGGCACCGGCTGGTCTTCCTGCGGCTGGCAGTAATCCAAACCTTGAGGATTTAAGCCGACATCCAACAATACACCGCTGACTGTTGTTGCACTGGAGCGCACCGTTTTGGAAATACCACCATCAATGATGGTTAGTTCGCGACCGCGGCTAAGTGAGATGGCAGTTGGCCCATCAAGGGGTGTGTTAAAGGGTGGGTCAAGCGTATCTCCGGGTTCCGGAATGATGCCCTGTTCCCACAGGGCGGCACCAACAGTTTCCGCGGATGAATAAAAATCAAGGGTGATCTCGCCGTCGCTGAAGTGCAATGGGATAGCTTGGCGATACTGAAGTGTATGGCGTTCCGCAGGTGCCAACAGGCTATCAATGGTGGCTGGCTGCCCATCTGCGATCAGTGAATCGTAGGGAAAGATGGGAATGCCTGCCTCAAGCAATAGATTGAGCGGGTGTCGTTCGATTGATGCGAATGTCGTCAGTTGCCCATTGTTAAAGACATCGACTTCGGCGCTCGTCGTCAGGCTGACTCGCCGGGAGAAAAGCAGGGGTAGCCAAGCAGGGGGGTGAACCTCATCACCGGATTGGATGGTATAGCCCTGATTCTTAAGGACTGTGCTGGCTGTTAATCCTCTTGAGGAGAGAATGGTTTCCTGGCCGTCCGTCTCGAGTGTCACCGGCTGGAGCAGCATCAATGCGCAGAGAAGTACTCCCAGTAGAAAAGAGCCGATAGCCGGATAAAGAAGCGTTTTGGTTTTCAAAGCTTGATTATGAGAATTTTACACCAGGTAAGGGTGTCTGTAAAAAAATGAAAACACCCCGGATGGGGTGTTTGGACGGTTGGAGTGCCGAGAGACAGGATCGAACTGTCGACACCGCAATTTTCAGTCGCGTGCTCTACCAACTGAGCTATCTCGGCATGCGGGCTGATTTTACCATAGGCAGGGAGGCTGTCAAGAAAATCTCCAAAATACTCATGCTGAATTGTTATTTTTCAGGATCCGTAATATTCTGGTACTATATTAAGGGAATGATTATCCGGTTATTTCCCCCTTTTTCCTTTGACAATCTACCCTGCGAACATTAAAATGAGAGTATCGATAATCCTACCTATTCAACAATGGACACCACGTGAGCAAATGGCCAGGTAAGTTCATCATCGGTCTGACCGGTAACATCGCCACCGGAAAAAGTGTCGTGCGACGCATGCTTGAGCACTTGGGAGCCTATGGCATCAATGCCGACACCCTGACCCACCGGGTACTGTCGCGTGGAGCGCCAGGTTATCAGCCGGTGGTCGAGCTGTTCGGCAAGCGCATACTCAATCCGGACGGCGAAATCGATCGAGAAAAGCTTGGTAAACTGGCCTTTAATGATCCCAATGCACTTGCCGACCTGGAATCGATTGTCCACCCATTCATCATGCAAGCCATCGACTTGCTGATCAAACGCGCCCCACAGAAAGTGGTAACCATTGAAGCCATCAAGCTTCTTGAGAGCGGGTTGGCAGCCTGGTGTGATTCCGTCTGGGTGACAACCATCTCGCCGGAACTGCAGCTCGAACGTTTGACAAAGAAACGGATGCTGGCCCCGGCAGATGCCTTGGTGCGGGTCAAAGCCCAGGGTCCGCAAGCCGATAAGATCAAGGCAGCTGATATTGTCATCAATAATGCCGGTTCCTTTGAGGACACCTGGACACAAGTCATGGCGGGCTGGAAGCGCATCGTTACAGCTGAATGGGAACCACCATCAGCTCCGGTCGCACCCCGACCAGCACCAACCAGGGAGGAGTACATCGTCGAACATGGCAAGCCAGCCTTTGCCAGCGAGATCGCAGCCATGATCTCACGTGTAGCTCAGGATGGGTATCCGCGTACACGCGAGGACATCATGGAGGCTTTCGGCGAGAAAGCCCTTATTCTGCTGCGCTGCAATGGGCAGATCGTAGGGGTGACCGGATATCAGGTGGAAAACCTGGTTTCTCGAACCACCGACCTGTATCTACAGCACGACATCCCATACGAAAAAAGCCTGCCGTTACTGATCAAAGAGGTCGAACGCTCATCGAAGGAATTACAGGTTGAAGTGTCGCTTGTTTTCCCACCCCTTGGATTGGCAATCCCCCCGGAAGTGTGGGAAGAACTTGGATATAAGAAGCAATTACCTGAAAAACTTGAAAGTTATGACTGGCAGCAGGCAGCCAAGGAATCAATGCCTTCAGGGACGGCCTTGTATTACCGCCAGCTGCGTAATGAGCGTGTACTGCGACCGATCTGATTTAGGAACCACATGATCTATCGATTGTTAAAAAGATTAATCATCCAGGGAATGTCCATTGTCTGAAATACTGAGTAATATCCTCTTCACTTTTCAACGTCTCGACTGGCTGTCAGTTCTGGACCTGGCGCTTGTCACGGCGATATTTTTTGCCATCTTCAAACTAATCCGGGGCACCCAGGCTGTTGTGTTGCTGCGTGGCATCCTGCTTGTCATCATCGTGTTACTTTTCATGACAAGCCTTTTCAGTCTTCCAGCGTTCAGCTGGCTGATCCAGTCGGCTTTGCCGGCGCTATTCCTGGCCATCCCGGTTATTTTTGCGCCGGAGATTCGACGTGGATTGGAGCGTTTGGGTCGGGTTGGTCTGGCTGGCATTTTAGGTCGCTCCTCTAAGAGTCTTGCGCATGATCTCCAAATGACGATCCATGTGATCTCAGTTTCAGCCGGGCAACTCGCGGAGCGTAAACACGGAGCCCTGATCGTCTTCCAACGCAATGACAGCTTGGAAGAACAGATCCAGACCGGGGTTCGCATGGATGCAGATGTGACCGAGGAACTTCTGCTCCAGATCTTCTATCCGAAAACCCCTCTGCATGATGGGGCAGTCATTGTGGTAGACAATCGCATCGTGGCATCCGCATGTGTCCTTCCGCTCTCCACATCCAGTGAGGTGCTAAACAAAATGCGCGACCGCCAGATGGGCTTGCGTCACCGTGCCGGGATCGGTGTCACCGAGGTGAGTGATGCGGTGACAGTTATTGTTTCAGAGCAGACCGGCCAGATCGCAGTCACCCATTCCGGGCGTATGCTCCACCGGTTGGACGTTGAACGGCTTGAGACTATCCTGACCACCTTCCTGAATCCCAACAAGGATCAAACGGAAGCTGGGCGTAATCTGACAGAGAAGAAGAGCCTGATTCCCCGCCGCAAGATTAACCGGAGGGCGAAATGACCGACTGGCTGAAGAAATTGGTTAAAGATTTGCCCACGCTAATTCTTTCATTCCTGCTGGCGCTGGCTGTATGGATATCAGCAGTCACCGCGGCTGACCCCAATGATACGCGTGCATTCCCAGAACCGGTAAATGTGGAAGTCCTGGGCCTTGACCCATCCTTCTCGCTGGTGGGGGATATCCCGGAAACGGTAATCGTGACATTGACAGCACCAAATTCGATCTGGGATTCGCTCATCACATCACCGGAAGTCATAAATGCTTATGTTGACCTATCAGATAAAGAAGCCGGAGATTATGAGGTGAAAATCACGGCGCAGGTGGATGCAAGACCTGCGGAAGTGGTTGCGGTAGACCCCGCACTGGTGAGCGTGCATCTTGAGAAATCAGCCACGGTCAGCCTGCCTGTGACTCTGTCACCTCAAGGAGACGTTGCTACCGGTTATGACCTTGGAATTCCCAGTTACAATGAAAGTCAAGCCAACATCACCGGACCGGAGTCTCTGGTCAATCAGGTCGTCCAGGTACTTGCACCGGTTAATGTTACGGGGGCACTGCAAACATTAACCAAGGAGGTCAAGCTGCGTGCGGTGGACCTAAATGGGACCGATGTTGAAAACATATCGATAACACCTGCCAGCGTCAACGTGACGCTGCCGATAGAGCCGCAGGGAGGTTACCGCAACCTGGCTGTCAAAGCAATTGTTGCCGGCCAGCTGGCCCCGGGTTACCGCCTCACCAATATCTCGGTCATGCCCCCTACTGTGACGATCTTCTCGGACGACACCGAACTGGTGGCACAATTACCGGGATATGTGGAGACCAGCGTCATTTCAATCGCCTCGGCAAAAAGTGATATCGATATGGGCGTCACTTTAAAACTGCCTTCCGGTGTTACTGTGGTCGGCGATCAGACGGTCACCGTCCACATCGGCATCTCTCCCATCGAAAATTCAATCACCATCCAAAACATCCCCGTAGAGGTGGTCGGGTTGCCGGATAACATGACAGCGATTGTCTCACCGGAGTATATTTCTGTGATCATCTCAGGTCCGCTTAACCTGCTAAACCAGTTGACTTCCGCTCAGATACACGTTAGTGTTGATGTGAGTGGCAAGCAGGCCGGCACCTACCAATTCACACCCAGCATTGAGTTGACCATTGCAGAATTAAGGGTCGAATCGATCCTGCCGGGAACGATTGAAATCCATTTGATCGCCAGGTAGTAACAGGAAACAATAAATTGAGTAAACCGATTGTCGCCCTGGTGGGCAGACCCAATGTTGGTAAAAGTACGCTGTTCAACCGCCTGGTGGGGGAGAAAATGGCGATAGTTGATGAAGTACCCGGGACGACGCGAGATCGTTTGCTGGGGAGTGCCGAATGGTGCGGCAAGGATTTTTATGTGATCGACACCGGTGGTATCGATCCATCTGAAGGTGGCACAGAACCCCTGTCAGTTGGTTCTGCAGAGTACATCAAACAGATTCGCGCCCAGGCGGAGATTGCCATCCAGGATGCTGATGTTGTGTTGTTCGTCACGGATGCTGCAAGTGGTGTGACCCCGGCAGATCTGGAGGTTGCCAACATCCTGCGTCGTAACCAGAAAAAAACCTCTGGCGGACTTAAACCACCGGTTCTGCTGGTGGCCAATAAGGCAGATAACCAGGCGCTTCGCCAAGATGCATCAGCTTTTTATGAGCTGGGTCTTGGGGAACCCCATTCCATTTCAGCCGTGCATGGTACTCAGACGGGTGATCTGCTGGACCTTCTCGTTGCCCTGTTCCCAGAGGAGGAACCCGTTGACGATGGTGAATCGATCAAGATCGCCATTGTCGGAAAACCCAATGCCGGAAAATCGAGTTTGTTAAATAAATTGGTAGGTGAGGAACGGGCTATTGTGAGCCCGATACCGGGCACGACCCGGGATGCGATAGATACCCAGATCACATACAATGACCTGGAAGTCACCTTGATCGACACAGCCGGTATTCGGCGGCGGGGTAAGGTCATCCCCGGCATTGAGAAATACAGCGTCCTGAGAGCCATGCGCGCAATCGAACGGGCCGATGTGTCCTTGCTGGTGGTCGATGCTACCACGGGCATTACCGCCCAGGATGCCCATATTGCCGGCTACATCCTTGAATCCTGGAAGAGTGCTGTCATCCTGGTCAACAAATGGGACCTGGTGGAGAAAGACAATTTCACCATGCCGGATTACGAAAAAAGAGTTCGCAATGAGCTGAAGTTCATCGATTACGCTCCGATCTTGTTCATTTCGGCAAAAACAGGCCAACGCCTTGACCAGGTTTTACCTCTGGCTCTGAGAGTCCAGGAAGAGCGCATTTTACGACTGACCACATCGCAGATCAATCGAGTCCTTCAAAAAGCTCAGGATGACCATCCCGCCCCCTCACATGCCGGGAGGACCTTAAAGCTTCTATATGGTACACAGGTGCGAAGTGACCCACCCACATTCATGATCTATGCCAATGACCCCCGTCTGGCGCATTTTTCGTATGAGCGTTATCTAATCAACTGCCTGAGGCGTGAGCATCCTTTTGTGGGAACGCCCATACGCCTTGTATTCAAGTCACGCCGCGATACTTGATCTGGCAATCTGCCGTGATAATGGAATTCTGATATCCGGCGGTTATAATTCTTCCTGAATCCTATGCATAAATTACGATTGCTCTCTATCTCCCTGATTGTGATATCTCTGATCCTGGCTTGGTTACCCCAGTCTGCGGCAGCAGAGAGTGATTCTCCGCTGGTTCTGGTTGTGCCTCTGGATGGCGAGATTTCGTCCATCACCGCTGATTACCTGACACGCGTGATCCGTGTGGCTGAGAGCAAGGAAGCTGAGTTGATGGTGTTGGAACTCAACACACCAGGCGGGAGTGTGGATGCGATGAACCGCATTGTCCAGGTCATCCGCAGCAGTCGGGTTCCGGTGGTTGTATATGTGGCACCGCGGGGTGCTATGGCAGCCAGCGCTGGCAGCCTGATCACCATGGCAGGGCATGTTTCGGCCATGGCACCGGAAACGGTCATTGGTGCGGCCAGCCCAGTTGGATCCTCCGGTGAGGATCTGGGTGAAACGATGGAGAACAAGGTCAAAGAAATCCTCAAGGCGACTGCCAGCACTTTGATGGTGGATCGCAGTGACACCGCAAAGAAACTGGCTGCTGAAATGATCGACGATGCCCGGGCAGTCCCTGTGGATGAAGCCCTGGCTGCCGGCTTGATCGATATCAAGGCGGATGATCTGGATGACCTGCTGATCCAATTGGATGGTCGCCAGGTTGCCCTGGCTGAAGGCAAGCGCACCCTCATCACAGCCGGTGCACATGTCGAAGAGCAGGCCAACACATTCATTGAGCAGTTGCTGGGAATCCTGACCAACTCTAATGTCGTGCTGATCCTGATGACCATCGGTGTCCAGGCAATTTTGATCGAGCTTTCCAGCCCGGGTGGGTGGGTGGCCGGGTTCCTCGGATTTGTCTGCCTGGCGCTTGGTATTTATGGTCTGGGCTACCTGCCCGTAAACTGGTTTGGAATCGTGTTTCTGGTGATGGCTTTCGTTTTATTTATCGTGGATATCAAGGCGCCCACACATGGAGGTCTGACCATTGCCGGGGTGGCTTCGTTCATTGTCGGCGCACTGGTTTTGTTCAATTCTCCACAGGTGCCGGAATTCCAGCGAGTTTCTGTTCCTCTGGTCATCATCCTGGGAGTCTTTACCGCAGGATTATTCTTTGTTGTACTCAGCTTCGCAATTCGTGCCCAGCGCGTCCACATTCGCACCGGGATTGAATCCCTGGTTGGGCGTACCGGTGTGGTGCGTGAGTTCTCACACGGCGAGGGGAAGGTGCTCGTAGGCGGCGAATTATGGTCCGCCCGTGTGGCTGATCGTCGTGTTAATGTTAAACGCAATGATGCCATTGAGGTCGTCTCCGTGGATGGCCTCAAACTGGTTGTAAAAAAACATAAATGAGATAAAATACGTGCAAATAATGGAGGAGTTATGAAAAATATATATCGTTTACTGAGTCTGATCCTGGTCCTGGTTATTGCTTTATCTGCCTGCGCGCCCAAGACCACCCCGGCCGCCAGGCCGGTAGTGATCCTGGCTTCGGACCAACCCGGTTCAGCTGATCCGGCTGAGAACTGGACTTTTGGTGGCTCAGCATACCTGCCGTTGGTATATGACGGTCTTTTCCGCTATGTTGGCTCTACCTCGCCCGTACTGACAGCTCTGCTTGCAGCTGAAATTCCAAGTATTGAAAATGGCGGGATCTCTGCTGATGGCCTGATCTACACAATAAAACTTCGCCAGGATGCCACTTTCCATGATGGTACCCCGGTCAATGCTGATGCCGTTGTATACAGTTATGAACGCATCAAGGCACTACAGTTAGGCGCCAACGGAATCACTGCTGATTGGGCTGAAAAGATCGAGAAAGTGGATGAATTCACGGTCAGGTTCACTCTCAAGCAGCCATTTGCAGATTTCTTGAATTCGATGGGCAGTGTTTGGGGTAACTACATCGTAAACCCGACTATCACCAAAGCTAATGAGCAATCCGGCGATTGGGGTCATACCTGGCTGCTCGATCATGACGCCGGTTCTGGTCCATATGTCATGGCATCAGTTGATCCCGAGCAGAACACCATCACACTCCAGCGGCACGAAGATTACTGGGGTGCTACAAATGAGCGCGGTAACATCGATAGCGCCATCATTCGCTGGGGAGCCGAAGCAGCTGCAGCTCGCTCGATGCTCGAAAAAGGTGACGCGGATGCCTGGGTCAACCCGCAGGCTCCCGATTATGCCGCCCTGGAGACAATGGACAGTATGACCGCCATCAAGTTCCCAAGTATCATGCAGTATTATCTGGCACTGAATGGCTCTGTTGTCCCACTAACTGATGTGAGGGTTCGTCAGGCTTTGCAGTATACATTCAATACCGACGTTGTGATCAGCGATATCTTCAACAATACCCTCACGAAGATGGAAGCAGCTGTAGGGCCTGGTTATCCGGATGTGTATGCTGCCACCACACAATACACGTATGACCTGGATAAAGCCAAAACACTGCTCAAGGAAGCCGGTGTTGAGAATGGATTTGAGTTGACTGCCAACCGGATGGGTTTTTTCCCAAATGATTCTGCTGTTCTGGAATACTGGCAGGCCGATCTGGCCAAGGTTGGAATTACCCTGACAATCCAGGAGTTGGACGGTGGTGTCTTTGGTACTGCCTGGTTCAATGACTGCACGGCGGGAACCTCTCCCAACATCGGGCAGGTCTCTGCCCTGGGTGTCGGTGGGGATTATCCGAGTGCCTGGGAGGTTGGTGCGCAGGTCTTCCCAACCCCGCGGCTGGGAGGCGCAAAATGCAGCGCTGTCTACATTGATAACCCGGTTGTAAATGAGCTCTTCACCAGTATCGCCGGTGAAACCACTGCGGATGGTCGAGAACCCCTCTTCAAGGCGCTCTACAATACGCTGGCAGCAGACGCTGGCGCCATCTGGATCGGCCAGGCTCTTGATCTGGTGGTATATACAAAGAACCTCTCTGGTTATGAGTATTACTTCTCAATGGGTGGCAATTATCTGCCGCTCGATACAATGAACCTTAAGTAGCTTCTGATCGATATCGGGGCGTAGATAATACGCCCCGATTTTTTTATCGGTAGATGAGAACATTTCTCCTGCGTCGACTGCTCTCGATAATATTGGTCTGGTTGGGGGTGATCCTGTTAACCTTCGTGATCACCAATGTGATTCCCAGTGATCCGGTGGCTCTGCGTCTGGGTCCAAAAGCTTCACCCGAAGCGATCTCCTTTTGGCGGCATGAATATGGGTTAGATCAACCCCTGGTGAACCAATTTTTGTCCTATATCAAAAATTTAGTAAGGGGTGACCTGGGAAGTTCGATATTTTCGGGACGCTCAATCAGCAAGGATATCGGTATCTACCTCCCTGCCACACTGGAATTGGCGCTGGCGGCCATCCTGGTGACCATCTTTGGAGGAATTCCTTTAGGGGTCTTTGCAGCAAAAAAGCGTGGCGGCTGGTTGGATCGTTTTGTCATGAGCTTTTCAAGCTTTGGTCTGGCCGTCCCTCTCTTTTGGCTGGGGCTTGTCCTGCAATTGTTTTTTTATCGTCAGATGGACCTGTTGCCACTGGATAGTCGGATCACGATCTACCTTGGGGGTCCGGTGCATATCACCGGTTTGTATGTGTTGGACAGCCTGATTAATCTGGATTGGCAACGGCTTGCGAGCAGTCTGGCGCACTTGGTCCTGCCGACGATCACACTGTCCATGTTCACCCTTGGCGGGGTTGCTCGTATGGTACGTGCCAGCACGCTTGAAAATATAAAAGCTGATTACGCCCGCATGGCACGCGCCAAAGGTGCCACCGAATCACGCGTATTTTGGGGTCATGTAGTCCGCAATTCGCTGCTGCCCACTGTGACTGTCCTCGGTAACACATTCAATGCACTTTTGGCAGGCGTTTTTGTTGTGGAAGTGGTTTTTAATTGGCCGGGTATCGGCTGGTATGCCACCAAATCCATCCTGGCCGCGGATTATTACGCCATCATGGGCGTGACGTTGCTTATTGCCATGATTTCCACCACACTCAACTTGCTGGTGGATATCCTTTATGGGTTACTTGATCCCCGCATCCAGTATTCATAATGAAGACCTTTTTACGCCGATTGTTCGAAAGACCCTCAGCTTGGATCGCCATCAGCGCGGTGCTTATCTTGTTGGCGCTGGGTTTTTGTGGCGGCCGGATCGCACCACAGGATCCGTACGCTTTGGATACGGCCGTGAAATATAACCCCCCGGATGCCCAAAATTGGATGGGTACTGACAATCTTGGGCGGGATATCTTCAGCCGTGTCCTGGCAGGGACAGGTTTGGCGTTACAAAGCGCTGCGGTTGTGTTATTTTCAGCTGCCCTTATAGGACTTGTGATCGGTTGCCTGGCTGGATATTACGGCGGGGTTTTAGATGAGATCCTGATGCGGGTAAGCGATGTGTTCATCGCCTTTCCGGGGCTGGTGTTGGCCATGGCCATAGCAGCGGCACTTGGTCCAAGCCTCACCAACGCCATGATCGCCATTTCGGCCGTCTGGTGGCCGGGTTATGCCCGCCTGGTACGGGCGGAAGTGCTCTCGATCAAGCAAAGAGATTATGTCATCGCCAGCCATGCCATTGGAGCTGGCGATTTGCACATTCTCCTCCGTCACATTATCCCAAATATCATCGTACCTTTGCTGGTGCAAATGACCAATGATGTTGGTCCGGCACTGGTCACATCTTCAAGCCTGAGCTTTATCGGGATGGGAGCGCAACCTCCATCACCGGAATGGGGTTCCATGGTCAGCCAGGGACGCAACTATATCCTCGATTATTGGTGGATGTCCACCTTCCCGGGTGCAGCCATTCTTGTGACCGTGATGGCATTCAATTCTCTGGGTGAAGCGATCAGGCAGGCTTATCAAGTTAATGAGATCTGAAGCGTCAGCCTTTAGAAAGCAACTCAAAACTGGTGGAAATTAAAGCCACCCCTCGTAAAGTGGAGGCGACCGAGCAGTATTTCTCTTCAGAGAGTTGGATGGCTTGCTCAACTGCTTTAGCGGTCAGACCTTCACCTCCCACTTGATAATGCAGGTGGATCTTACGAAAGGTCCAGGGTGGATCATTGTCCTGTTCCCCGTTGGCACTGATTTCCAATTTACTCAGATGGATGCGTTTCTTGGTCAGGATCTCTACCACATCGACGGCCGTGCAGGAAGCCAGGGCCACCAATAAGAGATCGCTTGGTTTCATTCCTACACCCTCGTCAGGTGTGGATAAGACAACCGAGTGATTCGTGGAATCGATGCCAATGAACTGTTTCCCTCTGACCCAATGGACTGATGCATTTGCCATGAAATCCTCCTGTCGAACATAAGCATTTTACCCCAGCCTGAGGAACAAGGTTATGTAAGGTAAAATCCACTCTATGAATGACACAGTCATTAAGCAACAGCTGGCAGAGTGTAACCACCGAGCTCTATCGGGCCGGGGTTGTAACAGCTACGGGGGGAAACATCAGCGTGCGCAGCATGGAATACGAAAACGCCCTGTGGATTACCCCCAGCGCGGTCTTCAAAGGGGCTCTCAAGCCGGAGGACATGACGCTGATCGATGTGGATGGAAATGTTCTATCAGGTAAACATCCACCATCAATCGAGTTTGGTTTTCATGCCGGTGTGATGCGAGTGCGTCCCGAGATCAGCGGGGTGGTACACAGCCACCCGCCGTATGCGATCGTATGGGGATTGGGCGATCTGCCCATTCCACCGGTGACTTATGATGCTTTATTGGCTGCACAGCTTCCCTTCATCCCATGGCATATGGTTGGTTCGTCAGAATTAGCCAGGGCAGTGATTGAGATCGTAGGCGCCGGGAAGACCAGCGGTGCTTTCTTGCGAAATCATGGTCTGGTAACTGTGGGAAAGGACTTGCGGCAGGCGGCGGATATCACGTTGATGGTCGAGCAAACCTTGAAAGTGCTCCATTTGGTTCGTCTGGCTGGAGTCCGGCCGGCTGAATTGGATCAGGCTTCGATTGACCAGTTATTACAATTAGCGGCAAGTCGCCATTAATGCTGCGTCTCATTGCCCATACCACTGAAATTAGTGTCAGCTCTTTTAGCAGGTATAATTCCCATTTAATCTGATATGCCAGCCTCACCCCTTACGACCTCCTCTGAAAGAGACCCCAACCCGACGTGGACCTGGATTAAACTCGTTACCAGCAATTTTTGGAAAAAACTCAAGGAGCAGAATACCATTTTCATGGGTTTGGTCCAAAAGACGCTGCGTGAGTATACTCGCGATCAAGGGCAGTTGATGGGGGCTGCCATGGTCTATTACATGGTTCTTTCGATTGCACCCCTGATCTTGTTGTTACTATCGATCATTGGTTTTACATTGCGTTTTTACCCGGATGGGAGCGTCCAGGAACTTTTTAATATCCTTGAAGATGAATTTGGCCCACAACTGCGAAACGCCCTGGGGGATCTCCTGACCACGGTCAAATCACAAGCCATCACGGTCAGTGGTATCGGTTTGATCGCACTTATCCTGGGCGGATCGTCTGCCTTCCGTTTTCTCAGCTACTCGTTCCGTAAGATCTGGCGGCCAACCCCGAAACCTGCGCCTCTCAGGGTTGCCGCGAAGGCTTTACTGCGCGATCATGCTGCCGGCGTCATTGTGTTGTTGGCGATCGTCGGTCTGTTATCCATCTCAATGCTTTTTCTGAATATCATTCAGATCGCCCAGTCAGTCCTTGTACGTCTCCCAGCCCTTCAAACACTCAAAGCCGTCCAACTCCAACCCCTGGCGAGCATCGTATTTGGCACGATTGTGCTATTGTTCGTCTACCGCTACCTGCCACCCAATCGACTACCCTGGCGTGATGTCTGGATGGGTGCCTTACTGGCAGCGGTACTTTGGGAAGCCGCAAGCACGCTGCTGCGCTTGTATTTTGACATCCGGACGAGCATCATCTATGGACTGATCGGTTCGATCCTGATTATCACCATCTGGGTTTATACCATGTGTCAGGTGCTCTTCCTGGGGGCAGAGTTCTGCAAGGTATATGGCAGGTGGCATCGAGCCTACCTGCGACAACGGGGACTTAAATAGAACCGGGCTGCCATCTGAACTGCAGCCCGGAATGATTTACTTGGCCGTTTGTTTCTTGATCTTTACTTCAGGCTTCTCCACTTTATCTTTTTTCTTGCCTTTATCAGGCAGGAGGAAGGAGAGCAGGAAGGAAACCACACTGATTATGATGGATGCCAGGAAAGCTGAAAAGAAACTCTCTATCCTGAATCCGCTGCTGAACCATTCAACAGAAATGTAAGATGCCAACCAAAGACAGAGTGCATTGACAACCAGTGTGAACAAACCAAGTGTTACCACGATCAACCCGCAAGAGAAAAGCTTCAAAATCGGGCGGATGAGCGCATTAACCAATCCAAGGATGATGGCCGTTACGATTACGGCGGTGACCCAGTTACCAACATGGGTGATACCCGGTGTGATCCAGGTTGCAATGGCCACGGCTATGCCTGCGAAGACCCAGCGGAGAAAGAATCTCATTGATTGCTCCTTTTTAATCCATTTTACTTTACAGTTCTAAGAACCAACGGGGATATCCATAATCCCTTGTTATCGAAAGCGGTGCCAGTCTGGGTTGACACAGACAGGATCAAGCGGATTGTATCACCGGCCAGAGCGCTTAAATCGACCACCACTTTTTGAAAAGCCCCATCGGTCATTTCCACCCAGCGCCTGATCGAAACCAGGTGATGATCACCCGGATCATATAGTAACTCAAAAATGAGGGAGCAATCCGGTTGGTTATCTGCACAGGCGAGAGTGGCGTGGAAACTGTCGCCGGGCTGAATCTGGAGCAACCCGTACGTCCCCATGATCGTGCCGCCTGGGCCTTCATTGGGGATCACTTCAAGTACCGGTTGGGTGAACCCAATGCCTCCCTCGCCGGTCGTGCTCTCAACCGGATTAACAAATCCACCGGCGAAATCCCCTGTTTCCGGGCAATCAACTTTCCCGGTGGAGCTGGTCCATTCAGCCTGACAGGCGCTTTCGGTGAGATCCAATGCAATACTATCATGCAAACCCACGGATATGGTTAGCGACAATGGTTCGCCATCCGGGGACAGCCCAAATGTTTCACCGGCGCTGTTCTGGAGCAGCCACTGACTGGAAAAAAGACCACTGATCGCGGGCGCGACCAGATTGGCGCTTATATCTAAAGCATCACCCGGAGCGAGTTCCCGGCCGATGGTTAGCGGTGATTTGCCGGCCATGAGCTCTCCGCCCGAGTACACCAGTGCATAGTCTTCTGCCCAGGTGCAAGTCCCCAGATTTCGGATGGTCCAGACCTTGGTAAAAGGGGTGGTGGCCTTCAAGTGGCTGCCATCCGGCAAGGCCCCATCCGATAAGAATCCGGCAAGGTCGCAGGGTGCATCCGGTTGCGATGGTGTTGGCGGAATGGGCGCTGCTGTGGGGGCACTGGCTGTCAGTGTTCCGGCGATGAGTCCGGGCAAGGCAGAATTGAGGGTCTCATCCACGTACAGAGGCACAACCACCGCAAGGGTGGCTGCTGCAGCGACCTGCAATTCCCCAGGATCAACTGTTGGTTTGGGCGCAAGAAGTTTAAGTGAAAGAGCCGAAAGCCCAACGATGAATAACAGCGTTGCAGCGAACAGCCCCAACAAGATCAGGGAACCGCTGTTTTTATGAGTATTTTCTTTTCGTCTTGAACCATCATTCTTCGGCATAAAGACCATCCCACCCCGGGTGAATACATCCGGAGTCCACACCCATTTTACACCGGGATCCCCCGGTGATACAGTTGACTATCATTGGGAAGCATTTCAACGATTGCGCAAAGCGCGGTGTGCTTTCAAACAAACCCGCAGAAAATTGAGAAGGTGCGGCAGAGGTTTGATGTGACTTGAACCGCCCGTGTATATGGTCTTGATCGGAATCCATGCGAGCCCCAGCTTTTTCTTTAAAGCCAGGACAACCATATCGACCTCCATTTCAAATCCGGGTTCATCATCCTCCAGCATGAATTGCATGAGTTGGCGATTGATCAAACGGTAACCGGACTGGTTGTCGGCAATGCGATGGCCTACAGCCAGTGAGAACAGGCCACCACCAAGCGTGTTGGCCAGCTGGCGGATCAAGGGCATCTGTGTAAAATCGCGCCGGCCGATCATGAGCCCAACCGGTTGTTCCTGCCAGGCTGCCAGGAAAGCGGGAATCTCGGCCGGGTCGTGTTGGCCATCGCCATCCAGCGTGATGACTGCCGGGAATCCCCGTTGCAGGATATGCCGGAACCCAGTCAGTAATGCCGTTCCCTTGCCCTGGTTGGGTGTCTGGCGGATTACCTCAGCACCGGCGGCTTGTGCGCAAGCGGCAGTATCATCTGTGGACCCATCATCCACAACCAGGACGGGCAGATATTTTCGGGCGATACTGACCACTGTAGAAATATTCCTGCTCTCGTTGTGAGCCGGAATCAGGACGATCAATCCATTCAAGGAAGCAGCTTCTCCAATGCCCCAAGCGAGATCACATCGTTAATGCTTTCAACAAAGCGGATATTCTTGGCAGACGAACTGGCCAGTGCATTGCGTAACAGGATGGGTGTCAGATCATATCCTTCGGCCCCACGGCAGGTCGATAATACACAGTATTCAGCACAAAACCCGGTCAGGATGAGGGTATCCACATCCAGTTTCTTTAATTCATCAGCCAGAGGTGTATTGACGAAGGCGCTGCCATATTCCTTGTGGATATGGAGGTCTTCCGGTTTAATCTTGAGGGATTCCGGCAGATCATACCCCGGGACTCCTGGAACATGACCATCTTCCCGGTTCATATGTTGGATACAGATAACCGGCAGCCCTTTACTTCGGAATAAATCGATCGTGGCGTTAATATACTCGATTGCATTATCCAGTGAGGTCTGTGTCGCCGGACTGAAATATGCTTTTTGGATATCGATCACCAGCAAGGCAGGTTTCATTTTTATTCTCCTTAATACTGGATATCAATCCTTGTGATTCGCAATTATGCTCTGGGCGAACTTGACTTCACCCATTGCAGGTGGTCATCCATCTGGGACTGTGCCCGTTGAATAATTCCGGGAAGCCAGCGTCCTTTGTCAAGTTGCATCGTTGTTATGGGCGCCCCGGCAGTGAGATGGATGACGGTGGTCCTCGCTTCTGGTATGAGCATGGCAGCGATCACCTGTAGGAATTCTGCCAGTTTCTGGCGGCGGGCAGGGTTACGGCGGATCAAGGTGAGAGGATGGCGCAGGTAATGTGCCTGGACGGCGCCACTGACCGTCAGGATCTGCAAGCGGGTCTCCGGCGCCTTGCGCAGGATGATCTCGATGCTGGGTGACCATTTGGCAATCTCATCGCGTGCATTTGGATAACTTTCAGGTTCCGGTTCGACTTCGCCATGCGCAAACAGCAGCAGCGCACCGCCGTTTTGCAGGTGTGCAATTGCGTCTCGTAAGGCCAGCATGCCCGAGGTGGCCTTGAAATCCACATAGAAAAAATATCGTTGAAGATAATCCAGCTGGCGCAGAAGCCTCACATCCGTCACCATTGCCCGTAAATCGTTGCGAGGAATACAGGATACAATGCCGACTGAATCCAGGCCACCCGGATGATTCGAAACCAGCAGCAGAGGTCCTTCCCTGGGAATGCTCTCGAAACCACGAGCCTGCACCTGATGCTTGAAGCGGGGCAAGGCGGTCGAGGCACCCTGGCTGATCCCCAAACGATTAACCTGGTCGTAAAAATCTGCAGCGATATGGCCGAAATGTTTTGCAGGAATTCGCAACAGTGGTGTGGTCAGTTTCTGCAACCAACCATTACGCTTCCCACCGAACGCATAAATGATCTCATCCATGATCAATCTGCCCAGGTGTGAGGCATGTTCGTCTACAGTGATCGGTGAAATCGGTTGATCGGTCATGCGTGATGCTAATCCAAACGGACTGGAATCAGCCTCTTTTCAGGATGATTCCAGTTGAGACTTGCAGTTTTTGATCAATGGCAGGACGGATCGATCCACGTCCGCATCACTTTTTACTTCCGGGATACCACCGAAGAGGAACCAGTCTTCCACATGCGCGATGGTTTGACCCGGTAGCATATTGATCAATGGGCCGAGACTTTCGAGTTCAAGGAAGGCGTTGTTGGTCCAGGTCTCGAGGTTTGAATTCAGATCCGGGTAGCCATGATTTGGCTCGGTCCTATAAAATTTGACAAACAGGAATCCCTTCACAAGGTAAGCAACCCACCCCTCAGTATTGAACATGCCGATCTTCTGAGGTTTTGAGTCTCCACCCACCTGGTGAAGGAGAATATAACGCTGTCCCATGGTCCAGCGTGGGTCCGACAAGTCGGTGTAAGACCACAACGAGAGGGTATTCTGCGCGGTCAGCTTACCAGGCCATTCGCTTCGTGGGCTGTGGGGTAAGATCGCCACGCCATTGGAGGTCATGACGGTCAATGCCCAGGGCGCTGCAGCTGAGGATTCTTTAGCATGATTGGTCAGCATATGGGTGAGTTGCACGTGCGGGGAATCGGGAAAGTATTTGATCCGGATCGATTTTTGGAATCCTGTCGCCTCTTCCAATGGCGGGGTCAGGTATAAGCCATCTGGTTGCTTTTCGACATTAACTGGGCGGTTATCCGGGAAATAAGTGCGTTCATTTTCCGGTGCGATCCAAAAGCGATGACCTCCATAAGCCCGCCACTCATCTCCGCCGGTCAACCCGAAATGAGCTTCATCTTCATAAAAGATGCTTTGTTGCCCGGGGATCCCGAAGCGCAGGATGCGCGGCCCCACATCTGCTGTAATAGTCATTGTGAGGTGGTCATTGCTGACCTGATAACAATTCTGCCAGTTATGATAGGGAATCTTCTCTATGTGTACCATGATCTATTACCTGTCTGGTGGTTGGTATTGTTCGATTATACATCCGGTGTTTGACAGCTATCGACTGATTGTGATAAACTCCGTTGTCGGTATTGGATGAACTGATGAGCTACACAGGATATTTCACTTCCATAAATTTAAGCCTCACCGCCAGCATCTCCAACTGGTCCTTATCGGAGTGCGCCTGCAGTTAAACTGCTTCCATGTAATCATCATGAACCGCGGCGTACTCATTCCCGCGGTTTTTATTTTCCAACCAGCCGCGGGTTCACCACCGGCTGGTTCTTTGGTATAACGTATTGAGGTCATCATGTCTGTTTTATCTGCTGAAAATCTTAGTCTGGCCTTTGGGGATTTTGATCTATTCAAAGGCGTTTCTGTCTCGATCGCCAATGACAGTCGTATCGGGTTGATCGGTCCTAACGGTATTGGCAAGACGTCCCTGTTATTGATCCTGTCAGGATTAAGCCAACCCACCAGTGGCAAGATACACATTGCACGCGGCCGGCGGCTGGGTTACCTGCGTCAGGAAGCCGTCGATGCTTTCAGTGACCGCCAGGGAACGGTGTATGCTGAGATGCTGACTGTTTTTTCCAGATTGCAAACACGCCAGGAGCAACTTAACGCCCTTGAAGCACGTATGGCTGCCGGGGAGGACGACCCGGCCTTGATGGAGAGATACGGCGGCTTACAACATGCTTTCGCCGAGGATGGTGGCTACGATTACGAGGTGAACATCCAGCGAACTTTAACCGGGTTGGGTCTCGGGAAGCACACCTGGCAGATGCCGATCGGTCATTTGAGTGGGGGTCAGAAGACCCGCCTGTTACTGGCGAGATTGTTGTTGGAAAAGCCCGACTTGCTCATCCTGGATGAACCAACCAACCATCTGGATATCGAAACAGTCGCCTGGCTTGAGAGCACACTGAAGGAGTGGAGTGGCGCCTGCCTGATCGTTAGTCATGATCGCTACTTTCTTGACAGTGTCACAACTACCACCTGGGAGATGAGCCGGCGTGGTATCGAGGTCTACCCCGGGAATTACAGTTCCTACTTGTTGCACCGTCAGGAACGCTGGGAATACATCGAAAAGGTCTTCAAAGAGGAGAAAGAGCGCCTCTTGAAGGAAGTCGATTTTATTCAGAAGAACTGGGTTCGGGCCAGCACGCATGCCCGGGCATTGGGGTTGCTACGCCGCCTATCGCGGGATATTGCCATCGTCCAAAACCAGGGCATTATGGCGCTTCGCAATGGCAAGAAGTGGTCAGAATCCGGCTTGCACGTTGAACGCCCACTGGATGTGGTCGAGGCGGTGCGTGCTGTAAACGCCATTACTCTGGAGGGCAACAAGCCTCCGGCGATAAGGCCGCGGCTGGCAGCAAACAAGACCAGCGGCAACCTGGTCCTTCATGCCGAACAGGCTGTCATTGGTTATCCCGGTCACGAACTGTTCACGGTTTCCAGGTTGGTCTTAAAGCGGGGAGAGTGTGCGGCTTTGATCGGACCGAACGGGGCCGGCAAGACCACCTTCCTTAAGGTCCTGCTTGGCCAGCTTCCCCCTCTTTCGGGTGAAGTTCAACTGGGTGCCAGCCTGGTGACCGGTTACTTCGCCCAGGTGCAGGACCACCTGCAACCAAAACGCACTGTTCTGGAGGAGATTACAGCCCGCAAAACCCTGGATAATGAATCGGCCCGCTCGCATCTGGCCTTGTACCTCTTCCGCGGGGATGATGTTTTGAAACCGGTCAGCGCCCTGTCAGGTGGAGAACGGGCCCGGCTGGCACTTGCCATCCTGGCATTGGAAGGCGCCAACCTGCTGTTGCTGGATGAGCCCACCAACCACATGGACATTCCGGCCCAGGAAGCATTGCAGGAAGTACTGGAAGGCTACAACGGTACCATCCTGCTGGTCTCGCATGACCGTTACCTGATCGACCGCCTGGCAACCCAGATCTGGGAGTTGAAATCCGGGCAGCTGGTCCTCTTCTCGGGAAATTATCGTGACTATGTCTTGCGAGGCCAGGTTGTTGCAGGCAGTGGACCGGCTCGCCAGATTTTACTGAATCCGAAACCGCAGGCACGCGACAACAGCCACAAGACCCGCAAACGCCAGGAGGCCATGGCTCAACTCGAGGAACGTATCCGCGCCAGGGAGCAGGTGATCCGGGAATTATCGGAGGACCTTCAGAAGTGCGGAGCGGATTTTGAGAAAAGCCAGAAACTGGGCTGGCAGATCGCCCAGGCCCAGGCTGAGCTGGAGAAGTTGATGGGTGAGTGGGAGAAGGTCGCTGCTTGATTACCCAAACGAATTAAAAAAAACAGGCGTCCAAATGATTTGGACGCCTGTTTTCATGCTGGAGATTTTAATGTTGAAATCAAAAACCTGCATAGATGTCTTTATGGCTTGGTTTGCAGATAAACGGACCGGCGTTGTGCTTTCGGCTTGCTGGACGGCGATGGCGATGCATTTGCCGATTGCGTAATTGGCGCGTTTGAGAAGCATGCGCCTGAGGGATTCCCCCCGATCGTTCGAAAGACCTGGTTTTTATAATAGTAATATTCGCTCGCTTGTTGATACCTTGTGCAGGATTTCAAGCCCGTCCTGCCTGTACAACCTCCCCATCGATTACTCCAGATAAAAGTCGGGAAGCGTTCCTGGCGCGCGTGTATTTTATCCTCCCGCAAAAACTCCAGTCTGATCGGCATAATCCAGAAATAGTATTCGCCTCCCTCTTGATGGGTTCCATGCAGTCATAGGTGGATGATATGAAAAAAGCCAAGTAAAGATTCGTGAATAAATTAACGTATAATTAAAGGGGTGAGTACTTCTCATCGATCTTATTACATATATATATTGGAGGGAAGTCATGAACAAATTGATGCTCGTGTTGGTTTGTTTTCCCATGCTCATTTCATTTGGGCCATTATCGGTGTCATCCGCTGATCCACTCGCCCCACTGGCAGTCATTACGGTGGATACAACGCTTGATTCGAATGCAATAATGTATCAGGCTTGTACCGGTTTTCCAAATGACTGCTCATTGCGGGGTGCGATCAGCCTGTCGAATGCAACGACCGGCGGAATCGGGACTATCATTATTCCTGGGGATACATACGAATTATCCTTGACTGGTACCGGAGAAAATAGTAATGCTACCGGCGATTTGGATATATCCCAACCAGTAGTGCTTATAGGCGCCGGGACATCAGATACAATCATTGCAGCTGGACCGTCTAAAAATAATGGAGTAGACAGGGTTTTTCACCTTCAAAATGATCTCTCAGACACAGTGCGTATGTCTGACCTCACCATTCGCTGGGGGACGGTTTCTTCAGGTTCTGAAGGCGGAGCAGGTATTTTGGCAGATGCTTACATATCGGGCACTCTCATTTTAGAGCGGGTAACCATAGAGGAAAATGTAATCACCAATGATCGATCAGGTGGAGGTCTCCTAAGTTCAGGAATTTTGATAATTCGGGATTCTTCTTTTATTAATAATTCTGCGGTTCTTGGCGAAGGCGGAGGGATTTATCATGCCTCCAATGCTTTTACCTGTGAACGAACCACCATCGTGGGTAATACAGCTAAATACGGTGGAGGTCTTGCCAATCAGGATATTGCCGTATTACGTAATGTGACCATCAGCGGAAATACAGCGGTTAATGAGGGAGGCGGTATTTCACAATGGAATAATGGCGACTTGACCATTTATAATACAACCATTGTGAACAATTCGGTTACGGGTGGCAATACATCCGGATGGGCAATACAGGATTTGAAGTTTTTCTATGCATATAACTCGATCCTGGCGTCGGCAGCTGGGAGTCATCCCTGTTTGAACGGCATCGACGGAGGTCATTCCAATCTGGCCACGGACACCTCCTGTAGTGCGACCGGATTCATCATTGGTGATCCACTCCTGGGTGCTCTTAATGACAATGGGGGCTTTACCAGGACGCATTCCCTGTCACTCGGGAGCCCGGCCATTGATGCTGCGGATAACACCCTTTGCCCGGTGGCTGACCAGCGCGGTGTCAGGCGGCGATATGATGGCGATTCGAATGGGAGCTTGATTTGTGATATTGGCGCTTATGAGTACAACACAGGGCTGACATTGTTGAATTTCTTCGCTCCATTGATCGTACGACCGTAACGAGCTATCAGAAGAGAAAAGGAGATGTCTCTCGACATCTCCTTATTTTTTTACACTGGGTGAGAAATGTTATTTCCGCTCGGCTCCCAGTTCGACCAGTTTAATCAGGACCTCCACTGCTTTCTCCATGGCGAAGGTTGGGATGCATTCATACCGCCCGTGGTAATTCATCCCGCCGGTGAACAGGTTGGGGGTGGGCAACCCCATCCAGGATAAGCGGGCGCCATCCGTGCCACCCCGGATCGGCTTGGTGACAGGCGTGATACCAACTGCCTGCATGGCCTCCCGGGCCATCTCCAATACCCACATGACCGGCTCGATCTTCTCACGCATATTGCGATACTGTTCCTTGAGCTCGACTTTCACGGTTCCTGCACCGTAGCGTTGGTTCAGAAATTCAGCTGACTTCTCCAACAGCTCACAGCGGGATTTGAACTTCTCCGCACTATGATCGCGAATGATATACATCAGCGTGGCTTCCTCAACATTGCCGGAGATATGCATCATGTGGAAAAAGCCTTCGTACCCGGCAGTGTGCTCCGGGCGTTCCTGGGATGGCAGCAGTGCATTGAATTCCATCGCCACCAGGGCAGCGTTGATCATTTTATCCTTGGCGTCACCGGGGTGTACGCTGCGGCCCTTGAAATGGATCTTGGTCCCCGCTGCATTGAAGTTCTCATATTCCAGCTCGCCCAGTTCGCCACCATCCACCGTATAAGCATAATCGGCGCCAAACCCTCTCACATCGAAGACATCCACACCCGTGCCGGTTTCCTCGTCGGTTGTAAAAGCGATGCGCAGTTTCCCGTGCTTGATCTCCGGATGGGTTGTCAGATGTTCGAGCGCAGCCATGATCTCAGCCACACCGGCTTTATCATCTGCACCCAGCAGGGTCTTCCCATCCGTGGTGATCAGGGTTTGACCAATGTACTTCTTGATTTCGGGAAATTCCCTGGGTGAAAGGATGGTGCCGGATTCTTTATCCAGGACGATATCACCGCCATCGTAATTTTCAACCATTTGTGGGTTGACATTTTCACCGGACATACCCGCGCTTGTGTCCATATGAGCCAGAATTCCCATGACGGGGACTTCATGATCGAGATTTGAAGTCAATGTGGCGGTGACAATACCATAATTATCAACAGCAACATCTTGAAGATTGATGGCAGTCAATTCTTCCACCAGCAACCTGGCTAGGTTCAGTTGTTTCTCAGTGGTCGGGTGCTTTTCCACCCCTTCGTTTGATTGGGTGTCGATCTTCACGTAGCGCAGGAAGCGTTCAACGACAGTTTGCATAGGTTACCTCTTTCAATGGAAGGAGAATAAATAACTCAATACCTCTTGAATATTTGTATTATACCTTCCCGATTAAACTCAATAAAAGACCAATAATGTAACGCAGGAGATCTTCCACTTCTTCCGTGCATGCGATTGTGAAAAGGGACGGGTTGATGAAAAAGATCCAGACCAACCTATTGGTTTAATTTATAGATGATCCAGGCGTTGATGGTCCGATCGATGGAGTAGTGGGCGTAGACAAATTCTCTAAGCGTGCGTAACCCGATTTGAACCTCTGGCAGACAGATCGGGCAGATTCGTTCGTCCGGGACATCAAAGAAGGGCACTCCAGATGCGTTAAATTCTTGCGCGACGATCAATTTTGGTGGGTTCTTGGCGAGGTCATCCAGAAACAGATCGAAATTACTCTCCTCCTTCCCACTCGCCGAAAGCAAAGGAAGGGGATGAATGAAATGGGAGGGTGAATTGATACCTGTACGAAAATATATTTCAGTATGCATATCCCAAACTAAAATCGTATCCTGTGAATTGGTGTGGTCGATGATATAACTTTCCATTTCATCGAGCGGATACTCTCCGTAGAGGGGTGATTGGATGCTGGAGAGGGGACCGGCCTTTGGATATTCAGACCGGATTGAGTCTACCAACCAGATCGATCCAAATACGATAAATAGCAGGAATAAAATGTAGCTTCCAGCCTTATGAGGTTTGGTTTTCAACTGATCAATGATGTTTACCAGCAAATAGACGAGTATAAAAATAACAGATGGAATAATCAGTGTGTAGTAATGAGGATAATTGTAGATGCTCATTGAGATAAATAAAGCAACAATCGGCAATCCCATAAATGCACTCAAATAGGTCAGGTGCGACGGTGTGGACGTCGTAATCGATCCCTGTTGTTTTCGAGTAAGCCGGAGGGCGCCCTTTTTGAAAAATGTCACTACGAGGTGCAGATATGAGACAATCAGGAGTGGAGCAAGGTACATGAAGGGCCGTTCTGTCGTTAGTGTTTTTATGACTAAAAGAATCTGATTTGCAGAGAATCCCCCATGGGAATAAAAAATATTAAAGCGGATGACTTGATCATAGAATTCATGCAAACCTCCATTGATCACCCAGTACGATAATACCAGTGCAATTGAGGACAGGAAGGCAACTACATAAATGCTGACCTCTCTTACGGCCTTTCGCCAATCATGATCCAATAAGTGGATGCCAATGATCACTAAAATGGATGATACTCCCAGACCGATGGCTGTCTGTTTGGTTAGAAAAGCAACAGAGGTCATAATTCCAAGCACTGCCACCCATCTGGCTTGTTTGAATTTCCAATAGTTATAAAGAGACCATAAAGTCAGGATTTGCGGCAGCAAGCTGAAAAACTCAGTCATGTCGCCACCCGAGAATAGGTTCCCATCCATGACCAAGAAGATCAATAAACCACCTGCCAGAATGGATGGGATAAGTCCTGATAATTTCCGAACAAAAATACAGGTTAGAACAGTCGTTAAAGACAACCAAATGATATTCAACCACCATACAGCCCAGGGTGTTGGACTGGACAATCTGAATGCCAAAGCATTTATATAATTGATTGCCGGAGGTATATTATCCCAATAATCGAGGTAAGGAATCTTTCCCTGAGTGATCAATTTGCCGCCATAGGCAAAGATCCCATTATCAATGGACATGGAATAATATCGGGGACTCCAGGGCAAGTTTAAAAGAAAAATAAAAAATATTGAGACGAGCAAAAAAGCGACAAAAATTACGACTTCGGATTTACTTGCTGTCCGCGTATTGTTTTTTTCCAATCCACTCATTTTCTTTTCCATGTACGAGAAACTAAGAATGGTTTTTGACCGGAAAACTGAAAATCATGAAAGTGATCTCTTCGCTCTGAATAAAGCAATGAATCAATATTTGAGGCTTTGTGGATTTTACCGTAATTAGAGTTCAAATTGAAAGCTGTGAATAAGACTGAAAGCCATACGATATGTATCTTACGCCCTGATTTAAATCCAAATAACCTGGCTCCCCAATAGGGTAGAAAGTATCAAACAGACCTTGTCCTATTTATTCAAAGTAATAGCCCAGTCCCACTAGGCCCGGACCGGTGTGGGCACCCATGACTGGAGTGATACTGGTTTGGATTGTTGTTGTGGGTTTAAGTCGCTCCACCGCCAGTTGTTTGAGTGTTGCAGCCCGATCCGTGGAATCTGCATCCATGATCGCCAGGCTGAGTTGTTTGCTTCCAGAACTCATCTTTTCGACATGCTGGACAATGGCTTCAAATGCTTTTTGGTCCCCCAGTACCTTCCCGATAGGCTCGACGGAACCCTCATTATTCAGCGTGATAATGGGCTTGATGTCGATCAAGTTGCCAAGTAAATAGGCTGCTTTGCCGATCCTGCCGCCAAGTGCCAAGTATTCGAGCGTATCGAACGAAACCACGATTCCAACGCGTTTCGAGGTGTCTCTTGCCACCTGGCTGACACCGGATAGAGCCATGCCATTCCTGGCGGCATGCGCAGCCTGGATGGCGATATACCCCTCTGCAATGGCTGCAGATTTCGAATCGAATACCTCAATGAAAAGATCCGGGTGCTCCTCACGCATGATCTCGGCCGCGCTACTGGCCACATTGAATGAACCACTCAGATTGGAAGACAGCGCAACAAACAGGATCGATCTGGCTCCCTGTTGAATGACTTGCCGATATATTTGTACGTAGCGCCCCGGGGATGGGGTGGATGTTTTTGGTATGACTTTCTCGATGCGCATTCGCTGGTAGAGTACTTCCGGCTTGATGTCGATCCCATCCTCATAAGAAGTGTCATTGATTGTGACAACGAATGGAACAACCGGGATCTCAAGTTCCTGAGCGAGATCCTCGGGTACCTGCGCCACGCTGTCTGTGATTACCCGGACTGTTTGTTTTTGGTGTTTGAGCAAGATCATACCCAAACCCTCCCGTCGGGTGTTATTCTATCTGTCCAAGCTTTATAAATTCATTATAGGTCGTTGGAGATGACTGTCAAGCACAGTGCCATGACTTATATAAAGGAAAGAACCTTATAATACTGTTTATCATCCTGCAATCTGAAAGGTCGTCTCATGATGATCGTCCTTTATTCGGTCCTTCTACTCCTGGGTGGCTACTTGATCGGTTCAATCCCTACCGCCTACATGATAGGCCGTTGGCTCAGGGGACGGGATCTTCGCCATTTTGGCAGTGGCACCGTGAGTGGATCGATGGTCTATGAACATGTTGCCAGGTGGGCTATTGTACCGGTAGGTTTATTCGATGTAGCTAAGGCTGCACTGCCCGCCTGGCTGGCACTGCAATTCGATCTGGGGATGGGTGTGGCGGTAGGATGTGGTCTTGCAGCATCCATCGGTCATAACTGGCCGATCTTCCTCCAATTCACCGGCGGACGCGGACTCAGTACCTTTATCGGTCTTTTGCTGGTTGTTTTCCCATGGGGGATCCCCTGGGTGTTGGTGCCTCTGGCAATCGGATACTTCTTCTTTAGTGATTCGCCTCCCTTTGCTTTGGCAAGCCTGATAACCTTGCCGATCCTCGCACACTTTATGGGTAGCTCTGCAGTCGTGGTGTGGGGGACAATCATTATGTTAATGATCACTATTGTTAAAAGATTGGAAGCCAATGACAGGCCGCTTCCCCTGGAAAAAATAGAAAGACAGTTGGTCCTGCTTCGGCGCTTGATCCTGGATCGGGATATTCGATCACACGAGGAGTGGATCCGGCGCGAGCCTGTTGAAAGCCAGGAGAAATGACGGTAACCGGATGATTTCAAGAAAGATCAAAACACTGGACGATTATGAAATGTTCCTTGGAGAAACGATCGAAAGCTGGGTACCGGAAAAACGCCTGACGCTGGCGGCGGCCATGGCTGAGCGCTGGCTGCCAGCGTATGATGCTTTTTCAAAAAAGGAACAATGGGGTGATGTGGATACCATGCGTCATTGCTTGAATGCTGTTTGGCAGCACCTGCTCGGTTCTTTGGAGTTATCTGGAGGCGACCGGTCGCGCTTGATCCGTCAGATTCATACCATTACTCCCCACATGGATGACTTTGATGCGATCGAGGCGTTGGTGGCCTGCACGACCCTCTCCGATGCGGTGGAATGCTGCCATATGGGCAATAACACTCGCTACGCCATCCGGGCACTCATGTCAGGATTTGAGGCGGTCAATCCCGACTGGTCGCTCGATCCCGACGAACAAACTGGTTTGTGGCAGACCGGCCCAGTTCGCAAGGAGCTCAGGAAGCAGATGAAACTCCTGGAACAGGTGGGGTCTCTGACCGTATTCGATGGCCAGGTGATTGAAATATTACGTCAAGACATGCTTAAACCGGAGATGAAAGGCGAAGTGCGGCTCCCCGAGGAAGCATCGGCGGAAGCGACTCTATTGAGCAACCAGGCAGCTTTTGAGCAATACCGGCGAATGATCGAGATGGATCTGCGTGGTAAGGATCCGAGTGGGGCGGATTTTACCCCAGAGACGATCATCTTCAATGTCATGCTGTTTGCAGAATGGTCGGGACGTTATCATCGCCGGATGGAAATGATCAAGGGGGAGTATGGCAAGTTGGCAGATACAGTTGGAATGGAAGCTTTGGTCGCTTCTCTACTGGATAAGGACCGGCGTGTGATCAAAACGCCAGCCTGGGAGAAAGAAATGCGGTGGATGTTCGACCTGGCCATTCAGAATCCAATGAGTGGATTGGGTGTGAGCTCCCTCGAAGAACCGCATGGGTATGGGCCATCTTTACGCCGTTTGTGGGCGGAAGCAAAACAGGCAGGATTTACGGACGAAAACGCTCACCTGGCAGTTGTGGCATGGGGACGGCACAAACCTGACGCCTGGGCTGAGATGGATCGATTGAAAAAAAGGGGGCTGGTTGTTGACCAGTCGCTTGGGCAGTTCCAGCACCGGAATATTGCCTGGATACGAACCTGTGATCCGGGCTTGCCCTGGCAGGCGACCGTGGGGCATGAAGCCTGGTCGATCCGAATTAATGACTTTCCGGATGATTACATGTATACACTTTTAATCAATGGGGTGTCATCCGGTAATTTTAATGACTGGCCTGAAGTTTGGCGGCGGGATTGACGGTTTGCCAGCGCGTCAGTTAATTGGCGTGTTGGCGAGGAGCTTCGTAAACGCCAGATTCAGAAATTGGATAATTCCCGTAATGTTTTTTTCCATTCCGACCGATCTGACTTCTGCATGCGAAAGTCCCGTGAGCAGCCAAAACTCTTTGGGTTCGGAAGCCTGATCGAACAATTCCTGCGCCTGGTCTACAGTGATGCGGCGATCGTTTGCGCTGTGCAGGATTAGAATTGGGCGGGGGGAGATACGATCGATCACATCCACAGGGCGTACTTCACTGCGTTCGAAATCCTTTCGCATTTCCGATGTTCGCATGATATAGTCAAAAACAGGGGTGGGTATCAGGTCCGGTTTATTGGTATTCCAAATCTCTTCCACGCTGGCGAACGGGGATGCAGCCACCACGACATTAATACCGGGGTTTCGGGCTGCGCTCAGAATGATCGCGACCGAGCCGGCAGAGTGGCCGATGGCGCCAATATTTAGTACACCCCGGACACCACGCAGATAGCTGACCGCTCCATCCACATCCAAGCTTTCATGAGCGCCATAGCTGAAGCCGATTGGATTCCCATCACTCCGCCCGTGTCCGCGATAACTGAAAAGCAAAACGTTAAAGCCTGCCTCATGCAGGGGTCTTACCAGGGATAATCCTGATCGCTGATCCTTGGCTGTGGCAGGTGCATATAAAATGGCAGGTGCATCTGGAATTTCAGCAGGAAAATACCAACCGCGCAAGGTGATCCTGTCCGGGGTATTAAATGCCACGTTTTCATACGGAAGACCGATGGCGTCGGCAGCCCGGTCTGCATGTTTGCCGAAGAAAGGAGCTGCGGTGGACACCATTTCCACCAAAGTTGGTCCTCCGAGACTGAGAACCGTCGCTGAGGCTATGAAGATCGATGTGACTTTGAGTATGCTTTCAAGAACCACGATATTTGAATTGCTCTCTTTTACTGTTTATAAATGACTGGAAGAGAGTCTACCCAGTCTCATTTGCACGGTCAATGTATGGGAGATTACAATCAGTTATCAAAATAAAGACCGGTTGGCTCAGTCAGCCAACCGGTACTGGTAAGTTAATTGATTTCCGGAATAGAGCTGGAGGGCTACCCGACCTCAAGCGGGATGATCTGTTGAGCCAGCACATCCACCAACCCGTGGTCGGTCAATCGTACACGTGGCAGGACTGGCAGGGTCATGAAGAGCAGGGTGGCGGTCGCGCCTGACGACAACCCCAGGGATTGAAGGGCGGTTTTAAGTCCGGTTTCCAGGGCTGCGATCTCTTTTAACGAAAGGGGATTCAATAAACCCGCGATCGGTAGCGGCAAGCTTGCCAGCAGATTCCCATGATTGACAAGTACCATCCCACCACCCATCACCTCCAGACTGCGGGCGGCAGCCAAAAGATCTTTCGGCTGGCGGCCAATCATTACCAGGTTATGGCTGTCGTGGCTGACTGTGCTGGCAATTGCTCCCTCGCGGATCGGATAGCCGGTGGTAAAGCATAGGCTGGGTGGTTGCTCCTGCCCATGTCGACCCAGAACTGCAGCCAGTGCGATTCCTTCCGGCAGAGGGAATTTCACCCGCCCATTTTCAACCAGTAGATCGATCGTACCGAGGCGGGTGTCGGTTACGTCGTTGAGATCCATGACATGGAAGCGATGCGTTCCATCCTTGGCGGCATTTGGGGTAAAGTCTTCCCCGCTGAGATTGGCCGGGATTCTGACTGTGTTCTCAAGCAGGGGCGCCAAGGGCTGTCGGAGAGACTCGATGAGTTGCCCCTCCCACACCCTTAGTTGACCGCTGGTAATCACATGCCTGACCTGCACTTTCTCAAAATCATCCAACAGAACGATATCCGCTAACCAGCCGGGAGCAATGGCACCCAATCCCCACAGACCATAATGTCTGGCGACATTGATACTGGCCATCTGGTAGATTGTCAGCGGATCAACACCAGCATCGATTAGCGTTCGCATACCATGATCCAGATGCCCTTTCTCCAGCAGGAAACCTGGATGCAGGTCATCTGTGCAGAACCCGAACATGCGTGGATCTGGAATGCTATTGATCGCCTGGGCCAACTCACCGGCGGCATCCAGGAAGGAGGACACCCGAGCGTAGACCATGGTCCCGGCCCGGACTTTTTCCAGCATATTGGCTGAATCGAGCGATTCGTGATCCGAACAACGGGGACCGGCAGCTGATAAATAGGCCTGTAACATGCGACCGGTCAGCCCCGGCCCGTGACCTTCGATGGGAACACCGGCGATCTGACCGGCATCCACGATCGGGGTGATGGTGCCACTCTGGTTCGACAAGCCGATGAAGTCCATGGCCTCACCGACAGCGATCACCCGTTCCCAGGTCAGCATCTCGCGGATCTCCTGCTCGCCAAATACCGCCCCGGCTGTTTCCAGCTTCAGAACAGATGGCACACAACTCGGGGCAGTAATGAAGTAACGCAATGGCAGACCGCGGCTGGCATCCAGCATGTACCTGACGCCGCGTAATCCCAGCACATTCGCAATCTCATGCGGGTCGGTGACAACGCTGGTGGCTCCGTGCGGCAGGATGACTTCCGCCCAGGCGGCTGGCGTGCACATACTGGATTCATTATGGACATGCCCATCAATGAAACCGGGAGATGCCCATAATCCTTCGCCATCAAGGATGCGCCCGGCAGACAGAGGAGTTTCCCCCGCACGTTGCACGCAAGCGATAAATTCTCCGGTGATTCCGATATCGGCGGGATAGATCTCCCGACTTAAAACATTCACCAATCGGACATTCCGAATGACCAGATCAAATGGTCGATCACCCCGTGCGCTGGCTACGGCATCATTTCGTAATCCCATTGATCATCCTTTCCGGGTGACCGGATGCCCATGGATTGTATAGACAAGTAATTGTTATACACATTGGATTAAGTCTGGATTGTAATGCAAAATAGCATATTTGGATAAGAATGGATCTCAGGGTGGAAACGCAATCCATCGCGTATAATTCTTTTGTTGCATATGCGGGTGAGATAATAGAATAAGCGAGGGTCAGGATGTCACAGACTAGATCAGGCGCACAGATTAGCAAGAAAGCATTCCTGCAGGCAGTCATCATCATTTTTCTTCTGATGATGGTATCGGGGATTCTGACTCGATTGATCCCGGCCGGGCAATATGCCCGCAGCATGATGGATGGCCGCGAAGTCATCGACCCTACCTCCTTTACATTCATCGACCAGCCGGATTTCCCGGTGTGGCGCTGGTTCACGGCTCCGGTTGAGGTCCTGTTCACGGAGGATGGTCTGACCAAGGTTGTACCGATTATCCTGTTCATCGTCCTGGTTGGTACAGCTTTTGGGGTGATGGATAAAAGCGGTATTATGCAGGCTATCGTATCCCGCATCGTCCGTAAGTTCGGTGGGCGCAAGTATCATCTTCTGGTGATCATCACCTTCTTTTTCATGGCTTTGGGATCCTTCTTCGGCATTTTCGAGGAGGTCATCCCACTCGTACCTCTCATGATTGGGTTGGCCTATTATCTGGGATGGGATTCCCTGACAGGATTGGGCATGTCGGTCCTGGCCACCAATATCGGATTTTCCACCGCGATATTTAATCCTTTCACGATCGGTATTGCCCATAAACTTTCCGGCCTGCCTCTATACTCCGGGCCCCTTCCACGCCTGGCCTTGTTCGTTGTCGTGTTCCCGATTTTGGCGGCATTCCTGGTTTTATATGCGCGCAAGATCGACCGAAAACCCGAGGCTTCACCTGTGTATCAGGAGGATCGGGTGGAAAAGGTCAAATATGGGGATTTCAAGGTTGATGACTCGTTGGATACCAATCCGCGTATGCGGCGTGCGGCGTTCTTCCTGGGGACCTTTTTTGCTCTCATTCTGGTGGTGCTGGTGGCTCTGCCGGTCATACCCCTTTTGAGGGACATTGCCCTACCGTTAACCGGCCTGCTGTTTGTGATCGGTGGTATCGGCGCCGGGCTGATCTCGGGAGCTGGCAGAAATGCCTGGAAAGCTGCCTGGGAGGGATTTATTGGAATCGCACCGGCCATCCTGCTCCTCATGATGGCCGCGAGTGTTAAACACATCATTGCCAGCGGAGGCATCCTCGATACCATCCTGAATTGGGCCAGTAGTGCCTTCACCGGGACGAGCCCCTTTATTTCATCGCTGTTGATCTACGGTCTGACGCTTGTTCTTGAGCTTTTCATTACTTCAGGCTCAGCCAAGGCCTTTCTGCTGATCCCCATTATCATGCCACTGGCTGATCTGGTTGGGGTGACACGTCAGATTGCTGTCAGCGCCTACTGCTTTGGGGATGGCTTTTCCAATATGGTATACCCGACCAATGCCGCGCTGCTCATCACGCTCAGCCTGACTGTTATCCCCTATGTGAAGTGGGTCAAATGGGTTTTGAAATTATGGGTTTGGGTGATCCTGGCAACCATACTGTTCCTGGCTCTTGCAGTAGCTTTTAATTATGGTCCTTTTTAAAAGATGATTAACATTCCTGCCAGCTACGAAGCCTCACGCCAGTATTTCAGAGAACGCCTGTCAACCTTGCACGAGCTCTGGCCAAATGCCCGACTTGATAAGCAAATCCTGACTGCAGCGCAGGATTTGAGCATTGACTTGTTTCGCGCAGAGGCGCTCCAGCACAGCGAGAAATTGCTGATCATCACCACTGGCCTGCATGGCATTGAAGGGTATATTGGCTCAGCGATCCTTCAACTCTTCATTGATGAATATCTCCCCCGCATCAATCCTGATACAACCGGGATCCTGTTGATTCATTGCTTGAATCCATGGGGCATGAGCCAATGGAAACGGATCAATCCAAACAACGTGGATCTGAATCGTAACTTCATCTCAGGAAGTTTCTCATCAGCGGAATTGGTGAATAACGACTACAAGCCTTTATTGTCTTTCCTCTGCCCTGATCGCCCGGTGGGCGATCTATTAACTGAAAAGTGGATCTTTGCATCAGGATTAGTGAAAACAGTTATCCGGTTGGGTACTTTACGCCTGCGGCAAGCTGCTTTGATGGGTCAATACGAATATCCATCCGGAATTTATTTCGGTGGGCAGTCAATTCAGGAAGAAACCCGGGTCTTGATGCAGCTCTACCTGGATTCATTTATGGGGTATAAACGCATCATTCACCTTGACATACACAGTGGATATGGGCCAAGAGATCAAATGACTGTGGTCACATCTCCTTTGGACAACCGCAGTGCTCTCGAGATCAAGCAACAGTACCAGCTTGCCCGGGTGGCCGGTGCCAATCCGGAGGAGTTTTACTGCATGCACGGGGACATGATCGATTGGGAATATGAGCTGGTCCGGACGAAAATGCCCGGATCAAGTATTTTTGCGGCTAATTTCGAATTTGGAACATACGGGGAAGCTTTCCTTTCAGAAGCACGCAGTTTACGAATCACCATCTTGAAGAACCAGGAGAATATTTATGGGGGATCAGCGGCGACCGGGGATTGGATCGATCGTGAATACCGCGAACTTTACCTTCCCGCTGACCCCGCCTGGTTTGAAAAAGCCCGGCAGGATGCCAGCCAGGCTTTTAAAGGTATTTTTCAATCCGAAGGGATTATGAAATCATTTTAATTAATACTTATTAATTCCCTTGGATCCTATAGATCGTTCCATTGTTATAACCAGCAATGTAGAGCTCCCCGCTTTCATCCTCACCGAAGGTTGATATCATAAATGGTGCAGTCAGAAGCTGAGAGGATGACCAGCTGCTTTCAAACGCTGCCCCCCAGATCTTGCCGGAGCAGAAGTCCCCGTACAAATAGACTCCCTGCATGGTTGGGTAATTGATACCCCGGTATACAAATCCACCGGTGACCGAACAGCCATTGATGTCATTGGCACCATGCGCATACTCTAGCACTGGGGCGACATATGAGGATGGAGCGACACATCCACTGGATGGGTTGTAGCAGTGGTTGCCTTCCAGAATCCGCCAGCCATAATTTTCCCCTCCGGAAGATGTGTTGGATTGAAAATTCACTTCTTCCCATTCATTTTGCCCGACATCAGCGATGTACAGATCCCCGGTGCTGCGGTCAAATGAGAACCGCCAGGGATTTCGTAATCCGGTTGCCCATATTTCAGGTCTAAACCCCGGTGTATTGATAAATGGATTGTCCAGAGGGATACGATAAGGTTCACTTAGTCCGGGTCTATATAGAACAGGCATGAATATAAGGTTGCTGCCGGTCGGAGGCGGGGATGCCGTGCCTGCCGGTTCTACATCAATGCGCAGGATCTTGCCGAGTAAGTCGGCTGGGTTTTGAGCGCGGTTATCCGGATCGCCACCTGAGCCACCATCGCCCATGCCGATGTAAAGGTATCCATCTGGACCAAAAGCCATTTGTCCGCCATTGTGATTCGTGAAGGGTTGATCGATATTCAGCAGGATCTCTTCGCTGGCAGCATCCGCCTGGTTTACATTTGCACTTACCTGGTAGCGGGCAATGACCGTATCACCGGCCAGGTTGGTGTAATTGATATAAAACCGCCCGCTGGAGCCATACCCGGGTGGAAAGACAACACTTAACAAGCCTTGCTCGCTGGATGTGGATACTTTCGCGCTGATATCCAGAAAAACGCCCTGGTAAACGAAGTTATTGAAGACCTTAATGCGCCCGTTTTTCTCGACAATGAATAACCTTCCACTGCCATCCCCGGCATGTGTTACTTGCAAGGGCTGGCTTAACCCGGTTATGACTTGAACGAGACTGATGGCAGGCCAGGTGACTGCCGGAGCAGCCAGGACTGGTGTAATGATGTTGGGTGAGACGAGATTTGTTGGAGTGATCGTCGGCTGAGTTGTGGGAAGACGGGATGCTTCTGTGATAAGCGGGGACATCATGCTGCTCTGGCAGGCCATGGAGGTCAATAAAGTTAAGGTTCCCAGGATGGTCAATATTTTCATGATCGTTTCTTTTAATATCCATAAAGTACCCAGAGTATCAAAATGGAGTACCGAAATTTCGTATACATATAGGATGCAAAAAACCCCCGTGGGTTACGTCAACACCACGGGGGGTCGATGGTATCTTTCGGGTTCTAGAACAAGCCTACTACCCTGCCGGTCTCAAGATCCAGGTCAACATCATAGAAAGCCGGGCGGGTTGGTAAACCTGGCATGGTGGCCATTTTGCCGCACAAGGGGTAGATGAAACCTGCCCCAACCGATGCGCGCACATCCCGGATCGGCAGGCGCCAGCCTTTTGGAACGCCTTTCAAGGCAGGATCGTGAGTCAGGCTGAGATGAGTCTTGGCCATGCACATCGGCAGCTTGTCAAATCCCAGTCGTGTGTAATCTGCGATCTTTTCTTCGGCGAGTGGGTCATAATCCACGCCATCGGCACCATAGACCTGCCGCGCGATGATCTCGATCTTTTCTTTGATCGAAAGGTCCAGTGGATACAGGAACCGGAATTCGTTATTTTGTTCCGCCGCTTTGATCACCGCATTGGCCAGGTCAACCGCACCTTCGCCACCCTTCTCCCAATGCCTGCAAATAACCGCATCAGCTGCGCCACCCTGCTCAATCGCGGCTTTCCGGATCAGGTCCACTTCAGCGGGGGTATCGGTGGCAAAGCTGTTGACGGCCACCACCACCGGAACACCAAACTGCCTGGCGATACCGATGTGATGGATCAGATTGCCCATGCCGGCTTTAAGCAATTCCAGGTTCTCATCTGTGTAGACGGAGTCCAATGGTTTTCCAGCCACCACCTTGGGTCCACCGCCATGCATCTTCAACGCTCGTACGGTGGCCACAATGACCACCACATCCGGGATCAACCCGGAATAGCGGCACTTGATATCGAAGAACTTCTCCATGCCCATATCGGAACCGAAACCCGACTCGGTCACGACATAATCAGCCAGTTTGAGAGCAATCCGGTCCGCTACGATGGAGCTGTTGCCGTGCGCGATATTGGCGAAAGGTCCTGCGTGAACAAAGACAGGCGTGCCTTCCAGCGTCTGCATCAAATTGGGTTTGATGGCATCCTTCATCAGGACTGTCATCGCGCCGGCCACGCCCAGATCCTCAGCTGTGACGGCCTCACCGTTGAACGGCTGAGGCCGATCACGATCCTGCCAAAACGGGCACGCATGTCTGCCAGGTCGGTGGTGAGTGCCAGGATGGCCATGATCTCACTGGCAACTGTGATATCAAATCCGGTGGTGCGTTCATTGCCCTCTTCCTCAGCACCCTGACCAACGGTGATCCCCCGCAGCATCCGGTCGCTGGTATCGATCACACGTCGCCAGGTGATCGAGGCGGGGTCGATATCCAGTCGGAAAAGGTGTTTACGTTCCTCTTCGGTCATCTTGTCAGGGTCGGTTTCAACAATCCCAAGGTGTTTCGCCCGCGCCAGGATGCTCTTGGATACCTTGCGCTTGCCACTTTTATCCTTGGGACAGAGCCGCTCGAACAGTTGCTCATCGCTGGCATCGCGCTCATGCAGCATGCGGACATCAATGGCAGCTGCCATCAGGTTGTTGGCAGCCGTGATGGCATGGATATCACCGGTCAGGTGCAGGTTGAAATCCTCCATTGGGATGACCTGGGAGTAACCGCCACCGGCCGCTCCGCCCTTGATACCGAAAGTCGGTCCCTGGCTGGGCTGCCGGAGGCAGGTCATGACTCGCTTGCCGAGTTGTGCACCCAGTGCCTGGCTTAATCCGACTGTGGTGGTGGTCTTACCCTCACCAAGGGGTGTCGGGGTGATGGCTGTCACATCGATATACTTGCCATTGGGAATATCCTTAAGTCGTTCCAAGAATCTTCAAGTTTGACCTTGGCCTTGTGTGGACCGAACAATTCCAATTCCTCCGCCTGAACCCCCAGTTCTTCAGCGATGGTCGTGATCGGCTTTAGAGTGGCTGCCTGGGCTATCTCAATATCAGAAGGGACAGGGAGTACCCGTTTCAGCGGGGTGGGGATGAAGCGTTTCAAGCCTGGATGTTGTTGCACGGTCATCGTAAGTCACTCCTCTCTTTAACTACCTTATAATATAACCGATTAGACTTTCCTGCAAGAACACCATCCAGGGTTCTGAATATTTTGTAGATCATCCATGCCGTGACCTTCCCCTTAAGATTTAAACCTTCCGGCGATCGGAATTATGGATTTTCTCATTGAAAGCCTGATTCGAGGATAGCGGAACCATATGACAGACGAACACCATATAGTCTTTGCACCATCCGGGCTCAGGATTGATCTGTCTGCTGGAGAAACCGTGTTGGCTGCCGCCCAGAAGGCAGGAGTCGGCCTGATCGCTGTGTGCGATGGTATGGGAACATGTCACCAATGTATCGTCCGGTTGGTCCTGGGAGATCTTAATTCCCCGACAGCGATTGAACGGCAGGTTTTCTCCGATTCGAGGTTGTTATCCGGTTTACGCCTGGCATGTCAGGCCATACCCATGAGTGATGTCACGATCGAAATACCTCCGGACTCGACTCCCACCAAACAGCGTCTGCAGGTAGAGGGGCTTCGATGTGGATTTACAACCGGATCCGGTTATTGATCTTGTCAGACACGGTCAGCCCCTTTATGGGTTGGCACTTGATATTGGTACAACCAAGTTGGCTGCTTACCTGGTTGATCTTGAGAGCGGTCATACGCTTGCCAAGGGAGGAACATCCAATCCGCAGATCGCTTACGGTGAGGATGTCATCAGCCGGATAGCCTATGCCAATCGGAGCGCGGCGGAAACAACCCGGTTACATGACGTCCTGGTCGATGGCATCAACGATCTGGTATCGGAGATCTGCCAGGTCGGCGAACTTGATCACCACCAAATTCTGGATGCCGTTGCGGTTGGTAATACTGCGATGCACCACCTCCTGGTCGGTTTAACAACCCGCCAATTGGGAGAGGCGCCTTATGAACCCGCCCAGCGCGAACCTCTCAACCTACCGGCTGATAGTCTTGGCCTCGACCTGGCGCCAGGTGCTTTGGTCCACCTACCGCCGCTGATTGCTGGTTTTGTTGGCTCCGATCATATTGCTGCCGATCTGGTTAGCGGCTTGACAGGTCCCGGAGATAACGCATTACTGGTGGATATAGGAACGAACACCGAGATCACCCTGCGTACAACCAAGGGTCTGTTCTGTTGTTCATGTGCCTCTGGCCCGGCTTTCGAAGGAGCGCATATTCATGCCGGTATGCGCGCGGCAGCCGGCGCCATCGAGCGTGTATTTTACGATCAACAGGGCTGGCACTTCCTGACGATTGATGACAAGGATCCGGTCGGGATCTGTGGCTCCGGAATATTGGACGCTGTGGCGGAGCTTCACCGGGTGGGGGTGATCGACGATCGCGGCACGATTCGGAAAGATGCCGATAGGGTTGAACGAATTCCCCAGGGCTGGGCTTTCCGTCTGGCAAATACAGCGTCCGGCAGCCGGTCGGATGGGATCCATGTCACCCGACGGGATATCAATGAAGTACAGCTTGCCAAGGCGGCCATTCGCGCTGGCATCGAAGTCTTATTGAAGGAAAATAAATTACGGGCGAGTCAGGTAGAGCGGGTCATTATCGCTGGTGCTTTTGGGACCTATTTGCATCTGGCCAGCGCACTGGCGATCGGGATGTTCCCTGACCTTCCTGAGGACCGCTTTCAGCAAGTCGGAAATGCTGCCGGCGCAGGAGCCAGGATGATGCTGGTGTCGAAAAAAGCCCGCCAGGAAGCCCTTGAAGCTACAAAAACAGATGAGATATGTCGAATTGACCACGATCAAGGCATTTCAGGATATTTACATGGCAGCCCTGCCGGTTACATCACAACTGGTATTTCCGGGAGACATGACAGGTTTATGTTAAAATATCCGGCAACCATAATTGATGAGGTACAAATATGAAGACCATTATTAAGTCCAGGATGTTGGGTATTCTACCCTGCAATTTGCCGTTACTCTTGGCAATGGTCCTGATGACCGGTTGTGCTTTTCCGGGCTTCGCCACACCCACGATAACCCCGACCCTGACGCTTGAGCCATCATTAACTCCCACGATCACGGATACACCTGAACCAACGAAAAGCCCCACACCCGCCGAGTCACCCACTCCGACCCTGACGGTAACGCCGACCATTCAATATGCCATCACGCTCGGCGACATGTTCGATAAAAGCTGCAAGCTTGTTTTCGAAGGGAATCACCTGGTGGTTGCACCCGGTTGTGAGGACATAAAGATCGATAAATTCCCGATCAAGCGTGGCGAACAGGTTTGGTTTGCGATCTTCATTCCAGGAAATGAATCAACTTATAATGATGCGGATGCCACCGGCTGGATCAAGCTTCAGGCGGGTGAGCTTTCGCAGGTGGATACGCGTGGGCGCATGTTCAGTTGCTCACCACCCGGGTTTGGGGAGTACGTATGCATTGTGATTATCGAGTCTCCCAGCGGCCCAATTCCATTTCATCTGAATATTCAGGCTGCCCTTGAATAGCAATCTGAATAAGTTATAATATTGGAAATTTAACGGGTCCCCAAAACCCCAAGGAGGAGATTAATGAAAGCATCTATTACGAAAGCACTTTTCTTGATCATTGCAGTAATGCTGCTGGTGACACTGGCTTGCGGTTCATCCGACAACACCGACACAGCCACGGAGGATAACACAATTGCCAGCGAAGTGGTCACCGAAGCACCCGTGGAAGTGATATGCAACCGAAGAACCCGTCGTGGTGGAGACCGGCCCCTGGTATCTGGATGAATTCGATACCAATCTGGATAATTGGAACGAGCTATATTTTACCCAAGACACCGATACGGAATATGAGAATGAGACCGATGTCTATATCGAAAATGGTGGTGTTTGGTTCGATATCAATCTGGCAGATACCTATATCTACCTCTTCAATGAGAACTACACGTATCAGGATGTCGCGGTTGAGCTCGAAGTCGAGAACACCGGACCGCACAACTCCCAGTACATCAACCTGGTCTGCCGTTATACCCCGGGTGAGGGCTGGTATGAATTTAGTGTGGCAGCCAGCGGTATGGTGCAATTATGGCGCTATTCCGAAGAAGACGGCTATATCCTGATCGAAGAAGGTGGTTCGACAAAAATCAAACAGGGAAATGAAACCAATAATTATAAAATAACCTGCATTGGAAATAAACTTTCCTTGTTTATAAATGGCGATCTTTGGCAAAAGAAAGCCTTTGTAGATAGTAACTACTATGATGGTTACATCGGGCTCTCTGCCGGTACCATGAATGTGTTTCCGATTCAAGTGGTATTTAATTACGTGGAAGTCTCCGAGCCATAAACCAACCTGTTTTTCAACCAAGCCTTCCCGGAACTCCGGGAAGGCTTTTTGTTTACCAGCCTCTTTAATCGGTGCGGCCGCTGACCGGGTAAATTGCCGGCATCGGTCGGTTATAATTATTCCATCCTGTATGGAGGAGATGGGCATGGCAGGTCAAAAGATTCGCGTCTTAATGTCGAAGCCTGGTCTGGATGGTCATGACCGCGGGGTAAAAGTCATCACCCGCGCATTGCGGGACGCCGGTATGGAAGTCATCTACACCGGTTTGCGATATACACCCGAAATGATCGTTGAAGCCGCCGCGCAGGAGGACGTGGATATGATTGGATTGTCGATCCTGTCCGGCGCACATATGTCGCTCGTTCCCAGGGTGATGGATCTTTTAAAATCAGCCGGGATGGACAAGGTCAAAGTGTTTGTCGGAGGCATCATCCCCGAGGAGGACATCCCAGCCCTCTTAAAAACCGGCGTGACGGCTGTCTACGGACCGGGTACTTCCACCCAGGTTGTGGTTAAGGATGTTGAAGCTGCAGTTGGTAAATCTGCCGCATAAACTCAAAGAATAATCGTTATGACTTATAAGTTTAACCTGGAAGCGGTGCGCGCGGGTGATCGGATTGCACTGGCACGCTGCATCAGCCAGGTAGAGGACCAGACTCAGGCAGGGCGGCAGGCACTTTCCGCCCTGTTTCCGTATACCGGTCAGTCACACCTGATCGGTATCACCGGTTCACCCGGGACCGGCAAGAGCACACTCACCGCCCAACTGGCTCGAGCCTTCCGCCAACAAACGGGTGATGAGGCCCCACAACGGGTTGGCATCCTGGCCATCGATCCGACCAGCCCGTTCAGCGGCGGTGCGGTATTGGGTGACCGGGTGCGCATGCGTGACCTGGCAGGTGATGAAGGGGTGTTCATCCGTTCGATGGCTTCCCGCGGTGCGCTGGGTGGTCTTTCGGCTGCCACGGCGGCGGCAGCGGCTGTTCTCGATGCAGCCGGATTCGGGATTATTCTGATCGAGACGGTCGGGGCAGGGCAGGATGATATCGAGATCGTTCGCCTGGCACATACCACCATCGTGGTCGAGGCGCCTGACATGGGTGATGAGGTCCAGGCTATCAAAGCTGGCATCCTCGAGATTGCCGACATCCTGGTATTAAACAAGGCTGATCTTCCGGGAGTGGCCCGCGCTGAGCGGGCGCTGCGCAGCGCGCTTGAGCTGGCGGATACGAATCGCCCGTTCTCAGACACAATGGGTCATCACCGTCAGACGGAAGAACATAAACCGATTCCCAGGGTGACCTGGCAGCCACCCTTGATCAAGACAATTGCCACCTCAGGGCAGGGGACACCCGAACTCCACCGGGCCGTCCTCGCTCACCGTCAGTTCCTGGTGGACCAGAACCTGTGGGATGAAAAGAATGCCGCTCGCCTGACAGCAGAGCTGGAACGCTCACTCAGGGAGGAGCTATATCACAACTGGCAACAGAAGGTAGATCCACGAGCTTACCGGGAGATGCTCAAACTGATTCTGTCGCGCCAGATCTCCCCCCAAAAAGCCGCCATTGACCTCTTAAATCAGCCCAAATCAACCAAGTGATGTTAAAATAGCTCCAGCAATCATTTTGTCGTTGTGGAGCATTTCAACATGGAACGAACCAATATTTCCGACCTTAAAACCAAATTTGGCCAGAAGGTGAAGGTCCAGGGCTGGCTTCAGACCCTGCGCGACCAGAAGCGCATGCAGTTCCTGGTGCTGCGCGACCCGACCGGCGCCGTGCAGATCGTCAACGAACGCGAGCGGGACCCCGAACTGGCTGCGCGCATCTCCGCCTTGACCACCGAGAGCGCACTGACCATCACCGGCACGCCGGTCGAGAACGCGATCGTCAAGCTGGGTGGTCTTGAGCTGCAATTGGAAAGCCTGGAGGTGAATAACCTCGCCCAATCACCCCTGCCGTTCGAGCCTTTCGGCGACACTTTGCCCGAACTGGATTACCGCCTGGATTGGCGCTATATGGACCTGCGCCGACCGGTAAATGGCCTGTTATTCCGGATCGAGACGTCGGTCGTGCGTGCCATGCGCGAGTACTGGCAGAAGAACAACTATGTTGAAATGCACTCACCCAAGCTGATGGGCAGTCCCTCCGAGAGCGGCGCCGAGTTGTTCACCGTCGAATACTTCGAGCGGAAAGCCTATCTGTCGCAGTCACCCCAGTTCTACAAGCAGATGGCCATGGCAGCTGGCTTTGAACGCATCTTCGAGATCGGGCCGGTCTTCCGGGCTGATCCCTCCTTCACCTCGCGTCACATGACCGAGTTCACCGGGGTGGATGTCGAGTTCTCCTGGATCGATAGCCATTACGATGTGATGGCATTTCATGAGAACTGGCTGCAGTATGTCTACCAGGCCGTGAAGGATGAATTTGGACCTGCCATCCAGGAGCAGTTCGGCAAGGAACTGATCGTGCCGGAAGTGCCATTCCCAAAACTGACCATGGCTGAAGCCTATGCCATTCTAAAGGAAAAGGATTATAAATTACCACCCGAGCGCAAGGGCGATATCGACCCGGGCGGTGAACGCCTGTTGGGCGAGTATGTGAAGGAGAAGTACAACCACGAGTATGTGTTCATTACCGACTGGCCGATCGGCGTGCGCCCCTTCTACCACATGCGTCACCCTGATCATCCGGAATTGACCCGCAGTTTTGATCTGCTGGGAACCGGTCTGGAAGTGACCACCGGCGCCCAGCGCGAGCATCGCTATGATGTTCTGGCGAAGCAGGCTCAGGAAAAGGGTCTGGGCCTCGAGGCGATCCAGTTCTACCTGGATTTCTTCAAGTACGGTTGCCCTCCACACGGTGGATTTGGTATGGGTCTCTCGCGTCTGTTGATGATCATGTTGGGATTGCCCAACATTCGTGAAGCGGTCTACCTGTTCCGCGGACCGACACGCCTGCACCCATAAGGAGGGCGCGGCACCCCCTATTAAGGGTGCATCCTTAGGAGATCGAATGATCACATACAAACGCATCCGCTTCCGTGGCGCCGAGCGCGGCGATATCCCGCTTTTCACTCGCTGGATGAACGACCCCGAAGTGATCGCCAATCTGGTGATGTTCACCCCATGTCGATGGCCAACGAGGAGAACTGGTTCGAGCGCATGATCCAGCGCCCGCAGGAGCAACAGATCATGGTGATCGAGATCTGCCCGGAAAAGGAATGGATACCCATTGGCACCTGTGGTTACCACGAGATCGACTGGCGTTCCCGTAACACCGAAGTCGGCATCTCGATCGGTGCCAAAGAATGGTGGAACAAGGGTTACGGCAGCGAAGCGATGGAATTGTTGGTTAAATACGGCTTTGAAACGCTTAATATGCACCGGGTCTGGTTGCGGGTTTTCGAACGCAACAAGCGTGCCATTCGCTCCTACGAGAAGGTAGGCTTTGTGCATGAGGGGCAGATGCGCGAGTCGGATTACAAGGATGGCGCTTATCACAACATCCTGATCATGAGCATCCTGCGACAGGAGTATCATCCTGCTGAATGAAGCGTTTGTGGGGCTATAATCATCATTGGATGGAGGCAGCATGACACAATTGCACGCACGGCATGAATTAATGTACGGTGATGTCAAACTCTTTGCAGGTACCGCCTGCCCGGAATTGGCCCAGCAGATCGCCGATCACCTGGAGACCGAACTCTGCGGACGCGATATCATCGAATTTCCAAATGAGAACCTGTTCGTCAAGCTGCATAAGTCCGTGCGCGGGCAGGACTGCTACGTCATCCAGACCACCTCCGCACCTGTGCACCGCAACCTGATGGAACTGTTGATCCTGATCCAGACCCTGCGCCTGGATTCGGCTGCGCGCATCACGGCGGTCGTCCCGTACCTTTGTTATGCGCGTTCCGACAAGAAGGACCAGCCGCGTGTTCCGATCACAGCCCGCCTGGTGGCGGATATGATCGAGGTGGCCGGCGCCGACCGTTATATCACCATGGACCTGCATGCCGGACAGATCCAGGGCTTCTTCTCCATCCCCGGGGATGTGATGACCGCTTTTCACATTCTGATGGATTATCTTGTCAGCATAAAGACAACCCTTCATAACCCGGTGGTGGTGACCGCCGACCTGGGTTTTGCCAAGAAGGGTCGTAATTTCGCTGCCGGATTGGATGCACCCATGGCATTCATCGAAAAACGCCGGGTGGCAAACGATGCCAAAGCCGAGGCATTGACCATTATCGGTGAGATCAAGGATCGCGATGTGATCCTGGTCGATGACGAGGTTTCCACCGGTGGCTCGATGGCCCAGGCTGTCGAATTGCTCAAAACCAATGGTGCGCGCAATATCTACATGGTCTTCGTGCATGCAGCACTGACCAGGGCGGGTGCCAAGAAACTGGCCGGGTTACCGGTCGAGAAGTTCATCACCACCAACACCATCCCGATCCCGCCTGGTATGCGGCAAGCCGTTTGGAGAGCGCCTGGTTGTTTTGACCGTGGCCGACCTGTTGGGAGAGGTCATCTGCCGCGCCAACCAGGGTCGTTCGGTCGGCGAGATGTTCGGCGAGTAGATTCGTCAGTCATGCCTGAACTTGCCCGAGGTTGAGACCATTGCCCGCGGTTTACGCGAGGGCAATGGTCAGCCAATCTTCCATTCTCCAGTATCAGATCAGTAAAGGTTAAACTGCTCTGGCAGCGCACGCTGGCAGAGCCACAACCATCACAGATTATCCCGCCTGTTGAAAGACCGGCCGATCAATGGAATCAGCCGTCGTGGCAAGTTCCTGGTTTTCGATCTGGGTGGGATTTATATGCTCATCCATCTTAGAATGAGCGGGGATCTGTTCCTCCGGGCTGGGAATGCACCGCTTCGAGAAGCACGACCGGCTGGTCATCTGGCTTGAAAGCAGAGGGCATTACCTGCCAGCTGGCGTTTCAACGACACACGCAAGTTTGGGCGGCGTCTGGGTGACCCGGACGCCGGAAGATGTTTTGGGTAAACTCGGACCGGAACCGTTGGATGAAAGGCTGACCCCCGATAGATTTCCATGAGATGTTGACGGACACAATCGCCAGTTGAAACCCCTGCTGCTCGATCAGACCTTCCTGGCCGGTCTGGGCAATATTTATACCGATGAGGCGCTGCACCTGGCAAAACTCCATCCCCTGCGCCGGTCAGATACTCTCTCCCTGGTTGAGGCGCAATGCTTACTGACAGCCATACGAGCAATTCTGCGCGAGGGCATCGCCCGCAACGGCGCCAGCATCGATTGGGTTTATCGCGGGGGAGATTTCCAGAATCATTTCAGGGTCTACGGTCGAGAAGGGCAACCCTGCCCGATTTGTGGGACTCCCATCACACGCCTGGTGGTCGGCCAGCGGGGGACGCATGTATGTGAGCATTGCCAGATTAATTTTGTAGGTGATAATCAGCGTGAAATAACGTAGGGCGGGTTTCCATACCCGCCAATTATCTGGATATGTTGGTGGCTTTCCCCCAAGGGTCCTTCGCTTCCATAGCATGGGTGTTATTAAGAAAAGACGTATCCCCATGGGAACAAATAACGATTCAAAGGCGTCTTTCGAGTATTGATATCGGAGGAACCCATGAAAACCTTGTTAAAATCGCTCACACTGCTATTCGTCATTTCGTTCATCCTGTCAGCCTGCAATCCGGTGGAACCTGTGGAAGCCATTCAATCCGACCTGACCCGTGAGACAAATCCGGTCGTGACCGAGGCGGACTTCACAGCCATCGCCAACGGTAATAATGCTTTTGCGTTGGACCTGTTACACCAACTAGGGTCCGGTCCTGGCAACTTTTTTATTCCCCTTACAGCATCTCCTCCGCGCTGACCATGACCTGGGCGGGTGCACGTGGTGAAACTGAAGCTCAGATGGCGAAAGCCATGCATTTCAACCTGGATCAGGCCAGATCTGCACCCGGCTTTCAATGCCCTGATGCTGGCACTGGATTCTCGTGCCGAAGCGGAAGGTATCGAACCCGACAAGGCATTTAAACTGCATATCGCCAATGCGTTGTGGGGGCAGCAGGGATTCCCATTCGTATCCGATTTCCTCGATACGTTGGCTTTAAATTACGGTGCGGGGATGTACCTGGTTGATTTTCAGAACCAACCCTGAGGGAGCCCGGAAGGATATCAACGATTGGGTCAGCCGCGAGACCGAAGAGAAGATCAAGGATATCGTCCCGCAGGGCGCGATTGATATGCTCACCCGCCTGGTATTAGCTAATGCCATTTACTTCAAGGCGGATTGGGCAAGCGAGTTCTCCAAGGACAGCACCTCCGATCAGGCGTTCCACCTGGCAGACAGCACGTCTATAAATGTCCCAACGATGTTCCAGAATGGCACATTCCGCTTCACGGCCGGGAACACCCTGAAGGCCATCGAGCTGCCCTATGCCGGTAACCAGCTTTCGATGGTCATCCTGCTGCCGCATGAAGGTCAATTGGATGCCGTTCAAGCCGGACTGGATCCGGCCGGCCTGGATGCAATGTTGAGTTCGATGGAATACCAGGATGTCGATCTGTATCTCCCGAAATTTAAATTTGAGTACTCGCTCAGCCTCGTGGAAGAATTGAAAAAATTGGGGATGGTGGATGCTTTTGATGCGAACCTGGCCGATCTCTCAGGTATGGATGGCGCTCGGGATCTGTATATCACCAATATCCTCCACAAAGCTTTCGTGGCCGTGGATGAAGCCGGCACTGAAGCCGCAGCTGCCACTGTGGTCATTGTAGGGGTCACTTCAGCCCCGGTTGGTCAACCATTCGAATTCCGTGTCGACCGACCTTTCTTGTTCGTCATAAGGGATATCCCCACCGGGACGATCCTGTTCGTTGGTCGCGTGATGAATCCTTAAATGGTTTTCGTAGGGTGGGTAGAGCTCCGTAGGAGCGAAACCCACCTTCCATTTTTCCTCTGTAAATCCCAGGTATACCGTAAGCTAAGCGAGCAGTTAGCACCTGAAAGGTCCGTAACCCAGCTTCCTTATTTTGTTGGTTGGGATGAGCGGTACCTTCTCGCTATGCTCGCGGCGCTCAGCGTCCCCAGAACACTGTGTGTCCTGGGGATGATCCCCCGGAGTGGCTCACCGAATTTCGCCACACACGGGGGAAGCGAACCCCGACTATTTCATAATCCGCAGGAGGGAGGGGTGATTGATCCTATGGGTGTCGTGAGTATGTCAAACTCGAAAAAGAAAGGATATGAGGTTATTACGTTTTGAGAATTGTCTTTATCGTTATAAACGACTGTGGGACCGAAATCAATAACCAGGCGATTGAAATCCGGGTCCAGTGGGATTACGAAAGCAATATTATTAATTTTCGCCAGGATGTTTGGTGAAATTGTATTAATAATTTCGCCCGAATCAATATTGTAAACAGGGATGGCATGTTTTTGAGATTGCCTGTACTTCCGCAACAGGGTCAGCACTTCTCCTTTGTCATTTACATTAATGCTTTGTATCCCCATATCCTCTGAGAAAGGTAAGATCCAACGGACTTGACTATCCACCCTGTCAATTGCGCCAAGCCCGCCGCCGGAATAGGAATACAGGTAAGGCTCATCCAGCCAGTATTTAACTTTAACAAAAAGCAACTCGGCGGAATCCCCTGACCAAGCCAGATTGGATATTCCGTATTCCTTTTCGCCGTCTTTAAAACTCGATACCTGCGTTTTCCTCCCCGTCTCTGGCTCATATAAGTAGATTTGGGTGACACCATGACTATCAAAATCAGGAAAAGCCAGGTAGCGTCCATCCGGCGACCAGGCCAGGATGGCATGATGGGCTCCGGCATGGTCGGTTAGAGATATCACTTCCAACGTTTGAGAATCAGCAAGCCGGACCAGTTTGACTTCGGTTTGATTGGCTTCCTCCAACGATCTGAAATACTCGCCCGTGACCTGCTTATAGGCGATCCATTGATAATCCGGGGAAGGGGTAAAACCATAGATGAGTTCTGAATCGGCAGGATTGGGAAAAGGATAGATCGCCTCGCTGAGCAAATTATCGTAATAATCCCTGGTGTTTACTTTTATGACCGGCTCGAGCAACCCGTTGCTGATCCCGGTCATCGTGCAATCATTTTCATTTAGAAATACATCTGTTGAATGCGATGCAATCCGATAACACCCGGAGAGATCGGAATTGAAGAGGTAAATATGATTATTTGATTGTACGGCCAACGAGATCGTATCGATATCGATCATGCCATTGGAATTTGTGATATCGATGCAAGGATCCACGGCATCCTGGACCATGTTTTCCCAGGTCGGGCTTACGGTTGGTATTGAATAAGCAGTCGGGACACTTGGTATCTGGTTTGAACAACCGGTAATATCGATACAAAAGAGGAATAATATTATGAAATGCCATTTATGCAATTCCATCATCCGATTATACAATGGTCATTAATCGGGGCTTGACAATTCATCTCAATTGACGATAATTACCTCACCAAAGGCTTTGACGGAGAAAAGTAGACCGTCCGGATCCTCCAGGGAAGCCGGGACAAGACTGAGATCCCGGCCAGGCAGTCCAACGGTTGAAGTTCACTCCTGAGCCGCTCAGGTGAAAACTTGTGTGATTAATCTGAGCCGCCAGCCCTGCGTTACCCGGGCAGCCAATCGCCATATGGCCGTTGGCGCCGAGTGGGCTGATACTTTCAGCCAACAAGGGTGGCACCGCGGGAACCCGACCCCGTCCCTTGATGGGACGGGATTGCTATTTAATAGAGGTGAGAATGACTGAACAACCCATCCAACCCGCCGATCTCGATGCGCTTAAAGAGGAAGCGCTTGCAGCGCTCGGTCAAGCTGGCGGCTGAGGCGATCTGGCCGCCTGGAAGACACGCTTCCTGGGCAAGACCTCGCCGGTCATGCAGGCTTTTCGCCAGCCTTGCCGGCAGCTGCCGGCTGACATCCGTCCCGAAATGGGGCGGGCGGCCAACCAGGTCAAACAGGCACTCGAAGCCGCTTTTTCCGAGCACATGGAAAAGATGGCCCAGGAGCGCGTGGCGCATGCCCTGGAAAGCGAGAGCCTGGATGTGACCCTGCCGGGGCGCAAACCCCACGCCGGCCGGCTGCATCCCCAGACCCAGACGCTGCGCGAGATCTGCCGCATCTTCGGCGACATGGGCTTCCAGGTCTACCGTTCGCGCGAGGTGGAGTCGGATGAGTTCAACTTCGAGTTGCTCAACATCCCCGCTCACCACCCGGCGCGCGACCTGTGGGATACCTACCATGTCAACATCCCGGGCGCCGTCCTGCGCACGCACACTTCACCCGGTCAGATCCGTTACATGCGCGAAAACGCCCCCGAACCGATCCGCGTCATCCTGCCCGGCATGGTCTACCGCTACGAGCAGGTCACCACGCGCGCCGAAACCCAGTTCAACCAGGTCGAGGTGCTGGTGGTCGGGAAGGGCATCACCTTCGCCGACTTGAAAGGCACCCTGATCGATTTTGCCCGCCGGCTGTACGGCGAGAAGGTCAAGACGCGCCTGCGCCCCTCCTACTTCCCGTTCACCGAGCCGAGCGGCGAGATGGATGTCGAGTGTTTCATCTGCGGTGGGAGCGGCTGCCGGGTGTGCAAGAACTCCGGCTGGCTCGAGATCCTGGGCTGCGGCATGGTGCATCCGACCGTCCTGCAGAACGGCGGATATGACCCCGAGGTTTATTCCGGGTTCGCCGCCGGCATGGGTCCGGAGCGCATCTCGATGCTGCGCAATCACATCGAAGACATCCGTTATTTCTGGTCGAATGATATTCGTTTCCTGGAGCAGTTCTCATGAAAGCGCCTATTTCCTGGATCAAAGATTTCGTCGATATCGATATCCCGGTTGAAGAGCTGGCCGAGCGCCTGACCATGACCGGGCTGGAGGTGGATGGCATCCAGATGGTCGGTTTGGCTGCTGCCTACGCAAGCCCGGTTGGCGTGCATGGCTCCGGGAGTGCAGAAGGTAGTGCTGTCAGCGGGTTGGCCTGGGAACCCGACAAGTTGGTGGTCGGCGCGGGTGGATGAGGTCATGCCGCACCCCAACGCCGACCGGTTGGTGCTCTGCCGCCTGTTCGACGGCGAGAAGGAACACACTGTCCTGACCGGCGCGCCCAACCTGTTCGAGTACAAAGGGCAAGGGACCGCTGGAGAAACCGCTCAAGGTCGCCTATGCGAAGGAAGGCGCGCGCATTTACGACGGGCACCAGCCCGGACAGGTGTTGACCACCCTGAAGCCCGCAAAAATCCGCGGGGTGGATTCCTACTCGATGATCTGCTCTGAGAAAGAGCTGGGCATTTCGGATGAGCACGAGGGTGTCATCATCCTGGACGACGATGCGCCGGAAGGCATGCCGCTGGTCGATTACATGGGCGATGCCGTCCTGGATATCTCGATCCTGCCCAATATGAGCCGCAATGCCAGCATCCTGGGCATCGCGCGTGAGATCGCTGCCATGTTGGAAGTACCCCTTCGAAAACCCGAATTGAAACAACCGGCAACCGGTAAAAGCATCATCGGTCAGGCTGAGATTCGCATTGAAGATCCGGCGCTCAACCCGCGTTTCATTCTGGGATTGATCCGCAATGTCAAACACCAGCCCAGTCCCTACCAGGTGCAGCGCCGCCTGAAGCTGGCCGGCATGCGCCCGATCAACGCGGTGGTGGATGCCACCAACTATGTCATGCTCGAGATCGGCGAACCGATGCATGCCTTCGACTATGACGTGCTGGTCAAACGCGCCGGCGGCAAACCGCCCACCATCATCACCCGCACGGCCAAGCCCAAGGAAAAATTGACCACGCTGGATGGCGTCGAACGCATTCTGGATGACTTCACCGAGTTGGTGACCGACACGGCCGGGGCATTATCCATTGCCGGTGTGATGGGCGGCCTGGAGAGTGAAGTGAGCGATGCGACCACCAACGTCCTGCTGGAAGGCGCTTCGTGGAATTTCATCAATATCCGCAAGACAGTTGCCTCGCAAAAAATGCAATCCGAAGCGGGTTACCGCATGAGCCGCGGGGTGCATCCCGAACTGGCCCTGCTGGGTACCCGGCAGGGGCTGGATAAGATGGCTGCCTGGGCGGGCGGTGAGATCGCTGCTGACCTGGTCGATAATTACCCGCAACCTTACAAGGATCCGCTGATCGTCCTGAAGGAAACGGATGTCGAACGCAGCCTGGGCATCCACCTGGATGCAAAGACCATCGCCGGTCTGCTGACCCGCCTGGAGTTCACCTGCAAGGTGAATGGAAAAGAGGTCGAAGTCCAATCACCACCGCACCGCATGGATATCGGTGAAGGGCTGATTGGTAAAGCCGACCTGATCGAGGAGGTCGCCCGCCTGTACGGTTACGACAACATCCCGGCCAGCCGCCTGGCCGATCCACTGCCAGCTCAATTGGGTAATCCAACCCTGGATCGTGAGGAGAAGCTTAAGGACCTGCTGGCGAAAATGGGTTTCCAGGAGGTGATCACCTACCGCTTGACCACCCCTGAAAAAGAGGCACGTGTCTTCCCGCCCGGTACGGAGCCACAGAATGTGGAATATATCACCTTGAAGAACCCGATCACCCCCGAGCGGGCAGTCATGCGCACCCGGCTGCTGCCCTCTGTGCTGGAGATCGTCGAGCGCAATGCGCGCACGAGTAACGGCATGTGTCTCTTCGAAACCGGTCCGGTTTACCTTTATAAAGATGCCAAGACCCTGCCGGAAGAACCGGCCCGGTTGGCACTGGTGATGTGTGGTCAAAAGGAAGCCCCCGCTTTCGATCGAAAGGCGGATGAGGCTTATGACTTCTTCGACTTGAAGGGCGCGGTCGAACAGCTTTTAGCCGGTACGCATATCCCGGTCGTTTACGAAGTGGGGGATGCCCCCGCCTTTCACCCCGGCAAGTGTGCTGCGGTGAGATCGGGCGACAAACTGCTCGGCTATTTCGGCGAGCTGCACCCGTTGGTCGCCGGGCAGTTCGAGTTCGCCGGGAAGATCGTCCTGGCGGCTGAGTTCGATATGGACGCTCTTTTAACCTTGATGCCCGTCCGGCATGAGAGTCATCCCGTGCCGGCCTTCCCGCCCATCCTGGAGGACCTGGCCATGATCGTCGGTGAAGAAGTGCCCGCCGGCAGGGTCGAGGAAGTGATCCGGGCAGCCGGTGGCAAATCGTTGGAATCCGTCCGGTTGTTCGATATCTACCGCGGCGAACAGATCGGTTTGAACCACAAGAGCCTGGCCTACAGCCTGACCTACCGTGCGGCCGATCGTACATTGACCGACCAGGATGCCAACGGCATCCGCCAGCGCATCATCAAGGCGCTGGAGACGGAATTGGGCGCGAAGATCAGGAGCGAGTGAGCGGGTGGGAACCTGTCGTAAGCTGATGGGATTGTGGATGAACAAGAGCGGTTGAGGAGCAGAAAGTGCTGGATCAGTTCGTGCCTCTGCCCGGGTAAGGCCTGGTCATCGATTTGTCTTGACGCTTCCCGACCACTTCTGATAAACTCTCTTGTCTTTGGGAATGGAGCGCCATCTTGCTCCAAGCCGCGGCATTTGGTATAATATGCGCCGCTTAATTTTGGACTTTAATAATCCGCCGACGTAGCTCAATTCGGCAGAGCAACCGCCTTGTAAGTGGTAGGTTATGGGTTCAATTCCCATCGTCGGCTCACGTTGCAAGCTGGCAATTGGGCGCAGTGCTTTCCACTGCCCCGATTGCGACCCTGTAACGGGTTGAAATGGACGGTTACCCAAGTGGCCAAAGGGGTCTGACTGTAAATCAGATGGCGAACGCCTTCGGAGGTTCGAATCCCCCACCGTCCACTGCTTTCAGTGATGAAGGCTTGGTTTCGGCCAGCCCTCATAGCTCAGTTGGTAGAGCACGCCCTTGGTAAGGGCGGGGTCATGGGTTCAACTCCCATTGAGGGCTCAACTGCCGAAAGATGACTAGAAACGAGTAAGAAGGAGAAGCAAATGGCGAAGCAGAAATTTGATCGAAGCAAACCACATCTGAATGTGGGCACGATGGGACACATCGACCACGGCAAGACCACATTGACAGCCGCGATCACAAAGTATTGTCATTTCTTTGGGAAAGCGGATTACCGTGCGTATGATTCCATCGACAATGCACCGGAAGAGAAAGCGCGCGGCATCACCATCAACATTGCGCATGTCGAGTACGAGACGGAAAAACGCCATTATGCGCATGTGGACATGCCGGGACACCGCGACTACATCAAGAACATGATCACGGGTGCAGCGCAGGTGGATGGCGCGATCCTGGTGGTGGCGGCGCCGGATGGACCGATGCCCCAGACCAAGGAACACGTGCTTTTGGCGCGCCAGGTGGAAGTGCCGAGCATCGTGGTGTACTTGAACAAGATCGACCAGATGAGCGACCCCGAGTTGCTGGAACTGGTGGAGATGGAACTGCGCGAAATGCTGACGGGCTATGGTTTCCCGGGCGACACCACGCCGATCGTGCGTGGGAGCGCCCTGCAGGCGCTTGAGAGCACCTCGACCGACCCGAATGCACCGGAGTACGCGAGCATCAAGGAACTGCTGCGGGTGGTGGATGAATACATCCCGCAACCTGTGCGCGCGCTGGACAAACCGTTCATGATGCCGATCGAGGATGTGTTCTCGATCAAGGGTCGTGGCACGGTGGTAACCGGCCGTGTCGACCGCGGCAAGGTCAAGGTCGGCGAACCGGTCGAGATCGTGGGTCTGCAGGAAAAGACAAAGAACTCGGTTGTGACGGGTGTTGAGATGTTCCACAAGCTGCTGGATGAAGGCGAAGCGGGCGACAATCTGGGCCTGCTGCTGCGCGGCATCGAGCGCACGGACGTGGAGCGCGGGCAGGTGGTTGCCAAACCGGGCAGCATCACCCCGCACACCAAGTTCAACAGCCAGGTGTACGTGTTGAAGCGCGAGGAAGGCGGCCGACACAAGGCTTTCTTCACCGGCTATCGGCCTCAGTTCTACATCCGGACGATGGATGTGACCGGCAACATCAAGCTGCCGGAAGGCGTCGAGATGGTCATGCCGGGCGATGATGTCAACCTCGAGGTTGAACTGATCATCCCGGTGGCGCTCGAGCAGGGTTCGAAGTTCGCCATTCGCGAAGGCGGTCTGACCGTCGGCGCTGGCGTTATCACCAAGATCATTGCATAGGTAAGGAGAGGCTGCTGGTAATACCGGCAGTCACAACAGTAGCATGGCATCAAAAAAGAAAGATGTTCGACCGGTGATCACGCTGGCCTGCTCGGAATGCAAGGAACGAACCTACACCTCCGAAAAGAACCGCCGTAACGATCCTAACCGGATGGAAATAAACAAGTACTGCCCTCGCTGCAAGAAACATACACTGCACCGCGAGACCAAGTAAGCATAGTACCTTCGTTAATGGAGTATACTAAAAGTTCGGCGCCATTAACGAATACAGGCCAGTAGCTCAATTTGGTAGAGCGCCGCTCTCCAAAAGCGGATGTTGTGGGTTCAAGTCCTGCCTGGCCTGCCTGATAAAAGCAATATAACGCCGTCGACCCATGGCGGCGTTTTGAACGTGAGAAAGAGGAGATTGTAATGACGGACAATGTTTCGAAACCGAACCGTTTTTCACGCTGGTTCAGGGAAACCATTGGCGAGTTGCGCAAGGTCAGCTGGCCGACTCCCCAGGAAACATGGAACCTGACCAAGATTGTGCTGCTGGTCATGCTGGTTATGGCCGCCATTCTTGGCTTTTTAGATTTCATCTTCTCAACCTTGATCACCTTGCTGGTGGCATAGGCTGACTGCCGAACTATTTGACTGGAAAGTGAACCAAGATGCAGGACTACGACGAGACAACGCCTGAGATGGACCTGCCCGAAGAGCCGGTTGAAGAAACGCAACCCTCCGAGGCAGTGTTCAACGCGCCTGTCGAACCTGAGATAACGACCAGTCACCCTGCTCCTGCGGTCGACGAGGATTTGCCGGTCATCGAAGGTGAAAAACCGCTTTCTGAGATCATCGCTTCGGTTGAGGCTGAGTCACCGGATGATACGCGAGCCTGGTATGTCATCCATTGTTATTCAGGATATGAGAACAAGGTGCGGCACAATCTCGAGCAGCGCATCGAATCGATGGGTATGAAGGACAAGATCTTTGATGTGGTCATTCCGACCCAGGAAGAGATCGAGGTCAAAGAGGGCAAGCGCCGCACCGTGGAGCGCCATGTTTTCCCGGGTTACGTGTTGGTCAACCTGATCCTGACTGATGATTCATGGTTCGTCGTCCGTAACACCCCGGGTGTGACCGGCTTTGTCGGCATGGGTAATGACCCCACACCGCTCAGGCCGGAGGAAGTGACCCAGATCCTCAAGCGCATGGAAGCCGAAGCCCCGACCGTCAAGGTCTCCTACAAGGCCGGTGAACGCGTACGCATTATCGATGGACCATTCAACGATTTCCGCGGTTCCGTTTCAGAAATCGATATGGAACGCTCAAAGGTTCGCATCATGGTGAACTTCTTCGGGCGTGAAACCCCTGTGGAACTGGATTTCCTGCAGGTGGAAAAAGCATAAAGCATTTGGCAAGCGTGGGAGGGTTCTCCCAATAACCCGCTAAAACCACAAAGGAGCATAAAGTGGCAAAGAAATTAAAAGCAATTGTACGTTTACAGATCGAGGCCGGAAAAGCAAATCCAGCCCCGCCCATCGGTCCCGCCCTGGCAGGTCATGGCATCAACATCATGGCCTTCTGCAAGGACTACAATGCGCGCACCTCGAACCGCCCGGGTGAGATCATCCCGGCCGAGATCACGGTCTTCACCGATGGGTCCTTCACTTTCATTCTCAAGTCCTCACCTGCCTCGGTCCTGCTGTGCAAGGCTGCCGGCATCGAAAAGGGTTCCGATCAGCCCAACCGTAACAAGGTTGGCACGGTCACCCGCGCCCAGGTTCGCGAAATCGCCGAGCTCAAGGCCAAGGATATGAACTCGGTCGATGTCGAAGGTTCAATGCGACAGATCGAAGGCACCGCCCGCAACATGGGCATCACGGTGGTGGATTAATTTTGTGGGAGGGCATTGCCCGCTAACACCACACAGGAGCAACAATGGCAAAGCATGGTAAAAAGTACAACGCAGCACTGGAGAAAGTCAACCTCGATACGTTCTATGACCCACGCAAAGCAATAGAATTGGTCAAGGAAACTTCCTACTCGAAATTCGACGGAACGGTTGAACTGCACTTGCGCATGGGGCTTGACCCACGCCAGGCCGACCAGATGATTCGCGATGTCGTCGTCCTGCCCAATGGGCTTGGCAAGACCGTCCGGGTGTTGGTCTTCGCCCAGGGTGAAGGCGCCACCATCGCCCAGAAAGCCGGGGCGGATGTCGTCGCAGATACAGACGAGATGATTAGCAAGATCGCGGGTGGATGGACTGAGTTCGATGTCGCCATCTCTACCCCCGACATGATGGGTAAAGCTGGAAAGCTCGGCAAGGTGCTCGGCCCGCGTGGTTTGATGCCGAATCCGAAAGCCGGTACGGTTGTCGGTCCGGAAGACCTGCCGAGGGTGATCAATGAAGCCAAGGCGGGACGTGTTGAGTTTCGTCTGGACAAGACCGCCAACATCCATGTATCGATCGGCAAGGTCTCCTTTACGGTTGACCAGCTCAACGAAAACCTCTCGGCATTGATGGAAGCCATCAAAAAGGCCCGCCCGGCAGCTGCCAAGGGCATTTTCATCAAGCATGCCACTCTGGCTGCCACCATGGGACCTGGCATCAAGTTGGACACCAACCAGATGCAGTCGATGGAATCGACTGAATAAACTTGTGATATAATCTCGACCCTACCGTAGACAGCTGGTGCCCGAAAGGGCTTAATATCCCGCCGAGGTAAAGACTCAATGCAATATCACCCCCCTGGGGTTGAAAAGTCTTTGTCCGGTGGAACCAGACAAAGACTTTTTATTTTTCGCGAAAGGAGGCGAAAACAAATTGGCTTTCTCAAGAAAACACAAAGATAAATTGGTTGTGGATTACACCGAATGGATCAAGAACAGTCAGGCCATGTACCTGGCAACCTATTCCGGTGTGACGATGAAAGCTGTGGACAACTTGCGTGCCAAGGCACGTGAAGGCGGTTCAGAAATCCATGTGGTCAAGAACACCCTGTTCAGCATTGCCATGAAGAATGCAGGGTTGGAGCTCGGGCCAGACCTGATGGAAGGCTCAACCCTGATCGGTTTTGCTCTTCAGGATCCGCCGAGCCTGGCAAAAGTGTTTGCCGATTTCACCAAGGGTTCTGAAACAGTCAAGATCAAGGGTGGTTTCCTGGGTGCCCAGACCCTGACACCCGCTGATGTGAAGGTGATGGCCGATCTGCCCCCACTGCCCGTCATGCGTGCCAGACTGCTCGGGACGATCCTGGCGCCGGCATCCCAACTCGTGCGTACCCTGGCCGAACCGGCCCGCTCGCTGGCCGCCGTTCTCAAGGCGTATTCGGATAAAAGCGCTGCTCCGGCAGCCAACTAATTAATTAACTACCGCAAGGTAAGATTGAAGGAGATTTGAAATGACTGATATCGATAAGATCGTTGATGAACTTGGCAAGCTTTCCGTCCTCGAAGCCGCTGAATTGGTCAAGAAACTGGAAGAAAAATGGGGCGTTTCCGCCGCTGCTCCCGTAGCTGCAGCCGCTGCTGCTCCCGCTGGCGCTCCCGCCGAAGCTGCTGAAGAAAAGACCGAATTCGACGTCGTCCTGAAGGATGCCGGCCCGAAACGTATTGAGGTCATCAAGGTTATTCGCCAGTTCACCAGCCTCGGTTTGGTGGAAGCCAAGGCCATGACCGAAGCCCCTGGCACCAAGGTCCTGAGCGCGGTCTCCAAACAGGCCGCTGCCGACGCCAAGGGCAAGCTCGAAGCCGCAGGTGCTGTGGTCGAGGTTGTCTAGGTTCCAACCGAAACGAAAAAGATCCAGAGTCGAATCTGGATCTTTTTTTATTTAATGATGTTAGAACGCTCAGGCATTCATCTGACGGATGACCAGAACAACTTTGCCCTGCACTTCCACCGTGGCGGGGTCTTCGATATAAATGGGCTGCATGGTCGGATTGGCGGGTTGCAGGCGTACACGGCCACCCTCGAGATAGAAATATTTCAGGGTGGTTTCATCGCGATCGCGCAACCAGACGGCCACCATATCACCATTCACGGCAGTGTTGATCTTCTTCATGATCACCAGGTCGCCATCATTGACCATGGCATCCACCATGGAATCGCCATGTACTTCGAGGGCAAACAGTTCGTCAGCTTTTTCGCGCACGGGCAGCATGGAACGGGCTATGTTAATACCGGAATCCGGATCGAAGTGACTGAAATCAGAGGAGGGAACCGGGATGGGGGCACCGGCTACGATACGGCCAACCACAGGGATGCGCAGCATATCGCTGACCACAGTCGCCGTCTCTTTGGCTTTCTCAACAACGTTATCACCAAAAGTCTTCAGGATACGAATTCCCCGAGAGATGTTGCTTTCACGTGAGATGTATTCAGCTTCCTCCAGCTGATCAAGATAATAATTGACCACTGATGTAGAGGAAACCCCGGTATGTTCACCGATTTCGCGAATGGATGGCGGGTAGCCATACTGTTTCTGGTAACTTTCCAAAAATGCCAGTATCCGCTTATGGCGGTCGGTCAAACCCATTTTCCTGCGTGCCATCATAATTATTCCTCCAGCCGGACCCCCGGCTATTCTTCGCTCATATGAGCTAGGAACATCATACACGAACATACGTTCTATGTCAAGTATAAGTTGGAGACTTGAACCACTCACAAAAGCAATTTCCCTCCCCAAGTGATGGCGTTTATGGGATAATTTACAGATTATGGTTAAAGGAACAAATCTTAAATATAAGCATGTCTGCGTGCTCGGATTAGGCTACATCGGTCTGCCCATAGCCTCGATGCTGGCTGCCCGCGGTGTCAATGTCACCGGGATGGATGTCAATTCGACCGTCGTTGCGAAACTGCAAAAAGGTGAGTTGCATATTTACGAGCCGGGGCTCAAGACCCTGGTCGAGGAGGCCCTTGGCTCCGGACGCTTGACAGTTGCTGATCAGGTCGCTCCAGCGGATGCCTTCATCATCGCCGTGCCGACCCCGATCCTGCCTGACAAGCGCGCGGACATGGAGGCGGTTAGATCCGCGGCAACTTCCATCGTCCCCCACCTTAAAAAAGGCAATCTGGTGATGCTGGAATCAACCTCACCGCCCCGTACGACGCAGGATATCGTGGCACCGATCCTTGAGGGATCCGGTCTCAAAGCCGGGGAGGATTTCCTGCTGGCCTATACACCTGAACGTGTATTGCCCGGCAAGATTATCCAGGAGTTGACCAGCAATCCACGGGTCATTGGCGGCGTCGATACAGCTTCCACTAAAGCCGGGGTGGCGCTTTATAAGACCTTCGTGTCCGGTGAGATCATCCAGACGGATGCCACCACGGCCGAGATGGTTAAACTGATGGAGAATACAACCCGCGATGTGAACATCGCGATTGCCAACGAGTTTGCACGGCTGGCGGACAAATTCGGTGTGGATGTGTGGGAGGCCATCTCGATCGCCAACCGCCACCCTCGAATAAACATCCTGCGCCCGGGTCCCGGTGTGGGCGGGCATTGCATCTCGGTCGACCCCTGGTTCCTGGTCGAGGCGGCACCCGAGCTCACCCCCCTGATCAGAACGGCCCGGGAGGTCAATGACGGTCAACCGGATTACACCTTCCGCATGATCGAACAAAAACTTGGGTCGGTGATTGGCAAGCATGTGGCCATCCTGGGGTTGGCCTTCAAACCCAACGTTGATGACCTGCGTGAAAGCCCGGCGATCGAGATCGCCCGGTTGTTCCAGGAAGGGGGCGCTACGGTGACCGCCTTTGAGCCGTTCAAGCCCGACCTCGAAATGGATGAAGTTGAACTGGCACACTCGCTTGAGGACGTCTTGAAGGATGCTGACATGCTCGTTTTGCTGGTTGCGCATGACCAGTTTTGCTCGCTGGATCCGAAGATGGCAGCGGACATAATGCCTGGCAAGCTTGCCGTCGACACAGTCGGATGCTGGCAGCCATCAACTTGGCAACAGGCTGGCTTTACCCTGATGCGTCTAGGAGACGGAAAGACAACTTGAACGAGCTCAAAGTTCTGACCGTCTTTGGAACCCGTCCAGAAGCGGTCAAACTGGCACCTGTGATCCGTGAATTGGAAAAACATCCTGAGATCGATTCACGGGTGTGTGTGACCGCCCAGCACCGCGAGATGCTCGACCAGGTGTTAGACCTGTTCCAGATCCATCCGCATTATGACCTGAATTTAATGAAGCCCGACCAGAGTCTGGCAGAGATCACAGCTGCAATCATGATGAACCTGGATCCCCTGCTGGAGCAACTGCAGCCGGATTGGATCCTGATCCAGGGCGACACCTCAACAGTGGTGGCGACTGCCTTGCTGGCATTTTATCGCCAGATCAGGGTGGGTCATGTTGAGGCAGGTTTGCGCACGGGTGATAAATGGCAGCCATTCCCTGAGGAGATCAATCGTAAAGTGGCCGGTGTGATCGTCGACCTGCACTTTGCACCCACCGAGGAAAACCGGAAGAACCTCTTGAAAGAGGGTATTCCACCGGAATCCATCATTGTGACGGGCAATCCGGTCATCGACGCGCTGGATATCATCCGGGCTGAACCCGAGCCGGATGAGGTGAAAAAACTGTTGGAGGAGTTGGGGATTTCCGAAGGTGGCAGACGCCTGGTGCTCGTCACGGCCCACCGGCGTGAGAATTTTGGCCAACCCCTTGATAACATCTGCGCAGCCATTGCCGGCCTGGCCGAGCACTATCGGGGCGAGGTCGAATTCGTTTACCCCGTTCATCTCAACCCCAACGTTCAAAAACAGGTCCGGGAGAAATTATCCGGGATCGAGAATATCAAACTGATCGCGCCGCTGGATTACCTGCCGCTGGTGCATCTCATGAAACATGCCACGGTTGTAATGACCGATTCGGGCGGTATTCAGGAGGAGGCTCCCGGCTTGGGTATTCCAACCCTGGTTCTGCGCGAGGTGACCGAGCGCCCCGAGGGCATCACAGCCGGTACACTCAAGCTGGTCGGCACCGATCCAGCCTGTATCATGGCAGAATGCCGGAAACTGTTGGATGACCCGGTCGCCCATCGAAGCATGGCCAGGGCCGCCAACCCATTTGGCGATGGGCATGCAGCAGAGCGAATCGTAGCCCGGCTGCTCGAAGTTTCCAGGAAGTGATGAGCTCCAAATCTATTCAGAAGATCTGTCTGGTCCCCAAACTGGCCGGTCTCGGTGGTACTGCCTCTTTTCAGTCCAGGTTAGCCGGCGAGCTGGTAAGGCGCGGGGTTGCCATCACATATGACCTCCAGGATCCGGAGGCAGGTGTTGTCCTGGTGGTTGGTGGAACTCGATCCTTGCGTGCGTTAGCTGCTGCCAGGAGCCGGGGAGCCTTGATCGTCCAGCGCCTGGGAGGCATTAACTGGGTCCATTGTAAGCGATTCACCGGTATCCGACATTTCCTGCGGTCCGAGATCAACAACCGGCTCATTGCGACCATCCGCAACCGCCTGGCGGACCGGATCGTCTACCAGAGTCGCTTTGTCCAGGATTGGTGGCAGGAACAAAGTGGAGATCCTGGTAAACCAGCCTTCGTTATCCATAATGGGGTGGATCTGTCGGTATATACCCCCCAGGGTCCGGGAAAATTACCCAGGGATCGGTACCGTCTGATGCTGGTCGAAGGACGTCTGGGTGGTGGGTACCACATGGGTTTGGAGAATGCCGTGGAATTGACACACCAATTAAGGGAGCAGCATGGCCTGTCGGCGGAACTGCGAGTGGTGGGTGAAGTCCCGAATGATTTGAAAAGGCGGGTGACACAGACTTCCCACATCCCGATCGAATGGCTCGGCGTGGTCAGACGGGATGCGATTCCTGAACTGGACCGATCAGCGCATGCTTTGTTCTCGGCCGACCTGAATGCTGCCTGTCCGAATGCGGTCATCGAAGCCCTGGCTTGTGGTCTGCCGGTCGTTGCCTTCGACACAGGGGCTTTAAAAGAATTGGTTCCTGCGGGAGCCGGCAGCCTCGGCGCTTATGGCGGCGATGCCTGGCGGCTGGAAAAACCGGATGTCACCGGACTGGCGGATGTCAGTGTTGAAGTTTTCAAGAATAACAGCGTTTACCGGCGTGCAGCCCGAAAATACGCGGAAGCGCATTTCAGTCTGGAACGTATGGTTGATAGTTATTGCAAGGTCTGGGAGGGGATTTGATAGTCCCCGGATAGACATTGATAGACGAGATGATCTAAATTATGTTCGATGGCCGCCTGGCACTTCTCCAACGTGTTCTCCCCAGCTACCGAAGGATTTTCTTCGAGACTTTGGCTGCCCGGTGTAAGAATGGATTGCACCTGCTCGCCGGACAGCCCCGCCCTGAAGAAGCGATCCACCCGGTGGAGGACCTGGACGGCATCGAGCTGACCATGACCCGAAATATGCACCTGTCACAAGGGAAAAGCTACCTCTGTTTTCAGAGCGGCGTGATCCGCTGGCTTTCCGGGAGTAATCCCGATGCGTTGATCGCTGAAGCCAACCCGCGCTACCTTTCCACCCCACCGGCTATACGCTGGATGCATGGCCATGCACGCCCGGTGATCGGGTGGGGTTTGGGTGCTCCTGGAGCCGGTGTGCAATCCGGATTGCGCGCCCGCTTCATCAGCCAGTTCGATGTCCTGATAACGTACAGCCAGACCGGTGCAGAGCAGTATGCCAGGCTTGGATACCCACGAGAGCGCATTTATGTGGCGCCCAATGCCACCGCGCAGCGCCCATCGCAAAAGCCGCCCATACGCCCGCCCCTCCTGAAGGGGAAAGCCACTATCCTGTTCGTGGGGCGACTCCAGGAGCGTAAGAAGGTCGACAGCCTGATTCTGGCTTGTGAGATGCTGCCGCAAAATCAGCAACCCCGGCTGGTGATCATCGGTGACGGTCCGGCACGGACAGACCTGGAAAGGCTTGCCCGGCTGCATTACCCGGCAACCGAATTCACCGGCGGGGTTCATGGTGACGACCTGGCCCCCTGGTATGCAGCCGCAGACCTGTTCGTTCTGCCCGGCACCGGAGGGCTTGCCCTCCAGCAAGCCATGTCTTATGGTCTGCCGGTTGTGGCTGGCGTCGGGGACGGCACTCAAGCCGACCTGGTAAGACCGGCCAACGGCTGGCAGCTTGTAGATGAATCGCTCGCTGCTTTGGCCGGCGTCCTGGGTGAAGCTCTGTCGGATATCGGGCATTTACGTGAGCTGGGGGATGCGTCGTATCGCATTGTGCGCGATGAGATCAATATCGAGCGCATGGTGGAAATTTTCCTGACGGCCATCGAGCATGCATCCTACAATAATAAAGGTTAAAATGAAAATCAAACATCGTACAAGTCTCATACTTTTTTCAGTTGCCATTGCCTGGGTCTTCGACCAGCTATTCTTTAATAAGACCCCTGGCATTTCATTTCCGATCCTGGTGATCGGTTTCCTGGTTGGGCTGATCTGGACAGCATGGCGCGAGAAGGTCAGACCTGCCACCCCATCATCGATCCTGATCGTAGTCGCTTTGTTCTTCTCGGCCATGTCCGCTGTGCGGGAGCAACCCTTCCTAACTTTCATCAATTATTTATTGACGCTTTGCAGTTTGGGATTGTTGCTGGTCACCTATGAGAATGGTCTATGGGCTCAGTACAGCCTGAGTGACTATTTTATGGGCGCACTGCGTCTGGTCGGGGCTGCATTTGCCAACCCAGTGCGTTTCCTTTCTTCGAGAGCAAGCACAACGAAGGAGGGGAATGATAATCCAGCGAGGAAAACATCTTTTTGGACGGTGCTGATCGGTATTCTGATCGCCATTCCAATTGTGGGTGCTTTGATCGGATTATTGGCCTCCGCTGATCCGATCTTCTCAGGAAAAGTGGATGAATTTTTCAAGATATTTCGCCTCGAGAAATGGGGTGAGTACCTCTTCCGGGGTTGCTACATCATGATCCTGGCTTACCTGGTTGCCGGAATCATCCTGTATGCCATCACTGCCACCCGTGAGAAAAAGTTGATCGGGATCGACAAGCCATGGTTACCCCCGTTCCTGGAATGGATTCAGGCGGTCATCGTCCTGGGCGCAGTCAACCTGGTCTTCCTGGCATTCGTGATCATCCAGTTCCAATACTTCTTTGGCGGCCAGTCGAATATCGTCATCGATGGATATACTTTTGCTGAGTATGCACGGAATGGGTTCAACGAACTGGTCAGTGTGACCGTGATCAGCCTGCTTTTACTCTTTGCGCTTACCAGTGTGACCAGGCGTGAAAACCCGAATCAGCGTAAATCATTTTCGGCTTTGGGGGTTGTCCTGGTATTGCTGGTGGTGGTCATCCTGGTGTCGGCATTCCAACGCCTGTTACTTTACGAAAGCGCCTATGGCTTTACCCGTATCCGTGTCCAAACGCATGTGCTAATGATCTGGCTAGGCATACTGTTGGTTGTGACACTGATGCTCGAGCTGGTTAACCGGCCGCGGGCTTTCGGCCTGGCGGCCCTTTTGACCGCGTTTGGATTCGGGCTGACGCTCAACATCATTAATCCGGATGCGTCCATTGTCAGGCTCAACTTGAAACCTGAGTACACCATTCAGGAACTTGATGCCCAGTACCTTCTGACCTTATCCAGCGATGCCATTCCCAACCTGGTGAAGGCGTTTCAGGATTACACACTCCCGGATAAAACCCGTGACCAACTGGGTGCTGTATTAGCCTGCTCGCTCTATAACTTAAAGCAAGACCGCCAGGATGATTCCTGGCAGTCATTCCACTTCTCCCGCCACTTGGCGGATCAATATTTGCAATCCATTGATTCCAAGCTAACAGATTACCCTGTGATCGGAACAAGTGATAATGTTCCCCAGGTAAACCTCGTTGGATCGGATCCGGTTTACTGCACTGAATGGCGCGATTGACCTTTAGCTGCGGCGGCGACCCATACCGGCCACCATCGAGATAAAGTACAGTAACTGCATTAAAGCTTGCGTCAGCGCTCCGATATAGGTGAGCGCTGCCGCATTTAAGACGCTGTTCACACCGCGAGCTTCCTCACCTGCCTGGATGATCCCAGCTTCCGAGAGCATTTTGCGGGCGCGTGCTGAGGCGTTCATTTCGACCGGCACCGTTGCCAGCGCGAATACGAAGCCGAGGGCGAAGACTGCCACACCCAGCCAGGCAAGTTCCAGGTAATTCAGGGCAATACCGATCGCCAGCATGATCCAGCCGACGTAGGAGCCAATTCCAACCATCGGAGCGAGCAGGGCTCGCACTTTGAGTGGGAAATAACCCTCACGGTCCTGCATTGCGTGTCCCAGTTCATGCGCGGCCACTGCGACTGAGGCGATGGATGGTTGATTGGCAACCGCTTCCGATAAGGCGAGTGTCTTTGTCCGCGGATCATAATGGTCCGACAGGGTTCCACCGACGCCCTTAACTTGCACGTTGGTCATATTGTTCTGGGTAATCAATTTCTGGGCGGCTACGGCTCCTGTGGCACCACTTGAGACTGCCACCTTGCTCCACTTCTTGTAGGCGGAGCTGATCGAGATCTGGGCGATCGCCATGACGATGAATGCCGGGATCATGCATAGCAAGTAGTTCATGTTATAAAGTGATGATGTAGTATCCATAATTCGTACCCTCCATTGTTTAATTAAGTTTTCCAGCAATCAGATCATTTAATATCTCGATTGCCTTCATTAACTGCACGTCAATTTCATTCGCGATATCTTCTTCAGTGAACTCGACCACATAATCCGGTTCGATCCCAACCTCGTTGATCTGGCGCCCCTTGGGCGTCAGCCAGCGGGCTATGGTTACCCGGATGGCGCCTTGCTCGTTGACCAGCGCTAACCAGTTCTGAACGGACCCTTTTCCATAGGTGGTGGTGCCAACCAGGATCCCTCGGTCATAATCCTGGATGGCGCCGGCGGTGATCTCTGAGGCAGAAGCAGTGCCCTCATCCACCAGGACAACCAGCGGGATTTCGGTTGCCAGCCCTCTAGACCGGACTTCATATGAATCCCTTGAGCCATCACCAAATTCCTCGTACACGACTACTCCGCTATCAACGAATTCCGATACCACTTCGATCGAAGTATCCAGGTAGCCGCCGCCATTGCCGCGCAGATCCAGGATCAGTCCACGGGGATTGTTCTTTAATAGCTCGCGCAACTGGCTGCGCAGGTCATCAGCGGTGTCTTCCCCGAAGATGTTGATGCGGACATACGCCAGGTTCTCTTCATCTTCCAGCATCTTACTCTCGACACTGGGAACGACGATCTTGGCGCGCGTGATCGTGACATCGAAGGGTTCCTCCTGACCTTCACGCTTGATGGTCAGGGTGACATCTGTGCCGGCTGGACCAAGGATCTTGGAGTGCACCATGTCACCTGATACACCGGTCATGTCTTCGCCGTCAATGCCGACGATCAGGTCACCGGACTTCAATCCGGCCGCTTCTGCCGGTGAACCGGTGATCGGGGAGATGATCTCCACGTACTCGCCGGTTGTATCGATGTAGGCACCAATTCCCTCATACTCACCGGCCAGAGACTGTTCCTCGAACGAGTACATCTCGGGATCCATGTAGGAGGTGTGCGGATCATCAAGGGCTGCCAGCATGCCACGAATGGCACCCTGCATGAGTAGGGTATCATCGACCGGCTGGTCGACGAAATACTCATGCACGACCTCCCAGGTCTGCCAAAATGGTTCGAATAAAGTGGCGACATCGGTGGGGGTATTGGTATCCAAGGTGGCCGTCGGACTGGCTTCACCCCTATTCAATAAACCGCTGATGCCGGTGCCGTCACCGACCGGAAAAGCCCAACCGACCAAAAGGCCGATGGAGAACATACCTGCCAGCAAGATAAGGCTGATGCAGCCAATCAGTGAATATTTGATTTTCGGATTCATGAATTGCTCCAGTTCGTACAGTATTAGTGCAAGAATAACATAAATCGATTAACAATCAATTAGATTAATCAGGCTGTTTAATGAGGTCCCCATTGGTGGATAATATCAGCGGAAGCTCTTCCAGGTAACGAATGCTGGGGTAGAGCAGGGTTGGCTGGTGGTTCTCATTGACATATACGACCGGCAGGCCCAATCCGGCAGCCGTCTGGATGTTTCTCAAATTATCATCCAGGAATAAGCAGGTTGTGGGATCAAGGTCACCCAACAGGGAGAGTGCCTTCTGAAATGCTTCAGTTTGAGGTTTGCAATAGGGGCTGATATCGGTGATATCCACGATGTCGTCGATTAATTTTTCGATGCCGACCTGTTTCAGGACACGCCGCGAATGAGCCCTGTTCGAATTTGTAAAGATGATCTTGCGTTGAGGGTAACTGGATAAAACCTGGAAGAGTGCCGGATCGGGTGCAAGTATCTGTTCGATCGGCACGTCATGCACGTAATCCAGATAATCCTGGGCATCGATGCCGTGATTGAGCTCCAAACCGCGCAAGGTTGTGCCATAGGTATTGAAATATTGATATTGCAATCTGTGGATCTCTTCAGGTTCCAACCCAAGGCGGATGTGAATGAACTGCGCAATGCGCTCGCCAATTAGATTCCACAGACCGGTTGAGGAAGGGTAGATGGTCTCATCCAGGTCGAGGATCAGTGTTGTAATGGGCATGATTTCGAGATTGTATCATATTGAGTTCGAACCGATGGGCAGTGATCAGGATCGTAGATCGAATGGTCAGGTCTTTATCCATATTGTGAATCCGTGTGATTAAAGCTAAAATTGTGGTGCGCATCATCTGACGGTGAATGTAACCTTCCTATCATTGTGGACTCGCACAAGCACTGAAAAGGATCCAATGACAGAAACACTCAGGGTCGTCGGTAAAAGGTACGAAATTGGTAAGGTCATCGGTTCAGGAACGACCGGCATGGTTTATTTGGGAAGGGATATTCAGACCGGACAATCCGTGGCAATCAAGGAATTGCATAAGGATATTCTGACAGGTTCGCCGGAGCTTGTGGAGCGTTTCCGCCGTGAGGGGGAGGCATTACAGAGATTAGAGCATCCCAATATCGTGAAAGTTTATATGATGATCGAAGAAGCCGACCATCATTTCATGATCATGGAATATGTGCCGGGAGGTTCGTTGGCTGGTTTGCTGCAAAAAGCCGGTCCATTGACAGTTTCCCAAACGGTTGATATTGGGCTTGAATTAGCGGATGCACTCGCGCGGGCACATCACATGGGTATTCTGCATCGGGATATCAAACCCGCCAATATCCTCCTTTCTGAGGATGGCACCCCCCGTTTGACGGATTTTGGCTTGGCACGCCTGGACAATTCTCCTTCCATTACAACCACGGGCTCCCTGATTGGAACCCCGTATTATCTCAGCCCGGAAGCCTGCTATCAGCAGGATATCGACGAAAGAACGGATATCTGGGCTTTCGGCGTTGTCCTTTTTGAGATGCTCACCGGGCGTCGGCCATTTACAGGGGAAACCGTATTTGACGTTACTTATGCCATCAAGAACCAATCTGTTCCGGAACATGCTTTACAGCGGGGAGGTATCCCCCAGCCGCTTTCAGCTCTTGTGCTGATGATGCTTCGCAAAGACCGTGCCGCCCGGTTGGGCTCTGCCCGGCAGGTAGGTGCGGAGCTTGAAAAGATTCAAGCATCGATCAATTCTCCGGATCAACGGAGTTATCCGGCTGGATCCAAAAAAGGGTCAGCCCGACCGGATACGATCAGGATTTTGATCGTAGATGACCATGCCGTTGTGCGCCAGGGATTGCGGACTTTCATTGATCTTCAGGAGGATATGACCGTTGTTGGTGAGGGAGCTGATGGTATTGAGGGGGTCGAAATGGCCAGGCAGCTGCAGCCAGATATCATTCTCATGGATCTGGCCATGCCAAGACTCAATGGGGTGGAAGCTACTCAGAGGATCCTGACCGATAACCCAGCCACAAAGATATTGATTCTGACCAGTTTTGGCGAGGATAAGATGGTTTTTCCCGCAATCCGGAATGGTGCCCAAGGATACCTCTTAAAGGACATCCAACCAAACGATCTGGTCAAAGCGATCCGATCGGCATTTCAAGGCAATGTGCAATTGCACCCCGATATCGCAAAAAAATTGATGGTCTCCGTGGCTCAAAAACCTGATGAACCGCGGCAAATGAATGAGATGGAGTCACTTACGGACCGGGAGCTTGAAGTAATAAAATATATAGCCCATGGGTTGAGCAATCGGGAGATTGCCACAGAAATGGTCATCAGCGAAAAGACCGTAAAAACCCATGTAAGCAATCTGCTAGGTAAGTTGGGCGTTGAAGACCGCACACAGGCAGCTATCTGGGCGGTCAAGAATGGCATGGGTAACTGACCGATGGGATTTATTACCGGTCTGGTCGTTTACCTTGCCACCTTTATTCGAGCCCTGACGTTTTCCGTGGACGCTCCGCCGGATGGTCCGCTCATCCTTATCCTGGTCTTTTTTGGGATATTTCTGGTGACGGAGCCCTGGATTACAAAGCGATTCGGTTGGTATCCCATTGTTTATCTGGTCATTCAATCAGCCCTGGCCATAGCCACTTTCCTGATCCCACCCCACTTTGATTTCTTACCGATCCTCCTCATATCATTAACGTTAAATGCCGTTTTATCCTTTGGATATCCTGTGGGGTATTACTGGATTGCTTTATTTACCCTGGCTTTGGTGTATCCCATAATGGATACCTGGGGTGGCTCTATCGAGGGCTATATCATGATCGTATTGTATGCGGGTTTATACCTGCTTACCGGAAGCTTTGCAATACAACTGCGCAAGGTCGAACTATCCCGTAAAGAAAATGAGCGGCTATTAAGAAAATTGCAATCCACCCATCGTGAACTTGAAGAATACAAAGCTCAAATAGAAGATCATGCCGCGGCCCGTACGCGCAATCAAATGGCTCAGGAGTTGCATGATTCTGTCACCCAAACCATTTTTACAGTAAGCCTTGCCGCGCAGACTGCAGCTGTCAAGTATAAAAAAGACCCCGCCAGTGCCAAAGAGCAAATTGACCGAATGATCGAACTGGCTGGAGATGCATCAGAAGAAATCACAGACCTGGTGAGCCTCTTCCGGCCTCGCTCTGTGATCACAGAAGGTTTACCCACAGCCCTGAGGAAATTGGCTCATGAAAGGAGCCTGCGAGATAATCTAAAAGTAAGCGTGGCAGTATCCGGAAATCGCGAATTACCTGAGGATACTTCTCTCGGTCTGTACCGGATCGCCCAGGAAGCCTTGAACAATGTCAGCAGGCATTCCGGGTCCGACCAGGCTGAAATCCGTTTGGACCTTAAAAATCATCCGGCAACACTTGAGATCATCGATCAGGGGAAGGGTTTTAAAAGCGTCGATGATTTGTCACAATCGGGACATTTCGGTCTGGCCGGCATGCTCGACCGGGCAACTGAGATTGGATGGAATTTATCCGTCGACTCCCATCCGGGTGGCGGGACTCGCATTCAGATCAAGGAAGCCATTTAATGAATCAACGTACGGACCTGGATCGATTCTTTAGAAATTACGACTTGCGTATCAGTGTGATCATGATCCTGTTTGTAGCTGGTAGGAAGTGGTTCCATATGCAATATGCCCCATACCAGCTCCTGTCATTGGGATTCATCTTTGTTTTTACGATCAGTTTTCTACTATTTCCGCTCACCAGTCATAAAATTGGCAAGAAGGTGTGGATCTATTTGCTTTGTCAGGTTCTGCTGATCGAGGTGCTGGGATTTATGCCTCCTGAAGAAGATACCTGGAGTTTACTATATATTCCCCTATGGGCTGAGATCAAGATGGTTTATCCGGCGAGGAAGACTTATTTTACAATGGGTGCCCTCGGAATCCTCATGATAGCCACATTAATGCTCACCTTTGATTGGTATATCGGGATTGGTTATGGTGTCTTCATGGCAGCTGTCGGATTCTTCCAGTTAACCCCGGATCTGGTTTATGCCCAATCGGAGGCCGCTCACGCAGTGAGTCAGCGCCTCCTGAGTGAATCGAAAAAGGCAAATAGCCAGCTGAAGAAGGCCGCCAGGCAGGCTGCGGAATTAAGTGCCATTCAGGAGCGCATCCGTTTGGCAAATGATCTGCATGATTCGGTCAGCCAATTAATGTTCAGCATCAAGCTTCTGGCCCAGTCCACACGGTTATTAATGGACAAGGATCCGGCGGCAGTATTGCCACAACTCGAACAGCTGCAGGAACTCTCGAGCCGCGCTCTTCATCAAATGCGGGGTTTGATCACGCAATGGCGTGACAACGCCTGATCATACCTATTTTCATTCCAACTGATCATCCACTGATCTTTAGAAAAGCCAGAATCGATCTGGCTTTTCTAGGTCTTAAGACCTAGGTCTTCCCAATCCAAAAATCAACCCATGGCCTGATGCATTTAACCCTGATCACCGGTATGCTGTATTCAGGTTATGAAAATGGATACCATTCGTCTGATGATCGTGGATGATCGCAAGGAGATCTGCCGGGAGATGAGTACGGCGATCGAACTGGCCGCTGCCTCTGCCCTGGTTCCAATCACGGTGATCGCAACAGCACACGATGGATTTGAAGCAATTGAAAAAGCGGATGTGTACAACCCTGATCTGATCCTGATGGACCTTGAGATGCCACGCTTGGGAGGTTTGAGCGCGGCAAAGCGGATTAAGACCTTGCACCCCGACATCATCATCATGGCTTTCACCATTCATGACAGCCCGTCTACCCACCTGGCCATCCTGCAGGCAAAAATGGATGGATTGATCAGTAAAGGCACGAACCTGGCGATAATTATTGAAGAGATCCGTCGATATTGTTCGTCCAAGAACCACCCGGCGGAAAAAATAAAAAGAAAACGAGAGGATTAAAAAAATGCAACCCAATACAACCGTAAGTACAAGAAGATATGACCTGGACTGGCTGCGGGTCATCACCATCATCACCGTGTTATTTTTCCATACTGGCAGGTTTTTCGATGAAGGCGGCTGGCATGTGAAGGATGCGCTCAGGCTTGAGAGCTTCCAGGATATGACTGACCTGCTGGTTATCTGGATCATGCCCATCATGTTCGTTATTTCAGGCGCTGCGATTTATTATGGTTTCAAGCCCGGGCAGGTGGGCAAGTTCCTGAAGGATAAGCTGCTGCGCCTGGTGGTACCTCTGGTCGTGGGCATGTTCACCCATTCGATCCTGCAAATGTATTTCGACGCCACCACCAACGGCCGTTTCGTGGGCACCTTTTGGGAGTTTATCCCACACTACTTCGATGGTGTATTCCCCTTCGGTGGTAATTTCTCAGTTACGTCTGTCCATCTATGGTACCTGGAAGTCCTCTTCATCTTTTGCCTGTTGTTCCTGCCTGTTTTCATCTGGTTGAAAGGCTCCGGGCAGAGAGTCTGGCAGTCAGTCGGTAATTTCCTGGCTAGGCCGGGTACCCTGTACCTGTTAGCCATACCCACCATCCTGCTCGTTACACTATTGGATCCCTCCAATATCGGCATGAAAGATACAGGTGGTTGGAATGTCTTTGCCTACATGACCTTTTTCCTGCCAGCATTCATCTTTGTCTCGAATGAGGAAGTCATGGAGAGATTGGATAAGCAACGCTGGCTGTCGCTGGCTCTGGCAATAGCCTTTACGTTGGCTTACTGGTCGATGGAAGATGTCGCATATGGCTCAGTCGGGTATTTGATCGAGTCGACCCTCATCACCCTGGCTTCCTGGAGTTGGATTTTTGCCCTGCTCGGTATTGCCCGCCGCTACCTGACCTTTACAAACCCATTCTTGAAGTATGCGAATGAAGCTGTGCTGCCATTCTATATTCTGCATCAGCCGGTCCTTGTCAGCGTAGGGTTTTTCGTGGTGCGCTGGTCGTTACCTGTCCTGGGTAAGTATTTCGTGATCCTCGGGATTTCATTCATTGTGATCATGACGATCTATGAATTCCTGGTGAGGCGATTTAATTTCATGCGCTTCCTGTTTGGAATGAAACCCAAGGCGAAGCAGGTGATTTGACCTTTCGATCACCAACTATCGCAAACGTAAATATGCGTCTCCCATGAAAATCGGTAGGCGCATTCCATTAAATATTACATTGACTACCAAGCAGGTCATCTGTATAATGAATATAAATAAATAGTTCGATGCTAGGAGGAGTAAGCGGATGGCTGGCTTCCAGAAACGGAGTGCCATGGCTGTGAGCCTCTCAAGCGAGCCCCTGCCGAAAGTCGCCTGGCGTATGTGCCGAAGAAATCCTGAAGGAGAGTAGACCGGCACGGGAGAGCCCGTTACAGCTTCCACCGGATGTTAGTCCGGATCGAGTGCGCCAGGCAGCTGGCGAATTGAGGTGGTACCGCGAAATTAACCCTTTCGTCCTCATGATGGAAGGGTTTTACATTTAATAAAGAGGTGAATTGTGATTGAACATACCCTGCCAAAAGCCTATGATTTTAAAAGCACTGAAAAGCGCTTGTACGACTGGTGGATCGAGAGGGGCTATTTCAGGCCCTCCAATGACCCCGGCCGGCCGGGTTTTGATGCCTCAATAAAGCCGTTCGTCATTTCGATTCCCCCCGCCAATGTTACCGGCGAATTGCACTTGGGCCATGCCATGTATGTTTCCATGGAAGATCTGATGATCCGCTACCAGCGCATGAAAGGGCTGCCAACTTTATGGGTACCGGGCACCGACCATGCCGGAATCGCCACACAGTTACAGGTGGAAAAGGATTTGCTGCGCACTGAGGAGGTCACCCGTGAGGAACTTGGGCGCGAGAAGTTTGTTGAACGCGTCTGGACCTGGAAGAAGAAGTATCACGAGATTATCTCCGCCCAGATCCGGAGACTGGGTGCTTCCTGCGATTGGGAAAGGGAACGCTTCACGCTGGATGAGGGCTTATCGGTAGCGGTTCGTGAAGCTTTCGTGCGCCTTTATGAAAAGGGTCTGATCTATCGTGGCCCGCGCCTGATCAATTGGTCACCCGGTTTGAAAACCGCGGTGTCGGATCTCGAAGTGGAATACTCCGAAGAACCGGGAATTCTGTATTATTTCAAATACATGCTGGCAGATGGATCGGGAGAATACATCCCGGTCGCGACCACGCGTCCGGAGACCATCCTGGGCGACACGGCAGTGGCGGTCCATCCTGATGATGACCGATACCGCAAGTTTGTCGGAAAGAACGTAAGCGTACCGGTGTTAGGACGCGAGATCCCGGTCATCGCGGATGATTACGTGGACCGTGAATTTGGGACCGGGGCTCTGAAGATCACCCCCGGTCACGATCCCAATGATTACCAGATCGGCCAGCGTCACAACCTTGCGGTCATCTCAGTTTTGGATGCGGTTGCACACATCACCAAGGAAGGCGGACCGTATGCAGGCATGGACCGCTTCGATTGCCGTAAGAAGATCTGGGAAGATATGAAAGCTGCTGGTTTGGTAATTAAGGAGCAACCTTACACTCTTAATGTCCCGCGCAGCCAGCGTGGTGGTGAGATCGTCGAACCGATGATCTCGACCCAGTGGTTCGTGCGTATGGAGGGATTGGCGGACGCAGCTCTAAAAGTAGTCCAGGATGGCACGATACGCATTATCCCGGAGCGCTTCACCAAAGTCTATTACAACTGGCTGGAAAACATCCAGGATTGGTGCATCAGCCGCCAGTTATGGTGGGGACATCGCATTCCAGTATGGTACTGTGACGATTGCAGGGAGATGACCGTCGCGCGGGAGGATCCAACCACCTGTTCGCATTGTGGCAGCCGGAAGATCCAGCAGGATCCGGATGTTTTGGACACCTGGTTCTCGTTCGGGATTGTGGCCGTTTTCCACCCTTGGCTGGCCTGAAGAAACACCTGATTATAAATACTTCTACCCGACTTCTGTTCTGGAGACAGGTTATGACATTCTGTTCTTCTGGGTGGCGCGCATGATCGTGGATGGCCTGGAGTTGACCGGCAAGGCTCCCTTCCATACGGTGTATCTGCATGGGATTGTGCGGGATGAAAATGGCGATAAGATGTCCAAGACCAAGGAAAATGTCATAGACCCGTTGCCGCTCATGGACGAATTGGGGACGGATGCACTGCGTTTCACGTTGCTGGTGGGTTCGACACCCGGAAATGATATCAGCCTGGATGTGAAGCGGGTGGAAGCGAACCGTAATTTTGCCAATAAGATCTGGAATGCCGGGCGATTCGTGATCGGGGCAATCGACAACGCACCGAAAGCCGCAGCCAATAAACCTGAATGGACCCTGGAAGACTCCTCAATCTGGGCGCGCTATAAATCGCTCCTGCAAGAAGCCAATCGACTTTTCGAAAGTTATCAATTTGGTGAGGCGGGCAGGCAGATCTATGATTTCTTCTGGGGCTATTTTGCAGACTGGTATATCGAGACCGCAAAAACTCAATTGAGCCAGGGAGACGATCGGGCTTATTACACAGCTCAGACCCTCACCCGCCTGCTGGATGGCTGTCTGCGGTTGTTGCATCCCTTCACGCCCTTCGTGACAGAGGAATTGTGGGGTCACCTGAAGAGAGCCGCTTCTGAACACTCAGAAGGGTTCACCCCCGAGGGTGGCTGGCCGGAGGCTCTGATCATCGCCCCCTGGCCGGAGCCGCTTCCCCAGGAGGGATGGGAAGATGCAGCGATTGAAAAATATGATCTTATTATGGATATCTCCAAAGATATCCGAAATTTACGTGCTGAAAATAACATTCCTGCCGGCAAATTAATTCCCTTAACATTGGGTTCAGTGGAACATTACGATTTACTAATGCAAGCTTCTGGTTCGATTTGTGTATTTGGGCATATTGATCCTGAAAAACTTAGTATCGTTAAAGGATCGCCCGTAAAACCGGAAAATGCAGTCAGCTCGGTAGTATCCTCTGTAGAGATCTACTTGCCATTAGGTGGCCTGATAGACTCGGAAGCTGAGCGGGAGCGTCTTGGGCGAGAATTAAAAACAATCCAATCGCAGATCGATAGACTCGCCAATCTCTTGGCGGGCGATTTCGCTTCGAAAGCACCCGCCCAGGTAGTCGAGAAGGAACGCCAGAAATTAGAGGAATATCGTTCTTCGGCCGAAAAACTGCGAAGCCAGCTGAAAAACTGAGTCCAGTGCGCTATGATCAAACCGGGTTCCCTATCAATCATTGCTACACCCATCGGTCATCCCCGTGATATCACCCTGCGTGCACTGGACACACTGCGCCAGGCGGATGCGGTCATCTGCGAGGAAGCCCGACCTGGCTCAACCTTGCTTAAAAAACATGATATCCAAAAACCACTCATTCTTCTGAACGAACATAATGAGGATGATGCTGTTCCACAGATCGTCATGCGCCTGCTCAACGGCGAAAACCTGGCATTGATCTCGGATTGTGGAACACCTGTCTTTGCCGACCCGGGGCGCAGCCTGCTCCAGTCATTGGAGGACAGCGGTATCCAGGTTACCCCGGTGCCGGGGCCGGCTTCTTTAACCGCGGCTATTTCAGTCTGCAAGTTCGACTTGCGCAATTTCGTGTTCGGGGGGTTCCTGCCGCGCGAAAGCGGGGAGCGCCGGCGGGCTTTGGCATCCTTGCAGGCATCCGGAATGCCGGTCATTCTGATGGATGCGCCTTATCGGTTAAAAGCACTTCTGGAGGATGTCGCCTTTATCTTTGGGAAGGACCAACCGGTTATGCTTGGCTGCGATTTGACACTGCCCGGTGAAAAGGTGCTACACGGCAGTCTTGGGGATATCGCCAACCGCACTGCCGGAAAGAAATGTGAATATATTCTGATCGTGGCGGGACGCCGGGGTGAGGGAAGCAGCGGATATCGTTCGAAACGCTCAGGCAAGCGCCGCTAGTAGGACACTTACCCAGTATAAAAAGAACAGCGGTACCATCAGAATGGCCATGTTGACAGGGTCTGTGGTGGGTGTCGCTACCGCAGCGATGCCCGCGATCACGAGTATGGCGATTCGCCATTGTTTAAGCAGTAACCGGGCAGTGACCAGTTTTAACTTGGCCAGGATGAATACGATCAGGGGAATCTCAAAACTGAGCCCGATGTAGAATAATAGGTTTGTGACGAAATCAATGTAATCCGAGAGGATGATGTTGGATTGGGTGTCGAGAAAGCTGGTCAGGAAAGGGATGGCCACCGGCAACATAACATAATAGGCGAATGCCACACCCCCCAGGAACAGCAGGCTGGCGGCGGGCACGCCAAAATAGATCCAGCGTTTTTCACCTGAGTGCAGGCCTGGCAGGATGAAAGCCAGTAGTTCATACACGATGACTGGCATGGCCAGGATCAGCCCCCCCAGCAGTGCGACCTTCATGGTGACCGAAATATTCTCGGTCACCCGGATGACATGCAGGTTCTCCAGCCCCCCGACCGGTGTGGCCAGGATGTCCAGCAGCTGGGGGGCGAAGTAAAAAGCCAGACCGGCGGCCGCCACCAGCGCTGCAATGGCCACCAACAACCGCTTGCGTAATTCCTCGAGGTGCCCCCAGATGCTCATGCCACCCTGGGGTTCAGTCATGCTTTACCCACCTTATCCGTCGGTTTTTGTTCGTCATTGATCGGCAAAGATGCTGCTTTTTGAATGTTCTTCAATTCATCTTCCAGGTCAGCCTCACGTATCAACTTGCCCGGCAGGTCGTTAATGTCCCGGGAGGTGCTCACAATATCCTGCCAGAAAGGTGAGCGGGTGATCTGGCGAATTAGCCGCCCGGTTTTGCGGCCCAGATCGGCCATGCCTTTTGGACCTACAACAAGCAGGCCGATGACTGCCAGAATGAGCAGTTCAAGGGGTCCGACCCCCAGGAAGTTCATACAGACATTTACGTGAGATTAATCTGTTATTGTCCGATTTCTCGGTTGTTTTATCTTCGTCCTGGTCATCACCTTTTAGACCATCTTTAAATGAACGCACACCTTTTCCGAGTTCGCCGGCCACCTTACTGATACGGCCTATCCCGAATAAGAGTACGATGATCACCAGGATGATGATCAATTCAGTGGTTCCAATGGTTGGCATATGCCACCTCCATCCTATTGAATGTAATATTCCACGTAATTCTACTCCATCCCCCGGTTATTATCCGGGGTAGGGGTACCCCTCTCATATTTCACTTGACTTTTCCATTCATCCTATCATATAATCCGAGCCTTGTTCAAGAAAGTGTGTTTAGACCGGGTATGAACATTCACGACGAGCACAACGGCAGCGCCGTTCAACATCGCCAGACAGAGTACAAACCCCCAAAATCGATCCAAGCTTGGTTCATCGGTAGGCCTCTGGCTACCGCTGATGCCCCACACCAGACGATCAGCAAGCTGGTCGGCTTGGCAGTGTTCTCGTCTGATGCCTTATCCTCGACCGCGTACGCCACCCAGGAAATGCTGGTCATCCTCATCGCGCTGGGTACGATGGCTTACCAGTACATCACGCCACTGGCGCTTGTCATTGTCACTTTATTGGGCATCATCACCCTTAGTTATTTACAAACCATCCATGCTTATCCGACAGGCGGCGGTGCTTACATCGTTTCGCGCGACAATCTGGGCGCTCTGCCTGCACAGATCACGGCAGCGGCTTTATTGTCAGACTACATCCTGACGGTGGCGGTTTCCATCTCCTCGGGTGTCGCCCAGATTGTTTCAGCTTATGCAATGTTGTACGATTATCGCGTCATCATTTCAATTGCCCTGGTCATGGTTGTCATGACCATCAATCTACGCGGGATAAAGGAATCCGGAGTCGCTTTCGCCATTCCCACCTATTTCTTTATCCTCATGATGTTGATTTCTGTGATGGTGGGGTTTGTTCGATATCTGAGTGGCTCCTTGGGCGTGGTTCCCGATCCTCCCCACTACGAATCATTATTGGGTATCCAAACTGTGTCTGTTATGCTGTTGCTCCGAGCTTTCTCCAACGGCACCACTGCCTTAACCGGTGTGGAAGCCATCTCGGATGGCATCCCGGCCTTCAAGGAACCCAAGAGTAATAATGCCGGCAAGACTTTGATCATGATGGCGGTGATTCTGGGTACCTTTATGCTATCGATCTCCTTCCTAACCGCCCAGATCCAGGCAGTCCCCGCTGAGACTGAAACAGTCATTTCCCAGCTCGCGCGCACTGTTTTTGGAAGTCGCGGATTCATGTACATGGCCACCATCTTGAGTACCATGCTGATTCTCGTTCTTGCGGCCAATACATCCTTTGCTGATTTTCCAAGATTGAGTGCCATCGCTGCCGGGGATGGTTATTTACCCAGACAGATGACCTACCGGGGCAGCCGGCTGGTGTATTCATATGGGATCGTTGCACTGGCCTTGTTCGCCTCCCTGTTGTTGATCATTTTCCAGGCCAGCGTCACCGACTCTGATCCCGCTTTATGCGATTGGTGTTTTTATATCGTTTACTTTCTCGCAAACGGGAATGGCGCGCCGTTGGTGGCGCATCGGCCAACTTAAACCCGGGGAGGAGCTGAAACAGAAAGGTTCCACGCTTCGTCCGGATGTAAGATGGCGCAGCAAGATGTTCATCAACACGCTTGGTGCCGTGTTAACGGTTGTGGTCGTGGTGATCTTTTCCATCTTCAAGTTCAAGGAAGGCGCCTGGGTGGTGCTGGTCCTGATCCCTGCCCTGGTATTTGTGTTTTCGGGGATCCATCGCCACTATGGCCATGTTGCCCGCCTGCTGTCATTGGATAATTTCGGCTCCGTTCCGCACATTCAACGCCACCGCGTGATCCTCCCGATAGGTGGTGTACACCGTGGAACACTGAGCGCTTTGCGTTATGCCTCGTCCCTGTCGGATGATGTCACTGCCGTGCACATCTCCATTGATCCCATCGAGACACAAAAGATTCAGGAGAAGTGGGAAGTCTGGGGTGAAGGTGTTCGTCTGGTAATCATAGACTCGCCATATCGTCTGTTCCTTGAGCCGCTGTTGAATTATATCGAGGAGATCGACCAGCAACGCCAGACGAATGAGTTGATTACAATTGTTGTGCCCCAATTTGTATCGCATAATCGCTTGACGGATATATTGCATACCCGCACAGCGAACACATTGAGAAAAGTGTTGATCTTCCAGAAGGACATCGTCATCACCGACGTGCCCTATCAGGTGGATTAATTTACTGGTAAGATAAACCAGAGGCAGGAATAATATGAATGTGATTGTCATGGGTTGTGGTCGGGTTGGTTCCGACCTGGCAACCGCACTTTGCAAGGACGGCCATTCGGTATCTGTGGTTGACAGCACCGAAACGGCATTTCAGAACTTGCCACCCGATTTCAAGGGCAAGATGGTCGAAGGTGAGATGATGTCACGGGATGTGCTTTTCCGTGCCGGTATTGAGAATGCCGATGCACTGGCTGCCGTAACCAATGATGACGCCTTGAATGCGGTGGTTGCGCATGTTGCCCAGGCGACCTATAACATCAAGCATGTCATTGTGCGCAATTACAACCCGGATTTTCGACCGATGCTGGAAGCTTTTAATCTTCAGGTCGTCAGCCCGAACAGCTGGGGTGCTCAGCGTATCCAGGAACTCATCCTGCATGCCGATATCCAGACAATCTTCTCGCCTGGTAACGGTGAAGTTGAGATCTATGAGATCAGCATTCCAAATCATTGGGCTGGTCATCATCTGAACGAATTAATATTTTCGGATGATGTGCGGGTGGTGGCGATCTCTCGCGCTGGTCAGGCTTTTCTGCCTGAAAAGAATTGCAAACTCGAAGAAGGTGACGTTTTATATATCAGCGCAACCTGCGATGGTATTGAGAAATTGCGTGAAAAGCTGACCGAAGCTGGGGGGAAATAATATGTTGATCTTGATCATCGGTGGTGGTCGTACCGGCACGGAGTTGGCTTTGCTCTTAATGGAACAAAGGCATACCGTTCGCCTGATCGAATGGCGGCGGGAGGTTCTCAGCCGCCTGCATCATGAACTCCCTACGGAGGTGATCTTCCATGGAAACCCCTCTGATCCGGTGGCGCTGGAGCAGGCGGGCATCAAGGAGGCTGATGTGCTGGCCGCCGTTACCACTTCGGATCAGGAAAACCTGACGCTGTGCTACTTCGCCAGGGAAGTCTATAAAGTCCGCCGGACGATTGCCCGAGTCAATAATCCACGGGATGCCTGGCTTTTTGATGAGAAATTCCACGTGGATGTCGCCGTCAACCAGGCCGAACTCATTTCGCGCTTGATCGAGGAAGAAATGGCGATGGGCAGTATGATGACCCTTATGAAATTGAGAAAAGGGGATTACTCGCTTGTTGAGGAACATATTGTTAAAGGTGCCCGCGCCATTGGCACGCAGATCAAGGACCTCGATCTGCCGGAACATGTCGTGATCGCAGCCATTATTCGAAATGATGAGATCATCATTCCACGCGGTATTACCAGCTTCACGGCTGGTGATGAGGTCCTGCTTTTCTCCGATTCCGATGGTGCTGCCAAGATCAAGGAGCTGTTCGAAACACCCGCTTGAGCAGCCCGGGTGTTTGACCATCCGGCAGGCTTAAGATATAATGACCCCCTTGTGTGTCACCATCCCGCCTGGTCAACACCGGTAGGCGGGCGCCGTCGCGCTTAACGGGGTTTTAGTCAGGTGATTTTCACCTGAACCCTTTACGAGTGATGCAATTATCTTTTCTGGAAGGTTAGCATGTCGACAAAAAGAACTTACCAACCCAAGATCCGCCATCGCATCCGTGTTCACGGCTTTCGCAAACGAATGGCCACGGCGGATGGTCGCCAGGTATTAAAGAGACGCCGTCTGAAGGGTCGTTACAAACTGACCCCTGGTATGAACAATCACACCAAGCGTATCCGCTGGTAGTCAACGGCGGCGATCGACCGCCAGTTGCCATGAACCGTCGTTTTCGTTTGACGCGTTCTGAAGATTTCAGCCAGGCCAGGCGTGATGGGAAATCCTTCTCGAACAAATTGTTCAAGGTTATCCTGTATCCCAACGATACTTCCTCATTGCGCTTTGGCATTATCACTGGCAAATCGCTTGGCAATGCGGTCACGCGCAACCGGTGTAAACGCCTGATGCGGGAAAGCATCCGATCCATTTGCAATTCGCTTCAAAACGGCTGGGACGTGATCATTATCGTCCGGCAGGCGGCGGTTGGAGCCGATTACCAGGCCACGTTGGCTGGTTTTATTGAATTACTGAAGCGTGCGAACCTGTTCAATGGGAATACTGATAATGTCCAGACTCGGATGAATATCCCAATGAGCCGCGCTTGCGAGATCTGCCAGTGAGATTTGAGAACCTGTTGCGATTTCCGTTGCTGGGATTAATTCGCCTGTATCAAATACTGGCTTCCCCGGCTGTGGCTCGCAACACCTGCCGCTTTTATCCGAGCTGTTCTCATTATGCCTACCAGGCGATCTATAAATATGGTGCCATCAAGGGTGGCCTGATGGGTGCTTGGCGCCTTTTACGTTGCAATCCCTTCAACCCCGGTGGTTACGATCCGGTGGTGTAGAGTCAAGGAAAAATCATGAAAAAAAATTGGCGTATCATCATTCCGTTCCTTGTTGGTCCTGGTGGTCTTGTTGTCTGGTTGCACCGGTACCGCAACTGGAACGAACTGGCCGGCAGTGGGCACTTCTGCGGATGTCGCTTATCTGTCCAATTCAACCAGTGTCTATGCCGTCCAGTTGAGCAATGGCACCATGCTGTGGAAATACCCCCAGGAAAACGGTCGGGCGATGTTCTTTGCAGCAGCAGTGGTAGACGGTGAAGGCCAGGTTATCGTCGGGGACTATACGAAAACGCTTTATAGCATCAACCCTAAGAACGGCAGTACCAATTGGCAATTCTACCCAGGCAGAAGGTCGTTATGTGGGGTCGGTGTTGGTCAGCAGGGACGCGATCTATGCACCCAATTCTGACTTTTCGATCTATGCGCTGGACCTGGAGGGAGGACTGAAATGGAAATACACAACCGGCCAGGTTGTGTGGGCTGCCCCGGTTGCTGATGATGCAACCGTGTACGTTAATTCGCTCGACCACTTCACCTATGCCCTGAATGCAGAAAATGGGGCACTGGTATGGAAAACCGATCTCAACGGTCCCACCGCTGGCTCGCCAGTTCTGGGGGACGGAAAGCTCTACTCCGGCATGTTGGACAAGCGCCTGGTGGCTCTGCAGGCAGATAGTGGTGAGATCTTGTGGGAAACTCCGACCGATGAAGCCATTTTCGGCACCCCGGTTTTCAAGGATGGCAAGGTCTACCTGGCGGACCTGGCAGGCAACATTTATTGTGTTGATGGAATCAGCGGCGCGATTGACTGGCGTATCACACCGGCCGGCATTATCGCCGCCGGTCCGGCACTTTTTGATGGCGGGGTGGTTTTCACCAGCCAGCAAGGAGATGTGATTGCGGTTGATTTCAATGGCGAGGTGTTGTGGATGCGGACCATAACCGGTCAGTTGAATTCCGCTCCGGTTGTGGCTGGTGACCTGATCCTGGTTCCCGCATTCCAGGGAGACAACTTCGTTACCACTTTTAACTTCGCCGGTGATCAGAAGTGGCCCTTTCAATCCTCCCAAGAAATAGAGACAGGAAACCGTTATGAATATTTGGGATACTTTCATTATCACGCCATTTGTCAATGTCCTGCTGCTGATCTATAACTATATCGGCAGCTTTGGTATTGCCATTATCCTGTTCACCATCCTGATCCGCCTGATCACACATCCGTTGATGGTCAAGCAGATAAAGAGTTCACAGGCCATGCAGAGCCTGACCCAGGATAAACGCTACAAAGCCATGCAGGAGAAATATAAAGGCCAAAAGGAAAAACTGGCCCAGGCTCAAATGGAGCTGTACAAGGAAATGGGTGTCAGCCCGTTTGCCTCCTGCCTGCCAACTCTGATCCAGCTGCCGCTTATCATCGGTCTATATCAGAGTTTGATGCGCGCCATGTCTTCCACCCCATCGGAAATGCTTTATCTCATACAGCATATCTATCACGGGTGGTTCAACGTTTCCACCCTGCTCCCGCTGAATGCCACCTTCCTGTGGATGGATCTGGCACAGCCCGAGAGGCTCATTATCCCGGGCATTCCCTTCGGCATTCCGGTCATGGCCGTTATTGTGGTCATCACCAGCTATATTCAGGCCAAGTTGACTGCCCCGCCGCCTGATCCCACCAATCAGAACGCCATGATGACCAGTATGATGAACATCTACATGCCGTTGCTGATGGGATACCTGGCCTGGTCGCTTTCTTCCGGCCTTGCGCTGTATTTCCTGGTCAGCAACCTGATCGGCATCCTGCAGTATGCCATGTTGGGCAAGGTCAACTGGAAGAATCTTCTGCCCGGACAGAAAAAGGCAGTTCCAGAAAAAAAGGGACGCTAAACAGGCGCATCCTTTATCTTATAACTCTTATACATCGAGGGCATTATGGCAGGCAAACGCACAACATTGGAGATCATCGCCCCTTCTATCGATGAGGCTGTACAGAAAGGGTTAACCGAACTTGGTTTACCCAGAGATGCTGTCGAGATCGAAGTATTGGATGAGGGGGCTCGTGGCTTTCTGAAACTGGGCAGTCGTGATGCACGCATACGCCTGACCATCCGTGATCTGAGTGGAGAATCTGTACCTGAACCGAAGCGTGAGAAAGTCGCACGCAAGATGGAGAAACCCCCGGTTACTCCCGAAGAGGTGCATATCGAGCCGGCACACACCGAGCCGGTTGAGCTGGATGAGCAACTCATTATGGCCAAAACCACGGTGGAGGATCTGCTTGAGCGAATGCAGGTACATGCCACGGTTCACACTCATTATGGCGAGGCCGAAACTCCAGACGGAGACCGCCCTGTTGTGGTGGATATCCGCGGAAATGACCTGTCCATACTGATCGGCCGTAAAGCTGAGACGCTCAATGCGCTGCAATACATAACCAATCTCATCATTGGCCGTCATCTGGAAAAATGGGTGCCCTTGCAGCTCGATGTGGAGGGCTACCGCGCCAGGCGTGAACTGGCCCTGCGCAATCTGGCCGAACGGATGGCCGAACAGGCACGTTCCACCGGCCGTCGTCAGGTGCTGGAACCCATGACTGCCAGTGAACGGCGCCTGGTCCACATGGCACTTCGGGAAGACAAAACCGTCACTACCGAGAGCATTGGTGATGAACCCAATCGCAAGGTGACCATCGCCCCAATCCGGACGGATGAACCAGCTGCCTGATTCCATCGGGTATCGAATTGGACAAACAAATGCGGCTGGACAATCCTCCAGTCGTATTTTATTAATCATCGCCACGTGGTATAAATAAATCCCTTTTGATTATTGTGATCCGGAGGCAGAATGCGCGCAGTTGACATTATCATCAATAAACGGGACGGACTGGAGCTTTCCACGCAGGAGATCCAGTTTTTCGTTGACGGATACACCCGCGGTGAGATCCCCGATTACCAGGCGGCGGCCTGGGCCATGGCGGTTCTCCTGAAGGGAATGACTGCCCGTGAAACGGCTGATCTGACTTTGGCCATGGCCAATTCGGGTGAGATTCTCGATCTCTCGGGTGTTGTCCCGATTGCTGTTGACAAGCACTCGACCGGTGGGGTGGGTGACAAGACGACCCTGGTGGTGGAACCGGCTGTGGCAGCCTGCGGGCTGCCTGTTGGAAAGATGTCTGGCCGGGGTCTGGGCTTCAGTGGCGGAACACTCGACAAGATCGAATCCATCCCGGGCTACCGGGTCGACCTGACCAAGGAGGAATTTCTCGAGCAGCTTGGCAGGGTTGGCATCGTGCTGACCGGGCAGAGTGGTGATCTGGCCCCTGCCGATGGCAAACTGTACGCCCTGCGCGATGTGACCGGCACGGTGCAATCCATCCCCCTGATCGCCTCGTCCGTGATGAGTAAGAAGATCGCCGCGGGTGCCCAGGCCATTGTCCTGGATGTCAAGGTCGGGCTGGGTGCGTTCATGACCAACCTCGAGGAAGCCCGCGAGCTTGCCGAGCTGATGGTTGCTATCGGGCGCTCCTCCGGTCGTCAGGTGGTGGCTCTGCTCTCGGATATGAATCAACCGCTTGGCTCGGCTGTCGGCAATGCCCTTGAGCTGATCGAGGCCATCGAGACATTACATGGCGGTGGACCGGTCGACTTCCGAGAACATTGCATCGAAGCCGGTGGTCATCTGCTTGTGCTGGGGGGCAAAGCTGTCGACCTGGCATCCGGCAAAACCATGATCACCAAAGCCCTGACGGATGGCAGCGCCTGGGAAATGTTCAGGAAGCTGGTTGTTGCTCAGAAAGGGGATGTCTCTTTTGTGGATGATCCCTCCAAATTGCCACATGCAGCCATTGTCGAAGATGTTGTTGCTCCTGTGGATGGCTATATTCTTGAAATTCACGCCCGCAAGGTGGGCGAAGCGGCCATTATGCTGGGTGCCGGGCGCGCCCAAAAAGGCGATGCCATTGACCCGGCTGTTGGAATCCTGGTACATGCCAAGGTGGGCGATCATCTCGTAAAAGGGCAGCCGGTCTTCACCATTCATGCCAACAACCAGGCGCTGATCGAGCCGGTGCGCAGCAGCCTGCTGCAGGCTGTCGGCTGGAGCCAGGTGCCGGTACAGCCGCTGCCCCTGTTTTATGGAATCGTTCAATAAGATTCCGGTTCAAAATTAATCAATATGAGCCGTCTTCGTAAAATCATCCTGCATCCCTTTCTCCTGGCGATCTACCCCATCCTGGCTTTGCTGTCACGCAACATCCAGGAGGTCTACCCGAACGCGGCGCTGCGGCCTTTGCTGGTTTCTCTGGCAGCTGCGGCCCTGCTTCTCTTACTCGCCCGGCTGATCTTTGGCTACCTGGGCCAAGGCGGCCATCTGGGTTTCGGTCTTCCTGGTACTCTTCTTTGCCTACGGGCATCTGTATCTGCTGCTGAAGGCCAACCCGGTGCTTTACCCGATCATCGGGCGTCACCGGGTCCTGGTGGGTGTTGCATTGCTCCTGCTGGCCGGGCTGGCCTGGTTGCTTCTCAAGCGGAAAAAAACAAGCGAGTCGGCTACATATGTCTTCAACCTGATCTCCATCCTCTTGTTGATCCTGCCTGTCGTGCAGCTCGGCAGTTTCGCGGTGAACTCGTTGACCGCGGCCTCCCGTGCAAACTTGCCGGTGGGCATGGCATCCACGCTCAAGCCGGATGCCGACCAGCCACTGCCGGATATCTATTACATCATCCTCGACCGCTATGCGCGTGAGGATATCCTGCTGAACACCTTCAACTATGACAACAGCGCATTCCTGGGGGAGCTGGAGGCACGCGGGTTTTACGTGGCGCACTGCAGCATGAGCAATTATGCCCACACTTCACTCGTGTTGGGATCCACATTGAATATGGATTATCTTGACAACCTTGGGCATTCCTTCCAACCGGGCAACACTGACCGGACCCTGTTGACCTTGCTGACGCGCGATTCGCAGGTTCGTCGCGAATTGGAAGGTATCGGATATATCACCGTCAGTCTGTCGGGTTTTGAGCCCTTTCAGATGAAGGATGCTGATTTTTATTTCGATCCAAATGCCGTCCAGTTGACCGACAGCTCCGGTAACCCGCTGGTCACCCCTTTTGAGGCCATGTTGATCAGATCAACTGCCGGTATCATCCTGTTGGACCTGCGGTCAGTTGAAAACAATCGTCTGGCGCAGGATGTAAATTTCCCATATGCCGAGCACATTCAATCTCAGAAATACATCCTTAACAAACTGGAATATATCCCCGAGATCCGTGGACCCAAACTGGTCTTCGTGCATATCAAGATTCCTCATCCACCCTATGTATTTAATGCTGATGGTTCCCTGGTCGAGAATCCACCGCCGTTCCCCGAAACCGGTTCTGACATCGATCCTCAGCTGATCAAGACTCTTTATGCGAACCAGGTCAGCTACATTAACAGCCAGATCCTGCCGATCATCGATGCGATCCTGGCGCAATCCGAGGTACAGCCCATCATCCTGATGCAAGGCGATCACGGTTTTGATCCGCCAAATCGCATGGAGATCTTGAATGCCTATCTGGTGCCGGATGCAGTCAAATCGCAGTTGTATGCCACCATCAGCCCGGTCAATTCCTTCCGTATACTATTTGACGCTTATTTTGGTTCAAGTTATGGATTGCTGCCGGACCGAAGTTATTATTCCAACTATGCCACCCCGTATGAATACACGGTGGTTAAGGACAGTAACCCGGATTGCATCTCTCCGGGCCAGTAAGCCGGGCTGTAAATGACCGGGAGGTTGTGATGAATTGGGCTCGTTTATTCGTAATCATCGCCTTCTGTCTCCTGCTCTTTTTAACCAGCGCATGTGACGGATTTGGAGACACCCTTCCCACGGTCTATGCGAGTCAGATCGTCATTGGATATCCGGACGGAATGACAGTTACCAATGGTTCGACTATCGAGTTCACGCTGGAGAATAAATCCATCTATTGCGTCAAATTCCCGATCGAAGGTTCATTTCCGGTATTTGTTTACCTGCAGGATGGAACTTCCATGCAGGTGCCAAATGCCCGGATCTATGTCAACCCCATCATCAAGTTGAATTTGATCACCACCTCGAAATCTAGGAGGAGGATCGAAGTGACACCAGACCTGGCCCCTCATGATAAGAACTTCCGCCAGGCACTCCTTAAAGCCTACATCCCGTTGGAAGGGACCATCTGTGATTACCCGACGGTCACGGTGAAAAAGAAGATCCCGTTTTTCATCCAGTATTACACGGATTATTAGCATTACCGAACTCTGGAAGGTTGGTGAAAAGGAGCATGTTCAAAATAAAGCGGATTAAGGGAAAGAAAGGGGAAGTTCTGATGCATCGAACCGGATATCCAATTCTTATACTGGTCACTTTGCTGTTGACCTTGATAAGTGCCTGTCAGGGGAAGGAGACCCCCAGGGTCTTTGCCAGTCAGATCGAGGTGGAATACCCGGATGGCATGACGGTGGCTAACGGCGGGACGATCGAGATCGCCCTGGTGAACAGGACCATCTACTGCATTCAATTCCCGGTGTCTGGGAGCATTCCCGTGTATGTCTATGTGGAGAATGGCTCGGTACAAGTGCAAAATGATATGGCCTATGCCTGGTCAGCCATCAAGATGAGTCCGGCAATTACCACTTCCGCCCGCAGGAAATTCCAGCTGGCGCCTTATCTGGACCCGCGTGATGAGATATTCGACCTGCCCATGTACAGCGCTTACATCCCCCTGGAAGGGTTCATCTGTGATAATCCGGAAGTCAAGATTTCGAAAAAGGTGCCATTTTTCATCCAGTTCTACACCGATTATTGATCGGATAGCAGGTAAATAGATAAGGCGGTCCGTCCAACGGACCGCCTTTTATATTCGTCAAATGGATTTTGTGCCCAGGTCAGGCTTACTTCAGATTACCCCGCCCGATGCCGGTATATGTGAATCCAAGGGAACGCAGGACCTCGGCATCCCACAGGTTGCGACCATCCAGAATGATGGGCTGCTTCATCAGTGACTTGATCCGTTTAAAATCCAATTGTTTGAATTCGTTCCATTTTGTTGCAAGCAGGAGGGCATCCACACCTTCTGCCACCTGGTAAGGATCTTCACACAGCCTGGTCTTCTTTAATACCTTGCGGCAGGCATCCATCGCCTGGGGGTCGTAGGCTTTGATATTGGCGCCCTCGACTTCCAGCAAATGGATGATGTCAAGCGCAGCAGATTCTCGAATGTCGTCTGTGTTTTCCTTGAATGAAAGACCCAGAACGCCGATCCATTTATCATTCAACCCGCCGAGCTGGTCGCGCAGGGTCATTACCGCCCGCCGGCGCTGGCTGCGATTGATGTCCATGACCGCCTGAAGCAGCTTGGTCTGCGAGCCATGCATGGTGGCCATATGGTCGAGCGCTTTGACGTCTTTGGGGAAGCAACTGCCACCCCAGCCCAGACCGGCATCCAGGAAGGCTGGGCCGATGCGTTTGTCCAACCCCATGCCTTTTGCGACCACCAATATGTCTGCGCCCAATTCATCACAGATGTTGGCGATCTCATTGATGTATGAGATACGTGTGGCTAAAAAGGCGTTCGAAGCGTATTTGATCATTTCTGCGGTGCGCAGATCGGTCTCCAGGATCGGGCAACGCAAAGATGTATAGAGCGATGCCACCCGGCTGGTCGCTTTCGTTTCGAGCGACCCCAGGATGACCCGATCGGGAATCATGAAATCATTAACTGCAGAGCCCTCGCGCAGGAACTCCGGGTTGGAAACCACATGGAAATCCAGTGCCTTGCCGGCGCGACGTTTGGTGACCACCTCGGCCACCCAATCCCCCGTGCCCACAGGCACTGTGGATTTATTAACGATGATGATGGGGTGATCGATGTGATCTGCAATGGCTTCAGCTGCAGCTCGAACGTATTGCAGATCCGCTTCGCCCTCTTCTCCCGAGGGCGTGCCGACGGCGATGAAGGCGAACTCGGCATCCTTGAGGGCTTCTTTGATGTTGGTGGTGAAGCTTAATCGCCCGGCATTCACGTTCTGTTCGACCACCTGTTCCAGGCCGGGTTCATAGATCGGCATGATGTTCTGCTTGAGCTTATCGATGCGCTCCGGGTCGACGTCCATGCATACCACCTGGTTTCCCAGGTCGGCAAAACAGGCGCCGGTCACCAGACCGACATAGCCTGTCCCAATGACACATAGTTGACTCATGGATGGTACTCCTTCGGGCTGAATTATAACGGAAAAAGCCGGGCGGCTTGTCCGCCGGCGGCAGCATGTATAATGGGAGTGAAATAAACCATCATCCAGTAAAAGGAGTGTGTCATGGCTGCAACTTTGATCGATGGCGCTGCCATCGCGCAGGCGCTGCGGGCGGAGGTGACGCGTGAGACCGCCGAACTGGTGAAACAGGGCAAACCCCAACCGGGGCTGGCCACTGTCCTGGTGGGTGACAATCCCGCCTCTCAATCCTACGTGAGCTCCAAGAAGAAAGCCTGTGCCGAGGTGGGCATTGCCAGCTTTGGCCATGAATTGCCTGCCAGCGCCAGCCAGGCGGAGGTCGAAACGCTGGTTAAGCAATTGAATGCCGATCCACGGGTTAATGGCATCCTGGTGCAACTGCCGCTTCCCAAGGGTCTGGACGAGGAGGGTGTACTGTCTGCCATCAGCGTTGAAAAGGATGTGGATGGCTTTCACCCGGTCAATATCGGACGCCTGGCTCAAAAGGGCCGCGATCCGTTGTTCGTGCCCTGTACGCCGGCGGGTGTGATCTATTTGTTGAAAACCGTCCTGCCCAGCCTGGAGGGCGCCAATGCAGTTGTGTTGGGGCGCTCCAATATCGTCGGCATGCCGGTGGCGCTGTTGCTGGTGCGTGAGAATGCCACGGTCACCATCTGCCACTCGCGCTCGAAGGATTTGCCCGGCATTGTGCGCGGGGCAGACATCCTGGTGGCGGCGGTTGGAAAAGCCTTCATGGTCAAGGGCGACTGGATCAAGCCGGGCGCGATCGTGATCGATGTCGGCATCAACCGGGTCGACGATGCAACCCGCCCGCGAGGCTACCGGTTGGTGGGGGATGTGGATTTCGAGGAGGCGAAGGAAGTGGCCGGCGCCATCACGCCCGTTCCGGGTGGGGTGGGGCCGATGACCATTGCCATGCTGTTGAATGCCACCCTGCGTGCGGCCAAACACGCGAATGGGATGATATAGCCGATTGATTAATTCTGGTTACTGTAGGGGCGCACAGCGGAGCGCCCCTACGTCTATAATAATGCGATCTTCACCACCACCCACCCGCACGCAGCAGCGAAAGCTGCTGGATAAGAATCAGTAAATGATTAAGAATCATTCATTCAATCCAAACCAGATTGTGTTTTTTGTAATGGTATTCATTATCGCCACGCTGGGGGCTTGGTTGGTCTGGTTCAACACTCCTTTTCGCATGGGTATGTACGCGGATTCAGTGATCTACATCATGGGAGCGGAGAACATTCTGGGAGGCAATGGCTATACATATTTCTCCGGAACCGATGTGTACAAACTGATTACGAACTGGCCGCCGTTGTACTCGTATATACTTGCGGGGATTGGTTCGACGGGTTTGGATATCATCCGGGCAACCCGCCTGTTGAATATTACTTTAATGGGGATTGATTTACTACTGTTTTCAGGTTTAATTTATTATCAAACCAGGAGAAAATTGCTGAGCGTCCTTGCCGCTCTGTTATTCCTGTTTTCCGTGCCCTTGTTCTTGCGTTACACATGGGCATTGGCTGAGCCGCTTTTTTTTACACTGATACTACTAAGTATCATCCTTTATTATGGGTTCGTGCGCACTCAGCGTCCCGGTTGGTTGGTGGCATTGGGATTGGGAACCGCTTTGGTGTATCTCACTCGTTATGCAGGTATCTTCTTGATGATCGTCTGGTTGCTGTCAATCCTTCTGACTTCAACCTCAAGAGCCAGAATTGGAAACGCCGCATATTATCTGGCCGGGTTACTCCCACCGGTAATAATCTATTCTGTTCACAATTATCTATTGGGGGGAACCCTCCATGCACGCAGTCTCTTTTTGCAGAGTATTCCGGGAGCAGAGGAAAAATTTGTCAATGCCTTAAGCGTGATAGAACGTTGGTTCTCCGTAACGAGCACTGCCTGGTCATTCCATATCCTCAGCCTGATATTATTGAGCCTGCTTTTCATGGTTTGCCTTGCATCAGTAGTTTATTGTGGATTGAAGCTACTCAGACGTGCTGATGATCTTGGTGATAGACCCTCCGCAGAGGCCATTTTATTTCCACTTAGTGCGGCTATCCCTGTTTACATTGTCACGGTCATAATAAGCGGCTTCTTTTATGACATTTGGTTGACAGTTGATGATCGTATGCTATCTCCCTTATGGTTTTTTGGGCTTTACCTGCTTTTAGTGGTTGCGGATGCTTTTCTTCACCGAGGGCTCAAATCGCGCATATTGTCCTATGTGGGTTTATTCGTCCTCTTACTCTTTTGCGTTATTAAATTTCTGACTACATCCGCCGTTTTACGCGCTGATGGGCAGGGGTTTTTTAGTGATAGCTGGCGGAATAGGATAAGTATTGAATATGTCAGACAGACCGAGCATGAATTGATATACTCAGATGAACCGATGGCAATCTATATCCTGACCGGTAAGATCGCCTACCAAATACCATTTATTACAATCGATAAAAATGCGAGTTATCAGGAAAATTATCAAGAGTATGATTTTATGCGGGACCGCCTGCTCGCAGAGGATGGTATTTTGATCCTGTTTGATACTCACTGCGGGGACCGCTCCGATGAAGGCATTCGTGTGTTGTCGCGCGGTCTGCATATCATCGAGAGGATTGGCGGTGCCTGCATCTATGCCCCGTGACCATGATTAAGAAACCAGCATTGATTTGTGAGTAAAATTCTGGTTATTGTAGGGGCGCACAGCTGTGCGCCCCTACGTTTATATTAATGTGATCTTTATTACCACACGCCCGCGCGCCGCCGCCCCCAGGTCGGCCAAATCGGGATTCCCCTGTCGGTCGAGCTTCACCTTTAAATATTTCGCCATGCGAGGAGCAAGTTTGAAATACTCCGTCAAAGCATGCATGACCTCTTTGTCATGGAGGATTACCTCGCCGCGAGCCTTTTTGGTCTTGCGTGCCAGCGTGACCGAAAGGGCTGAGCCACCGGTCAGGTTGCGCCACCAGATACGCTGCCGATCGCTGACCACCCACAGTGTCTTGCCGTCGCGGATATAGTTGACCGGCACGTTGATCGTCCGCTTGGTTTTGCGTCCTTTAATAGTCAGGAGCACGATCGATCCACTCAGCATCCTGTGGAATCGCGAGCGTAAGATCCAGATCATGATTGGGTTGTACCACATCACAGCCTCCAAGAAAGATTATCTCACTATTTAAAAACTGCATGTGGCTATCTGATGAATTGTCCGACAATTGACAAAACGCCTGATTTTCGATACACTTGGGTTGTATGACAACCTTGTTGGTCAAGAATGCTTCCGTCCTGGTCACCATGGACCCTTCGCGGCGCGAGATCGCCGGTGGGGGTCTTTTTATCCGTGACGGTTTCATCGAGAAAACCGGCTCGAAGTCCATCCTGCCGGCCACCGCTGACGAGGTACTCGACCTTTCCGGTTATATCGTCCTGCCCGGGTTGGTCAACACCCACCACCACTTCTACCAGACCCTGACCCGCGCTGTCCCGGCTGCACAGGATGCCAACCTCTTCAACTGGCTCAAGACGCTGTACCCGATCTGGGCGCGCCTGACACCTGAAGCCGTCCAGGTCTCCACCAAGACCGCCCTGGCCGAGCTGGCGCTTTCCGGCTGCACCACCGCCTCAGACCACCTCTACCTGTTCCCAAACGGCTCGCGCCTGGATGACGAGATCCAGGCTGGTCGCGAGATGGGTCTGCGCCTGCATGCTTCCCGCGGCTCGATGAGCCTGGGTGAGAGCGCCGGGGGTTTGCCACCGGATTCAGTGGTTGACAGCTCCGAAGCCATCTTGAAGGACAGCAGGCGTCTGATCGAAACCTACCACGATCCCAAGGCAGGTGCCATGACGCGCATCGTGCTGGCACCCTGTTCGCCCTTCAGTGTGACCGCCGACCTGATGCGGGAGAGCGCCAGTATGGCACGCTCCTACGGCGTTTCGCTGCACACCCATCTGGCCGAGACCCAGGACGAGGAAGCCTTCTGCCTGGAAAAATTCGGCCATCGCCCGGTGGCTTATATGCAATCACTGAACTGGGCTGGCGGGGATGTCTGGTTCGCCCACTCGGTGCACGTAAAAGCCGATGAGATCGATGTCTACAAACAGACCGGCTGCGGGGTGGCACATTGTCCCTCCTCGAATATGCGCCTGGCGTCCGGCATCGCTCCGGTGCACGAGTACTTGCAAGCCGGCATCCGCCTGGGTTTGGGTGTGGATGGTTCGGCTTCCAATGACGGCTCACACCTGTTGGGCGAAGCCCGCCAGGCCATGCTGCTGGCCCGTCTGCGTGCGGGGCTCACGGGTGCTTCGCTCTCGGGCGGGGAAGGTTTACCCCTCCTGACCGCGCGCCAGGCATTGGAGATCGCCACCCTGGGCGGCGCCTCCGTTCTCAACCGCACGGACATCGGTTCACTCGAACCCGGAAAATGTGCCGATTTCATCGCCATTAAGCTCGACAAACTCGAATACACCGGTGCTCTTTCTGACCCGGTCGCAGCCCTGGTATTCTGTTCCCCGGTGAACATGGATTACAACTATGTCGGCGGCAAGGCCATTGTGAGAGAAGGTCATTTAACAACCCTTGACCTGCCGCGCCATGTCGAAATCCACAACCGGATCGCCAAGGCTTTATTGAACGGCTAAAAAATAAACATGACCCGACCACCCAACACCTTGCCTCCCTATCTGAAATTGCAACTGGATCTGACCAAATACATTGCCGGGGTCAAACCCGGGCAGCGCCTGCCATCCGAACCCAAGCTGGCTGCCGAGTTGGGTGTGTCGCGCTCGACCCTGCGTGAAGTGATGCGCATCTTTGAAGGTCAGGGCCTTATCCGCCGCCGGCAGGGCATCGGCACCTTTGTGGTTTCGAACGAACAGTCCATCGATACCGGCCTGGAGGTGCTCGAAAGCATTGAAAGCCTGGCACACCGCACCGGGCAGTCCGTCTCCATGGGTGTGATGAACATTGTCCGGCGGGATGCCACCGAAGAGGAAGCGGAAGCGTTCGAGGTTGATCAGAGGCACCGCCCTGGTCGAGATCTCGCGTGCCATCCTGGCAGGCGGGCGTCCCGTCGCCTACCTGGTCGACCGTCTGCCTCACAATGTGCTGACTCCCGAAGAACTGCACTCAGGTTTCACCGGTTCCGTTCTGGACCTGTTGATCAAGCGCGGCACGCCGTTGCTGTCGAATTCCAAAACCGAGATCCGGGCCGTACCAGCCACCAGCGAGGTGGCACGGGCGCTGGAGATCCAGCGAGGTGATGTGCTGTTGTGTTTCGTGGCAACCCTTTACAGTACCGACGGGTGGGTGGTGGATTACTCTCACAGCTATTTCCTGCCCGGACATTTTCGTTTTCACGTGGTGCGCCGTATTGGCACCCAGACACTTTCATAAATCAACCTATCAAGGAGTATTGAATATGCGTAGTTTTTCAGGTCGTGACATCCTTTCGCTGAAAGATTTCGAAAGGGAAGAGTTCTTCCACGTTTTTGACGTGGCGGATGAGCTGGCTCCCATTGCCCGCGAGCGCCGCAACACCGATCTTCTGGCGGAGAAGACGTTGGTGACCGCGTTCTACCAGCCCTCCACCCGTACCCGACTGGCTCACGAAGCAGCCATGCATCGCCTCGGCGGGCATGTGACCGGTTTCTCAGATGCCAAGATGACCCGCGCTGGCGACTGGTACCAGGAATCGATCAAGGACACCGTCAAGATGCTCGAGTATTATGGCGACGTGATCGTTATGCGCCACTTCCAGCAGGGTGCACCGGCAGAAGCTGCCAAGTGGGCATCCGTGCCGATCATCAACGCCGGTGATGGCTGGGGAGAGCACCCCACCCAGGTTCTGACCGACCTGTACACCGTGTTGACCGAGAAGGGAACCATCGACGGGCTAACCTTCCTGTGTATTGGCGACATGCGCATGCGCACCATGCACTCGATCTCGTATGCCCTGACCCAATTCGACGCCCAGGTCATCTATGTGGCTCCACCCGAGATGTCGCTGACGGACGAATTCAAGAAGGAACTCAAGCAGTACAATCTGCGCTTCAAGGAAGTCGAGCATGTCGAGCAGGCTATTGCCGAAGCCGATGTGATCTACATGGAACCGGTAGTTCAGCCGGATTACACCAAGTCGCGCCAGGAAGCTGGCGAACATGGACAGACTCCCGCCAATTACCAGGTGACGCGCGAGCTGCTGGCCAAGAAGGCCAAGAGCGATTCGATCATCCTGCACTCATTACCGCGCATGGATGAACTGCCCGCCGATGTCGACATCACCCGCCATTCCCGCTACTGGCAGGAAGCATTCAACGGTGTTGTGATGCGCATGGCCCTCCTGGCACTTGTGCTCGGCAAGACGGAGTAAGCCGAACTTCTATTAAAGAAAACGGAGAGGCAGCGATGCAATGTGCAAGCCGCAGGCTGCCTCCCTGTTTCTTTTGACAGGCTATCCGTCGCTGCAGTCGGTGACATTTTGCCATTGCATGACAGCGCAGCCTGCGTATAATATGCAATTGTCTGACAACTGGAATCATTCTGGTATTTATCGAAAGAAAGTCTGGAGGTAGAAAATGCAAACATTCCTGCATGGTCGCGATATGATCGGCGACCTGGATTTCTCAAGAGAAGAAGTCGAAACCGTCCTGGACGTGGCCTTCGATCTGAAGCGTAAGCGCGCCCTGAATGAGCTGACCCCCATCCTGCGCGACCGGGTGCTGGCGATGCTGTTCTTCTTCAGCAGTACCCGTACGCGCGGCTCCTTCGAGGCGGGCATGGCCCACCTCGGCGGGCATGCTGCCTTCATCGAATCCCGGACCACCCAGATTTCGCATGGTGACACTCCCAAGGAGATCGGTGAGATCTTCGGTCGCTACTTTGACGGAATTGCCATTCGCCACGTGGATTGGGGCATCGGGAACAAGTATATCAACGAGGTCGCCAAAGCCTCTCGCGTGCCGGTCCTGAACATGCAGTGCGACATCTGGCACCCGTTCCAATGCCTGGCTGACCTGATGACCATCATGGAAAAGAAGGGCCGCAACCTGCGCAAGAAGAAAATGGTCGTTTCTTGGGCCTATGCGGCTTCCTACCAGAAACCCATCTCTGTACCGCAGTCGCTGATCGTACAGATGCCCCGCTTCGACATGGACGTCGTCCTGGCACACCCACCGGAATTCAAGTTGATGCCCGATGTGATGGATGCTGCCCGTGAACAGGCAAAGAAGTATGGCACCTCTTTCACCGTGACCGACTCGATGGAAGAAGCTTTCAAGGACGCCGACATTGTCTATGCCAAGTCCTGGGGTGCGCTCTTAACCACCAGCGATGCTGACGAAGGCGCCAAGATCATCAAGAAGTATGAGAGCTGGATCACCGATGAAAAGAAAATGAAGCTGGCCAAACCGGATGCGATCTATATGCATCCGCTGCCAGCTGATCGTAACATCGAGGTGACCGACGCCGTCATCGATGGCCCCAATTCGGTTGTTTACGATGAGGCCGAGAACCGCATGCATGCTCAGGAAGCCGTCATGGCCCTGACCATGAGTTAATCAAATACAGGATCAATTTAGGAGAACCCATGAGCACGAAACAGACCGCAGTCATTGCCATCGGTGGCAATTCCCTGATCACCGATAATGCCCATCAGGCCATCGAGGACCAATACCAGGCCGCAAAGGACACCACCAAACATATCGCCGATATGATCGAAGCCGGCTGGAATGTTGCCATCGGTCATGGAAATGGCCCCCAGGTTGGTTTGATCCTGCAACAATCCGAAGTTGCCGCCAAAGCCGCGGGAATGCACGAAACTCCGCTGGATGTTTGCGGTGCGGAGAGCCAGGGTTTGATCGGCTATCTCCTGCAGCAGAACCTGCAGAACGAATTGTACCGCCGCAAGATCGACCAGAATGTCGCCACTGTCATCACCCAGGTGCTGGTGGATATCAAGGATAAAGCCTTCCAGAACCCCACCAAACCCATCGGTGGTTTCATGACCCAGGAAGAAGCCCATCACAAGAAGGATGAATTGGGCTGGTCGATCGTGGAAGATGCCGGCCGCGGCTGGCGGCGGGTTGTTGCTTCGCCCCTGCCCGTGGAAGTGGTCGAACTGGATACTGTTAAAGCACTCATCGAAGCCGGTGTGATCGTGATCACCGTCGGTGGTGGCGGCATCCCAGTCATCGATGCCGGAGATGGCAGCTACATCGGAACCGCTGCGGTCATTGATAAGGATTTTGCTTCCAGCTTGCTGGCGCAGGAGATCCACGCCGACCTGTTCGTCATCTCGACCGCGGTCGAGAAAGTGGCTCTCAATTACAACAAACCCGACCAGAAATTGCTGGACAAGATCACCGTGGCCGAAGCCAAGAAGTATATGGAAGAAGGTCACTTTGCCAAAGGTTCCATGCTGCCCAAGATGACAGCGGTCATTTCCTTCCTGGAGAATGGTGGCAAACAGGCTCTTATCACCAACCCCGAGAATATCGGCCGCGCACTCAAGGGTGAGACCGGTACCTGGATCGTTCCCTAAATGAATACATGGGGCTCTTGCAGTTATCTGCAGGAGCCCTCTTTTTTTAAGTGTACAATCTGTTAATAGGAGAACCGGATGGGTTCATTTACTGGTTACCGTTGCTCGATCTGTCATAGAGATTATGCCCCGGAGGAGGTGACTTACACCTGCCCTTCGGATGGAGGCAATCTGGATGTGATCCTGGATTACCAGGCGATCAAGTCAAAAATTCAACCGGGAAGCTTTCGAAACGGTGAGCCCTCTTTGTGGCGTTACCTGCCGCTGTTACCGGTGGAAGATCCGGGCGGAATGGGCACTCCCCTGCATGCCGCCGGCTGGACGCCGCTTTATCAACCGGATCGCCTGGCAAAACAGCTGGATCTGAAGCAATTGTGGGTAAAGGATGAAGGCAGGAATCCGACCGCTTCATTCAAAGACCGCGCCAGTTCGGTGGTGGTGGCGCGCGCCCGCCAGCTGCAAGCCGAGACGGTCGTAACTGCGTCGACCGGGAATGCCGGAGCAGCTCTGGCCGGTATGTCGGCAGCCATCGGCCAGAAAGCGGTCATCTTTGCCCCAAAAACCGCCCCACAGGCCAAGGTGGCGCAATTGCTCATTTATAACGCCGAGGTCATTCTGGTGGATGGAAATTACGATCAGGCCTTTGACCTGACGATCGAAGCTGCCCGAGAATTCGGCTGGTACTGCCGAAATACAGGCTACAACCCATTTACAGCAGAGGGAAAAAAGACCGCCGCACTCGAGATTTGGGAGACCATTTTATTCCAGGGAAAATTGACCAAACCGCTGACCCTCTTCATACCGGTCGGCGATGGCAATATCATCTCGGGAACGCATAAGGGGTTCAAGGACCTGGTGGAACTGGGCTGGCTGGAACAGATGCCGCGCATCATCGGCGTGCAATCCGAAGGCTCAGCGGCCATCGCCAATGCCTTCCATGCGGGTGGTGAGACGATCACACCCGTCGCGGCCGATACGATCGCCGACAGCATCTCGGTCGATCTTCCACGCGATGGCGTGCGTGCCGTGCGGGCTGCCCGCGAGACCGGCGGCACTTACCTGACCGTGCCTGACAGCGATATCCTGAAAGCCATTGCTGAACTGGGTATCCATGGCATCTTCGCGGAACCAGCCGGAGCCACAGCCTGGGCTGGCTTGAAGAAAGCACTCGCCACCGGCCAGGTGGACATCTGATGATCCGACCCTGGTCCTCCTGACCGGGTCCGGTCTTAAGGACGTCCGTGCGGCCATGCAGGCTGTCAAGGAAGCGCCCATCATTGAACCGAGCATGGCTGCATTGAAGAAATACCTGGCCCATTAATGATTCAGCAGCATATGAAGGAGCGATTAATGAAAGCTACCCCCGAGATTTCCATCATCGCCCCGATTTACAACGAGATCGAGAGCCTGGAGGCTTTCCATAAGGAGATCAGCCGGGTCATGGCTAAAAGCAAGCTGACCTGGGAGCTCGTCCTGGTGGATGACGGCTCCAGTGATGGCTCGACCGATTTGATCCGCAAGCTGGCTAAAAAGGATGCCCACATCCAACCGGTGATCTTCGCTCGTAACTTTGGCCACCAGATCGCGGTAACCGCCGGTCTGGATTATTGCCGCGGAAAGGCGGCGGTGGTGATCGATGCCGACCTGCAGGACCCGCCGGAGGTCATCCTCGAACTGGTGAAGAAGTGGCGCGAGGGCTACCAGGTGGTTTATGCGGTGCGCAGCGAACGTGAGGGTGAGAGCTGGTTTAAACGCACCACCGCCTCGTTGTTCTACCGCATCATCTACCGCATCACCGAGATCAAGATCCCACTCGACAGCGGCGACTTCCGCTTGTACGACCGTATGGTGATCGATGTGATGTGTTCCATGCCCGAGCGGCATCGTTTCCTGCGAGGCATGTCCACCTGGGTTGGTTTTAAGCAGGTGGGGGTGCCGTACAAACGGGCCGCGCGGTACGCCGGTGAGACCAAGTACCCCCTGCGCAAGATGCTTAAGCTGGCTTCGAACGCTGTCACCAGTTTCAGCTATTTCCCGCTGCAGCTTGCCACCTATGTCGGCTTTCATCGCTGCCGGGATCAGCATCATTGCCATCCCGGTGGTTATCATCCTGCGCCTGACCGGCTCGCTGCAGCTGATCGGGCAGGCCACCACACTGGTGGCGGTGCTCTTCCTGGGTGGGGTCCAGCTCATCTCGCTCGGCATTCTGGGGGAGTACCTCGGGCGCATTTACGATGAAGTCAAGGGGCGTCCGCTGTATATTGTCAGCGAAGCACCTGAAGATTAAAACAATACTAGGAATTATTGAAGGAGTTTATAAATATGGCTAAGATTGATCTGAAAATCCACAAAGACCGGCTCGAACGGGTGGTTCAGCGGGCACGCGACCGCAAGATCGTCATCCCGACCTTCGCTCAGATGAAAAACCCCGAACTGGTTCCCGTCAGCATTAAAGAACAGCTGGCTACGACTGGTCTGTGGGATGTTGCCCCTCAGAACTTGTTCCGCATCACCTGGCATAATGAACCCAAGGCCAGTGGTGGTGGTTTCGGTGGCGTCAATTTTCTGGAACTACCCTCCAGCCTGACCGGTACCAAAGCCCGCATTATCGTGCTGGTTGGCAAATGGTTCCCAACCGGCGCCCACAAGGTCGGTGCCGCCTTCGGCTGCCTCGTCCCGCGCCTGGTGACCGGGCAATTCGATCCGACCAGCCAGAAGGCTGTCTGGCCTTCGACCGGCAACTTCTGCCGGGGCGGCGCTTATGACTCAGCCCTGCTGGCCTGCACCTCGATTGCCATCCTGCCCGAAGGCATGAGCCAGGAGCGTTTTGACTGGCTGGCCAGTGTGGCAGGCGAGGTCATCAAGACCCCCGGTTCCGAATCCAACGTTAAGGAGATCTTCGATAAGTGCTGGGAGCTGCGCAAATCCGGTCAGGATCTGATGATCTTCAACCAGTTCGAAGAACTCGGCAACTACCTGTGGCACTATGAGATCACCGGGCATGCCATGGAGGAAGTCCTCAAGAAGACCATGCGCAAGGGTGACCGCTATGCCGGTATGGCATCCGCCACTGGCTCGGCCGGCACCATCGCGTCAGGTGACTACATGAAACAGGTCTTCCCGGATTCGAAGATCGTCGCCAGCGAAGCCCTGCAGTGCCCGACCCTGCTTCAGAACGGTTTCGGTGCCCACCGCATCGAGGGCATCGGCGACAAGCATGTGCCGTGGATCCACAATTCGCGCAACACCGATATGGTGGTGGCGATCGATGATGAGGCCGTGGTCAGCATCTCGCGCCTGTTCAATGAGCCCGCCGGCCAGGCTTATCTGGCCAAGATGGGCGTCCCCGAGACGACCGTCAGCATGCTTAACCTGCTGGGCTTCTCCGGTATTTCGAATGTCCTGTCCGCGATTAAATTTGCCAAATATTACGAATTGGGCGATAATGATATTGTCCTGACCGTCCTGACCGACTCGATGGAGCTGTACCAGTCGCGGCTGAAGGAAATGCATGCCGAGAGTGGTGAGTACGCTACAACGGATGCCGCCGCGCACTTCGCCCGTTATTTACAGGGCGAGTCGACCGACAACCTGCTCGAGCTGAGCTTCCAGGATAAGAAACGGGTGCACAATCTGAAGTACTTCACCTGGATCGAACAGCAAGGCCGCGAGCTTTCTGAGTTGAATGCCCAATGGCAGGACAAGAACTACTGGACTGACGTCCAGGCACAGATCCCAGAGATCGACGCCCTCATCACGGACTTCAATAAACAGGTGGGCTTGATCAAATAAGAGGCATATGACCGGTCCGATACCCGCCAGCGCATTGGTACTGGTCGCGATCATCACCACCCGACGCGACCTCGAGATCGCCCGGGTATTGGGCTGGTATCGCATCCCGCTCAGGCGGGCGCCCAAGGTCATCGCGGTCGATTACCTGGCTTTTTACCAGACCGCCGCCTTTGGCAGCGCCGAGCGCTGGAAGGTAAATTATGCCGCCGAGGTGAAAGGGCATGAGCTCGCCACCCGGCGGCAGCTGCTTAAGGATGAGCCCGATCACCCCCGCGCGGCTGAAGAGTATTACAAGGTTGGGTTGGGGCCGCTCTTCAACCTGGAACGCCCGATCGCTGCGCCCACCTGGAAACGCCTGACCTTCCTGTATACGACCGGCTCCTATGTTTCCAGAGCCGAGACGGTCAACGACCTGGTGGTCCGCTCGGAGGAGCGTGTGACACTCTGGCGCAGCCTGCGCGAGCGGGCGCTGCAGAGCGGGCAATACCAACCGGCTGATCTCCCCGAGCTGCCGGTGGACCCGGAGATATTAAAATTGTTAGGGTCGATTAATCAATGAACTACATTCAAGAGAGAAGAATTCATCGTGCATAAATCATCCTATCGACTGGTCGGAGTATATAAAATCATCCCCAGTGAAGCCTCCTTTGTGAATGCTGCCAGGTATCACGAGGATCCATATTTGCTCGATGAGAAGGGAAGGTTCACGGGTGAAATAGACTGGGGAAATTATCAAAACCTGGCCCTGCTGGAGTTCCAGGTGTCCGGTTCATTCACCATGAACGATTTGATGAAGATATCCCAGGGAGATCAGGCACCTTACATGGAGTTTTATCTTGATCCGCGCGGCGAGAAATGTGTGGATGAGAATCAAGCCATCCGCAGGAATGGACGCAGGGTGTGTTTCTTCATGCACTTCCTGGATACGAACCAGCCGCTAATGATTGATAACCTAAAAGTAACTTTGACAGCCATGCAGGTGCTACCGGACCGGCTTATCCCCTTTACCCATTATTTGCCGGTGGATTAATAATGGAGCACAGTAGGGCGGGATTCCAATCCCGCCGATTAATTGTAAATGTTCATTTACTGGCGGCTATGGAAAGCCGCCCTACAATCTGGTAATCGGTGCGGCAAGCTGCACCCTACTGTTCGATATGCTTTATACTTAACCCCGGAGAAAAGCCCATGCCTACGCTCATTAAATCCGGGACATTGGTGACCGCCGAGGCGGTATTTGAATCCGACCTGCTGATCGATGGTGGCAAGATCGTCCAGGTCGCCAAAAAGATCTCCCCCGAGGGTAAAAAGGTCATCGATGCGACCGGGCGGCTGATCCTGCCCGGCGGGGTCGATGCACATGTTCACCTTGACCTGCCCATGTTCGGGACGGTATCGTCTGATGACCACTACACCGGCATGAAGGCGGCTGCCTTTGGGGGCACGACCACTGTCATCGATTTCGTACCCCAGGATAAACCCTCATTGAAACAGAATATCGATGCCTGGCATGCCAAAGCCGACGATAAGGCGGCGGTCGATTTCTCCTTTCATATGAACATCACCCGCTTCAACGACCAGGTGGCAGCCGAATTCCCTTCTCTTGCGGCTGAAGGCATCACCTCCCTGAAGGTCTTTACTGCCTACAACAACCGGCTGCGCCTGCTGGATGGCGATATCTTCAAGGTTATGCGTCTGGCACGCGAGCAGGGATACCTGACCCTGCTGCATGCCGAGAACGGTGATGTGATCGACCTGCTGGTGGCGGAAGCCCTGGCGGCTGGCCATACCGCCCCAGTCTGGCATGCGCGTACCCGCCCTACCTGGTCCGAGGTGGAAGCCAGCCTGCGCGGTTCGGCGCTGGCAGCCATGGCAGAAGCTCCGCTCTACCTGGTGCACATGAACGTGGCAGGCGAAGTGGATATGCTCGAGTATGTGCGCGCGCAGGGCTTGCCGGTGATGGGGGAGACCTGCCCGCAGTACCTGTTCTTCACCGAGGAACAGTTGGCGCGGCCGGATGGCGCCAAGTGGGTCTGCTCGCCGCCCATGCGCTCGCTGGATGACAACCTGCGCTTGTGGGAGGGTCTGGCGGATGGCACCATGCAGACCATCGCCACCGATCACTGTCCGTTCTTTTATAATGGTACAAAAACTATGTTATATGAAGGCAAGCCAATCAAGATTCCTGGCAAGGAGCTCGGGCAGGGTGATTTCACCAAAATACCCAACGGTTTGCCGGGTGTCGGGGATCGCCTGCCGGTCTTGTTCACACATGGCGTGGCTGCCGGAAGGCTGACCCTACCACAACTTGTGGCACTGACTTCAACAAACCCCGCAAAAATCTTCGGCTTGTACCCGCGCAAGGGTACTCTGGCGGTCGGATCGGATGCTGATCTGGCCATCTGGAATATCGACCGGCATTATCCATATGGTGTGAAAGTAGCCCAGCATCGCACCGATTACAACCTGTATGAGGGCTGGGAACTGACTGCCCGCCCTGAAAAGGTCTTCCTGCGCGGTCAGGCTGATCGTGGATGGCGAGCGCTGGCTGGGCAAGCCGGCCAGGGGCGCTTCCTTAAACGCAAACCGGGGGCTGAGATCCTGTAACCCATGCTGATCTTCCTGCCTACCGGTCTCCTGATCGTAACCCTCACCTTCATGACCATCATGTAGCGCCGTGATTTCAGTCGGGGATTGATCTGGAGCGCTGGTGCGATCGGATCATTGGCGACCATCATCGTCTCTCTCTTCCTGATCCGGCAATTGCCACTTGAGGTCGTGGTCCGTGGCAGCCCGACCAGCGTCTACAGCCGATTGCCGGTGACCCTGCTGTTGGATGGCAGCTGCCTGGGCTTATCAAACCGCCCTGCTGGTCATCTTGAGCGCAGTCTTGCTGACTGCCACCCGACGCCAGGCGACCAGCGGCCCGGAGGCCTGGATGGCATCCACCGGTATCACCATTTTGGGTCTGGTGGCTATCCAGGCCGGCACGTTGTCCACCCTGTTGGGCGCCTGGTTCCTGATCGATACCCTGGAGTTGATCTACCTGCTGGTTTCATTAAAACCACAGCATAATCTGGGCAAACTGGTTACCAGTTTTAGCCTGCGATATGCCGGTATTCTGGTTGGCCTCATCTCGATCGGAACCGAATCCGGTGAATCCGGGTTTCTGATCTTGCTGGCTGCCATGCTGCGCCTGGGTGTGCTGCCATTCTGGTCCTACTGGGGTGATTTCAGTGCACTGACCGGTCTTGGTACGATCATGCAGGCGGTCAGGGTCCTTTCTGCATTGACTCCCTTGGCACGCCTTGAAGCGGGGGCAGTCCCGGATCGCTGGTCTGCTTTACTCATCCTGTATTGTCTGTTATTGATGCTTTATTGTGCCATCCGCTGGCTGCGCCTGGATTCCGCCGGAGAAGGCCGGGTCTACTGGATCACTGCCGTCAGCTTGATCGCTTTGACCTGTGTCATTCACGACCAGGCTGCCGCAGGGGTTCCCTGGGTCGTGACAGCCTTGCTGGCGGGAAGTGCGTTATTCCTTTTCACCGATCGGACTCGCTTCTATCTCATCCTGGCTTTAGCTGGTCTGGTGGGACTAACCGGTTTGCCTTATACACCGGTTTCAAGTGGCTGGTCAGGCTTGTTGGGGTCACCGGTGGACTGGCGCTCAGCCCCCTTTATCCTGGCCAATGTGATCTTCCTCGCCGGAAGCCTGCGGTTGGCGATCAAGACCCCTGAGCCGGAAAGGCGTATCGAGGGGCTGGCGCGATTTGCGTACCCGGTTGGACTGATCCTGTTGTTGGTGATGCCCTGGGTGATCATGATATTTTCCATCAATGAAACCCCCTTGCTGGACTGGTGGGCTGGCTTTATTACGTTTGCGCTGCTGCTGGTTATCATCTTGGTCTTCCGCGATCAATTGTTTGAAGGTGCCACTTTTAAGTGGCCGGTCACACCCTTCTGGAAGAAATTTGTCTGGGTTTCTGAAGGCAGTTTGTCTGCCATCCAACAGGATTGGTTGATCACGAGTTTTAATCGATTTGCCATCAGTCTCGGACGTCTGACTCATTCCATTTCACAGGTTCTGGAGGGTGAAGGTGGTGTGTTATGGGTCTTCCTGTTACTGGCTTTGTTTGCATCACTTCTGGCAGGTGGAGGGGGCGTATGATTCTTGGCGTTATCGCCTTTTTGTTCCTCTTCGCCACCGGTACACTGCTGTTACTCGTGCGCGACTGGCGTGCCAGTATCGGATTGCTGGGCATCCAGTACCTGGCCATGTTCCTGGTTGTAATGATGATGTGGCCTTTTTCCGTCGCCTTGATCAAACTGATGGTGGGTTGGATGGTGACCGCGGTGCTCTCGACCAGCGGCGCAGCCCAGGTCGACTTCAGCGAGGAACAACTGATGCCGATGGGACGCATCTTTCGCATCACTTTGGCCGCTTTGCTTCTGATCGTGGTGCTCTCTGTTGCGCCTCAGCTGACTGATTTGCTGCCCGAGATCAATATCTGGGTGATGCGCTGTGGTTTGCTTTCCCTGTGCCTGGGCCTGGCGCATGTTGGCATCTCCACCCGTCCATTCCGAATCATTTTAGGATTATTGACGGTGTTGACCGGTTTTGAGATCCTGTATGCCGCAGTGGAAGTTTCCTTCCTGGTGATCGGCTTGTTGGCAGGCGTAAATATGGCGCTTTCATTGGCTGGTGTGTACTTTGGCTTATTCTTGAAAACCGGGGAAGAGACATGAACGCCCCCGTCCTTTACATCGTGGTACCGGTTGCCCTGGGTGTGATCCTGTCCATTTTCAACCAGAACCTCCAGCGCAATCGGATGATCAGCGTCATCGCGGTTATCCTTCTGGCGCTTTTAGGGTTGACCCTGCCGGCAGGAACTGCGGTCGACCTGGGACCGGTCACGTTAAAGGTGTCCTCCAGCCTGTCGATTCTGGGCAGGCAGATCACCATCACAGAAACGGATGCACCCTACATCGCGTTAATGTACGCTGTGGTTGGTTTGTGGTTCCTGGGCAGCCTGGTCACGGACGTTTCACGTTGGTTCTTCCCTCTTGGACTGATCATCACTGCCCTCCTGGTGGCAGCTCTATCAACTGAAGTCTTCATTTATGCGGCACCTTTGATCCTGGCGGCTGTCATTGTCAGCATTCCACTGCTCTCACCGCCTGAGACAGTTCCCGGTCGCGGGGTCGTACGTTACCTGGTTTTTCAAACTCTGGCCCTACCCTGCATTCTGTTGGCTGGACACATCCTGACCGGATTTGAGACCGGTCCTTCTGACAGTAGTCAGGCGCTTCTGGCAGCTGTACTGCTCGGGATCGGTTTTGCTTTTCTGCTGGGGATCTTCCCGTTCAATACCTGGTTGCCTCAATTGCTTGAGGAAGCGCCCGTGTACGTTGCCGGATTCATCATGGTTATCCTTCCCATGTCCATCTTCTGGTTGATGGTGCATTTCATCGATACCTATGTATGGATCCGTACCAATCAGAACATCTTCATGGTTTTGCGGGTGGCAGGTGTCGTGATGATCCTGGTGGGAGGTATCTGGGCATGTTTTCGGAGTAATCTGCGCAGGCTTTTGGCACAAGCCATCATGCTGGATACGGGTTTCATGCTGCTGGCACTGGGAACCGGCACCCTGGCTGGCCTGCAGGTCCTGTCTGCAGGGATCATCACACGAGCTCTTAATGTGGGTCTGGCCAGTATCTCCCTGTCAACATTGCAGAAGAACTCCCCGGATCTGTATATCGGAAATCTTCGAGGGATCTTCACGAAATACCCATTTGCGACCAGTGGTTACCTGGCAGCCCTCTTATCCATTTCAGGTTTACCCCTGATGGCAAATTTCCCTTTGCGGGTGGTCCTGACCGGCGAATTGGGTGTCATTGATCCGTTGATCGCCAGTCTCTCCTTGTTGGGGAGCATTGGGTTGGTGGTAGCGTTTGGGCGTATCCTGGCCGGAATTTATTCCACGATGAAGGGTGACAAGCCCGGTTTAAATGAAAATATTCTGATGATCATCCTGATCGTGGCAGGTACTGGTCTTCAATATCCTGATCGCCCTTATTCCGGGAGTGCTATTAACCCCGCTGGGAAATTTATTGAACGCCTTTACGCACCTGCCGCGATAGCCTCCATCCCCCGAATGGTATAATCTTTTAATCTTAAAGAATTCAGGGTGAAACATGTCTGATCAGGAATCCGATAATCGCCAGGCTGGTCGTAACGAGAATGAACGCCGCAAGAATCAACTGGCCGTCCAGAATCTTGAGACACGTATCAGCGGATTGGAAGAACTGGTATCAGGAATCAATAAGAACATCAAGTCACTGCAAGGAGACTTAAAGCTCCTGACCACACGCCTTTCCAGCAATCAGCAATTAGACGCCCAGCTGGCCAACATGCGTCTGGATTTCGGCAAGATGATCGAGAAGAAGGAAAAACAGGCCAGCAGGCAGATGGATGAACGACTTGATTTGCTTACCAAGGATCTTGGCGGGCTTAACACATCCCTGTCAGAATTGCGGCATTCAACGGCCGTACTTACCCAATTAAAGAAGGATATTAAGACTCTGCGCGATGATGATGACCGCCTGACTGCAATGCTGGCTGACAACCGCAAGCTCCTGGATGAAGTGCAGAAGCAGTACCTTGAAAACCAGGAGACCATGGCTTCTTTGGAAGCCGCCCGCAAGCGCGAGAACAAGGCTGTGCCGGAACTGACGAGTGAGGTAACGTCCTTGCGCAAGCGCAGCGATGACCAGCGCAACAAACTGGATCTTGATGCAGGAGTCGATACGCAAGACCACCACCAGCCTGGATGAGTTTATTGCCCGGGATGAGGAGCGTACAGCTTCTTATCGTTCTTTGATCGACGAGATGAAATTGACCCAGTATGAGCATGATAAAACCTGGCGTGAGTGGTTGAATCGCTTTGATGTGGTTAACAAGACCGCGGTTGAATTGGAAAACAAATTGAGTGCACTGGATGATGCCCAGCGTAAAGCCAGACTCTCCCAAAAAGGACTGGACGATGCGACCATCCGCATTGAGCGGCGGATTAATGAAATCGCCGAGATGCAGCGACTGGCAGAGGATCGCACCCACCAGGATTGGGAGAGTTACCAGGCTGATGAACAGAAGCGCTGGAAGACCTATACGGTCTCCAACGATGAGGCGTTGAGTGAAAGCCGGCGCCAGAGTCGATGCCCTCAAGTCGCGCCTGGTCACGCTTGAGGATAGCTCGAAGCAAATGAATGACACGCTGATGATGTTGAGCGAGGAAACCCAGAAGAAGCTGCAGGGTTTCCTGGAACTCTACCATGAATGGGCAGCGGCCAATTCAGACATCATGAGCCGGTCCCGGCCCCGCTGATCAACATGCGTGTGATTGGAACTGCCGGCCACGTCGATCACGGCAAATCGGCGCTGGTCGAAGCCCTGACCGGGACCCACCCCGATCGACTCAAAGAAGAGCAACTACGTGAGATGACCATCGACCTCGGCTTCGCCTGGATGAAACTGCCAGGCGATGAGGAGGTCGGTATTGTGGATGTTCCAGGCCACCGTGATTTCATAGAGAACATGCTGGCAGGTGTGGGTGGAATGGACTGCGTACTGTTCGTTGTGGCAGGTGATGAGGGGGTGATGCCCCAGACACGCGAACATCTGGCCATCCTGGACCTGCTGGAGATCCCATCCGGGTTGCTCGTCATCACCAAGATCGACAAGGTCGCTGATCCTGCCTGGTTGGATGAGGTCGAAAAGGAGTTGCGCCAGATCACTCGCGGGACGGTTCTGGAAAATGCTCCTGTATTGAGGGTTTCCGCCCTGTCTCGATACAGGATTGGATGAACTGATCTCTGCCCTTGACAAGATATTATCCGCCCAACCCCGACATGCCGATCTGGGTCGTCCACGTTTACCCGTCGACCGGGTCTTTCTCCATCCAGGGTTTTGGGACGATCGTGACCGGCACATTACGGGATGGCAGCTTGCATACCGGTGATGAGGTGGAAGTGCTGCCCGTTGGGTTGAAAGACCCGCATCCGTGGTTTGCAAACGCACAATCATAAGGCGGCCTCCATTCCACCTGGCAGCCGTGCAGCTGCCAACTTGACCAATATTTCAGTGGACCAGGTAAAGCGCGGGGACGTGATTTGCCTGCCTGGGATGTATCAACCCACCCGCCGGGTGGATGTGTCATTCCGATTATTGCCGGATGCCAGCGCACCTTTGCAGCATGACCAACAGGTTAAATTCTTTGTACATGCTGCCGAGACGACCGCACGCGTACGACTGCTGGGGGTTGAGAGCCTCAAACCGGGCGAAAATGGTTGGCTGCAACTCGAGACGGAACATCCGGTCTGCGTCGAACGGGGTGATCGCTTTATTCTGCGCCGACCTTCCCCTGGGGAAACTCTGGGCGGGGGGATTGTGGATGATCCCCACCCAGGCGGCCGGCACAAGCGCTTTGACACGAAGACGGTTGCGCACTTGAGACGCCCGGAGGAGGGTGGACCTGAAGGTTTGATCCTGGCCGCTCTCCGGACAGGTGGATTCACCAGCTTAACGGATCTGGTGGAAAAGACCCGTCAGAAAACAGACGACTTAAAAAAATCAATCGCGGGTTTGATTCAGCAGGGTGCGATCCGTGAGCTGGCACTCACGGATAAACCGGAAAGGGGGCCTATCTATATCAGTACAGATGGGTGGCAACACCTGACCCGCAAAGCCAGTGGGGAACTCGATCGTTATCATGAAAATAATTCTTTGCGTGCGGGCATGCCGCGTGAAGAACTGAAGAGCCGCTTGAAACTTGAGACTGCCCGTTTCAATGCCGTTATAAAGGAGCTGGTGGGGGAGGGTGTGGTTGAGCTTGAAGGCACGCTCATCCGGAAACCCGGCTGGAGTGTACGCTTGAGTGACGGGCAGCGTAAGTGGCTGGAGCCGTTGATGGCGCGCTTTGCGGCTGCACCGTACGCACCTCCACCGGTGAGCGACTGCATCAGCCTGGCTGGAGCGGACCTGTACCATGCGTTGGTCGGACTGGGCGAATCTTGTCCCGGTGTCGGAGGAGGTGGTGTTTCGCCGGCAGGATTACCAGGACATGATGGAATTTGTGCGGTCGCATCTGAAATCCCATCCCACGCTGACCGTTGCTGAGTTCCGCGATCATTTTAAGTCCTCCCGTAAATATGCCCTGGCTTTTCTTGAGCACCTGGATGCCATCGGTGTGACGGTGCGCGAGGGGGATTTCCGTCGTTTGAAAGCCTGATTACCCCGAATCCTTGACGTAGAACATATGTTCTATTATAATGTGGTCAAAGGAAGTGATCGCATGACGCTTTTGGATCGGGTTCTTAACTCCTTCAGCCACGACGACGCGCTGTCCTCCGAGGGGAGGCTGCTGCAGGCGATCCAATTGCTGGCCAGGCGCGAGCAGCGCCCGGCTGAGCAGGTGGCCGCCGAGCTGCTGGGCGAGGCACTGGCGCGCCGCCAGCGGGCGGAGACCAACTTGCGCCGCTGGCAGATGCTCTCGCCGCGCGAGCAGGAGGTGGCAGCGCTCATCTGCCAGAATTTCACCAACCGCCAGATCGCCGCACGCCTGAGCATCTCGCCAGAGACGGTCAAGAGTCACATTCGCCACCTGTTGCCAAAGCTCAACGCTGCCAGCAAGGCGGGTTTGCGCCAGTGCCTGCAGGATTGGGATTTCAGCACCTGGCTGAAGTAGGTGGTTGGGGAGGGGTTTGATATGTGTTGCCGGGGGTCACTGTAAGGATTTTATAGTTCGCTTAAGGGGAATGCATAAGCTATAATATCAGGTTGAGTTTGAGTGCCATCTTTCTAATGGCATTAAGAGTAAAAAAAGAGGAACCTGGTATGAAATCGCAGTCTAAATCATTCTTTCAAAAGATCTGGGCAGCCATCTGGAAGCGAAAGTGGCTTTCGTTGGGAATCACTCTGGTGATCATCGTCGTCCTGTCCATTGTCATCAGCAGTCTATCGGCACGTGCCAATGTGCTGGCGTCGTACCAGACGACCATTGTATCGCGCGGCACATTGACCGCCAGTATCGGGGCAACCGGCACCGTGCGTGCAAGACAAAGTGCCACACTCTACTGGCAGACCTCCGGTACGGTGGGCGAGGTGAACGTCAAGCTCGATAAAAAGGTGGACCGCCAGGATCAACTGGTCAGCCTGGAGAAGCTCTCACTTCCTCAGGCGGTGATCCTGGCGGAGGCTGACCTGGTCAATGTTGAGAGAGCGCTGGAGACTGCGCGGCTCTCCAACACCCCAACCGCCCAAGCCATGTTGGCGCTTTTCCAGGCCCAGCGGGCTTACGAAGATGCCAACAATGCTCGTTACCGGACTGGCTATGAAGGGGGCGCTTCTGACCAGGACATCATCGATGCACGTGCAGTATTAAAGGTGCGCCAGCAGGAAGTGGACCGCTACCAGGCACTGTACGATGACATCGAGGATATCCCGGAGAACACCATCCGGTTACAAAATGCGTACGATCAACTTCAGGAAGTGATTGCCAATCGCAACGCAGCCCAGGCACGCCTGGATTATTATCTCAGCGAGTACCAAAAGTCCCATGAGGCGGATGCCCAGGTAGCTCTGGCCAAATCTCAGCTCGAGGATGCCCGGCGCGAGTGGGATCGCCTGAAGGATGGGCCGGATGCCGCCGATATTATGGCCGCCCAGGCGCGGGTGGATGCTGCCCGGGCAACTGTTAATATGCAGTATATCGTGGCTCCCTTTGATGGCGTCATCACCGTCGTCAACAACGCACCTGGCGATCAGGTTCGTGCGGGCGACCCGGCAATTCGCCTGGATGACACTTCTCAATTGTTGGTCGATGTGGAAATCTCTGAGGTGGATATCAATGCGGTTGATATCGGTCAGCTGGCCGAACTCACTTTTGATGCCATTTTGGATAAAACCTATCACGGTGTGGTGACCGAGGTCAGCCGGGTGGGTGAAATCAGTTCCGGTGTGGTCAACTTTACGGTCAAGATCAAGTTGACCGATGATGATCTGGAAGTCAAGCCCGGCATGACGGCCGGGGTGATCATCACCACACAGCAATTGGATGATGTCCTGTTGGTTCCCAATCGGGCGGTACGCCTGCTGGATAACCAGCGTGTCGTTTATATCCTGCAAGAGGGTCAATTGGTGGCGGTCAATATCGTGCTGGGCGCCACTTCGGATCTGAATAGCGAGGTCATCGGAGGAGATCTGAAAGTCGGGGATGTTATCGTACTGAATCCCCCGACGAACGTATTGTCCGGTGGATCGATGTTCATGATGGGAAATTAACGATTCATGGCTGACAAGTGCGTCATTTGTATCAACCATATCACCAAGGTCTACCAGATGGGTGAGATCCAGGTGAACGCCCTGGCGGGTGTGTCACTGAAGATCAAACGTGGCGAGGTGATTTCCATCATGGGGCCATCCGGTTCCGGGAAATCCACACTGATGAACATCCTGGGATGCCTGGACCGCCCCACCAGCGGGGAATACACCCTGGATGGAGAGTCTGTCCAGACTCTGGATGATGATCAGCTCGCCTCCATCCGTAACCGCAAGGTGGGATTCATCTTCCAGAGCTTTAACCTTTTATCTCGGACGACTGCTTTGGCAAACGTGGAACTGCCATTGCGCTATGCCGGCATAACAACCGACAGGCGTGAGAAAGCCTACATTGCTTTGAAGGCCGTTGGTCTGGAGGATCGTGTATACCACAAGCCATCTGAATTGTCCGGTGGACAACAACAGCGTGTGGCCATTGCCCGGGCTCTGGTCAACAACCCGGCCATGATCCTGGCAGATGAGCCGACCGGCAACCTGGATTCAAAATCCGGGCGCGAGATCATGGAGCTTTTACTGAACCTGAATCGCGATCGCAGGACCACCCTGATAATCGTCACACACGATCCAAATATCGCCACCCAAACCGAACGTATCGTCCGGTTGCGGGATGGCCTGGTTGAGAAATAAGATGGATATCAAACAGAACATTGTTGAAGCCCTCGATAGCTTGAGCAGCAATAAGGTTCGCTCCGGGCTGACCATTCTTGGCATTGTCATTGGTGTGGCGGCTGTCATCGCCATGCTCGGGGTCGGGCAGGGTGCCCAGGATACGATCACAGGATCGATCAGCGGCATCGGCACAAACCTGTTGTTCGTCTTCCCGGGTAATTTCACCCAGGAAGTGCGAAATGGCAAACCATTGACCCTGAGTGATGTGCGTGCAATTGCGGATCCCCTTAATGCTCCCCATGTATCCGCTGTAGCCCCAGCCATCGAGGCCAGTGCTGTGGTCACTTATGGTAGCGAGCAAGCCAATCCGTTCATTGATGGGGTGACGCCCGAGTACACCAGCCTGCGCAACTATGAACTATTGGAGGGTGAGTTTATAAATGAAAGCCATGATCTGGGTCGTGCTTCGGTGGCTTTGATCGGCGTGGATGTTGCCGATAAATTATTTGACCGGCGGGATGGCATCGTTGGGGAGTCCATCCGCATCAACGGGCAACCTTTCCGTGTCATCGGCGTTCTGGGACCCAAGGGTGGTGGTTCTTTCGGCAGTCAGGACAATGTCATCCTGGTACCATATTCGACTGCCCAGGCGCGCCTGGTGAGGCGCAGCTCTGACCGTGTGGACATCCTTCTGGTCCAGGTCGTGGATAACGAATCTGTGGCTGCTGCCTCCGAGGAGATCAGTGTGATCCTGCGCAGCCGCCACCGCACGGCGTTGGGGGCGGATGATTTCACGGTCTTTTCCCAGGATGATTTCGTTCAGACGGCTGCGACCATCACGGGTGTGTTGACCATCTTCTTGGGTGGCATTGCGGCCATATCTTTGTTGGTGGGCGGCATTGGTATCATGAACATCATGTTGGTCTCGGTGACCGAACGGACGCGCGAGATTGGCTTGCGCAAAGCCCTGGGCGCCCGCAAGCGCGATATCCTGATCCAGTTCCTGACCGAATCAGCTCTGCTCAGCCTGTTGGGGGGTGTGATCGGGATCGCTTTCGGCTGGCTGATCGCCTTCATCGTCGGGCGTATTGCTGCAGCCAGCAATACGCCCTTTGAACCTTCCATTGGGATCGACGCCATCCTGCTGGCAACGATCTTTTCGACAGCCATCGGATTATTCTTCGGTATATACCCCGCCAACCGGGCGGCCAGCCTGGAACCGGTGGAAGCCCTGCGATACGAGTGATGTCATGAGCCCGCGTATCTTGCGATATCCTGTTGAAGAACTGGAAAGATACGTTGAGCGTTTTCTTAACAAGCTGGGTGTCCCTTTACCAGATGCCCAGGTGTCGGCCAGGATCCTGGTGGCGGCTGACTTGCGTGGGATCAGTTCCCATGGTGTCATCCGCTTGCACACCTATTATGGCAGTCGTATCCAGAAAGGTTTGATCGATCCACTCACACCGCTCATCACGGTGTATGAAACAGCAGCCAATGCCACCCTGGATGCCGGTAATGGTATTGGCATGGTAGCAGCCAACCGCGCCATGGAGCGTTGCATGCATATGGCCAGGCAGGCCAATGTGGCCGTTGTCAGTGTGCGCAACTCAAATCATTTTGGTATTGCCGGGTATTATGCCATGATGGCTCTGAGGGAGGATCAGATCGGAATCAGCCTGACCAATGCACAGCCGCTGATGGCGCCGACCTATGGTCGGACGGCCATGCTGGGAACCAATCCGATCGCGGTGGCGGTTCCCTGCGCCAACCGGCTGCCTTTTGTGTTGGATATGGCCACCAGCATCGTCCAGATCGGCAAGGTTTCCGTGTATGAGAAGGACGGGCAACCGGTACCCCTCGGTTGGGGCATGGATGCCAGTGGAAAAATGACAGAAAACCCGTCCGAGATCCGCAAGGGTGGCGCTTTATCGCCGCTGGGAGGTTCGGATATCCTGCGTGGTTACAAAGGCTACGACCTGGCAGTGGTGGTGGATATCCTGTCGGGTATCCTTTCCGGATCCGGGTTCGGAGTTGCTGCCGGTTCTATGGATAAACCCGCCCGCATCGGACACTTCTTCATGACGATCAATATCGGTGCATTCCGGCCACTGGAGGATTTCAAGCGGGATATGTCTGCTCTAATGACCGAACTGCAGAATGCCCCTAAAGCAGAGGGTCATACCCGCATTTACCTGGCAGGCGAGAAGGAGTTCGAGCAGGAAGCTGAGAACCGCGTCAAAGGTGTACCTTTACTTGATGAGGTCGTAAAAGGACTCGACCAGGCAGGTCGCGAGGTGGGGGTCCCGTTCGATCTCAATTCGGTTTAATCTCGATCTCACCCCATTACTTCATATGACTTGGTTGAATTTAGGATTCTGCCCTATGGCCAGGTCTGATCTCAGTTCACACTTCAGACAACCCCTTTAAAGTTTCCAACAGTGCTTTTGCGGCAGCTTGCGGCCCGGATCGCTCGTGGCCTGGTAATCCCAGGCGGGTGCGCAACTGACCGACCAGAATGCCTTGTTTGAAAAATGACTCGAAATATTTCGCGGCGATTGGCTCATGCAAAACCTGATATTGTTGTGGTCCAAACACGTTGGCGTAATAGGTTTGCACCAACCCTGAACTGGTGGTTGTGCCTTTGCTCATCACAATCCCGGAGCAAAAGACGGCCTTTGCCTTTTCAACTGAATTGAATCGTTCAATGATGGCGTGGTCGGCATCAACAGGGTCATAGTTATTCGCATACAGGATCAGATCGGGTGGATAGCCCTTCATGATCGTGCTATAGGTCGTTACAGGGATGACAACCCTGGCATTCACCTGGGCTGGATTCATAATGATGGTTCGGTCGATTTGACCGAAAGCGAAACCGGGTTGAAGGTCGTCCAGGCGCACGAAAGCGCCTGTCTCGGTTCCATATCCTAGTAGTTTCCCCTTTGTCGTCAGGTTCAGGGAGCCCATGTCATCAGCGATGATCGTGATCTCTCCGATTTCATCCCTGGCAATCGTTCGCAAGGCTTCAAGCGTTTCGGATTTTCCGGCACCGGTATCACCCATGATCAGAACAGTGAAATCCTGCTTACTGTCGATCGTGAGATTGACCATCGCTCCATGAAATGGGAAACGACCCATTTTCATCATCTTGATATTGTGCAAGGTCAGGATCATCTTCTTTAAGTATCCGAAGTAGCCATACTGATCCCCATCTGGAATTGCACCAACCAGCACCCCATCAGGTGTGTCATCATCATGGAAGATGGTCTGACAGCTTCCCAGCCTGGGGAATTGTTCATCGGGGACCCCGAACAGGATGACGCCATCAGGCCGGTGTTCCAGGTCGCCATCTTCCGCAAGTTCGAACAAATTACACAGGGCGAAACCGAGCTCAAAATATTTTAAAGAGAAATACACCATGATGAGCAAGGCGCCAACCCTTGCTGGATAACACAACCACTCCTCTTTCTTCAGAGTGATAAATTCCAGCGGATTATGGCTGACCCGCTCGAACACCCCGGAACGCTTATTCATGGGAGGGTTGTAGATCAAAGGCGGGTAGATCAATACCTGGCGGATAACCGCCACATCATTCAGGGTATGAAAATTACCGTTTGGGTACGGCAGTTCCTTCGTCAGGGCGATGGCAGCGATCTCCGCCCCCGCGCGCACCTGGCGGTAGATACGAGGGTGGTTGCCGGTGATGTTTTCGCGTATATCGCGGTACGTCGATCGCACCACATGCGTCAGTGTCTCGATGGTGTTATTGAAGGTGCGATAAGGTTTTTGATCATCCAGGCCGCCTTCTGATTCACAAATGATCAACCGTTGTAACTCCCGCCAGTAGTTGTAAACGTATTCCACAAAATCATCCAACAGGAATCGGTCTCGGAAAAATTGTTCGGAACCTGCCAGCACACGGGGAACCAGATCAGCTGGGAGTTTGATCAAATATGAGAATGTCTCAGCCAGCAAATGGATATCTTCGCTGCCAATGTCCGGGTGATCGAAGATACCCAACAGGCGTGATTTCTTTTTGCTAAGGGAGTTGATCGCCCGGGTTAAACCTGGAGGAACAACTTACTCTCAAGCAATTCGGCGGATGTCTCACACAGTTGATCTTTAAGACGGATTACCACCTTGTCCTGGTCGATGCGGAACTTAACGTTCTTCATGGCTCACCTGTTGAGTTTCTGGGTAAATATAAGCCCTTATTGTACAGGTGTTTATGGATTCTGGTTAGACTACCGGGTGAGGGTATTTATCCTTCCTGCGAATGGTTTGCTGGGTGGTTATTCATTAAAGGTTGTTGTGGCTCAACTTCTCCAAATCCCCTTAACGCCAAGCGTATATAGATTACACGTCGGATATTTCAGGCTCGGCAAGGTGGGTTTTCCCTTTACAGTATTAGGTTGACCATCGTGGACCATCGGGTTGAAACGCACCTGATTTGGATCAGAGATGATCCTGTTTCCACCAACTGGACACACCCGGCGGGAAGTGTATAAGGTCTGAATGTTATAATCCAATTTACCCATGATTGGAAATGGGTGCTGGTAAAACTTCGGTGAGGTCACAATATGCCAAACTTGAATCCCCCCTATAAACAAAAACGATGGAGCCTGGATGACCTTTTCCCGGCACCCGACAGTCCGGCAATTAAGATTGCCTTTGATCAGGCTGATCAGCTGGTAGCGCACTTTGAGACACGGCGGGGCGAATTAAAGGACGATATTACAGCTGAAAACTTCCTGTCCATCATTCAAGACCTGGAAGCCATCACGGAATCTCGCAATAAGCTTGGTGGCTATGCCCAGATGAAATTCACCGAGAACACCCAGGATCAAATGGTGACCGCCCTGGTCGCCCGCACGGATCAATTCTCGGCTGAGATCGAGAATCGTACCCTGTTCTTCTCACTATGGTGGAAGGGGTTGGCCGAGGCTAGTGTAAAGAGGCTGCTGGAGATAAGCGGTGATTACCGGTACTGGTTGGAAGCCATGCGCCAGTTCAAACCGCATACGCTTTCAGAGGCGGAAGAGAAGATCGTCAATATCAAGAATGTCACCGGTGTAAATTCCGTGAATACCCTCTACAATGCCATCACAAACCGCTATGTTTATAAGATCGAGGTGGATGGGGAGCAGAAAGAGTTGACCCGGGGAGGTCTGATGGCCCAGGTCCGTAAACCGGATGCTGATCTGCGCGCTCGCGCCTACCAGGAGTTATATCGCACCTATGGTAACGACAGCCCCATCCTGGGACAGATGTACCAAACCCTTGTGCGCGACTGGCGCAACGAACAGGTTGACCTGCGAAATTTTAAACAACCCATATCTGCCCGCAACTTGGTCAACGATCTGCCGGACAATGTGGTGGATACACTATTAGATGTGGCCGGCGAGAACACTCCCGTTTTCCAGCGATTCTTTAGAATTAAAGCCAAACGCATCGGCATGGACAAATTACGCCGGTATGATATCTATGCCCCGGTCGCAAAATCTGAGAAGAAATACCCGTTTGCCGAAGCGGCTGACAGGGTGCTGGATTCTTTTGGCCGTTTCGAGCCACGCTTCGGCAATTTGGCACGTCAGGTCTTCGCCCAGGACCACATCGACAGCGAGGTTCGCAAGGGTAAACAGGATGGCGCCTACTGTGAGACACTTTCCCCGCGCATCACCCCCTGGGTCAAGCTCAATTACCAGGGCGGCGCCGACGATGTGGCCACCATGGCCCACGAGCTGGGGCATGCCATCCATTCACTTCTGGCCAACCAGCACAGCCTGTTCACCCAGCACTCCTGCCTGCCGCTGGCCGAAACCGCTTCGACCTTCGGCGAAATGATGCTGGTCGACAGGCTGCTGGCCGAGGAAAGCGACGTCGCTGTGCAGCGGGACCTTCTATTCAGGCAGGTGGATGATGCCTATGCCACCATCCAGCGCCAGTCGTTCTTTGCCCTGTTTGAGAAACAGGCGCATGCCATGGTCATGGAGGGTGCCTCGGTGGACGATCTGGCAGACGCCTATATCAAAAACCTGAAATTGCAGTTCGGCGATGTAGTCGATGTAGGTGAAGAATTCCGGTGGGAGTGGGTCTCGATTCCCCATATCTATGCTGTGCCGTTCTATGTGTATGCCTATGCTTTTGGCCAATTATTGGTATTTTCCCTTTACCGACAGTTCAAGCTGGAAGCCGACAGTTTCAAGCCGCGCTATATCGAGATGCTGGCGACAGGCGGTTCGAAAGCACCCATGGCGATCCTGGATGCGGTCGGGGTGGATGTGCGCCAGCCTGCTTTCTGGCAGGGTGGTTTTGATGTCATACGGGAGCTGGTGGATAGGCTGGAAACACTATAAGGATCGAATTGATTAACGCATATCTGCCGGGTGAATCCTTTTCATCCGGCAGATCATTAATCTGGATGCTTTATCGGATTGTAGAATCCTGCGACTCACCGTCCATCCGTGATCAGTCAGCTGATCAATCTGCAATCTCGATGTAATCGGATATTGGAAAGCGCTCCCTGCTTGTTTACAGGGAGCGCTTTGCTTAAGTTCTATTCGAGATCAGTGATCCCGGATCCGATTATGGCCGATAGACCATCGGAAGGAGGACCTTGTGACCATGTTCCAGGATGAGCACATCGTCGTCAACTCCGGGATGGTAATTGTGGTTACGCACGCGGATACGTGCACCATCGCCATCTTCAGAGACCAGGCCGGTTACCTGGATCAGATCGTACAACTGGATATCTGCCAGTGTGCCATTGTAGCCATCCAGGAATATCCGCACCGGACCGCTGCCGTCATCAACGATGAGGGTGTCGGTGCCGGATTTGCCAATGACCCTGCCGGTTACGGTGGCCAGCCAGCCCTCGTTGGATTCCAGGGCAGCCTGCGCAGTGGTAAGTGCCAGTGGGACGGCATTGTAACCGTCAGGTGTGATCACCTGCACCATTTCGGCTTCGAAGAATTCGATCTCGGTGTCACCGTTGTAGATGCCGATCGTGCCTACAACCCGCACGTGCGTACCACGGGTGAATTCGCTGGCGTCGATATCGCCAGCCGGGGCGTGCACGGTGATGCCGCCGGTCTCATCCTGTACATACAGCACGTTGAAGAATTCACCGTAGGCGGCTGTGATCTCGCCTTCGACCCAGACCACTTTATCCAGGTTATTAGGGTGGTCATCTGTTGTCTGGGCTCGGGCATCGGCGATGGTGGACTTCTGCAAGCGGTTCGCCCAGCAGCCACATGACGGACTGCAGGTTGAAGAGCTCGTTCTGCTTGCCGTCGCCGGCGGTATAGGCGAAGATGGTGAAGGGGTCGTTGCTGTCGCCATAGAGCATGATGCGTCCCGCACCGTCCGTGAGTTGTACCGCGGCTGCGCCGGGTATCGGTATGGCATCCCCGGGTACCGAGGTCAGTTCGCATGTCCAGCTCGGATTGTATAGGTAGGCGTCGCCGGCATTATCCGCATCCAGATTGCTGGTGTGGTTGGGATTTGTGTATGAACCGGATGTCGTGCAGCCCAGGTCATAGTCACCCTGCATGAGGATCTGCACGTCGGTATCATCGGTGGTCAAGGGTCCCCCACTGCGGTCGATGATGGAGTTCAAACTCCAGGTGGCGACACTTTCCACATTTACACCGATGCCGGTGGTGGCTGCTCCCGGGAAGTCGTGCCAGATGACACCAAATGGATAACCGTTGTTGGTGTTACCGTCGATGACCTCGTCGTCGTTCATGCGCATGTTGACCATTTGACCGGTGACCGTTTCGATGGCGGTCAAGGATGGCATTTTCACGGTCGGCAACGGTGGCCGCCCAGGGGGTGCTTGCCTGTGTAATCGGACAGGCCCAGCATCCACAGGCTGCCGCCGGCGTCAACGAAGTTAGCAATGGCGGTCAGCTCATCAGCCGAGTAGGCTGTCTCCGGTGCGGTGATGATCAGCAGTTTGACGACGGCGGGGTTCAGATCTGCAGCGGTCAGGGCATCCAGATTCTTGAGTACGTTGTAGCTGTGGGCTGAGAGGTCATCGATGAATGGATCCATGTCGCCCCCGGATGGCGTTAACGTTTCCGTGTCCGGCATCGATCAGGATCAGCGGCAAGAGCTCATCAGTCACGTTCAGATACAGGGAAGCGCTGTTGTCATCCGGATTATCGCCGGTCGGTGCATCCGTGATCTCAGCCGTGATGGTGACGTCACCGGTGGTAACAGGTTGCCAGCTGAAGTTGGCATAACCATCTCCGTTGGCCGGTACTGTTACTTCGACTGGATCACCCTGTTGAACACCATCGACTTTCAGGATCACATGAACAATGCGGCTTTCGGCGACGCGGTTGGTGACCCTGACCGTCAGCAGCGAGGGATTGTAGATGGTTGGGATGGTGGGCTGGATGGTCAGATCGGTGATGGCGATATCTTCGCTGCCCATCGTCCATACCGGCGAGGTGACGATCCGGTCACCATCCGTCTGGGTGACCTTCACGTAGAAGTAGTGCACGCCGGGGGTGATGGTCAAGAGTTCGGCTCCCAGGTGAAGTCGGCTGAGAACGGGTGTGATCAAGGCAACCACCTGACCTTGATCGGTGATGATCTCCACCAGGGCGGCCAATTCGCCATCGGCGTCTGACCGTCGATCATCGAACTGGATGCTGCCTGTATTGGCGATCTCAGAGCCCATCCAGGCGCCGTTGGCTTTCATGGTCAGGCTGAAGTTCTTATCCTCGGTGGCGAAGGTGCGACGCAGGCGCAGCGCTTCCAGCAGGGCTGACTTGGTCAGTTCGGGCATGAGCACGCCGGTGCGATGCTCGGTGTTCGTGCCCCACTGGTCGGTGTGTGTATCGGCGTTGTTGGTGGCGCCGATCTTCCAGCCGTAATCCAGCGAGCGGATGTACTCTTCCTCGGAGAAGACGTAGGAAGTGCCGTTGCCGTTGCCCACTTCTTCGAGCCGGGCCCAGTCGGAGACTTCGGGGTGGTAGAACCAGTCGTTGAAGTTGATCCAGCCGGGGTGGTTGAACTGCATCAGCGTACCGCGCCATCGAGACCCACGTTGGACGCCGAAGCCAGCCATGCGTAGAAGCCACTCACGGTCGCACCAGCTTCCAGGTTGGGGGTGTAATCACAGTAGGTGCAGCCGGTATTGGTGCGCACGGCATGGCGGGTCGAGTTGTAAACGTTGATGTGGCCTTCGGCGCCCTGGGTGTACTCGAAGCCGCGCAAAGCGACAAAATCGGAATCGGTGGCTGCTTCAACCGCTGCCAGCGTGTTGGCCCACTCGCCGTCATCGATGGCGTAGGAGTGGTCACTGATGGCCATGAAGTCGAAGCCGGCAGCTTCACCGGCAGCCAGCGCCTGGGTTGGCGTGCCAGATCCATCGGAGATGCTGGTGTGGTTGTGGAGGTCGCCGAAGTAAGGCTTGCATGGGTGGTTCGGCCATGGTGGTAAACGACCAAACATAAGTGGTCGGGAGTGTGTTTCCAGCATAGTCGGCTACATAAACCTGGACTGTAATCTGGTACTGGGTACTATACAACAGGCTGGTTGTCGGTGTCAGCGTCACTAGAAAAGTGTCAGAATCGTAATCGAGTGTCACCGGGATATTGCCGTATGGGCCTGTCAGGAAGAAATTATCCAGGACCAGAGTGCTGGGTTTCAAATCTTCGCTGAAACCCACCTCGATATCTGTGTTGACAGGCACATCGGCAGCCATCACATCTGGCGAACGCGATACGATGTCAGGCGGGATGACATCCAGCATGCCGGTGGTAAAGCTCCAGCTGAATTCTTCTGCCAGGGGAATGCCATAGCTGTCGGTGACAGAAGTGCTCACACGGGCTGTATACGTGGTATAGGCAGCCAGGGCAGCAGACGGTGTGAAGCTGGCCGTCCGTGTGGCGTCGTCATAACTGGTTGTGCCGGTGATCCCATCGATTGCGAAGTTACCGACGAAGCTGCTGCCGGCCATGGTCTTGTTGAAGGTCACACTGACCGGACGATGCGGGCTTACACCGGTCGAATCCTCAGCGGGTACCGTGCCTGTGACAACAGGCGGGCGCAGGTCGATGATGTCGCTCTGGTAGCGTGGTTTGACCTGCACAGAGTCATAATTGTCGCTGATTGCGATGATGCGCATTTGCTGGCCCGACTCAAATGATCGCATGTCAATGTTTGTCAGCCTGTAGACATAAATCGTGACCGGACCGGAGCCGTCGTTGATCGTGAATGAGAAGTTGGTCCCGGGTGCGGGTGGGGTGGTGGCAAACGTGATCACTCCTTCCACCTGGATCAGTTTACCCTGCGTGGGTGCCACGGCATTGGTAGCCGTCACCAGTGGAGCCGGAGCGGTTCCAGTGCTGATCCAGGTAACACTCTGGATGGAACTGATCTCCAGCAAGCCATGATAGTCTACGATCGTTCCTTTGACACGCACGATATCGCCCAGTGCCATGGTGGGCACAACGTAGCCATAGGCGGGATAGATGTAAATACCGCCGGTGTCGTCCTGGATGGAGAACGAATTGCTGGCAAAGACTCCCGGCGTAGCGGTTACATGACCTTCGATTGTGCCGATCCAACCCGCACCGGCCGCACGCGCGGTACCGATGGGGGTGACAGCATCCTGGTCGTAGGTGGTGGTGAAACTCCATAGGTAATCAGCATCCATCGCATCAGCAGAGCCATCCAGATCGGTTACCTGGCTGGCTAGTACCGTAACTGTGCAGTTTTGGCTGAAGGGCAGGTTGCTATCCGGGTTGAGGGTATAACTGGCTCCACTGCCGCTGAAGGCGAAGGTCTGATTGACGCTGTCGCAGAGGATGGAAAAGGCAGCGGCTGTAGTGGTGACATCCTCACTGAATGTCACACTGATGTCATTCGCTACTGCCACATTTGTTGCCGCAGAAAGGGGCACGGTGCTGGCGACGGTTGGATGTGCATCGGCTGTGGTGTGGAATGTGACGCTGTAATCGCCAACCATTGCATCCGCTGTGCCATCCAGGTCGGTTACCATGCTGGCGGTAACTGTTAGCACGCAGTCCGTATCAATCGGCAGATTATTATCCGGGTTGAGAATAAAGTTGGCACCGCTGCTGCTCAGGCTGAAGGTTTGATTCGCAGCAGCGCACATGAGGGTAAAAGCCCCTGCTGGCGCTGTGACACTCTCACTGAATTTCACGGTGACGTTGGTGTTAAGAGCCGCATTACTTGTACTGTTAGCCGGGTCGGTGCTTGATACCGTGGGCAGGTTGTCGGCGGGGGCGATTGCCACCCCGCGGAAGGCCATGTTATTTGCAGCGGTTGCAAGCAATGTGGGCACGGCTGTGATCGTGCCGTTGTAGCCACTCTCATCTAAAAGTGAGACCAACTCACCTCCGCCGTCCGCATCATATGAACCTTTGCGAGTGGCATACAATCTGACGGTTGTTCCGCTGATAGCTCCGGTCAGGCCGCGATAGTCATCCGCATCAGTCCCCACCACGCCATTCGCGGTCCAACTGTCGCTGACCAGTGAATATTTCAAGATCCCGATCGCATCATCCGCGACATACAGCGTGTCGACACCCGGGATCGTACCATCCAGGTCTGCAAAGAAAAACGCGTATGGACTGCCGGTACTGGTTAAAAAGCCCGGAAGGTTTGAGATTGTTTGTGGACCTGTGGTCGGGGTGCCGGTTCCAATGGTGTAAAGACGATAGGCTGATCCAGATTGATCACTGGCGTAAAGTTGCCCGGCGAAGATATTCACCTGGCGATTATTGGCTACGGTAGAGCTGATCAGGGTTGAAGTGCCGGCAGTGCCCAGGATGGTGTAGCGGATACCATCCTTGCTGCCGGCCATCCACAGGTCAGTGCCGTTGGTGCTGATTGCACTTCGAGGATTACCTGTATTAGCAAAATCGGTCAGAGCGGTACTCGTATCAATGGTTCCATAACTATCCACGCGTCCGATCACGCGATTGACCGCTGAACCGGTGCTTCCCGATAGAGCGGACGTATAGGTACTGGCATAACCGGTTAAGATCAGGTAGTTCCCATCGATGGAGCGGGAGAGCAAGCCTTCTGCGCTTGATGTGCCATACGCAAAGAAGGCTTTGTTCGGCTCACTTGCTGTGGTCGGCATGGCTATCGTCCGAACCAGCGTCCCGTCTGGTGTGTACTCATCCAGAAATACCGGGCTGCCTGTGTTGACCAAGGCATCGGTGCCGTTGCCGACGCGGTAAATAAATACGTTCTTTGCTGTGTCGTCAGGATCAATGTGGATGGGCAAGGTGATGGCATCCAGGACGACCGGAGTGACGAAACTATCCTTGGAGATGATCGATTCGATCAGGACGGTTGTGTCGATTGCGAGGGGATTGCCACCGCCGCTGGTGATGGTGATGTTATAGATCTCAACATGACCACCATACCCCGCATCGAAATCCGCCGGAGTTCCATCCGGATCGAATAATTCGGTGATCCAGAAGGGATTGCCGGGGATGAGCGCATCCGTTACATATGGGAACGGGCCGACGCCATCGACAGTAGCCCAGATGGTGACGGTGGTACCGGCCGGCAGGGTATCGGCCAGGGTCATCCGGGAGTTGATCTGGTTAGGCAGGTCTACCAGAACGGGCGGTATGCTGACCGGGAATGTAGCAGTAAGGGCAGTGAGAGTTCCCGTTAGGGTTGTATTGGCCTGTACATAGGCCAGGGCGGCAACTTCATTTGCGTCGAGATGGACAGCCAGACCGGTGGCTTCATCCAGGACGACCGGAGTGACGAAACTATCCTTGGAGATGATCGATTCAACCGTTACGGTTGTGTCGACGTCGAAGGCATTGGTGCCGGGACCGTTGAGGGTGACGTAGTAGGTTTCGGTCCTGTTCTGGTAACTGGCATCGAAGAAGGCTGCCGATGCATCGGGATCGAATAGTTCGGTGACCCAGAACGGGTTGCCTGGGATGGGCGCATCGGTCACATAAGCGAACGGCGCTCCGCCGTTAACTGAGAGCATGATACTGACCGTGGTCCCAGCAGGCAGGTCATCCGCCAGGGTCATGCGCGAGTTGATCTTGTATCCTTCCGAGATCAGGATGACCGGAATAGGGCTGGTTGGGAAGATGGCGGTCAGCTCGGCCAGCGTCCCTGTTAGTGTGGTTTCGGATTGCACCAAAGCTAGGGCATCCAGCTCTTCCTGGCTGATAGTTGTAAACGACCAGGAATGATCGCCTGCCATATCGTCCGGCGGGTCGTTCTCATCGATGTCGCTGACGCTGGCGGCCAGAACGGTCACCGTGCACGTCTCACTACCGCTGAAGTCGGCAACGGGATCGAGTGTGTAGGTGAGGTTGTCGAGTGTCGAACCCGTGAACGTATGGCTGCCACTGCTTGAACAGGATATGGTGAAAGCCCCATCCGGGGCGTTGACTGCCTCGCTGAAGGTGATGTCGATATTAGCATCCAGCAAGATATCTGAAGCTGTATTCGTGGGGACGGTGACGGACACCGTGGGCGCAGCGTCATAAACGCTCCCAGTGATGGAAATATCATCGATACCGACCCATTCATCACTACCAACAGCATTCGATGTGATTACCCGGATTTGTACCAGGCTTTGATTATCAGCATTCGAAGGAAGAGTCACTGACACTGGTGTGACCAGGGTTGCCAGGCTGGACCAGTAGTGGCATCAGGGATGAATGCCCCGGCAACGTTTGTCCAGGATCCACTGCTTCCAATGCGATAATGAAGCGCAACCGGCTGGATAGCATTATCGACAGCCCCATCGATATCGCGCACAGTGTACGACACCTGTATGTTCATTTTTTCCAAGGTGTCCAGATTAATCAGGATGTTAGGAGCGTCGGCTGTGGCAGAGCCTTGGAGGGCAATAACGGCATCAGCGATCTCAGCTTCAATAACGCCCCCGGATGTTGAGCCGCTTGGATTGGTATTATTCGCGATTACATCCACTGTCATCGGTATATCATCCAAAATCGTCTGGGGATCGACACCGGTAGGACTCGTTGTGGGTAGATAATCGCCGATATAACCAATTACTCCGGGAACATTGCTCCAATCATCATTGACGGTGATCAGGCTAGTATTTACCCAATTTTGCGTGAATGGCAGCGTTTGCGCTGTACTGTTCGCAAACACCGGTTGACTGGCTGTAAAAACCAGACTCAGCGCCATGCTGATGGCTAAACACATTGAGAACTCGAAATTTTGCAGTCATGCGAACCTTCCTCCTGATGTAAGAATTAGATGGTTTAACATACTTTTCTGCTTACCTGACTCTGGAATCTGTACTCCCTGAAAACATCATTTGTTGACGTAAATTAATAAATGCCGTTACGCCCATTCAATGGGAGTAACGGCATAGATCTTCAGAAATTCCTGCCGGTTGGTTCATGCAGGGAAACGATTACCGATTGAACTTGAAATATGTCGAGATTGCACACGACCTCCTAGTAAGAGTTTTGTGAGCAAATTTTACGTGAGGGTTTAGTGTATACGAGAACTGCTTAAGAGACAAGGGTTTAGAAAGGGCTAATTTCCTCGACTAGTCGTGTAGACATTTTATTAGGCTAATTCCTTTTATGGAGCATCTTGGATCACTTAATTTTACGACCGATTGGCGCGTGGGAATTGATAAAAAAAATCTTTATTAGCTCCAGTGAAACGATAGCATTTTCAGAGACGACAGCCAGTCTTGGGTAAGCGACAATCTATCCTTAAAATGACTATTCCCAGAATACGGAAAAATCCTTATAATGAATATTCCGAAACACCATTATGGGCTGCTCCAAAACACAGGAAAGCAGTATATTACACGAAAATATCCTGGTTTATTAATTATCAATAAAGGAAGGTAAGTATGCTTTCAAGGTTTAGACTATTTAATGTTTTCATGGCTATCACGATCGCCATGGGGGTGGTCTTCACCGCTACGCCGACAACAAACGTTAAAGCTGTTTCAACGACGATTGTGATCAGTCAATTTCAATCAGCTGGAGAAACGACACAGGATGAGTTTATAGAACTCCACAATATTGGTAATGATGCCATTGACATCAATGGATATAAACTGGCTTATCGATCGAGCACTGGGATTGTTGATATTAATCTGGTAACCTGGGATGAAAGTACGGTGATACCGGCGGGGGGCTACTACCTGATTGGTGCAACCCCTGGATACAATGGGGCAGTCATCCCGGATGCGACTTATGGTGATGGTGGATCGGGAAGACTGGCCAATGCAGGTGCTGGAATTGGATTGAGAGACATAACAGATGTCATCGTGGACTCGGTTGGATATGGCTCTGCGGACAATGTTTTTGTTGAAACAGCGGCAACTCCCTTACCCTCAGCCAATGAAAGTAAATCAAAGTTAAACAATGGCTGTACCGATACCGATAATAACTTGAATGATTATGCGGTGACCGACCCCTCAGCACCGCGAAATTCAAGCTCACCGGCTTTGATCTGTGCACCACCTGACGTCCCACCGACAATAACCGGTACGACCCCGCTGGATGAGGCGACCGACGTCCCGACGTCATCCAATCTCACGGTTATCTTCAGCGAAGCGGTCACCATCACCCCGGCCAGCTTCTTCGATATCATCTGTGACGCAGTTGAGCAACCTGGGACGGTCAGTGGCAGCGGCACGACCTACACCATTGATCCCACGGCGGACTTGCCGGCTCTGGCTGCCAGTTGTGTGGTTACCATCTATGCAGCAGCCGTGACCGATCAGGATGAAACACCAGATCACATGGAGGCTGATTATTCGTGGAATTTTGCCGTGGCGGATGATGAAGCCCCATCGGTCCTGAGCACAATCCCGGTCAATGCAGCGTATGACATCACAGTGAATTCCAATATCACCGTCAATTTCAGCGAACCGGTGAATGTGGACCCAACTGACTGGTATAGCATCTATTGTGAAACAAGCGGTGTCCATACTGCCACAACTACCGGAGGTCCTTCAGCTTTTATTCTGGATCCGGTCGTCAATTTCGGGAACAATGAAGATTGCGATGTGACGATTTGGGCCTCATATGTAACCGACCTGGATACAAATGATGGACCTGACACAATGGAAAGTAATCACTACTTTTACTTCACGACCATCCCTGCAGATATTCCCCCAACCGTCTTGAGCGTTTTGCCAGTGGATAATACAGTTGATGTCGGCGATTGAAAGCACACTTACTGTTACCTTCAGTGAACCCGTAACCGTTGCTTCCGATTTCGCAGCGATTAGTTGCACGATAAGCGGTGGACATGCCTACAATATCAACGAAACGGGCGATCCGATCATTATCCTGACTCCCACCGCTCCGTTCAATGTGGGAGAGGTTTGCACAGTTACGATTGATAATGTAAAAGTGGCAGATGAGGACTTCTTGCCTGACAATCTGGTGAACGATTACACCTGGGATTTCACGACCATCTATGATCCTGCGCCAACTGTGGATTCGGTATCACCGATTAATGGTGCCACCAAGGTCCCTGTTGATGCGAATTTGGTCGTCGACTTTAGTGAGCAAGTGGTCGTCATTGGCGACTGGTATACGATCAGCTGCGTAACAAGCGGACTGCACAGTGCGACCGTCACAGGCAACCCTGATCTCTACACGATCAACCCGGATACCGATTTTTCATATGGCGAGCTGTGCACAATTACATTGGAGAATACATTGGTCGAGGATGTGGACGCTTCCGATCCTTACGACAAAATGTCCTCAGACTACACCTGGAGTTTCACCACAACCAAATGCGGCGATGCCCATACACTCATATCTGCTGTCCAGGGCAGTGGTGCAACCAGCCCCATCGTTGGCTCAACCGGGGTTATCGTAGAAGGTTTGGTAACAGCCGATTTTCAAGGCACGAATCCCGGCCTGAGCGGTTTTTATATCCAGTCTCTGAATGGCCAGGATGATAGCAACCCACTGACTTCGGAAGGCCTGCTGATTTACAGCAATTCGATCACTGCCAGTGTGGGGGATATTCTGCGCCTGACGGGTACGGTTGAGGAATACCGGGGACAGACTAGGTTGGACGGCACGGTGGTATTGAATGAAACTTGCAGTTCGGGCAACCCCTTGCCATTACCGGTTTCACTGGATTTGCCGGATGATGCTGACCTAACCTTCACCCTGGAACCTTATGAGGGTATGTTGGTCACCTTCCCGGAAACCTTAACGCTTCAGCAGAATTATTTCCAGGGGCAGTATGGCCAGATCACTCTCGGTGCTGGTGGACGCATTGCCCAGATGAATAACGAAACCAAAGCGGGGGGGAGTCTCTTCGATTACACACGCATGATCATCCTGGATGATGCCAGCAGTCGAACAAATCCTAATCCAATCCCATATTATGAAACCGATGGAATCCTGCGTGCTGGTGATACGGTGGCCGGGCTGACTGGCATCATTGATCAAGGTCCGATTAACACCGCGACTACCGGAACGATCGAATTTCCGAGTTTCTATTACAGATTGAATCCGATCAGTCCGCCTTCTTTTACCGAGTTAAACGGCAGACCAGCACTACCCTCTGATGTGGGTGGCACTCTTAAAGTGGTTGGATTCAATACCTTGAACTACTTTACGACGCTTGATACAGCACCTTTTGATTCAACGTTCCCGTACGGTGGAGACAACCAACCTCGTGGTGCCGATCGTGCCACAGAACTGACACGTCAGGAGGCTAAACTAGTGGCGGCCATGGCAGCCATGAACGCAGATGTATTCGGACTATTGGAGATTGAATCCTGGGATGCTGCAGCCGCTCCCAAGGCACTGGTCGATGCATTAAACGCTTATCTGGCAGGTTCGGCGACCTATGCAGTCGTACCGGATCCGGTACTGGGTCATTTCGACATTGCAACAGACAGTGACAGTGATTATATTCAGGTTGGTCTGATCTATAAGACGAACACTGTCAGTCTGGCGGGCAACTCTTTGAGTGTGGATGACATCATCTTTGACCGCTCACCCTTTGCCCAGGTTTTCGTGGAGAATGCCACGGGCGAGCGCTTCGTGGTGGTAGCCAACCACTTCAAGTCAAAGGGTTCCTGCCCGAGCAGCGGAGTGGACGCTGACCAGGGTGATGGCCAGGGCTGCTGGAACGCGCGGCGAGTGCTCCAGGCTGAAGCGCTCCTTGATTTCATCGATGGCACGCTTGTTCCATTAGATCCGGATGTGATGGTCATCGGCGACCTGAATGCCTATGGCGATGAGGATCCTATCCAGACATTGGTCGATGGCGGATTGATCAACCAGATCGCTGCCCATGTACCGGTCGAGGATCGCTACTCCTTTGTCTTTGACGGAGCAGCTGGCTATCTCGATCATTTCCTGTCAACAACAACGATGGATGCGCAAGTTACGGATGTGGATTTCTTCCATATCAATGCGGACGAGCCGTCGGTAATCGATTACAACAACGACTCTTGGAAAACGGTCGATCTATATCAATCGCATATGTACCGCTCGAGCGATCATGATCCGGTACTGGTGGGGCTTGACCTGTTATCTCCGTTCGAGCTGACGGCAATCGAACTGCTTGGTTCGCGCAACGGGACGGATTACGATATCGTCTATGGGAGTCTAGATGATGGGTACATCCTTCCGATTGATCCTGCGCTGGAATTCCAATACCTGGATGCCGGCGCATACACGGTCACCCGGGAGCTGGCGGATGGCTCTTACGGCTTCTACTTAGACGAAACGTCTGTCCCAGTCGGTTTCTTACGAGTACTGGGATGCCAAGGGTGTTAATGCAGGTGCCACCGGTGACTGGAAAGAGGTCATGTGGGACATTATCAACGGCGATCAACCCATGTTCTATCTCAACGTGGTCGGTACCGAACTAACACTGCTCGATGGTCTGACTGGCGTTGCCCCACTGCGAGTTTCGGGTGATTACCCACTCGGTACTTACCTGTTTAGCGGTACGATAATGGATCAGTGGGGTGGATCCGATATGGTGGATGTGACCATTACTTTCGAAGCCATCCCGGATATCACCGCACTTGATTTGCTGGGTTCGCGCAATCTTATCGATTGGGAAGTGACGGCTGGCTCGATCAATACCGGTTATACCTATGAGATCACACCCAACAGTGAATTCCAATACCTGGATGCCGGTGATTATACGGTCACCAAAACCCTGGCAGATGGTTACTACGGATTCTACCTCGACGAAACCTCCGTCCCGGCTGGTTTCTACGATTACTGGGCAACCAAAGGTGTTGTGTCAGGGGCACCTGGCTGGATGGGTGTCATGTGGGAGATCATCAACGGCAACCAGCCCATGTTTTTCCTCAAGGTTGTCGGGACGGATTATCAACTCATCGACGGGTTAACCTATCTCACCTCTGCCACCGATGCTCCGTTGCGGGTTTCGGGCGACTACCCGCCTGGAACTTATACCTTTACGGGGTCGATCGAGGACCTCCATTACGGTCTGGGTGTGGAGGAAGTTTCCATCACTTTCGAGCGTTTCTACCTGAGTTTCTTGCCGGTCATACGCCGGTAGCACCACGCTCACCCAATCTGCAAATACCAGGAACGAATAGGTTCCTGGTATTTATTCTTCCCTTTGCCTCGAAGAGAACGTATAGATCATACAGGTTAAGATTCGAATATAGTTCTTAAAATAGATTTATGAACCATTGTATTACCCGTGAGGCGTCGTATAATTTTTATCACAGGTGGATTGTGGTTAAGAAAATCACTCTATGCATTATATGTTTTTTGTTATTAATGGGTTGCTCCCCTACGGCACAACCTGTTTTACTGGAGCCACCTCAGGTTGTTATCACTCAGATAGATGGACTGAATTCCGGAGATGAGTCATTAGTCACCTCGAAATTAATCCTGCAATCCGGAAACCTGGTCCTGACCGTCTTATCACCAACAGAGGGCCAGATTGTTAATACCTCCCCGGTTGAGGTGGTCATCGTTAGCAATGTTGAGACGGTGTTTACGATCAATGGGGACCTTTTTTTGTTGACTGCAGGAAATGAAAGTGTTTTCCTGGTGAGCCTGGTGGCGGGTTTTAATTCCATAGAATTGGTGGCCAGCGATTACGAGGGCAACCAGGTGGAAACGGTTTTATCGGTTATCTTTGAACCATAGGAGAACGACAATGAAGAAAACAACACTGATCCTTAGCCTGCTTCTGATAATCTGCCTTTTTGGGGCTGCGACTTCGCAGGTTTCCGGGAGCACGTTAAATGCGAACAGCGACACTGATTTTAATGATAATGCGCCAGGCGTGAAACCGACCAAGAAGGTCAATGATCATACCCCTGGACCGCCCGAAAAGGACAAAGGTAAACCGGTCAATATCAAGGGGATCATCGCCAGCGCTGATGCAGGTAGTATCGTGATCACCCAGATGGACGGTTCATCGGTAACGGTTGGGATCACCGCGGAAACACGCATCAGCATCGCTTCCATGGGGAGAGACGGGGGTATTGCCAACCTGTTGCCGGGTTTGCAAGTGGGTGTCCAGGCCACCGAAAGGGACGGGATCCTGACGGCTCGCTCGATCCATGTTATTCCTGGCAAACCTGAAAAAATCCATAACGTCGGTGTGGTTACTGATTATCAAGAGGGTGTGAGCATCACCATTGCTGCAAAGGATGGAATGTCTTATACATTTCTGCTTTCCCCGGATATCAAGATCTTACCCGAAGAGCGTATCAGCTTATTGATCGTAGGCACCTATGTAACGATCATCTCACCCCGCAATGTCACCACCACTGATTTGATCGCCACAGGTATTGTGATCCACCCCGCGGTTCCTGCTGGTCAGGAAACAAAGATCGCACCCCAGTTAACAATTCAATCAACAGTTCAACCTTAGGTTTCACTTTAAGTAAATTGAAATCCAGGCATTATAATAATGGCTGGCTATTTTACATACAGTTGGAGTTACCATGACTACAAAAAAAGAAGTCGATCAATTCCTCTCACTTAAAACATTGGCAGTGGTAGGCGTATCACGCAACAAACAAAAATTCGGTTCGATGGCCTATCTTGACCTCAAAACCAAGGGATATACGGTTTACCCGGTCAATCCCAAATTAACCGAGTTCGATGGTATCAAGTGTTACCCCTCTCTTAAGGCATTACCGAAGGGTGTGGAGGGTGCTGTTCTGGTAGTTCATCCAGTGGATGCCGATCAGGTCGTGAAGGATGCAAAGTCAGCCGGGATCAAGCATATCTGGTTCCAACAGGGCGCTGAATCTAAAGCGGCCGTACAATACTGCAAGCAGAACGGTATGAGTGCCATCACGGGCGAATGCATCATGATGTTCATGCCCAATACCGCTTCTTTCCATAAAGTCCATCGCTTTCTACGCGGTGTATTCGGCGGAAATCCGAAATAAATGGCCGGTACCAACAGGCTTTCCGGTGTTCTGCCGGAAAGCTTGTTTTATATCCAGGAGCAGTCGATGAAGGATTCAAGACCTCTGGCTTTGATCACCGGAACCTCCTCCGGGTTGGGAACGGCATTCGCAGGCCAGCTGGCTTTGCAGGGTTATGACCTGATCCTGGTTGCCCGCCGCCGGGAAGCCCTGGCTTCACTGGCTGCTGTGTTGTCCGGGGAAAACCAGATTAAGGTTGAAATTCTTACAGCCGATCTATCAACAGAAACCGGGATTCACCTGTTGGAAGAGCACATTCGCGCACTCGAACACCTTGATCTGCTGATCAACAATGCGGGTTTTGGACTGACCGGGGAGTTTGCCGGGCAACCACTGAAAAAAACTACCGAAATGCTCCAGGTGCATTGCGCGGCACCTGTCCGGCTGACCTACGCTGCTCTCCCGGGTATGATTGCTGCCCGGAAAGGGGCGATCATCAATGTGGCTTCGATATCCGCCTTTGCACCAATGGTTGGGAATGTCATGTATTCTGCGACCAAATCTTTCCTGGCCGCCTTCTCCCGCGCGTTGCAGATGGAGACCCGGCAGCATGGCATCCACATCCAGGCACTTTGCCCGGGATTCTTCCACTCAGAGTTCCATGATGTGGCCCGCGTGGACAAGATGCGCATACCCCAGTTCATGTTCATGCAAGCGGAGGAGGTTGCGAAATCTTCACTTTCCGCCATGGGTCGACAGGGGGTGGTATATGTTCCGGGATTTTTGTACCGTCTGGTGGTCTTCTTCGCCAGGTTGCCCGGTGTGGGGGATTGGGCGACCGGGTATGTAGCCCGTCAGGTTGCCCGCCATCGCGAGCGTTTCCTCAAGGGAGAGGGATCGTGATCTCGGTGACCAAATCGTTCTCCACCCTGAACAACCTTCCGTTTACATTATAAATAGCCCCTGAGCAATCGCCCCTCTGCACGGCAGCCAGGAGCAGGTCCTGGATGGTCGCGGTGTCACCGGATTCGGCAATATTGATAATACCCAGCGAGCATTGTTGGGCAAGCGGAAAATGATCCTTGTCGGCGACCAGAAGTTCCACAGAATCGGCGTTGGCTACCAGTCGCGGGATATGGTAGCGATTAAAATCAGCCGAGTAGGGGGGCAGCATGTATTTTGCCCTGACCGCATAATCGATCTCAAAAACACCCAGCAGTGGTTTTCGCGTCTGGGATGGCATCCCGACCAGGAATTCATTCATGTATTCCGTTCCAGGCCAGGCCCCATAGGTCAAGGCGATCATATTATCCAGCTGATCGAATAATTCCGGGCGACCGGCCATGGTCAGCAGTTGTTTCATGCGGATCTCGTTCTGCTGGTATTCGTATAACATGGCCGGACCATCCAGCTTGGCCAATTGTGGGTGGGTGTAGAAGTGGTTGTATGGCATCAGGTCGTGCTCGATACCCCACACGATCACCTTCGCCAGGGCTTCTTCCCAACCATCGGTTACGATGAACCAGGTTGTGGTGATATGGTTGCCATAGAGTTTGTCACCCAAATTGTAGAACAGGGAGGCGCTGTATCCGAAATCGGGGTGTTCCTGGTAGAACTCCCACAGGATGCCCATCCCCGAGCGATTTGAAGGGGTCCCATCTTCATTTAAATATAATTGATCAGCAAAATAAAGATCGTCCACTGCCAGGATCAATGGCCGGCGGCCTATTTCTACAGTCAAATCCCCACGGATCCAATCCTCAAGTGGAACCAGTGAATACCCGGCGTCATAAAGCGACTGAAGCTGGCTGCGGAAATCGCTGTACTTCACCTTCATGGAATCAGAAACATCCTCGGGATTGTCATTTTTAAAATGGTGATAGGTTAAAATGGGCACGCTTGGGTCAGAATCGTAATAGGTGGCGACCAGCGAGGTCTGATCCGCCCTCAGGGTTGCAGTGAGGGTGGCGATCGGAGTAGTCGGGATTGTTTGAGTCGCAGGAATCGTCGGAGGTGCGGGCGTGGGGATCTCCGTTGCAGATGGGGATGCGCAGGCATTCAATCCGATAACGAATATGACGATGATCAGCCAGGAGCGGCGATGAAATTGGATAGGGCTTGTCATATTAATGATTTTACCATATCAAAATCCTGCCTGCCGGCAAGGGAAACCGGCAGGCAGAACGATCCATTGATCCAGAGAATTTATTATCTTTTTATGATCGGCAGGAAGAATTGCAGGTAAGCCGGCCAGTACTCATCCGCACCCAGGTCGGCAGGATACATCAGGCCGCTGGGAGGATACGGGCGATACTGCCCATCGATATCCCGGTGAAGTCCAACGATTCCAGGCCCGATGTCGATGGCATCCGAATTGGATTGGATATGGTAATCCCCATTGGCCGGATTGACGAAATTTGGATTGTTGTTACCGGTCCCATCATCGAGGCAGTCGATGCAGGTGAAGCCATTTCCTCCTGGACCATCATCATCGCCATAAGGATAATAATCGTTATACATCAAGTGGTAATCGATGGATATCGATCCGGATGTATGCTCATCCTTGAAGCCGTAGTATTGGTTCGCGACGATCCCTTGTGAGAAATAGCCATTGACATAATTTCCGATCCGGTAACCACGATCAGAGGTTCCTGAACCGTTAAATGCCACCGTATTGAAATAGAATTGGACATCGGCAGGCTCCCCTTCCAATCCCCATATGTACACATTGGATTCCGCATGATCTGCGATGATGTTATTTGCGACCCAGGCAGACCCGCGTGTGATTTGCAGGCCGCGGTTTGCATCAGAATTGATGATGTAGTTTCGTTGAATGTTTGAAGATGTTCGATTCAACATGACGACAACACCATTCAGGTTGTCGGTGATGATATTATCGAGGATGTCCACGGAAGAATCGTAAGCATAAATCACCGTGCCTTCCAGCCATTCCAACCCGGTTAGATTCTGTTCGTGGAACTCATTCCGGCTGATCAGGATCGATTCAGCGTCTTCCAACGCGATGGCAGCGCCCCTGCCATCGTAAGGGGCACTGGCTGCCTCGTTGTACCAGAAATAGTTCTCAGAGATTTCTGATTCAACCCCACAGACATTCAGGAAGACTGCACCGCCAATACCTTTATAGTTCGAAGTGTTGGCGGCGTTTGAATAGAACTCGTTGTTAAGGATCTTGATGGCCGTGCTACCAGAGGCGTACACCGCCCCCCCAACGCCAATACGCGAGCTCTCACTTACAGCAACATTGCCCATGAACAGGTTATTTCGAATGATCGGAGAACCGGATTCAACATAGATCGCTCCACCGCAAACCGGCAAACCGCCTGAAAGGATGGATTCGCAAGCGGCATCACTGCCGAGGGTTATGTTTGCATACCCGTTGATCATCCTGAATCCATCGATCACGCTCATATTGGTGTGGCCGAGTACTGAGACGATTCGGTAGGAATCCTGGCCATCCAGAATGGTCAGGTTGGCATCCGGGTTGATCACCGGTGGAATACCCGCGGATAGATTGCCATCCCAACCACCGTAGAGATATACCGTTATATCAAGTGTGAGCAGTGTGGCAGGTGTCACCGTATGGCCCAGGTTGGTTGCCGTATAAGTGCCCTTTTTAAAAATAAATGTGTCCCCGCTCAGTGCAGACGACCAGGCCGTCAGGAAATCACAGGGGTCACTTTTAGCGCAGCTGGCTGTAGATGTATCTTCCGGCTTGATATAAAAGGTGACCGGGGCTGACGGACTTTTACGGGCCGACCCAATAGTGGAATCGATTGGCTTAACATCATCCATAGCCTGTGCATCCAGGGGTATGAAGAGAATAAATATTAAGATGCCCACCAGAATGATGTGCTTGATTTGTCTAAACCAGTGTGAAGTCATGGTGCTCCTCCTGATTCTTCTGGTAGCCGAGGTGCAGCAATTCGGTTGTATACCCGTCCCGTTGATTCATTAAAACCGATAATCGAGAAATCTGCAAGATAATGAAAGCAGGTCTCGTGAATCGCCGTGCTTGACTTTGATAGAATCGGTGAACCCCATGATTGTATTTACTGATCAGAGGCTGGATGATCACCTGCTGTCAATCACTGATTATTTCCTGATGAGTGGCAGGAACCAGCCCCAGAACTCATCTGCCCCAAGGTCGGCGGCGTTCATCATGCCATGCGGTGGATTGGGCCGCACCTGACCGTCGATGTCCGTGTTCAAGCCACCAAATCCCATTCCCTTGTCGCGGGCAGCAGAATTGGGGCCGATGTGGAAATTGGCATCACTGGTAAAGACAGAATTGATAAAATCCGGATTACCTCCGGAGGTGTAGTGGGCTTCGAACGTGCCCGCGGTGAATGTGTCGTAGTTTGTGTTGTTGTTATACAGGAGATTGGTGTCGAGGTAGATCAAGCCGTGCTCATGCCCACTGCTCTTGAAACCGTAGTACTGGTTGGCCACAATACCATGATAGAAGGAAGCATTCACGTAGTCAGCGACGACGACTCCACGGTCTTCCGTTCCGGTTGAGGTAAAGGCGATGGTCGTGTAATAAAACACCGCTTCGGCATAGTTGGTTTCATTGCCCAGCAGGATGATATTCCCATCAGTATGGTTGGCGATGATATTGTTGGTGGCTACGACTGTCCCTCGTGGGGCCCCCCCGTTGATATATAGACCATACAGGGCTTCCGGATTATTCAAGGTATTCCGGTTCAAGGATGCCACGGAGGAATTCAAGACTAAAACGGTTCCATGACTGTTATCCACAAATTGATTGTCATTGATGGTCAGGGTAGACATGGTTGATTTTAAGGCCGATCCACTCAGGTTCTCTGATCCCACCAGGTTATTTGAAATGAATTGATTCCGCAGCACCTGGGCTCCAGTGAAATCAATGACGGCCCCGGCTCCCCATCCGGTATAGGCTGAGCTTGTCGCGTTGTTGGATTGAATGATATTGTCACTGACCTCGACACTTGGTCCGCAATTGTAAAGATGTATACCGCCCCCGTAACCTTCGCCCACACCATTACTGGCGGAGTTGCCGATGATCCAATTCTCAGAGATCACCAGCGATGGACTTGCATTGGCGTAGATGGCGCCACCGACACCATCCAGGTCGGCATCTGAGTAGACGGCATTGTTGAATGAAAAGATGTTGTCATGGATGTTCGGGGAGGCTTCGTAGATATAGACACCACCACCACAGGCACCGGTTGAAATACCCATGGCATCGCAGTGTGTGTTTAAGGCATTCTCACCATTTCCGGCTGTGATCAGGAAACCAGCAATGGTGGATGTGTTGCTTCCGCCGGTTACGTTTATGATGCGGGTGGTGTACCCGCCGTTCAGAATGGATTGATAATTTAAGGGATCCAGCGTGGGGTTAACCCCGGCGGTAGGATCACCGTCCCAGCCGCCATAGATGTGGGTGGTCTTCGACTCCAGCCAGATCAGATAGCCCAGATCGGCAGGCCAGCCCATATCATCTTGATGATACGTGCCTTGCTTAAAGATGATGATGTCCCCGATAACAGAAGATGCATACGCATTGGCAAAATGGCAGGGGTTGCTGGCCAGGCAGGGGAGGGGACCGTCACCACTTGGTTCCACATACCAGTACCGCGGGGCAGATGGTACCGGCCTATATGATGCGCTAGTGGGATCGATGGAGGAATAGGCATCGAATAAAATAACGGATATAAGGCTTACGATGACGATGGAGATCGTTTTTTTCATGCTGTCGCTCCTCTTTTAGGTTCCCCGGGTGATATTGAGGGCTGCGATGGGTGTGTTTCTCTTATTAATAATACCTGATGCTAGTGGGATTTACAATAGTTCGTAAATACATTAGTGATTAAACATAAAGGATCGGAACTGTAGAAAGAGCGCCATCAAGGCGCTCTTTCTACACAATGATCGTATTGCTCCGAGCGAATAGTGATGACTTACGGCCTGATGATTATTGGCAGGAAGATTCGGTATGGGTAGATGGTCAGGAAGTCTCCAACAAAGGTGATCTCGTAATCCTCTGTCAGTGCCAGGTTGCCGATGGTGATGGCATAGGTACCTGCTGCTTCACCCGGATCGCGACTGAGGGTGCCCGTAAAGGCATCCGAGAAGGCCAGTGATCCTGCTGTGATCGTATAGGTAAACGTCGGGTCAGCCGTACCGATCAGCTTGGACATGGCATCTGCTGTGATCGTAAGAGGGCGTTTGGTGACGGTCAGGTTTGCACCCACAAATGTCAGGTTGTAGTTAGTGCCCAGGCTCAACGTGCCCTGGCTTATGGCATATGGCGAGCCGGCAACATTCTCACCGGCGACACGCTCCAGGGCACCGCTGAAGGTGTCCGAGAGAGCCAGTGAGCCTGTTGTGATCGCATAGGTCAGGGTGGGATCTGCATCCCCATAAGTCTTGGACAGGGCATCCGCGGTGATCGTGATAGGACGCTCACCCACCGTGAACCTGCCATCGACATAAGCGATGTCATAATTCTCCAACCCGTTGCCTACGGCTTCACTGGCAACGATGGCATAGGGGGAATCGGCCACTATTGCGGTGGCGGGAGCGCCATCGCTGGTCAGGGTTACGCTGGACACGGTATCGGAGTTGACCAGGCCATCCGGAGTAAACTCAGTACCCAGGAAAGTGAAGGAATCACCGTAGGTTTTGCTTTGGTCAGCACCGGTGATGGTGAGGTCCTTGGGGTCAACGAATAAGTGACCGATACCATAGATAATATGGTAGTTTTCCAAGCCAGTGCCCGCAGCATTATCGGAAAGGATGTCATGACTACCAACATTGGCTACGGCGCCGACACCATCGCTGGAGAGCTCCACGTAGGTGATGGCGTCACCGTTTATAGTAACGAGTCTAGGAGCAGTGAACTCAGTGCCCAGGAAAGTGAAGGGGTCGCCGTATGTCTTATGCAGCTCATCAGGGAAAATCGTGAGTTCCCGCAGACCAACCGTGAGGCTGCCATCGACATAATCGATATCATAATTGTCCAAGCCCGGTACCAGTGGCCGCACTGGCGACGATAGCATAAGGGGAACCGGCCACCGTTGCCGCGCCGAGAGCGCCATCACTGGTCAATGTCACACTGGAGACGGTATCGGCGTTGACGAGATCATCCAGAGTGAATTCTGTACCCAGGAAAGTGAAGACATCACCATAGGTCTTGCCTTGATCATCGGCAGTGATGGTGAGGGTCTTGAGTCCAACCGTGAAGTTGCCATCAGCGTAGGTCGATGGCATAGTTCTCCAGCCCGGTACCAATAGCCGCACTGGCGACAATGGTATAAGGGGATCCGGCCACTATTGCAGTGGCTGGAGCGCCATCGCTGGTCAGGGTCACACTGGAGACGGTATCGGAGTTGACGAGGCCAGTCCGGAGTGAACTCAGTGCCCAGGAAGGTGAAGGCATTACCATAGGTCTTACCTTGATCATCGGCAGTGATGGTGAGGGTCTTGGTATCGACCGTGAAACTGCCATCTACATAAGCGATAGTCATAGTTCTCCAGGCCGGTACCAGCGACCGCACTGGCGACGATGGCATAGGGGGAACCGGAGACGGTAGCTGTGGCGGTTGCGCCGTCACTGGTCAGAGCCACACTGGTGACGGTATCGGAGTTGACGAGGCCATCCGGAGTGAACTCAGTACCCAGGAAAGTAAAGGCATCACCATAGGTTTTACCTTGATCATCGGCAGTGATGGTGAGGTCCTTGGTATCGACCGTGAAACTGCCATCGACATAAGCGATATCATAATTGTCCAAGCCTGTACCAGTGGCCGCACTGGCGACGATGGCATAGGGGGAACCGGAGACGGTAGCTGTGGCGGTTGCGCCGTCACTGGTCAGAGCCACACTGGTGACGGTATCGGAGTTGACCAGACCAGCAGGAGTGAACTCTGTGCCTGAGAAGGTGACAGCATCACCGTAGGTCTTGCTTTGGTCATCGGCGGTGATGGAGAGTTCCCGGAGAATAACTGTGAGGCTGCCATCGACATAAGCGATGTCATAGTTCTCCAACCCGGTGCCAACAGCGGCACTGGCAACGATAGCATAAGGGGATCCAGCGACCGTTGTGGTGGCGGGAGCGCCATCGCTTGTCAGGGTCACGCTGGTGATGGTATCGGAGTTGACCAGGCCATCCGGGGTGAACTCAGTACCCAGGAAAGTGATGGCATCGCCATACGTCTTGGACTGATCATTGGAGGTGATGGTGAGGTCCTTGGGATCGACCGTGAAGCTGCCATCGACATAAGCGATGTCATAATTATCCAAACCGGTGCCAACAGCGCTACTGGCAACGATGGCATATGGGGACCCGGTCACAGTTGCAGCGGTCGGAGCACCAGAACTCGTTAGGGTCACGCTGGTGACGGTATCGGAGTTGACCAGGCCATCCGGGGTGAACTCAGTACCCAGGAAAGTGATGGCATCGCCATACGTCTTGGACTGATCATTGGAGGTGATGGTGAGGTCCTTGGGATCGACCGTGAAGCTGCCATCGACATAAGCGATGTCATAATTATCCAAACCGGTGCCAACAGCGCTACTGGCAACGATGGCATATGGGGACCCGGTCACAGTTGCAGCGGTCGGAGCACCAGAACTCGTTAGGGTCACGCTGGTGACGGTATCGGAGTTGACCAGGCCATCCGGTGTGAACTCAGTGCCAGAGAAGGTGAAGGTATCACCGTAGGACTTGGATTCATCACTAGCGGTGATTGTGAGGGCTTTTGCGTTAATAATGAAGTTACCTGCCGAAGCGTTCATGAGTGTACTGTAGTTGGTTGTGTCGGTAGGAGTGAAGTTGGCCGTGATTGCATACGTACCCGCATTGGTCGGCACAGTCAATGAACCGTTATATTGAACGTTGCTGAAAGTTCCAGCCACAGGAGAGCCACCATCAGTAGCGCTAAGGGTGACTGCCTGGGGAGAGCCGTTATAGGTGACTGGGGAGTTCGTCACGGATAACGTGGGTGGCATTGTATAGGTCACAGTGATGGAGATGTAATCAACGGACGCAGTCCTATTACCAGCGGCCCTGTAATTATGGACTTGGAGTATTACGCCAAAGTCAGCCGCATTGATCTGGGCTGGCGACCAGGTGGTTCCCCACAATGCATTTGCACCAGTAGGTGAATAAGACTGTACTCCCCCTGGAGCAATCGGCCAATCTGCTGCAATGGCATTGTTGTTGCCGGTGGGGGTACCGGCTTTGACAAGCTGCACAACGGTATCACGGACACTACTACCACTTGCGTAACGATCAATGTTGACCGATATCCCGGTGATGGTTGCATTTGTGTCGATATTGAAACCAAAGCCGGATGCAGTTAATGTATGAGAATCAGTTCCTGCAGCCATATTATTGGTCGTAGAATATGAGCCGTCGTCAGCTGTAATAAGCAAGGGAGTATTCCAGGTACCATTAATACCCCCGCCCCCATCCACACCCGTTCCGGCAATATTTGGTCCGGAGCTGGCTGCGTCCACGGATGATAATGGTAATGCTGCCAGGATGGTGATGATCCATACGACAGTCATCAGTATTTTAATTTTACGCATTGAATATTCTCCTTTACATGACAAAGAGTGGCTACCAACTACGCCACACACATTCTACTTTTGGATGCTACATATATAGATTCGTAATAATCGTAAATACGTAGATGCCGAGAAATCTAATTTTCAGCAGGCAGATGGTTGCAATAAGCAGGCCGTTCGACCTTCGAAAAGTGATCAAATCCCCATAATCTGATGGACAGGTCGTTGATTATTGAATCTAATTGATATTATAACAGGGGCGATATTACGTCAATAGTCCGATGATCATTATATTAGACTATTCTTATGGAATTTATTAGTGCCTGATTGCTTGGGAAAAGCCAATAGGTGCCTTGAAGTGAGGGTGTTCCAGATAATTCCCGGCGTTTGCCCGCCTTAAACCTTTAATTCACTGGAGGATTGCTGGTAAATGGGCGAAAATGAGAGAGAGCGCATTTGTAGCGCTCTCTCTTTGTTTCAGGAACTCTTTACTTACTGACTGACAATCTACGGTCTGACGATGATCGGCAGGAAGAAGCGGTACAGATAGATGGTCAGGTAATCACCAACAAAGGTGAGCTCGTAATCCTCTGTCAGTGCCAGGCTGCCGATGGTGATGGCATACATACCTGCTGTTTCACCCGGATCGCGGCTGAGGGTGCCGGTGAAGGCATCCGAGAAAGCCAGTGATCCTGCTGTGATCGCATAGGTAAACGTCGGGTCAACCGTACCGATCAGCTTGGTCATGGCATCCGCGGTGACCGTGATGGCTCGCTTGTTCACGGTCAGGGTCTGACCACCGGTGCTACCCGTGAAAGCTGTGTCGCCGGAATAGGTGGCAGTGATCAAGTGGAAGCCGGTACTCACCAGGTTTGGTGTGTAACTGACCGAACAGGTGGAAACTCCGCCTGCGCCGGAGAGTGTGCACGGGCTGGTGGCGAAGATGCCGCTGACGTCAGTCGTCCAGGCGACGGTTCCACCCGGTGTATTGGGTCCCGCAGAGGCGCTGACCGTGGCCACACAGGTGATTGAATCGCCATAGGTCACCACTGGGGAGCCGCTGCCACAGTCCACGGTCGTGGTGCTGGGCATCACATCCGCGTCGAGATGGACGGGCAGGCTGAGGGAGTCGAGGACGACCGGGGTTACGAAGTTGTCCTTGGAGATGATGGACTCGATCAGGACGGTCGTATCGATGGCCAGCGGATTGCCGCCGCCGTTGGTGAGGGTGATGGAGTAGATCTCGACCTTACCGCCGTAGTTGGCGTCAAAGGGAGAAGCAGAGCCACCAGCCAGGTCGGTGATCCAGAAGGTGGTGCCTGGGATCAGGACGTCGGTGACGTACGGGAAGGGACCAACGCCGTCGACGGTGGCCAGAATGGAGACGGTGGTACCGGCGGGCAGAGCCTGTCCGAGGGTCATGCGTGAGTTGATGGTGTAGGGCAGGTCCACGATGACGGGCGGGATGGAGGCCGGGAATGTGGCAGTGACGGAAGCCAGCGAGGTACCGGAGAGGTCCATGTTGGCTTGCAGCCAGGCCAGGGCGCCAGCTTCATCGGTCACGAGGATCGTGGTGCAGAGCTGCTCATTATCCAGGGTTACACATACATCGTTATTACCTTCAACCGTGGGATCATAGACAGAGGAGGTCAGCCCATTCAATGTTGGATCAGAGGCAGGGGTCATGGTGCCATTTTCAGCAGTGTAATCCATGAGGATCCCATCGGATACAAATCCCATCGGGCTGGTATCGACCGCATCGCTGTTTGTGATCAGCGTGCTGATTGTAGTGGTGGTCTCACTGATGTCAATATCTGGACCCCAATCAGTTGTGTGAAAGCCAAGATAAGTGATGGTATTTGTTGCGTAGGAGATCCATTCATCTGCGGGATCAAAGATATCACTACCGATCGGATCGCCTGACATAAGGGAATCTGCTCGCACAAGCGTATGGTCTCTGGTGGTGATGGGTTCAGTTCCCCAATAACCGATTCCCGGTCTGTATCCGATTTGTCCGATAACATCTACAAGAGTATTATCTGAAGCCTTTCGAAGCGCCACAGCATCATCGCCGTTGTGATTTACGACGTTGTTAGCAGTATCCGCTATGGCCAACACTGCAGGATCGGCCTGGGTATTTGCGATGACATGAACATCCCCATTCGCGAGGTAGGTGCCAGCAGGCCAGATGTACGTAACTGTCGGAGAAGTTGCACCGTTGGAGTATAAAGCAACCTGGTAATCATGGAGATCCACTGTGAGACCGGTACCATTGAATATCTCCAGGACTTTATAGAAACCTGAGCCTTCGATATATTCCGAGAAGAATAAATCTCCAGCGGCAGGCCCTGTTTCGCTCTCTAGGATCAGCCAGGGATTCGGGTCGACCGTACCAAAGAACAGATCACAATCGGTTGATCCATCGGCGGTCGGGCCTTCATTGCAGCCCCACCAGTTGTTCTCGGCAGCTACTGCGGCCAACGAATAGTTGACGATGCCGCCGTAAGCTGACCCATCTGAACCGATATACGTCTGCTCATTAGCGAAAATTCGGTTGAGAAGGATTGCGACATTGGTTGGACCGGCATTGTTCTTCCCGGGTTCGCCAATCCGGATGCCACGTTCGTTACCGACGAAATTACTACCGGATGTCACGACACCATCCAACGTGGCCGGGAAAGCACCGTAAGTCGCGCCATCATCACGAGCTTTGAGCGTTAAACCAACGCCGTGTTGAGCGCCACCCAGGGCATTGTTGGTGAAATCTGGAATCGATGAAGGCGATATTCTGATAGGTGCCCGCCTTCAGATTGAGATCAACACCAGTCATCCAGGGGATGAAGTAGGAAGGTAGTCCAGTGGCGTCGAAACCATTTTCGCTGATGTACAATCAATGAAGCTGGCTTCGGTCAGTTTCTCGGTGTACAAGCCCCTTCAAATTATTGTGGTTGAAAGTGGTATTGGTCACTGAAACATTACTGACCGTGCTGGTATCTGCACTGACGGCTTTTTGGAAATACCATCCGTAGGCCAGATTGTTGAAGGCACTATCGACAATGGTCAGGTGATCAAGCGTGGATGTCAGGTCGACATAAAGACCTCTTTCCTGTTCGGTTTGGGCATTGTTATTTGTGCCAATCACGAATAGGTTATCCAAAGTCAGGTATGCCACGGATGTGCCGGTGGATTCGGTAAAGCGACCAATGCTGACACCAGCCTGTCCGATTGGTTGGACCTGCATGCCAGAAAGCAATATGATCGCCCCGGAGTTGCCGGTGGCGGTAATTTGGAATACGCCAACTTTATAGTCCACACTAGTCGGGCTGGTCACGATGGTATCTGAAGCCGTGTTTCCACTGCCTGCACCGAGGATGGAAACAATTTTATTGACCACCACATTTTCTTCATAAATACCGGCCGCTACATTGACGACACCACCCGATGTAACCGCGTCGACACCTGCCTGGATGGTGTCAAAACCGTTGTAGCCATAGGCTACGAGGTTCCCGGTGCCAATTCCATCGGGATCGCTGAAGCGGTCTAACACCCGTCCAACCGGCATCCACAAATACAGGTGTAACAGCTGTCGGCGTGATGAACACGGATTCGATAACTGTGGCACCACTGGATGGCCTGGCTGCGTGAGTTGCGTCGGTGGAGAGTTCATTCAAACCGCGAATCCCGGTCTCACCGTCGATGGTGTTGCTGATATCCCAGTAGATCGGAATATCAAAGGGGGTATCGTTGTAGGTCAAGTTATCCAGGAAGATGCCATCTGCACCACCCACATTGGTCAGGGTGTTGCCGGTAAAGGCATAGTGGTCACCATCCGTGTGATAGGACGTTTTCATGGCCATGAATACTTCATCCACGCGGTCCAGGATATTGCCGCTGATTAACAAGCCATCGGTCTGAGAGGTGAGCCGGAAGGCGTGGTCGAAGTCATCGCCTGCGCGTCCAAGGAACTGGTTGTTGGTCAGGTGGATCGTGGTTCCGACGCCATCTGTATGGCTGTTCTCCCAGATACCGAAGATTTCTTCGGTACCATTGGATGTATCGCCCACCTGGAAGATGTTCCCATCGATGACAAGCCCGTCATAACCGGAACCGGAGGTTCCAGACTGGAAGCCAAACGAAGCGCTCGTGGAAGTTCCGGTATGGAGACCATCCGCCTGGAAGGTGACTATATTGTTCTGGATGGTCTGATTCGCCCCAACCCAGAAATAGAAAGCGATATTCTGCATCCAATCGCTGTCATCGCTATTATCACCGGCCAGAACGATCTCATTATTCTGGATCATGGTGCCGCTGTAGCTGCCCACCGCGTTCCAGCCCAGTGTGATCGCACCCTCAAAATCCTCGATCAACAGATTCTCGATCGTCAGATTGGTATTGCCGGGTGCGTCCTCGCCGAACAGGAAGGAGGAGAAGATGATCGTTCCGGAATCATCCACATCGCCTACGCCGAGGATATGGCCAGTTCCCAGGCTACTGGTGATCGTGAGATCATCAACGCCTTCGGGGATCTCCAAACCACGGATGTCACCGTAATCCGTATCCGCATAACTTGCCAGGTAGGCTGTATTGGCCAAGGGATTAGAAGAAGCCCATGTATAGGGACCATTGATATCGATGGTCTGTCCATCGACCGCGCAGGCAATTGCATTATCGAGGGTGGTGAAATCGTTCTCGGCTGCACTGACATCGCCTGGAGGGGTCACGGTAAAACTGGTCGGGAGTTGGAACCCGGCATCCGTGCTGCCATCCGTGCCATAAACCAGCCACGGGGCGAAGGTCATTCCAGTCTCGAGAGGATCCGAGGTGGTCATACCTGCCCGGCCACCCCACCAGTTGCAGGTACCATCCACTGAATAAGTTCCGGTGCCTGTCGCGACCACGCCATCTGTATAGTTCGTGATGGAGTTATGGAGGAAAGTGGCCGATAAGGTGTATGTGGGATCAGTCTCGAAGTTCGTAGCCGTTTCATAGTTTGTTACAACGTTATTGGTGAAGCTGGCTGATACATTGCCTGAGCCATATCCCCAAATAGACGTGGTTTCATAAATACCGGTTGCTCCTGACAGGTTTTCGCCATCAAGCACATTATTGGTAAACGCGGTTGTTACGGCTGCATATTGGCCTGCCATAGCCATACCGACAGAGCAATTGGTGATGGTGTTCCCGTCAACACTGTTATTGAGTCTTGAGGCGAATACCCAGAGACCGTAACCGTTGGTTGAGCAGTCTTCGATAACATTGCCATGGATCACGTCTCCAATACCGCCGTATGAACCATTGTTATCACTATGGATACCGACCGGGGTATTGCGGACGGTGTTATGCAAATATTGGGTGCCACTGGAATGGTTGGATACGATACCATCACTGGCATCAATGATCGTGTTGTCTTGAATCATGCCAGAACCAGCCCAGTTCATGATGGCATTACCCTGAGCGGTGTCACCGCGTACATTTTGCACGAGATTATCGTGAATATCGAAACCGGTGCCACCACTTGATGCGTAAATACCACGGAAGTAGATATTTTGTATGATCGTTTCAGCCACTTCCAGGTTATCGAAGACACCGAGCGAGAAGTCCTCTACGACGCCATTGCGTGCATCAATATCTGCGCCACCGACAACAATACCACTGACGATGACCGGGTTATCACCATCCAGTGTGAATCCACGAATGGCGACATCACTCGCCTGAACCAGGAAGATATTGCTGCCGCAGAGCGATCCGGCGCATGCCGGGTTTGACACTGCCGGATAGATAATGGTCGTCGCTGCTCCAGCACCAGATATTTCTGATGCCTTATTTACAACGACATTCTCAGTATAGATTCCTGCTGCAACGGTGACCGTACCGCCGGTATCGACCAGGTCGACACCTTTCTGGATGGTCTTGACTGCACAGACCAGGCCTGGCCCTCCGCTACCTGGGTAGGCAACATCGGCTGTGCCGTCGCAATTCGTGTCATCGCCGTCCGGTCTGACGTAGATCGTGCCAGCCGCCTGGACAGATGAGAGTGGGACTACCACCAGTAGTAATAACACGATGGTGGCGGTGAAAAACTTGGATAGTACTAATCTGATAGACATGTGATTCTCCTCTTGAGATTGAAATAAAAAAGCATCCCATTGGTAAATGGAATGCTTTAATGGATTAATCCTGTTAGGGTGTAATACCGAACAATCGTTGGGAATCCGAACGGTAAACCGATGCTTTTATTTTGTTTGTGAACTTGCAAAGTTTTTTCCTCCTGAGTTTATTGGGACTTTACCGTAAAAAACGACAAAAAGTCCCTCTCTTATCGAGACTATCGCTGAGTTGTTTGGCTTAAGGCGTTATTGCTCGGGATTCTTGGCTCGCGAAGAAAACGCCCATCACTTCAATATGGTGGCCATGGCTGCAATGCAATAGTTCTTGTAGGTTTTACGTTGCTGAGGGTGGTAACTCCCCTGACCCTCTGATCACGGATGCGGGCGCCCGTGCTCATTTGTGGTGTTAAAGAGTACCCCTTTTCGATCAATGCTTCCCGCCTGGATTCTTAATTGTTTACATGATATGACAAGTTGTTGAAGAAGTCAATAGTCCTGGCAACCTATATAGGGACTATTAATACAAAAGGTTCCACTAGTCATAGAGGTAATATCTTGTGATAATAAATGGATCTGTCGATATTGATAGGTAGGTGTTATCAATATATTGAGTGGCACCGCATTGAGTGGAAAAAAACAAGCGCCGACCGGCGCTTGTTTTTCGATGCTGGCATTAATTCGCTATGGTAGGCAGGCGTCTGCGAATCTCCTCTTGATTAACAGGGCTGTCGAAATCGGCCAATTTATCCGACAGATATGCCTGGTAGGCACTCAGGTCAAAATTACCGTGTCCTGACAGGTTGAACAGGATCACACGCGTATCGCCTTTTTGTTTGGCATCCAGCGCCTCATCGATGGCGACCCGGATGGCATGCGCCGATTCGGGCGCCGGCAGCAGCCCTTCGGCGCGGGTGAACTGCAGCGCGGCTTCGAAGGTGGGGATCTGTGGAACGGCCACGGCTTCCAGCAACCCGGCGTTGTAAAGTGCCGAGATCTGGGGCGACATGCCATGATAGCGCAGGCCGCCGGCATGGATGGCGGGCGGGATGAAGTCATGCCCGAGCGAGTACATTTTTACGATGGGGGCTGTTTTGGCAGTGTCCCCGTAATCAAAGGCATACACGCCCTGGGTCAGGGAAGGGGTGGCGGTTGGTTCGACCGCCAGCAGTCGGGTCTTCTTGCCATCCTGAAGGTTATGTCGCAGGAAGGGGAAGGCGATCCCACCAAAATTGGATCCGCCGCCCACACAACCGATGACCACATCCGGGTATTCGCCCGCCAGGTCCATCTGCTTGAGGGCTTCCTCGCCGATGACCGTCTGGTGCAGCAGCACGTGGTTCAAGACCGACCCCAGGCTGTACTTGGTCTTTCCTCCAGAAGAGGCGGCCACCTCCACGGCTTCCGAGATGGCCAGCCCGAGGCTGCCGGGATGATCCGAATTTTCATCCAATACGGCACGCCCTGCATGCGTGCGGTTGGTCGGGCTGGAGTGAACTTTGGCGCCGTAGCTCTCCATCAGGATACGGCGGTAGGGTTTCTGATCGTAGGAGACCCGCACCATGTAAACCTCGAGCGCCATCTCGAAGAAGGCGCAGGCCATGGCCAGCGCCGAGCCCCACTGGCCGGCACCGGTTTCAGTCGCCAGGGATTGGATCCCCTCAGCCTTGTTGTAGAAGGCCTGCGCGACGGCCGTGTTGGGTTTGTGACTTCCACATGGGGAGGCACCTTCATATTTATAGTAAATATGAGCCGGGGTGCCGAGCGCCTTCTCCAGGTGGACGGCACGCATGAGCGGGGTTGGCCGCCACAGCTTGTAGATCTCCCGCACCGGTTCGGGAATGTCGATGTAGCGCTCGGTCGAGACTTCCTGCTGGATCAAGGACATGGGGAACAGGACTGCCAGGTCAGCTGGAGTGACCGGTTTCATGGTCTGTGGGTTCAACACCGGCTCGGGCGGCACGGGTGAATCTGCGGCGATGTTGTACCAGGCTTTTGGCAGGTCCTTCTGGTTCAGGTCGAAACGTGTTTGAGTGGTCATCAGATCTTCTCCTAAATGAAATTTTCAATTGAGATTCAACAGTCCCATCCTGTGGGCTGCGCTGGCATAGGTTTCCCTGGCTTGGGGTCGGGCGCTTTCGGTCCCCTGGCGCAGAATTTCGATCAACCCCGCGGGGTCGCCGATCAGGCGGAGGCGCCGTTCCCTGAAGGGTGCCAGGGTTTCATTCAGAACATCGGCCAGGTGACGTTTGATCTCTACGTCGCCCACTTTTCCCATCTCGTAGGCTAGTTTGTATTCCCTCACCTTTGCCTGGTCTGGGTCGAATGCGTCCAGGTAGGTGAACAGCGGATTACCCTCAACGTGACCCGGGTCGCTGGCATGGATGCGGGTAGGATCGGTGTACATCGTCATCACCTTTCGGCGTACCTCTTCAGGGGCGTCTTTCAGGTAGATGGCATTCCCGTAGGATGTGTGCATGCTGCGGTTGTCGATCCCGGGCAGGCGAGGCATCTTCGAGAGGATGGCCTGTGGTTCGGGAAATGTCTGGCCATATAGCAGATTGAAACGCCGGGCGATCTCGCATGCCAGTTCCAGGTGAGGAAGCTGGTCCTCGCCAACCGGTACGAATTCCCCCTGGTACAGCAGGATATCTGCCGCCTGCAGCACCGGGTAACTCAGGAAACCGAGCGAGGGCTGCAGTTTCAGTTCATGCAGTTGATCCTTGTAGGTGGGATTACGTTCGAGGCGTGAGACGCTTGCCAGCATGGACAGCAGCAGGCATAGCTGCGCATGTTCCGGGATGGCGGATTGCAGGACGAGCGTGGCTTTTTGCGGATCGATACCACAGGCCAGGAAATCCGCAGTCACTTCCAGTGTATTGGTGCTGAGAGCCTCAGGCCGGTCAAACCCGGTGGTGAGGGCATGCAGGTCGGCCACCAGGAAGTAACACTGATATTCCGATTGCAGTGCAACGTACTGGCGCAGTGTCCCTACCAGGTGCCCGATGTGGCGGGGACCTGTGGCGCGGTGGCCGGTGAGGATGCGATTCTTTTTATCCATTCTGACTCCATCAATTAAATGGAAACGCGTTCGTCCCACATGGGGACGAACGCATCATCGCGTCCGCGGTGCCACCCCGATTAAGCCGGTTAACAAAAAATCCCACCGGTGATGCGGAGGGATTTGGTGCCAGCTTCACTCGAGGGGTACGCCACGTTGGTGGTTATACCCTGGCAGTGCTAACGGGTGCCGGTCCGGCGGGGGTTACTCGCTTGCGCTTTCACCCTGCGACTCAGAGGTCCATTCGGTTCAAGTCGACATGCGGAGTTTTCACCTGCTACCGCTCTCTGAAAATGTCACCCTGGAACGTACTCGTCCTCGTCCAAGTCTTTATTGATTTGCCTGATTATAGGCAGATGCGATTAAATGTCAAGGGTAAATTATCGGGAAGCTGGAAGCATCTTGTCTGGTTAGTGATTGATCTGGTATCGGGTGACCAGCTGCTGGTAATCGATGGTAAACAGGTTTCCGGAAAGATCAAAGACCATCGCGCGCACACCATTGGACGCACTGAATACATCCAGGTAGCGGCCGTTTTGATCAAAAACCTGAATTCCGTCAAAATCACTGATATAGATGCGGCTCTGGTTGTCGACTGCGATCGCACTCACTGCCTGGAAGGTGCCCGGGCCTTCCCCATCCCCACCAAATTTATTCTGATACTTCCCATCCCGGGTATAGATAAATGCCAGGTTATTAAAACTGCCTAGCAGGTAGATATTACCGATACCATCCACGGTCACACTGGTATCCAGTTCGCTATGGTCGGTCACACTCCCGATCGGGTTATCCAGGTACAGGTCGACCTGGCCATTGGCATCAAAACGGATGATATTTTCCTGGTAGTTGAAATAAACCGCCAGCAAACTGCCATCCGGGGCCGTGCAGACATCCTCGAAATAACCATCGCCCTCATAGGTTAATTTGCCTATCCTTAGTGCCGGTCAGCCCGCCAAACTCGTAAATACCGTCGATCGAGGCGATATAGACCCTGCCATCCAGAGTGACAGCCATACCCAGGATATTCAATTCATTCCCATCGTCGCGATTGCCGGTGAACCACTGCTTGAGGAAGTGACCGTTCTGATCGAATACCTGTACGATGCGGGTTTCAAAATCACCAACATAGATATTGCCATGAGAATCAACCCCGATCTCACGCGCGTCGCTGAAAAGGCCGGCGCCGGTGCCCTCGCCGCCAAAGGTTAGTACAGGGGATGCAAACGGAATTTCGGTGGCAGTGGGAATGGCTGTTTGCGTGAAAAATGGGGCAATTTGGGGTACAGATTGCGTTTCCCTGGTAATCCCGATAATGGCTCCGATGATCACTGCCAGGATACCGATCACCAATCCACCCAGTGCCAGGAATTTGATCGCTTTGGTTGATTTGTCAGCTCCCGGATCCATCCGCCGCATTCGTGATTGCCGTCAGGTCTGTTATCCCCCGGGTCAGTTGAAAAATTATCCCATCCGGCAGGGTGACCACTTCGCCGGCGGCCAATTTCTCGACCATCGCTTTGGAATCACTCAAACTGCTGCCGTACGTTTCCCTGAAAAGTTTGATCGCTTCCAGAGGGCTGATATTTTCGTAGAGATGAGCGATCTGTTGCAGCACTGCGAGATTCGTTGTGCTGCCTGCAGCCTCGGTGGAAGCCCCGGGCATGATCACCGGTTGCCCGGCAGCGATCGCATCAATGGCGCGCTTGGCTTCGGCCAGGCTGGTGTCGAATACCTCGCGAAAGATCCGAATGGCTTCGATCTGTTTTCCCGAGCGGGCCAGGTCGACCATCCGCTTGAGATCCTGGGCGTGCCCCGGGATGTTGCCGGGCGTCGAATTCATACTTGTCTTGATTGAATTGGATATATCCGTCGGAAGCAGGACATTGGTGTGGCAGTATTTACAGCTGACGATTGGAGACCCCAGCTGAATACTCTCAAGAGGAGCACCACAATTAGGGCAATCAAGTTTTTCAATCATATATGACCCTCCAGCAGGACTTGATCCCCTTCAGGATCGGAGTATATTTTATTATATCCCGGTAATCGATGGGCATGTTTCGACTATAATTCCGGATGCTTGGATGGAGTGATGGCACCGCCACAAGTGGGGCGGAGGAAATTAGATTGCTGAGGTAGCGATGCTGACCAGAATATTTAAAGCCATGATATTCAATACGGCCACATATGCAGAGGTGGCTGATGATAATGAAGCGACCATTGATGCAGCCTTCCTGATATTGATTTATATCCTGGCCGCGACGATTGCGAATGCCGTGAATGCCTCTGTCACGTGGCTGATGATTGCGTTGATCATCCCTCTGGCGTTGATCGAGTGGCTGGTATTTGCCAGTCTGACCTGTGTCATTGCCGAGCGGATGTTCCACGGGGAGGGTACTCTGCCCGGTATCTATCGCGCGATGGGGTTCTCGGTCGCCCCGGGTATCTTTTACATGCTGGGTGCCATCCCGACCGTCGGACCCTGCATCAGTGGGTTGCTCAGCCTCTATATATTTGTTGCGAATGTCATTGCAGTTAAAGCTGCGATGAAGATCGGCCTCGTAGCAACACTCGTTTCGATGTTCCTGGCCAGTACGGTGGCCGGCTTGTTGCTTGGATGCCTGGCCGTCCCGCTTATCCTCATGCTGGGTCCGGAAAACCTCATCACGAACCTGGAACAATTCAGGTGAATTTCTTCCAGGAGTCCTGGATGATCGGCAACCTATTCTCCAAACTTGCGTACATCAATATAGAAACAAAAATAATGAGGGACTCATGATCGAACGATTTTTCAGAGCCATGCGATTGGATAGCGCCTTTTACCGGGAGGCAGCGGATGATACTTCCCTTGATCGTGAAAGTACACTGCTGGTCATCCTGGTAGCCTTGATCGCCTCTCTGGGCGAATTAACCGGAGAGAACGGAACCTTGCTGGCCTACCTGGGAACACTTGCGAACAACCTCCTCCTGGGCTGGTTGTTGTGGTCAGTGGTGGCCTGGTTCATCGGTCGCAATGTCATGGAAGGCGAGGGCAGCCTGGGTGGTATGCTGCGTGTGTTGGCGTATGCGAGCGTACCCCGACTGCTGAGCATCTTCTCCGGCATCCCCCTGATCGGTTGGTTGTTCGGTCTGGCGGCCGGCATCCTGAGCCTGATTGCAGCCATCATCGCTATCCGTGAGGGAATGGCGGTTGATACCGGCAAGGCTGTCATCATTGCCCTGCTGGGTGCCCTCTTCTATATTGCCGTTTCGGTTCTGATCGGGATCTTGTCGCTGCCATTCTAGCAGGTCATCTTTTATCCTTCTGACCAAATTAAAACGCCTTCCGCAGGGAAGGCGTTACTAGTTTTCTGGATGTGATTATTTCTTAAGTTTGCGGTCGCGTTCGATCAGCAACTTCAGTCCCTCAACCGCCACCTTGATGGCGCGATTGACATCCAGCGGGGCATATCCGGTACGGTCAGGTTTGCTGGCGGCCTTCTCTTTATTCGGGTCTCCAATGATCAACATGGCCCCACCGGCTCGTTTACGATAAATGGACGACAATATGAAGATGGCTGCAGATTCCATTTCTGAACAGATCGCCCCGCCTGCCTTCCAGGCTTTCCAGCGCTCGGTCAGCCGATCGGCGATTGGCATCCGTTTCGGTTCTGTCTCCCCGTAAAATGAATCCTTTGACTGGGTGATGCCGCAGCGGTGGGGAATGCCGGATTTCAGACGCTGCATCCCGCAAGGCTGTTACGACGTCTGGATCAGCAATGGCTGGGAACTCGATCGGCAGGTAGTGCCGGGTCGTGCCCTCATCCCGAATAGCGCCGGTGACCACGGCCACTTCACCTGAGCGGGTGCCGTCCTGGATTCCACCGGCTGTACCAACCCGAATGAATGTATCCGCACCGACAGCGATGAGCTCTTCAACTGCGATGGCAGTGGAAGGGCAACCGATGCCGGTAGAGCATACTGAAACTTGTTCGCCCAACAGAGTGCCGGTGTAGATGACGTACTCACGATGACGTGAGATGAATTTGGGATTATCGAAATATGCGGCGATCTTCTCGCAGCGGTCCGGATCACCCGGCAGCAGGACGTACCGGCCGACATCGCCCTTTTTTGCTTGGATGTGATACTGCAATTTATCTTTAGGCGGCATATTCTTCCTCACTCATTGGATTGGGAGATCTATACTATCACGGAGCGGGAGGAGCGTCAAATCGCCCTTCAATTGCCATTGACGCCAGTTTCTGTTCACGATAGGCGTTTGCCAAGCGGAATTCATCCGTGCAGACCCTGGGGACACCGATGCCGGTCACATACGTCAACACGTCAACGCTGTTCACATCCCAGGCGTGTGTCTCAATGCCCCGGCTTTTAAGGATCTTGACCATGTCCCTGGAAACCTGGCTTGGATGCAGGTGAACAGCCCGGGCTTGAGCCAGGCGCGAGAGGTGAATCGCTTCATGCAGGATCACTTCCGGTCCTTTCCAGGCTTCTGTGCGCGGGTAGAGCAGATCCACCGTGATGCCGGGGCAGATCTCCCGGATGGCCAATAGCAGGGCGGGCTCGTAAGAAGTGACCTCAAAGGTTTCCCACAGCTTTTTATAGCCGTTGAGGACCCGGCCGATCAATAGGGGTGCTTCCGGCTCTGGACCTTTGATCTCGATCTCCATTCCGATCAAGCCGCCGAAGCGTTCCAGGATGTCAGCGAAGGATCGATATCCGCCCGGCTGCGGCGCCCGGGTTGCCACTGCAGGTGACTTCCACATTTTCCAATTCCTGGTGTGTGTACTGAAAGATCACCCCTTTTGATGTCGTGGTTTTATCAAGATAATAATAATGAAATACGACCGGAACCAGGTCGGCAGTCAGGCGAATATCCATCTCGACCGCATCCGCACCCAACTCGATTGCTAGCTGATAAGAGGCGATTGTATTTTCCGGCGCTTCACCCGGAATGCCACGATGTGCGACGATCTCAAACGGCTTCATGGATTTTGACCTTTCCTGTTAGTTCCAATACCGCTGCCCGATCAAGGCAGCAGCATCGTTTGCAATTGGATGACCAAGCCCATCAGGATGACCATCCCCAGGCTGTGGGGCAGGGCGCGCCGCAGGATGGCATGCTCGCTGCCCTTCTCGTTCGCGGCTGTGGCAGTGATGGTGATGCTCTGTGGGGAGATCAGCTTCCCGGCTACCCCACCAGTGGCATTGGCAGCTGCCATCACGGCCGGATCGACCCCGATCGAGTTGGCGCTGATCACTTGCAGATTCCCGAACAGGACGTTCGAGGATGTAATCGAACCGGTGGAGAGCACGCCCAGCCAGCCAAGCAGTGTACCAAAAAATGGATAAAGCTGTCCAGCATAGGCGAAAGCCAGACCGAGGGTTGCATCCAAACCGGAATAGCGTGTTACAAACCCAAGCGCCACCAGCAGGCAGATCGTCACCAGGGATGCTGCCGACTGACGAACCGTGGCTACATAGGCATGCAGCAGCTCACGCGGCCGGTAGCCCAGCAGCAGACCTGAAATCAGGGCGGAGAGGAAAACACCTGTCCCGATGCTCGACAACCAGTTAAGGGAGAACACAGCTGCCATCGGCTGGGCAGATGGGCTTACCGGTGGCGTGCGCAGGATCAGGCCGTCCAGCCCCTGAATCGGGAACTGGAAGGTGACGCTGTCGAGTATGGATTTGACCGCGGGGATGCCCCAGGTGATAACCACCACGCTGAGAATGACCCAGGGCAACCAGGCACATCGCAAATCTTTCCGGCTGGGAGAATCTTTCGAAGAAGGACTGCCCGCCTGTGTGTAGGGATGATAGGCATTTGTGGGCTTCCAGAAACGCAGCAGGATGAGCAGGGCGCCGAGAGAGACAACCGCGGCCAATAAAGTGGGCAGCCAGGGTCCATGCCAGAACGCAACGGCTGTTTGAGTGAGGGTGAAGCTCAACCCGGTCACCAGGATGGCCGGCCAGATTTCAAGCATCCGCCGGAATCCTGCAAAGGTCCAGACCAACCAAACCGCCAGGATCAGGTTCAATGGAATAAGCTGCAAGGCAGCTGCACGGCTGAGGTCCATCAGGTCGAGACCGGTGACTCCCTGGAGGGCGATCATACCCGTCCCGATCGACCCGAAGACCACACAAGTGCTGTTTGCGATCAGTGACAGGATGGCAGCCATCATACAGGGAAAACCCAGTCCGATCAGGATGACGGTGGAGACTGCCACGGGTGTTCCAAATCCGGATGAGCCTTCAAAAAATGCCCCCAGGCAGACTGTTACGAGTACAACCTGGATGCGCTGGTCAACAGAGATGCGGCTGAGGCTTGTTTGCAGAACAGTAGAATAAACCTTTTCCTTCCACAAGGCGAAACAGGAACAGGATATTGAGGATGATCCAACCGATGGGTAGAAAACCATAAGCCGCCCCGTAGCCGGCACTGATCAAGTGCTGCACCAGCCGGCATTTTATAGATGGATAAAGCGATCACTAGAGCGGCAACCAGACCGATTCCGGCGGCAACCGGCGCCTTAAGCTCTGAAGATCAGCATGCCGCCTAAAAGCAATATGAGTGGTAACAATGCAACAAGCGTGGATAATAGCGGGATTGCCAAGGGGATCGTAGACTTGAGTGAAAATCATTGGTGTTTTCCTGTGTTCGTTTTACGATTTAGCGTGAGCAAATAACCGAGGCAGACCCCCAGGAAAATCTCTGAGCCGGAAGTTGCGCCATGCAGGAGAAGCCGTTGCAGGCTGACTTCCAAATTTTCAAGACCATCCGGGTGCATGAGCTGCCGTGTGACCACATGGATCTTTTCGGAGAATTCGCCGGCCAGGGCATGACGCAGAACCGTCAGGCTGAGCAAAGAAGTGGCATCCGCATGGAGTTGTCCTTCCACGCAGGTAGTCAGGAGATGGCGCATTCGTTCAGCCTGGGTGGTGCTGGAGCGCGTCAAGGCCGCCAGTAATCCGACCAGCAGATCGTCACCTGACGGGGTACCTCCAATGCCATAACCGATCAGCCGTGCAGTTGCAACGCTCAGCATGGTCCCATCCTCCTGCATCAGAGCGACCAACAATCCGGTCACATCAGGCAGAGCGTGTCTGGCCAGCCGGAGATCTGCTTTGGTTTCAAGCTCGAGCATGCCACTGAACAGTCGTTGGGGGTCTTTTAATAATGGAGCCAATCCGGCCAGGTTAGCCCGTTCGTAAACATATTCGGAAGCCCAGCCCAGTAGTTCGCTGAATGCCTGCTGGTCTTCAGGGTCGGCTAATTTTCCCATGGCCGGCTCCCAGCTGGTGGCGCTGGAAAAATCGTACCGATCAGGGGCACCTTCGATCACCAGGCAAGCACCGGCTTCTAAGGAGACTATCTGTCCGGCTTTGACCCCACGCGAGATGAAGCTGACCGGGCCACCTTCATCCAGCATGAAAGCGTACGGCAACCCTCCCGCCGAAGCAAAAGTCAGCGCAATGATCCGGAATGATCGATCAAGCTGGATGTTCACTGCGCGGTCGAAAGCACTGTGAATCACCCCAAGCCGTCCAGTTTCAACCAGGCAGTCCAGGATTGCACGGCTCAGGGATGCAATCATAACCTGCATACAGGTTTAATTTCCTATCACGGGGAAAAAGAAGAGATTGTCGGTTAATAGCTCAATTGCACCGATATCGCAGCCGCTGCCCTGGGGGCGTCTGTGACCGAGGAAATCCAGTCGAGGGCACTTCAACTCTCTGGCAATATCGATCAATGGGCTGTTTTCCAGAGGTTGAGGTGCAAAATTGACCAGATTCCATTGATGTGATACGCGGGTCGATCCCGCAGGTATTATGACTGTCTGGACAATCAGATGTTTTTACACCATAGATGAAAGAATAACCGATCTCGAATGGATCCTTTGTCAGGTTTTCGTAGTAGCTCAGGCAGCTTGTTTCGGTTGTATTCGTAAAATCTGTTTGGCCGATAAAAAGATCATTCTGGAGGAGAACTCGCTCATTGCCTTCACAATTTCCCTCCTGGGCGCACTGCGCAAAAACCAGGCAGGTTCCCTGACCGGTCAAACTGTTGTTCGTAATGATGGCCCGGTTACCGCGGCGCAAGTCCAGCGACAGGGCATTACCAGATGCCCGGCAGTTTTCCACCGCGCTTTCAATTTGTCCATCCGCATTGTAGTCGCCGCTGGCAGTAAATGATTGGTCCTTGAAAAAAGCACAATTGCCGACGATGATCGAGTTCTCTATTTCCACCGGGCCGCTGGTTTTCACCTGGTTGCCCGCATTCCCTTCCGCTCGGATGCGGCGGATCACAATGGTGGCGTCACTCGAGGCATATAGAAGGTCCAGACCATCAGAGGTGTTATGCAAGAAAGACGGAATCCTCGATGATCCATTGTCCACCGGTTACGCCAGTGCCCACGCCATCACCATATCCGCCGGCTGGTTGTGCCCAACAACCATGAGGCTGTTCATCCGGATACCCCTCGACGCAGCCATTCCATTCAACCCGCCAGCCTGAGAATTCAAGGGTGCCACTGTTCGCATCGGAACCTTGCACAAGGTCGCCATCCCATCCTGCCAGACCATTGCCTGCCAGGCGTGTATCCTCCACGCGCCAGTTGCTGATGCGGCCGGCATGGATGCCGGCGACTGCCAGGCCATGGATGTTCAGGTTTCGCAACAGGATGTTGTCGGCATCTTCGGCGTATATCCCAACCGAAGCCCAATCTCCATATGGATAACTACCGCGCTGACAGCTCAACCCGCCATCCGGGTGACCGTCAGCACACGTGGCATGGTCGGTCAGCTCCAGACAGGCGATGACTGCGTTGCTGGTGTGGGTCAAGTCAAATATCTGGGTGACGCGTTCTGACCCCCATAATTCTGGAGGAGCTGCGCAGCCGGAATTCCAGCCTTCACCCAGGATCATGGTGGGATGTTGCGGATCTGGTCCAGCCGGCACCGGAGAAAGGTTGCAGTCCCAGGGATTATCGAAATTGCATAAGGCCGGGGAATCTGCTCCGGGTGATCCAACACCCATGCGGTAATTGCCGCTGGCAATGATCAACGAGTCCCCACCGGAAACGCGCGGCGGACCGCCGGGGGGCAATGCCTGATTTGGGTGATTCCAGGCGCAGGCCAGGTTCAGACCGCTGCCGGGGTAGGGGATGTCAGCCAGCCCATTGCACTGAAGGGCGTCCCCACCATCCGGGCGGATATAATAGATTGTCCCAATGGGTGAAAGCACATCTGATAGCGCATAGCCGTCAGTAGAAAAGGTACTGCAAGCCGACGCTAGTAGAATGATACCAAGGGCAAACAGGTTTAAATATCTCATTCGGATGATCTAATTATATCCAGAACCACCCATTTTTTCATTATCTATAATTGATTGTATTGTTAACTGATTGTAAGTGTGAATTACTGTCTTCATTGGTAATATCAAGTAAAATATCCATACTCACACACGAGGGCATGCACTCGGGTGGTATGGGTGGAAAAATAATGCCTGCCTTTATACTCAGACCAGATGTTATCCCGCTTTGGATAGGTATAGGCCTCACGGGCTACCTCCTGTTGACCGGCGTTCGATCCCGTCATTCGAAGCTTGGCGTTGATTTTACGGTATTGATGTCACTGGCCCTCATCTGGCAGGTCAGTTATGCCATTAATATCATGACAGCCATGCTTTGGTTAATCGAGGTCATGGTATTTATTGAGATCGGTTGCATGTCGGCCATTCCGATCATTCTCTTTGTCTTTGCAGGCCGGCTGACCCGCCGGCCATTAATGTATCACCGCAATCTGATCATCGGCCTGTGCATCCTCCCGGCGATTATTGCCATCCTGACAATTACAAATAACCTGCACCAGATCATTTACTCCGGGTTCAGCGAGGCACCACTTTCGACGGGGTTCTTGCTAGTACCGAATTTCGGATCCTGGTATGTGGTCATCGGAATCTATTCCTTCCTGCTAATCCTGGTCACCATGATCGCCCTGGTGGATTGGTTACAAAAGGCAACTCCGGCAAATCGGGGTCAGGCAGCCGTGTTATTATTTGGTATCCTGCCTCCCGTCATTGCCAACGTAACACATACCAGTGGCTTTTTCAATCTGGCTATAGACCCGACGTCGCTTGCCTTCAGCGTATCGGGTATCATATTATTATGGGGATTGGGCCGTTATGGCTTGCTGGATATGATGCCAATCGCACGTGAGATCGTCTTTGAGAATATCAGCGATGGTGTCATTGTGTTGGATAACCAGGAATCGGTCATGGATATTAATCCGGCAGCCGCGAAATTGTTTGGCGGAAGCCGCAGCAATTTGATCGGGCGGCGAATGCGTGATTTGATCCACCGCCTGGATACCTGCTTGTTGATCGTAAAAAATGAAGCCGGGGAATATGATACATTGCGTTTTGGTGCCGGGGATCAGGTGGTTGATTATGAGATCCGGACCTCACCCATCCATGATAAGAGCGGCATGCTGGAAGGCAAGATCATCTTATTAAATGATGTGACAGAAAGGCGCAAGCTGGAAGACGAATTGCGCGTCTTGTCTTCGCTGGATCACCTGACCGGGCTGATGAACCGCCGCACATTTTTCCTCGAATTAACAAAGCAGATCCGTCTGGCCAGGCGCTTCCACTATCAACTGACGGTCTGCATGATGGATCTGGATCGTTTCAAGATGTTGAATGATCAATATGGTCATCAGGTAGGGGACGATGCCCTGGCCCAGGCAGCCACCAGAATTCAAAACAGCATTCGTATCAGTGATATCGCTGCACGTTACGGCGGGGATGAGCTTGCAATGCTGTTGATTCATACGGGTGAGCGTGGGGCAAAAACACTCTGCAAACGTGTGTCCGACGAAGTCAGCAGTATCATTGTCCGGGATGAGTTCAAGATGGGGGTCAGTATTGGACTATCGTCCTTGAGAAAAGATGATCCTGACACCGGGGAGACCATCATTGCCAGGGCTGACCGGGCTTTATATAAGGCAAAGGCCAGAGGACGTGGAATGATCGTGGTCGGATAACCTCACCTTCCGACCTGTTTCGACCGATAAATATCCTTCGACGAATCAATTCTCCCTGCTGATATAATACCGGACGTGAAATACCATATTTGGACAGAAGGCTGCCAGATGAATGTGGCTGATTCCCAGCGCGTGGCAGCTGAACTTGAACAACTCGGGTACACCCGCAGCCTGCAGCCTGCGGACGCTGATGTGATCGTGCTCAATACCTGTGTCGTCCGCCAGAGCGCGGAGGATAAGGCTACCGGACGGTTGAGTTCACTGCGTCCATTGAAAATCAGGAATCAGCAACTGGTGATCAATTTAATGGGGTGCCTGGTCAGTCCGCGAAACCAGGATGAACTCAGGCGCCGTTTTCCGTATGTGGATGTGTTCTCTCCACCTTCCGATCCCGGGCCATTGATCGCTTTTCTGACACAGGGAACTGAACACCAGAGCCAGGTTGAGGCTGTCCGGATGCGTAATGCGGTCATGGACGGAGAGCTGACGCTGCCGCGCTCCGATGAGGGTCTGGTGAGCGCCTTCCTGCCAGTCGTGTTGGGTTGCTCACATGGTTGCACTTATTGCGTCATTCCTTCAAGGCGAGGTGCCGAGCGCAGCCGCCCGGTGGAGGAGATCCTTGCAGAAGCCCGCACACTGATTAACCGGGGAGTCAAGGAGATCACGCTGCTCGGTCAAATCGTCGATCGCTACGGGCATGACCTGACACCTCGCGTTGACCTGTCGGTTCTGCTTGAACGCCTGAGCGAAATAGATGGTCTAATGCGGATCCGTTACCTGACGTCCCATCCCTCCTTCCTCTCCGACCGGATCCTCGAGACAACCTCCCGTGTGGCGAAGGTTTGTCCTCATATCGAGGTGCCTGTTCAGGCCGGTGATGATGAGGTGCTGGCCAATATGCGGCGTGGGTATTCCGTTACTGATTACCGCAGCCTGATCACCCGGATTCGCGAATTTTTACCGCAAGGTTCGATTGGCACGGATATCATCGTGGGTTTTCCTGGAGAAACAGATGCCCAGTTCCAAGGCACGGTGGACCTGCTTGAAGAATTGCGCCTGGATGTGGCGCATCTGGCCCGCTACTCACCCCGGCCAGGGACACCGGCTTACCGGAATATGAATGATGATGTTCCGGCCAGGGAGAAGCTCAGGCGCTTCCGAATCCTGGAGGAGCTTCAGGAACGGGTGGTAGGGGAGATCAATGCCCGGCTGTTGGGTGGGCAACAGGAGATTCTCTTTGAGGACCGGGTAAAAAATCGTTGGCGGGGGCGCACTCGTACCAATAAGCTGGTATTCGTGGAGAGCGGTGAGAACTTGAAGGGACAGCTCCGCAGTGTTCAGATCACCTGGACGGGTCCCTGGTCGATGCAGGCGACGATTGCACCAGATTGATCCCATCCTTCCTCTCAAATATTACTAGTTTGGCATCAAATATTAATATTATCGCCCCATATAGTTAAATATATTAATATAATCTTGACAAAATTTAATAGTCGAGGTTAAGATAGCTTAGATATATTAATGCCTCTATTAATATAATTAACTGTGAGGATGCCATGACACGGGAAGATGAAAGATTAATGATCCTCGATATGCTGGAACGAGGTAAGATAACCAGTGATGAAGCAGATAAGTTGCTGGTTTCATTGAACCCAGCTGGACCGGGCACGGAACCGGAAATAGCGGTTGATGAACCGATTGAAAAGCCGCGCCGGGCACACTGGATCCGTATCCGGGTCACCGAGTTATCTTCCGGGAAGAGGAAGTTTTCGATGACGCTGCCTTTGTTTTTCATGCGCCTTGGCATCCGGTTTGGAAAACATTACACAGGCGATAGTCTGGACAGCAGCAGCTATGACGTCGGAAAAGAATTCTTCAGGAAACCGGTTAAGGGCAGGGTTGTGGATGCGTCAGATCCTGAAGATGACGAACACGTCGAAATCACCTTCCTGTAACCGCCAGATCAAGATTCCTGGGGCAATCGTCCTCCACCAGGCAATGCCTGGTTTTATTACCATGGATAAGTGAGTCGTGTTTATCAAGCAAAAGATCAAGCAGTTCGGCAGGTTCTACAATGATTACCCGCGCACTTTCTGGACGCTGATGGGTGTGTCTTTCATCGACCATCTGGGTGGTGCGTTGATGTTCCCATTCTTCGCCTTATACATCACCTCGAAATTTAAAGTAGGTATGACAGAGGTGGGGATCTTGTTTGCCTTGTTCTCCGTCTCAAGCTTTATCGGATCAGCATTGGGTGGTGCGATGACCGACCGGCTGGGCCGGCGGGGCATGTTGATCTTCAGTCTGATCTCCACGTCGATAAGCGCGGTGATCATGGGATTGGTGAACTCACTCGGGGCTTTCTATCTGTTAGCACTTCTGGTGGGTATATTCACCGATGTGGGTGGGCCTGCCCGGATGGCCATGATGGCTGATTTATTACCGGAAGAAAAAAGAGTTTCCGGATTCGGGGTCTTCCGCGTTGTGTTTAACGTTGCCGCTGCCATCGGTCCCGCCATCGGTGGTTTTATGGCTACCCGCTCCTACCTGGCACTCTTCATCTCCGATGCAGTGCTGAGTCTCATCACTGCCATCCTGGTTATTCGCTACATTCCTGAAACGAAACCGGAACAGAGTGCGGATACGCCACGGGAAACACTCGCGGCTACATTTAAAGGTTACTTCTCGGTGTTAAGGGACCGTTTCTTCGTTTTTTACATCTTTGCCAGCATCCTGGCAGGCCTGGTCTATATGAATTTCAATACCACCCTGGGTGTATTCCTGCGTGATTACCGGGGGATTCCCGAATCGGGTTATGGTTTGCTGATCACCATCAATGCCACCATGGTGGTATTGATGCAATTTTCGATCACGCGTGTGATCGATAAATATAAACCCATGCTCATGATGGCACTCGGGACATTACTCTCCGGAATGGGTTTCGCCCTGTTCGGTTTCATTCATACCTACAGCCTGGCGGTCGTTGCCATGGTCATCTTGACCATCGGTGAAATGATCTGGGCCCCGGTCTCGAATGCCCTGGTGGCGAACTTTGCCCCGGAAGATAAGCGTGGCCGTTACATGGCAGCCTTCGGTTTCTCGTGGGGCATCCCGTTTGCGATCGGGCCTTTATTGGCGGGTCAACTCCTGGACTCCGGCAACGGGGATTGGTTGTGGTATGCCTGTGGAATCTTGAGCATTCTGGGAACGCTCAGTTTCCTGGCGCTCAGTCGGGCACTCCCACCAGCACGCAAAACTGCTGGTCCTGAACCTGCCTTGGAATAAATTAAAGGTATCCTGCCCGTGTTGTTAATCAAACCCGCGTTGGTGAAGTGTCAAGCGCGGGTTATTTATTCCTGTGGGGAATATGCTACAATTATACGGATAATATGATGATTCCGTATTAAACCAATGGCTGACGACCCACTGAGCATTTTATACGAAGAGAGCAGTGAACTGGAATACAACGGGGAATACAGCCAGGCGATTAATCGTATCCAGCAAGCGCTTGAATTTGTCAATGAAAATCACCTGCCTAAATCTGAAAAGGCCAGGGCATTGATCCGCATCGGCTGGCTGGAGTTTCTGATGGGACATTACGTCCAGGCTTATGAGACTACCGAAAGCGGGCTGAAACTGGCTGAACCGAAATCGGTGAATACGTACGAAGGTCTGGTCAATATTGCTGCCATTAAGGCTGAAACGAATGACCTGGCGGGTGCCGAAAAAGTCTACACCCAGGCGATCGAGTTATGCCGGGAGATTGGTGCTGCAGATATCTTGTGGCGTGGCTTGCACGGCGCAGCAGTGGGGGTTTACCTGCCGCGTGGGCAATTCGACCTGGCGCTTTCATTTGAGCGTGAAGCATTGTTACTCGCACGCCGGTCACCGGCCAGAAAACCGATCTGGAAATTCCTGAACACCATCGGGTGGGTGCATTTGCTAACAGGTAATGCTCACGAATTGCAGGAGACACTCGAGCGTCTGCAATATGAGATCATGCCAGATGCCCCCAGCGAAGGTTATTACCTCGTCCTCAGGTCGCAAGCAACCCTGGATTCTCATTATGACCCAGAGATGGTCATGTCCATCCTGACCCACGCACGCGTGATAAGTGAGTTACGTGGTGATCCTGGTTTGGTAACCCTCGTAAGGGTTTCAATGGCACGTTACTATATCCGGATTCAAAAACCATCACCCGCTGTCGACTGGGCTGAAATGGCGGTCGATTTTGCCAGAAAAGTGGGTTACCAGCATATGCTGGGGATTGCACTATACTGCTTGGCTTTTGCTTTATGGTTGGCAGGCGATTTGAAAGAAGCAGAAAAATGTCTGGAGGAATCCATCCAGGTGACCACCAGGTTGGACGCCCGCTATGACCGTGCTTATGCCATATTGCTGTTATCGATCATCCAATATTTCCACGGGCAACCAGGTGCCGCAGAGAACTGGCGTCAGGCCATGCGTTCAATCCTGGATGGCGATTATGCCTGTCTGATCGAAAAAACGGGTGGTTTTGCCTACCAGATGTTCACGGAATCTCTGAACAGCAAGGATCCCGAAGAACAAAAACTCGCCCAGTCCCTGCTGGTTACGCTTAAACGTATTCCGGCAGAACCACTTCAGATCACCACCCTGGGAGATTTCTATATCCAACAGGGTGGCCGGCGTATTGACAGCGAGGACCTGCATCAAAGGCGCGCCGGTGAGTTGCTGGCTTTGCTGCTAAACCAGCCCCGCCAGCAGATCAATCAGGAAAAAGCACTCGAAGCCCTGGCCCCCAATGAAGCCCGGACAAAGCAGCAGACCATTTTCTATCATGCCACCTCAACCTTGAGACGTTTGCTGGAGCCCAACCTGCCGGATAAATTCCCCTCGCGTTACCTTGAGGTTGGAAACGAACAACTCCGCCTGGTTTTACCACCCGGCTCCCAGATCGATTTTGAGGTCTTCCAGGATCACATTCGCAACCAGCGATATGACCAGGCACTCGGCTTGTATGGTGGGGAATGGGTAGCGGATTACCCCTATGCTGATTGGGCTATGGAATTGCGCGAACAGTTAACCCATATGTATCTCGAGGCACTGAACACGCGCACACAGAATATGTTGAAGCGCAACAACCCGGCTGAGGCACTCGAAAGCAGCCGACGCATCCTGGCGCTCGAACCGTGGAATGAAGTTGCAGCCGAGATGGCCATTCAAGCTTACTTCCTAATGGACGATAAAGTGGGGGCAATCCGTATTTATAAGAGCCTGCAAAAAGCGTTGGATGATGAGCTGGGCATGGAGCCCTCTGATGAACTCAAGCAAAAATTCAGCGGAATGATGGTTGAAACCCGCGAAACTGCCTGAAAATCGACCTTTTTCTGGCAGTGATTTGGCAGTCCCCCTCGTTATAATTTTGATTGTAAATTGAATAGTTTACCTTGCCATTCCGTCCGGCGTCTGATCAAATACATAGGGGATATCGCCGGTCCATATATCGGGCACCCGTGATACGCTGGATTACGGGTGCCTGTGTTTAACCTCCCATTTTGTAACTTATACCGCTCAATTGCATCTTATCAATATAATAAGATATAAAGATAAAATAATATATATAATAGGACCGGCATACTTAACCGGGAAAGGAATGAAAATGTCTCAGCTTTTTGAACTCACCCCACTTCCGTATGCCTTCGATGCGCTTGAACCGGCTATTGATGCATTGACGATGGAGATCCATCATGACAAGCACCATGCCGCTTACGTGGCCAATCTGAACAAAGCCCTTGAGAGCCAACCTGAACTACAAGGCAGATCGATCGAGGACTTGCTCAGAGATCTGAACACGATCCCAGAGACCGTACGAATGGCTGTCCGCAACAATGGTGGAGGGCATGCCAACCACGCACTCTACTGGGAGATACTGACCCCCGGCGGTGCAAAAGCGCCCGCAGACTGGCCTCGAAAAAGCCATCCAGTCTGCATTTGGTACGTTCGATGAATTCACAGGGCAATTCTCAACAGCTGGATTGACCCGCTTCGGTTCCGGATGGTCCTGGCTGGTACTGGATTCCGGTAAGGAATTGAAAGTCTATTCAACTGCCAATCAGGACAGCCCGCTTTCCCAGGGCGATATCCCGCTGCTCGGAATGGATGTCTGGGAACATGCTTACTACCTGAAATACCAGAATCGCCGGGCTGATTATATCAAGGCTTTTATGAGCGTGGTCAACTGGAATTTGGTGGCACGCAATTTCGATCAGGCCATGTAAGCAGCAAATTGGCCAGTGGATAATCAAGAACCGCCCGATTTTCGGGCGGTTCGTTTTATAGTATATGGCAGGTTTTTTCATGCAAGGCTTGATATCCGCTGAATAAGACCACTGAGGAGGAGCAACAGGGCACAGAACTGATAAGTCCCGGCGATTCCAACCAGTGGGATGAGCGCCAGCCCGAGTGATGGACCCAATCCACTGCCGAGATCTCCCCATGAAAAGATAAAACCTAATGTGCGACCGTGTTGTTCGTCTGATACCCGGTCTCCCACCACGGCCGGAATCAGCAGCGGGATGGCACCGGCGGTTATCGCGGAGACCAGTCCGCTGGCGACAGATAGGCCGAAATGCGGCAGGCTCATACCCCATAAGCCCAACACTCCCAGCACCAGGACACCGGCAAGGACTGCCCAGCGACGTTGAAGATAATCGGATAATTTCCCAACCCAGGGTGCACTCAGGATGCTGACCACTACCCGGATTGCTGTGAAGATCCCGGTCAGGGTGGCCAATGGAATGGTTAACGTGCCCAGCTTAAAACCGCCGTCAATGAACTGCCCCAGCCAGAGGATGGTTGTGGCAGCCAGCACCCCCTCAAAGACAATTCGCATCGTAAAGTAGGGGACAGTAAGCGAGAAAGCAAGCTTCCAAGGCAGCGAGGCTTTCACCTGTCCAGTTACTTTCTTCGGCACCCGGATTCCAGATGGCCTGGTTTCCGGAAGGAATACCAGCCATACCAGTGCTCCAATCAGGCCGAACCCACCCGACAACCATAAACCGCCGCGATATCCCAGCAGGTCCGTAAATAGCCCGGATGAAAGAGAAGCAATAGCGACGGCAAGGAAATACCACATCTGAAGCTGGCCATTGATAAAACCGCGATTATCATCGCGGCTGATATCCAATGTCATGGCGGTTGTCCCGATCCAGATGCCCGACCAGGCGATGCCCCACAGGATACGGCCGGCCAGGAGCAGGGCGCTGCCATGCGAAAGGGCATAGCAGACGGTGGATACTGCCCCCAGTACCAATGATCCGACCATCAGACCGCGCCGGGGCAGGCGGTCATATAACCAACCAGCCGGCCCGTTTGACAGGATGCGTATCAGTCGATTGGCACCCAGAACAACCCCAACCATGCCCAGTGTGATGCCTGCCTCGAGCATGATGTCTGCTTTGGGAAGTACGGTATAGAGAGTCGCGTCACCGAACAGGCACAGGATCAAGCCGATCCCAAGGGGGATGAGTAATCTGGAAGGTGTGATGGGATGAGTTGGTTTCACTTGGGCTCCGGAGGATTATTATAAAGGATGCGCCTGGAAGCCCATGTGCTTATTGACGAAGAAATCCACTTAAGCGTGAGGCAGGGTTAGTACCTTAGGCTGAGGCAAATCCCGGAAGGCCGGCAATTCGATACCTGGCAAGGGCTGCTTCGAGGATTGCCAAGAGATAGTCCCTGCGGTTCAATCCGGCTGACGTCGCGCAGGCATCAAACCACATGTCTGGAAGCATGGGCTGTCCGTTGACTTCGATTACGTGCATTTTCCCTCTGGAAAACAGGACATCACAGCGTGCGTAATCCCGCACCTCCACGGCTTCAAAGACCCGATCCGCCAGATTGGCAAGTTTTAGTCTCAATCCGGGGTCTTCGACGGGAAGCGCCCGGGTTTTATGCTGGTTCTTGTCGGCTGTAGTGATGATCCGGCTTGAATGCTCGGAAAGCAGAAATATCTCTGCCGGAAGGTTCAGGCGTTCCCTGCCGTTACCGATCATGGCTACGGTGAATTCCCTTAATTCCGGATCATCTCCCAGGTAATGTTCAACCAGGATTTCAGGGTAGTGAGCGCTCATGATCTCCAATTGGGCATCCAGCGATTGATTATCACGAACGATGGACCGCTCGGTGATCCCCCGGCTGTTTCCCTCTCGTGATGGTTTAAGAATATACGGAAAACGAGCTGGCTGTCTATCAGGGTCCCCAGGAGGGAGGGTAAGTTCCCCGGACCGGTAAATATAAAAATCCGGGGTGGCAATCCCATGATCCAGCAGGCAGAGTTTCAACTTGATCTTGGACAAGGCCAGTTCCAGGGCTTCGGGTGGGGAACCAATATAGGGCATACCCAACTGATCAAGTAATTGATGGATAATAACCGGGTCGGCGCCTGAAGGTTCCAGAGTGCTGAAAGCAGGACTGTAGATCAGATTGGGTGCTGTGACGGAGATGGCGCGTTCCAATTCGCTGCAACTCCCGAGTGGCAGGAGCAGCACCTGGATGGATTGTTTTTGCAGGATATCAGCCATCCATTGATACTCCGAAGGTGGAACACCTTTGCCTGCCTGATCGTCATATGGTGGAACAATGATTAATAATTTCATGATTAAATACCCGTTTGTAGTCGCCTATTGATAAACCTCATTCCCCGATCACACCCTCATTGACATAACGGGTGAGCTCGCCCACCGATAATTGCGTGATGCCAAGTTTATCCAGGGTCCGTCCTCGGCGCCAATAGTCTGTTCGATGGACGATGCAGGCCAGCCTGATGATGGAATCCATGGCTCGTACAGAAACGCCGTAGGTCTGGCCCAGGGACGCGATCGGTACCAGGCTCATCGGAACGTCTTCAAAGATGTAACGGTGAGAGAGGGTGGCAGGTGCCTTGATTCCGTAATAGCCTTCCTGGTTTTGAATGGCCTCATGTAAATTCTCGCCTTCTGCATCATAAGCCAGTTTCAACCATTCGACCGCGGTCCGTGCGCGAATACCGAGCGAGGATGCCACCGTCACGCGTTCCCGGTCGAGGGCTTCGAGCACGCGGGCAACGGATGGGGTAACGCCATCAATATAAAACTGATAGTCCCCGTGGGTGGCTTCGATCCAACCCGCATTTAAGAGGGTCAAAGCAGGGTGGAAGATGGCCCCCATGTTATTCAAGCCAGTCTGCAGAACGTTTACACCATCAATGTATTGGTTATAGGCCGGTCGGATGATATCCAGGACTTGCTTAGTTCGTGTCGCAGGCAGCGCTGCCAGTGGGACAGCCTCCTTGATACGGAAGATGCGTGCCTGGGCAGGTCCGTCCGAGCGAGAGGCATAAATGAATGTCTCAGCTTCAGATATGGTGACATCGCTTAGGCAACCTTCATCCTTTAATATCTTGGCAAATTCGATCGCACCGCAGGTCCTGCCGGGATGAAGGATGATGGTTTGACCATCTTTCAAGTAAGGCGCGCAGGCTTTGGCTATATCAGCATGCGCAGAGGATGGCACGACCACCATGATCACCTCTGCATCCTCGATGGCTTCACCAATGTTGGATGTCGAGAACATGAGCTTTCCAAAACCTTGGGGTCCGCCAGGGTAACTATCAAGATCGATACCGCCTAGTTCCCGTATGGCAGCGATTCGCTCCGCTGTTCGGTTGAAGAGTACTGTTGGAAACCCCATTAATGCCAGGTGGGCTGCCATGGCTTTCCCGCCATGACCGGCGCCCACAACCGTGAACCTGGTTTTCACTTTCATGTCTGCCTTCCTTTCGTTTCCAATATCTTTGTCATTCGGATGGCTTCAGATATCGCTTGCCCCTTTTTATCAATACGTAACACATTGACCGGCGATGATTCGGGTTTGAATCTGGCCACGCGCGATGGAACTGTTCCGCAGATGCGGTGCATCCAGGATTCCCCTGGTAACTGCGCCGGTCAGTGTCACTGGATCGATCAGAGCATCTTTTCCGGGTCCGGTATGGATTTTCTGAATGACCTGCAATGTGATTTTCGCTTCCTCCACCAATTGTCCGGCTTGCAATCTTAATGGCAGGGTCTCCAAGCATATCCGGCTGACCTTTCAAAGAAGTCTCGATTACCCTTTGGGCCATCCGGCAGGCATCCATCACGTCCTGTGACGTGGCTGCGTGATCTGCCTCGACATGACTGACCACATGGATGATATGAGGTTTCAGTGCCATTTGCAGGTAGATGCTGGCTGACAGATGCGCCCGGGCGGCATTTAGCTCCAGAGGGTAACTCAATAAGCCGGTCCTGGTCTGGTACCAGATGTTGAATCCCGGGCTGCGCAAGGGTTCGATCATCTGACGAATGGCCAGCATTTTAGCCAGGTCCATCGCATCGGAAAGGCCGGGCGGACAGTTGAACATCAATTGGGCGATGTAATCTTTGACACCCATAGCTTTTGCATTATATGCCGACAGATATGCCGAAACGACTGACACAACATCCGGGGCGTCGCGCATCCCCCAGTGATGCGGCTCGTTAAGTTCAACCGGAATGCCGCGTTCACCGTGCCACTGCATGACCAGTTGGTGCTGCCGGATAGAGCCTTCCAGATCCCATGGACCACGCCGGTCAAGCTGGTTGAACCAGAAAAGTGGGATGGCACACCAGGCATTGTGGATGGTTTCCTGGTACATTTCAGCCAGCTGGATGAAATCATCCGTGCCTGAGTAGGTTCGTATGAGCGGCTGGTTGCCGGAAAGGCTGGCTTGATACAAAGACAGGTAATCCGCGTCACTGCGTACCGGTACACCGCCGGCGCCTTTTTTGCGGGGATCCTGCCTTTCAGGGTGGAAGAAATTTTCCTGGGCATCCTGGTCGATGCCCAGCGAAATGACATCCAGGACGCCTGCTTCTGCGATTTCCCTGACACCTTCGAGAGTGGCTTCCATGGTTGGCAGCCCGAAATGGTGCCGGAGCAGGGGGAATGGGTCTTTCCAGAGTATCCGGTCGATCGTTGTTGGCGGATAGCTGACTTCTGGTCCCCCCTTGCCAGTCTCACCCTTCAGATAGGCCAATACGACCGCATCCGATTCGTTGCCATCAAAGACACGTTCAAAGAATCCCAGCTTGCGCACTTTCTCAGCCACCGGTGGAGTCCCGCCAAAGGCGAAGCGTACACCTCTCTGGTGCAGTTCGTCAGCGGATTCAGCAAAGCTTCCCAGGAGTCGCTCTCCGTTTTCGGGTGTCAGGCGGTAGGAGACGCCCACCAGGTCTGCTTTTTCACTTTCTACAGCGGCAAGGAAAACATCGACTGGGACAGCCGGGCCTAGAAAAACCGTCCGCCAGCCGGCCAGTTCGGCCAAATGCAGGAAATTCATCACACCGGCAACATGCACACATTCACCCAGTGCACCTGCCACAACCGTTCTTTTCATCCTGCCCGTCCATTCATGAAAATCATTTTTTTCATTTTACCTTCTCTATCTCATAATGGTCAGTTTGAACTCATCCAATCAGAAAAAGTATCAGAATGGTGGCCAGATAAAGAATGGAAAGAGTAACACCATCCCATGAGAACCTGGTACTGGCCCTGGAGGTGGCCCTGAATCTCAAGCTGACGATCACAATACCGGTCATCATCATGGCTGCTACCGCCGCCAGGGCATTCGATTGAGACAGAGATGACCAGAGATCGCCGCCGCCGTCAACAAGATCATACAAAGAAAGGATGAAAATATTCGCCAGGTTGCTGCCAAGGACGTTACCGATCGCCAGGTCCACTGCACCCAGGTGGATGGCAGTCAGGCTTGCTGTGATCTCAGGCAGGGAAGTGCTGATCGCCAGAAACAAGTTGCCCACAAAACTGCGCGACAAGCCGGTCGTTGTGGCGATCCGGTCGCCGATGCTTGAAAGCCACATCCCCAGGAAAATGACTGCAATCGCCGAGAGGATGAAAACCAGATAGGTCTTCCGGGTTGATATTTGTTCGTAATGGAAAACCCTGGCTTCTTTATCAATTATTTCTTCTGTTCTTTCCTTCTCAAACTGTGCCACGAGCCGCGCACCGATCAGGAAGATAATAAAAATAATAAGGCTCAGCAGGCTGGACCCCCATACCCCGACCTCATTGTATGGAGGTCCCAGCAGGATGGCGACTGCTACCATTCCCAGCATCAGGACGCCCAATCCTCCGGATAAGATGTGCGCATCCTGCTCGCGGGAAAGAACGCGACATGGCTGATAATATAGATCCATAATGCGATCAGGAAAATATTGAACAGGCAGCTGCCCATGATCGCACCGGCTGCCAGGTTGGGCGCTTTCAGCCAGGCAACCGCATAAGTTCCGGATGCCAATTCTGGTAAAGAGGTGACCCCGGCCAGCAGGATCACACCAACCCAGCCGCGACTCAACCCCGTTTTTTCGGACAGGATGTCGGCATAACGAGATAGGGTGCTGGCTGTCCAGATGATCAATCCAGCACAGATAATCAGTTCTAACCACATCATTTAAACCTCCGGTGGTTTGGCGGATGTCAAGCCGCGCGGGGTGCCTGGGTTGCCTGGATGATCAGGCTAAAAATAAATAATTATCCGGTAATAGTGCTCAGCGATAGGTATCGATCCGGATCTCTACCTGATTAAACCACACTTTTTTGAGGCTTGAGGTTAATTCGATAAATATAGGCTTTCAAATCGGTTATCATTAATTGATGAAGAAGAATCTTCCCGCCCTGGTCCTTTTCCTGTTGGCGCCGATCTGTGGGGAACTGCTTTCCAGTTCCGCACCGCCGGTGGAGTTCTTTAACCCATTGACTTTCATTACCTTGTGCCTTTTGTACGGGGGTGGGGCAGTCCTGGTCCGAGAGCTGGCTTTTCGCTGGCAGAAAGGCTGGGTTTCGATTCTTTTCCTGGGAGCTGCTTATGCGATCATCGAGGAAGGTCTGATGGTTAAGAGCTTTTTCGATCCGGGTTGGATGGATATCGGTATCCTGGGCAGTTACGGGCGCTGGCTGGGCGTCAACTGGGTTTGGACGGTCGAGCTGACCATTTACCATGCCGTGATCAGTATTGGCATACCCATTTTGATCACCACCTTGTTGTTTCCGGAACGAAAGGAGACACCCTGGGTGGGCAAACGCATGTTCATATGGATCTTCATTTTTTTCCTGCTGGATGTAATCTTTGGGTTCCTGGCTATGACAACCTACCGGCCGCCAGTTGTGCCTTACCTGGCTGCAATAGCCATCACCATCGGCTTGATCGTGTTGGCGAAACACATTCGGGATCCCCTGACGTCTCCAACTGATCTGCCGGTTGCTTCCGGGTTTCGGTTCGGCCTGGCTGCTTTCATCATGACCATCCTTTTCTTCATGACCGCATGGGTCATCCCAAATTTTGGGGTATCGCCAGTCTTGCCTATCCTGCTCTTTGGTTTCATCGTCTGGGCTGCCGGTGCATGGATCTGGCACTTGTCCGGCCGCGGGCACTCGCAACCATCACAGCTGGCAGCCCTGGCCAGCGGTGGCTTGCTTTTTTTCATCATCCTGGCACCACTGGTTGAGATGGATAAAACGCGGGCGGATGATCCGAGTGGTATGGCCCTGGTGGGTTTGGTGGCGCTGATCCTGTTGATCCTTTTCAACCGACTGGTGCAAAAACAGGACCGAACAGAGGTCATCGCCAATTGATCTCCCGCGTATCGGGATATGGTAAGATTTCCCCCAGACTGCATAATACTCCTGAATATAGCTCAAAGATAAGAGGCAACCATGGATGATTACGACACCATTGAAAACAACAAATTCGATGAACATATGGCGTTGATCAAGCGAAAGATCACAACAGAACAGAAAAAGAAATATGAAGGTTATATTGCCGAGATCTTTGGCGCACTGGGGATGGACCTGGATACCCCTTCTACGCATGAAACCCCGCGTCGCTACATCCAGGCTTTGATCGATGCCACCGAAGGGTATGAAGGCGATCCCAAGCTACTTAAAGCCTTCCCAAATGAGTGTTCCGGCGGACCGGATTGCGGTTTGCGCCAGGTGATTGAAGGACCCATCCAGTTCTTTGCACTATGCGAGCATCATGCCTTCCCCTTCTACGGGCATGCCTATGTCGGTTATATCGCTGACAATGAGATTATCGGTATTTCCAAGCTGACCCGTCTGGTGAGGCTATTTGCCAAACGCTTTGCCGTCCAGGAACGTATCGGCACCCAGATCGCTGATGCCTTGATGGCGATGATGGACCCGCATGGCGTGGCGGTTTATCTGGAAGCGCATCACCTGTGTGTCGAGATGCGCGGTGTTCGGGAAAGCTCTCCCATAACCCGCACGACCTTTTGGCGCGGGGTTTATGGTGAACAGGATGAGCTGCGTTCGGAATTCCTGCGTATTTGTGGTTTGGGAAGGTAAGTGTCGGCGGCATTCCCGCCGCTTCCTTTCCCGTTGATCGCTATGTGTTTGTTTTGGAGGGACTGATATGTTGAAACGGATCGTATTGCCGTTGTTGCTGGCTTTCTTGTTATTCTTGCCGGGGACTGTCTCGGCTGACAAGGATTACGTAGCGGAATATTTCGACATTGATATTCAAGTGGGGGGCGACGGCTCCATGCAGGTGACCGAGACGATCACATTCCGTTTCATGGGCGGGCCATTCACTTATGTCTACCGCACGCTGGAGAAGACCCGCACGGATGGCATCACCTTCATCAGCGCGGCACTGGACGGGGTTCCACTCCGGGTTAATGAAGATAACGCGCTTGAATGGGTGGAAGTTGAAGAAGGCGATCCGTTGAATGTAACCTGGCATTTTGCAGAAACCACTGATCAGACGCGTATTTATACGCTGACGTACCAGGTGGATGGTGTTGTGCGCAAGGATGCGACCGACGCCATCGTCTGGTTTGCCATCCCGCCGGATCACGACTATCGGGTCCAAACATCCCGCATCACGATCTCTTATCCAGCCGCAGCCGTCATGTCAGGTCTGCCGCAGCTTACGGGAGCTGATTCGTACAGCGTTGAAAGCGATGGAAACCCCATCGTTCTCACCAGTGGTCCGGTTGAATCGAATTTCCCCCTGGTTATGACTCTGGAGTTTAATCCTGGCACACTCATTACAACCCCTCCTGACTGGCAACTTTCAGAAGCTGCCCGGGCAAAACGGACTGCACAAACGACACCGTTCACGGTTGGTGGTTTTTTGATCGGGTTGATCGGCCTGGCATCCGCCTTGATTGTGACTGCAACTCGGCGCGATCCCTCTGATGAGAGCAGTCCGCCGGTTTCCATCGCCCGCCCGGTGAGCCCGCCTACCAATTACAAACCGGCAGTGGCGGCAGCAGTGGCAGCGCGCGACAATCCCACCCTGATGCATAGCCTGGCAACATTGATTGACCTGGCCCGGCGTGGTGCTCTGTGTATCGAACAGGTTCCAGGAAAGTGGTACAACCCAAATCGTTTCGAAATCGTCAAACTTTCACAAACACCCGATCTGTCATTGCACGAGCAGGTCCTGATGGATGCCCTTTTCATCAAAAAAGGGGAACCGGTAGAACGGGTAAACCTGGAGCAGTATCCCCAACTGATCGGTAAACACATTCGCGAATTCTCCAAAGCCGTGAAAACGGAAATCGCACTTTTGGGGTTGATCAATCCCGACCGTAAGAAAAAACAAAATCGTTTGTTGATCTCCGGCACTGGTCTGATCCTGGCTGGTGTCTTCATAGGATTAACTCTGGGCCTCATGGTTGTAGGCCGGCCCGAGATGCTTCCTTTGGACTTGGATCGATTGACCAGTGCACTTTTGGGCGTGAGTATCGCTGCATTCCTCGGCGGTCTGGTCTATATTATTTTTGCAGCCCTCTTCTCTCCACTGACTGCCCAGGGGAGGTGGATAGCGAGTCAATGGACCGGCTTCTCGCGTTACTTGAAGGATATCGTCGCGAAACGCGAAACACTCATTCGGCCGGATACATTTACCCAATTTCTCCCCTTTGCAGCGGGATTTGGTTTGGGAGAACAATGGGCAAAATTCTTCCAAAAACACGGCTCTGTTGAAATACCAGCCTGGTTCCATGCATTGAATGCCCAGGATGCTAATGCATCCTTTGGAGCTTTCACATCTTTCATGTCAAGCTCCAGCTCGAATGCTTCCTCGGGAGGGGGCGGCGGGGGCGGAGCGTCGGGTGGTGGCGGCAGCGGAGCCGGGTAGACTGAATTATGTAATGACTTGAGATCTTTGGTGGAACGGGCTTCTTTTCTCAAAGGATAATTTGCGTTATTCCTGATCAGAGAAGAAATACCAGTGGACCATAAGTACACTTCCAAAATGATAAAAACCTTCTGGCAAAAGTATTGGATCTACCTGGTTCCTTTGCTGCTTTGCAGCCTGATCATGCTGCCGCGCCTGTTGGATCCTCATTTTGGATTGATGGATGATGGTGAGGCAATTGAAAAAGCCAATTTGATCATCGATGATCAATGGGGCTTCGGCTCGGAATCGGCTTCAGGAAGGTTCAGACCTTTATACTGGTACATCCATTTCTTACTGTTCATGATATTTGGCACCGATCCGCTGGGATATTTAGCAGTAAATTATCTGGTGCTTGTCCTCCTGATCGTGGGGGTTGTCAAATTGTTGAAGATTATTGGAAGTTCAAATTCAACCATTCTGGTCACCTGTGTTTTATTCCTGCTTTCAGGACCAATACCCGAGAGTTACTTTACGCTGTCCAAATACGAAATATTTCAACTGGTTTTTATTATTTACGCGATACTGATGGCTGAACAATACCCACATACGGGATCAGTGAAAGGGAAGATTCTGCTGGGTTTGGGAGTATTCCTATTCAGCCTGGTATCCTACTTGATCAAGGAAACCAGCTTGATCATGCCGGTAATCTACACAGGCTGGTTGGCTCTCAAGTATTGGAAGGAAAAGCGGCTTGGGTTCTCACATTTTGTTTTGTTGGCGGGCAGTCTGGGAGCGGCTTTGATATACCTGGCCTGGCGTGGAACATATTTCACTCGAGCGATCTCGGCCGGGTCTTATGTTGGAACGCATACCAGCCTCAACATTTCTTCGTTATTTAACTCTCTGATAGAATGGGAACCTTGGCTTCGACGGGATTTTTCATACTCCGTCGTTCTGATCATATCGCTTGTCTTGAGCCTGCTCCTAGCCAGACGCAAGCCAGATCGAGCGGATTTCTATCTGGGTGTATCCATCTGGATGGTTGGATGGTTGGGGGTATTTTTACCCTGGGTAATCAAAATTGAGTATTACCTGTTGCCCTTTGCCCTGGGTTGCAGTGTTCTGACAGCTCATGTCCTGATCGATCTATTTCAAGCGATCAAACGAAGTACCTTGTGGACCCGCCTTGTTTTGTACGCTGGCATCGGGGTGGCCGGCATTTTATTCATCAATTCCCTGTTCTTGATATTTAATAATGCCCGTTACCAATTACTAATGGATGATATAAATTCACGCATGATGAAGCATCTGGTCGAGGTTATGCCCAAAAATGGGCACGTCTATGTGAACCTGCCGGCGGATAACGAATACATCAAGGAAATCGAATTGCAATTTCAATATATCTATGGACGACCAGATATCATCGTCTCCCGTTTTTACTATCAATTATTTCAGTCAATTGGCAATGATTCCGTGGTCATCTCTCCTATCGTCGTCAACCGACCAGTTTATTCGGTGCGCCATGCATTTTCAGATGATGATTCCGGAGCGTGGACCTACTCGCTTGAAAAGTATATGGCTGATGGTATCGGTGATTCATACACCTTCTCAGGTCAATTCACACAGATCGAACCACATATATTCCGGATTGTCTGCATTGTCTTTCAGAGCCTGGGATCCTGTGGATCAAACACAAGGATTCTTGAAATTGAGCAGTTATCATACCAATGGCAAATCTTTCCATATGGGGGGCATTTGGAAAATTCTGCCCAGCCAGGAATTTATGGCACTGGTGAATGGCGTCTGCGTAAGAAGGATGGCACGGTTCTCACGACCCGATTTGGTGATAATTCCGGAATACCTGTCGTTGGAGATTGGAATGGTGATTTGATCTCAGATCTCGGCGTGTATACGCCCTGGATAAACGAGTGGAAAATAGACTGGAATCAGGATAAACAGGCAGATCTGGTTTTTGTCCTGGAGGAAATGGATTTGGCTGATCTCCCTTTGGTGGGTGATTGGAATGGGGATGGCCGGGATACCCCCGGATTCTTTGATCGATCCAGTCTGACCTGGTATCTGTATGATGGTCTGGTCGGATCCTATCAAGTCATTAGAACCATCAAGGGCGGTATGCAATCCTCCATGCCTCTTATCGGCGATTGGAATCGCGATTCAATAGACACCTGGGGGGTATATAACCCCATAACTGGCGAGGTTAACCTTGAAAACGAGTTCGTGGGAGATCTGAGTGGGGTCGATTTCACACTACCGGTCAACTCAGTAGTGATCGTGGCCGATTGGTATGGAACAGGTCGGGATACCCTGGCCTTCATTGATAAAAACGACTGGGTGATATTACCGGCGAACTGCGCCTGCACGTACGCTAATTATCCGCCCCCATATCGTTATTTCATAGGTGAAGGTACCCCGGTCAGTGGTTTCTGGCCAGAGTAATCAGACCGGACCCCTGCTTGACAGGTTATCCACGAAGTACGTTATAAATTATTCGATAGTTCTGCGAGTTTAATAAAAAGACTGCTCACGCCCTCTGCCGTGGCTGCACTTGTGACGATATGCTCCGCCCCGATCAGCTGGGCGAATTTCTCGGCGTTCCGGGTGTTCCGGTCATTCACCAGATCTGCCTTGTTGCCGATCACCAGAAATTTCAGGCATGTGCAATTACTGCGTGTTTCTTCATACCATTTCTGCAGGTGTTCGAGGGAATCCGGGACTCCCAGATCGTAAACCAGGGCGGTTGCCCGCGTTCCTCGGTAAAAACCGGAGCGCACGATATTAAAACGTTCCTGGCCGGCCATATCCCAGATCGAAAGCTTGACATCCCCTCTAGGGAGTGTGATGACCTTTGTTTGAAAGTCCACTCCGATGGTGCTGACGCGTGAGGTTTCAAAACGTCCCTCGCAATACTGTCTAACGAGGGAGGTCTTGCCTACATTCTCATCTCCGGCAATGACAACCTTGTAAAGGGGGATGGAACTCATGGATTAGATCTGGTTTTTAATGAAGAACTCGTGAGGGAATACCAGGCGTTCAACCACCGGTGGAGATACTTTGAGCATGGTGTCGTTGGCGACTTCAAACGCATGGTGAACGTCTTCAAGGCGTTTAATCTGACGTTGGGAGGGCTCGTGTGAGAAGACTGCCAGGGTGGTGGTCAGGGTGCCTGGGATGAAAACCAACCATTGACCACCTTCGATCTGGGTTGATTTCACGCCGGCGCCGAATATTTCACGTGTGGCAGACCGGTAGGAGGAGAGCATCGGTACGAACAGAGCCGGGTCAACGGTGAAGGTTCCCAGACTCTTGATCGGCATACCGGATTCATTATCATAAATGGAGAATCCCAAAACCTGGGCAATAAGTTTCCGTTTAATGATGACTGTGGAACCTTCATGGGCGGCCACTTTCCATTTATCCGTACCGGGGGAGGTTTCGATCAAGGAGATGACCTGCTGGATCTTGTTCTGGTAGTGGGCATACAGTTCCTGGAACTGGGTGCGGTTGATATGCCCTTCTGCAAAACTGTTAACGAGCGCAGCCACTTTCTCATTTTCTTTTGAGAGATAGGATTCCGCTTCCTGCTGGGGGGTCAGGGCAGTTGGGGGTCTTACACCTGAGGGCTTCTCAACAGGGAGCGGAGCAGGTGTCACATCGGGGGGAAGCTTGATCGTATCTGGAGCTGTGACCTCGGCGGAAGAGTCCCCCTGACGGGTTTTACCACGAAGTTTATCGAAGATAGATTTTAACCGTCGGTTCATGTGGGTCGGGTTCCCGTAGTTTTCTTTACATTATACATTAAACAGTTTGGATTAGGTTCTTTTTATATCAATTACACAAGGATGTCAATAGCCCGAATGTGCTCCGGTTATACTATTACCTTCCTGCGATCGTGAATGACCCTTTACATCAATTGATCTAAGGATGTCAGATGTTCAGTTATAATTCCCCCGATATTATTACAGGCTTGTATAGACAAAACCAAGGAGTCAGATATGATCGTCACCACTAAAAAACTATTTGAACATGCATACGGCAAGTACGCCATCGGTGCATACAATATCAATAATCTGGAACAAACGATGGGGCTCTTTCGTGGAAATCTGGACAGCCGGGCTCCTTTTATCATCCAGATCAGTAAAGGCGCACGCACCTATTCTGATAAACGCATGCTGGAAGGTTTGATCCGTGCGGCTGACGAGGTCTTTCCAGAGGCGGTTTTTGCGGTTCATCTTGATCATGGCGATGTGGCTACCTGCCTGGATTGTATCGACAGTGGTTTCTACAGCTCGGTCATGATCGACGCCAGCCATGAACCTTACGAGAAGAATATCGAAATCACCCGGGGTATTGTCAACGCAGCCCATGACCGGGGTATCGTGGTTGAAGCCGAACTGGGTCAACTCGGTGGGGTGGAGGAACACGTTGCTGTGAGTGAAGCCAATGCCAAGCTCACCGACCCGGATCAGGCGAAGGATTTTGTAGACCGCACCGGGATCGACTCGCTGGCCTGCGCCATCGGCACCTCGCACGGCGCTTTCAAATTCAGCGGTACTCAGGGGCTGCGTTTTGACGTGCTGGAGGAAATTCAGAAACGCCTGCCTGGATTCCCACTGGTGATGCATGGCTCTTCATCGGTGCCTCAGGAGGAAGTGGCGCGAATCAATGCGGCCGGGGGCTCACTCAAAGGTGCCAAGGGAGTGGACGCGGAACAGTTCCTCCGGGCAGCGGAGTTGGGCGTCACCAAGATCAACATCGACACGGATGGTCGCCTGGTTTGGACGCGTGTGCATCGTGAGTATTTCCGTGACTTTCCAGAAAAATTCGACTTGCGCGATCCCGGTAAAGTCTTCATGGCTGAATATGCCAAGTTCATTGCAAACAAAAATACCAAGCTGGGTTCTGCCGGGCATCTGGATGAATTAACCAAAGTCCTTTGATTTAATATTTCAATTGTAAAAAGCGCAGGGCATTCAATTGCCCTGCGCTTTTATTGATTTTTGATAGGATCCTTATTCAGGAACCCAGACCAGTGTCACAAGTTGGACATCAATATCACTCTTTTTGGGCTTGATGAACAGAGTATCCAATTCCACGGCTGCGGCATTGCCTTTACCTCCCATGGCAGCCAATTCGGCATCGAATTGTGCCTGGAGATCAGAGATCTGCTGCTGGAGTTCCTTTTCAGCCTGGACGGCTTGGTTGTATTCCTGCAGCGCAGTTGCCGACGTGCTGACCCCGCGAATGGCTGTGGAAGCCTTGTTGATGTTGGTCTGGCTGAAGAGTTTCCGTCCGGTGAAGGCACTTAACAAGGCGCCGCCCACTTTCACGGCTGTCTGGAAGCCTTTTTCCTTGGACTGTGAGCTCTCGCGTTGTTTGACCGCCTGAGCTTTTTTCAACTTCTCTTGCAGCGCCAGGTACTTGGGTGAGTACTTTGCACGTAACTTTTCAACCACTTCGTCGCGATTCTCGCGCCCGCTCTGGCCGATCCGGATCCTGAACTCCTGTTCACTTTCACCAGGGGAGGAAATCAAATCGGTGGCGCGACTTTTATAAAGAGTCATAGCCTGACCGGATAACAGCCAGCTTGAGAAATCCTTGGCCCACTCGCCGTAGTTCTTGGAAATTGTAGCTGCAGATGGGACTATTCCAAATTTTGCTCCTGCCCGGGGGATCTTTTCCAGAGCGTCGGGGTGGAACTTGGCTTTAGTACTTTTTTGCCAGTCGACCGGGATGGCAGCATTGCTGATACCGGTCAGGTAGATGGCATCCACAGCACCACTCACCTTAAGCCTGGTATCCGAGTAAATGATGCGGGCTACACCCAGTAGATAGGGTTGGTATGTGATCTCTCCCGGAGAGGTGGGGGGTGCATAATATGTGGGCACATCCATCGGCAGGGGAGGTGCCTGCGTTGTCAAACCTTCTGTCGTCGCCGGTTTCTTTTCGGAAATTGATGGTCTGGCAGTGGTTGTTGTCGGCGAAGATTTCTTTAGAGGGTCCATCAGTTGCTTGATCTGGTCGCGGGTTAACGGACCGCGCAAATAAGACATCGCCCAACGTGTGGTCATCAGAACCGGTTCGTCCTCATGGGCATTGCTCATCAGGAAAACCCGGCTTTGCAGGCCGGAAATGATCTTGTCCATCTTTTGCCGGCTGAAATTCGCCTGAGCGGTGGCTGCAGCGCCTTCGAGCCCATCCAGCAGGCGCAGCTTGTCACGTTCAGCCTGCAAGCGACCGATGAACCAGGTGCCGGCGTTCGAGAGCGCCTTGTAGTCCAGGTCGACCGGATTCTGGGTGACCAATACCAGCCCGACTCCAAAGGCGCGAGCTTGTTTTAAAAGCGTCAACATCGGCAATTTGGAGGGTGGATTGGCCGTGGGTGGTAGGAACCCGAAGATTTCGTCCATGTACACCAGAGCCCTCAGGCTGCTGGTACCGGACTGCCCGCGCATCCAGGCGATGATCTGGTTGAACAGAAGCGAAACAAAGAACATGCGCTCGGGGTCGCTCAGGTGGGCAATGGAGAAAATGGCGATGCGCGGTTTGCCCTGGGCGGTGTAGAGGATATTGGTGATATCCAGCGCTTCTCCCTCAAGCCAGGCACTGAAACCCGGTGAAGCCAGCAGGTTATTGAGGGCCATGACTAGTTCAAAACGCTCCTTGGGTGGGTAGAATGAATCCAAGGTCAAAACGCCGATTTTGGTCACCGGTGGCGTTTGAACCTGCTCGATCATGGCGGCCAGATCGAGGTCCTGCCCGGCACGCCAGGCTTTTTCCAGAATCGTAGACAACAGGATATGTTCCCGGCTCTGGACTGGATCTGCTTCAATCCCGACCAGACCAAGCAGACTGGTCACGGTCGTGCTGATACGCTCACGCAATAATTCATTATCTTCCATCAGAGCGGTTGGCGGTGCTGCAAAGGACTTCAGAATGGATACAGGGAAACCCGCATTGGATGCCGGGGTGTAAATTCGGAAATCGGCCGAATCCTTAAGTTTCTTGATGCGATCGCCGCTCTGGCCTGAATCTTCGAGTCCTTTTTTCCACTTGGCCGCCTGGTCAGCTGCATACGCTTCGGGTGTCATGCCCTTCTGGCGCGCATCATCTGTATTGATCCATGGCAGGAAATCCGCCGGTGCGAGGGCAGGAAAGGTCAGCAGGAGGTTGGTCAGGTCGCCTTTTGGGTCGATCAAAATCGCCGGAACGCCATCGATGGCTGCCTCCTCGATCAAGTCGATGCACAGACCGGTTTTTCCGCTGCCGGTCATGCCGACACAGACAGCATGGGTGACCAGATCCTTGGAATCATACAAGATCAGATCCTCTCCCGCTTTTTTTGTGATGGGATCAACCTGGCGCCCAAGGTAAAATGTTCCGAGTTTCTCAAAATCCTGCATGGTCAACCTCCTGTGTGTAGGGTGAACATAGTATAGTGTATCGATGCAGATTAATCAATTAATGGGAGGAGGATAGCTCCCCCTTAACCAGAGAAGCCCGATTCTTCAGTGATTGACCCCTTTCATAACAACCTGTATTTAAGTGTAAAAATTGATATATCAAACCTTACAGATTTGTTAAGTTAAAAGAGGTGCTTTTCGGTTACAATATTGTTGAATGTTAGGTGGACTGATTCAGCCTGAAGCACCCCAGCGGCTCCTACGCAAGTAGCATTAACCTGGCTGACATTGAAGAATCATCAAAGAAATCCTCGATAAGAGCCCTATCCACCTGGCATCACTCAAAGCGCCGGTCCCTCCCCCGGCGCTTTGGCATTAAACAGAATATCAAGAACTGAAAGCGAACTTGGGAGATTATTGCCTGGGGATCAGTAATGGCTGATCAGGTGAATCAGATTTTGATCCAGAAAACCATAGCGGGCAAGAAAATAGACACCCAGGGCGATCTGCCCGAGAGCGACGATGAGCATTAATGTCCGACCGACCCAAAACCAAAGCCCGAGACCGACTTCTTGCATGTAGTAGTCATCGTTGGATAATCGGAAAAGGAACTTATGGATGGCCAACAGGGGGTACCAATGTGGTCGGGCGAACAGGAATAAAAAGAATAAGCCATTGATGATAAAGAAGACTGCAGGACCAAAAAGGAAGATAGAAAGGAAGAGCACAAAAGACACCTCAATGATGTGGCTCAGATAAAACAGGGAAAATATCCCTGAGCGGATGTGGTTAACCAGAATCGTTCGCTTCATTGAGGGCTTATCATCTTCCAGCAGGTATTCTATCAGGGTTTTTGAATCGGAGTTTTCCATAATTAACCTTCCTCCCGGCAATAAATGGATCTAAGCTGTTATTATTATATTGATCCTTCTCTATTCAAGCGCCCCCCTGGAGTATTGATTTTCAACCTTAAAACACGCTAAAATGGTGGGGTGTCCATTCAAATCAAACTCCGCGCAGTTACGCAACTATTCCTGATTGGCCTGTCGTTTGCAATCGCTATCTTGCCTGTATCTGCACAGGACACTGATCCTTCAACGGGAACCCTGGTTGTGCAAGTATCTCCTGGCCATAATTCTTCTTTGGCGGGAGTGCAGGTCAACTATGACCAACTCAGCCATGACTTTCTGATCGGTTACGATGGACCACTGCCTCCCTCAGCCCTGCCCGAAGGACCTCTCGGTTTCAACCTTGTGATGGAATGCATTCCCTGGATGGAGATCGAACCGGTTACCGGGCAATTTCCCCATGTGTCTGATGAAAGTTCGATCAGCGAGGTGAATCATCCTGATTCGTTGGTGGGTAATGACTGCCTTTTATATTTTGGGAAGACCAAGGAAAATAGCTGGCCGGATGATCTGGAAGGGCTCTCTTTTGATGCTCTGCTGGTGCGCGTGCAGGTCTATCTCGAACATGCGGTTCGATATGAGACTGCACGCGGGATCAACCTGTTCGTGGTCAAGGAACCGGCGTACCCGACCACCGACCCATTCGACTTAACCCGCAGTCAGTGGCTCAAACTGGTAAAACTGGCCTGTGAGACGATCCGGGCTCAGGCACCCCAGGCACGCATTGTGATCGAAATCATCCCACAATACCTGCCGGATATCGGATATAAACCCTATACATTTCTAAACGATCTCATCCGTGACGGCACAAGTTACGACGGCATCATGATGGTCTTTTCACGCCCGATCGCCACCTATGTCTCGAACAGCGGTTATCCGCATGTTAACTGGGTGAGCGGACAGGTGGCTGTCTATTCCGACCTGGGCAAGCAGATGTTTGTGCGTTTCAGTGGGATCCCTCTGGTGGGTGCTGAGACTGACCGCCAGGCATGGCTGGAGGAGATGATCGACGTCCTCTTCAGCAAACAGACCATTGTCGGTATTTATTGGGATGAGGTCCAACTGTTCCCTGCCAGGCTGTTCGAGGCAGCCTGGCCTGCAAAACCTGCAGAATCCCCCGCCTCTGCTGGTATTACGGCTCCATTGCTTTCCTTCATTTCAGATCGGACGAGTTCGGGTGTCATCGAAACGGATTTCAGTGGGCAGGCTGTGATTTACGGCTATGCTGGTGATTATGTGATCCGGGTAGAGGGCCGTGAGGAACTATTCCAGGCGCATATCTTCCGTGGGCAGGAGCGTCATCTCGATATACCCTTGCCAGTCGAGGCCACGGCTGTTCCGGGTCTACCGGAAAGACCGACCGCTCAGCTCGAACCCGGTGAGGAAAATGCAATTTCATCCTTCACACTAATTTGGATGGTCCTCACAGCCACGGCATTGGCTGGTTTGGGTGTGGCTGTTTGGGTGAAAGAGCGTACGGTCCGGATCCAATCTAAAGCGAAAGCAAAACGATGAGCGGTAGCTCAGTTGGCGGCCCAACTTTAAAGGATGCAGCCAAATTGGAGAGCAGGCTGAGGGGCAGTGCCAGCTGGTTCAACTGGATTGCGATTCTTGCAACCATCCATGGGGGTGCAATTGCATTCAAGCTTGGGGATGTCTCCTTTATCGGGTTGGGAGTAACCCGTCTGATGGATCAAACTGGGCGGGTTCTCCTGGGCAATTTGGGAGCGACGTCACCTTTGAGCCTGTCAATCTTTTCCATGACCGGTACTCTGGTCGTCTCAGGAATCTTTTTCGCGAGTGGATATTTGGGGATCCGTCGCCATCTGTGGTTTTTTTATTACAGGAATATGCCTTTACGCCCTGGACATGTTGGTTTGTATAATGATGACGGATTATATCCCGTTGATCTTGCATGCCGGAGCGATCATTGCCCTGTTGCGTGGCCCTGGGACGATCATTAAATTAAAGCAAGCAGAAGGTAATGAACCAGCACCGTAACTTGATCGACGGTAATCGGTTAAAGAATGTGTATTGAAGCACAATTAATCCCTGCTTGGATTATTCAAAAAATCACGGAGGAGCCTGTATGAATTCACAAGTCCAGCCCAATCAGATCGATATCGAAGGATATAACCTGAAACGCCAATTGAAAAGCAGCGCGAGCTGGTTCTACTGGATAGCAGCTCTGTCGATGATCAACTGGATTTCCAGCGCACTCCAGATCGGCTACGGATTCATCATCGGTCTGGGAATTACCCAGTTTATCGATGGATTTGCTCTGGCGTTAAAGGAGGATGTTACATCCGATTTCTCCATGATGATCACCATTATTTCATTCGCAGCAACCCTGGCCATTTCCGGATTGTTTGCAGGTTTTGGATACTTTGGTAACAAGCGTGCCAGCTGGGCTTTCTGGGTCGGCATTGTTCTGTATATTCTGGATGGGCTTTTGTTCATCCTGGTAAAGGATTGGCTGCCTCTCATCTTCCATGGTTTGGCGCTGTTTTATTTATTCCGCGGGCCTGGTATTATCAAGAAGCTACAATCATTGGAAGAAGGGCAACCTTCCATCAATTATTTCCAACAGACATAAACGATTAATTCCTAGATTGAAAACGGCAGTCGATCCGGTTTGGGATCGATTGCCGTTTTGTATTCGTGACAGGTGAGACTCGAACCCGCACGTACTCTGTGCGCCCTGAAAGGGTTCGGCAGCGATGTCAGGAACAAAAAACACCCAGACAGTGTTTGAACTGAGTGGATGTTTATCCTGTGGGCGGCCTGCCCTCAGGCACTACCGAGGGTATAGGACTCGAACCCGCACGTACTCTGTGCGCCCTGAAAGGGTTCGGCAGCGATGTCAGGAACAAAAAAAACACCCAGACAGTGTTTGAACTGAGTGGATGTTTATCCTGTGGGCGGCCTGCCCTCAGGCACTACCGAGGGTATAGGACTCGAACCCGCACGTACTCTGTGCGCCCTGAAAGGGTTCGGCAGCGATGTCAGGAACAAAAAACACCCAGACAGCGTTTGAACTGAGTGGATGTTTATCCTGTGGGCGGCCTGCCCTCAGGCTCTACCGAGGGTATACTCCCGGGTACGGGTAGCGCGAACCCGCACGTACTCTGTGCGCCCTGAAAGGGTTCGGCAGCGATGTCAGGAACAAAAAACACCCAGACAGCGTTTGAACTGAGTGGATGTTTATCCTGTGGGCGGTATAGGACTCGAACCTACGGCCTTTGCGATGTCAACGCAACGCTCTAACCAACTGAGCTAACCGCCCGGGAGAAGAGATTATACAAGAGTGCGGATTAATTGGCAAGGTTAATTGAATTTTCCATCAACAAGAAACCGGATCGACCTGAGAGACCTCACCAGGGTAACGAATGCTTCATATCATCAAGGCGTACAGGTGACGGTGTAAGTAACCTCCTTGATCAAACTGACCGGGGAAACGATCTCAAATCTTTCCCAAAATGATCCGCTCGATGTGACGTTCGAGTCATAGTTCCATTGATTCGATCCAGGTCCGGTAAACGTATAATATTCGGTCCATCCCGAACCGGGCAGAAGCATGTATCCGACCTTGATCGGCAGATTGCTTGTGACACTCCAGGACATATTGACATGGGTCGGGCACGGACCGGTATAGTGATCGGGGTCCGGGCTTCCTGGGAAGATTGCACTGCCGCTGATCACAAGTTGAAGAGAAGGTGTCGGGGGTACGGTGGCTTCCAACAGTTGGTTCCAATTTCCAGTCACGGTAGTTGTTTGTCCCCATACCCAGCAGCGTTTACCCGGGTCGTTGGGATCCTTGATGACCCACCACTGGCCATTTTGGTACTTGTTAACCACCTCGCTGGTCTTCCCAACCAGCAGGTAACTGATGACTTCATAGATTGTGGAGGGGCCCTTGCGACAGTTGGTATCAACGGAAGCGCTGATCATGGGAGGACCGAGGTTGGGCTCCACCGTTGGGGCGGGGGGTTCAGTCGTGGTTTGAATCACCTCAGTAGTTGATGAAATCTGTCCAGCAGCTGCAGTTTGGACAGCCGCCACAAAGGCGAGTGTCCCGGCGACGGCTGTCTCAACATTATTGGCGGGTACCTGTGCGGGCGGTTGCGCAGCAGGCGTCGTGATCTGGCTGCAAGCCAGTAATGAGCAGACAATTAGGATTAAGGGTAAAACTTCTCGTTTGATGGTCATTGTTCACTCCTGTTAACAATTGCATCGGACAACGCCCGGTTCCTTTTAGGATTGCTTAATGATTGTTGCTCATGGCGTACAGTGCACCGTATATGGCAGGGAATTGGAAGTCAGACTCACCGGTGATACGATACGGATATAGATCTCTCCAGATGATGGTCCAAGAAAGACAACAGAATACGAAATATGCTGAGTACCGGCAGCTGCGAAAGTGACGATTCCCGAGTTAAGGTTGGGTCCGGACGATCGTGCCCAAACATAGGAAACTGTCACCGGCATATTGGCTGTGATCGTACCGGCAAGCACCAGGGTTGCCGGGCACAAGCCGAGGAACGCAGGGGGTGTCACTGAGTTGAGCACGGGTTCAAGGCTTAGTGTTACTGTTGGCGTGGGTGGCTGGGTAGCTTCCGGTAGTTGCTTGCCAGTTGCCGGTCACATTGGTGGTGTTCCCCCACACCCAACAGCGGCGGTTGGGTTCATTGGGGTCCTTGATGACCCACCACAAACCGTTCTGATACTTGTTGACGACCTCGCTGGTTTTGCCGACCAAAAGATAGCTGATGGCTTCATAGACTGTCGATGGGCCTGTCCGGCAGTTGGTATCCATCGACGCGCTGACCATTGGAACGCTGGATGTCGGTTCGAGCGTGGGCGCCGGGGGTTCGCTGGTGGATGGTGCCCCCTGTGCGGTGGGATCGGGAGCCTGGCCTGCCGCAGCGGTTTGAACGGCTGCTTCGAAGGCAAGCGTTCCAGCCACGGACGTTTCGACATTTATCGGTTTTTCATTTGGACTGGGTGTGGTTGCTGTGTTTAATAGATTACACGCCAGCGATAGACAGCATACAACCGTCAGCAAAACGATGAATTGCTTTTGGTGCATTTCTTCCTCCTCTGGATGGTTGGCCCTCTGCCAGGATCACAGCAACGGGGGAAAGTTCTGTGCTCCTGGGATCCGTTGCAGCGGATCCCAGGAGCCATTGAATTTAGGGTTTGGGTGTGGGCGTGGGGGGTATGGTGGCCTTGGGCAGCATGGATGTGTCGCCCTCGATGGTTGCATAGAAGTCATATACCCAACAGCGTTCGTTGGGGTTTGCCGGGTTTTTCACAATATACCAATGACCTTTGTCGTATTTGGCAACGATTTGCGCTTTCTGACCTACCAGTACCGCGCCGATGGCTTTCCAGATATCCGCATTTGGACCTTCGCGGCAATTGGTATCCATGGAGACGCTGAGTAATGGGACCGATGAGGTCGGCTCAACGGTCGGGGGTGACTCGGGTGGGGGGTTCCTGGGTTGGGGGAAGGAGCGCTTCGGTTGTAGCCTGGGCTTCGCTTGCCACCTCGGTCAGCTTGGCATTTACGGCGTTCTCATAATCCAACGTTTGCTGGACAGCTACTTGCAGATCCGCCATATCGGGGGCGGTGGGAGTTGCCTGTGTGGCCGTGCAGGCCAGGGTGGCGATTATCAGAATGAACAGGGCGAAAGAAATTTTCTTGATTAACATGAAATCCTCCTCAATATCGGGTTTATGTAAGCATCAATGCCTTGTTTTCCATTAATAACACGTGATACTAAAACTGATCGGTGACGTGGTCACACTTTTGACTCCAGCGCTGGCTTTCAAACGTATTGGATAGGTGGTGGTAGAGGTGATCGTGATCTGATTGCTGGAAGTGAAGGTCCCGCTTGACCCGGCTGTGACGGCACCACTTCGCAACCAGAAGGTCGCCAATGTACCACTGATAGGAGATGATGACCGGCGTATTGACAGTATAGTTGCCGATCAACTCGACCGTGACCGGGCAATTGTCGGCATACAGAATCGGGCTGATGATGGCATAAATTGTCAGGCTCAAGGTGACGTTGGGTGTGGCTGGTGGAGTTGCTTCCGGCAGGGAAGCGGTGTTTCCAGTCACACGGGTGGTCTCATCCCATACCCAACAGGTCTGAGTCGGATCGGCAGGATTCTTGATGAGCCAGAACTTGCCATTCTGATATCTGGCAACCACTTCGCTGGTTTGGCTTACCAAAAGTTTACCGACGATCTCATACATCACCCCCGGACCTTTGCGGCAATTGGTATCCTCTGTGGAGGTTATGGTCACCGCACCGGTCGACAGGGTGGTTTTTATTGTACGGGTGACGGCTGGCAAGATTGTCTCTTCATCCGGGCCGATGACATCTGTCCCGATCGCCGGTGGCATGTCGGCCGAAAGTGATGGGGACAGGGTAATTGATTCAACGATCGGGCTGCTTAAAAGGATATCGTTAATGACGGGTGTCTGGTTGATCGGGAGATTACAGGCGAGCATCAGGAGGATCAAAAATCCTGCCATACCTGATGCAATTCGCGATTTCATAGTTCCTCCCGGCGCCGTTTCTTTACGGACTTGCTGTGGGTGTGGATGGTGGATTGATGTTCGGGACTCGCGACCAGTCGCCCTTGCGGGTCACGGAGTTACCCCACACCCAACACTTGCCCAGGGATGGATTGCTTGGATTCCGGATGAGGTACCAGGCACCATTCAGCCACATACCGATCACCTCGGCTTCGGTGTCCTTCTTGAAAGCACCCACCACATCCCAGACACTATCCGCGCCAGCCCTGCAGTTTGTATCGATGGTTGCGACAATGAAAGGTTTGGATGGGGTCGGGGTCAGCGTGATGGTGGGGGTGGGAGGATTTTGGGTTGGCGGCAGCGGTTCAAGTGTGGGCGGCAAGGAAGCTTGTTGGGCTGCCAGTGTCTGCGATACCAGCGTGTTGATGGTTTCAAAGGATATCATGGTTGGCTCGACCTGGGTGGGCGCAAGCATGCTACAGGCAGCCAGTGGGATCGAGAGTAACAATAGAAGCAGCATGCTTTTAAGTTTCGAAGACATTTTTTGCTCCTTCTATGTATTATAGCAAGAAGACTGTAAGTGGACAATCATTTTGAAAAAACCGGTTAAGTAGCCTATAATCTGATTAAGTGGTACTCGATTCTGATCCTTCATCAGATGGGACGGTGCGTATGAAAACATTGTCTCCTGGCAAGATCCGCAGGTTGCAGCGGTGCAGCTGCGAGAGTGGGGCTCTGGTCCTGTTGTCCATTGATCATCGCAACAGTCTGAGAAGCCTCCTTAAAATGGATGGGATTGAACCGGTCAATGATGAACAACTGATTTCATTTAAGGAGGCTGTTGTTAAAACACTTGGCCAGGAGGTCAGCGCAATTCTTCTGGATCCGGAATATGGGGCGGGGCAATTGATCACCCGATCCAGCTTGCCTAAAAGTGCCGGATTGATCCTTGCCATCGAGACCAGCGGTTTTACAGGTTCAAAGGAGAACCGCATCAGCCAGGTGCTGGGAGGCTGGAGTGTTACCAAGGCTTTAAGGCTGGGGGCGGAGGCGGTTCGGTTGTTGGTGTATTATCACCCCGAAGCTGACAGTGCCCCTTCGGTCGAATCGCTGGTCGACTCGGTCGCGCAGGAATGCCAGACAATGGATTTGCCATTTATCCTGGCTGCTTTACCTTACTCGATCGATCCCCAATTGAAGACACTTCCCCCTGACCAACGCCGTGTGGTCGTCCTTGAAACGGCTCGAATCCTGACTGCCATCAACGGGGTCGACGTTTATATGAGTGAATTTCCGGTGGATGTAAAGATGGACTCGGACCGGTCGCATTGGGATTCCGCCTGCGAGGCACTCTCACATGCCAGCCGGGCACCCTGGTTGTTGATCTCCTCTGCTGTGGAATTCGAAGTTTTCCTGACCATGACAGAATCTGCCTGCCGGCAAGGGGCCAGTGGAGCAGCTGCAGGACGGGCAGCCTGGCAGGAAGCAGCTGGACTCAGTGGGACGAAACAGGCCGCCTTACTCCATAAAACCTGTCGCTCACGCCTATCCCAATTGACCATGACCTGTAATAGCGCGGCAGTCCCGTGGACGAAGTTTTACCGCCCGCAGGAATTACCACCGGATTGGTATCTCACCTATCCCGGGTTTAACCACGCTGAATAAAGTTAGAGGTTCCTGGGGAGCAGCTGCAGGTCGAAACGGTAACCTTCCACTCTGGCCAGTTCCTCGATTTTCGCGCGCACAGTCTTAAATTCAAAACGGTACTCATATTTCTTGCCGAACAGGATGGATTGCTGCTCGATGTCGCCTTCGCGGCCAGTGCCACCTGTCTTGTAAGTCTCGGTTTTAAAGCCAAATCCGGGAGAGGAATCAAAATCACCCCCGGTCGACATGCCGGATCCGCTCTCTTTAAGCATTTCGAAATAGCGGATGAGCTTCTCGTCGTCAAGGATGCGAAATTTCGCCTGATACTGAAGTTTCTGGCTGGATAGGAAGGCTTTCCGTTCAGCGAGCGTAGCGGTCAGCTCATAGATACCTTTGGATTCCTTCAGTTCCGCCGGGATTGCGCTGGCATATTTCTGGATCTCAGAGATTAATGACATGTTTTCCTCCTGACTTGTGTAAATTATAATACGCCCGGTTACAATGGGTAAAAGACTGCAACCCGTATTAACGAAATTCGTATAAAAGATGGATAGAATTACACAAAGAGAGGTAAAAATGAGATTTATCGTTCGTTGGTTGATCACTGCTGTTGCACTGGTGGCCGCCATCTACCTGGTGCCTGGCATTAATATCGTCGGGGAGAATGGCTTCATTGCTGTAGCCGTTATGGCACTCCTGCTTGGGTTGGTGAATGCCCTTATCCGGCCCTTGATGAAAGTCCTGTCCTGTGGGCTGATCCTCTTGACGCTCGGATTGTTCACGCTGGTCATTAATGCAGCCATGTTCTGGCTGGCCGGTCAGATCTCGACCTGGCTGGGTTACGGTCTGTCTGTGAATTCTTTCTGGACGGCATTCCTGGCATCCCTGGTCGTCAGCATTGTCTCCTGGTTTCTGAACATTTTCCTGCCCGACCGGAAGCGCAAGCCAAAATCCTAAACGCTGGATATCCATTAGACTGGCGGGCAGTTGATGCCCGCCAGTTTATGATTAATATTCAAGTTTGAAGGTATCCCGGATCCATTTCAATTGATCCTTTTCTCCCACGGGCTTCAAGGAATTACGCGTCAGTTTTTGACGCAAATCTGCCACTTTCAAGGCTGACATCCTGTGATTCTTTCAATATGCCATTATCGAACAATAATTCCCAGACTTCGCGAAATTTCCAGGCAGGATGAAAACCCATATGTACGTAGAGTTCCCGGATGAAATCCCGGGCGATGAGAAACCCGCCGCTGAACGGTAATGGGAGGTTAAGATTGTCATAGACGTTGTTGAATAAAGGTTGCTGATCGACCGGCAGGGCGGGTTCCCTGCCGTTGATATCTGGTCCGACCTGGGGCATGAATGTTCTGCCTTCCCCCAGTTTTCCCAGTTGGATGGACAACCGCACCAGAACCAGCTGGTCCTCACGTATGCCAAAGGTGGCCACATAACCGCGCCAACAGGCAGTGCAAGTGCTGACCGGATGCAGTCCCCAATTTTACCGGGTCGAAAGGCGGCTCCCCATGGATGCCAGCCACGGAGTATTCCATATTATTAAAAAGAAATAGATCTGGGAACTGGGCAGTCATGTCATTCCCCATCCAGTTGTTTAAGGACTCTTAAGGCTCGAAGCGTCACCCATTTGTTGGGCATTTTCTTCTCTCCCCAGTCGCCCCAGGTTTTCCCTGCATAATCGTTCTCAAGCAGCCAGCGACCGTGTTCATCCTGTTTCTCGAGCACCAACAGGATCAGGTTTTTCATGCGCGGATCGCTACCGCAACCGAGACCGCTGAGGACTTCGGCTACCAGTAGCAGGTCTGTAATGTAAAAGACCGGGAATCCAAACTTCCACCAGTTGCCGCTGGGTTTGGGCGCGTATCCGTTCGGCCAGGGAGCGGTGGCAGGGTCCTCCTTCAGGAGGAATTCGATCCCACGTGCGACTGCACGATCGATGACAGGTGTCCATTTTTCCCGCGGCAGCCGGCTGAATGCCTGCATGACCCGCGCAGCACCCCAGGCGCAGGATTTCTTGTCGTTTGCTCCACAGGCAAATCCCGGACCGCATTTTCCGGCATAGTAGCGCTGAGAGGTGGTCTTGTCGCCCAGGGGGCGATGCCCTCGCCGGTTACCGTGCGGGCCATCCAGTCAAAGGCTGGTTCCCAGGCGGGCATCTGTCGATCCCAGTACGGTCAATGCCCAGCACAGGTTGCCCTGCAGACAGTCGGCAGTACCACCGGGGGCGGTGGCTGAGGCGAATTGCCCTCCGGGTGCCAGGCATTGATCGAGGCAGTAATCGATCGCCATCCGGATGCGGGAATCCTCTTCAACCCGGGCACCCAGGCTGGCTAGCAGGATGAGTGACCAAACCAGTGAGCGGTACTTGGGGTTGTAACCGGGCCCCGGCTCGAATCCAGTAGCCATCCGGGTGCATCTCCGCCAGGATGAGCGCAATGGGTCCCTGTTGGTGGGCGGCGTGGCGAGACGCGATCAATTCAGGGTCGCTTTCCGGTAAGCCAACGATGTCCCGCAGGGCAAGATAACGTACTCCGGGCTCGCTTTCCTCCAACAGCCAGGGTAGGGGATCAGCTTTCAAATGTATTCTTCCAGTCCATGATCATCCTTCTCCTGATTCAAATGACATCGCTAAAGAGGTCAGGCAGGCTTGTTCTTTCTGACCACGATCAGCATGTGTTCGCTCAATCCCACTACGGATGGGTGAGTGCAGGTCTCGAAATGAGTCGCTTTCCAATCCGCCCAACGCCGCTCGTCCTTTGCCAGCAGGTTGATCTTGCTCCTGTGATTCGAACCGAGACCTTCCAGCCCGGCCATCGTCATGAAATCGACTGTTCTAAGATCGAATACCTCGCGCAGTTCCTCCGGCAGGAAGAAATGACAGGCGGTGAAGCCGGTTGTGCCATCGATGTTGCCAGTGGCACAGATCTCACGATGGGTCTTCTCGCCGATCTCATGCTGGAAGAGCATCAGTTCGACCACCATCACACTCAGGCGGCTCATGACCGATACGAAGATGGGCGCGCCTGGTTTGGCGACCCGTATGAGTTCATGTATGGCTTTCGTGCGGTCATTGTGGATCGATCAGATGTGAGAGAGCGGACCGCCCAGGCAGATCACCCCATCGAAGGTGTTGTCTTTCCAGCAGGATAGATCGGTTATCGTTCCCTCGATGTACTCATGAACATTGGTAACCAAACCGGCTTGTTTGACCCGCTTTTGCGCAAATGCAAGGTTGGCCGGGGTCAGATCCAGGGCGCTGAGGGTGTAATCCCCGCCTGGCCAACTCCAGCGTATAACGTCCCGGCCCGCTGCCGGCATCCAGGATCCGGCCTGTTTTCGGCAGGTATTGCTCCAGGAAATGCAGCGTCGTTTCCAACTCCAGCCGGTGATAGGCATCCCGCACCAGGCGGCGCCATTCCTTGAGTACCTGGGTGGTGTAGTAGTCTCGTACGATCGAGGTGGACATGGCGGGCTCCATTTGTGCTTTAATTATAGTCCACGGGAATTGCTGTCATGACGTCTGCTCTAGATCAAGGAAGGGGTGGAAAAAGTGCGACCTCCGTGATCTAAATCACGGAGGTCGTCGAGGAGGAAGGGAGTAGTAACTATGGTCTGCAGAGGTTGATTCTCTGTCATTCCAAAATGAATTATAAAAACGGAGGGTTAAGCCAGGATGAGATTAGGATAAGGGTTTGATGAGAGCACCAAATGATTCATGAAACGGCCAGTGGTACTTACCACTGGCCGTTTGAACCATCTAGTAGCGCGAGCTACTCGTAATGCAAGGCCTGGATTATCTCCATGCGCGAGGCCTGGCGGGCGGGAATGATGGCCGCCAGCACTCCGAAGACCAGGCCGATCACGATGGTGGCTATGATCCCATTCCACGGGAAGAAATAGGTCAGCTTGAAACCCATCGTACTCGACCGCGGATACCAGGACAGCGCCCATCAACAACCCGGTGATGATGCCCAGCAGGATGCCGAAGGCTGATAACAGCAGGCTCTCGGCCAGGACCATGCGGCCGATCTGCTTGCGGGTGGCGCCCACCGCACGCAGTACGCCGATCTCGCGCGTGCGCTCAATGACATTGATGGCCAGGGTGTTGACCATGGCGATCAAACCCGGGATGACCAGTGCAGCCAGGACGCCGTAGAACAGGATCATGGCCTGGCTGATCATATCCACCTGGGCTTTACGGAACACCTCTGACTCAAAGAAGGTGAAAGCCGGGTAGTCACTGACCAGTTTCGTTAAGACCAGCCTGGGTGGTGGTCCGGTCGTAGTCTTCAGCCTGGTTGGCCATGATCAACATGTCGTTGACAATGTTGAAGTCGGCTTCCATGTTAGCCTGGGAGATGTAGCCGGTGGCCAGCTTGGCGTTTAAGTAATCCAAACCGACACCTGCAATGATGTAATCGACCTGACCGGACGGGGTCTCAAGTGTCAGGGTGTCGCCCACCTTGACCTTGCGCTGGGAGGCAAAGATGCCGTTTACGATCACGGCACGTCCTTCTGCCAGCATGCGGTAAGCCTCGGTTTCATCTCCCACGGCTGAATTCAAGCCCGGAGATCTGCGGGAACACGACCGGGTCGATTCCGATCAACTGGGTGTCACCCACCACGGTCTTGCTGGTGGTGAAACGGATGCTGGTGACCGGACCCACACCCGGAACGGCGGCGATTTTTTCTGCAAGTTCCGGAGCTGCGGCCACGTTGCCGCCCGATGAGCAGCAGCGAGGAGGGCATGAACAGGTAATCGGCTCCCAGGCTCTTATCCATGTAGCTGAAGAATCCTTCGAAAATGGATGTGATCATACCCGACATGGCCATGGCGATCATCAACCCGATCATGACAGCCGAGGCGGTGATGGCTGCCCGACCGGGATTGCGGGTCAGGTTGCCTTCCGCCAGGCGCCCTTCACGTTTGAAGAACAGGTTCAGCGGACCACTGAAGGCATGTCCGAGTGGTTTGACCAGCACCGGTGAGCACAGGATCAGGCCGATGATGAAAAGTACCAATACCAAACGAGGCCAGGTTCAACTGGCGGGTCAACAGACCGGTCGAGGCCAAGTCCGAGCAGCACCAGGCCGGCAATGGCGCGCCGGTTCATGGTGCGTTTCTGAGTGGTCGCGCTGTCTGGCCGCAGAGCTTCAAGCGGCGTCACCTGGCTGGCAGCCATGGCTGGCAGCAATCCACTGGCTACCGTGAAACCAATGCCGATGGCTAGCGAGATGGCCAGGTTTGATGCTTCGACCACTGGCAGTCCGACGTTGATATGCAGCATTTCCTGGCCGAAGGTGTTGATCATCATGGTGAAGAACAAACCCAGGCTGTAACCGCCCAGGATGCCCAGCACGGATCCACCGATGCCCTGGATCAGGGTTTCGATCAGGAACAGGCTGCGGATGGTGGCGCGGGAAGCACCCAGGGCACGCAGCATGCCGATGTCATGTCGGCGTTCGACCACCACGGTGCGAAAGGTGTTGTAGATCACAAAGGCGCCCATCGCCAGGGCTAGCACACCGAACAGGAAGAATGCCGAATTGGCCGATCTCGAGCCCGGCGAAAAGCTCGGTTCCGGTTTCGATGGCATTGACGCTCATGCCCTCACCCAACCGGCTTTCAAGCGGGCAACCACATCCTCTAAAACGGCATCTGCCGCAATTGTGCCTTCGATGCGGTTGACCTGCCCGGGTAGGTTGAACATGGACTGGGCATCCGCCAGCGGAATATAGACCTCCTCCGGACTGGCCGAAGGGAAGGTGGTCAGCAGGGCAACGATGCGAAATTGCATGGTTCCGCTTGAGGAGGGCAGGGTAAGCAGGTCTCCCAGTCCTCTTGTTCAGCTTTCCAGCAAAGGTTTGTGAGGTGACGATCACATGGGTGTCGCCATCCTTGAAGAATTCACCCTCAGCCACCAGGTACTGGCGCAATTGCAGGACTGTCGCCGGGTCGACACCCACCACGCTGATATTGCCCCCAGAGGTCAGGCTGGTGGCGGCCGGTGCCAGGCTTTCCGGCAGGATGACCGTGCGGCGCAGCGATGCATCCACCACGGCCACGCCTTCGGTGTTTTTTACCAGGTCAACGATCTCGGTCTGGAATGGAGCCTGGGAGGCGGTTTGGATGGTCAGGTCGATCTGACCGGAAGCAGCCTGCATGGTGCTGGTGAAGACCTGCAGGAACGTGGGCAGGAGTCGAGTTCATGCCAAAGATGATGGTTACCCCGAAGACCACAGCCAGGGTGGTTAACACTGTACGTAACTTGCGACCCCACAGGTAGCGGGCCGCCAGTTTCCACTGGACGTTCATAGGTCCCCGGCTTTCTTCTTTAGGGTCTTGGTGCGTTCGGCCGCGCTGCCGGTCAGGCGGGTTTCATCCACGATGTTGCCGTCTTTCAGGAAGACGATCCGGTCGGCGGCTGCTGCAATGCGTGGATCGTGGGTGACCATTAGAACCGTTCGATCATAATCGTCGACGATCTTGCGCAGCAGGGTAGCCAGCTCGTCGGACGAGCGTGAGTCCAGGTTGCCGGTGGGTTCATCCGCCAGGATGAGGGCCGGGTCGTGCACCAGGGCGCGGGCAATGGCCACACGCTGCTGCTGGCCGCCGGAAAGTTCATCTGGGCGGTGGTCCATGCGGTCCTTCAGACCGACCCGCGCCAGCCATTCGCCGGCGCGTTTTTTGGCCTCGGCCGGCTTGACACTATCCAGGGTGAGCGGTAATGAAGCGTTTTCAAGCGCCGTTAGAACCGGGATCAGATTGAAGAACTGGAAGATGAAACCCACATTCTGGCGGCGGAATTTGGTCACCTGGTTGTCGTCCAAGGTGGAAACATCCTTGCCGTCCAGGATGACCTTGCCGGAGCTGGGGCGATCCAGGCTGCCGATCAGGTGCAGCAGGGTGGATTTGCCGCAGCCACTGGGGCCCATGACGGCCAGGAACTCGCCGGCTTTGATATTCAGGTTGATGCCATCCACAGCGGCGATGGCGGTGTCGCCTTCGCCGTAGAGTCTTGGTTAATTGTTCAGTTTTAACGATATCCATTTTGTCCTCTTGATTTCATTGGTCTCCGCTGTTGGGAGTGACAGTGCATGCAGGGATGCTATTTCTTGACGCGTTCAGGCAGGCCGACCGGCGGATCCTTGGCGCTGTTGGGTGGGCGACCGCGGCTGCGTGCCAGGGGAGACGGCACCGGCTGATTGCGGATGTCATCGAGGCGGGCTTCGACCATGTCCAGCCAGCGCAGGTCGGCTTCGAGGTGCATGATGGTTTGATCGTGCAGCAGAAGGATGGCCAGGTCGCGTTCCGGATCGGTGGCGCTGCGCTGGGCAGTTGCATCATGCAGCTGCCGGTACAGGCTGGCGCGCTGGGTTTGCAGGATGTGATAGGGGTCGGCATTGCCGGTGGCCAGGCTTAATACCAGCTTGAGGTAGACCTCATCCTGCTGGTGAGAAGCCACGACCGGGGAATCGAACCACTGCTTGAGTTCTTTTACCCCGGCTGGGGTGATGGCATAGATGGTCTTCTCTGGTCCGCCCTCCTGAACGGTGGCCTGTTGGGCCACCAGGCCTGCTTCGGCCAGCCGGGAGAGTGTGGTGTAGACCTGGGCTGGTTTCAGGTCCCAGTTGGACTCGCCGCCCAGCATGGCGACGAAGGCGGAACGCAATTCGTAACCGTGGCGGGGTTTTTGGGCGAGGAGACCGAGTAGGGCGTTGCGGACTGACATATATCTACTCTACAAGTTATTAGAATAGACGATAATATAAAACAAGTTACTAGTTTTGTCAAGAGTTGAACGCGGGATATAATCAAGAAGACAAAAAGGAAAGACAATGACCATCAACTACCGTACCATGACCATCCAGGATTATGAAGAAGTCTATGCCCTTTGGCAATCCACCCCCGGCATCGGCCTGTCGGAGGCCGACTCGCGCGAGGGCATCGCCAGATTTTTGGCTGCCAACCCAGGGCGCTGTTTTGTCGCGCTGGATGGCGACGAACTGGTCGGGGCGGTCATGTGCGGCTGTGACGGGCGGCGCGGCTACCTGCACCACCTGGCCGTTCGGCAGGAGATGCGCGGCCAGGGTATCGGCCGTCAGCTGGTCGAGGAGTGCATGAAGGCTTTGCGCGCCATTGGCATCGCCAAAGCCCATATCTTTGTGATCAAGGATAATGAATCCGGCAAGGTCTTCTGGCGTAACGCCGGCTGGCAGGAGCGCGATGATCTGACGGTTATGTCAAGAATGGTATAAGTAGTAACATAATGATTCGCTCATCCAGCAGATCAATTGTTTCAGAAGGTTACTGTTGAAAGATGCCCCATCAGCACAGCCGTATGCTCGGCAGGCATAGTTTATCGATGGAATAAGTTTTATACTAATAACATCCCTGAAATAATGCATGAAGTATAAAAAGAGGCAACATGGATGCAATTCCTAATTTGCTTGGTAAAGTGGAAAAATCACATAAATGGATCGTCATTATTTTTTTCTCACTTTATCTTGTAGTTGGACTTTTAATATTCAATGATTATGGCCTGGCGGTGGATGACTCGGCTCAAAAATTATTAGGTGATCAAAGCTTTAATTACATTTTCAAGGGACAGCCGGATCTGTTAATAAGCCGTGACCGGGATCATGGTGCCGCATTTGAATTAACCATTACTCTCCTGTACACGATCCTGAACTTGAAAACCGATGTCCAGATTTATTATTTCAGGCATCTGGCTGCATTCCTGGCTTTTTTTACCGGCATGATATTCTTCTATCGTTTATTGAAAATGCGGTTCGAAAACTGGAAACTTGCTTTATTGGGAACGATATTCCTGATATTAAGTCCGCGGATATTTGAGAGTTCTTTTGTAAACACAAAAGATATCCCTTTCATGGCGTTTTCCATCATTTCGCTCTACACATTATTTGTCTATGACAGATCCAGAAGACCAGGGGATGCGATCATCCATGGGGCGGTAACTGGCTATATGATTGCCATCCGGCCGGTCGGTATCTTAATGGTGGCAATTACCGGTTTGTTATGGTTAACGCACCTTATTCATGACCCAAGGCAGGATAAGCATAAAATCGGCTATTCGTTCTCAGGATTTGGCTTATTCGTTTTATTTACAGTGTTATTCATTTACCTGTGGTGGCCATGGCTGTGGGACGATCCTATCAATAATTTTACCGCGGGCGTTATCTCCATGTCTCAATATTTGATCTGGCAAGGCGAGGTTCTGTATATTGGGAAACTATATGACCCAAAAACACTTCCTTGGCATTACACCCTGATCTGGATTTTGGTTACGACCCCCTTGATATATTCCTTTTATTTCCTGTTGGGTGTGTTTGATTCGATCAAGCGACAGTTCCAAACGCGTTTTTCTATCACGGATTTTAATATTCGATATGATTTGGTGATGCTGACTTGGTTTTTTATTCCGCTGATAATGGTTGCTGTACTTCATTCAGTTTTGTATTCGGGTTGGCGGCATATGTTCTTCATCTACCCCGCTATGCTGGTCCTGGCGATCAATGGTATTTGTTTTTTAATGAGTAATGTGAAGAAAGCATTCCACAGCAGACTTTTCCCAATTTTCGTAAGTGTCCCGATCTTTCTATCGATATTGGGAACATTGGCGACGATGATCATGTATCATCCTTATGAAGGATTGTACTTTACGATATTTTCAGGAAAAAATATGAAATCAGCAAATTTTCGGTATGGAATGGATTTTTATGGTTTATGTTCGAAGGAAGCACTTGATCATGTCATCGAGATGAGTGGCACAGCAAAAGTAAAAATATTTCCCTCGACTTCAATTGTACGAAGAAGTGCCTTTCTAATCCCTTGGGATCAGCGAATCAGGATCGAGTGGGTTGAAGATTTAAATGATGCCGAATATTTTATTGGGGCTTATCATGATCAACGCTCGCCCTTCATCCTACCGGAAAGTTTTAAAAAAGTGTACTCGGTCGAGGTGGGTAAAGTCGATACTTGTGTCGTTTACAAATCGAGGGACGATCGCTAATAAAGGTCCTTAAGATCCGGGTCTTTATCAAGGTCATTAGGAATTGGTATTTTGAGGGCTTCCCTAGGGTTGTTCTCCGAGCATAATCGATCCTTATCTCGGGAGCCGGGAGAATGTGGAGGAATTTTCATTCAAACGATAAAAACTGACAAATCCTTACAAAGGAATCCTGGTCAAGAACTGGCTTGAACATAGGCCATGGCATGGAATTCCCTTTGGATTTGTGGAGGCAAAAAGGATTATTTTATGCTTATCCCGACTAGGTCCATGTCCAGGACAAAATAAAATTAATGCACCAGCGCTATATGGATATGAGCGCGATGACCTAGTGGTCATGTCACGGGTGGTTTAGATAATGAACAACCCCGGTCGAGACCGGGGTTGTTGTTGAATCTGTTAGGAAACTACGGTTTCACCAGCATGGGCATGAAGCTGAACAGGCGCGTATAAGCCAGCTTCAAGTCACCGTTGGCTTGGTCATAGTAACTGATATAAGCCATCCCCGCACTGTTGATCTTGAGCGATGGGTATAGACCGACAGAACCCCCATCATCGAGCACCTCGCATTGCCAGGCACTGTCATCTCCACAGTTGCCATTCCCTGCGCCAACTTGATGAGCCAGGCGGAGGGAATGTTGCCCATTCGCATCACTATAAGCGATCCAGGGAGTTCCCTGGTAGAGAACCAGAGAGCTGCTGGAACTGCCGCCATTCGTCCCATCTGCCACCACGATTGAAGTTGTTCCGGACGGCAGTGACATCACGGCATATTTAAGTGAACCGGGTGAATAACTGATGACAACCTGGGAATCCGATGCAAGTGCCAGTGAACTGTCAATGTAATCATGGCCGGGCGTGCTGTCCACGACGCTGCATGTCCAGCTTCCCGGGTAGGAGCCACCCGAGCAGCCTGCCCCACCGCTGAAAACCACGGTTGCCAGTTTAATCTGGTCCGCGACGCTGTTCTGGTAGCTGATAACCGGAATATTGGTTGAATCTAAAACCAGCGAAGGTTTTCCAGATGCAGTGCCCAGACCAGTGTCGATCACCTCACAATCCCAGTTGGCATCGCCATTACAGTTATAGTCAGGGGATCCTAAGTAAGCTGCAAGCTTTAATTCTCCTAGGGATGTCAAGTAAGCGATTCTAGCTCTTCCATTGGATTCGAAGGCCAGGCTGGGTAAAAAGCCGACGAGTCCGGCTATGCTTTCGATGGTTGTACAACTCCAGGCTGCATTCCCCGGGCAATTACCGCCCGACTCAACATACCAGGCAAATCCCAACCCCGAGGAGGTGTCTGTGTACGCCATATAGCTGACTGCTGGGTAGCCTGTGATTGGGTTAATGGCAATGGACGGCTTATAGCCTGTACCCCAGCCGGTGGTACTGTCATCCAGCTGCTCACATTCCCAAGGAGCTGCCGTGGCCGGGTCGCTGCAGCCTGCCGCGATATCTGACCAGGTCGTATGGATGGGTGAGGCCGGCATCGAAAGGTAATCCATATACGCGATATGGGGAACCCCATCTAAGGTCACAGCCAGTGAACTGTCTTGGCCAATATTCCCTGAATCCGCCACGATTGAGGGCGTATCCCAACTTGAGGACTTGCAGGTGTACTCGAGATAGCCATTGGTCGTTTGATAATACAGGATGCATGGATATGCCGTGGGGGACGTGTTATACGCGATCGCAGTCTGGCCGCCGAAGGTGGCGCCGGTGATATTTTCATTCGTCCAGGATCCTCCGGATGGGCTGCTTCCAAAGGCATGCATCACATGATGGTCGTCTGATACGGTATAGGAAATGTGGGGTAAACCGGTGGGATCCACTGTGAGTGACAGGTCTTTATCTTTCAGGTCCAAACCTGGGCGTAACAGACTGAGATGCCAGCCGCCTGCATCCTGATAGGCAAAACTCAGCCCTGCTGCGGTATCGTGAAACGCAATGCGTGGGTAATTGTTGTACAGAGCCAGCGAGGTGGGATCCTGGATGGTCCCGGTCTGACCTGGAACAGTCTCGCACTGCCAATTCATTCCATCACCACAATTCCCGCTTCCCCCACCCACACGATACGCATGCTTCAGTATGAAGGTTCCATCCACATAACTGATATGCGGGGTACCATCGCTGGCGATGGCGATGGAGGTCCCCACGCTGTCATAGATGGCAGCTGCCACCTGCTCGGGCGTGCTCCAGCTGCAACTGATGAAGGGAAAACTCCCGGTACAGGTTCGCCTTGAATATTTCACATAGTAGGTTGTTCCAACATGACTGGTATAGCTGATATGGGGTTGTCCGCTATCTAACACTGCGATGGCGTTTCCCTTGCCGCTTGAGACGGTTGCATCAATCGTTTCAACCTCCCACCCCTGAATGAAGATATTATCGGAAGGGGTGGCAAATTTGAGAGACTGATTGATCGAATCAAAGTAGCTGATGAAAGTACGCCCGTAAGCATCCTTGGCCAGGGAGGCATAAGAGCCGACACCCGGGCTATCATCGAGTGTCTCTATGACCCAGCTCGAACTCACATAATTCCAGTACCGCAGGTAAAGATGGTCCCCTCCAAAAGCCATGGTCGGGATCCCATCAATGACCTTCAGCATGCTGGAGGATAAATGGTCGAAATACATGGGCGCATCGAGGGTTTCAATGATCCAGCTCGCCTGGGGATTTGGTGAGGAGGCTGCGGATATGAGCAACGAGAATACGATCAGAACAAGGAAGGGAAATTTTAGCCTGAGTATATTCATCTGGACTCTCCTGATATCACCATGACGGCTGATGATGATGGACCGTTCACCCAGGCTGATTGAGGAAGGTTGATGAATTAATGGGTATGTAACATTTATAGCACAAAGAACTTCTTTGTCAATTAGGTAGCGCTGGGACCAGGAATTATTTAAAGAGAACTATCTCTCATAATATGATCGATATTCACCAGTCCGCAGGAAAACCGGTAAAATAGCAGGGTTATGAATACAAACCATACTGAAATCCCATGTAAAGGCCGATGCCCGGCTTGACCCCCGGCCGGCGCTGGCAGCCGGCCTTTAAACCCTTCACCCACCGCAGCTTCTGGCAGAAGTTGGAAGAGCGCGTGGAATTGCTGATCAAAGGACCCATCTTCGGCTGCCGGCAGTGCGGCAACTGCCTGCTGCAGGAGACGGCCTTCATCTGCCCGATGGAATGTCCCAAGGGGCTGCGCAATGGTCCCTGCGGTGGAGCCACCGAGTTCTGTTACATCGACCCGACCCGGCCGTGCATCTGGTATCACATCTATCGGCGCTCGTTCAGGCTCAATCGCCAGGAACGGCTGCTGGAAGTCCTGCCGCCCATGGACTGGGCGCGTGCCGGCAACAACCTGGTCAGTGAGGTGATTGCAGCGATGTCCGAAAGGTCGGCTCAAGCGCATCATGTCAGGGGATGACCAAAAAGGAAGGGGGCAGCCGTCTGGCGGTGATCGAAAACGAGGTCTTCCTACCCATCCGCCAGCCGGATTGGTGGCAGGGTGACAGTGCCCACCATCCACCGGCTGACCACGAGCCGGTTTCAAAGCTGGAGCGTGACCTCAAGGCCGGGAAGTTCGTCGTCACGGTCGAGATCACAGCCCCCTTGAGTGATAACACCACCAATCTGGTCGAGGAGATCGAGCTGATCAAGCCGCATGCCTCAGCCATCAATTTCACCGACAGCGCCTCGGCCAACCCGCGCATGTCGAGCGAAGCCTGCAGCAAGATCGCCCTGGAAAATGGCGCTGAACCCATCTTGCAGATCTCCGCCCGCGATCACACCCGCACCGTCCTGCAGGCTAAAGCCCTGGGTGCCTCTGCCCTGGGGATCCATAACCTGTTCGTGGTGACCGGCGACAGCCCGATCATCGGACCCAGCCCGACCGCCCGGCTGGATATCGTCGACCTGGATTCGGTCCAGATGCTGTGGATCCTGCGGCGCATGCGCGACGAGGGCATTTACCTGGGTGGACGTAAGATGAAATTCCCCCCAAGATTCTTCCTGGGTGCGGCCGCATCTCCCATGGCCAGCCGCCCGGAATACCAGGCCATCCGTGAGGAGAAGAAGGCCAATGCCGGGGCGCAGTTCTTTCAGACCAACGTGATCTATGATCTGGCTGCGCTTGAAACCTGGATGAATGCACTGACCAAACGCAATGTGCTCGGCAAGGTGAAAATTCTGGTGGGGATCAACATCCTTAAGAGCCTGGCCATGGCGCAATACCTGGATCGCGAGATCCCGGGTGTTTTCATCCCCGGGGTTGTCACGGCAAGAATGGAAAAAGCCGGGGAGGGAGCGGATCAGGAAGGCTTCCAGCTGGCGTTGGAATTAATCGAGGGCATCCGCAAGATCAAGGAAGTGAACGGCATTCACATCATGCCGGTCGGGCGCGAAAAGGATGTGCCACGCTTGCTGAAGGAATCCGGTCTGACTTGATCCAGGTCGATGCAGGCCGGTTCCCGTACGGATGTCTCCCTAGTATCGCAGTGATACCCAAATCAGATAAGCATCCACCAATATTACAAACAACATCAAGCTGGTGAGGATCCAGATGGCGCTATCGGTAACCTGCTTTCTGGTTAAGGGACGCCGGAGCCAGACCACCATGCCTGTACAGAGAGGGATGAGGGACAGCAACCCCAGGGTGTGGAAATTTACCGGGTATATCCACTCTCCCAGTTCCGGAAATAAGAAGAAAAAGATGGTGCTGCACAGAAACAGCAGCCCGATCATCCCCAGGCTAAATTGGCGGCCCCATCGCACCACCCAGGTTTTTTTACCGCCTGCCAGGTCCACCTCCAGATCAGGCAGTTCCACATCCAGGCAGCAGGCTAAACTGTAAAAGATCAGGGGTAACAGGATTAATTCCCCACTGGTGACCGGCTGGCCACCTGCAGCGATATAACCCATACCGGGCACGAGAAAACTGAGGATCAGGGTGATGCAAAGCTCACCCCACCCCCGCTCGGATAAACGCAGTGGCGGAGCGGAATAAGTCCAACCGCCCAGGTTGCCAAGTATTACGAAAAGCATTAACCACCAGGGCAAATGGAAATAACAGAGGAAAGCCGCACCTCCGAGGAGAGAGGCAGTAATCAAGGCCAAAGCTATCAGGCGGGCGGGCTGCCTTAATTCGGGGTGCTGGATCAATACCCCGCTGCCACCACTCAGGGGGGTGACACTACCGGGTTGGTCCATTTTCAGGTCGAAATAATCATTGGAATAGCTGACCGATAGTTGTGCCAGCAGCACGACCAGAGCACCCCAGCTTAACCGCAGCCACGACACCTGAGAGCCAAAAGCAGCTGCCCAGGCTGCTCCAAAACCATACACGGCCAGCCCGAGGAGAAGGAATTGTGGGCGACCCAGCTTTATAATGTTTACCAGCATGAAGTATTCTCCATTTAGCGGGTATTTACGCAGTTATCTGGCATATCTTTTTCCACTCATTATATAATTTATTTCCGAGCGCGATAAAGCTTTCCCATCGGAAGGGTGGACCCATTTTCGTTCTCGCACATCGTTACCAATGGATGAAATTAATGCGGTACTTGTTTAATCAAATTTTAATGCTATAATTTTTTTTGGAAGGGAATAATAATTTCGGTTCCGAAAAAATTTAAGAGAGGAGAGATTATCATGAAACTTACCCCCCCAAAGCAAATCACATTCTGGATCGCTGTCATCTTGGCTGTTCTGAGTCTGCTCGGCTTTGCTGTTGCCGCCCTGGCTCCGTTCGCCTTCTGGTTTGCCTTCGCCGGCCTGGCGCTGCTCATCGTGGCCCTGCTCGTCAAAGGCCTCTAAACCAGATTCAATAGCAAGCAAAAGCCCGGGAGCATGCTCCCGGGCTTTTATATCTGATGCTAATTGCTTGAGTCCCTTTACTTGGGGGTTGTTTTCGACCTGGATGCCGGCTTGGCCGGTTTAGCCGCAACCGGTTTGGCGGTCGTTTTCTTGACCGCAGGTTTGGCTGTGGTACGGGCAGGTGCAGGTTTACTCGTAACTGGTTTGACTGCCACCTTGCGGGGGGCAGGCATGGACGGCGTAACCTGGGGGGCAGGAACAGATTTGACCATCTCAAGCGCTTTTAGTTCTCGATAGGTCTCGGTCCATACGCTCGAGTTAAAGATCTGCTGCCAGCCACTGACCAACAAGCCAGGGGCAGAGAATACTATAAAGAAGAGCGGTAAGGCGACCAATCCACCAACGATCCAGAACCAGGGGGATGGCATCTGGAACAGGGCGGCGAAGCCGGCCGCGATCAAGCCGGGAATGCCACCGGCCAGGACTGCCGGCAGGATCATGACCAGCATGGCAATCAAGATCGGCAGGATAAGGAATAGCCCTGCAACGAACCAGGCGATGCCGATGCCGATCATTACCAGCCACATGAAGAATACCTGTTTCAGGTGGCGGCGGATCATGGCATAACCCTGCTTGATCGAGTCGATCACGCCGGTGCCTTCCAGCACGCAAAACCGGGCAGCAAAGATACTGATCATTCCCAGTACGATACTTAGCAGCATGAAGAACAGGATGAGCAGCAGGGCCAATCCAACCGCGGTGATGATACTGAAGATCTTGAAGGCTTCACCGCCACCGGTGACTGCAAAGTACATCCACAAGCCTAACAAGCCCAACAGGATGACCATGACCAGGAATGGCAGGCTGAGCAGCAGGTTGATCAGGAACAGGCGCCAGGAGGTCTTGCTCCAACCTGTCTTCCATAGTTGTTTGAAACTGGCTTTGATACCGGTGTTCTCATAATCATTCACCGCCCGGATGGCTGCCGTTTCTGAGATGTACTTGAGGAAAACAGTAACGACGCTCCAGATCAGGATGACCAGCAGCAGGATGACCCCGCATGCGATCAACAGGTTGACCAGGGCGTCGCCGCTCTGACCCAACATAGGCCCCCAGCTTTTTGGATTCCAATCCCAATGGCCGGTTCCCCGGTCAGCATTCTGGGTCCAGTTGAAACCAGAGTTAGATCCCCCACCGCCGGCTGCCATGGCCAGGAAGAAACCGAATACCCACAGGATGCGGTACTTCCACAGGATGTGCCATGACCGATTTAAAACTTTCGTGATATCCAACATTTTGTATCTCCTTTTTTATTGAACGGTGGTGCGACTTGTCACACACCGATTGAAACTGAATGAATTCCCATCTGTTTGGGCGACTGAGATAGCAAACGGGAACGTTTATTCCACACTGCCACCAGCCAGGCAATATAGACAAGTGCCAGCGCCAGTTGCCAGGTGATCCCCGCAAAAAGGAAATCCACCGACTGGCGGACCAACCCCACCAGGCTCAGAATAGCTGCCGGGTTGCCTTCCGTACTTAAAATCAACAGGGATGACCATGGTTGGGATGAAACGGTTGTATGGACCAACCCGGGAATAAAACCGGACAAACCATCTCCCGAGATCAATAAATCCGCTGACAACATGAACAGGGTCATGTTTGTGGCGATCTGCAGAAACAGTGCGATGATCAGCACCAGGATGGGAATGACCCACCAGATCGTCCCTTTGGACTCGTGGGAAGCACCTGTTTTAGTCAGATCAGGCAGTAGCGCTTCCATCCGGGCGGCTTCCCTCACCGGATCGGGGGCTGTGATTGATTGCGATCGCAGCAGGCTGGAAAGATTCTCCAACGTCGTGAGTTCCTGGCGGCATTCAGCACAGACTGCCAGGTGATCCCGAACGCGGTTTTCAAGCGCGGGCTGCAATTCACCATCGCAGTAGGCACCCAACCAATTAAGGACATGTTCATCCATATTCGACCTCGATTTCTTCGAGTTGTGGTTGCAGGATCATCCGTAATTGCATCCGCGCAGCGTTCAGACGGGACATGACCGTCCCCAGCGGAATATTCAATGCGGTAGCGATCTCCCGGTAGCTCAGCTCGCCGTACTCGCGTAAAACCAGAACCGATCGGTTGGTTTCATTTAGAGCCAAAAGCGCCTTCTGGACGGTCTGAACCTGTTCTTTCTCGATCAGAGCGCTTTCAGGTCCGGGTTGCGTATCCATGCATTCCCCGATCGCCGCATCGTCCGGGATGATGTGTTTTTCCCGGCGCAGGACGTCCAGTCCGGAATTGATGGCAATTCGGCTTAACCAGGCTCGTAAAGCTGGCGCGTGGTTGGTAGGATGCCAGGTGCAGCCAGGCTTTAATGAATGCCTGTTGGGTGGCATCTTCCGCCAGGTGCGCATCGCCTGTCATGCGGTAAACCGTCGTGTAAACAGCCGTGTGATGGTTCATGACCAGTTCGCCAAATGCTTCACGATCGCCCTGTTGGGCGCGTGTGATCAATCGGGCTTCGCTCTCCTGCTGGTGATTTAAAGGATTCACAATGCATTTCCTGTATCCATATATATAACGCATATTTCATGCTTTTTATTCATTTAGGTTTACTCGCTGGAATAAAAAAAACCGGGCGCATATTTGCGCCCGGTTTTTTGGATCTTGTATGTGACTATCTCATAAGCAGCGGTAAATAAGCGTAAATACTCTGCCACCGTGGTGAAGGTCCACCAGGTGCCATCATTGGCATAGATTGTATCGGTGCTGTTGCTGGCTCTCACCTGCCACTCATACTGTTTGCCAGGAATCAGTCCAAGAAGGTCAGCCGCCAGGTCGGTAGATGCATCAACCCAGCTGCTATCGCAGCCGCCATCTATCTCATCATCTATGCAGTATTCGTATAAGGTGGCGTTCGCACTGCTTTCCCACTGTAATTGGAGGGCTGTCAGTTGGTCTGGGGCGAGATCAGCAGGCGCCGTTTTTCCAAATGCCTCAGGCGCAGCTGGTTGAGTGGTGAAGGTCCACCAGGAACCACCATTTGCGTAAGTAAATCCGCCTGTTGAAATTGGACTCTTATCTGCCATTCATAGGTTGTACTATTTGACAAGCCGGCGCCGATAAAGGTCGCTGTCCCACTCCCTACATCGTTCCAGACCTCGTCACAACTGTCGTTGAGCGTGTCATCCAGGCAGAAGGCATAACTTGTGGCATTCATGACTTACAGTCCAGCCTGCCAGGATCGTGGTAGGTTGCCCGGTTGCGCCATCTGCCGGGGAGGTTTTGCTGAAGCCGCCTGGAGCGGTGGAGAAGTGGAACCAGGTTCCGCTATCAGCCTCGGTGGTTGCCCCATTGAAAACAGACCTGACCTGCCAGTAGTAAATGGTTCCGTACGTCAGTCCGCCAATCCCGATGCTGGTCCCGGTCGTGGGGCTCCAGCTGCCATCGCAGTCATCATCATCGCTGTTGTCGTAGCAGAACTCATAGGTGGCGGCATCCGGTGGGTGTACTCCACGAGAGATTCGGGGTGGATTGACACACCCACTGCGCCATCTGCCGGGCCGGTTTTAGTAATAGCTCCCGGAGCTGTGGAGAAAGTCCAGAAGGTGGTGTCCACGCCATCCGCATATTCATATCCACCTGCATAGATCGCGCGCACATGCCACGAGTAGGTCGTGCCGGGTGTCAGCCCGCCGATTCCGACGCTGGTGCTGCCGGTTGGGGTCCAGCCCGTGCAGTAGATATCGTGGCTGGTATCGTAGCAGTACTCATAGGAGCTGGCATTCTGGCTGGGCTCCCAGGTCAGGGTCAGGCTGGTAGCCTGACCGTTGGCGCCATCTGCCGGGCTTGACCTGCCGAACTCACCCGGGGCGGTATGAAAGATCCACCAGGTCCCGCCATTGGCATAGGTGTATCCACCGTTGAATACCGAACGTACCTGCCAGTAGTAGGTGCTGCCAGGGTTGAGACTGCTGATGGATTCCATGAGATCGTTGCCTGTGTCTGGGGTCCAGGCGCCCATGCATGCGGGGCTGAAGCTGATGCAGTATTCGTACGAGGTGGCGTTCTGACTGGCACCCCACTGCAGGAGCAGGGGCATATCCTCACCGGTGGTGCCGTCGCTTGGGAGGGTTTTGTTTAAGGCGCCTGGCGCAGTGGAGAAGCTCCAGAATGAATTCTCGGATCCATTGGCGTAGGTGTCACCGCCCACGAAACTCGCACTCACCTGCCAGTAGTAGGTGGTGCCCGGGATCAGACCGCTGAGGCCGATACTGGTATTGCTGCCAACTGAGGTCCAATTGGTGCAATCATCGTCATCGCTGGTGTCATAGCAATAATGGTAGGTATCAGCTCCGCTGCTTGCTGACCAGGAAAGGGTGACTGAACTGGAAAGACCGGGAGTGCCATCTGCCGGACTGGTTTTATTAAAAGCTCCCGGGGCGGTGAGGAACGTCCAGAAGGCGGTGGATGAACCGTTGGAGTACGTTTCGCCACCGTAAAAGAGAGCTCTGACATGCCAATAATAGTAAGCACCGGGTGTCAGGCCGCTGATCCCGACGCTGGTATTACTGCCAACCGATGTCCAACCGGTGCAATCATCGTCATCGCTGGAATCATAACAATACTCATACGATGTGGCGTTCTGGCTGGTACCCCACTGCAGGGTCAGGCTGGTTGGCTGGGCATTGCTCAGATGGGTCGGGCTGGTCTTGTTGAAGGCGCCTGGTGCAGTGGCGAAGGACCACCAGGTCCCGCCGTTCGCATAGGTGTAACCACTTTGGTAAACTGCCCGTACCTGCCAATAATAAATGGTACCAACCGTCAGGCCGCTGATGCTGACCCCGTTAACCCCAATGCTGGTCCATGTACCGGTGCCATTACAGGTGGTGTCACTGATCGAGTCATAACAGTACTCATAAGAAGTAGCGCCGGTCGAGGTTCCCCATGTCAGGTCGAAAGAGGTGGCCTGGCCGGTGGTGCCGGCCGCAGGGCTGGTTTTACTGAAGGAAGCCGGTGCCGTGTGGAAGGTCCACCAGGTGCTGCTGTTGGCAGAGGTGTAGCCAGTCACATACACAGCTCTCACTTGCCAGTAATAAGTCCTTCCGGGAGTCAGACCGCTAAGGGTAGTATTTTGATTACTACCCACGTTCGTCCATCCCCCCGGGCAACTGGGGCTGGTGTATGAATAACAGTACTCATAGGAGGTAGCTCCGGTGGAAGGTCCCCATTGCAGCTGCAATCCGCTTGTGAGCTGCCCGGTCGCGAGGTCTCCCGGGCTGGTCTTTGAGAAAGCGCCCGGGGCAGTGTGGAAAGCCCACCAGGTGCCGCTGTTGGCATAGGTGAAACCGCCGTTGAAGACTGCCCGCACCTGCCAGTAATAGGTTTCGCCGTAATCCAGACCGCTGATGGTAGCGCTGGTACTGCCGGTGCTGGTCCAGGTGCCAGTCCCATCGCAAGTCGCGTTATTGATTGTGTCATAACAATACTCAAATGAAGTGGCGCCCGTGGAAGCGCCCCATACCAGGTTGAAAGAGGTGGCCAGACCGGCGGTATTGTTCGAAGGCGTTGTCTTGCTAAAGGCGCCCGGTGCGGTGGAGAAGCTCCACCAGGTTCCGCCGTTGGCGTCCGTGAGCCCGCTCGCATTCACTGCCTGGACCTGCCAGTAGTAGCTGGTGCCGTTACTCAGCCCGCTGATTGAAGCGCTGGTGCTGCCGGTGGGTATCCAACCGCCCGCGCAGGCACTGTCGTTAACCGTGTCGATGCAATACTGATACGAGGAGGCATAGGTGGATGAACCCCACGAAATAGTAAAGGAAAGCGGCTGGGCAACCACCGCGTTGGCGGGGTTCACCTTGTTGAAGGCAACTGGGAGAGGCAGGGTGGTGAAAGCCCACCAGGATCCGGAATCAGCATAGGAGTAGCCACCGTCAAATACCGAGCGTACCTGCCAATAGTAAGTGGAGCCGGGAGTCAAACCACTTAAAGCAACCGAGGTATTGAGAGCGCGAGAAGTCCAGGTACCGATCCCATTGCAGGTGCTGTCATCTGTCTGGTCATAGCAATATTCGAATGCAGTTGCTCCAGTGGAAGTACCCCAGGTTAAGGTCGGATTGATCGATACAGACGTGGCGCCGTTCGCCGGGGAATTTTTTCCAAAATTGGCGGGGGCAGTCGAGAAGGACCACCAGGTGTCGCTGTCCGACTCGGTGTAACCATTCTGGTAGACCGAGCGCACATGCCAGTAATAAGTGGTCCCGGGATTGGTTGTGATTGACGCGCCGGTAGCTGATGTACCGATCCAGGTTGCATTGCAGCTGTCATTATCACTGGTATCGAAGCAGTAATAATAACCGACTGCGCCGGTCGATACACCCCAGAATAAGGTTATGCTGCTTTGCCCGGTGGCGCCATCAGCCGGGCTGGATTTTCCGAATGGACCGGGCAGGGTATAGAAGTAAAACCAGGAACCACTATTGGCTTCAGTGGTGCCGCCGTTAAAAACCGCACGCACCTGCCAATAATAGATCGCACCGGGGGTCAGAGACCCGAGGGTCGTAGTAAGCGTGTTGCCGACATCTGTCCAGGTGCCACCCGGGCAGCTTCCTCCACTGGTGGAAAGGCAGTATTCGTAGGAGGTGGCCCCGGTTGAGGTATTCCAGTTTAATTGCAGCCCACTGGTGGCCTGACCCGTGGCAGAATTGGCCGGGCTGGATTTATTGAAACTGCCAGGCGCTGTGGAAAAGGACGACCAGGTGCCACCGTCGGCCGGAGTGGTGCCGTCACCGTTGACCGCCTGGACCTGCCAATAGTAAGTCGTCCCGACAAAAATATTCGCCGAGATGGATACGGTTGTACTGCCTGTGTTGATCCAGGTGCCGATCCCATTGCAGGTGCTGTCATTGGTAGTATCGTAACAATACTGGTAATAATTGACACCGGGAGAGCTGCTCCAGGTTAGGGTTACAGTGGTTCCCAGCCCGGCGCGTGCCATTGGATTGGACTGGTCTTGTTGAATGCCCCGGGTGCAACATCCGGCGCCGCAATAACACTACCGGCAGGCATAGCAATTAGAAGGATCAGGATGAACAGGGGTAGGAGTCGCCCAATATTGGTATTGCCATGTACGATTTGGTATTGCCAGTTCGATTTCATATAGACCCTCCTTAAAGGGATGATGCTTGATGGAGAACTGGATCTTGGTCTTTGATTAATTTCCCACTGAGCTACATTATAGTGATATCTTGTATTTTGGCAAGAGAATAAATCACCAATTGAACTTGATTAGACAACCCTTAAAATATTCCCGATATTCCCTATCCGATGTATAATTTTGGCTTCTATTTATGTAAGATATCTCCCCAAAAAAGGAGGTGGTGTTATCGTTTAATGGATTGGTGGCGAGGGCAAGACAAATTGACTAATCTACAGAAAAGGATAATCCCATGAAGATGAAGATATTTAATTCGATTGTAATACTGGCGATGGTACTCAGCCTGCCGGTGATTGCAACACGCTCAGCATACTCTCCCGAGGGCGTTTCGGTTAAACCGCGCATCGCCATCGGGGCTCAAACCCCAAGTGGTGAACACCTGATCATGCCACGGGATGAGATTATTCTGGCTGAATTAACCGAGTTGGGTAAAGTATCCGACCTCTCTACAGAGGAAGATATTAAGGCTGCCGTCGCTCAGTACAAAACAGCTTTTGCCAAGAAATCCGACACCTGGGTCAACCCCCAGATGGAAGAAAAAGCGCTCACCCGTGAGCAGCAATTGACGTCATCATCGATGGCAGCCCAGACTGTCCAACCGGTGAGTGTGTCCATTTTCACACTGGCGGTTGATTTTGCAACATCCGGCGAGGTTGTATACTACGATGATGTATTCTCGGAACTGCTGGGTGTGCTGACGGAGCTTTACCCATCAACAGCTCATTGTCTGGTCCGACTGTGGGTACGATTCCCTATCCAGCCCCAGCCGATAACAACACGCTCTGGTATGACCCGTCGCTCTATATATCAGATCCAGGGGCATTCTATAACGAGCTGATCTACGGGTATGATGGGGTTGGCCGGATCCGTGCCAACGAACGGGGCGTTGAACCGGATGCAGATGTATTGGCTGATCCACGCGATGGCTTGGATGGTATCGACCTGACCGGTTACACCGTTCAGGATTATTACGACCATGTGGCTGGCGAAGGCAATGTCATCCTGGAAGGCGATACATTTGGTTGGGTGACAGTTGACCATCCTGAAGGATATTACGGTGCAGATAGCTGTAATGGTTCTCACTACGGTGGCGCCTATACCTTCGATGGCGCAGACTATACATCGATCCCGGTATCCACCCTTGTGGTGGATGCAGTCGAAGTATTTCAACTGCTGAGAATCCCGGATTTGACTGGACGCAGTTCGACGGGAATGGCGACGGTCTTGTTGACACTTTCTGGATCATCTATGCTGGAGTGGGTCAGGAAGCCGGTGGTGGCGCATTGGAAGAATTCGCCCTGTGGTCACACAGCTCCGATACCCGTTATTACTTTGGGGAAGGCAAGGGCGTCCTGGTTGATGATGGTGGAACAGTCGACCCATCCGATGATATATATGTGGGTCCATACACCATGCAACCGGAGACAGCCGATGTGGGCGTCATGACCGAGGAATTCGGCCATAATGTCTTTGGCTTTCCGGATCTGTATGTCACCGACACCCAGGGTTCGATCGCTTTCTGGTCGACCATGGAATCTGGTTCCTGGGGCGGCTACTTGGGCGGTGCAACACCGGTTGGCATGCCACTCTGGTTCCGTATGATCGCCTGGTGTGACACCGGTCCCTGCAACTGGCAGAACCCGATGCTGATCCGGAATTACGATGACCCCAGTGTGGATGTGACTTTACGCCAGCTGGAAGTACAAACTTATGATGCAACCAGAGATGACTGGGGTCCGACCACACCTGTGGGTTCGCACCTATAAGGGTGTGCGCATAAACCTCCCGGATGTCGGAGCAATTCATGCCCAACTATGCGGGCACTGGTAATGCTGCCTGGTCGAACCTGGGTAATTCTGCGGATTTGACTTTGGAGCGGACAATCGCTGTTCCAGCTTCGGGTGCGAATATCCTCAGCTTCGGTTCCTTCTGGGACATCGAAGAAGATTATGATTACGGTTATGTAGAGGTAGACACGGGCAGTGGATGGACCTCACTTCCAGATGTTGACGGTTATTTTGAACCTGGCACGCCCCTGGGATTTGGTCTGACCGGTTCTGATGCTGACTTGCTGTCCTTCGACCTCAGTGCCTATGCTGGCACGACCATCGGGTTGCGATTCCGCTACTTTACACGACCCATTCGTTAATGGGCTTGGCTGGTGGATCGACGACCTGATGCTCGATGATGTCCTCATCGACGATTTTGAGGGTGCATCCCTGCCGGCGACATTCCCGGGTTGGACCAATGGTGGCTGGGCGGTGACTCCGTTTACCAAGTACCATACCCAGTACTATCTGGTTGAGTGGCGCAATGCCACCAAGTATGACCAGATGGTTCAGACAGCTTATATTACGACTGCTTCCGGCGCCAACCAGTGGACGGTCGAACGGGTGCCCTATAACATTCCGGGCGCTCTGGTTTATTTCCGTAATACTCAGTATGGTGGACCTATTCAATGGGTGGCAATGCATTCGATTCACCGTCTTATGGACCAAAGTATCAGATGCTGCTTGTGGACATGAACTTCATGCCCATGACGCTTTATCCAAAGTATGCCAGTATCTTCAACGCCAGGGTTGGCAGCTACGATGCCTCCCTGTCGCTCCAGGATACCGAAGCACTTCACCATCAGCCGGGTCTACCGCGCATGCTGGTGACCGAGTCGGCCCATTCAACTATGCATCAAACCCGCTGTCACCAGTTTCAACGATGCCCAGCAGTACTACTCCGGCTGGTTCATCTACAATGGTGGCTGGTACCTGGGCTACGACGACAGCGCGGTTATTCCGGCTCGCGACCTCTACAGCGCAGGCATGTGGGACCTTCCTGGTAACCCATGGTGGTATTACATGCTATGGTGCGCCGGATGGCACTTCGTGGGTTGGAACCGGTGAACCGGGTGATGACTCCGTTCAATACGGTGTCAACATCGACCTGCTGGATCAGGGTGCGGATGGCGAGTTTGGTGTTCTCCGCTTCCACAACTATAGTGTTGATTTCCTGAATGACGTACTTTGGGAATGGAATGGGTCAACTATGATATCACTTACACAACTGAAGTGATCAACCAGAGCCCACAGACGGTGTACAATGTGTCGTTGAATTACGAATGGATCCCAATTGCGAGTTTACAAGTGCCAAGTGTGGTGTCCAGCAAGGGTGATTCACAATACATTTCACTATAACGTCGGGCATGTCATCTGGCAAAGCCCGGAAGATGGCATGGACCCGGGTGAATCGATCTTTGCGCACCGTCAATTGCACCATCTATATGGGCTCGACTGGGGAGTATGATCTCGAGATCGAAACCTGGTTGGATGCCAACGATGGGCAGATCGCTCGTGGAGCATGGCCGTTCTGGGATGAAGTCTATGCACTTCGGTACAGCTTACCATTGATCATCAGTGGCCTGCAGGAAGATTGAAATTAGACAATCGATTCTTAAAGCCCGGTCGAAAGACCGGGCTTTAATTTTCACGGCTGCGGAATCGGTAGCCATAGGATTTACCAAATGATATTTGAGAATTGAGGTGGTTCTGTAGTAAACTTGCCGCCGGATGGATCTCTGTATCATATGAATAATGCAGCATGACTAACGATCTCCCCACCATGCTCCTCATCAGTCTCATTGCCGGTATGGGCACCGGGTTGGGTGGTTTGATTGCCATCCTGACGCGCCCCAGCCGCAAGCTGTTCGGTTTCCTGATGGGCATCACCTCCGGGGTGATGATCAGCCTGGCATTCCTGGAATTGGTCAATGAGGCCTGGCAATTGGCCGGGTACGTGACCGCCACCATCGGCTTTGGATTGGGGGCGGGTTTCATGCTGGCGATCGACTTTTATGCTCCCCACATCCGTTTTGGCGAACGCGAGGTACGCGAGGGGGATTGCGATGAGGTGCCTGCCGAAGTGGGTGGTTGGGCCAGGTTATGGGGAAGGGAATGGGCTTGGGACCACGGGATGGCCGCGGTCGACACCATCACTTCGGGTTACGCTACCGCCAGGATCGCAAGGTCGATCCGGCTTTGATCAAATCCGGCCTGTTGATCGCGGCCGGCATCGCCATTCACAACCTGCCGGAGGGATTTGCGGTCGGCGCGGGCTTTTCGCGCAGCACGGAATTCGGCCTTTTCATCGCTGTGGCGATCCTGCTGCACAACATCCCCGAAGGCATGGCCACCGCGCTGCCGTTGTGTGAGGGCGGCATGGTCCGGCGGGATGCCCTGAAGGCTTCGATCCTGTCAGGCATGGTCGAACCGCTGGGTGCCTTGCTGGCGGCTGGTTTCCTGACCGTGTTTGAAGGGCTGCTCCCGGGTGCGCTGGCTTTTGCGGGTGGCGTGATGGTGTTCATCACGCTGGATGAGCTCATCCCGGCTGCGCGCGAGCACGGTCATCACCACATGACCGCCATGGGCATCATCCTGGGTGCCATGTTCGTGTTCGTTTTGTCCGGTTTATTTGGCGTGTAATACGGGTGTTGTTAAACCAAAACTACGCGGCAGAGTCCTGCCGCGGATTTTGTCATTCAGATGACATTTTATTTCTTGGTGGTGGTCAGGTTGCTGATGACGGCACTGCCAGCGTTGGCCTTAACCGAAGCGATACCGGCTTCCATGGCGGAAGCCGAGGAGTACATCTCACTCTTGCCGATCGGTTCGCCATTGGCTGCCTTCAGGACGAAGAAGGGTTCCTTCTTGGTCGAGCTCTTGCGTTCGTAGTTGCCGTCCTTGGCGGCTGCCCGCTTGACCGCGGCGATGCCATCCAGGGCACCCTTCTCGCTGTCATAGGTCTCGCTGGTCAGGATGATGCGTCCGTTGCCGGCTTTCAGATTGAAGGAATATTTTCCGCTCTTGCCTTTCTTGAGTTCGTACTTTGCTGCCATTAAATTACCTCCTGGAGAATATTAATGGAATGATTTCCATTTCTTATTTTGATTGTACATCAATTAATCCCATTTGCAATGAATTCCATTTTCTCATTTTCAAAAATGGTTTGAATGAATTATTTAATAACAATGCACTTATTATCATTTTGTGGTCAGTGACCGATATCTACACCTTGAGTCCACGCTGCTCGCGGATGACCCGCACCTCCGCGGGATCATAGGGCTTTCCATCCGGGTGGAGCAGATCGTGGAACCAGGGCGTCCCCGGCGTGGGCGGCTTGCCGCCCTGGCGCCAGGAGTAGATGGTCTGGGTCTTGCCGCTCACCAGGCCCCAGATGAAAGCGCCCACATTCTCCCGCTTGAAGAGCGGCAGGTGGGTCGTGATCAGGCTTTCCTGGTTGCGTGCGCCGAACTCAGTGCAGAGCAGCGGTCGATCCCAGACCTTCAGTTCGGCAATGCGTTTGGTCATCACTTCCAGATGATAATAATCGTGGAAGGTGATCACATCGCTCAGGTTCTGGATGGTCAGATTCAACTGGCTGCCCATGGTTGGGGTGATATACCACATACTGGCGGTCAGGGGCTGGACTGGCGCAGCTGCCCAGGCCCACTCGAAGATCTGTTTCAAGAGCGGCAGGCTCGGGCTGGGCTTGAGGAAATGTTCGCCCAATAATTTAACGGTTTTAAAGCCTTTGCCGGCACCTTCCAGCGCCAGGGTTGGCAGGAACAGGTTGCCGGGTTCGTTGTAAAGGTCCCACAGGAAGATGCGTTCATCCTTGCCAAAAGTCGTCAGGATGTCGGTGACATATTCTTCCAATCGCCCCCATTGCTTTGGATCCTTGACGACCTTGATGCCCGGGGATTGCAGCCAGCCGGAGTTGTGGATGTAAGGTTTGGGTTCAGGCTGTTTGCCCGCTTGCGGGTTGGAATTCCAGCAGTCATCGAAGAAGACCAGCGTGGTCAGGATATGCTTCTTCCTGGCCGCATCCAGGAACTTGTCGATGCGCTTTTTGAAACCTTCGGGATCCTGCTGCCAGGCCAGGTCGTGCAGGAAGACGCGCACGGCATTCAGCCCGGCATCCTCCGCCCAGCCCAGCTCGCGCTGGATGGTCTTGATGTCAAAGGTGTCGGCCTGCCACATCTCGAGCTGGTTGATGGCGGTGGAGGGGATGAAATTGCATCCCACCAGCCAGGGCAGTTCTTGATACCAGGCATTTATTTTTTCGATCGACCAGCGTGAGTCAGACATGGGGGACTCCTGTTCGTGAGATGATTGGGGATGAAATCACTCCTATTATGATGGAAAAGGGGCGAACCCGCAATAGGAGGCAGGCTGGTGATTAACAGGGACTTTGCTTGACAAACAGTATTTCAATTGTATAATTACTATCAATTAAGTGATAAATATGATGACCAAATTCAAGCTGATCTGCATCTGTCTGAGGCGGGGAACGTAACCACCGCCCTGGACACAAGATTTCACTAACTGACCGGACGGTGGCCGTAACCCGCATGCGATATATTTTTCGCAGCGCATCAGGCGCCGTCCTTTTCGTTTAATAATTATCAAAGAGCATCGTAAAAACAGGAAAAACAAGATGAACATTCATGAGAACATCACCGAGCTGGTGGGGAATACCCCGCTGGTACGGCTCAATCGCATCACAGCAGGGCAGCCTGGCGGAGATCGTCGTCAAGCTCGAGTATTTCAACCCCGGTCACAGCGTCAAGGACCGCGCCGGGTTGGCCATGATCGAGGCAGCCGAGAAAGCCGGATCGATCCATCCGGATACCATCATCCTGGAGCCGACCAGCGGCAATACCGGCATCGCGCTGGCCATGATCTCGGCGGCGCGCGGTTACCGCTGCACGCTGGTCATGCCTGAAAGCATGAGCCGCGAGCGGCGCATGCTGTTCAAAGCCTATGGTGCCGAGCTGATCCTGACGCCCGGGGCTGCGGGCATGGCCGGTGCCATTCAAAAAGCGGAGGAACTGGCAGCCACCGACCCGCGCTATTTCATCCCACAGCAGTTCAACAATCCGGCCAATCCCGAGATGCACCGGCGGACAACCGCAGAGGAGATCTGGCGCGATACCGATGGAAAGGTGGATATCCTGGTGTCAGGCGTGGGCACCGGAGGTACCATCACCGGCGTCGGCGAAGTGCTCAAGGCGCGCAAGTCCTCGGTGAAGGTCGTGGCGGTTGAGCCGGATCGCTCCCCTGTTCTTTCCGGGGGACAGAAGGGTCCGCACCAGATCCAGGGCATTGGCCCCGGTTTTATCCCGGTTGTCCTCAATACCACCATCTACGATGAGGTGATCCGGGTGACGGATGAGGATGCACTTGAGACCGCCCGCCTCATGGCGAGATTAGAAGGCCTGCTGGTGGGTATTTCCGCCGGGGCTGCTGTCTGGGCAGCCTTGCATGTTGCAAAGCGTCCGGAGAATACCGGAAAGATGATCGTGGTGATCATTCCGGATTATGGCGAGCGTTATTTATCGACCGCCCTGTTCGCTGGTCTGTTATCCGACTGAAAGGAACAATATAATGAAGACAGCACAAGCGAAAACCAATAAAAGTTCCACCTGCCCGGACGATCAAAAGATGGGCTTTTTCCGGACCATGCGCTGTGACGTGCGAGCAGTGCTCGAGCGCGATCCGGCTGCGCGAAATGCATTGGAGGTGATCCTGCTTTACCCTGGTCTGCATGCCGTCTGGGGGCACCGCATCGCGCATGGCTTGTGGCGGCGCGGCTTCAAGCTGCCTGGGCGATGGTTGTCACAGGTCACCCGGAATATCACCGGCATCGAGATCCATCCGGGTGCGTCCATCGGGCAAGGTTTCTTCATTGACCATGGCATGGGCGTGGTGATTGGCGAGACGGCCGAGGTCGGCCGGGATGTAACCCTTTACCATGGTGTGACGTTAGGGGGAACCAGCCTTCAAAAGGGCAAGCGCCATCCGACCATTGGTGACCGGGTGGTGGTGGGGGCGGGTGCCAAGGTGTTGGGTGCCATTACCGTCGGGGAGGATACCCGTATCGGGGCCAACGCAGTGGTGGTGAAATCTGTGCCGCCCAATACGGTGGTGGTGGGGGTGCCCGGTCAGAACGTCGCCCGCAGTCACCCGCACCTCAGCAGTGATGCGCCCGACCTGAATCACAACTCACTGCCGGATGTGGTGGGTGTGTCGCTTGGTGCAATTGCTGGAGCGGGTTGACCGGCTGGAGATGCGCTTGAACGGACATGCCATCGAGAAACCCCATGTGCACGCGCCACAGGGTGAAGCCTGGTCAGGCGGGGACTTCGCGATCTAATCCAACTGACCACTGATCCTGTTATCCGGAACGCCTTTGTTCTTCGCCATCATCAGGAACAAGAGTGTCGAGATCGCGCCAACGATGCCGGCGGCATACCACAGCCAGTTGGGCGAGCCCGAGTCGAAGATCTGCCCGGCCAATAAGGGTCCAATACCATAAGCGATGCTGATGGTATGCCCCTGGATGGCCAGGTAGCGACCGCGCATCTGCTCGGGTGCAAAGCTGGTCGATAACGCCTGACCGACCGGTGCAACGATCATCTCACCGATGGTGATGATCACCATGGCAATGGCAAACAGCAGAAAGGTGTTGATAAAACCATACAGCAGGTAACCCAGCGCATACAACGCTGTTCCGGCAGCCATCATGAGCATTGGCTTGTACTTCTCGATCTTACGTGTGATCGGGAACTGGAACAGGATCACCATGACCGCATTCAGGCTGATGATCAAGCCGTACCCGGATTCGGGTAATCCTTTGATATCCCTTAGAAAGACGCCCAGGGTGGTGGTCATGTTCTGGTAGGTCAGCCAGCTCAGGAACCCGGCGGCCAGGAAGAACATGTAGGCTTTATCCTTTAACACAATCAGATAACCGGCGAAGGTCCCACCGACAGTCTCCTTCTCGGTGCCGGGAGCTTCTTCGGGTTTGGTTTCTTTAAGATAGAGATAGACCAGCAGCGCGCAAATGGCACTGACGATACAATCGATGATGAAAAGGGTCAAATATGAGCGTGCAGCCAGTAAACCGCCGATGGCGGGTCCAAGTGCCACCGCAATGTTGAAACCGATACGCAGGATACCAAAACCACCGGCTCGTTTTTCCTCTGGCAGAAGGTCGGCGATCATCGCCGAGAAAGCTGGATCACCGGCGCTGGTCAGAATACCGGTGCTCAGTGCAAGGAAATAACAGAAATACATCGAGGGAGAAAGACCCATGGCCAGGTTGCTCAGGGCGGAAGCCAACAGGCTGAAGATCATCATGCCCTTGCGGCCCATGCGGTCGGTCAAAGCCCCACCGATGGTCGAGCCGATGAAACCCGATATGGTGAAAAACGTGAATAGCAGACCAACCTCGGTCAGGCTGGCGCTGAATTTCTTGGTCAGGTAGAGGGAAAAGAAGGGAAAGATAAGTGCATTTCCGAGCTGATTAATGAACGTAATCACCACCAACACCCAGAAGGTGCGTGGGTATTCATTAATGGTGTCGGTTATCTTTTTACCAAGCCGCGAATCTTGCATGATGCCCTCCGCAATAGCTGCAAGGTGCAAAATTATATCAGGCACCTGTCCGAATGGAAATAGTCCCCGGGTAGGGGATCAATAGGATATAGTCTGCAGTTCGAACGTCTCTTGTATAATGATGGCATCTTACCCCTCCCTTCAGGAGCACACACATGGTTGATAGGCATGTCCTTGATCTCCCACCGGTTGCAAAGACACTGCTGGCACCGCTAGGCTGCCGGGCGCGTGAAACGCAACGAAGTGATGCGATCCTGCAGGACCGGCGCGCGCTCGAAGTCATGCAAAAAATAGAGGGCGGGTTCAACATCCTCACCCCGATGGGCAAAATCGACCAGGTTTTTACCATGATGCGTGCGCGCCGGTTCGACGAATACGCAAGGGAATTTTTAAACCTGCATCCGGATGGGCTGGTGGTGGATATCGGTTGCGGGTTGGATACACGCTTCAACCGGCTCGATAACGGCCGCTTGCACTGGCTCGGTGTTGACCTGCCTGAAGTCATCGCGCTCCGCCGGCGATTGTTACCGGACGGAAAACGGGACCGTTCTTTTGGTTGTTCCATGCTGGACATTGCCTGGTTGGACGAGGTTAAACGTTTGAAGAAGCCTGTCATCTTCCTGGCAGAGGGTGTGTTTTGTTATTTCCCCGAATCAGAAGTGAAAAAGGTCATCCAGGCAATTGCCAGTCGCTTTCCGGGTGAAAAACTGGCCTTTGATATCCTTTCGACCGGTTCGATCAAACTCCATAACCGAACCAGCCGGACATTGAAAGAGACAAATGCCCGTCTCAATTGGGGAGTGGATGATCCTCGATCATTGGAGGCTTGGGGATTGGACCTGGTGGAGGTCTGGGGGTATTTTGATCAGCAGGAACATCGCCTGGGCCTGGTGAATCTCATGCGATTCTTACCCGCCTGGCGGGACACCAACAGGGTGGTGTTGTACCGCGCAGCAAAATAAATTTAATCAATGCACAAAACAATTCCAGCCCTGTATCAACAGGGCTGGAATGAATTCTGAGCTATTCCCATCGGAAGATCTTGATCGATGCCAGAACCCCAACCACCAGCAGCGTCCCCAGGACAATGGTATTGGTAACGTGCAAACTCCAGGATTCACCGATCCACAGCCCGCGTAATAGGTTGACCACATAGGTCAGCGGCAGGAAAGTGGAGATCTTTTTTATGGTTTCGGGCAAGCAGCTCGCGTGGGAAACCGGCGCCAGACAGGAACAACATGGGATACAGCAAGGCCATCCCAACCACCTGGGCTGAGCGGGCTGTGGGGACCAGGGCAGCCAGGATAATGCCCAACGAGAAGAAGCTCAGGCAGCTCAAGGTCGAAACCGGCCATGATGCTGAGTACAGCTGCCCTTCAAAGCGCACGTGGTAGACCAGTTTGCCGGCCAGGACCAGCAGTAACATGCCGATGCTGGTCATGAGGAACATCACGATGACCTGGGCGGCCAGGATAACGAATGGGCTGACCGGCGTGGTCCTTAACCGACGCAAAACACCGTTCTCGCGGTTGCCTGCCAGTGTGATGGTCAACCCCATCAAGCCGGTGGTTGCAATGATCATGGCGGTGTAGGCCGGGATGGAGATGTCGACCGTTCCGTAGCCTCCAAACATCTCAGTGGGGGTGTTGCCGTAGATACTGCCGAACAGGAAGAGCATCATCAACGGGAAGACCAGCGTGAAAAAGGCACCCACCGGTTCCCGCAGGAACAACTTGGCTTCCATCCAGGTCATTTTTAACAGACTTTTCATGATCGCCTCACTCTCTTATTGCCCGACCGGTCATCTTAAGGAAGACATCTTCCAGGTTCGGCTGCTCGGTACGCAGGTCCCGGAAGCGTATCCCTGAAGCGGATAATGAATCCCGACGACTTCAGCTGACCAGCGCCTTGTGTCGGGTACTCTGTTCCGTGAACAGACACCCGGTCACCTTCGATTACGACCCGGCCCGATTTGGATAATGCAATTTCAAGTGCCGGTGGCATGGCTATCATCCAGGCTGAAGACCACCCGTTCTTCACCGCCCAGCTTGCGGATCAGGGCTGGCAGGGCTGTCAAGTGCCACGATGCGACCGTGGTCCAGGATGGCCACCCGGTCGCACAGACGCTCGGCCTCTTCCATGAAATGGGTGGTCATCAGGATGGTCTTGCCCTTCGAACGCACATCCCGCACCAGGTCCCAGATGGCATGCCGCGCCTGCGGGTCCAGGCCGGTGGTCAATTCATCCAGGAACACGAGCCTGTGGATCCGGCAGGAGTGCCAGTGCGATGAACAGGCGCTGTTTTTGTCCACCCGATAATTTGCTGAAGGGTGTATTTCGTTTCTCTTCCAGCCCCAATTGAGTCAGCAGGGTTATCCCAGTCAGCCGTATGGGGATAGAAGGAACTGTACAGATCCAGCGCTTCCCACACTTTCATCCGGTCCGGCAGATTGGATTGCTGCAACTGGATACCGGTAAGGGTACGCAGCATCTGACTGTTCTGCTGTGGATCGACACCCAGGACGCGCAGGGAGCCACTATCCGGCCGGCGTAAACCTTCCAGACACTCGATGGTGGTGGTCTTGCCGGCGCCGTTCGGACCGACCATGCCGAAGATCTCGCCTTCTTGCACCTCGAAGGAGATATCATCTACGGCAACGGTGGTGCCGTAGGTCTTGCGCAAGTTGATCAACTTGAATGATCGATTTCATACCTACCTCACTTGCTCTTCAGAATTGCTTCAAGCGCAGCCACATGCTGGCTGAAAACTGTACGACCGGTCGGTGTGGCAGCCACATAAGTGCGCGGCTTGCGTTCAACGAAGGTCTTGTTGACGGCGATATAGCCGGCTTCTTCCAGTTTCCGCAGATGCGCACCGAGGTTGCCGTCGGTGACGTCCAGCAGCTTTCGCAGGGTGGTGAAATCCAATTCTTCATCCGGGGCAAGGGTCACCAGGGCGGCCATGATGCGCAGACGGATCGGTTGGTGGATGGTCTCATTGAGCTCGGGCATGACTCACCACCTTGAGCGGATATAGAAACCAAGTGCGATCATCCCACCGCCGCCCAAAATTGCCATCCAAAGAAAAAAATAGTCGGGCAGCAGGAAATAGCCGATCAAGGCCAGGGCAGTGAAGGCTACTCCCCAACGTGCTGACATCATCGACAGCAATAAACCCATGGCAATCCAACCGGTCATGACGAACAGGATGATGATCATGGCCAGTTGTTTGGGCTCCGGCGGCCATATGACCGCGATCGCGGCTGCACAGAACAGCCACAGCAACAACCAGAACAGCCCGATGCGTTGACCCAACAAGGGTGAGGTGGTTGTGCTGCGCACCCCGCGATTCATGCGTATCCCGATAATGGCTGACAATAATGCGCCCAGGACGTTCAGCACAGCCCAGACCTTCCCGACGATTGGATCCGCCAGGTATTGCGAGCAGGTGAATCCGATCAGCCAGATGGTTCCCCAGACGATCAGGAAGAGGTAGGCACCGCTCGAGGAAATCGCCCGGCGGGTTTTCCTGACCATGCTCTCGATGACTGTCAGGGCTTGTTCAGCTTCGGTAGGTGATACTTCCATTATTTCTCTCCTTAAACTAAAGAGTACTCTATTATATAGAGTATTCTATAACAATAATTCTTCAATGTCAAGACCCTCCTGAAAAGCGAGTCGGGAAGGTAAAATAACCCTGCGTATCTTAATTACCTGGGAGACACCATGAATGTGATCCTTGAGGAATTACATCGAGCCATCATCGACGGCGCACGCGAGAAAGCCGTCTCGAAAGTCCAGGCGGCATTGGATGCCAGATTGGATGCTGCCACGATCCTCAATGAGGGCATGGTCTCGGCCATGGCTGAAGTCGGGCATTTGTTCGAGATTGGGGAATACTTCGTGCCCGAGATGTTGGTTTCGGCGCGCGCCATGCAGGCAGGTCTTGAACGTGCTGCGACCGGCGCTGGTCCAGGCTGAGGTCAGAGCCGCAGGCAAGGTCGTGATCGGCACGGTCAAAGGTGACCTGCATGACATCGGTAAGAACCTGGTCGCCATGATGCTGGAGGGAGCCTCTTTCGAGATCATCGACCTGGGTACGGATGTTTCCCCCGAGAAATTCGTGGCAGCCGTGCAGGAACACCACCCGCAATTGGTGGGTATGTCAGCCTTGCTGACCACCACCATGCCGTACATGGCAGCCACCATCGATGCGCTCAAGGCGGCCGGGCTGCGTGACAAGGTCAAGATCATGGTGGGCGGTGCACCGGTTACGGAACCGTATGCGCGCGAGATCGGGGCGGATGGCAGTGCCCCGGATGCCAGTCAGGCAGTCAAACTGGCACTTGCCCTGTTGGGCAATAACCCTTAACCCGTATTCATTCTCCATTCAGCGGGTATAATTTGCGCTTCGTTTCCCCGATTATCTATTAACCAAGGAGGAAAAATATGAACGAGGCTTCGCTCATTACGACCGCCCTGGAACACCTGAACACCTTGTGCAACACCCATCCCCATCGCCAGGTGGGCAGCCCGGGAAACCACGCCGCCACGCACCACTTTGCGCAGGTTACCCGAAAATTCGGGTTCCATGTGGAGGAATTACTTTTCGACTGCCTGGGCTGGGACTCGGGGGATCACCATCTGATCGCAGGCGGTACCAATTACGATTTTCAGATCAGTGATTACTCGCTGGGCTGCGAGGTGATGGCACCGCTGGCTGTCGTCTCAACCCTGGTGGAGTTGGAAGCGGTCGAAGCCCGTGGAAAGATTCTGTTGGTAATGGGGGAACTAACGACCGAGCAGTTGATGCCCAAAAACTTTTCCTTTTACAACCCCGAGCACCACCAGCGCATCATTGCGCTTTTTGAGGAGAAAGCCCCAGCGGCTATTATTGCTGCCACCGGGCATAATCCCGAGCTGGCCGGAGCCGTCTATCCCTTCCCGCTGATTGAAGATGGTGATTTCAACCTCCCGGCGGGATACATGAAAGATGTGGATGGCGAGCGCCTGGCTTTACATGCCGGTCAGGTGGTCGATCTAAGTATGGATGCCCGCCGTTTTCGCAATCAAGCCACGCAGGTATTGGCGCGCAAAGGGCCGGAGACCGGTCGCCGGTTGGTCATGAGCGCGCATATTGACAGCAAGGCCGGCACTCCCGGTGCGCTGGACAATGCGGCTGGTGCAACTGTGTTATTGCTGCTGGCTGAATTGCTGGCAGATTATGATGGACGCCAACCGGTGGAGCTGGTGCCATTCAATGGTGAGGATAACTACAGCGTAGCCGGGCAGAAACTCTACCTGGTGCGCAATGAGGGCCAAATGGGCGAAATCAGATTGAATGTCAACCTGGATGGGCTGGGTTGGCGTGGCAGCCCGACCGCGTATTCCTTCTATGAATGCACCGATGAGATGACCACCCAAATTCGGGAGGTCTTCAACCATCATCCCGACCTGATGGAGGGACCGGCCTGGCCGCAGGGCGATCATATGATCTTCGCCATGAGCGGGGTGCCGGCCATTGCCATCACCACCGAAAAATTTTCCGAACTGGAGCATGATATCGCCCACACAGCAAAGGACATCCCTGAACTGGTGGACCCTCTCAAGCTGGTTACGACTGCGCAGGCTTTGTACGACCTGGTCTTGGAACTGGATCGATAACCTTCACGCTAGCTAATAATAAACTAGTCGCCGGGTGAGAGGTCATCCCGGCGGCATTCATCTGTGGGGAATTTCAGGAACGCTCTTTGAGCATTTCCTTGCAGCCCAGGCCAACACCAAGCGCAAGACCGAAGGAGCCGAACATGATCAGCGGTTGGAGGTAACCGGGGGAAATGGTGCACCTCAGACCGAGGCCCGGGTAGTCTAGCAGGATGACGAGTGGAACTAGGAGGTTCTTAACATTGAATTCAGGTTTCATTTTGTTACCCATCCGATAAAGGTGGGTACGATGTTATCCTCCAGGTTATACGGATATATTCCCTGTAGGTTTCCGTGAAGCACATGTAAAACCAGCCGGTGCTTCTTCGGCTGGTTTATGATGCATCCGACTTGGGGGGCTTTAGATCATGGTTTGATGATCAATGGCAGGTAGAATTCCAGGTAATACTCGTGTGCACCGATATCGGATTCGATGATGCCATCCAGATCGCCGTCGACGCGGCTCTTGGTACGCCCATCGGTGGTCACGGGATCTCCAGCGAGCGCAGCGTCGATTGCCCGACTGCCGGGCAATAACGCCATGGTCTTCAGTTTCCAGCTGTAAAAATCCAGCCCGGCAAGCATCGGGTCGTAGCCCAAAATATCGGTCGCATGGGTCAGGTTGCAGGATGAGTCCGGGGTGAGGTTATGACCACCATTCATCAATATATAGAGTCCCCCATAGGCGCAGATTTCCGTTCCGGTGCCACTTGAATAGATGCTGTTGCGGGTATTCCAACGGGAGTTATGGGCTATGTAGACAGCATCGCCGGCTGAATCTCCCAGATTATTTGCCACAGTGATGTGGTCGAATTCGGCGCTGTCATTCAGATTCAGATAGATTCCACCGCCGTAATCCAGGGCATAATTTTCGGCGATGGTGACATTCTCAAGGTAAACATTCCCATTCGCTCTCACCGATATCCCTCCGCCTGTGATCGCATCGTTATCGGATATCTCTACACGGCGCAGCGAGGCAGAAGTATTGCCCTCTATTCGAATGCCGCCACCATCATCACCATCGTTGGATCTAATGGCGCTATCTTCGATTATTACCTCACTGTTGTCCATCAACTCGATACCGCCGGCACCGGTCGAACCGGTATTATTATAGATCTGGCTCCAGGAGACGGTTGCTTCACCGTTCAGTTCCATGCCGGCCACGCCGGTACCACCGGCATCGATGACGTTTCCGTAGACATTCATCCCGTTGATGATCGCTGTGGTTGTACTGGATTGGATATACCCCGCACCGCGTTTTGCATGATTTCCGGATACAGTCGTTTGATTGATATCGCCGGTTACATTGTTGGCAAATAATATTCCCCCACCCATTTCGCAACGGGCTCTATTCCCAATAATATCGGATGATTCGATATAAACATTGAAATGAACGGAATTGTTGACCATGATACCGCCACCGTGGCAGGCGCTGTTGTCTTCGATCTGGGTGCCACCCTGGATCGTCAAGTCAGCGTCAGATACAAAGATACCCCCACCGGCATCACCTGCAATGACGCCAGCGACATAATTGCCCGCAATGCGGACGTTATCCAGGGTCAGTTCCCCGGTTGATAGACTGCGAATGCCTCCACCACCACCCATATTACTTGCCAGGAAGCCATTTTGAACGGTCAGATCTGACAATTCCAAAATACCTTCACCCTGGTGATCGATGATCCGATCGTTGTTCCCCATTCCATTAATAACAGTCAAGTCGATGCCGGCACCGTCAATAATGAGATTATTTCCACTGCTGACATCCAGATCACCCAGTATATTAGTATCATCACCCCCTGAATGCGTGAGGTTATAGGTGGTATCCAGCAGGTGGATCATGAATGGATTGGTACCTGCGGTTTCATTGACGTGCTGAATGGCTCCCCTCAGACTGCAATCCGTCACTCCTGGCTCGCAGGCTTTTAACGCGGCGTCATCATTTGTGGTATCAACATATAAATGCGTGGTAATGGCAGCCTGGGTCGGTTGAGGTTGCCCAAAGGATAAAAAGACGACAACGATCAACAAAACGGCAAGGCATCGATGAGGCTGAGATGAGTGGGTTGATTTCATTTTGCCCTCCAGATTATAAAGTTATCCAACGGAGCCGCTTTTCAGTTCCCTCCTGAGAACATCAAGCCATTCCCGGGTGACCAATGTGTCTATGGCCTGACGATAAGGGCAAAATAATAATGAACGTAGGTCTCATGTGCGCCGATATCGGATTTGACAAGACCATCACCATCTCCATCCAGGCGGATCACACCGCGCTGATCAGTTGTAACAGGATCGTCTGCAATCGCGCCATCAATAGCCGGGCTGCCCGGAAGGGGTGGCATGGTCAGCATGCTTGAATCATACGCATCCAGATCACCAAGAAGCGGGTCCGTGTTCCTCAGACCTCCCAGCTTGCATGAGTTGGCATTTTCGATGTTGTGGCTGTTGGAGCCAACCGAGTAGGATGGGCTTCCATATTCACAGACATCCGCATGCCCGGCGAGGAAATAAATGCTATTTTGAGAATACCAGTGACCGTTGTAATCGATATAAACCGCATCACCTCCTGCATCGCTCCCATTGCCGGCTACAGTGACATGGTTGAGATTGGCTGAGGTGTTTTGATATAGATAGATACCTCCACCGAAATCATCAGCATGATTATTGGCTATGGTCACATTCTCAAGATCGATGTCAGCGTTGGTATTGACATAGATACCTCCGCCATTGCTGGCAGTATTGGTTGTGATTTGCACGCGCCGCAATACTGCGGAAGTATTGTAATCGGCAAAGATGGCACCCCCTTTACCTCCTTGATTGTTGGTGAATCTGCTGTCCTCGACCGTCACCACACTTTCGTTCATCAACGCCATGGCACCCGACGATGTGAGCGCAACATTTGAAAAGAACATGGAGTCACTGATGGTTGCCGTTCCGGAAATATTCATTCCGGCAGTGCCATGTCCGCCGGTATCGATCTGGTTTTCATAACACATCACATCTGTCATGACGGCTGTCGTATCATAGGAGTCGAAATACGCAGCTCCGATTTGACCATGATTACGACCGAAGCTGGGCGAATCCAAGGTCAGATTCACGATACCGTATGTGTATAAACCTCCCCCATAACCGCAAGTGGGGTCATCGGTGGCGGTATTCGTATCAAACCATATATTGACAAAAGAAGTGTCAATACCTGTTCCGGAGTTTGCTATGGCGACGCCGCCGCCATTACAGGCTGAATTTTCCCTGAAAATCGTGTAATCCAATCCTTCCAGGTCTGTGTCATCGATGTAAAGACCTCCACCCCGATCAGTGCTGAGTACTGCTCCGACTAGATTGTTATAAAAATACACGTTGTCGAGAGTCAGGTAATCGGTATCAAGGCTGCGTACTCCTCCACCACCGCCATATCCGCTCGGGAGATTTCCATTCTGGATCGTCAGGTTAATCAGCTGTAAACCATGGTTGCCCTGGTGATCGATGATACGGTCGAAGGATCCCGCCTGGCTGATGATCGTTCCATACATGCTGGTACCTTCGATGATGATCGTAGGTCCATAGATATCCAGGTCACCAATTACGTTACTATCCTCACCTGCACCCGGAAGGGTCAGGTTGTAGGTGCCATCCGGGAGGTGGATATAGTGATAATAGGAGCTGCTGCCGCTGTTTGCCAGGCTGATGGCACCCCGCAGGCCGCAAGTATTATCATCTACTTCATCCAGGCAACCTGAGTTGATGCTTGTATCGAAATAAACGTCCACATAATAGTGAAATGATGGTGGTGCAGCCGAAGCCGGCTGGATACTGGTTACGAACAGGCAGATAAAAATGCAAAGAAAGAGATTGGTGATGCTTCGATGGGGTTGTGACGTGTGGGATGATTTCATTTTGCCCTCCATATATAAATGAAATGACCCAAACTGGCGTCTTGTTCAACTTTACACGAATAATTATCGGAATGCAAGTAAAACGGATCACCCCGAGGATGATCCGTTGGCTAGTAAATTGATTAACGGGAACTAGCTCATACCAAGGTAAGTCTTCTTGACCATCTCATTGGATTTCAGGGATTTGGTCGTGCCGGCCAGGTTGATCTCGCCGGTTTGCATGACATACCCGCGGCTGGCAACATCCAACGCGATCTGGGTGTTCTGTTCCACCAGCAGCACCGTGGTGCCTTTTTGGTTGACATCCAGGATACTCTTAAAGATACTTTCGAGCATCTTGGGCGCCAGACCCATGGAAGGTTCATCCAAAAGCAGAAGACCCGGTCTGGCCACCAGGGCACGTGCGATGGCCAGCATTTGCTGCTCCCCACCTGAAAGTGTGCCGGCCAGCTGGCGCTGGCGTTCCTTCAGGCGTGGGAACAAGGTATACATGTTTTCGATCTGTTCTCTCACCTGCCTGGGGTCCCTGCAGGTATAAGCGCCCATCTCAAGGTTCTCTTGGGTGGTCATCCTGGCGAAGACCTGGCGCCCTTCGGGCACCAATGCGATCCCGCGTGCGACGATCTTGTGCGCTGGCAGACGGGTGATATCCTCTTCCTTGTGAAAAAGCTTGCCCTGGGTCGGCTTTAATAAACCGCAGATGGTTTTCAGGGTGGTGGTTTTGCCGGCGCCATTGGCACCGATCAGACAGACGATTTCGCCGGGTTCGATCTCCAGTGAGATGCCGTTCAAGGCGCGAATCTTGCCATAATGGGTGGTGATGTTCTGTAACGATAATAGCGGCATGGATGTTCCTGGTGATTAGGATAGCTCAGGCAACCGGCCTGGCCTTGCCAAGGTAGGCTTCGATGACCCGGGAATGACGCTGCACCTCGCGGGGTGTCCCTTCGGCAATTTTACGCCCGAAATCCAGAACTGTGACCTGTTCGCTGATGGTCATGATCAGGTGCATGTCATGTTCGATGATCAGGATCGTGATGCCCAACTCGTCGCGCAGCTTGCGGATCAGGGTGATCATGCTTGTCGTTTCACTGGGGTTCATGCCGGCTGAGGGTTCGTCCAGCAGCAGCAGGCGCGGTTTGCAGGCTACTGCGCGGGCGATTTCGAGACGGCGCTGCTCCCCATAGGGCAGGTTGAAGGCCAGCGTATCACCGCATCCCTGAAGGCCGACGAAGGCCAGCACGCGGTTGGCTTCCTCAAGCGCTTCACGTTCCTCGCGCATGTGGCGGGCAGAATGGATCAATGCATCGCTGATATTTGACTTCATCCGGCAATGATGCCCGGCCAGGATGTTCTCGAGCGCGGTCAGGTTGCCATATAAGCGGATGTTCTGGTAGGTGCGGGAGATCCCGCGAATGGCGATCTCATGCGGCGCCAGCCCGACCACCGAGCGGCCTAGAAAGAGGATCTCGCCCTCATCCGGACGGTAAAAACCCGTCACGCAGTTGAAACAGGTGGTCTTACCGGCGCCATTCGGACCGATGATGCTTTCAATGGCCGACTCGTTTACACTGAAATCCAGATTGCAAATGGCCTCGAGACCTCCAAAGCGCTTGGTTAACATCTTTGTGGAGAGAAGTGTTGCGCTCACAATTTACCTTCCTTCGTCTCAACTGGATGAACACTTTCGAGCTTGGGAGGGATACGGGTCAGGAACCCCTCTGGTTTTAAGATCATCATGACCACCAGCAGAATGCCAAAGATCAACATACGGAAGTCAGATAGCCCGCGCAGCATGTCGGGCAGGGCGATCAGTGCCAGTGCGCCGATGACCACACCATAGACATTGCCCAGGCCTCCCAGGATGATCAGGCATAAAATATTGATGGAGGCCATCAAATTGAAATTATCCGGGAAGATCGAACCCTGCCAGCTGGCAAAAATGGCCCCGCCCAGGCCTCCCAGGAATGCACCTGCGGCGAAAGCCAGTACTTTATACCTGGTAGTATTGATACCTGACATCTCAGCGACGTCCTCATCTTCACGGATGGCCATCCATGCCCGACCGGTGCGGGATTTGATCAGCCGGATGGTGAGGAATATAAAGAGGGCGAGCAATACAAATATCAGGTAATAGAAATGCGTACCGGTTTTGAACACCATATCGCCCAAAACCGGTTTATCAATACCCATGATACCCTGAGAACCATTGGTGACTTTTTTTAGATTTAAAAATAACAGACGGCAGATCTCTGCAAAACCCAGCGTGACGATAGCCAGGTAATCCCCGCGTAAACGGAGAACCGGGATGCATACCAGTATGCTGATCAGTGCAGCCACCAGACCGGCGATCGGCAAGACCAACCAGAAAGGCAGGTTCAAGCCAAAATGCTCCGATGCCAGGAAGGCACAGGTATAAGCGCCGATGCCATAATAGGCAGCAAAACCAAGATCAAGCATGCCGGCCATGCCCACATGGATCAGCAAGCCCAATCCCAGCAGGATGTATAAGCCGGCGTATCCGATGACGCGCACCCACAGGTTCTTCTGCGGGATCGGCAGCAGTGGCAGGCCGAGGATCAACACGATGCCCAGGACGCCCAGGGCAATCATCAACCAGCGCTTACCGGTGATCAGGGTGATTAGTTTTTGAAATAATTGCATGCCTGGTTCCCTTTCACATTTTTGTGTTGGCTTTTCGGGACCCGAGCAACCCGTTGGGTAAGAACAACAGGCACAGGATCAGGATCACGAAGGCCACGACATCCTTGTAGACTGCTGGCAGGACCTGGACCGACAGGGATTCCACCAGCCCCAGGACATAACCGCCCAGCATCGCGCCGGGTATGCTGCCGATACCTCCCAGCACGGCAGCTGTAAATGCTTTGATTCCGGGGACGAAACCCATATCGACCCGGATCTGTAGATAAAGTAATCCGACCATGACACCGGCCACACCGGCCAATGCTGAACCGATAAAAAATGTGCGCTGGATGATCTGGTTGACATCCACACCCATCAGAGCTGCCGTATCCTTGCTTTCGGCGACTGCGCGCATGCCCTTTCCCATGCGGGTATATTTCACCATCAAGCTCAAAGCCAGCATGATCAGCAGCGATATTACAACGATCATCACACGTACGTAGGTAATGAAGATACCGCCGACGGTAAAACCGCCGGTACCCAGGATTGTTGGGTAGGTGCGCAGTGCGGATCCGCCGAAGGCAGCCAGCCAGCCGCTGACAGTCGTGATGAATCCGGTCGGGAATAACTGAAAATCACCGATATGAATGTTGATGATTGCATTTCCGATCTTGGGGGCCAGGCGTACGATCTCCTGCAAAACGATCGAGGCGCCGATGGCGCTGATGAGTGGTGCAAGCCGGCCGGCCTTGCGCAAGGGGCGGTAGGCCAGTCGTTCGACCAGGATGCCGGTCAGGGCGGCACCCAGCGCACCACACAGAAAAGCCAGGATGATGCTGATAACCGGTTCAGACTGCAGCCAGCCGGCCTCGGCCAGCATCGTCAGGGTGAAGGAACCCCAGTAGGCGCCGACCATGTAGATATCGCCGTGGGCAAAATTGATCATAACCAGAACCCCGTAGACCATCGAATATCCGAGCGCGATCATGGCATACAGGCTGCCGACGGTGATGCCGTTGATGAGTTGTTCGAAGAAGAGTTTAAGTTCTGGCGGCATGTTGGTCCTGTTTATTCAGTCATCACCTGTCGGGTGAAATCGCCGGCTGTGTGATGCCAGCACCTGACAGGGGGATGTGAGAGAGCCGTGAGGCGGCTCTCTCACAACGATAAGGAGGGAAGCGTATGTCAGCTAATTACCGAATGGATATTCCTTGACGGCAGTGATCACGCCATCTTTAACCGTGAAGACGGTGATGGAAACGACTTTCAGATCACCCTTTTCGTCAAATTCCAGGTGACCGGTCACACCGGTATAGGGTGTGGCACGGATCATATCTGCCAGGGCTTTGCGGCCGATGACCAGGTTGCCATCCGCATCGACTTGGGCAACTTTATCAGCTGCCTGGAGCATGATGGTTGCAGCGTCGAACGAACCGGGGCCATAGGCGACCGGATCGCCGCCGAACTTAGTGTTGAACTTGGCGGTGAAATCCTCAACACCGGCAGCGCCGGCTACAGCACCGAATGTCATAAAGGAACCTTCGGCTGCCTCACCGGCAGCATCCGCAAAGGATGGTTGCGATTTGATGCCATCCGGACCGAAGAACACGCCATCAAAACCGGCCTGGCCCAATTGCACCACCAGCTTGACACCCTCGGCGTCCATGCCGCCGAAGTAAACAGCTTCAGGAGTGTCTGAATTTACACTGGTAACCACCGCCGAGTAATCGGACTCGCCACGGGTGATGCCTTCAAATGCGGAGACAGTACCACCGGCTTCCTCGAATTTCTTTTGAACGGCAGCAGCGATGCCCTCACCGTAAATACTCTGGTCATGCAGGACTGCCAGGGATCGAATACCAAGCTCGTTGAACAGGTAGTCAACCGTTACTGTGGCCTGCAGTTCGTCGTTGGCGACCGTGCGGAAGACGTTCTCAAAGCCCTGGGCGGTGACTGCCACAGCCGTGCTGGAGGGGGTGATCATGATGACGTTATTGGCGCCATAGATGTCCTCGGCCGGGACAGCCGAGCCGGAGCACATCGGGCCAACCACGCCCAGGATGGCCGGATCTGCTGAGAACTTCTCAGCGACGGTCACACCTGCGGCACCTTCGCAGAGGTCATCCTGACCTTCTGCGGCGAGCTTCCAGCCTTTCAGGCTGCCACCGAATTCATCGATGGCCAGATTAACACCATTAAGCATGTCGGTTCCGTACACGGCATACCCACCGGAAAGAGCCGATGAAAGGCCGACCTTGACCGTTTCACCCGGCTTAAAAACAAGGCTGCCCCATTCATCTTCAGGGGCAGCCGTAGGCGACGTATTACCATCTGCAGGGGCAGTCGTAGCCGTAGGTTGCGCAGCTTGACCACAGGCGCTCAACAGGAGGGCGGTGATGGTCAACACGATGATAAAAGCACGATTTTTCATTTTATTCTTCTCCAACTTAGATTTTACGAACGATCTTGCGTTTCTATCTTCTTAGAATGATTGCTTATCGGGCACCTCCTGATAAACAATAAACCACCCGCTGGTCGGGTGGTTTTTGTTTAAGCTCTGGGATTTCTCTTTATTCTTTTATGAGGATTTCCCTTTTCCATCCGACCAGGTGTATTGAACCTAACCAATACATGTACATGTAGGTGGCAATCATCAGGATCATCAGGAAAAAGTAAATTTTCATATCCGTTTTAAAATAATCCCGCAATTATAGGCTTCATATGATATTTGTCAAGTAAAAATATGATATTCAGCGTCTCGAGCATCAGAAATAGTACTATTAGTCCAAAAAGCACTAGTATTAATCGATGATCCAGGCAAATCTGTATGTTAAATTGGGACTTATCCAGGGCGGAACATCCCCCATCTTTCACCCTTCCCGGTTATCCAGACTATAGGCCATAATCAGGTTGGGTTTTGATCGGAGGGAATCATGGTTGAATATGAATTTGGATGCAAAGTGATCCTGGTGAGGGAGGGGCGGGTCATAACGCGTTATCAGCTCGATCTGCCGGCAGGCATGCTGGTCGAGCAGATCCGGAATGGAAAATGGCGTTTCAGGCGGTTTGGGCGAGGTGGCAACCTGACCGCAGTTCAGGCAGGTGAGCAGGTTTACGTTCATGCCGGTGAAATGGTGATAAACCCTGAAAAGAGACCCCGCGAAACATCTGCGGAAAAGGGAATTACCTCCCCCTTTGTCCCATCATTACTATCCATCCGCCAGCACCAGGTCTTGGATGGATTGGCTCGCGGGCAGACTTTGGCCGAGATCGGTTTCCATCTGGGCATTCGTGAGCGGAGTGTGCGTCACCATGTGGACGCGTTAAAGATCAAGCTCCGGGCGGTTTCGCTCAGCCAGCTGGTCGCCCGGGCGATGGTCGAGGACTGGTTGGAATGCACACCGCCCCAGGGGGGGACTGGGGCGGGGCGGCGAAGTGATCATCCGAAGAAGCACTGACGCCGTGACGGATTATAACATTACACCCCGATCGATTGACTTGGGGTGGATATTGCTGGTCTTCCAGGTCAGATAACATGTTAATAAAATATGACATGCGAATGTAATTCTAATCCTATGGGAGTTGTATATAACATCAAACAGTCATATAATTAACACGCGTAAGTTGTTGCAAGGTGGATCCATGATCCACCCAACAAATATTCTGAGAGGAGCGAAGATGAACAAGAAACATTTGTACTTTATCGTCGCACTCGTGGTCATAGCATCCATGCTTTTGACTTCGTGTGCACCAAAAGAAGAAGCCCCAGCCGCCGGTGGTGACACCCAGGTTGAAGTCTTCTCCTGGTGGACCGGTGGTGGTGAGGAAGCCGGTTTGAACGCGATGATCGGGATCTGGAACAAAGAGAATCCGGGCATCGAGTTCGTCAATGCGGCCGTTGCCGGTGGTGCTGGCTCGAATGCCAAAGCCGTGCTGGCCACCCGCCTTTCCGCTGGCGACCCGCCGGATTCCTGGCAGGGACATGCCGGGCAGGAACTGATCGGCACCTACGTAGCTGCCGGCCAATTGGAACCCCTGGATGCCCTCTACGAAGCCAATGGCTGGTACGATGTCTTCCCTGCGACCCTCATCCCCTTGATCTCGCAGGATGGACATCCCTATTCCGTGCCCGTCAATATTCACCGCGCCAATGTCATGTGGTTCAATCCAGCCGTCCTGGCCCAGTACAATGTGGCTGCACCGGATCCCACCAGCTTCGACAGCTGGATCGCCGCCATGGATGCCCTCAAGGCCGCTGGCATGGAAGCCCCGCTCTCCCTCGGTGAAGCCTGGACTGAGAAACACCTGTTCGAAACCGTCCTGCTGGCTTCCGTTGGCCCCGATTTCTACAATAAGTTGTGGGCTGGTGAAGCTGACTGGGGTGGTGCCGAAGTGACCACGGCTCTTGACAACTTTGCCAAGGTCATGACCTATGTCAATTCCGACTACGCCACGCTCTCCTGGCAGGACGCCTCCAAACTCGTCGCCGATGGCGACGCCGCGTTCAATGTGATGGGCGACTGGGCTGAAGGATACTTCCGCGTCGACCTGGCGCTGGCTCCCGAAACCGGATATGGCTGGATGGCCGTTCCCGGTACCAAGGGCTCCTATCAGTTCCTTTCTGACAGCTTCGTTTGGGCTGTGGGTGCCAAACACCCGGATGCAGTCCAGAAGTGGTTGACCCTGTGCGGTTCCAAGGCAGGTCAGGATGCATTCAATCCTGTTAAGGGCTCCATCCCCGCCCGCAGCGACGCCGATGTTTCACTCTACGGTGTTTACCTGCAGTCCGCGATGGCCGACTGGAAAGTCGACAAAATCGTCGGCTCTCTGGCGCACGGTGTGGTTGCCAATGACACCTGGAATACCGCGATCGGCACTTCCCTCGGCCAGTTCCTGACCGATGGTGATCTCGCCGCTTTCCAGGCTGGCCTGGTAGCTAGCTGCAAAGAATCAGGACCCTGCAAGTAACCTGAACATCTGTTGAATCCGGTCATCGGGGGAGCAATCCCCCGATGACCTCTTATCACGATATAATCTCCAACGACATCCTTTTTTTGTAATTATCCATTCATTTTAATTTCCATCTGGAGAATCTACAGATGAGGGGCTCTCATGAGGTATAAAAAAGAAAAGTGGCTATCCTTCCTGATGGTTTCCCCATCGATCCTGGCGGTGGGTATTTTTGTGTATGGCTTCATCGCATGGACGGTGCGGGTTTCATTCACTGATTGGAAGGGGATGATCCCGGATTACACCTTTGTGGGGCTGAAGAATTACATCAATCTCATAACCAGTGATCCACGCTTCATGATCGATGTGCGCAATACGGTGTTATTCACCGTGCCCTTCGTTCTCGGTGCATTGGTCCTGGGCTTGTTGAGCGCTCTTTTAGTCGACCAGGGCTTGAAGGGGGAGGGTTTCTTCAGAAGCCTGTACTTGTTCCCGATGGCCATCTCCTACATTGTCACCGGTGTCGTCTGGCGCTGGTTGATGAACCCGGCTACCGGTACTCGCATGACCGGCTTAAATCTGCTGTTCGATCAGATTGGTCTTGGTTTCCTGAATAGTTCTTATACAGCCACACCCACCTTCGGCATGGTCTACATCGCCATCCCGGCCATCTGGCAGCTCTCCGGATATTGCATGGCCCTTTACCTGGCAGGCTTGCGGGCGATCCCCGATGAACTTAAGGAAGCTGCCCGGGTGGATGGTGCCACCGAATTCGAGATCTTCCGACACATCATCTTCCCGTTGCTGCGCCCGGTGACCTTCAGCGCCATGATCATTCTCGGGCATATGTCCTTGAAAGCATTTGATCTGATCATCGCGGTGGCCGGCAAGCAGTATCCGTTGGACATGCCATCGATTTACATGTGGAATGCGACCTTCGATGCCCACCTGTACGGTACCGGCGCTGCCATCAGCATCCTGTTATTGATCAGTGTGGCGCTCCTGATCATTCCCTATCTGAACTACTCGCTGCGGGTGGAGAATAGACAATGAAACACTTTAAATTCGCCTACCTCAGCTACATTCCGCTCATCCTGCTGAGCCTGTTCTACTTGATCCCCATGTATATGATGCTGATCACCGGATTGAAGGGTCTGGATGAGGTCAGCATCAAAACCATGTGGGCTCTGCCCCGGACTTTGAGTTTTGATAACTTCAAGATCGCTTATCAGGAGCTTGCACCGTACCTATGGAACAGCCTCCGCATGGTCATTCCGGCTGCGGTCATCTCATCGATCGTTGGTTCGATCAATGGCTACTTCCTGGCTAAGTGGAAATTCAACGGCGCAGATGTCATTTTCCCGCTTATCCTGTTCGGGATGTTCATTCCGTACCAATCCATCCTGATCCCCCTGGTCGATTTTATGCACCAGATCAACCTGTACGGGGGTATCCCGGGATTGATCCTGGTACACGTCATCTATGGCATCCCGATCACGACCTTGACCTTCCGAAATTTTGCCGTTTCCATCCCGGATGAACTCTTTGAGGCAGCCAAGATCGACGGCGCTGGAATGTTCCGTATCTTTTATTACCTGTTCCTGCCTTTTTCCCTGTCCAGTTTTGTGGTCGTCTTGATCTGGCAGTTCACCCAGGCCTGGAACGATTTCCTCTTCTCGGTGGTGATGACCAACTCTGCCAACTGGACCGTGACGGTCGCGCTGAACAACATGGCCGGCGGGCAGATCATTGCCTGGAACGTCCAGATGGCCGCTTCCCTTCTCGCAGCTCTGCCGACCCTGCTGGTCTACATCTTCCTCGGGCGCTACTTCATCCGCGGCATGATGGCCGGTGCCTTGAAGGGCTAAACTGGCAAAATCCTCATACTCAGAAAAAAGCCTCCCGTCCGGGAGGCTTTTATTTATCCTATCGTGTAATAGGCTAATCTCTGATCAGTCTCATGTAAACGCGTACATCCCCATACTCAGGAAGCCATATTCCCAGCTCTGGTGAAGCACTTCGCCTTTGGCGCCAGGTCCGGCCGCCCCCAGCGCGACCAGCAGCGGCATATAGTGATCCGGTCGCGGGTGGGCACGTTCCGGGAAGGGCGCTTGAGCCTGATAATCGACCAACGCCTTTCGGTCGCTGCGGAGAACAGCATCTGTCAACCAATCATCGAACGCCACTGCCCAGTCAAAGGGGGTCGTGCTTGGAAAGGTGACATAGCCGAGCGGGTGGACCGCGCCGCCGCTCCCAATAACCAACACACCTTCCTTCCTCAGTTCCGCCAATGCATCCCCCACGGCCAGGTGGGCGGCCGGGTCGAGACCCTTTTGGATGGAAAGCTGTAAAGCAGGGAGGTCTGCCTCCGGAAACATCAGGCTGAGCGGTACCCAGGCGCCGTGATCCAATCCACGGCGCGAGTCGATCTGGCATTGCAGCCCGGCTGTTTCCAGCAGGCTGGCGATCTCCGCCGCCAGCTTGGGCTCGCCTTTCGCGGGGTATTTGATCTGGTAGAGCTCATCCGGAAAACCATAGAAATCATAGATCATTTCCGGGTGAACGGCGGCATTAACGACAGGGCAGGCCGTCTCCCAGTGGGCAGAAATGATCAGGACGGCGCGTGCGGACTGATAAGGGGTTCCCAGTGTTTGGAGGAAATCGTGGGCGGGGGTGCTGGCGATGGCGGTTTCGGGTGACCCGTGAGAGATGAACAGGGTGGGTAATATCATTCTCGCCTCACTTATCGGACAAATAATACCATTACTATGATATATATGGCAAATGGTGATCGCGGGGTGCTTTTTGTCAGGTTGTTTAATATTCTGATAATCAAGTAAAATTCCCTTGTTGGATTTTCCTTATTGAGATATGACCGATACCATACAACCACCCGTCGATTCACCTGTCCCGCCTGAGCTGCAGGGTATCGTGACGCTCACCAGTCTCGACCGCATCTATGACTGGGGAAGACGCAATTCGGTCTGGCCGATGCTGTTCGGTCTGGCTTGCTGTGCCTTCGAGATGATCTGCACGGCCGCCAGCCGTTTCGACTTCTCGCGCTTCGGGATGGAAGTCATGCGCGCCAGCCCGCGCCAGGCCGATGTCATGATCGTCTCCGGCACGGTTACCAAGAAGATGGCCGGCCAGGTGGTGCGGCTCTACAACCAGATGGCCGAACCGCGCTACGTGATCGCCATGGGTGCCTGTGCCACCTGTGGAGGTCCCTTTAAGGAGGGATACAGCGTGGTCTCCGGTGTGGATAAGTTCCTGCCGGTCGATATTTACATCCCCGGCTGCCCGCCCACACCCCAGGCGCTGCTCAACGGCTTGATCGAACTGCAAAAGAAGATCGATACCGAGTCCATCCGCACCGCGCGCTGGTACCAGAAAGGTCCCGGTGAGTCCATCCCGGTCCCGCTGTTGGGACCTGATCTGATCGACCCGCGGCGTAACGACGAGATCAAAGCTGCTGCCACCCCCGAAGCCTCACCACCCACGGAGGAACCCGCGCATGACTGATGCGCCGGTGAGTGTGGCCGTCTCCGAACTGGCACAGCGATTCCCGGAATGGGTGAGCGCTGATCCCCGTCCGGGGTTCCGCGGCGATGTGGTTGCCGCCGGGCACCTGAGGGAGATCGCATCGACCCTCAAATCCGACCTCGGCTATGACCTGCTGTCTTCTGTTACGGCTGCGGATTACCCGGCCGAAGAGCTGCAGGATGTCATCTATCATTTCTCCAAATCAACGGGCGGTCAACCGCTCGAGATCAAATGCCGCATTCCACGCGCCGATCCACGACTCCCTTCACTGGTCGTCATCTTCCCGGGGGCGGAGCTGCAGGAACGCGAAGCCTGGGACCTGCTGGGTATCCGTTTTGAGGGGCATCCCGACCTACGCCGAATCCTGACCTGGGAGGGCTTTGAAGGCCACCCGCTGCGCAAGGACTGGCACGAGCCGTATTACAACGAGGATGTCAAACCCTTCAAGGATCGCTGGCCGAATGCCCAACAGCAGCCGGCCGAGCAGCGCACGGCCCTCAAGGACAATCTGAAATTCCCGCCAGGCTTCAACCCGGAGGGTTGGCTGCAGCAGGACGACGAGGCGCTCTATGAAGCCCTGAAGCGTGAGGCTGTGGATCCTCAAGGTTTAGCCACCGACCGCATCATTGTCAACTTAGGTCCCCAGCATCCCTCCACCCATGGCGTGTTCCGCATGGCTGCCCTCCTGGAAGGCGAGACCATCGTCAACTTGAAACCGGTCATGGGTTACCTGCACCGCAACCATGAGAAGATCGGTGAGCGTAACTCGTGGATCATGAACATCCCTTTCACCGACCGGCTGGATTACATCACCTCGATGAGCAATAACTTCGGCTATGTGACAGCCGTGGAGAAGCTGACCGGTGTCAGCGTGCCGGAGCGCGCGGAGTACCTGCGTGTGATGATGGCCGAACTGACCCGCGTTGCCTCGCACCTGATCAGCATCGGCTTCCTGCTCAACGATCTGGGCGCCTTCTACACGCCTTCCCTGTATGCTTTGAAAGAACGCGAGCTGATCCTGGACGTGTTCGAGCGCGTGGCCGGTTCGCGCATGATGTGTAATTATTTCCGCTTCGGCGGGGTGGCTTCTGATCTGCCTCCGGGCGAACTCGAGCGCATCCGCGGGCTGGTCTTCGAACGCCTGCCCGGCAGCATTGACGAGCTTGACCGCTACCTGACCGAGAATGAGATCATCCGCGCACGCTGCGAGGGCATCGGCATCCTGCCGCCCGAGCTGGCCCTGGCACAATCCGTCACCGGACCGCTACTGCGCGCCTCGGGTGTCGCTTATGATATCCGGCGGGCGGACCCTTACAGCATTTACGACCGGTTGGACTTCGATGTGGTGGTCGGCCGGCATGGGGATGTATATGATCGCTACCGGGTGCGGTTGGAAGAGATTCGCCAGAGCATCCGTATCCTGCAGCAGGTGGTGGATGGCATCCCGGAAGGTCCGATCTTGAGTGGTAAACCAGCCTGGTCGACCCGCGTGCCGGCCGGTGAGGCTTACGGGCGGGTGGAAGGCCCCAAGGGCGAGCTGGGTTTCTACCTGGTCTCGGATGGCAAGGCCAATCCCTACCGCTACCACGTGCGCGCACCCAGCTTCATCAACCTGACCAGCCTGGCAGGCATGTGCCGCGGGCACAAGATCGCCGATGTGGTCACCATCCTGGGTTCAGTCGATATCACACTGGGGGAGGTTGACCGCTGATGACACCTCTGCCCGGTTTCGGCATGTTCAAAGGTTTATGGGTGACCTTCCGCCGCCTGGTCGACACTTACCTGGTGGATCTGCGCTGGCGCGGCAAGCGCTACCGCAGCCCGGAAGGTCTGCAGGACCGCCTTTCCTACAAGACGCGCGGCATCTTCACCGTTCAATACCCGGAAGAGCGGATACCCTCGCCAGAGAATTTTCGCTATGTCCCATTCCTGGTGTACGACGAGCTGGAGGGTGGCGAGCGCAAGTTGCGTTGTACAGCCTGCGGGATGTGCGCGCGCGTCTGTCCGCCGCAATGCATCTGGATCACACGCGCGGTCGATCCCGAAACCAACAAACCGCTCAGCCAGCCGGCCGAGTTCGTGATCGAGGCGGATGTGTGCATGAATTGCGGGTTGTGCGCCGAGTTCTGCCCGTTCGATGCCATCCAAATGGACCATAACTACGAGCTGGCCGCGCGCGACCGCTGGACGGACCTGCGCTTACGACCTTAAGAAATTATCCAAGCCGGCCAGCTACCATGCCGCCATTCATCCCCTGCGTGACCAGCAGGAAACCCTGGAACGAACGGGTAAAAAAGAAGAAGGAGACGCCTGAGATGACTGCCTGGGCTTACATCGGCATTTTCCTGACCATCGCGCTGGCACTGCCGGCCGCAGCCATCTTCATTTCCTGGCTGCTGGGTCCCAAGAAACCGGATCCCATCAAGCGCTCGACCTACGAGTGCGGGATCGAGACGGTCGGGGATACCTGGGTGCAGTTCAAGGCTCAATATTACATCTTTGGGCTGGTCTTCCTGGTCTTCGATGTGGAAACCGTCTTTCTGTATCCGTGGGCGGCTGCCTACAACCAGCTGACCCTGTTCATGGTGCTGGAGGCGATCCTGTTCATCCTGATCCTGGTGGCCGGGCTGTTGTATGCCTGGCGCAAGGGTGCCCTGGAATGGGTTTAATGGAGTGATGCGTGAATTTCTGGACTGACCCCTATCTCTTCCTGGTGAACTGGCTGCATGAACTGCTGACCGGCTGGGGCATGTCCGATCCATCGGCAAACACCCTGTTGATGGTGGCCGGCGCCTTCGTCCTGGCCATGGGCTCCATGTTGTTCGTCCTGGGTTTGATCTGGTTCGAGCGCAAGATCGCCGGGCGCTTCCAGGACCGCTTTGGTCCCAACCGGGTCGGTCCGTGGGGCATCATCCAGCCGCTGGCTGACATGCTCAAGATCTTCACCAAGGAACACATCACCCCGGCCGGGGTCGATATCGTGCCCTATAACCTGGGACCGGTGCTGTCAGTCGCGGCCGTGCTGGCGGTGTGGGCGGTGCTGCCGTTCACCCTCAGCCTGGTGGGTGCCGATCTGGAGGTGAGCGTCCTGTACGTGGTGGCCATCGGCGGGCTTGGGCGAGATCGCGGTGGTGCTGTCGGGCTGGGGCTCCAACAACAAATATGCCCTGCTGGCAGCTTTCCGCTCGGTGGCGCAGCTCTTGTCATACGAAGTACCATTGGTGATCGCGCTGCTGGTGCCGGTCATGTTGTCGGGCTCTCTCAGCTTGAATGGTATTGTGCGCGGGCAGACCGTACCCTATGTCTTGCTGGCACCTGTCGCGGCTTTCGTGTTCTTCCTGACCAGCATCGCCGAGGTCGGACGTTCGCCCTTCGACCTGACCGAGGCCGAATCGGAGCTGGTGGCCGGCTTCAATCTCGAGTACTCCGGCTTGAAATTCGGCATGTTCTACGTGGCGGATTTCCTGCATGCCTTCACCATCTCGTTATTATTCGCCGTCCTTTTCCTGGGCGGCTGGCATGGACCTTACGCCGAGCAGTACCCCATGCTCGGACTGTTGTGGTTCTTCCTCAAGGCCGGGGTTGTCTATTTCATCGGGGTATGGATGCGTGTCTCCTTCCCGCGCTTCCGCATCGACCAGATGATGGCCATCAGCTGGAAGATCTTGACGCCGCTGGCCATCGCGTCTGTCATCCTGACCGCGCTGATCGCCAAGCTGATCCCGGAAGGCGGCCTTATTCAGTTTGGTTCACTCGTGGCCGCCAATTTGGTGCTGGTAGTGGTTGCCCTGGTGCTCTTCAGCCTCAACAAGCGAGAAACGACCGCTGAAAGAATTCCCACTGGATGCTCCGGGCGGATTTGCTGTGAAGGACATCACGGCCAGGAGGTCGCAGTGAGCGCCGCGCAGGTCATCTTCATCCTGGTGGCAGCCGTCACGCTGTTCTCAGCGGTGATGGTGGTCAGCGTGCGGCGCATGATGCACGCTGCGCTGTGGTTGATCGTGACGCTGCTGGGCGTGGCGGTGTTGTTCGTGCTGCTGCAGGCCGGCTTTTTCGCGGTGGTGCAGGTGCTCATCTACATTGGCGCCATCGCCATCCTGATCATCTTCGCGGTCATGCTGACGCGCCAGGTGATGAGCGAGAAATTCCCCCCAACTCAATCGCGGCTGGGTGGCGGGATTGGCAGCGGCCGGCGGCCTCATGGTCGTCCTGGCACTGGTCTTCCGGGATTTCCCCGGTTCGGCTGACTACCACGATGGGCGACCCGGCTGCTGCAGATGCTGCACGGTTGGGTCTGGCGCTTTCAGACCCCAATGGCTTCGCCATCCCCTTCGAGGTGGCATCCATTCTGCTGGTTGCGGCGCTGATCGGCACGATCTATGTTGCGCTCGAACGCAAGGAAGGTGAGAAGTGATACCGCTTTCCTGGTACCTGCTGGTGGCCGCAGCGCTGTTCTGCATCGGATTGTTCGGCGTCCTGGCGCGCAAGAATGCCATCGCCATCCTGATGGGCATCGAGTTGATGCTCAATGCGGTCAACATCAACCTGCTGGCCTTCTGGTCGTATTTGCATAACACGCAGGTCAACGGGCTGGTTTTCGTTGCGATCGTCTTTACAGCTGCGGCCGCCGAGACCGCGGTCGGGTTGGGCCTGGTCCTGTCAGCCTATCGCCGGCGCGGCACGGTGATCGCGAATGAACTGGATACGATGAAGGGATAACAGCAGATGCAAACCCTGTTGTGGCTCATTCCCCTCCCGCCACTGGCAGCCTTCGCGCTGATCAGCCTCTTTACGCGCCGGTCGCGTCGCTTGAGCCACTGGGTGGCGCTGGTCGCAGCCGGGTTGTCCTGGCTGGGCAGCATGCTGCTGTTCACCTGGGCGGTCGGCCGGCATGACCTGCGCGAATCTCCGCTGGCCATTGCGACGAATTGGCTGCCGACCGGCGAAACCTGGCTGAGGGTGGGGGCACTGCTCGACCCATTGGCCGCGCTGACCCTGTTCTTCGTGGCCTGGACTGTCTTGATGATCTTCATATATAGCATCGGTTACCACAATTTCGGCCAACCGGCCGGCGTCGCATGACCTGCCCGGTCTCCCGCCGCATGGCGTCGAAGTGGCCGGCGCGCATACCCGCGAACCCTCGGTCGAGCCGATGTATTCCCGCTTCTTTGCATTCATCTCCTTATTTGCCTTCGCCATGTTCGCGCTGGTGGTTACCGACAACCTGCTGGTGCTGTATGCCGCCTGGGAGATCATGGGGCTGTGCTCCTACCTGTTGATCGGTTTCTGGTATGCGCGCCCATCGGCTCGCGATGCCGCCGTCAAGGCTTTTCTGACCACCCGGGTGGGCGATATGTTCATGCTGCTCGGCATGGTCATCCTCTACACCCTGACCGGCTCGCTCAACTACCGTGAGATCCTGGCGGATCCGGGTGTGTTGGGATCCCTGGCAGCCAACCCCTCACCGATCCTCGGTTTGAGCTGGGCGGCGTTGATCGGATTGTTGATCTTCGCCGGCACGGTCGGCAAGTCAGCGCAGTTCCCGCTGCACACCTGGCTGCCGGATGCGATGGAAGGACCCACCCCGGTCTCGGCCATGATCCATGCCGCCACGATGGTGTCGGCCGGCGTGTTCCTGTCGGCACGCTTCTTCCCGCTCATCTCCGCCGGCTGGGAAGCCGGTCAACCGCTGACCACACCCATGCTGGTGATGGCAGCCATCGGTTCCTTCACGGCGCTGTTTGCCGCGCTGATCGCGCTCGGGCAGCGTGATATCAAACGGGTCCTGGCCTACTCGACCATCTCGCAGCTGGGTTACATGGTGGCGGCGCTCGGCATCGGTGCCTACGGCGCGGCTGTCTTCCACCTGTTCACACATGCCTTCTTCAAGGCGCTGTTATTCCTGGGCTCAGGCTCGGTCATCCATGGTATGGAGCATGGCAAGCTGGCCACCGGCGATACTGCCGACCCGCAGGACATGTTCTCGATGGGCGGGCTGCGCGGCAAGATGCCGGTCACCTTCTGGACCTTCCTGGCGGGCGCACTGGCCCTGTCGGGCTTCCCGCTGTTGACCGCCGGCTTCTGGTCGAAGGATGAGATCCTGAGCGGTGCTTTCCATGGCAACTCATCTGATCGTGTTCATCACCCTGGCGACCTCAGCCCTGGTGACGGCTTTCTACAGCATGCGCCAGGTCACCCTGACCTTCCTGGGCAGCCCGCGCACGCCCTCGGCCAAACATGCGCACGAATCCCAGCCGGTCATGACCGTTCCACTGGTCGTGCTGGCGGTCTTCGCGATCGGCGCCGGCTGGTTCGGCGTGCCGGGTTCCTTCCCGGGGCTGGGTGGCCTCCTGCCCAATTTCATCGGCGAGTTCCTGGGTGGTCATGAAACCGAAGGCTTCAATGCCATCCCGTTGTTGGTCTCGATCGCGGTCAGCCTGACCGGACTCTTCCTGGGCTGGCTGGTGCACCGGCACCAGACTTCCACCAGTGAGGATCCTCTGAAACGGAGACTGGGCTTCGTCTTCACTGCCCTCGAGCACAAATTCTGGGTGGATGAGTTCTACCATTTGGTATTGGTGCGACCGGCGGAATACCTGGCTGAGAAAGTTGCGCCCTGGATCGACCGCAATATCCTGGATGGAATCCTGCACGGGATCGGACGCTTCGGAACCTGGTTGGGTTCGGCTTTCCGAAAGGTGCTCGACATCCCGGTCGCCAACGGCGTCCCGGATGGGGCTGCCTCGCTGACCAAATGGTCGGGCGGTAAATTGAGATTGACGCAGACAGGCAAGGTGCAGCAGTACCTGGTGACCAGCCTGATGCTGGTTGTGCTGGCAGGGCTGGTGGTTATGCTGGCTTTGAACTTCGGAGGGAATTGGTGATGGCCTGGATCCTCGATCACCTCATCACATTCATCCTGTTCTCCCCGCTGGCGGTAGGGTTGATCCTGTGGCTCATCCCTGCGCGGAATGTGAGAGTCATTCGCTGGGTGACGCTGGCTGGCACGCTCATCCCCTTTGCCCTGGCACTGATGGCGTGGGCGCGCTTCGATTCAACTTCAGCTTTATTCCAGTTCAGCGAGCAGGCACCCTGGTACCTCAGCCTGAATGCTTCATATCATATCGGTGTCGATGGCATCTCGCTCACCATGGTGCTGCTGACAACCTTCCTGATGCCGCTGGCCATCCTGACCTCGTTCAATATCACCGAAAAAGTGCGCACCTACATGCAGCTCTTCCTGCTTCTGGAGACGGCCATGCTGGGTGTGTTCGTCGCGCTCGACCTGCTGCTGTTCTTCGTGTTTTGGGAGGTCGGGCTGGTGCCGATGTACTTCCTGATCGCGGGCTGGGGCGGCAAGAATCGCAATTATGCTTCCTTGAAATTCATCCTTTTCACCATGGGCGGCTCGCTGGGTTTGCTGCTGGCGACCCAGATGATGGGTATGCTGACCGGCAGCTTCGACCTGATGGTCGTGACCGAAAAATGGCTGGCAATCGAAGGCGGCACGATGTTCGGGCTGCCGCTTAAAACGGTGACCTTCTGGGCTTTCGTGATCGCCTTTGCGGTCAAGGTGCCGGTCTGGCCGTTCCACACCTGGCTGCCGGATGCGCATACCGAGGCGCCCACCGCCGGTTCGATGATCCTGGCAGGTGTCCTGCTCAAGCTGGGTGCTTACGGTTTCATTCGACTGGTGCTGCCGCTCTTCCCGGCCGAAAGCCAGGCCTTCGCTCCCTGGCTGGCTGCCCTGGCGGTCGCAGCGGTCGTGATGGGCGCCCTGGGCGCCTGGGGTCAAACGGATTTCAAGCGCCTGGTGGCCTATTCGTCCATCAACCACATGGGCTTTGTGGTGCTGGCGGTGGCCGCGGCCGGCGCAGCGGCCGGGACACCGGATGCGCACATCGCCATGAACGGCGCGGTCCTGCAAATGGTGGCGCACGGGCTTATCCTCGGCCGGCATGTTCTTCCTGGTGGGTGCGATCTACGAGCGCACCCATACCCGTGACCTGAACGAGCTGGGCGGGCTGTACGCGCAGCTGCCGGTCTACGGTTCGATTTTGACCTTTATCGCCATGGCCTCGCTGGGCTTGCCCGGGCTGGCCGGTTTCGCAGCCGAGTTCCAGATCGTGCGGGGTTCCTGGCCGGTCTTCATGACCGGAACGGCCATTGCGCTGGTCGGGCTGTTCTTCACCGGCGCTTATATCCTCAAGGCGCTCAAGCTGACCCTGCATGGTCCACTTGAGGAGCGCTGGAAAAAGTTGACTGACCTGAACATCCGTGAACTGATCGTGGTCTCGCCGCTGATGGCGCTCTCGCTGTGGATCGGCATCTGGCCGGCGGGCATCATGACCTTGTTCAATCTCACCGTGGCGGCGTTGTTCTGATGAACTTAACCGGCTTCCCCATCCTCTCCATCATCATCTTCCTGCCGCTGGCGGCCGGGCTGATCATGCTGGCCTTGCCTTCCACGAAGAAGGGTTGGATCAAGGGTCTGGCTGCGGCGGTCGGTGCGATCGACCTGGTCCTGGCGTTGCTGCTGTATTTCGGTTATGACCAGGCCGCCGCCGGCTACCAGTTCATCGAGAAGATGCCCTGGGTGCCCCAGCTCGGCATCAGCTACCATGTCGGTGTGGATGGCTTCAGCCTGCCGATGGTCATTCTGGGCGCGCTGGTGGTGCTGTGTGGTTCGCTGGTCTCCTGGAACGTGGACGACCGGCCGCGCGAGTTCTTCAGTTTCCTGATGTTCCTCGGGACGAGCATCCTGGGCGTCTTCGCCTCGCTCGACCTGTTCCAGCTCTTTTTCTTCTTCGAGATCGCGGTCTTCCCCAAGTACCTGATGATCGTGTTGTGGGGCTCACCCAAGACGCGCAATTACGGCGGCATGAAGCTGACCATCTACCTGTTCGTGGGTTCGATGATGGCGCTCTTCGGCGTGCTGGTGATCTACTTCCAAGCCGGGCTCAATACCTTCGACCTGCTGGCGCTCGAGCAGGCTGGCTTCGCACCCGAGCTGCAGCGCTGGCTGTTCCCGTTCGTGTTCCTGGGTTTCGCCATCCTGGGCGGCATCTTCCCCTTCCATTCCTGGGCGCCGGATGGTCACGTGGCCGCCCCGACCGCCGTCTCGATGATGCTGGCAGGTGTCGAGATGAAGGTGGGTGCCTTCGCCGCGCTGCGGGCCGGCATCATGCTGATGCCCGAGGGTGCCCAGTACTGGCAGACCGCCATTCTCATCTTGGCGACGATCAACGTGGTCTACGGCGCGCTGATCGCGCTGGTGCAGACCGACTTCAAATACGTCATCGGCTTCTCGTCCGTCTCGCATATGGGCCTGGTGTTGATCGGCCTGGCGACCCTCACGAATCAGGGCCTGGTGGGGGCGGGCATGCAGATGTTCTCGCACGGCATCATGACGGCTCTCTTCTTTGCCATCGTCGGCATGGTCTACGACCGGGCGCATACGCGCGAGCTGTCGGCGCTGGGCGGTCTTGGTAAAAAGATGCCCTGGGCGGCGGCCGGCTTCATCGTGGCCGGGCTGGTCTCGATGGGCATGCCGGGCTTCTCGGGTTTCGCGGCCGAATTCCCCATCTTCGTGGGTGCCTGGCAGGTGGCGCCCTGGGCGGCTATCATCGGCATTCTGGGCGTGATCGTGACCGCCGGCTACATCCTGCTGGTCATCCGGCGGGTGTTCTTCGGCGAGCTGCCGTCCGCGCTGGAAAAGGTGGGCGATATCAGCCGCAAGGACAAGTTCGTCATTCTCTTGTTGGCGGACGCTGATGGTGGCGCTGGGCGTCTTCCCGGGCTTGCTGTCAGATCTCATTCAAACGGGCGTGACCCATATCCTGGCGTTGGTGGGGGGCGGCTAGCATGGAGACCAATATCTCTGTCATGTTGAATGCAATCCTGCCTGAGATCTCGCTGGCAGTCACCGCCGCGCTGGTATTGATCGTCGACCTGATCTTCCACCATCGCAAGCTGCCCCGGCGCCTGCTGGGGATGCTGTCGGCGGCGGGCGTGGTGGTCAGTTTCATCCGTGGAATGATCACCGCCTATCCGGCCGAACCGCAGGTGATGTGGGGCGGCATGCTGCGTATCGACCAGGCCGGATTCCTGTTCCATTGTATTTTCCTGGTGGGTGCTTTCCTGACCATCCTGCTGGCAATGGAGAGCGAGCGCTTCGGCTCGAAGGCGGAATTCTACATCCTGTTGTTGATCTCCACGCTCGGCCTGTCTTTGATGGCCTCCGCGGCCGATCTGATCATGCTGTACCTGGCGATGGAGACGGCCACCCTGCCGCTCTTCATCCTGGCCGGGTTCATGAATTTGGAAAAGAAAGCGGTCGAAGCCGGCTTGAAATACCTGCTGTTCGGCGCCGGCACCTCGGCCGTCATGCTGTACGGTTTCAGCCTGCTGTACGGCTTCAGCGGACAGACCCAGATCGCCGGGCTGGGCGCAGCCCTGGCCGGCGCGGGTAACCTGCCGTTCGTGATCGGCATTCTTCTGGTGGTGGTCGGCTTCGGCTTCAAGCTGGCGGCCGTGCCGTTCCATTTCTGGTCGCCGGATGTGTACGAGGGTGCGCCCTCGATCGTGGCCGGGTTCCTCTCGACCGCCTCGAAGGCTGCCGGGTTCGTCGTGCTGCTGCGCTTCATGGGCGCCTTCCTGCCGGTGCAGGTGGCCACCTGGACCACGATCGCGATGGTCCTGGCGGCCCTGTCGATGACCGCCGGCAACCTGCTGGCCCTGGCGCAGAAGAACTTCAAACGCATGCTGGCCTATTCCTCGATTGCCCAGGCCGGTTACATCCTGGTGGGTGTGGCCGGCGGCTGGCAGTTGGGTGCCTCCGCGGTGGCGTATTACCTGGCGGTGTATCTGTTCGCCAACATCGCCGCCTTTGCGGTGGCAGGCGTGGTGGCGAAAGCGACAGGATCAGAGGAAATCGCTTCATTGCAGGGCCTGGACAAACGCAACCGCGGGTTGACCCTGGTTTTATTGGTCAGCCTCTTATCGCTGGCCGGCATCCCGCCCTTCGGCGGGTTCGTGGCCAAGCTGCTGGTCTTCAACGCCGCCGTGCAGGGGAATATGGCCTGGCTGGCCGGGTTGGGCGTGGCGAATGCGGTGGTGGGGTTGTACTACTATTTGACGGTTTTACGGGTCGCGTATACTCACTCGGAGGACGAGGTCGAGAAGATCAAGCTGCCTGTCTTGGTGACGGTGGTGTTGGTAGTGTGTGTGATTGGGATTATTGTGACGGGGGTAATTGTTGCGCCGTTGTTGGGATGGGCGGGTTTGGCTGCGGGGGCGTTGATCCCGTAGGGTGCGCCTGCACCCCCCCAAGGGCGTGAATCCGCCGATCGTGACCGCATGATCGCGGAAGACTGCAATTGAATTATTACTGACAGGCGTTGTAAACGCAACATTTGTTTGGTGCGTTTCTACTACTTATCTGAATTAATGAACGCCCGGGATCAATTGATCGTTAGATCCTGCCAGGTTACCCAGGAATTCTAGCACCACCCTGACCATCGCATCCGGATCTAGCATCCAGCCGTAGGGATGGTTCCAGCCGGGCACCACGACCAGCCGGCCATCCGCCGGCAGCTCGCTCATCTTGCTCATGGCAACCTTTTCGAGCGGGTTCTCGGGCTCCTCATCGCCCGTCACCATCAAGACCGGGCACTTGACCCGCTGGTAATAATCCTCGAATCGACTGTTGAAATAGGACCGCTTGTAATTCTCCGACGCCGGGTGTCCGAAGCTGCGCGCGATGGATCCATCCTTTTGTCTGTAGGCATCATATTCAACGAATGTTTCGACATATTCGTTCCAGGCACCAAACCCAAGCAGGACCTTCCGGCGGGATTCCACGAGTGCTTGGATGAATGGGAAGGATTCCGCTGGTCGCTGCCGGGCGGCTTGGAGTTGTTTTTCAACGTGCTCCTGGAAGGAGGCTTCGCTCCCCGCCCAGACACCGAAGGGACCGTACTCGCTGTAAAGAGCGCCATCGCACACCAGCGATTCAACTCTCTCCGGGTGGTTGGCGGCCAGGCTGAGCCCGACCTCCGCTCCCAGCGAGCTGCCGATGATTTGCACGCGCTCCAGCTTGAGGAAATCCAAAACACCGTCCAGGTCGCGCGCCATTTGATCGATATCATTCCCCGTTCCGGGTTTATCTGACCGGCCGTGGTCGCGCAGGTCGACCAGCAGCAGGTGGTAATGCTGCTGGAAGGCAGGGATGACCCGCTGCCACATCATTAAGTTTGCCCCGCCAAAATGGAGAAAGAGCACGGTGTCTGCCTCCCTCGGATATTCGCGGAGGGCCAGATGGATGCCGTTTGTGGGGATAAGATGGTCCTGGAAATCAGTCATGGGATATCAGAAATACCAGCAAGAGGAGATCACACCTTTTCCACACGAGTGAATCGCTTCGCTTCTGGCAATTGAGAGGGTCCGGGTAATCCTAACCCGCTGACCTGCCGGGTGCCGAGCGTCCCTGAATGCGGTCCGGCTGACCCGCCTCCGGTTTCTTCTGACAAAGTGGGATCAACCCAACGATAAAGAACACGTAACTGAGCGTATAGGGCACATCCACCAACCAGACACTGATGAGATTGGCCTGCATATCAGGGTAATACAGATCCAGTCCCGACGCATACGAGAAGAACAGGTCCGAAAAGGCTGACAGGATGAAACCCAGCGCGATCCAGAACCAGGAATGCGAAAAAGTGCCCTTATGGGCGGAGAATAGAATGCGTAAAGCCAGAATGACCAGGATCGTGTCTGCCAGGGGATAGAACAAGCTGAGGATGCTTTCCAAAACAGCCGACGAATCGTAAGCCTGGATAATGGGCAGCAGGACTCCGTAGACCGTGAATCCAACGATCAGGATGCTGATCAACGTGACGATGACCTGATTCAGGCGGCTGGGCTTCTCTAATGTCATCCTTCCTCGGATGCCAAGTGCCAGGAACATCGGGAAATACCCGATGCACCAGAACAGGTCTGCCCAACCGGGATAAGGGACTTCCTGACCTGTGATGAAAGCGTAGGTCCACAGCGTTTCGGCGATCGTCCAACATATCCAACCGATGACCAATCCAATCCACAGCATCCGTGAGCGGTTACTTGGCTGCGCCTGTCGCGCCAGGTAAAACGCCAGGATCACGCCAATGGCAGCCAGCGGGGGGTTGAGGATCGTGTTGATGAAGATCGAAGCCGGGTCGCCTGTCTCGAAATAAATAATGTTGATTAATAGGTAACAAACTGTCAGGAAGAAGAAGACTACGTTTGCCGGGTTCTTCAAGTTGTCGGTTGCTTCTGTCTGGTTTGCTCGAGATAGCATGGTTATTCCTCCATATGCAGTAGCTGAATTCTGGAGCTATTTATACAGGCCAATATTTCCGGGATTTCAGACCGAACGTGACAGCAGGTTGTCAAGTGTTACCACGGGGCCCTTGGTTTCGACGAAAAAGAAGTCGCCCTTGTCAAAACCGACCGCAACAGGGCGTCGCCCGGATAGATTGAGCAGAAAGCGGCCATCGACGGTTTTTAAAGCGGACAGGATTGCCAGGCAGGCATATCCGAGGCAAAGCATATACTCACCGAGGTCCCCAACCTCGTGTTGATTGGTCAGGTAATACATTTCATGCAGAATGGTGGATTTCGCATAACTATCCCGGGGCATGTAGGAATCATCACTCAGGCAAGCCCAGGTAGCCGTTTGATCATTCATATCAAACTGGACAGAGCCGGAAAGGTAAAGACAACAGGAAGTTTCACCATCATTAAGGACCGGGTTATTCAACCCAAACCAGAAGGCTCGAATATTTTCCGGCGGGGGCTGGTGGTCCAATGTCTTATTCAACCAATGCTGAATGGAATTGGCATCTTTCTCAAATTCCATACCACTGATCTTCTTCCACACAGGACTATCGCAGACTTTTCCGCAGTATTCCAGCAGGTAATTCATTCCAGGACGGACGGCGATGGAATGATTGATGATTGCTTGGATGAGAGCTTTACCTTCAGGTCGATTGAATGCCATCTGTATTCCCTCAAATCACCCTGGTCTCTCCAGACATGCTGTGATGTATATTGCGATGGAATATTATAAGGAATATTTTGCCTGTATTTTACCAGAAAAGAATTCATTTGACTGGTCAATCAGGTATGGCGACGGAAAGGTGCGGCTGATCTTCCTGCTGCCCAATGACATGTTGATCCGGAATGACATATTCGCTGGCCAGGGAAGGGAAAGCCTGTAGAGATGCCGCAGGTCATCTTCAGCTATCTATTTAGTTCGATTCATTCGTGAAATTATGGATTAAATTGACAATTCGATAATTAAGACTAAAATAGTCATAATAAGATCCATCATGGATACCCTGTCTCAAGCAGTCTGACCTCAAAACCCGGCTCGGGACAGGCGGCATGGTTTTCTATTGAAAGAAGGTCAAAATGGAGCATAAAAATGTAACCAAAATGATCGCAAATCCCGGAGGGCAGGAGGTACTTTTCATCCGGGAGTTCAATGCCCCACGGGAAGAAGTATTCAGAGCCTGGACCACGCCATCGCTTTATACCCGCTGGGCGGGTCCACGCCAGATTAAATCCTGCCTTGAAGTTTTCAATCCCCGAACCGGAGGCAGCTATCGCATCCTTCACAAGGATTCGAATGGCAACACATTTACCACCCGCGGAATCTACCATGAGGTCAAGTCTCCCGAGCGGATCGTGGAGACATTCGAAAATGTGAGTAACCAGGATAAAGGACACCCCGTTTTGGAAGTTTTTGAATTTGAATCGCTGCCTGATAAACGCACGAAGGTGATGACCCGCCTGGTGTTCCTGACAATCACGGACCGTGATGGCATGCTGCAAGCCGGTATCGAGAAGGGCATGCTCGAGTCGCATGAGCGCCTGGAAGAACTGCTGGCAAACAGTCATGTGGAAGACTACTTGATCAACGTGATCGATCGTGATAAGCGAAGACAGATTCACCCCCGTACGGTTAATCCATGAACGCAGGCGAAAATGAGTATCGCAAATGAGACTAAAATGATCGTGAAACCTGGGGTCCAGGAGGTTATCGTCATCCGGGAATTCAATGCCCCGCGGGAGTTGGTGTTCAAGGCCTGGATAACCCCGTCGCTATACAGCCAGTGGATCGGCCCACGCGGTTATAGTACCTTGATCGAGAGGATGGATCCGAAATCCGGTGGCCGTTGGAGCTACGTTCAAACCGACCCGGCCGGTGGCAAGCATGCGTTCCATGGCTACTACCATGAGGTCACATCGCCTGAGCGCATTATCGAGACGGTCGAGTACGATAACCTGCCTGAAAAAGGCCATGTGATATTCGAAGCCATCAATTTTGATGAATTACCGGACAAATACACAAGGGTGACATTACGCATCGTGTTCCTGTCGGTCGCAGACCGGGATCGCATGGCCGGACCGGAAATGGAAATGGGCATGGTCCAATCACACGAACGCCTGGACGAACTCCTGGCCAGGATCCTCGTCAAAGACAGCCTGTAAAGGAATTGGAATGAGAAAAGTAATCTTCTTCATGCTGACCAGCCTGGATGGCTACTTCGAAGGACCAAACAGGGAGATCGATTGGCACAATACGGATGAGGAATTCCAGGAATTCGCCATCGAGCAGACCAGCCAGGCGGGGGTTTTGTTATTCGGGCGGGTCACCTACGAATTGATGGCCAGTTTCTGGCCGACCCGGCAGGCGATCGAAAGCGATCCGATCACCGCTGGCCTGATGAACTCTTTGCCCAAGATCGTTTTTTCAAAGACGTTAGCCAAAGTCGACTGGCAGAACACCCGCCTGGTGAAAACGGACTTTATGAAAGAGATTGCGGATCTCAAAGAACAACCCGGGAAGGACCTCTGTATTCTCGGCAGCTCAGATCTGGCCGTATCATTTCTCCAGGCCGGCTTGCTGGATGAGATCCGCATCCTGCTGAATCCGATCGTCCTGGGGGTGGGTAAGCCCCTGTTCAAAGGGATTAATGACCGGCTGAAGCTGAAATTGTTATGGACGCGGTTGTTCAAGAATGGGAATGTCCTGCTGGCTTACCAACCGTCTATCGGGGATAAGGCGCCAACATGAAAGCAGAACTGAATACTCAACCGGAGGGTGATTTCCCCCGGACCTTGGCACAGCCGGCCCGGCGGGCGCTCGCCGCTGAGGGCATCCGGAACCTCAATCAATTGACCGGGTTCCAGGAAAACGAGATCCGCAGGCTGCATGGCATCGGTCCAAAGGCATTAAAGCAGCTCACCCAGGCCCTGGCTGAACGAAGGCTTAAATTCACCCCCGACCACGAGGAACAGGCATCATGATCCAATCCAATTCGAACGCAACAGCGACGCCATCTGAGCGCATAACCAGGCAGATCGAGGAATTGAATGACTGGCGTGGCGGTGTGATTGCCAGAGTCCGCCGGTTGATCCTGGACGCCTCCCCGGGTATTCGTGAAGAATGGAAATGGGGAACTGCAGTCTGGTCGTCGCATGGATTGATATGCAGTGCAGCTGCGTTCAAGGATCACGTGAAAGTCCATTTTTTCCAGGGTGCCTTCCTGTCGGATTCCCAGGCTTCGTTCAATGCCGGTCTGGATGCTGCTAAAATGCGGGCCATTGATATCAAAGAGGGCCAGGAGATCGACGAAGAAGGTTTAAAGGATCTCGTTCGTGCCGCGGTTGCTTTCAATGAGCACAAGTAAAGTGATACCCCGATAAGCAACATTATGCCCGTTGTTTATCGAAGAGGAAAAATGGAATGGGGATGATCGTGGTAACCGAATCCCTGTCATCGGGAGGGTTCATGGAAAAATCGATCTGGTCACACCCTTAATCGCTTCTCTCAATAATGTAAAGATGCCAACTTTTTGTGGTTGGCACCTTTGGCTGTATTTCTTTGGAATCCCTGGCAGATAAGCCGGGGGCTTATTCCCGGGTTCAGCAGCTGATTGTCAGGCGGAAATGTTGCCTGGGCTATTGCCTTTCGATAACCATTACCGGGTTCATTTTCCGGGCAATTGTTGTTGCCTCATTTTAGAAAGAAAAACCAGGCCTACCAGGAATAACATGTAGCTGATCGTGTAAGGCACATCCACCAGAAAAACACTCATGAAATTGGCATGACCATCAGGATAATAAAGATCCTTTACCGATGCATAGGTGAAGAACAGATCTGAAAAAGAGACCACGATGAATCCCAGTGATATCCACAGCCAGGATTGGGAGAATGAGCCTTTGTTGGCAGAAAAGAGAATGCGCAAGGCCAGGATCAGGAGGACCATGTCAGCCAGCGGATAGAACAAATCGATGATGCTCTCAAGGAGGAGAGACGGATCGTACGCCTGGATAATGGGAAGCAGGAGGCCGACGATGGTAAAACCAATGAGTACGAAGCTGATTAAAACCAGGATGAGCTGATTCATCCGGCTGATCCTGCCGGTGTTCGAGCGCGACCTCAACAATAATGCCAGGTATAAAAAGAAATACCCAATGCACCAGAAGAGGTCAGCCCAACCCGGATAAGGAGCTTCCTGACCTTGCAGAAATGCGACCGTCCAGATCACTTCCGCGATCGTCCAGAAACCCCATCCGAGGATTAACCCGATCCAGAGTGTCCGTGCCCGGGGGCTCTGCGAGACTTGCCGCATCAGCGAGATCGCCAGTATGGTCACAAGCAGCGCCAGGATCGGATTCAAGATGGTATTAATCAATATCGTCAGCGAGTCATCCTGACCAAATATCAGGATGTTCAGGATCACAAAGCCGATTCCCAGAACTAGGATCAGGATGACCGCCGGATTCCTCCAAATATTGCTTTTGTTATTTTGTATGTTTTGTACAGACATTTTTCCCTCTTTATTTATGTGGTATTGATTCGGATTGACACTTAATCACTTGACTGATAATTCATAATACAACTGCCTATCATCTGATCGTGCGAAGTGGGAGTTCATACATTCAAATAAATGAAGCCTCCTTTATCAAGTCCGATTACAATCGGGCGCGGCCCGTATTTACTGAATAGATATTTCTTATCAATCAGGGAGAGGGCGGATTTTACAACCAGGCTGGCATAACCCAGACAAAGGATGTTTTCACCTTGTTGTGCCCCATTGAACTTACGAATCAGATAATACATCTCGTCCAGAATACCGGATTTGGCGTAGCACCCTTCGGGTAAATAGGAATCATCACCCAGTTGAGCCCACCCGCCTGACCGATCATCAGCATCGAACCTGGGAGAACCGGAGAAATAGAGATCACAGGAGGTGACGCCGTCGTTGAGGACCGGGTGGTATACGCCAAACCAGAATGCTTGGATGGTATCTGCTGGTGGGTTGGCAGTAATTGTCTTGCTCAGCCAATGCTGGAGTACGGGTAATTCCTTTTCGAATTTCAGATCACCAATTTTCTTCCACGCCTTGCTGTCTTGAACCCTGGCACAATATTCCAAAAAGTAATTCATGCTCGGCCGGATGCCCGTGGAATATCCCAGGATGGTTTGGATGAGTGCCTTCTCTTCTGTCAAATTGATTTCCATAATAGATTGCCTCTTTGAGACATTATCCGCCCCCTTGGCGGGCTTGAAATTGCGATTTAATAAAGGAATGAAGACACTATTCTACCATAGAGATAATTCACAGAGTAGTTGTTATAGCATATTAAAGCGCTGAATAATGGTTAAGAGCGTATCAAGATTCGTACGGTTGTGTACATATTATAGTCACGGACAATCGTGTTATTGAATATGAAAAGGCACCCTCTTGGATATAACAGGTGCCTTTTATGGTTAATACGGTTAGTTTCCTCAGCTGATCAGACGGACAGCCACACCCAGGTACCAGGGCCAGATGATCAGTGCCAGCAAGGCTTTCCACCAGACCAGCTGCAGAAAGCCGATGGTGAACATCCAGCCGATGACCCAGATGGCGCCGCAGGCGCCTTCACTTCCGACTTTCACTTTGTGATGGTGATGATGAACTTCTTCAGACATGATGAACTCTCCTTATCAGATATAGGTTGCTTAATTCGATATACGCAAAATACGGGGTGGGGTTTCGACCGGACTGTGCGTCGCACAGCCCCTACGGTAAAATAATGAAAATAAGCGATGACTACCTCTTCCCACGCTGAACACGTTTCCGCCCTTTTTAGCCGCATCGCGCGCCGCTACGATTTGATGAACCGTCTAATGACCTTCAGCCAGGACCAGCGTTGGCGCCGGCTGGCAGCCTGTCGGGCTGCTCCCGGTCCCGGTCAGCTCATCCTCGACCTGGGCGCCGGCACGGGTGACCTGGGGCTGGCGCTCATCAGGGCTCAACCGGCTGCCAGGGTGATCTGCGCGGACTTCAACCCGGTCATGCTGGCCGGCGCGCGGGGGAAGGGTCTCAGGGCGCTGGTCGTGGCGGATGCGCTGAACCTTCCGTTTGGAGCCCTTCAATTCGATGCGTTGGTATCGGGTTTCCTGGTGAGAAATGTCAGCGACCTGGAACGAGCATTGATCGAAATGGGGCGGGTGTTGAAACCGGGTGGCCGTCTGGTCGTATTGGACACAACACGCCCTCGCAGGAATGTCCTGCTGCCGTTCATCCGTTTTTACCTGCGGGTCATCATCCCGCTGTTGGGGAGGGTGGTGACTGGTGACCGGGAGGCGTACCGCTACCTGCCGGCCTCGACCGAAGGATTTCTATTTGCCGAGGAGTTGGCCGAGAAACTGCGCATAGCCGGTTTCCTCGAAGTGGGTTTTCAGCGCCTGATGTTTGGGACCGCCGCGCTGCATTGGGGAAGGAAGAACTGAACCACGACCCTAAAGCGCTCAAACGCTCCGGTGGGGCGCTTGAGAGAACACGAAGCTCTCTTGGATAGCCACAAATCTGACTGGATGATTCTTAATACTCTGTGAGTCGCTGTATACCTTAACACGCTTTTAGAGCATCTCAATCTCCCTTAAATTGAAAGTTGGTATCGCCAGATTTCAATATATAATAAGAATAGGTAGACGGGAGTTTAGTGGCAGCAAGGAATTAGTTGCTACGAATTAGATTTGCTTTCAAAGAATCCATTGTTTAACTATTGAAAGATTGTTTTCCCTGGGCATCGAGGTGGATAATTAACTATGATAAGTAATTGTAAGGCTAAAATTAACGCCTTCTCATATAATTAACTCGTGCACCAAGCATCTTATACAACCATCACATCAGGAGGAAATACATGGATGTAAGACGATTAGGCTGGTTCTGCTTGTTAACCATTTCATTGTTGCTGGCTGTAACCCTTGTCAACTTGCTTCCGGTCCAAACCGCCCGTGCAGCTTATTTTACAGTTACCAAACTCGAGGATTCGGATGACCACGATTGCAGTCCGAGCGATTGTTCCCTGCGGGAAGCCATCGAGGCGGCAGGCGATCAAGACGAAATCGATTTCGGTACTTTGGTTGGAACGATTGTGTTGGATAGCGAGCTGGTCATCGACAAGATGGTCTACATCCATGGGGAGGGTACAAATATCACCCTCTCCGGCGGTTCAACCCATCGTATCTTCAGGATCGACAGCGACTGGCTGTCGATCGATCATGTCACCATCCAGGATGGCTATCAATCCGGTGCAGCGGCTGAGGGTGGCGCCGTCTATATAGATAGTAATGGTCAAGCCTATATTGATTATGTAAGGTTTATTAATAATCAAGTCGAAACGACCACCAGCCTTGGCGGCAGCCAGGCATTGGGCGGTGCGATCTATAATGCCGGTACCCTGTACCTCGGCGCTTCGGATTTCACAAATAATAGCGTATTGATCCACGAGGTGGATGCAGGTGCGAGTGGTCAGGCGCTGGGTGGCGCTATTTATTCAAGCGGGTATGTAAATCTGAGCGGAGGAACCCTCGAGGGAAATGCCATCCAGCGAACCTATGTTGATGGATCAGATGCCACTTGCGGTGGAGGGGCTGTGTACGCCTCCGGGTTGGCCGCCATCCGTAGCGCGACCCTTTCAGGTAATCATGTGGACTATTGTTCTGCCCGATCATCCGGTGGCGCAGTTTTATCCAGCGGAACGCTGGTTATTGAGCAAGCATTTATCGAACAGAATCAGGCTTTTTACGGTGCCGGATTGGAGACCGTCGGCGGTAATGTCACGATCACCAACAGCTCTATATCCAATAATGAGGCCAGTTACGGCGGCGGATACTTGGTGCATACTGGCAGCAATCCAACCATCACAGGGTCAACTTTCCAGGCCAATACGGCATTGATGGGTGGTGGCCTGTATATATCCCCGGATGTGGTGGCCGGCAGTATTGAAGAAAGCATTCTACAGTATAACGTGGCCAGCCAGATGGGTGGGGGTATCTATGCCGGCGGATATCTGTTCCTGGATGGCTCGAACGTGGTGAACAACCAGGCTGGCCGAGGCGGTGGAATCGCAGTCGAATCCCGAGAATATTTATTGTTGACGGAGAGCAACGTACAAAATAACAGCGCTGATGAGGGCGGAGGTATCTACGTCCATCCTCTGAGTGTGAGCGAACCTTTAACCCATTACTACGCTGCCGTTACCCTGGACTCCAATGAGGCAACCTTGGGAATGGGCGGCGGGATGCTCTTGGCGGGGGATTCGAGTCAGGTTGACCTGGTATTGAATTTTCAAGCCTGCACCGTCAGCCGGAATGTCGCAGCGGGTGGTGGAGGTGGTATTGCCATGACAGGGTACTCCTCGCCTGGCGCAAGCGAGATTGAGGTAAGGATGTATTCATCCACGCTGTCCGGCAACCTGTCAGGTGGATCAGGTGGCGGTTTGTATGTCACCACCAGTTTTCCGACCTATATCGAATTTTACATGAGACATGTGACCATTACTGATAACCTGGCCCAAGGCGCAGCTGGTGGAATTTATCAAGGCAGTAGTGCGGGAATCGAACTCAGAAATAGTGTCCTCTCTGGGAATCATGCTCCGTTGCAGCCGGACACACTAGAATGCAGCGGTACGATAAATTCCATGCCCAATAATCTCTTTGGCATCCTACCAGGATGTACGATCATAACCGGTGACACACATGAAGACTTCTACGGTCCTCCTGGGGTTTACCCGCTCGCCGATAATGGCTCCACAACTGAGACGCATGCATTGGAGACCACCAGCCTGGCGGTTGACAATGGTGATCCGAATGAATGCATTACCACCGACCAACGCGGTTATCCTACCAATTATTTGACTGGAGGTCTGTGTGACTTGGGCGCTTATGAGATTGGATCGTTCCTGCGCTTTGTAAGCACGAGCGCTTCGGTTTTCGAGGGCGCATCTGGAACCACTACCGTATTTCCACTTGAACTGTCGGTGTTACCGGCTTCCAGCGATTTCGTGTCGTTTGATTACCAAACGATCAGTTTTGAAGCTGAAACGGGTATTGATCTTCAATTCGATCAGGGAACGATGACTTTCTTTCCGGGGCAGACCAGCAAGATCATCGACCTGACGATCATAGGTGATGATACCCCGGAACCAGATGAACGAGCCCGTGTCTGGGTGCATGACGTGATCGGAGCGCAAATGGAAGGGACATCCACTGAAGCTGTCATCACGATCCTGGATGATGATGGCTATACTGAGATCGTCACGCCCCGTCTTCAGCCGATGGCAAGTGAATTCAATATTATGGAATCCGCTGGAAGCGTTGAGATCACCGTGATACTTGATGAAGCTTCCACAGATCAAGTCATGGTCAGTTATCAGACGACCTCGGTGTCGGCATTGTCGGGTATTGACTTTTCCAGTACGCTCGGCACGCTTGCCTTTGACCCCGGGGAAATGACGAGTTCATTCAGCATCCCCATAACTGATGATGGAATCCTGGAAGGAGAAGAATCCTTTTCGGTGGTTTTATTCAACCCGATCGGTGGATCGCTTGGCGCGCCTAATCCTGTCCGGGTGGTTATTGAAGATGATGACTACAACAGCAGTGATTATGAGTTATCTTTCACCAGCTTGACATATGATGTAAATGAAAGCGCTGACCAGGTTTTGATTAGTGCCAGCCTTTATCCGGCCAGTCCAAAATCGGTGACCGTTGAATACACTACACAACCGGGAGGAACAGCAACGGAGGAACTGGATTTCACGTCTTTGTCCGGGGAATTGTATTTCATGCCTGGTGAAACGCTTAAAACGTTTAGCCTACCAATATTGGAGGATACTGATGTTGAGGACGCCGAAACCGTGTTGTTATCTCTTGATGACGCAATCAATGCCGAGATTGTAAACGGCGCTGCGACCCTGACGATTCATGATAATGATGGAGGTCACTCAGAAAAGGCCAGCCTGCAGTTTTCGGCATCGCTCAATGCTGTAGGCGAGGGAGATAGCGGCATACAGACTGCTTCCATTCAAGTTTCTCGCACCGGGGATACGGAATCCACGGTCAGCGTGAATTATGACACCGAAGATTTAACTGCCATGCAACCAGGGGATTACGAACCAGCAAGTGGAACACTGACTTTCAACCCGGGTGAACTTGTAAAAACTTTCAGCGTAGAAATTAAGGGTGATGAGGTAAATGAGCAGGATGAAGTGATCCGGATCGGTTTGAGTTCCCCGGAGCCTTCAAGTGATGTCATCCTGGGAGGTCTCAAACTGGTTCAGCTAACCATTCTGGATGATGATGACCCTGCCGCCCAACCGAGAGTGGTCTTGTCAGCCGATAACTATGTCGTGAGTGAGGCTGCCAATTTTGTCACGGTTACATATTTCATTGTAGGAGACCATGCAACTCCGATCTCTCTCACGCTTGCCACAGTGAATGGCAGTGCCACTGCCCCGGTAGATTACACGACCGTAACAATCAATCCGAGTATCGATCCATCGATCTATCAGGCATCGGTAGAGATACCGATATCAAATGATACAGACATGGAAACCTTTGAGTACTTCACATTAATACTTTCGGAGATTTCCTCTGGAGCCCTGCTCGGGAATCCACATAGCGCCAGAGTGACCATCCTGGATGATGATATTACCCGCTTTGTTTATATTCCGATGGTGCTTAAATAACCATGTAGATTGGTCAATCGCACGTGATCCATCGCCCCGGAAAACCGGGGCGATGGATTTACATTGAGAATATTTCACCGTTTTTACTTGCGGGTCATCATACCGCTGTTGGGCAGGTTGGTGATTGGCGATCGGGAGGCTTACCGCTACCTGCTGACCTCAACCGGAGGGCTCCTGTCCGCGGAGGAGCTGGCCGAGAAACTGCGCATAGCCGGATTCGTCGAAGTGGGATATCAGCGTCTGATGTTTGGGACTGCCGCAATTCATTATGGAAATCGGCAGAAAAACTGAGCTGCAATTCTCTTCGATCTTTATAGGTTGATAAAAATAAAGTGGCCTCTATCGTCGCCAACCATGACCGGGCGCGGTCCATCAACACCCTTCAGCCAGGCTTTATCACCTGATTTGAAGGCTATTTTCACCGCCAGGCTCGCATATCCCAGGCACAATAAAAGATCACCAACGTCTACCAGATGATATTTAAACAAAAGGGCATGTATCTTGGGTAGCACCACGGAGTTGGCTTCATTGCTCTCGGGTTTATAGGAATCATATTTCAGGAGCGCCCCGGTTGCATCATTATCATTCATCGTATCGACCGTCGCACCCAGAACATAAAGATCATAATCAGGTTTTCTCCCTCGCGATTTGGGATTGTAATAACCGAACGAGAAAGCTTGGATATTTGCTGGTGGTGGATAGCCGGTGAGTGTTTTTTCGAGCCAATGTTGGATCTTCTCAACATCCTTCTCGAAGTTCAATTCGGCAATATCCTTCCAGACGTCGCTGTCGCATATCTTGAAGCAATAACTCAGCAAGATGTTCATACCCGGACGAATGCCGGTGTAATCCTTGACGACAGTCCGGATGCGTGCCAAATCGTCTAATAGTTTAACCTCGGATAGATTATCAGTAACCATATACCCCTCTTCATACACATGATTTCCCCAAATGGGTCAAGCAATTAAAATACTGGAAAATCATGTTCCTTGATTTTCCAGTAATATTATATCAGAAACGATTTTCGATAAGACAAATTCGTTACCTGCTGGATTGAATTGGGAAGGGAAAATATATCTCAATCCTCCAGACCCCCGTTCTTAGGGGGCATACTTACCTATTACCCGGGAGAATTTTCTTGACTGATAATAACCGACTCAGTGGATAAGGATGAAGTCTCCCTCGTCGAAACCGACCGCGATCGGTCGCCGGCCTTGCTTGCCTTCCAATAACCTGGGGTCAATCGCATTGCTGGCTGTCTTGATCGCCAGAGCAGCGTATCCAAGAATGAGAACATATTCCCCGATTTGCCTTTCAGCACGAAAGTCTTTAATTGCCAGTGTTGAAGATATTCCACGAAGGATCTTTGACCCAATATAACGACCTTCCGGCTCGTATGAGTCATCATCCAGGCATGCCCAATCAGCCGTCTCGTCATCCGGATCATAACTGGTTGATCCGGAAATATATATTACCGGAGCAGTTACACCATCCGCATATTTACTATCAAACAAACCGAAATAGAATGCTTTAATATTCTTCTTGGGAGGATGCTCGGTCAAAATATCTTCCAACCATTGTTGGATTTTAAGGCAGGATTCCTCATAATCTGATTTACTCCATCTCCCCATGGCTCTCTAGGCATAACTGGGTGCAATACTGGAGCAATAATCCAATAAATGCTGCATACCTTCAAAAGTATCGGTTGATTCTTTAACGACTACTTTAACCTGTTCCAATCCCTCTTCTATGTTAAATACTGGCGGAACCAGTCGGTTTCTCAACTTACAATAATGATAGTAGATTGTATTAAAAAGGGTTGTCATTTGATTATCCTTATCCAAAAGTTATCAGGCAGGCTCGTCGGGTTTATTTACGCTGGAGGGTAAGGGGATTATTTTACTTCTCCAGATCTTCCACAGGCTCATGAAGAACAGGATGAACCCTGCCGGGGTGGTGATCCCCCGGGTGGGCCGACTTTCAAGGAGGCACTCCGGGGGATCACCGCGAGTATAACGAGCAGGCGGCGCCAAAATCCTGGTCAAAGGACAGCATTTATCAGAATTTTAACAGGTTTTCTTCGCCAGATCTTTCCCAGACTCAACAGGAAAAGTACAAATCCAGCAGGTGTGGTCAATATATAAAACACCCAGTTGGTCTGCCAGCGCAGGCCCAGCCAGGCCGCCAGGGTATAGACCAGGATCGCTGCTGCCGGGATGGCCAACAACCCGAGGTAACTCAACAGAGGTGGCGATAGATCGGGCTCGTCGGAACGTTCAGGTTCCAGCTTGCGGTTTCGGCGCAGGGTCAGGTAAATGACCGTCAGGAGCAGGGGCAGGATCAGGCCTGCCAGCGGAACGGCCTGGACCGTCACAAAGATGAAATAGGCCCCCAGAAGGACGAAAGTCGCCAGCACGATCCAGCGGTCCGGAAGGAAGGGCTCCGGCAACCAGCGATCAACGATGAAGTAAGCCAACATAACCAGGAGGGTCGCGATCAGGGTGTAGAGTCCAAATTCGGGGATCGGACTGACTCCCCCATCCGGCGCCAGCCACCAGTGGATGGCCCACAGCCCGTATGCCAGACCGATGGCAGCCGATAAAACCAGGGTTGATAGAAATCCGCGCCGCAATGTTTTCCTCATCAGCCACCAACCAACCAGGACGCTGATCATCGCATGCCAGGCCAGGCCGGTGAACGACAACGATAATGGCAGGTCTTCGTAGGCTGTCTGGACCACCAGCCCCTCGGTCAGCCAGCCAAAGGCTGCCCCGGCCAGGAACAACGCCCAGATGGAACGCGCTCGGAAGTGGCCGATCAGGGCTAACATCATGAACCCCGTCAGTGAATAGACCAGCCATGTTCCCAGCCAGCCTCCCAGGCTGTCACCCGGCCGCGGGCGCGCCCAGAACAACAGCTCGGAGAAATAGGTTAGTATGAATCCAACCGCCAGCACGGCCAGGAAGGATTTGAACGACTGCGCATGGATCTCATTCAGGGTTGGCTTTCAACCAGGTGCGGATGCGCTCGGCCAGCGCAGCGATCGCGGTTTCATCCCCTTTGGGTGCATCCGGCCACTCGTCGACCCTGGGACCCCAGTAGGCGCGCGGAGCCCCCGGGTAGCGCCCGATGACATGGATATGCACGTGCGGAACGCCATCGATGATCGCGAAGGCATACACGTGTTCGACCTTCAGGAGTGAGGTAAGGGCCCGGGCAGCCCGGCTGACCTGGAAGCCGACCTCGCGTGACTCCTCGGGAGTCAGCTGGCCCAATTCCGGGATGTGCCTTTTGGTCTCGACGAACAGGTGACCCAGGTAATGTTCTTTTTCTTCGCTGAGCAGCTGGGCGTGGGTGATACCGACCAAATCGTTCTCGAACAGGATCCCTCCCGGGGGGAGGACCTCTCCGAGATATTTCTGACAGACCATACAAGGCCTGGGTGGTCATTATTCATTTTCACCTCCACGATCGTGATCCATTATAAAACACCGGCACCTGATCATACGCAAGTGCCGGTGTTCTTGAACCCAGTGAATTGATTATTTCTTGATCAACGGCAGGTAACCCAGGTAACGCCACACCCAGGCCCAAAAGCCGCCGGTCAGGTCGTAGCCCGTGCCAGAGTGCAGACCAGCATCTGGCTGGCCTATGGTGCCCATCAGGGTATAGGTATCACCCGAGGAAACCCCGCCGCCGCCATCGAAGGTATACCAACTGACTGAATAATCAGCATGTCCGACCGCTGATGCTGCAGAAACGGCCAGCCCGCCGATCATCAGGCAGACGACAAGCAGGGCTGCCAACCGGAAGAGCAGGGGAGGAGAAAGATATCGGTTCATTTATACCTCCGTTATGGGCAGTTATAGTTAGCCGCGATTGTACCCATAGTAGGCCAGCCAAACGCATCGTAATATTGGTCGTATACCCAGGTGCACTTTGTAACTGGGTAAACTTCGATGGTTTCGTACCCCGCCAATAGACTCGACGCAATAAATGCTATGGGCGAGCCTGGGGTTACACCTGATCTCTTGTAGGTTCTGATTGGATTGCAGAATGAATAAGAAGTACAGGCATGGATTTCCGAATTGCTGACATACAGTCGATTGAAGGCCGTCTCTGTGTCATATTGATGAAAGATACCAACGAATGCCCGCTTATACATTTTATTGATGATGCTGTTATCAAAATAGATATTACCTCCATCATTATTGATACCGACACCACCGTTTCTGGTAACATCGCTCGTTTGTTCGGGCACCAGAATAGTATCGTGGATAAACGTGTAGTGAGCATGACCAAAACCAGTAATATATACTCCAATGTTTGCATTCGACCAAGGATCAATACCACTGTTTGGAGTGGCTCCTTCAGCACTGATCACGGTCTGGATTAACGTATGCTCTCTATAAGTATGATCCGATAACCACACTCCTGTAGAATACTCTCCGCCCATTCCATAAATGGAACTATCACGAGTGAGGAGCTGTGTGTCTGCTACTCGTAGACCCGTGTTAGAATAAATCCCCCCTGAAGCAATTATCTTTGTATTGGTTATCTCCAAAGTGACGCCATTATTGGCTTGTATGCCCATATTCCACCAATACGAGGTGTATACAGCAATCGTTGAATCATTGACCTGGGTCTCAAATGCATTTTCAACATAAATTCCTGAGGCATTGCCGTAATATTCTGCTAATATTATTAGATTGCTGTTACTGACCTTCGCCTTCGAGTTATCACTGTTTATAAGACAAATCATATCGATTTGGGTATCAAACCCACCGGTAATGTTTATCTCACTATCAATCACATAAAGCTCGGATTCATTGGTATTAAATATTCCAAAGGCATACGGGACTCCCTCGACAGAGATTCGTGAATGGCTCAAGGACATTTTACTTTGATCATTATAAATACCATATGAGCTGCTAAGGATTGAAGAGGAATTGAATGAGACATTATCCAGGTATACTTCTGAACCTGCTATGGCGTAAAAACCATAGTTGGTATCTATCGCGTTCATTGCTTCGATGGTAACGCTGCTCCACTGACATAGAGTCATTATCTGCCAGGATAGCGATAGCATAAAGATCACTACCCACGCCATCGCTTTTTATAGTAAGTGAGCGCAATTCGATATTATTGTCGCCAATGATGGTTGCGCTGGTAGTAGCATCCTGACCGCGCGATTGAATGATGGTTACTCCTTGCCCTGATCCCTCGATATCCACATAGGGCTTCATAGTCAGGGAATTGCTACCGATGTCATAGACACCCGGTTCGATCTTCAATAGATAGGGGTTGTCCTCGCTGGCGTCTGTGATACTGACCAATGCAGCAATTAAAACACTCCCATTTTCGACCGGTAAACCCACCGGCTTGACCACCACCGTCCTGTGGTAAATGGTACCGGCGCGAAGATGGCGTAGGGAACCGGGTTGATCTTCTGGCGGGGTAGCAGGGTTGTGTAGGATTCCGGGTCTTTCACATCGATCTCGAGCCAAAGTTCAAATCTGCGAGGTTCTACCAAAATCAACGCGACCGTGAAGAGTCCATTGGTAACCGGGTGATTCTAACATACACCAGGCAAGTATTGAACCGGCTTGGCACAACATTAGAAGAAAGCAAAATCATAAGTTCCAGTGGCCGGGTTGCTGCCATCCATCAGGCGGCCCTGGTAAGAGAAAGCTGTGCCCATATCGGTCGGGTCGATCAGGGCCATTGGTTGGAATGTCAGCTCTTCTGCCGCGCCCGGGCTGATGTTGAACGTCAGCAGCGTGACGGCCACAATCAGCAATACACGTAGCAACTTCCTGGTGAACATATTTCCTCCTTGATTTCAAGATTTCCCAGAACCCATTATCTTGTGGTGCGACACATGTAAGTGTGCTGCGAAGGAGGCTGTAATGTACCTATTTAGAATAGCACTTAAGAGGTGATTAAACAAGTAGGGGTGCACAGCCTGTGGCGTGCACCCCTATCTAGAGGTCAAAACCGGTCCGGGATTATTGGCAGGTCTGGAAGGCCGGCAGGTGGCTGTTGAGCGAGGCGCTCTGCAGCATCTGGTAGACCCGCAGCAGGTCCGTGTGGGTCGTGCCGGACATCAATTCATCGTACAGGGCTGCGTCGGCGATCTCGGCCGCCACACCTGCCTGGCAGGCTGCCTCGAGGCTGGCGAAGACAGGGGTCGTGGCCAGACCGGGGTTGGCCGGGATGCTCACACCGTACTTGGTCGCCTGGCGCACCAGGGCATTGACGTGCATCTGCTCGGACGGGCGATCTGGCTGAAGGGGGCGACGACCGCCGAACTGGGCGATGACGGCGTTGTACAAGTTGAGCGCACCGTATTCCTCGAGAATGGCTTCCTGCAGGTCAGTCGCTTCGGAAGCTGTGAGCGGGGTCAACGCCAGGCCACCGCCGGTCATGCCGGTTCCCATGACCCTGGCCTTGTGAGCCGCCAGGTCCGCCGCGGCCGGTCAGGCTGTCGGCCGAGACCGAGGCGGTGGGGATGAAGGCCACCAGCAGGGCGGCCACGAGGGTTAGCGAGATGAGGGTTGTGATTTTTGTTTTCATTTTATTCTCCTTGGTTTCAGGTTATGCACCCAGTATAGGCCGCGGGGTGTGAAGAACCTGTGAAGGAGATGTGGAAATTCTCTGAATCCAGTAGCGGGGCACAGCTGTGCCCCGCTACGAAAAAATCACCTCAACCGTTCAACATAGATCCGCACTGCCTTGCCCATGAACTCGGCCAGGCGCGGGTCGATCTTGTCGAAGTTGGCCTTGAACCTGGGATCCAGGCTGTAGTGGTCGGCCAGCGCCACCAGTTGCTCGGGGTTTGGGGTCCAGAAGTGATCCATGTGGCGGCGCCAGCGTTCGACACCGGCCTGGGCAGTTGGGGAATCCGGCCCCTGCGGGATGGCTGCCACTATTGCCAGGTAGAGGGCATTGCCCTCATCAAAGATGGCTTGTTTCTCGGCCGGGGTCAGCGCCTTGAACTTACGATTGGATTCCCGCACGATCTCCGGGTCGTACAAGCCGCATGGCTTCCTTTTCCATTTCCGCCTGCTCTTCCTCGCTGAAGGCGGCAAATAATTGTTTTTCGCTCATTTCCTTTTTTCCTTTCAAGTGCAAGATGGTATCGTCCACCGTCGTCGATCAAGTGCTCGAGCCGCTCGCGGCGCCGCGCCAGCTCAGCCTTGTGATTTTCGAGAGCTGCGATCGAGTCGAAATCCCGGGGAGTCCAGGATCTCGCGGATGCGCTCGAGCGGCAGGTCCAGCTCGCGGTACAGCAGGATCTGCTGCAGGCGCAGCAGCGCCGCATGGTCATAATAGCGGTAGCCGTTCGCGCCCACCCGGGTGGGCTTGAGCAGGCCCATGTGATCGTAGAACCGCAGCGTGCGCGGCGTGACCCCGGCCAGATCAGAGAGTCGTTTGATGGTGAACATGGGAAAAGTATAAACCCTGCCGTTACGTTAATGTCAATCCCCCGGTTGCGCCGACCCATCTGCCCTCTTCCGTAAGCCCCCGTTCTCAGGGGGTGGGGGATGGCGAACAGGTGTATGACCCCGGTGAACCGATCGCCCGGGTGAACCAAGCATCAGCGAAGCTTCTCGGGGTATGATCCAAAACTACAGCTTCGTGTTCTTCGTGCCCACGCAAGCACCCCACCGGGGCGCTTGCGCCCTTTAGGGTCGTGGTTCAAAAACCTACTATCCCCCAGTTAATCACCCGGTCACTTCCCTCGGGTGGGCCGAGCTTCGGCGAAGCCCTCCAGGGACGCAGAGCGCCGCGACCCCTCTGGCCCCCTCGGGGGGATAGGGATCAGGTGTTTGCTAATATCCCCCATTAATCACCCGGTCAGTATCGACCTATTTCATATAAGCAGGGGTACACTGGTACTCTAATATAGAACAAACGTTCTAATGGAGGAACCATGACAACCAAACCAGCCCTGCCGGCGGGGGCTTTTACGCCGGGATCTTTCTTACCGGGGGAACTGGAGGACCTCACACAGGCCATGGAGAGCAGCCTGTCAGGTGAGATCGACATGCTGCGGGTGCTGATGCGGCGGGTCTTCAACCGCATGATCGACGAAGCCGATGACCTGAAAGCCTGGATGGGCGCTCAACGTGCCATCTGCGCGGCCACCCAGCGCGTGGCTGGCTTGTTGCGCATGGAGCAGACTCGGGTGAGGAACGCGCGGATGCGGCCGGAGCCATTGTCTCAGGCTCTGGGGAAGTACTGGATGAAATGGAGCTCGAATGAGCGCGCAAGCGTTCCAGGCTGTTCTGGCTACCGGCGCTGCAACCGACGGTAGGACTGCCCGGTACGGCGCGATGCACATCGGGCAGCCGCACTTGTCGCAGGACCTGGGTCTGGCTTTGCGCCGGTTGCGGGCTTCCCTGCGCGCCTGTTCGCACTGCCCGGCCGGGACAGCCTGCCCGCTGCGCGTCGATCCTGACGAGCCAGGTGCGGCGGGCGGTGCGCGAGGCGGCCGCCGAACTGCGCGAGGGTGGCTGAATCGCATGGTGGATTTCACCCCGGTCATTCGCAAACTGCTCTCGGATCCGCTGGTCTTTGCGCAGCATGCCGGCCAGCTGACACTGCGCAGTTACCAGCAGGCTGTGGCACGGGCGGTGGTCGATTCGGTCGTGAAGCGGCGCGGATTGACCATCGTCATCATGTTCCCGCGCCAGTCCGGCAAGAACGAGCTGCAAGCCCAGCTCGAGACCTACCTGCTGATGTTGTACTCGGAGGACGGAGGTGAACTGGTCAAGGTCTCACCCACCTGGAAACCGCAGGCCCAGAATGCCATGCGCCGGTTGGAACGCGTGTTGGAGAAGAACCTGTTGACACGCGGGCGGTGGGAGAAAGCGTCCGGTTACCTGTACCGGGTCGGGCAGGCCCAGATGGCCTTCTTTTCCGGAGCGCCTGAAGCGAATATCGTGGGCGCGACCGCCTCGCTCCTGTTGGAGGTGGATGAAGCCCAGGATGTGTCCATCGAAAAATACGACCGCGCCATCGCACCCATGGCCGCCAGCACGAATGCCACACGCGTCCTGTGGGGCACAGCCTGGACGGGCGACACGCTTGCTGGCGCGCGAGCTCAAGACCGCCCGCGAAGCCGAGTCGCGGGATGGTCTGCGGCGGGTCTTCACACTCAGTGCCGGGGACGTCGCCGTCGAGGTGCCGGATTATGGCAAACATGTGGCCGAACAGGTGGCACGCCTGGGCCGGCAGCATCCGCTGGTTCGCACGCAGTACTTCAACGAGGAACTGGCTGCTGCGGATGGGTTGTTCAACCCGACCCGGTTGGCCTTGATGCAGGGTGAACATGCCGAGCAGTTCAGCCCGCTGCCCGGACGGCTCTACGCTCTCACCGTGGACGTGGGTGGTGCGGATCTGGACCATCCGCGCAACGTAGCGGGGCACAGTTGTAGCACCCGCTACAGGGTGAGGGAACCCATGACAGCTCGGTCGCCCTGATCTTCGAGGTTGATCCGGTCGGGCAGGCCGATCCGCTCATCCGCGCACCCACCCACCGGTTGGTCTTCGGCAAGATCTGGGAGGGCCTTCCGCAAATGCAGTTGTATGCTGAGCTGAAGGGGTTGATCGAGCATTGGGATCCCCGCCAGGTCGTGGTGGATGCGACCGGGGTGGGTGCCGGGCTGGCTTCATTTCTGTTGAAAACATTCCCGGGGCAGGTGACCGCGTTCACCTTCACCGCTGCATCCAAGAGCCAGTTGGGCTGGGATTTCCTCTCGGCGGTCGAGACCGGTCGTTTCAAGCTGTTTCGCGCCGGAGAGGATCACCCGCTGCTGGCGCGTCTGAAGCGAGAGTTGGCGGAATGTCGTTACGAGGTGGGCATCGGGGCAGGTCAGGCGTTGCGCTGGGGGGCGCCGCCCGGCTCGGGCAAACATGATGACCTGGTGGTGGCCTGTGCGCTGGCGACCGTGTTGGACCGGCAGACCTGGATCGTCCCTGGCGGGTCAATCATCCTGCCGCGCGCCGACCCCCTGGATGAGGGGGGTGGGTTTTGATCCAAACGTAGGGCGGGATTCCATTCCCGCCGAATAGAGGAGGAAGAATGCTCGAAGGCATTGACATCTCTCATTGGGAAACGGTGAACGATTGGCCCGCGGTGAAGGCATCCGGCATCCGTTTCGTCTATCTCAAGGCAACCCAGGCCGAAAAGAGTGTTGACCGGTGCTTTCACAAGTACCGGCTGGCCTGCCAGACAGCCGATCTGCCGTGGGGCGCCTATCACTTTTATGACTATCGCTACCCTGCATCCACACAGGTTGCCCATTTCATCACCACCGTCGGCTGGACGCCGGACGAACTGCAAGGCATGCTGCCGCCGGCGGTCGACCTGGAGCCGTTCACGGTCTGGCAGGATGGTGAACGAAAGCGGCTCGAGTTTCCAGCGCGGGCGCCCCTCCTGGCATCGCTGAAATCCCTGATCGAAGGGTTGCAGGCAGCTTACGGGGACTGCCTGTTATACACCAACCCGGCGGCACTCAAGCGCCTGGCACCCCTGCCGGATTGGCTGGCCGCGACCCCGCTCTGGATCGCGCACTATACCTCCGCTCGCAATCCGCGCATCGCGCCTTTCAAGAACTGGTTGTTCTGGCAGTACTCGGATGCCGGTCAGATCCCGGGCATCCGGGACGCTGTCGACAAGGATCGTTTCAACGGGGATGATGCCGATCTGGAAAGACTTATCTATCGTTCCACCCTCACCCATGTGATAAAAGGAGCGAGCATGGCGAATTCATTTGGATTGCACATGTTCAACTTCGTGCTCCCTCCTGGAGGGAGAGGAGAATCACGAACAGGATGAGCTTTCCCATGTCAGGGATAGAGACTTCAGTAGAAGGATCTCAATTCTCAGAGGTGAGGGAGGGTTGAGTATAGGCTTCTCTCCACTCATAGCCAACGTTCTTATTGAGCCACTCCTTTCCGAAGGAGATTCAAAAAGGAGGTTCCATGCCTAATATATCTTGCTCGCTGGTTCGAGGGGCGTGTCAATGAGGCTGTCTCGAAGCGAGTGCAGTTGATCCTGACCGACCGGGACAGCTTTTATGAACAGGGCGGTCCACGCGAGGACCGCGACCGGGCTGTTTACGACCGCGAAGAAGTCCTGCGCCAGTGCCTGGAAGCCTGGCGGGTTAACCCGCTGGCCCGCCGTGTGGTCGCGCTCACCACCCAGTTCGTGTTGGGTGGCGGCATCGCCCTCAGTTCAAACCATCCGGCCACGCAGTCTTTCCTGAAAACCTGGTGGAATCACCGCCTGAACCAGATGCCGTTGCGGCTGGTGGAGTGGAGCGATGAACTGACCCGTTCGGGTGAATTGTTCATCCTGGTATCGACCGGTGCGGATGGCATGAGCTACCTGCGGGCCATCCCGGCCCTGGCCATCGCGGGTATCAACTGCGCACCGAACGACAGCGACCAGGAGACGTCCTACATCGAGAAGGACAGCCTGGCGGGTGACCTGGGCGAATTGCGCGAAGGGCGGGTCTGGCAGGCTTACGATCCGATCACAGACACTCCCGGGGAGAATGGCACCTTTCAACCGGTCATGCTGCATTTCGCCGTCAATCGCCCGGCCGGCGCACTGCATGGCGAGAGCGACCTGGCACCGGTCCTGAAATGGCTGGGGCGCTACACCCAGTGGCTGGAGGACCGTGCCCGGTTGAACCGCTTCCGCCAGACCTTCCTGTTCCAGGTCAAGGCGCGCTTCACCTCCGAGGCCGAGCGCAGTGCGCGCCAGGCAGCTTTGAATGGCAATCCGCCGCCGCCCGGCTCGATCCTGGTCACCGATGAAAGGAGAGCTGGTCGGTGTTGTCGCCGGAACTGGACAGCTTCGAGGCCTCGCAGGATGGCATGGCCATCAAGAAGATGATCGCGGCCGGGGTGGCTCTGCCGTTGCATTTTCTGGCCGAGCCCGAGAGCAGCACGCGCACCACGGCCGAGAGCGCCGGGTTGGCGGTCTTCAAGCACCTGGAGCAGCGACAGCAGGTGCTGTTCGCCATCGTGTGTGAGTTGGCCGGCCTGGCGGTCAGGCGGCGGGCGATGGTCGACCGCAAGGTGAAGGCAGATGCAGACATCGCCGTCACCGGTGCAGAGGTGTGTGTGCGGGATAATGCCGCGCTGGCCGGGGCGGCCGTCCAGGCAATGAAAGCTTTCGGGGCGCTGCGGGAGCGCGGGTTGATCGATGATCGGGAATTGTTGCGGTTGGTCTATCGATTTAGCGGCGAGACGGCATCGTAAGATTGAGAAAGGAACCTCAAAAGGCTCGAGATCCAGCCTTGGAAATCTGAAAGACTCAAAGGAGGATCGGAAGTAACCAGTGAGATCTGTGATCAGGGAGAATACGAGACCGTCACTGAGCTGATTCGAATTCTTCCCGATTCTTGCATCCACAGTCATCCGCAAGACCCGTCGCTTTCTCGAAGGCTTCGCGGCCTTCATGGATGGAGAAATAGATCAGGCCGATGGCACCCAGGCTGTCGATGAACCCGAAACCGGTCAACTGCATAGATCAGGCTGGCGACCAGCAGTACCACGGACATATAGATGCACACCAGTGTGCAGTTGGCATCCGCCAGGATGGGGGCTGAAGCGAGCTTTCGGCCGACCTGGCGCTTGGCACGCCACCAGGGCCCACATGACCGCGATCGAGACCAGGGAAATGATCACCCCCGGCAGGCTGGTATCTGGCTTATGCCCGCTGACAAGGTTAAGCACGGCGGTGATTCCCAGGCCGGCTGCCAGCAGGTAGAAGGCAGCTTCCGGTCACGCGCAGGGCTGCCTGCTCGAACCGGGTGCGGGGTTCATCGGGGTTGTCGCCGGATGCGCAGGATCATGACCAGGATGCCGATGCCGGAGAGGACTTCAATGAAGGAATCCACACCGAAACCAAAAAGGGTCAGAGCTTCATCTGCGCGACCAAACCAGATGGAGACCAGCCCTTCGATCAGATTGTAGGAGATGGTGAATACTGCCAGCCAGGCAGCCGTTCGCCATTGCGCCTTGAGGCTAGTATCCTTTACGGATTCATTCAATTTAGATACATTCATTTAGAGAATTATAATCTAAATAGTCCGTAATACGATTGAATAATACCCCGAGCTTTCCCGGACACTCCAAATAATCATTAATCAGACCCTTGGGGAAGAAAAATGGCCAAGGGTCTGATCGTCTTTTAGGGCTTGACTGTTAAAGGAAGGAAGAGTGCCTGCCAATCCGTTCCCCAGCGCAGGATGTAGTTGCTTTGAAAGAAGGACCCACCCACGTACAAGTCCGCTCCGGAAACACCTAATGAGAATACACTGCTGCTCAGGCCGCCTCCCAGTTCGGTCCAATCTGAGCCGTCCCACACTTTTAATATAATTGGGTCCATTGCAGCCGACATACAGCCGCCCGCCGCTCAGCACAATTGTGTTTACCCGCCCGAAATCCAGGCTGTCCATGTTTACCCAGACGCCATCTTCCAGGCAGGTGAGGAAACGGATCAAGCCACTGCCACCGGCGGAAGTGAAACTGCCACCGACACACAGGATGGGACCGGATACCAATATGGAATACACTGCATTATTGAGTCCGTTCCCCACCGGGTTCCAGGTCGATGTGCGAGTATCCCAGCGGGCGATGTAATTCGCCCCACTGCCACCGGCATCCGTGAAGGCACCCCCGACATACACATCCGGACCGGAGCTGGCCAGGGTGTAAACATTTCCATTCAAACCTTCATCCAGGGGCTGCCAGGTGGATCCATCGAAATGGGCGATATAGTCGAGAGAGCCTGCTTCGGCATCCGTAAAGACACCCCCCGCGTACACGGATCCGCCGGTTGCTGCCAGGTCGTACACCTCCCCCGGCAAGCCGCTGCCGACCGCGTTCCAGCTGGCGCTCAGCATGTCCCAGCGGGCGATGTAATCCTGGTTTCCGGTTGGATCTGTAAAATTACCTCCGACATACAGATTCGAACCTTCCACGGCTGCTGCCCGCATGACATTATTCTTATTGGTGCCGAGCTGATGCCAGCTGGAGCCATCCCAGCGGGTGATAAAATTTGCCCCGGATCCGCCAGCGTTATTGAAAAAGCCTGCCATATAGATATCGCCACCCACCGGTACGATGTCCCAAACATTGCCGTTCAGACCACCGCCTACAGCGTTCCATTGTGGATCGCTGCCGCTGGCATCCCACATGGCCAGGTAATTGGCACCGGTCATGCCACCGGCTTCCGTGAATTCTCCACCAGCATACAGGTGAGGGCCATCGACAGCGATTGATAGAACATTGTCATTCAAGCCGACACCCAAGGGCCGCCAGACTTTCCCATCCCAGCGGGCGATACCGTCCAGGTAGCCGGATGGGTCATTCAAGTCTCCACCGGCATATATGCTACTGCCAGCCACGGCCAGGGTTACGACGATGCCTGGTAATCCGCTTCCGAGGGCATGCCAGGTTGAAGTTTGTCGATCCAGACATGCGATGTGACTGGTACCCGGTACGCCTTCCACGTTCGTGAAATCCCCGGCAACATATACATTCGTCCCCACTACCTGGATTGCCCGTACGATGTTTTCCGGGGTTCCCACATCGTTGAAGCTGCTGCCATCCCAACGGGTCAGCCTGTCCATCGTGCCAGCCAGGCCTTCAAATCCGCCTCCGATGAAGATATCTGTCCCGGCGACGACAATTGCATGCACGGTGCCATTAAAGACTTCGGAGCTGAAAGTATGCCAGCTGGTGCCATCCCAGCGGGCGATGAAAGGGCTGTAAACGCCACCCGCGTTCTCAAAATTACCACCCACGAAGATATCCGTGCCTTCCACCGCAATGCTGGTGATCAAACCATCCACGCCAGTGCCAAGGGCATTCCAGGTCTCAGAAACACTATCCCACCGTGCCAGGTAAGCCGTGTTGAGTATGCCACCGGCTGAGGTGAAAGCCCCTCCGATGTATACATATCGACCTTCCACTGTTATGACATTCACTCTCCCGGAAGCAACACCACTGCCGAGTGCATGCCAGGTTGATCCGTCCCAGCGGGCGAGGTTGGTCATTGCCGGCTCGCCGGCAATGGTGAAATCACCCCCCACGATCAGGTCACGCCCTGACATGGCAAGCGAATAAACCCATCCGGATAAACCATTTCCCACAGGGGTCCAGCTATTACTGGGGGATGTTGATGCGGGGATCGATTGTGCGTCTGTGAGTGTGCGGGGTGTTAGGACGTTAAGTATGAGCAATATAATGATCACCCCCGGGATGATGAACTTGAGTTTCATCTCCAGATCCTCCTGAGAATTAATTTTCTGGCAGGGCGGGGTTGGGTGCAGGGATGAGTCAGCCGGGCAGCGATCAGCCAGGATAGATATCTAGTTTAACATGGAATTAGATGGAATTCAAATTTAAAGCAGGCCCTTGAAGTTGACATTCACCCCAAGGGCCTGCTGAACGGATTATTTTCCAAGTCTCCCGGCCCACGCAATCGCCCGTTCGAGCTCACCGGTGGTGATGGGGCCTTCGGATCCATCCACAAAGAAACCTTCCGGTTTAATAACTTGTGCGCCACCCTTGCTGACCAGCGCCTTGCCAATCTTCTCAGCCGCATATCCGAAGATGGCTTCCAGGAAGGTCAGGATCACATTCTTGACTTTTTTAATATCCAATCGTGTATCGAAAGCTGCGACTTTGACACCGTTGAGACTGCCCATTGGCAGGCTTTTCAACCAAGTCTTCATCGCAGGCAGCATGTTGAAGGCCTGGGTGGGCGAGCTGACCACCAGCAGTTCAATGCCCTGCAGCTTTTCAGGGGTTGCTTCCTGGACGTTGAGGACTTCAGCGCTGAGTGCCCCACCGATCGCATGGGCGATCTTCTCGGTATTGCCGTACATGGTGGTGTAGATCACGAGGGAATTCATGTGTCGTTACTCCTGGATAGAATCAAGATAATGGTTAAAACCAGTCATTAATTATAAACGCTCTTATCTGGGAAGAAATTCGTTATCCAAAGGCGAACATCGACATGGCGATCAGGAACAGGCTGTGCTGGAGCATGGCCCAGATGACCGTGCGGTCCCGCTGCACCTGCCAACCCCAGGTACAGCCGGCTGCGAATAACACCAGCAAAACAACGAGCGCGATGGGTTGGGCACCGATTGCCAAAAACGTGCGCAGGTGGAAGACGATGAACACCAGCGCATGCAGAATGAGGGCAGTTGATTTCTTCTGAGTCAACCGCTCAAAAGCAGGCAGCAGGGAGGCACGGAAATACAGTTCCTGGGCAATAGCTGATGCCGGGGCATAGACCAGCGCCGGGAGCCACTGCCAGCCTGTGAAGCCGGTGCTGGACCCCAGGATGGGCAGCATGATGACGGTCACGGCCACCAGGGCCAGACCGCCTTTCAAGGATAATGGCCGGAATTTCAGCCACGTCTCAGTCGAGCCGGTGCCGCGCTGCCAGGCACGCAGAGCCAGGATGCTGATGATGCCCGGCAGGAATGCCAGGATCGCCGTGACATACTCCGGCGGCTGGAGCATGTCCAGCCAGGTGTAGGCGGCGCCCATCAACAGGATGGTGATCATCGCGGGCAGGGCAAAACGCCTGGTTTGTTGTAGAGAAATGCTGGATATATCGGTCATAGCGGTCACACCTCGGCGTATAAATTTGTATCAGGATTGATTGATATTATATACGTAATAAAAAGCCCAGGATTGCTGGAAGCAGCGATCTCACAATACGAGCGATTCAGTTCCCAAATGAAATGTTCGGAATTATTGAGTTTATTATATAATATGAGTAAAATAGTCCTAATTGGAGAAAGGATGGGTGATATGGAAGCGACCCAGATCCTGATGTCTGAACACCGAGTGATCGAGCGTGTTTTGACCACCATGGAAAAAGCAGTGGAAGCGCTTGGGACAGGCAGGGATATCAAACCGGAATTCTTCCTGGATGCTGCCGATTTCATCAAGGGCTTCGCGGATGGCTGTCACCATGCCAAGGAAGAAAAAGTGCTTTTTGAAGCGATGGTGAAAGCCGGCGTGCCAAAGGCAGGTGGGCCGGTTGGCATGATGCTCTTGGAACATGAGCAGGGGCGGGCTTTTGTGCGCGCCATGCGTGCCGGGGCCGAGAGATGGCAGGCGGGCGATCTTGAGGGCCGCACCGCGGTCATCAAGGCGGCCAATGGATACATCGACTTGCTGAGAGCCCACATCTACAAGGAAGACAAGATCCTTTTTCCACTTGCGGATGATGCCATCTTATGGGATGCCCAGGAACAGATTGCCAAAGACTTCGAGCGCATCGAGCATGAGGAAACGGGTGAGGGCGTCCACGAGAAATACCTGGCATTGGCCGAGAAACTGGAAAAAGCGATCTAACCGGGGCACGCTTCATTCTCTTTAGCATCCCCGATTGTTAGGGGGTTCATCACGCCTCCTATCGGGAGGTTATCGGTTGGGATGGTAAAATCCTACCATCAGGAAGGTACTGGATGGCAGGGATGTTCGTGCAAAAGATCAAAAATAAATATCTTGATGAGCGCCAGATGCTTCTGACCATGCTTGTCATCAGCATGCTGTCCATCAGTGGGGTGATCGGGGTCTTTCAAGCCACCCCCTATGGGCCACCCTTCGGTTCTGACTCGGTGACCTATATGACCACAGCGACCAATTTCGCCGAAGGCCGGGGTTTTGGATATGTCTCACCCGAAAGCGGATTCGAGCTCTTAACCTTCTATCCGCCTCTCTTCCCGGCTGTCCTCAGTCTATTTGCACTCGTCGGCCTGGATATCCTGACAGCTGCTCACTGGTTTAACGCGTTGATCCTGGGGATCCTGGTCTTCCTGATGGGCTGGAGCCTCTGGAACTCTCTTCGCTCACTCCTGGGAGCCGGCCTGCTGGCAGCCCTGCTGGCTTTCTCAGCGGCCATGATCGAGTTGCATGCCTGGGTCATGTCGGACGCGCTCTGCCTGATCACTGGTATGGGGGGACTGGTTGCTTTGCTGGGTTATACGAACGTTAATGCCAAAAAATATTTGCTATTATCTGCCGTCCTGACCGGACTGGCATTCCTGACCCGCTACGCCGGGGTGGCTTATTGCGTGACTGGCCTCATGGGTGCCATCCTTTTCACGCCTTCCGGATTTAAAAAACGTATTCTGGCTGGAATGAGCTATGCATTGGTCAGCCTGACTCCCATGTTGATCTGGATCGGGATCGAATGGATCGCTTCGAATGGGATTGCATCACGCAACCTGCTTCCCCCGGATACGCTTCTGGCGGATGCGCTGACGGTATTCCGTTCCTTGAAAGAATGCGCCTACCTATGGTTGCCATCGATAATGACCATATCCCAGTCCCTCGGGCAGCTGGCTTTCAGGACGATCTACCTGGGCCTGGCTTTTATCATTCTTGGCGCCTACACTTTTACGATCTACAAAAAGCGCAAACACTTGTCAGAAAACTGGTTCAGGAGCTCAGGGCTGGCTATCATCAGCTTGTTTTCCGTTTTTATGGCAGTTTATGTGTTCGTGATCATCGTGTCTTACGCGATGATCTATCCGCCTCCTTACCTGGTGGACCGCATGTTTGCACCCTTGCAGGTGGGATTGCTGGTCATAATCTCAACGATGTTGGGCGTCATCTTCAGGGACAACCGGCACCTGCTGGTGCGCCTTCTAACCGTCACACTAGGCTTGCTGCTGGTATTGGATTTTTGGGGAGCTGCCAGGACGGAAATTTACCGATTACGTCAGAATCCTCCTGGTTATCTGATCTATCAAAATTCGGCTCTAATCGAATATGTATCAGGTTTGCCAAAGGATACCCCGATCATATCCAACAAAACTTCTGTCATTCAGTATTTTATCGGCAGACCGGCGTATGCCATACAAGAGCTGTACTCACTCACGGGTGTGGACGAATTCACCAGGTTCGGCGAGGATCCGGCCGATCCGGCACAGACCGCGTTTAGGGACAGGAGAGGTGCTCTGGTCTTGTTTGGCTCCCTCGCAGATGAATTTATCGCGATGTATGGCGATCAAGGCGATGAGCGTTTTGCCGCTTTTATTGATGGCTTGTATCTTGCTTATGATATGCCGGACGGTCAGGTATACTTTTTCCAACCAACCTCGCCGTAAGAGTGAATGAAAATGATGACTTCTAAGAGTAAATTGATCGGCCGCTATCGTTCGGAATTACTTTTAATCCTGCTGGTTCTGGTGGGCATACTTGCCGCCTGGACGCTAAAGAGTGCCACCCCGTACGGCTTGGGGCTGCGTAACGATTCGGTGCAGTACATTTTTGGCGCCAGGAACCTGCTGGCTGGTAATGGTTACATGCGGACATCCGGCGGCGGCGAATTGAAACCGATCACCACAGTGCCGCCCCTTTTTTCTTCGGTCATTGCAGCAGTCAGCTTGAGCGGTCTTGAACCGATTCGGTCTGCCAAAGTCGTGAACCTTGGTCTTTTCGGTTTGGACATTATCCTGCTCGGTTATTTGATCTTCCGGCTGACACACTCGGCAGGTTTTAGCCTGGCAGGTGCGGCCTTGTTTGGTTTTTCTAGCGACATCCTCGAAAATTTCGCCTGGTTGATGAGTGAGCCGTTGTTCGTTTTCACCTGGTTGGTTGCATTCATTCTTTTTGATCTATATATCACCACGAGTCGTAAATTGTGGCTGATCTTGCTTGGGTTGACTTGCGGAGCAGCTTACTTGACGCGTTATATCGGTGCCAGCTTGCCCGTGACATTCGCGTTCGCACTCCTGGTTTTTGAAAGGGACTGGAAATCAAAATTAATTGCCCTGGTTTCGTTGCTGCTGCCCTTCGTGCCTTTCGTGGCGGGTTGGGCAATGCGAAACACCCGCTTGATAGGCAATCCAGCCAATCGCAGTCTCCAGGTGCATATCGTGACGCCGGAAAAAATCCAGTTTGGTATCCATAACTTTTGGGACTGGCTTTTGCCAGCGTTTATTGAGGATTTTCATTTAAAACATGAAATTGGGTTCCAGGTTGCCTTTTTTGTTATTCTTGTTTTTGCCTTGGCAGGACTCGTCTACTGGTTTATTCATGATTGTCACCAGGTCAAGAATACCGGCCTGGAAAAAGGTTCCCCTTCCCGACTGCTCGTGGTTGGCTTGTATGCCTTTATCTATCCAGCCATGACCCTTCTGTCGATGAGCTTCATCGATGCATCAACCATCCTGGATCACCGCTTGTTGATCCCATTCTATATTTCAATCCTGATCCTGTGCATGGCAGGATTCAACTGGTTGTTCATTCACCAGTCAAATCTGCTAAGGATCCTGGCAATTGGATGTGTCCTGGTCAGTCTTGGTTTGGGGGTCAGGGATGATTGGGTGAAGATGAAGCAATTGAGCCAGTTTGGATTGGGTTTTGATTCTCAGGGTGTGACGCTCTCTCCCACGATTGCTTACATCGAACGGATGCCGCCAATCATTATTTATACCAACAAGGCGTACATGGTCTATATCGTGACCGGCCGATTGGCATACATGGTGACAGGTGCATATGACCCGGTGACCATGGAAGCCAATGTGGAAACTGAGGAAGCTTACGAAATCATGCGCCAGGCCGTCCAGGCGGAAGAGGCAGTGTTGATCTACTTCAAAGATGCGGACTATGGTATCGACCCGTGGTTCCTGAAATTAACAGAAGGTTTACACCCGATCGAAGAATACTCCGATGGAATCATATTCAAGGGGTCGGAATGAATTTGAAACGATCTTTTCACATGAGCGGGCGTGTGAGCAATATCCTGATTGTTGGCTTGATCCTGATGATCAGCATCGGTGGCATGTGGCTGCTGAGAAAAGCCACACCATTTGGCATGGGGATCAATACGGACTCTGTCTATTATGTTAATGGCGCTCGTAATCTCCTGGCCGGAAATGGGTTCTACCGCAACTCGGGTGAGGATGTATTGAAGCCGATCACCCATTTTCCACCACTTTTTGCTTATGTGCTTTCATTGGTGGGGCTTACGGGCATGGATCCGCTACGGGGTGGGCGGCTGATCATCATCTTATTGTACGGTGTCAATAGCCTGTTATTTGCATGGTTGGTCTGGAAGTTGACAAGCTGCCGCTGGTTGGCTGCAGCGGGTGCGTTTCTGATGAGCTTTTCCTCCGTCAATCTGAGTCAATCGGCATGGTTGATGAGTGAGCCTTTATACCTGTCGTTGTTGCTGATGAGTATCCTGGCTGCCCGTGAATACTTTAAGGGCTTGAAGATTTGGCCATTGCTTTTAATCGGATTGTTATCCGGGTTGATGTACCTGACTCGTTACGTTGGGCTGAGCATGGCAGTCACTTGGCTGGTGGTCATCATTCTCTTTATACCGGGGTGGCGCAGAAAGGCGCTGCATGTTGGTTTATTCCTGCTGACCTGGCTGCCCTTCGGTCTCGGCATTATGATGCGCAATTACGCCTTGACCAATTCAACCAATAACCGGAATTTGATCATACACTGGGCGCCCTTTGAGAGGGTGGCAGCTGGCATCCGCAACGTGTGGGGCTGGTTACTGCCAACCGGGGTGCAAACGGTCTATGACAGTTTGGAATGGGTGTTCATTGCCCTCTTTGGAATTTTCTTTATCTCAGCATTGAGCTTTTTGATCTTTACCTGCCTGCGTGTGATGCGCGGGAAGGAAGCCATCCAGCGGCGAGGCTTGCACCTGATGCTGGGTTTGCATGTGGTGATTTATCTGTCAGCCATCTATTTAACCATGAACTTTTTCGATGCCACCACCATTTTTGATAACCGGATGCTGCTTCCGGTTTACGTGGTCGCTCTCATGGTTTTATTGGCAGGGGTGGGAACCCTGTGGGGTCGGGGACATCAAATGTCACACCGGGTCATTGTCATCGGCAGTTTGCTGGTCATGGGATTGGCGCTGGTGAATGCGATCAGAACAAGTGAGACGATCGGTCGGGATGGTCTGGGCTTCATTGATATCTTTCGCAGAACGTCAAAAACCATGGAGTACATCCGCGATCATGATATGGTTTTATTCTATACCAATCATCCGCCGACCGTTTATATCCAGACTGGAAAATCAGGTTACATGGTTCCTTCGCCGGTCGATACATTGACTCTTCAGGCGCGCACGTCGTATGAACGTGACCTGGCGGAAATGAAAGCCAAGATCGATGCACAGGATGGTTATTTGGTATTTTTCTATGAACCGGGCTATGAGACAGATCCCTGGTACCTGGACCTGACCTCGGGCCTGGTTCCGCTTGAAAACCTGCCGGACGCCATTATCTGGGGTCGTGTTGATTAAAGGATATCCAGAGTTTTGCCATCAGGCCCTTTATCGAGCATTTTACAGGAAGGTCACAAATTACTGACAGGTTCCGGGCTAGGGTTTGGTGGAACCCGATCCTGGGTTGAACTTATCTGCCTATTATGAAGTAACGGTCTGCCTGGGCTTGAGGCATGATTGATCCGAAGATGGGCTAAACCAATCCCATGGGGAATTTCTCAACAGGTGATATCCTTCTAAAAGTTCGTACCCCCATTTGTCATTATCGGTATGGAGTAAAATCAAATCCTGTCAGGGATAAGCTATTTCCCTCATGCTGAGGTACCTTACCGGTCAGATTCCACCCGAGGATAATTATGAAGAACTTCTTCCATGAACGGGCATCGATGATCATCCTGATATTGCTGGGATTAATTTCGTTATATGCTGTTTATGAAAGCATCCGGGCTACCCCGCTGGGTCCGAATTTCGGGTCAGATTCGGTCACCTACATGATGTCTGCGAAGAACCTGGTCGCAGGAAAGGGCCTTGGCTTGATCAACCCGGATGGCACTTTCCGATTGCTGCCTTATGCGCCGCCTTTTTATCCGCTGGTATTAAGCCTGCTTGATATGACAGGCCTGGACCTGGCCCGCATGGCGTTCGGATTGAACTCCATTTTATTCACAAGCCTGATCCTCATGCTGGGATGGAGTCTCTGGTATTTCACGCGTTCGTCCATTGCCACACTTCTGCTGGGAGGGCTGCTGGCTCTCTCCCCGGTGTTGATCGACCTGAGCACCTGGATTATGTCTGATTTCCTCTGCCTGACGGTGGGCGCAGGGGCTCTGGTACTCATGATGCTGTATCTCAAGGGTCATTCCAGGAAGGCATTCTATTGGTCTGCAGTTCTGTGCGGGTTGGCTTTCCTGACACGCTATGCCGGGGTCAGTTTTTTCATCACCGGCTTGCTGGCGATCCTGGTGCTGGATGCCCGTTTTGACAGGCAGCATATTAAGTCAGGGGTGATCTATTCACTTATTGCGATAGTTCCAACCTTGCTCTGGGTGATCTTTGATGCGAGTGCCTCCGGGGCGGTTTCTTCGCGCAGTTTGCTGTCAATCAACTCTTTACCGGGTGGTGTAATTGATGTCCTGAAAGCGCTCAAAGAATCTGTTTACCTGTGGCTGCCATCCATCATGTCTTTTTCCCAAAAGGTTGGGCAGGCACTCTTTCGGACCATTTACCTGCTGGCAGCTCTGGGTCTTCTGGTGGCCGTTATCATCGCCCTGTTACAGGCTCGCAAACAGCGGCCGGAAGATTGGCGAATGACTTCCGGCATGACATATGGGGTGTTGTTCGGTCTATTCATCATGGTCTACTTCGTCACCATCACCCTGTCTTACAGTCTCATTTATCCTCGCTTATCTCTAACGGATCGGATGTTCGCCCCATTTAACGTCAGCCTGATCGTGATCATCAGTCTGGTCATTGCGCTGTTCCATCAGGCCAGCCGACATATACTGCCCAGGCTGTTGACCATCCTGCTGGCAATCGGATTGGGGTGGCTTTTTTATACAGGTGCCCAGGCGAAGATCGCCCAGATGATCGAATATCCCCTCTGGTATGTCACAATTAGAGATAATGGTGTGTTCGAATACCTGGATCAATTGCCTGAGCCCGCGCCCATCATCACGGATAAGGCCTCGATCATCCTGTACTACACCGGTCGACCGGCATATCCGATTCAGGAGTTTTTCAAGTCGGAGGGGCAAGCCGATCTCCAACCATTTGGGTCGGATGTCACGGATGAGGCCCAGCGTATCTTCCGCGAGGAGCATGGCGCCCTGGTTCTATTCTGGACTGTGTTCTCGGAGTTCGGCGGGCTTTATGGGGACCAGGCCAGCGCGCGCTATGCTGCCTTTGTGGACGAACTTTACCTGGCCTACGATACCCCGGAGGTCAAGGTCTATTTTTACGAGCGGCCACCGGACCGGTGATCTGTTACGATCATGAGCCGGGGGATTCTAATAATCCGGAATGATCAACAACGAATAAAGAAAGCCCCTGGGCAGTCTCCCCAGGACCTGTGTGGTGATCGGTTTGAATTGATAGGTGATCCCATCGATCACGATCGATTCACGCCTGATCAATTGGCCGTTCTCAGCCTGGATCAGGATGATATCCCGGGTGGCATATTCGCCGTAGAAACTGGGCACTGAATAAACCGTGGAGGCGTCCACATCGAATTCATTATTGTAGTTGACGATCCTGTCTTCCCATCCACTTTCCAACCGGTGCACGGCCGGTGAGATGGATGGGTCGCTCGGAAAATCATAGAGCTGATAAAGCACGCGTGGCAGGTTCCAGTAATTGGCTCCGATCTGGCGGGTGTCCTTCAGCGCCTGTGGGTCGACCAGGATGACGTTGTAATCACCGGCATCCTGGATCAGCGGGAGCAGCTCGGACCAGAAAGCGCGCTGGTACTGCCAGGCATTGACATAATCCTTCTGGATAATAAAACCATAACCGGTCAACAAGGCGATGCCCCCTGCAAGCGCCAGGCGGGTCAGGATCCTCCAGAACCGGCTGGTTAGGGTTATCAGCATCGTAAATAAAAGGAGGGCTCCGATCAGGATGGCTGCGCCCGCAACGCCCGCCGTATGCACGCGTGTGCCACGTCCGTTGAGGATCGTCATGGATTGGACGGTGTAGGTCAGCGGGTAAGCCAACACCAGCAGGATGACACCGGTGATGACCATCTTCCCGAGCGAGCTCAGTTCTTGAGGGATTTGCTTGCGAGCCACAGGGTCCTTGAAGCTTCGCGCCAGCCGACTCAGATCGATCCCGGGGCTTTCCTTGATCACCTGGCAGAGGTAAAAGTAAACGAGCAGGAATACCGGAACCATGACCAGGGCGAGCTCCAGGTCGATCGCACGAAAAGCCAGGAACGGGAGATATAGAAAGGATGCGAGGCTGACCAGAGGACCCTGGAGCATATGCAGAATGGGTGTGGTGATCAGCTCCCCGAATGACATGGCCGTTGCCCGGCCCTCACCGATCGCCATGCGGAATAGGTAGACAGCGAGCAGCATAACGACCAGGATTAAAACATGCCGGATCAGTTGTTTAACCAGCGCTTTGTTCCAGGGTCTCAGGAATAATGGGGCAGCCAGAAACAAGGGGAAGGGCAGCTCGTAACTGAACAGGACGATGAAGGCCAGCAGGTAGGCCAGCAGCTTCCGGTCGGATAGATAACAATGGAAGGCCAGCCAGATGAGCGTAATGGATGGCTGGATACCGAGGGAGTGGGTCAGGAAAGCCTGGGTGGTGTCCGCCGAAAAAAGGACGTAGGCGAACCCTGACAGCAATGCCAGCGGGCGGCCGGCCACCCTGTAAATGAGCCAGTAAAAAAGGCAGATGTTGGCGGCGGTGATCAGGAAACCGATGAGATAGGCACCCCATAATCCAAATGCCTGCCAGCCGAGCCAGGAGAACAGGTAAATGAAGCTGTCCGATAGCGGCCGGGCATGCCCGGACAGGCTGATGATGTACTGGCCAATATACTGCATCAATGCGCTGAAGGAATATTGCAACGCGGATGGGATGATGGTGAGATCATCCTCATACAGCCCGAACTGTGGGCTGTGCCAGTAGCGGGCAACCCAGAACAGGCCGATCAGGACGAGTAGATCCAGGATGCGGGTAAGCCGGTTGTTTGTTTTCATCTACAGGTCGGTGGGCAGATGGAGAATGCCATATGCTTGCGAATTCTACCATGAGGGATAATGAAATACTTTTCCTCACAAGCACGGGGTTATACTATGCTTCTATCATTAAACGAATGAAATGATGACAAAACCTGATATGCCAGAGCCCGATCAGATCGTTATACCAAGAAGTTGGGTGGAATTCCGTGAACGCTTTACTACCTGGTATCAAACTAGAAGTGGTAATGAGATCGGGTGTTCATTAATGTTTATGCTGGTTCCGGCTGCAATTATTTTTTTCGTGTGTATGTCATTTCTGGAATCACGCATAGCTATTATCATCCTTGTTATGGATGGTGCCTTCATATCCGTCATCATTTTACTTAGTGGTCTCGTTTATTTGAATAAACGAATCCGCATCGGTAGAGGTATTAATAATCTCATCATCGGGGTGATTGGTATCTTGTTTTCTCTTGGGTTACTCATTAAGGTTATGATTGAGTGGATGAGGTGAACCATGAATCTTTTCCTGCGCTGGTCTAAAAAGGAATACCCGCTCTGGCAGCGGTTGGTCGCCGGTCTGCTGGCTGGCGGGGTCTTTGCATTCTTGATCCCGTGGCTACTGCTGCGCGGACTCCCACGCCTGGGTGACTCCCTGGGATGGCCGCCGATGAACCTCGGCATGGCAGGTTTGATCATCGGTATCGCCCTGGTCGTGATCGGTCTCCCCATTGGTTTCTGGACGGTGGTTGACCAGTTCAATCGCGCGAACGGCACACCCCTGCCGATGATGCCGACGCAGCGCTTGCTGACAGATGGGCCTTATGCCTGGTCGCGCAATCCGATGGTGTTCGGCACGCTGGCCGCTTACCTCGGACTGGCCGTGATCGCTGACTCCTGGGCATCCCTGCTGGGCATCCTGACCTTCGGTATTCTCCTGCTGGCGTATGTGAAATTGGTCGAGGAACGCGAGCTGGCAGCGCGTTTCGGGCAGCCTTACCTGGACTTCAAGCGCACGACCTCGTTCCTGGTCCCCTGGCCCCGCAAACGCAATTGATCTATAAGGTAAGAAGCAACCCGGTTGATATTAAGGAACTAATTTATATATGAAATGGATCAAGGGATTTCTTTGGACATTGCTGGTACTTTTCCTGGTTGTTGCCGGGTTTGCTGCCGCCTTCGTTTTCGCCATTGACCGGACCAACGGGAAGCTGATCTCCTCCGGCCAGGTACGGGAGTACCTGTTGTATGTGCCGCCCACCTATGACCCCCAGACCCCCGTCCCACTGGTCATCTCCATCCATGGTTTCTCCGACTGGCCGGCTCATCATATGGAAATGACCGGCTGGAACGATCTGGCGGATGAGGTTGGCTTCCTGGTGGTGTATCCCGCGGGGGTGGATTTCCCAAAGCGCTGGCGCGCCAGTGGCCAATCGGATGAGACAGTTGATGCGATGGTTGATGTGCGTTTCATCTCGGAGCTGATCGATAAGTTGCAGCAGGATTACGCCATCGATCCTGCGCGCATTTATGTAAATGGTCTATCCAATGGCGGGGGCATGACTTACCTGTTGGCTTGCGAGCTGCCGGAGCGCATCGCAGCGGTAGGGGGTGTGGCCGGAGCGTACCTCTATCCGTTGGAAGACTGCCAACCGGAGCGACCGGTGCCGTTGATCGCGTTCCATGGCACCGCCGATCCGATCGTGCCGTTTACAGGAGGCCCTTCCCGGTCGTTCGAAATCCCATTCCCGGTCATACCCGATTGGATGGCCGCTTATGCCGCAAAGAACGGATGCAATCCGGCTCCGCAAGTGCTGCCGAAGCAGGGAGCTGCCGGTGGTGTGGCGTATGGGGATTGTGACGCGGGTGCAGATGTTGTCTTTTACACGATCGAGGGCGGGGGACATACCTGGCCGGGTGGGCAGCCATTGCCGGAGAGGTTGACCGGACCGACATCAATGGATATCAATGCCACACGTCTCATGTGGGCGTTTTTCATGGCTCACCCCTTGGAACAATGATGCCCCCAGTTTGCTGAACTGCTTGACATTAAGCTGTCCAGACAATATAATACTATTATAACGAGGGTAAAAACCGGTACGGGCTTTCCTGGTTTCTCAGCGGGGATCGATCTAACAGCGCTGGAGAAGAAGACAGGAGAGAGGGACTGGTTTTTTTATTTGGATATTTCGCTCACCAACCTGGTCGGCAGGGCCGGCAGGGGAGCTTGCCGATGTAATCGCAGGCTGCCGATCAGGTTGGTGAAGGTTTTTATTAATCTCCAAGATTAAGAGATTGGCCTACCTGTACTGGTGCAAGTCATCGATCCCATGAGCGGGTATAATGACCGAATTAGTTTGATGACTGACTGATTTTCTTACAGGGGTCAACTGCGTGAACCAAATATTACATGATGAGATCATCCAAAAGCTGGCCAGGCAGGTCGATGAAGACGACCTGATCCTGGCAGTATGCGAAAAGCAACAGGTGGGTTGGAACGAAGCGAAAGCCTTGATCGAGGAGATCAAGGCTGAACACGGGGAGACGATCCTGGTTCGGCAGATGCCTTTGAGAATGCTGATCGCCCTCGCCACCCTGGTATTCGGGCTGGTTTTGGTCTCTCTGACCGTGATGTTTACTGTCGACCTGCTGACCCTGGTCAGCCGCTCGTTCAACTCCGGGGGGATCGATATGGGTGACCCATCCCTGTTGGCGAACTCCAATATGACCCTGTTCCAGGTGGTCATGCAGAATTCCCCCTATGTGGTGCCGGGTATTTTAGCGCTGCTGATCAACGGCCTGGGCATGGTGTTCGGCAGCCTGCTGGGCATGCGCGAAGCCTGGGATTGGTTGATCGACAAGGTCAGTGTTTTACTTTTTCAAAGGTAATGGGTGATGATAAAAAGGACCCGGATGGGTCCTTTCTTTTTACAAAGCAGCTTGATCATCTCCACGCGTTTACGCTCATATTCCTCTGCAGAGAGCAGTCTGGTATTTCTTGGCGGCCGAGCCTGACCATTCGGTATTGATCATCACCGGCGCCCGGCCTATTTGTAATAATTAGACGTACCACAAGAAGCCGGTTATTGAACTTCCCGGCTATTCTCAATGACTTCCTTGGTCCCTTCGATGATCGCCCTTCCGCGATTTTCCAATCTTTGGGCTTTACCCTGGACATCGTCGGTGACCTGGCGGACTTTGGTACGAGCCTGCGCTACTGCACCTTCGATGGCTCCAGTGGTCTGATCGCGAATTTGAATACTCTTGAGGCGGATCTGTTCACGGGTCTTTTTACCTGATTGGGGTGCCAGTAACAGCATTGTCCCGGCACCGATCACGCCCCCCACGAATACACCGACTATTAAACTCAAGAAAATATTTCCCCTATTCCTATCTTCATAATACTCATCCATTTTTATCTCCTTAATGATGTTCCGCGTCCGATCGTTCCATCAGGACCTCGGAATAGTTCATGCGCTTTTTCACCATTGCTGGCAATGACTCGACTGCGTGCTCTTGTGACCTGCTTTTTCTGAGAAAATCATCCGATTGGGACGCTATCAAGGTCTATTTATATTCGCCACTTGCAGGAGAAGATTGCCGGTATAACCGTAAATCAACCCTTGGGGGTCGGTTTCGAAATTTTTCTGATCATCCGGACTAGTTTATTTTTTCTCTTTTTAATGCGTGTCGCCACATCTGCCTGTGAGATGATCCCGATAATCCTGTTGTCCGCATCCACCACGGGTATCCGTCGAAGCTGATGCTTCGCCATGGCATCCACCGCAACCTGAATAGCATCATCGGCCTTGCAGGTGATGACCTTGCGGGTCATGACATCAGAGACACTTGTCGATTTGGGATCACCACTATCAGCCACGATTTTCATGGCCAGGTCACGGTCAGTAACGATACCGACCACTTTTTTTGTTTTTTCAGTATCAATAACGGGAATGGAACCGACGTTCTCTTTCTTCATCCGTTGCGCCGCCTTTGAAACGACATCGGTGGGCAGGCAACAGACCGGCTTTTTTGTCATCACTTCACTGCACTTTTTCATGAGAGTCTCCTTTTAAGATATTCGTCAACGTTAATCTGTTCGAGATGATGTGCTCGCACATGGATCACCTGAATGATCAATAGGGCGGCAAAATCCTGTAAACATATCGTACATCAAAGGTTTGCTGACCACATCCATCAATTGGGGAATGCTGGTCTCCGCCATTTGGGGGAGTTAATGACCGCCTGGAACCTGACAGCACTACCACTGACGGGAGAGAACTTTATCGTGTGTTCAATGTGGAGGCCGGGGATTGGCAGATCGATAAGGTCAGTGTTTTCCTAATACAAAGATAGGGGGTGATGAAAAAAAGGACCCGTCAGGGGCCATTTTTATCTAAAGCAGTTTGATGATCTCCTCACGTTTGCGCTCGTACTCCGCGGCGGTGATCAAGCCTCGATCCCTGAGGCGGGTCAACTCGGTCAGACGATCTTCGGCGCTGCCGGGCACTGAGGTGGCCGGCTCGATGGATTGCAGGACCATGCGTTTGGGATTGGCCGGATCGTATAACACCACCGCTTTACAACCGGGGCGATAGTTGGCGACTTCCAGGCGTGAAACCAGGGTCTTTAATTCGGCCTGGAATACAGCTCCCATGGTCGGGCGTACTTCCAGCAGCAGCGCAATTTGCGGGTCGTCGTTGATGGTTGTTCCGGTATCCCGCACTTCCAAAACCTCGGCTTCGGCGGTGATACCGTCCTTGATGTTGGGCGGGAAGAAGGCTCTAAACAGTGGGCGCATGGCCGCGGCCATGATCACCAGGACCACTGGCACGATGATGAACGGTGCCCACTTGTCGATATCGAATTCCCCGGCGAAAGGGCTGTCTGGGCTGGAGAGGACGAAGAAGAGAGGGATGATAGCGCCCGCCAGGCTGATGGCCAGCGCAAAGAATATCGTCAGACGACCTCGTCTCATGGTCAGGCTCCTTGATTGTTACGTTGTACTCAACCAAGCATATTTGATTTTGATCAAATATGCAAGGGATTGCATAATAAAGCACTTTCGCGTAATATCTATAAGGCGGGCATCGCAGTTTCATCGAAGTCACCCGGCAGGAAAGGGAGACCATGAAAACCATCACTCGCTTACTCATCGTTGTTTTATTTGTAATCATCCCATTGGTTGATAATGCATCGGCCGCCCCGCAGGCTGCCACCATAACGGTCAACACGGAAGCTGATGAGTTGGCAGAGGGTGGTGGATGCTCTTTGCGCGAAGCTATTATTAGCGCCAATAATCACGCCGCTTCGTACGGTTGCCTACTGGATGGAACCGGGGATATAACGATCCTGATCCCGGACGGGACGTATTACCTGACGCGTTCGGAAGTGGAGACTGTGATCAGTGGATCTGATGACCTGGATATCGTAACCAGCATGACCATTACGGGTGCAGGGATGTACGAAACCAGCATTGATGGGAGCGATCTGTTCCGGATATTCGATATCCAGGCTGGGGATACTTCCACCATTGCGATCAACGATCTGACCATCCGCAACGGCAATTCGGGAGCGAGTACTGGTGGTGGCATCCGCAATGCATCCAATCTGACTCTGAATCAGGTTCGTATTCAGAGAAACCATGCCGGTACTCATGGTGGGGGAATATTCCACAAGAATGATGATTCGGTTCCTGGAAGCCCCCCTTTAAATGTCTTAATGGGACCGGGAACGTCTCTGGCATCCCCCGCCTTGTTAATCCTGATAGACAGCGTTGTGTCCGGAAATGACGCAGATCTTTCCGGTGGGGGTATTGTGAATGCGGAAGGTTCCAGCATACTGATCGAAAACACCAACATCAGCTCCAATATCAGCAATACTGGCATCGGGGGCGGCATACTCAACATTTCTGTGGAATCATTCAGAATGTATCATTCGCAGCTTCAGGGTAATTCTGCCTCGAGTGGATATGGCGGTGGATTATATGCATATACCAATAATGACAGTGTGATCGATGATACACTTTTTTATGATAATTCCGCCCTATATTTAGGAGGTAATATATACCATGGCGGAACTGGTGGTGTGATGGAGCTGTCGCGGTGTAATATCGATTCCGGCCAGGCTCACAGTGGTGGAGGGATTGCAGCGGTAGGAGGAGATACATACATTGAAAATACAACTTTCGCCTATAACCGGGCGTCAGGTGGCGGGAATCTGGGTGGTGCGGGATATGTCAGCTCAGCCTTATCCCTGATGTTTGATACGATCGCTGATAATGAAGGCGATTCTGGTGCGGGGTTGTATATTATCGACGCCACCCTTAATATCGGAAATACGATTGTTGCGGATAACCGCTCGTCACTCGGAACATTAAGTAACTGCATGGGTACCACCGTCAATTCATGGGGCTACAACCTGTCTGATGATTCCACCTGTTCACTCACCGGAACTGGGGATATGCAAGGTGTGGATGCCGGTTTGGGCATATATGGCCGCAATCATGGGCTGGACCCGAATCTATGGACTTATGACCTGTTACCGGGCAGCCCGGCCATCGATGGCGCACATCCAGACAGCATGATCGTGTACGACGAGCGTTCCTTCTTACGCGTGGTGGATGGGGATGGCAACGGTTTTAGGGGGAATGACATCGGCGCTTATGAATTGCAGTTGATGTACTATCTTCCGTTGTTGGTCAAATAGGTTATTTCATTATGTTGTTTTCGTAAAAATCCGCTGATAAATCCGGCGGATTTTTTTATTATTAGATCTTCGTCATGGTAGTGGTGACCAGCAGGACCGAACCCGCCAGGATCATGACCAGCCCGATCCCGAGGGTGGGGACGGCAAGGCTGCCAGTGTACCCGATGTTGTGGAGGAACCAGCGGCCGGTGAAATACAGGGCGGAGAGCACCAGCAGCACCGCGCTGAACAAATAACCCAACCCGGCTTTTTCAGGTGGCTGCAGCAACCGGAGCGTGGCCAGGATGTGGAAGCCAGTCAGCATGAGCAGCTCGAAACCGCCATGGTCAGCCAGGCGTGGGCTGAGTTGGATGCCGTGAACGGATAGATTCACCGGGTCACCCTGGACCTCCCAGGGCAGGAAGATGCCAACCAGGCATAACACTGCTCCGGTCCAGAAAATGGCGGTTGCGAGTTTGGAACCCATTCAGATCCGTTTTTGTATTTGCCCGAGGATGATCCACCAGGCTGCCAGGCCCAGGAGCATTAAACCGAGCGTGGCGGCCAGTGATTGAACGATGAACAGACCGATAAATCCCAGGACAATTGAAATGGTACCCAAAGTCAGATACGAGAGCAGGTTTTGATTGATGGCATCGTTGGCCAGTTTGATGCTCTCTCGGTAAACGATCTCACCGGTGCTCACCGCCTTCTCAGCACCGTCCAACTCGGTCATCCAAAACCTTCTTTCGGTCCGGGTGACCAGCTGCCCGGCCGTCTTGATGATATAGATCACCGAAACTTTCAGGATACCGGGAGATTCCGGCTTGAATTCAACCAGGGTTTCGACTTTCCAAATCATCGGGGAGAAGGCCAGCCAGGTCCCGAACGATGAGCCGCGCTGGAAGATCAGGGCTGTATCCGATCGTTTCAACTTGTAGCCCAGCTTGCTGAAATACGCGGAGGCCCGCTCGCGGATCAGGGTCTCACTAACTTTGGAAATAAGGCTGGTTTCCAGGATCATAGCGATAAGTGGCTTTGTCTATCAGGCAATATTTTCATTTTAGCATTCGTAACCGGAAGTGATTCAATGGGAAAGCAACCAGTTTATCGGATTCAACTTTAGGAATCCATTTTCGATCAACAACCAGACACAATGACATCCCTCCGGTGAGGTTGAAAGCCATCCCAATTATGACATAAATTCCACAGAGCACAAGCAAGCTGCCTCTTCACTCAGAGGGAGCTGTGGAAGTGTGCAAACGGAGATCTTTTCACCCGTCGCCTGGAAAATGACGTTGTGTTTACCATCCATGCAGAATCTGGTGCATGAAAATAGAAGTATTTGCATCTTGACATACTGTATAACGTACAGTATAATAGAGAAAGGAGTAAGGAAATGGATCAAAAAGAAATGACCAACAATGTAATACTGGAGTTGAGGCGCGGGGTATTGGTGCTGGCCGCACTCAGCCAACTGGATCGGGAGCAGTACGGTTATTCGTTGCTGAAAACGCTCTCGGACCGGGGGCTGGGCATCGACCAGGGCACGCTTTACCCTCTGCTGCGCCGGCTGGAAACACAGGGTGTGTTGCGGTCGGCCTGGCGTGTGGAAGATGCCCACCCGCGCCGTTACTATGTCGTGAGTGAGGCGGGCGAAAAGGTCCTGCCAAAGCTCAAACAGGAATGGTTGGACCTGGTCGAATCCATGGACAGCCTATTGAATGAAAAGAAGGGAAAATAAAATGAGTCTCATCGATAGTTATATTCAAGCTGTTGGGAAGGACCTGCCGCGAAAGAACCGGGCAGATATCGAGGCAGAAATCCGTTCATTGATTGAAGACACCCTGGCCGATCGCAGCAAGGCGGCCAAACGACCGGTGGACGAAGCCATGACAGTTGTAGTGCTCAAGGAGTTCGGCTCTCCTGAAAAGATGGCTGCTTCCTACCGCTCTACAGATTACCTGGTTGGCCCGCGTTTCTTCCGTACTTTCCTGTTGGTGGCGCGTATTGTACTGCCGGTTATGGCAGCTTTCAACCTGGCCGTGCTCCTGCTTGGCACCATTCAATCCGGGTTTACCTGGGCGGGTTTTGGGCTCGATCTTATGAAGGCATGCGGCAACTTCTTCAACATGTCATTCATGGGTCTGGGCTGGGCAGTCATTGCGTTGGCCATACTCGAACGTACCGTCCCTGATACTTCGAAAGAAGAAGAGTTTGATCCGCGCAAGCTCGAGGCGGTCGATACTCCCGAGAAGGAATTCAGACCCTGGGAGTTGATCGTCGATTTGGTCTTCACCATCGTTGTGATCGTGCTCTTCAACGTTTACCCGGATAAGATCGGTCTGTACTATATCACCAGCTTGGGAGATACGAATGTGCATTTCCTGCCGGTATTGACGGCCGAATTCTTCCGCTACATGCCGTTCTTTAACATGTTGTGGGGTTTAAAGGTTGCCCTGGATGTCTACCTGTTGAGTCAGCGCACCTGGCGGAGTGGCACACGTTGGGCACAGGTAGCTCTGAGCCTTCTGACCATTGGTGTGCTGTTCAGCCTGCTGGTGGGTGCACCGATCCTCGAGGTCACCAGCCAGGCTCTCCTGGCGGCCGGCTGGTCTCCCGAGCTGGTGAATGCTTTCCCGGCTTTCCTGTGGGAACTGGGCTACACCGGCCTGCGCGCCCTGTTTGGGCTGCTGATCGTGCTTGAATTGGTGCATGTCGGACAGCAAGCGCGCCTGCTTGTAAAGCGCCTGCAGGCTGCCACCATCCCTTTGGGGAAAGCGTAAATTACCTGCAGAGAAACACCCGGGATATGAATCCCGGGTGTTTTTATTCGCAGTATTAAGTTTCGGCACTAATCCTTGGGGTTTTGCAGGCAACTAGGTGCTGGATCGTGCTTTAGCTGCAGGACCCTTTCTGATCAGATTGATAGGCGATCTCGATCGTCCCACCCGGCATGAAATTTGAGGCCAGATAATTGAAGGCTTGTTCCCGGTCTTCACCCTTGTTATTCGATGAAAAGATCTGGTCGCAAAAAGCGGCGATATCCTCGATGATCCGTTCGTAGCGATAATAGGCCAGGGCGGTCTGATCGACCTTTGCCGGACCATAACCCTGGTAGAACAGTGCTTCCTCTTCACGGGCAGTATGCCCGCGAAAACCCTGCCCGCCGCCGGGGAACATCAGATCGCGTTCTTTGGGTGCATAGATGGGATCATCCCAATCGACAATAAACATTTCATCATTCCCGTCGATCAGGATATTCCCGGCATGCAGGTCCGCGTGACATAAGACCCGGGCGGGTGGATTTTCATGAAGCGCCTGTGCACGTCTTTCTGCACGCTCGACCAGATCGAGGATCTCATTGCATTTGCTCTTAAGGAAGGCCACCAGTTTATCACCGACCGGGTCCAACGTTGAGTCCTGCTCAATTTGCGTCAGATATCCCTTGACGGTTTCGCGCGCCAGTGGAGAATAGGTTTCCCATTTGATCTCGCTTTTTATTGCCTCTGGCAGGTTGGTGGAGTGAATGCGTCGGAGGGTTTGCCCGAGCTCGATCCAGTGACGATCGGACAGATCCATCTCATATCCATCCCGGCCTTCAATATATGGATACAGGATGACGGTGAAGTCGCCCAGGTTCGCCCACAGCCGACCGGATGGGGTGGCCAGGGGTGCGATGATCGGGCGGATACCCATTCCGCTGAGGTATTTTGGCAGGGTTACAGAGGTCTCATTGAAGAATCCGCTTTTGAGTTTTACAAAATGGGAGTTGTGATCGTCTGTCTCTGCGCGGTAGACGGCTGCGTTCCGATCGACACCCAGCGGTAGGAACTCAAGGCATGGATGCTGAAGGGCAAATTCCTTCTCCAGGCAAGCGATCAGCGCTTCGTCGTTGAGGGTCGGTTTTTCAAGCACGGGTCGGGCGTTTATTAAAAATTAATAATCGGCCAGGACCTGTCTGATCCAGGCGATAATCTTCTCATTATTGACCATCTGGCCGAAGCCGAAATTGTTCTCCTCGTAGACCTTGGTTTGAGGACAATGATAGGTGGGATCGGCGCCGTTAAACGTATTTTCGGCAAGAATTTCGCCGGTCAGCATATCGCGCACCATCAGCATGGATTGCTGGCGCATCACTCCGATCGAATCGGTCAGCCCTTGATCGTTGGCATACTGACAGCTAGTGACTTCATCGTAGGTATCAAGGCGGGATACCGAAAATTGAACGCTTCCTGGGGTGGTGGTGGCCAGGTCTTCGGGTAGCCAATTAATACCGGCCTGGGCTGCCAGCATGCTCTGAACCAACTGGGGATCAAGACCCGGATCCACCGGCATGCTTTCATAGACCTCGGTGTAATCGCAGACCAGGATCCTGCCTTGTTCACCGGCCGGAATGGTCGAGCCAATGAGGGGATTGGTAGGGAGTACCTCCTGGTAACAGGCTTCGGCCATGGCAGCCTCGAGCAGCGCCTGACCGTCCTCTCCGCTGTCGTCGGCCAATAGCTTGTTCGTCTGTCCAACCGCCTGGTCGATCTGCATACGCAGGCTGTCCGTGGTGGTTAGGCCTGTGGCCAGGTCATACTTTTCCAGCGCAGCCAGGTAATGCGCGGATGCGCGCAGGTCGTCACCCCAGCTGAGATACAGTTCAGCGGCACGGTCATCCAGCTCAACCGCATGGACTTCGGCATACGCTGGCTGCTCGCTGCGCAGGTCTGCGAGGATCGGGAGAGCAGCTTCGAAATCCTTCTGTGTTTCGAGTTGGTTGATCTGATCGATCGCGACAATAACCGGATCTTCGGTGGGCGCGGCAGTGAGGGTTGGGGTGGGGGCGTTGATCGGGCTGGGCTGGCAACCTGCCAATCCCAGGCTTATGAGCATCAAAATGCTGAATAGAGCAATTCGTTTTTTCATGGCGTCCCTCTAGGTTTGATGGAATTATTCCCAATTATGACATAAAACAAATGGGTTGCATTCACAGCATTTATCCACAACGCTTCATAGCCAGGGATCACTTTCAATGGTCAAATCACATCCCATTCTTGACAGGTAAATCCGCTCTGACTATAATACTTTCACTATGATGATTCGCATCCGCAATTTAGATTAACCAGATCTCCACGCCTTCCCCTATCTACTTTGCGGATTGTTATAAGTTATTTATCTGAATAAATGTCCCCTGGACCCGTGATAGGATCGCGGTTCAGGGCATTTTTTATTGCCTGAAAATGCGAGCGAATGGCTGAGAGATCAGTCACCGTCTTGCATTTTTTGTTTCCCCGGTTTTTGTCAAAGAGGAAAACATGGCAATTGAAAAACAACCACAACTATTTCTGGCTCAAAATCTCCTGCGAAATCCGAGCCTTGTGCGTCAACTGATCAATGAAATTCCCCTATGCAACCAGGATACCGTCGTGGAGATCGGTGCGGGACGCGGCATCATCACCTCCGAACTGGCGCAGATCGCCCGCCAGGTCATTGCAATCGAGATCGATCCTGCGTTCGTACAATTGCTGCGGCGACGTTTTCAAAACGCTGACAATGTCCAGATCGTGTCCGGGGATTACCTGCAATACCAGTTAACTGAAAGGGAATACAATCTGTTTGGTAACATTCCCTTCAACCGATCGGCAGCTATCCTGCGAAAAGTCCTTGATGTGGATCCGACACCCCTGAAAGCCTGCCTTGTTTTACAAAAGGAGGCTGCCGAGAAATTTGCCGGTTATCCGCGTGAGACGCAGTTCTCGGTGTTGGCTAAAGCCCGCTTCACTCTGCGGATCGTGCGAGATTTGCACCGGTCGGATTTCTTACCGGTACCTGCAGTGGAAACAGTATTATTGAGAATCGAGCGACGTAAGGAGCCTTTGGTGCTGTCGGAGGACCGGGAATTATATGAACGGTTCATCCGTCATGGATTTGGCACCTGGCGTCAGAGTCTGAAATCGATCTTCAGGAATGTCTTTAGTTATAAACAATGGAAACACCTGTCGCGTGAGCTGGGCTTTGCGCTGAAGGCCACACCCACCGACCTGACGTTTGACCAGTGGCTGGGGTTGTTTAATTATTATCGAAGTATTGTTGGAAAATGTGGGGGCGCGCAGCGTAAAAGTCAACAAATGTAAAACCCTTGTGTGTGTGGGGGAGGGGCGGAAATTCACTTATGATGGAAGATAATACCGGGACGAAGAGGATTTATTATCCCCTCCAGATATCAAAGACCCAGATCTGGCTGATGCTCGATTAGTTTTCTAAGTATCTCCAGGTATCCCTTTGTTTGCTCGATCACTTGCTTCGTTTCCGAGCGTGAGACCAGGCCAACCGTTTCGTATATCAGACGATGGCGCTTGCGCCTCATCTGGTCAAAGAAATCGGTCAGGGTTGGGTTGATTTTCTGGAATTTTTCGCGAATGAATGCCACCACGGTCGCGTGTTGGTCAGGGCCTCTTGGTCGGTACCCTTCTGTCAACATGACCGCTCGACTTGCCTGAAGCAAGGCATTATAGGCCATGCTGTAAGCCCAATCAGGGTCATCATCCAGATTCCGTTGAGCTGCTTTGAGATCGCGGTTGGCGATACTCAACAAGTGCTCAATCTCTTCATGAGCAGCTTTGTAGGACCTGATGCGATCTAGTTTGATCAATTCATCATAAGGCATGAGCATCTCCTATCAGGAAGATCTTTGGTGACATCAGAATGTTAGTCACCAGCGGATCTTTGCGAATCTTACGCTCCAGCCATTCACCGGATTCAAAAGTGATGAAATTGATCTGGCGTTTTAATTCAGCTTCTAATTCGGCGATTAAACCCGACAGCCTGGCCAGATCGATCTTGCCGATGATTAACAGATCGATATCCGAGTTAAGGTCAGATTCACCGGAAGCATATGAACCAAATATCAGTATACAATTAATCGACCCCATTTTGTCAAGCTTTGACCGGATGACATCTCCCAGCCCGACCGTCTTCAGGATGATCGAGGACAGTTCGTCTTTAATCGGGCAGGCATTGTTGATGTGATAGTTCTTGGATTGACTGGTGGTTGAGCTGGATAGAACTCCGGCGCTTTCGAGGTTGTTCAATTCCCGCCAGACACCACTGTAATACTCATCGATATGAGCGGATAGGACCCGGGCATTGTGCGAAATTCCCGGAGACATAAAAAAAGCCTTCAGGATCTTAACTCGAACGCGAGAGGCGAACAGACGCTCCAGCATATATTTATTGTATCACAATAAGTGATAATAATATCACTTATTGTGATAACTCTTCCATGCATGCTATGAATTTAACCCTTTATAATCGGCCTACCTAACTTTGATCGATATTGATTAAAAATTGTAAGATCACCTGGTTTTAAAGTCTTTTTCCTATATTCCCAGAGTTCGGAATTATTCTCGGGTAGATTGAATAAACTACTGTTTATGACTATTGAATCTAGAATCACGCTAATATCGGAATTCTTTTTGGTTAGATTTGTATCATCACATCCGAGATAATTTATAGATAACATTAAATACTCGCTATTAAAAGTCATGGAATTAAAGTATTTATTCAAGTATTCGCATACCTGTTTGAGTTCTTCTAATTTCACGAAGGCTTGCCGCTTTTGTATATGAGTTAGATCTTTATCCAGATGTGCATATTTGGTATTCCTTAGTGATTTGATGATAGTTGTGATCTTATCAAGGTCTTTATCCGATTTATATACTTTCAATTCGGCTACTAAGAGCGCTTTATAATTTTTCTTTATATAATGCATTACTAATTTATTCTTGAATTGTTTCATTGAATAACCTTCTTCATCAAGAAACAATTTGGTAATAATTAATATGCTCGACGAATAGAAACTTTCAAAAACAAATCTAAAAAAGATAGACCCACCTGGAATATTAAAAAGATGAAACGGAAAAACTAAAATATGATCGAGAATAAAAATATTCGAATTAAGGAGAACCAATTCTTTGTGAAAAATATCAATCCAATTATTATAGATATTAATATAGCGTTTATTAATTACTAAATCTTTTGAGTAGGAATGAATGGAGATAGGTATACTTTTTTCAAATAAGTCGGCTTCTTGATCCCATAAAATACTCATGTCTTAATATTAGCATACGAATCTCATATTATGAATACTGCCTTATCTTGACAAGTGAAAGGGGTCATGTTATTAATTGACCGGTCAATAAACTAATCGGGCTTTTCCAAGGAGCACCCATGAACTCCCGCCTGGCATCCATCATCCGCAAGGAATTCATCCAGATCTTCCGCGACGTGCGCACGCTGATGATCATCCTGTTCATCCCGATCATGCAGCTGTTCCTGCTGGGTTACTCGGCCACCAATGACATCCGCAACATCCCGCTGGCCGTCGTCGACCAGTGCCGTGCGCCGAGTCGCGCGAGCTCGTGAATGCCTACCGGGTCTCCGATTACTTCAAGCTGGAATTCACCGCCGACTCCGAGGACGATCTGCGCACTTTGATCGAGACCGGCCAGATCAAGGTCGGCCTGATCATCCCGCCCGACTACAACACCCGCCTGGCGGAGGGGCATGCCCAGGTGGCCTTCATCCTGGATGGATCGGATGCCACGGCTGGCTCGACCGCCCTTTCAGCCGCCACGCTTATCGGCCAATCCAAGGCCACCGCTCTGATGGTCGAGCGCCTCAGCTTATCGGGTATCGGAGCCGGCAAGCTCCAACCGCCGCTCGAGGTGCGCACGCGCGTGTGGTACAACCCCGACCTGGTCAGCTCCTACTTCATGATCCCCGGTGTGATCGGCATGATCCTGTTCGCCATCACCTCCATCCTGACCGCGACCTCGGTCGTGCGGGAGCGCGAACGCGGCACGATCGAGCAGTTGATCGTCACGCCCATCCGCCCGTGGGAATTGATCGTCGGCAAGATCATCCCCTACGTGCTGCTGGCATTCATCGATACCTTCGAGGTCTTGATCCATCGGCCACTGGGTGGTTCGGCGTGCCGGTGCGGGGCGACCTGTTGTTGATCACTCTTCTGTTCCGGGCTGCTGCTGCTCTCCGGTCTGGGCATCGGCCTGTTCGCCTCGACCGTCGCCAACACCCAGCAGGAAGCCATGCTGATCACCTGGATGACGCTCCTGCCTTCCATCTTCCTCTCCGGTTTCTTCTTCCCGCTGCAGTCCATGCCGCTCATCCTGCAGTGGATCTCGTATATCATCCCGCTGCGCTACTACCTGGTCATCATCCGCGCCCTGCTCATCAAGGGGGTGGGCCTGCCTGCCATCTGGCAGGAGACCCTGGCGCTGGCGCTTTTTGGGCTGGCGATCATGACCGCGGCCAGCCTGCGCTTTAGAAAACGACTGGATTGATTTCCACGTGATTATCCTTCAAGGAGTTTGACATGAAACCAAAACACCCACCTGTTCCAATCATCATCCTGCTGGTCCTGGCACTTTTGACCGCCGGCTATTTCGGCATCAAAGCCCTGACAGCTGACAAGGTTACCGGCCTGAGCGCCTCGGGTACCATCGAGGCTGACCAGGTGACCGTTGCACCCGAGACCGGCGGCAAGGTGATCGAAGTCTTGGTCTCTGAAGGCGCACCGGTCATCAAGGGGGATGTGCTCTTCCGCCTGGATGGCAGCCTGCTGGCTGCCCAGCGCGACCTGGCTGCTGCCAATCTCGCGGTGGCGCAAAATGCCCGCCAGCTGGCCGAGACCGGTCTGGCAACCGTCGCCATCCAATCCGGCGACCTGCGCACTTCCGGCTGGTGGTTGGAAGGCCCGGATGGTTATGCCCTGCCGGGTTGGTACTTCAGCCAGGATGAAAACGTCAGCTCCCAGGGGGTGGAGGTGGAAAACGCGCAGACCGCCCTGATGTCTGCCAAGACAGCGCTGGATGCTTTATTGGCTGATCCAGCTAACGCGGAATTCGTGGCTGCGGAAATGCGGCTGTCGAATGCCCGCGCCAGCATGCTGGCGGTGAAGGATATGTACGATCGAGCCAATATCGCACTGAACGGCGCGGACTTGCGCAGCGCCGCCCAGGAACTTTATGACTCCGCGCGGGATGAGTTGGATGACGCCCAGGCTGCTTATGATGATCTGAAAGTTGGCGACGGCGCCCGGAAGATCATTGATGCGCGGGCTGCATTGGCGACTGCCGAAGAACGTTATCAGTCTGCCCAGGACCAACTTCTGGCTGCTCGATCCGGCATTAATACCGCCAACCTGGCCTCCGCGGAGTCCGCATTGCACAAGGCTGAGCTGGCAGCTGAGCAGGCCCGCCTGGCGGTGACCCAGGCTGAAGCCAGCCTGGCCTTGATCGATACCCAGATCGCAAAGCTGACCGTCACAGCCCCGATGGACGGGGTGGTGTTGACCTCCACCGTCACGGCAGGCGAGGTGATCACCGTCGGGTCGAGTGCCATGGTATTGGGCGACCTGTCGAACCTGACCATTGTGGTGTATGTGCCGGAGACGCTCTATGGCCAGATCAACCTGGGCCAGTCGGCAACCATCCACGTGGATTCTTTCCCGGGGATGACCTTCACGGCGGCTGTGTCTCAGATCGCGAACCAGGCCGAATACACACCGCGCAACGTGCAATCGGTTGAGGGGCGCAGCGCAACCGTTTATGCCATTACCCTGCGTGTCAACGATCCCGAAGGCAAGCTCAAGCCGGGCATGCCGGCGGATGTGCAATTCGATCAAGGGCATGAGTAACTCAGGACTTTACCACTTGCTCACTGATACCATATTACTTCGCCCTATGAGTTGTCTTATTCATCCGGAGGACCCCAAGTGGCATTGATTGAAGCCCGTCATCTGCAGAAGTCGTTCGGCGAAACCGTTGCGGTGGATGATATGAGCCTGGCCGTTGAATCCGGCCAGATCTACGGGCTGGTCGGATCAGACGGCGCCGGCAAGACCACCACGCTCAGACTGCTGGTGGGCGCGCTCAAGCCGGATGCGGGTGAGGCGATCGTGTGTGGTTACCCGCTCGCAGAAAAGGGAGAGCAGGCTCGCAGCCAGATCGGTTATCTCTCTCAGCGTTTCTCATTATATGAAGACCTGACCGTGCTTGAGAACATCCGATTCTTCGCAGAGGTGCGCGGTTTGACCCGGAAGGACTGGCTGCCGCGCTGCCGGGAGTTGCTGGATTTTGTCGGGCTGGGTCCTTTCCAGGAGCGCCGCGCCGGGCAGCTATCGGGTGGCATGAAGCAGAAGCTCGGATTGGCTTCGGCCCTGGTGAGCATGCCGCGGGTGCTTCTGCTGGATGAACCCACCACGGGCGTCGATCCGGTCACACGTCAGGATTTCTGGCAGCTGTTGATCCGGGTGATCGGCAACCGGGAGCTGGCGGTCATCCTGACCACGCCCTATATGGATGAGGCTTCGCGTTGCCATCGCATCGGCTTCATGCAGGCCGGGCGGTTATTGGTCGAGGGCAGCCCGATGGAGTTGCGGGAAAGCCTGACCGGCCGCATTGTGGAAGTGCGCGGCGGCGCGCCGGCAGAACTGCGCAAACTCACGCAAAAACTGCCCAATGTTGAGGACCTGCGTGCTTTTGGCGACCGCATCCATCTGCGGGTTAAACCTGGCAAGGCCGGCGATGTCTGTGCAGCGATTGAACAGAAAACCAGTGCGGCTCAGAGTTCACAGCGGGGCATCAGCGCGCGCATCGTCCCGCCAACGCTGGAAGATGTTTTCATTCATCTCTCCCAGGGAAAGGGGGGAGGCACGCATGCCTGAGACCGTCATCCTGACCGAGGACCTGACCCGGCGCTTTGGCGACTTCGTCGCGGTCGATCATGTCAATTTCAGCGTGGCGGCCGGCGAGATCGTCGGTTACCTGGGGCCCAATGGTTCGGGTAAAACCACCACCATCCGCATGCTCTTGGGTTTGCTGGAGCCCAGTGAGGGTCGTGCGACCGTCCTGGGATACGATGCTTTCCGCCAGTCAGAAGAGGTGCGCTCGCGCTCCGGCTACATGTCGCAGAAGTTCGCTTTGTACGACGATCTGACGGTCAGCGAGAACCTTACATTTTACGCCGGCATTTATGGCATCCGGGATTCGGCTGCGATCGCGCGCACCATCCACCTGGTGAGCCTGGATGGGCACGCCACGGAGCTGGTCAAAGGTTTGTCGGCTGGTTGGCGGCAGAGGTTGGCGCTGGGCATTGCGCTGGTGCACAAACCCAAACTCCTGTTCCTGGATGAGCCAACCTCGGGGGTCGACCCGACCGCGCGGCGCGAGTTCTGGGACCTGATCTACGGGTTGGCGGCGCAGGGAGTGACCATCCTCGTAACCACCCATTACATGGATGAAGCCGAGTATTGTGGGCGGGTGGGCATCATGCGGGATGGTAAACTGCTGGCCATCGACAGCCCGTCGGCGTTGAAGGAGAGCGCCATCCCCGGCCAGGTGTGGGATGCCATCGTCGAGCCGTTGGGTGAAGCCCTGGAGAGCGTTCGGGATTGTGAGGGCATCTTGCGGGTCGGGCTGGCGGGCGATCACCTCAGGATCATCAGCCGGCGGGGGTTGTCGAAGAGCGACCTCCGAGGATTGATCGAGGCGCGGGGCTTGAAGCTGGCGAAGTTGGATAAGGGAGAACCTTCCCTGGAGGATGTTTTCCTCTCGCTCGCCCGCCAGGATGCGAAATAACGGATGGGAAGACCTGCTAACAAACACGAGGAACGCAAGAGCCAGATCGTGACAGCCGCATTGGAAGTGTTCGCTGCCAGGGGGTACGATGGCACCACCAACCACCTGATTGCTGAGGCGGCTGGCCTGAACAGCGCCGCTCTGATCTATCACTACTTTCCCAGCAAGACGGATCTGTTCAAGGATTGCCTGGAACGCATCACGGCACTGGGCGATCTGAAGCATGACCTGACTACCGGTCAGGATAAACCGCCCGAGGTTTACTTGCGGAAAGTAGCCATGAGCTACTTGAAAACCCTGAGTGGAAAACCGGTCAACCACCTGTTCCTGATGGTCCTGGCAGCTGCGCAGAGCCACCCGGAGCTGATGCCGATCCTGATGGGCAAGTTAAGCGAGGTGATCTTCTTTCCCCTGCTCAGCTATTTCGCTCGCATGTCGACGGAAGGCCGGTTACGTTCCATTTCGCCTGTTATTGCTGCCCAGGAACTGCTTGGACCGTTGATGTTGCGGGCGATTGCCGGAGCCCTGTTTGAAGCATCTGTGCCCTTTGTGTTCCCCGATGAAGAAGAATTTATCGACAGTCATATCCAGGTATTCATGGATGGGTTACGGAAACAGGGTGATTGATAGTCGAATGTAGCCTTAAGGCCTCATCAGAGCAGGCAAAAACAGGAAAAACGGCTGGTTGAATTCCGAAGTTTGCAAAGTGTTATCGTCGTATGCCATCAATGCCAATACACGAGACGATAGTCCTGCAGGCAACGTTACCTCCCACACACCGGTCTCCCCATCCGCTGCGACTGGGGATATCCCCAGGTCATATTTTGCGCCACTCTGCCAAGGCTCGGTAAGCCTGCGGTAGAAGAAAACCAGGCATCCCGGACAGGCCACTCCGGTTAGTGTGTTTCCATCCTGGCCGGTGATAATGGGGTAATTCAGAAGATCATTGGGTCCACTATCCAGATCCCCATCATCATTTATCGTAGGACCGTCCGATCCCAGATCGATCGCTTCCATGCTGTTGTTATAGACATTCTTGGGTTGGATGCGGTTATAGAGACTGTCATCGCCTAATACGGAAACGCCTGACCCGCCGTTATAGGCTATCTTCCAGGCATCGATTTCAACATATGTTGAACCAGGACCGAGGAAAACACCTAACAGTCCATTGCCAGAAGGACTTTCCGGGTCACTGATCTCTGTCGGGTTGGATAGTCCGATTAAATTATTATCCAGGATTCTGATATGATCAGAATCATAGGATTGAATACCCCCGTTTGTGTTGCTTGATATATATTGCTGATAAACAGTATGGTCATCGGAGCCGATCGTGATATTATGGGCATTGGCTATGAAAATCCCAAGATAGTTTCCCATATTATTATGGTCGGCAGCCAGCCCAATCAGGTTATGATCCACCAGGATATCATGGCTTTCATCCTCGATATCGATGCCGTTCCCTAAATTACCACTGATAATATTGCCGTCGGAAACGCCGCTGCCGCCGATCGTGATGTTGGCGGAGCTGTCAGATATGCGGATTCCGTTCACCCCGTTGGGAAATGGGGTGGTACCATTCAAATTACCAATGTAATTACCTGTGATTGTGGAGGTATCGGCGCCTTCAAGCACAAGGCCATCATAATATGGACCATCGGGATTATTTCCGTTACCAGCGATCGTATTGCCAGCGATGTTTGTGTCGCCAGCGACGGTGGTGGCATCATTCGTATCGATAAAGAGTCCGTAAATCGAATTACACAGGATCTGATTGTCAAGGTAACTGTTATTCAATCCGCCACCCGCAAAGATCCCATATTCATTTTGATCTTCTGCCAGGCAATCCTCAGCCGGGTCCACCAACCCAGCCAGGTTGCCTTCAGCTACTCCGATATAGCTGTTCTGAATGATGTTGTTGGATCCTTTCGTTCCGGCTGTATTCCCAAATATAGCAATCCCCACATAAGATCCAAGTACCGTCAAGTGATCAAGGATATATTCGTTTCCTTTGGTCGTTCGGGCAGGGTCCCCGATGGAAATGGCAGTACCATAACCAAAAGGACTTTTAATATTGAGGTGTTCGAGCCGCCCACCGCTGGCTGCCAGCTGAAATGCTGCTTCATTATAGTACACTGGCGTATAGGTCAGTGTGACTACATGACCGTTACCATCTATGGAGATGTCATCATCTTCCAGTGTAATGGCATCTCCCAGGGTGATGTTATAAGCGCTGAGATCATCTGAAAAGTTGACCAGACCTCCGGCTCCATAAGCATTAAGTTCCTCAACAGCTGCGCGCAGGCTGCAGATGTCATTCCCGGTCGCCGTTGCACAGAAAGAGTCCCCCGGGTTGACATCCGGTTCATCAGAGTTGGTGTTAACCGTGAGTGTCGGGGTATAGGGAACCGGGGTGAATTCGGATGTCTGTTCAGTCGTCCCATCATAAGTCAGCATGGTGAGATCAGTTGACTGGACACCTTCCGGTAGCGTCGCAGTCCACACACCGGAACCATCGACAGTTGCCGGCAGCATCCCGAGATCATAAGTTCCCCCGCCGCCATTCGCACCCGGGTTTTTTACAGCCCGGTAGAAATACACTTGACACCCGGCACAGGCAGTACCGGTGATCTCGGCTCCAACGACGCCGGTGATCTCCGGGTAGTTGAGCAGGTCGTTCGGCCCACTGTCTGCATCTCCCAGGTCGTTGGGAGTAAACCCATAAGGTTCAAGATCTATGGGTAGTCGTCCATTATTATAGATATTCTTAGGCAGGAAAGTGTTATGAAGGCTGCCATCCCCCTGAACATAAATTCCAGACCATTCGCTGTTAGCGACCTTCCAGGATTCGACTGTGACGTTCGTTGAATCATAAATCGATATCCCGTCCCGTCCATTTCCGGCAGGAACATCCGCTAAGCTGTCACTAGACCAGCTGGCAATGCCAATTAATGTGTTGTCCTTAATGACGACATGGTCCGAGCTGGATACACCAATTCCGCCCCAGGTGTTACCAGAGACAAACTGCTGATAGAGTGTGTGATCGTCCGAGCCTATTGTGACATAACTGGTTTGGTAAATGGAGATCCCAAATCCGTTGGGCATCGGTTCGTGGTTGGCATCCAGACCAATCAGGTTCCGGTCTATCGAAATATCATGAGAACCACCTTGAATGAAAATACCATCTCCGTAATTCCCGCTGATGATGTTGCCATCAGTTGCACCGGTGCCCCCGATCTGGATATCATGCGCAACGTAGTAAGACCCAGCAGGCTCAATCCGGATTCCATAATAGTAATTTTGAAATGGAGTCGTCCCGCCTAGGTTACCGATAAAATTGCTGGTGATCGTGACATTGTCAGTCCCATTCAGGTCAATGCCATGTCCGCCTGAGACCAGTCCGTTTCCAGCGACGGTATTACCCGTGATGAGCATCGAACTGCTGGCGACATCATAGATCGCCATATACGAGTTACAGATGATCTGGTTATTTTTTATGGTGGTGCCATAAGTAAAATAAATATTAAAGGCATGGATATTGATTTCATCTGGTTCGCAGTCCGTAGACTCAAGAGGTCTACTCAAGTCCATCAGGTCACTCAGATGGGTTTCTGTGATGCCGATATAACTGTTTTGAACGGTATTGTTAGCGGCGGTGGCTCCGATAGCACCACCATCATCCCCGATGATACCAATCCCTGCATCCGAACCGATCGCTGTGACATGATCAATAACATAGTTGTTCCCCAAGCCGGTGTTAACAGGATAACCAGGACAGGAGAACTCGCAAGCTGCGATATAGATGCCATATCCATCCGGACAGATCACAGTAACATGATCCACTTGCCCTCCGTCCCCCGCCAGCCAGAGCGCAACCTCATATGTAGGAGCGGCGGACCTGATGATAGTCACGACATGACCAGCACCAGTGATGGTCACATTGTTTGCTAGAATGAAAATTATGGAATCCAAAGTGATGGTGTAATCACCATCAAAGTCGATCACACCCCCTGTAACGGGTGCGGATGCATTCATCTCGTCGATAGCAGCACGCAGGCTGCACTCACCCCCGGAGGTCGCACAAGTGAAATCACCGGGTGAAGCGTCACCCAGGTCGGAATCCGTATTAACCGTAAATGAAATGATGGGTGGATACGGAATTGCCTTGCCGGATCGAAATGGAACGACCAGGGAGATCAATAAGATGACAGCAGTAAATCCTTGAACGACGGATTTATAACCATGAGTTGGTTTGAGCTTTGAGTTGTCCATGATGTCCTCCTGAACTGATTAGACAACCTGCGATGAAAAACGATGAATTGATTATACGCCTGCTGGCATAAGTGTGTATAGGATTACTTAAACAATTCCAGGGGAATGGTCAATTGAATGCACATACTTGCTATTAATCCTAAGCCTCATTGATGCAGAGGAATTCATCGACACCTACACAATAGTGTTCATGGATAGTTCACATTTATATACAACACGCCAATAATCCCCCTATTGAATTGTATCCAGGCTGGTTGGGTCAGACGGTGCCAATTTCCAGTTCCAGCAAATTTGGTTCCTGTTTTACGAGAGTCAGGAAAGCCTCCACAACTTTTGGATCAAAGTGAGACCCGCTTTCCGATTTGATCTGGGCAATCACTTTCTCCGGTGGAAGCGCCTTGCGATAGGGCCGGTCTGACAGCATGGCATCCCAAGCATCCACGACCGCGAAGATGCGCGCCGGCAGGGGGATGGCTTTGCCGGCTAAACCCTGTGGATAGCCGCTGCCATCCCAGCGTTCATGATGAGAATAGGGGATGTCCAATGCCGGGCGGAGGTAATCAAGCGCTTCCAGCCAGGCGCAGGCATTTTCCGGATGCTGCTGCATGACCTGCCATTCGGCATCGGTCAGGGGACCGGGTTTGAACAGGATGCTGTCAGGAATGGACATCTTGCCGATGTCATGTAAGAGCGCACCGATGTGCAGGCAATCCAACCCTTCCTCATCCATTCCCATGAATTCCGCCAGTTTCCCGGCTGCATGGGCCACGCGCATGGAATGCCCCTCGGTTTCCTGGTCGCGCAGATCGAGTGCGCCGACCCAACCTTCCATGGCTTTTTGGTAGGCATCCTCGAGCGCACGGTTGGCATTCTGAAGCCGGGTGATCAGACGCGCATTCTCGAGTGCGACTGCGATCTGGTTGGCAAATGCTTGCAGGGTTGGAACGTCCGCTTCTGTTAACTTGGCCCCGACCATGTTCAGCATGCCCTGAACCTTCCCTTCATAGATCAGTGGAGCGAAAATTCCGGGTGGGCTTCCCAGGAAGGACAGGATGGGTTTAACGAGGCTCCGGAGCTGGCGCGGGACGACCTGGCCGGAAACGGTGCTGGTGTCTGGCACGAAGACCGGTTTGCCCTCGTGGACCACGATCCAATAAACATCCACCTCTTCGGCCCGGACCGAGAACCCCTCGGCTTGGGTCCTGGCTTTTTTTTCATAACGCGAGAGGATCTTTCGGATCGGGTTGCTATAGGCAATGGTTTTGAAGACCAACATCTCGCCGCTCTCATCCAATTCGCTGATCCCGCCACGCAAGCCGATCGCGACAACCTCCCGTTGGAAGGCGGTGAAGATCTGTTGTTCACTTGTAATGGATTTCTGGAGGGTGGTGGCAACTGCGTTCAAAGCCAATAACAATTGAACGGATGGCTTTGGATCGTTCTGTTGCTCCTTTGTGGAGAAATCCATGGCATCCCTTTTTCATTCAGGAAACGACGTTGAAGCGAGTATTGGTGTTTGTTTCAGTTCGTTAATGTTAGCACAATTATACGAAGGTTACAATAAGATGTTGTCAGCCTGGCGTGAGCCGGGTAGAATTAATATCAAGAACTAAAAAGTGTGGCTGTCGTGGAGGACCCGATGAAGATATATATCAGTGCGGATATCGAAGGCATTACGGATGTCACCCATTGGGATGAGACCAACCTGGATAAACCCGAGAGCCGGGCGGCCTGCGAACAGATGACGGCCGAGGTGGGAGCTGCCTGTGAAGGAGCGGTCAAAGCGGGGGCAGGGGATATCCTGGTCAAGGATGCCCACTGGCTGGCACGCAACATCGACCACCACAAGCTGCCCAAAGAAGCCCGCCTGATCCGCGGTTGGACCCTGCACCCGTTGTCGATGCTCCAGGAGCTGGATCAGAGTTTTGACGGTGTGATGCTGGTGGGTTTCCATGCGCGCGGCGGCAGCGGTGGCAGCCCGCTCGAGCATTCCAACGACCCTGGTTATGTGCACTTGCGCATCAACGATCTGTACGCCTCGGAATTCCTGATCTTTGCCTACGCCGCCGCCTGGGTGGGTGTGCCGGTGCCGTTCGTCTCCGGCGACCAGTGGCTGGTCGACCAGGTGAAAACGATCAATCCCCATATCACAACCGTGGCGGTCAAAAAGGGAATCGGCGAGGCGACCATTAATATTCACCCGGACCTGGCCGTTGAGCGCATCCGCGAGGCAGCCGAGAAATCTCTCAAAGGCGATTTGCAGAAATGCCTGGTGACTTTACCGGAGAAATTCCATATCGAGATCCGCTTCAAGGATCATACCAAAGCCAAGCATGCCGGTTTCTACCCGGGCGCGACCCAGGTCGATCCGTTCACAGTGGCTTTCGAAACCAGCGATTACTTTGAGGTGTTGCGCTTCTTCTCTTTCGCATGATCCGTGATTAATTCGATATTGAGGTGACAGTAGCTTTTCAATAAATACGTCATGGGTCTGATTACGACTGGCAACCACAGGCTGGGGGGTATGTATTCAAAGGCGCCAATATCCGATAGAAGTGACCCATTACCATCACCATCCATGATGGGAACCCCGCGCTGGTCAAGCCGGCCGGCAGGATCTCCGGGTTTACCGTGATCGATGGCCGGACTCTGTCGTAATAGAGGCAGGGTGAATGTCGGACCCCCATGATCGCCGAAGGTCCCAAAGAGCGGGATCGTGTTTATCAGATCAAAACCCGCTATTAGGTTACACGAGGTGTCACTGCTCAGGTTGTAGAAGCTGGTGGTCCAGCTGGCGGTGGGTTCGATTTTACAGGTTTGACCTGCCACAGCACTGGAGAAGATCGAACTGACCGTGGAAATGGTTGAATTCGTCCCGGCATAGATCGCTTTGCCGGTAGCGGAGGCATTATTACCGGAGAATGTAACGTGATTCAGTGATAGTGTTGACAACGGGAAGGCGAAAATCCCCCCACCAAAACCATCATGGGCAGTATTTCCAACCAGCGTCACATTGGTCAAGGATGCTGAGGCTGAATCACGCAGGGCTATTCCACCCGCACCGTTTTCTGAATCATTATTATAAAGGGTCACGTTGGTCAGATAGGATGTGCCATTTAGTTCCAATCCACCGCCGGTTGAATTGCTGACATTATCCTGAAAGGTGCTGTCGACCACCGTCAGAGAAGCGGAGCTGTTGAAAAAACCGCCGCCGAGACCTGACTCATTGCCAATAAATAGCGTACGCTCAATCTGGGATGTACCACCATTCCAGATAGCGACCCCGCCACCAAGATTAGTGGCGTAATTGGTTGCGATGGTTGAATCAATAATCGTGAGTGTATTATTGTTGGTGGAAATACCGCCGCCTTTGTATGCGTCGTTATGTTGGATCAGTGACTCTTCGATTGTCAATGACGCACCTGGCCCACCGTATATTCCGCCACCGACATCACTCGTCGTGCTTCCTCCGACGATATTGTCGCTGATCGTAACCCGGTTGCTTGTGAATAAATTGTGACCACTGACCCGAATTCCGCCACCACCACCTTCACCGCTGGCCAGCTTGCCGTTACGAATGCGCAGATCATTGATGGAAAGTGTTGACTCATAGTAAAGATGGTCGATGACCCGGTCGGTCAGGTTGCCGTCCAGAATCGTAGCTGACTGACTGGTCCCCTGCAGCGTGACATTCGGATGAATGATATCCAGGTCGCCGGAAGCATTGGCATCCTCGGTTGCGCTGACACTGTTGTAATTAAGGAGATAGATACCGTCAGGAATGGCGATGATAAAGCTGTTCGCAATATCCCCATTGGCATGATTGATCGCGCCCCTCAGGGAGCAATCGAGGGGGGTGCCATCCACGCAGGCTGAGAGAGTCCCATCATCTGTGGTTGTATCCACATTTAGGGTGACTGTGTCCCCTGGGGCACTTGAGGCGAATTGGATGAACTGGGGGGAAAAGCCGAATACCAAGGTACTAACAATCATAACGCGCAAGATCAATGAAACAGGCTTGCTTTGGTGTGCGATCATGTTACCCTCCAGATAGGATTGTCCATGTTGATGCCGCGTTGAGAGCTTAACTATACGTGATTCTTCTCTTAAGCACAAGGAAATGGATCGATTTGCATCTGCTCAAGAACTATTGACCGGGATAAAAAACCGCCTGGACTCAAGCCGGGCGGTTTTTACATTCATAAAGTTATCCCGATAAAAATTGTGATGCCAGCTTTTCAATATGTCAATGGCCTGATCACGAGGGGCAGCCACACACTGGGCGGGTAGAACTCGAATGACCCGATGTCGCAGATCGCTCTTGGGACGTTATCTCCATCGATCGGCCTAAGAAGCCAGCGCTGGTCAGATGAGCTGCAGCCGTCCGGATTGGCATGATCGATGGCAGGGCTGGTGGCCATCAAAGCCATTGTGGCCGTGGGACCGCCAAAATCTCCCAGCGGTCTCACCAGCGGGTCGACTCCGGTTTGATCGCCGGGCTCGGTGAGGTTGCAGGAGGTATCATTGGACAGGTTGTAGCCCAGGCTGGTCCAGGTGGCCGGGGTTGAAATGGAACAGACATGCACAGAGCCACCCGAGTTGGCGTCGGCAAAGATCGAGTTCGAGACGCTGACATGTGAATTGATACCGGTGATGATGCTATTACCGGAGTCAGGTGGGGTGATATTCCCGGCCACGGTCACATGGTTCATGCTGAGGGTGCCATCACCTACACAATTAATGGCAGAACCAGTAGTTGCACTGTTATCCGTGATAGTCACATTATTCATGGTGAGCGTGGAAGGCAAGTTATACAACCGGATGGCGCCGCCAGCGTTGACGGCACTGTTGTTATTCAGGGTTACGCTGGTCAGCGTGGTGGACCCAAGCAGCTCTAGTGCGCCACCGCCCTCAAGAGTGGCGCTGTTATGAGCGAAAGTGCTGTCGGTGATGGTCAGGGTGCCGTTATTAAAGATTGCTCCGCCATAGGGAGCCGAGTTGTAAGAAAATGAAGTGTCATTGATGGTGATCCTCCCGTCAACCATTCCAAGACCGCCGGAGTGACAGGTTGCCTGGTTATTTTCAAATATGGAGTGGTAAATCCCCAGTGTTGGATTGGCGGCGTATGCACCACCACCTATACAGGCCTGATTGTCCTGAATAATAGCATGATCGATGCTGATATTGCCTCCGGTACTCACGAACAAGCCACCGCCATTATCGAGCGAGTCATTCGTTCCGTTGGAGATATTGCCGCTTATTTTCACGCGATCCAATTCAAGATTGACATTATAGGTGACATACACACCTGCGCCACCACCGGAACCGGATAACAGCCTGCCATTTCGGATGGTCAGATCGGTGATGGTCAGGTTGCCGGTATCATTCCTAAGATACTGGATGACCCGGTCGGTGAGGTTGCCATCCAGGATGGTCAGAAGCATCCCTGCGCCATGTAGTTCCATGTGGGGATTGAGAATATCCAAATCCCCAGTGACGTTGGAGTCCTCAGCTGTGGCGGGTTGATTGTAATTCAGGGGGTAGAGCCCGGCGGGGATGTCAATATGATAGCCATTGACAAGGTTGGCGGGTTGATTAGTCAGGTCGATTGCCCCGCGCAGGCTGCAATCATCGTCATCATCAGTTTCCAGGCACCCTGTATTAGTATGAGAATCTGTTTGGGTATCAACCGTCAGGATGATCGGCACGCTGGCCGAGACTGGATGAATACTGCCCGGGGCCAGGCTGGTTATGAGCAGGCTGGCCAACAGGATCAGGCCGATCATTCGACTGTGATGACTCTTGTAATCATTCATGATCCACCTCATTTATAGATTGACATCAGGATTGGAATACGTTGACAATATGCCCGATCATGCCGGAGCGCAAGGTTTTGGAGCTGCACCGAAAACAGGGTAAAAGCCCGATCACCGAAAAAAACTGAGCAACGGATGATCCCGGTTGAGTATTTTGTGCGGATATAATAGTGTTCATGCCGTACGCGGTTCACCTCTTCTTCGATGATGCGACCGACCGGACCATCCGTGCCATCTGGCAGGAAATGACCGACAGCGGGGTGGCGCCATACCTGGGCATCTCCGGCAACCGGCCGCATATCAGCCTGGTGCTGTGTGACGAACTTGACCCGGGTGACTGCGAGCGGCGCTTGAAGGATTTTTCCACACGCTTCAAATCAATGCCGATTTCTTTTCAGACGCTTGGCATCTTTCCGAACTCGACAGTCTTCACTGGACCCGTGGTGACACGTGAACTGTTGCATCTGCATCGAGAGGTGGATGGGCTGCTGGATGGCTGCTGCAAGTGGCCGGCGTTCGAATATTACCGCCCGGGCAGGTGGATCCCGCATTGCACGCTGGCCATGGAGTTCGAGGCAAGTCGCTTGAATGATGTACTTGAGATCGCCTCCCACCTCAAGCTGCCCTTGAACGGCCAGATCGTTGGGCTCGGTGTAATTGAATTTCGCCCGGTAAAGCATCTGTTTGCTTTTTCGCTAGGTAATTAATTATTCCCTAAAGGCGCAGTTCCAAAGGACACAACGTGGTCCGCTGTGCCCCTACGATTTCATGGTTGGAGGATCAAATGAAACTAACCACCTTATTGCTGGTCATTCTGATCGCATTTGCCATCCCTGTTCGAGCCGCCGCTGATATCGCCCCGCCACAACAACCACCCGGCTTTAACCCGGAACCAGGTAATGAACTAACACAAGTGCGTATGCTGGCCGAAACCGTGATACTTGATGTACCGGTGGCTGACCCGCCGGTAGCGCATGTCAGCGCAAATTTCACCATGCATAACCTTGGTGACCACACCGAGGACATGGTTGTGAGTTTCCCAATTACATTTACTGAAGTAAATTGCACTTTACCCGAGATTGAAAATGTGAGGATAAAAGTGAATGGCCGCAGCGCTGTCTTCGAGCGCATTGTGAGCCCTGTTACTCTGTGTGGATCCGAGCAGGATTATTATGCTAACGCCGAATTCGATGTCAGCTTTCCACCCGGCGAAGATGTCAGGATATCGGTTTCCTATGATCTGGATGGCACCGGTTATGAGTATGAAACATATACTAACTTCTATTACATCCTGTCCACCGGTGCTGGATGGAAAGGCACGATCGGGTCAGGCGAGATCATCTTGCGTCTACCCTATGACGCCAATCCTAAAAACGTCATCCTGGATGACCCCATGAATAAAACGCAGGGTGCCTCCCAGGGTACACCTGAATTCGCAGGGCGCGAAGCGCGCTGGAAGTTCACAGAACTCGAGCCAACCTCTTCTGACAACCTTACATTCGACATTGTCAAACCGTTAATTTGGAACCAGGTGGTCATCGAGCTGGATAAGGTCACACAAAACCCACAGGATGGGGAGGCCTGGGGATTCCTGGGGAAAGCATACAAGCAGGCGTTGTTTGCCTCGGGCAAAGGATACCCGCGGGTTGACGCTGCTGCTTCTGAGCTCTATGTTTTAAGCCGGGAGGCTTACGAGAATGCACTGGCACTCAAACCGGAAGATGGCTTATGGCATGCCGGTTATGCTGAATTGCTCCTGGACGAATACTACTGGGCGTCCTGGAATGACCGTTCTTATACCGACGAACTGGACCATGGTCTGCGGGAACTTGATCTGGCTGCGAGGCTTGCCCCGGAGGCGCCCAAGGTGAAGGAGTTGGTCGAAGAGTACCTCTACTTGTTTCCCGAATATATCGTGCAGCAGTCGGACGGTTCGCTGGATTTCATCTCATTGACTGCGACGCCCCAGCCCACGCAGGAAGTTGCCACCCTGTTTCCGACCGTTTCCCTGACCCCTCGACTGGCCACGGTCACCCCAATCCCTCAAGCGAAACCGACTTCAGCACCTGCCTCCCCGTTATGCGGGGGTGCGGCGTTGGTCCTGGTGCCGTTGGCTTTGGTTCTTCGAGGTCGAAGGTCAAATGATCCTCCCTACGGAATGCTGACAAGAACGTGAAGGGGTCTATAGTCCGATGACTTGTCGTAGGGGCAGGCACGATCCTCTGGACGCCTCTGGCGTGAGTCCTTCGGTCGCTTTACGACCTCGGAAACACCGTCTCCCCTTTTTTGTGTTCATGTCCGCTGGTTTATCCGCCACCCACCCGGCGAACAGCCGCGGTTTTTATGCCCCGGAATCTCGACCAATTCTCCCAACTCTGCTTTGACGCCAAACAGTTCGAGGAAAGCCTGATAATCCGCCAGCCAGGCATGCTCCGCGCTGAAGGAATGCACCAGCAGGATGGCATAGGCTGCATGGAATTCCCGGGCAGTCAGGATGGCCGAGGCAGTGCGGTGCAACAGCTGGTAGCGGGTTTCGGGTGGCAGTTCCTTCGGAAGCCCAAGCGTGCGGCATAAAAAATCAAAGCGCTCCTGTTTCCCAGGGGTGCCATCCTTCCACCAATACGACAGCATGGGTCCGAAGGTCTCGGCTACCTTGCCTTCGACCATGATCACGGCCAGCTGCCCATCACCGGCGCGTGCCAGGACGAACAGGTCGTTCTGTGATGGGCGCCCTCCGGCCGGGGGCAGATCCACCTTGAATTCGGGGATCGCCAGCAGCAAGGTCATCTCACGCAAAGCAGGCTCTGGACGCTTCCTTAAACATCGCCTGTACCGCGGAGGGGAAACCTTCCGCGTTATCCCAACAATCGGCCAATTCTTTTGCCGAATAACCTGGACGCCATTGTTTGGTGGGCTCGGCCAGTAAATGCTGCCAGTCATCTGAAGAAGCGGTCGGTATGTAGATGCGTTTCATGAGTGGATCCAGAAAGACGTACTTGCAGGTTGGGGCAAAGTGTGTATCCTTCGAATGAAGCCCATACTGCAGCCGTAACCTAACAATTAATGGGTCTTGCGATTAAAAGTACTGCGGATATATCTCATGGATACGGTCAAGCGTGCTGACCATATCATCCACCGATATGCCCCGGCAGATCGGGTAGTAGGTAGTCTTCTTTTGTCGGGTGGCGATGGAAATCTTGCTGATCTTCGAGGTATTCATTAAGACATCCGCCACCTGGCTGTCTCGCGCAGCGAGTTGGATGGTTGGCTGGATACACCGGATCTGGTCGGCGGCGATCTCTTTCTTCTTCCTGAAGCTGAGAAAGCCGGATTTTTCAATGGTGATCGATTTCCCGGTGATCGTCACATCTTCCTGCAGGAAGGCATTATCCATGGCCTGCCTTGACACCTCAACGAGGATGTAGACTGCCAGACCGAGAGCAACGATCAACAGGATGTTGCCCAACCAGGCTGACGGGGGGACGTCCTGGACCACCAACTGACCGATCCGGATAAGACAGAAGAGCGTCACGGTTACAAGTGCGAGAAGGCTGAGGATGGCAAGCAGGAAAGGTGACCAGTTCTGAGGGTGCTGGGTGGTTATCTTAATACGGTCTTTCAATTCTTCAACGGAAAAGCTGGATCTGGAGTGCTCTGCCATAAGTGATCACCTCTATTTCAATTTGGATATTGAGGCAGGATACTTCCTGTAAGGATCCCCCAATGCATGAATTATAACCCAATCAACTGTTATGCCCCATCCGGAGGCCAGGTGACTCCTGAAAGCAGCTTCAGCTCTTCAACCAGCGCCTCGAGTTCATCCAGCAACGGACCTTTAAAGCCGACATCCCGGTAAACCTGAATTGCAGCTCCGTAATACCACATCTGATCATCCCTGCCGGCATTGAAGCGTATCCAGATCTGTTCCCCGATATGCTTGTGATCAAAGATGATGGCGCGGGCATTGTCGATCTTGTCGGCCACCGTCACCCGCAGCAGGGCAGGATCATGATGCCTGACTGCATTGAGGTAACGCTCTTTACGCTCGCGCCAGGGACCCTTGTCACCGCCCTTGAACCCCTCCACGGTATCCGAGCACAGGGTAACGATCCCGGCCACCTTCCCGCCAAAGCGGGCTTGAATCTCGTCCACGGTGATCTCCCCCGGCTTGTCCTCCAGCGCATCATGCAGCAGCGCTGCCACCGCCTCGTCCTCGTCTCCACCGTCCTGTATGACCAGCGCGCACACATTCAATACGTGCGCCAGGTAGGGCACCTTGCACTTCTTGCGGGTGTCATGTCCGTGAAGCCGGATGGCCAGTTCAAGGGCTTCAACCATACGGGGTGAGAGGGTTCCTTCTAGTTCACCTTGCTGTTCCATGCCTGTCAATCCTTTTTCGTGTCCATCGCATACCCGCCCAACCACCGCAGCGGTGTTGTAACTTAAGCTTTTTTCCCTGGTAGCGCGGAAAGCGTTCATGGATCCTGGCCAGTACGGCCATCGCATCAGCCTCGCTGATCCCACGGCAGAAAGCGGGCAATGCAATTGGTTTGAATCGGGTGGACAGCTCCCCGGCGAATGTGAGTTCAAGGTAGAGAATCCGGTTGAATCCGGCCATCGACTGACAGATATATTTTACCTGTGCCGACGGGATGGTGGCCTGTTGTTTGATCCTGCCCGGACCATTTCGTACGATTGATACCGACTGTCCATCGATCATGATGGTCTCGCGATCCATGAGAGATTCAAAAACATGCAGCACCCGCCAGATCGTACTGGATAGCAGGTAGATGATCGTTATCCCAAGGACGATCCAACTCGCAAGCGACAGTTCTCGCCCTTGCTGATGCATCTCCTGCAACAGGTGACTCACCCAGGACGCGAATCCGATGTAAACCATTATGATGAAACTCGAGCGGATGGCGTTGAAGGTATCCTGTTTACCCTGCCAGGTGATACGCAATCCTTGAGCGGTCTCGTCGATCGTTGGTGGGTTTTGGAAATTGGTAGCCATGACTGCTATTTATAATGCTTTGGGCTTCAATAGCACCCTGGATTATTGATGCGTTAAATTCCAGATAGCGGTAGATTGGGATTCGATGCAGATCATACTTTGATATCCCGGTAATGGGGGAAACGCTCATGGATCCTGCCCAGTACGACCGCCGCATCCGCCTCACTGATCCCGCGGCAAAAGACCTGGTCCATCCCCAGACGATAGCGTGTCAGAGCGTCCCCGCCCACCGAGAAGACCGGGTATAAGCCACGCGTGACACCTGTGTTCATGCTGCGGATGCTCTGGATCTTTTCTGCCGGGTAAGCGACTTCGCGCTGGATGTTCATGAAGCCGGAGCGCCTGATCGTCAATGCCTGGTCGTCGATGTGGACGATCTCGTGCGCCAGCAGAGCGCCGGTCATGTCTTTCAGACGCCGGTAGAGGCGGTAAATCATGTAGGCTGCCAGGAGTATGACCATGACGAGAGTCAGGGTCTGCGAGAGCAACTCGCCATAGGCACCGTTAATGGCGTAGTAGAGGATGATCCCGATCACGACCAGGTTCAACAGGATCGAGAAGGCATTGCTGGTGAAACGCCCCCAATCCTTTTTGCCCTGCCAGGTGATCTTGAGACCTGTCAGGGTGTCTTCGAGCGTGTAAGGCGGGGTGGTGGAGTTGGTCAGGTCGGTGGTCATGATTGGCCGATGCCTCCGGGCAGGTTGGGTGTATTCTGGTATTGAATATCGTAGTATGGGAATTTCACCTTGATCTTTTCCAGCACCTCGATGGCATCCTGATGGGAGATGCCCCTCAGAAAACAATGCATCGGGTCACTCAGGCTGCTATAGAGCATCCCGGTACTGAACATTAGGGCAAGGAACTTCGATCTGGTCACTGCCAGGGATTTTCCGACGCCGCGGCCCAGGAAGAAGCTGGCCTTCCCATCTGTAGCGATGGTTTGACTGCGTTCCATCGCCTGGAACCCGGATTTCTCGATCTGGACGCTTTTATCATCGATCTGGATCTTTTCAGTGGTTAACAGGGAATCCAGCCCGGTCGATATTGCCCTGAGCATCGCAAACAGAAAGACCGGAACCACGATCAGCATGATGATCCAGGTGGAGGTATCAGCTCCTGTTGTAAAAAATGTCATCATTTGCGCGATTGCCCAGGTCAGGAACAGAAAAAGAACAGAACCGACAGTGAAAGAATAAACGGGGAGCTGCCAGCTCCTGGGGCGCTGGTAGGTGATGACCAGTCCGTTGATCGATTCTTCGATGGTGTATTGGTATTTGGATGGTGTGTTGCTCAATAGCCCTCCGAAATGGGTCTGGTTATTGTATCTTATAAATCGAAAAACTACCGGTGCCTGTGGACCAGCCACAAGGTGGCGGTTGTTGTTTGAGCTCTTATAAATATATTAATCAATCATCATTTCATACTCCTGCTATTAAATAGACCAACCCGGGGTGCTTCAATCCCGGGTTGGTAGCGTAATAAATTATTGAATTACTTTTCTGCGCGGATTTTCGCGCCGCTCATCGGAGCGCCAAACAGCGGGGCCAGGAGGCAATAATCGAAAATCCCAGCCAGCAGCGGCACAAGACCGACCACCATCAGGATGATGCCGGTCGTTGCATTCTCGACGACAAAAAAGCCCAGGATGATGAGAACGGCACCGGCAACGATGCGGGTGATGCGGCCGTTCCGGGAAGCCATAAATTTCACGAATGGGTTCATTTGATATCTCCTTTAAATTTTGAATTCAATTGCTCTTATGATTATAAGGCATTGGATGTATTTGTCCAGACAAGGTTACATAGCACCGATTTCCGTAACCCAACAACTAATTTACCAGATCGAAGGGCGGGGTTTCTCCAGACCCCCGTATTCTGGGGGCTATCCCGCCGAATCAATAGATAGAAATTTGAACCACGACCCTAAAGGGCGCAAGTGCCCCGGAGGGGTACTTGCGAGGACTCAAAGTCGTAGGTTGGGATGAACGAAGTGAATCCCAACAATTAATAAACCGTGGATTGCCATTGTGAACCCAACAAAGCGATCGCGATAGATAAAATATCAAGCAAGCAGGGAAGTACAGCCAGGCCGATATATCCATGAGAGAATTGGGTATATACTATTATCGTAACCCATCGCTTACTTCCGGAGACTTCCATGTCCGCACCCGACATCATCCAACAACTGGTTAAACGCTTCGAGGAGCATCACGAATCCTACCTTTCAGTTAAGTACAACGAAACACAACTGCGGAGCGAGTTCCTCGACCCGTTGTTCGAAGCGCTGGGGTGGGATGTCTTCAACAAACAGGGTTATGCCGAGCTGTACAAGGATGTCCTGCGAGAGGAATCGCAAAAGGTTGAAGGTTCGGCCCGCTCACCGGATTACACTTTTCGGGTGGGTGGCATGCGCAAGTTCTTCGTCGAGGCCAAGAAACCGGCCATTAACATTCAATACGATATTCACCCCGCTTTTCAATTGCGTCGATATGCCTGGTCGGCCAAGCTGCCGGTCGGCATACTGACCGATTTTGAAGAATTTGCGGTTTACGAGAGCCGCTCGAAGCCCGATCATACCGACAGCGCAGCCACCGGGCGGGTGACCCTCTACCGTTACACCGATTACCTGACCAAATGGAATGAGATCGCCGCGATATTTTCACGCGAAAGTGTGCTGAAGGGCGCTTTCGATCAGTATGCCGAAGGCATCAAGGGCAAAAAGGGCACCCTGGAAGTGGATGACGCCTTCCTGGCGGAGATCGAGGGCTGGCGTGACCTGCTTGGCACGGACGCTGGCGCTGCGCAACCCTGACTTGCAGGTTCGTGAATTGAATTATGCCGTCCAGATGACCATCGACCGCATCGTTTTCCTGCGCATCTGTGAGGACCGCGAGATCGAACCTGAGTACCAGTTGAAGGAATTGCTCACAGGCGAAAAGGTTTACGAGCGCTTATGCGCTTTGTTCCAGGGGGCTGACCGGCGCTATAACTCTGGATTATTTCATTTTAACGGAGAGAAAGGTCAATCCAGCAGCCCGGATAACCTGACATTGGGGTTAGCGATCGACGACAAGTCGCTGAAGGAGATCATCCGCGACCTGTATTACCCCAGCCCGTACGTGTTCAAGGAGATCCCAACCGATATCCTCGGCCAGGTGTACGAGCGCTTTTTGGGCAAGGTGATCCGCCTGACCGCCGGGCACCAGGCCAAGGTCGAGGAGAAGCCCGAAGTGCGCAAGGCGGGCGGGGTGTATTACACACCCACCTATATCGTCGATTACATCGTCAAGAACACGGTCGGTAAGCTGCTGGAAGGTAAGACTACCGAAGGAAGCTGCGCAACTCAAGATCGTTGACCCGGCCTGCGGGTCGGGGTCGTTCCTGTTGGGCGCGTATCAATATTTACTCGACTGGCATTTGAAATGGTATTCTGATCATGAGCCTGATTCAATGTCGAAGGGTAAAGCCCCGGTCATCTACCAGGGGGAGCATGGCGAGTGGCGCCTGACCACCGTCGAAAAGAAGCGCATTCTGCTGGATAACATCCACGGGGTGGATATCGACCCCCAGGCGGTGGAGGTGACCAAGCTGTCGCTGTCGTTGAAAGTATTGGAGGGTGAAAGTAAAGAAAGCATCGGCGCGCAAATGAGCCTGTTTAAGGAGCGAGCACTACCGGACCTGGGGAAGAACATCCAGTGCGGCAACTCGCTGATCGGACCGGATTATTACACCGATCGACAGATGACATTGGGCTTGGAAGATGAGGAGGAGCGCCAGCGGGTGAATGCCTTTGATTGGAAGGTGGCTTTCCCGGAGGTATTTGCAGCGGGTGGATTTGATGCCGTGATCGGAAATCCGCCATATGTTCGGATTCAAACAATGCAAGAATGGGCTCCAAGAAGTGAGTTTTATAAGAAAAAATACTAATCTGCAAGACAAAGGAACTTATGACGTTTAGCGTTCTATAGAGAAATCTGTGAAATTACTTTCAGAAAGGGGACAATACGGAGTAATCGTATCAAATCGGTGGATTCGTTCTAAATACGGAGAACATCTAAGAAAATTCCTATTAGAAAATATAAGTATAGAAAAAATCATCGATTTTGGAGAATTACCAAGTCTTTGATAAAGCAGCAACCATGCCAGCTATAGTAATTTTAAAACGATGTATATCTTCAGAAAAAAACGATACTTTTATATTTACTTCACCGTTTCCTAAAGAAATATTCAAACAACTTCGTAGTTGGCGTTCTGACAATTTACGATATAGAAAGCAAAATTTTCGATAGAAATATCTCAAAAGAATCTTACTTCAGATAGTTGGAAACTTGAAACAGTAAAAAACGAAGAGTTAAAGAAAAAAATTGAGGTAAAGGGAATACCTTTAGGTGAGTATGTAAGTGGTCAAATTTTATATGGTATTAAAACAGGTTTAGTAGATGCATTTGTAATTGATGAAAGAACTAGAGATGAGTTAGATCAAAAACAACCCTGAAGCAATGGCATATGGATTAAGGGACCTTATGTCATTGGTGATGATGTAAGGAAGATACTTTTCCTTCGATATTAATCAAAGTCAAAGATATCGAATTTATACATATCAAGGAATTGATATTAATAGTAGCAATAAAGTCCTCGAATACTTTAGCAAATCGAAATTTAAGAGATCGCTTAGAACGACGTGCAACATAAACAAAAATGGTATGAATTACAACAACCACAGCAAAGATATGTCACAATTGCTACGAGATGCCTAAAATCATATTCCCTGATATAGCAAAAGAAAGCTCGTTTTGCGTATGATGAATGTGGTGATATATCCAGCGGATACGTAGCTTTGAATGATAATTCCAACTCGCGATCTAGTATCTGTTAGGCTTATTAAATTCACGTACTTACTTGATTATTACTTAAGGAATGGTCTGCCCCGTTTTAAGGTGATGTAGGAGGGGGAGACTGCGGTTAACAGTACAACTATATTAAGAAAACACCCAATTCGAGTTATTGACTTTTCAGATGCAAATGAGAAGGCTATGCAAGTTAAAATAGTCTCAATGGTGGAACGCATGCTAGTCCTGAAAAGGCAGGACACGCGCACTCCTCAGGAGCAAGAGCATCTGAAGCGTGAGATCGCGGCGATAGATGCCGAGATTGACCGGCTTGTATATGAGTTATATGGTTTGACGGAAGAAGAAATAAAGATTGTAGAGGGTCAGTAAAACACTTACTCTCTGATATAAGGAGTAATTTATGACATACTATATTGACTTGTTCTCTCCTGAGACATATGAGGCTTTCTCGAAATCAGAAAGAAATATATCTGGCTTTCGCCTTCGTCAGGAAAATGCAGCAAGCAAGATAAAAGTTGGCGACAAATTTATTTGCTACATGGTAAAACTTAGTCGATGGATAGGAATACTTGAAGTAACGAGCACCTATTTCAAAGACAACACGCCAATTTTTTACCCAACAAATGATCCATTTATCATAAGGTTTAAAGTCAAACCGATACTATGGTTACCAAAAGAAAAAGGTATTCCAATTCATGATGATCAGGTTTGGAAGAAATTATCTTTTACTAAAGATATGACTATTAAGAGTTCTGCTTGGACTGGAAAAATACGTTGCAGTTTAAATGCTCTCGAGAGCAGCGATGGTCAATTTCTTGAAGAATTACTTCACTCACTAGAAAACTCCGATAAGATATTTAGCTTAGATGAGCGAGAGTATGCAAAATATCTTAAGCATAAAGTCCGTAGAGCAGATGGGGAAATCTCTGTATCGGTGCCACAAGATTTGGTATCTGAAGAAGAGGGCATTGATCAATCAGAAGTAAGAGAATCAACAAAGATACAAGCATTAATAGCAAAAATCGGCTCTCAAATGGGATTGAGAATCTGGATCCCCAGAAATAATAGAACTGCTGTTTTATCCGAATGGAAATCAGATCAAGAATTGCTTGATAATTTACCATTAAATTATGACGAGACAACAATCAAGACAATAGAACAAATCGATGTTTTATGGCTGAAAGGGAGAGCTATTGTTAGGGCTTTCGAAGTCGAGCACACAACTTCTATCTATTCTGGCATACTCCGTATGGCTGATTTATTAGCCTTGCAACCTAATATGAATATTAATCTTCATATCGTAGCTCCATTTGCACGAAAGGATAAGGTGTTTCAAGAAATTCAAAGACCCGTTTTTTCATTGCTGGATGTGGCTCCTTTATCTGAAAGATGCACATATCTATCATATGATAGCATTATAGATATATCAAAATTGAAACATATCGAGTATTTATCTGATAGTGTGCTCGATGAATATGCCGAGGAAGCTGAATAGTACACTGAAAGAATGTGAAGAGAAAGAAATATGTGTAATACAACGAGATTAACCGGTTGGTGTATGAGTTATATGGTTTGACGGAAGAAGAGATAAAAATCGTAGAGGGTTGAGAGGGGGTGCTGAGCCCAGGCAGAAGCAGGAACGAGATGAATAGTGGAGAAAAAGAAACAATTTATGTCAATGGTTCATCGATAGTCAGAATAATACTGAATCTTATCTGTTCAAAATGATATTGCTGACCCAGTTTCCGGGAAATTGATCTACAAAGGCTGGAAACTGGATTTTAAAAGATTCCTTGTTTATCTAAAAGACAAATATAAAGTTGATAAAGCCTTTTTATTCATCGGTTGTACTGAATGTACCTGGAAACGAATCAATGTATAAATCTCTTCAAGAATATTTGGCTTATATTAGTTAATTGGTTTAAGCCAACGCTTGAGTTTAAAGGTAAAGGGGATGAGACAAGATAGATTAAGGGTAATGTGGACGCCGAACTCAATCCGAAGATTCATACAATGATCGAACTTGACCAAATTTTAGATCTACAATCAGTCATTGTTACAGGAGATGGGGATTATTACTGCCTGAGTAGAATACCTGCGTGAGCCAAAATAAACAAACTACTGCACATTGAAATATATGGTTTACGTTACAGATCTTAGAGCGAAGTTGGAGTATCGACCGAAGATATAAAAAAAGAGGGATCAACCTTCGGACGAAACCTTAGGTGTGCCCTCTTATCGTGATATATACATAATATCACTGTATTATTGTTTGTCAAGTTTGCAGGTTGAGATGAGGACCACAAGGATCGAATCCCTACATTTCCATAATAATAGATGTTGGGATTTGCGAAGCTCATCCCAACCTTCGAGACCATACCCTCTAATTCGTTGACAGACAAATATAATCCGGGTAGGATGGGGTACTTTTCCCATCGCTGGGGGAAATCAACATGAATCTATTCCGAGCCCTTACCCATCGTCCCTTTCCCCCGGGTGCACCGACCCCTTTGGGAAGGTGCTCCGGGGGACACCGCGACCATTGGGAGCAGGTGCGCCACGTCTCGATATAATAATGATCGTATAAAATCGTGTGAGAACGAAATTAATAAGTACAACGGGCTTATGAGGTTATGTTCTTGGACCGAAGCCTCTTAGATTACATTGGTGACAATTCATGATCCTTATTCAGATCCCTGACCCATAAACCCTTTGCTCTGCTTTGGAGCGGCCAGACCACCTCGCGCATTGGCAACAGCCTGTATCGCATTGCCATGGCCTGGTGGGTGCTCGAGAAAACCGGTTCGGCCGCAGCCATGGGCACTGTCTTGATCTTCTCCTCGGTGCCGATGCTCATCTTTCTTCTGGTGGGTGGGGTGGTCACCGATCGCTTCCCGCGCTTGAAGGTCATGTGGTTGTCAGATGTGTTGAGCGGCGGTGGTTGTGGCAATTGTGGCCGTACTGTCAGCCACCGGCCTGCTTGAGGTCTGGCATGTCTACATCGCCAGCATCCTCTTCGGCCTGGTGAGCGCATTCTTCAACCCGGCCGCCACGGCTGTCATCCCGGAGATCACGCCCACAGAGATGCTGCCCAGCGCCAATTCGCTTAACAGTCTCAGCCGGCAGCTGGCCAGCATCATCGGCCCTGCCATCGGGGCATCGATCGTCGCGCTGGGTGGGACCTCGCTGGCTTTTGGGCTGGACGCGCTCTCATTCTTCATTTCAGCCGCCTGCATCCTGCCGATCCTGCGTTCGAACCCGGAGCTGAATGCGGCACCAGCCCCGGCGATTTCTGACACAGAATGGCCTGCGGGATGGCTTCAATGACCTGCGTGAAGGCTGGCAGGCAGTCGCCGCTTCAGCCTGGTTGTGGATCACCATCGTCATTTTCGCCTTTGTCAATGTCACCAGCGGCAGTCCGATGAGCGTCTCTCTGCCCTTCCTGGTCAAGGACAACTTGCATGCGGATGTCGCCCTGTTGGGACTTGATCACCTCGGTCAGCTCGGCCGGATATGTGGTGGGGGCGGTCTGGTTCGGGAGTTACACCCGCATTCGGCGTCGTGGCCCACTGGCATACCTGGCCACCCTGTTGATCGGCGTGGCGGTGGCGATTTTCGGGCTGACGACTTTCATCCCGCTGCTGGCCGCTGCCGCTTTCCTCGAGGGTCTGGCAATGTCCGTTTTTGGTTTGATCTGGGATAATTCACTGCAGACACTCGTCCCGCGCAAGCTGCTGGGGCGGGTGGCTGCCATTGACTCGCTGGGTTCCTTCGTGCTGCTACCGATCGGTTACGGAGTGGCCGGTTGGGCGACCGACCTGATCGGCGCACCACTGGTTTTTTTGATCGGTGGAATCGCGACCATCCTCCTGGCTTTGCTCGGCCTGTCCCATCCTGCCATCCGGGAATTGGATTAGAAATTTTCACAAACCCGTCGGTTGGGATCCATTGGAGACCTAGCCCGTAGAGCGGCGTGTGTCGCACTCATTGCGTGCAGATGATCCCTTTGGGAAGCGAATCCCAACCTATAAAAAACGACTATCCCCCATTAATCCCCCCATCTCTTTGATCCGATCACACGCAGAGGGAGCATATTGTGTGTATACTATATATAGAACGGGCGTTCTATATTATTACATCCCGGAGAGGAGGTCTCATGAAAATTCCAACTTGATCCACTAACACTTCATAAGATCCCGGATTCGAAACGCGTGCGGGAGGAGAAGGTACCCTTCGCGTTTATCCTCACTGAAGCGTGACCCCGGCCACAGCTCCCGATTCAACCGGCCAGGGGATGGTCACCCCGCCGGATCCAAAATTCCCTGAGAGCGATGAACTGCACCTGCTTGAACTGCAAGTCTCGGCATACCTGCTCGAAACCTCACTGGCAGCCGCAGATCTGCCCGCCGGGGAGGCTGGCCTCGATCCGGGATCGCTTCTGTGGCCGCATCTTCGACCTGCAGGACCTGAGGGTCGCCATCGATGAAGTCCAGGCTCAAACACCTGACCACACCGGGGCATCAATCGTTGAGGTAACTCCATGAAGGAAGAATCGTATCTTTCACTTGCTGCCCGGCAGATTGTGTATTCCGATCGATCAATTGTGGGATTACCAGGAAGGCCGGGATGGCATCGCCTTCCGCACCTCTGATGGATACCGGCACCGGTTCTCGTTCATGGAATTGGAGTCTGAACACACTGGATTGCCCCGAAATCAAAGCCGATTAGCACCCCCGTTTGCTTGCGACTGTTCTGATGCGGGGAGAACAGATAACTGAATTCGATCAATTCGGTGAAGCTGATACGAACCGGAAATGCCCCGGGATTTGACCCATCAGCCTGCCATCCGCTCCGGATAAGTATCTTTTCTCGATCTGTTTGTTATCCAGGTGTTCGACCAGCTTCAAGCCCTGCGCTGACAGGAACTGGCTTATCTTTCCTTCTCCAATTGAAAACCGCAGCCCTTCATTCGCATGGGCTCGCTGCATGGATTGAACGAATTCTTTGGAGCCGTAATACTCCCCAATGTTTTTTTCGGTGATCGTGATTGCGTAGTCGAATGCGATCAAGCTGTTCCTGTTGGCCGAACGGCTGAAGAATGCCAGGGTTCCATCCACGGCGGCCGGATCGAGATAGTAGCTGACTCCCTCCCAGAGAAACAGTGTTTTTTGATGCCTCAGCCAACCTGCTTTTTGAGGGTGTCCATCAAAGGATCCTGGTTGAAATTAATAGGAACAAAGGTCACCTGCTTGGGGATCTCGATCCTGGCCTTCTTCAGGCAGGCCTTTTTTCGTTTCTGTGTCGGGGTTGCATCCAGCTCGAAAACCTTCGTATCCTGCAGCAGGCGGGTAAAGCGGTAAGCCCGGGAGTCATAACCGGCACCCAGCAGCACGATCTGCGGGATCTTCTCCTTCAAGCCAGTTAGGAATAGGTCGTCGAACCAGATCGTCCTGGCGATGAGATATTCGGTCATGCCCGGGAAGGCCGCATCCAGTTTGGCCAGGGTATTTTTCCGGATCTTGCTGAACTTTAAAAAGAACCTGAACTGGGGTGGGAGGAAATGGATCGCCAGGTGATCCACTCCAAAACGACAGTCGGGATATTGCAAGATGGCGAGCGCTCTTCGCAGCGCGGTAAACAGTGCTGTCTGGGATGGTTTTCGTTCGACACTCGTATCGGTCATTTTCAAACCTTTCGGTGGCACAACGGGCTTACTTTTTTATCGCAGCCAACACTTTCTCGTAATGCTCCTGGTGGTGCTCATAAGACCCGATCAGCACGTCCAGGGGTGAGTAACCGTGGAGCCAGGCGAAGCGCTCCTTGTCCAACAGGTCTCTTCTCGATGATGGGTTCGGCGGATTTTAACATCTGCAGGTAACCCTCCCGCCAGTTCTGATGCACTTGCGGCCACGGTTTGGTGTGGTTGTTCTGATAGATCCACGCGTTGGTACGGTCCACGTCCTCCTCCCAGTCACCCGGGAGTTCCGCCAACCAGGCAGGGTATTCAGGCTCGCGGTTGAGGGAGGCCGCCTGCAGGCGGGCGATGGAGACCTGCTGCCAGCCCCACAGATGCGCGACCACGTCCTGGATCGACCAGTCCAGGTCAAATTGGGGGGTGGTGATCTGGGATTCAGTGAGGTTGAGGAGCAGCTCCTCCCAGCGTTGGGCTTGCTCGCGCAGTGCGGCCAGGATGTGGGATTTCAGGGTCATCATTATATAACGGAGCGAGATTGTTAGGGCGGTGCAGCGCGTCCAAGGACGCTATGCGTCCACAGGGCTCAAAGTGCACACCCCAGGAAGAACCGTTATTTCTTGATCATCGCTAAACGATGAAATTTCCTTAATCAAGATCGGAATTCGCTCGCTAAACCCTGAAAAACTCTCATGCAATCCTAATTCACTTAAAATCACCATTGCATATAATGGAATTATTCATTCACCGGGGAACCAGGCTGCCTCATCGCTTAGTGATCTATTTTCCGGAAAATATAGAGAGAGAGACTCCATGAAAATTGTGACCGATTGCGCGGCAGACCTGCCGGCAGAAGAACTTGAATCCCTGGGTATTACCCAGGCACCGCTTTATATTAATTTCCCCGATGGCGAAGTCAGCGCCCTGGATCTAACCCCGGATGAATTCTACGACCGACTGGCAGCCATGCACCCGGAGATCCCTTCCACGGCTCAGCCTTCCAGCGGTGTATTCTCCAACATCTATAACAAGTTGGCCGAAAAAGGCAAGGAGATCCTGTCGATCCATATCTCCTCCGGTCTTTCCGGGACGATCAATTCCGCCCGGTTGGGCGGCGAGGAAGCCATGGGAGCCAATGTCAGCGTTTGGGACACAATGACCCTCTCGGGCGGCGAGCGCTTCCAGGTGCTGGCAGCTGCCAAAGCCGCCAGGGCTGGCTGGAGTCTCAAAGCAATCCTGGAACGATTGGACTTGCTGCGCAAGAACACCGAGGTGGTTTATACACTTGATACCCTGGAGTACCTGGCCAAAGGCGGGCGCATCGGGCGCGTACAGGCACTGGCCGGCATGCTGCTCAAGATCAAACCGGTCATCACGGTCGATCACGATGACGGAAAATACACCACCGTTTCAAAAGGCCGCACCATCAACCAGAGCCTGGAGATGATCGCTGATTACCTGCATAAGAAATCCGGCGACGAACCTCAGTGGGTGACAGTCCTGCATGGTAAATTCGACGAATCGGCTGAAGCGCTTTCCGAGATCCTTAAAAAGAAGCTGAATATCTCCAAGCTGGAAGTGATGCGCATCAGCCCTGTGCTGGGCGTTCATACCGGCCCGGGCATCGTCGGTGCAGCCATCGTCCCGATGAGACTGATGGCGGATCTGAAATAAACGTTTCCACATAAACCAAAAAACAACCCCGGACGGGGTTGTTTTTTTACCCGGTACTGGTGACCGGTTTAAGGGTGTGAGTCAGGTTATGGATCCACTTGCGGGAGAAGAAGCGGATCAGCCCAAGGCAGCATTTGGTGACTTCCTCGCTCATCGCCAGTAAGTAAACCCAGTGGACCGGTAAATGGAAAACGAAAACTCCCATCGCAGCCAGGGGCACGCCCACGATCCAGATGATGAAACCATCCAGGAACAGCGAGAAACGCGTGTCACCACCTGCTCGTAGGACACCCAGCACGATGGTCGCGTTCATGGCGCGCACCCACAGGATCAAACCGAAGATGGTCAACAAACGATGCGCATTGGCGATGACAACCGGGGATACATTGAATAAGCCCAGGATCGCATCACCACCCAGCAGCGCCACACCCCCCACCAACACACCCATGCTCCCCGCCATCCCCAGAGACCGGCCGGCGGTCAGATAAGCCTCGCTCTCCTCCCCGCGCCCGATGCGGTGGCCAACCATCACAGCTGTGGACAGACTGATGCCGTTCATAAAAGCCCAGGCAAGGTTTTCGATCGTACTGAGCATGTTCACGGCGGCGATGGATTCGGTGCCGATGTGTGCATAGAGGGCGTTATAGGTGGTGATCCCAAGAGACCACAATACCTCATTCAGCGCGACCGGCAGGACCGGTTTCAACACCCGCAGGATGAACGATCCGTCGAAGTCGAGGATCTCCTTCAAACGGGCGGCCACCGGAGAGCGGGTCAGATAGGTGGCGGTCACAATCCCGGCGCATTCCAGTGCGCGGCTGATCACGATGGCAATTGCTGCGCCGGTCACACCCATGGCCGGCAGTCCAAGTTTGCCAAAGATCAGGCACCAGGACAGCAGCGTATTCAATACCAGCGCCAGTGAGCTGACGAACATCGGTAAGCGCACGTTGCCGATGCTGCGCAGCACGGTTGAGTAGCCGACGGTGACCGCAAAGAATAGAAATGAAAAGCCATAGATGCGCAGGTAAGCGCTGCCCACCTTAACGACTGCGGGGTCAGTCGAATAGAGCGCCATGACCTGGGTCTGGGAAGATCTCTGCCAGAAGGAAGAAGAAGCCACCTGCCAGCAAGGCCAGCACCAGGGTCAGGCCCAGCACGCGGTGGATGTTATGCGTGTCTCTTTTGCCCCACAACTGCGCGGTGAAAATGGCCGATCCGCTGGCGATACCAAAAACCGCAAGGGTTAACAGGAAAAACATCTGGCCGGCCAGGCCGACGGCCGCGACCGCTGTCTCGCCTTTCTGGCCGATCATGACCGTCCCGATCATGTTCAATGCAGCGGCGGCCAGCCCCTGCAGGATGATGGGGGTCGCCAGTTTGGAGAGTTCGCGGAAATAGGCGCGGTCGTACCCGAAACGAATATTTTGATCCGCTTCGGTTTTTGATATGGCCGCTTGTTTTAATGTTGGTGTTTTCATTCGGGCAACCAGGCAGGAATTATACCTCCGGGTACGCCGACCTTCAGATGCCCTGCGCTCATAGAGCGCAGGGCACCGGAGGGAAGACCCTTCCGAGGTTGCGAAGCAACGGAAGGACACACAGTGCGGTCGAGTACCTCACCCGAGTTCAGGTTGCGGAGGCAAAGAAATGCTCAATTAGGTTCTTAATTACTCAGTCCCGCGTCTTCTTGACCTTTATATAATGGTAAAAGCCCGGCTGTCAACAGCCGGGCTTTTTTGTTAGGTTATGGAGATGTATTTCAGGCGAAGTTCTGGGCGTTCACCTTGCGGAAATGGAAGCCGTAGATGGCCAGTGTGACCGCCAACGGGAACAGTTTGGGCCTGCGCAACAGCGTCCAGCTTAACAGACGCCAGAATTCCCAGCGTGCCACGCTGCGGATGCCGAGCTGGTAGATCGATCTGAAGAAGGCCAGAAAGTGCTGGAACTCGAGATGCTGGCGAACCTTGGGTGGATTGTATTCGCGCAGGAAGGTGATCACACGCTGGGTGTATTCCTTGGGTGCATAAAGGGCGTTCATCAATTGCTGGTAACCCTCACGCAGTTTTTCCTGCCCCATTTTTGGAATGATGTTGGTCGTGCTGTCGGTATTATCACCCGAGAATTCCTTCACCAGGCGATCCTCCTTGCGCATGCGCTCGAACAGGCGTGTGCCAAAGGGTGCCTGCAGCATACCGACCATGGCGGTTACGATACCGCTCTTTTGAATGAAGTCGAACTGCTGCTTGAAGATCGAGGGGGAATCGCTGTCAAAGCCAACAATAAAGCCGCCCTGCACCTGCAGCCCACCGCGTTGCAGCGTTTTAACGCTTTCAACCAGGTCGCGCTTCAGGTTCTGGGTCTTGCCACATTCATCCAGGCTGCCCTCGTTGGGCGTCTCGATACCGACGAAGACCGTGTCGAAGCCGGCTTGTGCCATCAGGTCGATCAACACGGGGTCGTCCGCCAAATTGACCGACACCTCGGTGTTGAAGGCCAAGCCACGCTTGCCCTTGCGCCATTCGATCAGGGCTGGCAGGATCTCCTCTTTTAGCTGGCGTTTGTTGCCAATGAAGTTGTCATCCACAAAGAAGATATTGCGACGCCAGCCAGTCTTATACAGGCTGTCCAGTTCGGCGACGATCTGGGGAGCGGTTTTCGTGCGCGGACGGTGGCCTAACAGCGCGGTGATGTTGCAGAAGTCACATTGAAACGGGCAGCCGCGTGAGAACTGGATCGGGACTGTGTCGTATTGTTTCAACCTGGCCAGATTCCACATTGGGGGAGGGGTCTGGTGGATATCCGGGTATTCATCCGTTTTATAGATGTGCTGCGGTTTTCCTTTCGCCAGGTCAGCCAGGAAGAGCGGCAGGGTCAGCTCGCCCTCGTTGAGGACGAAATGATCCACATCCGGGAAGTTACCAGCTTCCATGGTGAAGAGCGGGCCGCCAGCCACCATCTTGACCCCGGCACGCTTGCAGCGTGTGATCACCTCGCGGGTGGAGGGGCGCTGGACGATCATGGCGCTGATGAAAGCCATATCGGCCCATGCCAGGTCGGCATCCGTCAGCTTCTGGATGTTCAGATCGACCAGGCGTTTGTCCCAGCCGCCAGGCAGCATGGATGCCACGGTCAGCAAGCCCAGGGGTGGAGCCCCAGCCTTTTTATGGATGAACTTGAGTGCGTGTTTGAAGCTCCAGAAGGTGTCGGGGAATTCGGGATAAATGAGAAGAATGTTCATGATAAGTCCTTTAAAAAATATTTGGGATGCGCGGCGATCAGCACCTTCCGGATCGCATGCATCCCCTGATTGGAATGGTTTGACCAAGTGGTCAAATTTGACTATAGCATATCAAGATGAGAGTATGATTAAGATGCCTGCATCAATAATTTCTGATGATCACCTCAGGCACTCCTCTGGTGGGATGCCGTGGTATTGAAGCAGGATGCTGAGTGGTCAGGTCATGATAGTTAAATCCGCCATCCGGAAAAATACCGGATGGCGGATTATGTGATTTGAGGACTTATTTATATAACAACGTAAGGAAAAATAACTGGTGGCCGTACTCATATGCGCCAATGTCACAGGTTGCCATGGGTGGCTCATCAAAATCCGGGCCGTCGACCGGGCGGAACCAGCCGCGCTGGTCGGTCCCCAGGCAGGTATCATTATTTCCTTGATCGATTGCCGGGCTGCCCAGATACAGCGCGTGGGTTCGACTGAAACCCCAGGTATAGCTTAATGGTCCGATCAAGGGGTTGGCATGTTGCTGGTCCGTCACTTGCCCGAAACCGCAGGAATCCCCGCTTTCCAGGTTATATCCGGATGAGATGAGCTGCCCGGTGAAACAATCGCACTCGTGTCCACCACAGCCACCCACGGGCCCATTCAGTGCCACGATCGAATTGGTTATCTGGATCGCTCCGGCACCGGCTTTGTAGATCCCATCGCCATAACTTCCGGTACCGTGCTGGTTGTCTGACACGGTGATGTTCTTGAAAACTGAGGGCCAGACATCCTCTACTGAGTAGATGCCCCCGCCAAATGGAGCCGAATTCCCGCTGATGGTCACGTTTTCAAGCGTTAAACCGATATCGCTGTAGATTCCACCACCTTTCTGATCGGGATCTTCATTGTCACCGGCATAACCATCGCTGATCTCCGTCCGGCGGATGGTGAAATGCGGTTCATAAACTGAATTCACCGTGACGTAAATATTTCCACCATCCCCAAATTCGGTTAATCCAGCCCGGATGATGCTGTCCTCGATCAGGAAGACATTCGTGCCGGTTGATAAGAAGAGATTTCCACCTTCCTGGGTGGATTGGTTTTGATAAATATTGGAGTGTGCAATGGTTGCAGGACCGGTTGCATAGATTCCACCCCCCCGATTAGAAGTCTCATTGTAGGAAATGATACTATTCTCAATGCTCAAGGTGGCTATCGCGGCGATCGCACCCCCATACCACCCCGAGCTGTTATCGTAAAAAAGACAATCGCGGATGGCGAGATACCCGCTCTCGCTATCAGGCACAGAGGTGATTGCACCACCAGTTGCATCGCTATGGTTGTGAGCCAGGACGACCCGATCCAGGGTCAGGGATTCCGTATTGAAAATTGCACCACCACCATAAGCATAGCCTGAATCACCATAGACCAAAGCGACATCCTGGATGGTCACGTTTAAATTTAAAACGTTATTGATAATAAAGATGCGGGAATTATTACCGAGGGCACTGATCACCAAATTAAGCCATCCGGTTCCCTGGAGAATCAGATCGCTTTCGATATTCAGGTCCCCTGTGTCATTATTGTCATCCCCGACTGCTGCAATCGATAATATGATGCCATCCAGATCGTCCTGGAAAGTGATCGTATCCGGCCCCGAGCCGGTTGTGCAGCCGCCGAAAGCGGTATTCGTGTTGGCGGACTCAATCGCTTCGCGCAGCGAACATCCAGTGCCCGTCCCCGAGGTATTGTATTCATCGGATTCCGTGTTAACCTGAATGATGTTTTGTGGCGACAGGCTATCAGCAGTGACCGGCTGAAAACCCGCCAGCTCCAGCAGGAGCGTAACCAGAACGAAAGTCCGGATTAATGCAGTGGAGTGTTTCATCGTTTACCCTCCCGGGTGATGAGTTACCGCTGCAAGGCTGTCTGTGATGGGTCGACGGTGAACTGAATGATAGCACGCTTCAGGTATTTTTCATGCCTGTGTTTTTACGGGTAGGTATTTATTTATTGATCAGTGGTATGAATGCTCCGGGGGTCAGCGCTTCATAAGCACCGATATCACAGGCAGCCGTTGCGTCATTATCCCCGTCCACCGGGCGAAGAAAGCCGCGCTGATCCAGATCATAAAAAGGATCAAGATCAACATTACAGAACTCGACAGTTTGTGGTATTTTATCGATGAGTTGGCTTCCGAATGGCAGGTGGTGGGTTTGGGTGGGACCGCCGTTATATGCCAGCAGCGGCAGATCAAAACCCACCGGGCTCACGATATTGTTGTCCACGTAACCGGAAAATGTGCAACCGGTGGGATTCCCGATCAGATTGTAATCCTCGGAATTGACCGTGCCGGAAGATACCAAGCAATCAGGCCCGTTCCCGTAGGTATCGCTGTTACCTGCCAGGATGGACGCACCCAGGATAAAGCTGCCACTACTATAAATACCACCACCAAAAGCGCCAGAGGCACCATCCCCGGTATGATTGTCGTAAATGGTCGAATAGCGAATAATGATCGGGGTGGCTGGGAAGGGAGAAATAATGCCGCCGCCATAGCCAGGGTTATGGGTTGGAGAAGTCGTGGATCCGGAAGTGTTGCCACTGATGGTGCTGTTTACAAGTAACAGGTCTGAGCGGACATCAATTCCACCCCCGCACCCGCCTGCGCCAGAGTCGCTGGAGCCGGCCGTATTTCCGCTGATGGTTGAGCCCAGGATGGAGGTATCAGAGGTGCTGCTTACGACGATCCCTCCACCCCAACCGCCATTGCAATCGAGCTTGGCCGTTTCTGCATCCCCGGCATGGTTACCGGTGATGCTGCTGTTGGTGATCGACAGGTATGTGGTGCTGGCATAGATACCCCCGCCGTCACCACCATTCGCGCCACTGGCATCGCCGTTAAAGCCGTTTCCGGCATGGTTGTTACTGATAATGCTGTCGGTGATGGTCAGGGAGCTGACGGAGTAGCTGAAAATCCCGCCACCTGCCCCGCCATCATATCCGTCACCGGCGCGGTTGTCTGTGACGATCACATGGTCAAGAGTCAGGGTCCCGCTATTCAGGATACCGCCGCCGTAATTCTCACCGCCGATATCATTTGGAATCCGCCCTCCGGTTACCGTCAGGTTGGTCATAGTGACAGCTGCTGTATACATAATATCGAAAACCCGATCCTCAATAATTCCAGTATCGCCCCCTGCGGTGATGATGACAGTTCCGTTTCCCTCCAGTTGTACAGCGGAGAAGATATCCAGATCCCCGCTCACGTTATAATCCTCATCATTGCCAGGGATGGCGAGAGTATAGGTACCGGCCGGCAACAGGACGGTGTCGGTTCCTGATCCAGCCTGGCAGCCCCCGAAATCGGTATCTGTATCGGAAGCTGTGATAGCTTCCCGCAATGAACACCCCGCGCCTGGCCCTGGATCTTCATATTCATCGAGGAATGTATCGACATTGACAATAGTTGCGGAAGGCAGGCTCTCTGCTGTGTTCGTTGGCATTGCGATCAGAGTGAGGCAAATGGCAACGAAAAAAGTGCCCCGCAATAAATATTGCATAATTTTCATTTTGTCCTCCTGTTCATGTTTTTCCGCTTTGTGTATTATTGATTGAGCTGAGTATGTACGGATGATAGCATGATTAAGGTAATCAGCATATTGTTAATTAATCGTGAACTGTCTAATTATGAGTGGAAGGAAATTGGTTAACTGCAACTCAAATACAACGACGTCGCAAAACTGGTCCCGCTCTGATCGCCATCCACGATGTGCCACTTTGCATATTGGTCATGTGCGTAAATCGTGCCACAACCGTTGGTTCCGAATGGGATCTGGGCAGGCGCTGATTGACGGTTGGTAGTGGGGGGGTTTATGTCAGACCTTAAAAAAATCCTGGAGAAGGCAGGATGGAGTCACATCGCTTACATAAATTAGACCATCCAGGCAGTGATTCGCATCCTCTCAATCAACAGTTTATCAGTACTCTTCGTAAAACTGATTTTCTACCGGGTTTATGATCGCATAGGTCCGGTGGCAAATCTAATCAAATTTATGTTTGTGCACTGGGTTATTTCTTTATAATGGGCAACCAGGAGAGGATATCCAACAAGACTGAATTAAATTCAAATGCACCGATATCCGCGACCCCATTCACTGGCCGGTAATAACCACGTTGATCGCCCTCTGGGTAGTCGACCGGATTAGCCGCGTCAATGGCCGGGTTACCTGCCAGCAGGGCATGGGTCTGGGTTGGGCCGCCGTTATCAGCGAGAAGTGGCAGGCTGAAGCCCACCGGTTCCAGGATGTTATGCTCCGGGGAGATATCCGGTATGCAATAGTTGGTGCTCCCGATCAGGTTGTAATCTTCAGATAATAAAGTCGCATTTGAATAACAATCATTCGATATCCCGCTGGGAGAATAGTTACCAGCCAGGATGCTGCTGCCAATTGTGATGTATTGGTCATCCACATCTCCTTCTGAGTAAATCCCTCCCCCTAAACCGGGATAAGTGGCGGTTCCGTTTTGATTGCCATAAATGGTTACAAAACGGAAGATGGCAGGGCTGCTGAGTTGAATCCCACCTCCAGAACCGGATGATCCATTTTCATCTGTGCTGGCACCGCTGGTGTTGCCGCTGACCGTGGAGTTGGTCATGGTTAATACACTTGTGGAATAAATACCACCGCCGTCACCACCATCGTTTGTCGAACTTGCACCGGCCGTATTGCCACTGATGGTTGAACCAGTGATTACTGCGTCATGCCAACTAAAGATACCCCCACCAATTCCACCGCTGGCAACGGTAGTGGATTCGCCTGCGTCTCCGGCAAGATTATTGCTGATGGTCGAATCGGTGATGGTCATGACACTACTCCAATTACAGATGCCACCGCCCCTTCCGCCACTACCACCTGTTTTTCCGTCTTCGCCCTCTCCGGCTGCATTGCTATTTATGAGACTGTCTGTGATGGTTTAACTGATGCCGCTGGTATAGATCCCACCACCATGGCCCCCGGTTGCCGCGCTGGCATCCGTGCTCGCCCCTTTGCCAGCCTGGTTATTGATCAGACGAATCCGTGTGAGCGTCAAGTTGCCTGCATTTCGGATGCCACCGCCATTTGAAGCACCATCCTTGCCATCCGGACTGCGACCACCGGTGAGGGTCAGGTTCTCCAGTGTCACGGATGCCCCACTGAGCACATCCACGATACGATCCCGGCCTCCTGCATCGATGACCGTTCCGATCTCCGCTCCGCGGATGATCAGGTCCTCACTGATATCCAGGTCGCCGGACTGGTTGCCATCTTCGTTCTTGCCTGCAATGTCAAGGGCATAGGTGCCGAAAGGGAGATAGATGACATCCACAGCAGGTGGGTGGGCGCCGGCTGGACAACCCCCGAAGGTGGTATTGGTATTGGCTGCCTCGATAGCTTCCCTGAGTGAACAGCCGAAATTTATTCCACCATATTGGTCATCGACCGTGGTGACTGAAATGTGCGAGGTGGTTTCCCAGGGCACCAGCGGGCTCATGCCGGTGGTCACAACCAGCAATATCGAAATAACAAAAAGTGGGATTAAACGAGTAGTTTTCATTGAAGTCTCCCGTGGCATGGATGTGTATTGCCAAAATCCTGATCGATGAAAACATTTTGTCTAATATAGCACTTTTTATGGAAAGCGGGAATAACCAGGATGAAATGTGTCTTGGCGGCATGCTCCTGGAAAGGATATTTGGTTTATCAATTAATATACGGGAGGACCTTGTAAGGTGGGAAGGACATTGCAGCTTGAATAACAGGTCCGGATGTGTTATATATAATAAAGAAGATAATAAAAGTCTTATAAATAAGGATAAATGATCTTATGCTTAAAAATCCCTGAGATGGATCATAATGCTTGCGATGGTCTTCCTCCTGTCACTGCCTTTTGGGATCTCAACCCAACCAGTGGAAGCTGCCCCAACAAGCCGTTGATGTATGGCATACCTGGGTGCCATTCGAAAGCGCAACAACCAATAATGGTATCCAGACGCTCTACGCGGATGGCAGCGATTTGTATGTGGGGGGCCAGTTCACTGATATCGGTGGTGTTCCGGGAGCGACTGGCATCGCGCGTTGGGATGGCAGTGCCTGGCATGCCCTGGGTACTGGCCTTGACAGTTCCCCCTCAGCCATCATACGCGTAGGCTCCTGGCTGTACGTGGGGGGCAGCTTTCTAAACGCGGGTGGGGACGCGGCGGCGGACAATATCGCCCGGTGGGATGGATCGACGTGGTCTTCTGTGGGTGGTAACCAGCTCAACTCAATGGTATTCACATTGACCACTGATGGCAGCAATCTATATGTAGGTGGGCAGTTTACCAATGCTGCCGGGATCGCCTGAGGGGGATAATGTGGCCGTCTGGAATGGCACGTCGTGGGCTGCCCTCGGATTGGGTTTACCGCTGCAGATCCGTTCGCTGTCTTTTTACAACGGGCAGCTGCACGCCGGAGGGGTCGCCTCCTACGTCTACCGTTTCGACGGTTCGAGCTGGAGTACCCTACCCGGCCTGGGCACTGCACCCCACGGGGATGTCTACCTTCTGCCATTGGGCAGCGACCTGATCGTGGGCGGCCAGTTCCTGGATGCCGGCGGCATCCAGGAAGCGGACCACATTGCCCGCTGGGATGGCAGCAACTGGCATGCGCTTGGCAGCGGCTTGAACGGCAATCTCTATGCAATGATCCCCTATGGACCTGAACTGATCGTTTCCGGCAACTTCACAGATGCCGGCGGGGATGTGAACGCGGATGTGATTGCACGCTGGGATGGTTCGACCTGGCACAATATGCGCGCTGGCATGACGGGTTATATCGGCGATTTTGCCTGGCTGGGTAACGACCTGTTCGTGGGAGGATCCTTCGAGGATGCCCATGGTGATTCCCGGCAGGATAACCTGATCATCTGGAAGGAAGCCCAAATGTCATTCATTCCGGTAGCCATCAGACCCTGACCTTAGTCCTTCGGTTGTTTCCGGTTGGATTCAATCAATGCACCCCATGATGTTAGTGACCGGTTTCGTGTAAAATCAAACCATGCCTGCCAGGATAAGACGCATGGGCATCCTTGTCTGGACTTTGGTCCTTTTTTCCTGTAATGGCCTGTCCCAGCCCTCCGGGCCGGTCATTTCGCAGGTGAATACGGATTGGTACGGTCTTTACTTCATCCATCCGGGCGAAGCCGGGACCGGTCTGGCAGTTGAATCCGCCCTGGTCGATTCGATCACCTCGGCCGATGAAAGCATCGACCTGGCGCTGTATTCCTTCAGCCTGCCGACGATCGCGGATGCTCTCATCGCGGCGCAGCTGCGCGGTGTGCCGGTGCGCCTGGTGATGGAAGCCGACAATATGGACTCCTACCAGGTCAAACGCCTGCTGGCTGCCGGTATCCCGATCCGGGGGGACAGCATTGAGGGATTGATGCACAACAAGTTCGTGATCATCGACGACCGGGAGGTTTGGACCGGCTCGCTCAACCTGACCATCACCGGTGCCCAGGAGGATGCCAACAACCTGATCCGCCTGACCTCGCCTGAACTGGCGTTGGATTATTCCGTTGAGTTCGAAGCCATGTTCTTAGAAGGATTATTTGGGGACCAGGATTGGCCGGATACGCCTTACCCGCTGCTTTCCATCAATGGAACTGCGCTGGAGGTATATTTTTCACCGAACGATGGCGTTTCAAGTCGGTTGGTTGAAGTTATTAATGAAGCAGAGCAAAGCATAGTATTCATGGCTTCCAATTTCACCTCGGATCCGCTTACTCAAGCCCTGCTTTTCGCGCAGGTGCGGGGGGTAATGGTCAGCGGTCTGATGGATGCGGACAATGCCATGAACGATACCGGCTCGGATTACCGGTTATTGCTGGAGGCTGGCATCCCGGTCATGCTGGACAAGGACCCGGGGGATATGCATCACAAGGTGTTCATCATTGATGATGCCATCGTGGTCCTGGGATCGTATAATTTCACTGCCAGCGCCGAAAAACGCAACGATGAGAACTTACTGATCATCCACGATCCGGTATTGGCAGACCGCTTCCTCAAGGAATATCAGCGTTTGATCGAATAGCCGGCACGGATATCCCTTAATGGTTTGACTTTTTACTCATTACCGGCATCCATCCAGCTGCTCTGCCACCGGTGTTTCGATATCCTTCACCAGGTAGCTGGCATCCGCCAGCAGGCCGAGATCGGTCCCGAAGTACTGATCGAAGATCAAGCGGAAGCTGTTGACCGGTGAAATGGTCGGGTAGAGCGCGTCGGCAGCATCACCTGGAAGAAAGTAAGCATTCAGGATGGGCAGGTTGGTCCCGGTCCAGAATCCGTGATCGCCCTGGATGATGATGATGGGAGGGCGTGCTTGACTGCTCCAATATCTGGTCCACGATCTCCAACATGCGCGGGTTGAGGTATTCAACCCCACTGGTATAAGCCTTCGAAAAAGCGGTGGCGGTGACCGGCCAGTTGCCTCCCGCAGCGAAATACAACGGGCTGGTGTTGATGCGCTCGGGCGAGAACACCATCGGTTCGTGTGGGATCATGATATGGATGAAGGTAAAGGTTGGGCCATCCATCTCAGCAATGTGTGATGCCTGGTCGAGGATGTACTCCTCCAGGGCGACGTGGTAACGCCAGGGGAAGAGCAGGTCATCCAGCGCTGTGGAGTCGAGCCCGCCTTCACGTTCATATAATGCTACCAGCGGAGTGCTTTTCAACAACAGGTATTCAAAAGCTGTCATATGGGGCGGGTCACCGGGATCCAACCAGGGTTGCAGGTAGACATCCACGTCTTCCATGGATGACCAGTAGTACCCGCTGTCGAAAGCCACCGTCTGGTAGCCCATGGATTGAAAGGTTCGCATGGTGAGATTGGGTTTCAGGTAACGCCAGATCTGTTTACCGGTCATCCCCTGGGATTTTGCCTGTTCTTCCAACGCCTGATAGGGCTGCATATTCAGTGTGCTGGTCAGGGCGATGATGGTGTTGCTATAGTTGGTCCGGCTGCATTTGGCCACATAGAAACCGCGAGCGGTGAGCGCTTCCACGAAATCAGCATTGCTGTAGCCTGTCCTCTCCAGCATGAGATCCTCGCGCGCATACCCATCCAGGATGAAATAATACACATCCGGGTGGGCATCCGCCGCCTGGACCGGAGGATTCCAATCTGAAGGAAATTCAGCTTTAAATTCCGGCTTTAACAGGCGCCAGGCGATCTGAGTGGTTGGGATGAGCACCAGCACGATGGATGCAGCCGTCACCATCCACAGGAATTGTCGCCCGGCTTGTTTTTTGGTAATGGTGATAACGCCGACGATGAACAGAGCCAGCCAGATGGTACCCAGAAGAACCAGTGCTGGAAAGGGAAATCATCATAGACCGATATCTCCTCCAGCGCATGGTGTACCTGGCCGTAACTGCTGAATAGTAAGATGAATAAACCGGTTATCAGTGCTGATCGGGTCTGATTTCGTGTCAACCCCTGGATGAGGAACCAGAGCATCAGTGCCACCCCCGCTGCTAGGAACAACGGCCGCCAGAGCACATGCAGCGGGATCTCGCGGCTGTTCCACAGGTAGGCTGATAAAACCGGATAGGCAGCCAGCAGAAGTGTGAAGACCAAGGGGGGACGTTTGTCGAAGAGAGTGGGATGCATACTGCGTTGACCTGACTGGATAGATTAGATGGTTTTATACATATAGAGAAGGCCGGGAGCGAAGCCACGATCGGCGTAATAGCCGCGCGTACCGATGGCTGCGATAACGGCCAGACGAGCATACCCAGCCTCATATGCCAGGCGTTCCGCTGCTTCGATCAGGCGTGTACCGAGTCCGCTGTGCTGTGCCGATCCGGATCTGACGGACCCGACTGCCAGTGCCTGCCCGTAGACATGCACCTCACGGATGATGGCGGCGTTTTTTAGATCTGCGGAGATTTGCTCCGGATGAACATCTTTCGGGAACGATAATCTCAAGTAGCCGGCCAGGTGATCATCCGGTGTTATATAAGACAGGAAATGTTCTTCAGACGCTGATGCCCGGTAGACCAGGTCTTCGTATTTAAGTTGGCTGGAATCCACCGTCTGCCCGCGCACCTCGCGGCAGCGGATGCACTGGCAATGCGCCCCTCGCCGGGACAGCTCCGCCAGCGCATCCTGGCGCAGGCTTGAGCGCCTGGACCCTTCCACGATGTTGCTGGCCGGGATATCCCGGATGACGCGGTTGATGCGACAATATCGCGGTGTCATGAGTTTGACATCCGCCACCAATTGGATGAGCTCTGCTTCGGGGTAGGGGTGGTATTCCCCGCGTTCCCAAAAGTGGTAGAGCTCGGCGGTCTTTAAAAGTTGGGTGGGATAGATCTTGATCTCATCCGGGCAGAGGCCCAAACCCTGGTCATCGGTCAGCCACAAGCGGGCAAAGTCCTTCCGGTCCGACTCGGGAGTGGCACCCAGCAGGTTGGGCATCCAGTGCAGCACGATCTTGAAGCCGCCCGCGCGCAGCAGGCTCATGGCCTGCAATGTATCTGCGACCGCATGCCCGCGTCGGTTGAGTTCCAGGATGTGGTCATTCAGGCTCTGGGCTCCGATCTGAACCTTGGTGACACCCAGCCTGCGCAACCAGGCCAGGCTTTCAGGTGTGATCAGGTCTGGCCGGGTTTCGATCACCAATCCAACATTGCGATGGGCTGCGGTTTCGTTGTATTTGTGGGCTTCATCCAGGTTGGGACTTTCATAATCGTTCATGGCATCAAAGCAGCGACGCACGAACCACTCCTGGTAGTCGCGCGGGTAGGCATCCCAGGAACCGCCCAGGATAAGCAGCTCGATCTTGTCAGTCGGGTGGCCGACGGCGGTGAGAGACTGCAGCCGCGAGGCTACCTGAGCGAATGGGTCGAAGCCGTGCTGGACGCCACGGCGTGCACCCGGCTCATCCGGCAGGTAGCTCTTGGGCATTTGATCTTCGGTTGGACAGAAGATGCATTCGCCCGGGCAGGGGTGAAACCTGGTCAGGACGGTCACGGTGGTTACGCCCGACAGTGTGCGCACCGGTTTCATGCGGATGCGCGCCAGCAATTCGGGATCTTCCTCCCAATCACCTGCCTCAACCCCCAGGCGATAGACTGCCACCAGGAGGTGTTTGGGAATATAGCCGCCGGCTTTCAATGGGTGGCTGCGCATAGCCTGCCAAACGGGCTGATCTGCACGGATCTCCTCAAGCACCGCTCGAGCGACCTCGAACTGCTCCGGTGTATACTGGCGCATCTCCAGCCAGCGGCGCTGCTGTGGGTTGTTGATCCCTGGGGAATTTGGAGGATCGCTCGCGTTCATGGCTGACAAATGATAACATAACCAATCGGTCGGATTTTTGTTCATGAATACAGGAAATGCAGAATTAAGGAGGAGAAGATATGACAGATGAGGGATATTACCTCTATAAAATTCAACCCACACGACCTGATATGCTGGCAATGGGACCAACTCCGGGGGAGGATGCGATTATAGCTGAGCACTTTTCCTATTTGAGTGATCTAACCACCAAGGGAATCGTCCTGCTGGCAGGACGCACGCTCTCCATTGAGCCTTCATCCTTCGGGATCGTGATCCTTAAAGCAGAGAGTGAATACACCGCCCGCGCGGTCATGCTGGCAGACCCGGCGGTTTCTAAAGGAGTGATGCGTGCTGAATTTTTCCCCTTTCGGATCGCCCTGTGTTCAAGGGATACCTTGATAACCACGACCTGAAGCGGGACTCCAGGGATACTGCTATAATCGAACGATGCCATCGCCAATCGCAATCACCTTACCCGGTTTCAAGCGCCAAAAAGTGGAAGTGATCCCGCCGGGTTTCTTCAAGGGTCTTCAGCTTCTATTGAACGGCCAACCAGCACCCCGGGGGGAGCGTCGCGGTGAGTATCAATTGACTGACGATAAGGGTCAGGTGGTCAGAGCCCGGTTCCGCAACCAGGCTTTCGGCCTGGATTACCCCCAGTTGGAGGTTGGCAAGCAAACAGTTAACATCGTCGAACCGCTCAAGTGGTACTGGTGGGCGGTGGCGGTTCTGCCCCTGCTATTGGTGACCTTCGGTGGAGCTCTGGGAGGGGTGATCGGCTTGATCGCTGCCTGGGGTAATATCCGCCTGGTGCGTCAGCCGTGGCATTGGCTGGCAAGCCTGGGGGCAGTCCTGGGCGTCACACTGCTGTCAGCGGTTACCTGGTTTTCGATTTATTTGCTTCTATTTCGCCTGTAAATCAGGAGGAATGTCCCGTATGAACCATACGAAACCCATTACAGGTTTAAAAGCAATTGCGCTATAATAATCCCGCCCCTATGAATCGCATTACTTCCACAATTTGATTGGTTGTTGAGCAGTCGCATGGCGACTGTTATTAAAACCCAATTTTCAAGGAGGAAGTATGAAGAAATTAGCGAGTTTGTTCGTGATGGTGTCCATGTTATTGGTCCTTCTGGCGGGTTGCGGCACGCCTGTAGAAGAGACCCCTGTTGAAGCACCCGTTGAAGCACCTGTGGTGACCGAAGCTCCCGCTGAAGAAGTTGTCATCACCGACACCGAGCTCAATGTGCTCTGTACTCCCCAGGAGGAGTGGTGCCAGGGTATGAAGCAGGAATTCGAAACAAAGTACGGCATTACCGTCAACTACGTGCGCATGTCTTCCGGTGAAGCCCTGGCCAGGGTGCTGGCAGAGAAGGATAATCCCCAGTTCGATATCTGGTGGGGTGGACCGATGGACAGCTTTGTAGCTGCCAAGGCCGAAGGCGTCCTCGAAACCTACGATTCCCCCAACTTCGCCAACTTATTAAATCCTGATCTCATGGCAGATCCGGATCACACCTACGCCGGAGTTTACATGGGTTCACTGGGATTTGCGACCAATACCAATTGGCTGGCGGAGCACCCCGGTGTGGAAGCGCCGACTTCCTGGGATGACCTCTTGAAACCCGAATTCACCGGCCAGGTCATGGTCGCCCATCCATCCACCTCGGGCACGTCCTACACTGCCCTGGCGACCATCCTTCAGATCAGGGGTGAGGAAGCCGGCTGGGAATACCTGAAGGCTTATGCCGCTCAAATGGCGCAGTTCACCAAGAGCGGTGCGGCTCCTGCCAAGTTCGTCGGTGCGGGTGAGGCCGCCGTGGCAATCGTGTTCTCGCATGATGCGGTGAATGAGATCGATAACAACGGCTTGCCGCTGGTCATCACCTTCCCCAAGGAAGGCACCGGCTACGAGATTGGCGCTATGGCCATCCTCAAGGGTGCCAAGCATTTGCAGGCAGCCCAGCTTTGGTTCGATTGGGCGCTGTCAGCCGAAGGCCAGTCCCTGGGACCCAAATATCATGCCTACCAGGCCCCCACGGTCTCTGGTGTCACCCTGTCCCATCCGGAACTGATGGAAGTGAATATCATCGATTATGACTTCCAGTGGGCAGGCAGCAATAAAACCGCTTTTGTTGAGAAGTTCACCAACGAGATCGCCTCAGCGGAGAATCTCAAACAATAAGAAGATCTTTTAACCTCCGGGCGGCAGACTTGCCGCCCGGAAGTTATTTTCAGGTATCTCATGGCCGAATTAATCAAACCATCTCCGCCTACAAGATCCGCTCAATCCCTGTCTTCTTCCATCAGCAGGTGGGTGAAGGAATATCAACTGATCCTGCGGGATCCGGTTTTATTCATGAGCCTTCTGTTTTCGGGCATTTTCATTTTCACTTTTGTCATCGTTCCACTCTATCAGGCTATCTATGGGGGATTCTTTAATAAGGAGGGAGCCTGGGATTTGACCTACTTCAAGCGTTATTTTGACAGTTACTTTGGACCATCGCTGCGCATCGCTTTCAATAATACGATGGTCATGGGTCTGTTGACAGCAACGTGCGGATCGATCGTCGGTTTTATCTTCGCTTATGCGACCGTGCGCTGTAATATTCCAGGTAAAAAAGTCATCCACTGGCTGGCATTGCTGCCAACCGTTTCACCACCCTTCGCGCTTGCTCTCAGCACGATCCTCTTATTTGGCAGGAATGGTGTGATCACCAAACACATCCTGGGTATCGACTTTGTGCACGGGATGAACGATATCTATGGCATGGATGGCCTGGTTTTCGTCCAGACCATCACCTTCTTCTCTGTGGCCTACTTGATCCTGCGCGCCATGCTCGAGCGGCTTAACCCGGCCATGGAAGAAGCAGCAGCCAGCTTGGGTGCGGGCAGATTGCACATCTTCCTGACGGTGACCCTGCCATTGCTCATCCCCGGTATAGCAGGATCATTCTTATTGCTGTTCGTGGAATCATTAGCCGACCTGGGCAACCCATTATTCATCTCGGGTAATGTCACCGTCCTGTCATCCCAGATCTTCCTGTCAGTGATCGGTGAATATAACTATCAGAAAGCCTCCGCACTTTCACTGGTCCTGCTCATTCCCACGCTGGTCATTTTCCTGATCCAGAGGTATTACGTGAACCGCAGGTCCTATATTTCAGTTACCGGAAAACCCACCGGTACCCATATGTATGAAAAAGACCCACTCATCCGCTGGGGGGTCAATGGCATCGCCTACCTGCTGTGTGCTTTGATCATCGTGTTGTATATCACGATCATTTATGGCTCGTTCAGCACGGCCTGGGGGGTGGATTTCACCCCGACCTTGAAGCATTGGAACATGACCATCACCCGCGGGGTTGAGGCCATCCTGGATACCACTTTCCTGAGCTTGTTGGCCACACCGTTTGCGGCCATCCTTGGGATGGTGATCGCCTGGCTGGTTGTGCGTAAACGATTTGGAGGGAAGGAAATACTGGATTTCACCTCCAACCTGGGTGGGGCTGTTCCCGGGACGATCCTGGGGATCGGTTTTATCCTGGCCTTCAACACAGCCTCCGTCTCGCTGGCGATTATCGTCTATTCCATCCTGGCACTGTTCCTGGCCCAGGTGGTCGGCAAGTCGATCTGGGAGCGTTTGATCATCCTGACGGTTGGGACTGCGATAGGCTATTTAATAAAAGGGATCCCTTCTGTGCAACTCTACTACCTTCTGGGAGGATCCTTCCTGTTGGCAGCGGTCTTCCTCGGGATTAGCAAGCGTAAAGTCGGATCGTTCGTGGTCATGGCGTTCCTGGGTGTATACATCATGAGCTTTAACTGGGCTGATAAACTGGCAGCGCCCCTGGCTCAGTACACCCGGCAAATGGAACGGGGATTCTGGAGCAATGCAATTTTCCAATTCTCCGACCATATCAAGGTGCTGCTGCAGCCAAACCCCTCACTTTTAGCAGTCATCATCTTCTTCGCCCTCGTATTGCTCCTGGTCGGATTGAGGCAGAGGGGGTGGCGCCTGATCCTGGGCAGCCTGTGTTTGGCCACCCCATGTGCGCTTTCATTCATGGAAATGCCATTTGCCCTGGTGGGAGGGGCTTACATCATCATGCTGGCGTTCGTGGTGCGAAGCCTGCCGGCTTCGGTCCGGGCAGGTGTTGCCTCCTTGCAGCAGATCGATCCTTCAATCGAGGAGGCATCGACAATACTTGGAGCGGATTCCCAATACACCTTCCGCAAGGTTACGCTGCCCCTGATTCTGCCGGCTTTGTTGGCCGGCTTGATCTTCAGCTTCACCCGGCATATGACCAGCCTGTCAGCCATCATCTTCCTGGTCAGTGCCCGTTGGCGAATCGTCACGGCTTCCATCCTGAGCGAATGGGAACAGGGTGGCATCAGCATCGCTGCAGCATACTCCACGGTCATCATCATTTTTGTCATGCTCGCAATCGGCGCCCTCTACCTGATCACCGGGAGGGTTTTAAAAGGGCGCGGGGATGTCGATATCAGCATGGGAGCATGATCAACAACAGGTCAAGGAAAAGAACATGTATCTATCTTTACAAAATATCTCCAAGGTTTTTCCAGCGCGCGGCAATGTCGGTGAGGTCACCGCGGTCAATAACATCTCGCTTGAAATAGAACGAGGGGAACTGGTTACCCTGCTCGGACCTTCCGGCTGTGGCAAGACTACCACCTTGAGAATGATCGCCGGTTTTGATTTCCCGACTTCCGGCAGGATCTGGCTGGATGGTGCCGAGATCAACCCACTACCGCCGAACAAGCGAAACATGTCGATGGTCTTTCAAAGCTACGCGATCTTTCCACACCTGAATGTCTACGAAAATGTGGCCTATGGCTTGAACGTCAGGCACTTGCCTCAAAAGAAGATCAAACAGGAGGTCTCACGCGTACTGTCACTCGTGCACCTGTCCGGCTTTGAGGAGCGGGCTCCCAATCAGCTATCGGGCGGTCAGCAACAGCGCATCGCGCTGGCACGCGCCCTGATCATGGAACCCAAGGTCCTGTTGATGGATGAACCGCTCTCCAACCTGGATGCCAAACTGCGCGTCCAGATGCGTTCGGAAATTCGCCGAATCCAGAAGACCCTGGGTATCACGAGTGTCTATGTGACCCACGATCAGATCGAGGCCATGACCCTGTCAGACAAGGTCGTGATCATGAACCAGGGCGTTATCGAACAGATTGGCACGCCCATGGAAGTGTACCGTTTCCCCGGCAGCCAATTCGTGGCAGATTTTATCGGCAGGGCAAATTTTGCCAAGGCTGTGGTCAATTCGGCCAAAAAAGGGACACTGGAAGTGACCACTTTTGGCAGGACCGTTACATTGACCCAATGTCGGGGGGAGTTCGCACCAAAGGATAAGATCACCTTGATCGTCCGGCCGGAGATGGTCAAGATCAGGAAAAGCGGCGGCCGCTTCCCGGCGGTCATCAAGCGGGCGGTTTACCTCGGCGATCTCATCGAATACGAGCTGGATGTGAATGGGCAGATGATCATCGGAACAGAGACGGACCCTAACCGTCAGGAATTATTCGCGGAGGGAACCCGGGTAACCATCGACCTGGCCGAAGGCTGCATCCAGGCACTGCCGGTCCAGGTGGTGTGACAACCGTTATTCACGCTGTGGTTGAATTATGGCTGATCCCCTTCTAATTGCATTCAATGTCTTTTTAATGTAAAGGTATTGACCATGAATGATTTCGATGTGCTCCTTGCCGGAAATTTCGCCAGGGATAAACTGATTGTGGATGGGGTCGAGCAGATCTCTTCAGGGGGAGGGGTGTATTACGGCAGCATGGCCATACGCCGGTTGGGTTTGAAAGTGGCAGTGGCGACCCGCCTGCATCCGGATGACTTTCCAAGATTGGAGGAACTGGATAAGGCCGGGGTGGTGGTTTTTGCCACGCAAGCAGAGGGCACCTCCGGAATTGCCAATTATTATCGATCTGACGATATGGAAACCCGCGATTGCGTCCCGATCGGATTTGGCGGATGTTTTAAACCCGAAGATATCCCGGACATCCACCCGAAGGTGATCCTGGTGACACCCTTATATGAGGGTGAGTTTGACCTTCATATGCTGGAGATTTTATCCAGGCGCGCGCCGATCGGGCTGGATATCCAGGGATTCGTGAGAGTCATCCGGGATGACCGGCTGGTATTCGAACCCTGGCCACAGATCTCTGAAGGTTTGAAGCTGGTCACCTATTTAAAGGTCGACAAAGCTGAAGCGCAATGCCTGACCGGGCAGTCAGATCTGCACCAGGCGGCCCGAACCCTGGCTGCCATGGGGCCGAAGGAGATCGTCCTCACCCAGACTTCGGGGGTGACAGTCCTGGCGCAGGGTGAGTTTCATCAAGCGCCTTTCAACCCCCGTTCCCTGGCTGGTAGGACCGGGCGGGGTGATACCTGCTTTTCCACGTACATTGCCAGGCGTTTGCATGACACTGCCGAAAATGCCTGCCGCTGGGCGGCCGTGATCACTTCCCTGAAACAGGAGACCCCGGGTCCCTGGTCCGGAACACCGGAAGAAGTCGCGGAGATATTAAAGGTGAAGCACCACTAACAGCCCGCTACACTTGCAAGCGCATTCACCCGACCAGGGAATTATCCTCTATAATCTGTGATATGAAAAATGACATTGCCAGGCGCCTTCTGTCCTTGAATACAGACTTCTATTCAGCCCAGGCGCAGTCCTTTTCCGCCACCCGCCAGCGCATCCAGCCGGGTATGGCCCGCAGCGTGGGGGAGTGGATGGACGCTCGTGGAGGTTTCGCGGCCAGCTCGACTATGCACCTTCTCGATCTGGGCTGCGGCAATGGCAACCTGGCACACTGGCTGGCTGACCAGGGGTTCAAGGGTGTGTTTACCGGGGTCGACCAATCATCGGGCCTGCTTTCCACGGTCAACGACCTGCCAGAAAATTTTAAATTCCACCTGGCTGATCTGGCCCAACCGGACTGGTTGGCGGAACTCCCAACCATCCCTTTTGACCTGATCACATGCTTTGCCGTACTGCATCACCTTCCGGGGGAGGGGTTACGCGTGCGCCTGCTGCGAGAGTTGAAGCGCTTGCTGGCACCGGAAGGCACCTTACTCCTTTCTGCCTGGCAGTTCATGAATTCGCCCCGGCTGGTGGGACGCATCCAATCCTGGGAGGCGGCCGGGATGGCTGACGGCGATGTGGATGCGGGTGACGTGCTGCTCGACTGGCGTGCCGAAGGAGAATCCGCCGGTGCCGCCCTGCGCTATGCACATGCCTTTACAGAGGATGAACTTCAACGCCTGGCGGGAAAGAGTGGTTTTCAGATCCGGGAAAGTTGGTCATCGGACGGCAAGGAAGGCTGTCTGGGTCTATATCAAGTCTGGTCGCGCGCCTGAGCTCGATGGCATGCAACCATTTTCCAATCCTTCCGTATAAGAGATGTAAGGGTCAGGAACACGTGACCAATCCCCATGATACGGGTTTCATCATTATATAAGCCATAAGTGAAGGAGCAAAACATGTCTGAGAATCCAAAAATCGATATAAAAGTAGAGACGAGCGTTACAAAACCAGGTCGTTCGGTCTGGTTTACAGGCGCCGTTCTGATCATTGTCGGCCTGGCATTCATCGTTGAGAATTTGAATCTGCCCTATTTTAAAGAAGGCAATTGGTGGGCAATTTTCCTGCTGATCCCGATTGTCGCCATCCTGGATGACATCTATCGAATCTACACCACCGGCAGCGAAGGCAAGGCTGGATCGATCGCTTCGAAGGCGGTCGGCTTGTTCATCCTGGGCGTAATCTTGATCATCTTCCTGTTCGGACTCAACCTCGGCATTTACTGGCCGGTCTTGTTGATTGCGGCAGGCGTTGTTTTCCTGGCTGCTGCCCTCATTAAATAGGAATACTAAAGGAGAGTGTTATGAAAAAAGTGGATGTGACCGTTAAAAGTTCTTCCTCGTATCTTGCTCCGCTGATCATCGGCGGCGCGCTGATTCTGTTCGGGATCCTGTTCCTGCTCAATAATTTCAATATCCTGGATATAAGTGTCAGCGCGGTGTTCGCGGGCATCTTCGTCCTGGCCGGCTTGATCTTTTTGATCGTCTTCCTGATGGATCACGAGCAATGGTGGGCATTGATCCCCGGTTTTGTTTTGATGGGTGTGGGCGCCACCATCCTGGTGGGTGAATACATCACCTTCAGAGGTGTGGATATCACAGGGGCCGTTATGCTGATCTTTATCGCCCTGCCCTTCTGGATCATCTTCATTCTGAAGAGGGATTTCTGGTGGGCGCTATTTCCAGCCGGTGTCTTGACCTCCATCGCCCTTATGACGCTTGTTCCTTCAAAATTTGAGGACCTGGGCGTGGCGATCATGTTCTTCGGTTGGGCAGCCACCTTCGTGATGGTTTACTTCCTGGCAAAACAGAAATGGGCCATCTGGCCGGTGATCGGTCTGGGCATCCTGGGCGTATCTTTCCTCGCCGGAGCCTTCGATATATTCGGTTATTTATGGCCGATTGCCATTATCGGCGTGGGCGCCTACCTGATCTACCGCGCCATGCGGAAATAAGGCAGATTTTATGCACGATTTCAAAACCCGCAGGCACTCTGCGGGTTTTATATTGTTGTAAATAAGAGTATACTTGTCCTAATTGGAACTCCAGCAGGGAGCGATCCGGAGGAACCATGAGCACACCGTTTGAGATCAAACCTTTGGATGAGACTGGCCGCCACTGGGTGGATGAATTCATCACCCAGCATTGGAGTGCCGAGACCGTGGTTGCACGAGGTGAGGTTTTCCACCCGGCCGAACTGCCGGGTTTTGCTGCCTGCATCGATCAAACCCCGATCGGATTGATCACCTACACCATCCAGGGAGAGGCGTGCGAGATCATCAGCATGGACAGCCTGCGCCCGCGACTGGGCATTGGATATGCCCTGCTCGACGCAGTCCTGGCCAGTTCCTGGAAGGCGGCTTGCCGGCGGGTTTGGCTGATTACCACCAATGACAATTTGCATGCTCTGCGTTTCTACCAGCGATATGGGTTTAGCCTGTCTGCCATCCATAAGGATGCCATGGTGGAGAGCCGCCGCATCAAACCCTCCATCCCTTTGACCGGCCTGAATGATATCCCGATCCGGGATGAAATTGAGATGGAGCTCTGGCTGGACGAAAATAGTGTAAAACCACGGTATAACATCAATCGCGAAGGCGGTTCAGGGCGGCACCCCTTTCACGGCTGTAACTGATCAGGCATATTCAGTTCCTTTTCCAGTTTCTTCCCCTTCGAAAGGAATCCCAGCACCGGGCTCAGCGTCAGACTGGATGCCAGCAAGGCAGCCCGGATCGACAGCGCACTGCCGATGGCACCCAGCAAGGGACCACCGGCGATTTGACCGACTGCATCCACCTGGCTGGACATGGACAACACCGTGGCGCGCACCCTGGTCTCCAGCTTTTGGTTGACCCAGGCCGAATAGAGTGTTCCATTCATTTCGCGCGTCATCCGGATTAACCAGAGCAATGGTATTGCCAGCCAGGCCGACCCGGAGAGTGCAAAGCTTCCCAGGCACATGACCAGCAATCCAGACAGCAACAACATGGCCTGTGCGATCGAGGCGCCCCGGCTGGTGTCGACCCGTTTACGCAGGACAGCTAAAGCAAATGCGGTCAACAGCATGCCGGACAGGTTTATAATGCCGATCCAGGCTACCGGCGAAAGTTCGATCCAGATTGGCAAACCGATATCGGTTATCAGATGAGCCACCCATAACCGGTCGAAAGCTTCGCTGTAAAAGCCAAATAGAACACCCACCCAAAGGATGATCTTGAGAACCGGCCGGGCCTTTATTGCGGATAAACCTGCCTGGAAGGTGTGCCACATGGCCTTCCAGGTATGTCTCGTTTCTGGTCTGGCCGGATTAAAATGATCCTCGGGCATGAGCAGGGATAAGAAGAGTCCAAAGACCAGGAAGCCAGCGCCTGCCACGATCATGGGCAGGTTGACCCACAGACTGCCAAGGACCATCGCCACCAATGCACCCAGGATTGCGCCGACTTGCTCGAACTGCGCACCTTTCAAGAAGTGACGATTGGCGTTCTCCTCGCTTGTTTCATCACTCAACCAGGCAGCCAGTGCCCCGCTGGTGAAGGTCCAGCCGGCGCCCCACAATAATTGCGCCAGCAGGACCGCCCAGAATTCTGGGATGAGCGCCTGCAACAGGAAGCCAGCGCCGATCAGAAAGATGCCGGTGATGATCGAGAGACGCCGGCTGTACAAATCAGCTACGATACCTGTGGGGATCTCGAACAGGAATACCGTGCCCTCCAGCGCCGTGCCAGTCAGGACGAGCTGCAGCGGTGTCAGATGAACGATGCTGACATAGTAGACGCTGTCAGCGGTAAAGGTCATCCAGAAAAGCACAGAGGTTACCAGGCAGTAGGTGAGGTAGAGGCTATCGGCTGACAGTTTGCGCATGCCGGCTCATTATAGCCCGACCACCCCCCCCTCTCACAGTCTGTATATTTGATGAGAATCCAGCCTTAATGCAGTATAGGGAATTTGAGCCTGCTATAATTACCGGCGTGACACAACCTTCTAAAACTGCCCGTTCGGTAGGCGAGACCCTGCGCCATGCGCGCGAAGACCAGAACCTGACCCTCGAGCAGGTTTCCCGGGATATCCACATCCGCGCCCGCTTTCTGGAAGCCCTGGAAGCCACCGATATGCATGCTTTACCCTCCCTGGCGCAATCCCGTGGCTTTCTGCGCCTGTATGCCGAACACCTCGGTCTGGATGCCCAACCTCTGCTGGAGCGTTGGCAGCAAATTCTGAATACTCCGATCGTCCCTGGAACGAATTCGGTGCCCACCGTAACCAAACCGGTCGGGCTGGGTGGACTAATCAAAAGCTTCGTGAAGCATCCATCGCCCATTGGAACGGAAAAACCCGGCGCGACTTCGCAAGGCGGGGAACCGGAGTTGCCCGATTCTGAAAGGATGTTCACCGAAATAGCCAGGAAGCTGGTTCACCAGCGTGAAGCAGCGGAAATGAGTTTTGAAGAGGCGGCCCTGCTCTCCAGGATCAAGCCGCAAACGCTGCTTTTGATCGAAAAGATGGATATGCAGGAATTACCGTCACCGGTGATCGTGCGCGGATTGCTGCTCACGTATGCCGATACGATCCACATGGATCGTGAGGAATTGCTCTCGCTCTTTGCAGATGCATTGCAAGCCCGCCGGGATGAACGAAATGCCAGGCAGAATCGTCAGAAGCATCCCGAATCCCAGGTATCCAAAGGACCGTTGATAGCGATCGACACGAAGCGATTCAAGCAGATAAACATGAGAGCTTGGGCTGCGCGCCTGGTCGAACGTTTTCCATTCCTAAAGAAATACTTCAATTTTGACCTACTGGCCGGCGGTTTCCTGGTGATCGTGCTGGCGGTGGTCATTATCTGGGCTGCCGCTTCCACGCTGTCGCTCTCCAGCCAGCAGACATTCGCCCAGGCGACGCTGCCCGGACGCTCCGAGATCCTCGCCGCCGGACCGATGGATGTCACCCCACAGGAATCGCAGCTGAGCGCCACCCCCACCCTGCTGCAGGAAATGGCTCCCAGTCCGGATGCCGGTATCACAAGTGCTGCCGTGGAAGCCAACCCGGGACAGGTAACTTACCTGGTCACCCTGCCAGCCAATGCGGATGCCGCTTTCCGGTTGACGGTGCGGCCACTTCAGACCGCTTTCGTCCAGGTATGGGTGGATGACCGGTTGGCATTCCGTGGACGCATGGCTCCCGGGGCAGATTATCCCTTCAATGCCAACCGCCGGGTGGAATTCCTGACTGGAGATGCCAGCGCGCTGCAGTTGTTCTTTAATTCAACGGACCTGGGGATCATGGGCATCCCGGGAGAAGTGATTCATCTCGTCTTCACCATCCGCGGGGCACAAACCATCACGCCGACCGTGACCATGACCTACACACCGACCAAACGTCCGACGCTGACTTTGCGACCGACGACCACCAAGAGGCCCACCCTGACGCCTGTACCATGAAGAAAAAAACCTTTTACCTGGAATCACTCGGCTGTGCCAAGAACACAGTCGATTCTGACTCGATGTCGGAATTAATGCAACAAGCAGGCTATCGTGCGGTGGCAAAACCATCCCAGGCGGAAGTCCTGATCGTGAACACTTGTGGATTCATCGCCGCTGCCCGGGAAGAGTCCTTCGGTGTCCTTCGGGAACTGGTGGAACAGAAACGCCCCGGGCAAAAACTGATCGCAGCCGGCTGCTTGACTGAAAGGTACCGCCAGGCTGTGGTTGAGCAGGTGCCGGGTATCGATGGCATCCTGAGCACTCGCCGTTGGATGGATATCCTGGAGGTTGTAGAAAAACTGCAGAGCGGGCGCAGCCATGCCCTTTACCAGCTGCCGGAAGTACCGGCTCTCAGCCGGGAAGAGAGGGGTGTCCTGCGGGCAGCCGTTCAGGGCAGCAGTGCCTATCTCAAGATTGCAGATGGCTGCCGGCGAGGTTGTGCTTTTTGCGCCATTCCGCTGATCAAGGGACCGGCAGTCAGCCGGACTCCAGATGCCATTCTGGCAGAAGCCCGCAGCCTGGTTGCTGGTGGCATCCGCGAACTCATTTTGATCGCCCAGGATACAACCGATTACGGCTCTGACCTCGGGATGAAGGACGGCCTGGCGATATTGCTCGAGAGACTCCTCCCGGTGGTTCCGGACCTGCCTTGGTTGCGCTTGTTGTATACCTTCCCGGGATTTGTTACTCCGCGCCTGGTGGATGTGATGGCGTCCAATCCGCGAATTCTGCCGTACCTGGATATCCCCCTGCAGCACGCCGACCCCGGCATCCTGCGAGCCATGAAACGCCCTTCAGACATGGACGGAGTCCGCCGGCTGATCTCCGGCATGCGCGAGCGTTTGCCAGATGTGGCCATCCGCAGCACTTTCATCGTGGGCTATCCTGGCGAAGGAGAACGTGAATTCCAGATCCTGTTGGATTTTCTGGCCGAAGTTCGCCTCGACCACGTGGGCGCTTTTACTTTCTCCTATGAAGAAGGGACTCCTTCACAACCGTTGGGGGATCCGATCCCGGCTAAGGTTAAATTGGAACGCCTGGAGCGATTGATGACTCTTCAGGCGGATATCTCGCTCGCAAAAAACCAGGCTTTTATCGGCAGGACACTTGATGTCCTGATCGAGGGAGTGGATGAGAAGCAGGCCATCTCCATCGGACGCTCCTACCGGGATGCGCCCGAGATCGACGGGCTGGTGATCGTGGAAGGCAATCTGCCGGTTGGCGAGCTCGCTAGGGTTTACATTAGCGGCGCACTGACTCACGACTTGACCGGCCGGATCGCGCATTAATTTACTAATCAGGGAAAAATGTGATGGGACAAATAGGGTTGTTCATTCAGCAATCATACCGGGTGTTCGGATTGCTCGGTTGCATCGTGATCACGGTAGCGATCGCCGGTACTGCGCTGGCTTATCGGGGAATCAAAGGTCAGCGATACTCATTTATGAACCACTATATCTCTGAACTGGGTGAGGTCGGAGTATCCGGCAAAGCCCGGCTATTTAATACCGGCATGATCATCTCCGGATTGTTGTTCATCCCATTCACACTCGGGCTTTGTATAACTCTGGGTGGTTTATGGGGTTTCCTGGGCGGATTGGCCGGTCTGTGGGCGGGTATCTCCTGCCTGATGGTGGGGGTCTATCCGATGAATAATCTCACGCCCCATTCTCACGCTGCGACCTCCTATTTCCGAGGCGGTCTGGCAACCATTCTGTTTTTCAGCGTTGCCATCTTCCTTCAGAAACCTGGGCAGGCGGTCATCTCGCCCTGGGTCAATGTGGTCGGGATCATGGCGATCATCAGTTACGCCTCTTTCATTGTATTATCAGCAAGACAGAAACCACATGCTGATCAGGAAGTGGGGGAAGGTGAGCCGATGATTGAAGAACGGCCACAGTATGGGATCATGCCGATCATCGAATGGCTGATCTTCTTCACAACCCTCGTGTGGTTCGTGGTGATCGCGATGTTTGCTAAAACACCGATGCCATGATTCTCCCCGGATAAAATATATTTAATAAGTAAATTGACTTGACAGGGCATCATAATCTTCGTATAATCATGATAAATAAGATAATAAATATTATAATATATGGGAGCATTTCGATGGCGATTACAAAACAAAAGTTTTCCGTTGGAAATTTGAAATCAGCACCGTTTATCGATTTCCTTTTCTCCAGTCCCAAAATGGCTTGGTTATGGCTGATCGTGCGGGTTTGGCTGGGGTACCAGTGGATCACATCCGGATACGGCAAGCTGACCAACCCCGGTTGGATGGAAGGTGGAGCAGCCCTCAAGGGATTCCTGGGTTTTTCAATCCAGACTGCCCAGGCAGCTGAATCCCATCCACCCATTGCTTATAAGTGGTACCTGAGCTTTCTGCAAGGTATCGTGGATAGCGGTGCCTACACCTGGATGGCAAAGCTGGTCGCGGTGGGCGAATTCCTGATCGGCATCGCATTGGTCCTGGGTCTGTTCACTGCCGCAGCTGCTTTCTTCAGTGGTTTCATGGTTTGGAACTTCGCCCTGGCTGGAACGGCTGGCGTGGCCCCCATGTTCCTGTTGTTATCCGTCCTGCTGGTGGCTGCCTGGCGAATTGCCGGGTTGTGGGGTCTGGATCGGTTCCGCTTTGAATATGTCGGGACGCCCTGGCAACCGGGCAAGTGGTTCACAAAAAAGAAATAAACGACTTGCGATGTGATTTGGTGCAAGCAAGCGGTGCATCAGGTACCTTAATCAAAAGAGGATGGATCAAGGTCCATCCTCTTTTCATTTGCAACTTTATCCTGACTCAGGGTGTCAGGGGTGTTTCCTGGGGGGTAAAGGGGGTCTCACCTGGAACGAAGGGTGTTTCGACGGGGGTCGTCAAAGTGGGCGTTGCGATCGATGCGATACATTTAAGACGTGTATCATCGTGTTTATTCTGCAAGGTGCTATCCGAACGGATGTTAAGACCTTCTTCATAAAAATCCATGGCTGCGCAGTAATCCTGCTCCTGTAATTTAGCATCCCCCAATGCGATCAAACCAACCCTCAGGCGTTCACCGGATGTATAGTTGCTGCCATCGCGGATGCCCGGAAGCATGTTGTACACCTGTTTCATCCAATAAACCATCTTTTCCCAATCGACCTTCCACCAGCGGGCAGCCGTCTTGTACATGCCAACCCAGGTCCGGTATCCTTCGGCATCCTTGTCAATCGGGCCGTATTGCTCGGCCATCGCCAGGTTATACATACCTTGTTCGAGCTTGCCATTCTTAAGCATGTTGTCCACGCCCAGGTACCGCAAGGCGATATAGTACATGCCATCCACGTCCACGGTCTGGTATCCGAGGTCTTCCTCGCGTAAACGGTCCATGACTTCGATGGCAGCCGCCCATTCCTGCTGTGCAAGATATTCTTTCGCCTGGTTGAACAGCGCTTCGGAGCCCTTGATATTCGAAGGCACCACCACCGCTGGTGCGCCGGGCGTCGGTGTGGCAGTTGCCCTCATCGCCAGTTCAACTTTTGACAGCTGGTCCACGATGCCGGGATAATTGGGATCAAGTTCGGCGACATAGACGAAACGTTGCTTTGCCTGCAGGAAATTACCTTCGCGCATATCAACCAATCCGCGTTCGAATTGTTGTGCGGCTTTGTAAGTGCGCATGCTGATTTCCTGTTGCCTGCGTTGGCCGAGACCGACTTGATAACCGGCAAATCCGGATAAGGTGTCGATCAGCAAAATACCGGCAATGCCGAGCAGAATCAGGCGGCCCAATCTGCGTTTAGGTTTGGCAGGCTGCGCTGGCTTGTTATCCAGAGTCTCTTCCAGAGGGAATTCTTCGCTCATGGCGTGTATTATACCTTATACCGTTTTTGGCCGTATTTCACAGATAGGATTGGATCATAAAGACCACCCAAACGAGCAGCGCCCCACCCAGCGTGCAGCATAGATTGACCATGTCATTATCCATACCCTCCCAACCGCGTAGTTTGATGGTCTGTGTGCCGCAATTGTGAAGTGGATGATGTTCTGTTTCTTTTTGACAGGTTGGGCAGAGATAAATGCTTTGCAATGTCGCTCCGAGCAATGAATCGATCAAACTACCGGTCAAGCCGGCACAGGTCACCAGAAGGATGACCTGAAATGCGGCAAGCGGATGCGGAACATCCACCCAGGGCAATGCTGCCAGGAGAGCGATCAACCCGGCTCCGGTGGTGGCTGATAGAAGACCCGCGGGAGAAACCGCCCCGGAGGACCCGACAGGGACCGCACGACCTGTTGTGATCAAACGTGGACTTCTTCTGGAAAGGACGCCCAATTCAGTCGCCCATGTATCGGCATTGGCGGCCGCCAGGCTGCCGGCGAAGGCCAGGTAAGCCCAGCCATTTGCAGCAAAACAAGCTTCACTGCAACCGATCAACTCGCGCTGGATCCAGGTGATCGTAAGGAACAGGGTTGCCACCCCGCCATTCGCGATGACCTGCCATGCATCCCGTTGTGAACCTTTGGAGAATTTCTCATCGAGATGGAGTTTGTGTTTGCGGGCAAAACGCGAAAGCAGGTTGGAGCTGACGAAGAATCCGAGCATCAGGCAAGCCCACGGCAGGCCGCCCAGTCCGAACACCAGCATACCCATGATCCCTGCAGCGAGCATTCCGGATCTGGATAGCATGTGCAATTTCCAGGCGGTTACCGATATGAGGATGGCGAGTACAGTTCCGAGAATGAATTGACTCATTGGGTATCCCTGAGAGCGAGGTTATACGACGATAAAGATGACGCCGATGGTGAGGATGAATCCCAGGAGTGCAGAACAGCTCCACAGGGCGTAGGCCAGGGGTTTCTTCCCAGTCAGCCGGAAGAAATAGGAACCCATCAGCAAATCGGCCAGCCAGGCCAGGGCATTCAAGACAGGGAGCAGCAGCAGATGCTCGGGAGTGGAAGGCTCCAGGGTGGCTGCGCCGGATGGTGTGAAACCGAAATTAATACTTACCCAGTGTGGGGATCAGCGCAGTGACGATTGCCAGTAGGAGGATGCTTAAGCCCAGTCCTGCCAGGATCAACCAACGACCGGGCCGGTCCTGCCAGATCCTGCCCAAGATGAAAGAAGGTTGGATCGATAGTGGCTGGATGGGAGTCAGGCTGCCCATTTCGCTGGCGTGTCGGAAGGAACTCATGAACCCGGTCAAGTCGTTGGGTGAAATGGCGAAAACCTTTTCTGGGGCGGCAACCAACAGCAGATTGGATGCATCGGCAGCCATGTATTCAACCGGACCAAGACCTTCAACCACTTTTGTGCCCAGGATGGCGCCTGCCCACCAGATGCGTGGCAATGGCAGATCAAACGCCAGATCGCTGGCAGGCCGCACCCACTCGATCTCTCCCGTTGGGATCTCCTCGCTGCGAAGACCCCATTTTAGTTTAAGACTCTCACGCCTAATCTCATAAACTGCGACGCCTAATGCATACATGCGGTAGATCAATAAAAGCACCAGCAGGCTCAGGAGCATTCCCACGATGATCCACAGGATCACTTCCAGCCCGGTTGTGGCGGCATAAGACAGATAAAAGGCCATGCCACCGGCCACCAGAAGGAGGGTTGCGGTCAAGCCCATTACCAGAAATCCATTTTTCCGGGCCGGCAAAAACGTTGTGACTGCGGGATTCTTTCTATCCAAGTTGGTTGGAATTTTATCAGACTTTATCAGTGAAGGTATCAGTCCTCAATGCACAGTTGCGGTCACTTTGCACTTCTGTAAGGTCTCAAAGCTCGCCAATGCTTGACTTTTTTTTCTTTTGACGGTATTCTTTTTACTGATGACCTCTTGAAGCATATCAGTTTTTCACGTCGTGTGAAGAACTGTATGTCTGTCTTGTGTTTAATCATATCTGGATGAGAAAAACCTATGAAACCATTCGGCAGACTACCCCAAAGACATCCTCAATTAACGACACTTGCCGTCCACCCACGGAAAAAAGGCCAGAGCCTGCTTGAATTTGCACTGGTTTTACCGATCCTGCTGCTCCTGATCCTGGGTCTCATAGAAGTCGGGCGACTGATCTTCTTTTATGCCTCCGTCTTCAGCGCGACCCGCGAGGCGACTCGTTATGGCGCAGCCGCTGGTAATAATGGCTCAGGGACACCCTACTACCTGGATGCGGTGGGGATTCGAGCGGCTGCCAAACGGGTGGGTTTCATGGCCGGGATCAAGGACAGCGATGTTACGATCTGGTACGACCTGGGGCCTGATGATGACCGCCCGATAAATCCCAATCCGTATCCCGAAGATATCACGACACCATGGATGCGCGTCGTTGTCAGGGTATCCACGACCTTTTACCCGCTGGCACCGATTGTGAATTTTATTCAGATGCCGGTTACGTTTACCAATGCACGCACCATTATGATGGAGATCGATGTATCGGGCATTCCACCCACTCCGACCGGCATGCCGACCAAGACCAAGAGCCCGACACCAACGAGGACGAAAACACCCACCAACACACCGACGAATACACCGACCAATACGAGTACCCATACGCCAACCAGTACGCGGACACCCACCAGCACGATGACGCCGACCGTAACCAGGACGCCAACCATCACCAGGACGCCGACCATTACCCGAACCTCCACGCCTACCGCGACCGCTACCGCAACACCGCTCTATTGCCCGGATCTTTATGCGGATTCCGGTATACAATCTGGAATGAGTTACAGTTTTGCCATTCACAACACTTCCACATCTGATGTAACCCTGAGCAGTCTGGCCGTCTCCTGGGGTCCGTCAGGAACAACTTTACAACAGATCATGATGGGCGGTAACGCTATCCTGACGCCATCCGGTGGTGCGTTATCACCTGTAATAACGTCCACTTTTGATACCGGTGCTGATCTGGTCATCCCGGCAGGTTCGACCGTAACCCTGACAATAACCTTCTCGTCAGAGACTTTTTCAATGCAATTCATCCGACTGACCTTTACACCCGATGGCTGCCAGGTGCCATAGATGATCAAGAGGATCGTAACTGCGCTCGCATGTATCCTTCTGGCATTTCAGGTTTCCGGTTTCTCCGGACCGGTGCCACCAAATAACCCACCACCATTGGGTCCTGAAGTCAATTTAACTGTGTCAGGTCCGGATGAATACGGATATACCTTATCAGACGAAGGCGCATTTTCGTTCATCGACATATCATCGACAGGTACCCCAATTTATTTTTCAAACAAATTGGACGGTGTTGTACCACTTGCCATTCGTGAATTCGATTATTACTCCTTACCGGATCTATCGACGGCCTATGTCAGCGTCAATGGCTTTATTTCGTTTGAACCAGTTCCGGATTGGACGAAATCCCGCGTTCCCAAGGTATTTCCGACCGACTCGAAACCCAATGCGCTTCTGGCCCCTTTTTGGTATGATTTGACCTTGGAAACGGGCGGGGGTGTGATCTACTACTTAGTGGTGGAGGACCTTGATCCGTCGGTGGCATGCACCATCATCCAATGGAACAATGTCAGAGCGGCGGGTAGAAACGAATTCTTTACGTTTGAGATCATCCTTTATGATTCGGGCGATATCGTTTTCGCCTACCAACCCGAAGCGGGCACTTTTGCCGGTGCCACAGCCGGGATCGAGGACACGGATGGTGTGGCTGGTTTGAATTATGCGATTCCCGATCTGACTTCCGGGAAGACGGTGGTCATTACCCGGCCGGATCCGGGTACTCATCTCAAAGCTAGACCACAGATCTCTTCTTCCTATTTTACAAATGGCGAAGCCTGGGTGAGTGTGGACGTGAGCAATACAACAGACTCATTCACAGCAACCGATTCATATTCCCTGGCAGTGGATCTCCTGGAATCCAACCCGGATGGCCTGCTGTATCCCTGGGGATTGACCTTCTATGACCCGGCATGCACAACTGAGATTACGACCATTGATGGTTTGGCCAGGGACTCGACCACTCAGTTATGTATGCGCATCACAGCCGGGGGTGACCAGGTACCGGGTTATTATGCCCGTTTCAGGGTAACGATCACCTCCCAGGCAGATTCCACCCGATCGTCTATTGTTTATCTGCAAGCTGCTATCAACAGCCCCTTTACCCAGCTTTATCAGGACAGCATCGATGGACTCAGGTTAGATCTGAATCACGTGGATGGGCAGACTACTCAGGGTGTAATGGTACCATTTAATGGATCGGATATGTCCATGAACATGCTCAGGCCTGGGCATTACATCATCAGCTGGGTTGAGGGTTCAAATATCTATTATCGTCTGTACAATCAATACCCGGGTACATTGAAGGCTATCCACTCCATTTCAGGTTCGCAACCAAATGCTAACAATCCGGATCTTTCTCCGGCCGTAGCGAGCTCGCGGGATGGTTACACCGGGATTCTGTATTTGATCGACCAATACCGAGTTGGCGGATCAGGGAATACTGAATTGAATTCAAATGTCTGGTATGCTTTGATCGATGTGAATGGCAACCTGGTGGATGGGTATCCATTCAATTTAACGAACAATCCCTACTATTTGGATCTGGTCACGGGTTATCCGACTGGTCCAGGTGATCCGCCAATTCCACAATTTTCAGAGCCACGCATCGTACCTGTCGGTCAGGATCAACTGGGCCTGGTGTGGCAAACAAATTACTCCCCGGTGGGCAGCTCGATGGATAAGATCGACTATGTCATTGCGAAAACCGACGGAAGCGACTTTACATATTGGGAGATACCAGGGTGGAGCGATGTCAGCAGGCATGTCTTCCCTGCTGTGACTCCCCTTGAGGATGGCAGGTTCATCATAAGTTTTATTAATTACACAGGTTTTACAAACCCATGGTTGCTCAACTATACAGTGGTCAATACGAATGGATCCATATCGATCAGCTCCACACCGATTGCCGGTACCAATGGTTGGATGGTGGATCTGGTCCAATTGGAAACCGGTCAAGTCCTCTTCGGCTGGCAGGATATTCCCACGAAAGCCATCCATTATGCCATCCTGGGTAACAACCTGCTGAGTTTCGATCTCACCGAAACCCTTTTAACCTATGAGGATTACCCGGGCCATCAAAATTACCGCACCTCAGGGTTCCCCTCGGTAACTCGAAGTGTTAACGGGACCGGTGTCATCACCTGGCAGGACCAGGACTGGCAGGAACAACTTTATTACGCCCTGATCGGGTCAGATGGGTTACTGGTTACACCTCCCAGCCTATACCACCGGGTGGCATCAACTTTACCAGAGTCTCAGATCTCCTCGAATAGTTACGGAAATGCGGTACTTGCGAGTGAATCCAATATGCTGCCGTTAATCTACCACAACTATATTCCATCGTATAAATATTATTTCACACTTGTTTGTAACCAAATATCAAGCCCTTGAGGCAGTTATGAACGGATGAACCTATGAAAAAAAGAATGACTTCCATCAAGAAAACAAAGACCGAGATTGGTCAGAGCCTGGTTGAATTGGCGCTTGCCTTGACCTTCCTGCTGGTACTGGTGGCTGGATCGGTTGATCTTGGGCGCGTTTTCATAGCCTATATCAGCTTGCGGGATGCTGCTCAGGAGGGCATTTCTTTTGGATCGGTCTTCCCGACCTATTGTAATCAGATCGTTGCCCGAACGGTCAGCAGCAGCTCAAACATGTTTCAACCGACAGCTGGCATGGTCTCGGTCTATATTGGAGGTGTACCCTGTGCATCCGCCGGCGCTGACCAGGCCTGTATTGGACAGGACATTACGGTAAATATTTCAAATCCCGCCTATCCGATAACCATGCCTTTCTTCGGTTCGATCATCGGGACACAGACCATCCCAATGGAAGTGGAAGTCAGCGATACGATCCTGCGCCCGCCCTGCCCGTGATGAAGGACGACGCGACTCTTTGACTTGTACATATTTTGTTAGCGGTTGGTAATAATAAGGTGCGATTTTCCGGAGATCTGGGTTGGGATTTTCATTCCGGCGGTGTAAGAACCTTACAAAACTGTAAACTCATTTGGTGCTCTAAAAGATTGTTTTCCGTATAACAAGGATGTACAATATTAATGAATGATAAGGAAAAAATGCATTAATTCTGTTGTCATTAAGTCGTATTGAGAGTAAAATCACAATACTTCTTGGAATGTGAAGGGAGCATACTATGAAGAAGCATTTGAAGGAATTTGAGTCAGGCCAGGCGATCATCCTGATCGCTGTAGCCGTCGTCGGGTTGTTGGGGGCAGTTGCATTGGCAGTGGATGGGTCAATGATCTATTCCGACCGGAATTCAATGCAAGGTTCAGCCGACAATATCGCCATGAGCGCTGCTGCGGCTGGGGCCATCGAAATGGACACGCAGGGCATTTACGCGCTGGGTTACTCCTGTGACGACCAGGAGGTCATTGATGCCATGGTCGCAGCCCGCGACGCGGCCATCGCCCGTGCAGGCCAATCTGGTGTCCAACTGGATGCGGATATCTCCGATGGCAATGGCGTCCAGGTGACCTGTGCGGTTGAGCGCGTGGAAGGTTACTACGATCGCTACTTCGATGTGAGTGTCAAGATCACCGATTATACCGATACGGCCTTCACATCGGTCCTCTTCCCGCAGGGCATTGCCAACACCGTTGAAGCTGCCAGCCGCATCCGGCCGCGCCGTATGTTGGCTTTGGGCAATGCCATCGCATCACTGGGTAAAGAACACTGTAATGGTGGTATCACCATGACCGGTACGACCAATGTGGTCATCTATGATGGTGGCATTTACTCCAACTACTGCCTCCAGATCAAGGGTTCTGTGGATGTGGAGTTGATCGTGGACTATGGCAACATTTCCTATGTGGCGTGGTACACAAATCAGGGTAATACATCTGTGAGCCCTGCACCTATCCAGGTTGATGAGTCCATACCGGTCATCGACATCCCCACCCCGGATTGCGCAGCTCTGCCCAGCTATGGCAATGTCTCGCTGTCAAACGGTACGCGGACCCTGAACCCCGGACGGTATGGGTCCATCAGTACCTCCGGTGGTACCTTGACGTTCAATCCAGGCTTGTATTGTCTCACCGGCTCTTTCACAACGAATGGCAATTCGACAGTACAGGTTAGCGGTAACAAGGATGACAGCAGCGGTGTTACTTTCTACATGTCCAGGGGCGGATTGACCCTCAATGGTAATTCAACGGTCTTGTTACGGGCGCCGTCAGTGAACCAACCCCCGGCTATCAAAGGAATGTTGTTCTTTGCCCCGCTGTCGAATTCCAGCACATTCAAACTCACCGGCAGCAACACCTCATTCTTCAGAGGTTCGGTCTATGTCCCAGGCGCGAGTCTGGTCATCGAGGGCAATGGTAACGCCGAAGGCTGGTACACGGAGTTGGCAGCCGAGAACGTCTCGTTGGGTGGCAATGCAGATTTGATCATTCACGCCACGAATGAATATAACTATACTCGACCCCCAATGGTCGAACTCCTGAAGTAGACCTGCAGAAAATGTTACAATAGGCAACCGGATATATCATCCGGTTGCCTTTAGGTTAATAGGAGGGCCGACCATGCCATCTGAGCGCAATCCATTTGTGACGTTGGGAGCCTTGATCCTGTTGGTGCTTGGGATCGTATCGATCTTCACCTCCTACCGGAATTTCGGGGGAAACTTTTATTTCAATGCCGGTTTGATCGTGCTGGGTGTGATCGTATTGCTGACAGCCGTGTTTTCAGGAGTAAAGGGCAGCATGGGGCTGATCATTGCTGGTCTTTGGCTGGTCGCGATGGGCTTGCTCAATTATTATCACATCAGCTTTGTTTACGACCAGCTGCTCATGGCTGCCATCCCGATCGCGGCTGCACTATTAATGCTGTTTGGAATTTAATCGTTGCAAGTTTATGAAGTCCGCTTGCCTGTGCGGACTCGCCCCGGTACCGGTTGAACCGTGGCAATGGAATCCCGCCCCTGCGATTTGGCGAGGTATGAGCCACGATCAGCCATATCGATCAGGTCATCCAGGCTGTGCATGCTCCTCCTGAGCTCCGCCACACCGGCACTGATGGTAACTTCCACTTCCTTGCCATCCACTTTAAACCAATGGGCCTGGATGCAGCGCTTCAACCGTTCAGCTACTTCCATCCCGGCCTTCACATCGGTTTCAGACAACAGGATCACGAATTCATCTCCACCGAACCGGGCTGCCAGGTCGATCTCGCGAATGGTCGTTCGGCAGCATTCCGCAATCATCTTCAAGGATCGATCGCCAACCGGGTGACCAAAGTCATCATTGATTTTTTTCAAGTGGTCAATATCGAACAGAATGGCAGTGATCTTATGGTTGTAGCGCTTGGCGATCTCAAACTCGCGTTTGGAGGTCGGGTTGAATCCATGCCGGTTTAACAAACCGGTCAGCGGGTCTGTGATGGCCAGTTTCTGTAATTCTGTATACAGGCGGGCATTTTCGATCGCGATGGCAGCCTGGTTGGCGAACGCCTGAAGGCGGGCTGAATGTTCTTTTTTAAAATGACCGGATGTACCACTGTCGAGCTGGATGAATCCGATGGTGACGCCTTTGACCCGGATTGGCACGCCCGCGTAGGACTTAATCCAATCGACGCGCTCATCAAAGACCCACTCCGGATAATTACTGACATCCGGTATGATGACTGGCAGACCGGTTTCGACCATGACCCGCAAATTGCGGAATAGATTGACATCGAAACGCATATCCTGAATATAGGTCTGCATACCAAGCTTGCGATAGCCATGGCTGTGCACGATCCTGCCGACGTTATCTTCATCCAGCAACATCAAATTAACCGCATCGTGGGGAATGACATTCCCCACGTTCTTCAGGATCTTATCGAAGACTTCATCCAGATTTTGAACGCTGGAGAGCGCAGCAGCCGTGTTTTGCAGGGCTTCTGCCAGGATGCGCTGCTCATGTTCAGCGTGCATGATCTCGTTGCGCTCAGTCAGGTCTCTGATGCTTCCTATAAGACATCGCTCGTTGTCATACCAGATTCGCTTTGTTTTGATCTCGACCGGAAAGGTGAAATTATCAGATGGACGCCGGGCGATCCACTCAAAAGTGACAGCTTCACCATTAAGGGCTCTCTGATGATATTGGTCCAGTTCCTTCGCCGGCAGATCTGGTGATAGAAAATCCTCTAGCTTATAAAATTTTATGATCTCATCTCGACTGACAGCATACATGGATAGCAGTTTATTGTTGACATCCAAGATGTTTGCATCGGCATTCACCAGAAATAGGGCCTCTGGAATATTGTCGACGAGGGTGCGTAATTTTTCCTCGGAGGCTACTAATTCCGTCTCCACTGATCGACGTGTCTTCAATTCACGATTCAACTTCGAGTTAATGGCTTTAAGTTCCTGAGTGCGCAAGGACACGCGCTCTTCTAGTTTTACATTTGCTTCCTTCAGGTTATTCGTGGCTGACTCTCGTTCGGCGAATAATGCTGCCAGGACCATGGAGGTCATACTGACCACGATCAGGAAGGCACCCAGGACCCAGATATTCGAGAAACCATCACGAGCGATATTGGCATCGTACCGATAGAGTGCAGTGAGGGCAACCAGACTGATTCCCAGGTTGGTCAGGGCAATTCCGCGCTGGAGGAGTCGCAGGGCGATCCATAATATAAATGGGAAAAGCAGATAGGACTGGTAATTAAACAGGATATCTGTTTGGTTTTTTTGTTTGAAGATGAGCCAGGTGATGCAGAACACGATCAACACGGCGATCCAATCCCAGAGCCTGTTCTTCTCGTAGATAGCCGGTTTATTGGTTCCCCAGACCATGATGATGGGCAGCTGTAGCAATATTCCCAGAAGACCGTTAATCCACCAAAAACCCCAGGAAAAGAGGATCAAAAATTCGTCCGCCACGCCGAAAATTGAGTAGGCGATGGAAAAAAGCCCTGCTGAGAGAAATGAAGCCAAAATGGATGCAGACAACAACCCCAGTACATCTTTGAAGGAAATCAAGTTGGGGTTTACCCGGAAGGCTCGCTTCAAGAGTAAACAGCCGAGGAACGCTTCGAGGGTTGAGATTACTGGAACCAGAAGGGCGAGTGACAATCCGCGCCCGGTGAGCAGAAATGCGATCAATACGCTTAAATACACACCGGGAAGGAATCGATACCCCCAGAAATAGATCAGGGCTATAAAGATACCTCCGGGTAACCAAACCAGAGGTATCGTTTCTACCGAAATCCCATAGGAATCACCCGTCGTAACGAACACAAAACCAGCAATGACCAGGACCAATGTCTTCCAGGCATAATCGATGATGATCTTGAGTGTTTTATTGGACATGGCTGAAATTATCTGCTGACGGACCTCAGCTTGGATGATAAATTGAATGCTATGTCACTTTCGTTTGCTTCAATACCTTGTCACCTTATGGTAGTCCACTTTAAAAAGAACAAGGTCAAACTATTTTCCCGATGACTTGGATTATACTCCCATCCGGGATGGGAATCTCTCTGATAGAGATCGCATCGAATACGCTAGCCCTCGTCGGTTTTGCGGAGATGGGGGAAGAGAATGACTTCCCTCAGGTTGCGGTTTCCGGTCAGCAGCATGGACAGGCGGTCAATACCCAGACCGAAACCACCCGCGGGCGGCATGCCATAACGCATGGCTCTCAGATAATCCTCATCCATCGGGTGGCGCTGTTCATCATCGGCCTCGTAACTTCGGCCCATCTCGATGAATCGCTGTTCCTGGTCGATCGGGTCATTCAATTCTGAAAAGGCATTGCATAGTTCAAAACCGCCGGCGAAACCTTCGAAGCGGTCCACGGTTTGCGGATCGCCAGCCTTGGACTTGGCCAGTGGAGAGATATCACGCGGGTAATCATAAAGAAAGGTCGGCTGGATCAATTTGGGCTCCAGGTGATCTCCCAGAAGGCCATCGATCAATTTTCCACGCGGGGTGCCGGGTTTGGCTTCCATGCCCTTGGATTGCATGGCATCTGCCAGGGATTCCGCATCCGGATGTTCATTGATGTCGATCCCGGTTGTATCCTTGAGCGCATCACGCAGGGTCACCCGTTTCCAGGGGGGGGTCAGGTCGATCTGATTGCCGCCGAATTCAATGATCATCGTACCCTTGACCTCGTGGGCCACCGTGCTGAGCATTTCCTCGGTAAGCGTCATGATTTTATCTGCGTTCGAATAGGCCATGTAAAATTCAAGCATGGTGAATTCAGGATTGTGTTTGAACGAGACACCTTCGTTGCGGAAATCTCGACCGATCTCATAGACACGCTCCAGGCCACCCACCAGCAGCCGTTTGAGATAGAGTTCGAAAGAGATGCGCAGGTACAGATCCTGTTTCAGCTGATTGTGGTGTGTGATGAATGGACGGGCTGCAGCACCGCCGTAGACCGGCTGGAGTACGGGTGTCTCAACCTCGAGGAAATCGCGATCATCCAGGAACTTGCGCAGACTGCTGATTATACGCGCACGCGTGCGGAAGATCTCACGCACTTCGGGATTCACGGCCAGGTCCGCATAACGCTGTCGATACCGCGTTTCCGGGTCGGACAGTGTGGCGTGCCGGATGATTTCACCATCCACAACCTCATCCTTGGCTGCCGGCAGGGGGGTGATCGCCTTTGAAAGCAGCTTGAAATCCTTCACCAGCAGGGTGATCTCACCGGTGCGCGTGCGCATCAGTTCACCGCCGGCCTGGATGAAATCACCCAGGTCAAAGCAGTCCAGCAACAACTTCATGCGTTCTTCACCCAATTCATTGATACGGAAGAATAACTGGACCCGGCCACTGCGGTCTTCTATGTGAACGAAAGCCAGTTTGCCCATTGGGCGCATTCCACGGATCCTGCCGGCCAGAATCACTTCCGCGGTCGTTTTGGTCTCACCGGCTTTCTCGCCAGCTTCAAACGCTGCGATCGCTTCTCGAGCCGTCACGCTTTGTTCGGCCTGGATCGGGAATGGTTCGATTCCCATCTCCTGCAGCTTTTTGATCTTCTCCAACCGGACGAGCTCAAGTTCGTTGTACTTTTCTTCCATGATCGGGTTCCCTTGTCTTTATTTAGCAACCCCCTCTCCGGACAGGAGAGGGGGCAGATGTACTATGGTTCAAATGGAATTTGATTCTGCCCCTGTGGCTATTCGACCTTGATCACCTTAACATCAAAACCACCGGCAGGAGCATCCACATGCACAACGTCGCCTTCTCCCCGGTTAAGGAGAGAGCGGCCTAACGGGGATTCATTACTGATCCGGCCGGCGCGTGGGTTGGCCTCTGCCGCTCCAACGATGGTATATACCTCAGGCGAACTCTTGCCTTCCTGGATGGTGACCTTGGCACCCACCTGGATGGATCCGGCCTGGCCGGTATCGCTGATGACGCGAGCTGTGGCCAAGAGGATCTCAAGTTCCTTAATGCGGCCTTCAACGAAAGCTTGCTCGTTCTTGGCAGCCTCATATTCGGCATTTTCGATCAGTTCGCCGCCTTCCATGGCTTCATGCAGGCGCTTGGCGATTTCGGCCCGCTTGGTGCCACGTAAAAATTCAAGCTCTTCCTGCAGCTTCTGGAATCCTTCACGCGTTAGAAATGAGGTTGTCATGGATAATTTCCTTGTTGCAATATTTTCCTTTGTATAGAACACAATCAGCGCCGTGAAGGCGAACCTTCATAACGCTGTGACCGCAACTATATCATAAATAATTGGAAGATGCAATCAATTTACATGTGAATTGTCAAGGCCAATCGGTGGATCTCCGGACGAGGGTGGTTTTATAGTAGAATACTTTGCATGACTCCGAAACCAAAAATACCCATGTCCTGCCCCGACCTGACCGATCTTGAGCGGCAGGCAGTGCTTGATGTGTTTTCCACCAATTACCTTTCAATGGGCAGCCGCATCCTGGCTTTCGAAGAAGCTTTTCGTTCCTACACCGGGCTCAAGCATGCCATTGGAGTTTCGTCCGGTACAAGTGGATTGCACCTGTGTGTCCGTGCCTCTGGTATCAGTACCGGCGACCTGGTATTAACAACGCCATTCTCCTTTGTAGCTTCCACCAACGTGATCCTGTATGAACAGGCAATACCAATTTATGTGGATGTCCAGCTTGACACCGGAAATATCGATCCCGGATTGGCAAAACAGGCAGCCCAGGATCTGGCTGAGGGTGGATCCCGGGCGGAACGCTGGATGCCGCGCAAAGGCTGGAAAGCCGGATCGGCTTTCAAAGCCATCCTGCCGGTGGATATCTTCGGCCAACCCTGCGACCTGGATGGCATGCGAGCGATCGCGACGGCCCACCAGGTGCCTTTGATCGAGGATGCCTGTGAAGCCCTGGGATCGGAATACCGGGGTGCCAGGGTGGGAACCCAGGGAGATATGGCGGTGTACGCTTTTTATCCCAACAAACAGATCACCACGGGCGAAGGCGGGATGATCGTTACGAACGACGACCACGCAGCTGCGATGATGCAGGCCATGCGCAATCAAGGCCGCGCACCCGGGGATACCTGGCTGCAGCATACCTACCTGGGATACAACTATCGCTTGAATGAATTCAATGCCGCCCTGGGCACGGTGCAAATGAGCCGGCTGGAAGAGTTACTGGCGAACCGGGAGCAGGTGGCTTCCTGGTATGACCAGCACCTGGCTGGTATTCCCGGTGTCACCCGCCCCCGAATTCTGCCCGAAACCACCCGCATGAGCTGGTTCGTCTTTATCATCTGGCTTGAGGATGAAAAGACGCGCGATCGGGTTGCGCGTGAACTTGAGAGCCGGGGCATCCCGGTGAGACCGTATTTCACTCCCATCCACCTCCAACCTTACATGGTCGAGCGCTTCGGTTACCGGAAGGGTGATTTCCCCAACACGGAACAACTGGGTGAACGTGGATTGGCTCTACCCTTTTCAGGAAAGATGACCGAGGAAATGGTGGCTGAAGTCTGTAACCACCTGCGCGTCGTACTCTAATAACCTAACTGTTTTTCCCGTTGGTGGATTTACGCCACTGGTATCAATTTCACTGCCACAACATCCGCCGCCAGGTTTTCGAGATCCTGGTGGCTGTGTTTTGATGGTAACCCCTGGGCGCGCAGCATCAACCCAATCATCAGTGGATGTCTTTTCAGCCTTACTTCCAGGAAATCGGCGACTTGTGTGGGATCTTCCATCAATTCCACACTGGCCTGGTAGCGTACACCCCCAACCTGGACTCCCACCCGTGGTTCCTTGCGTACATTCTTCAACCAATCAGCATCCTTTCCCCAGCCGGAAGCCACCCAGTGGATACCATCGATCAGTTCATATTGCAGTGGCGTAACACGTGGCTCCCCGCTGTTCCTGCCGGTGGTGGTCAGCAGCAGGATGAGGCGCCGGCCGGGGAAGCGGGGACCGTAGCGTTTCACCATGATGTGATTCATGCGCCGGAGCAGCGGTCTCAATTTGAGGATGAGTGGGGTGGATTGGGAGGGCATGGATCAGACATTAGCTTTCTTTTCACTGACGAGCTTGATCTGGGTGATCAAGTGCTGACCGGCGGTGAAAAACTTTGACAACCTGTGTTTCCGGATGGATAAAGCCGTCTCCGAGCATTCGGTCGTGAAAATACCCGTATGCGTCAGGATGTAAAACCGGATATAACCTTCGACGGGCAGGGGAAAGTCACGAGTCGACTCGGTATATTTCAAAACCGCCTCAGCCTCGCTGACCATTTCCCTGGCGGCGTCCCCAACAGAATTGTGGTTGCCACTGCCGAGGATACCCCCGCCTGTGCTGAAATACAGGCTGGCGGTGCCGTCAACGATGGCGGCCAGGGTCACAACCGACTTCGAGAGGATGAATTCCATCAGGCAGGCCCAGGCATTGGGATGCTCGGGCGTGGGCTTGATCTCCACCTGTTGGGGATCCAGTGTGAGAAGCTGGTTCCTCAGTTTAAGGTAGATCTGAGCGCTGTCACCAACGGATTGGGATGCTTCGCCGGTCATGCGGCCATTATACTGGCAAATAAAAAAAGGGCACACACCTCTGGTGTGTGCCCTTTAGTATTGTCCGGGCTAGTGGATGTTGATACTGCCGGGACCGACATGACTGATGATGATGGTGATCTTATAGGTAGCGGTGTCGAAGTTCGCCACTTCCCAAACACCTTCCTGGGTGTCCCCGCTGCCGGAAACGCGCACCAGGTTACTGGGGAGGTTGACACTGCCAAGACCGCCATCCAGGACATCCACCCGCAGGGCGAAGTTACTCGGCAGTATGAAGGTGGAGGATCCGGCTGAACCATCCAGATGGACGGTGAGGTTGGTGTTCTCCGGCAGGGTTACTTCCAACGACCCGGCGCTGCCGTTAATATCCATGTCATAACCTTCGGCGCTGACCGGCAGGATGATCTCCATCGAACCCATGCTGACATTCACATTGAGATCGGTCACCATCAAACCGGTAAGGTCGAGATCAGAACTGCCCAGGCTGCCATCCACGCTCAGATCCAGCGGGATCTGTTTCGTCAATCCGATATTCCAGCCCTGGTCTGTATCCCAGCCAGTGTTGAAGGAAGGCCACCACCAGTTATTTCCTGATGTGCCGCCTTCGGATCCCAGGACGACCTTCTTCTGGGTTTCGCCGGATACGTTCAGATAGCCATTGCCGTAATGTCGCATGTCCGCCTCGAGCAGGTTCTGACCGGATTCAAGGGGAAAGACCTCGGAGGACTCAAGTGACAGGCGCAGGTTAACAATGGCCGAGGTGGCTCCGCCGACCGGCTCTTCCAGGTGTTCCGTGTTCAACTGGGTCGGGCGGGAGATGCCGAGGGACGGTGCGTAGATCAGGACGGCGATCAGGCCGCCAATGATGGCCAGCCCGAGCACGGCGCTGATCCATGGGGCGACGCGCCCGAACAGGATGTCCAGTCCGATGATGATCAGGATCACCGGCCACAGGCGGAACAGGAAGCCGAGGTCGATGCTTTGAATATAGCCCAGGTTACTGAGCAACCAGATGGCGCCGGCGCCCAAAAGGACGATCGGCCAGAAAATGGAGCGGTATTGACGATTGTTTGACATAGTATATATCCCTTTCTTGTAAGGAGATTCGATGTGAATCGTATCCCTTTTGGTTTTCACTATATGTACGCATAGATCGGCGGGAAGTTTCGTTTATTATGGATTCATGTCCGGGGATTAAATGCAAACCCCGCCGGTGGCGGGGAATAAGCACGAAGTCACCTGTGGATTAAGTCAAATTGATGGTGTTAATTCCGCCCTAGAGGAGTGCCCGAATTACATTCTCTTGACTAAAACGCCCAGGACCAGCAGGATGAATCCAATCGTGAGGAACCAGAAGAAATTTTCAGAAACGAACGGGATGGCGGCCAAATATCCGAGAATACCGAGGATGCCCAGGACCAGTGCGATCCAGAAAGTAAGGTTGGTTGGGGGTGAAAGTTTCATTATGATCTCCTTTTGTTATGAAACCACAGGTAACTTCATAAAGTTATAACCCTACGATATAAGAATCGTTGTTATGAAAAAATGAGATATCCTGTGTCTGACAGGCAAGGGATGCAGCTTGCTGGATGTCCAATACCAGGCAGGCAGGGTGGCTTTGACTGGATTCCCGGCCTTTCAGGAGCCCACCATGAATCGCGCAGATAATTAATTAGGACTTATCTTGGAGCTTATCAAGCATGACCTAACCGAATATTTGGGTATATTCTTTGGCCTACCTAGGATAATAAGAAGAGGAATGAATTCAACTTACTTTAAAATCCTTCGAGATTCACAATCCACCAGACGTCTCTACGGATTCGTAACACAACCTGGCAGCGATTCCGGGATGGGTGTGTTCACGTCGGTGACCAGGAAGCTCTGATCTGCGAGCAGGGGCAGGTTGCCGTCGAAGTATGCATTGAACACCAACCGGAAGCTGTTCACCGGGGAAATGGTCGGATAGAGGAGTTCCGGATCGATGCCGGGCAGGTAATAGGCATTCAGGATCGGTAGGTTGTCTCCCTCCCCAAAGCCGTGGTCACCCTGGATGATGATGATCGGCGGTGTGGTGGATTGAGCCAGGATCTCTTTCACGATCGTGAGCATGCGGGCATTGATGTATTCAACCGCGTAAATGTACCCGGCGCGGAAGTGTTCCTCATCCACGGCACCCTTGACGGGAACGGACCAGTAACCCGGATCGGTCAGATAACCATCCGGTGAGAACACAAAAGGCGGGTGGGGGATGTCAACGTGGGCAAAGGTGAAGGTGGGCTCGCTGATGGCTGCCAGCTTTGGCAGCTCATCCAGGATGAATTCCTCCAAACCGATGAAATTGGCCTGGGGGTGGGTGCCGCCCAGGTATTTATCCAGGTTTAGTTTGCCGCGATAATCCGAATAGATCTTCAGAGGTGTGGTGTCGATCAACATCTGCTCGAATGGGTTCACCAATTGCACCCCGTAGGCATCGGACCCTCGTTTTAGATACAGGTCGGCATCATCGATGCTCGTCCAATCGAAGCCTGTGTCAAATGCCACGGTCTTGTAGCCCAGCGCCTCGAAATTCCGACGAGTGGCGTTGGGCTTGATCAGCATCCAGATATCCGGGACAGAGATGCCCTGAGCGGAACCCTGCTCGTATAGCTCGGGCAGGTAACTCATGTTGAGCGAACTGACGATCGAGTTGTGGGTGTTGTTGTAATTGCTGCGGCTGCAGTCAGCCACGTAAAAACCCATCTCCTCCAATTCGGTGATGAAGTATGTGTTATCAAAACCCAGCTCGGTCTCGATCCGGTCGGCGCGCGCGTAGGTATCCAGGATGATGTAATAGACGTCCGGTTTATCGCTCTGAGAGTTCAATGGGAGCAGGCTGGCTTCCGGGGTCCACTCCGCCACGGCACGTTCACCTTTCGAAGAGTTCAGCAGGTAGGTGGCGGTCTGGAATAGAGGCAAGACCACCAGGACGATCGATATCATGTTCAATATGCCGGTGGTTGGTTTCGCATCCCGGATGCGCTTGCAGATCAGCCAGATCCCAGCGATCAGCAGAGCAAAGAACAATGATGGCCAGGTAGCGGTGCCTGACGATGCCCATCTCCGCCAGCGGGGTTGTTTTAAGGTACTCATAGATGCGACCATAAGTAAAAACCAATAATATAATGAAGGAGGTAGTAAGCGAAGCTTTTGCCCAGTCACGCAGGATAAGCCTTGTGACCAACAGAATGATTCCTGTGGCAAGCAGCACAACACCCAGCGGGCGCCAGACCACCGAAGGGGATACCTCGTGGATGTTGGTGGCTAATAATGCCAGTACCGGATAGGCGGCGAACAGCAGGGGGTGGAAAGGGATCTTTTGAAATTGTCTCATCTCTGGATTGAATCGATACTGACCGATTATAGCTTCTTTCGGGGTCTTTGTCCCTCAAAGAAGTTGCATCAAAACCTGGCTAACCATGTTCCCAGGGAGAATATCTCACGGTTGAATTATTCCAGGCAGTTGGGTGAGGTCTCCATGAGCGGTGTTGAAATATCATAGATATCAAAGCTCTCGTCTGTAACCAGGTCGAATTGTCCGCCAAAAAAGGCATTGAATACCATCCGGTAAGTATTAACCGGGGAAATGGAAGGATAAAGCATACTCAGGTCGATCCCGGGCAGATAATATGCATTTAAGATCGGCAGGAGACCCCCGCTGTCTTTCCAGTAGCCATGGTCACCCTGGAGGATGATTATGGGGGGCGTATCGGATTTTTGCAGTATCTCCTGAATGATCGCGATCATTCGACTATTGATGAATTCGACGGATTGAATATAGCCTGTACGAAAGTGTGCATCATCTGCTGCTTTCATGTACGGCCCCGACCAGTAATCCGGGTCGGTCAGATAGCCATCCGGGGAGAAAACAAAGGGTGCGTGGGGAATGTTGATGTGTGCATAAGTGAATGTAGGTGCGCTGTACGCTGCAATCGTTGGCAATTGATCGAGGATGAACTCCTGTTGGCCGATGTAATTTGCCAACGGATGAGAGCTGCTGCTGTATTTATCCCAGGTGGCTTTCTGGTTGAAGTCCGAGTAGATCGAGAATAGGCTTGTATCGATGAGCATCTGTTCGAATGGATTGATGTCCTGTGAGGAGGCAGAGGACCGGCCGCGTGCGAGATACAGGTCGGCATCTTCCAGACTGTTCCAGGCGTAACCGGTATCGAATGCCACAATTTCATACCCCAAATCTTTAAAATTCCTGCGCACCAGGCTGGGTTTAAGTAATACCCAGGTATCCTCCTCTGACAGGCCTCCCTCTGCCGCCATCTCGTACAATTCGGGCAGGTAGCTCATATTCATGGAACTGACGAGCGATTTGACCGTATTGTTATAGTTACTGCGACTGCAGCGGGCCACATAAAATCCCATATCCTCAAGTTGCCGAATGAAATCGGAATTATCAAAACCCAGATCAGCGGCCAGGATATCCGCGCGGGTGTAGGTATCGAGGATGATGTAGTACACATCGGGTTTACCCCCCTCTGCCCTAAGCTCGGGCAGGTTGCCGGCAGCCCCCGATTCTTCGACAGCCCGGGAATCACTTGCAGTCTTGAATTGATAAGATCCGATCTGAAACAGGGGTAATATCACCAGCACGATCGAGACCAGGTTCAGGATGCCGGTAACGGTTCTCGCATTCCGGATGCTTTTTTGGATGATACGGATAGCGGCAATCCACAAAGCCAGGAACAGGATGACCAGGTAGCGATGCCTGATAAAACCGGTCTCGACCAGGGAGGTCGTTTTTAATAAGTCATAAAGATGCCCGTAAGTAAAAAACAATACCAAACCGAAAGAAGTGATGAGGGCCGCTTTATGCCACTCATGCAGGATGAGCCGGAAAACAACGATGAGAATAATGGCGGCGACCAGTACGACAACCAATGGACGCCAGACCACGGTGATCGACACCTCGTGAATATTAATTGCCAATAATGCCAGCACAGGATAAGCGGCGAGTAACAGCGGATGGAATGGGATTTTTTGTAAACGGCTCATGGCGATTTTAATCTTGTTCTGGTGTCTGTAGAATCCACCGGGTGTGGAAATTATACTTGAACCATCATCTTGATAGACCTCATCGCAGGTGACTGATGTGTGTGGTAGTCGACAGGTTCAGGTGATCCAGTAAGATATAATCGTAAAGTCATGCGCAAGATCATCCTGCATCCTTTCCTGTTTGCTGTTTACCCGGTCATTGCCTTATTCGCCTTCAATATGGGCCAATCGAGGGTAACGGATGTTCTTCGAGCCTTCCTGGTCCTTCCCTTGCTAGCCGGGATTTTACTGTTAATTCTAGGGCGGATCTTGAAGGACAATGCTAGAGCTGGGCTGCTGGTCACCTTGACTTTTCTTCTCTTCTTCAGCTTTGGCCACCTGGTCAATCGCCTGGCCTCGACTCGTTTCGGTCCATTTCTGGAAAAAACCCCGTGGTTGATTGCGGTCGTCTATTCGATCATGTTCATACTGGGCATCCTTATCGTCATTATTAAGGTCAAGGATTCCGGTAATTTAACCTTCGCGTTGAATGCCATGGGTTTGGTCCTGCTGGTGCTCCCCCTGTATTCGATCTTTTCATTCACCCTGGCCAATCCGGCGCCCTCCCAGGCTGACTTCCTGCCAGCCACCGAAGAGCCGGGGCAAAATATAACCCCACCGGGGGATTTACCGGACATTTATTACATCATTCCGGATGGTTACGCGCGAAGTGATGTTCTGGCAAGGCTTTATGAGCTGGATAATTCGGAATTTCTGGACTATCTGGTCTCACGTGGTTTCTATATCGCAGGCGCCAGCCATGCAAATTATGATCAGACGGCGTTATCGGTTTCTTCCAGTCTCAATTTCGACTATCTGGATGGATATGCGAGTGAGCTGGGGCGCGAGTCCCAGAACAGGGATGTCCTGTATAACGCCATCAGTCACAGCCGGTTGCGCCAGGTACTCGAAGAGACAGGTTACACGATCGTGGATGTCAACAGCGGAAGCCCCATCACTCAGATCAAGGATGCGGATTATTACCTGACACCCAGCCGCAGCCTTCTGATCAATTACTTCGAACGGGAGCTGCTGGCAGGCTCCGCCATCGGTCGGATTGTGGAGAATGACCTGGTTGAGCAATACCGCGCCCGCATGTTGAATGAATTCGAATTGAGCATGAACCTGGATTGGATCCCGTCGCCCAAATTCGTATTCATCCATTTGCTTGCACCCCACCCGCCGTTCGTCTTTGCCGCAGATGGCACCCCGGTTGAGCCGATCGAATTTATCATGAGCGATGGCAGTCGCTTCCCGGGCACCCGGGAAGACTATATTGAGGGTTACCGGCAGCAGTTATTATTTATTAATGATCAAATGGAGACAATGATCGAGGAGATCTTATCCCAGTACGAGACCCCCCCGGTCATGATCATCCAGAGCGATCATGGCCCGGGTGCCTACCTGGATTGGGCTTCAACCGGGGACTCATGCATCCTGGAGCGCACGGCCATCTTGAATGCCTATTTGATCCCCGGCTTGGAGACGGGTATTCTTTATCCTGAGATCACCCCGGTCAACTCATTTCGGGTTGTGTTGAACACCCTTCTCGGAACGAACTATGCGCTGCTGCCGGATTTAACCTACATGCCGGCCTGGGAAAAGCCGTATGATTTCATCGAGGTCACCGCGATTGATGAAAGTTGCACTCCGAATCGAGTGAACGTCACCATCGGTGTCACCTATTAAGGATCTGGATCATTCATGACCATTCGAGATGCTTGAATTCTTTCTGATTGGTTTTCTACTCCTCCTGACACCAGGTTTCGCTTTCCTGTGCATCACCCGCATCTGGAGGGATTGGCCGGCATTGCAGCGTTGGATCACGGCGGCCGGGATCAGTCTTGCTTTTTATCCGGTGCTTTTTTACCTGGCACGCGCGAGATCTTCCCAGACCTGCACCTTGGCCCAAGGAAGTTGTGGGCTATGTTGATCCTGTTAACGATCATCACGCTTGTCTATTTTTGGAAAGAACGTAAAACGCTCTTACGACTGGAACCCCTGGAGTGGGTGGCCGTGGGAGTCATTGCATTAACGGTGCTGACACGTTTCTGGGTGATTGCCGACCGACCTTACCCGGCCTGGAGTGATGCCCTGCATCACGTCCTGATTACGGAGTTGACTGCCCAGAACGGTCAATTGCCTTTTACGCTCGCACCCTATGATTCTGCTGTTCTGGATATGTATCATCTGGGATTGTATGCCATCACCGGTACAGTGAAACTCCTGACAGGATTACCTGCTCATACATCGTTTTTATGGGTCTCACAGTTACTGAATGGTTTATGCGGCATTGGTATTTACCTGTTCCTCGATCGATCGTTGGACGAAAAGGAGCTCTGATCGGACTTGTATCAGTTGGATTATGGTTATATCTACCAGCCTGGTATGTCAATTGGAGCCGCACAACCAGTCTTGCGGCAAATTCAATAATTTTCATTGCGGTGATCCTGACCTGGGAAGCTGTTGGATCATTTATTAGAGGGGAACGACGCGGTAAGCTTCATAGCGCCAGCCTGATCGTGATCAGCAGCTTGATGAATGCTGGCGTTTTCCTCTTTCATTTTCGTGTGGCAGGTTATTTTCTACCATTGTTACTCATCATTTGCATTGTGCAATTATGGATGGGAAAAAGGAACCATCAGTTAACCAGAGGTCTGGGTGGAATCGTCTTGATCGGCATTCTCTCGATCATCCTGATACTGCCCGCATTAATAAGAGCATTGGCGACATACTTCGATATGACTTCTACCGCCTATGTGGTGGATACAAATTTCGAGTCTGATCTGGAACCTTTAAAGGCAATCTATCTGATTGGCGCTCAAAAATGGGTGTTTCTCGTTACTGGTGTAGTGACGATCGCGGGTTTGCTTTTGCGTAACAAAACCATACCGATTGTATTAACCTGGCTACTTCTCATGGGTCTGGAAGTTTATGCTTACTTGACAGATATTTCCGTTTTAATGTTCACCAATGTGATGGGAGTAGCGGCAATTATGTACCTTCCATTGGTAATTCTTCTCGGCTTGGGGTGTGGAGAGCTCATCAATTATCTCGAACAAAAAGGTCAGGTAAAAGTCTCCAATGCGTTATTTGCGGTTGTTTTGATTGGAAGTATCGGTTTTATTCCCCCACGTATAACCGGAATTGATGATTATCGGTATTTGTTTACGGCTGATGACCTGTCTGGCATGGAGTGGATCACTAACAACACGCCAAATGATGCGGTCATTGCAATCAACTCAGAGTTTTGGCTGGAAAGCAGTGTGATTGGCACCGATGGGGGCTATTGGATACCGTATTTCACCGGAAGAAAGACCACCGCGGGAAACATGTTGTCCGCTTTTGGCTCGGACTACCCTCAGATCATATCGCGATCCAAAGCTGCGATAGCCCTTTACTCAAACAATCCATCAGTCGAGAGCCTGTGCGAGTTGGGGGTTGATTATCTTTATAACGGTGCTAAATCACCTTATACGGGTGAATGGTTTGATGTATCTACTTTGAGTGCCCTTGACCAGGTCCAATTGTCTTTTCAATCTGGTGATGTCATCGTGCTAAAAATTTGTGACCGGTGATAATAGGGGCTGGATAAACCTTATGAAAACCAGTATGTCACTGCATGAGATCGGTGAACTTATCAGCCTATCGAGGAAAAGGAATGAGTCAATACAAGATTATCTCCGATTTCAAAAATATCAAGGGGAATTGATAATCGCGTATTTGTTCAAGAATAATGTCTTTGTCGATAACAAGAAAATACTAGATCTGGGTTGCGGCATTGGTGGATATGCTGAAGCATTTATGCAAGTGAGTGATCATGTTGTGGGTGTGGACCTACAGAATAACTTTAATAGCCGGAAGTTCACCAGAGTTATTTCGGATGCCAGTACTTTGCCTTTTCTGGATAATTATTATGATTTTGTGTTATGCACAAGCATGATTGAGCACGTTCCCAATGCTAACCAGCTGGTTTTGGAAATATTGAGGGTTACAAAAAGCAATGGATACTTTCTATTAAGTTACCCACCGTTCTATTCAATTAAGGGCGGACACCACCTCTCGCCAATGCACTACTTCGATGAAAAAACTGCAATTAAACTATATAATGGACTCACCCGTGTTTTTCGAAAAAAATGGTTCGGGGATGATTCGCCAGTTCTAATTGATTCGTATGACAGGGCATTTATCCACTATGGGTTATATAAACGCACGATAACATCCATAAAACATATGTTAAAGAAAATGAATGTATATATCGTCGACATGTCAACCAGGTACTCACCGGTTAACTTTGCCAGGATCCCATTCCTGGGTGAAGTATTGACTTGGCATGTTGTTTTCCTGATCAGGAAAAATGATCATTAACGCTAACAATGTACAATATGATTCTCCCGATTATTTTCCCCGAGAAGTGCTGACCCGCTTTACCAGGTAATCGCCGATGATCAACACATCCACACAGCCCATGAGTAAATGCTCGATGGCATCGCTGGGCTGAAAGACGATCGGTAATCCGTGTTTATTAAAACTGGTATTTAATACAAGTGGAATTCCGGTGATCTTTTCGAATTCCTTGATCACCGCATAGTACTTGGGATTGACACTCTTCTTGACTTCTTGGGGGCGAGCTGTATGATCAACATGAATAACTGCTGGAATACGGTCAATGTATTTATCGCGTACCAAAAAGGCCAGATTCATAAATGGACTGGATACATAGTTGATGAATACCTTGTCACAAGCTTCTTCCAATACACTTGGTGCAAAAGGCATAAACCAATCGCGCATTTTCAATAAACTGTTGATGCGATCCCGCATGGAATTATCTCGCGGGTCCGCTAGGACACTGCGGTTTCCTAAAGCGCGGGGTCCCCACTCCATTTGTCCCTGGAACCAACCAACTACCTTGCCTGATTCAATTAATTTCGCCGTTTCCTTTGGAACGTTGGCAAGCTTCCGCCAGTTGATATTGTCGTATCTTTTTAATTCTGCCAGGATCTCATCATTATTGAAAGACGGACCCAAATATGGAGATATCAGTTTCGAAGGCGAATGTTCCGGGTCAAACAGGACACTTGCGGCGAGTGCGTAGCCGGCTGGTAAGCCATCATCACCCGGGCCGGGTGGTACGAAGATGGAATCAATCACCTTTTGATCCAATAAATATTTGCTGGCTTTAACATTGAGAAAAATGCCACCCCCGGCAACAATATTCCTTTGCCCGGTTGTTTTTACGATATTCCCGATGAGTTCGGCCATGCGCAGTTCCAATATGCGTTGAGCGCTTGCCGCGATATTCTTGTCACCATACTTGTTAATTAATATCCGTAAGGAGGCACTCTCCTCATAATGGGCATAAAGACGGTTGTGGAAAACATCTGTATTCAATTTCCATTCGCGATTTCTAATGGTCGTATTCCCTCGTACTCTGGGGGCATATCGCTCGAGTTCTTCCAATGCAACATCCGGATCCCCGTAGGATGCCAAACCCATGGTTTTACCTTCGCCATCCCCAACAGAAAAACCGAGAGCATCTGTGACAGCCGAATAGAATAATCCTAACGAAGCGTCCTGTGCTGCAACTTCGGAGATCAAATCCAATTTGGACCCATGGGCTGAATAACAGGCACCTCCGAGGTAATGCCCACGGCCATCTAATATGACAACAGTTGCATCACTTTCACCGGAAGTGTATAAGGCATAGGCTGCATGGGCATAATGATGCTCAATGAAATGCATTTTTGCTACAAAGCCCATCTTTAATAACTGCTGATCCTCGTCATTTCTCGGGTCAGGCTTACGATAAACATAACGATTCAGCGCTTGCGATAAAACTCCTTTATATAAACGGGGAGCCCAGGTTAAATATAGCAGACGGGTCAGGCGGAAGACACTTTTATGCAGGGAGATCCCATCCCGGGCGATAATATCGACTTGATCAGGTTTTACCCCTGCGATCGATAACACCGCGTTAATTGAATTCTCGGGGAATCCGAAGTGATGTTTAATTTTTGTAAATCGTTCTTCAGCAGCGGCAGCAATCAGTTTGCCGTCAATGACGAGAGCGGCGGCGGCATCGTGTTTTGAGCGAATTCCTAGTATTATAGACAAGGTAGATACCTCATATTGATGTATAAATTCGACTATATTTTTTGGATACTGGAACTGCATTATAACAATTATTTGGTTAATACCATATCCGGGGAAAGGATTTTCCCCGGATATGGTTTCAGATTAATTCGTGTTATTGCCAGTGTTACGTACGCGGCATCCAGAATTTCATGTTTGTGCAGGAAAGGAGATTCATGTATAGGGTCGCCTATTCAGTCCAACTTGGTGCCGTTCCGTATGTCGACGCAAAGGTTAAACCGATTGGTGTGCCACCTTGCGGGCTTACGATCATTAATTGATACAGCCCCCCCTCGCCCTCACTGGCATAAACGATCCATTTCCCTTCAGGTGAGAAGGAGGGCCAATCGTCTCCCATCGTATTATCCGTAAGGACGATTTCCTCATTACTCGATAGGTCCAGGACAACAATCTCGTTGCCGTTAAAAAATGATGACTCTTTTACAATTCGGCGAAAGACAAGTAGCTGGTCATCCTCTGAAAGGTCCGGACGGTCATCCGTGTTGCCGAAAGTAACCTGTTGAATATCGCTGCCGTCCGATCTCGCTTTATATAAATTAAAACCCTTCTTGTCCGATGTAAAGTAGATCCACTCTCCGTCCGCAGACCAGCAAGGGCTCGCAATACTGCCGCCGAAATCGGGGACCAATTGCGTAACACTCCGGTCACTCAAGTTCATTACGTAGATATGTGCATAAGGGATTACATTGGAGACAAAAGAGATCTTTTGACCATCGGGAGACCAGCTGGGATTCCATTTTTTACCCGGAGGGCTTGTTAGGATGGAATTGTTTTCGCCATTTCCATCCATCATGCAAATTTCTTCGCCACAAACATACGCGATCTGCTCACCATCCGGTGACCATTTGGGTTCAGAGCTGCTCCCGTCCCGCGTTAATTGCTGGGTCTGACCTGTTGAAAGATCGATCACAAATAAATTTAGAATACTGCCATTTGTTTGATAGACGATCCTCCCGCTTAATGATGGCGGGGTTGTGGTGGAAGGCTTAGCTTCGTCAGTTACCTGCGTTCCAAATAAATTATTTTCTCCGGTTATCGGCGTATCATTGCACCCGGCTAGAAGTAAGATAACGAAAGCGACCAGTAGAAAAATTTTATTCATGAACACCCTCATTGTTTTAGGTTTAACGCTAGTGAGTCGCTCACTAACGAGCGACTCACTAATTATAGTCCGTTATTACCTGAGTTTAGAATAGCTTACTTTTTATTGAGGGAATGCGCCATACATCGAGAAGGAATCGCCAGTTCCACCAACAAAATTAGCCTGGCCGACAATGGTGCCTGTCCCGCCGGTGATGGTGATGATGACTCCACCGTTCCAGCCTGTACCTAATGTCCCGGCATAGCTTGCAGCGCCGACATAGTTGGTAATTGCTGAATTGGCCAGTAATGTCTTGGTCTCCGTGAGTGTAGGCGTGACATCAGTCGCATCCCAATACTCGACCGTTAAAGTCAAGTCACTGGCGGAGTTGTTGACTACCTGCCAACCAGAATTGAAGCCACCATAAGCGCGGACGATCTGGGGTAGATAGAGAGAGGTGCCTGCGGATTCTGTCGTCAACATATTCATGGTGGCGGCCTTCGTAGTGCTGGCCATATCAGCGACACCATAAATAAGGTTTGCGCCACTGGTGACCGTGACAACAGCCGTTCCATTGAAGCCGGCCGGGAGACCGGCAAGGCTGCCCAGGTATTGGATCAGGGTGCCATTGGCTCCAAGGGTTGCAACCTGAGTGTAGGTCGGGGTGGTTGCACCGGAGGCGATATAGTCGATCGAAATCGGTGTATCTGTGCCATTCGGATTGAAGATGGTCACGCCACTGGTGAAACCGCCATAGGTTTTAACAACCTGAGGTGCAATCAGTTTTTGGCTTCCGGTTGACTCCGGGGCACCGCTTGCTGACAGCAGTTGAGTACCATTTCCAGGGAAGTGTTCTTCAATAACAGCTACCGGGCTGGTATCACTGACGACTGTTACCGAACCGGAGAAGGCAAGCAGGGCCGCGGTTGCGTAAGTGCCAGTCGAAAGATCGAGAACCCAGGTATCGCCTGTTTTAACAATCTGGTTAAAATTCTGAATGGAGACTGGGTTACCCGGTGTGAAGAAGTCGATATTGACTGTCGTGTCGGAAGTGCCTGCATTCTGGATGGCAATCTGAGATGACCAGTTGGATGCATATCTCCGTGACAATACAAATGGCACATAGGAAGTCATGCCGGTGTCACTTGCGCTGGCGCCGGCATAAGTTGCCAGCACATACGGTGAGGAGCCACCACAGGTTGCCTGGTTGACCATGGACATCAGGGGCTGATCAGAACTAACCACGATCGAATAAGAGCCTGAAGCCACTGTCGAAAAACCGGCGTATGAGGGCACATAGAAGGATTGGCTCTTGTTCGCTCCCAAATCTGGCAGGCTGAACGAATAAGCCGGGGTTCCTGATCCTGCGCTGATCGAATAGAAATCGACTGATATGTGCGCTGTGTTGGCGGTCGCATTCTGCAATTGGAAACCGCTGCATTGTGAAGCCAGGGGGGACTGTGCTGAGGCACTACCCACTCCCAAAGTGGCAACAACGGAGAGTGCTAATGCAAGTGCCATGATGATTCTGATACTTTTCATATTTTCCTCCAAATTGAATTGATTTGTTACTATTGTATGCGTTTATATTAATCGTTCAATAATGCTTATGGATTAGTCGAAATGGACGTCGCTTGTACTGGTTTTATCAATCGGTAGATAAACCACCAGCTGGCATATGAAAGAATATCGCCTGCCATGACCCAAAACCTAGAGGCCAGTGCAATGGTGATGGCTTGTGGGATCGGCACAAGAAAACTCAGGAAAAATACCAACAGGGCCTCTTTTATTCCCCATCCCTGAGGAAAGAATATCATTAACATACTGACCACAACGGTGATAGACCATGTGCCGATCGCTTCAGGTATATAGCTTGTTTGAATTTGTAGCGCCAATCCTTTGATTAAAAGCCAGAAGCCACTCCCAACCATCAACCAGGTAAGTAGGGACGATAAGAAATAAACGATAAGCTGCCGGAGGTTGATTAAGTGAGTGCTTCTTTTCGTATGCCTGACCAATCTGTAAATGAAATTGATTGCCATCGGCGAAAGAAGGATCAAACAGAAAATAATAAAGATAGAAACAGCTTCAATCGGGAATAACTGTGTATGAAAATGGGGTAAAAATAAGGAAACCAGGTATAAAACTGAACCCGTTAGTATTCCCACTCCATAATCATAGATATTCGCTATCCAGATACTCTGTTGACCGTACCCGATCTTTTTTCCTATGACTGACCGCGATACATAATTCCATATAAAGCCGGGGATGTATTTGGTGATATTCGATTGGATATATAAATTGATGGAATCCTTAAGGGAGATAGCTGATCTATTCAGATGATTCAGCAGGTGACTCCATACAAAAGCCCACCAATAGATCGATATCGTAATAATTCCAAGCGCGGCTAAAATGAAGTACCAATTAATTGGTCGGTCATAGTGGATCAATTGATCCCAATATCGAATGACGGTATAAAGAATCGAGCAACCGACGAGGACCGCAACGATTACTTGAACCCATCGGAACCAGGTATTGATGTTCTTAATAATGTTGTCGACAGCCCTAGGTAAGGTCAAGGAGAACTTCATAGATGTGGGCTACCTTTTGTGCCGATGCCTTCCAGGTAAATTGAGAAACCTGGCGATGACCATTTTTAACGAGGGACTCGCGAAGTTTATCATTGGATAACAGTAATTGGATATTTTCAGCCCATGCCTGTGGGGATAAAAAATCATCGATCAATAGTCCCGCACAATCTACAACCTCGGGGATGGCAGATGATCTGGAAGCGATGATTGGAACCCCGAATGACATCGCCTCCAGTAAAGGTATGCCAAATCCTTCATGGATGGATGGGAAAACAAGCAGGTCTGCATTTTGATAGATCTTATGTAATTCCTCGGGGGGAACCTGACCAAGGTATAGGATCTTATCTGATAAATTAAGGTCCTTGATCAGATCGATTATCACCAGACCATCTTTCTTATAATAATATGGACCCACAATGATGAGCGCTGGTACTTCTTTATGATCCTGACGAAGGATTGAAATGGCTTTTATCACGGTTGATAGATTTTTCTTATTCGATAACCCCCCCACAAATAACATATAGTGATCTGGGATAAGTGGATTTTCCACTGGTGCCATGGGTGTCCATTTATTCATATTGATCGTCTGCTCAAATTGTGAAGCGCAATGGATAACATGGATTTTTTCAGGGGGCACATTCATGAACCTTTGGATGTCCATTGATGCGTCATTAGAGATAGTAATGACTGCATCATAATGTTGAAGGACTCTGGGGAATATATACCTCCAATACCAGACCACATAGAACGGATACATTTCCGGGTGTACTAAAATCGTTGCATCGAATATTGTGATCACTTTTTTTGAGACGGTCATTACACTTCCCTGGCTCTTTGTAAAATGAACGAGATCCGCATTGATTCGTAAATTTATAAAAGGTAATATTATCTGAGTGATCAAGCGAGCAAGAATGCCTTTCCTGATAGGCAGTATGTGCTGGTGTACATTTATCTGACCGTCAAATACATCTTCACGCCTGCTTAGGAAAATATGAAAACACCATCCTGGTTTTAAACGAACAAGTTGATCAAATAAGCAGAGTACCGCGGTTCTGGCTCCACCTGGTATATCAATCCCAAGTGCATCGATCAAAAGAACTGGTGAATTATTTTTCATCTTAAGTCCGTGTAAACTGAGTCACTCAGCGGGTTCCAATGGCAAAGATATCATTACAAAAGACCCATCGAAAAGGATATACGGTTACCAAAAAAATGAGGTATTTCTCAATGCCTTTATAGTCCGATCGATCAAATCCTTGGGTGTTTTCCAACCAAACTTTAGGATGGAATTTGGCGGAGGATAACGCTGAAAATAATGAAAGGATCGTCTGTTCATTAATATGAAGATGAAGATATTCCCCCCGATCGTGTGGGTCAGCCGGTAAGGATATCCCCCGTATCTTTTGAAATATCCTGAAGATCGGGTAACCAAATCGGTAATACCACAAATTCGGCATGGTATGGATGATGATTTTCCCACCGGGAACCAGGATACGATAAGCCTCCAACAATGTGGATCTTCGTTCTTCTTTTGTCAGGTGTTCGACGATATCCAGCATAAAAACGCGGTCCACACTGCTGCTCATTACGGGCAGGTTGAATGCATCTCCCTGGAGAATGGAAACACGGCTTCGTTTTTGGGGAGGGAGGTTCTTGATTATACTCTTCTGACTCATACTGACTGCTGATTTGGAGTAATCGACGCCAATGATTTCCACATCACACAAACCTGCTTGAATCAAGACTTCACCTCGTCCACATCCGATGTCCACAACTTTCATGCCCCGCTTCAGTTCAGCATAATCCAAGGGCAATTTCAAACGCCGTGAGATGTTAAGCCCATGGCTTTTTGTATAAAGATCATATCCTTCACAATCGTGAAAATATTCTTCAGAATATTCTACGGATGAATAAGAAGGTTTACCTGGTTGACTCATAATTCTGGAATTAGATTATTGACGTCTTTACCGTGATCACCGTGGTCACTGATATAGCTGGATCTATCCAATAAATCGCGGCTTTGAATAATACCAGTCAGTCATCTCATATTATTTTGATTCGATCGGTTGTAACAAAGTATATGCTGCTAACTATCTCGATATCGCCAAAGATCAAGTCTTTTTATTCGGTTGGGTGAATATAACATAGAATCCAGGCTAATTGTGCCGCCGAAACATGCCAGTAAGCGTAATGAACAGGATTATGAGCAGAAGGCTATGATGGTCGGTAATGCATCGATATTGGAATTTGAAAATACCACATCTTCCGGTTGGAGCTCAGGCTTAATCAATACCTGAACAATGGGTAATAGACGAATCCTCAACCAATGCGGTAACCTGGGTTTAACCCAGGGGGCCAGCTTTCGCATGAAACGACGGTATGGATTCTTCTCATAGACCGGTATTGATTCACCGAGAATCTCGACATGTGTAAATTGTGTGAGAAGCAGGGCTCTTAATTCCTCCGGTGAATACTCACGGATATGCTCCGGCCATAACATGTTAATATTTGGAGAACTGATCAACCGATTCGGAGTACTTAGCATAAAGATCCCTCCAGGTATTATTACCCTGCGGGTCTCTGCCAAATACATCAGGGGGTCCGGTAAGTGTTCTATGACTTCGATGGATATGACACCACCAAAGCTGTTGTTCGCGAAACACAGGTTCTGGCCATCCGCCAAAGCCCAATTGATATTTAATTCATCATATCGTTTACTCGCTTGCTTGAGAGTCTCCAGCGAGTTATCGACGGCATAGACATTATTATGGAAATTTCGTGACAATAGGGATGATCCTTCAGCTGCCCCGCATCCCAGATCCAGGATCCTACCCCCGCGAAATCTGGTCAGAAAATATTTGAAGCGCTGAAGGTTTTCTATACGTAAGGGTTTTAAATAGGCATCATCTCCGGCCAGTCGTTCGCCAGTGTATCGGGATTTCTTCGGCAAATTGTTATGTTTCATTAGATGTCTATGACATAATGGAAATGATTCGATTGACGATATTCCGCCAATTATAAGTAAGTTCTACATCTTTCCGCGCATGATGAGCGAGGGTTTTACGAAGCCCGGGCTTTTTTATCAGCTTCATGATCGCTTCAGCCAGTTTTATTGAATTCCCTTGGGGCACAAGAATGCCATTATATCCATCCCTGATAACGATGCTTACACCACCCACATCGCTGGCAACGACAGGTGTTCCAGCTCCCATGGCTTCCAGTAATACGGTTGGTAGTCCATCTGCATTCCCGGAGGAATCCTGAATGGAGGGCAGGACGAACAGGTCCAAGCAAGCCAGGAATTCTGGCACGTCGTTCCAGGTTATACGGCCGGGCAATACCAATTTTGAGTTAACTCCCAGATTCCTGGCCAGCGCCAATAATTCTTCACGGATGGGTCCTTCTCCGCCGAGAACCAACCTCGCCCGGGGAAATTCTTCAGCTATCTCTTTAAAAGCTTCAATTAGTATATTGAAGCCTTTTTTATAAACCATGCGACCGAGGCAGCCAATAATGAAGTGATCGTCATTTAATCCAAGGGATTTTCGTCTAATTCTTGAATTTTGCTCGGGTGTGAAGAGGGTTGGATCCACACCCCATGGAACAAGATGGGTATTTTCGGGTGGTGCTCCCATCTCCAAGGCGGCGTTTAACAAATCGGGGCTGCAGGCAGTCACACCGTAGGCACGATGGAAAGCAAACCTGGCCAGCATCCTAAATAGACGGTATTTCCGGGCGACATAGATGTCTGAACCATGCAAACTGATCAGTAAAGGAATATTAAGTATTAATGAAATCAACGCAGCCGGGATACCATTGGGAATGACCCAATGGGCATAGATATACTCACTTTTATGGATCAATGCGGTTTTCAGGGTGACAAAAGTCGCAGCAAGAAAATATGCCGGCGCCAGCAAATATGAAAAAGGATTAAGTTTAACATCAGATTCAAGTGCCCGGCCGTGACCCATGATATGCCATTGAGCCAGCGGCGCATATTTGAACCTGATGACATTGACACCTTTTGGATCGGTCGAGGCTACAAGTTTGTCATAAGGGGCGACGACTTGGACTGCATGCCCCAATTGTGCAAAAGTTTCGGCGATCGATTTGATGAATGGGGCTGTCCCATCACCTTCAAATCGCGGATAGGATGATGAAAGAAACAATATACGCATCAAAGAACCCGCATACCCTTCAAGAACGATGAAAGTCTAAAAAGCAGATGAATATCTGAGTCGAAAGCATCGGTGTCTATCTTGGAAGCATTCCGGCTGGTTGAAAAGGTTCCTTCAGTTTGCATGGTTTTTTACAAGTATCCAATTGAAATTTGGAACAAATGTCTTGATCAAATAGCTACCTGCAAATTTTGAGATAAAAGCCATGATCCGTTGAGTGCTTTTCTTTTGGGTCAATAACTCGGGAGTCCCCAATAAAGCTGGTAAACAATCAATGATATCGAAAGTGGCCAAGGCTTTTCTCAATGTCCAGTAGGATCGAGGCCGGACATCATATTCTGATACACCCCGTGTCAATCTTAGATATCGATCTGCCAGTTGTTGAGGAAGCCAGGATAACAATGGCAATTTGTAATGATCTTCAAGGATCGCAAATTTATTAGGGCCACTCAGAAAACAGATTCCTCCGGGGCGCAGTGCGTCATGGATTTGAGAGAATAATTGATCAGAATCATCTACATGTTCGTAGACCTGGGCACATATAATAATATCAAATACGGATCTTTCAAATGGAAGGTGTTTTGCATCACAACAGATGAACATAAGGTTTTGATGATGAGAGATAGAATCATATTTGCCTTTAGTATCTATTTCAAGATCTCCCCCAATAATTTTAAAAAAATTGTTTGCAACGTAGCTGGTGATCTCTCCTGACCCGCAGCCTATATCGAGCACGACCGATTTGTTTAATGAAGATATCTCACGGAACTTCTTAAGAAGCGTGATTATTTTTAAACCTTGCGCTGCCCTTGATTTGTAATGATAATTATGTTGTTTCATATGGCTTTTGAGTGAAGAATTGCAGGATAACAAGAAGTTCCATGATGGAATTTATACATCAAAAAGGTGATTTTCCCATCTACAACAAATCGGGATGGAATAATGTTTAGAATAAGATATTTATTAATTTATCTCGTCTCCTGGTTAGGGATTGATGATTAGGGGCAGGGTCGACGAGTACATGACCTGGTAATAAAGTGCATCTTCTGAGAGCAAACCATCCTTATATCCGCCAATATAGTAAATCATATTGTTAATTCCGATCAGGGTGTAACCAAAGAAGGATATGTTCTCATGGGTTTCAATGAGTTGCCATTGATCAGATGCAATATCATATTTGTATGTAAAGTACTGAATCTTGTCTTCCTGTAATATGGATGGATTTGGATGCTTGCAATTATTGCGAAGTTCACCGGATATAAAAATGAAATTGGATAATTCCGTGGCTGCATTAAAGCAGAAGGGGATAGGTAGAGATGCTATATCCGTCCAGGGATCATCGGATGTATCACTCCTGGTCGGAATAAACACACTGCTCTTTTTTTGTGAGGTGGATCCATTCCACCCCCCCATGATATAGATCTTGTTGCCTGAGGTTACAGCGCTCATATAGGCATTGGGTGTGGTCATTGGGGCCATCTCGGTCCAGGTGTCTGCCTGGGGATTGTATGTGTAGATCGTATCTTGAACTGTTGTACCATCCCAGCCCCCGAATAGGTAGATCATCCCTTCGAGGGCGACCAGCGCATAACCGCTCCGCTTGCTGGGGAGGTGGGATTTTTGCTCCCATGAATCGGTCCGCGGGTCATATACTTCCAGTTTATCTATGATTTCTTTCCCCGTCCACCCACCCGGAATGAATACTTTTTCACCGACGATCACAGCTTGCACATCTGTTACGGCAGAGGGTTTGCTCGCAATTGGTGACCATTCCTTGTCCTGAAAATCGTACCTGAGGGACTTGCTGGTTATCCCCTCTTCAGTTTCACCTGAAAAAAGGAAGATTTGATTATCATATGCTACCGCAGCCATACCAGCTCTGCCTTCTGGCAGCGGGGTAAGCTCCTGCCATTGGGGTGGGGATGCCGGAGTAACTGAACCAGATCGGGTGGATGAGGGCAGATATTGCCGTCCGAACAGACCGATCAAGCTGCCGATGACTATCAACAGGATGACGGCTATCACTACCAGACGATATCTTGTTAGAAAAGACTGGTTGTCAGCTTCCGGTGCTTCGGGTTTTCCAGGTGAATTCACAATGCGGTGCTCAATTGCATACAGTGTGGCTTCTGTTCTTGAAACAACCTCGATCTTGCCAAAAATATTTCTGAGGTGGACCTTGACGGTATTTGTACTGATATTCAGCCGATGTGCAATCTCCTTGTTGCTGACGCCTGTGGCCACCAATTTTAGAATCTCAGTTTCACGTTCGCTGAGTCCAACGGAATTTTCCATGAAGAAGAATTATACCTTTACTCGTTGCTCGTAGTCGTGGATGTCGCCCCTAGATCGTGGGTGATCACGAAAATCGATACGTCTTCATTGTTATAAATGCGTTCCAGATGATCGCAAGTCAATAATTGTGAAGATTGCAGCGTTCCGACGCCATCCCGGATGTAAACATGCGTGAGGTTACCATCCGTAACGATCTGATCGAAGGTACTGTCACAGGATGTGAGGCTGCTGATTTGACCGGATAATGTGTTGACGCGTTGAAATTCATTCTGGTCACCCCAAATAATGATAATTGGTGGAGGAAGCGAGTAACGACTGGTCAGAGGTAATAACCAGAATCCGCCATCTACGCCTCGATACATCCCCGATTGCCAGGGTGTGGCATTGATCAATATACGGGCGTCATCTGGGATGTTTCCATGTATCCATTTAATCGCCTCCATATCTGAGTTGGTCACAAATACAGTGGTGGGATTGATAATCGAATGGGTCTCGGCGATTCCCAAGATCATCCACGTCAGGAGAAAAATGAGAGCAATCAGTTGCATTATTCGGATCTGGGGAAGATGGATACGACTATAGTCCCATATACGGATCAGCAAGTTCGCCACAGATAACGAAGCCGGTAGAAATAAAACGATCAAGAAATGATCTGATCGTAAATTCGGTAGTTTGATTCCGAGCGGAATACAAAAAAGGATCAGCAGTGTAAACCAGGCTGCCAGGCTGCGTGCCCTTGCATCCCGGGCCAGCGGAATGATCCCAAGGATACCGAGCCCCAGGAAGATCAGGTTTCGTGGTGGACCGGAGAGTTTAATCAGATAGAGGCCATACTCTTTAATAGCCTGCCAGCCGGAGGTTGTGACCGGAATCTCCAGGGATGCCTCCAGGCTGTAACCGGAGAGCTGGATGGCGCGCAGAAGCCAGGGGGCAAGTATGATCATTGCGGTTGCCAATGGAACAGCAGCGTTGAGCATCCTGCGGATGGCATGCTCTCCCCGTCGGACCAATTGCAAAACCAGGTGGAATACGGCGAACAGTCCAAAGAGCACACCGGTAAAGTAATGGGACAGGATCATTCCGATGAAAAGCAAGCCTGACGTAACCTGAATACCCTTCCGTAAGGGCGAATTGGTTATCTCGATAAAACAGGCCAGGGTAAGGGGCAGCATGATCATACCCGTCAACAGGGTATATCGACCCCAGGTGGCATAATAGGCCGGCATCTGGCTCACAAAGGCCACCAGTAAAGCGGCGATCAGGGCTTTACTCCGCTGCTTCCAGAAAGCACGCCCCAGGCGATAAATAGCCAGGGGCACGCAGGCATTCAACACCTGGCCGAGGAGTAATACTGCCTTTTCAGGTGCCAACCCGCTGATCACTGAAAAAAGCGCGGCGATCCCATGGAAACCAAAATAATAGGAAAAAGGCACCGGCAGGTAAGGTTCAAGTGAGGGTGGGATTGAGCGGGTTTCAGTGATGAGCCGGGTGATCAGCACATGGTGGACCGAATCCACCCAGGCCGGAAGGAGCAAGTCCTCGATCTGGACGAATCGCAAGACCAGCACGATTGCCAGTAAAGCGAGTGTAGCCGGGATGTCGCGTGACCAGCGCGGTTTGGACTTTTGGTGCAGCCATCCAGCAATGCAGATCAGACCGCAAAGGAGATAAAAAACCATCAGCAAGATGTTTGATATCTGAAATTGGAAATAAAAAGTCAACAAGAACAGCAGGGCTGAGGTTGAAATGCTCAGACCGATGCAGCTGGCCAGCTGTTCTGCAAAATCCTGGCCTTCATGTTTCACCCAGGCCATAATGGCCAAACCTGGAAGGGTCAGGACAAGAAAAATGCCGGCGATTTCCTGGAATAATTGCATGCGGGAGGGTCTCTGGTAAAGGCGATTTGGTGGGCTCATTGTAGCATAGCTGATCATGATCCTGTAAAGAGGAGAATCGATCGCGATCAGGAAGCACAGGTGTTTTTAGCAGGGCTATTTGCTAAATAGTCGACTCTCTGGTAAAATCATGCCTCGCGGAGCGTTGTACCCTTCGCTCCCTATCTTAAAAGCACGGAAGGGCTTGAAAATGAAAGTATTGTTGATTAAAGATGTCTACAAGCTGGGGCATGCAGGAGACATCAAACGTGTGGCTGACGGATACGGACGCAACTACCTGATCCCGCAACGATTGGCGGTCCTGGCAACCCCGGGCGCCCAGCGTATGGCGGAAGGTATCCGTTCTAAAGCCAATGCCCGCCGGACGGTCCTTAATGAGGAAATGGCAACCATCGCCGACAGTCTCAAGGGCCTGACCCTTCAATTCGCCTCCAAAGCAGGCGATACCGGAAAACTATATGGCTCGATCACGACCGAGATGCTCGCGGAAGCCATCAAAGAGAAGACCGGTAATCCCATCGACCGCCACCAGATCGTGGCACAACCCATCCGCAGCCTGGGCGAGCATATCGCCAGGGTTCACTTGACCGTTGACCTGATTCCTGAGATTAAGGTGACTGTCTTCCGTGAGGGTGAGGCTGTCCCCGGTTCTGAAGCAGCGGAATCCGAAGCACCTAAGAAGAAAGCCTCAAAAAAGGAAACGGCAGCTGAGCCTGCGGCTGAGACAAGCGTTGAAGCCGCTGCTGTTGAACCCGTGAGCGAAGTGGTAGCTGAAGAGGCAGTGAAAGAAATTTCTGAAGAAACTGCGGAAGAAACCATCGCAGAGGTTGAAGGGCCCCCCACTGCTGAGACGCCTGAAGGAATTGAAAAAGGCGAGTAAGCCAATCTACATATAAGCGTCAGGTTTACCTGGCGCTTTTTATATTAATTTTCCTTCAGCCCACCGCCTTTACTGATAAGCTTTAAATTGAAAATCCTTTTTTGTTCGCCTTTTACCAGCAGGATTTTCCCCTGGATATCCACGTCCGCCCCTTCCTGAATCTCGACATCCCCATGGATCTCAACAATGGCGTTTTTACCAAACACCACATTGGCTCCCTTGAGGATCGTCAATTTTGGTTCGTCGGTTAGCACTTGATAAAGGCTGTGGCAGTGGCTGCAGCGTACCTTCCGGGATCCGGCATCATCGAAATCCGTGGAACCACACTGTGTGCATTCGAATAATTTTTCCATGTTTCCTGCTTCATAACCTGGAGTTGGTCTGCTTAAGATCAATCTCCATCATGATACCACCGTGCCATCCTGCTTGGAGTGTGAAGTCGGTTTAATTTCCACACCCATCGATGCAGGCGTTGTATAATCTGGTTTAACCACCGGAAATGAATTCCAGAAAGAGAATCATAATGAACAGTGCGACCGGTATCCAGAATTACCCCTGGCGAAAGTGGATCGCCAGTTATCAAACACCCGTAACCTCACGCAGTCTCTGGCAGGTGGTTAGTTCGATCCTGCCCTTCCTTGCCATGTGGGCGCTCATGGCGTTCAGTCTGAGACTTTCTTACTGGTTGACCCTCGTTCTGGCTTTCCCGACCGCAGGGTTCATGGTGCGCACATTCATCATCTTTCACGATTGCTGTCATGGATCTTTTTTCCGTTCGACCCGAGCCAATGCGATTTTAGGCTTCATCACGGGAGTTCTTACATTCACAGACTTTGGTTCCTGGCGCAGGGATCATAATACCCACCATGCGACAGCTGGAGATCTGGACCGGCGCGGTGTGGGAGATGTGATGACCCTGACTGTGCAGGAGTACCTGTCTTTATCTCCCTGGAAACGGTTCACCTACCGCGTCATGCGCAGCCCGTGGATCCTGTTTACGATCGGTGCAACAGTGGTGTTCCTGTTTGCGCACCGTTTTCCCGGCCCATCTCACGGGCCAAAGGAGCGTATGAGCATCCTCTGGCATGATCTGGCTCTGGCCGGACTGTTTACCATCCTGGTGCTCTGTTCTGGGCTGGCGCACTGTCATCCTGGTTCAGTTACCGGTGCTTATTATTGGCGCGAGTGTGGGCATCTGGCTGTTTTACGTTCAACACCAATTTGAGGGCGTGTATTGGGAGCGCCATAAAAACTGGGTTTTCGAGCGCGCCTGCATGGAGGGTTGCTCGTATTACCAGCTGCCGCGGCTCCTGCAATGGTTCAGCGGGAACATCGGTTTTCATCACATCCACCATCTCAGCCCGCGCATCCCCAATTATGCCCTGGAGATGTGTTATCGCGAAAATGAGGGATTGCAGATCAAGCCATTGACCTTGCGTTCCAGTCTGAAAAGCCTGCGGTTAAGGGTATACGATGAGACTGCCAGGCAGTTGGTGGGTTGGGAAGGATTACAACAGTACAAGCCAGCGGCGGAGTTAGTCTTATCGATTTGGCATTGAAGCCTTTGGTCTGAATGGAGATCGGGAACAGGGCTCTGAACGATTTCGGGTTGAATCTGAGGATGTCAATCCCCCCATTGAATCCAGCCAAATGGAGCAGCCAGATCAGGTCTTGATCGAGTTTATCAGCGTTTCGAGACAGGCTGACCGGTTATTCAGGTGAGATGTTGATGACTTCTGCGTCTTGCCCAACGTTTTTGTGCCTTTTCAAGTAATTCCGGTCTGATGACCACGATGGCGACCCGGTATCGACCATCGTCGATGGCTTTCAGCCCCGCCAGCCATCCTTGATTGCGCTCGAATTCGAGCACCCCAAGTTCGTCAATGATCAGCAGGTCACAGGGCGTACTGACTTCCAATACACGGTCCGCCCACGCCATGGCCTCCGCATCGAATTGCCACTGGCGGGTGATCCACTGCCCACTGGCACCCGAATTACGGATGGCCAGCCGGCGGGTTTCACCGCTGCGCAGGTCGATCCCATCGATGGCGATCTTCTCACCAGCCTTCTTCCACCGGCAGGGACAGGATGCCCGCGACATCGGTACCACCGGTTTTGATCCTTGCCAACAGCTTCTGAAGAACCGTGGTCTTCCCAGCGCCGCGTGGCCCGCTTAAGAGGATCACCCGGCAGTATTCACCGGGCTTACCCATAATCTTCCTCATGCAGGGCGAACTTAAGACCATTCACCTTAACCACTTTGACCGGGATGCCATAAGTTCTGGTTAGTTTTTCCTGAGTGAACACATCCCCGGCCATGCCCGTATCCAACACCCGCCCTTTGCGCATCAGTACCATCCGGTCGGCGATTTGCGAGGCAGCATCCGGATCATGGGTTGAGAAGATGACCGTCACACCGCTGTGAGCCAGGTCGTGCAATGTCTTCAAGATGGTATGCTTGTTGGAAAGATCAAGGTGGGAGGTGGGCTCATCCAGCAGAAGGATACGTGGCTGCTGGGCCAGAGCACGGGCTACGACTGCCATCTGGATCTCGCCACCGGAAAGCTCGTGCACGATACGGTCGGCCAGGTGCGGGATACCGACGGTCTTCAATGCCTGCCAGGCAATCCTGGTATCCTCAGGGTCGGGCATATCCAAAGGTCCGAGGTAGGGAGAGCGGCCCAGGATGACATATTCCAACACGCTGAATTCATAAGGCAGGTATTCATTCTGGGGAACCAACCCGATCCAGTGGCTCAGTTCGCGGCGGGAATAGCTGCGGATCGGTTTTCCACCAACCTGGATCTCGCCGCTGCGGGGATGAAAAAGCCCCAACGCCAGGTGAAGCAGGGTGGTCTTGCCGGCGCCATTGGGACCTAAAATGGCGGTGATACTGGCAGGTGGGATCTCAAAATCGAGGTGGTTGACAGCATCCGGCAAACCTTTCGCATAGCCGTAGTCCACCTGGTGGAAGGACAGGATGGCTTCAGAGCTCATCGCTGCACCCTGAGCTTGTTGGTTGCCATCATGATTATGAAAATGAGTGCACCTAATAGAGAGGTGAGGATACCCAGCGGGATCTCACCGGCCAGCAGGCTGCGGGCGATATCATCGCACAGCACCACGAAGGCGCCGCCGATCAGCATGGATGCCGGGATCGAGCGGGCGGCGTTCGGGCCGACCAACCGGCGTGCGATATGCGGGATGATCAACCCGACCCAACCGACAATCCCGGCGATCGAGACCATCAGGGCTGTGATGGCCACCGCCGCCACCAGCAAAAGCAACCGTTCTCGCTCGACCGAGGCTCCCAGAGAGAAGGCGGTCTCATCCGACAGCGACAGAACGTTCAGCCGCCAGCGCATCAGGAAGATGAGGCTCAGGCCGATCAGAACGAAGGGCAGGATCGAGAGCAGGTCGGACCAGGTCACAGCATACAATCCGCCCAGCATCCAGAAGACCAGTTCGGGCAGCTGACTGGTTGGGTCAGCCAGGTACTTTAGTACGCCCACCCCCGCGGAAAACAAGGCTGAGACAGCGATGCCCGCCAGAACCAGGCGCAGGACCCAGCCACCAAAGCGGATGCGGCGTGCCAGCAGGTAGGAAAGTGCCAGGCCGGCAAATCCGAAAATGATGGCGGTGGTTTGGGTGGCGAAGGACGATCCGCCCATCAACAGGATGGACAGACCGGCACCGAATGCCGCGCCTTGAGTGACGCCCAGGAATCCGGGTTCCACCAGTGGATTACGGAAGAGCATCTGCATCACCGCGCCAGCTGCAGCCAGGCTCATGCCGAGCAGGAAGGCCGTGATTAAACGCGGCAGCCGAAGATTAAGCACCAGGCTGCGCGCCAGGGGATCGCTGGAGAGCAGTTCCGGTGGCATCCAGTACGGCCGGGGATATCGGCCGATTAATACGGAGAGTAGGAGGATGGCAAGCGGTACTGCGATCAACAGTGCCACCTGCCATCTCTTAAGTTTATTCAATTCGGGTCCGCGTTTTAAGGAGCGGTAACGCCCCGGTTGATCACCAGAGTGCCTTTAAGCAGCGGGAAGATCGTCTCGGAGATCGTCATTTTATCCAATCCATACAGACTCTCATAGAAACCGAGCACTTCGCTCTGCAGGTCGAAGGTTGGGAATTTATCCGAGTGATTGATATAAGCCAACCACTGCAACCCCAGGATCCAGCGTGGATCGGGCTGATCCCAACTCAGGTAATCCATAGGGAAGGCGCCTACCCGGTTGTTCTTGACCGCATCCAGCTGCTGCCAGGTCGGGTCTGCCTTGAGCTCGGCGATAGCACCCATGGCGCCTCCATCGTAGTCGATGATGGCGATCGCATAGGGATTCCAGGCTGCGATCTGATCCAGGGTGACCGTTTGCCAGCCATCGCCCATATTCTCGTTCTTCCAGACAGGTGTGCCGCCGGCGGTTTCGACCAGGATGGTCTGGAGCCAGGATGCCGGGGGAACTTCATACGAAATGACATTGTCTTCCACACTATGTTGCAGGAGTAGGACGCCTGTCTTTTCCAAGGGTGTGAGATCTTTGAGTGCGTCAGTCACCAAGCTGACACGCCCCTGGTAGAAGGCGATGATCTCGCCTGCACGAGGGGTGTTGCCGAACATGGACCCAATGGTCTGAACGTCTTTATAGAAGGCGTCCGGGTTTTCAAGGTCCAGGTAGATGACTTTAATGCCGATCGCTTCAAGGGAGTCACCGAGGCTTTCCTTCATGGAACTTTTAAGGATGACAACGTCCGGCTGGGATGGGGCTATGGCCTCTGCAGCTGCATTTTTCTCCAGCACCAGCTTTTCTGTGTAGGTGGAATCGACCAGCGGAATGAATGCATCCGGGTTTTGAGAACGATTCTCGATGGCCACGATGCGGGAGGCTGCTTCGGGGAACATGTATAACGTATTCACCAGCAAGGCGGTGGCTCTTCCGGCAACCACGACCCGTTCAGGCAGCTTTTCAAATATCACCTCACGCCCGAGGGTGTCGGTGACGGTCACGCCAGAAGTAGACTCAACCGGAACCTGGGTGACACCTGATGCATCAGTACCTGCGGTAGGTGAGGTTTCTGTTGAAGCGCAGCCAGCCAGCAGACCTAACAGCATGATGGCCAGGATGACAATATGGATGTTCTTATTACTCTTCATTTAAAAAGTCTCCTTGATTATGGATTAAATTTCAATCAGGCAGCAATCCAGCCAATCGATGAATGCCTGGATCTGTTTCTTTCGAAATTGATAGACCTGTTTTTCATAGTATTGTGAGGTCGGAAGCGCATTGCCCTCCGTTTCCATGCGGGCTTGAATTTCATCCAGGACTTTCCGCTGGGCTTCGATCACCTGCCGGGCGGTCTCCTCACCGTACAACCTCGCAAAATAGAACTTGGCCAGGAAGTCCTGGCGGATCTCGCGCCCATGTTCGACCGGGGAGAGCATCCAGGCTTTAAAGACCTTCAGGCCGCTCGTGGTCAGGTGGTACTCCTTGCGGGGCGGGTGGGAGATGCTCGTGACCGGCACGGAAGTCAGGTGCCCCTGGATTTCCAGTTTATCGAGCAGGGCATACAGCTGAGCCTGTTTGATATGCCAGACCAGACCAAGCCCTTCCAGTGAAGAGAGCTCCTTGTGAAGGTCATAGCCATGCCTGGGTTGTTGTGCGAGCATCCCAAGCAGGACGAAGTCCAGGCTTTGCAAACCGGCAGGTTTAGGTGGCATAGTCTATCTATGAATACTCAATAGATGAGTATATGCTGATTATATCAGCTTTCGATGAAGAAAGAAGGAACATGATCACATGCCGGGTGGAAGGATCGTCCTGGCTTCTCTACGGGATTATGTATGAAGGGGTGGGGTGTGGGTGTGTTTCAGTAACCGGATGGACAATAAGGTAAGGATCAGGATGCCATAGAACAACGGTCGACCCAGGTTGCCAGTTAGTGAGAGCGGGTTGCCTTTAACGGCTAAAAAGAAATGCGCCAGATCCAGCATGGCGGCGAGATAGAGCAGTTTATGAAGGCGCCCCCACCAGCAGCCCAGCTTTCGTTTCCACCAACCAAAGGAGGTCAGTGCCAGGGCAGCCAGGATCAGGCCGGTCAACACGCCAAACCAGATGAAGGGTTTATTCAAAAAGCTGTCCAACACTAGCGGGAGGTTAAAACCATAATCGTAACCAACCAGCACCAAGACGTGCAGCGTGACGAAGAAGAATGTCGTCAATCCGAGCGGGCGGCGGGCACGCAGGATGACAGGCTGTTTCGAAAGCCATGCAATCGGGCTGACAGACAGGCTGACCGTCAACAGGCTGATGGCGATTCGGCCGGTGCGAACCTCGAGATCTTGAGCCGGATTCGGTCCCATCCGGCCGGAGAAGTAATCCACGCCCAGCCAGGCCAATGGGATCAAGCAGCCAACCAGGATGAGCGCCATGAACCAGGCCGAGCGTAAAAACCGGGTCAATGGTTTTCCTCAAGATCCATGCCGTCGTACAGGCTGCGGACCCGCTCCGAATAACCGTTGAATGGTAGGGTGGCGATCCTGCTGGGTATCCCGATCATGCGTTCGGTTTTCTGAGACCAGCGCGGGTGATCGACTGCGGGATTGACATTCGAGTAGAAACCGTATTCATTCGGTCCAATATTGTTCCAGAAGGTGGCGGGTTGTTCCTCAACGAGCTCGATCCGTACGATGGCCTTGATACTCTTGTAACCATACTTCCAGGGCACCACCAGGCGGATGGGGGCTCCGTTCTGCGGTGTCAGTGCCTTGCCGTAAAGACCGGTGGACAGCAGGGTCAGGTCATGGCGGGCTTCATCCAGTCGCAGCCCTTCTTCATATGGCCAGGGAAAATAGCTGCTTTTCTGCCCTGGCATCTGGAGGGGATCATCCAGTGTGACGAAATGGAGATAGCGTGCACTGGTCATGGGTTCCACGGCATCCAGCAGTTTCGACAACTGAAAACCCTGCCAGGGGATGACCATCGACCAGCCCTCCACACAACGCATGCGGTAGACACGTTCCTCCGAGGTAAAGTCCCGGATGAGATCGTCCACATCGAAGATTCCCGGCCGGTGCACCAGACCGGTGACTTCCACCTGCCAGGGCCGGGTGACCAGGTTGCGAGCCAACTCGCCGACCCCGGATTTGTCGGTGGAGAATTCGTAATAATTATTGTAGGAAGTGATATCCTTTTCGGTGGTCAATAAGCGACCCAGCTCATCGGTCGGGCTGCCGGAGTAAACTGATTCAGGAGTAACAGCACGTGATCCTGATGGTGTAGACAGCGGAATATCGTCGCTGCGGCAGGCTGACAGCAGGGCAGCCCCGGCAATCCCCAGTGCAGCGGTCTTGAAGAATCTCCGCCGTGACAGATAGATGCTTTCAGGCGTGATCTCGGATGAAGGAATTTTTGGCAATTGAATCTTTTTAGACATGGTTAGCCTCGCCGGGTCACAATATCAAGATAAACTGGAGTTACTATGTCAACTATTTTACATCATTCAGCACCAGATTGCATTAAGGGAGGTTAAAATAATGTAATTGTGATCATTGATCCGAGGATGACATCATGACCGATTACCGACCGCTGCTCGACTTTGCCCGCCACCTGGCGCAGGAAACAACAGCTTTAATCATGCCGCATTACTATAATTGTTTAGCGGAATTCAAGCCTGATGGTTCAGAGGTTACCGAAGCTGACCGGAGTGCCGAACGGCGCATGCGCGAGTTGATCCACGCTGCGTTTCCCCAACATCGGGTGTTGGGGGAGGAATATGGCGCCTCCGGTCCGGAGCAGGGGGATTTTCAATGGATCCTCGATCCGGTGGATGGCACGCACTGGCTGCCTTTGGGCGTCCCGACCTTCGGAACCCTGATCGGTCTGTTGGAAAAAGGCAGGCCGGTCGTGGGTGTGATCGCTTTTCCGGCTATGCGTGAGGTCGTATATGCAGCTGTGGGCCATGGCTGCTGGTATGCCGGCGACCAGGTCGAGCCGGTCAAAGTGTCGGTGAAACGGGAGGAGACGCTGGCAGGATCGTATTGTTCCGCCTCCGGAGCTCACCATTCGGATATTCGGCCGGCGGCTGCGGGGCTCCAGGTTAATCTCAGCGCTTACATCCGGGCGGCAGGCCGTTTCCGATTCATTGGAGATTGCCTGCAGCATGCGCTGGTCTGCCGCGGGCGCATCCAGGCAGCCCTGGACGTGGTTATGAAACCCTGGGATATCGCTGCGCTGGTACCCTGCGTCGAAGAAGCCGGTGGGATGGCGACATCTTTATCAAGCCATTCAGAGGATGTCGTATTTGGAGGCAGTCTGCTCTCAAGCTGTGGTGGCAGTCTGCACCAGGAGATCCTCAACAAGCTTGGTTTTTAAGTGGTGGGGAAGTTGCGGTTCTATTGTTATGTAAGTCCCTGCGATAGCCGCTAAAACTATGTTCATCCTGTTATTCTAATTTCAAATTAATGTTCAATGTATCAAATAAGATATAAAAGATAAAATATAACTTAATAATTGGGAGTTTAAAAATGAATAGAGTATCGATCTTTGTCAGTTTGATTCTCGTAGTCATCATGGCGGCCTGCACTCCAGGCATGGTTGTAACCCCGACGAGCACCCAGATGCCCGAGCCTGCGGTGTTGAACACACAAGTTACCGCGACCGACATGGGTACAAAACCGGAGTGGCTGGACTACCGGTTGGTGGATGTGGCCAGTGGGGAATCCTTTTCGGTCGGCGACTACTCCGGGAAGGTGGTTGTGATCGAATTGATGGCGATGTGGTGCACAACCTGCATGGCACAGCAGGCCGCACTAAAAGGTACGCTCGACTCGCTTGGGAATCCGGATGATATTGTTACTATTGTTGTGGATGTGGATTCAAATGAAAAAGCCGAAGACCTCCTCGCATACACCCAGAAGTATGCATTGCCCTGGAAATATGCTGTAGTGACACCAGAATTTGCCCGAGCCATCAGCAATACTTATGGCGCCTTATACATACAACCTCCGGCGGCTCCGATGCTGATAGTTGATCGTGATGGGGGAGTGCACGCGTTGACCGTTGGTTATAAGAACGTCGTAGCATTATTAGCCATGATTAATCCATTCCTGGATTCGTAATCGGCCCTGCCGACCTGGTCAAATAAAGACATACAAATCGGTCCCAGATGGATATTATTTTTACTTCGATTCTCATCGGTTTGCTGGCTTCCATGAGCCCGTGCATGCTTCCTCTCTACCCCGGGTATCTGGCGTTTATCAGCGCAGCGGAAAGTCATAACAGGAATCCCAATAACCGGTATTTTCTGGGATTCTTTGTCTTGTTGGGTGTGCTGGTGATGATGCTTGCAATCGGAGGTCTGATCGCCTTGCTGTCAGTCTCGATCGGTCGTTTTCTGGCGGTGATCATTCCGCTGGCTGATCTGCTCATCCTGGCCCTGGGAATCCTGATGTTGATCGGAATCAATCCCTTTAAGCGGGTGCGTCAGTTCCGTTTACCCGTCCTGAATCACCAATTTGCAAACGCCTTCGTCTATGGTTTACTTTACGGACCATTGACCCTGCCATGTTCAGGGGCACTGGTGGTGGGGATTTTTGCTTATTCAGTTACAGCCAGTGAGTTGTTCTCCAAACTGGGTGTATTCCTCTGGTTTGCCCTGGGCCTGGGTTTACCGTTGCTTCTCCTGTCGGTGATCTCCGAAGCAACTTCCCGCAAGTTGACGCACCTGCTGACCAGCCAGGCGCGCAGGATCGAAATCTTAAGTGGGGTGTTGTTGGTTGGTCTGGCGATCTATGACCTTATCGCCAACCGGGAACTGATTGGCAGCCTTTTTAGCTGAGCTAATCAGGATACAGTTCAGTCAGCAGGGTTATGATCGCCTTTTCCAGGGCTGGATTGCCGCCGCCAACTTGCTTATAACGCAGGTTACCCTGGCGATCGATCAGATAGTATGTGGGGATATACTGGCTGTCCCTCGCGTACCAATTATCTTGTGACAGATCCTGGATGACCACGTAATTGATATCAAGCCCCTCGATCTCATTTTTTAAATTGGTCAGGCTGCGAGTTTGTGCATCATCCCCGATATGCTGACCGATAACCACCAGACCCTCCCCTTTGTATTTACTGTAAAGAGCCCTCAACGAGGGCACTTCCTCTCGGCATGCCTGTCAGGTGAATTGCCAGACATCGACCAGTATGACCCTGCCCTTGAGCATCGATAATGAAAGCGGTTTGGAAACATGGAACCAGTAATCCCCCTTCAGGTCGCTGGCCGCGATGCCATCGACCCACCCGTTGGCTGTGGTGGATCCACTGCATGCCAGGCTGGCCAGCAGGAGCACCAGAAGGATTTGGGTGGTCCTTGTGTACATCAGGGGGATTATAGCGGATGGAGGTACCAAATGGTAGAAACCTGGTCATTAATCGTTTAACAAGGGCAGTTATTTGGCAATACGAACTAGTAAACTCATTATAGAGTTACTAGGCGAATAATCCTTAATGTACTAGGTATTTAGGGGTTTTTTCAGGTGGGATATGGAGGATATTATGATTGCACCAATGACTAGTTCTTATGTGAATTACATGACTATTGTAATGATTCTTTTTGTCGTCTATAATGAAGCCATTACGAGTGGGAAATATTGGTATCTATACATACCAGACATCTTTTCATTTGACACAAAGGGATAGTTATGAACGCACATTCAGCCAATTTCCGCATTCTGTCGCTTATCATTCTCCTGGCGATGGTTCTGTCGCTTATTGCATTGCCTAACCGGTCTGTCCATGCTTTGGCTGCAGGCATATCCGATTATTACATCCCCACCACCTCCGGACAGATCATCGCTATTTTTGCTGATAATGATAATGACACCGACTCTGCGCCTGACTTGATTAATGAAGCGGATGGTATGCATTACGTCATCGGCATGACGACCTATGTGGATGATACAGTCGTTTACTATGACCATTGGGAGAATGGGTATGGTTTCGATCCAGTAAACTTCACCGGTGCAGATGAAGTTTATTACGGTGACCAGGGCACGGTGATGAGCTTTGTATCGACAAATGTCCCGGTAACCCGCCTGGCTGCTCCGAATGAACCCATCGCAGCCTGTGGGGCAAACAGTTCGAATCCAAACGGTGCAACATCAAATTGCTACGATGGTGGAGATCATGTCTATGTGACTGGCGGTGTGGCAGCCACCCTGACTGTTTGGCCCGAAACCGTGGGTACGGCTTATGCCCTCTCCTGGGGTCTTTATCCGACCAAACCCTACCAAAGCACCTATACCATCCCGGTTGGTGAGAACCTTACCAGCTACCTGGATTTTTCCAATACCTACGTGATCGTACAATCCACCAGAGATGATAACCTGGTGACGATCAACGATCCGCAATTTACGGGTGTTGAAGTGTCAGTAACCCTGGACGCGGGAGAGTCGACTCAACTCTATCATATCTATTCCGGGACAGTCGTCACGGCGACATACCCTGTTCAAACACTCTACATTGCAGGCAGGTATCATGGTGCCGGGGACTATGCGCTTGAACTTCGCGGTTACACCGGCATCCCAACCAGCATGTGGAATAATGAATACTTCAACCCGGTCAGCGGTCGAACCGGTGGTAATGGCACGGACCTCTACATCTATAACCCGGGTAGTGCCCAGACCGTAACCTGGCAGGATCTGAGTGGTAGTGGAAGCTTTTCGATCGGTGCCGGGTCCACCATGGCGTATTCGGATGGAAGCGCAACCAACCATAAGGTCCCGGCTGACAGCGGGGTTCGTTTAACTGCCACCAGCGACTTCAATGTGATCGGTGCCGCCGATACGGAAGCCGGCTCTTACGAGTGGGGTTTCAATCTGATCCCTTCTGATCTGCTTGCCTCGGAGTATTTCCTGGGTTGGGCTCCAGGGACCCGGGATGATCAGGGTGTGCCCTCGAACAATTGTTCCCCGGTTTGGGTCACTGCCACCCAGAATAATACGTCTGTCAGCATCGATTACAGCCCTGCTGATGGCATCTACGACCAGACGTTGATCCTGGATCAGTTGGAATCCATTCGAATCTATGATCCGGATTTTAACAATACCGGCATGAACCTGGTCGGCAACGGGCCTTTTGCTGCTGCCTGGGGTGAGGCTGGGCTCGATCAGAGTGGAGCATCTTGCGGTGGTTCCTCCCCGAATATGGACCTTGGATACACCGTGGTTCCTTACCTGGATGATTATGTTGACATCGTGTTGGACCTGGATAAGACAGCCGACCCAACCTTGATACTTAACCAGGCCGGGCAGGTGGTTGAATTCACACTCCTGGCATCCACGGATGCGCACAATGTCACTTATATGGATGTCATTGACACGTTGCCAAACAACTGGCAGTATGTGGATGACAGCACAACCATCACTTTCCCGGATGATTCGACCTTGACGGGGAATGCAGCGGATCCATCCTCCATTATCGGCCAGGTTCTGACCTGGGATTTAAGTGATAACCTGCCTGCCGGTGAAACCCTATCCATCGTTTTTAAAGCAATCACCACGGCCGCTCCGGGTGGGATCAGCATCAACACGGCGAGTGCCTCAGGTGAATTGGGAACGAAGTTATTCACCGCCATGGATACTGCCACGGTCAATATATCGGATATCCAGGTGTCTAAAGATTCGAATGTGACCGGTTTATTAAAGGCGGGGGACTTGATCGATTACACCCTAACCCTGGCCAATACCAGCCTGCTGCCACACAACCAGATCGTTGTGCGGGACCCGCTTCCGGCGGGGACAAGTTATGTGGCGAACAGCACGGTGGTCAGCGGTAAGGTGCTGGGGACGTATCTCGATCAATTTGGTACGGCTGCCTACAACAACAGCAATGGCACTTTCGCCTGGAGTTCTTCATGGTCCGAGGGTGGCGCTGAATCAGGGAACAATGCATCAACCGGGCTCATCATCATAACCGGAGGGCGCCTGCAATTCCGGGATACCGGTACTCCTCCCCGCGATTATTACTTGACTCGGACAGCGGACTTAACAGGAGCCAGCCGCGCAACCCTGAGTTTTACCTATAGCGAAGCCGGTAATCTTGAAACCGAGGATGGTTTCCACGTGGATGTTTATGACGGTAGTGACTGGCATACCGTCCTGACCGTGAACAATGATTTCACCGGACCTTTGACGGCTAGCTATAACATTACCAACTGGGTCAATGCCAATACCCAGGTCCGTGTCGTTGCCAATGGATACGCGGGTACAGGCGAATATCTTTACCTGGATAATGTCAGTATTCAATTTGACAAAACAATGACCAAGGATAATATCGCCGGTGGCTCATATTCAGATTTGTTGAACGGGATTCCGGAAAACCTGGTCGTCTCCGGTGATGCATTCACCCTGCCTGGCGGGGCAGCCATGACCGTGTCCTACCGCGTGCAGGTCAATAATCCGCTGGACTTAGGTTTGATGAATATCGAAAATGAGGTTTACACCAGCAATGCTGATGACCCGCGCGAGAGCAAGGGCTCGGTGGCGGATGCGCTGGAGGTCATCGATGTTTCACTGGAGGGTGCACTCTCGGACGTGACGCCGGAAATTGGCTCGACCGTCACCTTTACCCTGACCGTTGCGAACCCAACCGGTTTCCAGGCAGCGAACAACCTGACGGTTACCGATATTGTTCCGACCGGCTTTGCTTACCTGCCGGGTACGATCACCGGGGGTACCAGCCACGATGACAGCAATCCTTCCGGGACTGGCCTGACCTGGACGCTCGCATCCCTGGCAGCGGATAGCAGCGTTGTCTTGACCTACCAGGCGACCACGCTTGGTACCGGGATCTATGATAATTATGTTGAGATCACGAGTTATAGTCAGTACGATTTTGATTCACGCCCAGGCAATGGGCAGCAGAGCCCGGATGAGGATGATGATGTCACCATCTTGATTGAGTTGATCGCTGCACCGGCATTGCTTGTTCATACAAACACAGATCTGACGGAAGTCGACAATGCCGGGGATGTGATCGAATACACGGTGGCAGTCGAAAACATCGGTAATATCTCATTGACAACCATATCGGTGGACGACCCGGATGTGATACTGGCGTATCAATCCGGTGACAGCAACACCGATGGCATCCTGGATGTGACGGAAACCTGGGTGTATTCCGGAAGCTATGTAGTGACCCAGGTGGAGATGGATGCGGGTGGTACGATCCAAAGTGTTGTCACCGCAGATAGTGCTGAGAGTCCGGCTGACACCTACACGGCAGACACTCCCATCGTCCAGAACCCGGCATTGAATGTCTCTACGGCCACGAACCTGAGTGAGGTTGACAGTGCTGGAGATTTGATCACTTACACGGTTGAGGTGGAAAACACCGGCAACATCAGTCTGACGGGAATCCTGGTAAGTGACCCGGCGATCGGTTTTATCTATGGTTCCGGTGACACAGACCTGGATGGTGAATTGGATGTGACCGAAATCTGGGTGTATACCGGCAGTCACCTGGTGACCCAAGCTGAGATGGATGCCGGAGGGATCATCCATACTGTCGTCACTGCTGATAGTATTGAAGGTGAGCTTGACTCATTTGTTACAGATATACCCATAATCCAGGCCCCTGCTTTGGATGTCACCACGAGCACAGACCTGACGGAAGTCGATAATGCCGGGGATGTGATCCATTACACGGTCAGTGTCGAAAATACCGGTAACATTTCCCTGACCGGTATCGCGGTCAATGACCCGGAAGTGACCTTCATTTACCAGTCCGGTGACACCAATTCCAATGGCATCTTGGATGTGACAGAAACCTGGGTGTACACCGGCAGCTATTTAGTGACCCAGGCAGAGATGGATGCCGGCGGGACGATCGAGACGACCGTGACCGCGGATGCATCCGAGAGCGACCCGGATTTGGCCACGACGAGTCTACCGATTATCCAGAATCCGATTGTGGATATCACGGCGATAACAGACTTGAGCTCGGTGGATGAAGCTGGCGATGTGATCAACTACACCGTCAGCGTGGAGAACACCGGAAATGTCAGCCTATCCAATATCGATATGCTTGGCTCGGAGGTACCGTTGACGTATGTCTCCGGGGACACAGATGCGGATGGTGAGCTGGATGTGGATGAAACCTGGGTATTCACCGGCAGTTACCTGGTGACCCAGGAGGATATGGATGCTGGTGGCGTGGTCAGTACCGATCTGATCGTGGATACGGCTGAAACAGCCCCGGATACCTTCACGAGTGATGTGACGATTACCCAGAACCCGGGGAGTATGGTTTCGATGACATCGGATCCTACAACTGTCGATTCGGCGGATGATGAGATCACATACACCATTACCGTTGAGAATACCGGGAATGTGACCCTGACCGGTATCACGGTGACAGACACACCGGATCTGGTCTGGATGTTAACCGGCGATACAAACAGTGATGGTGAACTGGATGTGGACGAAACCTGGGTATACACCGGGACCTACACAGTTACCCAGGAGGATATTGATACCGGTGGACCGATACATGCCGAAGTAAGCGTCGATTCCAACCAGGGTGAGCCTGAAATAGGTGAAGTGGATGTGACGGTCACTCAGACCCCGGGTATGCTGGTCACACTCTCAGCAGATCCAACTTCTGTAGATGAAGCCGGCGATGTGATCGATTACACCCTGACCGTGGAAAATACCGGCAACCTGACTTTAACCGGTATCACATTGGTCGATACACCCGACATCACCTGGGTATTGACTGGGGACGCCGACTTGGATGGTAACCTGGATGTGGACGAAATCTGGACGTATTCGGCTTCGCATACCCTCACCCAGGCTGAGATCAATATCGGCGATCCGATCCACCTGCAGACTGATGTGGACAGCGATCAGACAAGCCTCGAAACCGATGAGGTGGATGTCCTGATCGTTAATGCGATCCCGGTTGCAGTGGGAGACAGTTATGACATGCACTGGTCGGATGCCGGTTTGTCCATTACGGCTGATGCTGGTGTCCTGGACAATGACAACGATGTGAATCTGAATCCATTAACGGCGGAACTTGTCACCGATGGGATCAATGGGTCCGTGGATCTGGCAGCGGATGGCTCTTTCAATTACACACCGACCTTGGGGTATTATGGACCGGCTGACAGCTTCACCTATCGTGTTTTCGACGGCCTGGATTACTCTGAGCCAGCGACGGTCACGATCAATTTCACCAACACACTCCCGGCCGGGTTGGCAGATGAATACTCGGCTACAGTGAATCTGGCCCTTTCAGTGAATGCGACGAATGGTTTATTGCATAATGATGGTGATGGGGATGGCGATCCGATTACAGCCGAACTGGTTACCGGTCCTGCTCCTGCGGAGGGCAGCCTGCTCTTGAACGCGGATGGTTCATTCACCTTCACCCCGGCCGACGGGTTCACCGGCGATGTCACCTTCACGTATCGCCTGTACGATGGGCTGGAGTATTCAGACCCGATCACGGTAACCATTCATGTCGGGGGAATCCGGATTTACCTTCCGATCATCCGCAGGCCTGCGATCTATAAGGTTTACCTGCCGATCAATGTCAGGTGAGTAATCACTGATTCAAACAAGGAATTGTTAACCACACCGGGCAGTTTATACTGCCCGGTGTTTTTATCTGGTAATCTCTTTTTCAGAGAAATCAATTTGAAGGTTTCTTGAGAAAGAAGCCAATAATCATGAGTGGCAGGATCGACCCACCCAGGCAGGTAGATACCCCCCCGGAATCTTCCCCATTGTGAGTCACAGGTATATCTACAGTCGGAAATGAGGCTGGCTCGGTAATCGCAAGAGGTTGCTGGAGTGTGCCTTCCGCCCAACGGTGATAATAGACATTCAGAAGGGGAATGAACTCTTCGGTGGCTTTCCGGCTGCCGGCTTCATTGGGATGGTCATCGCCGGAGCGGTAAGCCAGGGTGTCTCTACTCCCGGGAATGTGGACGATCGATCCATCCTGCCAGGTGTGATGGGCATCCTTGCCGGTCAGGACATTGTAAAAGTCAAAGACAGCCACATTATTAAGGGGGTAATCATTCTCTGCCAGCCAGTCATTCACCAGCCAGTTATTGAATGCGCGCGCATTGGCTGCATTCGAACGGTCCGAGAGGGGCGGGGCGGTGATCACGATGAACAGTTTATCGGGTCGGGTGGCGAAATAATCCAGAATTGTGTTGTAGACATACTTGGCTCCTGCCACTGTCATCTCGGCGTAGGTGCCGGGCGGATCGTCCGGGCTGCCGTAAAGGTCCGAGTTGGGGAAGCAGGATTTGAACAGGATAATGGTGTTCTCGCCGCCCGGATCGGCTAGGCTGCGTGTGTAGGATGAGTTTTGCCCGCTTTCATTCAAGAGTGCTTCCATGTAGGTGGGTGTATTTGGCGAAGCGAACCATTCCTCCCAATTGGGGATATCGGTGCGATCGCCGATCGCATCCGGTCCCCAGCCATAATTGGTATCGCTGACGAAGTAGTTGTTTTCGCCCAGTTTCAACCCGAGATCGCCGTAACCGTCGGTCAGCCAGTTTTCGCCGGTCGAGTGATGGATGAAGATCAGCTTGATCGTTCCGTCTGGTGGATTGGGATTTTCGTATTGGGATATTGAGAGAGTATTTGGAGACACCGATGCGAAAAGAAATACCACCAGTGGTATCAGGACGTTAACTCGTGTATTTTGCATCGTATCCTCAATGCAACCTTCGCTTGATCTAAATGATGACTAGAGATTAATAGTACAGGTTGAACAGCTATATATAGGGTATTTGAATATTACTGTTCAAAAAAATGGAAAAACTTGATACTTCAGATTCCTCGGATTAAATCTCATGTTTACTTTCCCAACGTTTGCTTAAGAACCATTTTTGTAAATCTTCATCTGATTTGATGTAATCAAGAATATTAATATATTTAAATGCTAATTCACGTACGATAGCAGCAAATAGAGCGTATTCTTCATAATCAATTATTAGTGATCTACCATGAACGATATCCGACCTTTTTTTATAGTACTTTTTTATCTCTGAATATACCCGCTCTCTTACCTCAGGGCTGTCATTCATTAAAAAAGCACTTCTCTCAGAAATTGTTTCAGATATGCTACCCTGTGTAGCAAAGGGGCTTTTAATATCATTACCACCTAATAATGCTTCTACTGCAGTGGTAGCTTTGATAAATTTTATGTGTGTTGCGTCAGGAAGAGTTGATTCACCTAACCATAACAAACAGCTCATTACTCGATTTCGTATGTTGCTAAGACTGTCTCTGTTCTTAAGTAATAATAAAGAATCAACGGTCTTTATATAATTGGGTGATAATTGTTTTAATGATTCCTCAATATTAATTGCGTTTTGATTTGAACCCAATAGTGTAACGTTAGTCGAGTGATGCTCTATTAAAAAGTTTTCTTTAGGCTCATGAATACGTAAAAGTTTACTTCCATATGACGAAAAATCATTTAATATGCCAATTTGTGGTTGAAAAATATTCGAAAAATTGTATAGTAATCCCCTTATTGTGAGTAGTATAGTACGTATATAGGACACAGTATTATTAATTGATATTCCCACATCTCCGCCCATATTTACCCTGGCATAACATAACACTTCTTCCCTATGTTGGCCCAATACACTAGTAGAGATGGCTCCCCATTGATCAGAATAGTCTTCTTCAGTCATTTTCATAAACTGAACATCACTGAAAATATAAGTATTTGAATTGATATCAATATTAACCAGTGGAACATCTATTTCTCTAATAGCGTGATATTCGGTTAATTTAGTAATTTTGTCTGAAAGCTCATCTTTGAATACTGTTATTGGAACCTTGCCTAGATAATATAAAAATCTACTACAAATATCATGTAACAATACATTTGCGATGAGCTGTTTGGATACCATATTTGGATTTAATTTTTCAATTGAACTTACAATTTCTAGATACAGGTCCCTTTCTTCTCCTAAATCCTCTCGATTGGGTCTAATTGCATATATATTCCATAAGTCGTCTGAAATCACTTCTTTTATTAATAATGAGGTAAACAGTTTTTGCGCATGTTTGGATATCTGATCGTTATTTATCATAAAAGTATAACTATTATTGATCTGTATTCTTCGTTCAGATCATTATTCCTTTAGTAATGTCGAAAATTTGGAAAAGAGTATCGAGAGACCAAAAGCGACTAGTCTGTGCTTCCTCAGATTGAACTGCAGCAATCATTTTCATATAAAAATCATAAAGTTTTGGTTGATGTTCATGATTAATATTATTTATATACCCTTGTATCTTTTTTATAGTTCCTAGGAGGTCAAATTCATTTAAGTACAATAATGTATGGGCATACACATGTGCATAATAATGGCTGTTCGCTAACAGCTGTTCATTCCATCTTTTATTGTCTTTTTGATAATAAATAAGATTGTCAGCATCGATTTCCCTTCCTCGAATTTTCCTGTAAAAGTCATAATCATATGACTTAATGAATAAATAAAAAATAACCAAGGCAGGATGAATATAAAAGTTATTTCTAAGAAGTGAAAAGATTAAACTCATCTCTGTAAAATCATGTTCAAGTTCACGTAAAGTCGAATTGTTATAAATAGAAATGTTTATATAGATATGATCGAATGCATTATCAAACTCAGCTGGTTTTTTCATTATTGAGGATAGCTCAAATTTATCTTTTAAATAATAACAATATGAGCTAATATCGGGTTCGGGCAGCTTATATCTATAATCAATAAATCGGCTTAAATAACCGATAGTATCCATCTCGCTACCGTAGAATGATTTAATTGAACAAGATAATTGATCATAATCAATTCCAAGAACAAAAATGATATTATTAATATCAAAGATATGTTTGATCTGTTCAAGAAGTTTTATAGCATAATCAGGTTTACAACGATCTAATTCGTCTATAAATATAACTAAGGGGGAATTAATATTGGTTTCTTTTATTAGAATCTCAGCAAATGTAAGTAAACTTGTTTTAAAATGCTGTAATTCCTTTTTTCTTTCTTCATAGTTACTAATAGCATTCTTTACTTGATCAGTTAAGACTTCATCCATGTCCCCCTTTGAAGATTTTAGTACGTCCTGAATTTCCTTTATAGTAACTGCATTAACAACGCCTTGGGTTAATAGTGATACTCCAATCGGTAAACTTAGTTTTAACAATTTAATTCCGGAAACGATTAATTTCTTTTTTGCAGTATTCAGTTTTTGTGATTTATTAAACTGACTATTATCTAGTTGATCTGTGATTTCCTTAATAAATATGATTATTGGATCATCATGGAAATCATTCTCCCACGCATTAAAATATATGGTGATCAAATTTTCATTTGATAAATATTGTTTCCACATATTAATAAAAGATGTCTTACCAGTACCCCAATGACCCTCAATACTGAATACAAATGGATATTGAATACCTTTGATAATATTTGTTAAATTCTGAATGGGCGTTCTTCTAAGAGTTTATCATTGATAAATGGATCATCACGATTTACAGTGAGCTCCGTATTTTTCACTAACATATTAATCTGATCTCCGGCTATGAATTAATATATTTGGGTTAGAAATATGTTACTTTACATTGTTATTAATAGTATAGCAAAGATATTTCAAGAATCAAGTTAAACCATCTCGCTACTTTATCACTACTGCGGCGTATAATGAATATATATCCATTTACGCGGAGGAAGGTGAAATCCATGAGCGAACAGCAAGCCCCCAACAGTTCCACCCCTCCCAACCCACCCAACAGCAAGGAAGCCTGGGAAGAAGTCGGCAAACAATTCGAGACTCTCGGCAAGAGCATCGCCAGTGCCTTTAGCACAGCCTGGCAGGATCCCAACAACCGCACCGAGCTCGAAAAGATCAAGGTCTCTATCAAACAGATGGCAGACGATGTCGAGAAGGCTGTCAATGACGCAGCTGCTTCTGAAAAAGGCCAGCAGTTCAAGGCTGATGTGGAAAAAGCCGCCCAGTCATTGGCCGACAGCGCGCGCGAGACCTACGATGAAGTAAAACCCCAAGTGGCCAGCGCCCTCAAGCAGGCCGGCGATGAACTGCATAAACTGGTCAATAAGATCGAGGGGAATGACAAGACCCAGCCATAAACTGGCGTTTGACGAATACGGCTCAGCCAGGGCCCCGACCATTGTCTTCCTGCATGGCGGTGGTGGCGGTCGCTGGATGTGGCAGCCACAGGTCGAGCGCCTTCCCGATTATCATCTCCTGGCGCCGGATCTGCCCGGGCATGGCGATTCTGCGGATGTCCGCCTGACCTCGATCGAGGATACCGCCAGCCGGGTTGCCGAGTTGATCCGGAAAAAAGCCCATGGCCGAAAAGCGCATGTGGTTGGTGCTGTCACTGGGTGCCCAGGTGGCAGTTTGCCTGCTGGCACAGTCACCGGAACTGGTTGACCATGCCGTGGTTTCGAGCGCTCTCTTCAAGCCATTGACGTGCAGTTGGCTTTACCACCCCTCTTTCCTGGGTTTCCTCTACCGATTGTCGGTTATGCCTTATCGCTACAACCGCAGGTGGGCCCAGGTCAATATGAAATATTCAGCCGGTATTCCACCTGCGTATTTCCCCCAATTTTTCGAGGCTTTTAATAAATTGACTGAAGACCAATTCGTGGATATCACCCGGGTTGGCCTGAACAATCATATCCCGGTTGACCTGGCGCTAGCCCGAAATCCAACCCTGGTGCTGTGCGGCGAGAAGGAATATCGTGCCATGCAGGATTCGACCCGTGAGATTGCCCGGTCATCCCCGGGCGGAAAAGCCTATCAAGTGGCTTACCCGAAGGATGTCCCAATGCGGGAGCAACACAATTGGTCGATGACTTACCCTGACCTATTCACCGACACGATCAGAGCCTGGATCGAAGAGATGGGTCACTTCCGGTGGAATTGAAGCCACTACGCTCCCTGATCTAACCCAAGCGAGTGGCTGAACCACCCCGGTCACCTGATGACGATCGGCAGCATGGAGGGATAGGTATTGAAAATAATAAAAGCGCGATTTGCAGCCTCGTCCTCATTCCAGATACCTGCACACCAGTCGGCATTGCAGGACATATCCGTGCCAGGAAACGATGTCATAATGTTGTTACTGGTTGTGTAAATATTCCTTTTATATGAATAGCCAAATATAGGCAGAGTTTCAAATTCGTAGATGGTGTTCCCATGCACCCAGCTGGTTACAGGGATAAAACTGGTGGTTAACCCAATGGCAGGAAAATAATCAGGTCCCGGCAGGTTGGAAATATTGAGAGTGGACTGCGTAAGACCACCCTGTATAAACCCCTCGAAAACCTCGATATCACCAGCTGTGTCGTCATTTGATGCACTGAACACATAGTAGACACTTGTGGCAGAATCTGCGATAATGCCCCCGGCGTCCGCGATTACCCAATGTTTGGAGGTATCGAGAGGGTATTCGAAATGTATATCCAATATTTCGGTGCAAGTGTCCGCGGGGCAAAGTCCTATTATCAATGCGTCATCGCTTGTGGACTGATCAACATAGTAAGCCAGATAGATTGTTTCCGGGCTGCCATAGACATCGATTCCCAGACCAACGTAGTTTGTTGCGCTAGACAGTATCAAAAAGCGATTGGTCATATCTCCTGTTATGCCATAATTATCCGCATACCAGATATCAGCACCCGGGTAACGTCGATAAGCCACATAAAGTGATCCGGAAGGACTGACCGCTGCAGTCGCCAGGCTGCTGGTAAAAGAGATGCCATGCTCACTGACCCAACCACTTGCAGAACCCCCATGTACCTGGCGGTAGCGCAATGCATAATATGATCCATCGACGACGGAGCTGACTGCATAGATAACATTGAACCTGGAGACCAGCAAAGGTGTTCCTGAAGCCACATACCCGGGCATGAGCTCCTGCACGATCAATGGAGGATTGACGACCATAAACAGGGTCGCTGCAGTTCCCCCAGTGGTCTTGGTGGTATTCCAGGCGACGTATCGCCTTGCCACGTCATCTGTTACGGCAATTTCCAGTTCGTCCACGTCGTAGTATGCAGTACCTGGGTCCCATGTCCAATAATCGACGACCCCTCCACTATAGGCTCTGACATAGATTAATTTGCAGTTGGTGTTTGTCCCAATCGGGCATTCCGACCGGGCAATGTGTTTAACCCCAAAGTAATCCACAGCAATAGCCACCCTGTAGGATTCGTATCCGGGGTTGGATATATTTATGGGTATTGCTGTACGGATAAAGTTACTGCAACTGCTCAATATGAGGCTGGTAATGATGAGAATTGTGGCTGATACCAACTTTTTCATGAATACCTCCAACCTTGATATCGGAAATTATGGGATGGTTTAATCAACCAGCTGCGATGTTTGGAAATGGTGCGATTGTGCAAATATACTCTATTCGCTGAATATTATCAATCAATCGATATTTATATGGATATTGTCTGTATCGAGATGGAATCTTCCACGATCGATGCCTGCAAACCACTATTTCTTTTAGAAAGTTAGTTAATATACTTAATATGAATCACGAAGAACAGCCCGAGAGAAGGGCTGCTCTTTCAGGAATGGGTCAAAGATCGGTTATTCTTTATGGTAATAGAACTGTCAAGACCGGCAAATGAATGAAAAGGTTTTCTATCTGAGCTTTTACCTTTTAATCATTGGCATCAGACCCGGGTAGGTATTAAAGGACACCCAGGCTTGCTTATCGATCGGTGTTTCCTCATTCCAGATACCCGCACCCCAATCAGCATTGCAGGATAGATCGGACTCCGCCATTCCGGTGGTGGTGTCACGTACTTGCCTGGCACCTGCAACAAAATCAAATTCGAATACATCGCCATAATACCCACCGCCCTGATCTATGCGCCAACTTATCACGGGGCTTACACTCCACATCAGGCAGATACGTGGATCCGTTTCATTCTCGCCAGTCACTGTGCCCTGTAAAGGTGCCGTGACAGGTTGACCGACCTGGTAATTCCCCACATAGACATTTTGATTGTATGTGGAGGTATTCGATGCTGTAAATATATAATACGCGGTGGAGATCATGTCTGAAATGACCTGGGGATTGCCGGTTATCTCCCATCCCAGGCCAGCTGCAAGTGGAAATTTTACGCTGGTAATCCCGCTGCAACTGCTGGCAAGGCAATGGGCCAGGAATAATTCATCATCACCAGAGCTTGCGTCTTTCTCGAAGATGATGTAGACCATCTCCGGATCGCCATTGACGTCAATATCCGGTGTGTCGTTGGAATAGGCGGAGATCAGGATATGGTTGGTCATATTCCCGGTGATGCCGTAGTTATCGGCATACTTCAACTCCAGCATGTGATAGTAGACGACATAGAGGGTTCCATTCCAACCGACCACTGCATCATGCACAGCATAATCCGTATCAGCGACAAATTCCACCCACCCACCTGCCCCAAAATCGTTCAACCTTTTATAGCGCACATAGTGTCGTGTACCAACATCAGCATCATAAACCACGTAGACCACATCCCCTCGCGCAACAACGATGGGTTTTCCATTGACCTTATAGGTGCCTTCCACCAGGACTGGTGCACCCAATAGATCACTGCGCATGACCCATAACTCGGAATCCACAACCGCTCCTGACCGGCCATCCCAGCGAAAAACGATGTAAGCGTAACCACCATCTGTCACAGCGATATCTACATCGTAAACCTGCTCACTGCTGATGGGCAACCAACTGTAAACGGTTTCTGATAACCCGGGCAAACCGGTTTGTACTCGGGAATAAATCAGTTTGCAATCATCGCCACCAGATACGGGGCATTCTGTCCGGGCTATATGTTTTACACCGGCAAAGTCAACTGCGATTGCGACCTCATCAGATTCGTAGCCTGGTTCGGTGATTGGGAGGCGTATGGCTGCGTGGATATATTTGCTGCACCCGCTTACTGAGAAACAAAAAGCCATCAATAGAACTGCTGACATAAACAGCTTTTTCATCATAGGCTCCTTGCCCGCTACCATGGTGATTTGATGTTTGGTCCCAACAGCTATAGTGGATGGTTTGGGGTATGAATACTATACAATAATGCAAGTGAAAACACAACAGACGCCGGGGATGTCGGAAATTGTGTTATGAAAAATGGAAAAGTGCCCGATGTCCTGTTCACGCCGGGCACTTAATTGTCTGGAAGCATTTGTCTACTATATATTCAGGGGATTACCAGGATGATTTCCAGAATCCTGCTCATAGCAGCTCAATTGGCAGACTTGGATGCGATTACCACCCGTTCGCCTTCCTGCAGGTCACCCTCGATGAGTGCACTGTATAGATCCGAGGAGGTGCCCAATGTGACCGGCACCTGAACCAGCCTGCCGCTTCGTTGGACGATCACGTATTTCTGCCCGTCCACGGTATGGATGGAGGTTAACGGGATCATGAGGACATCCTTAGTCTGATCGATGATGATCTGGCTGACCGCGGTGAAACCGGGCTTGATAGCCTCATCCGCATCCGTGAGGGTGATACTGACGTTAAATTTGACGATGCCGTCCGTGTCGATTCCGGCGCCACCCACCTGGGTGACCTGCCCGTTATAGATGTGATCCGTGAGTGCGTCAAAAGTGATGCTGACTGTATCACCCACCGTGATGTAGTTGATGTCCACTTCCGAGACACTGACATCCACGACCATGGTAGAGAGGTTGTCGAGATGAATGGCACTGGTGCCGTTGGAGACTTGGTCTCCTTCGAAGTTGAAGATATCGGTCACAGTACCATCGAAGGATGCCAGGATGGATACGCTGTTGACCGTATTGGTGAGCGCCTGGACTTTTGCCTGGGCAGCTGAAATGGCATCCGAGTTGTCGCGCGCGGCGTTCCAGTCTGCCCGTGCTTCGTTTAATTCAGCTTTAGCTGACCGGTAAGTCATGTAGGTGTTCTGGGCACTGCCGCCATGTTCGCTGCCAAAATAGAAACCACCCTCGTTCATGATGGTATCGATGGCGGTGTTATAGGACCGCTGGGCTTCGTCCAATCCGGCTAATGCATCCATGCGAGCCTGATCGGTAGGGGTCAGTGTCTCGGTGCGCTGGGCGGCATCCTGGGCTGTCCATAATCCCTCGCGCGCTTCATAATAGTCCTGGATCAGTGGTTCCACCGTCTCGATGGTGGCACTTTCCTTCTCGATGATGGCTTCAAAATAAGCCTTGGCCTGATTGTAAGTGTATTCTGCATCGCTTACTTCCTGGGCTGCACTCTGGTATTCTGAATCCGCAGATTCAGCCAATGCGAGCTCATTTCGGGCAGCGATCAGATCGGTCCTGGCTTGCAGAATGCCGGCCGGGACGCTGGCAGGGTCCAGCTCCAGAATGACATCTCCGGTTTTGAAGCTGTCGCCAACCTTGACGTCGAAGGGCATGACCACACCTGAGGTCGACCAGGTCAGGGTGGCGGAGGGGACTGCCCGAACGGTCCCGACGATCTCGATCGCATGGGTCACATCGCCGCGGGTCAGGGCCGTGGTCTCAACGACATCCTGGCTTGGACCGGACATTTGACGGATTCCAAGAATGGCAGCCAGGGTGATGACCACCAGAACGGCAGCGGTCATACTCCAGGCCGCGACACGGTGGGTGCGGTAGAAGGCTTTAATCTTCGTGAGCAAACGTGATTTTTTCTTCATATTGGTAAATTCCTGTTCATTGTTAATCGCCAAGCGGAGGAGGTCCGGCAATGTCCGGTTGCCTTATTCACTTCGCAGTGCTTCAACCGGTTCCAAATTGGCAGCCCGGTTGGCCGGATACAGCCCGAAGATCAAGCCGACCGCGATGGAGAAGCCGGTCGCCAGCAGGATCGAACTGAAGCTGACCACGGGATTCAGATTGGTGCTTGCGGCAGCAGCGATCTTGCCGATCAGCGATGAGATCACCGCACCCAGAGCGATTCCCAGCGCACCACCGGCGACACCGATGATCAGGGACTCGATCAGGAATTGAGCCAGAATGTCGCGTTTGCGTGCGCCGACTGCCTTGCGCAGGCCGATCTCACGTGTGCGTTCGATCACCGAAACGAGCATGATATTCATGATACCGATGCCGCCCACCAGCAGGGAGATGCCGCCGATACCGCCCAGGAAGATGGTCAGGACACCGATGATGGAGGTGGCCATCTCGGTCATGCTTTCCTGCGACAGGGCCTGGAAGTCATCGTCATCCGAATTGGTGATCTTATGACGACCGCGCATCAGGATGGTGATATCCTGAACGGCACCGTCGATTGTTTCACTGGATACAGCAGCCACGGAGATGATGGAAACCTCATTCTTGACGATCGAGCGCGATTGAAGCCGGGACTGGGCTGTGGTAAGTGGTATGTAGATGACATTGTCTCCGGAACCCAGAAAGCTTCCACCGCTTTCCTCCAGCACACCGACTATGGTATAGATCATGTCATCAATGCGTAGCTTGGAACCGATCAAGTCTTCGCGTGAGTTGAACAGTGCGTCGGCAATATCCACACCGATGATTGCAACTGCTGAACGGTTGGTAACCTGCTCATCCGTGATGAAACTTCCCTCGGCGACGTTCACATTACGGACGAACTCATATTCGGGCGTTACGCCGTTAATGCTGGCAGATGTCGATTCACCCGCATAACTGACTGTGAAGTTGGATGAAACGGACGGAGCCACAGCCATGATGGCGTCTGAGTTGGAATTGGCAATAGCCTCGGCATCTGCGGTGGTCAGGGGGGTCAGGTTGCGGGAGCCGCCCTCTGAGTAGGAGGTAACGTAGATCAGATTGGTTCCGGCAGATTCGATCGAACTGACGATCGACTCCTTGGCACCATTGCCAATGGCCAGCATCGCGATCACAGCTGCCACGCCGATGATGATACCCAGCATGGTCAGGGCCGTGCGCAGCTTATTGGCGTTCAGGCTGGAGGCAACCTGGGGCAGGAGTTTAACGATTTTCATGGCTGTCACTCACTTTTCCGTCCAGAATATGGATGATGCGTTGGGTATGCCCGGCCACGCGGGTATCGTGGGTCACGATGATCAGAGTCACGCCCCGCTCCCGGTTTAATTTCAACAGGAGTTGCATGATCTCCTCACCGGACCTGGAATCCAGGTTGCCGGTCGGTTCATCTGCCAGAACGATGGCGGGATTGTTGACCAGGGCGCGCGCAATGGCCACGCGCTGTTGCTGGCCGCCAGAGAGTTCATAGGGACGGTGATGCATTCGGTCGCCCAGTCCGACGGATTTCAACATGTTCGCAGCAGTCCGTTCGATATCACCGCCGCCATTTTCGCAATAGATCAGGGGCAACTGCACATTGGTTATGGCAGTGGCACGTGGCAGCAGGTTGTAACTCTGGAAGATGAATCCCACCTGGCGGTTGCGAATATTGGCCAGTTCATCATCATTCATCGTGGATGTCCTCTCGCCATTGAGGACGTACTCACCCGAGGATGGACGATCCAGGCAACCCAGAGTATTCATCAGCGTGGATTTGCCGGATCCGGAGGGACCCATGATGGCGACCACTTCACCGGGTTTGATCTTCAGCGAAAGACCTCGCAGGGCATGCACCTTAACCTCGCCCATGTCATATACTTTGGTCAGGTGTTTGGCTTCTACCACATAGTTGTTCATGTAATATCCTCTGTCATTCCTGGCCTAGTTACCGCCGCTGGGGGGTTGTCCCCCACCATCTGTCGGAGGTTGCCGGTCGACTCCCTGTTGGAAGCCCCCGCCACCACCCATCATCAACAGCCCGCCCATACCCGTGGAGGTGTCGATGGTCGCCACGACCAGATCGCCTTCCTGGATATCACCGCTGATCAATGCGGTGAAAGCATCGGATGCAGGACCCAGCACGACTGCAACGGGAGTTGCCACACCATTGCGCATGACGATCACCATCTTTTGATTGTTGATCGTGCGAATAGCGGCGGTTGGGATGAGCAGCACGTCGCTGACCTGGTCGGTCACAATGGTGGTCACTGCAGAAAAGCCGGGTTTTACCTGTTCGTCGATGTCGTAAAGCGTAATGGTTACATTGAAACGTACAACGCCGGAACTGGTCGTCCCGGAGTCACCCACCTGGGTCACCGTACCTTTGTAGGTCTTGCCGGGGATGGCAGCGAAGGTGATGGAGGCTGGATCTCCGACGTTGACGGTGTTGATGTCCACCTCGGAAACGGTGACATCCACCACCATGGTGGAAAGATTATCCAGCTGGATGGCACTATCGCCGTTGGTAATATGGTCGCCGGATGCAGCGAAGATGTCGGTGATGGTACCATCGAAGGGCGCAATGATCTTTGAGCCGTTGATCGTATTGGTGAGTGCCTGGACCCTTGCTTCCGCGGCAGCGATATCGTCCGATTTATCGCGTGCGGCGTTAAAGGTCACCCGGGCTTCATCCAGCGCAGCCTTGGCAGCTTTGTAGGTCAGGTAGATATCTTCCTGGGTATTTCCAAAATAAGTACCCAGGGTGTTGTTCACCTCGGTAAATGCCTTGTCCTTGGCGGCCTGGGCATCATTTTGGGTGGATTTGGCGGCGACACGGACCGGGTCGTCTGCTGCCAGGTTCAGCGTGGCTTCATAGTCCGATTGGGCTTGCCACAGGGCTTCGCGGGCGTCGAAATAAGATTCGATGGCGGTTTCCACCTCTTCAAGAGGGTTGTTGTACTCGTTGATCGAATTAAAATCCAGTTTGGCTTCCTTATAGGTGGATTCAGCATTTGCCAACGCCTGGGAGGCTGTTTGGTAGGCTGTATCTGCTGTCTTTAACAGTTCCAACCCGCTTTTAGCGGTGATCAAATCGGTCTGGGCATCCAGGATGGCTGAGGAAACGGAAGCAGGTTCCAATTCGAGGATGACATCCCCAGCCTTGACTGTATCACCCACCTGGGCGGTGAATGGCATGACCGTACCGGAGGTTGTCCAGCTTAATGAGGCGGAAGGGACTGCCCGCAGTGATCCAACGATCTCGAGAGTCTGGATGACATTACCGCGCTGGATCGCCAGGGTTTGGGTGGTTGCTGTTTCTCTTTGTTTGAAGACGGTGGCGTTTAGAACGATCAGTGCGATGGTGAGCACCGCCAGGATGCTGATCGTTAGGATGCTGGCTTTACGATGCGCTTTGAAGAAATGATTTGACTTTTAATCGAACCCATTTCCAATTTGCTGCTTCATGTCGAAGGTCTCCTGTAATGATCTAGATGCCATAAACCTGGCTGGATTGCTTTCAGCTTCTAGGTTATCTTAAACAAGGGCTTCCCCCGAGTGTTTACAGTGATGCAGTCCTATGATTCAGCTCCGGATTAAATATGACACCGGTCATGCTGCCTCCTGACACCTGAGTGATGTTTGGATAACGTTCTTGTGCTATCATGAGTCCATGAGAAGCAAGACTCTTGAGCCGGGTATTCTAACCGCCCTGAAGTGGGCGCTGGCATTGCAGCTGTTAATGTTGATCAACAGCCAGCTTGTACCCGCCCTCGTCAATCCCTTCGCAGGCGTCATGTCTTTTTATCGCTACCTGCCGGTGACGATCCTGGCTGCCATCCTGGTTGCGCTGCTCTTCCCGACTGTCAGCCGCGGTATAAAACCCTGGCATCTGCTGGTGCTTTTATTCACCGCCACGGCTGCAATGCTGGCTTCGCGTTACCTGGGGATCCCGCAGGGAGAAAACCAGGCTGGCTCGCTGGCACGTTCGTTCTTCATGTGGGACCAGGTCATTTTCCTGGTTATCCCACTGGCTCTCATTGCCTGGCAGTTTTCATTAAAGGAAGTCATCGCTTATTGTGTATTCACAGCCGTCTTTGAGATTACGATCGAGATCATCTTGTTATCCGGCACGCCGTTGATGCTCATCCCGGGTGCCCCATTTGACAGTTTGCGCAGCCACTTTTACATCCGGATCAGCGGATCGAATCTCTCCCTGAGCGTCCCGTTCATGGCATTTTCTTTTATAAGCGCGTTCATCCGCAGCATTATCCTGGGCATCCTGGGTGTGCTGGAATACCGCATCATGGCTTCGCAGCGTGAGCAACGTGCAAAACTGGTTGAGGCCAACGAGAAGCTGACACATTATGCGCTGGCCATTGAACAGTTGACCGTCAGTCGTGAGCGCAACCGCATGGCGCGAGAGCTGCATGACACCCTGGCCCACACCCTGAGCAGCGTGGCGGTTGAATTGGAAGCGGTTAAAACGCTGGTCAAACGAAAACCGGCTGAGGCACTCAGGCTGGTCGACCAGTCGCTGGGTATCACGCGCAATGGTTTGAATGAGACCCGTAAGGCGCTCCAGGATCTGCGCGCATTACCGATCGATGACCTTGGCCTGACCCTGGCCTTGAAGACCCAGGTGGAATCGATCGTGGAGCGCAGCGGGATCAAGGTAAAAACCCGCATCGACAAGGGTATGGACAAGATCGCTCCGGAAGTGGCTTACTGCATCTACCGTGTCGCCCAGGAGGGATTGGAGAATATCGTCCGGCACTCCGGCACCCACCAGGCATCATTAAAACTGGTGCGCTCGGATGACCAACTCAGGCTGACCATCCAGGATAATGGACAGGGTTTTGATCCCCAGTCGATCGATGACAGCGAAAGATTCGGACTACGCGGCATGAGCGAACGTGCCGAGATGCTGGGTGGAAAACTTATCGTGGACAGTCTGCCCGGCACGGGCACGACCATCCACCTGATCTTACCGGAGGCGGCATGATCACCGTCCTGATCTGTGACGACCAGGATGTCGTTTGCCAGGGTTTGAACACCATCCTGAGCAATGAAAAGGATCTGAAAGTGATTGGCATGGCCGGTGACGGGCAGGAACTGCTCAGCAAGCTCGAGCTGAAGCAACCGGATGTCATCCTGCTGGATCTCAAGATGCCTATCCTGAATGGTGTGCAGGCTACCCGCGCCATCAAGGAAAAGTACCCCTCCGTGCGAATCCTGATTCTGACCACTTATGATGCCGACGAATGGCTGTTCGATGCCATCCGCTCCGGAGCGGATGGATATTTGTTGAAGGATTCCAGCCGGGAGGAACTGCTCCTGGCCATCCGTGAACTCGCGATCGGGAAGACCCCCATCGATCCATCGGTAGGCGGCAAACTCTTCCGGCAGGTGGCCCGTCAGGCCCCACCCGGAATGACGGCTGTGGGTGGTGAATTGTCCGAGCGCGAGCGAGAGATATTGATGCTGGTCGCCGAGGGATTGAATAACACGGCCATCGCCGGTCGGTTACATCTTTCCGAAGGTACAGTCCGCAATTATGTCAGTGCGATCTTCGACAAGCTGAACGTGGCCGACAGAACCCAGGCGGCCGTGCTGGCGATCAAATACGGCATCAGCCCGGCGAAGAAATAAGTCAATCTGCCGAAGCATCCATGCTTTAGTTCCATGTGCAAACTGGGCTATACTTGCGGGGTCATACCAAGTCTCGACCATTTTATATGGGTATTCATCAATTAAATCGGGAAGGTGATGCATGACCGCTCTGGCAGTACTGGGTCTTTCCCATAAACGGATAGAACCACACCTGGTAGCCTTCTTTACATTTAACCTGAAGGACCGTAAAGAAATCCTGCCAGCCATTCAGGAATTGGTCAACGAGATTCCTTCAGAGCTCATCGCCGGGAATCCCTACTGCCATATTCAATATATCAGCAGTTACCCGGAAGGTTATGAAGCTGAGGTGGGTTTTCCGGTAAACGCTGAATACAAATGTGCACGGATCCATTCGAAAACCACTCTCCCGATGGAAGTCCTGTCAATTCGGCACCAGGGTCCGCAGGATACATTAGCCGAGACGAAGCAGATATTAAACCGGTTCACCCGTGAGCATGCCTTGATCTCGGATGAGTTCACGCGCGAGGTTTATCCGGACTGGCAGAACCCACTTGGGGAGATCGAAGCCCAGTTTGTGGTCCATAATTGGAACTCCCTGTGTGAGCAATACCTGGGGCTGGTCTTGGGCAGCGAAAAAAAGGCCCAGGCTCTTGAGGGAATCAGCAGGCTCAATTTGGAATCAAGCCCCGACGAACGCTTTGCCTGGGCAAAGGAAGTCATTACCCGGTTGGAGGGACTGGCGGATAAGGCGGAGCGATATGATGTCGTATCCAGCTGCGCTCATGTTTTTCCACCGGGGCAATTGGAAAAGCTGCGAACGGTATTCCGGGACGTCAGGGAAAAGACCGGCCAGCCACTGGAAGCAGTGGATGCCGTCCTGGCATTCATGGCTGCCGATCCAGGGTGGGGTGAGAAGGGTACCTACCGGGAAGGGTCTATTATTTACCATACGAAAAATCCTTGTGACCCGGAAGGTTTCAAGAAAGCCGGGACAGATGCAGAGAGACGGGCTGCTTATTGCTTCTGCCCGGTCATCCGGGCAAAATTGGATCAGGGCATGCCGGTCACTTACTGCCTGTGTGGCGGCGGGTGGTACCGCCAGCAATGGGAGGCTGCCACCGGCAAACCGGTACGCGTTGGTGTGGCTCGTTCATTACTCAAGGGAGATGACCGGTGTACTTTCTCGGTGCGCCTGTCAGATGAACTATAATCACTTTCATTGAATTTTAAGAGTAGAGGTGGTATGAGCTACCAGGCAGATCCCAAACGTTATGATGTCATGCAATACAAGCGCTGCGGTCGCAGCGGGCTGCAGCTGCCAATGGTGTCGCTGGGGTTGTGGCACAATTTTGGAAACGACCATCCGCTGGAGAATTCACGCGAAATGTTGCGCGGAGCCTATGAGCTCGGCATCACCCATTTCGACCTGGCCAATAATTACGGTTACCCCAACGGCACGGCGGAGGAGAATTTCGGCCGCATTTTCAAACAGGATTTCAAACCCTACCGGGATGAAATGATCATTTCCTCCAAGGCCGGTTATTATATGTGGCCCGGACCTTACGGGGATTGGGGTTCACGCAAATACCTGATCGCCTCCTGCGATCAGAGCTTGAAGCGCATGGGGTTGGATTATGTGGATATCTTCTACCACCACCGGCCGGACCCGAATACACCCCTCGAGGAGACCATGGGCGCGCTGGATCATATTGTCAAAAGCGGGCGGGCCTTGTATGCCGGTATCTCGCGCTATGAGGCGGGCATGACCCGCCAGGCGGCTGAGATCATGCGCGGGCTGGGTACTCCCCTGTTGATTCACCAACCCAATTACAATTTCTTCAAGCGCTGGATCGAGGGCGATCTGCTGGATGCCCTCACTGAGGATGGGATTGGCTGCATCGTCTTTTCACCGCTGGCGCAGGGGTTGTTATCTGGCCGTTACCTGGATGGCATCCCGGCTGATTCACGCGCCAATCTGCCCAACACCTTCCTGACACCTGCCAATGTAACCGAGGAATTGATGGGCAAACTGACCCAATTGAACGCGATCGCCCAGGCACGCGGTCAAACCCTTGCGCAGATGGCCATCGCCTGGGTACTGCGCCAACCTCAGGTCACCAGCGCGTTGATCGGTGCCAGCCGGCTGAGCCAGATCCAGGATTGCGTTGCTTCGCTCAATAACCTCAATTTCAGCGAAACGGAACTGGCTGCGATCGATGCCATCATCCCCGGAGATCGTGAATATAAATAATCCCTGTCATCAAGGAGAAAACGATATTGGTTCTCAATAGAATCCTGACCCCGACCATTCTGTTCCTCATCCTGCTCAACGCCTGCACGACCGGTGCATCATTACCGAGGCTGATCGAGCCGCCGGAGGATTTCGATTATTCCGCATTGCCCGGTTCGATCGCCTATCTCAATCTTGAATGTGGTGATTCCTTTTGCACCAACCTGGGAATGATGGAACCCGATTTTTCGGAAAATCAAAGCCTGACGGTGCAGACCTCCGGCATGGTCTCGGATATCACCTGGTCACCGGATGGCCGCTATATCGCGTATTCGATCTATACCATGGGAGCGACGTCAGCCTTCACCCAGATGTGGCTGTACGATCTGCAGGATAACACGAGCAGTCTCCTGACCCCCAATACCATCGACACCCCCTACAGTATCTCCTGGTCGCCGGAAAACCGCTTTCTGTTGATCGCCACCCGGGACGATGAGCTGGGTACCTGGTCGCTGATCGTCCTGAATGTGGAAACCAGGGAAGAACTTGTGATGTTTGAAGATTCGGCACAATTCAAGGATGTCTCGGCAGCCTGGTCCCCGTCCAATGATTGGATCGTCTTCTCGGCCAGCGACACCGAAGGCAGCACGCAATTGTGGTCGGCTGCCACGGATGGCACGAGCCTGACCGCCCTGACCAGCGATGATGCATTCGCCAGCCTGAAACCCAGCTGGAAGCCGGATGGCAGCAGCCTGGCTTATTTCCGCAAGGATGTGCAGGGCAGTGTTGAGTTATGGACCCTGGGGCCGACCGGAGAGAATCCTAAAAAGCTGGTCAGCCTGGGCAGCGATGAAATCTTCGATAAACCGGTTTGGTCACCGGATGGCCGCTATCTATGTGCCATTCATGGCAATACACAAGCGACCGAGGTGTTGTTAATCGACCTGTCGACGGAAAAACGAATGCGCCTGGATGAGGTGGAAGGAAAATACAGCTTCGCTTCCTGGTCGCCGGATTCCGGTGCACTCATCTTCATGGAAAATCGTGGTTCGCTTGACCACTGGCTCAATATGTTCGTTTTCAACGATGGCCAGCCTTTCATCGTGCGTGCACAGGTGGATTTCAACTACCCCGTCTGGTCTCCGGTCGTTTACAAACCGTGATGGCAGCCTGCTATTGACCGGCTTAATCAATGCCATCATCCCAAGGGCCCATGAAAATTAATACCTTTATTGATTGGAGGATTCAATGACATTTACTCCCCGGACAGCACTTGAATTTGGGTTTGGATTGATCCTGGTCGTGGCGGCGGTGGTGATCGGCTTGAATATTGCCGGATCCGGACTTACCGATCTGCTGCTGGGCGTCCTGAGCCTGGCGGGCATCGTGGTCATGGCACATGCCGTCTGGCTGATGCGACAGCGTGAATAAGGAAAAAATAATTGGACAAGAAAACACGGTTGGATACCTGTAACTATGGAAATATTCGGACACCTTTTGATCGCCAAAGAAGCCATGTTATGAGTAAGGTACTGGTCCCGTTAATGATTGGGATCCTGCTTCTATCTGCGTGCAAGCCCGCGGAGAAAGCTCCATCAGTAGACTTGCCCACCCTGACACCCAACCCGACCCGCACAACCCGGCCGGCGAGCAGCGTGACGCCAACACTTGAACCTACCCTGGTGAAACCGCCAGAGGATTATCCCTTCGACCAGCTGCCAGGTTGGATCGCCCACTTTGATGCCAACTTCGAGGTCGAATGCGGAGGGGTACTTTGCACCTACCTGTCGATCACCCGGCCTGATTTTTCCGATGATCGGGCATTGACCGACTCTGCTTATGGATTACCCAAGGTGATCAAATGGTCACCGGATGGCCGCTACATTGCCTATTTATTCGCTGTCCTTGGACCATCGGGAGGGTACCAGTTATCGGTTTATGACCTCCAGGCTGAAAAGACTTTACTGCTGACCAACGAGTACCTTGTGGCCCCCAGCACCATTTCCTGGGCTTCAGACAGTAACCGTCTGGTGGTTGCCAGTCTTGAAAAGGAAATTAAGGGAGAAAAACTTGAAATCGTGGATGTCACGAGCAAAAAGACCACTGCATTATTGAACGATCCATCCTTTACAGATCTCTGGCCTGCCTGGTCACCGTCTGGTGAGGTCATAGTTTTCTCCGCACGCCAGGAAGGTGGTGAGGAGCAGATCTGGTCGATCATGGCGGATGGCACTGATCTTATTCTCCTGAGTGCTGAACCGACGGTTTCTGACCTTCTACCAAGCTGGAAACCGGATGGCACCCAGATGGCTTATTTTCATAAGGGTGCATCGAGCATATTGGAATTGTGGACCATGGATTTTGATGGCAAACATCCCAGGAAAGTCATAGAACTCGGCCAGGCTTCAATCATGGAACCACCGGTCTGGTCGCCGGATGGTCAGTACCTGACCCTGGTTTATGGGAAAGGTGAAGAAACGGAAGTGTTCCTCCTCGATCTGGAGAATGAAAACCCCATAAAAGTTAATCGACTGGACGGAAAATTTACCGGGGTATCCTGGTCACCGGATTCAAAAGCCTTTATCTACATGCAATCCGGATCTGGTGCGAGTGAGGTCTTAAACCTTTTTATATTGAATGAGGGCAACCCCTTTTCTGTGGATGCGCAGGTCGATTTCTTTCTGTACCCGGTCTGGTCATCTGTGGAACTCACACCCTAAGATCAGGTTCAGGATTAAATGCACATCACAATTCGCAATGCTGACCTCTCCACAGACCTGGCCGCCTTGGCAGCCATCACAACCTGGGCGGATCGTTCACTCACCTCCCCGGAGGAAATGCGCCGCTGGTTGGAACACATGCCGCCCGGGCGCATCGTTTGCCGGCTGGTGTCGGTCGACGATCAAAATGCAGTTAATGGTTATGCCCTCGCGGTGCATGAGGTCTTCTCACCCGAAGGCTATTTCTACGTCTGGGCTGGCGTTAACGAAGATGCCCGCGGCAAGGGCTTCGGGAAGGCGCTGCGCGATGGGCTGTGGTCCTTCCTCAAGGAGCAGCATGCCAACCGCCTCGTCTCTGACGCCTGGGATGATGACCCGCGCTCGCTGGCATTCGCCGAACGCAATGGTTTCAGCATCGACCGCCACCTGTTCAAATCAAGCCTGGATCTCACCACCTTTGATGAAACACCCTTCGTGGGTGTGATTGAAAAACTGGTGGGGGAGGGCATCCGCTTCACCTCGCTGGCAGAGGTAGGTGATGGCGAGGCACACCGCCGCAAGTATCATGAACTGGATGAGAGGGTCTCTCAGGATATCCCGGGATATGACTTTCACTCCATGGATTATGAGGAATACTGCCAACGTTCCTTCCATACTGACGTAAACCAGCCTGGCGGTCGCTTGGTAGCCGTGGATGGTGATCAATGGGTTGGTTTCGCAACCGTGAGACTGGTGCCGGCCAATGGGAACGCCCACAATGAAATGACCGGCGTCAGGCGTGAGTACCGAGGGCGGGGTATTGCCCTGGCGCTCAAGCTGCTGGCCATCCGCTTTGCCCGTTCAGTTGGCGCACACGAGATCACCACCAGTAACGACTCGCTGAACGCGCCGATGTTGGCGGTTAACCGCAAGCTTGGCTACCAACCGCAGAATGGGCAATATAAACTTAATTGTACCCACCCCGTTTTTGGGAAATGAAGGAGTCAAGTGCTCTGATATTAATTCCTTGGGACAAGCTTGTATAATTCATCAATTCTCAAATCAGGACCTCCGATGAATCAAAAACTGCGCCGGATTGGGATTTACTTACTTGAAATCATACTCCTCGCCATTGTGTACCGCCTGGCTGCCAGCCTTGGTTTGGGTATGGCCTATGTCCAGGCGAACACCTCACCGGTCTGGCCTCCGACCGGTATCGCCCTGGCGGCGCTTTTGATCTTTGGGATCAGGCTGTGGCCGGGGGTTGTTCTGGGTGTACTGCTCGGGTCGCTCTTCACCGGAGCGCCATTCCCTCTGGCAATGGGGATGACCATCGGGAACACGCTCGAAGCTGTCCTGTGTGCCTACCTGCTGCAGCGGTTTTTTGACTTTCAAAATCAATTGACCCGCATCCGGGATGTTGTCAGTCTGGTGGCTGTTTCGTTCTTTGCCACCATGATCAGTGCGACCTCCGGTGTCTTCACCCTGACGCTGGTGGAGCCGGCCGTGTGGAAGAATATTGTTCCGATTTGGACGACTTGGTGGATCGGCGATTTGTTGGGTGCGCTCGTGGTTGCGCCACTCCTGCTGACCTGGTTGACACCCCCCTGGTCCAGGCCGACCACCCGCAGGTTGGTGGAAGGCATCCTATTGTTTTTCGTTCTGGCAGGTCTCACCTGGTTCGTCTTCAGCAACAACCCGCCTTCAGGCATCCTTCACCTCGCATTGCTATATGTTGTTTTTCCAATCATGATCTGGGTCTCGCTGCGCTTTGGAACACGCGGCGCAGCTGGCGGGGTATTCCTGGTCTCGGGCATCGCCATCTGGGGGTCGATCCATGAACTTGGACCATTCTCTCACCAATCGATCAATGACAGCCTGGTCCTCCTTCAAACCTTTACAGGGGTCGTTTCACTGACTTCGTTGATCCTGGCAGCCACCACTGCGGAACGGTTGGAAGCCAATGCAGCCTTGCATCAAAAAGTGAAAGACCTGGCTTCATTAAATAAAGCTTCGGAAACGTTCCTGGGAACTTTCAACCAGGAGAATATCCTCCAGACGATCTGTCAGGTGGCGGTCAGGCGATTTGGGATCGATGCCGCCTGGATTGAAATACCTGATACTCAAACCGGCAGTATGATGGTGGCAGCGACCCGAGGAATCTCTGTAAAAGATGTATCAAAAATTCAATTCCTGCTGCAATCAGAACCGAACCGGCGCACCCCTGAAAAAGGTGCAATCAAACCGCTTGCGATGCCATTGGAGATGCAAAAGGACCGGTCCACCGGCTTTAATACCTTTGCAGCTTTCCCCCTGATGTTCGGTTCACAGCTGTTCGGGAAACTCATGTTATTGAGCAGGAAAGAAGGATCGTTCTCCGGAGATCATGAAGTGTTAATCCAGTCCTTCTCCAATCTTGCGGCCGTTACGATCCAAAACTCCTGGCTGCTCGACCGCGTACTCAAGGGTAGCGAGCAGTTGCATGCACTGTCTCAACGATTAATGATGGCCCAGGAGGAGGAACGCCTCCACCTTTCTCGCGAATTGCATGATGAGTCCGGCCAGTTGCTGGCGGCTTTGATGGTCGAATTGGGGTTAATGGAGCGGGTAGCTGGCAATAAAGAGAGCCTGGTCAAGAAGCATCTCGCCAGGCTGCGCAAATTGGTCAATGAGGTCCAGGAAAACCTCCACCAGCTGGCGGTGGACCTGAGACCAGCGAGCCTGGACCACCTTGGACTCGTGACTGCCTTGCAACAATACGTCGCCGAATTCAGCGAACAATATGGTATTCCGGTGGCCTTCGAGTCATTGGGGATAAAGGATAAACGACTCAGCGGTGAGATCGAGAACGGCCGTGTTCCGGATCGTTCAGGAATCCCTGACCAATGTGATCCTGCATGCCCAGGCGCGCCATGTGGATATATTACTCAATCGCCAGCCCGGGCACCTGGTGGCCGTGATCGAGGATGATGGGATCGGATTCATCCCATCCCCACCCGGGATGGAGGACCACCTGGGCCTGTTCGGTATGCGCGAGCGGGTGGAAATGCTGGGAGGTAAGCTCACCCTCGAAAGTTCCCCCGGCAAGGGTACGACCGTGAAAGTCGAGGTGCCCTGTGATTAAGGTGTTGATCGCGGATGATCATGCCGTGGTGCGGGCGGGGTTGCGTGCCCTGATCCATGATGAACCCGAATTGAACCTGGTGGGGGAGGCAACCGGCGGTGTTGAAGCGGTGGAGATGACCAGGCAACTGGTACCCGATATAGTCCTGCTGGATATCAGCATGCCGGACCTGGATGGCATCCAGGTCACTCGCCAACTTAGGCAGGCTGAATCCCCGGCGCGCATCCTGATCCTCACCGTCCATGAGGATGAAGGATTATTGCGGGAGGCACTCAAGGCCGGGGCGAGCGGTTATATCTTGAAAAAGGCCGCGGAAAGTGAGTTGATCTCTGCGGTCCATGTTGTCATGCGCGGAGACCTGTTTGTCGACCCGGCCATGATGAGGTCTTTGCTTGGGGGAAGTGCACAGGATGAAAACGCTCTAACCAGAGCGGGTATCGAACCATTGACCCGCCGTGAAGTCGATGTATTAAAATTGATCGTGCAAGGTTACACCAACCGTCAGATCGCCGAGGAGCTGTCCATCAGCACGCGCACGGTCGAAGGCCACCGTTCGAATCTGTCGGATAAGCTTGGCTTGCACACGCGTGTGGAATTGGTCCGGTATGCCAAAGAGCACAATTTGATCGAGTGAGGAGTAAAAAGAGGTTGGAACCGACCCCGTATTTTCTACGGGGTCGGTTTTTTACGTGCCAACACGCTAAAAAACACCGAGTATATACGCTGGTGTGAGAAAGATGGCCTGGGTATGATGATGCATCAAGATCCATTTTCAATCCTGTGGATGAAATCATCATGCCAGAACGCAACCAAAAAACGCCCACCCAGCACTGCCTGTTATCGTTGAAGGGGATCACCAAATCCTTCCCGGGCGTGAGGGCAAATGACGATATAAACCTCGATATTTACGCTTCGGAGATCCATGCACTGTTGGGGGAGAATGGCGCCGGGAAAAGCACCCTGGTCAAGATCCTCTATGGCTTTTATCGCTCTGATGGGGGCACAATCAGACTGTCAGGAAAAGTCCAATCCATCCATTCTCCGGCTGATGCTCGTAAAGCTGGGATCGGTTTGGTCTTCCAGGATTTCACGTTAATTCCCGCCTTCACGGTGGCAGAGAATCTTGCTCTGTTCATGCCTGGTTTGCAGGCGGTTCTCAACCCTGATGAAATTGAGCGGCGCATCATAAAGATCTCGAACCGGTACCAGCTCGAAGTCAACCCACGCAAGCTGATCTCGCAACTCTCGCTTGGCGAGCAGCAAAAAGTCGAAATATTGAAACTGTTGATCTCCAACGCGCGCATCCTGATCCTGGATGAACCCACCCGCGTTCTCGCGCCACATGAGGTGGAGGCACTGTTCACCGTGCTGAAGAACCTTCGCATGGACGGCTACGCGATCGTCCTGATCACCCATAAACTTGATGAAGTGCTTAACTGCGCGGATCGGGTGACGATCCTGCGCCGCGGGCGTGTGGCAGGCACCCTATTGCGTGCCCAGGCGAGTGAGGACAAACTCATCCGTTTGATGTTCGGCAAGGAACTGGACTCGTCAATTGGCAGAAGAACCGTGAAATCGAAGGTTGCCAGCCCGCCTGTTATGGAACTGAAAGATATCGAGACCCGGCCGGAGGGCGCTTCAAACGCCCTCAAAGGGATCGACTTTGACATCCATCCGGGTGAGATCGTGGGTGTGGCCGGTGTTTCGGGTAATGGGCAAAAGGAACTTTGCGACCTGATTCTGGGTATGACGAGGCCGTCTCGTGGCAGTAAAACCCTGTTCGGCGAGGAGGCAGCGCGCTGGTCGATTCGGAGAGTGCGACGGAGCGGGGTGGCTTTCATCCCTGAAAGTCCCCTCCAAATGGCGGTCACTGGATGGCTGCCGATCCTTCTGAACATGGCGTTGACCCGACTATGGCGATACTCCCATTCAGGCGGTTTCAGGGTTAATTGGCAGAAGGTGGCTGCAGATGCCCGGGCAAGTTATGGGCGGCTTGGTTTCGAAATACCCAATCTATATCTACCGGCCATGAGCCTCTCAGGAGGTAACCTGCAGCGCATGACCATCGCGCGGGAGCTGATGGAACAACCGAGGCTGATCATCGCTTCCTACCTGGCCCGTGGTCTCGATGTCCAGAGCACGCTGGCGGCGCAGAAAGCTTTATTGGATGCACGTGAAAGTGGCTGTGGAATCTTGCTGGTTTCGGAAGATCTGGAAGAGTTGTTCCAGCTCAGTGACCGCCTGATCGTGATGTTGAGCGGGCGGATTGTCAGAACAACAGAACCCGGGAAGACAAGCCCGATTGAAATCGGTCATTTAATGACCGGCTCAAAGGTACAACATGCTTCAAAGCACTGAAAAGACAACCGCAAAAAAAATACAAGTCCCAGGTTGGATGAACAATGTAATTCGCTACTTGTTCATGATCTTCCTGTCATTCACCCTGTTTGGACTGCTTCTGCTCATCACCGGGAAGGACCCCATCCAATCCTACCGGGATATCTTTTCCTCAACATTGGGAAGCGCCTACGGGATATCCGAGGTGCTGGTGGCCATGACCCCCATCCTGCTGACCGGCCTGGCGGTTTCCCTGCCCTCCCGGATCATGTTGATCAACGTCGGAGCTGAAGGGCAGTTGTACATCGGAGCGGCTTTCGCCACTTTTGGCGCACTGGCATTCTCGGCCCTGCCGGCCTGGCTGCTCATTCCGCTGATGATGTTGTTGGGCATGTTCGGCGGAGCAGTCTGGGCGTTCATCCCCGCCTACCTTAAAGCGATCGGTCTGGTCAATGAGACCATTACCTCGCTTCTGCTCAATTCGGTAGCACCCAAGATCATCGGGTTCCTGGTGTTTGGGTTCTGGCATTCAGCCATGGATACGAACAAGACCGCCAGGTTCGTTGAGGCAGCCCGTCTGCCAACCTTCTTCGGGACGCGGGTCAGTCTGGGACTTGTCTTTGGGCTGGTGGCCTTGATCGCTTTCTGGTTATTCATGCGCTACAGCCGCTGGGGTTTGGAGATGCGCGCCATCGGCGGCAATGCCCAGGCATCTCTCAGGAACGGAATTCCCCTCAAATCCTATATCCTCATCGTTTTTTGTGCGGGCGGTGCGTTGGCCGGCCTGGCGGGAATGGTCCAGGCTTCAGGTTACTACGGCTTGCTGCTGACCAATTTCTCGATCGGCTGGGGCTTCATGGGCTTCCTGATCAGCTGGCTGGTGGCCGGTGATCCATTCGGGATCATCATCATGTCATTCCTGGTTTCGGTGATCCTTTCTGGTGGGAACCTGCTGCAGATCACTCGCGGTGTACCCTATTCCATCGTTAATATCCTGCTGGCGCTGACTTTGTTTGTTGTCCTGGCCAAACCCGTATTCCGATTAAGGAAAAGATCATGACACTTCTATCCATCCTTGGCGTTCTTTCCAGTGCCATTTATTCCGGGACCTCGCTGCTGTATACAGCACTTGGGGAAGTCGTTGATGAACGTGCCGGGATCGTGAACCTGGGTTTGGAAGGTGTTCTGCTGGTCAGTGCAGCTTCGGGTTTCGCCATGACCGTCCGGACGGGTAACCCCTACCTGGGAGTATTGACCGCCATGCTGGTGGGCGGGTTGATGAATCTTCTTTTTGGGTATCTGGTCATCACACGAAAGGCAAACCAGCTGGCCAGTGGGTTGGCGGTTATGTTCTTTGGTTTTGGACTGAGCGCTATGATCGGCAACCCGTATGTGGGCAAGAGCATACACGCCCTCCCTCGTTTTGAACTTCCCGGATTGTCCTCGTTGCCGATGGTCTATGCCAGTTTGTTTCAAGTTCGACTTGTTGATTTACCTGGTCATCCCGATGGCCATCCTGGTCTGGTGGCTGCTCTTCCGGACGCGCTGGGGGTTGGGTGTTCGGGCGGTGGGTGAGAGCACCGATGCCGCTTTTGCCTCGGGTCGGGACCCGCGACGAATCCGCTACCAGGCTTTATTCATTGGCGGAATGCTGGCCGGGCTCGGTGCAGCCCATATCTCGATCGCGTATGCCATGAACTGGACTGAGTATATGACCGGTGGGCGGGGTTTCATCGCCGTGGCCCTGGTCATTTTCAGCCGCTGGCATCCCATTCGAGCCATCGCCGGGGCGCTGCTCTTCAGTGCGGCGGTTGCGCTGCAGTTGGTTCTGCAGAATAGCGGTATTGCCATTTCACCTTTCCTGCTGGATACACTCCCATATCTGCTGACCATTGTGGTTTTAATCGCCTGGGGTGGTAACCGGAAGCAGTCTGCGCCGGCCAGTCTGGGCAAGGTTTATCAAGGTTCTCAATGAGAAGGATATTCTCATCAGTCAGTCTGCCAGGAGGTGACAAAACAAATAGAAGAAAGAGATATTGGTTATCAGGAAAACAAACTGAATCTGACAGAAGGAGAAGATCATGAATAAGAAGCTTTACAGCATATTGGTAGTTCTTTTGATCGCGGTGTTCACGCTGACAGCCTGTGGCGCGAAGGAAACCGTCATTCCGACCGAGGTTCCAGAAGTGGTCGCCACAGCCGCTCCCGTGGAAGAAGGACCCTGCCTGATCATTGGCGCGACTTATGGTGGACCGGTCAACGATGCCGGATATAACCAGGCCATGCACGACAGCGTTATGAAGATCAAGGAAAACATCGCCTGTGTTGAGATCGTCGAGGCGGAGAACGTCTACGATGAAGCCGGCGCGACAGCCACCATCGAGCAGATGATCCAACAGGGTGCCAAGATGATCATCGCCACGGCCTTCAGCCACCAACAACCCGCCTACGACCTGGCCACCAAGTACCCGGAGGTCATTTTCGAGCACGCTGGCGGTTGGTTGATGGGCGCGAATTTTGCCAATTTTTATGGGAAACCCCCGGATGTCTGGTTCGCCAAGGGTGTCGCAGCCGGCATGATGACCAAGAGCAACAAGCTTGGCTTTGTGGCTGCCTTCCCGCTGGGCTGGACCCTGACCTTCGCCAATGCTTTCCATTTGGGCGCGAAATCCGTCAACCCGGATGTGGTCACCGAGGTCAAATTCACCTATGCCTGGGGCGACAGCGCCAAGGAAGCTGAGGTCACCAACGCCCTGATCAATGATGGCGCGGATGTGATCACCATGCATGTCGATTCACCCGCCACGGTTCTCTCGACGGCCGAATCCCGCGGTGTTTATTCCATCGGCTTCCAATCGCTGGCGGCCCAGCAATTCGCCCCCAAGTACTGGATCGTGGGCAGCGGGTTTACCCTGGGTGACAAGCTGACCTGGCTCGCTTCGACCGTACTGGATGGTACCTGGACGCCCATCTTCCTGCGCTGCAGCCTGCTCGAGGGTTGCATGGCGTTATCCGAGTTCGGACCGGAAGTACCCCAGGAAGTGATCGACAAGGTCAATCAGACGATTGCCGATCTTGATGCTGGCACGATCGTGACCTTTGCCGGACCGATCACGGACCAGGATGGCAATGTGGTTGTAGCCGAAGGTGCCGTTCTGACCGATGATGAAATGAGCAATGTGAACTGGCTGGTCGAGGGTATGATCGGTTCTCCCAAGTAAACAAATCCTTTTCTCCTCCGACAGGCGGCCTCCCGGCCACCTGTCGGAAAACATGTGCACGATTACATGACTGCAATTATCATTAAGTTGAGTTTATTATTCGTCGCCCTCCAGGATTCATACCCTGCCTGGAATTGTGAGGTAAACATGGATATCAAACAAAAAATAGATCAGGCCAATGAAGAAGCAGTCAAACGCATGATCGATGGAAACCCGGTCCTGGTGGATGTCGCCCCGGCCGGAGAGGTCATCCCGGGCATGCAGGGGAAGATGATCACGCACTCGGGACCGCCGATCGAATGGGAGCGCATGTGTGGTGCCCAACGAGGGGCGATCATCGGCCAGGTCATCTACGAAGGCTGGGCTGATTCACCTGATGCGGCCATCGCAGCTGCTCGACAAGGGTGGAGTCGTATTGGAACCGAACCACCACCATGACACCGTCGGACCGATGGCTGGCACCATCTCGCCATCCTCGCCGGTTTGGGTGGTTGAGAACCGGGCATTTGGCAACAAAGCCTTCTGCCGCCAGGTGGAGGGCGCCCAACAGTTCGGCGATTACCACGATGAAGCGCTGAATGCGCTGCGCAAATGGCGGGACGTCTGGGGACCGACTTTTCGAAGGCTCTGAAGACCATCGGTGGATTGGAATTAAAACCGATCATCACCAAAGCCCTGCAGATGGGAGACGAGTTGCATAACCGCCATTCAGCCTCCTCCAGCCTTTTCGCGAATGAGATGGCCAATGCGTTGGCCAGGACGGAACTACCCAAAGAGAACATGTTCGCCACGCTCGGATATGTCACTCACCACGAGCTGATTTTTCTTGGGTTGGCCATGGCGGCCGGCAAGGCGATTGCGGACCCGGCACGGGATGTTGAGTACAGCACGATGGTGACAGCCATGTGCCGCAACGGGACTGAGTTCGGAATCCGCGTGAGTGGGCTCGGGGATGAATGGTTCACTGCGCCCTCTCCATTGGTTGAGGGATTGTACATGCCAGGTTTTTCCGCTGCGGATGCAGGATTTGATATGGGTGATTCCGCCATCACCGAAACGGTGGGCTGGGGCGGTTTTGTCCTGGGTGGAGCTGCAGCAATCCTCAGCCTGGTAGGCGGCACGCCGGAGGAAGCTCTGGGATACACACGTGAGATGCGAACCATCACCCTGGCAGAGCACCCGACTTACCGCATGCCTGCCTTTGGTTTCACCGGTGCGCCGATCGGCATCGATATTCGCAAGGTTGTGCAGACCGGTTCGACTCCCATCATTGATACAGCGATCGCTCACAAGGATCCCGGTTACCCCAAGATCGGCGCCGGCCTGGTGCGTGCTCCCATGGAGTGCTTCAAGAAAGCGTTGATCGCATTCAGCCAAAAGTATCAATGAGTTGTTAAATAAGGCAATCACCATGACATTCGGTTTCCGAATCCTGAAGAACCAGTACTTCGACTCAGTCTTTCTGATGCGTGTCAACCGGCGCTTGTCAGATGAAACAGGCATCACGGATAGCGCTGTCCTGACGGGCAGTGAAAGCAACCGCAAGTTATTGGCCGAACTCAAGCTTTACGATGCCCGCATGGATGAGGTTGGCGCAGGGGACCTGATCGTCGCACTGCAGGCAGATTCTGATGCGGCGCTGGAATCCGCCCTGGCGAAGCTGCCGGAATTTCTGAAGGGGGGTGGGGGAGCGCCTTCCGAGGTTCGCTACCGCACGCTCGAAGAAGGCTTGCTGGCGAAACCGGCTGCCAATCTGGCCGTGATCTCCATCCCGGGCGAATTCGCCGCCCGCGAAGCCCAAAAAGCGCTTGAACGTGGTTTGAATGTGTTCCTGTTCAGTGACAATGTTAACCTTGATGATGAGTTGTCCATTAAAAACTTTTGCGTCCGGAAGACGCTTGCTGGTGATGGGTCCTGATTGCGGGACCACCATACTGGGCGGAACCGGTATCGGTTTCGCCAATGCCGTTCGCAAGGGATCGATCGGTGCCATCGGCCCTTCCGGGACCGGTTTACAGGAATTCACCAGCCTGGTACATCAGGCCGGATATGGCATCTCACATGCCATCGGCACCGGCAGCCATGACCTTTCGGATGCCATTGGTGGAATCACAACGCTCAGTGGATTGGATTTACTCGAAAGGGATGCAAGCACCGATGTCATTGCGGTCATCTCCAAACCACCGGGCAGCCGGACCATGGAAAAACTGGTCAACCGGCTGCGCGCTTGCAGTAAACCGGTTGTTGCCTGCTTCCTGGGTGTTCCACCCGGCGGGCAGGATATCCTGGGGAAGTATGAATCCTGCGAGACCATCGATGATGCGGTTAACACTGCAATTCGGTTGACCTGTGGCAAAATCCCCGAAACCGGGCAGGAGAAACCGCGAGACACAACGGAATCGATTTCCGGGAGCCTGGGGTATTCTGCAACTCAGAAATACCTGCGCGGCTTGTTCGCCGGAGGGACTTTCTGCTACCAAACCCAGCATACCTTTCGCAGCCATGGTTATGAGCTATATTCGAATGCGCCTCTGGATAAAAAGATGCTGGTTGCCCATCCAACGCGCAGCCAAGGACACTGTGTGATCGACATGGGCGACGATTACTTCACCCAGGGAAAACCACATCCCATGATCGATGGGACTGAAAGGCGTAAACGCATTCTCGAGGAAGCCCGGGATCCTGAAGTAAAGGTGTTATTGCTGGACTTCGTTTTGGGGTACAACGCTTCCAAAGACCCGGCAGGCGAACTGGCGGATGCGATTCGGGAAGCCAGAGAGATGGTCAAGACCCGGAAAGGCTGTTTACCGGTTGTCGCATCTATTTGCGGGACAGACCTGGATTCCCAGGATCTAAAACTGCAGACGCAGATTCTGCAAGAGGCAGGCGCTGTGGTTTTTCAAAGCAACGCCCGGGCAGCCCGGTACAGCCTTGAGCTGCTGGGCAGAGGTTGATATGGAAGAGCAAAAGAATAACGATCTATTGAATGAACCTCTGGTGGTGATCAATATCGGGTTGAAGGGATTTGCCGAGGCGCTGGAAGCCCAGGATGTGGACGTGCTTCAGATCGATTGGGTGCCGCCGGCAGGCGGAGACCATGAGCTGATGGATATTCTGGATAAGTTATTGTAAAGAGAGGATCTTTCATCCTGACCGGGTGAAAGATCCTTTTGTTAATGCCTGATTGATCCTGCCTGCGGGTGATTTGATCACCCGGATTCTATATATTACCGGAAGGCAGGTTTCACCGGATGCGTCCATAAAGTTCCATCAGGGGAATCCCCTGATAATCCAGTTCATAGACCGGTGTTTGGGTGCTCAAGACCTGCAAGGGTTGATAACGCTCCGCGCCATATTCACCATATTGGGTTTGGCGGTAATCCAGAATGTACCAGTCGGCCGCCTTAAAATCGAAGTATCCCATCCCGATATTCAGCACCACCACATCCCGGCGCAAGCGGCCGATCTTCTGGTAATACTTGAGCACATCGAACGACCACGCCTGGGTCCAGATCGTATCCCCGGAAGCGGCGTGTGCATTGATGTATGGAATGGCCGCGGCATATGTTTCACACCAGTAAGTGGTCTCCAATCCCATCCGTGTGGCGCCAGGCAGCCCGCCCACACCCTCAGAGTAGTAGGAGAGCAGATTCGGGTACAACCGGATGGTATCCAGCGTCTGAGGGGTCGGTAGAGCCAAACCGAGGATCAACGTCATCGGAGTCGCCAGTGAACTATGCCTGGTTTTTTCCAAATAATTCCGCAAGCGGGTTGTCAGCCAGCCAAACCCGATCCCGGCCAGGGCGGCGATGAAGGGATAAACCGGCATGAACAGGCGGTCATTGTCATAAAGCAGGGTTTTTCCAAACGAGAATGGCAGGATGGCGACCAGCAAATTGATAATCAACAACCAGGCCAGCCCGCCATCACTGTGGGATTTCACCGAGCGTGCTACCCCGAGCAGGAAAAGAATCATGACGGTCAGCGGCACCACCGCCCACAGGATCAGGTAAACGTAGAACCAAGGCGGGGGTGTATACACAATCCCCTGAAACCACTGTCCGATGGCAAAATGGTTGGTATGGAAATTCACATATGCCAGAAGACGGGACCATGTATCGTGATAAAGCCACGGCCAGACCGCGAAGAAAGTGAACACCGCTGTCAGGCCCATCAAGACCAGGCGCAGCAGGTTCGTCCATTTTCTACGAAAAAGAAGAATCCACATCAGAGGAATTATTAAAATGAAGACACCATTGAGCTTGGTAGCAACCGCCAATCCCCACATCACTCCCCATAAAAGTCCCCAGGCCCAGCTTTTCCGGTCGACAGTCATCCAGAAAACAAAAATGAACAGGAACCACATCACGCTGACCGGAACATCCAGACTGGCCAGGTGGGCATGGAAGAAGAAACGCGGCATGGAAAGCAGTGCCAGGGCAGCGAGCAATCCGGCTCCTTTTCCATAGCTCTTCGCGATCATTGTGTAAAGCAGGGTTACCAATAGTGCCACCATCAGGATAGGACCCAGCCGTATTGCCAACAATTGATTGGAAATATGGAGAACCTGCCTGGCTGCCAGCCAGATCAAACCCGCCCAGGCTTTTGCCACCGGCGGATGCTCGTGGTTGGGCGCCCAGTACAGGTCGATGGTGCCGGAGTTGTATGCCTGACCGGGATCAATAAACAGCATTTTGAACCAGGTGGAATAGGATTGCGCCGCCGGTATATAGGCCGGTTCGTCCCACGTAACCCCGATCGAATCTGCCGTGAAGTAGAGCAGCAGGCTCACCCCAACGAACAGAACGAGTGCGATGATGCGGTTCTCAATGCCTTTTTTGGTTTTATGAATGGTCATCCGTATCAGCCTTTAAGCAGATTTATTTTTAGCCTGAATCGACAGGCGATATTTAACCCTCAACAGGGATGTCCTTGATCAATATTTTTGGCATCCCTTTTTCGGCAAGCCGATCGTGCGTTATTGGGTTGTCTGGTTTTTTTGTGTTTCCAGCCAGTCCAGCCACGCCTGCAGTCCTTCGCGGGTGTAGGTGGAGGTCTTGATGATCTTCGCCTGGGGGTTGACCTTGTGGATGTTCTTTTCGGTGAGCGCCAGGTCGAAATTCAAGTGTGGGATCAGGTCGATCTTGGTCAGGACAGCAGCGCTCGACAGGTGAAAGATGAGCGGGTACTTGAGGGGTTTTTCCTCACCCTCGGTCACGCTCATCAAGACCACCTTGGCATGTTCACCCAGGTCGAACTCTGCCGGGCAGATCAGGTTGCCGACGTTCTCGATGAAAAGCATGTCCAGCCCACCCACCGCCAGTTCAGCAACGGCCTTCTTGATCAAACCGGCATCCAGGTGGCAGGCCTGGCCGGTGTTGACCTGCCGGACGGGGAAGCCGGTTTCGGCGATGCGCTGCGCATCCAGGTCGGTCTGCTGGTCGCCCTCGATGACAGCGCAGCTCATTTTACCCTTCAGGGCTTTCAGGGTCTCGACCAGCAGGCTGGTTTTGCCGGAGCCCGGTGAACTGATCAGGTTGACAACCAAGATACCCTGCTGGTTGAACCAGGCACGGTTCTCCGCTGCCAGCCGGTCGTTCTCGGTCAGGATGCGGGTTTCGACCGGGATGGTTTTCAGCTTCCCGGGTTCACGCATCTTTTTCGCCGGTTATGAATTTCACCACCATCTCACGCCCCTGCAGGATCAGGAAATCCTCGGCGCCGCAATTCGGGCAGAGCAGATCATCCGGTGCGCCGCTGTATTCACCTTCGCATTTCTTGCAGCGCAGCAGCAGGGGGGTCTTTTCGATCACCAGCTCGGCATTCTCGATCGAGGTGTCCTTGGTCATCACCTGAAAGGCAAAATCCAGCGCATCCGCTTCGATGCCGGTGAACTGGCCGATCTGGATGGTGATACCGGTGATGCGTGTCAGGCCATTTTCGCGTGCCACATCTTTGGCGATTCCCAGGATGCTTTCAGCAATACCAGCTTCATGCATGTCTGACCTTCCATTCTATTGATAGGGGTGAACCGGTGAGGACCACCGGTGATCACCTTAATCATACCTTTGCTCTTTCTATTCTCGCCGGAATCTTCAGTGAAAGATCGATGTTCGGAGTGCCGTACAACCTCATAAGGACAAGATTCAGGTTGTCCGGGTTGAGCAGGCGGATGTACTGGCGCGCGATATCGACCCGCAGGTCCCGCTCGAGACCGGCGGATGTCTCGAAGACCGCCAGGAGTTGCTCCGCGTTATCATCCGCTGCGATGCGGTTGATCGACAGCACCCCGCATCCCAGGCAGAGGTGGATGAGCATTAATTCGCCGTCATCGCTGCCGTACTTGTTGTGGGATGCCTTGAGGGTCAGCCCGATCGGGCGCATGGCTGCGCGGCAGTCCGAACGGCGGTCGCCGGGCTTGTCGTGATCGAGGTGCCTGGAATGCAGGCAGTACGGGCAGTGGTTGCGGTGTTTTACACCGGCCACTGCCGGATCGCTCTCCACCCAGGCTTTGCAGTGGCAGCACCTGAATGAGGGGTTCTCCAGGCTGGATCGATCTCGGCGGGAGGTATCCATCTCCTCATTGAGGGCGTGAGCGAAGACATGACGATGGTTAATTCTTTCAATGGCGGGCTGGTCGGATTCGTCATCCAGCCAGCGCCAGTTATTCTTGGTAGACATGATTGCACCAGACTTTCGAAATAAAAAATGCCAGCCAACGGGGATTTCCCGTGGCTGGCAGGGGTTTACACGATAAACCAGTCTGGATTTCAGACCGGTCGCTTGTTCAATTCAATAACGGCAGGGTGAATACTGAAAGCGCCGTGATTAAATTAAAAACCACGGGGCATGGCGCGCCCGTGGTTCAGGCAGGGTCTCAAGACCCGCTTAATCAGGCACTTCCATGCGATGTATATTTGAACAAGACGACCGTTGTGCTTTGCAAGAAAATTCGATTCCTTATTTTTCCAATAAGCGTCAAATATATCATGTGAGGTTTAAATGGTCAAGATATTTTATTTTGGTCATAAGGGAGTGTAGGAGCGCACCGCTTAATAGTAGCAGGCCCAGCTATATAATCAGGTGCCAGGCATAAAACACGCCAGCTCGTAAAACCCGTCGCGCTCTGCGTCCCAGGGTCACGGTGTGACCCCGGGAGCGTCCCCCGGAGGGCCGACCTTGGGAAAGCCCATCCAGGGGAAGTGCCTGGCACCTCGTGGATGTATAATGGGGGGCAATGTCCCCCGAATCCCTCACCATCAACAAGACCATCCAGCGACGTTTCATCCTGGGCAAGCAGGGGCTGTGGCCCGGCCGGCGTTGGCGGGGCAAAGCAGGCGCATTGGAAGCGCTGCGCTCGGGCAGTGTCATCCAGATCGACCCGCTGCAGGTGATCGCCCGCAACCATGACCTGACCCTGCAGTCGCGGGTCCTAGATTACACGCCGGCCATCCTGAATGAAATGCTGTATGAGGACCGCACCAGTTTGGAATACGGTGGGACGGTATTCGTCCACCCGATCGAGGAGCTGCCCTATCTGCGAGTGATCATGGCACGCCGCGGGCACGTGGACCGCTGGGAAGATTTTCTGAAGGAGCATGAGAGGGCAATCGAACGCGTGAGAGCAGAGATTCAGGAGCGCGGCCCACTGGCTTCGACAGACATCGAAGCTGAAGTGACGCATAAAACCTCCTGGTGGTCGGGCAAGGATACTGGTCGGGCGTTGTATTACCTGTGGACGTCGGGGGAGTTACTGGTTAAGAGCCGCAACGGCACCGGCAAGGTATTCGACCTGCGCGAACGGTTGGTGCCGAAGAAATACGACCGCATCGCCAGGGAATCGGATGCGGATGACTATTATGCCTTGAAAGCTTTCCGACAGTTCAATATCGCAACCGCACAAGTCTGGCGCAGCTGGTTCGCCGGTCAGATCGAGCGCAAGGTCGACAAGGCAGAAGCAGCCGAACGCTTATCGCCGCTGGAAGCACAAGGGGTGATCCAGTCGATCATCCTGGAAGATGACGACCGCGAGCCGCGCTTCATCCTGAGCGAAGACATGCCCTTGCTGGAGAGCCTGCTGGCTGGCCGTATCCCGGAGACTTGGCAGCCGCTGGAGGCGACCACCGACGAGGAGGTGACGGTCCTGGCGCCGCTCGAGATCGTCAGTGCGCGCGGGCGAGCAGCCAAGCTCTTCGATTTCGATTATGTCTGGGAGGTTTACAAGCCCGAGAGCCAGCGCCGCTGGGGGTATTACACCCTGCCGGTTTTATACGGTGACCGATTGGTGGCACGCTTCGATGCCAAGCTGGAACGTTCAAGCAGCACCCTGCAGATCAAGGGCTTCTGGCTGGAGGAAGGGCAAAAGATGGATAAGCGCTTCATCACAGCACTTAAGGCAGGCATGAAACGCTTTTTGATCTTCACCGGAGGGGAAAAACTCTTATGCTCAGGTCCAGGATCGGCTGAAGTGGGGGAGATGCTCGGGCCAATCATCAGAAATTAAGCAGCTGGATCAAATTTTCGTCCTGCGGAAATGCAGTTTCTCTTCCTTGCTCATTTTCTCGGTCGCATACTGAACGATCAACCGTGCACAGGTATCCTTCCACTTCAGCAGGAAGGCTTCGACCGGTTCCCGTTCGCGCTTCCAGGCTTCGCGCAGGAACCAGCCCAGCCCCTGGTGGACGACTTTCTCGCTGTCGCCCATCATCGGGTCAATGAAGGCCACTAATTCTGCTGTCTGGTAATCCAGTTTGAGTGCCTTGATCAACGTGACCGGCACGGCTCGCCGCTTCCACTTGGAGGGGGAGTAGCGCCAATCCGCGAAGGCGGACAGGGGGACGACCTTCCGGACCAGGAACTGCGATAGCAGCTCGCCGCTGAGTGTATCGATATGCGCCCAGTTCCGCAAGCCGCCCTCATCCAGCCAGGTGCCCAGGCTGGTCAGGGTATCTGGTGTGAGCGACTTGACCTGCAGGATGATGAATCCCATCGCAATCCAGCCCTCCTCGTACTTGCCGGTCTTCACCAGCCGGTCGCCCAGGTCGAGGAACCAATCCAGGTCATGTTCTTGGGACCATTCCGCGAGCCATTGTTTGCGCTGGGCGTCGGTCAGTTTGCCGTCCACGCCGTAGGCGTCATACCCTTCAACGAAGTATTTGGCGTACTTCTGGACCAGCGCCGGATTGGCGTTGGTTTCACAGTAAGAGCGGATTTCCTGCAGGGCTTTTTGGATGTCCATGGAGACCTCCGGTTCATATTGATCTGTCGAATTATAACCATGAATAATTGAAATGCCCGGCAAGGCCGGGCATTGGTTTGTGTCTGATCGCCAGTGATTATGGATTTAAGGCCTGATCACCAGTGGCAGAAACAACTTCGGGGGGTCTGTTTCATAGGCACCGCTGTCACAATCGGAAAATCCAGAGCCGCCATCCCGCGGGCGGCTGAAATTGCGCTGGTCAACAGATGGGCACCCGCTGCCATCATTGACATCGATGGCCGGACTATCGAACAATAATGAGAAGGTTTGTGTCGGGTTATTTGCATTGTGAACTCCGAAAGGTCCCAAGCGCGGGTCAGTCTTGATAAGGTCAGAACCGGTGAAGGTACAGGTAGCACCCGACTCAAGGTTATCGTTCTGTGTGATGATCGTCCCCACACAATTGTTGCCATCTCCCGTGCTGCTGCCATTCCAGGCAACGATCAGGCCGTGGGCATAGACTAATCCAGACTCGGCGAAGATCCCATCTCCAGGTCCACCCAGGTCGCCGTCCTCATTATTTGCGATGGTCGAAAACGCAAGAGAGACAACATCCAGATTTGCATTGGTATAGATTCCGGCGCCCTTGTTGGCAGAGTGATTCCCCGCGATGGTGACATTCATGGTCTCCAGGGAACCAAGGTTGAAGATACCGCCGCCGCTACCGCCGCTGCTGGTCTCGGTGGCACTATTGTTCGATATCTCGACCCGTTCAAGTTCGTAATGTGCTCCCAACCCGTTGAACAGGGCACCACCGAACATTTTTGCCGTGTTTTCCCTGAAATAACTGTCTGTGATGTACAGATACCCCCCCAGGTCGTTGTAGATGGCGCCCCCACTGCCGTTTTTGGTGGCATTATTGATGAACTGGCAATCATCGATATTCCTGTCCCCATTGTCGCGGTTGTAGATCGCACCACCATCCCCGCCATCCGCATCATCTTCATCGGCGACATTGCTTTCCATGTACACATCGGTCAGAGCCAGATTCGCATTGTCGCTGTAGATACCACCTCCACTGCCATTCGCCGTGTTGTACTGGATATAGCACTGTGTACAACTGAAAGAGATCGGTTTGGATGGCGGCGAAAGAGAGTCATCGGGACCCAAGCGCGGAGCGAGTGTTGTAGTGGCGAGCGTGGCATAGGCGCCGCCGTTTCTTGAAGCCTGGTTGCTCAACAAGGATACATTTTGCAGGATGACCGTCTTTTCGTTCAAAATGGCGCCGCCATCCTCCGCTGCTTGACCATGCTGGAGCGTCAGGTCGTTTAAAGAGAGTGACCCGGTTTCATGGACATGGAAGAGACGGTCGATGCTGTTGCCGTCGATGATCGTCTGCTGGATGCCAAGACCCTGAATGACGATCGGTGACAGAACGTCGAAATCACCAAATGCGTTGGCCTCATCGCCTGGGGTACCGTACATGTAGTAGATGGCACTGCCAAGCACGATCGTATCCGTTCCCAAATCGCCGGCTGTACATCCACCGAAAGCCGTATCGGTATTGGCGGATTGGATCGCCTCGCGCAGCGAGCAGGTACTATCATTTTCCGGCTCACCAAAAGTATCCCCGGTCGCATTGACCGTGATGATCGCACCGGGTGAATCCGGCACGGCGATCACCATCCCGGACTGGGTGGCGAGGAAGATCAAGATGATAAATAAGGCTGTAAATCTCGCAGTTGTCATGGTGTTGCCCTCCTAGTTTAGGTTGTGTGTTGCGATAGATTGATTATATAGGAATATCGGATAATAGTACAGAAACTCACAAGGAGTTATTTGGCTTCATATTTACAAACTGTGTGTCTACCCATTCAGACGATATTCAAATACAATTAGGAATATATCAACCTTGCCCTGATACCTGTCATAGGTATCTTAATGAGAAGCGAACAGGAGGAATGATGCGCCTTTCATTGGATAATTACTTTCTGGCATATACGGATGGGAAGAAGGAGCTTGAGTTCCCACTTACCGCACCCACGGCTTTGAGTGAGATCCTGACCCTGGCCAACATCCCGGTTTGGGAATCCCACCGGTTTACGGTCAATGGGCAACCGGCTGCAGACGATGCGGTGCAGGTAATGGATGAGGATGTGGTCCAGCTCCAGATGGCCTGATCGATTACACTTACATGCTTCAGGGAGGGCATGTTCATGAAAATATATCAAGTTGATGCATTTACACAGGAACCTTTCAAGGGCAATCCGGCCGGTGTGTGTATATTAGACAAAGCCATGCCGGACGAGTGGATGCGCTCGTTGGCGATGGAGATGAACCTGTCGGAGACAGCCTTCCTGCTACCGCAGGGGGAAGCATACAGCCTTCGTTGGTTCACCCCGCGCAAAGAAGTGCGCCTGTGCGGGCATGCCACGCTGGCCACCGCCCACATCCTCTTCACTGAAGGTTTCCTCAAAACGGATGCGCCGGCGCAGTTCGACACGCTCAGCGGGCGGCTGACCGCCCGCCGGCAGGGCGACTGGATCGAGTTGGATTTCCCGGTCCGCCATACGTCTCCCTGCGAAGGTCGGGCTGATATTAACCAGGCGTTGGGCATCCGCCCGCTTGCGACGTCTATTTCACCTTCCGAGATGGGGGATTATTACCTGCTTGAAGTCGAAAATGATACGATCGTCAAGGAAATGACACCGGATTTCATCCAATTGGAGACCTGCAAGGCGCGGGCAGTGATCGTCACCAGCCGATCCGCTGACCCGCAGTTCGACTTTGTCTCGCGCTTCTTCGCCCCCTGGCTGGGCATCAACGAGGATCCGGTCACCGGCTCGGCGCACTGCTACCTGGCGCCCTACTGGGCGGGCAAGTTGGGCAAGTCGGACTTCATGGCCAACCAGGCCTCCGCACGCGGGGGTGTGATGGGCTGTCGCTGGGAGGGGGAGCGGGTGTTCCTGAAGGGGCAGGCGGTGACAATATTTCGGGGTGAATTGGCGAACTAAGGCAGGGGATGGCTTAAGTTAATTAAAAACCGTAGGGGCGCACAGCTCCGAAGGACACAGAGTGTTGTGCGCCCCTACAATTAAAAACGGTTTACAAGTTATCTACACTGCTTCCAGTTTTCCACTTTTCTTGGCCTGGGTCTCGAACCAGGAAAATAAAATAAACCCCAAAAAGCCGTACACAAACCCGACCAAAACTTCACCACCCAACAAGGGGGCGACTTCCTGCCAGCTGGCGCCACTGATGAGCGCGCGGGCGGCGGCGATGCCGCGCGTCAGCGGAAGGCCGAACGAGATGGCCTGCATCCAGCCCGGCAGGCTGGACACCGGGATATTGGCGCCTGAGAAGATCAACAGCGAATAGAACACCGTGTTATTGACGAACATCACGTTGACCGTGATCAGTCCGATGCAGCCCATCAACAGGCCCAGCCCGCAGGTGCTAAGGGTGGTCACCGCGATGGTCAAGGCCAGCAGGCCGAGATTGGTCTGACTGAGATCCAGGTGCAGCAGCAGCACGCCCCAGGAGAAACCGATCACCACGCCCAGGATACCATCCAACACGTGGATGAATGCCCGCCCGAAAAACAATACGCTGCGGTTGGCCGGCGTACCGAACAGGTAGGGCAGGGTACCGTTCCAGCGGTCGCCACCGATCGCCATCACCACCCCGAAGATACCGCTGACCGCCGCGATCTGCATGGCGTTGCCGATCACGTAAAATGAGGCATTGCCTGCCCCGGTGGCGTAGGTGCCCAGGAAGGTGAAGAACAGGATCTGCGCCAGCGGCGAGACGATCTTGGAGGCGGCATAAGTGACCGGCTCCAGCCAGTGGAACAGGGCGATGTAGGAGAGCACGGCACCCTGCCAGAAGAGACGAAGATTGTTCATGAATGTGCGCATGTCATCACTCCATCCGCAGGGTGGCATCCACCCGCACCTTGTAGAGCATCTTCTTGAATAGATAGCGCGAAATGGTGAAGTAGACCAGGCCGGAGACCAGCATCATTCCCCAGGCCAGCAGCACCTGCTCGAAAGGGGCGTTCCCGCTGGAGGTGCCGTGCAGCGCCACCGCCGCCCAGTAAGGCGGCAGGATGTAGCTGATGGGGGTCGTCCAGCCTGGCAGCAGCGCGATCGGGAACAGGAAGCCGCATAGGATATAGACCGGGAATTCGATCCCGTTCTGCCAGTTGTGGACGGCCGGGTTCATGATGAACAGCGGCGCGATCAACAGCCCGAAGCTGATGAAGGCGAAGATCGTTAATAGCAGGGTAATGGCGAACAATAACGGCTGGTTGATGGTCAGGTGATAACCGAAGAAGAGCGCAGCCAGCAGGTATCCGGTGATCATCGAGACCAGTGACTGCAGCACGTTGGCGATGTTCTTGCCGTAGATGATGATCTCAAAGGGTGTGGGGGCAGCCACCAGGTTCTCGATCGTCCCGATCCAGCGCTCAACGTTGATGCTGTTGCCGGAGATGAAGAGGAGCCCCGACCACAGGCCGGTCAGACCGCTGCCGACGATCACAAATATGCCGATATCCGCACCCTTGTCCTTGAGCATGTACAACCCCATGACGGCGATGATCAGCGGCTGGATCAGGATGGTGAAGATGATGAACAGGTCGGTGACCTGCATCCTGAAGGCCATCTCGGCCGCCATCCACATCCCGCGCCAGTTCTGGCGGACCAGCTTGAGATTCATACTTCGCCTCCCACCAGGCGCACGTAGGCGTCTTCCAGAGATGGCTCGCGCACACTGACCCGACCGACTCGGGTATCGTTGAGCTTTTTCATCAACTCCGGAACGGCCTCAGCCCCACGCGGGGTTTGAATCGACAGCATCTGGCGCTGATCGACTTCGTTTACCGATACGGTCACGACCGATTTCATTTTCCTGAGTTTCTTGATGGTCTCGGGTTGCGCACCGAAGGTCTCGATCTCGACCACCGACAGGTCGGCCACGTGGCTCTTCAGTCCCTGGGGCGTATCCAGGGCGATGATCCGGCCCTTGTTGATGACCGCGATGCGCTGGCAGAGCATGTCGGCTTCGAACATGTAGTGAGTTGTAAGCAGGATGGTCTTCTTTTCCGACTGTAGATTCAGGATAACCTGGCGGAACTCTCTCGCCCCCACCGGGTCCAGGCCGATGGTCGGTTCATCCAGGAAGAGGATCTCCGGGTCGTGCAGCAGCGTGCGCGCCACGTGCAGGCGCTGCATCATACCGCGCGAGTACCCCTCCACACGTTCGGCCGCGCGATCCTTGAGACCGACCATTTCGATCAGCATGGGAATGCGTTTCTTGGAGACATCCGGATCGACATGGTACAGGCTGGCGAAGTAACGCAGGTTATCGTAGCCGGTCAGACGCCAGTAGAGTCCACGCTCTCCACCGAAGATGAAGCCGATGCGTTTTCGCACCTCATTGGCTTGCTTGACGACATCGAAGCCGGCCACCGTGGCCGTCCCGGCAGTCGGGATCAGCAGTGTGGCTAATACGCGCACCGTGGTGGTCTTGCCGGCGCCGTTGGGACCGAGCAGGCCGAACAGCTCACCTTTGGGGATCTCGAAGGAGATGTCGCTGATCGCCACGACTTCCTTGACCTTGCGCTTGAAGACGCCTGTGCGGGCTTTAAAAACTCGTTTCAGATGTTTGACTTCAATGGTGTTCATAGTTCCCGTCCCAAGAGTAATGTAGAACAATTGTACTAGATACGGTCGGTTTTTGACAAGAGGATTCAACCGTGACCGGAATTATATGCAACTCTTGAAATCCAAGAAAGACCCACTATAATGAGTTGGAAAGGAGGGATGATGGCCAGATATCATGTTTTGCACCGTTATGATGGCGAATCGCCCGTCTTTTACATTGAGGCGTCAGACCAGGCATTATTAGACATCATCTGTCAGATGTTGGGTGAGGTTTGTGTCCGTCAATATCCCAATCGTCTGCAGGTCAATCCGGGCTGCCAGGACGATCATTACTTGCTGAAATGGAAGCTGTATGATTACCTGCTCGAGCATGAATGGGAACCCCTGGGGCGAGGTAACTTCCGGAAAGCATAAGAAAATCGCGCTTTAATAAAACCGTTCGGTGGTTGCCTGACGGGGGCATTGCCATTCCAGGGGTGGGTATCTTCATGAAATCTTCATCAATATCTCAAGGGAAATTCAAGGCTTATCGGTATTATCCGTACAATACTGAACCTGGAGATATCACAATGAACGACGGGAAATCCATATCAACGAAAAATCGAAACAACTGGCTGCTCGACAGCCTGCTGGCTCTTTCAGGGCTGGTGGTCGGGTTGACCAGCATCTACTTCCTGTACCTGCCGCTGGATGGGAATCGCGGTGGGCGCAATCCATATTATGGACTCATCCTCCTCTTTGACCGCCATACCTGGAGCGACTTGCATACCTGGATCGGCCTGGCCATGACCGTCATCGCACTGGTTCACTTCATCATCCACTTCGACTGGGTGGTCAATATGACAAAAAAGGTGACCCGTGAAGCCCTTCAACGGAAGGCCATTCTGAACGCACGTGGGCGTTTCAATGTTTTCGTGGATGCCATGATCGGGTTGGGTTTCCTGGTCTCAGCCGGTACCGGTCTGATTTTCTTCCTGGTTGCCGGGGAGAACAGCCTGTTCACTCCCGCTGCGCGACTGGCTGCTGATACCACAATGCCGGACCTGATCCACACCTGGAGTGGGATCCTGATGATGGCTGCCGCAGTCGTGCATTTCGCCATCCACTGGCAGTGGGTGGTCAAGATCGCCCGGCGCATGTTCCAAAGGTCTTCAGCCCCGGCACCGGTGATTGCACCCGTGTCTCAAGAAGTTATCTAATAGAGGTTTGACCATGTTGAAAAAATTGATCAATACGTTTGCGTTCCTGGTGGTGCTTGGTATTTTGGTGGCCGGTGGTGTCATCCGAACCCAGGCAGTCATAGGAAGTGAACCCTCATTGAACGATACCCTCGAAGGGGCTGTTACCAGTCTCGAGGAAGCGACAGCCTCAGACTGGGAAAGTCAGACAGGAACCGTGCAGAGTTGGGAGGATCAGATCCTGACGGTATTGATGGATACCGGTGAGTTGGTACTGGTCGAGGGACGCGGTGGGCGCTACCTTTCAGAAAAGGACTTCACCGCGGTACCTGGCGAGCGGGTCACCCTGACCGGCTTTTACGAGGTGGAGACCTTCGAGGTGGCGATCATCACCAATGAAACCACGGGTGTGACCATCCGTATGCGAGGTGAGGATGGACGCCCGGTGTGGGGATCCGGTGGCGGTGGGCAGTAGGTTGCGACTCACACCTGCTCCAATCTCTCTTCTAAGATGAGATTGGAGCAGTCCTTCGCACGTCAATTGAATCCCTTGCTTTTATGGTCCGCCATACGAATACACCCGCCAATCCAAAACCAATCCCGAAATCCAGCCAATTGAATTGGGTCGGACGCAGCAGTCCCAGTGTCATTGCGTCTGCAGGCAGGGCTATCAAAGCATCGGCCATGAAGGTATACAGCATGATCAAGACACCAGCGGACAGGAGAACCCAATCGGTAGGCCTGGCATGGAAAGGCATGCCTTTATCCGCTTTGATCACTGCACAGGCACCGGCCAGGATCATCAGCACGGAGATCAAGACTGGCGCGAGGACGGGTCCCCACCACGGCAGTGGTATGAGGAATAGGATGTCCGGATCCAACAGCGTCGCTGGCCAATCGATGAAGACCTTGAGAAACACATAATAGAAGATATCCCAGGTACCGAACGCCACCATTGTGAAACCCAGCCGCGGTTGCAACTTTTGGCCGGCGATCCAGCCCACAGCCAGAAGCATGATCAGGGAGGCAGCTTCACGTCCGATCTCAATTGCCCCAATGTGTGGATCCAGCAGCGGTTGGCTGACCATCAAGTCTTCGATGTGGCCTAGTTGGCGCAGGTAGACGACCACGGCTGATTCAAAGTAAGCCATGGCAATGGCAAACAACGCCATCCACTGGAGTTTTTTATCCTGCATGTATTTTTCCTTCTGGCATATCGAAGCTATAACAGGGATTAATCTTGATTCCATGTCATTTATATTGGACGCGTAATAAACACAGGGCATTGGCCGGGGGATTATTACGCCATCACTTTTCGAAATTGATGATAGGAGAAATTTGGAATCAGAAGCTGTCAGATACTATCTAAAATAATCGGATGGTCGAAATCCCCTCCCCAAATGGAAAATTTCTTCACTTCTCTAATAGCGTAGGGGCGCACAGCTGTGCGCCCCTACGAGTGAGGATACACACATCTAACTCATATCTCTAGCTCATATCTTTACTCTCACATCCACCGCCCAGGCACCCTGGCCGGGAGGCAGCACGCGCAGCGGGTTGATCTCGATCTCCTTGATCTGCGGGAGTGCTTCGGCCAGACTGGCCAGGCGCAGCAGGGCATCCACCACCGCTTCTCGGTCAGCCACCGGGATGTTGCGGTAACCGGCCAGTTTCCTGCCAGCCCAGGTCCCCTCGAGCATCTGCTCGGCCTCGCGGCGCGAAAGCGGCGCCAGGGCAAAGACCACATCCTTCAGCCCTTCCACCTCCACACCACCGGAACCGAACATGACCAGCGGGCCGAATTGCGGATCGCGCACGACACCTACGATCACTTCCTGTCCGGGCGGCAGCATATGTTGCAGTGTCACGCCCTCGATAAGAGCTTCTGGCCGGGCGGCTTTTACCCGGGATATCATATTGTCAAAGGCCACCCGCACGGCCGCTTGACTTTCGAGGTTGAGCGCCACGCCGCCCACGTCGGACTTATGACTGATCGCTTCTGATGCGATCTTCATCGCCACCGGATAGTCGATCCTTTCGGAGATTGCGACCGCTTCGGTGCTGTTCTTAGCCAGCAGGCTTTCCGCGGTGCGGATGCCAGCAGCCGCCATCAATTCGGCGGCCAGAGCTTGAGTTGCGAAACTGCCTGCCGGGGCTTTCGCCAGGCTTTTCTCGACGCGGTTTGTCCTGATGATGGGTGATTTTTCGATGGGTCGCTGTAACACTTTCAACGATTCAGCGCGCTGCCACAGGACACCCAGCGCATTCACTGCCCGTTCAGAGAAACGGAAATCAACCACCTCGTTGGCTCTCAGGAATGCCAGGCTCTCCTGGATCAGGCTGTCACCCATCGGCACCACCACCACGGGTTTCTCAGAGGTCTGGATGATCGGGATGATGGCCTTGGCCACTGCGCCGGCTGCAAAGGCAGGCGGGGGCGGTACGATCACCATGGCCATATCCATACCCGGATCCTCCAGCAATAATTTCAGACAGACGGCATAAGCATCCGGAGGTGCGGAGGCCAGGATGTCGACCGGATTATTCAAACTGGCGAAGGGTGGCAGCACGGCACGCATACCTGTCAGGGTTTCCTGAGACAGGACCGCCAGCTCAAGCTTGTTGGCTTCCAGTGAGTCCGCGGCAGTCACGCCCGGTCCGCCGGCATTGGTCAGAATAGCCACACGGTTCCCCCTTGGCAGCGGGCACCATGCCAACACGCGTGCCCAGTGGAAAGCTTCCTCGGTGTTATCCGCACGCAGAATGCCGGCTTTTCGAAAAGCGGCGTCATAGGCAGCTTCTGCTCCGGCCAGAGCGCCAGTGTGCGACGCGGCCGCTTTCTGCCCGGCCACCGAACGCCCAACCTTCAGGGCGATAATGGGTTTCTTCAGGCTGGCCTTGCGTGCTTCTTCCATAAAGCGCCGGCCATCCCGGATGGATTCGATATAGAGCGTGATGACGCGCGTATTGGGGTCATCCGCCGTCAGGGTCAGCAGGTCGGTCTCGTTCACATCCACCTGGTTGCCCAGGCTGACCAGGCGCGACAGGCCCATGCCCTGGCCGCGCATCCAGTCGGTCAGCGCGGCGCAGATCGCGCCTGAATGCGAAAGGAAGGCTAACGGACCCGGAGCGGGTGGGGGAGGCGGCAGGAAGGTGGTATCCACCGGTAAATGGGTATCCAGCAGCCCGATGCAGTTGGGACCGATCAGGCGCATGCCATGCTTTTTCGCGATCTTCAGGCATTCTTCCTCGAGCGCGGCTCCCTCCGGACCGGCTTCACGGAAACCGCCGGTGGCAATGATGACTGCCTTAATCCCACGCGCGGCGCAGGCTTTAAGCGTTTCAGGCACTGCCGGCGCAGCCACCAGGATGACCGCCAGGTCGACGGGGTTGGGCACCTGCTTGACGGTCTTATAGAGAGGCCGTTCGAATAGGGTTCCTCCCTTGGGGTTGACATAATGCATGGCACCTGTGTAACCGGAGCGCAGCAGGTTGCGCGCCATGACGTAGCCGAGCTTGGCCGGATCGGTGGAAGCGCCGATGATGACGACACCTTTGGGTGAGAAGAAGGTTTTCAGGGTTTGATCGCTCATGTTATCTCGGTAGAATAAGATTGGACTGCCATGAGATTATAACAAACGCTTGGCTCATGGTACGGATGCTGATAAACACAGTGCATCCACCAGGGCGTTTGTATTTTATCCTCGACTACCCAGGACTCAGGCGTATTGAGATCTTTCATTTGTGTGAATTATTTGATCGCGCCCAGAAGATCGATCTGCGCGAATCTGGGGTATATGGGGTTCCAGAATAATCGCCCATATGATCCTGAATTTTAAAATCGAACTCATCAAGCCATTGTTTGATTTCATTCGTGCTGACCGGATGTTTTTGCTGTATGAACTCTTTTTCGATGCTTGTACCTTCCGGAGTGGTGATCCTGACCATCCGATGAAATTTGACCAAACGATTGGTAACATCGAACCAGATGGGCTCCAATATATTTTCAACGTGTGTCCCATCCGAGCAGGTGCCCGATAGGGGTGACCTGACGCTTTCTCTGAACTGCCAGGAAGCATCCAGATCCCCTTCCATGTGATCGTTATCGATGTAAAGGTAACCACCTGGTTCAAGTGCATAAGATGCAAATTGAACACAGCGGCGTTGTTCGACAGGCGATGCCAATTCGTAGAAACAATTACACCCCAGGATCACGATACTGAAACCGGTTGGCCATTCTCCTGCCAGGACATCGGTATGGATCAGCGTGATCCGTTCGTGACCCGGTGCCTGATGGATTATCTTGCTTCTCGCATGGTCCAGCATTGCCAGCGATTGATCCATGCCAGAAACGGTATGCCCGTCCTGGATCAGAGGGATGAGCAAACGGCCAGTTCCGCAAAAAGGTTCCAGGATCCTTTGAGCCTTTTGATGACCGATCAGTTTTCGGATCAGATCGAGATCCTCCGATTCATTTTCCACCCGATCGTAGATTTCAGCGATGTGCCGGTCAAAGTCATAGAGATTGGTTTGATTAATGCTCATGGGTATGGGTATTATATTAGTCAGCTGCATTCATGTAAACTTGGGTTTCCTATGGAGTGGCAAGAAGCTGTACCGGTTACATAACTCATAAAGTATCCTATAATTAACCAACATTGTATCAAGGGAGTATCGAAATGACGAAAGTGATGGATTGGTTCGAACGGTTCGTGGTATATACCCTGATCGTCCTGATGATGCTGATCATCTTATTGTCACTGGCTGGTTTTATCATCATCCTGGTCCAGGATGTCAGCCGGCAGCCGGTCACCATCTTTAACATCGATCAAATATTGGAGTTCTTCGGGTATGTGCTCCTGGTTCTGATCGGAGTGGAATTACTCGACACCATCCGGGCATACTTGCAGGAACACGTCGTGCATGTGGAGGTCGTCCTGGAAGTCGCCTTGATCGCGGTGGCACGCAAGATCATCATCCTGGAACTCAAAGCGGTATCCCCTGAGACCCTTTTTGGGATCGCTGCGCTGGTGGCTGCCCTGGCTTTGGCATTCTTCCTGGAAAAACGCGGACGTAAACCGGCGAAGAAAACCGTCAATAAAATCCTGCCGGAATAGGAGCGAATGACGAATGCCCGATCTCAATAAGCTGCAGCTCTTTGGTGGCATCGAAGGCGGCGGGACCAAGTTCGTCTGTGCTGTCGGCAGCTCACCGGAGGAAATCCGGGCCGAGGTCCGTTTTGCGACCACCGAGCCCGCGGAAACCATCCAGAAAACGGTAGATTTCTTTTGTGGCCAGATCAAGCTGCTCGGACCACTAACACGGCTTGGGCTGGCTTGTTTCGGTCCGGTTGACCTGCGGCCGGATTCTCCTACCTATGGCTTCATCACCTCAACCCCCAAGCCGGGCTGGGCGAATGTGGATATCCTGGGCGGCATCTCGCGCGGTCTGGGAGTCAAGGTCGCTTTTGACACGGATGTGAACGGGGCTGCGCTGGGGGAGTGGCGCTGGGGTGCCGGGCAGGGAGTAAACTCATTGATCTACCTGACGGTTGGCACCGGCATCGGTGGCGGAGCACTGGTGGATGGGCGGCCTGTTCACGGCCTGGTGCACCCGGAGATGGGCCACATGCTCATCCCGCACGACTTTAATTTGGATCCTTTCAGCGGAGCCTGCCCCTATCATGGTGATTGCCTGGAGGGTCTGGCAACCGGAGTCGCCATGGAAAAACGCTGGGGAGCACGCGCGGAGGAACTTCCTCCTGACCATCCGGCCTGGGCATTGGAAGCCGAACACCTGGCCGCTGGCCTGGTTAACCTGATCCTGGCCTACTCGCCCGAGCGAATCATCCTGGGAGGCGGGGTCATGCAACAGCCACAATTGTTCCCGCTCATCCGGGAGAGGGTGAGGACGAAGCTGGCTGGGTATGTGGCTTCTCCGGCAATTAGCGAGCAAATCGAAAACTATATTATCCCGCCCGGGCTTGGTAATCGCGTGGGTGTGCTGGGTGCCATCGCGCTGGCAGAAATGTCGATAACGTCCTCGCCATAATCAGGATGTGTTAAAATCCATTATCCTCAAATACAAAGGATATCGTATGTCCCCACAAAAACAGTACTCCAATCCCCCTGAATTCAAGATCGATCTCAAGAAGAAATACAGCGCCACTTTCAAGACTGACAAGGGTGACATCGTTTGCGAACTTTTCGCAACCAAGGCTCCCCAGACGGTCAACAACCTGGTCTTCCTGGCACGCGAAGGCTTCTACGACAATACTATCTTCCACCGCGTGATCAACGATTTCATGGTGCAGGGTGGTGACCCAACCGGCACCGGCATGGGCGGACCCGGCTACCAATTCAAGGACGAGTTCGACCCTTCCCTTAAACACGATCGACCCGGTATCCTCTCGATGGCAAATGCCGGCCCGGGCACCAATGGCAGCCAGTTCTTCATCACACACGTGCCGACGCCCTGGCTGAACGGCAAGCACACCGTCTTCGGGGTGGTGGTCAAGGGCTTTGATGTCCTGATGTCCATCCCGGTGCGTGACCCCAGCCGGCGGGATGCCCCGGCAGTGACCCTGAAGACGATCGAGATCACGGAAACCGCCTGAGTTGATCTGCTTCTTTATTATTGAAGACCGCCAGTTTTTGGCCGGCGGTCTTTTTTATTTCAGTCGACGGGTGATGGCCTCCGCCAGGGCTTTGATCAACGGCGCATCCCGGTCGGGATCGACCGGGTTCCCGGACATCACTTCGGGCGGGTATGCCCAGGGGTGATTGTGAAGCATGTCATCCGGTTCTGAAAGATAGCGCGGAACGATATGAGCATGCAAAAGGGGCAGGTTATTTCCCGCAATGGCATAGTTAATACGGTGGGAATCTGTGACCTCCAGCAGGGCATCCCCGATCAGGCTCATATCCAACAGGAAGCGTTCCCGGGCTGATGATTCCAGCGCATTCAGCGAAGGCACGAGCGGCTCTGCGGTCAGAATGCAGTACCCGCGCAGGTATTGCATGTTGGCCAGCTGAGCTCGGCCGGATGGCATGCGGCAGATCATGGTGGCTTTATCCTGTTTCATCAGCCTGGCTACATTAGGTTTACTCATGGTTAGGGTCCATCCAGTTCGACCGGGTTCCGACTTTTTTGGATTAATCCGAATAGGACGCAGGTGGACAGCAGCATCGCGATCAGCAGGGGAAAGCTGTTTTGCAGCCAAAGCGGCCGATAATACAGCCCGAACAGGGTGATCGCGAAGGACAGACAGAGCACACCTGTGACAATGCTCATCCAGGCAGCCGTCCGTTTATCGCGGACTTTGATCTCAGACAGGCAGACGATCAGATACGAGACGACTGGAGGCAGCAGGCTCAGTTTATAATCATGGCTTGTGGAGGGGATCAGAAGACACCCGAGCATGCATCCCAGCATCAGATAAGGATGATAGGGTGGCAAGTGTTTCCGATAAGTCTGGATGATCAGGAACAGGATGCAGGCTGCCACCAAGGCCAGGAGGAACGCCTGGAGTCCGGTGCCATACTGTTCAACGAATAGGACCAGATTCGAGCTGTATAGCTCGGGTTTGTATCGCGGCAAATTAATAAAGGAACTGATCGAATGGTTGCCCAACCAGGTAAAACCGGGATAACGAAGCTGGGTCAACATGGCCTGTTTAAAATCCAAAAATGGTTGCAGACCGAGTGTGAATAGAAGGAGAAAATTTGCCAGCAGCAACGCGCCCCACCTCTTGAGATGCGTGCTGACCGGTTGGGAATAATCGATCAAAGCCACGATGAAGATCAGTGGGTAGATTTTCAATTGGACGGCGATGCAAATCAACAGGTAGGCAGCAAACCGGAAACGGGGGTGGAAGTGGAACAAATAGATCGCTGCAATGCACAGGAACATCGCGATCAAGTCATATTGACCGCGCTCCAGTTCGAACAGGACGCCATATGAAAACAGGCTGATCAATAGGATTGCGACCGTCCAGCCGGATCGGAAAATCGAATCTTTCTTTAACCGCAGGAAAAGCATGAACAAGCCTGCCAGGGACAAGAAGGATAAAAGGCTGACGATCGTGTATGCTAAAGTAAAATCCAGCCGGGTTAAAGGGGCGAAGATCACGGTTTCCAGGGGCGTGTAATAATTGGATCCTATATAGGGTGAACCATCGGTTAACCAGGCGCGGCTGAAATTAAGATTGTACTGGAGGTCCATCCCGATCGGGTCGAGACGGGGGAATGTCTCAAAAGGGCTGAAGGTATGATCGGCGTTGAAGAAGGAAGGAGACACAAAAAAGACACCATAACAGATCAGCAGGCTGATCACCAGCCAGGGTAAGACCTGAATGGTATAGCCTTCATCCCCTCGCATCGATGTACGTTTCTTCTCCATGCACCACCTCCCCGCATCTATTATAGTACTTTGAACTGAAACGATCCGGATCAGTCTTCCTGGTGAGAAGGCGTTTGCCGGTTCTTTTTAATACCCGATCTTTTTCGCTTGACTGCCAGCCGTCTTTCCCTGGATGCGCGTGTCGGCCGGGTGGCATGACGCGGCTTTGGTTTGTCCTGGGCTCGCCGGATCAGGTCGGTCAGCCTGTCGAGCGCCTCCTGCCGGTTTTGGTCCTGGGTGCGGTGTCTTTTCGCTTCAAGGATTAAAATACCTTCATCCGTCATTCGCCTCCCGGCGAGCTTCGTCAGACGTTCTTTGATCTCCGAAGTCAACGATTGAGAATTATGAACATCGAACCTGAGCTGGACGGAAGTGGCCACTTTATTGACATTCTGCCCACCTGGCCCTGATGCGCGGACAAAATCATACTGGATCTCATTTTCGTCAATACTGATGGAAGGCGATATCACAAGCATGCCATAAGTATATCAACCTTGATGGGCATCATAAAGCCGGTTCATCGATGATAATTCAGACATTGATATCCTTACATCTTATTTACAATTATGAAATTTCTGTTCCCGGCAGGGAAGATGAGTATAATGCTCTGAAAATGATTGTTTAAAACATGTCCTTAAAAAATAGTTCGGTTTTCCTGGCCAGATTCGGTATTAAAACACCCCTCTCCCGCGAATGGAAGATCGCCATCCTCCTGGCGCTCGGATTATGGTTGTTCTATGCCTTCGCAAGCCCCGGATTGGATTATTACGGTTGTTATACCCGCATGGTGCGCCAGCCGGCAGACCTGGCATTGGTCGCCACCACCCACGTCTGGACCTTAAACCCGGCCTGGATCATCCCCTTCCTGGCACCTTTTGTTTATCTGCCTGGCAAGATCGGACTCATCGTTTTTCTGGGCTTCACCCTGATCATCACCCTCATTGGAACAGCCGTCTTCAAAGGTCGCCCGATCATTGCCCTTCTATCCAACCAGATGTGGTGGGTGCTTTACTGGGGACAGATCGAAGGATTTGGGATCCTCGCTCTGGTTTTGGGTTGGTATGCCTTGAAGAGGAATTCCTGGTGGATGATGACGCTGGCCTTGCTAATCGGTGCGTTTAAGCCCCAGCTCACCTTGATCCCCATCTTACTGTTATGGTGGTGGAGCGGAAAAGCCCGCTGGCCATCCCTGGCTATCTGTGTCCTGGTTTTCGCGCTTTCAATCGTTATTTGGGGACCCTGGCCTTACTGGTATTACCAGGGCATTATCGGATTCGTTGGGGACAACCATTATGCTATCTGGAACGCCTCCATCGGCTATTGGGCTTTACCCTTGTTCCTTCCTGCATTATTACTTCCCATGGACCGGCTCGAAAGGATCAAGGTCATCGCGGCCACCACCATGTTGTGCAATCCATACATGCCCTACTACAGCACCTTGCCCTTATTGGTTTTTGTCTTACCCTGGCCGGCGTATATTTTCGCTTTTACCGGTTATCTGGTTACCCTGATCGGGCCCCGTCTGAGTTGGAACAGCATCGTGATGCTACCCATTCTGACCCTGGCATGGGCTTACTACCCGCATCTCCTCAATGGCATCCGTAAAGCATTCCCGCGCTTGAAAGCAGAAGTTCCTTTGGAAGAGGAAAAAGATGAATAAAGACCAATCTGTCGTCGTTATCGGCGCCGGGCTTTCGGGTCTGTCAGCCGCTTATGATTTATGCCGTGCCGGATTCCAGGTCACCCTGCTTGAAGCCACCCCGGATCTGGGTGGTCTGGCAAGTTCCACGCGAATCGAAGGACATCCGGTGGAACGCTTCTATCACTTTATATGCCGTGGAGATCACGATCTGATCGATCTTGCACACCAGCTGGGGGTGGATGACCAGTTGCACTGGCAGCATACCAGCACATCCAATTACGTTAACGGACACCTCTATCCATTCAGCACACCCTTCGATCTTCTCAACTTCTCGCCCGTGCCGTTCTGGCAGCGTATTCGTTTTGGTCTGCATGTCCTCCGCTCGCGTTATCGCAAGCATTGGGAATCCCTGGATGGAATAGCAGCCACGCCCTGGTTGATCTCAAACCTGGGCAAGGAAGCCTACAACGTCATTTGGAAGCCCTTGATCCAGGTTAAGTTTGGCGAATTCCACCAGCAGATCTCCGCCTCCTGGATGTGGCATCGTATTTATCGTGTGGCACGCTCCCGTAAATCGCTGCTGGCTGGCGAGAGTTTTGGCTGTTTCGAAAATGGATCCCACACCCTGGTGGAGGCACTCAGGTCTGCGCTGATGAGTATGCCCAACTTCACCCTCCGGTTGGAGACACCCGCCAAACGAATTACGACTGCTGAGGGCAAAGTCACGTCGGTTCAGTGTGAGGATGTCGACATCGCCTGTCAGGCGGTTATTTCCACGATCGCATTGCAAAATCTCGATAAGCTTCTCCCCCGCATTTCGGATCCATACTTCGAAAATATCCGCAGTATCCAGATGATCGGTGTCGTGTGCATGTTGCTCAGCCTGGATCGGCCCTTCTCCGATAATTTCTGGTTGAACATCAACGATCCCCGTATCCCTCACAATGGCGTCATCGAACTCACCAATCTCAATGAGAATCTGCGTCGAGCCGGATTGAATATCCTGTATATCCCTTACTACCTTTCCACCTCCGAGCCCCGTTATGGATACTGTAATGAAGAACTACTAAAGGAAAACCTGGAGACACTCAGGATCATTAATCCCTCCTTCGATCCCGCCTGGATCAAGGAGTACGTGGTAACCCGTTCACCCCATGCCCAGGCGATCTGCACCACCAACTTCTCACAAAGGGTGCCAGCGGCCCGCAGTCCATTACACGGATTGTATCTGAGCGATTCAACCCAATTCTATCCGGAAGACCGCACGCTCAGTGCTGCCGTTCGGTTCGGTCGTCGGGCGGCATCCCTGTGCATGGAAGATCTCCGTGGCACTTGAGATTTCCGCCTGCGGTTTATGTGGTGATACAAGCCATATCACCCTTTTTCCGGCCACCTCCGGGATCGAAAGTATGTCTGCCCATGACTGCTATTCCTCGAGCCGCACGCAGAGCGGGCATTTCGAAATCGTAAGATGTGATACATGCGGGTTGGCACGCTCACTTCATCGCGATGATTTCCAAACCCGTCAGAAGATTTATACCCAACTGCAGGATCCGGTCTACGAACAGGAAACCGAGAATCGCCAGGTTATTTTCAAGCGCCGGGTAAAAGCGATTTCTGAAGATATCCATCAGGCAGGCCGGCTGCTTGACGTGGGCTGCTCAACCGGATTATTTGCTGGTGAAGCGGCCAAAACGGGTTGGCAGGTTGCCGGCATCGATCCGGCGGAATGGGCAGTTGCGATCGCCAGGCAGCGCGTCCCGGCTGGCCGGTTCTTTACGAATACCATCGAGACAGCCGAGTTCTCCGGCTTGCCGTTTGACGTTATCACCCTCTGGGATGTCCTCGAACATGTCGACCATCCGCGCGATGTGTTGGGTCGGTTAACCCAATGGCTTGCCCCCGGCGGGCATCTCTATCTGAACCTGCCCAATATCGACAGCCTGATCGCACGTGGGATGCGCACGCACTGGCCAATGTTGCTGCGCGAGCACCTATGGTATTTCTCACCGCAAACGATCACCCGCTTACTCCAGGACTATGGTTACAGGATCAACCGAATCCGGTCCAATCATGTTCGTTTTTCGATCGCCAATATCGGCAGACGGTTGAGCCAGTATTCCGGCAAGCCTGAGCCAGCAGGGAAGAAGCCCATTAAAAACCCGGTCTGGGAGAACATAAGCATCTGGATACCCACCGGAGAAATGGAGATCTCTGCCCGAAAAATGGCCGGTGATGAGATCAACAATCCCCCATAAATCGTTAATGCGAATCATATATTATTTGTGGTAAAATAACTTTGTCCTCATTCTCATTCGACGGTATCTGGTATCTTGATTTTATTCCACGACCTCGATGCGGCGTGGGATAAAATTTTTTGCTTAAGGAGCAAGTATCATGAATATCTATGTCGGAAATATTGCGTTTGATGCCAGCGAAGATGAAGTCCGCGGCCTGTTCGCCTCATATGGCGAGGTCACGAATGTCAATCTGCTCAAGGACAAGTTCACCGGCCAGCCGCGTGGTTTTGGCTTTGTGGACATGGCATTGGATGCCGAAGCCCAGAAGGCCATCCATGAGCTCAACGGTCGCGAACTGCGCGGCCGCAAGCTGACCGTCAACCAGGCCCGCCCTCGCGAAGAGCGTGCGCCCGGTGGTGGCGGTGGTTTTGGACGCAATACCGGTGGAACCAGCCGCCGCAACAACTGGTAATCACTCAGTAAAACCAGGGAGACCTCCAGAGCGATTTGGAGGTCTCCCATTTTTAGGGCTTCCGGAAAGCCTCGTCAGGGGCACGGGTTTGGGTTATAGTATCCGGAAATGTAAAACAAGGACTTATTTATGCTTATTCCATTGAAAGAATTCATCGAAGGACATCGCGCTCCGCGCACGGTCACTCTCAACACCACTGTCCGCGAGGCACTGGCGATCATGCGCAACTATGACTACAGCCAGTTGCCGATTGTTGATGATCAGGGCTATATCAAAGGCATGATCTCTGAGCAGTCGATCGTCAACACTTATTTCGACTTGAACGGCAGCCTGAATCTGCTGGATCTCAAGGTGGATCATTGCCAGCAGGAGGCTCTAACCATTTCTTTGAAGCGGGACCTGTTCGATGCCATCAAGTTGCTCGAGTCCGCCTTTGCGGTCATTGTAGAAGATAACAACAAGCCGGTCGGTATTGTGACGAATTTCGACACGGCTTCCTACTTTCGCGATCTGTCTGAAGATCTGATCGTGGTGGAGAAGATCGAATCGGAATTACGGGAATACATCCGTTATGCATTTCCAGAGAGTTCGGTCGAGAAAGCTCTCCACAACGCTTTTAAAAACAACCCCAGGTTCCAGGACTCCCTGGGTAAATCCGTGGATGATCTGAGCCTGGCAGAATACGTGCAGGTCATCCAGGCTGAAGAGAACTGGTCGAAATTCGAGGGTGCTTTTGAACCCCGCTCGATGTTCCGAAGCTACATGGAGAATGTGCGCAAGATCCGCAACCAGCTGGCGCACTTTCGTGGAAAGCTGGACCAGAATCAAAAGAAGACATTACTGGCAGCCAAAACATGGATCGATAACCGGCCAAGCCTGAAATCGATGAACTTCACGATCGAAACCACCCGCTCCAAGAACCTGGGTGGAGATGTGACTGAAAAACGCAAGCAGTACTTCATCAGGTTGTTGGATGGTTTTAAGGAAGTGCGCCCGGGCATTGCCAAATCCAAGAACGTTTCTGACCAGAACTGGATCGCTTTCGGGGCAGGTCGCTCAGGCTTTGGATTCGCCTGGGTGTTCACACCCCGCAAGGAACTGCAGGTCGAGCTCTATATTGACACCGGCACGCGAGAAACCAATAAAAAGGCCTTTGATGAGCTGCTCTTGCAAAAACGTGAGATCGAGAAGACACTGGGGTATAGCCTGCGCTGGGAGCGCCTGAATGAGAAGCGTGCATCACGTATCTCTGTTGGCCGGCCACTCGAGATCACCGACACCCGCGAGAAACTTGACCAGGGTCGGGAATGGGCTGTCGACACGATGGTGAAATATGTGGATACCTTTCGCCCACTCATCTTTAAACTCCCCCAGAATCCCACTAAACCACCAGCTGAACTTCCTACGAATCCCGTTTAAACTCCCTTCGTTAGGTGCATTAGACCCGGTGATGCTGGACGGTCACCGGGTTTTATTGTCGGTTGATGCGATAATATTCTTCGAGCGCTTTTCCAATGTCAGATAATGGGCGTGCGTTGGTGTAAAAATTGGATTCAGGTCCGGAGTAATCGATAAAACCAACCCGGCTCATGAGCATCTGTTCTCCGATTGCCTCTTTGAGTAGGTCGGGAGCGATTCGGGCAAATGTGTCACGTTTCGACTCCATGTAATTGGCGAACATTAAAAGGATTCCAACTTTTTCCCCGTCATTGAACAGTTGAAAACGAATGTCCTCTTCTGTTTTGGAGGCTCCAGTTGTCGCAACCCCCGTCCCCACGATCGGTGTCGACGTGTGTTTTATGATCTGCCAGCGCGCCAAATCGGGCGCGGCACGATGGAGATCATCTACCTGGATGGTGTAGCTGCTATTTCCCCCATCCGAAATGAAGAATTGCCGTTTACCATCCGTGACTGCCATGGCGATCTCGAAGGTCAGCCCGGGGCATACCTTGTCCAGGGCTACCCGGATCAGGCGGTAGATCTTTTCGGTGTCCTGATCGATCTTCCATAATTGGGCTTCATTCGCCATGAACCACTCCCAGAACACTTCCACTGGGTCTTTCTTTTGTCCTGAGAAAAGTTGCCTGAGCATCGCTTTCCTTTCTCGATCCAGTTATGCTTGAACTATTGCTTTTCAGCCTTCTGTACGAGCACCTTGTCGACCCGTTTGCCGTCCATATCCACGACTTCAAAGCGGTAGTCGCCCATATGGAAATGCTCTCCACTGACCGGGATTCGACCGAGCATGGTCATCACCAGTCCACTGAGGGTGTCATAGTTGCCTTCTTCCTCGCCCTCAAGTGTTTGCAAGTCTAAGACCTCTTTTAACTCATCCACCAGGAGCATGCCATCCAGCAACAAGGAACCATCCTCGCGGGTGACAACCTGGGCTTCCTCCCCTGGCGTGGCATCCGTGACATCGGTCACCAGAGCGCTGAGCAGGTCGTTGTGGGTAACCAGCCCGGCCAGGCCACCGTATTCATCGATAATCAATGCCATCGAACGCCCGGTCTTTTTGAATTCCTCGAGGATCTTAAAGGCTGGCATGGTCTCCGGAATAAACATGGCTGAACGGCAGGCGGCTGCCAGGTTGATACGCTTCAAGGTGATCATTTGGCTGAGCAATTTGTTGGCCGTTGTGATGCCGACGACGTGATCCAGGTCGCCATGTACGACCGGATAACGTGAAAAATGACTCTCAGAAACCCGTCGCAGGATGTCAGCAGGGGGATCGGATTGGTCCAGGTAAACGATTTCGGTGCGGGGGGTCATCAGCTCCACGGCCATTCGGTCCCCCAGGGTGAAGACCCGCTCGACGATATCCTGTTCGGCCTCCTCGATGGACACCATCCTGGGTACCCTGGTCGATCAGGACCCGGATCTCCTCCTCGGTCACCTTGGATCTTTCCACAGTGCCATGTCCGAAAATCTTCAGAATAATGCGCGTCGACCAGGTCAGTATTGCCGATAAAGGGCGGGACAGGCGGGAAAGGAAATGGATAAAAGGGGCCAGCCGAATAGCGAGGCGTTCCGGGCGGTTCATGGCCATTTGCTTGGGGGCGAGCTCGCCAAGCACCAGGGCGAAATAGGTGATGACCAGGACGACGATGGCAACAGCCAGTGCCTCACTGTAGGGTGCCAGCCAGGGAATATGATTCATCCAGGAGGCCAGCTGCTCGGCAATGGTTGCACCGCTGACCGCACCGGTCAGGATGCCGATCAAGGTGATGCCGATTTGGATCGTTGACAGGAAGTTGGTCGGGTGATCCTTGAGGGCCAGGGCTTTCCGGGCAGATGGGTTGCCACTTTCTGATTCCTCCTGCAATTTCGTCCGGCGGGCAGATACGATCGCGATCTCCGCCATTGACAGAAAGCCGTTGAGCAGGATGAGCAGAGTGATCCCCACGATCTCAATAATGACAGTATTAGCCATGATAGAGGGTCAGATCTCCTTATCGGATTATATCAGAGGCGTCTCATGACTGTTTTCCCTGCCATTAGGGCCAGGGGACCTCGACCGGACCGGCGAAACCGTGCTTCTCCTGGACGTAAACGCGGCCATGTGAAGCTTGATTGCACCCATACTGGTCAATAAAGGAGATGGAGAGCGCATTGGTCCCCAACGCTTCGAACAGCATCACACCGGCCTCGCAACGCCACACTTCCACGATATAATGCTGCATTTCATCGTCCTCTTCATCCCCGGCCCGCAAGGGGACATCATTCCAGGAGACGGTGATGAGCGCATCGTTACGACTGGCTCCAACCCAACTGACCGGAGGATAGTAGGGGGATTGCGGCAGTACTGCCTGGCCGGGATAAACGATTTCTACACTCCACAGATCTCCGCTGATGCTCACCAGTGAGGTCTTCACCCAGCAGGGATTGTTGCCACCGATGGCTTGTATGTAGATCCACTCACCCGATTCGATCCGCCCGATCACATTCATGTTGGAACCCGCCACCAACCCGTACTTATATAGATAGACTGCCCCTGGTCCATAACGGCAATTTGCCCGGTCAAGGATTTCAGCGCGCACGATCGATCTGGTTGGCAGGGGAGTGCGGGTGGCGGTCCTGGTTGGTCGGTGTGTCCAGGTGGGCGTCAGCGTTTCCGTCGCTGTCCCTGCCGGTGTATCTGTGGGTAAGGGAGTGAAAGTCTGAGAGGCGGTATGTGTCGCTGTGAGGGTTTGGGAAGGCGTCAGTGTACTGAGGGAGAGCCGCGGTTTTACAGCGACGATTGGTGTTGATACAGACGGAGAGAGCCGGCAGGTGACCAGGCTCAAGATCACCAACAGCATGGTGGGGAGTAATTTGCTGCTGCTGAAGTTCATGGGATGATTATAGATGATTATTATCGAGATATTCCAACGCAGTTAAATAATAAAATCGGTGATACTAAGGAGTGAGCCCGTAATCGTACGGGCTCACGTTGTTTATTCGAGTTGCGATCTTGAAAGGTCAGCGGTTTAATTCGATCATCGGCGGGCGTGTGTAATTAGACATTCCATCATCGTTGATGATGATCGTGGCCGATCCATTGACATTAACTGTGTTCCCAACGAATTCAGAAGAGTAGACGATATCAACCGATCCGCCGACTTCAATGGCTCCTGTTGGAGCATACACTGTACCGCGGAACCAACTATCCTCAGCACCGGTCAAGGTGATCTCCCCGGGATTACTGGGTGGCATGTAGATCAGCAAGCCTTTGATCGCCGGAGGTTGGTAGATGGTGGGAGCCCTTAGGCGAACATTACTGTTGCCGTTCAACAAAATATCACCGGCGGCCATGTAGATCGTAACCCCCTGGTTCATGGGTGCATCCGGGTTCACTTCGAGGGTTTGGTTGCCATTGGTTTGGAAATTTCCATACAGGCAATACAATCCGGGGTTCAAGATCAGATGATCATCGCCGTTCAAATTGATGAAGTCATAACGTCCACCGTTAATTGTTTGGGTACCGCTAACCTCGAGACCGCCATAATTTGGTTGATTCATGCAATCAGGGGTGGGAATGTCAACAATCTCAAGCCCCTGGGTTGATTGCTCCGGTGTAACATTAATATCCACATTCCCAGCTTCTTTATATGTCGTTATATACCCAATGCCGCCGACATCCACGTTGATGGTGATATCGGTGTTCCCTCTGAAATCAAGGCAGGAGTTCGAGAAGATCCCTCCGCCGTTGATCACAATCGTATCATCGCCATTCATGTCCACGCCGCCGCATTCCAAACCGAGGGAGGCAATGGCATTCCCCATGGCGAGCGATCGGCGGGGACGCACCCGGCTGATCGCTTCAACCGTGTTGCTAACACCCTGGGGCGTCACAACACGGGTGAAAGCTGTTTTGGTCTGTGCCGTGATCATGATGCGGACATCGAAATAGTTGTCGACCAATGCGGCATTGTCATCGACGTGGCATGAGATCTCGACGCCATTCCCGTCAGAAATATCTGCATCCACCTCGTATCCGGCAGCAGCGGCGCGTGCGATGGTGGCATCTCGTGCAACGATCATGCTCTCAGTCAGATCCGGTTGACCACAGATGAAGGATTGGTAGTTGATCGCGCGTTGATCCAGTGCAATGGCTGCCTCGGCCGCTGCGCTCATGACGGCATTGTCTGCCACACTTTGCAGGTTGCGCCGGTCCGCATAGATCATGCTGCCGTCCACGGCAAGCGCTACCATTCCCAGAAGTGCAACAAGGGCGCCGGCGATGATCACGAGGGCCTGTCCACGTTGCGAAGATTGTTTGATTGTCATGCCACACCGCCTTGTTTTATTAGATTGATACAGTATTGCTAACAACTATGACGGTAAAGCGTGCTGGCAGATACGGTCTGGGGGAATATCACCTTACAAACGGCTATCAAATAAGTTAGATGCTGCGAAGGAATGTTTGGTGGCTTTAAATCGACAGACACCCGAAGGGAGTGGGTGTCTGTCTTTTGGAAGTGAAGGGGGATGATGTCTGATATCAGATCATTTTTTAATTAGGATTGTTCCCGCATTGCCCAGGGCCGGAGCATCCCATGGGTGTTTTTGTCTTTGCTGGCATTTGTGGCGTCTGATATTGGAATTGTGTACCCAACGGTGTTCCAGTTTGATATTGCTGTTGGTTTTGTTGTTGATCCTGCAATTGCTGCTGGAGCTGCTGTTGGAGCTGCTGTTGGAGTTGCAGCGGGTTCTCCTGACCCGTTTGAGCTTGGCGGAGGCGTTCCTGGATCATCTCCTGAACACGAGCCATCAAGGCCTGGCCTTGCGGGGAGGCAACCTGGGTTTGAAACATCAACCGCGTCTGGGTTTCGAGCTGGGTCTGGGTTTGGACCAGTGCCTGCGTTGCCAGAGGTTCTTCCAGGCTGCTAGCCAGATGGAGCGTTTGCGTCAAACGAGTCTCCAAACGTTGAAGGACAGGTTCTGAGGGAATGGTGCCATTTGCCAGCATTGTGCGGATCTCGGTCAGGCGCTGTACACTCAATTGCAGCGATAATTCCCACTTTTCGAGGGGATCTGATGTCAGGCCGAATTGAATATCTTCGGTCAGCAATTTGACAGGATAGAGGGCGCTGTCGGGCAGACTACCCTGAGCTGACACAGCAGTGATCCCGCTTCCGCCGAGAATCAGGGAGATTGCCAGGATGATCGTACCAAATGTGGTCATTCTTAGTGGTTCCTTCCTACCGAATAGATTCGGTTTCCACCCTGTATGACGTGATTTCTGGCGAAGAGATACGCTATTTCGCAATTGTGCTGCTTCGAACAGGAAGGTATCCTTCCCGGCTTTAATTTTCGCCGGATCACGAGCTGGTACCTCTTTCAATGCAGCCAGCGTCTCTAACAATTCCCCATCGGTACGTCTTTTTATGATCTCTTTCATTTCCGTTCTCTTAATTCATCTTTTAGTAGATTTTGACGCAGTGCGGTCAGTGCCCTGTGTTGCATCGCCTTGACCGATCCTACGCTCTTATTCATGATTTTCGCCACTTCTTCATTATCATATTCTTCGACATATCTCAGTATGATCACCTGCTGTTGCTCGGGTGTTAACTTTTGCATGATCTTCTGAAGGTATTCCCGTTCAAATTTGCCATGCACTTCCGCATGCGGATCCGGTTTGTCATCGATCAGATTCTCAGATAACTCCACATCTCTATTACTGCGGTAACGATAATGATCAGTGATCCAATTATGTGCGATCCGATACAGGTACGCTTTGAGATGCGTATGTGGTCCTTTTTTTCCTTGAATCGCCTGGAGGAAGCGCTTGAAGGTATCGGCCAGACACTCTTCGGCCAGACCGGGATCCCCCAGCATGTGGTACGCATAGCGGTAGATGGCGGGACTTAAATAATCATAGATTAAACCCAAGGCAGTTGAATCCAACTGCCTTGCCCGCAGGAGCAGATCCTTTTCATCGACCATTTCAATTGTCATACTTTATGACGCATTATTGTCTCTGGAGATACGCATTACCTGAAGCTGGTATTGCATTTCTATTGTACAATAATAACAGATTCAGTTATAAAGGAGCGTCTATGACTTCCAAAGAACAATTGATCTCCATCATCGAGGCAACTGTACAGGAGTTCCATGAATTGGAAAGGCTCCTGTCCCCGGATCAGCTGGAACAAAAGGGGACCCTGAAGAAGTGGGCTGTCCGGGATGATGTCCTGCATTGTGCTTTTTATGTTCAACAGTTTGCTGACCGGCTGGCATGGCCACGGGATCATGCCAAAGTGGATGGCAGCGATTATCTCACGGTGAACGATGATGTCTGGACATCACACCAGTCGGAAAGCTGGGCGGAAGCCTTTAAAAAACTTGAGGATGCCTGTCGTGCTGTGATCGCAGGTTTGCAACCCCTCAGTGTGGAAGAGCTGAACAACAGTGAAACCTTCACCTGGATGGGGGGTAGGTCGGTGGCTGATTACGTACCAGGGTTGGTCTTCACCCATGGTTTGATGCATATTCAGTATACCTTCATGCGTGAGGGGATGGCTGAAGCAGCGATCAAGAACGCTGATAAGGCTTACAAGATGGCGGAAGCCCTTGACTCCAGCGAGGCCGGGCAGGGCAGGAACCTGTACAATAAGGCTTGCTCCTATGCTCTGGCAGGTCACAAGGCGGAAGCCATCCCGATGGTTATAAAAGCCGTGAAAATGGCGCCGGATCTGCTCGAGTGGTCCAAACAGGATACTGATCTTGAAAGCTTGCGGGATGATTCGCAGTTCATGGCGATTTATAAGGTGTGATTGCGGTTTGTCCTCTGGCCTGATGGTTAACCCGCTTAAGGAGGATGCATATGACCTTGAATACAAAGCTTCAGGTGATAACCTGGCGGGCGGAGGAGGAATGTCTGTGGTTGTTCGCCCTCCTGACAGAAGAAGAACTGAATAAAAAGGGAACCCCCCGGGATTGGTCCATTAAAGACACCATCGCCCACATTGCTCACTGGTACGGGGTTATGGGGGAGGATCTGACGGGACCACGTGACAAAGGGGCGGTGGATTATGGGGATTTTACAGCCATCAATGACAAGATATTCCATGCTCACAAGGAGCAGAATTGGGCTGGGATCAAGGCTTATTTAAGCCAGACGATCAAAGGTGTGGTGGAACCACTGGTCACTTTCACAGCCAGGGAACTCAGCGACCCCAATGCTTTCAAATGGACAGGCGGAAAACCCCTGTGGCGATGGGTGGCCGGGATCGGCTACAACCATGCTGTCGGGCACCTGTGTGAACTTTACTGTGCGCGTGGGCAACCCGGGCATGCTGTTCACCTGCGCAAACGCAGCATGCATATGTTAAATGACCTGGTTGACGACCCTGCCTGGCATGGCATCAACAACTACAATATTGTTTGCGCGTATGCCCAGGCGGGTGAGGGTGATAAAGGCATCCCCTTCCTCAAAACCGCATTTCGCGAGAACCCCGATCTGAAGCGATGGGCTCTTGAGGATCCGGACCTGGCAGCTATCAAGGACTCCGCGGGTTTCAAGGCTCTCTATATCTGACACATCGTTAGATGGTCACCTTTGCAGATTTATCATGAGGGAATTATAACGAATAACACAACCAAACCAGTTTCCCCGGTAAAACCAAAACCAGGTCCTGGATCGATTCTGCTAGGCTTGATGTCATTGATCGGACTTCCTTTGAGCCTCTTCCTTTCAGCTGGTAAGTGGAACTGGCGGGAAGCCTGGATCTATGTGGTTGTTTCCATGCTCGGCACGATCGGCAGCCGGATTATTATGGCTAAGAAGAATCCTGGCCTGGCAGCGGAAAGATCCCGATCTGTATCGGCCGGTGATGTAAAAAGCTGGGATAGATGGATCATGCCATATGTCGCGGTCTTCGGGCCTTTAATGGTGTTTGTGGTCGCCGGATTGGATGAGCGCTTTGGATGGCAACCCGCATTCCCGCCATGGCTGTTGTGGATCGGGGTGGTTATTTTACTGGCGGCCATCGCTTTTTCAACCTGGGCGATGGTCGTCAATCGCTTCTTTTCCGGCACTGTTCGTATCCAGACCGAGAGGGGCCACCAGGTAGTCTCCAGCGGTCCATACCGCCTGGTGCGCCACCCGGGCTACCTGGCAGGGGTGATCGGTTACCTTGCCATGCCATTGGTCCTGGGTTCTAGCTGGGCTTATCTACCCGTGCTGGTGGGCATCCTGGTTGTTTGCCTGCGAACCTATTTGGAAGACAAAACGCTTCAGGAGGAGTTGCCGGGTTACCGGGAGTACACACAACAAACCCGGTATCGGCTGTTCCCGGGCATCTGGTAAGCTCTCTAACCAGGTTGCCACTGCTTCCATCCGTGGTGTGGCATAGACCTCCCCATACAGGCAGGAGTAACGCAGCACAATGGTCATCAGGAGATAAAGCTGGTGTGGGCGGTTTTGGGGATCCCAGGGACCTGTGAGGAATGCATGCGCATGCACGAACGCTCTGGCTGGGATGTCCTTAACGCTGATTCGGATCAAGGGCTCACGCCTTGATGCCTCTGTACATTGGGTCAAACGAAAAGCGAGCATATCCCTGATCGATCAGAGACATGCTCGCGGGAATTCGAATGAAGTAATTTTATGCTGTCTGGCTTGATAGATAGGTGGCCAACCCCATCTGTTTGATCTGATCGAGTTGGGCTTCCAGCCAGTCGATATGGGCTTCCTCGTCAAGCAGGATCATTTTCAACATATCGCTCGTACCCTGATCACCGGCATCGTTGGCTTGCTTGATGGCTGCATTATAAGCCTTGACCGCACTGACCTCTGAATTCAGGTCGTTGGCGAGCTGGGTGTCAACAGCATCACCGATATTGATCTTCTTCAATTCGCTGACGACAGGTTTTCCTTCCAGGTAAAGGATGCGCGAGATATGTTTCTCGGCATGTTTCATTTCGTCGATAGCGCGTTTCTCGATGACATCATGCAGTTTTTCATAGCCCCAATTGGCACACAGCTCGCTGTGCACGATGTACTGGTTGGTCGCAGTCAATTCATCGGATAGCAGGGAATTCAAGACAGAGATCAATTGATCATTACCTTTCATGCTTCCTCCAATCGTGGTTTGAAAATGGTCTTCCTATTGATTATACCGGTGGATATCTTTGAAAGGGGAGAACCGATTTGCTATCTTTTCTTGACCCAAACGGCGGGCATGGGCAGATCCGGGAATTGCAGCAGGGTGATGGCCCGATTGACGCGTGATCGCACCGACGGACTGCGATCTTTTTCATGCTCACGCAGGGCTGTCAGGATGCGGGGGGTAAAATCCGAATGTTTTCGACCGATATTAACCAGGCTGTAGACAGACCAGCTGCGTACCAATGGGCTCGAATCCCTCAAGCTTCGCAGCAGCGATTCCACAGCAGGCAGGGCATCCTTCATGTGGCCGGCCAGGTTGCCAAGGGTCATGGCCATATGCCAGCGTACGATCGGGTAGGCATCCGACTCGGCCCGCAGGATGATATGGCGCAGATCAGCCGTCAACCAATCAGGTTTGACCCGTGTGATTGCCTCGACTGCATGGGCGGCATGCGCCCGAATAGCCGAGTCCGGATCATCCAGGCAGGGGATGAGTTCCAGCACGCGCTTCTTGTCTTTCAATACAAGCTCAGCTACCTGAGCAGCATTGCCGTCAGTGCGTAAATCGCCAATTTTAAGTAATTCCCTGATTTTGTCCATGTAAATCTCCTTCCACCCATTGACAAACAAAAACCTAAATTGATTTTAGCATGCTATATCCAATAATACTACCCCCTAATTAATAATGGAAATCAGATCTCCGGCTTGGGCTAATCCCGGAGACCTGATGCCCTGAAATTATGATTTACGAAATTAAAGTCGGCTTCCGGGGTTTTCGTTGTGGTTTAGCAAGGCTGTCTGTCAGGTTTTTGGTGGAAGTTGGTCCGACTTTCTGGATCACTCCGGTCTCGTTGCCGGTCAGCTTCTCCACGCCGGTGCGGTATGCTTTGGCGAATAAAGCAGAGGATATGATCCCGATATACACTGAGCCGAACATCAAAAGGATCGGATACAGGCACCCCAAGACCACGGTCATCATGAGGAATGAAGAAGCAAAGTTGACCACCATGATGCAGGCGAACAGCAAGAAGTAGGACAGGATGAACCCGCCTGCATTGGCTCGCAATATCTTCCACCATTGTTTGACATGAAACGCGGCGCCAAAAGATCCGTTGTCGATCAGATGCATTAACGCAGGAATTGTAACGATCCCGGTTGCTATACTCAGGAGAGTGCCCACACCCAGCAGGGGATAGCTGAAGAGAGTTAATAGCAGGTAGTTAAAGTTGGAAAAATCAGGAGGGTTTTCAAGATAAGCGCCAAAGGAGCCGGCTGCGATGAACGCTGGGACGATCATTAATGCAAGTGCTGCGAACATACATATCAGGACAGGAAGGTTGTAAATGAAATTGGCGGCACCATATTTGAAGCCATTCACAAATAACCTGCCCCAATCATCCCACTCAGGTAATGCCGCAATCCCATCATCCTTGATGATCCGCCGGCAGATCTTATAGTAATACCCGTAGAGGAAGAAATAAGGAATGATCGGTATGATGAAGCTTGCCATGCCCAGCAGGAAAGCCACCAGCATCTTTTGAAACCAGCGAAGGTCTGAAAATGGGAATTTGAATGTATCCATTGGATTGACCGTATTACTTGTTGTTGTCATTTAATCCTCCGCGACTGATTGAGATTCTATTCCTGAACGGTACGCCGAGGCGAACAACGCGCTGGCTACCAGACACAGATACATGCCAACCACACACAAAAGGATGGTGCCTGGCAGACACAGCACTAAAGTGGCTGTCATGATCGTCACCAGGATCACCAGGAGCAGGGATGCAATGGTGATCAATAGAAATCCACGGGTGAACTTTCCGGAAGCCTGGCGCAGGATCGCCCACCATTCTTTGATCCGGAAGATGGCATTGACTTCGCCTGTGGCAGCCATATGCATGGCTGCCGGGACCGATAAGAACGCACCCACCAGGGTGAGAACGCTGGCCACAGCCAAAAGGATGGCGCCTTGATTCATGAGCGCCATGGTATCGGGTGATAGGGTTTGCTGTGCGCTGGAAGCCAACCGGGTCAGGCTCATACCCAGGATTGGGAAGAAAACCATGATGTATCCAACGATAAACAGTAGCAGCCCCGGCAGTGCATAGAACAGGCCGGCTTCAGAGAGCTTGAAGCCGTGCTTGAACAGCCATTCCCAATCATCCCAGTCAGGCATAACCGGTTGGCCATCGCCATGGATGATGCGTTGAATGATGCGCAGGCTGTAACCGGCGACGAAGAACAGCGGCAGGAGCGGTACGACCGTGCTGGCCAGGATAAGTAATGTTCCGATGGACAACTTCATGACCCAGCGGGGGTCTTTAAATGGAAACATTACACTTGTGCGAAAATTGTCTGAGCTCATTTGTGTAATGGGTCAGTGAAATCGATCAATTCGAGTGCTTCGGCCACACAGGCATCGAAGATCTCATCCATGATGGCATCATCCACCTGGTAGGGGCCGCCATAATTGCCGTCATCGATCAGCTTGCGCTGCCGGGTGGCGCTCAGCAGTTCTGCGCCATGCGGGATGACCGGTTTGGAGCCCTCCGGGATGACCTTGGTTGTGCGTGTGAAGCGGAAGGATTCGACCCATGAGGCATGCTCGTCGGGGATGCCCTCCCGTTTTGCGATGGCAGCGACTCGAGCGGAGTTGAACCACTCATACCATATGACCCGCAGATCATCGATCTCGGTGGTTAGTTCGGACAGGCGCGACCTTAAGGCGCGATTGCCGCCGTGTCCGTTCAGTACCAGCAGCCGGCGGAAGCCGTGGTGGTACAGCGACAGGACGACATCCTCGATCACAGCCATGATCGTGGCGGACTGCAGGTTGATCGTGCCGGGGAATTCCATGAAGGAGGATGAGCAGCCATAATTGAGGGGCGGCGCCACCAGCACACCGCTCTTCTGTGAAATGGCATCCGCCATCGCCATAGGGATCTTGATGTCGGTCAACAGGCTGAGATAGGCATGCTGTTCGCACGCGCCGGTCACCAGGATGACCCGGTCGTCATGCTGCAAATAGGATTCCATTTCCATCCAGTTCAATTCTTCGAATCGCATGGGGAGCCTCCCGATTAATATCTCGATTATACATCGGGCCAGTGGGATCCCAACTGTCATCCAAAGGTCCTGTCAACCATCGCTTATAATCAGGGTCGTTCGATCATCGAGATTCGTTGTATGAAACTGATCAAGCTTATTACCCAATTTATTCTGACCGCTCTGATGCTGGGTGGATGTCGACCAGGCGCACCGACACCGGTCGATGTACCTGACCTGACAGTGGTCCCAGTTGAGGCCACCGCTGCGATCACACCCGATCCAACGATCGAGCCCAGCCAAACCCCCACATCGTTCCCCCCTGCTACGTGACCGATCTGCCAGCTGAGATCGCCACCAGCTATGCCATCCAGGGTTGGCAGGCCTTCGCAACCCAAGCAGGTTTTGATTTGTTGTATTTCTATTTCCCTCCCGACTGCCCGGCTGAGAGCCTGGAGCGGGATGGGCAGAGTATCCTGTATTCCGGTTTGGTCCCGGCTAACCAGGTCGGTCTGGTGATCCTCAACCCCGTCAAAGCTGGAGTACTGGGCACCTTTTATCGACACCTGATCCAGCACGAGTACTGGCAGATGGGTCCCGAAGATTATCCGGCATTGTTGGATGACAGCACAGGAGCCAGCCGCAGCCTGGTCTTCCTGCGGGTCAACGAGTTGAATGGCGATCAAACCATCATCGGTAACCCCCTGACCGTCCTGACCAGTCTGGCAGAACATGAGTACATCCACGTCGCGCAGAGCCGCAACAACCCCGATTTGGCAAATATGGTCTGGACGGATAAGGAATACCAGTACTTCATTGAAGGGTATGCCAATATCGGGAATGTTTCCAGCCAGCGCTATTACTTTGAAACCCAGGATGCCATCGTGTTGCTGCAGAATCTTGACCTGATGAATCGTGCTGGCTCACTTCAATCCAGCATCGCAGTGGCGCTGGAGGCACAAGGCTCAAATCCTTCCACTTTTCTTGCCGAGGACCCACCGGTCTATGACAGCCATATCGTAGTTTTCTTCCTGCGGGTGGGTGGTCAATCTTATGTGGATGGCTTGAAGCAAGGTGAGATCAGCCCCTTCCTGCTGTTCACGCGTGCAGGCAGCGGGGATCTGGAGGCTTACCGGGTGCTAACCGCCATAAGGTAATGAGCTAAGCCATTTGTGATCGTTCCGTCACTTGTGTATTGTATTTGCCCCCCCTGGAACGTATAATATTAAATACTCCTTGCTACAAACCATCCATGTTCGTGGATTGATACCCACTGCTGCCAGGCCAGGAGCTGTGATGCCTATCATTTATGTGAACGGAGGGTGACATGATTACTGGCAGGATTTATTCAATGTTCCGATCATTTTGTGTGGTTGCACTTGTTGTGATCTTTTCACTACCGCCCCAGGCACGTGTGCATGCATCCATTTTGACTGTCACCAATACACTCGATAGTGGTGCAGGGTCCCTGCGCTGGGCGGTTGTCACTGCTAACAGCGTCGCAGGACCAGATACAATCGAGTTCGACATCCCCACTTCGGATCCCAACTATGGACGGTTTAATACAGGCGTCTTTACGATCGAACTCACCGGTCCCATGATCATCGTCGGCGATGATACTACCATCTATGGACAGACCCAGACCGTCAACCAGGGCGATACCAATCCGGATGGGTTGGAAATTGAGGTTTGGGGTGGACCCGGTAGAACCTTTCCGGTATTTTCCATAGAATCTGACCGAAACAACATCGATTCGTTGGATATCACCGGGGGGAGCATCGGCTTTGATATAAACACTGATGCCGACGGCACAATTATCAACAACAGCATCATCGGTCTGGATGCCGATAAACTCCTTGCGGTCGGTAATATCGACGGAATAGTTATACGTGATCAGAGTGATTCCAATATGATATGGAACAATACCATCACGGGCAATATAGAGAATGGTATCGAGATCAATAACTCCAACACGAATGTCATCGGCATGAATTCTATTGGGACCACGGGTTCCAATTGTATCCATATCAATGGTCAGGAAGGCATCCTCCTCACCGGGACATCATCCGGCAATGTGATCGGCGGAGAATTACTGGAGCGGAACACGATTTCCTGCAATGATTACAACGGCATCCTGGTCGGGGGTGGTTTGGCCAATACGATTTCGTATAACTTCATCGGGACGGATACCAGCGGTACGATCGATCTGGGTAACGGTCAGCGGGGGATTTATGTGGGAGGCGGCGCGGATGCAACCGAGATCACGTCCAATCTTATCTCCGGGAATACCCAGAGTGGCGTGTATATTTATGGAGCAGGGACAGATTCGACTGTTGTCCGTGGGAACACCATTGGCTCCGATCTCGGTATCACCTCGTCGCTCGGGAACGGCGGTGATGGTGTTACGATCGATATCGGTCCGATGTATACCTCGGTTTTGGATAATGTCCTCGTTGCGAATGGGGAGAGTGGGGTGGAAATTGGTTTTAGTTCGTACTCGGGGGTCCGGGGAAATTACATAGGTATCAGCGATAATCCCGCCATCACCGGGCTGGGTAACTCTGGACATGGCGTCAACGTCGTTGGGGATTACAACACGATCGGCGGCGATGAGGCCGGACGCAATTATATATCCAGCAATGGTAGCTCCGGGGTTAATGTTCAACAGGGTAGCAACAACATCGTTTCCTATAATTACATCGGGACGGACGATTCAGGAGAATTGACTCTTGGAAATTTGGGCAATGGAGTGCGCCTGTTCGCAGGCGCTCAATATAACACGATCGATCACAACCTGATCTCCGCTAACAATGGATGCGGTGTCGATATCGGGGGTGACGATGTCCTGGAAAACACGATCTCCAATAATATCATCGGCTCAAATCCGGCGACGACGGTAGCGCTTGGCAATCAGCAGCATGGTGTCTTCATGGCTACAGGAGCAGAAGACTCGCTGGTGCAGAACAACGTGATCGTCGCCAGTGGGTGGTACGGCATTGCCATTTACGATACCAATGGAATTACCGTGAATGGGAATATGATCGGGGTTGGTGCTGATCCGGCCATTAAAACATTGGGCAATCATTTGGGAGGTGTGCGCCTTGCGGGGACAGCCACTGGAAATGTCATCGGGGGGAACTCGATGAACGTCAATCTGATTTCCTGCAATCTCGGCAGTGGCGTCTGGATCGCGGGTGCTCCTGGAAATGAAATATCGCATAATCGCATTGGAACCGATTTGGCAGGCACGCTCGACCTCGGCAATCAGGATCATGGCGTCTATGTCAGCGATGGAGCTGTTGATTCGATCATCTCCAACAACCTGATTTCGGGCAATGGCCGCAGCGGTGTCTATATTTTAGGTAGCGGTACGGATCGAACCAGCGTGACAAGTAATTATATCGGCTCCAATTATTCGGCTTTAACGGCGATCGGGAATGGCGAGCATGGTGTTGCTGTGTATGATGGACCAACCGATACACACATCACCTCCAATGTCATTGTGGCGAGCGGCTGGAGCGGTCTGGTCATCCAAAATGCCAATGGGAATTTTTCGTCTCTGAACCACATCGGCATTGGTTACAACGCTTCCATCACAACTCTGGGCAATGCCTATTACGGGATTAACATCCTCGGAAGCGCCAACCGCCTTGATTACGACATAATTGCGTACAATGGACTGTCCCATCCAGCGAATGGCGACGGGATCCGTGTGGATGGGAGCCTGTATTCTGCTGTGGGGAATTTCTTCCACCAGGTTTCCATATTTTTCAATGGCGGTAAAGGCATTGAAAATATTAACGGCGGTAATTATGACTATATGGGTCCCACACTGGACCCCTCCAGTACATGCACGTACCTGAGCGGAGCTGTTCCCTCAGGAGGTCACCGCTACATACAGATTTATACGGGACCGGATGACGAGGGCATGACTTTTCTCGGCTCGACCAACTCGGATCTCTATGGTGATTTCTTCTGGACAGGATATATCCCCGGGCCGAATGTGAGTGTCACCTGGACGAACGACGGTGATGGCAGCACCTCGGAATTCACCACTCTGGTGGTACCGGGATGTCACCATGCTTACCTGCCGGTGATGGTCAAACCCTAACTGCACCCTCGCGATATTTCGGACAAGGTTCACTTAAGTGGTTGATTGGGCCCTGCCCTGTCGTTGGATATTCAATTGCCGGGAAATCAAGGAGTTGTACCATCTCTAACTGGCAATGGCGGGGATCAATGGTTCCGGCGCGGGTAAATTCGCGCTGGTCCGGAGTGCATCCGAAATATGCCCTCCATGGCCATATCCAAATCATAACTACCAGTGAGCCTATTGAATAAACTGCATAGGTTGTATAATGCTTTTATCCTTGGTTCCATCACCACCCGTTTGTGTGGCATGGCCAAGGGCAGCCAGAGGTTCCTGGATCTATTAAACCAGGCAACCTCACAGAACCGGAGGGAAATATGACCAACTCATTCAAGCGGGTCTGCACAAGAATCCTGATTGCATTTACTTTGGTTATTTCATTGGTACCGATACCGCAAGCTGTATGCCAGGCGGCAGTCACATACTTCTCAGTGGGTAACACAAATGATTCTGGTTTGGGTTCGCTTCGTTGGGCGATTCTCTCTGCGAACACCAACCCGGTTGCGGACGAGATCCGCTTTGCCATCCCGACTTCCGATCCCGGGTACAATCCGACGACGGGCGTGTTCACGATCAGCCTCTCCGCCACGCTTACCCTGAGTGGAGATGACACCACAATTGACGGTTCGACACAGACGACGGCCATCGGCATTACCAACCCCGACGGTCTGGAGATCGAGGTCGATGGTGTGGACCGCACTTTTCCTGTTTTTACCATCACTTCGAATAACAACTTTCTTGAGTATCTGACGATAGTCAGAGGGTCCCAGGGTGTGGAATTGCTGGACGACGCGGATGGAAATCACATTTATTCAAACAACATCGGTACCGACGCGGATGGTGTATATGCAAAGCCAAATACGAATGGCATCTACATCCATGGTGGCAGCGATTCCAACCACCTGTTCGATAATTACATCTCTGGAAACATCAACAATGGTGTCTGGATAACAGATTCAAATGGAAACCTGATCGGGACGAATTGGATCGGGACAAATGAATACGATGTAGACCTGGGGAATGGAGCGGAAGGGGTTTTCATCTCGGGCACTTCAAGTGCAAATCAGATCGGGACGTTAACAGGTACTGCTGTGATTGGCTTCAATGGAGGGAATGGGGTGCACCTTCAAGCCGCTTCAGAAAATACCATTGAATATTGTGCCATCGGTGTCAACCGGTATGGATCCGGGAATCTGGGTAATTCGGGGAGTGGAGTATTGGTCGATGGCGGGGGGACGGATAACAGTATTACCGGTTCGGTTATTTCAAATAACGCTTCGCACGGCGTCTATGTTTCCGGCGTGGGGACGGATCGTACTGTAATTGCTTCCAATTATATAGGAACGGATAATACTGGAAATGTAGCCTTGGGGAATTCTGAACACGGTATCGCGATTTATGACGGTGCCACCGACACCTACGTCGTGGAGAACTTAATCCTGGCCAGCGGCTGGAGCGGATTGGTGTTTCATAACTCTGACTTGAACTCGACTTACCGCAATCGTATCGGCACAGGTGTGGATCCCTACATATTAACACTGGGTAACACCTACTATGGCATCCATATCGAGGGCAGCAATAACACCATCGTCGAAGATACGATCGCATTAAATGGGCTTGCCACTGCTTCAGATGGCGTGCGGGTGGATGGCCTTAACCATACCGCCACAGGGAATCACATCACGCGGGTATCGATCTATTTAAACGGTGGCAAAGGCATTGAAAACATCAATGGGGGTAATGGAGATCTGTTGGGACCTTCCATCGATCCATCCAGCACCTGCACGCACATTAAAGGCTATACCCAACTGGCAAACTCCACGGTTGAACTCTATACCGGTCCGGGCAACCAGGGCATGCATTACTTGGGCGCTGTCACCTCCGGTGCGGATGGATATTTTGAATGGACGGGATACGCGTTTGGTGATTATGTCAGTGCCACCTGGGTGGTGGATCCCAGGAACACATCCGAGTTCTCTGCATTGGATCTTCCGACTTGTCACCTTTCCTATCTACCTGTAACAGTAAAACCATAAAAATTCAAAAGCGGAGGGTTAACCCTCCGCTTTTAGTCCATTTGTCGCAAACGGACCCCCAAGGCATCAAGGAAAAGGGCCTTCCCATTCGTGTTTGTCGCCATGCCTCCAGGCGGGAATATCTGCCGCCGAATATCCAACCGGAGCTCACGACAATGCTAAAATTGAAGCCGGCGGAGTTGTCGATCCGCCGGCTTCTTTCGTCTTCTGTAATAATTATGTTGGATGTATCATCTGCATGTCGTAGATACCCAAGGCGAGCAGGCTTGGGTCCCACCTATTCATTTGGAAACAGCTTTCTTTTTAACCAAAAGGCTACGTTCACCAGCCCGATCATGACCGGCACTTCGACCAACGGACCAATGACTGCGGTGAAGGCTTCATCGGAGTTCAGTCCAAATACCGCCACGGCCACGGCAATGGCCAGCTCGAAGTTGTTGCTGGCGGCCGTGAACGACAGGGTGGTCGTCTTGGGGTACCCGGCGCCGATGGCCTTGCCCATCAGGAAACTGACCAGGAACATCACCACGAAGTAGATCAACAGCGGGATGGCAATACGCACCACATCCAGCGGGATGGTGACGATCAGGTTGCCCTTCAGGCTGAACATGACGATGATGGTGAAGAGCAGCGCGATGAGTGTGATCGGGCTGATCTTCGGGATGAATTTCTGGTAATACCACTCCTTGCCCTTCAAGCGTGTCAGGATCAGGTTGGTGAGGAAACCGGCGATGAATGGGATACCCAAGTAAATGAAGACACTTTTTGCGATTTCGCCGATGGTGATATCCACCACGCTGCCGCTCAAACCGAACCAGGTGGGCAGGACCGTTATGAAGACATAGGCATATACGCTGTAGAACAGGACCTGGAAGATAGAGTTGAAGGCCACCAGACCCGCGGCATATTCCGTATCGCCCTTGGCCAGTTCGTTCCAGACGATGACCATCGCGATGCAGCGCGCCAGGCCGATCATGATCAACCCAACCATGTAGTGGGGATAGTCGCGCAGGAAGATGATTGCCAGCGCGAACATCAGGATGGGTCCGATCACCCAGTTCTGGATCAGGGAAAGCCCCAGGACCTTCCAGTTGCGGAAGACATCCTTCAGCTCGTCATAATGCACCTTGGCCAGCGGTGGGTACATCATCAGGATCAAGCCGATCGCGATGGGGATGTTGGTCGTTCCCACCTGAAAACGGTTGATGAAAGCCTCGACACCCGGGATGAAGTACCCCAGTGCCACTCCGATGGCCATGGCCAGGAAGATCCACAGGGTCAGAAAGCGGTCTAAAAATGATAGTCTTTTGGTTGAATGAGATTGGGTTGCCATACATTTCTCCTAGGATTGATATTCCTGCAATAATGGGATGATCTTTTTTTCCATGCCATCCCTTATATTTATAAATGCCATCAGCATCTCGTTGTAATTGCCTGGCGCGAGGGCGGGGTCGGGGAATCCGATGTGGATTTTCCGGCCCTGACCCAACCATAGCGGGCATTCTTTCGCTGCCGAGTCACAAACCGTGATGACCAAATCGAATTGGGTCCCCTTAAATTCATCGATCGATTTGGATCGACCTGTGTGGTGAATACCGATCTGCTCGAGCGCGACCAGTGCTATGGGGTGTACAAACCCGGCCGGCTTTGTACCGGCGGAGGTCGCCTCCCAGCTGTCACCCAGCCGCGCATTGACGATGGCCTCAGCCATTTGAGAACGGGCGGAATTCCCCGTGCACAGGAACAGCACGCGTTTTTTCATCCGGCAGCCAGTGCACTGGTGACGAAGGTGGTGACTTCAGCTGGCGAAGGGATCCGTCCGGAGGAGACCACTTTCTCGTTGATCACCAGCCCGGGAGTGGAGATAATGTTGTATCTGAGGATATCGTTGTAATCGGTTACTTTAATCACTTCCGCATCGACACCCAACTCGGCGATGGCCTGCCGGGCGATCTGTTCGAGGCGCTTGCAGTTGGCACAACCTGATCCGAGAATCTTTACTGTTAACATGTTTCCTCCAGGGATGATGATTTATATCGTAGCAACTTTTACCTTATTGCGCCGGTCAGCCCGCCACAGGATGGCAGCCAGAACAGCCAGGAATAGTATGAGATAGATTATCAATGACCCGATACCGGTACCATCCACCCAGGCGCCATAGATGAGCCCGGCCAGCGTGCTGAAGAGTGCCACCCAACCTACATAGACCCAGGCTTTAACTTGCCGATGATGGTCGAGATGATCAGGATGCTTTGCAGGCTGAGTTCCGGATCGGCCATCAGGTAAGCCAGCAGCGGGCCGCGGTGCATGCCCAGGCTCAGGAACATCTGGGCGATCGGGACCTCCACCAGGGTGGGGAAGTACATGAACACACCGAAGAGCACCCCGGCCAGGTTACCCGTCAGCGTATTCTGCCCGGCCAGGCTTTCGATCCATTCCGGTTTGATCAGCACGCGGATGACTCCCACGGCGAACACACCCGCGACCAGCAGCGGAAAGATCTGCTTGACGAAGCGCCAGGATTCCCACAACCAATCGCGCACTTCCGTCCGCGGCCGAGGAATTTCCGGATCATGATGACGATGGCAACCAGAGCCAACAGGACGGCGATGAATTTGCCGTTCACCAGGAAGGTCAGACCGCCCGGCATGCGGCTGCATGCCGACTGCGGCGGTCAATAGCGTGATCCCGGTCAAGCCCAGCGCGATCCACGTCCAGGTATTGAAACCATCATGGATGCGTCTCGAAGCCGCGCCAGGCTGTCAGGCCGACCAGCACCAGCAGACCGATCAGGATGGCACCCTGGGCAGTGACACCCTCCTCGCCGCGGCTGGTATCGTAGGGGATCAGCGTGAACAGGGCGTTCTGGAAGCGATCCAGACCGGAGACCGGCAGGTCGAATTGGAAATACGTGTTGGTGAGCAGCCCGATCTTGAGGGTGCCGGAAAGCAGCAGGATTACCAGGACCAGCAGGAGCACCATGGCGGCATGGTGCATGGATTTCTGTATCGCCGAACAGTTCATCGGTCGATCGATCATGGGCAGCATCTTCCTTGCGGAAGATCAATGCCATGATCAGGCCGATGCCAATACCGAAGGCCAGGGAGAGGAACAGGCGCGCGAAAGCCAGGTCTGCGCCGATCACCCCGCCGGTATAGATGAGCGCCAGGATGTTGGCGGCCGGGGCAAAGAACAGGAAGGTGATGGCCGGACCCAACCCGGCGCCTTTTTTATAGATACCGGCGAATAGGGGCACGATCGTACAGGAGCACACTGCCAGCAGAGAGCCGGCCAGCGCTGCCGCCGGGTAGGAGATGAATTTGGGTGTGTTGCGACCCAGGAAACGGGTGACGGTCTCCTTGGGGATCAGGGCGGTCATGGCGCCGGCGATGAAAAAGGCCGGCAGCAGGCAGAGCAGCACGTGCGCAGCCAGGTAGGCTGCCAGGTTGCCAAAACCACCGACCAGGAGCTTCTCAATTAAATCCATGGATTATTTTCCTGATTGCTTTCCGCAATTCCTGCTGTCTGTGCATTTCGGACACGGGCAATTCGGAACGTTGCCGCTGGTGGAACGGACCAACACGTCAGATTGGATCCCAATTGACCGGGCGATATCCTTGATCATGGAGACAAGAGCGGGGTTTTTCAAGCGGTAGTAAATATTCCTGCCGGCACGATTCGGCGTGACCAGCCCGGCCTTGCGCAATAACATCAGGTGCTGTGAGATGACCGCCTGACGCATACCGGTGACGGCTTCCAGGTGGCACACACAGGCTTCGGTCATCCCCAATTGCCAGCAGGATCTGGATGCGCGTTGGTTGACCGATCAATTGGAACAGATCCGCAAGGGGAAGAAAGTCCTGTGATTGTGAGTTCAATATATTCATGAAGGTGAATGTATTATATCGCAGCTTATATGATCAGGGGAAGAGAGCCATTTTGGATAAATTGGCTATTGACAATTCTAACAGATGCTGTATAATACAAATAACTTTGTAATGCAAAGAAAGATGTTAAAACTAAGGAGGTTTGTATGACTGAATCGATGGATTTGAAAGTATTGGAAAAGAAGGCGTATCGCTCAACCTTCCAGGATGGTCTGTGGGATCTCTACCTGGCAGGGATTATGGCCTGCCTGGGTATCCTTGGAATGATATCGAAGGTTCGTGACAATACCTGGATCTGGCTGCTCGGATATACCTTGTTGATCGGAGGCGTCTTGGCCTTATTCATGCTGGCTAAGAAGTACATTACCATTCCGAGGCTTGGAAATGTTAAATTCGGTGGCAAGCGAAAACGCAGAAAAATGATACTCGTCGGTATCCTGAGCATAACGGTCCTGCTCAATATTTGGATGGTCCTGATAACCATGGGTACGATAGAGGCACCGTCCTGGTTGCAGAATCTTGGAAGTGAATTGACGGGTAGAGGGATCATGGATATCTTTGTCCCATTATTTGCCGGGTTGTTTATAACGATCGTCATGAGCCTGATCGCCTATTTCATCGAATTCTACCGGGGCATGTATATCGCTGTCTTGTTTGGACTTGGAGTTTTTATCGACCTGTTCTTTGACCTGCCGGTTGTGCTGGTCGTGGGTGCAGTCCTGGCGGCCATCCCAGGTTTGATCCTCCTCATTCGCTTCATCAGACGATATCCAATTCAATCCGGCGAGGTGGAAAATGGCATCCCCAAAGCAGGTTGAGCGGTTCACGAACATCACCGACCTGGACAAGCTCATCCATGAGCCGGCACGCATGTCGATCATGGCCGTCCTGTATGTTCTGGAAAGCGCAGATTTCACATTTATCATGAATCAGACCGGATTGACCTGGGGAAATCTGTCAGCCCACCTGACGAAACTGGAAGGCGCAGGCTATGTCGAAGTCGAAAAAACATTCAAGGGGAAAAGACCGAATACCAACTTAAAGTTGACCCCACCCGGCAGGGAGGCTTTTCAAGAGATATTTGGGCCAGATGAAACAAGTCATAAAAGACTTCGAATAAATATGGGAAAGCCGCTCGCAAGAGCGGCTTTTTCGTCACTTGTTAATAATGGCTTTCCGGCCTTGGGAATCCCTGACAGGGATTACTCCCGTCGGACGATACCTTTTTGCCAGGCGAATACAGCCACCTGGGTGCGATCGGCCAGGTGCAGCTTGCTGAGGATGTTGGAAACGTGTCCTTTAACGGTGTTCTCACTGATCACCAGTTTACCGGCTATCTCACCATTGGAGAGCCCATTGGCGATCAAACGTAAAACCTCCTGCTCGCGATCAGTCAGCTCGGCAAACAACGGCTGTTCATCAGGGTCATCTCCCTGAAAGTTCTGCAGGACGCGTTTGGCGACCAGCGGGTGCAGGGTGACCTCCCCGGCGACTGCCCGCTTGAGTGACTCGACCAGTTTTTCCATTTTCATATCCTTCAGAATGTAGGACGTTGCGCCGGCTTTCAGGGCGGGGAAGATGTGAGAGTCTTCATGGAAGGAGGTCAAGACGACCACCTGTGTTCGCGGGCTGATCTTCTTAATCCTGCGGGTGGTCTCCACACCATCCATACCCGGCATGATCAGGTCCATCAGGACGACATCCGGAATGAATTCCTCCACGATGTGGATGGCTTCCTCCCCGGTCGAGGCTTCGCCAACTACCCGGTAATCCGTCAGGGTATCCAGGTACGAGCGTATGCCCTTGCGGACGACTTCGTGATCATCAACGATCAATATGGAAATGGGTTCAGTCATGGTTTTATCCTGCAACTTTCATTTTTGATCTTCCGAGTGGAACGATCAGGTGGATGGCCGTGCCCTGACCGGGCGCGGTGGTGATTGTCAGCTGGCCATAGATCATGCGGGCACGTTCCTGCATGGACTGCAGGCCGATACCGCTCATACGGGTGGCCTTGTTAAATCCCTGTCCGTTGTCTTGGATGGTCAGCTCGACCTTGTTCTTTGAGAAATGCAAGCCCAGATCGACTTTCCTGGCACCGCTGTGCCGGGCAACATTCGCCAGCGCTTCCTGGATGATCCTGAATGCGGCTTGTTCGACCTGGATGTCAATGCGGCGTTCGTTGAAGACCTCGAGATTTGCCTGGATATCATTCCTCTCCTGCCACTCATAGATATATGAGCGCAGTACAGAAATCAAACCTTTTTCTTTGAGAACCAGCGGGTACATCTCCTGGATCAGGAAAGTCAATTCCTCGATCACTTCCGATACCAGGGTCTCCGCTTCCTCCAGGTGAGGCCTGGCTTCCGAAGGTTTTTTCTCCAGGATCGACTGGGCCGTACCGAGTTGCGCCATGGCAGCAAATGCCTTCTGCTTCACACTGTCGTGCAGGTCGCGGGCCAGGCGGTTGCGCTCCTCGATGACCGCCAGTTCCTTGGTCTGCTCGAACAGGCGCTCGATCTCGACCGTGCGCTCGCGAACCTGGCGCTCGAGTTCCCGGTTGTAGGATTGGATGTTGCGTAGCCGCCAGCGGTAACCGGTGAAGATCATGCCGATGATCGTCAGGATGGCAGCCATTTGAACCCAGGGGTTGTTCCAGAACGGGGGAATGATGGTGATTGATACGCTCAGCCCGGTCTCATTCCAGACCTGGTCGTTATTGGAACCTTTGATGCGCAGGACATAATTCCCCCCCGGCAGATTGGTATAACGCCCGAATCGACGGTTGCCCATCTCGATCCATTCCCGGTCGAATGGCTCCAGCCTGAAGGCATACTGGTTTTCCTGTGGATTTGAATAGCTCAGGGCGGCATATTCGAAATCAAAGTAGTTGTTTGGCCAGCTTAGGGTGTAATTCGGCCGACCTTTGATAATTCCCCTCGATACAATGGTCTCGCCACCCTGAGAGATATCGGTCAGCACAATGGGGGGGATGTAGGGATTATCGATGACCTGTTCCGGCTGAAAGATGTTTAATCCATCGATCCCGCCCAATAAGATGGCACCATCACGCGTCCGGCCAAATGAAAACCGCCCAAACTCATCGCTCTGCAGGCCATCGCTGATGCCGTAATTCTTGAAAGTCCTCTGGACTGGATCGAAACTGGAGACCCCATCGTTGGTACTGATCCACAACCCGCCGTTATCGTCCTCGACGATCCCGAAGATGACGTTGCTGGGAAGTCCATCTTCCTTGGTGTAATGGGTGAAGGTACCTGAGGCAACGTCCATCATGTCGAGACCGGTACTGCAGGTGGCTATCCAGAGGCGACCCTGCGAATCCTCGTGGATCGCACAGATACTGTCTCCCGAAAGGCTGTTTGGATCTCGTACATCGTGACGGTAATGCTTGAAGAGATTCTCATTTGGCAGGAGGAGCTCAAGCCCACGGTTGTATGTGCCGATCCAGAGGTCGCCTTCCTGTGTTTCGAAGATGGCGGTCGGCTGAAGGGAACTGAAACTATCCGGATCCGTGGCGTCTGGAATATAGGTCGTGAACAAGCCTGTACTGTGGTAGTAGCGTGACAGGCCACCGGACGTGGCGATCCATAGATCCCCTTTATGATCTTCCAGGATCTGCCCGATCACAGCCCCGCCCAGGGACTTGGAATTATTGGCATCCGGCAGGAAGTGTGTGATCGCGCCGGTATTGGGATTCAAGCGATCCAGTCCACCCTCGCTCCCGATCCACAGCTCACCATAACGATCCTCTATGACCGACCAAAGATAATTGTAGACCAGGCTGTTCGGTTCGCCGGGATTATTGCGGTAATGGGTCACACGCCCGGTCTTTCGGTCGAGGCGGTCAAGACCACCTCCATAAGTTGCCAGCCAGATGCTGCCATCCAGGCCTTCCGTCAACCCGAAGATCGGGAAAGGACTCAGACTGTTGGGATCCTCCGTATTATTTTGGTACAGGTCGAACTTGGCTTTATTCCGATCCAGCTTGTTAACACCGCCTCCAAAGGTCCCCAGCCAAAGGATGCCTTCCTTGTCTTCATACAGGGTAAGTATGACCTCACTGGATAAGCTGTAGGGATTCTGCGGGTTCCTGGAATATTGCGAGAATGTATTCGTATTCGCATCGAAACGGTTCAAGCCATTCTTGGTCCCGACCCACACAGTGCCGTTTAAATCGACCAACAGGTCATACGCAAATTGGTGACTCAGGCTGGATGGATCCCGAGGATCGTGACTGAAGGAGAGAAACTTGCCTGTCGAAGGAATAAAGCGGGTGACCCCCTGGTTGCTCGCCAACCACAAGGATCCCTGGAAATCCTCGTTGATGCTGTGGGTTTCCCAGGCCAGACCTGTCTGAGCATAGATGCTTTGTTCGCTGAAGGAATCGAACCAATTATTTGAAAAACTGTAACTCACCAACCCATAGGAAGTGCCCAGCCAGAGCACACCATTGGACCCACGGTAGATCGCCAGGATGTTATTGAGGGCCGAGCTGAAAGGTTTCACCCGGCTCTGGCGGATATGTTCAAAAGTTTTACTCTCCGCCAGGAAGACGTTCAAACCATAGGGCGTGCCTACCAGTAGACGGCCGTCCTGATCCACCAAAAGACAATTGACCGTGGGCGAGTCCAGGCTGGTTGAATCATTGGCTTCATGCTGATAATTGATGAACTTGCCGGTTGCCGGGTCATAATGAGCCAGGCCACCGAGTCTGGTTCCGATCCAGATACCTCCAGCCGGGTCATTCGCCAGGGCGGTAATGTGACTATCCAGCAGGCTGTTGGAGTTGGAAGGATCCGATTTGAAAATGATGAATTTATCCCCATCATATTGATTGAGGCCATCCTCCGTGCCGAACCATAAGAAACCCCGCTTATCCTGCAGGATCGCATGGACGGTGCTCTGCGAGAGGCCATCCTCCACCGTCAGATGGTCGAAACGGGGATTGGAGTAGCGATCATAGGATTGAAAGGGATCCGGCGGGGCAGCAGATATCTCAGCCTGGGAACAGGGAAGCAAGAACCAGGTTCCAAGCGAGATGCACAATGCCAGCAAGAGGCGGTAAACGTTTTTCATTCAGATCCGGTGATTTGGAGGCACTTTTATTAAGTATAGCCCATACCGATGGAAACACATTGAAATAAAGGTCCAATTCCCCTCATACCCGGGAAGCGTTTATTTGCAGGGAAAATAATCCCAGAGTAGGGGATGCCATAATATCTCATATCAGGATGGGAAAGGCCGATACCATATCCAAAATTTTACCGCTGCCCCTGGATAAGAAAAAGCCGCCCGGGTGGGACGGCTGTGGATTCTACTCGATCCGCTTCGGGGACAACCAGCGGGGGACCTTCTTCATGTAGTCCTGGAAGGACGCACCGAAGCGTTGGATCATGCGCGGCTCTTCATTGAACTTCACGAAGAGGTAGAAGAGGAGGAAGATGACGGCTGTAAACACCAACAACCAGGGAGCTTGCAATAGCAAAGCCTCGCCCACCAGGACAACCATCATGGCGACATACATCGGATTCCGGGAAAAGGTGTAAGGACCAATGGCGACGAATTTCTTGGGTGATTTAAATGGCACCGGAGTGCTTTTTCCGATACGGGCATGCACGACGCTGACCGATATAGCCAGGCTCAGACCCAGCAGGATCAATAAGATGGCAATGATCTGCCAGACGCCGATGGTTTGCGGCCAGGCAGCCAGATCAAAGGAGATGAACAGGTATGGAATAACCAAAAAAGCTAACAGGGGAATGAGCAGGGTTACCAGAATGGAAAGGATGATCATGGCTTTCTGTCTCCTGAGATAATTATACAACCAATCCTGATTGCATTTTACCCGGGTGGTCACTCATATGGAATTTTAACGCAAGTCATATATTTCTTATACAGTCAGTTGTTATAAATCGATCATAGAAGAAAATTCAACACCCTATGATTCAGGAGGTAGAAAAAATGTCCACAATTATTCGTTACAATCCTTTACGGGAAGCCATGTCGTTGAGCCGCCAGATGGATCGCCTGATGGAAGGTGCCATGCGCAGTTCGGAGCTGTGGGATGGTTCGATGGATTGGGCATTGCCCCTGGACGTGATCGAGAACGACAATGAATTTGTTGTGAAAGCATCACTGCCCGGGATCAAGCCCGAAGATATCGAGGTGACCTACCATAACCAGACGTTGACGGTCAAAGGAGAAATGAAGCAGGAGAGAATCTCTCACGGAAGAGAAATATCACCTGCACGAGCGCCGCTATGGTATGTTCTCTCGCAGCATCACAATGCCCTCGGATGTAAATGGTGATGCGATCAAGGCGGATTTCGAGGATGGTGTCTTACTTTGAGCCTTCCGAAGAAGGAAGAGGTCAAAGCCAAACGCATCAGTATCCAGACCGGCAGTAAGATGATCGAAGGCAAAGCCAAAATCAAGTAGGTTCGCGTCTAAAAGAAACTCCCCGGATTTCCGGGGAGTTTCTTTGTTTAACAGTTTCGGTGCCTATGGCATTGTATAGGTGACCGTCAGGGATTTTTGTTCCAGGAGTCGGGGTGCCATGACTTCCTTCAGCCGATCGATGTCGACACCGGGGTCGAGATCTAGCCGGGCATCCAGCGCGTAGATGGTAAAGACATAGCGATGGGTCTCACCAGCCGGTGGGCAGGGACCGCTATACCCGATGATTCCGAAGCTGTTGGTGCCTTGCTTTGACCCACCGGGGATCGAACCGGCCGGTGCCATTCGTTTTGGCAGCAGGATCATGGATTTGGTCATGTCATAGACAGTCCAATGAATGAAACTGCCACCGGGGGCGTCGATGTCTTCCATGATAAGAACAAAGCTTTTCGTTTTTACGGGAGCACCGGACCAATTGATCTCCGGTGATATGTCGTCATCGCTGCAAGTGTACTCGGCCGGCATAAGTCCACCGTCGGTCAACTCGGGTCCACTTAGCTGTAAGCCGGTGCCGCTGTTGGAGATGCAGGCACCGGATAAAAGGATGATCAAGCTTGCCAGGAAGGTCAACGCAATACGATTGGGTTTCATGAAACGCTCCATTAGATATGTGAATCTTGGGCTGATTATATCCGAATCGCATGGATGGATTGCGCCTTCGAAATGGATTCGTCGCCTATGATTTAATGAATCCTGGTTTTTGCGATGTAATGCCGCTGTATAATTGCCTCATCCCATGACCATTCTGAGAGAGATTGACCATGAACTCATCCAGTACTGGAAATCTGCATAATCAAAAAATAAGTCGCAAGATAATCAATTTTCTTGGGCTGCGACGCAGCATCGTGGGAGTATTGATCACAGTCATCCTGGTGGGGATGGGCGAAAAGATGGCAGAACGTTTTTTGCCACTCTACATCATTGCCCTGGGTGGCTCAACCATCGTGGTCGGATTATTGAATGGGATGGACAATCTCTTGAGTGCACTGTACTCGTTCCCCGGTGGTTACTTGAGTGACCGGCTCGGATATAAGAAGGCTTTGCTTCTTTTCAATCTGATCGCCATGTCGGGTTTCCTGATCGTCATCCTGTTCCCATCCTGGATTGCAGTTATCATCGGGGCGATCTTTTTCATCTCATGGACGGCCATCTCTCTGCCGGCCATGATGAGTTTGGTATCCAGTGTTCTACCGAACAACAAGCGCACCATGGGCGTGTCATTGCACTCTTTCGTGCGGAGAATACCCATGGCCGTGGGTCCGGTGGTGGGAGGCCTGTTGATCGGGATGTATGGCACCCGGGATGGTGTACGCTATGCTTTCTTGGTTGCGTTTGCCATGGGTATAGTATCTTTGATAACCCAGCAATTGATGATCAAGGATGGGGGAAAAAAAGAGAACACTTCGACAGCAGTCATCAATCCGTTCAAATCCTTTGGTTTGATAACACCGGATCTAAAGAAACTTCTCATCTCCGATATCCTGATCCGGTTTTGTGAACAGATCCCTTACGCTTTTGTGGTTATCTGGGTTGTCACCAATAATGGCATCTCACCATTGAAATTCGGCCTGCTAACGACCGTAGAAATGGTTACCGCCATGTTGATCTACATTCCAGTGGCTTACCTGGCAGACCGCAGTACAAAGAAACCTTTCGTGCTGATCACCTTCGGATTCTTTACGCTTTTTCCCCTGATCCTAATCTTCTCGCGTTCCTTCCCCTTGCTGGTCGTGGCTTTTATCATTCGTGGATTAAAGGAATTCGGTGAGCCAACCCGCAAAGCGTTGATCATGGATCTGGCCCCGGAGGACAAAAAGGCACTGACTTTTGGCGTCTATTACCTCATCCGGGATGTGATTGTCAGCGCAGCAGCATTTGGCGGGGCATTCCTGTGGAACATTAGTCCCCAGGTCAATTTTTTAACCGCTTTTACTTTTGGATTGATCGGGATGGCATTCTTTGCGATATACGGGCGGGACATTAAATCCACCCCTGAAGTCGTATAAAACACGGAAAAGAAAGAGGAGGTATCATGCTTTGGATCACTCGAGCTCATGTTCATGTCGATCGCGTCGCCTGCCCCTGGTTGATCACTCGGTTCATCGACAGCGATGCAGAGTTCCTGTACGTGGCGGCCAGTCTCATTGAGGATACTGTTAAAGAAACCGGTGGGATCCCATTTGATTCGCCGGGTGTGGAATTGGGGCATCAGGATGGTAAATGTTCTTTTGAAGCAATCATCGAAAAATATCGTCTTAAAGACCCGGCCTTATTACGCATGGCACAAATCATCCACTGTGCAGATATCGATGATGATATCGATAAGGATCCGATTGCGCGGGGCCTTGAAGCGATCGCAGAAGGATACAGGTTGCGATATATCGATGATGAAGAAAACGTTGCCATGCAATCTGAAGTGTATGATGCTCTGTATGCCTGGTGTAAAACCCAGAAATAAAAAAATACCGGGTGGGATTGAACCCCACCCGGTTCCTCTAAATCCCGATGAAAAATCCGATCGCCACCAGGACGGGGGTCAGGATATTGATCAGGACGTTCTGGCCGAGCGCTGGCATGAGCTTGGGCAGGTCATCCGCATTGCGCAGCGCGCATTGGCCGGCGGGGATGGCCAGGATCAGGGTTAACAACCCCAGCAGGCTGAAATAAGGGTTATCGAATATGAGCACTCCGACCAGGATGGCCAGGTAGGTCAGTGCGTAGAACGCCACGAAGATCACGGCACTTGGTTTACGCCCGATGCTGATGGGATAATTGCGGCGCTGGATGGTTTTGTCTGCTTCCACATCCGGAAACTGGTTGAGCAGCAGCAGATTGTTGACCAGGAAGAAGGGCACCAGGGAGACCAGAAACCCGGTCAGCGAGTAGGAGCTGGTTAGGGCGAAATCGGTACCCATGACCACCAGGGTTCCGAAGCCCAGGCCGGGGCTGAGCAGGCTGAGCAGGGGGGATTTGAGCAGCCAGGTGGTGTAAACGTAGATCACCAGCATACCCAGTAATCCGAGCGGCAGGATCCCCCAGCCGCGCAGGATCGTGAAAAAGACGCCGATCGCAGCCACGATCGCCAGTCCGACGATGCCGGTGGCCAGCGCATAACCGGCGGCCTGTGGGTTGGCGGGCAGGGTGCCGCTGCCGCCGCTGAAGGGCGTGCGTTGGGTTCTGGCATCCAGACCGGACTTGAAATCAAAGTATTCGTTCAGGGCATTCACACTGATGTGTGCAGCCACCGCGCCCAGGATACACAGGGCAGCGAACCACCAGTTGATCTGGCCATCCATGCGCCAGAAGGCCACACCGATGCCGGCCAGCGCGCAGGCGGGCGCCAGGATCAGGAAGGGTGGGCGCATCGGGCCAAGGATCAAAGCAGCTGTAGACATAAAAGACCTCACTTATTGGATGGATGAAAACCTTACACTCACTTTTGTTTTTTTGCGAGCCGGGCTATTGTACCTTAAAAGATGCCAGGCATTTCTGCCTGGCATTTGTGAACCGGGGTTGGGGGATTACAATCAGGGTTTTTTGAGGAGTGGCATGAAGGATGGCAAAGCTTGGAAGGCAAGCTTCAGATCTCCATTGGTCCAATCGTAGTAGCTGATATAGAGCCGACCGGAATTATTTTTAATGGAAGGGTAAAATCCGGTGATACCAGTGGAATCAAGTGCCTGACAGTACCAGTTACCGCCAGTACCGCAATTACCCGAACCACCGCCCACGCGAGAGGCAAGGTTTAGGGCATTATCATTAAATCGCCCATCCGTGTAGGCGATGACCGGCATGCTGCCGACGACCGTGAGGGAATTTTGTTCGCCGGAGTATCCAGCCTGATCTGCAGCTTCCGGCGTCTGCCAACCGGATCCCATCGCAAACTGTGACCACATCAAAGTCGCATCGTCGCTGTAATGCCAACTCACCATGATTGGACTGGATGCTGTACTCGCCCAGATGGAGGTTTGGCCCAACGTTGTGAAATATCCAGGCGCAATGGTCTCGCAAGCCCAGTTCGTCGAATTCGCACAGGACGAGCTAGTGCCAGATCCGGTATAACGCGCCACCTTCACAAGCTGCGCATCCCCATCCAAATAACTGATCAAGGGGATGTTGTCATATCCGAAGGTTAGCGAGATTCCGAAACCGCCCGGTCCGATGGTATCGATATATTCACATTGCCAAAAATTCGCAGGACCGCAATTTCCAGTTCCATCTGATAATTCCTTGGCATATTTGAGGCGTCCATTGCTGTAATCCATGTAAGCGATCGCCATGCGGTTTGACGCAGGATTTAATGCCATGGATGCAAATCGACCAATATCAGCAGAAGAATCATCAATCACGATGGATGACCAGAGAGGATTTAGAGTTCCAAACCTCAATGCCCCCGGGTGTGAGCGGTCATGGAAGGCGATACGCGGAAAACCATCAATACCGATTGCAATCGAATCGGATGAGCCAACAACCGCGGTATCCAGATCTTTACATTCGTACCAGGCATTGAATCCCTCGGTGCCACAGCCGCCAGGTGTGGAATCGTTTATCCCGGCAAATTTAAACGAGGTTGAGTCCCTATCATAATAAGCGATATGAGGTCCGCTGCTATCGACTGCCAATGATGATGAAAGTCCGGCGTTGGTGGAATAATCCACCGGCTGGCTGCCCCAGACATCCGCTGTCGATTCGAATCGGTATAGTAACTCACCTGTCTCCTCGTTAATATAGACCAACCGGTTTAGGTCACCCGGTTTTTCCACGACAAACGAGGAGAATTTTCTGAAGGTTGGGTAGCTATCGATGGGTGGGCAGTTAAAATCTGCGTCCGTGCCAGGGCAGGAAGGATCCATATCATCAAAATAAGCAAGTCTAACAAGACCGTCACCATCGATGAAGCTGATTTGGGGTTGGTCGAGATCATCATTCGGTAATTGCAGTGAAGAGCCGCCGGGTTGTCCGATGGTGGAAGTGTCATCATAAACAGTAAAGGGGGTGAAACCACCGCCGTCATTGGCGGCGTAAATAATGCTGGAATCCGTTTCATAAGTGATTGCCGGATTTCCGGCGGATGTGAGCGCCATTGAGGGTTCCATGCCATACCCGAGGTTGGTCGTGCCGCCCCAGGTGCTTCCCGTTTTTTTACGATAATACAATGAGGTCGAAATGGAATCATAGTAGGCAATATGAAGATTGTTCGACGCGTCGGTTGCCAGAGCCATGTTCACACCGGAGACCACTGCGGACATATCCACATCTTCATAAAGCCAGGAGCATACGCTCAATGGGCATTCCATCCAGGCGTGTCTCACATGTCCATCTCGATCGTTGTAAAGGATATGAGGTAGATGTGCACTTGAATTCTCGAGAGCGATTGCGTTCGTATTTCCACCGGCGGTAAGTGACCGGATGCTCCAGGTGGGCACCCCCAGGACTTCTCGGTATTCGGCGTATTTTAAGTTGTCTTTTGTCTGATCATAGTAACTGATGCGGGGATGTCCATTGGTTGGATCGAGTGCCAGCGAGGCGAACATGCCGACCCCCCAGCTGTCATCCACGATCGTGGTGACGAAATTTCCTTCAACATGCGTTGCGTAATATAGGTGGTCAGATCCATAGGCGATGCTGGGGACCAAACCATATATTTTCAGAGTGCTGTTGGTCAAGCTGCGGAAGGTTCTGCCCGCATCCACCCGGATCGTTTTCCAGCGGACGCCGCCGCCCCCGGCAGAAGTGGATAGCCCGATCAGGATGATGAAAAGTGACAGGATGGTGCGGATGATGCGTTGCTTGTTCATGAAGCCCTCCACACAGTCGAACGTGCTATTATCTTCGATGGATCATCGCGGTCTTTATCATACACCCGCACTAATCCAGGGGCAATGGGGAGGTTGATTGACTCTTTTCACGACTCCTGTCAGGACGGGAAGGTCTTGACAAATATCAAGAACAGTATACAATAATACAATTAGACAATGGTACAATAATACAGTAATACAATTTATCCAGTACCAAGGACAACATATGAGAGATGCAAGATGAACATTCAAGTCGACTTTCGCTCAAGTGTCCCGATCTACACTCAGATCGTGGAGCAGCTGCGACAGATGATCCAGCGGGGTGAGATCAAGGTGGGCGATAAGCTGCCAACCGTGCGGGAGATGGCGACCGAGCTGCGGGTCAATTTCAACACCGTGGCGCGCGCCTACCGCATCCTGGATGAAAGCGGCTTGATATCCACCCAGCTGGGACGCGGGACCTACATCTGGGAACCACCCACCGAGGCGGCTTTGAAGAAACTAAGTGAGGAGAATCTGGAGAGTCTGACACAAAATTACTTGCGTGAAGCACAGAAACTTGGGTTCAGCAGCCAGGAAATAAACGCTGAGCTGAAAAAACAGTTGAAAGATTGGATTAATAATGACAAGCATCAGAACCAGAAAAGAGGAGAAAATGGCAAGGATTAATATGTCACAAAATCAGGGAAATGTACCCGCAGCCAGTGCGCTCTCGCAACCGCGCGTCAGCAGCATTGCCGGTGTCATCGCATTGATCTGTTTTTTGGCGGCCGGTTTCGGATCCGTTTATCTTGAAAGCCTGGGGTCTCGGAAAACCTGATCGTCGTGTTTGCGATCCTGATGTCATTGCTGGGCTTTTACTTCATGTTCGCCATCCAGATCGCGCGGCAATGGGAAAAAGCCGTCGTCTTGCGCCTGGGAAAGATTCCGTGGCTTGAAGGGTCCAGGTTTGTTCTGGATCATCCCGATCATCGACAGCATTCCATCCTGGATCGATCACCGCGTCATGGTGACACCCTTCAACGCGGAAAAAACACTGACCAAGGATACCGTCCCGGTGGATGTGGACGCGGTCCTGTTCTGGATGGTGTGGGATGCCGAGAAGGCCGCCCTGGAAGTTGAGAACTACCGGGCTGCCATTACCTGGGCTTCACAGACTGCCCTGCGCGAGATCATCGGCCAGATGTACCTGGCGGATATCCTGGTCGGGCGTGCCAAAATGGATGCCGATTTGCAGAAGATCATCGACGAACGCACCAACCCGTGGGGTATTTCGGTCCAGTCGGTCGAGATCCGCGATGTGATCATCCCCGCCGGACTTGAAGATGCCATGAGCCGACAGGCACAGGCGGAACGTGAACGCCAGGCGCGCGTCATCCTGGGCGAATCCGAACAGCAGATCGCCCACAGCTTCGAGGATGCTTCGAAAGCGTATATCAACAATCCGACTGCGCTGCACCTGCGTGCCATGAACATGTTGTTCGAAGGCTTGAAGCAAAAGGGTGCGCTGGTGATCGTGCCTTCCTCGGCAGTCGATACCATGAACCTGGGCGCTGTGAGTGGGTTGGTCTCCCTGGCGCAGCAGAACCTGCCACAGGAAGCCGACAATCCTGCCAGAGCTGAAAAATAACTATCTGTTTGATCTACACGTATCCCTTCTCTGGTATTCCGGGAAGGGGATGACGTGTCTTGCTTGAGGAGAGAATAAATGAATACTGATTTCGGTCCTTTTATGAAATACCTGCCCCTGTTGATCCCGCTGATTGTCCTGCAGCTGGGCCTGCAGATCTGGGCGCTGGTCGACCTGGCCAAGCGTGAGGCCACCAACGGTCCCAAGTGGCTGTGGGCGGTCATCATCATCGCTGGTGAGTTGCTCGGACCCGTGATCTACTTTATCGCCGGAAGGAAAGAATGAAAGCCATTGAGATCAAGGCGCTTGAGAAGCGCTACGGCCAGGTCAAGGCCCTGGATGGATTGGACCTCACGGTTGAAACCGGCAGTGTCTTCGGTTTCCTGGGACCCAACGGCGCCGGCAAGACCACCACATTGCGCATCCTGACCGGGCTGGCGAATGCCTCCGGCGGAGCAGGCTTTCGTGGCCGGTGTGCCGGTGAGCGACCGGCATGGCGGTATCCCATTTGGTCGGCTACCTGCCGGAGGAACCGGCTTTCTACCGCTGGATGACCCCGCTGGAGCTGCTCGATCATGTGGGGCGGATCTTCGGGCAGCCGGCTGATAACCGTAAACGGCAGGCCCGCCAGCTGCTCGAACTGGTCGGGTTATCCGATGTCGCCAAACGGCGCATCGGTGGATTCTCGCGCGGCATGCGCCAGCGACTCGGCCTGGCCCAGGCCCTGATGAACGACCCGCAGGTGCTCCTGTTGGATGAGCCGGTCTCCGCGCTTGACCCCCAGGGACGCAAGGAGGTGTTGGAGATGATCGCCGCCTTGAAAGACACGGCCACCATCTTCATGTCGACCCACATCCTGGCGGATGTCGAGCGCATCTGCGACCAGGTCGGCATCATCGATCACGGCCGGTTGATCACCGCGGGCAAGCGCTCTGAGCTCTGGCACGCTACCATACCGATGCGATCCTGATCGAGTTGGAGCCAGGCCATGGGCAGGCACTGTCCACCTGGTTGAAGGGTATGAAAGCAGCCTGGTTATCGCATCTGACGATGGAGGGTGACACCGCCCGCATCCAGGTCAAGGATATCGATCTGGCTCGCAGGGAACTCTTGGGATCACTGGGCAAGTTAAAGCTGCCCGTCCTGAAGTTCGAGGTTTCCACCCCGGCGCTGGAGGATGTCTTCCTGCAGTTGGTGAATGCCAACGGAGGTGGTAAATGAACCTGCTGTCTTCCCTCCGCAAGGAATTGATGGAAGCCTGGCGCAGCAAGCGTTTCCTGGTGGCCATTATCCTGTTGGGATCCTTCGGGATGATGTCGCCCTTGACTGGCCAGATTCATGCGTGAGACTTTTCACCGCCGTCCCGGGCGCCGAGATGTTTTCGGCCATGATCCCCGAGCCGACCTCGATGGATGCCATCGTGCAGTATGTGAAAAATATCGAACAGTTCGGCATCCTGCTGGCCCTGTTGTTGAGCATGGGCCTGGTGGCGGTTGAGAAGGAACGCGGCACGGCGGCCCTGATGCTCTCCAAGCCCCTGGGGCGGGGGAACTTCATCCTGTCGAAGTTCCTGGGTGTGGCAGTCCTCCTGCTGGTCGCGCTGCTGGTGGCAGCCCTGGGCGGCTGGTACTACACCTACTACCTGTTCGAACCGCTGCCGGTGGGAGCCTGGCTGGCCTTGAACGGCGCCATGCTGCTGGTCTTCCTGGTCGTGGCAGCCATCACGCTGTTGTTCTCGACCCTCTTCAACTCGCAGGCAGCCGCCGCGGGTGCCGGGCTGGGCACTTACCTGCTGATCTCGCTGCTTGGGAACAGCCCGACGCTGGCACCGTACACCCCGGGTTACCTCGTGAGCTGGGCGATAAGCCTGTTCAGCGGGAAGACCGAATCGATCTGGGGAGCATTGGGGGTCTGCCTGGGGCTGATCGTGATCAGCCTGACAGCCGCCTGGCTGGTTTTCAGGCGCCAGGAGTTGTAATCAAAAAGCCCGGATCCTTATTTGGATCCGGGCTTTTTCGTGATTTGTTATTATGCTTCGTCCTGGAGGCGGTCCCTCTTCTTTTCCTTACGGTCCTTTTGCTTGTGCACCATCATGTCGACCGCCACGGTGATCGCCAGGATGAGGACTTCATTCTGACCGGGGGCGATCTCCACCCCGTAGGTGTCGGTGATCCGGAACCACTTCTTGGAGATCTCGGCCACCTTGTTACGACCGTCCTTGATGTCGTATTCGTAATCCAAAAGATTCCCGCTGACATGCAGGTCAGGCCCATTTTTAACCTTGACCAGGAAACGATCCACCAGGGGGGAGATGAGTGCCTTATGGATGCTGGCCAAATCCTTGCCGTCCCCATCCTCGATGGTCATCGTATCCGTGATGGCGATCAAGCGTTCCTTGATCTGGCAAAGGACCTTGCCGGACATATCCTTGAAATGCAGGGTGTCGCGGATGCGCAAGATCTTGCCATCCACCTTGTAGACCTTCTGCCCGCCCTCATTTTCGATGGCGAAATCGTCACCGATGGAAACCAGATTCTGGCGCATGCGGTATCGGGTGGCAGTGCCCTCCCGCCCGAAGATGGCTTTTTCCTCGCGTTGTCTCTTGAACATTGATTAATCCTTTCATTAAAAGGGCCTGACTGGCAGGCTTGGGAATCGTTATTTTGTTTATGGTTGGATATTATCCCACTTATCATCCTTCAGGAAGAGTGTACCAGGGTGTTTTGGGATCTGTTAGTAGCCGTTAATTAAATCTATCTGGATGGTCAGGATTATCACTGCTTAACATTTACTTTCTCTTTGACAAGCGCAATCAACTGATCCCAATCATCCTGGTCTTTAAACATGCTGCGCTTGAAAACGTAAAAAGAATTGGGATTCTGATAAAGTTTGATGAATCCGTTAATGATCTGATAATTGACCAGCGCATCCCATGCTAATCGTGCGTTCAACCCTTCTTTATTGGCAATCTCGAATCCGTTTTCATTAAAAATACCGAAAATTCCTTTCCGATAGATGTTTCCCTTTTGATTAAAAAGACAGGCATGACATCCACCAGGGATAGGTGATGACAGCTGCGTAGAGAACGAAACCGGGAACGATGCGCAGAAGTCTCTTCATGACCCAATCCGTATCTGCCAGTGCCGATGGATCGGATATGACCGGGTAAAGCAGTAAGAATGAAATGACAAGGAGGAACAGCCCAAAGAACACGATCAGGAAGATATACCGGGCATTGTTTTGCATGAGGAGTTTACGATAATCCTCCCTGGTGAGGGAACCTCTGAATTGGATTTCCACGTTACCTCCTTTTATTCCAGGTTTGAGATATTGCTTTCATAGGCATCGATCGTCCCCCGATCTTCCACCTGGTTGAATTTTTCTCGCTTTGAAGCGTAATGGACCCAGACCCTGGTTTTCTTCAACTCCGGCCGTGAGCTGAAGATCCGGCGGTCGGCAAAGGCGATGGCTTCGATCACCAGCGGCATGTGTTGGTGCAGGATGTCATCCCGCATGCGCGCACTACCGAGGGTCAGGCCGCCGCTGACATGCACGTGGATGTGCAGCGCGAAAGCTTTGCCCTCCTGGAGCAATTCAGCCAGGGCTTCATCGCGCATCAGGCGGGTATACCATCCGGAGAACTGCCTGAGATCGTACTCCGGGCCAATGGTCAGGAACAGGTCGCCGGTGCGGTCGGAGTGGGTGAGCGTGTAATGGCGTGGGAAGGAGAGAACCTTATCGGAGGTTCCTGCCTGGTAAGTCACGTGCAGTTTCTCGGGCTTGAGGTCGCTCATGGGTACTCTGGCATCAATGGCTGACCAGGAAGCCCTCAACGTCTTTAATGAAATTCGTCGTTCCGGTTTCGATCCGATGGGTCAAGCCTTCCAGATCACTGAACTCCGGTTCGGCGATCAGCACGTGCTCGATGATTGAGTCATACCCCTGCGTGCCGGGTATCAGGCGGTACTGATCCCAGCCGCTGTCCTTGATCAGCTTCCAGTATTCCGTTTGCACCTGCTTGTTGGCGGCTGCCAGCCAGACCTCAAAGCGGAACTCCTTGTGCAGGAAGACGACGGCGATCTTTAAGCTGCGACTTTTCAACGATTCCGGCACGAGCGCGAAGTAGCTCATGTCCATGTAGCCGAAGTACAATCCCCCGGGGACCGACAACTCGGGATGCGCCTTTTGAAAATGCGCCCTGAGTGCCTGCAGGTAATCCATTAAGCCGCGATAGGCATTCTGGATTTCGCCCTTCTCCAATTGTTTTCGATACTCAGTCATGGATTCATGGAATGATTCCATTTTCAATTCCTTCATTCCGTCTTAAGATCCCTATTTTATGGGCTGCAGGGCAAGTCCGTAGAGGATCCCGAGGATCAGCATCTCTCCCAACCCTGCCAGGAGGGTATACAGTAAGGCCTTCCCTGGTACTTTGTACATCATCCACTGCGAAACGACACTCATGACCACCCGGAAGAACCAGACCATCAACGCGAAACTGATGCCTTTCAACACCCCGGTTTCGCCTGGCAGGCTTGGATAAAGGAGCAGGAATAGGGCGGCCAGAATGAAGCCATATGCAAGGTCGATGATCATCCCTGCCATAAAATTGACAGAGGTTTTCGCAATGGCCTTGTAGACTTTGTACAGATTGTTCGCGATTGGATTGGCGTTGATCAAACCGTCAAGGATACCGAATAAGATTCCGCTGATAGTGCTGACGACGATGTAATTGACCATTGGGTGCACTCCTTTCATGAACGCTGAGTTTATTTTATATTTTAGTGGTCATTACTTACATTCCGGGCGGGTATCCGGATTGATCGAAAAATCATACAGCGTGGTCGCGTAGGAATAATAGCTGACATCCGGCAGCAGGCCGTACGCCGTGCCGAACAGGCTGTCGAACAGCAGCCGGAAGGTGTTGACCGGGCTGATGGCGGGATACAGCTGCGATTTCATGACATCCGGCACATAATAACTGCTGAAGATGGCCATGCGGTTCAGGCCATCCGTGCCGTGGTCGCCCTGCAGGATGATCACCGGCGGCGTCTGTGATTCGGCCAAAATCTCATCAATGATGGGTAATATTTGCTTATTAATGAAGAGAACCTGATCGATATACAGCTTTTCCTGGTTGGCTTCATACGCTGCGGTATCACTTTCGGGGATGTCATGCCCGGGCATGTCCTCCGAGCGTGTATACGTCTCACCGTTCGGCCCGAACACGAAGGGCGGGTGGGGTATGTCGATATGGTAGAACACGAACTTGGGGCTGCGCTGGTTGATGATGCGGCCGGCGCTGGCCAGGATGTACTGCTGAGCGCGGATGTGCTTCAGATACGGGTAATTGACCGCGTTCGCCACCTGCCGGTTGCGGGCGATGTCCAGATCCAGCGGGAAGGCCAGCGCGGTGGTGCGGATGAACATGGCTTCAAATGGATTCACGAACAGGTCGGCGCTGGCATTCGTCACCAGCCGGTCGTTGGGGTCGATGAACACATCCGCATCCTTGATCTGGATCGGTTCGTGGCTCGAGATATCCACCGTGAGTACCCCAGGCTTTCCAGGCTGTCGCGCACGACGCTGTGCCGCACCATTTCGCTCAGCAGCGTGCGGTCGGCTGAGTTTTCCGGGACGAAGTAATCAGGAGCCATCTCTTGCAGGTAATCCAGGTTGAGCTCCGAGCTCATGGCCACCCCGGTGTAGGAATAATTGCTCTGGCTGCAGCGCGCCACGTAGAAACCACGCAGCTCGAGTTCCTTCAGGAAGGCCGAGTTGTCATAGCCGAATTGTTCGAGCAGGACGTCATCCCGGGCATACTTATCCAGGATGATCAGGTAGACATCCGGGAGCGTTCCATCTTCCGGTGGGGTCAAAGCCTGAACTCCGCCGCGTGGCATCACGCTTGCCTGGGCGGACTGCCCGGCGCGGATGTTGTAATTAATGATCTGGTAAACCGGGATGGCGATCAGGACCAGCGCGATCAAATTGATCGAACGGGTCAGGCCGCTCAAATCGCTTTTTACCCGGAGGATCAACCAGCCAAAACCAGCAAAGACCAAAGCCCACAGTCCTGCCAGGTAACGATGCCTGCCGATGATGATCCCCAGCAGCTCGGCGTTCTTGATCCCGGTGTAGATATGACCATAAGAATAGAACAGCACCAGCAGCAGGGATGCCAGCAGGGCAGCCTTGCGCCAATCCCGCAGTGCCAGCCTGAACAGGGAAGTCACCAGGATGGCCAGCGCCAGGCAAACCAGTACCAGGCGCAAAGCGGCATCGAAGCCGGTTTCGCCCTGGTTCCAGGCGTACAGGCTGATGACCGGGTAGATCCCAAACAGGAAGGGATGAAAGGGGAAATGAAGGATCCGTTTCAATTGAGTCCGCCTGTTAGTAAAGGATCAGGATGATGACGATCAGATGCCACTGGATTCGTCGGAAGGTTTGGAATCCTCAGCCAGCAGGACGTCCTTGTATTGGGCGATGTCTTCGACCGGCTGCGGATATTTCATTTTAAGATCTTCCAGAGTCTTCACGATAATGCTGGCTACTGCCAGGTTTCGATACCAGTTGTCGTCGGCCGGGATGACATACCAGGGCGCATCCCTGGTGCTGGTCTTCTCCAGCATCTCCTCGAAGGCAGCCATGTACTGCCCCCACAATTTGCGCTCCTCCAGGTCGCCCGGGTTGAACTTCCACTGCTTTTTGGGATCCTCGATGCGCTCGATCAGGCGTTTCTTCTGTTCATCCGGGTCGATATGCAGGTAGAACTTCAGGATGGTGGTGCCTTCCTCGGTGAGCAGGCGTTCGAACTCATTGATCTGGTCATATCGTTTCTTCCAAACCTCCGGCGGCACCAGGTTGTGAACGCGCACCACCAGCACATCCTCATAATGGCTGCGGTTGAAAACCACCAACTCGCCCCTGGCGGGTACCTGGGCATGCACGCGCCACAGGTAATCATGGGCCAACTCAACAGGCGAAGGGGCTTTAAAATTCGCCACCCGAACACCCTGCGGATTGACCCCTTCGAAGACCGCCCGGATGGTGCCGTCCTTGCCGCCGGTATCCATGGCCTGGATGACCACCAGCAGACGATGTTTCTGCCCGGCATACAATAATTCCTGCAGGTCGCTCAACTTCTGATTAAGCTTGAGAACCTCGGCTTTGCCTTCCTCTTTCATCCCCTGCCAGTCGCCCTTGTCGTTCGGGTCGATATCCTTGAGCTTGACCTTCTGCCCGGGTTTGATGCGGTAACGGTCCATGGCTGTCTCCAATCTTCCGAACTGAGTATACCCAGCAACACCACTTTCGACCATAGGGTCATGCAAACCACCGCTGAAGGCTCAGCGGTGGCGTTCGGGGTTTGTCGATTATATTCCAATCCCGGATTTCTACTCTTAGATCCATTTCAGGATGCCGGCAAAAACCACCAACAAGACCACGTTGATCCCCAGCAGGGTCAGGATGAAGGTCTTCTGGGTCTTTGGTTTCCAATCATAACAATAGAAAGCCGCCAGGAAGAAGGGGATGTAGGTGGTGAGGAACACCGGGAAGGCTCCCCACCAGGGATAGACCCAGGCGAAGGCCGGGGTCCTGGCCAAAAAGATCTCGATGATGGAGAAACCGGCAGCGTTAAGGACCGCGAAGAACAGCCGGTTGTTGATCCCCAGGATCCTGGCTTTCGGGTCCTCCGGCAGGATCTTGCTCAGGACCAACCCGGCCACCGAGAACATCAGGCTCAATTCGATCCCGACGCCGATCAGCAGCAGGAAGGACGTGCCGGTCGGGACGGTCCAGAGGGCATGCCCGCTGAAATGCTGGATCAGGGCGTTGATGATCTCATAGAACCAGTGCACCATGTAGAGCGCCAGGCCGGCGGCGATCACCTTCCAGTTCTTTTTGGAAATCTCGTTGGTGTAGATATACAGGACCGCTGCCAGCAGGGTGATCACATACCACTGGAAATTCTCTCCGCTGCGCAGGATCGCCAGCGCTTGGCTGGTAACTTCAGGATTGATCAACATAACTCCTCCAAATTACTAAAAACAGACCTGGCAAAAAGCCAGGTCTGTATGGAATCAGGTTAACGCCGGATGGAAGGCATCAGCCAGACTGCCCAATCCTGTGTGGAGGCTCCATTGGCCATGACCACCAGGGCGAATTGCACATTATGCCCGGCCAGAGAACTCAAGTCGACGTTCAATCGGGTAGGTGGTTCCCCGTATGCCCGAGTACCCTGGATCAGCAACTGCAGGGCTCCCCCATCAGACCGGTAGGTTACCTGGTATTTGAAGTTACAGGCACTGCCGCCTTCCTTGTACAGGCAGCCGACATCAGCGACGAACCTGTCGCCGCTCTGGATGTTCACACCCGGGAACATGCCGGTGATGACACCGCCATCCACCCATTGCGGGTGCGTTTCCAATGCATGCTCGTCTTCCTGTCCGCCGGTGCTCCACCTGGGGCTGTCCTTGCGCAGGACAAAGCCGCGGACATCATCGTTGGGACCCGGGCAGGGTAATGTTCCTGCACCGCTGACCCAGTTGGCCGCGCAGTAATTATCGGCCATGTTATAGATGATCGTGTTGCCGGCAGCCTGGACGATGATCCTCACATAAAGTGGATTGGTGACGAAGTTCACACCAGACTGGTCCTTCAGTTTCCAGTTGCCGGTGTAGGTGCCGGCTGAAGCCGGGGCTGTCATCGGGATGGAGATATCGTAGGTCTCACCGGGGTAGACGTTGCGCGTCAGGGGGATGGAGGGCAGCGCACCCATCTGGGTCCCGCTGTCAAAATACACGCTGTAGGCTGTGGTCCAGGTGCAGGTGCCATCATTGCGAATGCGCCACATTTTCGTGAAAGCAGTATTGGGTGCCATGACCGTGTCATCCACGATCGAGAGGTCGTCGATGTATTTCACCTTGTTGCAGGGCACCGGTGTCAATGTGATGGTCGGCATGATCGTCCAGGTCGGTGTTGGCGGGGCGATCGTCGGGACAACCACCTGGCTGGTCGGAGCGATCGGGGTGATGCCCCCGGTACTGATCAGAGCGATCAGTGTCTGTTCGACCGCGACGGTCTGGGCGGCGTAGGTCCCGGCCAGGTCAGGCCCGGCTGCCGGCGTTGCTGGCAGGTTGCAGGCCAGAATGGCGATCAATAAGGCCGCCATGATCGGGAAGAGCTTGCGAGTATTCATTCTCACCTCCAAATTGAATCATCAAAGCTCGGTTATTTGAGACCGAAAAACAAGAACAGCCATCATTCTATTCGATTTGGAATGGAAAAGCAAATTGAAATACGAATGTTAGACGTTCGGTATGGATTGAAAGTTCCTGCATGGATGGGTGGCTGCTTGCCGGGATGCATGATGGAGCTGAATGAGGTTCTCCAACCATCAACTTGCGACACCGTAAGATTCCATCAGGCTGCCTTCCGATGCTATGGTGGCCTCGGTCAGCATATCCGGTTTAAGGGAGGGTACCTCCTGGCTGGCGAGCCAGCTTCTCCCCACATGGACTTCCGGAGAAACCAGCCAGCTCCGGATGGCGCTCAATTGGCCGATCAGGGACAGGATGGACATCATCTGCATGCGCTGGCGCCAGTTGTTCGTGAGCTTGAGTATCGCTGACCGGGCTGCCTGTCTCGAGATGACGCCGCTGACGAATACCGGCGCAAGCCGGATTTCAGGTACCCGGCTGAGAAAATGCCCAATGCTCCCGGACCAGTGGCTGAGATAGCCGCGCGCCCCGGCCATGACAGCCGGGTCGGGTTCCCAATTTCCGCGCGGGAACAGCAACAGGGCACCGCCATTTTTAAGATACTCGATCATCTCGAGGATGGAATTCGCCCGGACCTGATCGGGTGAGTTGAGGTAGATGACATGTTCACTGACATGGTTGGCTGCCCGGAACATGGGGCGGTCCTGGGCAACGAATTTGATATCTTTGCGGGGCAGTGCGGCTGCCAGGGCAAGGATATCCGCTGCCCCGGGATGATTGGATACGATCAGGAGGGGACCTTCGCTGGGTAGTTCCTGCTGGACATGGGTGGTAATGGCGGGAAAGAACCCTTCCAGGCCGCGCCGGGTGCCTTCCTGCAGGCCATACTCACCAATGGCACGATCGAGCGTGGAAAAGATATGACCGAACCGGGCCGCTTGTTTCCAGAAGGACCACTGCAGGATCTGATTCCACAGGCTGTTCGCGCGCAGGTGCAGCACATTCCGGATCTCTTCAAACACCATATCCCGGATGGCCAGATCCAAAGTTTTATCGCGGAAAGGTGACTCTTCCATAGATTAAAAATTATACGCCGAAGCAGAAATAGTTCAAGCCCCAATCGCTTGACAGACCTCGGCTTCACGCATAGAATTCCAGTATTCAACAGGCAAGGTGCCCAACCCCCGGATGGTAGGGCTCAAAGGCGAAGCCGGTGCAAGTCCGGCGCTGACCCGCAACTGTAAGCGGATATTCCGCAAGCCAGGTCGCCCGCCTTGTTTGTCAAACCACACACCTCGTGGATGGGCAGTGGCCTCCCGGATAGTACCGTGACCACCCCATCGCTCGATGGGGTGGTTTCATTTACATCATTTGACGCGAGGAGTCAGCATGAATCACAAAAAATATTTCCCCTGGTTACTCATCATCTTTCTTTGGACGCTGGTGGGCTGCAGTGCCCAAACAGCGACTCAGGAGCCAGCCCTTCAGCCGGTCCTGCCGGTGACGCTCACCGACGGTCTGACCCGCAGCGTGACGATCACGCTGCCGGCCCGGCGGATCGTCTCGCTCTCACCCTCCAACACGGAATTGCTGTATTCGGTCGGCGCAGGCGGACAGTTGGTAGGCCGTGACAGCTTCTCCAACTACCCTGAAGAAGCCGGCCAGGTTGCGGATATCGGCGGTTCCATGGGTCAATATGACTTCGAGGCGGTGGCCGCGCTTGAACCGGACCTGGTGCTGGCAGCCGAGATCAACTCCCCCGAGCAGGTGCGTTCTCTGGAGAACCTCGGTTTGACGGTCTATTACCTGTCCAATCCGGTGGATTTTGACGGGCTGTATGCGAATATCCTGACGGTTGCACAACTCAGCGGGCACGAACCGGAAGGGTCAGCCCTGGTGGATGACCTTAAATCGCGTGTTACGAATCTGCAATCCCGTCTGGCAGGTATTACGGACCGCCCGCTTGTATTTTACGAGCTGGATGCCACGGATCCGGCGCAACCGTACACGATCGGAAAGGGACCTTCGGGGATTACCTGATCAACCTGGCTGGTGGAACCAACCTCGGTGCCTCGATCGGGGAGGGTTGGGTGCAGCTCGGTGCTGAAACGATCCTTCAGAGCAATCCGGACCTGATCCTGCTTGGAGATGTTTACGCGGGTGTGGATGCGGTCAGTGTGGCAGCCCGGCCAGGCTGGGATGCGCTGGATGCGGTCCGAAATGGAAAAGTGATCCCCTTTAATGACGACCTGATGAGCCGGCCCACAGCCCGCCTGGTCGATGGATTGGAAGCTCTGGCTGCCTTGTTCCATCCGGAAATCATGGTCAAATAGTCTGGTCTTATACTGGCATGAAGTTCTATTACTGGCTGATTCTCCTTCTGATCGCGGCCGGGTTGCTCAGTCTGGCGACCGGCAGTGTTTCCATTCCCGCCGGGATCGCTCCTGCGGCTTATCCTGGGTGATACCGGCTGGATCGCGGAGAATGCCACTTTTGCCACCATCCTGGTGGACCTGCGGCTGCCGCATATGCTGCTGATGCTGCTGGTCGGCGCTGCCCTGGGCGGCAGCGGGGCGGCCTACCAGGGCTTGTTTCGCAATCCGCTGGCCGATCCCTACCTGATCGGGGTTGCCTCCGGTGCTGGTTTGGGCGCGGTATTGGCCATGAGCATTCAATTACCCTACACAACCCCAGGCTTGATGGCGGTGCCGCTGGCTGCCTTCAGTCTGGGGCTCGGAACCGTCTGGCTGGTATATACGCTGGCGCGGGTCGGCAAGGTCACCCCCACCACGAACCTGATCCTGGCCGGCGTGGCTGTCAGCTCGTTCGCCAGCGCTCTGACCTCCCTGGTCATGCTGCGTTCTCAGGGTGAATTGCGTCGTGCGCTTGGCTGGTTGCTGGGTGGCGGCACGATGACCGGCTGGCAGCCGGTCATTGCCAGTCTGCCCTACATCCTGCTGGGGCTGGGCTTGCTGGTGAGCCTGGGTTACCGGCTGGATGTGATGCAGTTCGGCGACGAACAGGCGGAACAGCTCGGCATCCCGGTCACGCGGGTGCGCTGGCTGGTGGTGGCAGGTGCCACACTGGCCACGGCCGGAGCGGTGGCCTTCAGCGGTATCATCGGTTTTGTCGGGTTGATCGTCCCGCATGTCTTCCGGTTAATGGGTTTGAGCGGTTATCGCAAGCTCCTGCCGGCATCCATGCTGGGCGGGGCGATCCTGTTGCTGCTCGCGGATGTCGTCGCCAGGGTGATCCTGGCGCCCCAGCAGCTGCCGGTGGGGATCGTGACCGCCATGATCGGGGCGCCATTCTTCCTTTGGGTGTTGAAACGCGCCCGGTCTGGAGCTTTCTGGTGAGCCTCAAGCTGCCCCTGATCGCCATCGAACACCTGGTGGTGAAGTATCGCGAGCGGGTGGCCGTGGAAGATCTCAGCCTGGCCGTACCCGCCGGTACCATCACCGCCGTGATCGGTCCGAATGGCGCCGGAAAGACCAGCCTGATCCGGGCTGCCAGCGGGGTACTGCCCATCCATTCCGGGACGATCACCTTTTCCGGGAAGGACCTGGGCAGGCTCAAACCGGCTGAACGGGCGCGGCTGGTGGCAGTGGTGCCGCAGGCCCGCGCTTTACCTGAGGCTTTCACCGCCCGTGAGTTGGTGGCTGCCGGCCGGACACCCTGGATGAATTGGCTGGGCCAGGCATCCACCCGCGACCAGGCAGCCATCCAGACCGCCATGAAGCGCACCGAGACGGAGGAGTTGGTGGAGCGGCGGGTGGGGGAATTGTCAGGGGGTGAGCAGCAACGTCTGCTGCTGGCACGTGCCCTGGCGCAAAATGCCCCGCTCTTGTTGTTGGATGAGCCCTCTGCGCACCTCGACTTGCGTTACCAGATCGAGCTGCTCGACCTGATCCGCGGACTGGTCGATGAGTTGAACCTGGGCGTCCTGGTTGCCCTGCATGATCTCAACCTGGTGGCGCGCATCGCAGACCATGTCGTTTTGCTGGTGAAGGGGAAAGTGACAGCGGCTGGCAGTGTGGGGACCGTGTTGCAGCCGGTGTTGCTCAGCGAGGCTTATGGGATCCCGTTAACCCGCCTGAAACCGGCGCGCAGTAAACAGGCATTCATCCTGCCTGCCTGATTGAAATAAACCGCCCACGTGGCTGCACTGAAAAAGAACGATCTCCATATGCTATAATTTTGCGCAGTTTTATGACAACAGGATACCGATGCCGTTAGATTGGGAGCGTATCAAAGCCATTTGCTTCGATGTGGATGGTACTCTCAGTGATACGGATAATCACATGGTTGCCCACCTGTCCGATTCCCTGCGATGGCTCCGCTGGTTGATCCGGGATGATGTCCGCAAGAGCCTGGCGCGCAGGCTGGTCATGGCTGGAGAAACCCCGGGTAATTATCTTTATAATGTAGCTGACCGGATTGGGATCGATCATACCGCGCTCAGATTCACAGATTGGTTGAACCGCCATGCCTTGCGAAGAAAATCGGAAAATTTCTGGATCATGCCGGGGGTAAGGTCCATGCTCACCGAACTGGGAAACCGGCTGCCTTTATCCATCGTCAGTGCCCGCGGCCGGCAGGGGACTGAGGCTTTCCTGAACCAATTCGACCTGACCCCCAGGTTCATGGCAGTTGCAACCAGCCAGACCTGTCGCCACACCAAGCCATATCCAGACCCGGTCTTCTGGGCAGCTGAGCGGATGGGTACCCCACCTGCGAACTGCCTGATGGTTGGCGATACCGTGGTGGATATTCGTGCCGGACGGGCTGCCGGTGCCCAGACGGTCGGGGTGCTGTGTGGGTTTGGCACACGGCGCGAGCTTGAGCGGGCAGGCGCTGACATGATATTAAAAACGACTTCTGACCTCTTGCGGGACTTTGAAGCTTCTCATCAAAGAATGAAGGATAATCCATCATGATCAAATTCAATTCCATCTGTGTCTTCTGTGGTTCGGCGGACCACCTGAATCAGGAGTACTTCAAATTCCGCCCGGAAAGTAGGTGAGCTTCTGGCTCAGGAAAAGATCAACCTGGTCTTCGGTGGCGGCCGGACCGGCTTGATGGGGTCCGTGGCTGCAGGATGTCTGGAAGCCGGTGGCCATGTGGTGGGTGTAATCACTCCTGACCTGGATACGCCCGCCCTGGCCTTCAGCGGCGGTTTTGAAAAGATGGTGACGCCTGATATGGAAAGCCGTAAAGCCCGCATGCGCGACCTGGCGGATGCCTTCATCGTCCTGCCGGGCGGCTTCGGAACCCTGGATGAGCTGTTCTCGACCCTGACCCTGGCGCAGCTCGGTTTGCACGCCAAGCCGATCGGACTCCTCAATACCCGCAATTACTTTGACCCCTTGATGGAAGCCTTGCAATATGCCCTGGTGGAAGAGTTCATCTACCCGGAGCATCTCGATCTGATCCGGGTGGAGGATGAACCCGACGATCTGCTGGCTGAGCTAAGGGATTACCATCAACCGGATGGCCTGCCGCGCTGGATCGAGCGGGATTGATCCGGCGGTCGATGGGGTCGATCCGAGCCTAATTTGGGTATAATCAGTCAAATGCTGGATACCATTGTGGTGATCGTTGCCTGCAATTTCCCTGACTCATTCATGAAATAAAAAAAGGAGGCGTTTTGATGTTTAAACGCAGCATCTTGATCGTATTTGTCATTCTGGCGGGTTTCCTGTTCCTGACAGCTTTGCCCGGGAGTGATGTTCAGGCCAGCCCGTCTTCCCCGGTGCCATTCACGATAACCCAACCGGATGGAACGACCTTCACGGCCATCCAATGGGGTGATGAGTATTTCAATGGTCTTGAAACGGTGGATGGATATTCGATCGCTCAAATTGCCGCCACCGGCTATTGGTATTACCTGACAGCCACACTGGAAGGTGACCTGGCACCCGCACAATCGACTTACGGCCTCATGATCGTCGGTCGTGATTCTCCAGCAGGTTTGAAAAAGCACCTGAGGCCGGTGGAATCGACAGCCAGCCTATCGATTTCTGTTACCGAGGATGTGACATCCCCACTCGCGCCAACTGCAACCGGGACCCACAAAGTCGTGGTCCTGTTGGCAGGGTTCCCAAATGCGACCGGCCGAACAGCTCCCGCTTACTGGTCCAACCTGATCTTTGGCGGCGCCGGCAGTTTGAAGGATTACTACGAAAGTGTTTCATACGATGCCATGACCATCACCCCGGCATCAGAATCCAGCGGCACGGCAAATGATGGGATCGTCGGTTGGCTGGACCTCTCTCCATACTACGACGCGCATCCCAACCCGGGTAGTGATCGTACCGATGTCAATAAATACATCACGAAGCGGGCGCTGCAGGTGGCGGATGCCTATATCAATTTTGCTGATTTTGATACGAACGCAAACGGTTCGATCTCAACTGATGAATTGCACATCATTGTGGTTGTCGCCGGGTTTGAGCGCTCTTACGGTGGTCTGGATGAACCGGCCGTCTGGGCACATAACAGCGACCTGAGCGGTGTGGTCGGGGCACCCACACTGGATGGCAAGGTCATCGCCAATGCCAGCCGGGGTGGATATTACAGCCAGGTGGGCGAGTACCATGCGGAACATGAGAGCACCCTGGGCATCATTGCCCATACCTTCGGTCATGACCTTCTATGGCCGGAACTCTTCGATGTTGACAATTCTTCTTTTGGGGTCGGTGACTGGTCGCTGATGGGAACGGGGGCCTGGAACGGTCTCGTTTTACCAGGTGATTCGCCCGCCTATCCCAGTGCCTGGGAAAAATGGTACCAGGGTTGGCTCACCCCGACCACCATCAGTGGTTACTCTTTTGGCCAAAGCATCCCGCGTGCTGAAGACAACCTTTCGGCTTTCTTGCTCAGACCGAATACCGGCGCGGTGGATTGGACCTACACGATCAGTTCGGGCCAGGGTGAGTATTTCCTGGTTGAAAATCGCCAACCGTACTCCTACGATGCAGCCTTGCCTGGGTTTGGTCTTTTAATCTGGCATATCGATGAAACTGTCACTTACGGATACACCGCCAATGCCAACGAAGCCCGGCCATTGGTCAAGCTGATCGAGGCGGATGGTTTGAATGAGTTGAAAACCAAGGTGGACATGGGTGATGCGGGTGATGTTTTCCCGGGCAGCTCTGTCAACCGGTTCTTCAATCCCTACACGACCCCCAACAGCAAGCTTTACAACAATACCGACAGCTTCGTGAGGGTCAGCAATATCAGTGACAGCGGGCCGATCATGACCGCTGACCTGTTATACGGGTACCCGATCGCAGCCCTGACCGGTCTCAATCCACCATACTCCCCGGCAACTACGATGGGTATAACCTTGAAGGTATATGGATCGGATTTCTACTCGACTTCTGTGGTCAGGTGGAATGGATTGGATCGTACAACCTATTACATCAGCCCCACCGAGCTGCATGCGCTCATCACAGGTCTCGATATGGCTGCCCTGACGGCAGGTCCGGACCATACGGCCGATGTGACGGTTTTCAACCCCCAGCCAGGTGGTGGAGAATCGTCAATACAGGAGTTTGCCGTTATTGACTTGACGACCATTGTTCCGAGATCCTTCCTCTCCTTGATTTTGCATAACTTTACGATCGGCCCAGCATATACCATCAAAAAGGCTGAGTACTTTGAATCACCCCTGGTCGGCTGGGAAATACTCGAATCCGGAACGGACGATTACAGATGGGGACGTCGAGACTGCCGGCCTTATGCAGGTACAAAGAGTGCCTGGGCAGTTGGGGATGGAGCGAATGGCTTTGCCCTTGCCTGCGGTTCCAACTATCCAAATTATGCCAACACCTCCCTGGCTTACGGCCCATTCAGCACGGAAGGCGGGATCCAGAACGGCGAAGTCAAATTCAGGATGTTCGTCAATTCAGAGTCGGGCTTTGATTATCTCTGGGTGCTCGCCGACATTGGGGGGGATACCGAGCATGGTTACAAGGTTTCGGGTAATTCGGGCGGCTGGATCGAAGGGACCCTGAATTTGAATAACGTCGATGGCCTGGGATTCAGCGTGATCGGATACCCGAAAGTGTGGTTCCGCTTCAGATTTACCAGCGATTACCTGGTCAGCACCGGGGAAGGGGCTTTTGTTGATGATGTGATCCTGCGGGTTTGCTACGTCTCCTCCTGTTCCGGGGTCTATGGCCCGTCCCTGGCTCCCACGCTGGTTAGCGATTCGGGTGACCTTCTCATTGAACCGGTGATCCTAGATTTGGAACCTTAATCAGCTCATGGGCGGATGATAAATGAAAAGGTCACGCGTAATTAGCGTGGCCTTTTGGTTTTTATTCACCCACCGGGCGTCGGACGACAAGCGGACCGATGATGATGCCCGGGGTGTTCGGCTTTGGCCATTGAAAGATCTGGACGAGCGAGTCAAGAAATGCTGAGCGTGTCGATCCAGGCCATATCGTTATCGGATTATGCATGGTGACGCCGGTAGGATAGATACATCGGCTGAGGGTGATATCATCCACGTAGCCACCTTCTGGAAAATGGATGTAATCGTCGGTCATCATGCTGAAAGCCAGCCAGACCTGTGGCTTGTTCATAAAATTCATAACGCCATCGGCAGTCCGCAGGGCTAATGAATAGTCGTACCACCCACCCCAGTCACCGGCAAAACAGTGTCCTATGAATAGCTGGTTGTCTTCAGAAGCCCAGACACAATGGCGGTCATAAATTTGGAAAGGGATGGCCGATTCGATATAGGTCCAATGACTGAAATCCAGCCGCATGGCTGTTTCGCCCATTGTGCTGAACGGCCCGTAAACCATCCAGGGGATGGCTCGATCGGGATAAAGGGCGCCACAATTCAGCAGGGAACCATCGGCTCCTCCACCGATCATCCAAGCGCTTTGCGTCCCCCCGTCTGAGCGGCAGTTGGATGACAGCCGGATAATACTCCCCAAATTCAGTTCCATTTCTATCCGTGGAGACCCAACCATCCATCGAACCGTCTTCGAAATCCTCACTGAAGACAGTCTCCCATGCATTACAGCTGGTATCCGGCTGACGGATCACCAGCAAGGTGTATTTTTCAAGTTTGTAAGATAGGTCAGCCTGCATGATCGTCCCGCAGGTGGTCGAATCGACCTGCATGCTGACACCGCTGACGCCACCGTTCTGAAGGCTGCTATCCGGATTCGATCCCATGTCGAGCTCAGTGTTGTTGCTTTGTCCCGGATAGGCATCTCCCGCGTCACCGCGGTTGATCTCTTCTTCCAGGTCGTGGTTGCCATCGGCTTGAATTAATGCGATCAGGGGTGAATTATCAATTGCGTTAGCATAGTTGTTGAATAGAACCTGCTCGTTTATATGCCAGACAAGTAACCCGCAACCCGGCAGGCCGCTATCCGACAGGATTAGTTGTCGATTTTCGATCAGGAAGTACTCACCGCGCCCGGTATGGTAATTGAAGATCCAGTCGATGCCATTTGTGTTCGGTCGCAGCAGGTAGGCGCTGGGATGATCCTCGGCTCGCTCGATCGGCGTGTCAGCAGAGGTGCCGGTGATGACCTCGACCGGTTCGAGCCAATCCTGATACCACTTCAACCAGGCATCCGGATGAGCGGGTGTATCCCCGGCAAATGCCCCGGTCTGGTTCCAGCCACCCGAGCCCATGATCGACCAGCGACCGACACCTTCCGTCGTGCCATCGATGTCGTAGAGGTCCGGCCAGTTGAGCAGATGTCCGAATTCATGCGCCAGGATGCCGAGTGTGGCAGGATGTTGATAAACGCCGGTCCCGTGGATCTCCCCGATCTGGGCGTAGTAACTCTGCTGGTAATAACTGCCGATGACGGTGCCATCCAGGCTGGGGGGTTCCACAAAGTCGAGGTAGAAGGAGTGGGCCCAGATCGAAGGGGCGCTGTATATTCCATAAGCGCGCTCCCAACCGGCCACAACCACGATGATCTGGAGCTCATCGGCTGATAAGCCGCCGTCCAGGTTCGTGTCGAAACCGGCGTAATCGATACAACCATCACTGGCAATGAGAATGTCCTTGGTGATCTGGAGGTTCGCCTCGCTGGTCGATGCGGCCGTGTTGGGATGCGCATAGGCTAGAGTCGTCCAATCTGTGACGCCGTCATCGGGGGTTCCACAACTTTCTCCTGCCGGTACCAGGTTCAAGGCACCGTATGAGACTTCGCTGTAATAGCTTTTCAGGCTGTCTGTGGCTCCGAAAACGAGCTGCTCAAACTCTGAGGACGGATAGGTTTCATTGATGTCGGTGAACTTCGCCAGCAATACCAACACCGGCATGTCTCCGCCGGCCGGCGGTAGACGATACTCACCGGCGGTGGTGAGCTCTGCCTGGGGCGCATGGCGCAAAAGCGCCGAGGCTGGGTCTGCAATGGGGCGCAGGTGCTTTTCGAGCCCCACCGGCCTGTCGATCCCCACGCGCAGGAGTGGCTGATCGACGGCGGATGGCTGCAATCTGTCATCGGGCAGCAGGCGGGCATACACCCACCAGCCGTCCGGTGAGGCTTGCTGGATCGTGTACCCATCCAGGGTTTCGTAACCGTTGGACCATTCATCTCCCCAGGCCTGGGCCGGGAAACTGCTCCCGTCCGGTTGGGTCAGGCGGATTTCCCCCGGCGCAGCCGGTGAGGCGGAGGCACGGGAGGTGAATACCAGCAGGCTGATGGTCAGGGCAAGGAAGCAGGCGGTCAGCACTTGTTTTAATACATGCATGGTTGAATAGAGGGATTATAGTCATTGATGAGGACTCTCACAAGGAAAAAACAAGATTCCCGGATGGGAATCTTGTAAAACCAGCCAGGGGAGACGGTGATCGAGAGTGTTTAAGGTATTAGGGCTAAAGGGAGGTAGGAGTGGCTTGTGAAGACGATGGTTAGGGTTGAAAATTGTGCAAAGCTTCCGCTGTTTGCCGTGGTGGTGCCTCTGGCGTTGGTGGCGCGCACCTGCCATTCATAGCTCTTGTTCCATAGGAGACCGCTGATTGATGCCTGGCTGGCACTGCCGGTATAGATCCAGCTGCTGTTGCAGCTCCCGTTGAGGGTTGCATCAATGCAGTACTCAAAATAGGTGGCATCACCAGGATCGCCCCAATCCAGCACCAGGTCGTTGGTTTGGGTGACGATGGTGGAGACCGGGCTGGTCTTGCTGAAACCGGATGGCGGGTTGACCCAGGCGCAGTTGCCGAGTGTGAAAGCAATGCTGGTACCGGCTGAGCCGATGCTGCAAAGGTCCAGCCCGCCCGGGACCGGGTTATTATTTGCATCCACCAGGAAGCTGGATGGATTGGTGGTGTCATTGATGATCGTGCGTCCAAGATTTGCGCTGAAGAGCGCATTGTAGATGTCTCCGTTCGCCGTGGGGGTTCCATTCGGACGGTAGACATAGATTTCGTCCGGCGGACCGCTGGCGTTCCCATGCACGGCTGAATTGATGCGGTAGACCAGCAGGCCGGTGCCGGGACCGGAAGCCTCGAAAATGCTGGTGCCGGGCCGGCGGTACTCAAGGATGAAGAACTGGGTGGTGGAATGGGGTGAGGCGATCTTGAGGCAGTTGTTCGTGGCGGATGTCAGCGGGTTCAAGGTATACGAGCCGGAGGCTGTGAGCAGCGGGAGGCTGCTGATCCAGTGCCCGTACTTGTATTTCATATAACAACCCATATGCTTGGGTGGGTTCGCGGTTGCAGCCATATTGTCGTACGGGCCGACCGGATGCAAGCCGTCAAAGTTGTAATGATAGAGGTCCGGGCCGCCCAGCACGTGGAATAATTCGTGGGCCAGCACCCCGGTATTGACACTCGTCGCAAGCTGGAGATTGTAGCTGTACAGGCGTTTCCCGTCGATGCGCACATCATAAGTGAAAAGCGCCCAGGCATGCGGCCATAAGATCGAGTTCCATCCGGTGGAGCTCCCGTAAACCACGAAAGTCATGCTGTCCATGTAGCCGTCGTTATCCCCGTCCAGCAGGGTTCCGGCAGGGAACTGCCCCAGGGCCTTGACGTAATTGACGGCATCCCGCACGAGGGTCTGTTCGCGGGCGGTGCGTTCGGAGCCATTGTTGCCGCCTTCGTAGCCGATCGGGTTGGTGGTGGCATCATAGGGCTGGTAATATGCACGCGGATGCGAATCCTGGTAGGAGATGACTGTGGACCCGGGCGGTGCCGGATACAGGTAGGACCTGACCGTTAACTGGTTGTAGGACGCTTCGGTATAGTAATTGCGCAGCGAGTTGACACCCGGAACGGTGCTGTTGAGCGTTGTCTCGTAGGCTGCAGTGGTCTGGGTGAATTCCGATTCGCCGGAGAAACGGATGAAGACCACCGGGTTGGTGATCATCCCGATCGTGGGGGCGGCGACGGCCCCCAGTTTTTCCATCACGGCTGAACGGGCCGGGCTGACCAGTTCATCGATCTGCTCATTTGAAGGCAGAAGGTTCGGCATCAGGCCGGCTTCAGCCGGGTCGACTTTGCCTGGAACGTATTCCGTCGGGATCAGTTCCCCATCCAGCAGGTCGGCATACACGTACCAGCCGGTCGCGTGGTCCTGGAGGATGGTGTACCCGTTGGCGTCGTGCATCCAGTTGTAAAACTCGTCGCCGCTGGCAAAACAATCCAGGAGCGAGCCGTCAGGCTGAGTGACCTGCACCGGCACCCCGACCACCGGCGCGGCCAGGCCGGAGGTTGTGATGAGGATGGCAGCTGTCAGTGCCAGGATCACAGCAGCCAGGATCGATAATGCATGATGGGTGGTCGACATTCGGGTTTTCCTTTGATGAAGCAGCGTTGTGTTCCCAAATGGGACAGATTCAACCGCCAATTATAAAAGAATTCAACCCGGCCCACCTTACAAAATCATCGGTTCATCCACCCCTTGACGAAATGAAAGGTTTATGAAAATAAACCAGGCGCCCGGGAGGGCGCCTGGTAAGTAAGGATTTTACGGAAATTATTTATCGATTTTCCGGATAATGCTAGATCGTCGACTAACTTGAGTAATGGATCCAGAAAGTATTGTCGCATCAACGGGTTTACTCAATCGTGGTCTGGAGCACCGTACATGATGATGTTGTAACGTTGCGTCAAGATTCATCACGTCTGCGCCATCTGGATATTTACCGAGTAAAATCAGTTTCAAACGTGAATGCGACGTAGACATTCGAGAGACCCAAGTAGTTATTACTGTTTGACAGTTTGACAGATCAAGCGTGAAGCTATTCCAGGTACACAGTACCCCAGAAGCATAACCGTGTACGTGATATCATTATCTGAAGCCGAAGCCTAAGCGATCCCATGCATCTCCCTCAGATACACCAGTGTCGAAGCTTAACTCTGCAGCTGTTGCACGACTGTATTGAATGGACCGTACACCAACCAAGATATTACCACCTTCGGTGTAATACTCCCACAAGAACAGGCTGCCACCTTGCGCCACCGTCCGGTCAGCCAACCGTATTTGATCCGGGTATGGTCGGCAGTTCGCTTTCCTGGTACTCGACCATCACCAGATGTATATAAGGCTCCAGCCACTTCGGAAAGCTACCTTCAAAATTCTCGGTCGTGACGGTCGTCCAGGCTCCGGCGCGGCAGGTCGTGAAGCTCCACTCCGTGCCGGCATCGGCGTCGGTCGATGCCGCCCGGATTGCGGGCGCGTACCTGCCATTCATAGGTGGTGCTGTAGGCCAGGGTCGGGGTCGTGACCTGGCTGGTCGCCCCGGTGGAGGTCCAGCCGCCGGTGCAGTCGCCGTTGACCGTCGTGTCATAGCAGTACTCATAGCTGGCGGCGCCGGTGGCATCCGCCCAATCCAGGGTGGGCGTCGTCGAGACGCCCGTGGCGCCGTTGGCAGGGCTGGACTTGCCGAAGGCTGCCGGGGGGTGACCGGGCGCACGATCAAGGGCAGGTAGGTGAACTGATTCAAGGGCGTGGCAGTGGTGGTGAAGGTCCAGGTGACGCCACTGTTGGCATAGGTGGTACCGCCCACCCCGTCGTTGGCCCTGACCTGCCATTCGTAGGTCAGGCCCGCGCTGAGACGCGAGCGGACCGGCCTGGCTGGCTGGCGCCGGTGGTGTACCAGCTGCCCGCGCAGCTGCCATCCGCAAAGGCGTCGAGGCAGTAGTCGTAGGAGGTGGCACCGCTGGAATCCGCCCAGTCCAGGGTCAGGCTGGTGGGCTGGCCCATGGCGGTATTGGCGGGGCTGGTCTTCGAGAAGGCACCCGGCGCCGGAGGCGGTATAGGTCAGGTCGGCCTGCATGCTGCTCGAGCAGGTGGTCGAATCCACGTGCACGCTGACATTGCTGGCCGAGCCGCCGTACAGGTTGCTGTTGGGGGTCGTGACGCTGCTGAAATTGTAGTTGGTAGTAGCTTCCCGGGTAGGGGTCGCCGGTGTCGCCGCGGTCTGCCTCATCCTCCAGGTCGTTCAGGCCATCCGCCTGCTCCAGCCACACCAGGGCATGATTCTCGTTGGCATTGGCGGAATTGGTAGTAGGTGACCGATTCATCGATATGCCAGATCAGCAGCCCGCAGCCGGGCAGGCCGTCGTCGTAGCCGGCGCCGGAGTTGTTCTGGCGGTTCTCGACCAGGAAGAACTCGCCCGTGCCGGAGTGTGAGTAGAACAGCCAGTCCACCCCGCTGGGGTTGGGCCGCAGCAGGTAGGCGGCTGGCATTGGTCTCGGCCTGGGCGATGGCCTGGTTGGTGAGCGTCCCGCTCACCTCGGTGGGTGTGATCCAGCCCTGGTACCACTTGAGCCAGGCATCCGGGAAGGCCGGGGAATCACCGCTGTATGAGGTACGCAGTTCCAGTTGCCGGAGCCCATGATCGACCACTCACCGACGCCTTCGGAAGCCGTCATCGGTGTCATACAGGTCCGGCCAGTTGATGATGTGGCCGTACTCGTGCGCCATGATGCCGATGGTGGCCTGGTGGTGTGCCGATGCATGTCTCACCGAACTGGGCATAATTGCCGTATGGTTGCAATCACCCACATACTTTGCCATCCAAGTCGGTGCACCGCCGGTGGCCGCAGTTCAACCAGCCTTGGTGGGCCCAACTATTGGGTGTGTGACTGCGGTACTGTAAGCCGTCTCACAGCCGGCCACCACCACCACGATGGTCAGCTCGCTGGTCGTCGATGTAGCCGTTGCGTGTTGGTATCGAAAGCTGGCGAAATCGATGCAGCTATTGTTGGCGACCAGCACATTTTTGACAATGTCAGTAATTGCGATAGTCGAGTGCTCCCACCCGTAGTTGGGTGGGCGTAAGCCAGCGTCGGTCCAGTCGGTGATGCCGTCGTTGGCGGTGCCGCAGGTCTCCTCAGCCGGGACGATATCCAGGTTGTTGAAGGAGGTATCCCGGTAGAAATCTCGCACCGAGCCGGTGCTGGTGCAGAACATCAACGATTGGAAGCTGGCTGCTGTGTATGCTCGGGATGGTGTTGTTGAAATCGGCCAGCAGGACCAGAGTCTTGAGATTGACCAAGGTGGGGCTTCGGGCTGAGCGCAGTCCGGCGAGGTGATACCCATGGCTGCCGGGCTGTGGGGATTCTCTTTGAGCACCGTCGGGCGCAGGTGGAGTGCCAGGCCCTCGGGTGAGTCGATGCCCACCTGCGTGGCCGTACTCACCATCCAGCGCCGGTCCCAGGAGTCCGTCGGATTGTAAGCTCGGCATACACCCACCAGCCGTCCTCGGCTTGCAGGATGCTGTAACCTTCGGTCGTTTCGTAGCCATGGTTCCACTCATCACCCCACTGGCTGGCGGTGAAAGTGGTAGCCATCCGGTTGGGTGAGGCTGAACTCGACCGGTGCGGCCGGTGAAGCTTGGGCCTGCCCGGTTAAAAGGAAAGCACAAACGAGCGTCAGGCAGATGGCTGCCACGCTGATCAACGTCACCCGATATTTATTCATGTCATCTCTCCTTGGAGATTGAATCTGACGTACCCCGAATAATTGATTATCTAATTATAGTTAGATAAACCCAAAATAACAACAGACAGTTTTATCAGGTTATGGCAAATAAAGCCATGCCGGATGGGGAATTAAAAATAGGACTGCTGGATGATTGAAAAACTTCCTCCCGGGTACCCTGGCTGAGCCAGGGCGCATCGATTCGCCGGTCAGGCGGGATTTATGGCAGGAATAAGTGAGCAGCTGCTGCCGCATCGACCGGTGTCGCCATGCTGAAAATGAACATGAGCAAGGCTAAAAAGAAGCACAGGGTTGAGACCATGTAGGGCCAATTTTTGATGTTTTTCATGTGAGCTTCTCCTGGTATTGTATGTCGTCCCCTTAATAAACCAGCAAAGGGATGAAAATGAGGTCTCCGTCATCTTCACGATGACTGCATCTATTCGAAGAACGAGTGGGATGATCCTTGGCATATTATTGAAAATGGACCATGGCCACTTCCCAATCAATGAATGGGTACCTGGGCTCCTTTGGGATCACCGGCGGGCTGGAGTGCCTTCTCATCCGGCTCGTCCTGGGCATTCCACAGCAGCTCGGTGTTCGACAGCTGGTTGTTGATGCCCGTGATCGTGCAGCCGGTCAGGTAGAGGAACAGGCTGCCCAGCATGACCTGGCGTGTCAATCCGGGTTTGGGTTCGTGGTTTCTGTAATCGGATAGTCTCATGATTTCCCTTTCGACGATCCCCCTGGCTTGCGGACCGGTGATTTCATTATACGTTAGGTCAAGGTAAAACCACCTTACAGAAATGAAAGGATGCCGTCTGAAAATGGAGAAATATTTCGACAGAAAAAAGAGACAGCCGAAGCTGTCTCTTGTGTCTCGATTGATTTCCCGGTGGGATCAATTCCCGACAGTAATGCTGGAGCCGTAATAACCACCGCCCCATTCATCCCCGCGATAACTGACGGTCAGGTTGATGATGCTTCCAACTGACAGGCCGGCCGCATCCGCGGCGGGCAGCAGGATGTCGATCTCCTGTCCAGCCAGGTTGGGGTCGTATTGGTCGAAGCCTTCAGCCGCAGCTGTCGTGTTCACGCGCACATGGGCGACCACGAAATCCGGGCTTTTCTCGCTCGGGGAGAGCGACAGGATCTCCACCTGCATCAGGCTGGCATTCTCGCGCACCGGAGCGCCTGAAGGTGCCGGATAACCTGGGTCGGTGATAACCTCGGGTTCACCCACCGAACTATCGGGGGCGGGATATCCCTCGGATGTCGTCACCAGGGGCAGGTTCACTTCGGGAACCGGATAACCTTCGGACGAGCCTTCGGGAACGACTGTTTCGGAGACTGTCTCTTTTGTCTTGCAGCCGCTGAGTGCGATCAGGCTGATCAGGATCAGAATGAGTATTCCGTATTTGATTTTCATTTTCACCTCACATAATACTTTGCTGGGTTTCATTATAACAAGAATTGCCCGGCATACAATCCCTCGATTAATTAACGATCAACCGGCCTGATTGGTTCCCGCTCTTCAAGTATAATAACTTCTGATTTTGGAGGTCTCATGGAAATATTCTGGTACGGGCATTCCTGCTTCAGGCTGAGCGAACGCAGCATGGCCAGCGTCGTCACCGATCCTTATGACAGCCAGGTGGTGGGATATGACCCGTTGAAACTTAAAGCGGATATCGTCACCATCAGCCACGACTCGCCCGGGCACAATCACCTGGATGCGGTCAAGGGCATCGAACACCGCATCACCAGCCCGGGTGAATTCGAGATCGGCGGCGTGTTCATCACCGGCATTCAGACCAACAGCAACGGCAAGAAGGATTCCATCGTGCCGCGCAACACGTTGTACGTTTTCGATTATGACGGTCTGACCGTGGCGCACCTGGGCGATATCGACCGCGTGCCGACCCAGACCGAAGTCGAGGCGCTCGGTGCGGTGCACGTTGCGCTCGTGCCGGTCGGCGGCGGGGGCAGCCTGAATGCTTCCAAGGCAGCCGAGATGATCAGCCTGCTTGAACCCAACCTGGTCATCCCGATGCACTATGCCATCCCTTCGACCAAGGCGGACCTTGAGCCGCTCGCCAAATTCCTGAAAGAGATGGGTCTGAAGGAGGCCGAGCATGTCCCTTCCTTGAAGGTGGGCGGGGTCAGTTCACTGCCGGAGGAAACCCGCGTGGTCGTGCTGGAGTACACAGCCCATTAGAGGGCGGTATGCCTGCCAAATTGATCCTGAGCTGGGATATTCTGCCGGGGCGCGAACAGGAATACTTCGAGTTCGTGGTGCGTGAGTTCATCCCGGGTGTCCAGCGGCTGGGCTTTGCCCTGACGGATGCCTGGGCGACCGTTTTTGGCCACCAACCCCAGATCATGGTGGCTGCCATCGGTGATTCCCGCCAGGTTTTAGAGGAAGCGCTGGAAGGTCCCGAATGGTTGGACCTTCAGTTGAAACTGGCGCCCCTGATCGAGAATTACCAGCAAAAGATCGTGGTCGCCAAAGACGGTTTTCAATTCTAGAAGAAGAGGAAATGAGGCGGGGCGCATCCTCCTGGTGTGGAGCTCCTCAGAGCGACACTCAGGAGGACCCAGCGCTCAATGAGCGCTGGGCTGCCATGAGCTTTCTCGCCTTGCTCGCGGCATACCCTCGAGAACCTTGTCGACACTCGATTCACCGGAGGAATCGTCGCCTGAGGAAAGGGAGAGTGAGGGGGATTTGATTACAGAAATCCCTTCATATGTATGCTGGAGCTATTGTTCTCACTACATTTTGACTGGTTATTATGGATGTAACTAGATCGATCGGAAAGTTAATCCTGGAGTGGTATGCGAGCAATGCCCGCCAGCTGCCCTGGCGCGGGGTGGGCGATCCGTATGCCGTGTGGGTCTCCGAGGTGATGCTTCAGCAGACCCAGGTCGAAACCGTCATCCCATACTACCAGCGCTGGATGGAACGTTTTCCAAACCTGCCATCCCTGGCAGCAGCCGGCGAGCAGCAAGTCCTGGCTGCCTGGGAAGGCCTGGGCTATTACGCGCGCGCCCGCAACCTGTGGCGGGCTGCCCGGGAACTGGTGGAAGCTGGCGCGAGCCAACTGCCGGCGGATCCGCGTGAATTGGAAAAACTGCCGGGCATCGGCCGCTATACGGCCGGGGCGATCGCTTCGATCGCCTTTGGCGCCGATGCTCCCGCCTTGGACGGCAACATCAAGCGGGTGTTGTCGCGCGTGCACGACCTCGATCTGCCGGTCGACCGGCCGGAGGGGCTGCGGCGGTTGTGGGAACTGGCAGCCGCTGACCTGGTACCTGGTCGGGCCGGTGACCAGAACCAGGCACTGATGGACCTGGGCGCTGCGATCTGCCTGCCGCGCGAACCGCTGCTGTGAGCTCTGCCCGCTGAAGGCTGTCTGCCTGGCCAGAAGGAATGGCGTCCAGAATGAGCGCCCGCTGCGGGGTCCGCGGCGCAGCGTTCCGCATATCAATGTGGCCGCCGCGGTTATCCGGCGAAAGGGGCGGGTCTTGATCGCGCGCCGCCCGTCGCGCGGATTGCTGGGCGGGTTGTGGGAATTCCCGGGTGGCAAGCAGCAGCCGGGCGAGACACTGCCCGAGGCGCTGGTGCGCGAGATCCGGGAGGAGCTCGGCACCGCCATTGCGGTGGGGGAGGCGCTGGGGGTTTACCAGCATGCCTACACCCATTTCAAGGTGACCCTGACCGCCTTCGAATGCCGGTTGACAGGAGTTGAACCGCAGGCGCTCGAGGCGAGTGAGCTGGCCTGGGTGAAGCCCGCGGAACTGGCGAATTTCCCGATGGGCAATATCGACCGGCGCATATCGAAGGATCTGGCCGGGAAGAATGACTTAACCACAAAGAACGCAAAGAACACGAAGAATCACATGGGTTAAGAACTTCACGCACTTTACTAGCCTGGCGGTGAAAATCAGCCGGCACAAACGGGAGGGATGAATCTTTACTGCGAAGATCGCAAAGGACGCAAAGAATCACATGGGTTAAGAACTTCACGCACTTTACTTGCCTTGCGGTGAAAATCAGCCGGCACAAACGGGAGGGATGAATCTTTACTGCGAAGATCGCAAAGGACGCAAAGAATCACATGGGTTAAGAACTTCACGCACTTAACTTGCCTGGCGGTGAAAATCAGCTGACCCAAACGGGAAGAATGATTTAACCACAAAGGGCGCAAAGGACACTAAGAATTACAAGGGTTAAGAACCTTTGCGCGCTTCGTGACCTTAGTGGTTCGACTGTTTTTCTTCTCAATCGTTAAATTGTCGGTCAATTGTAATTTGACGCTCTCGTCAATCCCGGTTATCATGCACGCAATGGCATCCCCATTCAACGACTTCCTCAAGAAACTCGGCCACAGCATCAAACGCGTCCTGCGCTGGTTCATTCCTGGTCTGGGCGTGAAACGCTGGGTGCTGGTCATGCTGGCCGGCACCACCCTGCTGGGCATCGGCCTGGCCGTATTCATCCTGGATTTTTACCGGACTGCCCCCGAAACCTGGTGGCTGCCGGCGTTGTCCTACCTTTCCTTGCGGTTTCTCGACCGCACCCTGCGCGCGATCATCTTCGGCGGGCTGGGGTTGGCGCTGCTGGCTTTTGGCCTGATCCGCCTGAACCGGGCTCTGATCCGCCCGTGGATGAAACCCGGCCAGCCGATCGTGGAGAAGATCGAGGATTTCCGCAAGCGCGAACGCGGTCCGCGCATCGTGGCGCTGGGTGGCGGTCATGGCATGGCCACCCTGCTGCGGGGATTGAAAGCCTACACCCGCAACCTGACCGCCATCGTCACGGTGACCGATGAGGGCGGATCCTCCGGAGAATTGCGCCGCTCGACCGGTATCCTGCCGCCGGGCGACATCCGCATGTGCCTGGCAGCGCTGTCGGATGATGAGGCATTGATCGGTCAGATCTTCCAGTACCGCTTCCCCAAGGGCAGCAGCCTGGAAGGCCATTCGCTGGGCAACCTGTTCCTGACCGGGATGACCGACATCACCGGCAGTTTTGAGAAAGCCGTGGCCGAGGCCGGGCGCGTGCTGGCCGTGCAGGGCAAGGTGCTGCCGGCCACCCTGCATGACGTGCGCCTGATGGGCGACATCCTCAGCCCGGACAAAACCACCACCACCCTGGTGAAGGGCGAAACGAACGTGGTCGAGACTGTCGGCAAGATCCAGCACGTCTGGCTCGAACCGGACAACCCGCGCGCCTTTCCGCCGGCCATCCAGGCTTTATTGGGCGCCGACCTGATCGTGGTCGGTCCCGGCAGTCTGTACACCAGCCTCCTGCCGAACCTGCTGGTCCCGGAGATCAGCCAGGCCATTCAGGCCTCGCGCGCGCTGAAATTCTATGTCTGCAATGTCTCCACCCAGGAAGGCGAGACCGAGGGTTACAGCGGCGGCGATCACATCCATGCCATCGAGGAACACCTGGGCGGGCATATCTTTGACCTGATCATCTGCAACAACCGCTTCGAGGGCGAACTGATCGAAGGGGTCGAGTATGTCACCCTCGAGCAGTCCGTGACAGATGAATACATGCTGTACCAGGCCCCCCTGGCAGATGACCTGACCCCCTGGCGCCACAGCGCCGACAAGCTGGCGGCGGTCATCATGGACCTGTACTTCGACCGCACCGGCCCGCTGGCAGACGGTGAGCGGCCGCCGGTCAAACCGATCAACGAACAAACGCCTGGCTGACCAGGCGTTTGTTTTTTTCGACCAGGGAATCGACAGGTTACCTCATGGTCAGCGGCAGGAAAAAGAAGAACGAGTGAATGAACTCATCCGCACCGGCGTCGAAGCGGGTTCCGCCGATGCCGAAAGGCCGCGTGTCGCCGTCAATATCCAGGCCGTGCCCGCTGGCAATCCGGTCAATGGCCTGTGAGCCTCGATTGAGATGATAATTGTAGTTGATCGGGCTCTTAAAGTTGGGATTGCCAGCCAGAGGATTGGTTCCTGTGACGCCATCCGCAAGATTGTCGTTAAACAGGGTATCGCTGACGACCAGTGTAAGGGGCCCTGATGAAGAGATCCCGGTCTCGCTGTGACCGCTGACGATCCCGTTGGTGAATGTGATGGTAAAGGATCCAAGGCCTGAAGAACTTTGGAGATGCATGCCGATTGAAGCATCTGCCAGGGTGTTATGCATCATGGTCACGGTGGTACTGCCCGTGGAGGCAATAATCCCATAAATGTTGTAATAGTCATGGCGGGCGATGATGTTGTTGAACAAATTCAAAGTCTGGCCGGCGGTACTGGAACCAAAAAAGATTCCCGTTATCGCCCCGGGGTTGATGATCGTATTTTGCTGGACCCACGGGGATGAATAGCCGAGCGCCACGGCGCTATTGCCCTCGTTGTCAAGAAGCTGGTTGCTTTGAATGGTGACCTGGTTGGTGCAATACTGACAGCCGATCGCGACGCCTTCATAAAAGGTACTGTTTTGGCCGTTGTCATGGATGCGATTATTGATGACATCGATCGGCCCGGTATTCATGGCCAGCATAACGCCGCTGCCATAGTGTGGGGTGTCATTGGAGCTGATGTCATTGTCATAAACGTCATTATCATCCAAAATCGTTTCATCCCCGCTCTCGTGGATGTAGATGCCACCACCCCAGCCTTCGCCGACAGAATTGGAAGTGTTGTTATATACCTGATTGTCGAATATGAGGCTCCCGTTACTCTCCAGCAGGTAGATGCCTCCACCCCCGCCCCGGCCGGAACCGGTTGCAGCTGCACTATTTGAATGGATGATGTTTCTGACGATCATCGGATCCGCTCCATTGACGTAGATGCCGCCGCCGCAGCCGTCGCTTTCGAAAGCCCACACTTCGCAGTAGTCTGTCAACCCCGTGGCATTCCCATTGCGGATCGTCCAGCCTTCCACCACTGGCTGAAAGGTCAGGCTGGGGGTGTAGTTGATGGTCATCCCCCGGCGCAGGTTCTGGCCATCGATGATCGAAATATACGTATTATGATCCCGGATGATAGCTCCACTGGAGGCGCCATTCCAGCCCCCATACAAATACACCGGTTTGTTCAGCAGGACCACTTCATTGCCGGAGGAGACAGTGTACACGCCTGCCCCGGCGTAGATCACATCTCCTTCAACAGCCAGTGCCAGGCCGGTCGACAGGCTGCAGGGGCTGGCCTGGGTACAAGTGCCGGTGCCGGTGGGGGTGACGAAGTATGGACCCACTGCCCGGACCGGTATCGTGGGTATTACCAGCATGAGCAGCATGGCCAGGATGATCGACAGTGACGAAAAAGGTCCGTTTTGATCTCAGATTCATAATGCACTCCTAGGTTTTATGGACGGATGGTGATCGGCAGGAACAGGAAATCCGAAAAGATGAATTCATCGGCGCCGACATCGTAGGCCAGGGTACCGACACCGAATGGACGGGGGTCACCGTCGATATCCACCGCCAGTCCACCGCTGGCAACCCGGTCAATGGCGGCCGAACCGCGCCTGAGGTGATAGTTATTCGCTGACGGATCGGCAAACCACGGATCGCCTGCCAGGGGATTCACGTTCAGAATGCTGGGAGAACAATCCAAACCATTGGCATCGAACAGAGAGTTTGTCACGGTAACTGAGATGCCGGGATTCCCGCTTGAAAAGATGCCAGTCACGTTGTGACCGCTGGCGATGCCGCGATCAAATGTGACGACCACGATAACGTTGTTTGCTCCAATATATAACCCGTATGGGGCATCTGCCAGGGTATTGTGACTCAGCTGCACGCGGGTATCGTGGGCGTCATACGCCTGGATAAACACATTTTTGTCTTCATGGCCGGCGATGATGTTGTTCTGGATCGATGCTGCCTGGGAGCCGAAATGGGTTGATGTGTCAAAGATAAAGAGGCCATTCTGCGCGCCTGGGTTGATGATGGTGTTCTGCCGGATCATTGCAACGGAATAGTTTAACTCGACCACTCCCCACATCCCGTGGTTATCGACGATTGTATTGCCTTCGACGACCACAGAGTTGCTGCAAGTACTTAAGTTGACCGAACCACCATAATCCTCATCCAGGGGGTTGTTGTTGTGAATTAAGTTGTCGTGTACCTGGATCGGACCTGAATTGTTGTGGATGAGTATCCCAGTGCCGGAGTGGTTGTAAAAGGTGGCAGCGGCATAATCATCATTTTCGTAGATCTCATTTTCGCTGACATCAATCCCGATCCCCGAAGCGTAAACGTAAATCCCTCCGCCTGCACCGACGCCCTCCTTGTGGGAGTTGTTGTTGCGGATGATATTCCCGCTTATGACGGCGTAATCGCTGTTATCGATATACACACCCCCGCCGGCACCATAAAGGTTGCCACCGGCAACCGCGGCCGTGTTGTTCTCAATGATGTTATGGGTGATGGTGGGCTGTGCTTCAAATGCATAGATACCGCCGCCGCAGCCCGCAGCTGAACCGAAGGAGTGGCAGACTGACGTCAGACCGGTGGCATTGCCATTGCGGATGGTCCAGCCATCCACGGTCGGCTGGACACCCGGACCTCCGCTCATCGTGATCACACGCCGGGTGTCCCCGCCATCCAGGATGGAGACATAGGCCGCCGGATCGCGAACGACATCCTCAATGGGCGACCCATCCCAGCCACCCAGAAAGTAGATGGTTTTCTCGAGTAGGACCACCTGGTCGCCTATTCCGGTATAGGTGCCGGCGGCGGCATACAGCGTGCCGTTGGGGTCAATCAGTGACAACCCGGTAGCCAGGTTACAGGGGGCACCCTGGGTGCAGGTTACCCCACTTCCAGCCGGGGTAACGAAAATATATGGCAGCGCCTGAACAGAAACGTTGGTCCGGGAAAGGCTGAACAGCAGGGCGATGGCGATCAGCAACCTAAAAAACAATATAACAGGGCTCAATCTTGGTCTCATATAGGTTGACTCCTTGGATCAGGGTTTCACGAGCATTGGAAGCGCGATTTTCCACCAAAACTCATCCGCGCCCACGTCGTAAGGAGTGCCACCGCTACCCATCGGGCGTAGGTCACCTTCAAAATCGTAGGTATACCCACTGCTAGGGGCTTGATCGCGCGCGGCAGATGCTGCTTGAATATGATAATCGCCTGCAGCTGGGTCCACGAAGAATGGGTCGCCTGTGATCCGGTTAGCGTCACTATTAAAGGAACCATCCAGGGCATTTCCATGGAAAAGCGTATAAGTGGCGTAGATCGTATTTCCGGTTGCTTCTTTATGTGCTCCCTCGGTCAGATGGTGGCTCAGGATATTGTTTGCCAGCAGCATGTAGGTGTACTGATATGCGTAAATTCCATAAGGGGCGCCGTCCAGGGTGTTTTGATACAGGTTGGCGTGAGCGACCCGGTCGGAGTAGCCGGTGATGTAAAGATTCGCGAAGCTGTGGCGGGTGATGACGTTGTTGCTCAGTATGCTGAGCCGGGCCCCTTCATTGATCTCCAGGAACACCCCATACCAGGAATCTGGATTGATGAGGATATTCGAATCTAGATACCCGTTGAAGTCGATCAGGTACAGGACCCTGGCTCCATGATTCTGGGTGAACCGGTTACGGGCGATGGTCAAATCTGAGTGTGTGGCAAATACGGTGGATCCTTGTTCGTTTAAGTTGGGGTTATTATCGTGGATGTCATTGTCACTGAGTGTTCCATAGACACCATAAATGAGCAGTCCGTCTCCGATCCCGGAATAGGTGGTGGAGGCGGCATTGTTGAAGGAGATGTCGTTCCCGGTGATGAGCAGGTCCTGCGGGGCCAGCACCCCGCCGATGAAGATGCCACCTCCCAGGCCGTTGTCTCCCACCGGGCCGCTGGCCGCGGTGGAGGCGTCGTTCGAGCGGATGATGTTGTTCCTGATTGTGACAGCCGTGGGATTGGGTGCGGATGCAACCTGCACGTAGATCCCGCCCCCATAGCCGGTCTGGTAGGTGGCGTCGGTGGTGGTGGATGCAACGTTGTCCTCGATGATGCAGTCTTCGACAGTCGTGGTCCCGCCGCTGATGAATATCCCACCCCCACAGCCGGCCGCATCCACTGCCGAGCACACCGCTGTCTTGCCGGTGCCATTGCCATTGCGGATGGTGAGCCCATCCAGGCGGACTTCTTCGCCGACATCCAGCAGGATGGTGACGCTCTGGCGCAGGTTCTGCCCATCGATGATCGTTTCATAGGTCTCCGGGTCGGTCAAACCCGGGTCGGGTCCGGTGACCCCATCCCAGCCGCCGTAAATGGTGACGGATGTATTAATGAATAAGACCTGGTCATATATCGATCGGTAAGTCCCGGCGGCTGCATAGACCCATTCGGTGGTGGCGATGTCGATGGCATGCTGCAGGCTGCAGGGATCATCATAGGTGCAGGCGTCGGTGTCGCTGCCGGCCGGGGAGGCGCCTGGAGGCGGTAGTCACCCTGGGTTGCGTTAACAAACAGCGGATCACCTGTGAAGGAAATGGGAAGTCGAGCAGCTGCCGTCACAATCGGTGGCATTCCCATGGAAAAGGGTGTAGCCGACGGTGATCGTATTGCCGGTCACGGCTGCTTCATAAACGGCATGATCCGATGTGGCTGAGGATGCTGTTTAGAATCTCGACGGTTGAATACTGGTAAACGTAGATGCCATAGGGGGCTCCATCCAGCGTATTATGAAGGAACCTAGTCACCAACGGGTCTGCCGCGCTTCCTGTGATGTATACATCTGAAGTGGAATGCTGGGCGATGACATTATTGGATACATAACTGAACCGAGGAGAAATATTTAAATCCATAAAGACCCCATTCCAGGCGTCCGGATTGATGATCACATTTGAGTCAACGGATCCATGTAAGTCAATCAAATACACCGCAGCAATCCCAGGATTATTCGTGAAGCGGTTCGCACTTATGGTTAGATCCGAATGCGTGGCGAAGAATGTGGAGGTCTGGGCGCTCAGATTGGGATTGTTATCATGAAAACTATTTCGGCTGATCTCTCCGCTTCCATATGACATGTACAGCCCGTCGCCCAGGCCGGAGAATGCAGTCGTGACCGCGTTATTGCCGTAGAATTCGTTTCCTGTGATTGAAAACACTCCGGTTTCCACATAGTCGGTGATGTAAATGCCGCCGCCAAGGCCGGTGCTCCCAGCCGCGCCGGTAACGGCGCTCAGGGCATCGTTCGATGCGATGGTATTATCGGTGATCGTCCCACTGACCACGTTTTGGAGGCTGATGCCACCGCCAAACCCGATTGTGTGGGTGACATCGGTTGCTGTCGCGGCAACGTTATCCATGATGGTGTTGTTTTCGATCGTGATGCTGCCGCCGGTAACCAGGATGCCTCCGCCGCAGCCGGCTGAGTTCTCGTAAAAACAATCGGCTACCTGGCCGGTGGCATCGCCGTTGCGGATGGTGAACCCGGAGATCGTGACCTCTTCGGTTGGCTCCAATAAGACATTCACCGCGCGGTGATTGTCGGATGGGATCGATCCGTCCAGGATGGTCGGATATGCAACCGGATCAGGGACAGGGTTCGGGCTGACGCCATCCCAGCCGCCGAACAGGCGCAAAGCTGTGATCGATGAACACGACCTGGTCAGAGGTGCTTTGATAGGTCCCGGCGGCGGCATACACATCCTGCCCTTCGATTCCAACCTGGACCGCGCTCTGTAAATTACAGGGGGCGGCATAGGTGCAATCGCCGCTGTTGATGCCGGTGGGGGATGCGAATCTGGATGCGGCGGCGGAGACAGGTGCCAGGTTCCCTGCCATGGATGTCAAAACACAGATGATAATCGTAACGATGAGGAATTGCCGGGATAAATGATATTTCGCGGGCATGACCACCTCCAGATCGTTAATGAATCTCCAGCGGATGACTGGCAGGTCATCCCTGATCTGGACAGGATTGGTACAGCGACGGCTGGCTCGATGTCTGTAATGGTGGTGACTTGCTGCTGCAATTGGAATTATATTGTAATTGCACCAGAATGACAATTAGAAAACATTGAGCAAAATCGTATTATTTACCATTTTTGATTTGTGGTAAAATTCAGCGGATTAAATCCCAGTCATCTGGACAAGGTCTCTGACCTTGTCGAATGTTAACTACTCATTTCACCCAAATACGGAGGTTCGTATGGCAACAAAAGTTGGTATCAATGGTTTCGGGCGGGTTGGCCGGCAAATGGCCAAGGCCATCATCGAGAAACACGCCGGTGAGCTGGAGATCGTGGCGGTCAACGACCTGTTCGATGCGAAGCAGAACGCGCATCTGTTCAAGTATGACTCGAACTACGGTATCTACCCTGGTACGGTGGTAGCCACTGACGACGCCATCATCATCGATGGCAAACCGGTCAAGGTCTTCGCCGAGAAGGACCCCGGCCTGCTCAAGTGGGCCGACCTGGGAGTCGAGATCGTGATCGAAGTCACCGGTGCTTTCACCGATGCAGCCGGCGACCCCGCCAAGGGCAAGCCCGGCGCCCGCGTCCACATCGAGAAGGGCGGCGCCAAGAAGGTCATCATCGGCGCCCCTGCCAAGAATGAGGACCTGACCGTGGTTCTGGGTGTCAACGATGATATTTATGACACCACCAAGCATCACGTGGTCTCGAATGCCTCCTGCACCACCAACTGCCTGGCCCCGGCCGTCAAGGTCGTGAATGACAACTTCAAGGTCGTGCGCGGTTTCATGACCACCATCCACTCCTACACCAACGACCAGGTCATCCTCGACCAGGGTCACAAGAAGGAAATGCGCCGCTCGCGTTCCGCCGGCCAGAATATCATCCCGACCACCACCGGCGCCGCCAAGGCGCTCGCGCTGGTCATCCCCGAACTGAAGGGCAAGTTCGACGGTTATTCCCTGCGGGTCCCAACCCCGACCGTCTCGATCGTTGATTTCACCGCCGAGATCGAGAAAGCCACCACCAAGGAAGAACTCAACGCCGCTTTCATCAAGGCTGCTGAAGGTCCCATGAAGGGCATCCTCAGCTTCACCCGGGGTGAGTACAGCGACCCGCTGGTCTCGATGGACTTCAAGGGCAGCGATTTCTCCTCGATCGTCGACCTGCAGTACAACAATGTCATCGGCGGCAACTTCATCAAGGTTGTTGCCTGGTATGACAATGAATGGGGTTACTCCGTGCGCACAACCGACCTGGCCGCCCTGATGGCCAGGAAGCTCAAGTAACAGCGGAGAACGGTCATGTTCAACAAGAAAACGATCCGCGATATCGATCTGAAGGGCAAGAAAGTCCTGGTGCGCGTGGATTTCAACGTGCCGCTCAAGGACGGCGTGGTGGGAGATGACACCCGTATCACGGCCGCACTGCCCACCATAAAATACCTGCTGGACCAACCGGCAGCCGTGATCCTGTGCTCGCATCTCGGCCGCCCGAAGGACGGTCCCGATCCCAAGTTCAGCCTCAAGCCGGTGGCCGACCACCTGGCCAAGCTGCTCGGCAAGCCGGTCGCTTTCGCCACCGACTGCATCGGCGAGCCGGCCAAGACCGCCGCGGCTGCCCTGAAACCCGGTGAGGTGCTGGTGCTGGAGAATACCCGCTTCCATCCCGAAGAGGAAAAGAACGACCAGAACATGGCCATGCAGATGGCTGCGCTGGCCGAAGTGTTCGTCAACGATGCCTTCGGCACCGCGCACCGCGCGCATGCCTCGACCGAGGGTGTCACGCGTTACCTGCCGGCGGTCTCCGGTTTCCTGCTCGAGAAGGAGATCAAGTACCTGGGTCAGGCCATTGCGGACCCCAAGCGGCCGTTCGTGGCCATCCTGGGCGGCGCCAAGATCAGCGACAAGATCGGCGTCATCAAAAACCTGCTCGACAAGGCTGATAAAGTCCTGATCGGCGGCGGCATGGCCAATAACTTCCTGAAAGCCAAGGGCGTGGCTGTGGCGGATTCGCTGGTTGAGGAAGAAGCAGTGGAAACAGCCCGCGAATTATTAATGAAGGGCAGCTCCAAACTGCTCCTGCCCGTGGACCTGGTCATCGCCGACAAATTCGAAGACGGCGCTGCTAAAAAGACCATCCCGGTCGGTGATGTCCCGGCCGGCTGGCGCATCCTGGATATCGGTCCGGCCACCGTGGCTGCTTATGCCGAAGCGCTCAAGGGTGCCGGCACGGTCATCTGGAATGGCCCGATGGGGGTGTTCGAGTTCCCCAACTTCGCCGCCGGAACTTTCGGCGTGGCGAAGGCCGTGGCAGCCTGCGGTGCGGTCACCATCATTGGTGGCGGCGATTCCGTGGCAGCCATCCAGCAATCCGGACTGGCGGATCAGATCACCCACATCTCGACGGGTGGGGGTGCCTCCCTGGAGATGCTCGAAGGCCTGGTGCTGCCCGGTGTGGCGGCCTTGCAGGATAAATAATTCGAATCTGGATCAAGTCTAATAAAAAGACCGCCAGGCGAAAGCCTGGCGGTCTTTGATTGGTTCTGTGGTATCCCTATGGTCTGAGGATCATGGGAAGATAGGAAAACCATTCTGGCATGGAGATGGTCACAGAAACCGTGTCAGTACCGGGGTCGGTTTGATCCGTGTCGACACTGACATCCTGTTGGATATCCGTGCCGGCGTCGATCTCGGCCTGGGTAACAGTGTGGGTGGCCGTGTATGTCCAGGTCTCACCCACATCCAGGATATTGTTACTATTGAGGTCCCCGGATGTCAGGGAGAACGTGATGGTCGGCGTTCCGGTCGGGTTCACACCGGTCAGGGGTACATCGCCGTTGTTATCGACGGTCAGGGTGTAGGTAATCACGGTGTCTGCGAGGATACACTATCTGGGTCTGATTCGAGGTTGACCAGGATGCTCTGGATTCGTCTGGGTGATCGTCACATTGACCGGGTCGGAGTAGTCATATCCATCATACAGGCGATAGGTGAAGGTGATCAAACCCGTGTAACCCAGTGCCGGTGTCAATGTGAACGAGCCATCGGCGTTGAATTCATCCAGATTCCCGTGAGTGGGTAGTGGTCCATTAACCACTTCGGCAGTCAGGCCATCACCTTCGAAATCGGTATCGTTATCCAGGACGCCATTCAGCTGAGTCAACCGTTAAGGGTACTGTGACGGGGGTTGAATAACCGTCACCGACACCCTCCGGGGTTTCGTTCGATACCCAGGTCTCAGCACCGTTTCCGGAAGTACATGAGGGTACCGATGAAGACGTGACCGTTGACATCCGCCAATGCATTATCGAAATAAGTGTAGGCTGCATTGCCATCCCCAAAACCATCCGGTGCGATCTTGTTCCAGGTACCGGTATCACCACTCTCCGAGGCAAGTACCTGCAACCCGATGTTGGGATTACCGATGACCAGGATCAGGCGTCCGTTGATGGACTCGAGCGCCGGCATACGGCGGGTGGTTGGATCACCCAAGCCATTATCGACGACCTGCTCCCAGTCGCTGTTGTCGCAGACCAGGCAGCGCCAGACTTCGGTGCCTGCACCGGGGCGTGGTGTGTGGCGGCATACAGATACCCATCGAACTCTGCCAGGGCCGAGATGATGATATTGTCACCGTCGCCAAAGCCATCGTCGTTGACCTGCGTCCAGGTGCTACCGTTATTGAGGGTGCGCCAGATCTCACCGCCGCTGGCGGAATTGATAGGTACCCAGATAGGTTGCACCGGCGTGTACCGCGGTGGCCGTGAAGACGAAGTTGTTGCCATCCCCGAAGCCAGTCGTTGGATCCAAGCAGGGAGGTCCAGCTGCTGAAATCACCCGTCCGGCTGCACCAGATCTCCGCCCCATGACTGCTGCCGTCCGTCCAGGTCGTTGCACAGATCCGGTCCGGATTTTGCAGCGTGAACAGGCGGAAGAACTCATTGTTGGATGGATCCCCGGAGAAGATACTTCCGGATCCATTGAGGACGACGCTGTACCAGTCTTCGAAGTCACCCGTGGGACTGCGCCAGATCTGCCCGCCGTTCGATTGCTGGTTGCCGAATTCATCTGTGTAGTAATTATAGGTGCTGGCATACAGCTGGCCATTGTATTCCAGCATGTGGTCGATGCCCCGGTTGGATTGATCCTGGAAGCCAGCAGTTCACGACCTCCTCCGGATGCGGAGAATGATGGATCGGTTCGCCAGATCTGGGCACCCCAGTCCGTGCTGGTCCCGCCGTAGACCTGGTTCGAGAAATAGGCCACGGACAGGACGGCTGTTCGTTTCCTGTCCAACCGAACCATTCAGGTTCACCTGGTGCCAGCCATCCACGCCGGGACTGAATTTCTGGATGCGCTGGTTGTACTGATCGGCAACCAGCACATTCCCCTGTGCGTCGATCGCAACCCCGCGCGGATCTCTGAACTTACCCGTGCCGATATCACCTGCGGAGGTATCATCCGGACCCCAACTCATCCCGATCGTGGTCAGATACTTGCCCTCCGGGCTGATGACCTGGATGCGGGCAGCCCACAGGTCTGCCACGAAAACCTTCCCTTCCGCGTCGACGTCGACGGAGATTCGGGTAATTAAGATGGACGAAGTAGTCGTAGTCAGTCCGCGATTCAGCCGTGACGCCGTAGAAGGTGCTGCATTCATAGGAATAGCCGTCCAGGCTGGTGCACTTTAACGATGCGGTGATTGTCCGCATCGGCAATGTACACGATGCCATCGTCGGTGACCGCCACGTCACGTGGGTTGTTCAGGTGACGATCATCAATCCCGGAAACCCGGGTCCAGCCGATGGTGGTTTTATAGCCATGTCATCGTACACCTGCACACGGTGGTTCCAGGAATCGGCAATGAAGGTTTCATAATGATCCTCGACGGGACGAGTGGCAATGCCGGCGGGTCCGTCGAACTCCCACTGCCCCTGGCCCCAGCCGCCGAAGCTGGCGATGAAGTTACCATCCGGGTCGTAGACCACGACGCGGTTGTTGTCCTGATCGGATACAAAGATCGACCCATCCGGCGCAAAGGCAGGATTCGCCTGGAGACCGTTAAAACCGAACTCGTAATCACCACCGCCGCCGGAATTGGGATCTCCGACCGTCCAGAGTTGGTTGCCGGCGCTGTCGGTCTTGATCAGACGGCGACCCAGTTCCTCGACGATTGCAAGGTTGCCGTCCGCAGTCCACGTCGATGCCAGTTGGCATGTTGTAGTGGTCATTGGTCATCACATAGGGGACGCCGGTCGTCCCGGTCGTGGCGACGAATTCACCGGCCGCATTGAAAGTCTGCAGGCGCTGGTTGTCAGTCACATAGACAGAGCCCGCGCTGTCGACGGCCAGATCATTTGCAAAAATGAACTGACCATCCCCGGTGCCATTGCCGGCTGCGAAGATGGTGCAGCTCGTTGGGACGCCGGGTGAGCATTTCAGGATGCGGGAATTGCTGCTGTCGGCGATGAAGACATCGTCGGTGTTTGGATCGATCGCGATCCCGACCGCATAAGCCAGCCGGTCCGGATCATCCGGGTCGCCCCATTCATCGGTGTGACCGAAGAACGTGCTGCAAGTCCAGCCGCTGACATCTTCGCGTGCATAGCTGCACACGGTTGTTGCGCGTATCCATCACATACAGGTTGTTACTGCTATCCAAAGCGATGCGGGTGGGCCAGTCGAATCCAAGGTTGTCGTCATGAGCAACCTGAGATTCACCAATGCTGGCTTCCCAGACCGGGGCCGGGATGGGATCGCTGTTGAAATGGAAGACCTGGATGCGATGGTTATTGCTGTCCGCCACGAACATCCTGCCGGTCGCGTCAAAAGCAACCCCCAGCGGGCGGCCGCCGAGATGGTCGTTGTCGTAGCCCCATTCCCAGGGATTCTCAGCCGGATAGGTCTGCAGGACGTTGCTGTCTGAGTCGAATTCCTTCAGGGAGTTGTTCATGATCACCCAGACATGACCACTGCCGGGTTCCACTGCGACATCACCGGGGTAGGATAGAAAGGCGTCGTGGTGCCAGGGGTTACCCGGGGTTCCAACCACCCAGTCGTAGGAGGGATAGTTTTGGGGATTCTTCCACAACCGGAATCCGGTTTCCTCGACCATGTAAGAGATTATCCGAAGCATCGATACCCAACCCCGAGGCATTGGAATAATGCTGATCATCGATCGGGTAGGGCTCGCCCAGGATGCCGATTGTATCTGCATACTGGTAGACAGTGCCGGGATCCCCGAGAGGCGGTTCACTGGATGCAACTGTAATCTCAATCTGGTTATCTGCGGGGTAATCATCCCCACTGCTGGGTTCGATCGCAAGAGACACAACCCAGGGGCTGCCTATCCATGGCATGTACACCATGAGGTCGAATTCCCCACCTTCCAGGTAGGCCAGGCTGTCAATAGTCCAGGTACACACGCCGTCCACACAATCCGGTGTCATCCCGGAGGTATCCCACTGGTAGAGTGATCTCATCATCGTAGGGTGCATCATCATCCAGTGTGATGGAAAGCTCGACATCTGTCACAGGTGTCTGGCCGTGGTTTTTATAATAAACCGGGATGCGTACAAGGCTGTTGCTGTAACCCATTCGATCTTCACTATAGACCCACAGATCGGGGAAGGAAACGGCCGTATCCAGTGGCGCGTTCCCGGAGCCGCTCGAGCTGGAAAGGAAATGGCTTTCCGTGGATTGGTGAAAGGGCATTGGACTGGTCATGATACTGCCATCCGATGCCAGGAGGGCATAGTACAGTGTCCGTCGATCGCCTGATTCCCAGGTCAGGATGCCGTTGCCTCCATTGGTCATGGGTCAACGAGATCGAATGGTTGTCAGATTCAGCAGGGTTGGTCAATTCGACCGGTCCGAAATCCACCGCATAGGTGCTGCCGTTCAGAAGGGCATAATGGACCTGGGTACCGGAATCAAATTCCTCCCAGGCGACGAGGATCTCATCTCCAAATTGGAGCGCCTGGGGGTGTCCCGCATATCCGGATGTAATGATGGTCTCAGGAGTGACCACCGCACCGCTGTTGTCCAGCGTGATAAAAGCTGTTTCCCCATTATGAACATAAGAGAGGAGCACCAGGTTGCCATCCAGGCTGGTTTGGCTGGGATGGTTGTACTGATTGATATCATCCGAACTGGTCAGCTTGACTGGCGCTTGGATGCCCTCGTCGTTGACCAGGGAAAGCCACACGTCAGCCCGATAGGGACCATAGCTGCTCCACAGGATCTCTTCCCAGCTGAGGGTCATTTCTCCATCCTCAAAAACAGCGACGTCGGGATTCTCCAAGCTGATGAAACCATCGTCCCATTTGTACCCCCAGGTGGTATTGTTCGTGAGGGCAGTGACAGGTGTCTGTGTGGTACCGTCGGGATTGAGCTGAGTGTAATAAATATTGTGATTTTCCGTCCCTCCGTAATGCTCTCTTTGCAGGCGATCCCAGACCAGCCCGATGTTCCCTTCGCTGTCAACTGCCGGTACAACGTACAGGTCCTGCACATCATTCAAGCCCCCTGTGTGATCGGTAATTTTACGGATGGGGTACAGTAGCCGGCCCTGGGCATCCAGAATCGCCACATGGATCTCGGTGAAATCATACTCGCAATCAACCGGATCGCAGCGGTCCGACGTGAAGGTCATCACATAGCCACCGGATGGCCGCGCCACAACAGAAGTGGAACCCGAGTTCCAATAATCCATCCAGGAGGAAGGGTTTGCCAGATAACCGGCCTGATTTTGGATGTATTCCAGGTTGATGCGGCCGTTGGATGTGTCATTGAACGACTGGACGAAGGGTGCCGGGGAGGCTCCCGCTAGGTGAGTCGTGATTTCGACTCCAGCATCCAGGGATGAGGTAGCCGTCAGATCGACCGTGTCCTGGTCCCCAATGTAGACCGGGTCAGGCGGCCACAGCCGAAGGATGATGCTGCCTGTATCTGCCTGGGCGATCGTGCCGGTATCCACTGCCGGGGTGCCACAGGTGTCGGTCAGTACAGATCGTAGTTCATGTCCAGGAGCTCAACGGACCAGGTGCTGGTGTAGGAGAGATCGTAACAATCCGTGCCCAGGTCGCCCCAGTTGCGGATCGGCACGCTGAAATCCAGCGGCTGGCCATTTTGAATGAACTGCCCCTGGTAGAGGGGTGTGATACTCACCCTGGCTCTGGGATCCGGGCGGTCAAAGTGCACGGCTGAGTTTTCGTCCAGGTACCCGGGATAATAGCAGTACTCCAGGTTGATCAGGCCATCCTGTCCGGTCGAATTTTCGATACCGGATGTTCCACACCAGGCACCACCAGGTACGGCGACGTTCAAATACACGAAATCGATGTCGCCATTTTCATGCAGGATGACCTCATATGTATAGGTATCCCCGTCTATACCCACCATCCCGCGCCACTCCGCTGCAAACCATTGGTCCGGGGAGGTGCCGCCGGATTCATAATAAACCCGCCCATCCCCGCCGGGGGTGTCGGATAGATTGAAGGGGACCCAATAGGGGGCAATGACGTTATTTGGGGTCCTGGTCTGGAGCAGTTGATCCTGGTCGGTCCACCACTCATTCCAATCCATGCCCAGGTAACCGAATCCCGTGATGTATACATCGTTGTAGTAGTATTCGTAGTACGGGAAGGTGAAGGGCAGGCTGACTTGGACTGCCTGGCCGTAACTCCCGGAGCCCAACCCGGCATCCTGGGTCGCTGAAATCCAGCTGACGGTGACATTATCTTCCCAGGTGTAACCGAATGCATCCGGTCCACCCGTGGCTGCGGGGGAATGGGGAGCGGACAGGTTATCGGATACGGTTCTGGCAGTCCACCAGCCAGCGACCGGCATCATCTCGCCGGGCGCCTTCAAATGGTGGAAGAAGGCCAGAGTCGGTCACCCTGCCTGTATCTGCCTGCTGCCCCGCGGTGGCGGCAGATACCGGCTGGATTGTGCACGGTCTGTCAGGGATACTGCACTGCTTCTTTCTGCAGATTCCCAAAATCCCGCGGTCTGGCTGCCGGAACGCCCGGTTTTTTCCTGCGATTCAGCAGGCGGAATGGGGGAGGCCGATGCGCCACCCTGAGACATAAGCAGACTGATCAGCACGATAACCGACAGGATGAACGTGATGCTTCTTTTCATTGGAGGCTCCATATTCTATTGATAAATTTTTATTACTGGTTTTGATTAATGAAAATTCCCACTTTCCAACTATTATAGGAGTCGAAACCCAATATTATGTCAATGATATTACTAGTAATTCCTTTATGAATTACTATTACAAACTTTGATTCAATTAAAATAAACCTGGTTGTGAAATAATTCAATTAATCCTGGGTGTCGTGTTCCTGCCCGCTATCATGTAATCCGGCTGGATCAGCAACATCTCTCCCGGTGGGAGCGCCTCCCTGGAGATGCCCGAAGGCCTGGTGCTGCCCGGTGTGACGGCTTGTGGACAAATAAAAAACCTGATCAAGATGAAACCTGCAGGTCCTGATTCTCACACGCATCAGGGGTGAAATTTCACTGGATCCAGGTTTGTGGAATTATGAAGCCGGATTTAACAGCCTTACCCGCTGTATGGTTTTTAATAATTCTGTAATATAATCTAAATGTCAGCCATCGGGAGATAAAGTTGACATTTACCATCGGCGAAAACGTCGGTCCATATCGCATCATCGGGCAACTTGGGCAGGGTGGCATGGCCACAGTTTACAAGGCCTATCACGCTTCTCTGGACCGGTATGTCGCGCTGAAGGTTCTGCATCCCGCTTTTAAGGAAGATCCGAACTTCCTGGGACGTTTCCAACGCGAGGCCAAGATGGTTGCCAGGCTGGAGCATCCCAATATTGTGCCGGTCTATGCTTTCGAAGAGCATGAAGGCCACCCGTTCCTGGTGATGAAATACATCGAAGGCAAGACCCTCAAAGCCCGCCTGCAAAAAGGTCCTCTCAGTGAAAATGAAATCCTCAGGATCACCCAGGCAGTGGGGAGCGCGCTGACCTACGCCCATAAGAAGGACATCCTGCACCGTGATGTCAAGCCTTCCAATGTTCTGCTGGCAAACGATGGCGAGATTTATCTGGCTGATTTCGGTCTGGCGCGCCTGGCTTCGGTCGTCGATTCCACCCTATCGGCCGAGATCCTGGTCGGGACGCCCCAGTATATCTCGCCGGAGCAGGCCAGCGGGGTCAAGGAGCTGGACGCGCGTTCGGATGTGTACTGCTTCGGGGTGATGCTGTATGAAATGAGCGTTGGGCGCGTGCCGTTTCAATGCCGACACCCCTTATGCCATCGTTTTCGATCACATCTACAAACCACTGCCATTACCGCGTCAGATCAGGCCGGAGCTGAGCGAAGAACTCGAGACGGTACTCCTCAAGGCCTTGACCAAGGACCGCGAGGACCGTTACCCGGATGTGGCTTCGCTCGTCAAAGCCTTTTCTGCTGCGCTGCCGTTATCCGGGGTGACCAAAGCGTCAGCCACCCAGGCACCGGCCGCCGCTGCTAAAGTCAACCCGGAACCTGAAGTCCCCCCTGCGGCGGCACCCACACCCCAGGCTGCGGCAGCACCCACATCTCCGGGTGCAGCAACCTCAGCCACCGGCAACACCTCCGGTTGCTGCGGTCAAACGCGCAAAAAAGAAACGCTCCGGTTGGGTGGTCTTTGCCTGGATCGGGCTGGCCTTCCTGCTGCTCTTCCTGATGCTGGCTCTCATCCGGGCCGGCCGCAACTGGGCTGCCAGCACGGGTGCCCCAGGTCGCAAGCACGCTCAGCGCGCTGACGCCTTCCGCCACATTACAACAGGCGGCGATCGATGGCAGCCTGGAAGAGATCCTGACTGCCTTCAAAGACCAGCGCATGGATGAATTCTGGACGATGGTCGGGGTTTTGAACACCATGGCCGGTGAGCGGGCGGAGTTCTATCTCAAAGCCGGGGATCAGATGGTCGAGCAGCAAGCTTATCTGCCGGCTGCCATCTTCTACCTGCAGGTCTTCCGCTATGATCCATCCATCCTCAAGCCCGAGCAGGCCACTCGCCTGCGCGAGATCATCTTTCAGCAAGCCAAGAATAAAGATATCGGCAGGATCTTCAATGGCGATCGTGACGACCCGCTTTACCTGATCGCGCTGTCACGCTACGAAGTGTTCTTCAAGGCGGACCTCAGCCAGACCAAGCCACGCCTGGCCGGTTTACTGAATGACCAGAAAACCTTGAGGGCTTACCCGGAAGCCAGCCTGGTCATGGCCGAGCTCTACATTAAACTTCACGATACGGAAAATGCCCGGCGTATTCTGGAGCCCATGGTCGAAAACACGAATTTACCCGGCTGGGTGAAGGATGAAGCCCGCGCCCTGCTGAGTTCATTACCCTGATCAAAAACAGAGGAATCTCATGAGAAAATCATTCGTTGCCGGTAACTGGAAGATGAACAAGACGGCGGCAGAAGCCACCGCGTTGGTTCAGGAATTATTACCCGAATTGCATTACCTCAGCTCGGTAGAGGTTGTGCTGTGCCCGCCCTTCACCAGCCTGTCGGCTGTCCGGGATCTCATCAAGGATACCGGCATCGGCCTGGGCGTTCAGAACATCCACTGGGAAGCAGCGGGCGCCTTCACCGGGGAGATCTCGGCTAAAATGGCAGCCGAGCTGGCCGGGTATGCCATCATCGGTCACTCGGAACGCCGCACCTACTTCGGTGAGACGGATGAGACCGTCAACAAGAAAACCCTGGCCGCCCTGATGGCCGGCCTGACCCCCATCGTCTGTGTCGGTGAGACCCTGGCGGAGAATGAAGCCGGGCGCACCGCCGAGGTGGTCAGCCGCCAGGTGAAACTGGGACTGGCCGGTCTGAAAGCGGAACAAATGCAGGATGTGGTCATTGCCTACGAACCGGTGTGGGCCATCGGTACCGGCCGGGCTGCCACGCCGGAAGGTGCCAACGCTGTCCATCGCGATGTCATCCGAAAACTGCTGGTCGAGCTCTTTGGCCAGAAGACAGCGGATGAAATCCGCATCCTGTACGGCGGCTCGGTGACCGGGGACAACGCCGCGGAACTGTTCGCCCAGTCGGATATCGATGGCGGCCTGGTGGGCGGCGCCAGCTTGAAATCCGACTTCATCAAGATCGTCAAAGCAGCCGGGTGAATCCGCTATCTGGAATTCTTAGAGATTGAACCTGGGCGTTATCAGAACGCGATAGAAAACCTTCTTGAAAAATATCGAGTTATTCCTGTGGGTAACGGATATTTCGATTTAATTACAAAAAAGGAATACACAATTGAATTAATCAATTCTCTTGGTGAAATACCAGTAGCTGTAACCAGATTATCTTGGTGGTGCCATGCTACTCCAGAAAATAAACGGAAATATGGCTGTCCTCATGGGATGGGTGGGCCAATGAATCTTTACGGCGAAGGTTGGTTTAGTGAATGCAACCATTATCCTGTATTTGACACGTCTAAAATATTTATTCGAACTGCAAATATAATAAACACATCCAAGGTTGTGGAAAGAAATAATCAGTTAATTATCAATTATTTCTTAAATGCGTTACCACGCGAACCATTTTATTCTCCTTGCTTACTTGCCGGCTTATGGTTATTCGTACCGAGAAAATGGGCCCGGATAAAATATCGAGTCAGCAAACCTGTTTGATTCTATTACTTGATACGTTTATTGATTAAAGAAAAGATAATAGAGCGTTCCTTTTTTAACCGGCCCGCGACGGAGGTTGCCCGCGAGCTCCTGGGTGCGCAGCTCATCCGCGTGGTGGACGGTCACCGCCTGTGCGGTGTCATCACCGAAGCAGAAGCCTATCTGGGCGAGGATGACCTGGGCTGCCATGCCCATGCCGGCAAGACCCGCCGGAACGCGGTCATGTACGGACCGCCAGGCTTCGCCTATGTTTATTTCACCTATGGCATGCATTGGATGATGAATGCGGTCACTGGGGTTGAAGGGTCTCCGGCGGCGGTTTTGATCCGCGCCATCCGCCCGTTGGCAGGGCAGGAATGGATGGCTGCCAACCGGCCGCACTTGGCAGGCAGATCCAGGCTGGCTGAATGGTCCCGCCAAGCTGACCCAGGCCCTGTCCATCGATGGCACTCTGAACGGGGTTGACTTGTGCGATCCGGGCAGCGGTTTGTTCCTCTCAGCGGGGACCGCGATCGCCCCGCAGCGCGTCCTGACCACCCCCCGCATCGGGTTGAACAGCGTGCCGGAGCCGTGGAAAAGTATCCCCTGGCGTTTCCTGGTTAAGCCTGAGGATCCGGCCCTGGACGACGAAAACCCAAAATAATGGTATAAAGGTGCCATGTTCGATCCTTTTTCCGTAAAACATATGCCGCCTGTCGGCGCCGATTATGATCCCAAGTTGGTGATCCTGTATGGCGGCGGCGGGCACGGTAAACAGATCATCGATTTACTGCGCTGTATGCATACCCTGGAATTGATCGGCATCCTCGATGATGAAAAGGAAGCCGGCGCGACTGTCTTGGATATCCCCATATTGGGTGGTTTTGACTTGCTGTATGAACTATCCATGCGCGGTATCCGCCAGGCAGTTAACGGCATCGGCGGCATCATCGATCCTGCACCCCGCAAAACGGCTTTCGACCGCTTGCGCTCGGCCGGCTTCACCTGCCCGCCCATCGTCCATCCCTCGGCTGTCGTGGAACCCAGCGCGCGCATCCGCGAGGGCGCGCAGATCTTCGCCCTGGCTTATATTGGCAGCGAGTGCGAGGTGGGTTTCGGCTGCCTGGTCAATTACGGCGCCATCCTGTCGCACGATTGCGGCCTGGGTGAACGCGTCAATATCTCCCCGGGGGCCATGCTGGCGGGCAATGTCAGGGTGGGTGAGGGCGCCCGCATCGGTATGGGTGTCACCATCAATATCGGTCTGACGATCGGCAGCGGTGCCCTGGTGGGCAATGGCGCGACGGTCAAGGCGGATGTCCCGGCCGGCACGGTTGTGCATGCCGGCGCCATCTGGCCGGAACCGGGCGATCACAAGGTGGTCAAGGATGTTTAGGCGCAGCCAATCCGCGCAATCCGCGCCCACCATGCCCATCGAACGGGTCACCTCCGTCCTGGGTCCGGGCATCACCTGGGGTGGTGACCTGTCAGGCAGCGGCGGTGTGCGCATCGAGAGCATTTTCGAAGGCGAGATCACTCTGCGCGGCCTGCTGGTGGTCGGCGAGACCGGGCGGGTCACCTGCCGGGAGATCAAGGCCAACACGGTGGTCATCGCCGGCGCAGTGCGCGGCAATATCACCGCCGAGAAGGTTGAGATACGCGCCACCGGGCGGGTCTGGGGTGATGTGCATACCACCTCATTCTCGACCGAGGAAGGCGCTTTCCTGCGCGGCCAGATCACCATGGAAGAGGAGATCGAGATCATCCTGCCGCCGGCCCGCACCTTCAGCGAAGGCATGGCCGATGGCAGTATCCCGCCCATGGCGGAGAAAACGGCCGAGACCATCAAATTGCCTGAACCGAAAACAGAAAAGAAACCCGCGACTGATTCGAGCGCCGTCACGCGCCGCATCCCGGTCAAACGAGACGATACCGTCTGGAAGAAACGCTCCGAATAGGCGGGACCCCCGATAATTATGACTGATAATCTGATCTTTGTAAGTGAATGGATGGGCGTGATCGCTGTCACGCTGCTGCTGACCATGAACCGGCGTTTCACCGCCCGGCCGGTGGCGTTCAAGTACCAGCGCCGCGAGGTTATCCTTTCCTCCATCCTGGCGGTCCTGCTGATCGCTGCGTCAGTCTATACCAACCTGAGACTTGAAGCTGCCGACCCTGCCATACGACGCAGCGCCGTCTGCCCGGCCAGTTCCTGTGGGCGCTGATCATCCTGCTGCCGGTGGCGCTGATGCTGCTCATCCGGCGCCAGCCTCTTTTGAGTGTCGGGCTTTCCCGCCCGTCCATGCGCCTCGGGCTGATCCTGGGCGCGGCCCTGGCATTCAGCACGATCATCCTGCGCGGCAAAGCCTACAGCCTGCTGGATGGCATCACAACGGCTGAGTTCGACCACCTGGTGCTCAGCCTGGTGCTGGGGCTGGCCGGTGAGATCATCTTCCGCGGTTTCCTGCAGCTGCGCTTCACCGGCTGGCTGGGCCAGACCGGCGGCTGGCTGCTGACTGCGCTGGTTTACTGGCTGTTCTGCCTGCCGTTCGTCTGGCTGGTGAGCGGCGGCGAATTCCCGGTTTTCTGGCTGCCGGCGCTCATCCAGCTGGTGCAAGCCGCCATGCTGGGCTGGGTCATGCGCCGCTCGGGCAACGTGCTGGCCAGCGGTCTGTACCAGGCCGCCCACTTCTGGGCTGCCATCCTGTAATTTTGTGAATGTCACTGGCGGGCTTCCTTGAAGCCCGTTTTTGTTACCTGCGGGAGGTTCCTGATGCGATTATCCAAATTATTCTTCCATACACTCCGTGAGGTCCCCTCGGAGAGCGAGGTTGCCAGTCACCAGTTGCTGCTGCGCGCCGGCTTCATCCGGCAGGCAGCAGCCGGCATCTTCAGCTACCTGCCTCTGGCCAAACGCAGCCTGGCAAAGATCGAGGCCGTCATGCGTGAGGAGATGTCTGCCATCGATGGTCAGGAATTGACCATGCCGGTCGTCCAGCCGGCCGACCTGTGGCAGGAGACCGGGCGCTGGTACCAGATCGGCAGCGAGATGGGGCGTTTCAAGGACAGGAACGGCCACGATATGGTGCTGGCCATGACGCATGAGGAACTGGTCTCCGACCTGGTGAGGGGCGAGATCCGTTCGCATCGGCAGCTGCCGGCGTTGATCTACCACCTCCAGACCAAGTGGCGCGATGACCCGCGCCCGCGCGCCGGGCTGATCCGCGTGCGCGAGTTCACCATGCTGGACAGCTACTCACTCGACCGGGATTTCGAGGGCCTGGAACGCCAGTATCAGGCGCATTACCAGGCTTATTTCCGGATCTTCAACCGCTGCGGCTGCCCGACCCGCGCCGTGCTGGCGGATACCGGCATGATGGGCGGCAAGCTGGCGCACGAGTACATGTACCTGACGCCGGTCGGCGAGGATACCCTGTTGTTCTGCAGCGGGTGTGATTACTCCGCCAACCGCCAGGTGGCGCGCTTTAAAAGGCCGGATCCCCCGCCGGAACAGCCGAAACCGCTCGAGAAGGTTGCCACGCCCGGCATGACCACCATCCTGCAGCTGGCAGATTTCCTGAAGATCGATGCGCCCCAGACCGCCAAGGCGGTCTTCCTGATCGCCGTCTCCTCGGATGGCGTGGAGGCGCGCGAGCAGCTCATCTTCGCCGTCGTGCGGGGTGATATGGAATTAAATGAATACAAGCTGGCAAATCTCCTGGCCCAGCGGGATGCGGCGGCAGGCGGCCCCTTCAAGTTCAAGGAGCTGCGCCCCGCCCAGGAGGCCGAGATCAAGGCGGCCGGTGCTGTCCCGGGTTATGCCTCCCCGATCGGGTTGAAGGGAAAGGTGAAGCTGCTGGTGGTCGTGGATGACCTGGCGGCCGTCTCACCCAACCTGGTGGCGGGTGCCAATGAAGATGGCTTTCACTACTTGAATACCAATCACAGCCGCGATTACCAGGCTGACTTGGTCGCGGATATCGCTGCTGCTTCCGATGGGGCGGCCTGCCCGCAGTGCGGGGCGCCCATGCACGCCAGCCGCGGGGTTGAAGTGGGCAATATCTTCATGCTCGGTACACGCTACTCGGATGCCATGGGATGCAAGTTCCTGGATGAGGATGGTGTTGAGAAGCCGGTGGTGATGGGTTCCTATGGCATCGGAGTGGGGCGGCTGCTGGCCTGTGTGGCCGAGGAACATCATGACGAGGCCGGTCTGTGCTGGCCGGTCAGCGTGGCGCCTTACCCGCTGCACCTGGTGGCACTGGCCGGTAAGTCGGAAGAGGTTGCGGCCAAGGCGGAGGCCCTTTATACGATCAGCTGGTGGATGCCGGTCTGGAGCCGCTCTACGACGACCGGCCGGAGAGCCCGGGCGTCAAGTTCAACGATGCGGACCTGATCGGCTGCCCGCTGCGCCTGACGCTTTCGGAGCGATCATTGAAGGCGGGCGGGGTCGAGGTCAAGGTGCGCAAGTCCGGTGAGGTCAGTTATCACCCGCTTGATAACCTGCCCGCGGTGCTGCGGGAGATGCTTTATAAGTTAAATTGAAAAAGATTTTCTATCTGTAGCGGGGCACAGCTGTGCCCCGCTACGAATATAATAACGACAAGTTATGAAAACTGATTATGAGTCTGACATAACAGCTTTATTATCTGACTTCCGCCTTAACCGTACGGCAATCCTGGCATGCGCCCAAAGCTGGCCTGCTGACAGGGTGGCGGAAGCCTTCCTGGGCGAGTGGTGCCTGCTGGACCTGCTGGCGCACCTCTCCGGCTGGGATGAAGCCAACCGTGAGGCGGTCACAGCCGTGCAGGCCGGGCGCCTGCCGGAATTCTATGCCCACAAGGATGCGGATTGGCGGGGCTTCAATGCCATGCACGTCCGCAACCATCGCAAGTCGGCGCTCGCAGCTCAGATCGCCGAGGTCGAGCGCACCTTCGCAGAACTGATCGATACACTGGATCACCTGGAGGCGGCGGATTTCTACCAGGATTACGGCGTGCGCTACAAGGGCTGGAAGGTGATCGTCGCCCGCCTGGTCGAGAGCGAGCTGCACGACGAGCGCATCCACCTGGAGCAGCTGAAAGCGTGGCTCATACCTTCATAACGGCGCAATCCCCACATTACCTACTGTCATTGCGAGGAGTGAGCGCAGCGAACGACGTGGCAATCCCTTAATATCTGTTGCTGAAGGTCGTAGAACATTTCAGTTAACAGATTGCCGCGCCGCTGCACCTGCTCCCGATGGTCGCGGTGTCCTCCGGAGCGCCTCTCTGAAGGTCGGCGCACCCGGAGGAAAACGCGGCTCGCAATGACAATTCCTATCTCTGGTACTTATCATCCTTGGTGGTAAAGAGACAAAGCGGTGCGTTTCCTCTGCTCGTCTGGGTAATCGACCGTCTGCGTCGTGGGGGAGATGTCATGCGTGAAAGACCCGTTCACGCACCCTACGTTCAAACGTACCCTTCGCGACCTTCGTGTCCTTCGTGGTTAAGTAATGCGCAAGTTTTATCAGCTCACTCCAACCAGGATCAGGGGTTCCGAAAAGTATTGTAAAATGTGTGTCAATTCAGGAGTCCAATGACCGATACCCTTGATTTCTTCTCAACCCCTGGCAGATTGACCTCCCCCGGCGCACACGCCGCCCTCTTCGACACCCTACCGCGCGATGTTACTTCCCTGGTCAAGGTCGTCCAGGGATTGATGATCCACGTCTTCTGGATCGAGCGGTATGGCATCCAGCTGGACGCCGCCCGTAAAGAAGAGGTCCAATTGCGCTCGGTTGAGAAGATGCTGGCGCGCATCCTGGAGCTTGATCCGCGCCCACTGACCGAAGCCCGCGCTTACGAGAAAAAACTGGTCGGCAACTGCCGCGACCACTCGGTCCTGCTGACCGCCATGCTGCGCCATCGCGGCATCCCGGCGCGCGCCCGCTGCGGCTTCGCCAAATATTTCGAGCCGGGCCGGCACATGGACCACTGGGTCGTTGAATACTGGAACGCCGACCAACAACGGTGGATCTTCGTCGATGCGCAGCTGGACGACCTGCAGCGGAGTAAACTACATATCCCCTTCGACCCGCTGGACGTGCCGCGTGAGCAGTTCCTGACCGGCGGACGTGCCTGGCAGTTGTGCCGCGCCGGTGAAGCGGATCCGAATACCTTCGGCATCTTCGATATGAAGGGCCTGTGGTTCGTGTCCGGGGATTTCATCCGGGACGTGGCTTCCTTGAATAAAATGGAACTCCTGCCCTGGGATTCCTGGGGCATGATGCGCGGCCGGGACGAGGACATCACGGAGGACGAATAAAGCCTTCCTGGACAGGCTGGCTGAGCTGACCGCCGGTGACGTGCCCGAGATCAGCAAGGTGCGTACGCTCTATGAGAGCGATCAGCGCTTGAAATTGCCGGGGGTGATCCAGAGCTACACCCAGGCTGGGGTGCAGGCCATCGACCTGGCGAATATATAAAGTAAATCCCTGATGATCGAGTGCATCACCCATTATGGGAAAACCAAACTTGTGCCGAAGGAAAAGCTGACCTTCCGGCCGTCGGTCTATGCCATCATCCGGCAGGACCGCAAGATCCTGCTGATCAACACCATCCACACCGGCACGTATTCCCTGCCCGGTGGCGGGATCGAACTCGGCGAGCGAATAGAGGATGCCCTGCGGCGCGAGGTGCGCGAAGAGACCGGCATCGAGATCGCAGACCTGCGTTTTCATCGCTTTGATGAGCATTTCTTTTATTACGATCCACTGGACGTCGCCTTCCACAGCTTCATGTTCTTCTACCTTTGCCGCCCGGTGACGACGGCGTTATGTCCGGACGATCAAGTGGAAGATGATGCGGTCGAGAAGCCGCGCTGGGTACCGAATCGAAGGTCTGACGGACGAGCAGTTCCACAACCACGGCCGGTTGATCCTGGATGCAATATCTCAGGCGGGATGAACTGGCCTGTAAAATGAATCGCACCAAACAATGATATTCCTGGAATACCTCACCCGTCTCCTGATCGCCATCCCCCTGGTCATGGCTGGCTTGCTGCTGGCATGGAAAGGCACGAATCACAGCCAGCGCTTTTACAGGCTGGATTATCGGGGAGACATCCGGGCCAGGTTCAGCGATAACCTGATCGGCCACTGCTATTACTCGCTCGCGGCGGGTTTCTTAATTGCAATTTGTTTCGTGATTTTTGCAGCGGAGGTGACCTGGATGACGACCCTGTCCATCCTGCCGTACGGCTTTGGACTGCCCATCCTGGTCCTGCCCCTCGCGATTGGTGGCAGCTACCTGGGTCCAATCCGGACCAACCCACACGGGATGGGTGGGATACCAAAGCTGCTGGATATCGCCGACGTGATCCGCGGTGTCGTATCAACAGAGGACAGCACCGTTTCCCAACCGATCCGGATTTCCCCAGAGGTAAAGCCCCAGGGCGTGCTCCTGGCGCTCCTGGCTTTCGCGGGAATTTTTGGATTGACCCACGGCCTCGACCTGTCTTTCGGGGTGCGCCCGGGGCTCCTTTTCCAGCTGGCGCTTGCTGCCATTTATACCGCCGGCATGTATTGGTTGACTATCCTGATCTCGCGGGCAGAAGAACTGCGCCGGATGGAAAACAACGAGCCGGCCAATGATGAAATCGACTGAAAGCTTGGATTCAGGCCGTCTACGCGTATGCCACAGGAGCCATGAGGCCCTTCAAGATCAGATATCCATAAAAAGGGATAACCACAATGCCAACATTGATTAATATAAGCCGGATGCTCCTGTTGAGTGCTTTTGGATTGTCAGCCCTCTATGCTTTCTACAGCAACCTGAAGACACTCAAGAGGTTCCGCGCACCCCGCAAGTATTCAGGACAGCGTTTCACCTGGGCTGAACGGCCCTATTCAGGCTTCAAGTATGAGCTGGATACCTGGCTGGCCATCACTATCCACCGGCTGGCGCTCTTTTCGACCGGACTGGTGGGTTTGTATCTTCTTATCTTTCGACCGGCTCTGGATCTATCGATTCCCGGGATCCCCGGATCGATCGCTGGTCTGATTGCGTTTCCGATCCTTGCGGGTTGTGTGGCCGGCATGGGATTCTTCTGGGGGCAGGCTTTCTTCGGTCCGCTGGCCGAATACCTCGCCGGGGACAGTCATTATGCCATGTCCGATGAAGGCGTGCTGACGGGCGGCCAGCTGTTCCCGTGGAATACCTTCGCTTCCTACAGCCTGAATGAGGAAAGGACAGCGATCACACTCTGGTCCGCCTCATTCCCTGGGGCGACCGCGTTCAACTTGGTGCCGCCCGTGGAGAATATATCCAGCCTGGTTTCGTTGATCCACAGCCATCTGCCCGAAGGGGGTGCAGCCACACCAGGATTCATCCGGCGAAGTGCTTTCCCGGCGCTGATGGCAGTCCTTCTAATATTTTCCATCATCATCGCCATTGCGGCTGCCAGCCTTTCCTCCGGTTTGGCGATCGTCTTGATTGCCGTCCTCATGTATCTGCTGGTCCTGTTCGGGGGAAAGATCATCATGACATTGATCTATGGCAACCAGAACCGGCCGGCATCCATAGCATAAAAATACCCGTCCGGTAGATTCTACCGGACGGGTCATAATCAGGCAGCAAACTGCCTGTTATTTGACGTTGACCTTGATGGTCTTGGGGCGCGCTTCGGGCGCCTTGGGGATGGTGAGCGTCAGGATGCCGTTCTCGAAGCTGGCCTTGGCTTTTTCTGCCTCCAGCCCAACCGGGAGTCCGATCCGGCGGCTGAAACGGCCGCGCGGTCGTTCGCGCATCAGCCAGTTGGCCTTTTCATCTTCTTCGAACTTGATCTCTCCCTCGATCGTCAGGATCTCTCCCTCGATCTGGATGTTGACATCTTCGGTTTTAATGCCCGGGACAATTGCACTGATCACAAAGGTATCTTCGCGGGATTCAATGTCCATCGGGATGGGAAAGCCGTGCCGGTGACCTGCGTGGTGCATATGATGCTGCAGGCCTGGCTGGCCATGTTCCTCACAGCAGGCTGCGCCTTCAGGGCGCATCTCCCGCATCATGCGTTCCATGCGGTGAGGTGCCTGGGCGGGGTGGGTGAATAATAGTAGAAAGTCATAATTTACTCCGTTTCATATGAGTCAATCATAGCTTTCCCGCATCAGATGCGTATCAGCAATTCGTTGGATTTATATAAGAGGGGGGATTGATCGCAGCGGATGGCGCTGCGTGTTAGGCGGAATGCCCGTTGGTCTTGCCGTTCATCTTCTTTAAATTGTCATCGCGTTCGAAGGTCAGTTTCAAACCGGTCTCGAGCGGGACCAGCGGTTTGTACTTCAATTTCTGCGAGGCCGAGCCAGATATCGGCACACATGCGCGAGACGCCCGTGTCCGCCTGGGTGTTGCTGACCACTTCGGGCTTGGTGCCGGTGGTCTTCATGACCAGCTTGACCAGGTCGCGGATGGAGGTCTCCTTGCCGCTGCCGATGTTGATCACCAGCTGGTCGAGCTTGGGGGCGGTGGCTGCCGCGGCCATGGCGGTCACCACATCATCCACATAAACATAATCGCGGGTCTGTTCCCCGTCGCCGTGGATCACCAGGGTGCCGTTGTGCATGGCCTGCCTTAAGTAAGCCGGTATGACCGGCGCGTGCGTGGCCGGGATGTGCTGGCCGGGGCCGTAGGCGTTGAACACCCGCAGGCAAACGCTCTCGATGCCCCACAGCCTGCCGATCGTGCGCACGTAATACTCGGAGGCCAGCTTCGACACCGCGTAGGGCGATTCGGGATGAGGTAGGGTGCTTTCCTTGAGCGGCTGGCGCCCCTGGCTGCCGTAGACTGCGCCGGAGGAGATTAAGATGACGCGCTTTACGCCGACATCGTGGATGGCTTCCATCAGCGTGACCGTGCCGCCCACATTGACCTGGTTGTAATCTCGCGGGTAGAGGATCGACTCGGGCACCGAGACGCGCGCCGCCAGGTGGTAGACACAGTCCACGTCCTGGAGCAGCGTCCACAGCTTGGGGCGGTCATTGACATCCCCGCGGGTGAAATGCACCTCGGGTGCCAATCGCTCGGGGTTGCCGGTCGAGAGGTCGTCGATGACGCGCACGCTGTGACCCTGGCGGACCAGAAGATTGGCCAGCCCGGAGCCGAGGAAACCTGCGCCGCCGGTGATGAGGAAATTCATTTAATGCTTGAGATTCTTTCTATTTTTTCGTGACAAGAACCAGGTCTCGCTGGAAACCTGGTCCTCACTGGTCACAGATTATACCATCCTGCCAATAACGGGGTTGGTTTGATAGGTAACTCTAAGGTGGCGACTTGGGCTCTTTTAATCAGGGGGGTATCCCGGACGAGGGCTGTATAATTACCTCATCATGCTTTCTTTCTTGAAGAAATTGTCCGGTCTGATCTGGCATCCCTTTTTCCTGATCCTTTTCGCGCTGCTGTCTTTGTTGGTGGCGAATTATGGACGCATTTCCCGGGGTTCGACCCTGCGCCCGGCCTTACTGTTCTTTGCTCTGGCAGGTTCCATGCTCGTGCTTGGGCGCTGGATTCTGAAAGATTGGCATCGCGCCGGGTTGACCGCCAGCCTGTCACTGCTGCTTTTCTTTAGCTACGGTCACCTCTATGGATTGCTGGAGGGCAGCTCCCTGTTCGGGCTGGCTGTTGGCCGCCACCGGGTGCTGCTGGTCGTTTTTGCTTTAATATGGGTGGGCTTGTACATCCTGGTCCTTCGTACGAAAGCATCCCTGCGGGAGTGGACTGTGGGCTTGAATATCCTCACCTTCATCCTGGTCCTGGTGCAGATCCTCCAGATGGGACTGGTCGCACGAGGGACAGGTTCAGCCAAAGCGTCCGTCCAAAGTCGGGAAGGATCCACTGCCGGTGTCCCGATCGCAGCGGAGATACCGGCCTCCGATGACCATCCTGACATTTACTTCATCATCCTGGATACCTATACCCGGCAGGATGCCTACCGGGAAGTACTGGGATTCGATAATGCCGAATTCATTGAAGCCCTTCAACAGCGCGGCTTTTACATTGCCAATTGCAGCCAGAGCAACTACAATGCAACTTCTGCCTCGCTGGTCGCATCACTGGAGATGGCGTATCTGGACGAACTGGATCCGCCGCTCAGCACCGGTTACAAGAATCTCACCTACCTGGATCCCTATTTGCAGGACAACCGGGTCTCAGCAACCCTGAAAGCAGCCGGTTATACCCTGGTTACTTTTGAATCCGGTTATATGCCGACCGAATTGGTTCCTGCGGATGTCTACCTGGCACCAGATGCCGGCAGTCTGTTCACGGGCGGATTGAGCCGCTACGAGAGCCTGGTGATGCAATCCAGCCTGGGCATCCTGGTCTACGATTTTGCGAATCATCTTCCCAAATCGATCCAATACTTTTTGGATGCACCCTATGTTGCCCACCGGGAGCGCATCCTCTTCGAGCTGGACCAGGTAGGGAGACTCTCTTCGATAAATCAACCCAAATTCGTATTTGCCCATATCTTGGCGCCTCACACGCCCTTCGTCTTCACGCGGGAAGGCCGGCCGGTGGATCGGGAGTCACCCTTCACACTGAATGCCGATCCGGAGTTGAACGACCAACAGCGCTACGATCAAAAATTCGTAGATCAGACACTTTTCATTAATTCGAAGGTGCTTGAACTTATCGATCAGATCCTGGCCCAACCGGGAGATCCGGTCATCATCCTGCAGGGCGATCACGGTCTGCCCTCTTCGGGTGAGTGGGCGACCGCCATCCTGAATGCCATCCGCATACCGGAGGGTCATGATAGCCTGTACCCCGCCATGAGCCCGGTGAATACTTTTCGGTTGGTATTCAATCACCTTTTCGATGCCGGGCTAAACTTATCACCGGATCGTTCCTGTGAGTTCATACGCGGTGATCCGGCCAGCTGTGAAGTCTTCGTCGAACCTTCCCCGGAATGTGCCCTTCCATGAGTGAGAGGTGATTAATGCATAAAGCAAAAGTATTGTGTGGCATTCTGATCCTGGTACTGGCCAGCCTGGCATGCGGCATATCCAGCAGCTCAACGAATGACGGACCCCGCTCAACAGTGCTGGGGTCCCCGACGCCCGAAGTGGTACCACCGGCTGCCCGGGAGGAACCGCGTAATTTCATTCTCGATACGATCAGTGATCAGTTATCGTCAACGCCCATACGGATCAGGATCCAGGAGGTATTATCCAAAGGGACGGTGGATTACCTGGTCGAATATCAACCGCCCGATCGCTTCCACGTCGTCGTGGCGGGTGTGGTCGAGGCGATCATGATCGGTCCGGAGATGACTGTGGTCAAGGGTTCGTGGGAGAAGGCTCCCCTGACCAACGTCTTTCTCTATGCCGGAGCGATCAGCCAGGTGGGAGGGGATGTATCTACTGCCATTTCGGATGTGAAATTCGTCCGGGTTGAATTCCTGGATAAGAAGCCTCTCCTGGTTTTCACCTTCACCGGAAAGGCCCGGATCGGAAAATATGAATCCACCAGCGCGAACACACTCTGGATCTGGGCACTGAATATACATGCTTATAAACTCATTTCCGTGACCACATCCGGTGATATTCACTCGACCACGACTGCGCTCTTCGAGTACGACCCGGATATTAAAATAGACTCTCCCCGTTGATCACCCCTTTAAGAAAAGACCGGACTGATCAGTCCGGTCTTTTGTTTTTATGCCTTGAAGGAGGCGCCTTTTTCGAGTGCCTGGTAATTGAGCGGCAGTAGTTTGTGGTGCCGCTCCGGCAGGTGTTCCTTGAGCGCCTTCTTGAGCGCATCCAGCGGGAGCACATCCAGGTTTCCGAGCAGCGCGCCGAGCAGGACCATGTTGGTGAGCTTCCGGTCGCCCAGTTCTTCGGCGATATCATTGGCGGGCAGCACCACGCTGCGGATGTCTGTGCGGGTTACAACCCGGTTGACCATCGAGCCGTTGATGACCAACAGACCACCCTTTTGAACGGATGGTTCGTATTTATCCAGTGAGGGCAGGTTCATGGCGATGACCGCCTTGGGGTTGCGCACCAGCGGCGAGCCGATCTCTTCATCGGCGATGACCACCGTGCAGTTGGCCGTGCCGCCGCGCATCTCGGGTCCATAGGAGGGGATCCAGGTCACATCCTTGCCCTCATCCATGGCCGCATACGAAAGCAGTTGGCCGGTGAAAAGTACGCCCTGGCCGCCAAATCCGGCGACGATGACTTCAGTTTGCATAGTATCCCTTCCCTCTACACTTTCAAATCGGCGACAGCCGGGGCGACCTTGAAATCGCCCAGCGGGTAATAGGGCAGCATGTGCTCTTCGAGCCATGTGAGTGCCTCATTGGGAGTGAATCCCCAGTTGGTGGGGCAGGTCGAGAGCAGTTCGACCAGCGAGAAGCCCAGCCCGTGTGCCTGTGTCTCGAAGGCGGTGCGGATGGCTTTCTTGGCCAGCCGGATGTTCTTGGGGTCGTGCAGGCTGCGCCGGACGACGTAACTCGAGCCGGTGTTGGTCGCCAGCAGTTCGGCCGTGCGGATCGGATACCCCATGGTTTCGACATCGCGGCCGGTCGGTGAGGAGGTTGTGATCTGGCCGGGCAGGGTGGTGGGCGCCATCTGGCCGCCGGTCATGCCGTAGTTCGTGTTGTTGACGAAGATGACGGTGATGTTCTCGCCGCGCACGGAAGCTGCCACGATCTCGCCCATGCCGATGGAGGCCAGGTCGCCGTCACCCTGGTAGGTGAAGACGATGCGGTCAGGCAGGGCGCGTTTGACGCCGGTGGCCATGGCCGGAGCCCGACCGTGCGGCGCCTGGACGAAATCGAAATCGAAGAAGTTGTAGGCGAATACCGAGCAGCCGACCGAGGCCACGCCGATGGTGTGGTCGGTGACGTTCATCTCTTCAAGGACTTCCGCCACCAGGCGGATGCCGACACCGTGGGTGCAGCCCGGGCAGAAGGTGTTGGGGGTCTCGGTGAAAATGGCCGGCCGGGTGTAGACCGGTTGTTGTGGGATCGGATTAACCATGATTCATCTCTCCTGTGTCACCGGGCAGTTTCGAAGTGGGCCAGCCAGCGCACGCGGGCATCCTCGCCGGGCTGCATGGGATCTGTCACCATGCGCCGGATCTCTCCCAGGATCTCATCCGGGAAGGGGGTGATGCCGCCCATGCGCCCGTAGAAGCCGACCGGGATCTTCTCGCCGATCGCCAGGCGCACGTCTTCCAGCATCTGGCCGGTATTCATTTCCACAACCAGCAAGCCTTTGGCTTTGGCAGACAGCTCGCGGTAGATCGCCACCGGGAAGGGGCTGAGGCTGATCGGCCGGATCAGGCCGACCTTGATGCCCTCCGCGCGTGCTTGGCGCACGGCCGACAGCGCCACGCGCCCGGCTGAACCGAAACCGGTCACAAGCCACTCGGCATCCTCGGTGAAATAGGTTTTGAAACGGACCTCGTTGGCGCTCACTTCCTGCCAGCGATGGATCAGCCGCATGTTGGTTTCCTCCTGGAGACGAGGCTCCAGGTTGATCGAGCTTAAGACACGCCGGGCACGGCCCTTGATCCCGGCCACCGCCCATTCGGGGATGTCCTTCTTGATGGGTTTCATTTCGGGCAGTTCGGCGGGCTCCATCATCTGGCCGATATTGCCGTCGGTCAGGATCACGGTCACAGCCCGGTATTTTTCAGCCAGGTCGAATGCCAGCACGGTCAGATCGATTGACTCCTGGACGCTGGATGGTGCCAGCACGATGGGGTAGTAGTCGCCGTGCCCGCCTCCGTGCACCATCTGGTTGTAATCCGCCTGGGCGGGGGCGATGTTGCCCAGGCCAGGACCGCCGCGCATGACATCCACCAGCACGATGGGCAGTTCGGTGCCGGCGATGTAGGAAATGCCCTCCATCATGAGGCTGGTGCCCGGGCTGGAGGTCGAAGTCATCACCCGTGCGCCGGTGCAGGCTGCGCCATACACCATGTTGATGGCGCCCAGCTCGCTCTCGGCCTGGACGAAGGCGCGGCCCAGTTCGGGCATCCGCTTTGCCATCCACTCCAACAGTTCGGTCTGGGGGGTGATCGGGTATCCGAAGTAAGCCTGCAGTCCCGCGCGGATGGCGGCCTCGGCGACCGCTTCATTGCCCTTGATCAATTGTTTGGCCATGGGTTACTCCTTCGCCTCACTCTTGACCGGAGTGGGCGTCTCACGATAGACTGTGATGGCCGCATCCGGGCAGACCAGCGCGCAGATGGCGCAGCCGGTGCAGCCCTCGCGCACCAGGCGGGCTGGGTGATAGCCGCGCGCCGTCAGGATGTTCTCATCCAGGGCAATAACGTTCTGGGGACAGGCAGCGATGCACAGTTCGCAGGATTTGCAGTACTTGTCGTTGACTTCGATCCATCCCTTTACGGGCATTCAAACCTCCTTGTAATCAGAGAAATTAGATAATAACGGTAATATATATTCGCCCCTATATTATCACAAGATTGCGGGTGGTTGAGTAGTGTCAAGCGTCCTCACGCAGGTGAACGAAGATAATCAGCTCTCAACCGGTGCCGAATTGGCGGTCGCCGGCATCGCCCAACCCCGGGACGATGTACTTGCGCTCGTTGAGGTGATCGTCGATGGCTGCCAGGTAGATCGGGACATCCGGGTGGGCGTCGTGCAGGGCCTTGATGCCCTCGGGTGCGGCGATCAGGCCGACGAACTTGATGCGCGACACGCCCCATTTCTTGAGGATGTCGACGGTCGTAACCGCCGAGCCGCCGGTGGCCAGCATGGGGTCGAGGATCAGGCAGACCGACACGCGTGGTTCGATCGGCAGCTTGTTGTAATACTGCACCGGTTTGAGCGTCTTCTCATCGCGGTAGATGCCGATATGCCAGACCTCGGCGGATGGCATCAATTCCCACACCCCTTCGACCATGCCCAGCCCGGCGCGCAGGATCGGCACCAGCCCGATCTTATACTGCAGCTCAACCCCCTGCATGGCAGCCAGGGGGGTCTGGACCTCGATCGGTTTAACGACCAGGTCGGCGGTGGCTTCGTAGGTCAGCAGTGCGGCGATCTCGCGCACCAGTTCGCGGAATTTCTTGGGGTTGGTTTCGGCGCTGCGCAGCTTGGCCAGCTTGTGCGCAACCAGCGGGTGGGTGGATGCAAATACATTTTCCATTTGGGGATCTCCGGTCGTCGAAAATGACTGCTTTAACAACGATTCAATTATAGTCGCTTATCGCCCGGAAAGCATCAGAGTATAATCAGGCCAATGACTGAAACTCCCCCCGAGCGTGTGATCGATGGCAATCCCCAGTTGGACGACCGGCTTGACCAGGCCCTTCGCCCGGCCCGTCTGGCCGAGCTGATCGGCCAGCAATCCATCCGGGACAACCTGGCCATCCTGATCGGCGCCGCCCGCCAGCGCGGTGAACCGCTCGACCATGTGCTCTTTTATGGCCCGCCCGGGCTGGGCAAGACCACCCTGGCGCATATCCTGGCCAATGAGATGGGTGTCAGCATCAAGATCACCTCCGGTCCGGCCATCGAACGGGCCGGCGATCTGGCCGCCATCCTGACCAATTTGCGGGCCGGGGATGTCCTCTTTATCGACGAGATCCATCGCCTCGGCCGGGCGGTCGAAGAGATCCTGTATCCGGCCATGGAAGATTACGAGCTGGACATCATCATCGGCAAAGGCCCCTCGGCACGTTCCATTCGGTTAAAACTGCCCCATTTCAGCGTCGTGGGCGCCACCACCCGCCTGGCGCTGGTGACCGCACCGCTGCGTTCGCGTTTCGGCGCCACCTACCGGGTGGAGTATTACGATCAGGCTGCCATGCAGGAGATCGTCCAGCGCGGCGCCGGCATCCTTGGCGTGAAGACCGACCCGGATGGGGTGCAGGAGATCGCCTGCCGGGCGCGCGGCACCCCGCGTGTGGCGCTGCGCCTGTTGAAGCGCGTGCGCGACTTCGTGCAGGTCAAGGGCGACGGGCTGATCACGCGCGACGCTGCCACCCAGGCATTGGACTTATTAAATGTAGACGCTCTCGGGCTGGATGATGTCGACCGGCGTGTCCTGCGCACCGTGATCGAGAAATATGACGGCGGACCGGTCGGGCTGGCCACCATCGCCGCCTCGATCAGCGAGGAACCGGATACGATCATGGATGTGGTCGAACCTTACCTGCTGCAGCTCGGTTTCCTCGAGCGCACCCCGCAGGGCCGCCAGGCCACCCGCCTGGCTTACGATCACCTGGGCGTGAGTCCCTCCGATGAGAATGGTAAACAGCCCAGGCTGATTTAAACTCTTCCCTGTTGTTATCCCTATGCATTGAAAAATGAAAACGGCTGATTTCGATTACAACCTGCCACCCGAACGGATCGCCCAGACCCCGCTCGAACCGCGCCACAGTTCACGTCTGCTGGTACTCGATCGGACCAGGCATACCCTGGTTCACAAGACCTTCTGGGAGATCGGGGAGTTTCTGAGGCCGGGAGACCTGCTGGTGTTGAACCAGACCCGGGTCATCAAGGCGCGCATCTTCGCGCGCAAGGAGACCGGCGGGCGGGTTGAGCTGCTGCTGTTGAACCGGCGCTCGGAGACGATCTGGGAGGCGCTGGCCGGCGGCAAGGGAGTCAAAGTCGGCCGCCGCCTGGTGCTCGAGGATGGACCCGGGGTCGAGATCGTTGAGGAATTGGAGGGTTCGCGCCGCGTGGTGAATTTCGCCGGGCCGGTCGAGCCTTATCTGGAATCCCATGGGCAGATGCCGCTACCGCCCTATATTCATGAACGGCTGGCGGATCCCGAGCGCTACCAGACCGTATATGCGCGCGAGAGCGGTTCGGCGGCCGCCCCGACTGCCGGGCTGCATTTCACGCCTGAGTTGATCGAAAAACTGAAGGGTCAGGATATCGGCTTTACCTACCTGACGCTGCATGTCGGGCTGGATACCTTCGCGCCGGTGACCGAGGATGATCCGGCGGAACATGCCATCCACACCGAATGGTGTGAATTAAACCAGAGCGCAGCTGATCAAATTAATGAAGTGCGTCGGAGGGGTGGTCGTATCATCGCGGTTGGTACGACTACGGTGAGGACGCTCGAAAGCGCAGGAGCCGGTGCGAAACCAGGTGAGGTTGTCGCGCCCTTCAGCGGACCGACGTCGTTGTTCATCCTGCCTGGATACACGTTCAAGGCAGTGGATGCCATGGTGACGAATTTCCACCTGCCGAAATCGACACTGTTGATGCTGGTGAGCGCCTTTGCCGGGCGGGAACGGATGCTGGCAGTCTATCGTGAGGCCATCCGCCTGGAGTATCGCTTTTACTCCTTCGGGGATGCGATGTTGATCGTGTAATATTTAAATAAATCAAAGTCCGAGGGACTCATTTATGAAGATTGCTGATTCGATAAAATTAATCGAAAATGAATACGACTTGGAGACAGGCGTAATTGGGAAACTTCGCGGGCTTGAATTTGATAAAGCAGGTTTTGAAAGACTGGTAGCAATATTTAAAGAGATTGAAATCGATAACGATCCTAAAATCGATAAGCGTTTTGTCTCTTTGGTCTGGTATATTCCCATTTTTATGACTTGGCAAGCAAGAGCAATAGAGAATGACATCGCGGTAAAAGAAATCAATAAATATAGTGAGGAGATTGCCCATATACTTTTTGAATTAATCGGTTACCCATAAATCGTATTTTTATTTTTATTCTCATTTTTTCCGGATACCTGAGGCTAGGGGGTAAAAGTCGAGAAAGCATTTGGTTGGGATATCGATTATATTCCTTCGGGGATGCGATGTTGATTTTATTAATATTTCCAATTATGCGTAGCGGGGCACAGCTGTGCCCCGCTACAAAAAACACGATTAATAAGCCCCATCATGTTTTTAGTTTGAGCGAAGCGTTTGTGAACACCTAAAGTCCTATGGGTATCACCGCACCGTATCCTTCTTGCACGTCTGTTGACATTCCTGTACAATGAGCGTCAGGCACCATCCGGACCGATCTCTATGGATAAAGGATAATCCCTCAAGGAGAGCGAGTGTCAAAGCCTGAACCCAGTGTGACCCCGGGGGAAAACGGAAACGCAACCGCATCGCTGGAGCAAAGCAGTCAGTTGCTTCGGACGAAACTCTTCATTCCTCCGGTCCGCCCGAACCAGATCGCCCGCCCCCGACTAACCGGCCTGCTCGAAGGCAGCCTGGACCGGGCGCTCATCCTCGTCTCGGCCCCCGCCGGGTATGGTAAAACCACCCTGGTCAGCAGTTGGGTGAAAGATCAACAGATCACCTCCGCCTGGCTTTCCCTGGATGACAACGACAATGATCCGGTCCGTTTTATCCAATACCTGTTTACCGCTCTCCTGCCTTTCGCCAAAAATATTGAGAATGACATGCCCGGCATGCTCCAGGGCATCCAGCCTGCTCAATTTGAAAATGTCATCGCACTCCTGGCCAATGAACTGGCAACCTTTTCCGATCCATTCGTCCTCATCCTGGATGATTTCCACGTCATTCATTCAGAAGCGATCCTGAGAATTCTCAAGCTGCTCCTGGATCATCTGCCACCCCGCATGCACCTGGTGATCCTGACCCGCGTCGACCCCCCGCTGCCGCTCGCCCGCCTGCGCGCTCGCAACCAGCTGCTCGACATCCGGGCGGACCAGCTGCGCTTTACCCAGGGCGAGATGGCCGCCTTCCTGAATGATGCGATGGGTTTGACCTTATCCACGAGTGACCTTTCGGCGATGGGAACCCGCACGGAGGGATGGATTGCCGGTTTGCAGCTGGCAGCCCTTTCGATGCAAGGCTGCAAAGATATTCACGGTTTTGTTACGGCCTTTGCGGGCAGCCATCACTATGTCATGGATTACCTGGTTGAAGAAGTGCTCAAGCTGCAGCCGAAGAAACGTGAGTTCCTTCCTGCTGCAAACCTCGATCCTGGATCGCCTGTGTGGCCCGTTGTGCCAGGCCGTTGTGGAGGCGGATAGCGCTGACGCTGTCGATGGGCAAATGATGCTGGAAGACCTGGAAGAAATGAATCTCTTCGTCATCCCGCTGGACGATGAGCGGCATTGGTATCGTTATCACCATCTTTTTGCAGACGTCCTCAAAAAACGTTTAGAGCATCAATATGCTCACCTGCTGCCCGAGCTGCACCGCCGGGCCTCCCTGTGGTATGAACAAAACGGGGTCATTGCCGAATCCGTCCAACAGGCCATTGCGGCCGGCGACCAGGATCGGGCTGCGGGGCTGATCGAAAATAATGGTTGCTTTTTACTTATGAGCGGCGAGGTGGCGACCCTGCTGAAGTGGACGGATGCCATCGAGTTTCAATCGGAGGCCCGGCCCTGGCTGGCCATTCAGAAAGCCTGGGCGTATGCCATCACCGGGAATATTGACCGCATCGAGCCGACCCTGCAAGGTCCCGAACAGCTGCTCGCCCCGCTCGATCCGACGGTCGAGGTCAGGACCTTGCAGGGGACCATCGCCGCGGCCCGTGCTCATTGTGCCAACTCCCGGGGAGATACCCGCGCAGCTGCGGAATACGCCCGCCATGCCCTGGACCTTCTGCCCGACTGCAGTTCCATCTCTCAAAGCATTCGAAGTGTGGCAACCTCGGTCCTCGGGGATGCCAGTTGGATCAATGGCAACCTGGAGGAAGCCACCCGCGCCTACACCGAAGCCATCCGCATCGGCCGCGAAGCCAGGAACCTGCACATGGTGGTCATTGCCAACTCCAACCTTGGGGATGTTTTAATCGAGCAGGGTCAGCTGCAGCGGGCTGCCGATACCTTTATCCATTCCCTGCAGCTGGCGATCCGACCGGATGGACAGCGGTCGCCGCTGGCCGGGAGGCTCTGCGTCGGTCTGGGAGGGCTGGCCTATGAACGCAATCAGCTGGATGAGGCGGAGCAGTACCTGCACCAGTGTATTGACCTCTGCCGGCAGTGGGAGGATTTCGAAAATCAAGCCACTGGTTTTGCGTTACTGGCACGGCTCGAGCTGGCACGGGGTCATCCGGAAACGACGCAGGAACATGCGCGCATCGCAGAGAAATTGGCTGACGAGCATCACCTTTCGACCCGCCGGATGATTCAATTGCTATCTGACCTGTCCCGACTGTGGCTAGCGCAGGGAAATCTGGAGAAGCTATCCCAACTGATCCAAGAGCGCGGTTTAAAGATCGAAGACGAAATTCCCTATCAAAGGCTGCCTGAATATGTCATCCTGCTGCGCTCGCTGCTGGCTTGTAATGATCATAAGGTTGCCCTGGCGCTGGCGGACAGGCTGCTGAAACAGGCAAAAGCCGCCGGGCGAATGGGATTGGTCATTGAAATCCTGGTCCTCCAGGCACTCATCCTTCAGGGGAAGAAAGAGACCGGGAACGCCCTGGTATCCCTGGAACAGGCTTTCACGCTTGCCAAACCGGAGGGGTACGTCCGGGTCTTCCTGGATGAGGGCGAAGCCATGACCCGCTTGCTTTGCCAGGCTCAGGCGCATCAGACCGGCGGCGGTTATGCAGCCGAGCTGCTGAACTGGATCGGTAAGACCTCTGAAATGGCTCAACCCTCCATGCAGTTGCTCAACGAGCCGCTGACCGCCCGGGAGGTGGAAGTCCTGAAACTCATCGAAACCGGTGCTTCCAACCAGGATATCGCCAGGCTGCTGGTCATCTCCATCCCGACCGTGAAGCGACACATCACCAATATCTATACCAAGCTGGATGTGAAAAGCAGGACCCAAGCCATTGCCATCGGAAAGCAACTGAAGCTATTCGAATCAGCGTAAACAGGAAACAATTAATCCAAGCCGGTAGAGGAACATGTCCTCTGCCGGCTTTTTTATATTCTGACCATAGCAGTCGGTGCAGGAGAATACTCATTTTTAATTCGTAAAAAATACGACCCCTTCTACAACCTTCAGACGATGCAGCCGCATCTGGAAAAGGATAAAGTAGGGTTGAGAAAAAACATGATGAACAACACAAATGAAAACAGCAAGGAAAATCACGGCAGGCTCGAATCCGACCCTCAGGGTGATGTTTATGAGATCCAGATCAAGGGTCAGCTGGATGCAAGTTGGTCGGATTGGTTGGAAGGTTTGGAAGTGAGGTTGCTGGATAACGGCGAAATGATCCTTGCCGGGCGCATCGCTGACCAGGCCGCCTTGATGGGCATCCTGATGAAACTTTATGGTTTGAACCTGACTTTGATTTCAGCGAAAAAAGTCAGTTAACAAAAATGACAACAAAGTCGTACTCAAGAAGGAGATTATTGAAATGGAAAACACAGGTCAACTCAATTCCAGATACAGAAACATCCCAAGGAGCGCTCTCGCTATCGAGAAGCTCCACTCGTGCACAGATTGCCCCATTCGCAAGATGGCGATCAAAAAGCCGCGCTCGATCTTTGGCCGGCTGCATGCCTGGCATCGAACCTGGTGGCCGGGTTGGAAGGCTCACCAGATGAGGTCCTGCGCAGCGAATCGATCATAAAAAGAAACGATAAGTCAGAAAAATAATTTGGAGGAAAAAATGGAAAGCACAAGCAAGTCTAATCTCGATTTTGGAACGATCGCCTGGGGCGCCATCTTCATCCTGTGGGGGATCACCGAGATGTTCGAATTCCTGCCGGAGGGTACGGGTGCGATCGGCATCGGCCTGATCCTGATCGGCCTCAACCTGGCCCGCTCATGGAAAGGGCAGCCCACCAGCGGGTTCACCACGACCCTGGGTATCCTGGCGCTGCTCCTGGGTGCCCTGGAGCTGGCACGCCCGCTTCTGCACCTGTCTTTCGAGCTGCCGATCTTCGCGATCCTGCTGATGGCGCTGGGCTTGATCCTGCTGGGCAGTGCCTTGAAAGGAACAAAAAAATCATGAATAGCTCAATTCAAAGGTTTTCACTGGCAGGGGGGCACATCCAACGTGCCCCCCTCACCAGGGGGTTGTCATGGGGATCGATTGGGGGACTGGCCGGTACATTGATGATGGACAGCCTCCTCATGGGGGCACTGCTGGCTGCCCGGATTCCGGCTTCATTCTGCTTCTCGCTTGTCGGAGGCACGATGGCACGCTTCTTTTCGTTGCTGGGTGTGAAAATAACGGGCGGCATCCCAACCGGGATCGTCACCCATTACCTGATCGGCCTGCTGGTGGGCTTTCTCTTTGGCACCGTTGTGGCCGGGGTTCCGGCGCTGCGGGTCGATACGACCAGGAAGTGCATCCTTGCCGCCATCCTGTACGTCGAGATCCTGAGTCAGCCACTCCTGGCGACGGCACCCCTCCTGATGGAAATGGACCGGCTAACCGTGATGCTGTGGTATGGCGGATCCCTGATCATGCATTTGATCCTGGCTGTGATCCTGGGTTCGATCGTTGCTCGTGGTTTACATTTCAAACCAATCACGCAGCGCTGATCATTGACGAATTAGAAAGTAAGGAATTTGAAAGATGTATTCGAAGAAAAAGTCACTTAAAGAAGTCATTGGAAAAACAATCCGGTCCGTTGTTTTCCGGTCGGGTTATGATGCCAGTCCTGAAGCTCAGCTCTTCCTGGTATTTGAAGACAACACTTATTTTGAATTCTATGGTCAGGAGATCGACTGTGGTCGAACGCTATCAGAGGGCGATATTAATCATGCAATAGGGTACGCAAGGAAGTTCAGCAGTAAGCTGCTCATCGTGAACAAGCTGGAATCCTAGCTCCAGGAGTCTGTGTCAATCTCGATAAACATGAAAATTTATGGATATTAATTTTGGTCTGTACTTTCGACGATAATGCGAGCAGCCATTTCAGCCGCCTCGCCGGTGAATTTCAGACAACCTTCCATGAGCCCTTTCTCCTGGAACGTGGCCTGGCCTTCCGGAGTGTTCATGTCACAACCCCCCAACAGGGTATAGCAGTTGCAGTCGCCAAATGCATCCTTGAACTCCCGGATCAGCCGCTGGGCTGCCTGATAGGACGGTTCGACGGAGCCAATTGGTGAAGAACGGCCAAGCACAAGGCTGATCCCCATGATCCCACCGGTGAGGGCTCCGCAGGTACTGCAGGAACGAGACATCCCGCTGCAGAAGGCAGTGGCAATTTTTGGAATTAACTCGGACTCCACACCTTCTTCCCTGGCAATCGCAAGCAGGACACTCTCCGCGCAATACAGACCGGAGGCAAAGGAATCTTCCGCGGCTTTCCGAATGAGTTCAATCGACGATTCTTTCATGGGCAGCTCCAACAAAAAGGGTAGCGAGTTTGACTGTGAATCAATTGTATATCTATTATTGACGAATATTTAGTGAAATTCTATTACTGGAATCCTAAGAATGACATGCACCAGGTCAAGAGCTAAGGGGGCAGGCGGGTCTTAAGCGGAATCTATGGACAAAATACCCATGAATACGGTACCATAGTTCAAATCCCATAATAAATGTATGACGAGAGAAAACGACATGAACCATCGCTATCAAATACAAACACTCATCTTTGTATTCTTCATATTTATCCTTGCCTGCGGTTCCTCCATTCAAGAACAGGAAGAAGAACCTGTCGCAACAGTTCTGGTGGCTCCGACGGTGACAGTTGAAGTGCAGGCGCCGCAGGTTCCTGTTGAAATTACCGCTGAACCACTTGAAGATGCCGGCGCGATCGCCCGCGATCATATCGCCACCATCAGCCAGGAGATCGGCGCCAGGCCATGCGGTAGCGATCAGGAAGCTCGGACGGTTGAATATATTTCTGACACACTCGCGGGCTATGGATACGATGTGGAATTACAGCCGTTCGAGTTCTATGATGACGATGACGGTGAGATGAAATCGACCAATATCATGGCTGTAAAAAAGGGTCTCTCCCCGCTGGAGATTATCGTGGGCGCGCACTACGATTCCTCCGGAAGGGGTGAAGGCGCGGATGACAATGCCTCGGGCGTGGCGGTCCTGCTCGAGCTGGCCATGCGACTGCAGGCGGTTGAAACACCCTACACCGTGCGGTTCATTGCCTTCGGCGCCGAGGAAAATGGCATGGAAGGCTCCTATTATTATGCCGTTCACCTGAGCCCGAAAGAGCTTAAAAATATCGCCGGCATGATCAACCTCGACAGCGTCATCGCGGGTGATTACCTTTACATCTACAGTAATGTGGAGGTCGATCCCACCCTGCAGGCGAAGCTGGTCGACGAGGACACCCCGGGCATCGATTATATCGGGATGACTTTGGAGGAGCTGGATATGGGCGGCGAGGACCCCTGCGAGTGTTCGGATTACCAGCCTTTTTCAGAGCTGAACATCCCCTTTGTCTACATCGAAGCCACGAACTGGGAGATGGGGGACCAGGATGGCTACACCCAGACGGGGCCGGAGTATGGGTCTGGAGGCGGCATCATCCACACGAAATATGATACGCTGGATTATTTTGATGAGGTTTTCCCCGGCCGGGTCGACCAACAGCTCAGTTTTTTGGTGACAGAGCTGTACGACCTGTTGGTCAAGTTTGAGTGAATTTATTCCTTACCGTAGGGGCGCACAGCCCCGAAGGGCACAGAGTGTTGTGTGCCCTTTAGTATTAAGAACAGGAATCAGTTTCCCACATTTGAAATTTAGCCAAATGCATGCTGGTTGAGTTGACGGAACCGTATAAGTGGAGTTCGTCCATCTCCGTTGGATAAAGTCGTGTTGTGAGGGTGACGCGATTGTTTACAAACATCTCTAGTATCGAGCCATCCAGGTAAACTACCAATTCAAGACTATTCTCTCTGGGTAGTGGGCATTCCTTGATAGACCCGTGAGCGCGTTTATCCAGGCTGGATGCCGTGGTATCCACGCTCAGAGCTTGTCGCTTGAAGTCTATTGTGATGAGGGTACGCTCCCTGGCATCCGGGGAGGCGGCCAGGCAGAATTCCACGATCCCGCTCTTTTGCGATTTCATTTTGAACGAGAAGCCCGCATTGCGTATAGGCGTTTCGGCGGAGATAAGCAGCGGTTCTTTTGATAACACCCCAGAATAACTGAAGAGCTCGCGTCCCTTGAGGTTTTCAAGTTCGAGAGCGGGTTCCATCAACAAATCCCCATCTGCAGACAGGCTCAGGATGCGCGGCAGCGACAACGCTCCTGCCCAACCGGCTTCCTGCAGCGCAGCATCTTCGCGTTCCTCCGACAGCCAGCCGTATATGACCCGCCGGCTCTGCTCGTCCTCGAAGGTCAGGGGCGCATAGAAGGCTTTCCCGCCGTAATCCAGCTTGATAAGTTTCTCAGGTTTGAAGCGCTCATCTTTATAATGACCGAGGTATCCAATGCTATATTGCTCACCGGGTGCGATCATCGCTGAGATGATCATTAGATCCTTTTTTCCCAGCCGGATCAACTGCGGGCATTCCCACATATACCCCGTTGAGAAGGGCTTCTTTGATGCCAGGTCCCCGACCAGCAGCGGTCCACGATACTCCCAGGTCAGCAGGTCAACAGAACGGTAAAGCAGTAGTGCACCACCCTGTCCCTTGATTCCGCTGCCCACGGTCATATACCATACCTTCCCTTCCTGCCAGACAAACGGATCGCGGAAACCTTCGACCGCGAGGCCAGGCGGGGGTTCAGCGATCAGGGGGTTGCGAGGGGAGGGATGCAGCACTCCCAGGTCGTCATCCGGCACTGCCAGGCAGACTGTCTCCGGAAAAACCGCGGTGTAGAAGAACAGCGGGCCATCCGGCGTGATCACTGCTGTGCCGGACCAGCAACCATCCGCATCCGGCTTGCCGCGCCGGGGCGCCATCGCCACCGGCAGGCGCTTCCAATGTACCAGGTCCCGCGAGGTGGCATGCCCCCAGTGGATGCTCCCCCACAACGGGCCGTTCGGATTGTACTGGTAGAAGAGGTGGGTCTGCCCCTGCCAGTGGATCAGCCCGTTGGGATCGTTCATCCAGTTGGCGGGCGGCGTGAAATGGTAGATGGGGTGGTGCGGGTCGCGTGCAACCCGGCGGGCCAGGGATGCCTGATGAAAAGCATTGGCCGGTTTATTCAAAAGTGAGATCAAGGGGAAAGTTTTTTTCGGCCGTGTGTCGATCGAGAAATTTAATCGGCCGACCTCATTTGATTCGGCTTCGATCACCAGGCGGCGTGGGAGATCCCCGCCGGTGACTGCCCGCACGGTCAGGGGGGTATTGAGCGGCAGTTCGACCGGATGGACTTCTGAAACGAAGGCAGCCGGGATTTCCACCTTGTCGGGGAATTTCAGGAACAATTTCGGGATGGAGATGGGACGGTCATCCGCCGCGATACTCAAGCTCGTCACAGAGACAGGCGTCAGGGTGTTGTTGAGCTGGAACTCGAAGCCATCCGGGCGGCGTTTCAGGCTGTCCTTGACGTAAAGCTTGCGCAGGAGGAACTCGGGCACACTCGGCATGGTGGCTGCCTCTATTTAACCGCTTTGAAATTTTGAACATCACGCTGTCTCTTACGGATGACCAGCAAGGGAATCAGCGTGAGCAGGACCAGCCCGGCCGCCACCTGGAAGATGAGCGGCGTCGGGATCGTGCCGGCCTTGCCATCTAAAATGGTGGGGATGCCGTAAACGGTTGACAGCCAACCGCCCAGCAAAGAGCCTGGGATCATGGTGAAGGCCACATTGAACAACACGAAATAGCCGGCGAACTGGCCGCGCTTCTCCTCCGGGTAGAGGTCCTTGGTCCAGGCGCCGGTGGCGATCACCCAGCCGGTGAATGCCCCCAGCCAGACGATGCCGCTCAGGATCAGGGTGGGCATGCTTTTCGAGAGCGAGAACAGGATCAAGCCGGCGCTTTCCAGGAGCACTGACAGGATGGCCACCTGACGGCGACCCCATTTATCAACCAGCATGCCCAGTGGCAGCGCCAGTCCGATGCCGCCGATGCCGATGGCAGCCCCGACCAGCAGCGAGGACTCCCCGATGCTTAATTTGATGTAATGCTGCAGGTAGATCATCAGGTATGAGAAGAAGGTGTTGATGGCCAGCATGAACAGGGTCAACGAGATGAGCAGCAGGAACAGGTCGCGCTGCGCCAGCAAGTTCTTCCATTGGAAGGTCTCTGCGATTTGACCCCAGAAGGTACCCTTCGGTTTTTTGGTTTCCGGGGTCTCTTTTAATTGCGGCGCGAAGATCAAGCCTATCAGCAGGGTGAACCCGCCCACCACGTAGAAGAAACCGGTATAACCGATGGCTTCGATGATAAAGCCGGCGCCCCCATAGACGATCAACATGGCGATCCAGGTGGTGATCTGGACGGCACCGCTGACCCGCCCGCGGTTCTCGACCGTGGTGACATCCGCCACATAGGCGCTGAAGGCGGCATCGTTGGCCGTCGCACCGAAGAAGGTCATGATGCTGTCGAAGAGGATGGCCATGAAAATGCCCAGCGAAACCGGTTGGAACCAGGCCGCGGCCGGGAAGATGGCGGTGAAAATGCCCCATAAAATATACCCCAGGAACAGGTACGGCTTGCGCTTGCCCCATTTCGAGCGGGTGCGGTCGCTTAAGGTGCCCATGAAGATGGTGGTCAGGGTTGAGACGACAGCGGTGATGGACACCATCCAGGAGACTGCCTGGGGATTGGGGGTGATCTTGTCGTACAGGAAGGTATTGTAGAACTGGTTCTCGATCGCCCAGGCCAACTGCCCGGCCAGGGAGAGCATCAACAGAGCCAGAAACACACGGGAAGGCAATTTGCTGGGAGCGGCAACGATGTCCGGCTGTGTTTTCATGTATGGGTCCTTTCAAGATCGAGGATGAAAAAGTGTATCACGCGACGTGAGGTCAGTCAAATTCACAGGTCGGAATGACCGATGACAGCATCTGCCACCTTACAGATTTGATAAGCGCATTGACAGCTGGTTGGCTTCAGCATATAGTAGGACATCGCTTTTACAAAAAAATAGGAGGAAATCATGAAAAGCAATAATCACGCTTTGACTTCATTGTCTGTTGTTTTGATGGTGCTTTTCCTGGCTGGCATGGCTTGCGGTACATCATCCAGCAACCCCCCGGCCGCATCCGGCGGGGATGATGGGCTCCAGCAGACTATCGCTGCCCTGAGTGTGGCGGAGACGGTCATGGCCATGCAGCAAACCCAGAACGCCCTGCAAAACCAGGCACAAGCGGCTGTCCAGGCCACAGCCGAGCCCGGCGTGGTTCAGCCCACTGCGCAGGCAGCCGCCCCGGCCCAGGACATGGATGCCCTCATCAAGGGTTCCCGCATCCTGTTGTTCGAGGATACCTGGGAGTATGGCACCTGGGTCTATGACACCGTGAAAAGTATGGGACTCACCGCCACCTATGACGGGGATGCCATTGGCAATTTTCTCGAGCATTTAAACTCCAGTCAGTGGGACCTGGTCATCGTGGTCGGAGAATCCCATTCCGTGGTGCAGGGTGAGATCTGGGATGCGATCCTGACCAACCTGAATCGCAGCAACAAGCCTGCTTTGGCTGCCGAGGTGTGGTACCTGGATGATATCAGCGAAGGTCGCATTAAATCCTTCACGACCGAATGCGGGATCAAGTGGCAAAAGGATCTGTTGAGCGCCGTGCCCTATTTTTGGCTGGCACCTGACAGCCCGTTCGCCAGCAATCCCGGACCGGTGCCATCCCTGACCGGGGGTGGCGGTTTCTGGGATGGGGCGGATGCAGGGGATGAGGTCAAGCTGATCCCGGGCTCGGGTGCGACGCTGTTGGCCGGCACCCACGCCGGGGATAACTCGAATCATGGTGTGATCACCAGCTGTTTTGAAGGCCGGGTGATCTTCCAAACCTTCTGCGATCATGATTTCTCGCGTGGCACCGTCCAATCCCTGTGGAAGAACTACATCACCAATACCTTGACCGCACACTACCAGGCGATTCAATAGCATTGCCGTGTATGTAATTTCTTTAGGGGCGCACTCCAGAGGAGTGCGCCCCTACGTGATTCTTGGCTCAGTCCTGCAGGACGAGTACAATAGCATCATGACGAGTAAAAGATTTTTGTTGTCTCCATTATTATCTCTGGTTATTGTCCTGGCCTGCAACCTGACATCGCCGAAGCCGACCCTGATCTTTCCGACCAGCCGCCCGACCGCGGAGCCCACCGGCACCTACGCTGCACTGACACAGGTCGCTGGTGAGCCTGCTGGCAAGATCGCCTATGTCTGCACTCTTGATAAGATCCATAATCAGATCTGCCTGATGAATGCAGATGGCAGTGACCAGCATGTGCTGGTGGATTGGCCGATGGTGCAGAGCTACTATCCCTCCTTCGCGCCTGATGGGCAAAGTGTCATCTTTGCCTCTCTCTACGATAGAGAATTTGCTTTATTCGAAGTGAATTTGGACGGAGAGGTAACCCCCATTCCGACTGTCGACCAGGAGGTGGCTTCGCCGGCCATCTCGCCGGATGGTAAGTGGATCGCTTTCACCATCGTCAGTGATACGGCCGCCAACGTGATCGCTCTGACCCCGCGCTGGGGTGGTGAGGTGACGGTCATCCAGCCCAATGACAGCTGGGACCCGACCTGGTCCCAGGATGGCAGCCAGATCCTCTTCGCCGGATCCGATGAAGGCGGGATTCACCTGTACATCATGAACCGGGATGGGACGAACGTCCGCCAGGTGACCGACCGGACCGGTCTGCGCGGCCGCAACGATTGGTCTGTGGATGACCTGCTGGCGACGTACATTGGCTCGGCTGGCAATCATACCCGTAATATCTTCACCTTCGGCACGCACGGGGAAAACATGCAAATGATCACGGATGGCGGGGACAATGTCGCGCCATCCTTCTCCCCGGATGGACGCTGGATCGTTTTCATGTCCTACCGTGACCATTTCTGGGATGAATTCGGCTGCGAGATCTACATCATGCGCACCGATGGCACGGATGTGCGGCGCCTGACTTCCAACGACACCTGCGACTGGCAGCCACGCTGGGGCAGGTAGGACTTCCTTTTTACTCTCATAATTCCCCGCTCGTTACACCCCATATTAATGTAAATCAAATAAATACTTGATAAAATAGATAAAAATAGTATAATAATAAAAGAATAGGGGCATAAATCATGGAAGCCATCATCAATCAATCCACCATCCAACACCTGACTGCGATCATTGTCTATATCCTGGTATCGATCTATACCATCGCAAAAAAGAGGGAGATCCATCGGACCACCCGGCGATCGACTGCTGAGTTCTGGCTGGTGACTGCGGTTCTCATCGTCCTCTCCCTTCTTAATCTTATGCGCTTGATCTCAGAGCTGATCGGAGTTCAGGCCACGGCGTTCAATCTGTCATTCGACAGGATGGCCCACTATATCAATATATTTGCATTGGCCGGCATCATCCTGTTGCTGATCAGTAACAAGATCATCATCAAACCGGTTTGCCGCCCGCAGCGCATCCTGGCGATCGGAGCACACCCGGATGACATTGAGATCGCCGCAGGCGCAACTTTGGCTAAAATGCGTGATTCAGGCAACTATGTTTTCGGTTTGATCCTGACATACGGTAAGGAGGGTGGAAATGCAGCCCGCAGACTCCTGGAAGCCCGTAAAGGAGCTGAGTTCCTCGGTCTCGATGAATACAAGGTGCATGAGTTTCCGGATACCCGGTTATTTGAGAATTCCAACGAGGTGCTGCAGGTGATAGAAGCCACCATCAACCAGATCAAACCGGATATCATCTACACCCATTCAGCCCATGACATCCATCAGGACCACCAGGTGGTTCACGACGCCACCCTGCGGGCCGCCCGCCGGGCATCCAATATCCTCTGCTATGAGAGTCCTTCGGCCTCATCCGGGTTCACACCTCAATACTTTGTGGAAGTCTCAGATTATGTTGAGGTCAAGATCGAAGCCATCCGGGCCCATTGGGATCAGCGAAAAAAACCCTATGTCAAGCAGGAAAAGGTTCGTGCTAAGCTGGCCTTCCGTGGCGAGCAGGCACGGGTGGATTATGCGGAGGGATTCGAGGTCGTCCGCATGGTTTCGATCAACTAAGGAGCTTCTATGAAAACAGTCATGGTCACAGGGGTCGGCGGACCTGCCGGACGAAATGTCGCCGGTTTATTGTTGAAGCATGGGTATCGTGTGGTTGGTGTGGATATGCAACCCATTGAAGTCGAAGGCATCGAGTTCCGGCGTGTGCCTGCAGCAACCGATACCGGTTTCATGGATGCATTGCATGCACTGGCAACGCAGGACCAACCGGCGTTGATCATTCCGACGGTCACCGAGGAATTACCCATCCTGGCTTCCGGCTGGCGCTGGCAGGCGGAATTTCCGCTGCTGTTGTCTCAGGCCGAGGGCATCGACATCGCCAACGATAAATATCTGACCAGCCAGGCGTTAGCGCGGCATGGGGTTACAGTACCGCGGTTTTCCCTGCCATCCCAGTTGGGCAGCCTGCGTGACCTGGAAGACCGCCTCGGCTGGCCTTGCATCTCCAAACCGCGCATCGGCCGCGGCGGCCGCGGGGTGAGCATCCGTGAGCGAGAGGATTTTGAGGATTTATCACAATTGGGTGATGATTTCATCCTGCAGGAATTTGCCGACGGGACCGATTATGCCCCTAACGTATACATCAGCCGGAATGGTAAACCTACGGCAGTGGTGCTTGAAAAAACAGAACTGAAGGAAGGCCGGGTTGGAAATGCCCGTTCGGTCCGACGGGTCCAGTCTGCGGATGTTGAGGCGCTGGCGATTGCTGCAGTCGAAGCCCTGGGATTGCACGGACCGGTGGATGTGGACATCCGCCGGCGACGGGATGACCAACCGGTCGTCCTGGAGGTGAATGCCCGTTTCGGAGCCAATATCCAGTATGCACCGGAAATAATCGAGCGGGTGATCGCTGAGCATCTTACCATTTGAACCGAATCGGATGAAACGTGATGTCAAGACTATTTCCATTCCACCGCTGGACCAACATCATCCTGATTTTCATATCGTTTACGATCCTGGCTCTGACGCTTTATGCGCTGGGCGATGTTCTCCAACCGGCAGGTGCCGGATCGAACATTCTCGCCAGCCTGAGAACGCTGCAGGCCTTCCCGATTTTCACAACCCTTTTTACCCTGATCAGCGTTGTGCTGGTTGTGTCAGGGTTGCTGACCTTCCTTTACTTCCCACTCTCCCTCAGCTTTGAGTTCTCACGCAAGGATTCGATTTTCCAGAATAACCCGCCCCGGGTTTCGGTCATCATCCCGGCTTTTAATGAAAGCCTGGTGCTGCGGAACTGTGTGACCTCAGTCCTGCGCTCGGATTACCCCGATTACGAGGTGATCCTGGTCGATGACGGCTCGACAGATGAGACACTTAATGTGATGAAATCCTTTGAAGACGATCCGCGTGTCAAGGTCATCGGACAGAAGAATCGGGGTAAGGCGGCTGCCTTGAATACCGGCATGCAATCCTCAAATGGGGACGTACTGTTCTTCGTGGATGCAGATGGTATCTTCAAGCCGGATACGATCCGGCGGATGATGGCCGGTTTTACCAGCGAACGGGTGGGGGCTGTGTGTGGGAACGATGAACCGGTGAACGTGGACCGGTTACAGACCAGGTTATTAAGTGTTCAATCCCACATCGGTACCGGTTTCGTGAGGCGGGCGCTGGCACGAATTAACTGCCTGCCGATCGTATCCGGTAATATTGGTGCCTTTCGCCGGAAAGCACTGGCAGCTGCGATCCGTGAACTCGACACTGACCTGGTCAATTATGACCTTCCCGTCGAGCTGCGTCCGTTTCGGGAAGGATTCATCGGTGAGGATCTTGAACTAACCTGGCGGGTACATGCTGCCGGATATCAGGTGAATTTCGCACCGGATGCTTTCGTCCTGGCCGAGGCGCCGTCCAGCCTGCGCGACCTGTGGAAGCAGCGGGTGCGTTGGGCACGGGGATTCATTCAGACAGCGAGGATCCACCGACGGCTTTTCTTCAACCTGAAAAAGGGACTCATCGGCCTGTACCTGCCCGTCAATTATTTCAATATGGTGATCCTGCCTTTTCTACAGCTTGCTGTCATCCTATTACTGGGCGTGCTCAGCCTGGCCGGGTATGCCCCACTGGCGCTCGACCTGCTGGGGCTGATCTTATGGCTGGGGGTGGGAACCACCCTCTTCGCAAGTCTTTGGGCGATCAGCCTGGACCATGCCTGGCGGGACATTAAATATCTGTACGTCCTGATCTTCTGGATCCCTTACTCCCTGATGATGAACCTGGTGATGGTCAGGGCGGTCATGCTGGAATTAAGTGGTCACCAGGCAAAGTGGAATAAAGTGGCTCGTACGGGGACGGTCACACGAATTTGAAAAGGATAAGAATGAAAAGCAACAATCGTCTAATAAGATGGGGGTTAAGACTGGGATTGGTCCTGGCTTTGACTGCCTGTGATACCATGGTGGCAACCGGGGTATTACAAACCGGTCAGGGTGGATCTGCGGACCTTATCCCGGTAACAAACACCCCGGCCGTTGTGCGAACATCGTCAATGGCTCCAACCGTGCTTCCTGAACCGGCACCCATCCATGCCTTGCGGGTCGATTATCCGGATTTGGGAGGAAGCCGCACCTTGGTGTTGGAGCTCGAGCAGCTGGCGCGCGCGGGTGGCATTAATATGATCGCACTGGGTGCCGGGCGAGTCGAGTGGACTTACTTTAAATGGGCCGGTCATGAGAGCGTTTGGGCCAATGATGTCAAGGACAGCCAGATCGATTACCTTTTGGAAGATGCGCAGCGCTTCGGACAGTGGGCGCATGTCAATGCGGTCGTGGATATCTTCGCCCCGAACTATATTCTTGCCCATCCTGACCAGGCCGCCATCAATTGGTTGGGTATCCGCAGTGAATACCTGGTGGGGACGATGGACCTGGTGGATGGCGAATTCGGAGAAATGGTCCTCGATATGATCGAGGCGATCGCCTCGGATTACCCGGTTGACTCGATCTCGATCACCGAGCTTTTCTATCACAGCGACGGCTATGGTCCGAAAGAACAAGCCGCTTACATGGCATACACAGGCCGGGATGATTGGCCGAGGCATGAGAATGGCCTGATTGATATCGACGACACCTCCATCGGTGACTGGCGTGGCTATGAGTTGGACCGCTGGCTGGATCGTGCGGTGACGATCGCCCATGCCCATGGCAAGCAGATGTTCATGGATGTTGCCCTCAGCCTGGATGATCTGACCAAAGTCACCAATGAGCATGGCACGAATTACGACCTGGTCCTGGAACACATGGATAAACTGGTCATTTGGGCTTACCTCGATCTGGATAATTATCCGCCCGAGTACCTTTATGACATCGCCGATTTCCTGACCAGCTTCGATACCGGCCGGATCATCCTTTCCATTGGTTTATGGAGCGATCAGGGTGGCGCAATCACTCCGGAGATACTCAAGCGCGCGATCCTGTCCTCCCAGCAGGGTGTCATGCCCAATATCTGGATCACCCCGTCCTCGTTGATGCAGGCTGGACATTGGCAGGTGTTAAATGAGCTGTGGGACCGGCCATACCGCAGTTACCAACCGATGCTGGTCAAATGAAATACTTTCTTGCTTCCTCCATCTTGATAAGCCTGGTCATCAACCTGACAGGCTGCCAGGCGTCTTCTCCGAATGCTCCAGGTCAGACTGGTGGTGCCGTTCGCACGATTCGCATCGATTACGATGACCTGAAACCCGACAGTATGATATCAGCCAGCGAGGAGCAGGCCTACCGGGATGCCGGCATGAACCGTGTGGGCATCGCTGCCGGCCGGGTGGATTGGGCGTTCTTCCCCTGGTCCGGTCATAGCGCTGCCTGGGCAGGACCTGTCAGGCAGAGCGGTATCAACTTCATGGCCCGCGATGTTCAGCGATTCGGCCGGTGGGCTGACATTACCGTGGTTGTGGATGTGTTGGCGCCTGTTTATATACAAGCCCACCCGGAAGCAGCTGCGGCCTCGTGGGGCGGCTCCGCCAGTGTTGAATTGGTCAGCCTCACCCAGATGACGACCGGTCGTTACAGTGAACTCCTGTTGGATTTCATTGATGCGGCAGCCAGTGTTGAAGGCGCGGATTCGATCGCACTCGTTGAAATGTTCTATTATGTTGATGGATTTGGCCCCGAAGATTTGGAATCTTTTCGGAGAGAGACGGGTTTCTCTGACTGGCCGCGGCTCGCGAGCGGCGAGATCGATATCAATGCACCGGCGATCTCGACCTGGCGGACTGGGCGTCTCAATGATCTTATCAACCGTGCTGCGAACATTGCTCATGCTCATGATAAGCAATTATGGCTGGAGGTGAAGCCGGATGCCGGTCAGCTGGCCTCCCAGGATTGGAAGGCATACGCCACTTTCTTGACAGCTGCGGACAGGCTGGTGATCATGGGGAACCCGTTATTTGGATCGCCCGATACTGACATGACCCGGGTGACGGTTGGAAACCTGTCCTCGCTCGGGCAGGATAAGATCCTCTATGAGATCGGGTTGTGGCAGGAGCGAAATGGCTATGATCAGTCGCAACAACCGATGACACCGGAGGCATTTGCCGCCATGGTTCAAGCAGCGAAAAACGTGGGACTGACTGATTTTTGGTTCACTCCAAGCCACTTGATGACACCAGCTCACTGGTCAGCCTTGGGAGCTTCAGGCAAATGATGGGTTGTGGAATAAAGTCGCCGCAGAGGCCGGACCAGATCTCTACCTAAATTTGTAATAACGTCGGTTATTCGAAAGTAATCTATAATTAAATCTGAGTCGGTCATATGGAATTTTATCTAATCACACCAGCCATCCGGTTCAGAATATGATGACCCCCAGATCATTCCCAGCGATCAGCGTATTACTCATAAGCGCCGGCCTGTTGTTTGGGCCGGTCGAACCGCAGGCTGTAACAGCTATCGACCTGCCCGGCCGGCAATTCACCTCCGAGGACTGGGGGGATCGCCGGCGGGTGATCCTGATGATCGGCGATGGCATGGGCGCTGCCCAGCGCCAGGCCGGCCAGTGGAGCCGAGTTGGTTTAACCGGAACACTGGCCATGGACAGCCTGCCGGTTACCGGCTCGATCCAGACAGGTAATGCGACTGGAGGTGTGACCGATTCGGCAGCATCCGCCACCGCGATGGCCACCGGCTTCAAAACCACCAACGGCTATATCGGTGTCGATCCGGATGGAGGGAGCCTGACCTCTATCCTCGACCTGGCACAGGACCTGGGGATGATGACCGGCCTGGTGGTGACCAGCCAGGTCACGAATGCCACCCCGGCTGCCTTTGCAGCGCATATCAACGATCGAAACCAGGTTCTGGTGATCGCCAGCCAGATGCTGGATCATGATGTGGATGTCCTGCTGGGCGGCGGGGAGGGGGATTGGCTGCCGAACACCAGCCTGGATTGTGTCGGCGGGGACTATGGTAAACGTACGGATGGGCGTAACCTGGTGACCGAGGCGGTGACTGCCGGGTATACCTATAGCTGTACGCCGGCTGCGTTATCTGCCATCACACCTGGAACGTTTCCATTATTGGGCCTTTTCGCATTCGAGAAGATGGGTTGGCCTTATGCTCCGACGCTGGCAGAGATGACAGCCACCGCACTAGACAGCCTGGATGTCGACCCGCAGGGTTTCTTTCTGATGGTCGAGGGCAGCCAGATCGACAATGCCGCGTCAGGTAATGACGGTATGAAGTTGATCGACGACGTCAGGACCTTCGATGATGCCGTCCAGGTGGCGCTCGACTTTACAAGCGCCAACCCTGACACGCTCCTGATCGTGTCTGCGGACCACGAGACCGGCGGTTTGAGTCTATACCAGGCGACCGCCTGTAATCCGGGTGACGATGGCCCCTTCAGCATTGCCGGCGGGGGCACCTTCTGCACGTATTTCTCGACCACAGGTCACACTGGCGTGGATGTCCCACTGACTGCCATGGGACCCGGCAGTGGGTTTTTGGCAGGGACGAATCAGAACACAGCCGTTTATTACACCATGCGGCGCTATCTGACCGCATCTGTGTATAATTACATTCCGATTGTCATCACACCCTGATCTCGTTTGCGGGAGGAATCTTGGTCCGGGAAATCAAACCGTCGGCCATTGAAAAACCGAAAGATAAAGCCTCGCACTATGTGCTTGGGATGGGCGCGGCCGTGCTGGGTGTCTGCCTGGTCTGCGGGCTGATCTGGTGGATAACCGGCGATCGAGATTATGATTCCCTGGGACGGTACATCATTATCGCCGGGATCATTCTCATCTTTTTTGGATTGGCAACATTATCCAGTCGGGGGGGAAGAAATACCTGGTCGGAGCAAAAGAATAGAGAGATCGATGTACGCAGAAAACAAAGCGGAGAGCTTAAAAGGGATACCCAGGTGCTTGTTTTCTTTTGTGGAATCGGCTTGATTTGTCTCTTCGTTGGTAACATGATAATCAAAGGGTTATGAATAAGGATTATTTATGACAGATAATATCGATTTCATTCTGAAGCGCCGCAGCATTCGCCGTTTCGAAGCCCGCCCGGTCGAGGAGGACAAGATCACGACGCTCCTGCGCGCCGGCATGGCAGCACCCTCTGCGGTGAACAGCCAGCCGTGGGAATTCGTGGTGGTTACCGAAGAGCCGATCCTCAATGAAATTGCGGCCGCCCTGGAGTACGGTAAGATGATTGCCCCGCTGGTGATCGTTCCGCTCGGCAGTCCCAAAGTGGCGGCCAACCCGGCCGGCGAGACCTACTGGGTCCAGGATTGCGTCGCAGCGGTCGAGAACATCCTGCTGGCAGCTGCCAATATCGACCTGGGGGCGGTTTGGGTGGGTGTCTACCCGCGCCAGCGCAAGATGGACGCCGTGCGCGAGATCCTGGGAATCCCGGCGGATGTCTACCCACTTTGCCTGCTGCATATCGGCTACCCGGCAGAGCAGAAGCCGGCCACCAGCAAGTACAAGGTTGAACGGGTTCACTGGCAGACGTATGAATCGACCCGGCGCTATGATCGAAAATTCATCAACCGTTTGGTGGATAAAGTTCTGAAAAAGGTCTAAGACAAACAGGAGAAGAGAGAATGTTAAAGGAATTCAAGGCGTTCGCCCTGCGCGGCAATGTGATGGATATGGCCATCGGTGTCATCATCGGTACGGCTTTCGGCAAGATCATCTCATCCCTGGTCAGTGATATCCTGATGCCGCCCATCGGTGCATTACTTGACAATGTTGATTTCACGAACATCTTCTGGAGTCTTTCAGGGGAAAAGTTCACGAGCCTGGTGGATGCCCAGGCAGCCGGTGCAGCCACCATCAACATTCGGCCTGTTCATCAACACGTTAATCGATTTCATCATCATCGCCCTCGTCCTCTTCCTGGTCTTGAAACCGATCAATAGACCTGAAAAAGAAAGAAAAACCGGTCGACCCGACGACCAGGGACTGCCCGTACTGCCTGACTCCCATCCCGTTGAAGGCCACCCGCTGCCCGCATTGCACTTCCCAGTTAAAATAGAGGCTGGTATCATCACACAATCCTTGAATCCTGGAGGCATTATGGCAGGCTCGCAATTGAACAAGCAGGAATTGAAACGATCCGGCAGCACGCTGGTCTATTGGCTGACCGGACCTAGAGAAGGCGCCCCTGGTGGTTTTGACACATGGCGCCACGATCGACCACCGCACCTGGAATCCCCAACTTAAGGCTGCTGGAGGGTAAATACCGTGTGCTGGTGTGGGATGTGCGCGGGCATGGCCAGTCCCAGCCGATCGGCGATGATTTCACCATCGCCGTGCAGCCGAGGACCTGGTCGCCATCCTGGACAAATTGAAGGTCAAACAGGCTGTCCTGGTCGGGCAGTCGATGGGTGGCAATATCGCCCAGGAACTGGTCTTCCATCATCCGGAGCGGGTGAGCGCCATGTTCCTGCTGGGTTGTGCCTGCAACACCTGGAAACTGACCGCGTCTTGAGAAACTCCAGATGAAGGTCGGCATCCCGATGCTTGAACATTATCCATCCGGGATCTGGTTGTCGCAGATGGCCACCCGCAGTTCGATCGACCCCAGGGTGCGGGATTACCTGGCCGATGCCTCCGAGAAGGTGAGAAAAGCCGGTAATTTCAATCACATCTGGAATGCCCTGGCATTGTGCCTTCACCCCGAGACGGATTACCGCATCGAATGCCCGCTCATGCTGGCGCATGGCGATCAGGATAACCTGGGGAATTTCAAGAAGGTCATGCCAAAATGGGTCTGGCGCGACCCGCTGGCGCGTTACGTGGTCATTCCAAACGCCGGGCATGTCGCCAACCAGGACAATCCGAAGTTCTTCAACCAGCTTCTGCTGGATTTCCTGCATCTGAACGTCACCGGTGAAGTGATAACACGCAACCCCGATGACGGATTTGCGTAGACAGGCATGAACAGGAGAATAACATGGAACACAACATGGTTTCGACCTCATTTGAGATCCCGGGTTATCGCGTCAGGCAGAACCTGGGGTTGGTGCGCGGTGTGACCGTGCGTTCGCGCAGTGTGATCGGCAACTTTGCCGGTGGCATCCAGACACTTTTTGGCGGCAATATCTCGATCTTCACCGAACTTTGCGAGAATGCCCGCCAGGAAGCCTACGAGTTGATGCTGCAGCACGCCGACCAGATGGGCGCCAATGCCATCGTGGGGATGCGCTACGACGCCAATGATGTCATGGACGGCGTGACCGAGGTGCTGGCTTATGGCACTGCGGTGATCATGGATCGCGCTTAGGTTATCCAGTTAGTCATAATCAATCATCGTCTTGCAACCATAACCAGCCTGGGGAAATACCCAGACTGGTTATGTGATTTACGCACAGGTGAACCGGGTGGACGTTGATTCAATGGATATCTATAGGAGTACATTTAATGAAGAGCCATCATACTGAAGCATATGATTCTGCTGACCTGCCCAGGCTGGTGGAGTTCATTTACCGGATTCGCAAGCCTGAAAACCTGGCGGAGTATCCCACCGGTGTGGATTTCGAGGAAATATTGGATTCGGCCGATGTCAGGGAATCGACCCGTTTATGGCTGGATGAGCGGGGGCGTTTGATCGGATATGCCTTGATCTATCCTTTGTTCTGCAACCTTAACTTTGAAGCCGATCCTGTCGCTGGATGTGGCCAGCCTGGAAAAAGAGATGATCACCTGGGGGCTCGAGCGCTTTCGGCAGCTTAAGCGGGATGGCAGGGTCGATCGTGCTGCAACCCTGGATACCAATTGTGTTGAAGAAGACCGGGAGCGCATCGAGTTATTGCAGGCGCATGGATTTATTCCGCAGGACTTGATGTCCCTGCACCTGTCACGCAGCCTGGCGGAGCCAATTCCACCGGTCAATCTGCCGCCAGGTTTTTCCATCCGCCCGGTGGCGGGGGAGGGTGAGGCGGATGCGCTGGCAGCCCTTTACCAGGCTGCCTATGGCACCGACAAGATGACCGCCGGGGAAATCCTGGCAATCATGCGGACCACCTCCTATGACCGCGACCTGGATCTGGTGGCGGTTGCTCCGGATGGTCGGCTGGCCGGCCTGTGTACGTGTGGCATCCAGGAAGATCTTAATGGAATGCTGCCGAAAAAACAGGGTTCCACCGATCCGGTGCTGGTCCATCCGGATTTTCAGGGTCTGGGCCTGGCCCGCGCCTTGATCTGGAGCGGCTGGGAAAAACTCAAGTCGCGTGGGATCGAGGTGGCCGTGCTGGGGACGAGCAGCCAGAATACCAGTGGTATTGCCGCCTTCACAAAGGCCGGTTATGTGATCGACCGACGCTGGCTGTGGTTGTCGCACCCGGCAACCTGAATTCGGTCGATCTAGAGGTGTGGGGGAGTTGAAACTTGTCAATATTATGATACTTGACATACTGTATAGTATACAGTATAATGTCGTCTATAGATTCAAGGTTGGAGAGGTGCATGATGGATGCAGTTGTCTCGGTCGATCATTTTCGAAAAGTCTACGGTTCCTTTGTGGCTGTGGATGATATCTCCTTTGAGGTAAAAAAAGGTGAGATATTCGGTCTCCTGGGTCCCAACGGGGCCGGTAAGACCAGTACACTGGAGACCCTGGAAGGCATCCGACGTTCGGATGGCGGGCAGCCTGCACGTCCTCGGGATCGATCCCATGCGGGAACCTGGCCGGTTGAAGGATGCCATCGGCGTGCAGTTGCAGACCTCCGGGCTGCCTGGAAATATGAAAGTGGGGGAAGCGATGCGCTTCTTTTGTGCCTACCACCACGTTGCTCCGCGCCTGGATCTGATCGAACGGATGGGGCTCAATGAAAAGTTGAATACCCAGTACCAGCAGCTTTCCACCGGTCAGCAGCGCCGTCTGGCACTTGCACTGGCGGTTGCGCACCGGCCCCAGCCTGGTGATCCTGGATGAACCGACGGCCGGTTTGGACGTCAATTCGCGCAGCGAGTTGCACGAGATGATGAGCGAACTGCGCAAGTCCGGAACCGCCATCCTGCTGGCCACCCACGATATGGCCGAAGCTGAAAAGCTGGCTGACCGGGTGGCCGTGCTGCTGGGGGGCAGGGTGGTGGCCAGCGGCAGCCCGCGCGAATTAACCGCGACCGGTTCCGGATTGACCAGGATCTCGATTCGCACGGAGGGTTCGATCTTCGAGCGCAAGCCGGCGAAATTCCCGGCGGTTTCCCAGCAGTTATTTCAAGGATGACTATGCAGTCTTCTACAGCCGTGACCCCGGAGCCAGTGTTCCGGCGCTGCTCAAGTATATCGAGAAGCAAAAGGACAATCTGATAGACCTGCGGGTCGAACGGCCATCACTTGAGGAACGATTCCTTGAGATCACTACCCATGGAGGTCGGAAATGAGCGCTTTTCTAAACCATTTCCTGTTCGAATTCAAGACCGGCTTGCGCAATTCCAATAATTTGCTGATGAATTACCTGTTCCCGCTGGGCTTCTATGCCATGATGGGTTTGATCATGACCCGCATCTTTCCCGGCTTCGACCAGGTATTGATCCCGTCCATGGTCGTGTTCGTCGCCATGGCGAGCAACATCCTGGGGCTGCCCAATCCACTGGTCGAGATGCGTGAGGCGGGCGTTTTCCGCAGCTTCAAGATCAATGGCGTCCCGCCATCTCGATCCTGATCGTTCCGGTGTTGAGCACCATTTTCCACACCCTGATCGTGGCAGCCATCATCACGTTCACCGCCGCGCCATTGTTCGGCGGCTGCCGAGCCGCTGAATTTCGCGGCCTTCATCCTCATTACCTTGCTGGTTGCATTCAACTTCGGTGCCATCGGAGCCCTGATCGGGGTGATCTCGGCCAACAGTCGTGCGACGGTGCTTTGGTCTCAACTGATCTTCCTGCCGTCCATGTTAATCGGCGGCCTGATGGTCCCGATCAGCATGCTGCCACCGGCTGTCCAACCGCTGACAGCCCTGCTGCCGAGTTCGCACGCCATGCAGGCTTTCCTGGGTCTGGCTTACCGGCAGCCGACCGCCTTCAACCCGGTGGTTTCAGTTGTTGTGATGAGCATCAGCCTGGTGCTGGTTTTTGGCCTGGCGATCTACCTTTTCAACTGGGACTCGAAGAACAAGACCCGCCATGGGCACCCCCTGATGGCTTTACTGGCCCTGGCCCCCTATATCGCCGCGATCTTCCTGGTTTGATCAGGAAGATTGACTGGTGGGTGATCCCCCGTCGGGAGTGTCACCGCGCTCGATCAGTTTAAAGAACTCCTGGACGACCACCGGATCGAAATATCGTCCGCTTTGTTCCTGGATATAGGCCAGCGCTTTGTCCGGTGACCAGGCTGCCCGGTAGGGGCGGTCGGAAGTCAACGCGTCCCATACATCGATCACGCTGAAGATCCGGGCGGCCAGCGGGATATTTTCCCCGGCCAACCGGTCCGGATACCCGCTGCCATCCCAGTGTTCGTGGTGGCGCAGGGGAATGTCGATCGATGGGCGCAGGTAATCGATGGCTGTCAGGAAGGCGTGTGCATACTGGGGATGCTGGCGCATGATCTCCCACTCTTTATTGGTCAACGGTCCGGGTTTCAATAGGATCGAATCCGGAACCCCGATCTTGCCGATATCATGCAGCAGGGAACCACGGCGGACATGGATCATGGTTTCCTCTGGAATGCCCAACTGCCTGGCCAGCTTCTCGGTCAATTCGGTGACCCGCAGGGTGTGCCCCTCAGTTTCGCGGTCACGCAGGTCCATGGCACGGGACCAGCCTTCTAGGGTGGAATCGTAAGCCCTTGCCATTTCCAGGTTGGATACCTGCAGATCGGTGAACATGCGCGTGCTGTCGATCGCCAGGGCGGTATGCAGCCCGACCAGTTTTAGGAATTCAATTTCATCCTCAGCCGGTGAATACATCGATCGGGTGAAGAGGTTCAGATAGCCGATCAATTGCTCTCGTGCAAACAGCGGTATGCCGATGAAGCTGCGGAGTTTTTCGAAGCGGTGAATGGTCTTTAAGTGCTGTCCTTTAGCTTTTTCCAGGTTCGGGACGCGGATCAGTTTGCTTTCCCCAGCCGACTTACCGAGGTAATTATCAAAAGCCGTTCACAGCGGATTTGTCCGTGTTTTTTAATAAAGCCGATGCGATATGCAACCTTTAATTGACTGGTGCCCGGTTCATAAAGGTAGATGCTGGAAGCATCGATGCCAAGTCGTGAGTTGATCCTGGTCAGGATCGTTTTTAATGTGTGCTCCAGGGTTTCGATGGCCGTGATGGCTGTATCGATGTCGCGTAACAGACGCTCCTGCCGCAGATGGCGTTGAACGTCGAACAGCAGCTTGTAATTATCGTTTTCGCGGGTCCGAACGGCATCCTCCATGGTCTTGAAGCTTTCCATTAACAGGTTCACCTCGGCATAAGCGTCCGGTGAAACCGGTTGGGAGTAAACGTACAGATAGTCACCGGCCGTGATCCGGCGAGCCTGATCGGTAAGTGATTCCAGCGGATTGATCACCCGTCGTGCAATCGTCTGACGTTGCTGACGCATGCTGACGAAGAGCAGTCCGATAGCCACGATCAAACCGACAACACCCGGGATGAGAAAGGGACGATAAACTGTCCAGAACGGTATTTGGTTGATCGCAAACCAATCAGTTTCAGGGATCGGTTCGATCAAAGTGATATTGGATTGGGCATTACAGGTATAGATCGGTTCCTGATCACCCGCAGTGCAGCCTGGTAGATATCTGTCTGCCGGATATCTTCATGTCGGGCCACTTTTTCAGTATCCGGATGGGCAACGAGAAACCCCTTCGCATCGATGACGTAACTGAATCCGGTTGTGAAGGTGGCCTTCTTTATGAGCAGATCTTGAAGCTGTGATAAATTCAATTCCCCGACCAGCATCCCTGTTCCCCTGCTCAAGGGCAGGCTCATATACACGGTGGGTTTTCCGGTCCGGGCGGAAGTGAACGGGGAGGATATATGCAGCTCCTTCTGATCCGGGTTGAAATAAGGCTGGGCAGACATATCCATACCAACGGTGACCAGGCCGGTCCTGGGCGATATCTTTTCCAGCCTGCCGTTGGGCAGAATGTAATAGATCACATCGAATTCGTTATAGCCGGCTCGTATGGAATCCAGATCCGATTGGGTGGGTGTGGATATGGCCAGCGTCGCCAGCGCGCGTTCGGTGCTGATCAAGTATTCGCTGACGTTGTGGGCGAAAAGGTAGGTTGAGTCGTGTGCCTGTTGAATGGCGAGCTTGGCACTCCAGTGAGATGAGATGGCGAACAGCATGGTAATTAGCACCGTGACCAGGACCTGTTGTGTAATGAACAGGCGGGTAATGATGGTGTGGAGCGGTTCTGATCGCTGCTTTGCCATTTGGTCAGTCCTGGATCGTGATCATCTTCACGGTGATGTAACTTCCCATCCTGGACTTTCTGAATAAAGAGTGGTTGGATCGTGTCTCCAAACTCATTGAGCGCCACGGTTGCGGTTATCGTCTCCACAATCGGAAAGGTTACTTAAAGCATCTGCCAGCCCCTCCGCCTGCCCGCTTGTTTTTTCAAGTGCTGAGGCGAGAACCTGGATGACCTCGTAACCATAGACTGCCGTGAAGGCGGGCTGCACGAGAGTAGCGCTCAAAGAAGTGGGATGTAAATGCCTCAAGCCTGGCATTCGGCGAATCCGAGTCATAGGCGATGATCATTTCCAGTCCTTCGACCGCAGAACCACCATTTCGCAAGTAATTCCTCCCCGCGCGCCCAGGGTGCGGAGAAAAGCGGGATGTCCCATTTTTGCAGGCGGATCTGCTGGGCGATGATGCCGGCATCAGGTGGGGAGGCGATGATCAGGACCGCGTGGGGATTGGACAGGCGCAGGCCATAAACATACGGTATCAGATCGGTGATGGTTTTACCGGAATAGGATATGCGGGTGGATATTTGCCCGCCCAACTCACTGAAGGTGACAGAGAAGGCATCTGCCAGCGAGGAGGAGTATGCAAAATTATCCTCGTCCAGGATGATCGCCAGGCTGGTCATGCCGCGTTCCAGGAAGATGTACCTGGCAAACTCGCTGCCCAGATAAAAGGTCGAGGGGGTGGTGCAAAAGAACAAGTCATCGATCCCGGTCAAGGTTGCGGTCGACAGCTGTTGCACTGATCAACACGGTCTTGCGTTCGGTGGCGACCTGATATCCGGCAGCGGTCTGACCGCTGGTCAGGTGACCGACGATGGCCACGACGCCGGCATCGATCAACTTGTTTTCTGCGGCTTTGGCGCCTTCCGGCGTTCCCAGGTCATCTTCGATGAGTAGCTCGACAGGTCTGCCCTTGATCCCCCCGGAAGCGTTGATATCATCAACCGCCAGCTGGACCCCGTCGCGCAGATTGATGGCCAGCTCGTTCTGTTTTCCGGATAATTCCGCGGCAAAGCCGATCCGTATCGGGGCGAGGGAACTACAGCCGGACGACAGGAGTGCCAGGCAGGTCAGCGACAGAAGTGCTTTAAACCAAAATAACGATACCTTCACAACAACCTCCCAACTGCGATGAAACTGGATTTGGTTGTCTGAACAATATAATAACTAATTGTATTCTATGAACCCTCAAAAATACCTAGATGACATAATAACATATCTTTGTGGGATTTATATCAATTATGACCCTATCAAGGCTCAAAAACAGGCTTCAATCCCGAAATCACGGGTCCAGGGGTTCCCTATCTCAATCTTGCGTATAATAGGTTCTAAGTAGTACTTATGCGTAGATATATTATCCCAATCATTCTAATCCTTTCCCTTGTCACGGCTTGCAGTTCGGCTCAACCGACACCGACTGCAACCCTGCCATTCATCCCAACCATTGAACTGCCCACCCGCGAACCGACGGAAACGCCCTGAACCGTTGGATGGGCCGCCGGTGGAGCCAGCCAGCTCACCCATCGATCCACTGGAGCTGGCAGCATCATTTGGACTGCCTTCCGGTTACCTGGCGGAACTGCTGGTGCGGCCGCTCGTGGCGGATGTTTCTGCCATTGCGCGCAGCCAAACCGGTCGCATCTACCTGCAGCGCGGGGGCCGATTCCCCGGTCTTTCGCTCATGGACGCCGGTTCGGGTGAGGTGACTCGAGATCCTGACCACTGCCGGACTGGATGCCGGCCGCATCTTCAGCGGACCGGTCGATTCCGTCCTGATGCGGGTTGGCAGTGAACTCTGGCGGGTCAACCCGGATGGCACTCATGAGATCTGGTCCCAGTCCGTGGTGGGCGAACCGTTGTACTTCAGTGTAACGGGCGAGATTTACGGTTCCGGCGCCGACAACACATCCATCATTCGCCAGTCGCCGGGTGTTTCTGCCCTGGAAGTCGCCGGCGGATTCAACAGCATTACCGACCTGGTCGTCAGCCTGGATGGGACGCTTATTCGTGGTGGATGGGGTCACCAGCGACCTGGTGCGGGTCGACCCGAATGGCAGCCAGCTCCTGTTGGATGCGAGCATCCCGGATGGCGAGACAGTGGCCATCGGACTGGATGCGTCCGGAAACCTTTATCGCAACAGCGCATCCGCCGGCTTTGCGCGGGTGGACGTGTTGAGCGGTGCACTCGAGCCTTATCGAATTTATCTACAGCCCCTGCACGGATCGGCCCGGGGATTTCATCATCACCGAGAATGGCATGGTCATCTTCATCGATGCCACGGCCAGCCAGGTGGTGTGGGGTGACCTGGCCGCCGGGCAGACCGGCGTGTTGGTTTCCAATGAAGGCTTGAATACCGCCGTGGCTGATATCGGGCCGGACGGGGCACTCTACCTGGGTGTCTCGACCTGCGGGGGTGCCATGCCCTCCCAGATCGTGCGGGTCGGGCGCGATGGATCCCGCAGCACTGCCTACGACAGCATCTCGGGACGCATCACCGCCCTGACCTATGATCTGCGGGGCGGCATCTTCCTGGCCACCGCCAGCAACTCGGCCGGCAACCGGCTGTGGTACTACCCAGCGCCGGGTGCCCAGCCTTACCTGCTGGATACCACAACCGATTATGAGATCCTGTCACTCGATATCGACCCCAACACCAGTTATGTGTATGCCACGCTTTCGACAAGCCAGTGGATCCAGGTGTTCAACTGGGAAGGTTGGCTGGACCGTGAGTATGCCATCCTGCCCGCGCCCACCGCAGGAGTACGACCTGGCGGTGGATGGCGACGGACAGTTGTACGCCTACATGTCTGAAAAAGGCCGCTATTTGACGGGTCCCCGGGTGGACCGCTACCTGTTGAAATTGATGCACAGCTCAGGCCAAGGCTGAATTGATCGAGACCTATACCCTGCGGGGTACTGCCCCGACCGGCAGCCTGGTGGCTGAAATGGACGGGACGCTGTGGCTGTTATTAATGCCGGATGGACAGTTGCTGCGGGTACCCAAAGATGACGACCCGGAGCTTTTCGCTCAAAACCTGCCGGCCGGATCGGCCGGACTGGCAGTGAATCTGTACGGAGATATTTTCCTGACCACCCCCGGTGGCATCTATCGTTTTTATAGAAATGAGGGACCATGAGTGAAATTCCCAAGGAATTCTTCCAGGCGCTCGAGCACGGCTCACTGGAAAAAGTGCAGAAGCTGCTGATCAAGAACCCGCGCCTGCCTGACATGCTGACCGACCAGGGCATCACCACCGTCCTGCTGGCAGCCTACAACGGCCAGTTCAACATCGCCAGCTACCTGGCCAGCAAGAAGCCGGTCCTGCCGGTCTTCGAGGCAGCTGCGCTGGGTGAAAATGAACTGCTTAAGAAAATCCTGGAGGCCGATCCGGAAAAAGTGAATGCGGTCAACGCGGATGGCTTCCAGCCGCTCGGGCTGGCGTGTTTCTTCCGACGCTCTGAAGCCGCCCGCATCCTGGTCGAACACGGCGCGGATGTGAATGCCCCCTCAAAGAATACCCAGCGCGTGGCGCCGCTGCATTCGGCTGTTGCCGGGCGCAGCCTGGAGATCACCAGGCTGCTGCTCGAACACGGCGCGGAGGTGGACGCGGTCCAGAAAGGGCGGTTACACCCGCTGCATGCGGCCGTTCAGAATGAGCAGCTCGAGATGGTCGAACTGCTGCTGGCGCATGGAGCCGATCCCGGCGCAGGCCAACGAATCCGGTCTCACCCCGCGCGACCTGGCAGGCGCATGGCAAGAATCAAGAAGTTGAAAGGCATTGCTCGGAATTGGGACCGAATGAGCAAAACATCCTTTTCGGATATCATCGTCGATCACCTGCGCCGTTACCCGTTGATGGGCGTGCAGGATCTGTATAAACTGGCCTACCAGGCCGTTTTGGGTGCGGAGCATGCCTCCGGCAACCCGGATTTCATCCACCAGCGCCTGATGCAGGAACTGGGAGGTCTGACCGAGGGTCCGCCCGAACCGCTGGTCGATCCGATCTCGCCGGATGGGCGCATCCTGCGCGTCCACCTGCGCCCGTTCATCCAGGCCGGTGGCGTGCCGGTGAAGTTGAGCCGGGCTTTCTACGAGGGATCCCAGGCTTACAAGGGCTCGCTGGACCTGCTGGCGCTGTTCTGGCTGGAGGCCAGGCAGCTGGCGGCTGCCAGCGAGATTCCCTTCAAGCCCAAGGAGCTGGACCTGTATGTCGCCGACCGCGAAGCCGGGGGTTTCCAGCCCGTGCATCACACCATCGCCTACCGGGCGGCGTATAAACCGGCTTACCGGGTGGTCTTGAAGGAGTATTGGAAGGATTAGGAAGTAAGATAGTTTGTTAGACTTGTGGAGGTGAGGGCATGGGCAGGGATAAACAGGTCATTTTTTCGATAGGGGTGGGGCTGATTTTATTATCGACGGTGATCGGCTGCGCGGCTAAGACAAAGGCCACCGTCACACAACACCGACAATTCCCACTCACGGACGCAAAGTAACCAGCCGTATAGGTACCCATCTAGACCCCCGACTCATTCTCACATTAACGCGCAAGACACCCGACGATGGACTTTTTACTGATCCCAACGGTCAGATCCTCCATGAAATAGACGTTTGCCAAAAGAATTACCGGCATCTGACGAGGATATCCTGGATGTACCTGTCGCCTATGGACGAGTTTGATCCCAGCTCCATGGGAATCATATCGAATATTTATCATCCACTGAGATTCTGAGAATATTTTGAACACTTATGGCTCAGATATCGCTCGAGTAAATATATCCAGAGACTCAACCAAACTGGACTATTACAATTACCAGATGATCTGCAGCGATGGTCCGAATTAACAGGCGATGGGGTAATGGAATGGTCTTCCGCTGGGGATATTTTATATCTTTCGGTTGCAATGATGGACGATATGAACTTCTCATTATGACTTCAAGCGACTGATTCATAGCGCGTGCAATGTAATTAAGAGATCCGAGATGGCGAATCGGAATGGTATGCCAGAAATACTCATGCAATGGGTTATGAACTCAAGGCAGTGGAACCTTTGGTATTTATGAATATTCAATGGGGGATTCAGATATCGGTCGGTCGATCCGCGAGTGAACAGTGGATCTGGCATTGAATGCTGATGGGGATATCCGAGTTATCGGGATGTTCGATCGGGGATGGTGCTGGAAATTTCGTATTCATGCATCTCCGTATTGATGCAAACCTATTCGCTCGAAGGCATCCCATGGCGGAAAGCATGGGATACATTATGAGTGGGATGGGGAGTATTACGTACACTGGCTCGGACGGATTACAGCCCTCCCGAATATCGTTTTCAGGCAATCATATGATGGGGACTGGCCTACCCTTTATGGGGATTATGAAGTAGCTTTATCTTTTTACCAGAATGCAATTTTCAGTGATGATCTCGAATGGTGGTCGCATGGTAGAGATAAATTATTTATGGGCATTGTTCCAATCACTGTGGGAAGTCACCGAAACCAACTCCAACATGCCGCAACCGGATCCGAATGAGTATCCCAACCTGGCGGCCTATGCACGCTACCGGATCATGCTCTTGTATCTCCTGCAGGGCTGGGACTCGGATGCTCAGGTGATTTATGAAACGCTCCAGGAAATTATCCTGAGGGGACACCCGGTTCGATCTATGCCCAACTGGCGCGCTTATTCCGGGAGGAATACCAGGGCACTCGGGATATGGGCAGAATCCTGTGCAGGCGGTGGTTACAGATGCGAAATATGAACTCTTCAGAGGTGCTCAAATATCTGGGGATAATGGTACCATGGGCATGTGATTTATTACGATACCTCAGGATATCTGCCCGTTCGAATAGAACCCTACCTGATCTTCGAGATCAGGATGGCAAGCCCCACCAGGAAAATGCCCGTCATCAGCAGCAGGCTGAAGCGTGGATACCCAGTCATCATGTCGGCCAGCCAGCGCTGGCTGCGCTCCCAGGTGTGAAAATCCCCGATCGACTCGGCCCACAGGATCTGGAGATCATCGCGAATCGGCACGCTGCCCAGGGCGCTGAAGATCCCGATCGTGATCAGCGCCGCACCAACCAGGAAAAGGCCGTTGCTGAGCTGGGCCGGGGAACGCCAGCCGAGCAGCCATTCCAAAGCCCCGATCAACAGCACCAAGCACGAGCGCGATGACGAAGGTTTTAAAAAATAAGCCCAGGAATCTCTTCATGCTCTGTGGTTCCGATAAAAGTATAGCAGATGTGTGCATTTCCCCACTAATACCGCGGTATGGATTTTTCCCATTAATGTGCCGGTGCCTGGGGGATAACCAGGAGGTCTACAACCCTGCATGGTATTTAAGCTAAAATCAACGACATGGCCACACCGACCTGGGAGTCCCTCCATGAACAGATCGTCACCTGCCGGCTGTGTCCGCGGCTGGTGGCATACCGAGAGCGCATTGCCTGCGACCGCAAGCGTGCCCACCGCGACCAGGAATACTGGGGCCGGCCTGTCCCCGGTTTTGGGGATCACCAGGCGCGCGTCCTGATCGTTGGCCTGGCACCCGGCGCCCACGGCTCCAACCGCACCGGGCGCATGTTCACCGGGGATGCCTCCGGCGTGTTCCTCTACCGCGCGCTGCAGCGGGCCGGCTTCGCCAACCAGCCCCACTCGGAGGATATCCACGACGGCCTGACCCTGACACATGTCTACATCACGGCCGTCTGCCGCTGCGCGCCGCCCGACAACAAACCGGCCCGCGAGGAGCAGGTCAACTGCCAGCCCTATCTGCTGGCCGAGCTGGCCTTGCTCGATCACCTGGAGGGCATTGTGGCGCTCGGGCGCATCGCGCTGGATGGCATCCTGGCGGCTTACCGGGCGAAGGGTCTTGCCGCGCCGAAGATCGATTTTGGTCATAATCGTTTGTTCGAGCCGGGTGGGGGAATGCCCGTGGCTGGTCACCTCGTACCATCCCAGCCGGCAGAACACCCAGACCGGGCGCCTGACCGAAGCCGATTTCGATGCAGTCTGGCTGCGGGTGAGGGAATTACTGGATCGTAAAGGATGAGCACAAGAAAGAAATCCCGTTCTTCAATGCGCCTCCCGGATTTTGATTACACCTCTCCGGGTGCGTATTTTATAACGCTGATAGCCCATCGTAGACGCATGTTATTCGGAGAGATCAGAGACGGTATGATGATTCTCAATGATCTGGGTAAAATCATCGAAGAGGAATGGGAAAAATCAATTTTGATCAGAACACCGTGGGAGTTTCCCATTCATGTAACCATGCCGAATCATTTTCACGGGATTGTCAGAATCGTTGAGGAGGAAGATCGGCCCCTGCACACTCTATACGTAGCGGGGCACAGCTGTGCCCCGCTACAAAATGAAGGGCGGAGGCCACTCCATCGACCCGCCCGTTCTCTGGGTTCGTTTATCGCTGGGTTTAAATCAAAATGCACTTCAAGAATCAATACCTATCGAAACTCTCGCGGTCTGCCTGTCTGGCAACGGGATTATTATGAGAAGGTTATTGAATTTGAGGAAGAGGCAGACGCCCTTTATGCCTACATCGAGGGAAATCCATCGGGTTGGCCTCATGATGAGCTTTTCCGTATAATATGACAGACATCGAAGGAAATCCATCCGTTTACCGGCATACGATTACACCGATCCGGGCGGGTATTTCATCACGATCGTGACATATCAGCGCGAGCGCTTGTTCGGGGAGGTTATAGGCGGGGAAATAAGGTTGAATGAGTTTGGAAAGATCGCAACCGAGGAATGGTTTAAAACAGCACAATTACGCCGAAATGTGGAATTATTCGAGGACGATTTCGTTGTCATGCCGGATCATATTCATGGGATCATTTGGATTACGGAAGGCGTAGGGGCGGAGCGTCGCTCCGCCCGCATTGATTTATTATTAAAAGGGTTGAGCAGCGCTCAACCCCTACGGGAAGAATTTCCAATCCTCCCCGGCCCGGATCCCTTGGTGTGATTGTCCGCGCGTATAAATCTGCTGTAGCCTACCGCATTAACGCCATACGCCACACGCGGGGGACCACCCTCTGGAAGCGCAACTACTTCGAACATGTCATCCGCGATGAAATGGACCTGGATGCCATCACCGCCTATATGTCGGGCAATCCCGCATTATGGGAAACAGATAATCCCTTCCAATCCCCGATTCGCCTGAACACCCGGCGTATAATAACCCCACACTAACATCAACAACCCGGAGCCGCCCATGTATCATGAAATGCGCTGGACACTGGAAAAGATCCAAAAACGCCTGGAGCTGATCCAACCCTACGTTTACCGCCGTCAGGAAAGCCTGCCCCCCTTCCGGTATTTACGCCTGGATGGACCCTCGACCCCGCCGCCGGTCGGTGTGGACTTGGACGACAGCGCCTGGGAGGAGATCACGCCCAACACCTACTGGGGCATTTGGATGACCGATTTCGCGCTGCGCACGACCTTCACCGTCCCGGCCGGCTGGGAAAAGGACCGGCCAATCGCTTTGCACCTGCCGCTGGGAGAATCCGGCGATTTCAGTCACCCCGAGGCACTGGCCTATATCGACGGTCAGGCCTGGGCGGCTTGCGATCGCCACCACCAGGAGATCCTGATCAAGCCCGCCTGGGTGGATGGCAAACCTCACGCCCTCGCACTGCACGGTTGGACCGGCCTGGGCGGGGCTGAACGCGGCGACTTCTTCACCAAACTGTTCATGCATCCCTGCTCGATCGTGCAGATCGACCCGCCGCTGCGAGAGCTGATCAGCCTGACCCGTGTGGCAGTGGATACGACCCGCTTGCTCAAAGCCGATGACCCGGTGCGAACCGGGCTTTTGAACGCCCTGAACGCGGCTTTCATTCAATTGGAGACCCGCGAGCCGGGCAGCGACGCCTTCTACGCCAGCGTCCCCTCTGCGCTCGAGACGTTGAAGGAAGGCATCTCTCGGCAGGCTCCGCGCTGGATGTCAATGTGCATGCCAGCGGGCACGCCCACATCGACGTGGCCTGGTTGTGGACACTCGACCAGACCCGCCAGAAGGCCGCGCGCACCTTCACCAACGTGCTGCGCTACATGGAGCAGTTCCCGGGCTATCACTACAGCCAGAGCCAGCCACAGCTGTACGATTTCATCCGCCAGGACCGGCCGGAGTTGTTCAAGGCCATCCAGGCGCAGGTGAAGGATGGCCGCTGGGAACCGATGGGCGGCATGTGGGTCGAAGCCGACTGCAACCTGAGCGGGGCGGAATCCCTTGCACGCCAGTTCCTGCTTGGTCGAACCTTCTTCCGCGAGCATTTCGGGAAGGATGCCGAGAGCCCGGTCCTGTGGCTGCCGGATGTGTTCGGCTATGCCTGGGCGCTGCCCGCAGTTGATCCAGCAGGCCGGTTTGAAATACTTCATGACCATCAAGATCGGCTGGAGCCAGTACAACCGCCTGCCTTACGACACCTTTCTGTGGCAGGGGCTGGATGGCACGCGCATCCTGACCCATTTCTCGACGGTCACCGAGATCGGCAGCCCCTATGCCGCCACCTACAATTCGATGGCCAACCCGGCCGAGACGCTGGGCGCCTGGCAGAACTTCCAGCAGAAGGAATTGCACCGCGACCTGCTGATGTCCTATGGATTTGGCGATGGGGGCGGGGGTCCAACGCGCGAGATGCTGGAGAACATCGCGGTCATGTCCGACTTCCCGGGCCTGCCGCGGGTTCAGAATTCCAGCGTCCGCAGGTTCTTCGAAAAGCTCGATCCCCTGGTCGATTCGCCCATGATGCCAGTCTGGAACGGCGAGCTGTACCTGGAATATCACCGCGGCACCTACACCACCCAGGCCCGCAACAAGCGCGCCAACCGCAAGAGCGAGTTCCTGCTGCACGACGCTGAGTTCCTTTCAACCGCTGCCAGCCTGCTTGATCCTGAATTTGATTATCCCCGGCAGGCCTTTACCGAAGCCTGGCGGACGGTCTGCCTCAACCAGTTCCATGACATCATCCCCGGCTCCTCGATCGGTCCGGTATACGAGGAATCCCAGGCTCAATATGCACAGCTTACGGAAAGCGTGACCGCTTTACGCAACCAGGCACTGGAAAGCCTAGCCGGCAAGCTGGGTGGTCAGCTCCTGTTGGTCAACCCGACCAATTTCATATCCGCCTCCGAGGTCTTCCTTCCGGGCGGCCTGCCCAAGGGCCTGGTACCCAGACAGGGGACTAAAACCCTGGCCGTACAGGAAGTGGATGGAGGTTGTCTGGTCGCTGGCGCGATCATGTCACCCTACAGTGTGACCGCTTTCAACCTGCTGCCTGAAGTGAAGGAAAAAGAAGAGGTCATCAAAGAGAAATCACCCCAGGATGATTCGTTTCATGTTCTGGAGAACTCGCAGCTGTACGTGGAGTTCAACTCGTGGGGCGATCTGGTCCGGGTTTATGACAAACAGGCGGAACGGGAAGTGCTGGCCAGGGGTTCCATAGCCAACCAGTTCCAGGCATTCGAGGACCGCCCGCTGAGTTTTGACGCATGGGATGTGGATATCTATTACGACGACAAGGTCTACCTGGCAGAACCGGCCAGCTCGATTCGCATGATCGAAGATGGACCCATCCGCCAGACACTTGAGATCCAGCGCAGGATCCTCAACAGCCCCTACACCCAGCGCATTTCACTGGGCAGCGCGGGATTGAAATTCGACACGCGTATCGAATGGAACGAACGTGCCACTTTGCTTAAAGTGGCCTTCCCGGTGGATATCCTTTCGCCTGTGGCGACCTACGAGATTCAGTGGGGCAATGTCCAGCGCCCGACCCACCGCAATACCAGCTGGGACTGGGCGCGCTTCGAGAGCTGCGCGTATAAATGGGTCGACCTCAGCCAGGGTGATTATGGGGTCAGCCTGTTGAACGACTGCAAGTATGGGCACGACATCCACGACAACGTCATGCGCCTGACCTTGCTGCGCGGGCCGGGCATACCTGATCCGGCTTCTGATTTTGGAGAACACCACTTCACCTACAGCCTGTTCATGCACGCAGGCGGTTGGGACGAACGGACCCAGGCGGCAGCCTATGAACTCAATGATCCGCCCATCGCCTACCGGGTGCCTGGTAAATCGAATGAGAAGCGGATGGAATTGGATTGGCCGTCCTTTGTTTCGGTTCTGCCACCCAATGTGATTATCGAAACGGTCAAGCAGGCTGAGGATGGAGAGGGTATCATCCTGCGCCTGTATGAGAGCCAGCGTAAGCAGTGCCAGGCACAGCTCCATTTCCCCTTCAAGGTCAGCGGGGCCTGGCTCACCGACTTGCTGGAAGAGAAGCAGGACCGTTTGGAGTTTCTGGATGGGGCGGTCACGCTTGAATTGAAGCCCTATCAGATCGCCACCCTGCGCGTGCAATTCCAATAAAGAAGCGCTGAACGATCGACACTCAATCACGGTGTTCTACCCTTTAAGGTTAATTCCGTGCTGGCGGGGGTATACTTGCACGTTATTACCGGAGACACCATGAAAGATCGCGGCATTCTTTTCGCAATCGGAGCTTATGTAGCCTGGGGTTTGTTCCCCATCTATTGGAAACTCCTGACCCATGTCCCGGCGCTTCAATTGCTCGGCCACCGCATCCTGTGGTCGTTCATCCTGCTGGTGGGGATCATCCTGCTGACCCGCCGCTGGGCGGATTTTCGTTCCCGGATCACCCCCAAAATGCTGCGCATTTATCTGGCTGCTGCCCTGTTGATCGGGGTGAACTGGCTGACCTATGTCTGGGCGATCAATGCCGGCTTCATCATCGAAACCAGCCTGGGCTATTTCATCAACCCGCTCTTGAGCGTCCTGCTGGGCGTCATCTTCTTCCGCGAAAGACTGCGCCCCCTGCAGTGGATCCCCATCCTGCTGGCGGCTGCCGGGGTCCTCTATCTGACCCTCTCCTATGGTTCACTGCCATGGATCGCCCTCACCCTGGCGGTCACCTGGGGGTTCTATGGCCTGGTCAAGAAGGCCGCACCCCTTGGGTCACTGTATGGCGTGGCACTGGAAACCGGCATCCTTTTCCTGCCGGCCCTGGGTTTCCTGATCTTTGCAGACCTCTCCGGCTCGGGTGTTTTCCTTCATACCGGGATCCGTATCGATTTGCTGCTGGCCGGTGCCGGTGTGGTCACGACCATCCCGCTGCTGATGTTCGCTTCAGCAGCGCAGCGCATCTCCCTGTCGATGATCGGGATTTTACAGTACATCTCCCCGACCATGCAGTTCCTGATCGGGTTCCTGGTCTACCACGAGTCTTTCTCAAAATCCAGGATGATCGGATTCGGGATCATCTGGCTGGCGTTGATCGTCTTCTGGCTGGAAAACAGCTTTGCCCGCCAGCGATCGATCCCGCCGGTGACCGAGTTGGGTGAGGGGTAATAAAAAGGGCTGCCTTTTAAGGGACAGCCCATTCATCATATTCACACAAAGTATTATCCAGCCATGTACGCGATCGCGATCGTACCGGGACCGGTGTGGCTGCCGATGGCCGGGCTGACCTCACTCAGGATGGCTTCCTCTGCGCCAAGGCGGGTGACAGCTCGTTTTTGCAGCTCGGCAGCTTCTTCCGGGACATTGGCATGGAAGACGGAGACCCTTACCGGTTTGCGACCGGCGATATCCTTCTCGATCAGATCGATCATTTTGTCCATCGACTTGCGTTTCGTTCGGACACTGGCGACCGGTTCGATCTTGCCGTTGATGATGGCCAGGACCGGTTTGATATCCAGGGCTGTTCCCAGGAATTTTTTGGCGCCACCGATGCGTCCGCCGGCAGCCAGGTATTTTAGCGTATCCACCGTGAAGTACACACCGATCTTGGGGTAGGCTTCCAAAGCTGCATGTTTGCAGGATAAGAGGTTGGCACCTTTTTCGGCGGCCCGGGCAGCCGCCAGGACCATGAAGCTGAGCGCCATTGACACCAGCTTGGTATCGACCAACTCGATCGGTTTTCCTTTGAAGTCAGTGAGTGCCTGCAGCGCGGAAGCGTAGGTTCCGGAAATACCACTGGAGACAGGCAGGACAAGGATCTCATGGCCCTGGTCCAGTAATTTCTGAAAAGCGTCTTTAAAATCATTTACTGTAACCTGGCTGGTGGTGGAAAGGGTGGTGGCGGTTAACTGGCGGGTGTAGCATTCAGATGCCTGGATGTCGACTCCGTCCCGGTAACTTTGACCATCCCAGATCAGGTAAAGCGGAAGGATGGTAATGTCGTATTGATCTACATATTGCTTTGGCAGATAGGCACTGCTATCGGAAATGATCTTAACCTTGGCCATGAATTCCTCCTCAAAATGGAATGAAATAGAATGATTGCGGATTGATTGCTATTTTCACCGTCGAAGTGACTCCGGACCAGCTTGGATCAAGGCCCTTCCAAAACGATAAAACCAAGGTTGAATTATCCCATCATTGCGCCGGGATGGGCCTTGAATTTACGAACGTTAATCAAATATTAATATTGGAAAATGTCATCCCCCAGGCTGAAAAAATAAACCGGATGGCAGTATGCCATCCGGTTTATTTTGTAAGTAAATCGTTGTATCAGCGTTTCAGGATCGCCCAGCCGGCATATTCGGCCTCGTCGCCCAGTTCGGCTTCGATGCGCATGAGCTGGTTGTACTTGGCAACCCGGTCAGAGCGGGCTGGGGCACCGGTCTTGATCTGGCCCATGTTCAGGGCCACGGCCAGGTCGGCGATGGTGGTGTCTTCGGTCTCGCCGGAGCGGTGCGAGGTGACCGCGCGCCAGCCGGCGCGGTGGCAGGTTTCGACCGCTTCGATGGTCTCGGTCAGGGTGCCGATCTGGTTGAGCTTGACCAGCAGGGCATTGGCAGATTTTTCCTTGATGGCCCTGCGGACGCGTTCGGGGTTGGTGACCAGCAGGTCATCACCCACGATCTGGATCTTGTCGCCGATGGTCTTGGTGAGCAGGTTCCAGCCGTCCCAGTCGTCCTGGGCCAGGCCGTCTTCGATGGACACGATCGGGTACTGGTCGACCCAGCTTTTCCAGAAGGCGACCATTTCTTCCGAGGAGAGCATCTTGCCTTCCTTGCGCAGGTTGTATTTCTTGGTCTTCTCGTCGTAGAGTTCCGAGGCTGCCGGGTCGAGTGCGATGGCTACCTGTTCGTCCCATCCGGCTTTGAAACCAGCTTTGTTGATGGCTTCCAGGATGACTTCCACGGCCTCCACGTTGGCCTTGAGCGGCGGGGCATAACCGCCTTCGTCGCCCACCAGGGTGGGGTAACCGCGTTCCTTTAAGACCGATTTCAGGGCGTGATAGATCTCTGCACCCCAGCGCAGGCCTTCGGTAAAGTTGGGAGCACCAAAGGGCATGACCATGAATTCCTGGGCATCGGTCGACTGCCAGGCGGTGTGGGCGCCGCCGTTGAGGATGTTCATCATCGGGACGGGCAGGACGTGGGCATACACGCCGCCGATGTGGCGGTAGAGCGGGATGCCCAGCGAGCTGGCGGCTGCCTTGGCAACTGCCAGGCTGACGCCCAGCATGGCATTCGCGCCCAGCTTGGATTTGTTGGGGGTGCCGTCCAGTGCGATCATGGCGAGATCCACGCCGCGCTGGTCGAAGGCATCCATTTCGAAGAGTTCGTCATCGATCTCTCCGTTGACGTTTTCAACTGCTTTCAGGACACCCTTGCCGTTATAGCGGGCTTTATCGCCATCTCGCATTTCGAGGGCTTCGTGCACGCCGGTCGAGGCGCCGCTTGGGACGGCTGCCTGGCCTTCCGATCCATCCGCCAGGAAGACTTTCACTTCGACGGTCGGGTTGCCACGCGAATCGAGAATTTCGATGGCTTCAACTAATTCAATTGTGCTATCCATGGTTGATCCTTTATCTTGGAAAAATTAATGGGTAAGTATAATCCCAAATATTCATACGCGACAGTTTATTTGCGCGCCCGGCCCGATTTCCGGCCGCTGCCATGAACGCCTTGAAGAGCGGATGCGGGCGGGTGGGGCGGCTGAGGAACTCGGGGTGGAATTGCGTGCCGAGCATGAAGGGGTGTCCCTTGAGCTCGGCGATCTCCACCAGGCGGCCGTCCGGCGACAGACCGGAGAAGAGCATCCCCTTGGCTTCCAGCGCGGCACGGTATTCATTGTTCAGCTCATAGCGGTGGCGGTGGCGCTCCTGGACTTCCTTGATCCCGTAGGCTTTTCCGGCATGGCTGCCGGGTGTCAGCCGGCAGGGGTACAGACCCAGCCGCATGGTGCCACCCAGGTCGGTGATGGTTTTTTGCTCCGGCAGGATGTCGATCACCGGCAGGCTGCTGCGCGGGTCGAACTCGGTCGAATTGGCGCTTGCATCCCCCAACATTCTCGCGAGCGAAATCCACCACCATCAACTGCATCCCCAGGCACAGTCCCAGGTATGGGATATTGTTTTGGCGTGCATAGCGGATGGCCTGCAGCTTGCCTTCGATACCGCGGGAGCCGAAACCGCCCGGGACGAGGATGCCCGAGACTCCGCGCAGCTCCTCCCAGGCTTTGCCCTGTTCAAGGTCGACCGAGTGAATGAAGTGCAGATCCAGCTCGACCCCTTCGGAGATGGCGGCATGCTGGAGCGCTTCACGCACGCTCATGTAGGCGTCTTGCAGCTCGGTGTACTTTCCGACCAGTGCCACTTTAACCACTGGACGTTCCTTGCTCACAGCATTCACCAGCGCCTGCCATTCCGACCAATCTGGTTTGCGGCGGGCTTTCAGGCCCAGGCGTTTCATTAGCAATTCTGCCACACCGGCTTTTTCGAGCAATAACGGTATTTCGTAGATATTATCGGCAGTCGGCATGGGTATGACCGCCTGCTTTTCCACATCGCAGAACAGGGCGATCTTTTCGACCAGCGGGGCATCCACCGGGAAATCCGCGCGGGCCACGATCATGTCGGGGGTGATTCCCATGGCGCGCAGTTCGCGCACGGAGTGCTGGGTGGGTTTGGTCTTCAATTCGGCCGTTGCGCCGATATGCGGCAGCCAGGTCACATGCACACAGGCTGTGTGCTCGCGGCCCAGGTCACCGCGCATCTGGCGGATGGCTTCGATGAAGGGCTGGCTTTCGATGTCGCCGACCGTACCGCCCACTTCGATCAACACCACCTCGGCGCCGGTCGTCTCGGCCACGCGCTCGATGCGGCGTTTGATCTCGTTGGTGATATGGGGAACGACCTGGATCGTGCCACCCAGGTAATCGCCGTGGCGTTCGCGCGCGATCACCTCGGCATACACCTGCCCGGTGGTCATATTGCATTCGCGGTTCAGGCGAATGTCAATGAAGCGTTCGTAATGTCCCAGGTCCAGGTCGGTCTCCGCGCCGTCATCCAGGACGTACACTTCACCATGCTGGTAGGGAGACATGGTACCGGGATCGACGTTGATGTACGGGTCGAGTTTCTGGATGGCGACCTGCAGCCCGCGTTGCTTCAGGAGCTGCCCGACGGCTGCGGCGGTGACGCCTTTGCCGACCGAGCTGACCACCCCACCGGTAAAATAGATATAACGCGTCGCTTGTTTTTTCTCTGGCATGTGTCCCTCTCAGGTTAAAGGCGCCGGGAGGGCCTTTTCAGGGCACCTCCCGGTGGTATTTCGATTTCTCTTCTGGGGTTCTTTCCTCTTGATCATGGGATCAGGTGGTTTGAACCTTGTTCTCGAGGGTCCGCGTCAGCATCTCCTCCTGGTCTTCATCCACTTTCTTGATGGCGCGCGATTTTTCACGTTTTTCGTATTTCTGTTTGGCGTTGGCTTTTTCCATGGCTTCCTTCATCAGGATCTCCATGGCGGTTGGTTCTGGAACCGAGGGTTCCACCGGCATCTGGAATTCCTCCTCGCGGGGTTTGCGAGGGCCACGGCCTTTACCGGAAGGCCGTTCGGGGCGAGCCGGAGCCTCTTCATGTTCCGGTTCGGGGGTCAATGCCTTGATGCTCAGCTTGATCTGGCGCTTGCGGCGATCGACATCCAGCACCATCACATCCAGCTCATCGCCTTCCTTGACGACATCACTGGCGTTCTTGACAAATCCGTGCGCCATCTCGCTGATGTGGATCAGACCCTGGCGGGCTGCACCGATATCAACGAAAGCACCGAACTTGTCCAGCTTGGCGATCTTGCCCTTGACGACCATGCCGCTCTTGATATCGCGCCAATCCAGGGCCAGCGGTTTTAACATGGTGAGTTCCAGGTGCTCGGGCCGGATGCGTTTGATCCACAGGCTCAGCTCCTGGCCGACTTTGAGGACATCCTCCACCCGGTTAACCGGCTTGCCTTCCGCATCCGCCATCTGGCTGACATGCAGCAGGCCTTTCTGACCGTCGGAAAGCTCGATCAAAGCGCCACCCAGGGCGGTTTTGATCACTTTCCCGGTGACCGGTGTCTTGGGTTTCAGTTCATCGCTAATAATGCTTGACTCACTCATGCTTACTCCAATATCTAAAAATCACGAAAGGGGATTATAACCTTCAGAGGGGAAACCGTCAAATTAAATAATCTAGAATCCGCCAGGCGTTCATGACGTTATCTTGTCATCACGCCCGATCATGCACCCTTTTCTTACGGCGTTGGGTCACGAGGATCAACACGGTGACGAGAAGGATGATTAAAATGAAACAGCACAACCCAAGCACGGCAAAACCGGATGCAGCCCCGACGATCGTTTCGGTGCGGACCACCGGTGTGGCGGTGGGGGTGGGCAGGATTGTGATCGCGATCGGTGTGGGTCTTATATTATTCATCGCATCCAGTGGTAACCCCAACGCTTCCCGCCATTGCCTTTCCAGTTCCACGAAATCAAACCCCAGAACATTGATAAAAGCTTCTTCGGTTCTTGCACCATTGCGGTATTCGGTCAGGATTTCAGCAATACTTTCTTCACCATAAGTACTGATCAAATAACAGACGACACTGTAGGCTTGTGAGTACGCGAGGAAGGTTGTGTCATCGCGAATATAGAATTTATATTGAAGTACCCTTAGGGTAGGTACTTTTTCGGCTTGGTGGAGATCCTGCAATGCCTTATTAATTGTATCTTCATCGATACCGAGGCTATTCACTTCAGCCAGGCCTTCATTTAGCCAGCTCGGAGGACTGAATATAATGCTAGCATTATTGCCACCGGTAGCCTGATGGAAATACAGATGCGAGAACTCATGTGAGATGCCTGTCTGGGCCCATTCAGTGGTGTTAGCTGGACCCGGAAAAACTTGAAAGATGATCCCAAGACGTGGGTTGGCCCGCCCTGGGGTATATTCGTCAAACATATCCGAATAACCGATCACTTCAGATATCTCATTATATATAACTAAAATGATTGGTTTGCTTAAATGCACTTGAAAATACTTTTCCATCTTCTCGGCCGCCTGGTTGGTAATCGACAGGATCTCTTGACCAAAAAGGTCTCCACGGTCGTGGTAGTAAATGCTGATATCAAAGGGTTGGCTCGAAAGCTCATTCCATTCGAAACGGGGATCCTGGCCGATGATAGTTTCCAGCGGGCTTATCGCGTAATTACCCAAATTGTCTGTTACGCTCCATTGTACAAAAATGGGGATATAGGGATACACGAACAAATCGACAGTACTGATGGAGAATACGAGCTGGTCTGTACTGGTCGGATCCACCTCGATCAGTTCGTGATACTTGAATTCTATTTCATAAAAATAAGTGAAAAATACTTCGCTTGGTTGGCTGTACGGAGTATTGATATCGACCTTGAAAATATATCGGTCAGGTAATTCATAAAGTAATTCAGTCTTCCCAAATTGAATAGGGGCTTCGCGGGTCGTTACCGGTATCGATGTACCTGCCAGAACGGACGAAGTGAACTGGGAGATCAATAAAAAGACCGGAAATACGATGATCAGGATGCGGCGCATCATGGCTGCTCTGAAGTCTTAGGTGACAGGTTTATTCTTCCGTTGGTTTATGACGATGATCAGGACGATGATGATCACGATCAGAAGGAAGCAGCATAACCCCAACGCCGCAAAGCCGAAGATGGTACCCTTCACGGCCTCACGGTTGTCCAAGGGTGTGCGAGTGATGGCAGGGGTCAAGCCGGGTGCCGACGTGCTTGTCGGTACCTTTGCGGATTCAAGGATTCCCATCGGTGTGACATCCAGGTAATAATCGGCATCCCCCGACAGGATCGACATGTCAAGCCAGTTGCTGTATAGGGTTGGGAAGTCGACGCCCAGCACATCCTTGAACGCTTTTTCACGGCCGGTACCTGTCGCGTATTTCGTCAGGATGGCATGAATGCTTTCCTTGCCGTAAATGTAAATGATATAGCTGGTGATGCTGTAAGCCATCATGTAATCGGTATGCGACCATAGACCGCTGTTGAAATTTGATTCCAGCCGCCGGAGGTCCGGCAGTGGTTGGAAATCCTGCAGATCGGCGTTGACCTCGGCCAGGTAATCGGGGTCCAGACCGAATTCATTGACTTGTGCGATGCCTTCATTAAACCAACTCGGCGCATCCTGGCCATCGAGCGCTTGATGGAAATAGAGATGCGAAATCTCATGCGGAATGACATTGTTAACCCAATCCTCCACACCCGCATAATCTTCGATGACCTGGATGGTAAACCCGAGTTCGGAGACCGCGACGCCCCCCGTTTTTTCATCGAAATACGTGTAATAGTCCACCACTTCATCCTGTGCGTTGTAAATGACCACCGTGATTGGACCTGTTAATTGAAGATCGAAATCCCCTTCCATAAAACCGGCTGATCGCTCAGCGACATCGAAGATCAGGTCAACGAACGACGAATTGCGGTCGTGAGTGTAAATGGTCAGGTCCCTTTTTTCACTTTTCAATACTTGCCAATCGTAGCGCGGATCGTAGCCGTTGACCGTTTGCTGCCCGCTTGTGGCTGACCGTCCCTGCGCATCCGTGACGGTCCATTCCACCTGGAAAGGTGTAAAGGGGTAAATGTCCTGGGAGATGGCCTTGAGGTAATAAGTCAGGTCCCTCGGATTTGCGGGATCAATTGCCAGGTTGCTGGTAAAGGTCCAGTCAGCAGTGAAAGTGAGCGTGATATTACCTTTGACAGGAGTAAAATCGCGCGATGTCACGGTTGTCTCAAAGGTATAGCCAATCGGCAGATCATTAATGATCTTTGTCTCACCAAATTGGATGGACGGGTCAGGTGTCGGTGTGCTCGCGCGAGCCTGAATGGGGGATGTAAAGAGGGAGGTGATGATCAATAGAACAAGTATGATGATAATGATTCGGCGCATAATTAACCTCTTTGCATGTATTTTCGACCCCGTGGGAATTATAGCAGGGATGTCCAACCGGATTCTTAAACGAGCGATGGTATCACCACTCAGAAGCAAGTGATCGATGGACTGGATCTAACGGGTTGGCGGGTGACCGGTAACCAGCAAGGACCGCCGAATGCATTGATTACCTGGAGAGAACGTTAAAAGACATAGGGGATGAACAGCTTCGTCCGCCTCATATAAGTCTTATATTCCTCCCCGAATTTCTCAACCATCTCTTCCTCCTCGACCTTTGCGGTGAAGAAATAACAGATGGTGGCCCCTACAACCGCAATCACACTCAACAGGTCCGGTTGTTTCAGAGCGGCACCCCAGCTGCCCACGATCAATGAGCTGTAGAGTGGATGCCGGATGAATTTATAGAGACCTTTTTCAACCAATTTCGTGGTGTTCTCAAAAGAGCCTTCCGCTTTCCCGAACTGATGCAGCTGCAGGAAACCCACCCCGGCCAACAGGACGGCCAGCAAGAGCAGGATCCAGGAGATGATCTGGTGGAGCGAGAGGGGATCATCGAACCAGACTCGCAGGTTAATGACCACCAGGAAGAGGGTCAGTTCCCAGCCGAAGAAACGGTAGAAACCATGCTTGCGTGGGTCTTTCAGGTAGGGTCGTGAGTACAGAAAGAATCCGATACTCATGCCGAGGAAAAGTACGATCTGGATGATGGTCACGAGATTCATAGATCCTCCAAGCCCGGCAATTTGGGTGCATCCACCGGCGTATCCGCCGGGGGTGACTTCTCCAGCCAGCCGGTGAATTTGGCGCGCGTCCATGGGTTGCGCATGCGGGTTGTGATCGGCAGAGGCAGCTTGAGCGCGCGCTCGACGGTCAGCCAGCCTTCCGGCATGCGCAGGAACTGCTCGTTGCCGGTCATGCTGATCCAGCGCAGAACCCGGCGCGATTCCACCGCATCCGCCACACCCAGCGTGGTGCGCACGTCCTGGGCGACATATTCCAGGACGATGTCCTGCTTGCCATCCTTCCAATACAGCGGAGCCAGTGCCCCGTTCATCCCGGGCAGTTTGCCGGGCAGCCCCATGCCCTGGGCGGCTTTGTCGAGCGCCAGGCCGTGACCGCGCAAGCAGAACAGATTGAACATCATATCCACATGCGACATGGCCAGCGCCGCGCAGTCCTCGAAGCGGCCGCTTTCCTCGGCCAGGATGTCGAAATCGAAGCCCAGTCCGTTCCAGGTCAGGATCGTCAGGCCGGAGCGGACCGCCTCCTGGAGGTAGTCGACCAGTTGACTGGCCTGGGCAGGCGTCATGCGTTCGCTGTAGGCACCCTTGTCATTCGTGGCGGGGAAGACGCTCAATTCCTCTTCGCTGGTCAGGGTGGCCGCGCAGGTGATGCCCAGTGGACGGATGCTCTTCCAATCCTCCAGTCCTTCGGGCAGGTTGCGCGCGATTTCGATATCAAAAGCCAGGTAGCGGGTCATTCGAGCAATTATACATTGAGAGCTGCTCGTGGTTTGGATGAGAATCCGAAATATTGAAGGTTCTTTTATTGGAATAAGAAAACCCGGGATCCGATTGGAACCCCGGGGTGATCTTGCCAGGTAGTCGTTTTTGGACAGGTCAGAACCGGCTGGTCATTTTCATGTAGACGATAAACAGGACGCTGAGCACCGCCAGTCCGGCGCCGATGCGGTGACCAAATAGCACGGCTTTGTGATCCGGTTTGCCGATCGATAACATGGCACCGGTCCCGAATAAGATGACAACCAGGAAACCGCCGATAGCGAAAAGCTCCGCAGTTGAATAGGCATCTGGTGCTCCGGGTATCCTGTTCCAATAAAGTGCCAGGATAATGAGAACAGCACTTGCCAGTGCGATCAGCTTGTGAACATTGAAGATCCCGCTCCGATATGGCTTGCCGGTCTTCAATAACCAGAAACCGGATAGAACCACCAATACGAAGAGCAGCGAGCCCCAGGTCAAGCCATTGCTTTGTATTTGTTCCATCATCAATTACCTGTGGGCGTTACAGACGGAACGGAGGTACCTGCAGGAGCAGAATCCACATCAGGGAAGGGGGTTGTGCCGGTCGAGAACTTCCAATCAAATACGAAGGCTGTTCCATTGTAGCTGCCTTCCAGGTGCACCTCGAAGATCTTGCCATAGGGCAGGGGATTGACCGGCAGTAGGGTGATGTGTTTGTGACCACCATATGCATCCGGATCGCTGTTGACGGTGAAGGGAATCGCAGCCCCTTCCGAGGTCTTCAAGGTCGTGGTACTCAAGTTGACCGCCGGAGCCGGACCGTCATACTGCCACCAGGTCGTGATGGCGAACTGTTTGCCCGGGACTCCGATTTGATTGGGGGCGGGGTAATGGACCGGCCAGTTCGGGTACATGGCGTCGGCTGAGAAATCGATACCCGAAAGGACATCCAGCGCAGCGCTGGTGATCCAGTTCTCTCCGCTTGGGCTGACCCGATACCCGTATCCGACCACGGCCAGGGTGGGGTAGAGCAGCCACATGCGGTGAGTGGGGCTGTCCATCCATTTGTCCACCGTCTGGTTGGCTTCGTAAAATTTGGCGTTGGCCGGCAACAGGTAGATGAGTGCGTTCGGCGCGCATAATCTGCCTTCGGAGGAGTACATCGACAATAGTTCATCTTCGCTCAGGCTGGCCAGCTGGTTCTCAGCCATGTAGGCGGCGTGCAGCATGCACTGGTTGGTCAGGATCGGATCACCGACCACCGGTGCGACACCGGCCTGGGAACGGTAGATATTCACCGCCCACAGACCATTGTTGCTGGCTGCCTGCTCCTGGAGCTGTGCAGCAGCCAGGCTGGGCAGGCCGAAGGCCAGGTTGAGGGCGCCTAACAGGGCGATGAGGGGTAATGCGATATCAGTTCTTTTCATGATGATTGCCTTTAATTTGGATTTTCATTCAGAATGTGGATTCCCATCTTCTTCAGATCCTTGATGAAGCGATGCGGCTTGGAGAGGATCGCCTGGGTATGCAACCCGGGTTTACGGATATCACCCTCCAGGTACTGCAGCAGGCAGGCGGCCGCCGGAGCGGCCGTGAAGAAATAGCCGTCCGGATGGCTGAGGGTCATGTTCGATGACAGAGGTGCGCCGTCCTTTTCACCGCTGGCTTCGCAGCGCAGCCGTGTTCCGTAGGGTGGCTTGCAGAAAGTATTCAATCCCCACAACATCAGGCGGGCCATGGGTTTGACGCCCAGTTTCGGGAACAACCATAACGTCGGGAAAAGCAGCGTCATCACCACGTAATCAACGAACCAGTTGAAGCTGCCCACGTAAAAACCGGTATCTTTCAGGTCGGGATACAATCCGGGCAGGGCTCCCATCTCTTCCAGGTACATGGATACGCATGCGCGCCGGCCGAAGGGTTCCCCGAAATCCATGCGGATGTACTCGGGACCTTTCAAACCCGGTTTGATCCAATGACCGCCACGGTAGGTTTTCATCTCGATCCCGCGGAATTCCTCGATCATCTCGATGGCAGTTGCGTCAGACAGTTCGAGTGAGCGCCAGTCGATCTGGATGACACTTCCGACCCGCGCACGATCCATGCGGTCGAAATTGGCTGCCAGGTGACGCACCATCAGAGCGGGCAGGCCGGGGTGGAAACCGCCTTCGGTGATGAAACACAGGCCGGCAGTTTTGATCTTTTCCTCGTATCCCTTCAGGACTTTCATTTTCTCGTTCGAGAAGATGACATCGAAATAATCAATGCCGACTTTCAGGGCTTCATCCACCACATTGGCTGTGTAGCGGGCGGTGGAGGAGGCCACCACGACCATATCGACGCTCTTGAAAGCATGCCGCAGGGCATATGGGTCAGCTGCGTCAAGTTTAAGCGCTTCGACGCGCGCTTTTTTGGACTTGCCGTTCAAGCTCCGGGCTGCCGCTTCGGCTTTCCCGAGGTCGCGCCCGGCCAGGATCAGGTTTGCATCCGAGTGTTTCAACAACAATTCAGCCAGGCAGCGTCCGGTATTGCCATAGCCACCCAGGATCAGGAGCCGTTTTTTGTTCATGGCGCCAGTACCGCCTTGACCTCGGACCAGGTCTTCCCGCCATCGCTCGTGCGTACGAAGGCATTCTCCATCCCGGCGTGAGCCAGTACAAACCCGTTTTTCGCATCCACGAATTGCGGCAGGCCGCGCCAGCTGACGTTCTTGACGGGGCTCCAGCTTGCGCCTGCATTGGTGGTCACGTACAAAGTGGAGGCATCGTCATCCTGCTGCTTGATATGACCCAGGAACCAGCCCTGGTTTGGATCCAACAGGAAGGTATCGCCGTACCCGCCGGGGGTGTTCACCCAGCTCCAGGTCAGGCCGTTATCGGGGGTGGTATACAACCAGCGTTCCGGATCGCTTCGACCGGCGCTCAGGCAGGTGACCGAGACGGTCACCATGGGCGGCTGGACGTAGACGATGGCGTCGATACCGCAGGCGTTCTGCATATCAGCCCAGTAGTTCGGCTGGTAGCCCGGTGAAGGCAGATCGATTTCCTGCCAGGAATTACCACCATCGACGGTGTTGTAGAATTCCAGCCCGGGCTCGACCCCGTGGCTGTCCAGTGTGACCCAGCCAATGTTTGCATCAAAGAATACCAGTCCGGTCTTGGAGAAAGACATCCTCAGGTTGTCCATGTATGGATCGACCACACGCTTCCAGCTCGCACCACCGTTGGCCGTGGTGAAGATGGATACATAGTCTTTCATCATTCCAGCACCATTATGGACCAGCAGCCAGCCATTGTTGCGGTCAGAGAACCCGAACAGGTCGGGCATGAAGAATTCAACCGACAGATCGGTCACCGGCAGTGGGTCGCTTCGGCTCCAGGTGGCACCGCCGTCGGCCGTCTGCCAGGTGATCAGGCTGGTCAGCACCGGCGAGGGAGACTGGCTGCTTAGCGTTGCCCAGACGGTGTTGAGGTCCAGGGTGGTGAAGATAATGATTGAATCGGCTGAAACCGGTTTCGGCAGCCATGCCGGCCGGGGTGCGCTCCTGCCAGGTCGTGCCGCCATCCCTGGTGCGCAGCAGGTGGGGGGCGTTGTCGTTGTCGCCGGTGGCGGCTGCCCAGCCGTTCAGCGCATCGAACATCTTCAGGCTGGTAAGTGTCAGGGGCTGTTCCAGCCCGGCGATGGGTGTGGAGAGGGCCACATAGGGTGTCGGCGGGACTGCAATCTCCGCGGTTGGATTGACCGGAAAGGACTCCGGGGTGAGGACAGGGGGAGGCGTTCCACCCGTTGAGGTGGGGGTGCCATCGAGGAACGGCAGGCTGCAGGCAACCAGGATCACGCACAGAACTGCCAGGATCGGATCGAGTCGTTTATGGGTGGACATGCAGCCTCCTTAAATACATACTCGTGATGTCGATGCAAGGAGCGTACCATCCCCCGGGTGGGCCGAGCAAAGGCGAGGCACTCCGGGGGATGTCTAGCCTATCAGGCGCAGACCCCCCGGTGCGGTTCCCTTCGGGGAACCGCTCGGGGGGATGCTCCCCGGGTCACGCAGTGACTCGGGGACGCAGAGCGCGACGAGCATCGCGAGCAGGCGCCCCATCACCTCGGGAAATCGCGGAGCAACGCTTCGGGATCACGCAGTGACTCGGACGAGATGCTCCCCGAGGTCACGCAGTCGCACTCGGATGCAGCACCTCGCGAGAGCGCGACGGAGCGGATCACGCAGCAGGCTCGGACACCCGGATGCAGCAACGACTCTCGAGCGGACACCCGGACCAGCTACCGGGGGACACCGCTCGGGCACCAGATCACGAGCAGGTGCACACCCACCTGTGTTATCGTGGAAATTAGATTCGGGAAGGATACACCGGGCAGAATGATCCTCTCCCGCCCATGTTCTGAATGGGAGGGAGAGGCAGAAGTGAGTTTAATTAGGATAGTTTTCTATCAGGTAATTAATAATTCAATGCAGGAATTAATCATTGGTGGGTGAGGGTGGGTTCTTCCAATTAACACCCCTCACCTCCGATAATCGGTATTTCACACGTGGGCAGTATTTGCCCCAATTCTTATGGATCAAAAATCAAATATTAAATACCCCTCTCCCCGCGTGGACGGGGAGAGGGTGGGGAGTGTAGATTAATTGACATCCTCCCGACGCGCCGTTATACTTACTTTACTGCAAAGTAGGGCGGCTATCCTTAGCCGCCGATGATGCTCGAAATACCGGCGGGAAGGGATTCCCGCCCTACGAAAAGAGGAAAATCCGTGAAAAAAGCACTCATCACCGGCATCACCGGCCAGGACGGTTCGTACCTGGCGGAGCTGCTGCTCTCCAAGGGCTACGAGGTGCACGGCCTGATCCGCCGCGCCTCGACCTTCAACACCCGCCGCATCGATCACCTCTACCGCGATCCCCACAACGGCGACAAGGTGCACCTGCACCTGCATTACGGCGACGTGACTGCCGGCGATGCGTTGATCGATATCATCTTCAACGTCCGCCCGGAGGAGATCTACCACCTGGCGGCGCAGAGCCACGTGCGCGTCAGCTTTGACATGCCGGAGTACACCGGTGATGTCACCGCCCTGGGTACCACCCGCATCCTGGAGGCCATCCGCAAGAGCGGCCTGAAGACGCGTTTCTACCAGGCTTCCTCCAGCGAGATGTTCGGCAGTGCCAAGCCGCCCCAGAACGAGTTGACCCCCTTCGAGCCGCGCAGCCCCTACGCAGCTGCCAAGCTGTACGCCTACTGGATGGTGCGCAACTACCGCGAGGGCTACGGCATCCACGCCTCCAACGGCATCCTGTTCAACCACGAATCCCCGCGCCGGGGCGAGACCTTCGTGACTCGCAAGGTCACGCGGGCTGTGGCCGCCATCAAAGCCGGCAAACAGAAGAAGATCTACCTGGGCAACCTGGAAGCGCGCCGCGATTGGGGATATGCCCCGGAGTATGTCGAGGTTATGTACAACCTGCTGCAGCTTAACCAGCCGGAAGACCTGGTCATCGGCACGGGGGAATCCCACACCGTGCGCGAACTGCTCGAAGCCGCTTTCGGTTATGTCAACTTAAATTACCGCGATCACGTCCAGATCGATGCGCGCTACTTCCGCCCGACCGAGGTCGATTACCTGCTGGCGGACCCCGCCAAAGCCCGCGCGGCGCTGGACTGGAAACCCAAGGTATTGTTCGCGGACCTGGTGAAGATCATGATGGATGCCGACCTCGAGCTGGCCGGGCTGGAATGCCCGGGCGAGGGCAAGAAAGTGGTCGAGGAACGCTTCGGCGACTGGCATGCCTGGGAACACCAGGTCGTCTCCATGGAAAAGTAACCCGTGACGCCCATCCGCATCCTGCCCGACGAGGTCGCTTCGCAGATCGCCGCCGGCGAGGTGGTCGAACGCCCCGCCTCGGTGGTCAAGGAACTGGTCGAGAATGCGCTGGATGCGGGTGCACATCAGATCAGCATCGCCATCCAGGGCGCCGGGAAGATCCTGATCGAGGTGGCCGATGATGGCACCGGGATCAGCCCTCAGGAACTGGCTCTTGCGGTTGCCCGTCACGCGACCTCCAAACTGACTTCGGCCGAGGAGTTGTTCCATATCGCCACGTTGGGTTTTCGCGGCGAGGCGCTGGCCTCGATCGGCTCGGTCTCGCGCCTGACCATCACCACCTGCCAACCTGGGGGTCAGCAAGGTGCCCGCCTGGCAGTCGACGCGGGTAAAGTGTCACCGGTCGAAACAACCGGGGCTGCACCCGGGACCCTCATCCGTGTGGAAGAATTGTTCTACAACGTGCCGGCCAGGCTCAAGTTTCTCAAGCAGGATGCCACTGAACGCGCCCAGGTTACTGCGCTGGTGACGCGTTATGCCCTGGCTTATCCTTCAGTCCGTTTCAAACTGACTGTCGAAGGCGCCCCGACACTCCAAACCAGCGGCTCCGGCGACCGGCGGGAGGTGCTGGCGAGCCTGTATGGGCTCGACACTGCGCGCCAGATGCTCGAGGTGGTTGCCAGTGATGAGGGCATCAACCTGACCGGCTTTATCAGCCCGCTCTCGATCACCCGTTCCAACCGGCGGGAGATCACCTTTTTCATCAATGGCCGCTGGGTGCAGGATGTGCCGCTGGCTGCCGCGCTCATTCAGGCTTACCACACCCTGATCATGGTCGGCCGCTACCCCCTGGCGACGCTCTTCGTCGTCCTGCCGCCTGAGGAGGTGGATGTCAACGTCCACCCGGCTAAATCGGAGGTACGTTTCCGGCAGCCCGACCGCATCTTCAGTGCGGTCCAGCGCGCCGTCCGGCGCGCACTGCTGGCTTACACACCCGTCCCGACGCTGGAACCCGGCCGCTCGTGGTGGTCAACCCCGCCGGCCAATCCAGCTTCACGCACCCCAGATCCGGCCTGGGAGATGGCCGGTGATCTCCGTCAGTCTTCCCCAGCAGTACCAACAGCCGCAGGATCCCAACCGGACCTGCCGGCAAAGTTACCCCTGCTGCGGTTGGTGGGGCAGGTGGGTGCGGCTTACCTGGTGGCAGAAGGTCCGGATGGTTTGTACCTGATCGACCAGCATGCCGCGCATGAACGCGTGTTATTCGAAAAACTAATGGATCAGGGTGCTGCCAGCCAGGTTGTTTCACAAGCTTTGCTGCAACCGGCTACCCTGGAGCTGGGCTCACAAAGCGCGACATTGCTCTCCGAAAACCTGGGCATCCTCAACCGATACGGTTTCCAGGTCGAGCCCTTTGGTCAATCTGCCTTCCTGATCCGGGCTGTCCCGGCTTTAATGGCCGATGTCGACCCGCGCGGCGCGCTGCAGGTGCTGGTCGAGGACTTCGAGGAGGACGAGGAACCGCTCAAGCAGATGGTGGAAGCCCGCCTGATCGCGCGCATCTGCAAGCGTGCGGCGGTTAAAGCCGGCAAGGTGCTCACCCCGGCAGAGCAGGCTGCGCTGGTCGAAGGTCTGGAGGACTGCCGTTCGCCGCGTACCTGTCCGCATGGCCGTCCGACCATGATTCACCTGTCAGCGGATCTGCTTGAACGACAATTTGGGCGCCGTGGCGCAAGGTGATCGATCCCCTGATAGGTTATTAAATGAAAAGGCGCCCATCAGGCGCCTTGATTATTATCGGTCTTAACCGCCCGAACTCATGCGGGTGGCAGGCTTTCCAGTTGAATGCGCTGGGCAATGCGCTCGGCCAGCTTCTGGAACTGCTGGGCGGCCAGCCCATCGGGCTGCATCTGCACCAGGGTGACATGGTTGACGGCTGCGTGGTAGGCTGTCTCCGGCACCGGTGATACGATTTGGTCCACCGGCACGCCCAGTTCTTCCTGTACCTGGCTCCAGGTCAGCTGGATGTCAGCGCGCTGGCGGTGCAGCAGGACAATGGTGACGGGTCGTCCATGCACGAAATCCATCGTCTTGAGTTCGTCCAGTACCAGGCGGGTCTTCTTGACCGTCAGCGGGTTCGGTTCGGTCACCAGCACCAGCTCGGTCATCTGGTTTAAGATCCGCTCGTACCCCTGGAAGAAATTATTACCGAGATCAACCACCACAGCCTGCGAGAGGGTTGCCAATTGCTTGAGCACGGCTTCCATCTGATCAACAGCACTGTTAAGTGAGATATCCTTGAGTTTATGGGATGAGATCAAAAGCCGGATTCCTGCCTGGATCTCGACCAGTTCGCTTTTAACTGCAGCTGGCGTGATCTTGGCGGGTTCCATGCGCAGCAGGTTGCAGAGCCCATCGGTATCGCGGGTGTCCAGCTCGATCTGCCATTCACCCTTGCCGGGATGCAGCTCCACCGCGATGGCATTCACGCGGTGTTTCTGGAAAAGGCTGACGGCCAGGTTGAGAGCGGTTGTGGATGCCCCCAGGCCACCCCTGGCAGACACGATGCCGATCATGGAAGTCGGTTTGACAAAATCCGCCGTTCCCGGTTTGATGGACCCGGTGGCTGGTTTGGGTTTGGTGGAACGGGTCATCAGGGCTTTGATGCGTGCATTCAATTCGGCCGGATGGATCGGTTTGGTCAGGTATTCATCCACACCGGCATCATAACCGGCCACCTTATCCTCGAGTTGCCCCTTGGCGGTGAACATCGCGATCGGGATGCCGGCTGTGCCGGGATCCGCCCTCAAACGGCGGGTGACTTCGAACCCGTCCATGTCAGGCATCATGATATCCAGAACGATCAGATCGGGGTGTTCTGCCTTGGCGGAGACAAGCGCCTGGGCGCCGTTACTGGCCGTGCGGATCTCGTAGCCCTGACGTTCGAGCATCAGCCCGACCAATCTCAGCGTATCGACATCATCATCGACGATCAGGATTTTCTCTGCCATATTTCACCCTTCCTATAAAGAATATGATGAGCATAGCATAAATTCTTGTGAAAGGCAAGACTAGTCAGAGCCAGGCAGTATAATGACCGCATGGACCTTCCATCCATGCGGCTCACCTGTATAAATGACTGCGCTCTAGAGCCCGGACGCCCGTTGGTGGTCGGGGTTTCGGGGGGCGCAGATAGTCTGGCTCTGGCAGATTGCCTGGCTGATCTGGGCTATCCTGTCATCGTCGCTCATTTTGACCACCGCCTGCGGCCGGAGTCCCAGGCTGACCTGGCTTTCGTCCAGGGATATGCCCGGACGAAGGGTTTGTCTTTTGTGTCAGCGGATGGGGATGTGTCCCTGTTTGCCGGAGAACATGGTCTGTCGATCGAGGAGGCTGCCCGCCAGATGCGCTATGCCTTCCTGTTTCGAACAGCGCGGGAACAGGCTGCCCAGGCGCTGGCCGTCGGGCATACAGCTGATGACCAGGTCGAAACCGTATTGATGCACCTGTTGCGCGGCGCCGGTCTGGATGGATTGAAGGGCATGTCCTACCGTGGTTTTATCGAGAGTTTTGATCGCGACATCCCGCTCGTGCGGCCGCTGCTGGGAACCTGGCGAGTCGAAACAGAAGCCTGGTGCCGCTCGCATGACCAGGATTACCGGGTGGATGTCACCAATGCAGACACCGCTTATGCCCGGAACCGCCTGCGGCATGAGATCATCCCGCTGCTGGAAGATTACAACCCCCAAGCCCGAGCCCATATTCACCGCATGGCATCACACCTGGCAGGCGACCAGCGCCTGCTGGTGCAAGTGACAGAAAAATCCTTCCTGAGCTGCCTGCAGGCGGGCGGGGAGGGGTACCTGGTATTCGATCGAAAACTCATGGCAGCACTCGACCCGGCCTTGAGTGCACGCGTCATCCGCCTGGCAGCTTTCAGGCTGGTGAAGGAATTGCGGGATTTTGACGCGGATGCAGTCGACCGAATCCTGGCTGCGATCATTCAGTCACAGGATAGCTGGCAAACCGACCTGCCGGGTGGGTTGCGTCTGCGCATTTCGGCCGGACAGATCTGCCTGATGACCTGGGAAGCGGACCTGCCCGACCAGGATTGGCCGCAAATTGGGGAGGCTTCAGCTGGAAAACTCGTTTGCCCGGGGGAGCTGGCGCTGGGGCGTGGTTGGATGCTTAGTGCCGAACCCGTGGAACCATCCGTGGATATCCTGAGAACTGTGCTCGAGAATCGTGACCCGAACCAGACCTGGTTGGATCCCGGGGATCGCTCCGGGGATTTGTTCGTGAAACGTGCACCAAACGGGCAGCGCCTGGTACCGCTCGGGATGACCTCCGGCAGCCAGAAATTATCCGATTTTTGGGTGAACGTGAAACTGCCCCAAAAGGCACGCGCCGGTTGGCCGGTGGTGTATTGTGAGGGTGACCTGGCCTGGCTGCCAGGTTTCCGCCTGGCCCAGGAATTCCGATTAACAGAGAACAGCCGGCGGGTTATCCACCTGTGCCTGCTGGACCAAAAGTCCAGTATTGATGATGACTAAAGAGGGCTTCCCGAAGGAAGCCCTTAATTTTATTCGATGGCCGGTTCGACACCCGCCAATTTTCGGATCTTCAAGCCTATCTCGCGGAACTGGATCTTGGAGATGCCCAGTTTCTGGCGGATCTTTTCGGGATCCATGCCTGCCTGGAAATCGCTGACCACCGCCGTCCAGCGGCACATGTCAAAGGACAGGTGCTTGGACAGCCCGGCTTCTTCACCCAGGTCTTCGAGCAGGTATTCCAATCGCCGCTGCGACCAGGGAAAGACGCTCTCGCTGGCCGGGTATTGGTTGGAATATTCACGCCAGGCGGCCACCCACTCGGCTGGCAGGCTGATTTTGCGTTCCTTGTAACGGCTGGCCGGGCTGGTATACCGGATGAACACCAGAGGTCCCCCCGGATTATCGAGGTCGAGGTGGTTGGGGGAGAGCGCCAGGCATTCACCCTTCTTGATGCCGGTGGACAGGAGCAATGCCACCAGGGTGTATGGGCGTGCATCCGGCCGGGCATCCATGCGATGGCGGTTGGCAACCTCCAGGACATGTGTTCGCTCGGCGGGTGTCAGGATCTCGGGCAGGGGGCTCATGACCGATTGCTGGACGACCTTCTCAGCCGGATCGGTGGTGATCACGCCGCCATTTTGCAACCAGCGAAAGAAGGATTTGAGCGCGGTGATGCGGCGTGACAGGGTCTTGGGTGAGCAGGGCACACCGCGGCGGGTTTGCAGCCACGACAGGAAGTTGTTCAGGTCATCGGTCTTAATGGTACCGATGGCGCGATCGGGGGTGAGATAGCCGCCCAGCAGCTGGATATCCGCGCTGAAGGCTTTGATGGTATGTGGCGAACGGCCTTTGTCGGCCAGGTAGACTTCCCACAATTTGACCGCCGGCATCAACGAGCTGCCGGGGGTGAGGTGGATGGGTAGAGGATCTTGAACTGGAGTCATAACTCCTCCTTTCGCATAGTCGTTACGCATAGTTTAACGTTTTTCAGGATTATGTCAAGTAGGCAATTCTCAATTATCATTGTGACATGCCAACAAACCGGTTTGCCTGGTCACTTGACGAACGTTTCACCCTTCATCAGGTGGGTTTGATCGAAGCCGCCTCGCATGAACTTGAATCCTACCTGGGTGGGATCATTCCCGGACGGGCATTTGAATGGATCCTGCAGCATACCCGTGGTACCCGCATCCACCGGGGCGGACTGCTCACGAAGGTCGCTGCGCGCATCAACAAGCTGCCAACCTCGCTTGTGCTGCCATACCGCGATATCTGGCTGTGGGAGGATTTCGACCGCTTTTACCTCCCCAAACGCCATTTCCTGCACGAACTCGGTCACGTGGTGGAGAATAACCTGCCGAAGAAATTCCTGTCACCCCCAACCATTTTTGGCGGGGGTGCTTCCGACCGGCTGATTCAATTTCTAGGCGGTAAACCCGCTGGGCTGCGTTATATGAACGGCACCTCCGGCATCCAGGAGCGCTACCATTGGCATGGGGTGGGGAAGTATGGCAACCATGCCACGGCAGATTACTTCGCCGAGGCCTTTTCATGGCTGCCTTATGATATGAGTGCGCTGCCCGATCCGTTGATCGCGCAGTGGTTTAAGATCGAGGTTTTTGCTGGATAGGGAAAAGCTTGGACCGGATGGATCAGGGGATGCCCATCGCCTGTTTCAGAACAGCCTGAATGGCTTCGGTATTGGGCAGCTGAACATACCCGCCACCGGGAGTGGTCCAGGGGGTGACCTGATCGGTATCGATGGTGTAACGATCGACATTGCTGCCATCGCCCAATTGTGACGCCAGGTTCAACAGCGGCAGAATGGTACTGATTCCCAGGTTGGTATCGATGGCCGAGATGAATTGATTATAAATTTCAGGTGCGCGTGTCAGGGCGTTAATGTTGATCATCTTGACGAAAAGGGCTTGCATGACCTCCTGGGCGCGGCGGCCACGGTCGAAATCCGAGGTGGAGTAACGCGAACGCACGTACCACAAAGCCAGGTCGCCATCCATGTGCATGATGCCGGGACCGACTGAACACCAGCGCGTGCCGGAGCCGGGCGGGATCTCGCAACTGTCAGATAATCTGGTGGCGGCATTGACATCGATGCCACCCAGGGTGTTGACGATGGATCTGAAGCCATCGAAGTTGGTCATTACATAATAATCCGGGACGATACCCAGGTTGTACTCCAGGGTATCCTGCATGGTGCCGAAGCCGCCGTGAGGGAAGGCAGTGTTGATGCGCTGCATCTGCCAGTCTGTCACATAAACGTACAGGTCGCGAGGGAAGGAAACCACGCTGACCGCGCCGGTCTTGGTATTGAGGAAGACGAGCAGAATCACATCCGTGCGGAAACCCTCACCCGGGCGATAATCGCTGCCCATGACCAGGATGGTGATCATGCCATCCGGTATTTCCAGCAGGGGGGCACGCGGAACACCAGGGTAATCAGAGATCCTTGGGGTGGGGGTGACCGTTGGGGTTGGACTGAAGATCGGTGTGTTGGTATTCGTGAGCGGTTGGAAGGGGGTTGGGGTGGCGCTGGCATCCGGATTGGAGGTGACCAGGTGCATTGAGAGCACTTGCGGATTGATATTTGAAATATCACCGAGGATGGGGAGTCGGCATGACAGCAGGGTCAGCACCAGGACTGACACGACCAGTATCTTACGATGAGGGATTCTTGGGTTTAGCACTATTCGGGGGATTATACATCATTCAAGAGGATCAAGCACCGTCCTGGATTCGACGCTCAAGTTGCCGGAGCTTCATATCGGCATTTGCCAGCATGTTCTTCAATCGGGCCACTTCTTCAAGGGATGACCGCAACTCACGCTCGGGCTGGGTCATCGGGCGGCCTTTGATCTCCTCAGGGCCGGCGCTGATATGAGCGATCAATTGCCGCAGGGCATCATTCTCATCCTTCAGCCGGGCGAGCTCCTTGAGTGAATCATGTTTCTCGACAACCAGCGGATTCAAACGGACGGTGGCATCCCGGTTTACGCCCCTTGCGGAATTGGGCCGGCATGCCTGCTTCATCCAAATTCACGGGGATGGCCATGCTCTGCTTTTTTGTCTCGTTGGTTTCAAGATTCACGATGCGACCCTGAAACTTCTCCAGTTCAATCGATAATCCCTGTAATTCATTTTGCAGGTTGATGATCGTCCGTCTGGAATCGCGCTGCTCTTCGTTCAGCTTCTGGGTCTCGCTGGCGGTGTCCAGTTGAGTCTGTTTGTGAACGATGATCCGAAGCAGTGCTTCCGTTAAACCTGCAATATACCTGGAATCATTTTCCGTCCAGGCTCGTCGGCTGTAAGGTGTTAATAACAGTATTCCACCGACCTGCCAGGCATTGGGTTTGCTGACCGGGTGGAAACAGTAAAGGTGCGGTGCCATTGAAATGCACCATCCGACATAAATAGGCAGCATCCGGCGTTTCACTGTAATCTTCGCTGAGGCGCAGGGTATGGGATTTGGTAAGAGCGTCGATGACCCGTGGAATGCGCTGGCGATCGAGCTTGGCTTCTTTGATATCAACATGGTTATAGAAATCATGACCTGCCAGGATGGTCACCTGGTTGTTTTGATTGGGAGGGGTGGTGAACAGGCAGATGTCAGCCAGCAAAGCCCTTCCGAAGGACTTCACCAATAATTGCGTGGCTGTTTGTGGATCATCCTCCCAGACCAGGCTGAGAAATCCGAGAGCTGTGGGCAGTTCCGTGCTGAAGCGTCTCCTGTCGCGCTTATCCTTACCACGTCGCAGACCGGCGGCATGCGCTTCACTGGCCGGTGCCTGACATCCTTGCGGAAGGATGAACAGTAGGGGTAGCGCAATGAGTGTTGCCAATCGCACCGGAATGGAATATGTCTCTGTCAGGTTGGGAAGGATTAAGCTGGAAGCCGTGCCCGATCACGAATAGTGCGCCGGTCAGTACTCCGCCCCCCCACAGGCGTTTGCGACGCGTGTAAAGGATGACCAGCATCAGGAGGGCAAAGATCAGGCAGAATAACTGCCAGACGAGGTCTAACCAGTGAGCATTGAAATTACCATCTGCGGCTGATGCCGGCCAGACGGTGATCGTTACAACCAAAGCTGCCAGTGTGCCGAGAGACGCAATAATGGTCAGAAAATCCCCCCAAATGGAGGATTCTGGAAACGCCCAGATCCACAGAACCCAGATGAGGATGATAGCCATTTGGAAACGATCTATGGGGGGCAACCAGCGGTCACCGCTCTGTGAATTGGCGAACAGCAAAGCCGCTGCAATAAAGGCGGCGATTTCCACGACGATCATGAGCAGCAACCCAACCACCAAACGTCGAGGTATCCCCTCGGGTGTCCGTCGCCAGAAATACAGGTTGACCAACAGTGCAAGGACCAATATGACACTGCAGAACAGGTACATGAACATACTTGTCGGGATTGAATCGAAAACGGCGAAGAGCGATTCCATGGGTTTTTACCTGGTCAGCCTTCCGTAATGGTGATTATAACATTCGAAGGCGGGAAGACAGGCATGAGCAAAGGAGCTCAAATCCGGAATTCAAATTGATGGTTGACAAGAACTGACATTAGCATAAAATTATGTGACTTGGCCGGAGTGGCGGAATTGGCAGACGCGCTACGTTCAGGGCGTAGTGAGTGTACGCTCATGAGGGTTCAAATCCCTCCTTCGGCACACAGTGTCCCTATTTAGGGCAAGCCCCGTTCGCGGGGCTTTTTCACGGGCGTACCTGGAATGGATTTTGCACCGCATGAGCTTGTAATGATCAAGAAAAAGATCGCTGAATTCCTTCAAAAAATACACCTGGATGCCCGGCGGGCGATCCTGATCGTTGTCATCGTGTTGCTGGTTGGCATGATGATGGATTTCAACAGCCGCCTCTCGGAACTGTTGAATCTGAACGAACAGAAGGACAAGGTCATTGTGAAGGTGACAGCCCTGGCCATTACCGCCCGCGCACTCGACACACGAATCGCATATGCCACATCTGAAGCGGCTGTGGGTGAGTGGGCGCGCCAGGAAGGGCACATGGCGAAACCGGGTGATATTCCGATCGTGCCCCTGGCACCGGCTGGATATACCCCCCAGCCAACACCCACCCAGATGATGGTGGCAACTCAGGCATCCAACTGGGAGATCTGGTGGGCGGTCATTTTTGGGGAGTAATGTCATAATTCCGGACAAATACCCGGTCTTGCGCCAAAAATGACTATTTGATATAATCATCGTAATAATTCCAGAAAGTCGACATCGCATTATTGTAGAATCTGATCGCTAATATCTGTTCGAAAAATCCCTACCTGTGAAATTTACCCGTTCCACCCGATGATGATCGTTGTTGTATTTGCCCTTAAGGGCGATTTTGCCGTGTCCCCACTTTTAACATCACAGATACAAGGTTGATACACCCATGAAAATATCCGAAATGGAAAAACAATCCCTCGAGGATCTCCGCAAGACGGCTGAAGCGTTGGAGGTTCCAAATGCCAGGCGCCTGAAAAAAGAGAACCTGATCCTGCGCATCCGCCAGGCAGAAGCCGCCAAGGAAGGTCTCGAAGTTCGAGGCGGCGTCCTGGAGATCATGAGCGAAGGGATCGGTTTCCTGCGCACCAATTACCAGGTTGGTCCGGATGATGTGTATGTATCCCAGGCTCAGCTAAGGCGTTTTGACCTGCGGGGTGGTGACATGGTCATCGGGCATGTCCGCCCACCACGCGAGGCCGAAAAACATTATGGTTTGTTGAAGGTGGAAACCATCAATGGTCTTGATCCTGAGGAATTTCAGCGCCGGATCAACTTCGAGAGTCTGACCCCCATTTTTCCCGAAAAGCGCTTCAATCTCGAAACTGAAGGGCATATCTTATCCACCCGCGTGATCGATCTGATCGCTCCGATCGGCAGAGGTCAGCGCGGTATGATCGTTTCCCCCCCAAAGCCGGCAAGACGACGATCTTAAAGCAGATCGCGAATGCCATCTCTGCTAATTCCCCTGAAGCCCATTTGATCGTTGCCCTGATCGGTGAACGCCCTGAAGAGGTCACCGACATGGACCGCTCGGTGGATGCTGAGGTGGTCGCTTCGACCTTCGATGAGCCCGTTTCTTCCCATGTTCGGACAGCCGAGATCGCACTCGACCGGGCCAAACGGCTGGTGGAGATCGGCCGCGATGTGGTCATCCTGATGGATTCGCTGACCCGCCTGGCACGCGCTTACAACCTGGTGGTCAATCCATCCGGACGGACGCTTTCCGGTGGCATGGACCCCTCGGCGCTTTATCCCCCCAAGCGTTTCTTTGGCGCTGCCCGTAACCTCGAAGAGGGCGGTTCGCTCACCATCATTGCCACTGCGCTGGTCGAAACCGGTTCACGTCTGGATGATGTCGTCTACGAAGAGTTCAAAGGCACCGGCAACATGGAATTGCATCTTTCCCGCCGCCTTGCAGGAACGGCGCATCTTCCCGGCCATTGATATCGAGCGCTCCTCGACCCGCCGTGAAGAACAGCTGCTCGGACCGGATGTGTTGAAGCTGGCCTGGTTGATGCGGCGCATGTACCTGCAAATGATCGGCAATCCCCCGCAAGGTGCCGGCATGGATCCTTCAGTCGGAACCGAAGCCATCCTGCAGCGCATGTTCAAAACCCGCAACAACCTGGAATTTTTGGAGACACTGGCTGAAGGATAGGATCAATGGATTCCCCCAAAATGCCTGAGAATCATGAGGATTACCCTGTGAATGAATCGCCGGTTGAGCGACCAGCTTCCAAGCGCTGGCCGATGCTCATCAGTTGGGCTGCCACTGCATTGGTTGTATTCGCCTTGATATCCGCCGCGCTGTGGATGCCGGAAGAGGTCGGTGCCGCACCGGTTCAGGTCACTTCGGGAGATCAAAGTAATAACGGGGGAGCAATTGGCAACCTGCCGGGATATGCACCCCTGGTTACCCCGGAGGCTATCTTCCGGACCGATGATCATCATACCGACCTCTCAGCACAATATCGTACGAATGCCATTGATTACACAGTCGACAGCGGTGACTCCATCTTTGGTATTTCGAAGCAGTTCGACCTCAAACCCGAATCAATCCTGTGGGCCAACGAGGATACCCTCTCCATGGGTGTGGATTACCTCTCGGTAGGGATGACGCTTAAAGATTCCACCCACAGATGGCATTTTCTATCAGTGGAAGGAAGGCGACAGGTTGGATGCTGTGGCCGGTAAATACACAGTCAAGCCGGATGATATCCTTCTATGGGTCAGCAATGATCTGGATCTGCTCAACCCGGAGATCAAACCCGGGGATTACATAATGATCCCGGGTGGCATTGGTGAATACACCCAGTGGGTCGTGCCGGTCATCCCGACCGGTAAGAATGGTGCCGTGGCTACATTATCAGGACCAGGCGCCTGCACGGTCATGGGGTATGTATTGATCGGAACGAATAACTTCATTTGGCCGGCTGGTAATCGCTCCATATCCGGAAATGAATACTGGGATGGACACCAGGGCATCGATATTGCGGCAGGTGATGGCGCACCCATTTACGCATCGGATAACGGCACCATCATCTATGCGGGCTGGAACGCCAATGGCTATGGTAATATGGTCATGATCGATCACGGCACGGGCTATTCCACCCTCTATGCTCACTTGAGCTCAGTCAATGTCGCCTGCGCTGTGGGTGTGGCACAGGGCCAGGTGATCGGTTATGGCGGCTCCACCGGAAATTCGACCGGACCTCACCTGCATTTTGAACTGCGTTATAACGGCGGCACGATCAACCCCTGGACGATGCTGCAGTAAAAGCGGATCGTCACCGCCATACATTCCAGCTTAATCTGAATGCACAGCCCAATTCCCGGTCCATTGAAAGAAGCCCTGGCCGATCTGCCGCTGGCGGAAGTGCGCTATTTCCAATCGATCGATTCAACCAACTCCTATTGCCTGCATTGGGCAGGTGATGACGCTGCCGACCTATCCCTGGTGGTCGCTGACCACCAATCAGCCGGCCGTGGCCGCGAGGGCCGCGAGTGGGTTACCAATCCGGGTTCTGCCCTGGCATTCTCCTTGATCCTGCGACCGGCTGGCAGAGAAGCTGACTGCCTGCCTTTCTTCTCTCCCCTGGGAGCCGTGGCCATCCGGGCAACTCTGAACCAACTTTATGGTTTGCCGGCGGAGATCAAATGGCCGAATGATGTCCTGGTGGCTCGCAGGAAATTGGCCGGCATCCTGGTGGAGAACCTTTGGGAAGGGGAGATTCTTGCAAGCGATCATCATCGGGATCGGGGTGAACATCACCCCTGATGCACTGCCTCCACCGTCTGAGCTGCTTTTTCCGGCCACCTGTGTGGAAGCGGAAGCCGGACAACCGGTCGACCGCTGGCAAGTGCTGGCCGGCATCCTCAACGCCCTGGTGGCATGGCGTGCCAGGCTGGCATCCGTGGATTTCTTCGAGGAGTGGTCCTCTCATCTGGCCTTTCACGGGGAACAGGTGTGCATCAGCAGCTCTCTCAAGCCCGACCTGGTTGGCCGGATCACCGGTATCGGAGCTGGTGGCGAGCTCCTGATCGTTACGGAGGATGGCACGAGCCATGCGATCATGGTTGGCGATGTTCGATTGAGGGCGGTATAATTACCTGCGGAGGCAGACATGCTGGATGATCTCAGGCAACAGGCGAGCGAATCGGATTTCCTCAAAGGTCTGGAGGAACCGGTTCCTGAACCTCCCAAGAAAAAGAACATACTGCAACAAATTTCCCCTGCTAAGCGTTTTGTGATTGCCGCCCTGTTGTTCGCGGGCGCCCTGGTGGTTGGCATGGCGCTCCTGCTGGCAACAGGCAGCGTTTTCATCCCATAAATAATCAAAAAGACCGGCTCGATCCGGTCTTTTTCTTTTGGATTTCACACCCCACTACAGGGGCAGGGGTTCCTGGAAGGCGGTTGTTCCTTTTTCTTCCACATCCCCATTCTTCCCACTCTCATCGGTACTTCCATTCCCATTTCCATTTTTATCATTTCCATTGGATGGCTCTGCTGTGACGCCACTCTTCTGCAGCTCGGCCATGGAGATGCGTGCCAGGCTGGCCAATCGATCTCCGGCGGGCATGTTCATTAGTCTCACCCCACGGGTGGACCGGCCGCTCTGACTGACCTGGCTGACTTTCAGCCTGAGTACGATGCCGCCCGAGGTGATCAGGGTGATGTCATCACTTTCCTGGACAACCCTGGCAGCTGCTATGTGTCCGATCTTTTCCAGGCTGGACTGGTTGATGGTGGCCATGCCACCGGTTGCGCGGCCCTTGGGGGCATATTCTGTCAGCGGGGTCCGTTTTCCGTAACCCTGTTCGGTCACCACCAACAGGTCACCTCCGGGCTCAACGACCTCCATGCCGGAAACCTGGTCATTCGGAGTGAGTTTGATGCCCGCGACACCGGCTGCCTGGCGACCCATGGCGCGGATGTTCTTTTCGCTGGTTCTTAATGCATGACCGTGAGATGTCACCAGGATAATCTCATCCTGGCCGTTGGTCAGTCGCACCCACCAGAGCTCATCACCTTCTTCCAGTGAGATGGCGATCAAACCGGACGGTCGGACGGCAGCAAATTCCGATAGGGAGACGCGTTTGACCCGGCCCTTCCGGGTGGTCATCGTGCAATACCCGGATCCGTCCAGGGCGGTCACTGAAACTGCTGCGGTGATCTGCTCACCGGGTTCCACCGACAGGACATTCACGAGTGGGATACCCCGGTCGGCGCGGCCAGCATCCGGGATCTGGTAGGCTTTTTCGGAATAGACCTTGCCCTTGTCCGAGAAGAACAACATGGTATTCAGGGTGCGGGCCGGGATGAGCATCAAAACCTCGTCCTCTTCCTTGACGGCCTGCCCGGTGACGCCCCGACCGCCGCGTGACTGGGTGCGGTAAGCCCCGGCTGAGACGCGTTTGATATATCCGCGTTGGGTGATGCTGATCAGGATCGACTCATCAGCGACCAGGTCCTCTTCCTTGAATTCCTCTTTCGCATCCGCGGCGATGCGGGTGCGGCGTTCGTCGCCATACTTCTCAGACAGCTCGCGCAGGTCATCCTGGATGACCTGCAGGATCGCCTTGGGATGAGCCAGCAGGTCCTCCAGGTGGGCGATGCGGGCCATGATCTCCTTGTGCTCGTCCTCGATCTTTTGCCGTTCCAGAGCAGCCAGCCGGCGCAATTGCATGTCCAGGATGGCCTGGGCTTGCAGGTCGCTCAGCTTGAAGCGCTGTATCAGGCGCGTTCCTTGGCCGTGTCAGCATCCGGTGACTTGCGGATGGTGTCGATGACGTCATCCAGATTCGCCAGCGCGATCAACAATCCGTCGAGAATGTGGGCTCGCGCACGGGCTTTTTCGAGGTCGAATTGTGAACGCCGGGTGATGACTTCCTGGCGGTGTTCGATGAATATCTGAAGCGTGCGTTTGAGGGTCAGCACGCGCGGTTCACCTTTGACCAGCGCCAGTAGGTGGATCCCGAAAGTGGATTGCAGCGGTGTGTATTTATAGAGTTGATTCAGGACCTGTTTGGGTTGGGCACCCCGCTTGAGCTCGATCACGATGCTCATGCCACGCCGGTCCGATTCATCGCGCAAGTCGGCGATGTTATCAATGCGCCCCTCGCGCACCAGTTCTGCGATGCGTTCGATCAGGCTGGATTTGTTGACCTGATAGGGGATCTCGGTGATGATGATGTTGAAGCGCCCAGCCTTTGCCCTCTTCGATATGCGCCAGCCCGCGGATCACCAGCCGACCACGACCGGTGGTGTATGCCTGGTGGATGCCCTCGCGCCCGACGATGATCCCGCCGGTGGGAAAGTCGGGTCCCGGCAGGAGTTCGATCAATTCGTCCGTGCTGATCTCGTCGAATTCATCGTAATGTTCGATGACATGATTGATGGCGGCCGCCAGTTCCCTGCAGGTTATGCGGGGGAATATTGGTCGCCATGCCGACTGCGATGCCGGATGAGCCGTTCAGAAGCAGATTGGGCAACCTGGCTGGCAGTGATCAGGGGTTCTTGCAGCGTGCCATCAAAATTATCCGCGAAATCGACCGTATTCTTGTCGATATCCAGCAGCATTTCCTCGGCGATATGCGCCAGGCGGGCTTCGGTGTACCGCATGGCTGCCGGGGCATCGCCATCCACCGATCCGAAGTTGCCCTGACCGTTGACCAGCATGTAGCGCATGGAGAAATCCTGGGCCATGCGCGCCATGGCTTCGTATACCGCGCTGTCGCCGTGGGGGTGATACTTGCCGAGCACTTCACCGACGATACGGGCGGACTTCTTGTAAGCGCTTCCGGCGCGGATGCCCATATCATGCATCGCGAACAGGATGCGACGGTGGACGGGTTTCAAGCCGTCGCGTGCATCCGGCAGGGCGCGCGCCACGATGACGCTCATCGCGTAGTCCAGATAGGCCGACCGCATCTGGTGGTCGATATCAACGCTTTCGATATTACCAATTTCCATAGGAACCTCTTCTTGTTTAGAACCCGCCAATTATATCTTATCGATTCGATCCGGCCATACGAAAAAGCCCGGCGGATCTCCGCCGGGCTTTAAGGTGATTTGCTTCGATTACGCTCCTTCGGGAACCTTCACTTTGGTCAGGGCCAGGATGGATATGAGGAACAAACCGGCATAAATGGCAAAGATGACCAGGTAACCCAGACCGGGTTGCAGGGCATTGAAGGAGTCCGCCATCGGGCCTGCCGATCCCGGCACCCACGATGCCTGCGCCGGCGCCGGCCAGGTTGGAGATGCCCAGGTATTTGCCGGCTTCAGCCGGAGGAACCAGCTTGGTTCCGAGCGCCCAGTTGGAGGCGAAGAATAACCCGGTACCCAGTCCGATGATCGCGCCACTGATGAGCAGCAAGGGTAAACTGCGCGCAAAGAGCAGTAACACGGCGCCGCAGCTGCGATCACGGCCGCCAGGGCGACCAGTCGTTTCTTACCGACCCGGTCGGCAATATAGCCGCCGATCACTGCCGATAACATCAGGAACACTGCCACGGCTGCCATCAGGATACTGGTCGTGGTGGCCGGATTGGGATCGTGCATCACATCCCGCAGGAAGTAGAGTGCGAATCCCTGGATCGAACCGACCGCTGCCAGGAATAACAACCGGTTGATGACCCACCAGATGAAGGACATATGCTGTCGGGCATCCTTGCCGATTCCAACCTGGGCACCAAAGTAGACGCCGAGGAAGATCGAACCGGCCATCGCTACCAGACCTGCCAGGCCGATCAGGATGATCTGGGTATTGAGCGTGACACCCGCGCTGGTCAGTAATTTGCCGCTTGAACTGACCAACCAGATGGCTGCCCGGGTGACACCCACAAAAATGGCGGTCAGGGCCAGGATACGCAGGACCGGCTCCAGTACTTTCCCGGTTGATTTTTGTTTGAGCGGCTCTTCTTTGACAAAGATCACCGTGACAAGCATGGTGATGATGAAGCCTGCCATGATGATCCCGATCACCGGCCAGATCAAACCCTTATCAACCATCCTGCCCACGAACAGGGCCACCAGGGCTGCCGGGAGCAGTTCAAGCAATGATTTAAAGCCGGAAGAACGACCGCGCTGGTTCTCAGGGACCACATCCGGCATCAATCCCTGAACGGCGGCCTGCCCCAGGTTGGAGGAGAACTGCATCAGGATCGTACCGATGGTCAGTACCAGATAGGCGGCGCTCACACCCAGAATTATTTTACTGTTGGCGCCCATGAATGAGGGGGATGATCCGATGATAAAAAGGAAGATCACATTGAGGATGGCACCCCAGATGATGAACGGCCGCCGCCGGCCAATTTTTGCCGTTGAACGGTCGCTCCAAAAACCCGCGATGGGTTGGAACAGCATGGCCACCGACAGGCCGATGACGCGCAGGTTTGCCAGGTAGGTGTTCTTCATTTCCACCGGCATGAACATCAATACCAGGGCTGGCATCAGGATGGGGGTCAGAATGCCGGAGGCGATGTTAATGCCCAGCCAATAGCTGTTGATCGCCAGATGGTCGTACCAATGCAGGTTTTTCATTGAATACTCCTTGGATTAGATTTGAACCACAAAGGCCACAAAGATCACTAAGGTCTAGTTGTCAAAACACCATCCTTTGAATACCGTTTTTCATTAATTTAACATGCCAGTTAAGAAGATATCCGAGTTTATGCCCGGATAATTTTAGGTATGTGAGCAGTTGGGCTTGATGGATGGGGAGAATCAACTCTACTGTCTTGTTTTCGATAATGACTTTCTGGTTTATCAACATATCGATTCTATAACCGATATCGATTTTCTTTTTACCATATGTAATGGGTACAGGGACTTCACATTCGACAATAAGACCCCTCTGTGATAGCTCATAGGCAAGGATTTGTTGATAGGCTGATTCAAGGAGTCCTGGTCCCAGTGCCTTATGGACCTGGATAGCAGCGTCGACTATTTGCCTGCCAATAATTTCAGATTCTGTATCTACCATATCATAATAGATATTAATTAAGATATATCAGGATAAAAAATCACAATTTATCTAAATATATCTTATTCTTGTTCTCTTTGTGTTCTTAGTGATCTTTGTGGTTCGATTCATAGATGGGACGGATTTGTATTATTCTTTGCCAGTCGAAGGATCGGCCAGCTTCTTCCCAGATATCATCCGGGACAAAATCCTCCAGCTCGATGCCGCGCGCCTTGGCCAGGTTATCGACATGGGTGAAAAACAAATGGGCGATATCCTCACCTGACAGGATGGTCTCAAGGAATGCCCGCCCTAACGGCCCGCATTCCTCCAGGAAGCCACTCTCCTCGAATGATTTAATCACTGGTTGGTGGTCATAAGCCACCCGCTTCAATAGGGGTTGCCATTGACCCTCACGCCAGTCGAGCAAAGCATACTGCGCATGCGTGTCGCCGTTCAAGGGTCCCCCCACGGCGCCGGGATTGATGATCAGCTTGCCCTCCCGGCCGGCCGCGATCATCGGGCGGTGGCTGTGCCCGCATACCAGGACGCTCTCCTGAAGGTCATTAAATGTCTGGTACAGCTTCTCCCGGGATATAAAGGGGGTTTCGTAGGCACTTTCCAGCGAGCCGTGTGCCACCCGGATCGGCTGTGCACCATCGACCTGGATCACACGCTGCTCGGGCATGCTGCGCAGAAGGCTGAGGTTGCGCGGTTCAAGGTGCCGTACGCCCCAGCGTAACATATTCATCTGCTTCAGCGTCGCCCAATTGGAGGGAGCTTTGCCGTCGAGATACTCCAGTAAACGGATATCGCTGTTACCCAGGACGGAATTCGGGATATATGCCTGCAGGAGATCAAAGGTCTCATTTTCACAGGGACCCGAGATCCAATCCCCGGCTACCAGGATGTCATCGGGAGCATCGACCTTTAACGCATCCATCACCGCCTCAAGAGCAGGCAGGTTGCCATGGATATCGGCCAGCAATGCGAAGCGCATTTTCACCTCTTTGGGTTGGGATCAGGGAATTATACCGTGCCACCAGGGGCGGTATTGCGGCCTGGATTTGACCGCCTCGCAGAATTGTCGGCTATAATCATGTCTCATGGGCAAGATGAAACCCTTGATGACAATTGCACTGGTCTTGCTGCTGGCAGCCTGCCAACCGGCAGCCGGTGAACAACCCCCACCAGCTTCGTATACCTATATCGAAAATAAAGGCTCAGACACCATGGTCAACCTGGCGCTTGCCTGGGCGGAAAGCTACCAGGCTGTGCATCCGGAAGTGAGCCTTTCAGTGTCCGGCGGAGGTTCAGGGACAGGCATCGCTGCCTTGATCAACAATACGGTTGGGATCGCCAACGCCTCCCGCAGTATCAAGCAGGAGGAGATCGACTCGGCCATCGCCGCCGGCATAACGCCGGTTGAATTCACCGTTGCGCGGGATGCCATCGGGGTCATCATCAACAAGGAAAACCCGGTCGACCGGTTGACCTTGAGCCAGCTGGCAGATATCTTCACCGGTCGCATCGACAACTGGTCCGAGGTGGGCGGTGACGATCTGGAGATTGTGCGTCTGTCGCGCGAAACCAACTCTGGCACGCACGTTTATTTCCTGGAGACTGTCATCCGGTTGGGAAGTAAGGAGAACAAGGACATCTTCTCGCGTGATACCTTGTTGTTACCTTCGTCAGAAGGCATCATTGCTGAAGTGCGCGACAACCCGCATGCCATTGGTTATGATGGACTGGGGTATATCACCGATGAAGTCAAGGTGATTTCAGTGGCGCCGGATGCGAATAGCCCTTACATCCTGCCGTCCGTGGCGACTGTCAACAATGGTAAATACCCGATTGCCCGCGACCTCTATATGTATACCCCGGGCGAACCCTCCACCGTGGTTAAAGCCTATATTGATTGGATCCTGTCGCCTGAAGGTCAGAAGATTGTATTGATGCTGGGATTTGTACCCATTATCCAATGAACAAGACTGAGATCTTTGACCGTAAAAAGCGCGAACCGATCGGCGAGTGGACCATCACCCGTGTGATCCAGGCTGCCGGGTACTCGTCCATCCTGTTCGTGCTGATGATTTTTTTCTTCCTGATGGCGAATGGCTTGCCAGCCTTGAAAGATGTTGAATTATCGAACCTGTTCAGCACGATCTGGTATCCGATCGAACAATATTATGGCATCCTGCCGCTCATCCTGGGTTCGCTGGTCGTGACGATCGGTGCCGCCCTGGTCAGTGTACCGGTTGGGATTCTGACGGCGGTTTACATCTCCGAGATCGCGCCACGTTGGGCGAAGGAAGTCCTCAAACCTGTGATCGAGATCCTGGCTGGCATCCCTTCCGTTGTACTGGGATTCCTGGGTGCGATCGTCCTGGCACCTTTCCTGCGGGAAAGCCTGGACCTGCCCACCGGATTGACCGCGCTGGCGGGTTCGATCCTGTTGGGAGCGATCGCGATCCCGACCATCGTCTCGATCTCGGAAGATGCGCTGAACACCGTCCCGAAATCCTACCGCGAGGCCGCCCTGGCGCTTGGAACGACCCGCTGGCAGACCATCTGGGGTGTGTCCGTGCCGGCGGCACGTTCGGGTATCCTGATGGCGGTCATGCTGGGCATCGGCCGCTCGATCGGCGAGACCATGACGGTCATGATGGTGACCGGTAATGCGCCGGTCATGCCGGATTCGCTGGGTGTCCTGTTCGCCCCCATCCGCACCATGACCGCCACGATCGCCTCGGAAATGGGCGAGGTGGCCAGCGGCAGCCCCCATTATCATGTCCTGTTCTTCATTGGTATCGTGCTCTTCATCATCACGCTGGGCGTGAATGTGATGGCCTCGCGGATCGCCTTCCGCTCACGCAAGCGTTCTGAAAGGGTGCTCTCGTGAGCGATCCAAAGACGATCGTACCCCGTCTTTCTGCCCGTCGCATTGAGAAGCTCGGATTCGCGTCGTTGGCAGGCCTGTCTTTCCTGCTGGTCCTGCCGATCCTGGCGGTGATCATCTACATCATCATCAAGGGTGCTCCGGCCGTCAGTTGGGAATTCCTGTCCAAAATGCCCGCGCACGGAATGAAAGCCGGCGGCATTCTGCCGGCCATCATCGGAACATTCTACCTGACGCTCGGCACAGCCATCTTCTCGGTCCCGCTGGGTATCGCCGCCGCCATCTACCTGTCGGAATACGCCCCCGAGAACCGCTTGACGCGGGCTATCAGAATTGCCATCATCAACCTGGCCGGCATCCCTTCGATCGTTTATGGGCTGTTCGGCCTGGGCTTGTTCGTCATCTTCCTGAAATTGGGCACCAGCATCCTGGCCGCCTCGCTGACGCTCTCGATCATGACCTTGCCGGTCATCATCTCCACCACCGAGGAAGCCCTGCGGGCGGTGCCATATGCTTTTCGTGTGGTTTCCACCTCGCTGGGAACCAGCCGCTGGGAAACCATCCGGCGGGTGGTGCTGCCCCAGGCTGTCCCGGGCATCTTGACCGGTGTGATCCTTGGCCTGGAACGGGCGGCCGGCGAGACAGCGCCCATCCTGTTCACCGGCGCCACCTTCTTCCTGCCGCAGCTGCCAGGCTCGCCGTTGGATGCGACCATGGCTTTACCGTACCACCTGTTTGTCATTTCGACCCAGGTTCCGGGTATGCCGATCGAGATCCAATACGGCACGGTGCTGGTGCTGCTGGTGTTCGTATTGGGCATGAACCTGATCGCAACCGTCATTCGTTCACGGGCGCGTGCCCGCAGGCAGTGGTGAGCATGGATAAGATCGTCATTGAACACCTCAGCCTGCGCTATTCGGACGGCACCGAGTCGATCCGCGATTTGAGCATGGCCATCCCGGCCAATGCCGTGACGGCCCTGATGGGACCGGCCGGCGGTGGTAAATCGACCTTCCTGCGAGTGTTGAACCGCCTGAATGACCTGGCGGATGTGGTGGCTCAATCCGGGCGGGTGTTGATCGATGGGCAGGACATCCTCGCGCCGGATACGGATGTGATCGCCTTGCGCCGCAAGGTTGGCATGGTCTTTTCAAGACCGCTGCCGCTCCCGATGACCATCTACCAGAATGTCTCCTATGGGCTCGAGGTGGCCGGCGAACGCAGCCGGGTTGTTTTGGATAAAGCCGTGCGGGAGGCGCTCGAGAAGGCAGAGCTGTGGGATGAGGTGCACGACCGGCTGGGGGATCCCGCCATCGCGCTCTCCGGCGGCCAGCAGCAGCGCCTGTGCCTGGCGCGTGCGCTGGCGCTTAAACCCGAGATCATATTGCTGGATGAACCCACCTCAGCGCTCGACCCCGTGGCTACCGCCCGCATCGAATCCTCATTGAACGATCTGGAGAAGGAATACACCATCATCATCGCCCCCCACAACACCCAACAGACAGCCAGGGTGGGGGATTGGGTGGCTTTCTTCCTGCAGGGGGAATTGATCGAATTCGGACCGGGGAAAGAGATGTTCACCCGCCCAAAGGATAAACGGACCGAGGATTACATCCTGGGTCGTTACGGTTAGTTGGGGGATATTTTCAAGAGTTGGATTCGATCATCTGCACAACATCCCGGTAATCCAGGATATAAAGGTCAGGGATGACCTTGTTGGGAGCGCTTCCGTATAAAGCTGTTTGGATACCCGCAGCCTTGCCGGCTGCCAGGTCCAGATCGCGGTCGCCGATCGCCAGGGTCTCCGCGCGGTTCAGGTTATGCCGTTTGATCAACTCATTGAACATGGCCGGGTCGGGTTTACGGGGGTAGCCATCGTACACGGTGAGCTTGTCCGCGAAAAGGGAACCCATGCGATGGTACTTCAGCAGCGGGATGAGCGAATCCGGGGGCCGGTGGGTGGAGATCACGTTCAGCCCGCCATTCTTGATGACCAGCCTGAGCAGTTGTTTAACACCCGGGAAGGGCCGCTGGCTGCCAAGCGGCGTGCCGGCCAGGAAGAATTCATAACGGACATACAGGCGTTCATGGTCCAGGTTGTAATGTTTTGCCAGTGTCGGCAGCGTCGTGCCCAGAGACGTCATCGCCATTTGGGTGACAGTCTCCCGATCGATCCTGACGCCTTGTTCTGCCACGGCAGCCAGGATGGCCGCGCTGATGGCGGGATACGTGTCGAACAGGGTCCCGTCGACATCCCAGATGATGTGTTTGAAGCTGATACCAGGCATGGCGATTCTTTCAATGTTAACACCAAAACACGCGGTTGGTTTTGTTTTAATGGATTAAGATGAAAAATGCCCGGATTTTTTCCGGGCATTTTTTAAATACAAGAGTGAATTTGATCAGGCAGCGCTTACGGCCGTTTCGAATTGACTGTTGTAAAGCTCGGCGTAGAAGCCATTCTTCGCCAGCAACTTTTCATGCTTACCCTGCTCGACGATATCCCCGTTATTCATCACCAGGATCCAGTCCGCGTCACGGATGGTGGACAGACGGTGGGCGATGATGAAGCTGGTGCGTCCTTTCATAAGAGTATCCATGGCTTTCTGGATTAGCACCTCGGTGTGGGTATCGACCGAGCTGGTGGCTTCATCCAGGATCAGCATGCGTGGATTCGCCAGGATGGCACGCGCAATGGTCAATAACTGCATTTGACCCTGCGAGATGTTGGTGGTCTCCTCGTTCAGGATCATTTTATAGCCTTCCGGTAATGTCCGGATGAAATGGTCGGCATGGGCTGCTTTGGCGGCTGCAATGACCTCTTCATCGGTTGCATTCGAGCGTCCGTAGCGGATGTTTTCCATGATCGTATCGTTGTACAACCAGGTATCCTGCAGGACCATGCCGAACATGCAGCGCAGATCGCCGCGCAGGTAGTCCTTGATATCGTGGCCATCCACCTGGATCGCGCCGCTCGTCACATCATAAAAACGCATCAACAGCTTGACCATGGTCGTTTTCCCCGCTCCAGTCGGACCGACGATGGCGATCTTCGACCCCGGCTCGGCATAAAAGGAAAAGTCGTCGATGATGATCTTGTCCGGGTTGTAACCAAAATGGACGTTCTTGAAATCAACCCGCCCGGGTCCCGTGCTGCATTGGACAGGCTGGGTCGTGTCGGGCACTTCCTCGGCCTCTGCCAGGAATTCAAAAACCCGTTCGGCAGCTGCCATGGTCTGCTGGAGTGTGTTGGAGATGTTGGCAATCTGGGTGATCGGCTGCGTGAACGAACGCACGTACTGGATGAAGGCCTGGATGTCACCGACTGTGACGGTTCCCCGGATGGCGAGATACCCGCCCAAAATACAGATGACCACATAGCCCAGGTTGCCGACGAAGTTCATGATCGGCATCATCATGCCAGAAAGGAACTGGGATTTCCAGGCGGAATCGTAAAGGGTGTCATTCACCTGGTCGAACTGCTCAACACTCTTGGCCTCGCCGTTGAATGCCTTCATGACCACGTGGCTGCCGTACATCTCTTCGACATGCCCGTTGATATGACCCAGGTAATCCTGCTGGCGTTTAAAGTAGACCTGTGATTTATTGACGATCAGGCCGATGATGCCCAGCGAAACCGGCAGCATCGCCAGCGCCACCAGGGTCATCTGCCAGCTGATCGAGAACATCATGATCAAGACACCGACCACCGTGGTAATGGAAGTGATGATCTGGGTCAGGCTCTGGTTCAGGCTCTGGCTGACCGTGTCCACATCATTGGTGATGCGGGAAAGCACCTCGCCGTGATTCGTGCCGTCAAAATACTTAAGCGGCATCCGGTTGATCTTTTCGGAAATATCACGCCGGAAACGATAGGTGATCTTCATCGATACATCCGTCATGATCCATCCCTGGATATAGCTGAGGATGGTTGCCGCGCTGTACAGGATCAGCGTCATGATAATGAAGCGGCCGATGGATGTGAAATCGATCGAACCGGTTCCTGCCAGGCTGGCCATCACACCTTCAAACAAGGTGGTGGTGGCTTTGCCCAGGATCTTCGGGCCGGCGATCGAGAGGATGGTGGAGGTAATCGCCAGCAGCCATACGACTGCGATGATCGCCTTATACTTGCCGAGATACTCGAGTAATTTCCTGAACGTACCCTTGAAATTCCGGGGTTTCTCACCCTTGCGCATCATAGCCATCGGCCCGCCGCCCATCGGACCACGGGGGCGTCCGCCTTCGGAGCCGCGGGATGGTTGTGAATTACCGCCGCCGTGCATCATAGCAGCTCCTCCTGGCTCAATTGCGATAGCGCAATCTCACGATAAACTTCACTGCTTTTCATCAACTCTTGGTGGGTTCCTTTTCCGATGATTCGTCCCTCATCGAGAACGATGATCTGCTCGGCGTTCTTGATGGTGGCAATGCGCTGGGTCACGATGAACAGGGTGCTGTGACTGGTGTGTTCCTTCAGCGCCCGCCTCAAGGCTGAGTCGGTCTTAAAATCGAGGGCGGAGAAGCTGTCATCGAAAATGTAGATGGGTGCCTGTTTGACCAGCGCACGGGCGATCGAGAGTCGCTGTTTCTGACCGCCTGAGATGTTCGCGCCTCCCTGGGCGATCTCAGTTTTCAATCCTTCCGGATTTTCCGCAATGAATTCGGTAGCCTGGGCGATGTCAGCTGCCAGCTTAATGACCTTGTCGGTGGCGTGGTCATCCGCATAACGCAGGTTGCTTTCGATCGTGCCCGAGAACAGGCTGCTCTTTTGGGGGACATATCCGATCCGGTCCCGAAGGTCGTGCTGGGTGACCTGGCGTATATCGACGCCATCCACCAGGATACTGCCATCCGAGACCTCATAGAATCGCGGGATCAGGCTGATAATGGTCGACTTTCCCGACCCGGTGGTTCCGATGAAGGCCGTCGTTTGACCGGGTTGTGCGGTGAAGGAAATGTCATGCAAGACATCTTCCTCGGCGCCCGGGTAGCGGAAACTAACGTCGCGGAATTCAACCGTGCCCTTGAAAGGCTCGGGAAACTTGATGGGTTCCTGAGGATCGCGGATGACCGGATCGGTCTCCAGTACATCGGCGATGCGGTCGGCTGACACGGCCGCCCGCGGTAGGAAGATGAACATCATGGCCAGCATCAGGAATGCGAACATGATCTGCATGGCATACTGCATGAAGGCCATCATGTCGCCCACCTGCATTTGTGCCTGGGCCACTTCGTGTGCCCCGACCCAGATGATCAGCAGGGATAGGCCGTTCATGATGAACATCATCAGGGGCATCATCACCACCATGACGCGGCTGATGAACAGCATGGTGCCGGTCAGGTTGCGGTTGGCTTTGTCAAAACGCTCCTCTTCAAAGGGCTGCATGTTGAAAGCGCGGATGACCATCATGCCCGACAGGTTTTCGCGGGTGACCAGGTTGAGTCGGTCGATCAATCCCTGGATGGACTTGAACTTGGGCAGGGCGATCGAGAAGACGACCAGGATCAACCCGAGCAGGACAATGACTGCCAGCGCGATCAACCACCACATGGAGGCAGTCTTGCTCAGGGCGCGGATCACACCGCCAACCCCGATGATGGGGGCATAGATGACCATCCGCAGCATCATGATGACCACCATCTGGACCTGGGTGATGTCATTGGTTGTCCGGGTGATGAGAGAGGCCGTCGAGAAGCGATCGAACTCCGTGCTCGAGAAGCTTTCCACCCGCTGGAAGACATTGCGCCGCAGGTCACGCGCCAATCCCGAGCCGATCCGGGCGGAAAGGAAGCTCACGATCACCGTGCAGATCACCGATAGCAGCGTCACCAGCAGCATCAAAACGCCCGTGTGGGTGATGTAATCGCTCTGGAGTTTACCGGTCTCCATGCCCAGGGCGGTGTACTCCGCCTTCACAGCTGTGACTGCCGCCTGGGTGATCATGGCATCGCCAAGCGATGCAAACTTCGTGTTGATGGCAGTTGTGATCTTAGAGAGCTGATCAGCCGGGAGTTTCCCCAGCATTTCGAACAGGTCGGTGCCAGGCGGCAGCCTGGTGAGATCGAACCCCAGGCTCTGTCCCATGGCTGCTGCCTGGGCGGGATCGGCTAATATCTTTTCAAGGGATGAGACGACCAAAAGGGCTCGAGCCAGAATGGGATTGAGTCTGTCTATCTCTGCTTTGTCAACCGGGTTTAAGACATAGATCGGTTGATCGGCCAGGGCCGGGTAGATGGAGAGCTGTTGTTCGAAGTCTGCTGACTTCTCATCGATCAAGGTGTAATCGACCAGGATGGAGTTCTTTTCATCCGGGGTAACAAAAAGGAGGAGCTTGTCCATCTCGCTCTGGCGGATGGCTTGCGGAACCGCATTTTCCACACCACCCTGTTGGATGCCATTATTAACGATCCTGGACAGATAATCGGGAAGCGCGAGATCGGCATTCGCCTGCACGAATAAAAGCACGATCGAAATCAGGATCGGGAGTGTGTAGGGTTTCAGGTATTTGAATAATCGCAGCATAATTGACTCTTTCTAGACAACGGGATCTTATTTAAATACGGTGTTTGTTGGGATTCACTTCAGATCAGCTGGCATGGGAGGGTGACTTCCCTGGGCAGCATCGATCTCTTCCAGACTGCGTAATAACGCGGGCAGGGCATCTGATACTTTCTCCTGCTCGGAGCGGGATAAATGGGTGGCCAGCTCTTCCACCCAGCGGTAGCGTTCTCCGATGCTGGTCTCCACGAGCTTGCGCCCCTTGGGTGTCAGGGTTATTTGTTTTGAACGCCGGTCGTTCTGGTTTTCAGTGCGTTCGACCAGCTTTTTGTCGACCAGGCGGTTGACCAGCTGGCTGGTGGCGGCATTGGAGGCGCCCGAATGTTGCCCGATTTCCGTCATGCCGCAGCGCTGGTGGTGATACAGGTGCATCATCAGGCCGAATTGCGGCATGGAAAGCCCCGATTCACGCACGTAATGACCCCAATGACGTATCGAGCGGGTGGTGGAGAGTTCCATCCAGTGGATGAGGTCTTTGACGAACTGGCTTTTCTCTGACATGCGGCCGCCTTTCAATAGTTAACGCGGCTTAATATATCATCCGCCTTAACTAAAGTCAAGAGCCTCTGGATTAAAGATTGATAAGAACGTGATCTCGCGATGATCCAGGCCGGCTGGCGGCTTGACGGGCAGACTGGTGATCGCAGGATATGATATACTGTGTGCGAAATGAATACCACCTGAAAGGGTGGACGGGGGAAAGTGCCTATTGACATTTTGGTATTATCTGATATAAAATATAGGATTGCATGGTAAAAGCCTAAACACCCCATACATTAAAGCGCAGGGTTACATCCCCTAGCGCTACAAGCATTTATCGGCTAAAACAGCCATCCCAGGAGGACTTCACCTTGGAAACAAAAGACCTGACCGCACTACGCATCAACCTGGCGTCCCCGGAAACCATTCGCAGTTGGTCCTACGGCGAAGTGTTAAAACCAGAGACCATCAATTATCGCCGTTTGCGGCCTGAGAAGGATGGCCTGTTCTGCGAAGCCATCTTCGGACCGACCCGTGACTGGCAATGCTACTGCGGCAAGTATAAGAATCCGCGTTACAAGGGCATCATCTGCGACAAATGCGGTGTGGAAGTCACCCGCTCGGCAGTGCGCCGCGAGCGCATGGGTCACATCGATCTGGCCACCCCGGTGGCACACATCTGGTATACCCGCCGCATCCCCTCCTACCTGGGCTTCCTGCTCGACATCACCCGCCGCAATCTCGATCGGGTGCTCTACTTCGCGCAGTATATCGTCACCTACGTGGATGAAGATGCCCGCACCAAGGCATTGAAACGGCTCGAGGACGAATTGAGCGTTTCCGACCGTGCCCAGGCCTCCGAGATCAACAACCAGATCGCCGAGATCAAGGTTGCACGGGACAAGGCCATCTCCGGGCTTAAGCAGCAGGAAAAAGAACAGGTTGCCCGCTACGATGAACTGGTGGCCGAGAAGATCGAACCGATCATCAAGGAAGGCCAGAAGTTAGAGAACACCATCCAGGAAAAGAACGGCAAGACCATTCGCGCGGCCATCAAATTCACCTCCACCCCGGAACCGGTCATTATCGCCGAAGTCGGCAGCACGGTCGCCGTGGACCTGATCTCAAAGGTCCAGCAGGTGGTCAAGGATCGCATCGAACAGATCGAAAGCGAACTGAAAGAACAGAAACAGCGCGATATCGAAGCGCTTAAATTGCAGATCGATGCCGCCAAAGCCGAAGCCGAAACCAAGATGGAAAGCTTCCGCAACAAGCTGGACGAGCAGTCGGATGTCAGCCATAAAGCCAACGTGCGGCAGCGCGATGAGATCATGGACCTGCGCCCGTTCACCTTCCTGACCGAAAATGGATATCGTGAACTCAAACAGCGCTGGGGCCAGGTCTTCCGTGCCGACATGGGCGCCGAGGCATTTTACGACATCCTGCGCCGGCTTGACCTCGACAAGCTCTCAGAAGAGCTGTGGCGCGAGGTCAAGACCTCCAAGAGCAAACAAAAACGCAAGAAGGCAACCACCCGTTTGAAAGTGGTCGAAGCCTTCCGCCGCTCGGGCAACCGCCCCGAGTGGATGATCCTGACCGTCCTGCCGGTCATCCCGCCCGACCTGCGCCCGATGGTTCCCCTGGATGGCGGCCGTTTCGCCACCTCGGATCTGAACGACCTCTATCGCCGGGTGATCAACCGCAACAACCGTCTGAAACGGCTGCTCGAACTGGGTGCGCCGGATGTCATCGTCCGCAATGAAAAACGCATGCTCCAGGAAGCAGTCGATTCCCTGATCGACAACTCACAGCGCGGCAAGGCGCTGTCACGCCGCGGACGCCGCGAGCTGAAATCGCTTTCCGATATGCTCAAGGGCAAGAAAGGCCGTTTCCGCCGCAACTTGTTGGGCAAACGTGTCGATTACTCCGGCCGCTCGGTCATCGTGGTAGGTCCCAACCTTAAGCTTTACCAGTGCGGTCTGCCCAAGAACATGGCCCTCGAACTCTACCGCCCCTTCGTGGTTTCACGCCTGGTGGAACACAGCTATGCCGCCAATGTGCGCGGAGCCCGTCGTTTCATCGAACGCAACCGTCCCGAGGTCTGGGAGGTTCTGGAAGAGGTCATCAAGGACCGCCCGGTCCTGCTGAACCGTGCGCCGACCCTCCACCGCCTGGGCATCCAGGCTTTTGAGCCGGTCCTGATCGAGGGCAGTGCCATCCAGCTTCATCCGCTGGTCACCACCGCTTTCAACGCGGACTTCGACGGCGACCAGATGGCCGTGCATGTGCCGCTCTCAGAGAAGGCCGTGCACGAAGCGCGCACGCTGATGCTGGCTTCCCGCAACCTGTTGAAACCGGCGGATGGCGAGCCGATCATCACCCCTTCCAAGGATATGGTCCTCGGCGTCTATTATCTGACCATGGATCACGAACTTCCTCACAAGGGGGAAGGCCGGACTTTTTCCGATATCGATGACGTCGATCTGGCTTACAGTCTTGACCAGGTGGACGTTCACACCAAGATCAAGCTGCTCACGCGTACCTGGTACGATGACAAGGGCAGCCGCAATGAGAAGGATGAGGTCCGGATCGTTGACACGACCGTCGGACGGGCTTTATTCAATCGCATTCTTCCACCCGAAGTCCTGTTCGTCAATGATGTCCTGGAGAAGGGTGGCGTCAAGGACCTGATCGCCGATGTATATGACCTGTGCGGTCAGGATGTCACCACCGAATTGGCTGACAAGATCAAAGAGATCGGCTTTAAATACGCCATGCAATCCGGCGCCACGATCGCGGTTTCTGACATCACCATCCCGCCTGAGAAGAAAGAACTGATCCGGAAAGCCCTGCAGGATGTGGAAGAGGTCCAGCGTGATTACCGGCGCGGTTTGTTGACCGACCAGGAACAGAACGAACGCATCATCGAGGTCTGGCAGCAGACCACCAAGCTGGTGGGCGACGCTGTGCGCCGCTACCTGGATCCTACCGGTAACCTGGCCGTGATGGCCCTTTCCGGTGCCACCAAGGGCGGTTTCGGTCCCATTGCTCAGCTGGCCGGCATGCGCGGTTTGATGGCTGACCCGGCCGGGCGCATCATCCCGCTGCCCATTCAATCCAACTTCCGCGAAGGCCTGACAGCCCTCGAGTATTTCATCTCCACCCACGGTGCCCGGAAAGGTTTGGCCGATACCGCCCTGCGTACGGCAGACGCCGGTTATCTGACCCGCCGCCTGGTGGATATCGCCCAGGATGTCATCATCAATGAGGTCGACTGCGGTACCAATGAGGGCATTTACCTCCGCGCTTCGGATGACGTGGCCGGTCAGGCGATGGCCACCCGCATGTTCAGCCGTATCCTGGCGGAGAATGTGATCGACCCGCTCACCGGAGAGATCCTGGCTGAGAAGGGCGACATGCTCGACCATGAAAAAGTGCGTGCCATCACCGGCGGCGCCGGCGTGGAGAGCATCAAGGTGCGCAGCCCGCTCACCTGCGAGCTGGTGCACGGCATCTGCGCCAAGTGCTACGGCATGGATCTTGGCCGGGGCGAGCTGGTCGGGCAGGGTGCCGCGGTGGGTATCGTGGCCGCCCAATCCATCGGCGAACCGGGCACGCAGCTGACCCTGCGTACCTTCCACACCGGCGGTGTGGCGGCTGGCGGCGATATCACCACCGGTCTGCCGCGCGTCGAGGAACTTTTCGAAGCCCGCCGCATGCCCAAGGGCGAAGCCATCATTTCCCATATCAAAGGCACCGCCCATATCATCATGGGTGACCGTTCGACCGACCTGCGCATCGTGCGCGTCGAGCATTCCGAGATGGTCAGCGATGCTTACGACGTACCCGCCAGCTGGACGATCGCTGCCACCGATGAGAGCCAGGTGGAAGTTGGCGATGTGATCGCCTACCAGGAAGCCGCCACCATCACCGCCGAGCACTCCGGGCGGGTGCGCGTTGAGAAACGCCAGGTGATCGTTTCCTATGAGCAGCGCGAGAGCGAGGATTATGAGATCCCCTCGACCGCCCGCATTTTAATCAAGGACGGCGCGAAAGTTGACGCCGGCGAGCCGGTGACCGAGGGTTCACTGAATCCGCATATCATCCTGCGCATCAAGGGCCGCGAAGCTGCCCAGATGTACCTGTTGACCGAGATCCAGAAGGTCTACCGCTCACAGGGTCAGAACATCAACGACAAGCATTTCGAGGTCATCATCCGCAAGATGCTTGGCAAGGTCCAGATCCTGCGCCCGGGCGACACACCCTTCCTGCCGCAGGACATGATCGATCGCCAGGAGATCCGCCGCATCAATGAAAAGCTGGCGGATGAAGGTAAATCCCCGGCCCGTTACGGCGAGCTGTTATTGGGCGTCACCAAGGCCTCCCTGTCGACCGAGTCGTTCCTGTCGGCCTCCTCGTTCCAGCACACCATCAAGGTGCTGGCAGGCGCTGCCATTGCCTCGACCGAGGATCCGCTCTACGGCTTGAAGGAGAACGTCATCATCGGCAAGTTGATCCCGGCCGGTACCGGTTATATCGCCGGACGTTTCACCACCAAACCGGAGGTTGAAGCGGTTGTTGAAGGCGAAGGTGTGCGAGCCGGTGGTTGAAGCCGCAGGCGATAAATCCTGTCGAAAGTGTTGAGCCGGCAGCCGCGAAATAAGCCGGAGCGTTTGAGAACAGTAGAGGTTGGGCAGAAATGCCCAACCTTTTTATTTAATTACTCTGGCATTCGTTCGTGTACTTTTCGAGCTAGAGGTCACCTCGGTTGACTCGTTTCAATACTGGCGAGAGGATCATCAATCGTCGGCAAATTTGTCCGACCACCCTTACACTTAAACCGACGAAAACTCAATGAAAAATATTGAAAGGATCGGGATTCAGGTCACGTGTTAATTGATCCTCTCCCTCCCGATGTCGTGAATCGGGAGGGAGAGGGATATTTAAGTAGCATATGAAATTATTCTCCTGAGTGATATATAATTCTTCGCTGTAAATAGCCAATCAGAGGTGAGGGAGGGCTTATTAATCAATGCCCCTCACCTCCGGGAAACAATGATCCCTTGAATGCCAGATTGATCTTCACCAATTGAATAGTGCTCAATCACGTATCGTTTGCCTCTCCCCCGTCGACGGGGGAGAGGATGAGGAACATACCGGTCAGCGCCAGGCAGAAGCGGGGCTGTATTTCTACAATGCCCGCTGGTATGACCCCGAAGTTGGAAGATTCATACAAGCTGACACTATAATCCCTGATCCAGGGAATCCCCTGGCGTGGGATCGGTATGCGTATGCCATGAATAGCCCGATTAATTATACTGACCCATCTGGGCATAAAGCCTGTGAAGATCAAGGAACTTTAGGTGGAAGTGGAGTAGTCTGCACAAATGTTCATAGTCCGCGTGCTTCTATAAAGCCTCCCACACTCACAATTAAAGATATTGCTAAGTCTGTAAACTGGGCTTTTCAAAATTTCACAGATTTTACACTATATAAATCCTCGGGCTGGCCATATCGAACAAGTTTTAGAATATCCTATGATTTTAGTCTTGTACAAGAAAATGGATCAAATCTTACGGCAGGGCCAAGAAAGTTCGTTATAAATAATATAGGGATTGAACCCAATGGATGGACTATAGAAAATGATAAATATAGTATTGGGGAGATACCTGATTTAATAAAGGGAGTGGATGTTAAATATAATTTTAAATTCCCAGAAGTTTATTCTCATGGATTTAGCTTAAATCAAAAGGTCGGATTTGAGGGCATCCTCCGCCCAGGTAACGATGCGGCATATCTAATTGCATCAGGATTAAGAGTTGCAGCAGTTGAGGCCCCTGCTATAGCCGCATATGCTTCGTCGAAAATGGCTGAATGGGGAGTAAGATATTTTCCACAGTGGGCAAACAAAAGAATGTTTGAGTTACTGGAAGGAATTAGATAAATGTTTAAGAAATATTTAGATGGAGATAATAATGGCTAATAATCTAAAGAAAAGAGATATTTCAGAATATCGATCAATGATTATTGAGCAAATTCGCTCAAAGGATTACGATGCGGCGATTAATTATTGTGAAAGCGCAATAAGCGAGTATCCCGATAAGGTTCCACTGTATAAAACATTATTTACTCTTTATACCCGAAGGCAAGAGTATAACAAAGGTATCGATATACTTAAAGAAGCTATTGAAATTGATAGTAATGATCTATCCCTTTATCTGATGTTATCGGATTTATATTTTGGTTTAAGAAAATATTCTAATTCTATTACTTTGCTTCTTGGTGTTGAAGAAAAGTTTAATGAATGCGATGAAATTCATAGACGATTGTCAAATTATTATTATTGGCAAAATGAATTTGATAAAGCAGTGAAGGAGATTAACAAGGCGATTAATTATAAAAAATCGATGCAAAACTATTTGCAGAAATTTATTCTTTATTTCCAAAGATACTTTTATATTTTTGTTCCAATTTTTTTGTTCATTCTGATTGCAACAATGCTTTCAATAGGTACAGTTAATATATTGTTGTTTGGATTGATGATGATATTTCTTATCAGTTTAGTTGTCTATTATTTCTCAAATAGATTCATTGTGCACGGTATCGGCGTATCATTATTGATGTTAATAACAATCATCATGGAGTGTTTACATCTGAGCATACAATGATTTAGACTCTAAATGCTTGTGTTGGATCCTCCCAGCAGATCAAAATGTACAACCACAGAAGCATACATAATAACGAGAACATTTAGCTAGTCAAGTAACTATCTGATCTTCCTCAGCTTTATAAAAAAATATTAGCATTTACAATGTAAATTGAATATTGAAGGAGGTGTTCCCTTTCGTCATACCTACAGTGCTCGTCATTGTATTTTGGATATTTATAAAAAAAATAATATTATCAATTCAAATTATGTTCCATACACTTTGACAACAACATAAACCCGGAGAGAATGCTGACCTACGATTCCACACCAGTCGAGCCCTAGTTTTCAGATATTTATATTGAACCATTGGTTTTATTCCTAATTACGATACTGTCCAGTCCTTCGATCGGTTTTTCCCCGCCGATATCAACGTCTGCATGAGGTTATAATTGGCGGAATAAATACTAACCTCATAATGGATTTCCAATGACTTTTGATTGGCTCGACCTCATCAAATTATTGGCCGCCTTGGTGGCGGAAATGCAGATTTACTTACACTAGCTTTGGGAGGAGTTCCATCAGGAATTAGAGCTACGAATGGTACAGTAGTATTCCTGGCAAATATACGTGGGGAAAAGGCCAATATGGAGATACTGGGTCAGCAGAATACTTTGCAGAAGTATTTTTATATATGATAAGTGATCCAAGCAAGATCCCCCAATCGTCAGATGTTGTTGACATAATGCAAGGTTTTATAATGGCTGAAGCTAATTAGTACAAATGAGGATATTTAAAATGAAGAGAATTGCTTGGTTCGCATTATCCTTAGGCTTATTACTATCTAGCTGTAAGAATAATCATTCATCTACTATCTATAGCTTGTGTTCAGCACCATGTTGGAGAGATGTGAAGCCTGGAGTTACATTTTTTGGAGAGGCACTTTCATTAATAAAATCTTTTCCAGATGTAAGTTATCAAAGTATTAGTATCAGCGATACTTGGAATATCTTTAATAGGTTCGTATTTTTTGAACTCACATCTGGTGAAGTCGTCCGTATTTTTTCTATAGATGATACTGTTGTATTAATTGATTTCGAAAACATACATGAAAGGCAAACATTAATGGATTTCACCCATGAGTACGGAAATCCCACTTATATATACCATGCAATGAATCTTGGCCCGGGGTTTCCTCTCTTACCAGCCTCAGATGCGTATCATTCGTGGATATATGCGATATATCCATCCAAGGGGATTTCATTCAGTATGGATCTATACGATGTATGGTTAGGGCCGATCGAAACTATCTCAGGGACTTTAAAGATCACAGGCATTCAGTATTATGATATTAATAAGTATGATATATTATTGGAGAATGGATTTATTATTATTCCTGTTCCTAATTTTACAAACAGTGATTATTACCCATGGAAGGGTTTCGGAGATGTTAATGATCTATATCCGATTCAGTGAAAAAAATTATCCATAATATAATTTCTATTAAGAAATATATTAAACAGTCCATAATTAACCAGTGCACGAAGCGCGGGCGCCTTGTTTCACTGGAGAACAATTAATAATAAACTACACCCATTCAAGGGAGGTGCATGGCAATAATCGGGCTAAACTAGTTTTTGCTATGATACAGATTCAGTATGATGATCCGTTGAACCGTGTATCAATCCAAAGTGCCTGGCACCGGGGTCGGGGGCGAAGCTTTCAGCGGGCAAATGTCCTCTAGTGTTCTTTTGAGGACTTGATGAGGCTCAGATTTGATCCGCGCTACGTTCTACCGATTATAATTACTGTTAGTAAAAAATATATTAAAGGCAAATCCCATGACTTTTGAATGGCTCGACCTCATTAAACTCCTGGCCGCCCTGGCGGCGGGCGGCCTGATCGGCGCGGAACGCGAACGCTCGCGCAAGGCGGTCGGTCTGCGCACGCTCATCCTCATCTCCACCGGCTCGGCCCTCTTCACCATCCTCTCCCTGCGCCTGGGGGAGAGCTTTGGCAATGACCCCGGGCGCATTGCCGCCAATATCGTCACCGGCATCGGTTTCCTGGGCGCGGGCGTCATCCTCGAGGAACGCGGGCGGGTCACCGGCCTGACCACCGCCGCCACCATCTGGCTTTCGGCTGCGCTGGGCATGGCGGCCGGGCTGGGCGAGTTCGTCCTGATGGCCATCACCACCACGCTGGCCATGCTCGTCCTGCTCACCTTCTATCATATCGAGCGCGCCATGGCCACCTCCATCGAAGAACGCACCTACATGATCACCACCGGGGTGGATTGGAGCAAGTTCAAAGCCTTGAAAAAGGTGGTTCAGGACCATGGCCTCGAGATCATGACCCACAAGCAGGAAAAACATGGCAAGACGATGGTGGTCACTTTCGAATTGATGGGCTCGACCCGCAAACATGACAAGCTGACCCAGAAATTGCTCAATGACGATGAGATCAAGGAATGCAGCTGGTGCTGAACCGGCTGCTTCTTATTTAATCATCCCAGACCAGGAGAGACAACCATGATCCAGGATTTCGAGCTAAAACTGCAAAAATTCGCCGATGTGACCGTTAAAGTCGGCCTGAATATCCAACCCGGCCAGCGTTTGATCATCGGGGGCCCCCTGTCGCGCGGTGTTGATATCGTCCTCGCGCCCCTGGTGCGCATGATCGCTGCCAGCGCCTATAAGGCGGGTGCCCGCTACGTGGATGTGATCTGGGGCGATCCGGCCATGCGGCTCCAACGCTATCAACTGGCGCCACGGGATTCGTTCGAGGAGTTCCCCACCTGGGTCGTCAACGCGCGGGTCGATTACCTCAAGCGCGCCGATGCCATCCTCACCATCTCTGCGGATGACCCTGCCCTGCTCAAGGGACAGGATCCGGCGCTGGTTGGCCAGGAGATGCATGCTGTCGCCAGGAACAATACCCCGGTGCGGGAATTCATCTCCCGCAATGCCGTCAACTGGTGCGTGGTCGCCGGCGCCGTACCCGGCTGGGCTGCGCGCGTCTTTCCGGACCGGTCGCCCGAGGAGCAGGTGGACAGTCTGTGGCAGGCGATCTTCAGCATGTGCCGCATCGACCAGCCGGATCCGGTGGCCGCCTGGGACGCTCATGTGAAGCAGCTGGTCTCACGCTCCGATTACCTGAATCACAAATCCTATGATGCCTTGCACTACACCGGTCCGGACACCGACCTGACCATCGGGATCCCCGCGGGAGCCATCTGGAATGCCGCTGGTTCCAAAAGTGAGTTGGGCATCGATTTCATCGCCAACCTGCCAACCGAGGAGATCTTCACCCTGCCGCACCGCGACCGCATCGATGGCACCATCCGGGCTTCCCGGCCGCTCAATCAAAGCGGCAGCCTGATCGAGGACTTCAGGTTGACCTTCGAGAAGGGGCATGTGGTCAAAGCGGATGCTGCCCAGGGTGGTGATATCCTCAAGCAGTTGCTTTCCACGGATGAAGGCGCCACCAGCCTGGGTGAAGTTTCCTTTGTCCCCTATACGTCACCGATCTCGCTGACCAAGACGCTCTTCTACAATACCCTGATCGATGAGAATGCCGCCAGTCACCTGGCATTCGGAAATGCCTACCGCTTCACCCTGTCGGGCGCGGAAGGCATGAACGACGATCAGTTCAAGGCTGCCGGCGGCAACATGTCAGGCATCCACGTCGATTTCATGGTCGGCTCGAACAAACTGGACATCGATGGCCTGACAAAGGACGGCCTGGCCGAACCCATTATGCACCAGGGGGAGTGGGCTTTCAAAGTTTGAGCCCAGCTCGCTAAACATCGATGAGTGGTCCGGTCAAAAGCCAGGACCACTTTTTCTTGCGCGGAGCTAAAAAGACGCGTTTTGCTTGACGCGTATTCCGAATAACCGTATCATACCTGCCAGGAGTACCCCATGGAAATTGGCCTGACCCGAAAAGTTGATATCGACCAGGAAATGCAGCAATCCTACCTGGATTACGCCATGAGCGTCATTGTGGCGCGTGCCCTTCCGGATGCGCGCGATGGCTTAAAACCTGTCCAGCGCCGCATCCTGTATGCCATGTATGACATGGGCATCCGGGCGGAATCCGCCTACAAGAAATCCGCGCGCATCGTCGGCGAAGTGCTCGGCAAGTACCACCCGCATGGCGACAGCGCTGTCTATGAGGCCATGGCGCGCATGGCGCAGCCGTTTTCCATGCGCACCATGCTCGTCGATGGGCAGGGAAACTTCGGGTCGGTGGATGGGGATGCCCCGGCAGCCATGCGCTATACCGAGGCTCGCCTGGCAGCACCCGCCATTGAAATACTCACGCAGCTTGAGAAGAACACGGTCGATTTCGTCAACAATTTCGATGGCACCCTGCAGGAACCGCTGGTCCTCCCGGCTGCCATCCCCAACTTACTGGTCAATGGCGCCACCGGCATTGCGGTCGGCATGGCCACCAACATCCCGCCTCACAACCTGGGCGAGGTGGTGGACGCGTTGGTCCTGATGCTGAACAAGTGGGAGCACCTGGATGATCTTTCGGTCGGCGACCTGATGAAACACATCCTGGGTCCCGACTTTCCAACCGGGGGGGTCATCCTGCTCGACCCGGAGACGGATGGGCTGTCCTCCGCCTATGCCACCGGCCGCGGGCGGATCATCGTCCGTGCCTCCACCCACCTGGAAGACATGGGGCGCGGCCGCACCGGCATCATCATCAGCGAGCTGCCTTACATGGCGAACAAGTCCTCGTTGATCGAGCGCATCGCCGAGCTGGTCAGAGCCGGAACGCTGGAGGGGATCGCCGATCTGCGCGACGAGTCTGATCGCCAGGGCATGCGCATTGTGATCGAGCTTTCCAGGAGTGCGGATGCCGATCGCATCCTGGCCAGCCTGTACAAGCACACTCTGATGCAGAGCACTTTCGGAATCAACCTGCTGGCGCTGGTGAACGGCGAGCCTCACCTGTTGTCGCTCAAGCAAGCCCTGCATGTCTACCTGGATCACCGCATGGAGGTGGTCAAACGGCGCACCGAATACGACCTGGAGAAAGCCCGGTCACGCGCCCACATCCTGGAGGGTCTGCGCATCGCGCTGGGGCACCTGGATGAGATCATCGCCCTGATCAAGGCCGCCCCGGATGTGGAGACCGCGCGAGTCAAGTTAATGAAGCGTTACAAGCTGAGCGAGATCCAGGCGAATGCCATCCTGGAACTGCAGCTGCGCCGCCTGGCTGCGCTGGAACGCAAGAAGATCGAGCTCGAATACAAGGAGGTCACCGTCACCATCAAGATCCTGGAAGGCTTGCTGAGTTCACCGCGCAAGATGCGCCAGGCAGTCAGTGATGAATTGATCGCTGTGAAGGAGAAATACGGCGACCGGCGTAGAACCCAACTGGTCAATCTCAAGAAGGGCGGCAAAGTGGAGCATACCACCGTGACCAGCTCGATCGCCCCCGATCAACCTTCGTGGGTCACCCTCAGCGCTGACGGGATCATCTGCCGCCGGGAGGGGGAGGCTGCGCCGCGCCTGAGCGGTCGCGAGGCGCCCCTGCATGCGGTCCGCACGACCGCCCACCAGACGCTCTACCTGGTCACACCGAACGGGCACGCGGTGGCCGTGCCGGTGCACGCCTTCCCGCTTGAGGAACGCGGGGGCATCCCGGTTGCCCAGCTCTCGCCCCTGATCAACCAGGAGGGGCTGGCGGCCTTGTTCGCGTATCCGACCAGTTCGAAGAATAAACCGGGTTACCTGTTGACCGTCACGCACCAGGGCATGCTCAAGAAATCCGCGCTGGAGGAGCTGCCCGGGCCGACCGCCCAGCCGTTCACCCTGGTACGGGTTAATGAAGGCGACCGCCTGGATGCCATCCGCTTCACGGGTGGGGCCGACCAGATCCTGCTTATCTCGGAACGCGGCATGGCGATCCGCTTCAGCGAGGAGGAAGTGCGCCCGATGGGCCTGGTGGCTGGCGGGGTATCCGGCATGAAGCTGGTGGAAGGGGATGCCATCGCCGGCGTGGAGATCCTGCCTGACAAGGGCGAGCTGATGATGATAACGCGCGCTGGCGAAGCCAAGCGGGTCGACCTGGCGGAGTTCCCCGTTCAGGGCCGCTACGGGCAGGGCGTGATCGCCTGGAAGCTGGGTGAGGGGGATCGCCTGGTCGGAACCCTGGCCGGGAAGAAGAATGCGACCGTGACCCTGTTCTTCGTGCGCCTGGCAGCCAAGTTGGTTCGCCTGGATGACGCCATTCAGCGCGGCCGCGCGGCAGGTGGAAAGCCGTTAATCGAATTAAAACCGGGAGACGTGATTGTGGCGGTCATGCGCCCCCTGGAACCGCCGGATCTCATGACAGGTTGACTTACATCTGCTTGTAGTTTGAAAAGTGGTAAATGATCTTCCCGTCCTGTAGGCCGAAGGTATCACTGCCGCTGTAAGTGACGGTATTGCTGGTGGCCTGCCAGGTCAGGCTGCGGGAATTTCCGCTGCCGCTGAGACCGGTCAGGTAGAACATCCCGTTCGGGATGATGCCGGAGAAGAACTGACTGTACCAGGCGGATAAGGCTGATGTGCCCTGGATGGTGCGGGCAGCCGTGATGTGGGCGGCGTTGGCCTGGTAAAGTGTCAAGACCTGGTTGGGATCATGCGTGTTCAGGGCAGCCACATAGCGCTGGATGATATCGGCTCCAGGGGGGCCACCCCATGGATACGCTGAAACGATATTCCACAGACTCTTGGTCGAGGCGCGGCATTCATCCCAGGAGAAGAAATTGGCGCCGGTCAACCCGAGCCCCTTGGCGGTATCCAGGAAGCGTTTGATGTCGTAATCGTTCGGCTGCCAGTCACCGGTCGAGTAGGTCGGTCCGGTCGGGATGATCGGTCGGTATGGGCTGATCGCTTTGAACTCGTTGACACACCGGGTTAGCTGTTCGACCGGATTGTGCGCCTGTTCCCAGTAGACTTGCGGCATGTTGTAATTGCATTTATCCAGGAAGGTCGACCAGGGCAGGGTCCTGTGGTAGGTGGGGAAGCGGTAGCTGGATAGAGCGATGGGCAGGGTTGGCAGGGCGGCGCGCAGGGCGTTCATGAATTTCTGGGCAGCGGCAGTCTTCCCGGATTCCTTGTATTCAGCTTCCGCATCAATGATATACCCATCCAGGCCCAGGCGTTGGATCTGCTGGATGGCGATGTTGGCCTCGCCGATCGGGTCATAACCATAAACGTAGTGCCAGCCCCAAACCAGGATGTTCTTGAGCTTCAGGGCTTCGCGCACGGGGGCGATCAGGTCGACCTTGGCGACCCGGTCGTAATTGTACTGGTAAGGGCCGTCAGCGATCTTGATTGGCACGTGGGTCAGCGAGGCTGCCAGAGCGACATCGGCAATGGCCGTGGCCACCCCGCCTTCGCAGGATTTGATCTTCCAGATCCAGAAACCTTTTCCGTTGAGTGCCATGAATACCTCAGGCGGGCGGATTGCCCACCAGCTCCAATTCGGGGGCTATCTTACGCAGCGCCAGGATGACGTCATCGACATGCTGCCAGAGCTCGACGCCGAACTCGGTTGCACCCTTTTCCATCTCCTCGCGGTTGGCGCCGGCGGCGAAGGCCCGGTCCTTCCACTTCTTCTTGACCGAGGAGGCGGTCAGATCCATGAGAGAGCGGGAGGGGCGCACGAGCGCCACGGCCGTGATCAGGCCGGTCAGCTCATCCACGGCAAAAAGTGCCTTCTCCATTTTGGTCTCGCGCGGGAAACCGGTGTGATCGCCGTGTGCCAGGATGGCCTTGACGACGACCTCGGGCACGCCGCGTTCGCGCAGCAGGGGCGCGCCGGCTACCGGATGTCGTTCGGCATCCGGGTGGACTTCCCAATCGAAATCATGCAGCAGGCCGGTGATGCCCCACAGTTCGACATCCTCGCCTAACTTTTCAGCGTAGTACCGCATGGCGGCTTCGACCGCCAGCATATGCTTGATCAGTCCGGGATTTTTGACGAATTCGTTGACGATGGCGAGTGCCTGACTGCGTTCCATTGGACCTCCGGTTTATCTACCCGGAGGAGGGTACAAGATTTGTACCAAAGGTAATTCAACAGACCCTTAGGGTTTTCTATAAAACCCTAAGGGTCTGTGTCCCGTAGACAGGGATCATCCCCAGGTTACATTGTGGCCCGGGGGCACAGCGCGAGGTGAGTCAGTTGCGCCCCTGCCGTTTACGCTTCCTTCACCTCAACCCATTTCTTCCAGAATCCGGGAATGAGGAATACGACCAACAAACCCAATGATGCAATTGGGGCAAGTGCGAACATGGAAAACCGGCCAAGATCCTGCATGGTCACGATCGTCAGGGGGATTCCAACGATCAGTTCGATCACCGCTGAAACCAGGACGAGCGGGCGTATCCACGATTTGGGTTTAAGCAGGACAACCGCAGTGACGACAGCCCAACCCAACATGGCGATCCAGTGCAAGCGTTGGACGAGCACGAATATATCCGTTCCATGGGTAATGATGCGGCTGGTGGAAGAAACGCCGTTCATCCAGCAGAAAATGTAGGCAATGCCGGTCGCCAGGCCAACAAATGTACGGCGCCAGGAGATCTTTTCCACAAAAAGACACAGCCCAAAATAGAGCAATAAATACGGGACGAAAAGGGTCATATAGACTGGAGGCAGGTCCGCGGCCATGAATGGAATATTGACAAAGAAACTGCCCAGCAGTGCGAGGATGATGCCGAGGATGGCGAGCAGGGATGCCCACTTCTGCTTCGTAAAATATCCATAGGAGCTCACTGCAAACAGCGCAGCAGCCAGCAGGCCAAGGTCGGTAAGGAAAGGATGAACATATTTCAAGAGTATTTCGCAGCCGGGCTCAGCGGATTCGGCGTGCATACCAATTTGGTACCATTGAGAGAATAAGATGAAATGCCCGATGATACCGATCAAAGCTCCCAAAATTGTCAAAATACCCCCGAGTTTATGATTTTTCATCAGTACTTCTCCTTTTCCCAACTTAAATTTTAACGGAATTGAGATAACCACCAACTCCCGTCAATGAGATCCATTATCCTTAATCCCCGGTTCGATTACTTTGCTTAAAGTTAAAACCATATCACACTGTATAATCAGTTAGAACAATAGGGACAAGGAGTGCATGACGACTACTTTTAAGGATCAACTTAATTCATCCCCATTATTTTCCAACTTTCCAGTTAATACATTGGAAATAATTGAGACACTGGCAATCCAAAAAAAGTATCATAAACAGGAACAGGTGGTGGGGCAGGGGGAAAAATGGTCCTATCTATTGATGGTCCACAGTGGCAGCATCAATGCCATTAAAGACGCTCCGGATGGTCGCTTTCTTGTGGCTGCCACCTTCTTTCCAGGGGATATATTTTGGGGTGTCAGTTTTTTTGATGAGCGGTATTTGATGCCCGCAACACTAATTGCCCAGGAAAGTATTGTTCTGTATATGTGGCATAAAACAACCCTGCTCCCATACATATTGCAGGAGGGAAAAGCAAGTTGGGAATTGGCCCGCCTGGTGGTCGACAGGTTGTTCATGGCAGGCGAAAAAATCGGTGAAATGACTTTTCAACCCGTCGGCGCCAGGCTGGCAAGATTATTGGTCAACAGCTCGAGAGATGAAGTCGGGACCCCGATCGAACGCGATATGACTCTGGATGAAATGGCTGCCAGGATCGGAACCACCAGGGAAATGGTATGCAGGTTATTGCACAAATTTTCAGATGACGGCTTGATCGACATTACCCGCACCGAATACACGATTAAAAATCCGGATGCTTTAAAAGGGTTGATGGAGAACTGAACATTTAGCTGAGATTCAGTCGTTGACACCGCATGCATTTATCGCAAAAATGGCTTTGATATAATCATTTTTATGATTGAACATGCAAATTTGGTGGATCAATTAAAAAAAGTAGAACATTTCAAGCATCTATCCCTCATTGATCTCAGGGCAATCGTTTTATCCGGTCAAGTAAAAGTATATGATGCCGGAACCACCCTCTTTTTGGAAGGAGATCCATGCGCCGGGATGTATGTTCTCCTGACGGGGAAAGTGGATTTATGCAAAACCGGACCGGAAGGCCAGGTTACCATCCTGAATTCGATCCATCCTGTGATCATGTTCAACGAAGTGCCGGCGCTGGATAATGGTGTGAACCCGGTGAGTGCCATCGCTGTTGAAAAATCCTGTGTTTGGAATGTAGGTTTTGAAAGATTTCAATCGATCATTGCACAATATCCACCATTGGCGATCGGTCTTCTAAAAGTGATGGCCCGTCGCAATCGTATCTTGATGTCACATTACGATGACCTTTCATTTCGATCGATCACGGCACGTATCGCCAAGCACCTGCTGGATCTGAGCGATTATGGAAACAAACCCATAGACCGTTTATCCAACCCGATCAGCAATATTGCAGCCTGCGTGGTCACGGTGCCTGAGGTGGTCAGCCGTGCGTTAAAAAAGATCAGCACCCAAAAATTAATTGAAGTCGACCGGAAATCGATTCGGGTGGTCGATCCGATCGGCTTACAGCAGCTCGCTGAAATTCCCCTGTAAAATATCACTACCCCATTCAATTGATTTGAAATTGATTTTTGTCAATGACAATCCTGCCGGATAATGCTATCCTGATGGTATTAAATAAATAGGGAGATGGATATGCATTGGCTCTCGAGACGATTTGACTATCTTTTTCGATCTACAAAAGGCTTGATCCTGGTTGCGATCGCGTTGATTGCGGTCGTAACTGCCCTCTTTGGCATGTTATCCGGACCAATGGCCGAAATGGGAGTCCGTGATTTTGTCATTCGCCTGTTGAAAATGGACCTGGTCCAGGCTGAACGCGAAGGACGCATCATCATTTTGTATCATTCCATTGCCATGGCTGTCGTTGCAATTGAGACCTACATGATCACAAGCCTGCTGAAAATGAAAGAGTTCTATAAAATGGCATGCCGGGTGCTCATCACGGTTGGCTACCTATTAACGATGATCTTTGGGATGGGCTTTGCTTACTGGGGTCATCACTGGGCCTTTCATGGTCTTTACATCACCGGTCTCAGTCTCATCTTCTTTGCAGGTGTACTGTTGGTTATCGCTCTCTGGCCGTGGAATAAAGATTATTACCAGCCGGTGAAGGATTATGCCCGTACAAAGAACGGGGTGGACGTCGAACGTATCGCATTTTTTGCGACAGCGCTCACCACGGTCGTCTCAGCTGTCTTCGGTGCCATCCCCGGGTCGTATTTCGGTAATGGGTTTGAAACATTCCTGGCTGAGAACATCATTCGCCTTCCGGAAAAATCCACGATGGAGTACTCGATCATCGGGCACCTTCATATCATGCTCGCTTTGATTGCCATTATGCTGACGCTCATCATCGGCCGCTGGCTTAACTTCAAGGGCATTTTCCATAAGATTTCCATGCCTCTGATGATTTTAGGCACGATTATCCTCAGCCTGGGGGTATGGGGAGTGGTAACGCCGCTCGAACCCATCGCCCATATGATCATCTACGTAGGTGCAACGCCTTCCATGCTGGCTGCCCTCTTATTGTTGATTTGGAGCTGGGGGAAATTAATCCGCGATGGGACGGCTTCAATTAAAAAGCCTTCTTTTGGACAAAAACTTGCCGCCCTGGTGCGCGATCCCCTGAAATTTGGCCCCACCTGGCAGATGCTATTCATGAATTTCACCACAAGCTTTATTGGCATCTTTATGGCCATCCGCCTGGATGAGATCTTCCGCGTCTGGCCTGCCCGCGAGGAGCGCATCGAGCTTACCGGACACTGGCATGCGCTTTCAGCGATCATTGCCACCATTATCCTTTTTTACTATGGCGATATCATCGGTTTGAAAGGGAAAGTCCGCCAATGGTACGGCTGGGGGCTCATTATCTTCTCGGATGTTGCCCTGGCTTCCGTCACGGTCTTTGAGATGAAACGCCTCTTCATCACGGAAGCCGAGCAGCAACCTTTGGTGAATGGCTTGATCTATGCCATGGATTTTGGCCTTGGGATGTTGTTGGTCCTGCTGGCAGCTGTGATGGTCTGGCGATTGACTGACTTGTTCAAGAATAAAGGTCGCTGGTCAGAGGAAACCTCACAAGAACTCGCCCACGAGGTGGAAAAATGAAGCGAATGATTATGTCCATCATCCTGCTGGCAGCACTTCTGGCTTCATGTACCCCGGTGGATCTCAATGCCCCCGTCCCTGCTTTTTCAACCGGTGTGGACCCGGAAACCTGGGCGCAAATTCCCGTCGGTGATTTTTACTTTGGCCAAACAGATCAAGTTGTGGCCACAGACGATTACGAAATCATGGTTACAGACGTAACGACTACACAGTACGCCGAGTTTCTTAATGAGGCACTTTCTACGGGCTTTATCAAAGTGGAAGGGGACCAGATCAGCGGCGATTACCCGGGTGATGAATTTCATGGGGTTAAACATGAAGAGAGGATCGATCCCGGTGATTACATTTTTATCCCGCTGTCTGACCCCTCTCAACGCATACGGTTTGACGGGACTGTTTTCACCGTTCAAGCGGGGTATGAAAATCATCCGATGACCATGGTTTCGTGGTTTGGCGCTTGGGGATACTGCGGATATTATGACTACCGGCTGCCTTCTGAAATCGAATGGGAAAAAGCTGCCCGCGGACCAGATACCCGGCCATTCCCCTGGGGGGAAGATATTCAGCGCGAAAATGCAAACTTCTATGCCAGCCGTGATCCATATGAAGATATGAGCTCTTTCGGTTCCCGCACGACCCCCGTCGGGTTTTATAACGGTAAAACCTATGAGGGCTACACCACCCTGAATTCCGTTTCACCGTATGGGGTGTACGACATGGCCGGCAATGTCTGGCAGTGGACCGGTGACGTTTATGAAGGGATGCACCTCCGTTTCATGCGGGGTGGATCAAAAGATACCTATGAAATGGATTTGCGTATCTGGGTGCGGAATAACGCTACTCCCGTTTATTACAGCCCGGGGGTCGGTTTTCGCTGTGTGCGATAACTTGGAAATGGGAATGAACCATTTGATTTACAAACTGAAACTGTATTTTTCCTTACTTAAGAGCCTTCAGACCGCGCTTTTGACCATTACCGGTATCGCCGGTTTCATGAGCGCGCGCTGCCCGGTGACCCATTGGACAACGATGGTCAGCATGATATTAAGCCTCATCCTGACGATCAGCGGCAGCACGGTCCTTAACATGTGGTTTGACCACGATATTGATAAGGTCATGGATCGCACGCACCATCGCCCGCTTTCAGAGGGCAACATATCTCAAAAGAATGCCCTGATCTTCGGAATTACATTGTCAACAGCTGGCGTTGTCCTGGGATTAATCCTGTCACCGCTCTACGGGATCATCCTGCTTGCCGGTATATTCTTCGATGCGGTGGTCTACACCGTCTGGCTCAAACGGAAAACCTGCTGGTCGATCGTTTGGGGAGGTTTAGCGGGTGGCATGCCCATCCTAGCCGGCCGCGCGCTTGGTTTGGGTCGCGTGGATGACATCGGCATCATACTGGCTCTGTCCGTCATTTTTTGGATTCCAACCCATATCCTCACCTTCAGCATGCGTTATGAGAAGGATTACAGCGTTGCAAAAATTCCGACCTTCCCTTCCACCTATGGGCATAATGTAACCCGCAAGGTAATCGCCTTCTCAAGCATCATCGCTGGCGCTTTGATCAGTTCAGCAGCCATTCTGATTGAAATCCAGCAGAGTTTCTTGTATACCCTGGGTGTTTTATCCGGAGGATTAATGATCTGGGCTTTCCTGATGATGGTCAAGCCATCCAGTAAAGTGAATTTTGGTCTCTTCAAATATGCATCGGTATATATGCTGGCAGTGATGGTCCTGCTGGCTCTATAAAATCAAAGGAGAGAAAAATGGAACCTTCAAGCGGATTTGCAAAATTTCTACGTTTTATCGGGATCCTGTTCATGTCCCTCACGGCCGGATTTACCGTGTTGGGAGGAGCTGGGACCTCCTGTGCCGCCCTTGCCCCGACCAGGTGGGAGAGCATGGCAAAACTCGCACCCTTTCAATGGCTGTATATTCTCTATGTCGTCGTAACCATTGCCATTGGTATTCTGGGCATTCGCGCTGTTGTATCCCTGATCAAGGGAACAAAAGATGGTTATAAGGCCACCCTGATCGCCCTTGTCTCCGGCGTGATTGTCGGTGGAATTCATATCGCCACATCCCGTGCGCTGCGCGGCAGCTCCATGCCGGTTGATGCGGTGGTGGGAGTGACGGTTCTCACGCTTGTGATCTTTCTTCTTTATCGAATCCCCGGTGTATGGAAAGGGGTTGATTATTCAAAAGCCCCCAAAAAAGCGAACCGGAAAGCTGGCGGAGCCGCTGCGATCGTTGTTTCCGGGTTATGCTTGACAATACAATACTGGATGGGTCCCACACATACCTGGTCTGGCGTCAACTACGCGGATGCTTTTAATACATCCATGACCGTACTCGCCCTCGTCTTATTTATTTTGGGCATGGCTCTGCTGAGTTTTGATCGAATCGTTGGAAAGAGATCTATACACCGGGCAATAAATCAATTTGAGTTCCCAGCATAAGTCGAAATTCCCTGGCAATATCAGACTTTTTGTTAAACCATCCTCCACGAATTTAATTGAATTCGCGGGGGATGGTCACATTACTTAATGGGTTAACGAATATATATCAGCAGGATCTCGTAACTTTGAAAGACGCCCTACTTTTTTTGGATTTGTGAAATTTTAGGAGCCGTAGGGCGGGATTCCATTCCCGCCGTTGATTGGTGGACAATCCTGCCTAGATGCAACGCCCCGCAAATGACGGCTATTGAAGCACTCAGTTCAATAGTTCACTATTAAGTTGTTATATTTATCGGTATACGAGTGTGAAAGAATCAGAATCAAATCGTATAGAATTTGATATTATGGAGATATCTTTTCAAGCGCTCGATCAGTACGTTTTCGATGAGCGGTAGAGACAAGCATATGCACTTAACTATAATAGACGTAGTAATTATCGCTGGTTATACTTTTCTTGGGTTGGGTGTTCTTGCTCCTATGTTTATTTTCAAGGGGGTTTTCGATTTTGATAAACGCAGGTCAAAAAGGGCACTATTTATATCAACAGGTTTATTACTATTTGGTACAACAGGAACGATACTTGGTTCTGCGTATAAATATAAAATTGAACGAATAACCGTAATCAGTGAATTTGCTTGTCTTTCTGTGTTTATTGCTCTATATTTATTAATCACCTATATAATAATTTCAGGAAGGAATAGGAAATAATTGGTATTTCAGATTTTAATTGTTGATCAAGAACCCCGCAAATGGCGGCAATTGAAGGCCTCGGGTGAAATTGGCGGCTAGGGATAGCCGCCCTACTTTATTTAGATTTGTGAAATTTCAGGAGCCGTAGAACGGTATTTCGCCAGCCACCTGTTCTGTAAACACCCATACTCAGGGGGTTGGAGGATTATCCACTATTTATATATTCCCCTTATCGGAGGCTGAGCGCCTACTCGCGATGCTCGTGGCGTCCCTCGGAGAGCCTTCCCGGGTGCCTACTCGCAATGCTCGCGGCATCCCTCCGAGTGGCTCCCCACAGGTCGCCCCACCGGAGGGAATATCGGTTCTGGATCACCCAAAACCGGCAGAGGGTGACTGATGTTCACCTCCCACAGCGCAGTCAGGATGGCTGGCAGCTCGCGCATGTTCCAGTACAGCCTTGATAATTTTCGGTAGTAGCGGTTATCTGAGACCACACCCTGCGATTCGACTCCCAGCTGGTTGCAGGTATACAACGCGCGCGGCATGTGGAAGGCCTGGGTAACCAGGAGGGCGTTCTCCAGGCCGAAGATGGCCTTCGCGCGATAACAGGTGTCGTAGGTGCGCCGGCCGGCATAATCCAGCACGATGTCTTCCTCCGGCACGCCCAACGAGATGGCATACTCGCGCATGGCGCCCGGCTCGTTGTAATAAATGAAGCGATTGTCGCCGCTCATCAACAGCTTCTCGACCTTGCCGTCGAAATAAAGATCCGCGGCGGTTTCGATGCGATCCTGCAGCACCGGGGTGGGGGTGCCGTTGCGCCACAGACCCGCGCCGAATACGATCGCCACCCGCTGCGGGGTGACATCCATGGAGCTGACGGTGCGTGAGGCGGCATACTGACCCACAACCAACCTCCCGATGAGCAGGGCTGACCCGAGGATGACTACCGAAGCGATGATTAATTTAATGATGAACCACATGATCCGTTTGACCATCGCGGAATTGTAACACGAGGCTTGGCACGCACTTCTGCCAAGCCGAAGGGCTGGCTTGTTTTTTAGCCAGCCTGAATGGCTCGCTCATCAGCCAGACCGAAGATCACACTTCAAAATCGTAGCGGGGCACAGCTGTGCCCCGCTACATTAGCCAGCCTGATTGGCTTATTCTTCCCCAACGGGGCGCAGAGCGATGCCAGTCCGAGAATAGCCCTTATGCCAAGCCGAAGAGCTGGCTTATTCTTCCCCGAACCACCGAAGAACGGGGGCGTAGGGGCGCAGAGCGATAACGGTCTGATTGGAATATTTTTAGTCGACAGAAGTAGCGCCTTATTCCCGTGTCGGAGGGGTACTGGCAGGCAACCTTGCAGCAAACCGGCTGCTCCCGTTACCACCAATTCTTAATGATCATGCCTGATAAGGACATTTGATCGATCCGTGAGAGCGCTCTCCATTTTTACCAAATTCGTTGTATTCTGTTTGGAATGGTTATATAATACTCCAGCTTTGAACACGTTAAGTACTCCATTAATGGTTATGCCAAATCTGATTGAAAACCCTATCTGGAGGTGAGAGAAGCAAAAAATCGATTGGATCCCGTTTGATGCTGAACCTGGTTGATAAACCGGGTAGGTAAAATGATAAGGAGAAAAGAGATGTTCAAGAAATTCATGCCCGTAATGGCAATCCTGTTGATTGCCGCCTTCGTCCTCAGCGCCTGTCAGCCAGCCGCCGAGGTTGTCCCCACCGAGGCACCCGTTGTGGTCGCCACCGAAGCGCCCGTGGAGACCCTGAAGGGTACCGTGACGATCTGGCAGGCCTGGAAAGAGGCCGAGATCACCAGCCTGAATGAAGTCATCGCCGCCTTCCAGGCTGCCAATCCCGACGTCACTTTTGACGTCCTGTATGTCCCCTTCGATGATCTGCGCGGCAAGTTCGAAACCGCCGCCGCCACCGGTGGTGGCCCGAGCGTCCTGATCGGCTCCGCTGACTGGGGTCCCGCTCTGTTCGATGCCGAACTGCTCGCCGACGTCACGGATATGGCCAGCGCAGATTTTCTGGCCACCATTAACCCCGCTGCCCTGGGCGCCACCCAGTACAAGGGTGCCCTGATCGGTCTGCCTCAGACCATCAAGGGTGTGATCCTGTACCGCAACAAGTCCATCATTGCCGAACCGGCCACCGATGTGGATGATTTTATCGCCAAGGCAACCGCTGCCACTGCTGGTGATGTGATGGGCGCTGACTTTGAATATGGTTTGTTCTTCGCAGCAGCCTCCCTGCACGCTGTGGGTGGTGCCTTGATGACTGCTGAAGGTGATCCTGCATTCAATGATGCCAAGGGCGTCGAATGGATGGAAAACCTGAAGAAGATCCAGGCTGCCGGCATTCCGATGGAGAATAACAACGACAACGATGTCAACTCCTTCAAAGCTGGCAAAGCTGGTTGGATCATTGATGGTACCTGGAATATCACTGCCCTGGCAGAAGCCATCGGCGCTGACAATCTGGCCATCGATCCATGGCCAGCTGGTCTCTCGGGATATGCACAGACCGAGAATATCTACCTGTCGGCCAATACCACAGGCGACGATCAGGCCGCTTCCTGGGCATTCATGGAGTACTTCCTGTCCGCTGAAGCTCAGGGCATTTTGGCTGGTGCAGGTCATATCCCCGCCACCCTGGGTGTCGCAGTATCTGATCCCCTGCTTCAGCAGGCTTCCGCTGGTATGGCTGCAGGCACTGCCTTCCCGGTCATTCCCGAAATGGGTGCCTACTGGGATCCAGTCAACAATGCTCTGCTCTCGGTCATCAATGAGGGCACCGATCCGGCTGCTGCCCTGCAGGCTGCCTTTGATGCAGTGGTTGCCAAGGTTGCAGAGATCCGCGGTCAATAAGACCACAGGTGGTTTTCTAACCACGTGATACAATCAGGCGCAGGTGTGATCATAGGCACCTGCGCCTGTGTTTAACCCTTCGGCGTCCTTTATATAGGAGGTTGTATGGCAGTAGCAAAAACGAAACAGGTGAAAACTCCCCAGGCTATTTTCGCCAAACCAAGTCTGCTCCAACGCATCAAGGAATCCCGCACAGCCTGGCTTTACATTCTCCCCTCGGCCATATTAATGTTGATCATCACTTTCCTGCCCCAGATCTACCAGATCTGGATGTCCTTCACGGATTATCGCATTAAAAATCTACGTTTTAATATTTTCAATGCTGCCACCTGGGATAAATATTTACCGGATTGGGTCGGTCTCCAGAACTATATCAAGATACTGACAAACGATTTGGCCATTGAGAATTATGACTTTGGACGATTGTTGGTATTCAATATCACCTGGACGGTGGTCAACGTGCTCTTCCATGTCACGTTGGGGGTGTTGATCGCCATGGCGCTCAATCAGAAATTCCTGATCGGCCGTCGCATCTACCGGGCATTGTTCGTCCTGCCCTGGGCTGTCCCGGGTTACATCGCCGCCCTGACCTGGAAGAATATGTTTGATGACCGCTTCGGTGCGCTTAACCAGCTGCTGGCGGTCATCAATACCAACCTGGGCACCAATTTACCGACTGACACGCGCTGGTTGGAGGTGACCACGCCACCGGTCGGAGGCCTGCTGGCATTCCTGCCAGTGGCTTTTTATTGCCTGCTGGCGGCCAATATCTGGCTGGGTTGGCCGTTCATGACGGTGGTGGCCACCGGCGCACTGCAGTCGATCCCCAACGACTTGTATGAAGCCGCTGATATGGATGGCGCGAATGCCTGGCAGCGCTTCTGGAATGTCACCGTGCCCATGATCCGCCCGGCCATGGTGCCGGCCATCATGATGGGCACCATCTGGACTTTTAATAACTTCAGCGTGATCTACTTCATCAGTAAAGGAGGGCCGTTTGGGAGGACGGAGATCCTGATCACGCAGGCTTTCAAGTTGGTGTACGAACAACGCATTTATGGCGTGGCGGCCGCCTTCAGCTTTGTGGTGGCTGCCATCCTGCTGGTTATCACCCTGATCAACAACCGGGTGACCCATGCGACGGAGGCCTACAATGCGTAAAAGGACCGTAAATGCCATCTTTAAGCAGATCGGACTGCAGCTCTTCCTGCTGGCCGTCACTGCCACGGTGTTGTTCCCGATCCTGTGGATCCTGTCCATGGCCCTAGATCCGCGCAACATCGACAAACCCCTCACACTGACCCTGATCCCTCCGGGAGCATCCCTGGCAGCCTTCAAGCGGGTCCTGTTCGAGCCCTTCCAGCTGTTATGCAGCGACCCGGGTGATCCTTCATCCTGCATGACCTTCGGTTTGCTGCTCAAGAACAGCCTGATCGTGGCGTTGGGAACTTCCGTCCTGGCAGTCCTGCTGGGTTGCACGGCCGCCTACGCCTTCTCGCGCTTCAAGTTCATCGGCCGCAAGATGGGTATGCTCAGCTTCATCATCCTGATGATGCTGCCAACGACTGCTTCCCTGGCGCCCATGTACGTGCTGCTGTCACAGATCCATATTGGAGATGAAACCCTGCGCACCACCTTGTTCGGATTGATGATCGCATATGGGGCAGGCACCCTGCCTTTTGCCATCTGGAACCTGAAAGGGTATTTTGACACGGTGCCCAAGGAGTTGGAGGAGGCTGCCTGGATCGACGGCTGCAATATCTCCCAGACTTTCTTCAGGATCATCCTTCCTTTGTCGGTGCCGGCCCTGGCGGTTACCGTCCTGTTCAGTTTCATGACCGGCTGGACGGAGTTCATCCTGGCATGGACCCTGTTGGAAGATCCATCACGCTTCACGCTGGCCATGGCTTTGAGGTCCATGCAAGGCCAGTTCTCGACGCCCTGGTCGGATTTCGCGGCCATGTCGATCCTGATGAGCCTTCCGATCGTGGGATTATTCTTCCTGCTTCAGCGTTACCTGATCGGTGGCTTGACGGTTGGCGGCGTCAAGGGCTGATCGAGGTTTTAATAGGTTTATAAGGAGATGTCATTCTGATATCTCCTTTTTATTTGGAGAAATGTCATGAAACGGATTGCCCTGATCGTCAACCTGGTCGCTGTCCTCAGTTTGCTGCTGGTTGCCTGCAAGCCCCCTGTGCGCGAATACACCGGGTTGAATCACCCGTCGGACACCGGCTGGTGGAGCGAGGCCGTCTTCTATGAGATCTTCGTACGTTCGTTCCAGGACAGCGACGGGGATGGCAATGGCGATCTGGCGGGTATCCTGGAAAAACTCGATTATCTCAATGATGGCGACCCGCACACAAACACCGATCTGGGCGTGACCGCCCTGTGGTTGATGCCGGTCTTTACGTCCGATTCCTACCACGGGTATGACGTGATCGATTACAAAAACATCGATCCGGATTACGGCACGCTGGCGGATTTCCAGGCTTTGGTGGCGGCCGCCCACGCGCGTGGGGTGCGGGTGATCCTGGACCTGGTCATCAACCACACCTCCTTATGGCATCACTGGTTCGTATCCAGCCTGGATCCGTCCTCGCCGTACCGCGACTGGTACCGCTGGTCGGATGAGGATCCAGGCGGCTATTACGAGGACGGGCGCACGGTCTGGCATGTCCTGGGGGATGATTATTATTACGGCTATTTTGGGAGCGGGATGCCCGATCTTAATTATAATAATGAAGAAGTTTCAAGCAAAATATTGGATATTGCCCGCTTCTGGGCGGTTGAGATGGGCGTGGACGGTTTTCGAATCGATGCCGTGCGGTACCTGATCGAAAATGGGCAGGTAATCTCGGATACCCCGGAGACGCATGCCTGGTTCGGAGATTTCTATGCTGAATTGAGATCGATCAAACCGGATCTCTACGTGGTGGGGGAGGTGTGGTCCAATTCCCAGGAGGCAGCGTCCTATGTCACCACGCGGGAATTAACCCAGACCTTCGATTTCGAACTCTCGACTGCCTTGCTCAATTCGCTCAACAGCCGCAAGGCCGGCAGCGTCAATACTGTCCTGGCGGTGGATTACCCGTTGTTCGATTACGGGTCGATGGGTGTCTTCCTGACCAATCACGACATGCCGCGCACGATGAGCCAGCTGGGCGGGGATGCTGCCAAAGCCCGCCTGGGCGCCTTCCTGCTGCTAACCGCACCGGGGACACCCTATATCTACTACGGTGAAGAGATCGGGATGTCCGGCCAGAAACCGGATGAACTGATCCGCACCCCCATGCAGTGGTCAGGTGGGGAGACCTGCGGCTTCGGCAGTGATCTCACCTGGGAGGCCGTCAACACCGACTGTGATTCAGTGAATGTCAGCGCTCAACAGGCCGAACCTGGCTCGCTGTGGAACACCTACCGGGCGCTCATCCAACTGCGTCAGACCAACCCGGCGCTTTCGAGCGGGGATTATTTCGCCGTTCAGGCCGATAACCCGGCCGTCTACAGTGCACTGCGGGTCGGCCCGGATCAGGCGGTCTTGCTGGTCGCCAACCTCGGACTTAAAGATATCGCCAGCGTCGGTCTTACCCTTGAAAAAGGACCATTAATGGGTCGCTATCGGTTGACCCCGATCTTTGGCGTGGCCCAGGAAAGTCAGGTGATCGCCAACTCTGGTGGCGGGTTTACCCTGTTCGATTCCATCCGCGGGATCAGTGCGCTGCAGGCAGTGATCTTCCTGCTGGAACCTCGCTGAGGTAACTATTCCTTCAGACTGCCGAAGCTGAAGCGCTCGAGCAGCAGTTTCTGCAGGAAGATAAATAGGATGATCACAGGCAGGCTCATCAGGATGCTCAGGGCAGCCAGCTGCGTCCAGGGCTGATCCCCCATGCTTTGGATGCCCCAGATGGCCATGGCCAGTGTGACATTGCTGCTCTTCTCGACGAACAACCACCCGATGGCGAATTCCGAATAAGCCGTTAGAAATGCCACCAGGGCTGCCACGGCGATGGAGGGCAGTGCCAGCGGCAGGCTGATGCGCCGGAATACCGTGAAGGCATTCCCGCCGTCGATGAATGCCGCCTCCTCGATCTCGTTCGAGATGGCCTGGAAGGATGAGCGCATATTCCAGATGCAGAACGGCAGAGAGAAGGCCGTATAGACCAGGATCAACCCGAACAGGGATGAGCGCAGGTGCATCACCTCCAGCAGGATGTAGAGCGGGGTCATCAAGGCCACCGGCGGAAGAAAAGCCCCCAGCAACACCGAGAACAGGCTGGCCCGGTCGCCACGGAAGCGGTAGCGCGCAAAGGCATACGCCATCCCGGCCCCGAAGGCGAACGAGAGGGCAGCGGCGCTGAGCGAGACGAACAAGCTGTTGCGCAGCAACGCCGGGTAGGAGAGTGTTTGCGAAGCGGCTTCCCACACATCGATGAAATTGGTCAGGTTGAAGGTCTCCGGGATCAAGCGGAAGGAGGTGGGAGCCCCTTTGATGCTGCTGTCGAAGGCGATACGGAACATGTTCAACAGCGGGACGAGCGTGAACAGTCCGGCCAGGATCAGCGCAAATTGGGAGAGGATTTGCCGCAGCGGTCCGATCTTACGCATAGGTCACCCCTTCGCCGGCGCGGCTTTGACGAATGAACCAAAGCACCATCACCACCAGGATCAACACGGTCACGATGTTGATGGCGGCGGAGAATGAGTAACGGCTGCCTCCCCAGGAGTTGAAGAAGACATACGACAGGGTCGCGTACGTATATGCCGGGAAAGGCGGATTGAGCGTCAGGAACAAGTAGAACTGGTTGAAGGTGAAGATGACCCGCACGATGATGGCCGGCAGCAACAGCGGCTGCAGCATCGGCCAGGTGATGTTGATAAAGGTCTGCCAGCGTCCGGCACCATCCATGGCTGCTGCATCATAGACTTCCTGCGAGAGCTGCTTCAGACCGGCCGTGGATGCCAGGAACATGAACGGCACGCCGAACCAGGTGGCGGCTGTCAGCAGCACCAGCAGTGAGAACCCCAGGTTCTCCTGCCAGGTGGCGGCGAAGTTAACCAGCGCCGGCGCCTGCTGGCTCCACTGCTGCCCGGCCAGGGCCAGCCAGCCGAAGCGCTGGTCGAAGACCTGCGCCCAGGTCAGCGCCCCAACGAATTCGGGGATCGCCCACGGGACGATTAACAAGTGCCTGCCAGAAGCCTTTAAGCCGGATGCCGCGTTGGTTCAGGATCATCGCCAGGGCCAGTCCGCCGGCCAGCTGCAATACGACCGCCAGGAAGGTCCACAAGATCTCGAAGATGAGAATGTCGGTGGTGTTGTTGATAACGCCGGACAGGTAGCTCAAACCGATGAAATGCACTTGCTTCGAGGTCGGGAAGCCATCCCAAATGGAAGACAGGCTGAGGGCGTCAACCTGGCTGGTCAATCCGAGCCAGACCTCCCGCATGACACCGCCCGACAGCCCGTCGCGGATCGAGCTGGCCTGGAAGTCGGTCAGCGACATCGCCAGCTGGAAGAGCATCGGGAAGCCGACGATCAATGCCAGGGCGATCAATCCCGGGATCAGCCAGGGGATGGCTTTGGCCGGTTTGCGCAGAGCGGGCGCCGGCAGCGGAACGCGTTCACGCGGTTGACCTCGGCTGGCCCAGGCACGTCTGCAGCCAGGTGATCAGCGGCTGCCAGATGACCGAGCGGAAGCCCCCGGCCGCCATCCAGGACAGGGGTGCCAGCAGGATGAGCACGTATTGCGGCCATTTGGTGGGCCAGATCAACAGGAAACCCAGGCTGATGAAGAACCAATATAAGATGAAGGGTTTGGTTCTGGCGATCGGTTTAATGCCAGCCATGGCCAGCAGGAAGACGACCAGTTCCAGTTTGACCTTGAAGACACCCGGGTGCCAGGGAACGGATTGCATCAGGTAGGCCAGCGGCTGGTAGAAGGGCAGCCCGGCGCTTTCCACCACACCGGATTGCGCATAGGCAGAGTGAAATAGGATGGAATCCTTCAGACGGTCCACCGGATCCGGCCACAGGTAGGGATTCGCCGCGAAGAAGATGGCCAGCGCGATCAACCCGTAGATCACCGGCGGCAGCAGCCAGCGCAGAATTTTCTTAAATTGCAGATCACCCTTCGGAAAGCTACTATCCAGCCAGTGGACCAGGACTGCGATGCCGACCGTGCAATACAGGTACTTGGAAGCAGCCGTCAGCCCGAGGAAGACCGCCGAGAGCACCAGCCAGCCGCGCTTCTTCCCGGTGGACTTCAGGTAGGACAACGCAACCAGTGTCGAGGTCAGGGCGGGCAGGGCCTCGAGCATGACCTGGCTGGTGTACTTTAACTGCCAGGTGCTGACGGACAGCAGCAGCGCGGCCAGCGGATTGAAGAGACCCAGAAGTAAAACTTGAAAGGTGTTCAGTAATGTGGATGAGACCCGGCCAGGGGTCAGGTAATAGCGGTTAAGGATGTCATATGGGGCATCTGTTGTCGGCCGTTCGGGGATGGCCGGAATGGGGTCCAGGGCTGAGAAGACGACACCGTAAAGCAGCTTGGCCAGCGGGGGGTGCTCTTCGCGGTAGTTCTCGCGTGTGGCGATGGCCCAATCGCCCTGGCGAAAGCCGTCCGCGTAGATCTGCCCGGCGCGGGTGTAGTCATCCTCATCGTAGTCGACCGGCAGCAGGTTGAGCGCGCGCCAGCCCAGCCCAAATGCCAGCGCGGCGATCAATAATGGAAGTACAACTTTGAGAATTCCGGCAGAAGGCTTCATAGCTTCACCCAGAAATCGATTTTATCATGCCATGGAGAAGTGCCCGGAACTTGGTGATACCGTAGGGTGTGTCAAAACACGTCTCAGGAGTGTTTTGACGCACCTTTTAAAAAGGACAATAGTTTCATGTGACGCAGCGTACCCCGGGGTGGTGCGTTTCGCTTGCCGTTTGAGATTTGTGATGGCAGATTTGAAATGCGTGTTGAATATGCGATCGTTCCGGTCACGCACCCTACGTTCTTCCGCATGTGCCAGGCACGGATCATCTCCAGGCCGGCAATAGAATTAGCTTTTCTTCAGATCCTCTCCCTCCATTTGGAGGGAGAGGCATATATACAAGAATGGAAGTGACTTTCTGGTTTGGTTGTAAGGCTATTCTGTAAAGTAATTTATATTAATTGAGGAGAGGGAGGTTATGCAACTATAGTGGTGCGTCAATCATCATCGGAGGGCTGCAGCCGCACCCTACTTTCCGATCAACGAATGCGGGTCGATCTGCAGGATATCCAGGTAGGTGCGCAGGGCATCGAAGTAGCTGTTATCGATCCCTCGCACCGCCTGGATGTCATAATCCAGCATGGTCGACAACCAGGACCAGCGCTTCCGGCTGCTGGTCGATCTCCTGCCAGGCTGCGTTCAATTCCTTGGCCAGCTTCTCATCGACCGGCGGGGTGAACGACAGGCTCAGGTTGGGGATGATGGGATCGCTGCGCCAGATGACCACGACCCGGTCCATCACATCCGGCAGGTTGTCGAGGATCTCCGATGAAGTGCGCGGATCGCCCGAGATGGCAAAGGTCGCCCCGATCTCGCACACCCCCTCCACGTACAGGCTGCGGATGACGGCCGAGGAGGTCTGACTCCACACCGCCGGTTGGGTGATCACCCCGATCTGCGACAGGATGCCGGCCGGCAGGATGTAACCGCTGATGCTCTCCGGCTCGGTCCAGCACGGCCGCAAGCCGGCAAATTGGCCCAGCGCTGTGACCGGGTCGGCCGTGTTCTGGTTGGTGACCGGATCGAAATAAGCGGTGGCACCCTGGTTCACGTTCGCCAGGAACTGCGTGCCGTAGGCATACACACCGAAGTGGTTCACGATCAAAGCAGCATCCGCCAGCCCGGATTTCTGGGCTGCCAGCGACAGTCACCGGCGGCAGCCAGACCATATGGACCTGTTCGTTATATAACGATGTCATCAACGTGATGTAATCGGCATGCGGCGCCAGCTCGACGCTGTAACCGGTCAGCTCGCCCAGCCGGGCGGCCAGGTTCGCGCCCGCCAGCGGGGATTCCGTATTCGCAGGATCGATGACATACCCCATGCGCAGCGGATTGCCCTGGCTGCCGAGCGGCACCGGCGTGGCCGGGGCGGCATCGAGCGTGCTCTGCGCGACCGCCGTCTGGGTGGCTTCCTTTTTCGAGATCCCATCCGTGCAGCCGGCGTTCAACAGGACCAGGCCGAACAGCAGGGTCAGGATCAAACCTGTTTTGTGTCGTAAGCGATTTTGATCGATCATAGATGATTAATGGTAACACACCCTTTGGGTGTATCACACCCTCCGGGCGTAACACACCCTCTGGGTGTATCAGGCACGCAGGGTCCAGGTATCCCCGGCGTACTTCTCCCGCCTTAACTTTTCCACCAACGCCAACTCTTCCTCGTTTAATTCACTCTCGATGAAACTGACCCCCAACGCCTGGCTGAATCCCTTCACGAAGGCATCGGCTGCCTCATCCCAGGTGACAACCCGCCCGAGGGCTGTTTCAAGTGTGACCGCCCGCGCACTCAGCTTTTCAGCAGCTGCCACGCGCGCAGCCTCTTCCGGGAAGGCCAGTACCTGCGTGATGCGCGTGATCTCCCATTGAGCGGCAGCGCGCCGTGCTGCAGGAAGGCGTTCCCGCGCCGCGCCTGGGCGCTGCCCAGCACCTTCCGGTCCTTAAACAGGATCTCATAGCTGGAAGGTTCCTCGAAGCACACCGGGTTGCGGCTGCGGGCAACCTCTGCCGCTCCGGCATCCTCGCGCGCTGTTACGGTCAGACCGAGCAGCATCAGCGCTGACTTGAGCGCGGCCGAGAGCTTCAAGTAGCTCTCCAGCAGAGTGCCCTGCACGCGCGGCTCGCCCACGGGTGCAATGACCGCATAGGTCAGCTCGTCGATGTGCAGGATTGCCCGCCCGCCGGTCGGCCTTCGGACCAATTCCCAACCCGCACTCGCCAGCCGCTCCCGGTCGACATCCGCGGCCGGCTGGGCCTGACCCAGCGACAGGCAGGCCGGCTCCCAGGCATACAGCCTGAGGAGGGGCGGCGACTGGCCGGCGATGACCCGCTCGAGCAGGGCTTCATCGACCGCCATGTTCCAATCGCCGTGTGCCGGCGGGTGGCGCAGCAGGCGCCAGTGGATCCTGGGTTTTATCCATACGGGTCTTGATTATACCGAAAGGTACTAACGGGTGCCGACCCAAGTTCGTTTATAATCCTTTCAGAAAATGAAGGGACAATCAACTTTATGCCTTGGAACACCACCGATACGAGCCCGAAGGACGGCGACCTGGTCGAACTGGTCGGCTTGCGCCACAAGCATTTCATCTTCACCCTGCAAGCCGGCACGAGCTTTCAGAGCCACCGCGGGGTGGTCCAGCATGACGACCTGATCGGCCTGCCGTGGGGCAGCCAGATCCGCAGCCACCAGGGCAGCCCGTTCCTGCTGATCCAGCCGGCGCTGCCGGACCTGCTGCGCGACCTGCCGCGCCGCACCCAGATCCTGTATCCCAAGGACATCGGCTACATCCTGATGATGCTGGGCATCGGTCCGGGCGTGAAGGTGATCGAAGCCGGCACCGGCTCGGGCGGGCTGACCTCCGCGCTGGCCTTTGCGGTTGGCCGCGAAGGACGCGTATACACCTATGAAGCCAAGGGTGATGTCAGCCTGCATGCCCAGAAGAACCTGAAACGCTTCGGCCTGGATCCCCAGGTGACTTTCCACGTCAGGGACATTCACGACGGCTTCGAGCAGACGAATGTGGATGCGCTCTTCCTGGACCTGCCCAACCCTTACGACTACATGTCCCAGGTGCGCGCGGCGCTCAAGCCGGGCGGCGCCTTCGGCTGCATCCTGCCGACCAGCAACCAGGTTATCCTGCTGTTGGCGGCGCTGCACCAGGCGCGCTTCGCCTTCGTGGATGTGGTGTGAGATCCTGATGCGTTTCTACCAGGCCGAGTACAACAAGTTCCGCCCGACCGACCGCATGGTGGCGCATACCGGTTTTCTGATCTTCGCCCGGCCGGTCAACCTCGAGGAGAATCCCGAGAGCCTTGACCTGCTGGCTGAAAGCTCATCTTCCGATTAGGAGGGTTCCCATGTTACGTAGAAGGCGAATTTTACGCGCATTCGACCCGATTCCGATCCCAAGGCCGGCTGCCCGCCGGCAGGGAGTGCATCCCGAGGTGGCACACGCGCACGACCTGCTGGCTCAGGGGCAATATCCCGAAGCAGCGGCGACGTTCAGCCGCATTGCCGAGGTGGCTCAGGCGCGCGGCGGACCGCGTGCCCCGTTCTTTTACATCCAGGCCGGTCGGGCTTTTGTCCTGGCCGGGCAGGTCGAGGCCGGGGTTGCCAGCCTGCGCGCAGGTCTGGAGATGCTGGCATCTGCCGGCCGCTGGTCGGAGTTGCAGCGTCTGGGCGGAACGACCGTTGACCAGCTGAATGACCTGGGACATACGGAACAGGCTGCCGCCATCGGTGACTGGTTGTCTCGCAGATTGATCGGCAAACCCATCGCGAGCGCTGTCCAACCGCCGGCGAAGCAGCCCTTGTTGCCAACCCGCTGCCCGTCCTGCGGGGCGGCTGTGAACACGAAAGAGGTGGACTGGCTCGATGATCTGACCGCGGAATGCCTGTACTGCGGCGTGCCGATCCGCGCGGAAAGCAAATGACGAAATTCGATCCACCGGTTGCCTCCCTGACAGAGGAGGATATCCGGCAGCACCTGGCCGGAGCGCCCGACCCGGCACTGGTCGAGCTGGGTTTATTGTCCGACCCGCAGGCTTTGCGCTGCGCGGCGGTGTTGATCCCACTGGTGCGCGAGAACGGCGGTTGGAGCGTCCTGCTGACCGCCCGCACCGACCTGGTCGAGGACCACAAAGGTCAGGTGGCTTTCCCGGGCGGCGCCTGCGAGGTGGAAGATGGCAGCCCGGAGGGAACCGCGCTGCGCGAGGCGCATGAGGAGATCGGTCTGCCGGCAGAGGGTGTGCAGATCCTGGGCCGCCTGGGGGATTATCAGACCATCAGCAATTACCTGGTCACCCCGGTGGTGGCGGCGGTCGACTGGCCTTTCCCGTTGAAGCTAGAATCCCGCGAGGTGCGGCGGGCATTCACCATCCCGCTCGAGTTCCTGGCGCGGCCAGGCAGCCACAGCGAGCAGCTGACCGAGATCCGCGGGCAGAGCGTGCCGCTGGTGTATTTCGAAGCCTGGGATGGCGAGGTGTTGTGGGGCATCAGCGCGCGCATGATGTTGGACCTGTTGAAGCGGCTCGGTCTCAAGGCGTGAGGTTTGAATAATAAACACCGGCTGGCAAGTGCCAGCCGGTGTTGTATTCATGAAAATCAGGGAGGGGGAGATTACTTCTTCTCCGCTTTACCTTCTTCGCCTTCCTCGCCTTCCTCTTCCTTCTTGCCCTTCTCGATCACTTCGGCTTCGACTTCTTCCTCGACAACGACCTCTTCAGCGACCGGTTCGGCTTCGACCTTGATGGCCGTGACGATCGCGATCTTGTCAGCCGGGTTGTCCAGGATGGTGACCTTGTCACCTAAGTTCACATCTGCGACGGTCAGGCTGTCGCCGATCTTGGCCAGGGAGCCAATGTCGAGCACGATGCGCTGCGGCAGGTCCTGCGGGAGGCATTCGACTTCCAACTGGTCCTTCTCGAGCATGATGATGCCGTTCAGGTCCTTGACCGCCGGGGATTCACCGGTCAGCTCGATGCTGACATGCGCGGTCAGTGTTTCGGTCAGCGAGATGGCCATGAAGTCCACGTGCAGGTAGACGTCTTTGAGGTAATCGCGCTGCCTTTCGCGCACCAGGGCGGCGTGATCCTTGCCGTCGACCTTGACGGTGACCAGGCTGGAAGCCGTCAGGCTGTTCAGGATGCGGGTGGCTTCTTTAAGGTCCATGATGATGGGGAGGGCTTCCAGGTGGTGACCGTAGATCACACCGGGGAGCTTGCCCTGCCGTCGCAGCTGGCCGACCTGCTTGCCAATGACCGTGCGTTTTTCGGCAGTGATGACTGGATTTGTTGCCATTGTACTCTTCCTCGAGCGCCTCTCACCCGATTTGAAGGATTACCTTCGCTCTTCAATGAATTTGCCGGTTTGTGACCGGCGAAGGCTGATTATAGTCAAGAGTTGGGTATCACGCAAGAACAGATTTTGCTACTAATCACCGTTTATTTGCACATGTTTTGATGCTGTTTGAATTGCAGAATCCCGAAAAACAGTAAGTTCTGTAACACCAAGCACATCCCTTAGATGATTAATTATGGACAGTATTGCTTCTTCTTGTGTATTTTCATTAGATAATTTATCTATTTGTATTACTTTTGTAAATGCGTCGAACATCTTATTAACAAATATTTTATGCTCAACATTTGGTAGATTTGATTTAATTAATTGAGCATCTACTCCGATTTCTCTGAGAGCTTTTTCAAATGGTAGAAGTCCGTTTTCAATTTTCGCTGACAACCACGGTGAATATTTCATTCGAAGGTTAGCTAGATCCTTGGCATCATCTAATGCAAAAGGGGCAGGACCTGTAGAGAACATTTTTATTAAAGTACCGTAAGCCTTTTCGAAGTATTTCTCACAGAAATCTACTTGGCGATCAAAAACGACATTGGCCATATGAGATGCAATTGCGAGAGAATTATCCTGTTGTCGAATTTGAAGTCCTAAGTCTCTTTCATATGCTCTTTTATCTCGCCAAGCCTCAATTACAATAGCCAATAAAGGTACTAATCCCGATATATACAATAGTTCTACATATTTTTCCGATATGGGTAAAAATAGAATCAAACTACCAATTATTATAAATACTGTTACTGCGACAACATAAAAGAGTACATCTTTTTTAATCATTAGATATATTCCTCATATTATGGCTCCCACGCATAATGCACCAGATTGATGATATACGGCACCCCATCCACATATTCAAACCCGATCAGGAAGGTATGCCAGCCCAGCTCGCTGTCGTCCGGCAGCGGTGAGAGCGCCGAGTAAAAATTAAAAGCTTCATAATAATCCGGCCAGAGCGCCGGGTAATTGGTCTCCTCCACCAGGACCTGGTTGCAGGCATAGCGCGATTCTGTATCAAGCGCCCGCAGCAGGAAGGGATAGACCTCGTCCATAAAGGAACCCTCCACCGGCAGCCCGCTGCCGGCACCCAGACCCCAGTCATACACATAGCTGCTCTTGAACAACCAGGAGACCTGTTCGGGGGTGTAGTTCGCCCAGTTCCCATTGGTCAACAGTCGAACCGATAAACCGCGGGTTGGGCTGACCAGGCTCTTGAACAGCTCCCCATCCTTCGTGATGACCGCGCCTCTCAGGTTTTCCAGGGTATCCGTGACGCGCTCATCGCTGCAGAAGGTAGTTGAAGGGACGTACTCGGTCAAATACAGGCTGGAGACCCAACCGTTGGTGTTCTGGGCATAGACGATCTCGATCCAGTGCAGCCCATCCGCCTCAGCCGTGTTGCTGGTGCCGCTGATAAAGCCGTCGGTGAATTTCAGCGTGCCGATCACGGGCGTATCCTGCCCGGGCGCCGAACGGATATTGGCGGTCTGGCCTGGCAGCAGCAGGGCGACGCTGTACAGACGGCTGACCGGCGGCTGGCTGGTGGGAAGATTGGCGACCATCGTCTCGGTCGGGGTCGGCAAGGGTGCTTCAGTCGCGGGGACGACCACCGTGATGATGGTTGGGGGTGCTGCGGTCGGCGTGCCGGTTGCGCAGGCCAGCATGGATAATAGAATGATGACCATTGGAATGATGACGGGCGTGCGTTTCTTCATGATGACACCTCTTTATATAATAAATTATAGGCGATACCTTGATGCGAGACAAGTGTTATACCTTTCAGCCCAGATTCGGATCCTGCGGGAGAAATGTTGCCCGGGCTGGCGCGTGGGTGTATACTCATCCTTTCAGTGGGTTTTAGAAATTATCCCAATTAAATGGAGTCAATAGATGGTCACAATCGAGAAGGTCGATTATCGCAACAGGAAACAGGTCAACCGGTTCATCCAGATCCCCTTTCGCCTCTACAAGGATTGCCCGCAGTGGTGCCCGCCCTTCAAGGTGGGCGTGCGCAACATGTTGAACCCGACTAAGCATCCCTTCTATGAGCATTCCGACGCCGAATCCTTCATCGCCGTCAAGGACGGGCGCGATGCCGGGCGCATCACCGCCCTGGAGAACAAGCCGTTCAATGCCTATCACAAGGTCAAGGATGCCGAGTTCTACCTGTTCGAATGCGAGGATGACCAGGAAGTGGCAGATGCGCTCTTCAAGACCGTCACCGATTGGGCCAGGGCACGCGGGCTGAACCATATCGTCGGACCCAAGGGGTTCAGCTCCTTCGACGGCTACGGCATCCAGATCGAGGGTTTCGAAGAGCACCAGATGATGACCATGATGAACTACAACTTCCCTTATTATGTGAAGCTGGTTGAGAATCTGGGTTTCACCAAGGAAGTCGATTTCGTGTCCTGCTACCTGGCGTCCAAGGATTTCATCCTGCCCGAGAAGGTCCACAAGGCCGCCGAGCTGGTGCAGAAACGCGGCACCTTCGTGGTCAAGCGCTTCAAGAATAAGAAGGAATTGATCAGCTGGGCTCAGGCCATCGGCCACGCCTACAACGATACCTTCGTCAACAACTGGGAGTATTACCCCCTGACGGATAATGAGATCAAGTATGCCATGGACGATATCATGACCATTGCGGATCCCAATCTGATCAAGATCATCACCCATAACGATCAGGTGGTTGGTTTCCTGCTGGGCTTCCCGGACATCACCCCGGCCATCCAGCGCGCCAAAGGCAATCTGACCCCCTGGGCGATCGTCGACATGCTGCTGAGCCTGAAGCGCACCAAATGGATCTCGGGCAATGGGGCGGGCGTGCTGCCCGCCTACCAGGGCCTGGGCGGGAATGCCCTGATGTATTCCGAGCTGCAGAAGACGCTCCACACCCCGGGCTATGATTTCGAACACCTCGAGATGACCCAGGTGGCCGAGACCACCAAGCAAATGCGGGCCGATCTCATCAACCTGGGCGGCAAAGCCTACAAGAACCACCGCGTCTATCAAAAGAAGATTTAATTCCCCACCGGGGAGGAAAACGAGGCAGACTGATCTGCCTCGTTTTATTTTAAGCCATCGCGTTTGAACAAACGCCGCCAGATGACATCCAGCCGGCCCCGGCGCACCTGCACCAGTGCAAAACCGAGAATCATACAGGCGATGCCCAGCCACTGGTTGAGGGCGATCTTTTCGCCCAGGAACATCAGGCTGAACAGGGCGGTGAAGATGACCACCGAGGAACTCAGGATGCTGGCTTCGTAGGAGCGCAGCGTGCGCAGGAAGTAGTTCCAGGCCGTCAGGTTGAAAGCGATCCAGATCAAGCCCAGGAACAGGATCACACCCCAACTGGAAAGGTCGGGGACATGCGGCAGACCGCCCAGCGACAGGCCGATGATCACGCTGGCGCTGCCGCCGAACAGAATGGTCAGGCTGGAGAAGACGTTGTTGTCGATCCCATTGCGGGTATCCTGCATGAGCTTGCGGGTGGCATTGTTGGTGTAGGCGGTGGCCAGCCAGGCGATCACGATCAGGAGGATGCCAAGCCACTCGCTGGCGGTAGGCACCTGGAAAAAGTACAAGCGCAGGCCGCCGAAAGCCACTGCGGCGCCCACCAGCTGCCAGATGGTGGGGGCTTCGCGCAGGATCAGGATGCTCAGGCCCATGGTGACGAAACCCTGGAACTGGGTCAGGTACGAGTAGGTGTTGGCCGGCATGGTCTCGAGCGCGAAGGGCTTGACCATGCGCGAGATGGTGAAGTTGCAAATGCCGATAATGGCCATGGTGATCCAGATCTTTCGGTCCAGGTTGCGTGGGATGGACTTGCGCTGGATGACGAAGGTGTACACGCACAGGGCCAGCATGCCGATCGCCAGTGGCAGCCAGGCCAGGGTCATGGCATCCACGCTCTTCAAACCGAGCTTCATGATGATGACGCCGATGCCCCACAGGAGGCACACGCCCAGAGTTTGCAGGATGGTTAATAACCGTTTGTTCACAGACACCTCAAAATAATCGCTTGCGTGGGTTTACACGCGGTCATCTAAGCAGTTGAAACGGATTGCTGTAATCGTCGCTCCAGAGGCGGATGTCCGTGCGGAAGTCGATCCCACCGGTCGTTCTTTCTGCCAGAGCCGGCAGATCCAACAGGGCTGGATCCCGGGGGAGCAGCACCCAGGTGGCTGAGAAGACTTCCGGCCGGTCGGGTATCACCGGATTTTCGATCACGGCAAACCCCAGTTCGTATTTTTGAGCGAGCTGCCAGAAGACAGGTCGCAGGTCAAGCCTCACATTGGTGATGTGGACGGCGATCAATCCATCCGGGGCCAGGTTCTGTAAATAGATCTGGAATGCTTCACTGGTGACCAGGTGAACCGGGATCGAATCGCTGCTGAAGGTATCGAGCACCAGGATATCGAAATCATTCCGGACACCGGCGCCGGTTTCTTTTTCCAGTGAGATGCGTGCATCGCCGGGGATGACGTCCAGGTTGGCCTGGCTGTCCTGCAGGAAAGAGAAATAGCCGCCCTTGCCTTCCGCCAGGTCAACGACGGCGGGATTGATCTCGTAAAAGCGATAAGTGTCCCCGGCTTGACCGTAAGCTGCCAGGGTCCCGGTCCCAAGACCCAGGATTCCAACCCGTAGCCCCGATCCGTAACGCGGGTGATTTCTAATCGCCAGCCCGATACCGCTTTCATCGCTGTAATAACTCGTGGGCAGGTCTCGAACAGCCGGATCCAACAACTGCAGGCCGTGCATCGTTTCTCCGTCCACCAACACATTGGCTTCCTGCAGGGCAATACCGGTATCCACATGCCTGACTTCTACGACACCGAAAAAATTCCTGCGGATGTACTGATTTTCGGTTACCGAATAGTAGATCAGCAAACCCAGGTGTAAGCTGACGAGCAAGGCGGTGATCGTGTTGATCGCGGGATAGATGTTGATCTTCGATTGTGTTTCCGGGTCCTTGATCGAAAGGATTGCAAGCAGGATCCAGATGAAGGTGATCCCAAGATACAGTTCCCAGTACCCTTGAAAGATCAACGGGGCCAGGAAACTGACGAAGAAGCCACCCAGGGCTCCACCGATGGAAACCATCAGGTAAAAACGGGTGAGCTGGGTTGGAGCCGGGCGTAAGGCATACAGTTCGCCGTGGCAGATCATCGCCCCGCAAAACAGCAAAAAGCAGTAGATGACGATCTCCAGAATGAAATTCAATGAAGGTATGAAAGTATTCAGGATCCAGATAACAGTTCCCATCAACAATAGGGTCGTAAAGAATCCGCGCTGATACCGCTGCTTGTTTGAAAAGGTCAGGACGAAAGTCAGCAGGTAAATGGTCAATGGCAGGACCCACAGGAAAGGGGTGGCGGCCACTTCCTGTGTGAGCGTGTTCGTTACCGCCAGCAGCATGAGCGATCCGAGCGCGCTCAACAGCACCCACAGGGCTGTTTTTCTTCCATTCGGCTTTTCCTTGACCTGCACGGGGATTTCCTTACCATCTGTTATTTTCGGGGAGAGACTCCTTTGAGCTCTGATCGCGTTGATCACGACCAGGCAAGCAAAGATGAGATAGCCGCCAGACCAAATCCTTTCCTGCCATGGACGGGACAGAGCCGGTTCGACCACGATCGGATAGATGAGCAGCCCCAGGATGGACCCGATATTGGACAACGAATACATCCAGTAAGGTGCGCCAGAAGGGTTGAGACGCAGGGACCAGGCTTGCATCAAGGGGCTGTTGGCTGACAGAAGAAAGAGCGGCAGTCCGGCACTGACCGTCAGGAGCAGAAGGATCTGGAGAAAAGGCTGGGTGATCGTCACCGGTTTCCATGCAGCGGTGGGCGTGATTGGAGATGCCCAAACGATCCAAAAACCAACCAACAGCAGGACGGATAAGGTCATCAGGCTGAGGTGGATGGCCGTTTGCGCCTTCCGGCTGTTTTTCAAGACCAGCCAGTTCGAGTAGGCGTATCCCCCCGTTAAAGCGACCTGGAAGAAGACCATCGCGGATGACCATACCGAGGCGCCTCCGCCGAACCAGGGCAGGAGGGCCTTTGACAGGATGGGTTGGATCAGAAAAAGCAGGAAGGCGGATAAAAAGATGTTGATCGCGTAGGGAATCATGGGGTCACATTCTTATGGCGTGAAATCATTTCTTAATTTCGATATGGCTGACATAAAGTCAGTGGGTGGCGGTGTGCTAAAGACCAGAGTCTCTCCTGATAGGGGGTGGCTGAAAGTGATCGAATAGGCATGCAATGCCATGCGGGCGATCGGCACGGGAGAGAAGGTCGGGCTGTCCGGCAGCCGGTAGAGTGCATCCGCGATGATCGGGCAGCCCAATGCGCGCAGGTGGGCGCGGATCTGATGCGTATAGCCTGTATGTGGACGGGCGGCGATCAGGGCTGCCTGCGGGAAGTGTTCCAGCACCTCAAAATCTGTTCTTGCGGGTTTGCCGAGCTGCGGGTCAACCACCGTCCTGTGCTGGCGGTCGCCATTCTTGCGCAGCGCGAACTCGGCGCTGATCTTTTCCCAGGTCGGTGGCGGGGCGATCAGAGCCCGGTAGACCTTTTCCACCCGCCGCTCGCGGAATTGGTCGTTCAGATGGTGGTGGGCTTCTGCTGTACGCGCCAGCACCAGCGCGCCGCTTGTGTCGCGGTCGAGCCGGTGCACCATCCACAGGCGGCCGTGGCGCGCTGCCAGGAGCGTCGCCAGGTGGGGCAGGTCACGGTCGTAGCCATCCGGAAGAGAGAGAACTCCGGCCGGCTTATCGATCACCAGCAGGGATTCATCCTCGAACAGCACCGGGATATTTACTTCTTCGGTCAATCCCGGCCTGCCAGCAGCTTTTCTTCCAGGGCGCTGAACAAGGCCGGCCAGTCATCCACCTGGCCTTCGCTGTCCCCATTCCGCACGATCACGATCTGGTTGGTCGGACAGATGAAAATATACTGTCCATGGGTACCGTAGGCGAAATACTCGATATGCCCATCCGGTAGCACCCGACCCCACCAATGGTATTTGTAATAACCGCCGGATTCCTTGAACTCGGTGAAGTCCATCCAGGGACGCCGGTCGGCGGGGTCGGGCAGCGTGGATTCCTCGACCCAGGCCTGCGGGATGAGCTGCTTGCCGTTCCACAGGCCTCCATTCAAGATCAACTGCCCGAAGCGGGCGAAATCGATCGAGCGGGCGTTCAAGCCGCTGGACATCTTCTCGAAACCGCCCACCCTGGAATCCAGCGACCAGCTGGCAGGGTATTCCATCCCCATCGGTTTCCACAGCTTCTCCTGCAGATAGGTGGAGACGCTCATGCCGGTGGTGCGCTCGAGGATCAAACCCTCGAGGATGGGATGGTAATTGTTGTAATGGAATTTCTCACCGGGTCCTTCCCGGCTCGGTTTTACATTCAGCGCCAGCTCGCGCAGGTCCGGCATGTAGTAGGTGAGGGCATCATCGCTCATCCAGTAGAAAGGCGCCAGTGACTGTGCGTTCATATACCGGATGCCGGTCGACATGTTCAACAGGTGCCGGATGGTCATCCCATCCAGCCCTCGCCCGGCCAGCTCCGGCAGGTATTCGACTACCGGATCATCGACTCCTTCGATCAAGCCTTCGTCGATGGCGATGCCGATCAGCGCGGAATCGAAAACCTTGGCAACCGAGAACGTGGTGTTGAGCGTATTACGCGAGGTCCCGTTGTAATAGCGTTCCAGCCGGATCTCATTATAGGAGGTGACGATCAGGGCGGTTGTGCCGCTGGCTTGCATGACCTCATCCAGGTCCCCGGTCAGCGCTTGACCCTGCCAGGTGTAATCGATGGTTTTAAAGAGCGAGTTGACCTCGGAGATTTCAAATTCCGAAATGGGCGCGTGGTTGAGGACGCTGCGCGCGGCGAAGCGCTGGATATCCCCGGTGTCGGTGCGTCCCCAGACGGCCATGCGTGCCATATAGATCACACTGCCGCCGGAGGTCATCATGCCCAGACCGAAAAAGACGATGACCAGGATGGCTGCCCAGTTGATGAGCCGCCGGACCGTCGCAGGTTTCAAGCGCATGGCTACCAGGCGTATGCTTCGGGTGCCTCACCACCCGGGCCGGGGAAGAGCCGGTCGATCTCTGCGATCGTGGCGGCCTTCAGATGGATCTTCAACGCCCTCAAGCTGCCGGTCAGCTGTTCGAGCGTCCGCGGACCGATGATGGGCGCTGTGACGGCCGGGTTGGCCAGCAGCCAGGCCAGGGCCATATCACCGGGCTGCTCGCCCAGTTTTTTACACAGGGCTTCCCAGCCATCGATCTGTTTTTTAGCCTGCTGGTACTCTTTGAGCACGTCCTCATCTGTACGACGGCTGCCGCTGACCTTGGCTGCCATGCCACCCAGCATGCCGCTGGCGAGCGGGCTCCAGGGGATCAGCCCCAGGCCGAATTCACGGCAGGCGGGGATCACCTCAAGCTCGATCGTGCGCGCGCGCAAGTTGTACAGACTTTGCTCGGCAACCAGGCCCATGAAATGGCGCTCTTTTGCAGCCCCCTGGGCGCGGGCGATCTGCCAGCCGGCAAAATTACTGCTGCCGACGTACAACACCTTGCCCTGCGCTACCAGCGTTTCCATGGCTTGCCAGACTTCCTCCCAGGGCGCCGAGCGGTCGATGTGGTGCATCTGGTACAGATCGATATGGTCGGTGCCCAGGCGTTTCAGGCTGTCTTCACAAGCGCGCCGGATATGGAAGGCTGACAGTCCGCGCTCGTTCGGCCGTTTGCCCATTCTGCCGAAAACCTTGGTGGCCAGCACGACTTGCTCTCGGCGGCCGCCACCCTGTGAGAACCAGCGCCCGAGGATGCCTTCGGTAACGCCTTCGCCCAACTTCCAGCCGTAGACATTGGCGGTGTCGAAAAAGTTGATGCCCAACGCGAGGGCTTTATCCATGATCTTGAAGCTGTCGGCTTCACTCGTTTTGGGTCCGAAATTCATCGTGCCAAGGCACAGCCGGCTGACCCTCAGCCCGGTCCTGCCCAATGTGGTGTATTCCATGTCGATCTCCTTTCCGGTTCGATTAAGTATAACGGATAAGACGGCCCAATTCCGGGGACGCTGAGGGGACTAAATAAAAACCCGGATGCGATGGGTGCATCCGGGAATAGGGTCAATCCATGGTGCAGTTCATTCCTGGACAAAGAAACTGACGCTGACCAGGTTGGGGCCGCCGTGCACAACGATGGCAGGAGGGACCTCATAAATGGGGATGTACTTAAAACCCAGCTTTTCCTTGTATTCGGCTGCCAATTCGTTTGCCTTGTCCATCGCCGTACATTGTGAGATCGACAACCAGGCATCCGGTGTTCTAGGACAGCCGTTATCGACCAGCTCCTTGAGACGCGACAGTGCAGCAATCTTGGTGCGCACCTTTTCGTAGGTTTCAACCTTGCCGTCCCGAATGGTCAGGATGGGTTTGATCTGAAGCACGGTGCCGAACAGGGCCGCAGCCCCGCCAATGCGGCCGCCTTTTTGCAGGTATTCGAGGGTGTCGACCAGGAAGAAACAGCGTTCGCGCGCAGTCATCGAATTGATACCGGCCACGATCCGGTCGGCATCCCAGCCGGCTTTTGCCCAGTAGAGCGCCTGCAGGATCATACTGCCGAGGCCGCCGGCGATTGTGCGTGAATCCACCACGCGGATGTCAGCATTTGGAAATTCATTCTTGGCCACCCAGGCGGAGCGATAGGTGCCGCTCATTTCCTTTGAGGGGGTGATGACGATGACGGTATCCCCTGGTTTGCCCAGTTTCCGGAAGAGTGGAATGTAATCCTCGGGCGGCGGGGCGGCTGTTTTGGGTAGCTCCGCGGACAATTTCAATTTCTTGACGAATGTTTCCGTGTCAATTTCGCTGTCATCCCGATAGCTCACACCCATGATCAGGATGACCTGACCGACGAAGGGGATGCCGAGTTTGTCCCTGATCGGTTTCGGAATACCGCACGTGGTGTCCGCAATAATATGGATCATGATTCTTCCTCTTAATTAACGATAAATAATGCACCTGATTATAGCATCACGGGCCAATAATAATCAAATTGAAAACCCGCCAGGCAGTGTTCTTAATCCTTTTTGCAGAAGTAGTTCTTCCTAATCATAGCGATACCAGTGATGGAGCGACCTTATTCTTCTGGGGTTACAAAAGAGACCGGACGCGCAATGGCAACCGGTCTCTATTCATCGTGTTTGAATGAAGGCTATACATCCGCAAAGAAATTAATACCGAGAACATTCGGACCGGTATTGACCACGATGGCCGGGGGGACCTCATAGATTGGGATGTACTTGAATCCAAATCTTGTTTTAAAGTAATTGGCCAGCTCATTGGCGGTCCCGGCTGCTGAACAATGTGATACGGCCAGCCAGGCTTCTGGCTTTCGCGGGCAGCCAAGCTCGACCAATTCCTTCACGCGCTCGAGGGCGGCGTTCTTCGAGCGGATCTTCTCATAAACCTCGACCTTGCCGTCCCGCAAAGTCAGGATGGGCTTGATCCCCATGATCGTCCCGAGCAGCGCAGCGGCCCCACCGATCCGGCCTCCTTTGCGCATATACTCCAGGGTATCGACCAGGAAGAAGGTTCGCTCGCGGGCTGCCATATTGGTCACGCCGTTTGTGACCTGGTCGGCAGTCCAGTCCTGCCTTACCCAGAAGAGTGCTTGCAGGACGAGCGAACCCAGGGAACCGGCGATGGTTCCCGAATCGATGACACGGATATCGGCGTCAGGGAATTCCTGTTTGGCGACCCAGGCGGCGCGAAAGGTGCCGCTTATGGCGCGAGAGGGCGCGATCACGATCGCGGTATTCCCCGGACCGGCCAGTTGACGAAAGAGCGGAATATAGTCCTCCGTCAGAGGTGCTCCTGTCTTGGGTACCTCGGGAGATGATTTCATCTTTTTGAGTAGTGTGGGGAGGTCTATCTCCGTTGTATCACGATAGGATTGACCATCGATGATGACGAATTGAGAGATAAATGGGATACCCAGCTTGGTTCGTTCGCTGGCGGGGATCCCACAGAGTGAATCAGCGATGATATTGATCATGGCAAACGCCCGCTTCTCCTCCGTTAGACTTGCTGTTAGCCCATATTATAGTCCAATGTGATTTGAATACAACCAACCCCCATGCGTCCACAGGCTGCGATGGGATTCAGGGATCCTGTCCTGGGATCGAACACAAAGAGAACTCCCTTGTCGGATCACCACAACCCTGAAATTAGGGATTGTGACCAAAATTGCCGGTGCCATGCTTCCCTGCGCTGGCAAGGGGCAATTTGAGCCGGAGTTGGCTTGTGGCTGTATGTCAGAGGCAGGCTATCTCAGTTCGTTTACATAAACATATTCCAGGCTGTATCAGGTACAATTTGGTCAGGTCAGCAAGTTCTTTATAGAGTGTTATTGATTGCCTTGGCTTTATTTTAAGAGCCCTGGCACGAATTGTCGTTTCGATAGTTAACAGCATATCGTGATCATCGTCGGAGAATTATTCTATGAATCAAATCCAGGATGAGAACAAAGCGATCGATGGACCCGTTGCACTGGTGATTTTCGGGGTGACGGGCGATCTGACCCATCGAAAATTGCTCCCGGCGCTGTACGAACTTGCCCGCCAGGACAGGCTGCCGAAGCGTTTCAGCATCATAGGCTTTGCCCGCCGGGACTGGGATGATCTTAAGTTAAAGGATGAACTTTCGGATGCAGTCCGGAAATATGCCCGCAATCAGCCCGTTAATGAAGAATTACTGACCAACCTGGTCGGCAATTGCTCCTACATCCAGTCCACCTTTGAAGAAACCCAGGGCTATCAGGAGCTGGCCAGGCGCCTGGGTAAGCTGGGGATTAACGACCGCTTGTACTACCTGGCAGTTCCACCTGAAAATTATGGCATCATCCTTCAACAGCTGGGTGAGGCCGGGCTTAATCGCCGCACACAAGGCTGGGAGCGCATCATCATTGAGAAACCCTATGGGAATGACCTCGCCTCAGCACGCGCCCTTGAGAAGGAAGTGCACCGCGTGTTTCGTGAGTCGCAGGTTTACCGGATCGATCATTACCTTGGCAAGGAGACTGTTCAGAATATCCTGGTATTTCGCTTTGCCAACGGTATTTTCGAACCATTATGGAATCGCAGGTACGTGGACCATGTCCAGATCAGTATGACAGAGACAATCGGCGTGGAGTCCCGTGCGGCTTATTATGATACGGTCGGGGTGACCCGGGATGTTTTCCAGAATCACCTGCTTCAGCTTCTGACTTTGACTGCCATGGAAGCACCGGTGATTTACCAGGCGGATGCCGTTCGGGATGAAAAGGTAAAAGTGCTCATGGCACTTCACCGCATGAACGCGTCGGAAGTGCATGCGAATACCTACCGCGCACAATATGGTGCGGGCATGATCGATGGGGTGGCTGTTCCGGCCTACCTGGTAGAGAAGGGGGTTAAGCCCGGATCTCTTACCGAAACGTATCTGGCAGCTTGCCTGCATGTGGATAACTGGCGCTGGTCGGGTGTGCCGTTCTACCTGAGAGCCGGAAAGCGCCTGGCGGCTCGATCAACCGAGATCGCCATACAGTTTAAACAAGTCCCCATTTCGCTATTTGAATCACGCAATTTCGCCGGAAGTGCCCCCAACCTGTTGGTATTGAACATACAACCCGATGAAGGTATTACCCTGAGCTTTGGAGCCAAGGCTCCCGGTCAAATCCAACAAATTGATCCGGTTGAGATGACCTTTAATTACAGATCCACCTTTGGCGGTGATCCACCGGAAGCCTATGAGCGCCTGCTTTTGGATTGTATGATGGGTGATGCCACGCTATTCACCCGGACGGATGAAGTCGAACAAGCCTGGATGTTCACGGATGACATCCTGCATGCCTGGCAATCGGATATCCTATCTGCTCTGCCACAATATCCATCCGGAAGTTGGGGTGGTGAGGGGGAGGATGCATTTATCGCCAGGAGTGGCCGCAGCTGGCATCAGATTTCACAATGAGCCCGGAAATAATCATATCGCCAGTTAAAATGAACTGACGATATTTCACAGTTCCTGGCGTTTGATTAATAAAGGCGGGACTTGCAGTTGGGGCAGTATTTTTCCGTGCGGCTGACGACGAACCCACAGTTAGAGCAGGTGGTCGGTTGGCTGCTGCCCATTGGCGCACCACAGGCGAGACAGCGGGGTTGACCCACCGGGTTGGCCGTATCGCAATAATCACAAACCATTCTTTTCAGGCGGCGCGAGAGCTCCTGGCTGGCGCCCGTTGAGCGGGCGGCAGAGTCGATCACCCGCCAGGCCTGGTCTTTCATCTGGAGCGAGGAGACATCCTGGGCGATATCATCCAGGCGGCCGAGGATGTTAAGAGGTTTCAGGAAGGTTGCAATGGCAGACCAGCCCAGGCTGGCAGCCACACCCAGCCAGTCCTGCTCGCCCACCTTGACCATCACGCCGTCCGGCACCTGTTCAATGTCGACCGTCAGCGCGGTCTGCCCGCCGGATTGGCGAACCTCCCGCGTGGCGATCTGCACGACCAGGTGGTTGTCGCGGCCGTAGAGCTGGGTGCGCAGGTTGCCGCGGTTGTACTGTGCGGTCAATGCGCTGGCGATGGTTTCGGGGGTCAGGCTGCCGTGATAGATGCGTTCGTCCATGGCTTGGATTATAATCGGTTTACTTTTGAATTCAAAAAATCATCCATCATGATGATATACGCTGAAAGTGGAACCGGGTTTCAATGTTAAAAAACCGAAAACGTCCGATTATTTTCCTGCTGGCTGCCTCGCTGATCCTCACCCTCATGGGGACAACGATGTTGTTTGCCGGTGCCAAACCGGCGGCAGCTGCACCCGCACCCCAGTTGCCCACGGTCAACATGGCCACCGTCACTTCCACCCCATTTGGGCCGTACATCACCGTCAACCTGGACCAGGATCAGATCAATGTCCGTTCAGGACCATCGACGCTGTACCCCAAGATCGGGGTGCTGCTGGCCGGGCAGACCGCGCCTGCCAAGGGCCGTAACGGTGATTGGATCCTGATCGAATATGCGGGCGTCCCGACAGGGATGGCCTGGGTCTACGGTCCACTGATCACGGTGACCGGTGGGGCCTTGCCGATCGTCGAACCGCCCCCCACACCAACGCCTCTGGTGACCGCCACCATCGATGCCACCCTGGCAGCCCAGTTCATCACCTCACCCGAATCCACCCGTCTGCCAACCTGGACCTCGGCACCGACCATCGCCATCCCGAAGTTCATTGATGAAGCGGGCGGTGGAAGTCTGCCGGTGGGTTGGGTCATCCTGGTGGCCGGATTACTGGGCATCATCCTGGGCTTGCTATCTCTGATCCAGGGGCGCTGAGATCGTTCGATAGAAAATGATTCACCCCGCTGACAGCGGGGTGAGCTTATTTAAGAAGTCGGCGATGGATTGCAGGGTGATGGGTCCGGGAGTGTGGGCGACATCCTCTTCGACCCAGGTCACTCGTGCGCCGGCTTCGCCCAGCATCGGCAGGGCTCTACGCGCTTCTTCAATGTCGATGATATCGTCGCGGGTACCATGAGAGACCAGGAAGGGGATATCCTTTAATCGGGTATCTGACAGGTCCAATCCGCGCGGGGCGTAGCCCGACAGCACAACCGCACGTGCCAGGCGTTTAGGGAAGAGGTGTGCCAGGACGTAGACCAGGGCGGCGCCCTGCGAGAACCCCATCACTGAAAATCGTGAGGCGTCGACACCGATTTCGCCAGCCCAGGAATCGATGCGCGCCACCAGGTCTTGGGCTGGAGCCAGGTTCTCCTCAAGCCGTGAGCGTCTTCCGAGTATTGTGGGACGCCAGCCGTACTCGCCCTCAGCCTTGAAGTAAGGTCCACGAGGCGCAATGATCCGGTAATCTTGGGGCAATCCGTCTGTGAGTTCCCACAGGCTGTTCTCGTTTTGACCCCAGCCATGGAGCAGTACCAAAAGGCGGTGAGGTGGGGGTAGACCGGGTTCGCGCACGGCCAGCACGCCGTCCGGTCGGGTCAGGATCATCAGTTCACTCACCCCGTGCCCTCCTGGCCAGGTGATCGAGCACCCATATCACACCCAGCACCACCAGGACGGGAACCAGCGCCACACCGACACAGATCAGACCGCTGAGGGCCGCGCCGGCACCCCATATGAAGAAGATCAGTCCAAGGCCGACGACGATGAGCAGGACGAAGAAACCGATAAGGAGTTGCATGTCCGTTTGGCGGGCGTATTTACGCAGGTCCCTGATCAGGTTCATTTCAGGTCGTGGCGGAAGTCCAGCTCGATATTTAATCCGGAGAGGTTGCGCATACGTCTCACGATTTTAGCAGAAATACGGCCGGAACGGCGTAATTCAGGCAGTGCCTGGATCACGGCGCGTTCCCCGGCAGCGATCAGTTTGAGCGGATCGACCTTGTCGATCAGACCGATACCCACCAGATCGGGGCGGATGATGACATCCGGCTGGTCCGTGAGCAGACGCAGCTCAGTGGTGGCCTGACCGCTGACTTCCATCGAGCGCATATAGATGTTGAGGGCCTGCGACAGGCGCATTCTGGCAATGGTATCAACCAGCGGTTTGGGACCGGGGATCGGTAAGGCCTGGGTTGCTTTGGCAGCGATGCGTGGGGCAGCCGGGCTGAGAATGACTGCCGGCACGGCCAGATTGGGCGCCAGCCAGCGGGCCAGCCGTACCGGCACGGGGTCCAGGACGCCGCCATCGACCAGTGTGACCCCATCGATCTTAACAGGAGGGAAGACGCCCGGGACGGCAACCGTGGCGGTGACCGCCCGCAGGACGCTGCCATGGTGCAGGATGATCTCGCGCCCGGTCAGCAGGTCAACCGCTGTGCAGGCGAAGGGGATCTTCAGTTGGTTGAAATCGATCTCGCCCAGCAGATCGGTCAACAGGTTGACCAGCCCGGTGATGCCGAGCAGGGCGGGGCCGTCTTCTTTGGCGCGCGTGAAGAGCTTTTTCTGGTCGAGATGGGTGACGACCTCTTGTATTTCGGCCGGTGTCTTGCCGGCAGCATAAAGCGCACCGATCAACCCGCCGGCCGAGGTGCCGGCAATGGCCTTGATGGTGAAATCATATTGTTCGAGCGTGCGCAGGACGCCGATGTGAGCCAGTCCGCGGATGCCGCCGCCGCCGAGAGCCAGGGTGATGTTCATGATGGTGTTCCTGTTCACGAGTAATTATATCAATCCCGGGATGAGATTGTATCATTCTGGTATACGTAAATCTGGCGGAAATGGGTGCATTGCTGAAAAAATCAGTGTTTAGCTGACAGATCATGAAAAACAACCATCGAAGTAATCCACTGAACGATTAATCCAGACTTTATGGGTACTGTTGAAAGGATCACCGAGTTGCTGCGCTCAATCGCACCAAGCCTTCGGTTATCGCAATGACAGATATCATTTAAATTCCTTACCCCATAATGTTTGCGGCATGCCTGTAAAATCAAGCAGAGACCCTAAGGGTTTGAAAAAAACCCTTAGGGTCTACTTATGGTCACCTCGTGATCAGCGGCAGGAAAAATTTCAGTTCTGCCAGCAACAAGGCTCACAAGCTGCCTACCAGACCTGATTTTCAAATTTATCAAGCGAATGACCAAAAGTTTAACCCTCTTTATCTAATACCCGTAATACATACCGCCAGTCTGAGCGTACTTGCTTCAGTTCATAGCCACCGGGGATTGTATTTCCGAAAAAACAATTTCCAGCGCTACTTGATGATCATGGGCAGGAAACTATACTGATCTTTCGGACCGATGATAAGGATCTGATCGATCCTGGGCGTTAGGATGGGTGAGAGTGACTCCAACTCAACCTTCCAGCGCAAATCCATCCCGCTGGTTGGGAAGGTGAATTCTCCGCCGGACTGCACGATATACCACCGGGTGCCACCATTGTTGCTGAGATAATAGGTTACGCGGGTATGGATAGGTAGATCAGCGCTGGCAATCAATGTGGCAGCCGTGATATTGCTGCTTTCCGCATCCACACGCAAGGAGGTTGCAAGACCATGAGCAGTATGATAATCATACCGTTGCCAGTACAAGCGATTGACCTGCTCGAAATTCCCTGCCAGTAGTTCCAGGTCACCTTCTCCATCAACATCCGCCAAAGCAATAGATGTGGTCGTGTACGTATCGCTGCTGATATCCAAGCCGGTCGCCATGCTGAAGGGATCGACCGTGCCGTTGTTAAAGGTACAGACGGTTGGGCTGTTCCGAATTCCCTGCCACCAAGTCCAGGTCGCCGTCAATATCCACATCTCCCAATACAATCGAGGCAGTCGTGTGCGCATCGCTGCTGATATCCAAGCCGGTCACCCCGCTGAAGGGATTCGGGCTGCCGTTATTCAGGTACAGGCGGTTGGCTTGATCCCAATTCCCTGCCACCAGGTCAAGGTCACCATCCCTGTCCACATCCGCCAAGGCTATCGTCATGGTAGCGTGTTCATCACTGCTGACATCCGAGCCAATCACCCCGTTGAATGGATCCTCAGTCCCGTTGTTCAGGTACAGGCGGTTGGCTTGTTCAAAATTCCCTGCTAACAGGTCCAGGTCGCCATCCCGGTCCAAATCCACCAGGGCAATCGAGATGGTATCATTTGCATCGCTACTGATATCCGAGCCGGTCACCCCGAAAAATGGATCCGTCGTGCCGTTGTTCAAGTACAGGCGGTTGGTTCCGATAATTCCCAGCCACCAGGTCAAGGTCGCCGTCGTGATCCACATCTGACAAGGCAATCGAGTAGGTATTGTGCACATCGCCGCTGATATCAGAACCGGTCACCCCGCTGAAGGGATCTTCAGTACCGTTGTTCAGGTACAGGCGATTGACTTCACCATAATTCCCAGCTACCAGGTCAAGGTCGCCATCGCCATCCACATCTCCCAATACAATCGATGTGGTGTAGTGTGCATCGCTGCTGATATCCAAGCCGGTCGCCATGCTGAAAGGAGCTGCCGTGCCGTTGTTCAGGTATAGTCGGTTGACTTCACCATAATTCCCAGCCACCATGTCAAGGTCACCATCCCTGTCCACATCCCCCAAGGCAATCGAGATGGTATCGTGTGCATCACTGCTGATATTTGATCCAGTTACGCTGTTGAAGGGATCGGCGCTGACATTGTTCAGGTACAGGCGGTTGGGCTGATTCAAATTCCCTGCTAACAGGTCCAGGTCGCCATCGCCATCGACATCGCCCAAGGCAATCGATGTGGTGTAGTGTGCATCGCTGCTGATATCCGCGCCGATCACTTCGTAGAACGGATCCGAAGTACCGTTGTTCAGGTACAGGCGGTTGGTTCCATAATTCCCAGCCACCAGGTCAAGGTCGCCGTCGTGATCCACATCCGACAAGGCAATCGAGTAGGTATTGTGCACATCGCCGCTGATATCAGAACCGGTCACCCCGCTGAAGGGATCTTCAGTACCGTTGTTCAGGTACAGGCGATTGGCTTGGAAAGTATTCCCTGCCACCAGGTCCAGGTCGCTGTCGCCATCCACATCGCCCAGGGCAAGCGAGTTTGTAGGCTGTATATCGCTGCTGATATTAGTGCCGCTCACTCCGAAGAACGGATCCGTAGAACCGTTATTCAAGTACAGGCGGCTGGTTTGACCATAATAATAATTCCCAGCCACCAGGTCCAGGTCGCTATCGCCATCGACATCGCCCAAGGCAATCGATGTGGTGTAGTGTGCATCGCTGCTGATATCCGTGCCGGTCACCCCGTTGAAGGGATCCACACTGCCATTGTTTAGGTAAAGGCGGTTGGTTTGACCCCAATTCCCTGCCACCAGGTCCAGGTCGCCATCCCGGTCCACATCACCCAGGGCAATTGAGCAGGTAGCGTGCACCTCGATGGTGATATCCGATCCGGTTACCCCACTGAAGGGATCCGAAGTGCCATTGTTCAGGTACAGGCGGTTGCGATTGTCATGATTCCCAGCCACCAGATCCAGGTCTCCGTCGCCATCCACATCACCCAGGGCAATCGAGTAGGTTTGCTGGGTATCGCTGCTGATATTTGAGCCGGTTATCCCGTTGAACGGATCCGAAGTACCATTGTTCAGGTACAGGCGGTTGGTTCCAGAAATCCCTGCCACCAGGTCCAGGTCGCCATCCCTGTCCATATCCGCCAGGGCAATCGAGAGGTTATTTTGCGCGTCACTGCTGATATCCGAACCGGTCACCCCACTGAATGAGTTCGCTGTACCGCTGTTCAGGTACAGGCGGTTGGTTTGACGAAAATTCCCTGCCACCAGGTCCAGATTGCCGTTCCCGTCCGTGTCAACCAACACAACGATGTGGTATAGTGCGCGTCACTGCTGATATCTGATGCCGGTACGCCGTTGAAGGGATCCACGGTGCCATTGTTCAGGTACAGGCGGTTGACTTGCTCAAAATTCGCAGCTACCAGGTCCAGGTCACCGTCCCCTTCACATCCCCCAGGACAATCGACCTCGTATTATGTGTATCGCTGCTGATATCCGCGCCGATCACTTCGTAGAACGGAATCCGAAGTACCGTTGTTAAGGTACAGACGATTGCTTGATCATAATTCCCTGAGCAGGTCCAGGTCACTATCTCCGGCCACATCCCCGGACCTCGAGTAGGTATAGTGCGCGTCACTGCCGGATTTGATGCCAGTTACACTGTTGAAGGGATCCGCCGTGCCATTGTTCAGGTACAGGCGGTTGACTTGCTCAAAATTCGCAGCCACCAGGTCCAGGTCACCATCCCAGCCACATCCCCCAGGACATCGACCTGGTATAGATACATCGCTGCTGATATTTGAGCCGGTCACCGCGCTGAATGGATCCGCCGTGCCGTTGTTCAGGTAGAGCTGGTTGGTTTGACCGTAATTTCCTGTCAACAGGTCCAGGTCACCGTCGCCATCCACATCCGCCAAAATAATATGATGTGGTCGTGTACGTATCGTTGCTGATATTCGAGCCGGTTACCCCGCTGAAGGGGTCGGCTGTTCCGTTGTTCAGGTACAGGCGGTTGGCTTGACCATTATTCCCTGCCACCAGATCCAGGTCTCCGTCGCCATCCACATCACCCAGGGCAATCGAGTAGGTTTGCTGGGTATCGCTGCTGATATTTGAGCCGGTTATCCCGTTGAATGGATCCGCTGTGCCGTTATTCAAGTACAGGCGAAGTATCGGATGCTCGATAGGTTATATTTGTAATTACTATGCCACCTGAAAAGTTACCGTGTACGGGGTATTGATTGAATATTTTTCTTGACATCATTACCAGAAGTTATCAGGCATTGAAAAATATATATTTCAGTCTTTCTATTTTCATATCAATGGCTGCGAGCGCGCATTATGCTCTTTCTCGGGCAAAGGATATCACCCCTCGATGGGGATTGCCCACTCACCCCCTTTCAGGGGGTTCGGGGTACAGGCGAACCTCTAAAAGCAAAAAGCCATCTTGGGGGATGGCCTTTTTTTATGGCTGGGGGCAAAGGAGTCGAACCTCTATAAGCAAATTCAGAGTCTGCTGTCCTGCCATTAGACGAGCCCCCAGTGCGCAGGCGCTATCTTACCATATCTATACCGGTTTCGACAAGCGTCTCGAACCGATCAACCCATCTTTTCGAGGGACCCGATGGCTGTCTGGATGCGCTGGAGGACTGTCTCGCGCCCGATGATGGCCATGCTCTCGAAGAGCGGCGGGCTGACCCGCTGACCGGTGACTGCCACGCGCAGGATGCCGAATACCTGGCCGGCACTTAAGCCGAGCTGTTCCACCAGTTCGCGCATGGGTGGCTCGCCGGCTTCAACCGTAAACTCTTTCAGGTTGGCCAATATTTCATACGACTTGCGGGCGGCTTCCGCAGACTGTGCGGCGGTCAGACCTTTGGCAACCAGTTCGGCCGGGTCATAATTGATCTCGGATCTGAAGAAGAAGCCGGCCAGCTCGGGAGCCTCACCCAGCGTGACCATGCGCTCCTGGATGATGGGTGCGATCTTTAACAAAGTCTCTGCGTCCGCCTCGAGGCCGGCGCGTGAGAAATAGGGTGCAATGCGGGCTGCGAGCTCATCCACCTTCAGGGCGCGGATGTGCATGCCATTAAAGTGATCCAGTTTGGTAAAGTTGATGTTGGCCGGAGCGGGGTTGAGCTTTTCGATGCTGAACTTCTCGACCAGGTCGGGCAGCGTGAAGAATTCGGTATGGTCATCATACGACCAGCCCATCAAGGCGGCCCAGTTATCGAATGCCTCTGGCAGGTACCCCAGGTTATCAAGGTCTTTAATAAAGATCGAATGGCTTTCCGCCGGACCTTCACTCCCATCCCGTTTCGACATCTTGCCCTTGCCGGAGGGTCTTAGGAAAACCGACAGGTGCATCCAGGCCGGATCCTGCCAGCCGAACGCGCGGTGGATCATGGCATGCATCGGCGCAGTTGCCATCCATTCCGATCCACGGATGACATGCGTGATGCCCATCAGGTGGTCGTCGATGGTGGCGGCCAGATGATACAGGGCAAATCCGTCGGATTTCAACAGGATGTAATCATCCAGGTTCTTGTTCTCGATGGTCATCGGCCCCCGCAAGACGTCCTGGTAGGTTGTGGTGCCTTCATGCGGGATCTTGAAACGGATGACATACTTCTCACCGGCTGCTACACGCCGGGCGGCTTCATCCGGAGTCAGGTTGCGGCAGGTGCCATCATAGCGCGGGCTTTCCTTGCGGCGCTGCTGTTCCTCGCGCACCTTGGCCAGCCGTTCGGACGTGCAAAAGCAATAATAAGCTGCGCCCATGTCGACCAGTTTTCGAGCATATTCCTGGTAGATCTCCTTGCGCTCGCTCTGGCGGTATGGACCGCTCGGACCGCCGATATCCGGGCCTTCATCCCACTGCAATCCCAGCCAGCGCAAGCCATCGTAGATCTCCTGCTCAGCACCTTCCACCAGGCGCTTGCGGTCGGTATCTTCGATGCGCAGGATGAACTGGCCACCCGTCTGACGGGCGAACAGGTAGTTATACAAGGCGGTGCGTGCGCCTCCGAGGTGAAGCGAACCGGTTGGGGAGGGTGCAAAACGCACCCGGGCAGGAGTTAGAGTTTTATTCATTGGCGATAATTATACAACAAGCCCATCGCCCGCCAACTGGTGGAATGATTTATACTCTGACCCATGACAAGATCTCTCATCATCAATGCAGACGATTACGGCCACACCCCGGGTACATCTGAAGGCATCCGCCAGGCACACCTCAACGGAGTGGTAACCTCCACCACATCCATGATGAACGGACCGTATATTGATCGGGAGCTGCCGGAATTGATCCGGCAATGTCCGCGCATTGGCACCGGTGTGCACCTGGTCATCACCATTGGCGAACCGATCCTGCCGGTCGAAAAATTACCACATCTGATGGCTCTTTCACCGGATGGCAAGCACTTTTTCAAGGAGGTGGGGGCTTTCCTCGACCTGGTCGATCCGGTCGAATTGAAGGCGGAATGGACGGCACAGATCGAGAAATTCATCCAGCTCACCGGCCGGGCACCCGACCATCTGGACGCGCATCACCATGCCATGTGCTTTGGTGAGCCGTTCTTCCGAGTCTACCTGGAATTGGCCCGGGACTATGGCTCCGCGGTGCGCCCGATGGTGGACGGGTCGCCGATGGCGTGGAATCGGATGGTCCAGGAAATGAAAGTTCCCATTCCCACCAATCTGGATACCCGCTTTTATGATGAGGGTGTTACAAAGGACATGCTTGCGACGATGATCGCCGAAATGCCTGAGGGTGTAACGGAGTGGATGTGCCATCCCGGATTGGCCGACGACCAGATCAGGCATATCTCGAATTACAATGACCGCCGAAAAGATGAAGTCACCTTGTTAACCGATCCTGACCTGCGCCTCAGGTTCAAGGCTGCTGGCGTCAAGCTGATCAATTTTGGAGAGCTGACCGCATGACACAGGGACGCGGACTGAAATGAGTCGTTTTTACCTTGGCGTCGACCTGGGCGGAACCAAGAGTCATGCGCTCATCGCGGATGAAAGCGGACGTGCACTTGGGCTTGGCAGAGCCGGCCCGGGCAACCATGAATCGGTTGGCTTTGAGGAAATGTCACGTGTCCTGGGGGCGATCACAGACCAGGCGCTCACTGGTGCAGGGATCGACCGCAGGGAACTACACGCTGCCGGGTTTGGAATTGCCGGCTACGACTGGGACAGCGAGCTTCCGGCCATGCAGGCTGCCATTGCCCCCCTGGGATTGGAATGCCCGCAGGAACTGGTCAACGATGCGTTGATCGGTCTGGCAGCCGGAGCAGAAAAAGGTTGGGGCATTGCCGTCGTGGCCGGTACGGGCTGCAACTGTTGGGGTTGGGATGAGCAACACCGCACCGGGCGTGTTACCGGTTTTGGTCCTGCCATGGCGGAAGGTGCCGGGGCAGGCGACCTGGTTGCCATGGCAGTCCAGGCTGTCTCGCTGGCCTGGAGCCGGCGGGGTAAGACCACCGCACTCTCTCAGGCGATGATCGAGCTGGTTGGGGCGCGTGGCCTGGATGATCTCGTCGAAGGGTTGTGCACTTTCCGTTATTGCGTGGATGCGGCTTTTGCCCCGCGCATTTTCGAGCTGGCTGAAGCCGGGGATGAAGTCGCCAAAGAGCTGATTCAACGTGCGGGTGAGGCGCTTGGCAATCTGGCCGTTGGTGTGATCCGACAGCTCGGATTTCAAGCGCGGGCATTTGATGTGATTCTGGTGGGCAGGCTTTATGACGGCGGAGCGCTCCTGGTCGATCCTCTCAGGCAGGTGGTTCAAGCCGAGGCACCCGGGGCCCATTTGGTCAGGCTGGCTGCGCCGCCGGTCGTGGGAGGGGTATTGCTCGCGATGGAGAAGATGGGGGAAAGATCCGTGAGTGCCCGGGAGCACTTGATCGAGACGACCTGCGAATTATTCAAAAAGTCGATCTGATCGATCAGGAAGGCTTGTGACGCAGGATCACACTCTCGACCAGGCCGATGCCGAGTGACAGCGACAAAAGCGAACTGCCCCCGTAACTGACGAATGGCAATGTCAGGCCGGTTACCGGGATGATGTTTAAGTTCACGCCGATATTCACCGCCGCCTGGAACAGGATCAGAATGGTGAAGCCGTACGCAATGTAGGACCCAAATGGATCTGAGGCAAGTTGAGCCGCCCGCAGGCAGCGCAGGATCACCAGCACGAGCAAGCCCAGCAGTGCCAACATCCCCAGAAAACCGAATTCCTCCCCGATGGCCGAAAAGATGAAGTCGGTGTGGCGCACTTTCAGGAAGCGTAATTGCACCTGGGTGCCCAAACCGTACCCCATGCCGGTCCAACCACCGGAGCCGATCGTGATCTTGGCCTGATCGACATTGTATGTGTCACCATGCCTGGCTTCTTCATCGGGAAGCACAAAATTAATGATGCGGCCTTGCTGGTAGGGTTCCAGCAATGGAAAGGCAACCACAGCCGCGAGGAGCCCGATCACAACGAACGCAAACAGGTATTTGGTAGGCAGGCCCGACAGCCACAGGAGACCGAACCAGAGGACCATCATCACGATGGTGGTTGAAAGATTGGGTTGCATGGCGATCCAGATCGCGATCATGGCCATGGTCAGAAAACTTTGCACGATCCAGCGGATATTATGGGGTTTATCCTTGGAGTGGGCGAAGTAGTCCGCCAAAACCAGGATCAGAACGATCTTGGCCAACTCGGACGGTTGGATCAGGATCACGCCCGTATCAAACCAGCGGGCGGAACCGTAGATTGCCGACCCAACGACAGTCAGAATGGCCAATGCCAGCACGGTGGCGATGTACATCGGGCGAATGAGTGATGACCAGTAGTGATAGTCGATGGCCGCTGTGATGAAGATAACCACCAGGCTGGCTACGGCGAACAGGATCTGGCGGTTGATCAAGGGTGTCAGGACGACATTCCCTGCGATCGCCGAGCGGATCATGGCGATGCCAAAAATGGTCAGGATCAGGACGGCGCCAAAAAGGATGTAATCAAAATGGCGCCAGGTCTGGCTGCGCATAGACGATTAACCGATCCTCCGCCGGTGATTTGAATGGATCGGAATATCGGCGATCAGACGCTGCTCGCGGCCGTCCTGGCTCATCTGGATCTTGACGGTAGCGGGGTCGATATCGATATGGCGTGACAACACCTGCAGGATCTCGTTCTTGATCTCCTCCAGCTCAAATGCAGTCAGGCCGCTGCGATCGTTGATCAAGACCAGCCTGAGGCGGTCCTTGGCATCATTGGCGCTCTTCGTTTTTCCGGTCAGTCTTTGATAGAAAGTACTCATGGCTGTTTCCTCATGACTTGAACAGGTGGGAGAGGCGGCCCAGGAAGTCCGAACGGCCTTCAAACTCGAGCAATGGCACGGTCTCTCCCATCATGCGGCGGGCGATGTTGTGAAATGCCTTCGCGGCGGGATTCTTCTCTTCCAACGCGACTGGCGTGCCACGGTTCGTGGAGATCACCACCGCATCATCCTCCGGGATGATGCCAAGCAGTTCAATCGCCAGCAGCTCCAGGACGTCATCCGCCGAGAGCATGTCGCCATGCTTGATCAGGCTGGGATTCAGGCGGTTGATGATCAACCGTGCAGGGCCCTTCTCTTCAGCTTCGATCAGACCGATGATGCGGTCGGCATCCCGCACGGCAGATACTTCCGGGTTGGTAATGACAATGATCTCATCAGCCGGGGCGATGGCATTACGGAAGCCGCGCTCGATACCGGCGGGGGAATCAACCAGGATCCAGTCGTTCTCTTCCCGCAGCTCATCGACCAATTTGACCATATCGGAGGGTGAGACTGAGCTCTTATCGCGGGTCTGCGCGGCCGGGATGAGGTGCAGCTCTGGCATGCGCTTGTCGCGGATCATGGCCTGGCGCAGCCGGCAGCGGCCTTCGATCACATCCACCAGATCGTAAACGATGCGATTCTCCAGGCCCATGACGACATCCAGATTTCTCAAGCCAATGTCGCCGTCAATGCAGACGACTTTCTGGTTCAGGCTGGCAAGTGCGACTGCCAAATTGGCAGTGGCGGTGGTCTTGCCGACCCCTCCCTTTCCTGATGTTACGGTGATTGCTTTAGCGCTCATAAGTATGCCTGTTCATTGAATTTAAGATTTCCAAGCATCCACGAGGATGCTGTCATCGACAATTTTAGCCATTTCAGGCTGTGGTTTACCCTTGCGCGGCCGGGGCTGGGTGATCAAACCGGCAATGTGAATGTAAGTCGGTGACATCTCCAGCGCGCAAATGACCGCTTTTTCATCACCCCGGCTGCCGGCATGTACCGATCCCAGCAAGCGACCCCACACCACCACGCTTCCAGTTGCAGAAACCTCAGCGCCGGGATTGACATCCCCGATCACCACGATGTGCCCATCGTATTCTAGGTGGGTGCCAGATCGCAGTGTCTTGTGTACCATGACTGTGTTGCCATTGGCAGCCTGCGCAGGTGGTTCGGCGGCATCCGGATTTTCGGGTTTGAGATCCGTCAGGCGGGTTTCCAGGCCGAGCATGCGCGCAGTCGTCTCGGTGAGATGGTCGAGGGAGAGCACCGCCCACAGGGACACGCCGCGCTCAGAGAGCTGATCCCTCAGGCTGCCCAGATCAGCAGCGTTAATGTGCATGCCGCCGGTATCGAGTGCCAGACGGGCACCGCGGAAGAATGGGGTCTGCCCGTCGATATGCGCGAGCAATTGCGACCTGGCATCCTGAAAACCGCCGTCACCCAGGCTGATCAGCAATCCTTCGCGGATGCCTTTGATCTGGATCGCACTTTTCAGATCCTGGTTCATCTTGTGTTCACCGGTTTCCATTATAGCAGAAGGCTTTTGATCGACGCTCGCCGGATTCATTGTCTGCCGGAGGTTGCATCGATCTGCTTGAGCTCAAAGTAGGCTTCCAGCACCTTGCGCACAATGGGGGCTGAAACGGTTGATCCTTCACGCCCGTTATAAACAAATGCCACCACCACGATCTCGGGGTTGTCATAGGGGGCATAACCGACGAACCAGGCATGCGCCGGCCAGTTACCGGGTTGGCATAAGTTAAGTGATTGGGCAACATTGTCGCAATACTCAGCCGTGCCGGTTTTGCCGGCCGCATTGAAATTGAAACCCTCGAATTCAGCCTTCGCAGTCCCCTCGGTGATGACCATGCGCATACCTTCCTTGATAAGATCGACCACCCAGGGTTCAACGTTCTTGGTATTTCCGGTGAGTTCAGAATCAATGATCTCATTGATGACGTTGTCCTTGGTGATATCCCACACCTGGGTGGGCGTGAACGGACGCAGTACCTTACCATCCGGAGTGGTGACTTGTTTCACCAGGGTGGGCTGCATCATCACACCATCGTTGGCGATGGTCGCGAAGGAGACCAACACCTGGAGGGGAGTGGAAAGTACATATCCCTGGCCAATTGTCGTAATGTAGGTGTCACCGGTTGACCAGTTCTCGAACTGGGTTGTACGCTTCCAGGTCGGGTCCGGGACCAACCCTTCCTGTTCGCCGGGAAGCTCGATGCCGGTCAGCTTGCCATAGCCCAGCGCACGGGCATATTCGGCCAGACGTAAGACACCGAGACCGTTTGGCACCTCCGTACCATAGCCACCACCGATTTTATAGAAATACACATCGCAGGAGTTCGCCAGACCGTGCAGGAAATCCTGCATGCCGTGACCGGCTTCCTCCCAACATACGTATTCGCGCGGTTGGCCAACGTCGCTGTCGTAGTATTTTTGCATAATGGTGATCTTGCCCTCATCCATGAGCTGCTGTTCGGGGGTGACAACACCCTCATTAAGGGCACCCATTGAGGCTGCCAGCTTGTAAACCGAGCCTGGAGGATATTCACCTGATATGGCATGGTTGAAGAGAGGCCGGTTGGCATCTGCCTGGAGTTGGGCGTAGTAATAAGCCGGGATCTCACGAGCCATGCGATTGTTTTCAAATGTTGGATAAGAGACCAGTGCCAGGATCTCGCCCGTTTTGGGGTTCATGGCGATCACCACACCCTGAGAGGAGAGTGTCTTCCCGAGGTAGGTATTCCAGAAGTCGATCTCAGCCTTCAAGGCGGTTTTTGCGGCGGTTTGCAGGCGGGTATCGATGGTCAGCTGGATGTTATTCCCGGGCACCGGGTCGACCGGTTCGGCCAGGTCGCGGATTTCTTTACCGGCCACATCCACCTCGATCACCCTCAAGCCATTCCTGCCTCCCAGATCATCCTGGAGTTCGTACTCGATGCCAGCGTAACCGACTTTGTCCCTGCCGGCTTCGAAGCCCAACTCGTTGTAATATTCCTCGAGCGTCGCTGGGATTGGACCCAGGAAACCGATGATCTCCGAAGTCAATTCACCGGTGGGGTATTCGCGCACTGGCGTCACACTCACCCCGACACCCGGCCAGTCGGCTGACTTACCCTGGACGGCCAGTGCCAGCGTTTCTTCCACATTGCACAGGATCTCGATGGGTGAATAGGGTTTATTGGTGTCACCGATCTCAACGATCTGGCTGATGCCAAAATCAGTTTCGCAAGGCTTGAATAACCTGGCAGTCTCGTCGTTGAGAACGCCATTGTTGACCGGGACGCCGATCATTTCAGACAGTTCACGAAAGACCTGCTGCATCGCGCCTACATCACCGGGCAGTTCGGCAGGTGTGATGACGATATTGTAAGAAGCCACATTGCGTGCCAGCACATAATCATTACGATCCATGATCGTACCGCGCTGGGTGGCCACGTTGACTTCCGAGGTGCGATTCTCGACTGCCTGAGCCAGGTAATCGGGACCATCGATGATTTGCAGGATGAAAAGGCGTACCACAAAGAACGCGAACAACATCACGATAATGCCATAGAGCATCAGGACACGCCAGTTTTCCGGCAGTTCGTATTTGGGATTCAAGTTTTTCATATTTGTTGGTGGATCGGATTCATCTGGTCATGGATGTTATGCACGATGGCATACACCGGGATGGCCAGGAGAAGGTTCAAAAGAAGGCTCGGCAGGGTGACCAGGCTCCAGGCTTGACCGAATTGGATGGATCCCCCCTGCAGGAACAACGCGCTCATCGAGATCAGGTGGTAGATCAGGGTGCCGACCAGGGTGACCACGAGCATGACCAGCATCGGCGATTGCCAGATACGGCGCTGTGTGAGGCGTGCAAAACCGGATACCAGCAGGTATCCCGGAAGTGGGGCCAGGAATGGCAGGGCGGAGGCGAAGGCCGTCAGACTGCCAGCCAGCACGGTCCACGGCCACATGTTTGGGCCATCCTCCTGCATGTTCCAGGCGACCAGTGTCAGGAGGATGATATCCGCCGAACCCCGTAAAAGCATGAGACGGCTGAATATCGCAATTTGCAGCATGACCGCCAGGATGACAGAAAGGAACAGGATGATGGGGGTCGAGTACGATTTCATGGAATGGCGGTTGGAATGAGCAATTGCGTTTCAACCGGTTCAAAATTCGTGATGATGAGTACAGCCTGGAGCGCATCGAAGTTCACAACCGGCTGCATCGAAGCAGTTTGGAATAACTGACCCTGGGACTGGTGGATGACCTGGATCTGTCCCACAAAAATATTCGCCGGGTAGGTTCCGCCCAATGAGGAGGTCAGGATCAGATCACCCTCGACTACGGAGACATCCTGGGGGATGTTGCCAATGGACAGATCTGATGTTTGAGACCCTAGCAGGATGGCTTCGCTCTGGGTGGCTTGCAGACGGACGTTAACAGTCGAATTTTGATCGGTAATCAACATCACTCGTGCAGCGCCTGCTGTGACCGCATCCACGCGGCCGACCAGTCCTTGCTGTGTGACCACCGGCATGCCGCGCTGGATGCCGTCATTCGAGCCTTTATCGATCAGGACGTATTGCATGAATGGGCTGGGGTCGCGGCCGATGACGGATGCTGCTACATATTCATGCTCGGGGTTAGCCCTGGCAAAATCAAGCAGTGCATACAGGATGCGGGTTTCGCTGATCTGTTGTTGCAGCTCGATGATCTGGGTTTGAAGCTGGGATACCTCGCTCTCAAGCTCGGTATTACGCATCCTCAGGCTGGCCACATCGCGCGGAGCGGTGACGAAATCATAAATCGCCATGTAGCGTGATGAGAGCCAGCGCTGAGTCGAGACGAGCGGGTTCATGCCGGCGCTGAACAGGGGGGTAATATAGCCGCCGAAAGCCAGCACCAGCAAGCCTACAACGACCAAACTGATGGCAATGGTTCGAATTAAACGGGATTTTGAGCGATTCATTCGCGAATTGGATTCTGCTGCGGGTGGAATGCCAGCCACCCGCGTAAAATTCTAACACATCTTAGCCGCGGGTGGATTTTCTTTCAAGGCCGACCAGATATTGCTCGCAGCCTTCCAGGTCTTCCAGGACGAGCCCGGCACCGCGCGCGACGCAGGTCATCGGGTCTTCAGCCACCCAGACGCGCACCTTTAATTCATCTGTCAGGCGCTCGGCCAGGCCCAGGAGTTGCGCCCCCCCACCTGACAGGCACACGCCTTCTTCCAATAGGTCCGACAGCACTTCCGGAGGCACTTCGTCCATGGCTTCCTTGATGGTGTCGATGATAACCTGCAAGGCGTTTCTGAGGGCTTCGCGGATCTCCACCGAGGAGATCTCAAGTTCCTGCGGCAGCCCGGTAATCAAATTCCTGCCTCTGACCATCATGGTCTTTTCTTCTGGCAGGGGAAAAGCGGATCCGATGCTGATCTTCACCTGTTCCGCCATGCGTTCACCGATGAAAAGATTGTACTTGTTACGGATGTACTGGCCGATATCCTGGTCCATCTCATCGCCGGCCACACGCAATGATCGTGAGACGATGATGCCATCCATCGAGAAGACGGCCAGTTCGGTGGTACCGCCACCGATGTCGACGATCATGCTGCCACGAATCTCTCGAATGGGCAGCCCGGCACCCAGTGCTGCCGCCAGTGGCTCTTCGATCAGGTAGGTTTCACGCGCCCCGGCTGCCATTGAGGCATCATAAACGGCTCGCTTCTCCACCTCGGTCGCTCCGGAGGGGATTCCAACCACCACCCGTGGACGGGGCAAGGGGACGATGGTCTGCTGGTGCGCGCCCCCGATGAAATATTCCAGCATGGCTTTGGTGATTTCAAATTCAGAGATGACACCGTCGCGCAACGGTCGAATTGCGACCAGGTTGGCAGGGGTGCGTCCGATCATTTCCTTGGCTGACATACCAATCTTGATCGGCATGCGCGTTTTCTTATCGATCACAACCCAGGAGGGTTCATTGATCACGATCCCCTTGCCGCGCACATTGACCAGGGTATTTGCGGTACCCAGGTCGATGCCGATATCCAATGAGAATAACCCCAGTAACCAATTAAGGGGATTAAACGCCAACAGGTGCTCCTTGTGATTAACTTATGAAGAAATACGATATTAATCAAAAAAATTATACCATAGCCCCTGTCTCCGGCATTTCGGTCAGCAGGACTCCACCGATCATCCTCTTTGACCCAAATTTGCTGTGATTTGATACAATCGTTAATCCTGTTCTGGTCAGTTTCCAGGGCGGGATGATTTGAACTGGGACACGAGTATAATGAACAGGATTCGCAACTCTGCTAAAGCGATCATCATCCGCGAGAGCTGCATTTTGGCAATCTACAAGACCGATCCACTGGGAGATTATTACATCCTGCCGGGCGGTGGACAGCATTATGGTGAATCCCTGATCGAGACTGTCAAACGCGAGGTTTGTGAAGAAACCACCTTGGATGTGCGTGTGCACCGGTTAAGGTACATCCGTGACTACATCAGCCGAAATCACGAATTCGCTGACACTGAGAAGGATGCCCACCAGGTTGAGTTCATGTTCGAATGCGAAATCGTCTCGACCGGCCAGGCAAAAGTAGGCGAGACTCCGGATGACAATCAGATCGATGTCTGCTGGCTGCCGCTTGACCGGTTAATGGAATACAGGCTTTATCCGCTCAGTCTGCGTCCTCACCTGATGAACGCAGCTGGAGAATGCACAGCCCATCTATCTGGGCGATATCAATTGAACAGGAATTAACAATGGCTTTAACAAAGAAAAAGAAGACCTTAGCTTATCTCCTGCTGGCAGGGGTGGCCCTGCTGGTGGTAGGGTTGGACCAGTGGACCAAGCACCTGGTGCGCACCAGATTGGATTATGGGGCGATGTGGAGCCCGTGGGAATGGTTGGAACCGTATGCGCGTATCATCCACTGGGATAACAGCGGCGCGGCTTTCGGCATGCTGCAGGGTTATGGTGGTATTTTCACCATCCTGGCCATCCTGGTTTCACTTGGCATCATTTATTACTACCCACGTCTGGAGGCTGATGACTGGCCGATGCGTTTGATTCTGGGTTTTCAGCTTGGCGGAGCGCTCGGCAACCTGGTGGATCGTCTGACGCGCGGCGGACGGGTGACCGACTTCATCTCGATTGGCACTTTCCCGGTATTCAATGTGGCTGACAGTTGCATCACCGTCGGCACGATCCTGCTGATCTCCCTGATCTGGTATCGCGATAACCAGGAGAAGCGCGCAGAAAAACAACAGGCGGCATTATCTCCGGGAAAGCAGGTTTGATTGACTGAAACGGCACGTGAGTTCACTTTCAAGGCTGAGGAGGCGGACCGGCTGGACAAATTCCTGGCCGTCCAACTGACAGAATTTTCCCGTTCGCGTTTGCAGGGCTTGATCCATGATGGATTTATCAGCGTGGACGGCGTCATCTCCGGGAAAGCTGGCCTTCAATTGAAAGCCGGTCAGGTTGTGAAGGTGATCATCCCGGCACCACAGCCAACCGGCATCCAGGCTGAGCAGATACCGCTCAAAATCATCTTTGAAAATGAAGACCTGATGGTGGTGGACAAACCGGCTGGCATGGTTGTGCACCCGGGTGCCGGGCATGCCTCACATACCCTGGTGAATGCAGCCCTGGCGCATGCCCCGGATATGGCCGGCATCTCGGGTGAGATCCGTCCGGGTGTGGTCCACCGACTGGATAAGGACACCTCGGGTTTGATCCTGGTGGCCAAGAATGACAAGGCGCATCATTTTCTTGCAGGAGCAATTTAAATCACGCAAGGTCAACAAGACCTACCTGGCATTGGTGGATGGTCATCCACCCACACCCAGCGGGCGAATCGAAGCCCCGATTGGGCGGGATGCTTCCCACCGTAAACGGATGGCAGTGGTCACACCAGCCAGGGGGCGTACTGCCGTGACCGAGTACCACTCCAATGAGGTTTTCCCCGAGCACGAACTCATCGAAGCCCATCCTGTAACAGGCCGGACGCACCAGATTCGCCTGCATATGGCTTTTGTGGGCTGCCCGGTGGCAGGTGACCTGGTATATGGTAAACGGCATGCCACCCTGGGTTTGAAACGCACCTTTTTACATGCCTGGCGGTTGAGCATCCGTTTGCCCGGTGAAAAAAACGCCAGGACCTTCGAAGCCCCGCTGCCGGAAGAACTTGAGCGTGTCCTGGTGGAATTACGTCAGAAGAATAAATAGATCAGGAGGTTGCCAATGCCTGAGGATAAGATGCCATTTATCGATCTGAGGTCCGATACGGTCACCTGGCCGACGGCAAAGATGCGCCGGGCTATGGCCGAAGCGGTGGTGGGGGATGATGTATACGAAGAGGACCCGACCGTCATTCAACTGGAGCAGCTGGCAGCAGCGCGCATGGGCAAGCCATCCGGTCTTTTTGTCCCATCCGGGACGATGGGCAACCTGGTGGCCGTGTTGACCCATTGCGGGCGGGGAGATGAAGCCATTCTGGGTGATATCAGCCATACCTTTGTCTATGAAGCCGGCGGTATCTCGGCCCTGGGCGGGGTGTTCCCTCATACTTTACCCAACCAGCCGGATGGTCGACTTCGCCTCGAGGACATCCGCAATGCCATTCGGACGGAGAATGTCCATTTCCCGAAAACACGCCTGGTGATCCTGGAGAACACCCATAACCGTTGCGGTGGGGCTGTCCTGGATGCTGCCTATACCCGGCAAGTTGCAGAGATCGCCCACCAGGCAGGTTTCCCGTTCCACCTGGATGGAGCCCGCATCTTTAACGCTGCAACTGCTCTGGGGGTGGATGTGAAGACCCTAACGGCGCCGGCCGACTCGATCACATTCTGCCTTTCAAAAGCATTGTGTGCCCCGGTTGGATCCGTGCTGTGTGGCAGCGCGGATTTCATTGCGCGCGCCCGCCGCATACGCAAACAGGTTGGGGGTGGTATGCGCCAGGCTGGCATCCTGGCTGCGGCTGGCATCATCGCCATCGAGGAGATGACCGGTTGTTTGATCGATGATCACCGCCGGGCACGCTTGATCTCCTCTGGTTTGAAGGAGATTCCCGGATTGGTATTGGATGCCGGTGACCCGCCCTCCAATATGGTTTATCTGAACCTGGCTGTGGATTTTCCCGGGGATGCCACGCAGATCGCTGCTGCCTTGGAAAAACTGGGTATCCGGGTCGGGGTGATTAACCCGCGGCGTTTCCGCCTGGTCACCCATTACTGGATCGATGATGCGGCGGTTGAAACGGTCCTATCAGGCTTCCGCCAGGTTATGGGGACGATCGCCTGATCTGAAGTTCTTATCATGGGCAATGATATAATTTTTATCATCAGTTTATATTAATGAAGAGGTACGTATGAGTGAATTTTTCACGCTGGCACAGATCGATGAAGCGGCGGATGCGATCCGCAAGCGCACGCACCATCAACCCAAAATTGCCCTGATCCTTGGGTCTGGCTTGGGTGGTTTGGCGGATGCGGTTGGCCAGCCGGATATCATTCCCTACGGGGAGATTCCCCACTGGTACCGATCGACCATTGAAGGTCATGCCGGGCAGCTGGTGATCGGCAACCTGGAGCAAAAGTCCGTAATGGTCATGCAGGGCCGCAGCCATTATTACGAAGGCATCACCATCGCCCAGGTCGGTTTCCCGATTCGGGTAATGCAACGGCTTGGGATCGAGATCCTGATCGTGACCAATGCGGCCGGTGCGATCGATCCGGAATACGTCCCAGGCGACTTGATGTTGATCAACGACCACATTGCCCTGATGGCGATGGCCGGTTTAAACCCACTGCGTGGACCGAATCTGACGGAATTGGGACCCCGTTTCCCGGATATGAGCCAGGCGTATGATCGCGAGCTGCTTGAACTTGCCCGGCAGGTCGGCAAGGAGAAGCAGGTGGCCTATCGCGAGGGTGTCTATATCTGCCTGGCAGGACCATCCTTTGAAGGACCGGCGGACTTGCGATTTCTGAGAACCATCGGTGCGGATGCGGTCGGCATGTCCACCGTGCCCGAGGTGATCGTTGCCCGCCATGGTGGTACGCGCGTGCTGGGTATTTCAGGGATCAGCAACAAAGCCAATCTGGACGGGAATACCATGACCACTCATGCTGAGGTGTTGGCAGCCGGCAAGATCCTGGTGCCCAAGCTGACGACGATCATCAGCGGTGTCCTGCGGGCTCTTCCCTGAACGCCTCATCGATAGCTGACCATTACCATTTACAGTCATGAGAGCACTGCTCGATTTCCTGCACGAGTATGAGATTTTCCTTTATATCCTGGTTGGGCTGACCAGCATTATCTATATCCGCCGTTTTCTGTCCGGGTGGAGGGATGCCCGGCAGGCTATTTTTGGATTGGAGCGGGAAATGGCCGGGCAGTATATGCGCACCAATGCATCCATCCTGGTCGCATTGGTCGTCCTGATGCTCTTTGCATTCATTTCAACCACATTCATACGACCCATGCTGCCCCAGGTGATCGTGCTGGCCACGCCAACCGTGCAGCTGCCGACTGCCCAGCCGCTTGCCTTGAACCTGGGTGCGGGAGCAGATGTGACCCCCACCGTTGAAGTAGCCGGTAGCCAGAACTGTGTGGTTGGTCAGATCGAACTTTCTAATCCTCCAAATGGGACGGAAGTCTCGGGAGTGATCACACTGAAAGGTGTCATTAAAGTTCAAGATTTCGGATTCTATAAATACGAATATTCAATTCCTGGCAGCAGCACCTGGATGATCATCGCTGCGAACGGCACGATCGATCCCGAGGGAACTCTTGGTTTATGGGATACTTCGTTGTTGATACCCGGCGACTACCTGCTGCGCCTGGTCGTGACAGATAACCGTTCGAATGTGATCGGCGTATGCGTCATCGGGGTTGTTGTAACAGGAGAAGGGTAAATAATATGCCGCGAATCGATATCCGCTCGGCTGTTCCGGCTGACCTGCCATTGCTGGTCGCATTTGACCACAGCTACCAGACTGACCATGTCTGGCAGATGGACATCAGCTCCACCGAAGGTCAGTCTGACATTCATTTTCGGGAAACCCGCCTGCCTCGATCGGTGGCGATGGCCTATCCGCGTTCGCCGGCCACCCTGCTCGAGGATTGGATGAAACGGTCAGCGCTGCTGGTCGGGATTGTAGATGGCTTGCCGGTTGCCTATATCAGCCTGGCAGAAGGTATCGCCGTTTCCACTTCCTGGGTTACCGACCTGGTGGTCAACAAACCTTACCGGCGTCAAAAGATCGGCACGACCCTCCTGCTGGCTGCCCAGGATTGGGCTAAGAACCGCAGAAATAACCGTGTGGTAGTGGAAATGCAGTCCAAGAATACCCCGGCCATCCACATGGCCTTGCAGCTGGGTTACCAGTTCTGTGGTTATAACGATCATTATTTCGCCAACCAGGATATTGCCATCTTCTTTGCCCAATACCTTCGCTGAAACATACCGATCATGTTAACTGAATCCTTATGGCTCGGTATCTTTAAAACGATCAATCAGATCGTGATTGCCGGTGTTGCCATAACCTGTTTTTCCCTCCTTCTCTATGCTCTGACCTTCAACCTGCGCGACCGGGTGGCGCGCACTTTTGCCCTGATCCTCATTGAGGTGACCATCATCAGCGCGACCGAAGCCGTGGCCTCCACCGTGACGACCGGCTGGGAGATCGACTTGTGGCTGAAGCTGCAGTGGGTCGGGTTGGTATTCCTCCCATCTTCCTACTTGCACTTTTCAGATGCGCTTCTCGCCACGACCGGGCGTCCCAGCCGCTGGCGGCGGCGCTGGGTCATCCGTGGGACCTACCTGGTGGGAGTTTTCTTCCTGTTCGAACTTGCACAGGGCAACCTGGTTGGAGCGCTGGTTGCCAATGGCAATTACAGCCAGCATCTGCAACACACGGTCTGGACTGCCATCTTCACATTGTATTATGCCGGGGTGGTCGCGATCTCCTGGGTTAATTTTATCCGTGCATTCCGGCGGACATTGACACCCACCAGCCGTCGCCGGATGGTTTATCTGCTGGTCGGTGCATTGGCACCCGCCATCGGATCTTATCCCTTCATGTTGTATGGTTCCAGCCTGGTCAGCGGTCACCCGATCGTCTTCCTCCTCATGTCGATCAGCGCCAACCTGGTTATGGGGGGATTGATCCTGGTCATGTCTTACGCGGTGGCTTTCTTCGGCATGCCATGGCCGGACCGGGTCGTCAAAAGCCGTTTGTTTAAATGGATCCTGCGCGGGCCGGTCACTGCCAGCCTGGTGTTGGGATTGGTTACCATTGCCCGGCGGATCGGTGCCACATTCGGCAATCCCTACTCAGCGATCGTCCCCATTGTCCTGGTCGGGTCGATCCTGTTGTTGGAATACATGGTCACGTTATTCTCCCCGTATATCGAACGCTGGTTGTTCCTGGAGGGGGACCCGGAAGACCTGACGGTTTTGAGGACCCTGGAAGATCGCCTGATGACAGACTATGACCTGCGCCAGTTTCTCGAGATGATCGTGGCGGCTGCGGGTGACCGCTTGAGAGCCAGGTCAGCATTCATTGCTGCCTTTAATGGCGAAGGACTTGAGATGATCGTCACCACCGGGGAGGAAACTCTCTTCGATGGGGGTGAGATTCCTGAGGGGCTGCAGAAAATGATTGCGGACCGCCAGGGTGAGCAGGATCGCATCCGTTGGGGAAAATATACAATGCTACCCCTCCTGGAGAAACGCGAAGGACAGGACCCCACCTGGTTGGGGTTGATGGGATTCAGCGGTCGTGATCAGATCGCACTGGATGATGAACAGGAGCAGGCTTTACAGATTTTGGCTGAGCGGGCTAGCCTGGCTTTGAAGGACCGCTTGTTGCAGCGACAGGTATTCGCCAATCTGAAAGAATTGGATCCGGGTATGTCTCTCATTCAACAATTGCGGGCAGTCTCACGCTATGATCGTTCCGGCATGTTGCTGGATGCCGGGCAGTTGCCGGCGGATGATTTCAATGATTGGGTCAAGGAAGCCCTTGACCATTACTGGGGTGGTCCCAAGTTGACCAACAGCCCTTTGTTGAATCTCAAGATCGTAAAAGATGCGGGCCAGGAGGCGGAGAATAATCCTGCCAATGCGCTCAGGACGATCCTGCGCAAGGCGATCGAGCAGACCCGCCCTGAGGGTGAACGCCGCTTCACCGGTGAATGGATCCTCTATAACATCCTGGATATGAAGTTCCTGGAAGGCAAGAAAGTGCGTGAAGTTGCCATGCGTCTGGCCATGTCGGAGGCCGACCTCTATCGTAAACAACGGGTTGCCATCGATGCAGTCGCACGTGCGATCATGGATATGGAAAAAGGATCTCAGCATCACGGGAAATAAGCTTCAACCGGATGGTTGTATAATCATTCCTGAGGCCAATTGATCATTATTAAGTAATGGTCTGGATCTGATTAGGGAGGGACTTGACTTTGGATGATAGTTACCCCAACAGTCACCAATTATCTGGTGAAGCGGACGATGCGGTGGATCAACGACTCCATGCCGTAAATGATCCTTTCTGGACGCGCATCAAGGAGATGTATGATAATGAAGAGCTTGTCTACGTCACCGTGACCGGCTTTAACCAGGGTGGTGCATTAGTCAAGGGACGGGAGGTCACTGGTTTCATTCCATCATCGCATTTATTGTGTCTGCCCATGGGTGTGCGGCCAAAGGAGAGGCGCAGGCTTTTGGCCGGCTTGATCAGCAAACGCCTGTCTGCGCGTGTGATCGAATGGGATCCTGCCAATGACCGTGTTGTCCTGTCAGAGCGGGCTGCCAGGTCTGAAGATGGCGCTCGAAAACACCTTTTGGATACGTTAAAACCTGGCGATCGTGTGAGTGGTGTGGTGACGAATATCACGAATTTCGGGGTCTTTATAGACTTGGGAGGACTGGAAGGGCTCGTGCATGTCTCGGAGCTCTCCTGGGGCCGGGTGTCGGACCTGGCTGATCTTGTCAAACCCGGAACCACGATCGATCTGATGGTTATGGAAGTCTTCACGGATAAATCACGTGTGGCGCTGAGCATTAAACGCCTGTATCCCAACCCATGGGAGGAGATCTCCATAAAGCTCAAACCGGGGGATGTCGTTCCGGCAGCGATTACCCGCATCAGCCGGATCGGGGTCTTTGCCCGCCTGGAAGAATTCGGCATTGAAGGTCTGATCCACCACACCACTCTGCAAGCCATGGACCTGCCCGAAAAATTTGAGATCCTTTTCCAAATTGACCAGCCGATTAAGGTAACCGTCCTTCAACTGGATCCACAAAAACGCCGTCTAAGCCTGGGTCTTATCAGGTAAGCCGCTTCACCAGTTGGCATACTCATTGCTACTCCTGGGGGAGAGAAAGCATATGACTTGGATTAAAAGCGTCTACTTAAAAGCATTAAATTTCTTTCAGAACTTCAAGGATTACACCTGGGATATGATCGGAATTGCCATGATCGCACTGGCATTGATCCTCGGGCTGGGTTTCCTTGATCTGACCAGTGGCTCCATCGTCACCCCGCTGGTATCCGTTATTGCCAAGTGGCTTGGATGGGGTAGCATCCTCCTGTTGATCGGGCTGTTGGTACTGGGTGTGATGTCGATGCGAGTTCCCAATGGGAAATCCCCCCAGTTTCGACTGGTAAAAGTCCTGCAGCTCGAAGGTGTCTTTTTCACCACCTTGATGGTCCTGACCCTTCTGGGCGGTATTTCCGTCGATCGTGCAGAGGCCGGTAAAGACGGTGGCATGATCGGCTGGGGATTGGTCCGCCTGCTGTCCGATCTGATCACACCGGTGGGAACCATCCTGGTTCTCATTCCGCTGTTCCTGGCCTCCATTTTGTATGGTTTTGGTTTGGAGCGGCGCGTTTATAGGAGGTTGGGCTGGCATTTCAAAGAATCCACTGAGCTTGGATCTGGCGCGGTGAGCATCGTTGATCCAGCGCAGGGTTTGACGGTCACACCGGTAAGCCGTGGAAGCGCAGGGATCTCTCCAGACCAGACCGCACCCAAACCCTCCACCCGTCAGGGTGGCAGAGCGGCTGTCCCTGCCAAGGCAACAACCGACCTGAATACCGGCGGGAAACCCGGGCAGTCTGCTGCGCGATCCGGGGATCTGCCACCGCTCAATATCCTGCTGGGCGATGCCAGCAGCCGCACCGATGAGCGACATATCAATCAGACCGCCGGCCTGATCGAGAAGACGCTGGCGGAGTTCGGCGTGCCGGCCAAGGTGGTTGGCTACCGCACCGGTCCCACCGTCACACAATTTGCTGTTGAACCCGGTTTCATTGAACGTCCCGGCACGAATGGGGAGGGTGCAGCGCAGAAAGTGCGCGTCGCTCAGATATCTGCCCTGAGCCGTGACCTGGCGTTGGCCCTTAGCGCCCGCCAGCTTCGCATCGAAGCGCCCGTCCCCGGGCGTTCCTATGTAGGCATCGAGGTGCCAAATAACCGTTCTGCGCAGGTGCGCCTGCGTTCGATCCTGGATTCTGAGGTCTTCCGCAAAACGAAATCGCCGCTCGCCATTGCGCTCGGCCGGGATGTTTCCGGACAGCCGGTGGTGGCAGATCTGTCAAAAATGCCGCACCTGTTGATCGCGGGAACGACCGGCTCGGGAAAATCGGTCTGCATTGCGGCCTTGACCACCTGCCTGGTGATGAATAATTCGCCGCACGATCTGCGCTTGATCATGATCGATCCCAAGCGGGTGGAATTGGTCCGGTTTAACGAACTGCCGCACTTATTCGGTAAGGTCGAGACCGACCTTGACCGCATTTTGGCGGTCCTGCAATGGGTGGTCAATGAGATGGAGCGTCGCTATAAATTGCTCGAGGAGCAACGCGCCAAGGATATCGATACCTACAACCAGCGGGTCGCGGATCTTGAAAATGAAAAACTGCCACGCCTGGTGGTTCTGATCGATGAACTGGCAGACTTGATGATGTCTGCCCCGGTCGAAGCCGAGCAGATGCTCACCCGTCTGGCACAGAAGTCCCGCGCCACCGGTATTCACCTGGTGGTCGCCACCCAGCGGCCGAGCACCGAGGTTGTCACCGGTGTGATCAAGGCCAACTTCCCGGCACGAATTTCCTTCGCAACGGCTTCATCGGTGGATTCGCGGGTCATCCTGGATGCCACCGGGGCAGAGGATCTCCTGGGCCGGGGCGATATGCTTTACCTGAACCCAGAAACCGGTTCGCCACTGCGTTCGCAGGGAGTCCTGGTAACCGACGAGGAAGTTGACCGCGTGATCGCATACTGGCAGCAGGCCGCTCCACGTGATCATGAAAGCGCGCCCTGGGAAGGTTTGGCGGTGGAAGAGGATGATGCTGGTGGAGATGCCCTGATTGCCAGGGCGGTCGACCTGATCCGGCATTATGACCGCGCCAGTGCTTCCCTTCTGCAGCGCCGCTTGCGGATCGGTTACCCGCGGGCAGCTCGCCTGATGGACGAGCTGGAAGATATGGGCATTGTCGGCCCATCCCAGGGCGGTGGCAAGGACCGTGAGGTGCTGGTGACTGGAGAGGAAGAGACGGGAGCTGAACCGGAACCTGTTGATTGATCGAAGTGCTTGACAGGCTGAGCCCTGTGGGATAGCATAGGCTTCGATTAATCATGTCAAACAAAACCAACCCTGAATCACAACTCAACGAAAAAAGCCGGATCAAAAGCCTGGATGACTGGTTTCGCGCCACCTTCCGGGGCCTTCTGACAACGCTGGCAGCTTTCTTCAACCGCATCGGCCTTCATCCCAACACAATGACCATCCTGGGCCTTGCCGGCACTTTCACAGGTGCTGTCCTGCTCGGTATGGGTCATATGACCATCGGTGGCTTTGTCATCCTGGTGAGCGGGGTCTTCGATGCGCTGGACGGGACAATGGCGCGTTTGCGCGATGAATCCACCCGCTTTGGTGCTTTTGTCGACTCGGTCTGCGATCGTTTTGCAGACCTGAGCATTTTTGGTGGATTGCTGGCTTGGTTCATCCAACAGCAGGACTGGCTGACCTGTGGCATCATCTATGTGGCCGCTGTGGGCACCGTGATGGTTTCCTATATCAAAGCTCGTGCCGAAAGCCTGGGCTACTCCGCCAAGGTGGGCTTGCTCTCGCGTGTCGGGCGCTACCTGGTGATCGTCCCGGGGCTGGTCTTCAATATCCCGATCATTTCCATCTGGATCATCGCCATCTTTGCCAATTACACCGCTCTGCAGCGTATCTGGCACGTGCGTAAACAGGCTTTGGGACTCACCCCATCAGACCCTCCTTCGCTTGAAAACTTGAAATAATCCATTACAATTGAATTTCTTAAAGAAATCATCATTTCGGGAGTAACCTGTATGATTAATCACTTTGAAATATTTGGATTACGGATCACGTTCTATGGCATCCTGATCATGTTGGGTGCGCTGGCAGCCGCCTGGTTGACTGCCCGCCGGGCGAAAGAGAAGAAGCAGGATCCCGAGATCGTCTGGGATATGTTTGCCTGGGTGCTGATCGGTGGGGTTCTGGGTGCTCGTATCTGGCACATCCTGACCCCGCCGCCCTCCATGGTTGAAGCAGGTATGACAACCATGTGGTATCTCACCCATCCTATCGAAATGCTCCAGATCTGGGACGGCGGTCTGGGGATCCCCGGAGCGATCATAGGTGGTGGCCTGGTCTTGTATTGGTATGCCCGCAAAAACAAGTATAACTTCGGCCTGTGGCTGGATTTAATTGCACCCGGCCTGGCGCTGGCGCAGGGTGTCGGGCGCTGGGGTAATTTCTTCAACCAGGAGCTCTACGGAAAACCATCAACCTTGCCGTGGGCCATCACGATCGATCCTCAATTCCGTTTGCCGGAATATCGTTTGATTGAAACCTACCATCCGCTATTCCTGTATGAATTTATCTGGAACCTGCTCAATATGGGATTGCTGCTTTTCCTGGGGAAAAGACTGGAAAAATGGCTCAAATACGGCGATTTATTCCTGATCTACCTGATGGCATATGGCCTGGGTCGATTCCTGTTGGAATTCCTGCGGCTGGATTCCGCCCAAGTGGGTGGAATTAATTTCAATCAAACTGTAATGGCCGTGGTGGCTCTGGCAGCGGCGGCACTATTCGTATGGCGTCACCGCGAGGAAAGCACGAGTCAATCCTTGAAAGTTGAATCCACCAGCGTGGATGCTGTATTGAGTCAGAAGAAAAAACCGGCTGTCAAAAAGGTTAAGTCATCGACGGGAACAGCAGTAAAGTCGACCACCCGGAAACCAACTGTCCGGAAACCGGCCAAGACCAAGACAGAATGAAAGATGGGGCAGGGTAACCTGCCCCTTATGATTCCCATGCCAAAATTGATCATTCTCGGCTCCGCCGCAGCGATCCCGGACCAACTTCATGCCAATACCCAATTCCTGGTCAGGCTGAAGGACACGGCCACCCTGGTCGATTGTGGCGACAGCACTTACCTGAGATTGGTAAAAGCCGGGATCGGTGTGGATGAGGTCAGCGACCTGATCCTGACCCACTTCCACCCGGATCATGCCGGTGGGCTGCCGGCTTTTCTGATCACGCTCTGGCTGCTTAAACGCAAGGCACCACTGGTCATCCACGGGTTGGAAGATACCTTGATGCGCGCCGAAGGGGTGCTCGAGTTGTTTCGTTGGGAGAACTGGCAGGATATGTACCCGGTGCGCTTCAACCGCCTGCCCGAGCAGGAGCTGGTGACGCTGCTCGAGACTCCCGAATGGAAAGTGGAAGCCTCTCCGGTGAAGCACCTGATCCCAACGCTCGGATTGCGTATGGAATTCGTAAATGGCTTCACTGCGGCTTATTCCTGCGACACTGAACCCTGCGCAGCGGTTATGCGCCTGGGTTATGAAGCCGACCTGCTTCTGCACGAAGCAGCCGGGGAAGCGCGAGGTCATTCATCCGGTGCCCAGGTAGGGGAGATTGCCCGCCAGGCGAAAGTGCAACGCCTGGTGTTGATCCATTATCCGGTTGCGAAAGGTCTTGCGATACTGCAGGAAACGCAAGCTGTCTTTGCGGGAGCTGTATCTTTAGCGGAGGATGGCGATACTTACGAGATAGTGGGGGTATTACCAGCCGGTGATGAACGGTTCCCACTCTGAGTTGGCTTCGAGGTGGCGTCCGAAAATATAACCGGCGGAAGCGGGGGGTTCCTTGGGCTGGTGCAGTAATTTCATGCGGGCTTCTGACAACAAACGACCGCCCTTGTGGTGATTGCATGAAGAGCAGGCTGTGACCACATTTTTCCACACATGTTCACCGCCCATGTGGCGCGGGATGACGTGATCGATGGTCAGCGCCGTGACATGCCGGCCGCAGTACTGGCAGGTGGCGTGATCGCGCCGGAAGACTTCGCGGCGTGTCAGTTTGACGCGCGGGCGTGGGTGGCTGATCTGATTCTCAAGGCGGATGACTGAGGGGAGATCGAACAGGGCATTGACCGTGCGGATCTTGCCACGCCCATTGATCACCAGGCGGGCTTTATCAGACAATATCATTCCCAGGGCTCGCTTGACGTCGCACACATTGAGCGGCTCATAATTCGCATTCAGGACCAACACGGGAGCTCCAAGTTCGTCCATAAGTCCCGATTATAACAGCATTCATCTGGGGGCCATCTGGCGCAGGATATAATGAGATGATGGAAACGCCGGTGGGCTTATATGAATGATTCGGAAAGATCGGTGGCAATTCCCCATCCTCCCCTGCTGCGATTATTCCTGACCTTCCTGCGCCTGGGCGCGACTGCCTTTGGCGGGATATCGATGATCGCTTACCTGCGCAGGTCGATCGTGGAGGAGCGGGGTTGGATATCCAATGAAGAGTTCAACAATGGTCTGGCGCTGTGCCAGATGATCCCTGGCGCGACCACCATGCTCGTCGCCGCCTATATTGGTCTGAAGCTGCGCGGACGTATCGGCGCGATTCTGACCTTGATTGGTTTCAGCTTGCCGGCTTTTATCATGATGTTGGTCCTGGCAGCATTGTTTACGCTCAACCGGGAACACCGCTTGCTGTATGCGATCATGGGTGGCTTGCAGGCCATCATTGTAGCCATTATCGCCAATGCCATGTTCTGTTTTGGCAGGGGCATCTATCGCGACTGGAAAGCTTTATTCATAGCGGCCCTGGCAGCAGTTTTTTATGCCTTGAGCGTTAACCCGATGCTGGTCATCCTTATTGCTGCCCTGACCGGTTTGTATTTTTTTCAATTGAAAACCACAAACCCGCAGCCCATTCCAGCAATCAATAAGCCCCGCGTTTCAATCCTGTTCATCCTCGTCTTCCTTTCAACGACTGCGCTGGGGCTGGGGCTGCTTTATGTGTTCGAGCGAAGTCTGTTCGATCTGGCAGTTGCCATGTTGAAGATTTCCCTATTCTCGTTCGGGGGAGGTTTTGCGGCAGTACCGTTGATGCTGCATGAGGTGGTGGAAGTGCAAGGCTGGATGGACACCCCGACTTTCATGGATGGGATCGTCCTTGGTCAGGTCACACCCGGACCGGTGATCATCACCGCCACATACATCGGTTATTACGTGGCCGGACTGGCTGGTGCTGTAATCGCGACCACCAGCATCTTTATTCCATCTTATTTTATTCTGGTTACCATTGTCCCTTATTTCGACCGGCTCAAGACATCGCCATATTTCATGGCGGTCATCAAGGGCATCCTTTGTTCCTTTGTTGGATTGCTGTTGACGCTGACAGTTCGTTTTGCATTGGATGTGCATTGGAATCTGGTTTATGTCCTGCTGGCTGTGGCTGCCTTCATTGCTCTATTTCGTAAGGTCGATCCACTGTGGGTGATCCTGGCCGGGACGGTCATATCCGCCCTGACTTATTTTTTATAGCAGATGCAGGATTGGCAGGCAGTAAGTGCGATAAAATGAGCATACGATTCACAAACGCGGTCGATCGACCTGTTGGTCGGGAAAGAGGGATGTGACCATGAAAAGGACAATTAAGGCAGGTGCTCAATGGGTGGGATCCCAAGACCCGCGCTATTTATTGATCGGACTGATCCTGATGGTCGTCTTGTTTGGATATCTGGACTATCTGAGCGGTTTTGAGTATTCCATATCACTTTTCTATCTCCTTCCGATCGGTCTGGCAGCCTGGTTCATTGGGAAGAGAAGTGCCTTGATCCTTTCCATATTAAGCGCAGTTGCCTGGTTTGTATCCAATACATTGGCCGGTCAGACCTACACCAACCCGTTCATCAGTTATTGGAATGCCCTCATTCGACTGGGTTTCTTCCTGGTAGTCTCAGGATTGATCCTCAAAATGCGGGCATCCCTGAGAAGGGAAATGGAGGTATCGAACACGGACAGCCTGACCGGCTTGATGAACTCGCGGGCTTTCTACAGGCAGGCCACGACGGAGCTGTTGCGCGCCAGGCGATACCAGCGTTCATTCTCACTGGCTTATATTGACGTCGACAATTTCAAGCAGGTCAATGACAACCATGGACATATAACCGGAGACCAGTTGCTCCGTACGGTGGCAGATACCTTGCGCACCCGTCTGCGTTCCACGGATCTGATCGCCCGTCTGGGTGGAGATGAGTTCGTGGCAATGCTGCCGGAAACGGATTTCCATTCTGGCACAATCGTGATCACTAAATTGCACGAGGCGCTTATAAAAGCGATGGATCGACATCATTGGAAGGTGACCTTCAGCACCGGTGCGGTCACATTCTATAGATTTGGTGTCCCGCTTAAGGAGGTCATTCAGCGGGCGGATCAGCTGATGTATCAGGCAAAGGCCAGTGGCAAGAATACGGTCCGGTTTGATACAGTCGAATAGAGGCAGGCCGGCCTCACGGGGAAAAAATAACCGTGCCTAAGATGGTCCCCAAAATCATCCTGGAAGGCACCCGTCTGACTCACAAAACGGATATCGCCTTCGCGCTCAACGAGCACCCGCGCATCGTCGGCCCGCGCAAATACCACTATCACTCCCCGCTCATTTCGGCCGAGTGGTGTGCTTTCACCAACTTCCCGTGGGGCAGAGGGATGATCAACTTCGAACCCGCCGAAGAAGCGCTGGCCATGGAGACCTACAATGCCTGGGTGCGCCTGTTCGAATTGCAGCGTTATTATTCCTGGATCATCGACCGCTTCCATATCTCAACCCGTGCCTATCAACTGAAGACCTACGGGAAGGATTACGACTTCACCTGGTTGGAAGAGCGCCTGCTGCCGCTCGGTTTTCGACTGGTTTTCGTCTCACGAACGCCCGAGTCTTTCGAAGCAGCCAGGGCCGAGCGCTTGAAGGTCTCGGGCAAACCATCCCAATACGACGATTTGGGGATTTTCGTCGAAGAGCAAGCTTTGATGAAACGATTGGCGGGTGAATCAAAGCTGCCAGTCCTGATCCTGGATATCTCGGATGATGATGTGGATGGGGCGGTGAATCGCATTGCCGATTGGCTTGAGCAGACCGGTGGATTGTATCTATAGTGGATTGAGTAACATGAGTAACTACAATGAATTAACCGCCCGGCTGATAATGCCGGGCGGATTTGATCCATCGATCTGGCGGGAATGTTAGTGTCTCATTTTTTGATCATCGGCAGGAAGTTCGTATAGAAGAACACAGTGATCACGACATCATCGGTTATCACGGCGCTCAAACCCAGATTGTCGGTCACCATCAGGGTGAAGGTCAGCGCACCGGCATTCGCCGGGGCCGTGAAGGTGGGATTGACTGCAGTCGGATCGCTCAGGGTCACCTCTTCACCACCGGTTTGGGTCCACAGGTAGGTCAGGGGCAGGTGGCCATCCGGGTCGCTGCTCAAGCTGCCATCCAGGGTGACAAGTGTTATTTTGAAGACCGTCTGATCAGATCCGGCATCTGCCAGTGGTGGCTGGTTGTTGACAGTGATCACGACTTCATCAGGTGTCGGGTCAGGCAGACCCTGGCTATCGGTGACCGTCAGAGAGAAGGTCAGTGCAGCCGGGTCACCCGGGGCTGTGAAGCTAGGATCGACTGCGGTTGGGTCACTCAAGGTGACCGTTGTGCCCCCCGTCTGTATCCAGGCATAACTCAAGGGCAGGTCCCCATCCGGGTCATAACTGCCGCTGCCATCCAGGTTGACCGTTGCACCCGTACTCACGTCCTGATCCGGTCCGGCATCCGCAACCGGGACCTGGTTTTCGACATGGATGACAACCTCATCCGGGGCAGAGGGAAACCCCAGGCTATCGGTGACCGTCAGAGAGAAGGTCAGTGTAGCCGGGTCACCCGGGGCGGTGAAGCTGGGGTCGACCACATTAACATCACTTAAGCTGACCGTCGTGCCCCCTGTCTGGGTCCAGGCGTAGCTGAGGGGCAGGTCTCCATCGGGGTCCGTGCTGCCGCTGCCATCCAGGTTGACGGTTGCGCCAGTGCTCACGTCCTGATCCGGCCCCGCATCGGCGGTCGGGGACTCTTCGACATTCAGGGTGAATTCCTGCACGGCATCCGCGCCTGCGCCATTCGTGGCGGTGAGGACAAGTGTATATAAGCCGCCTGTGATCGCTCCCGGCGTGCCTGCCAGGCTGGCGGTGCCGTCACCGTTATCGGTGAATGTGACGCCGCCGGGCAGTGTGCCGCTGTACCCGAGCGTGGGCGTGGGGAAGCCCGTCGCGGTGACAGTAAACAACTCCACCGCACCTACGGTGAAGGTCACATGATCTGCGCTGGTGATGGCGGGCGCTTCCTGCACCGTGATATACAACGGCTTGATGATGCTGCCAGAGCCAGCAGTGTTATAGGCCTGCAGAGCCACCGGGTAGATGCCTGGCTCCGTATAGGTATGCAAGGGATTCTGATCATAGGAGCCAGCTGTCTCCCAGCGCCAGACGTCATCATTGTCACCGAAAGGATACCCACCCATTAATACAGCACTGCCATCCGGTAGAATAACACTGGTGTGGTTTCTTCGACCAGACCATTCAGCACTACTGGTTATCTGCGACCAATTTGCTCCTTTATCAGTAGAACGCCAAACGTCATTTAGCTCATTGCCGATTGTTGTCCCACCGCCTATTACTAAAACACTATTATCAGGAAGTACCAAGCTTGTATGACCACCTCGGACTGACCAGGGTGCATTTGCAGTTCGTAATGCCCAAGTTGCACCCATATCTGTTGATAGCCATACATCGTTTTTATATGAGCCATCATGCCCACCCATCAGCAGAATACTTCCATCTTCTAATACCACACTTGTGTGGTTAGTACGTGCCGTCCACTCTGCGTGATCCGTCATCTGTACCCAGGTTGCACCCATGTCCGTTGAGCGCCATACGTCATTCATATATGTAGTGGTATAACCACCCATCAAAACAATGCTCCCATCTGGTAAAACGACGCTTGTATGGGAATTTCGTTCTGTCCAGCCGGCATGGGCAGTCATCTGTGTCCAGGTGGCACCCTGATTCGTAGAACGCCAGACATCGTTCAATGTCACACCACCCCAAACCCCCTCATTTCCCCCCATTAGGACGATGCTGCCATCAGGAAGGGCAACGCTGCTATGATAATAGCGGGCAGACCACCCGGCAGTGCTGGTCATCAATGTCCAGTTAGAACCCTGGTTCGATGAGCGCCAGACGTCCCTCTTCCTAACTCCATCATTTCCCCCCATTAGGACGATGCTGCCATCTGGAAGTGTGACGCTGGAGTGACTGTATCTTGCCGTCCACTCTGCACTAGCGGTCATTTGTATCCAGGCATTTGAGAAATCCTCATCGCCGAAGTACCAGGCCCAACCGGTGGGGCTGCCGGTTGATTCGTCCGTGAACTGCACCTCGAGGGGAGCAAGGCCAATGATCGGGGCGCCGGAGAAATCTGCCGCGAGCGGCGGGGTCAAGACCTCGATATAGGCGATTTTTATGATGCTGTCAAACCCGATGTCGTTGTATGCCTGCGAGGTGACTGTGTAGATTCCCGGTTCGCTGTATGTGTGGGATGGGTTCTGTTCGTAAGATCCGGCAGTTTCCCAGCGCCAGGCATCATTGCTTCGCGGAGTGGCGCTATCATTTAGCCCGCCCATCAGCACGATGCTGCCGTCCGCTAACACCACGCTGGTGTGAAGATTCCTTCCTATCCATTCCGCACCGGCGGTTATTTGTGTCCAGGTGGCGCCTTGATCGGCTGAGCGCCACACATCATTGCGGCGGCCACCAGAAGCCCCTCCCATTAGAACGATGCTCCCATCAGGCAAGGCCGCACTCGTGTGCCCCTGTCTGGGCGACCACTCTGCATTCGCCGTCAGCTGTGTCCAGGTGGCGCCCTGATCAGTCGAACGCCAGACATCATTTCTGGAACTGCCGTCAAAGCCCCCCATCAGCACAATGCTATCGTCAGGCAACACCACGCTGGAATAATAATACCTTCCTGTCCACCCGGCGCTGGCTGCCATCAGGGTCCAGGTGGTGCCTTGATCCGTCGAGCGCCAGACATCATTGCGGTAACTGCCGCTGTAACCGCCCATTAGCACAATGCTCCCGTCCGACAACACCACGCTGGTATGACTGTACCTGGCTGCCCACGGGGCGCTGGCAGTGACTTGTGTCCAGGTTGCGCCCTGGTCGGTCGAACGCCACACATCGTTCTTGTACCCGCCGCTGTCACGTCCCCCCAGTAACAAGATACTACCATCCGGCAAGGCCAAACTGCTGTGCCCAAAGCGCGCCGACCATCCAGCGCTGGCGGTCATTTGCGTCCAGGTGGCACCCTGATCCGTTGAGCGCCACACATCTCTGACCGGCGTGGGGGACCAACTCGTTGTATTACCGCCCATCAATACGATACTGCCATCCGGGAGCGCTACACTGGCATGCGTATCTCTCGCCTGCCATCCGCCGTTGGCGGTCATCTGCACCCACGGCTCTGAAAAGTCCTCGTCGCCAAAATACCAGTCCCAGCCGGTGGGGCCATCGGTGGATGCGTCGGTGAATTGAACATCCAACGGGGCAAAGCCACTGGTTGGGTCGCCAGAGAAATCCGCGGTGGGGGCGATGGGATCGTCCACATAATTGGCGGAGACGGTTTTATCGCCGTCCATCACGAAGGTGATCGAGCGGCTGGCGCTGGTGACCGACCCGCCCCAACCATTGAAGCGTTTGCGGTCTACCCCTCCGCCGTAATATTCAGGCGCTTCCAGGTTGACAGTCGCACAAAGGCCCGTTGCTTTAATATACATAGAATCGCCGCCGTGACCCGTGCTGCTGGCAACACCCACACCGGAAGCAGGATTTATGGATTCTACGTTCAGCGCGGGCAGAGAACCCTCACTGCTAAGGATTGTGCCAAGTTGGCCTATCACCATGAACTGATGATTGCCCCATGTGACACCTGTAAGGCCCCAGGTTGTACCGGAGTTTTGCCCCAACCAGGTTATCCCATCTGTAGATGTGATAATCGTGCTAGTGTTACTCACCGCTACAAATCTGTTGTCGCCCCAGGCTACACCCCTAAGTTGGGAGGTGGTACCTGAGGTGCGCCCTGTCCATGTCACGCCGTCTGGGGAAGTGCGAATAACACCGCTGCTACCCACTGCCAAAAATAGATTTCCGCCCCAGGTGATGCTCATAAGATCGCTGGTCGTGCCCGAATTTTGCGCCGTCCAGGTGACTCCGTCCGGGGAGGTACGGACCGTGCCACTCCCGCCCACGACCACAAACTGGCTGCCATCCCAGGTAAGGCTGGTCAACCAATTGGTTGTCCCCGAAGTTCGCGCTGTCCAGGTTGACCCATCCATAGATGTGCGGATGGTACCGTTTGAACCCACCGCCACAAACTGGTTACCATTCCAGGTGATACCCCATAGGTTATTTGTTGTACCAGAACTGCGCGCTGTCCAGACGGCACCATCTGGTGATGTGCGGATTGCGCCATTTCCACCCACGGCCACGAATAAGTTGTTTCCCCAGGCAAGCCCGTTAAGATGATTCGTCGTGCCGGAACTTTGCGCCGTCCAATCGATACCATTTGGAGAAGTGCGTATGATGCCGCTCTGACCAACGGTCACGAACTGGCTGCCGTTCCAGACGATGCTGTAATAGAAGCCGGTCGTCCCAGAATTTTGTTGCGTCCAAATCCATCCATCTGAGGATGTCAGAATAGTGCCTGTTCCCCCCACGGCGACAAACTGGTTCGTCCTCCAGGCAGCTCCGTATAGCGTAAAATTGGTACCCGAGGTTTGCGCCGTCCAACTTGCTCCATCTGGAGAAGTCCGAATCGTACCGATTACGCCCACAGCCATAAACTGACTACCATCCCAGGTAAGGCTCCAAAGCGCATTCGTTGTGCCCGAAGTCTGTGCCGTCCAACTTGCTGCGTCTGTAGAAGTAAGGACGGTACCACTTGCGCCCACTGCTACAAACTGGCTGTCACCCCATGTGACACTGTAAAGTGCGTTGGTTGTCCCCGAAGTTTGCGCCGTCCAGGTTACACCATTGGGTGAAGTCAGGATCGCGCCGCTTGCACCCACAGCCACGAACTGGCCCCCGCTCCAGGTGACGCCGTAAATGGTGCTGGTCGTGCCTGAAGTGCGCGCCGCCCAGGTTACTCCATCTGGGGAAGTAAGGACGGTACCGTTTGTGCCCACAGCCATAAACTGACTACCATCCCAGGTAATGCTCCAAAGCGCATTCGTTGTGCCCGAAGTTTGTGCCGCCCAGGTTACTCCATCTGGGGAAGTAAGGACGGTACCGTTTGCGCCCACAGCCATAAACTGGCTGTCGCCCCAGGTGACGCTGTAAAGATTGCTGGTCGTGCCCGTACGATACACAATCCAGTCTGCTCCGTCGGAAGATATCAGAGCAACTCCGTTCATTCCTACTGCCACAATGCGATCATCGCCCCAAATGGCTCCTCTGAGGTCATTACCCTGGGGCAGGGGATTACGCCATCCCCACTCACCGCTGTGACAGAGGCTGTCCAGGCGGGCAATGCGGTTGCGCGCCGCGCCGCTGATCTCAGTAAACGCTCCGCCAGCCAGCACCTTGCAGTTCGATTGCATGGCCAGGGCATACACGTAGAAATTCGCGCCGGGGTCAAAGTCTGCGTCGGCTGTGCCGTCGCTGTTGAGCTGGGCAATATAATCTCGGTTTGTGCCGCCAATGTTGGTGAAGCCCCCGCCGACCAGGATCTTGCCATCAGCCTGCAGGGCGATGCTCTCCACCACGCTGTTCGCATCGGGATTGAAGCCTGTATCGAGCGTGCCATCGACATCCAGGCGGGCTATTCGGTTGCGCGTTTCGCCTGCCACCTGCAGGAAGGTGCCACCAATCAGGATTTGGTTATCGGGCTGGATGACAATGGCTTGGACTGCGCCCTCATTGCCGGGGCTGAAGCCTGTATCGAGATTGCCATCGCTATTCAGTCGACCAATGCCATAACGTGGTGAGCCACCTAGAGCGTCAAATTGCCCACCGACCAGGATTTTCTCATCGGCTTGCATGGCCAGGGCCAGGACCGGGTCATTTGCGCCGGGGTTGAAGCCTGTGTCAAGCGTTCCATCGGCGTTCAGGCGGGCAATGCGGATGCGTGTTGTGCCGTTAACAAGGCTAAAATCACCGCCTATCAAGATTTTCTCATTGGGCTGTTCGGCCAGCGCATAGACCGGCCCGTCTGCTGCAACAGAAAAATCCAAATCGGCAGTGCCATCCAGGTTGAGCCGGGCGATGAAATTGCGCGCAGTACCGCCGATGCCGGTAAATTCGCCGCCGACCAGGATCTTGCCGTCTGCCTGCACCGAGATCGTGTGGACAACATTACTGGCGTTTGGATTAAAAGTCGGTGTCCAGCGTGCCGTCGAAATTGAGCCGAGCGATATAATTGCGCGTTTGCCCGCCCACCTGGGTGAACTCGCCGCCGATGATGATTTTGCCATCCGGCTGGGTAACGATGACATTGACTGCGCCATTGGCATCGGGATTAAAACTGTCCTCCACTGATTGCGCCCGCGCCGTGATCGGCGCCAGGAATCCCAAGGTCAACCCGGCGATCAGGCTGGCAAACAACCCGATGCGCAGGATCCTGACGAAAGACAAAACGGTCCGTTTCGAGAACATCGTATTTCCTCCTTTGTTCGAATAACTATTGACTGTGACCCTATTCAGTTGTATGAAACGTGCAAATGCGCTATCTGCATGCAAACATGCTAACAGTTACCCCCGTGCGATGGAACCACTGTATCTGAATTGTCTGACCCCATGCGTCACGATGGCTGTGTGTGAACAGTGCGTTGATTTCACTATACCGAAATTAGATAAATTTGTAAATAGCTTAACCGTCATGATATTGTACTATTCCGGCAACGCCGATCATTGAATGGGTGAGTATGATATCAGCACTTGAGCTCATTCCCCGCAAGGAGGATCTTTGATAAACTTGAGCCTATGAATTCCCAATCTGCCATGCAGGCTGAGGATGTCCTGTCGATCGTCCAGCTTTTCGAGGACAATGGCATTGACCTCGTGATCGATGGGGGTTGGGGCGTGGATGCGCTGTTGGGGGAACAGACCCGCGCGCATTCTGACCTGGATATTGCCATTCAACATAAGGATGTCAATCATGCCAGGGCATTATTGGAAGACCGGGGGTACATGGATGTGCCACGAGATGATACCCGTGACTGCAATTTTGTCCTGGGTGACAACCAGGGGCGCCTGGTCGATTTCCATACATTTACTTTCGACGCGCAGGGAAAATTGATCTTTGGGGTTGAATACCCGTTCGAGTCCTTAACCGGTACTGGTTCTATCCTGGGTCACCCGGTGCGCTGCATCCGGCCGGATTGGATGGTCAAGTTCCACAGTGGTTATAAGCTGGATGAGAATGATAACCACGATGTCAGGCTGCTGTGTGAGCGTTTTCAAATCCAGCTTCCAGCGGAATACGATCATTTCCAGGCGGATGAAAAAAGGGACACTGGATGACCACAACCTATAAGTTGACAGGGATTGCGGTGTTGAAATCCCTCGGACTGGCCTCTCTATTCGTTCTACCAGGGGCCACGATCATGGCTTTGCTGCTTATGATCCCTGAAAGTGCGGCCGGTGGGTTATTCTTCCTGCTGTTTATGCCATTATTTCTTCTGTGTGTGTCATCTGTCTTTCTGATCGTCCTGGCATTGGGCGCGTTTACACATCGATTAGAGCTCACCCCCGACAGGGCTTGAATATCAACGCTGGCCATTGAAGTGTATTACTGCAACCTGGTCTGAGGTGGAAGCGGTCCGGATCAGAAAGAGATTCGGCCATGCGCACCCTACTGGTGCGCCGAACCAAACCGGGATTCGAGCTTGACCTCGGTTTCATGACCCTCGGTTCAAAGGCCTACAAGCTCATACCACTTTCGGACTTCGCGGGTTGGAGGGAAGGGAACCTTTTAAGAGAAATGCGGGCCCATCTTCCTGAATTAAAGCTCGACTCGCCTTGCATAAACGATCAGGTGACGGTTGTGGATGACCGGGGTCAACCATCCAGTCGATGATGCTTTGATCAAAGGGAGTAATTCAAAAAAGAAACTGACTATCCAAGTAGAACCTGAACTTTGTGTTGCTTGCCGTCATTGGTTAATTGAATTTGATGATCGGCCAAATCCTTCCCATCCATTGATACCTTCTGAACGCCCTGGTTAACACCCTTCGGATTCTCGATACTGATCAGGTAGCGGGTTGTCTGAAATTGGTAGGTGATTTTATACCCTGGCCAATCTTTTGGGATACACGGGTTGATCTTCAGGGTGTCACCTTCCCGTGTGATACCCAGGATGGTTTCCACACCCAGGCGATACATCCAGGCTGCCGAACCGGTGTACCCGGTCCAGCCACCCATCCCGGTATGCGGGGGCATGCTGTAGATATCGGCGGCCATACTATAGGGTTCGACTTTATAACGCCTCGCTTTTTCAAGCGTATCTGAATGATAAACCGGGTTTAACATCCGGTAGAGTTCTTGAGCGCGATCCCCCTGTCCAAGCAAGGCATACGCCCAGACACTCCAGATCGCTGCATGGGTATATTGCCCTCCATTTTCGCGAACGCCGGGTAAATATCCTTTAATGTAGCCGGGATCATTAAGGGTTTTATCGAAGGGGGGCGCCAAGATTAATATCAGTTGATCGATCTGTTTAATGAGCAGCTCACTGACAGACGCCATGGCTTGTTGTGCTCGGACGGGGTTGGCGGCCCCCGATAAGACTGCCCAGGACTGGGCGGTGGAATCGATCTGGCATTCTTCGTTTACACTTGTTCCCAGGGGAGACCCATCGTCGAAAAAGGCGCGCAAATACCAGTTTCCATCCCAGGCATGGGTATCCAATGCCTGGGAAAGCCGTTTCGCCTGCTGGTTATAGGGTTCGGGATCATCTTTCATGAGTGTGCATAATTTGGCGAAACGATTCAGGGTCGCATACAGGAACCATCCCAACCAGATACTTTCACCGCGCCCCCTGGCACCCACCCGATTCATCCCGTCGTTCCAATCACCTGAACCCATCAAGGGTAATCCGTGCATGCCGGCTGTCGATCCCTTTACCAGTGCGCGGCGGCAATGTTCATATAATGAATAGATTTCGGCGCTCGTACTGTATTGACTATAGCGCTCATTTTCCTCAAGTTTGAGGGGTTCCGCTTTCAGGAATGCGATCTTTTCGTCCAGAATGGATCGATCACCGGTGAAGGTGACGTAGTCGGCTGTAACAAATGGAAGCCAGAGCAGGTCATCGGAAAAGCGCGTGCGAACCCCCCGGCTCGACGGTGGATTCCACCAATGCAGGACATCACCGGCCTCGAATTGATGCCTGGCGGCATTAATGATCTGCTCGCGCGCGAGGTCCGGTCTGGCATGCAGCAAGGACAGAACATCCTGGAGTTGATCGCGAAACCCAAACGCTCCGCTGGATTGATATAGGGCTGTACGCCCCCACACACGGCAGCTGAGGGTCTGATAGAGCAGCCAGCGGTTGAGCAGTAAATCCATGCCTGCATCGGGTGTCTGCACTGTTATCGCACCCAGGATGTCGTCCCATAGCTTATGAACAGCAGTTTTTGCCGACTCAAGCCTGGATGGATCCAGATACGCTCCGATGATTGCAAGACTCTCTTTCCGGTTTGAACCCTCACCCAGCAGGAAATAGACCTCTTCGTCCTGACCTGCTGCAAGGTCAACATGAAGCTGTATTGCTGCGCAGGGATCTCGCCCGGCCTGCATTGTACTTGCCAGACCAATCCGCCCGAGTGCTGCCGGCGACATCATGTTCCCAAACTGACCCAGAAATTCCGTTCGATCCGCTGTCAAACCGTGGAGTTTTTTATTTGCCGCGAGGAATGCGACCCGTTCTCCAAACTCTGTTGTGAAGTGATTGCTCGCCAGGAGCGCATTTTTATCAGGTTCAAACTCCGGGATGATATAGGCTTGAGAGCTGTCGCGAGAAATCCCCAATACCCATTCAACGTAATAGGTGACGGTAATTCGTCTGGGCCGCTTCCAAAGATTTTTAAGGTGAAGATGCACGATTTTGACCGGTGCATCAGGGGCTGCAAACAACGTCAATTTTTGATTTAATCCATGACTCTGGCTCTCGAAAATCGAATATCCGGCTCCGTGGCGTATCAGATGCGAGGTATCAGCTCCTGCTGGCATGGCTGTGGCGGACCAGACCAACCCGGTCTCCTCGTCGCGTAAATAGAGGGCTTCACCCGGCATATCCGTGACCGGGTCATTGCGCCAGGGTGTCAGGCGGTTCTCGCCACTGTTCTCTGACCAGGTGCAGCCTGAACCCGCCTCAGAGACCAAAAAACCAAAATTAGGATTGGCGATCACATTGATCCAGGGGCGGGGGGTATGCTGACCGGGCTTGAGATAAATGACATATTCCTTGCCATCCGGGCTGAAGCCACCGAGGTCATTATCCATCAGTAAATCGAGCGGTCGTGCCAGGGGACTAGTTGGCTCGTGGTCCTTGGTTATCCGGAGGGATGGCGTGAATTTCGGCAGGCGGAGGGGTTTATGGGTCAGCCGCATGGCATGCTCGGCCAGTGTTCCCATTTTGTCATTCAGGATCACTCTGGCAATCGATTCGAAAAGACTGATGTCGATATTTGAAATTTGGTCCGTTCGCAACAAGAAAATTCCATCGCGTTGATTTACCCACTCAGCTGCACCGATCAGGGAAATGCTCCTGGTGATCGCATTATTCAGATCCATGGTGTAGCCCGTATCGTGATCGTTCAGGATGACCAGATTGATTGGGATACGGCGGTTACGCCAGTACAAAAACGCCTGCAGCGTTTCCTGCAATAACGAGCTGTTCCCATCAGTGACATGCAGGAGCAGAATCGGAAGATCACCAGATATGCCATAAGCCCATAGGTTGGGTTGCCCTTTCAGATTCTTTGCCAGAATATCCGGATTGGCGCGTAATGGGTTCACAGGATACAGCAGCGCAGAGAGTATTTGTTGAATGTGTTCGATATTGTCGGCATTGAGCCCCAGCTCGATCATCTCTCTTTCGCTGTTGATTCGCGCTTCATCGAAAGCCCGGGTGATCGCAATTGGTGACCGGTGGCGGGTAACCCGCTCCAGCACTTCCGCCCTGGAAGGACCCGCCAGAGTCAGGAAAGTGACCCGAGCCCGGGTGTGAGGTTTCAAGTCAATCTCCTGTGCCAGTGACATGATTGGATCGAGCGTCCCCCCGACCGTTCCAGAAAGGTGGGAATTCTTGCCATCCAGTGCGACGGGAGAAATCGTCGTCCGGCCTCGTCCCAGAAAACGTGCACGATCACTCTCATACTCATGATTCTCTTTGCAGCCGGGATCGGCCAAGAGCGCATGGACCATGAATATCGGTTTTTCCGCTGGTGAGCGGGCGCGGCGGGTAAATACCAAAGCATTCACAGCAGGTAAAAACTCGCTCTCGATAAAGAGTTTATTGAATGCCGGGTGGCGCTGATCGGCGGCTTGTGGGGCGAGCACGATTTCGCCATAACTGGTCAGCTTCAGCCGCCGCGGCTGATCGCTATCATTCAGGAGCGTCACGCGCCGGATTTCCACTTCATCTTCGCTGATGGTGATTTCTGTATGCATGGATATGCCATGCTCCCTACACCGAAACTCAACCTTGTGCGGTGAAAACAGGACCTCCTGTTTTTCCAGGGACCGTCGTGTAGGCTGGTAGGTGGCCGACCAGTGATTGCCATTATCTCTATCCTGAAGATAAATCCAGGTACCCCAGTGATCCAGGGTGGGGTCTGCCTGCCAGCGAGTCAGTGCCAACCCTTGCCACTGGCTGTAACCACTCCCGGCGTGGGTAATCAGGACTCCATACTGTCCCTGCGAAAGATAGTGGACTTGTGGAAAGGGACTGTCAGAGGGGACGCGCCATGAAGCGAGATTCACCGAGCGTTTGACCGGGCGCGATTCCAGAGCGTCTTCCGGGTGGGGATATTCGAGATGCGGGTTCTGGGGTATCTTTTCCTGAAGGAGCAATTCGATGCTCCTGATGCGTGGATCTGCGTGAAAACGATGCACCATCACGTCTTTTGTCAGAAAGTTACCTGCAGCCAGAAGAATCATACCCTGGTGGTGCGCCATATAAGATCTGATAATGGCATGCTGTTTTTCAAGGGGCAGACGTGACTTGGTGAAATCGAGTGCCTCATAAAAGCCGTATGGGCCAAGCATATGCAGACTTTCAAGAAGTGACATGTTGTTAAGAACCGCTTTTGCCTGGAAGGGGAGTGCAAGCAAGGACGCATACGGAGTAACAACAGGATCTTCGGGTATGTCGCGTTTAATACCGAGGTCAGGTACACCAAAGGCACGGTATTGATAATTCATGCTTGCATCAAAAGCCAGGTAACCTGACTCGGAAATACCCCATGGAATATGTTTGTCATGCGCGTAGCTGATTTGTGCGTTGATCGCGGCATAATTACTGTCAGATAAGAATGTTCCCTTGAAGTTTTTAATAACCAGGTCCGGCATGAGGTATTCGAACATCGTCCCACTCCACGAAAGCAGGACCTGGTGTCCATCCACTTGTGTGATGGGTCGTCCAAGATGCAGCCAGTGACTTTGGGGTACATCACCTTTGGCAATTGCGACCAGGCTGGCGATACGCGCTTCGGAAGCCAATAAATCGTAATAGCTTCCATCGAGTTTTTCAGTGGAAGCGTTGTATCCAATATTAAATACCTGCCGGCGCTTATCGAACAGGAATTTGAAATCCATTGCCTTGACGGTCATATCCGCCTGGCGTGCCAGATCATCGAAATTGCCCAGGAGGGATTCAACCGTTCTGCTCGCCGATGTAAGCTCCTCATCCAGTCCTTGGCACCAGGCATTCGCATCTTTAAGCAACTCTGTTGCGATGGAACTTGTATGTATTGATTCCTGTAAATGAGATAGGGCAGTTCTGATACCCGTGTTGATGGATGCCGCTTGATTCAGCCGGGGAAATTCTGAAGGGATGCCAATTTTGAACGCCTTCCAGGCTTGAGCCAATGGATTTCTGGATCGGGTGAATATCCCGGGAATGTGGTTCAAACGGCTCAGCCAGGGCGCCAATGAATCGATATTTTGCTGCATGCTCAACAAATGGTGGCGTAATGTATTCAGGTAGAGCTGAAGTTCACCCAGGATCTCAGGATCGGGGTCATTGGGAGGGTTTTCGAGTAACTCCAGCAACCGGCGCGATAGCTTCTCCCATCCTTCACCCAGGAGCCAACCGAGCATGGTCATCCACTCCCCGGGTTTATCCTGAATGGTGCGTATGCGTTCACAGACTCCATCCAGCTCAACCTCAAAAGATTCAATCGCTAATGACTGGTTGGTCTCTTCCAGCTTTTTAATGACTTCTTTGAGGATATCCAGAATGACCATTAAACCTTCCCACAGCCGTTCATCTAGGATCGGGGCATCCGTCAATTGGAGACAACCTTGTTTCAATGAAATCAGGCAGGCGGCGAAGTTACCGCTATCCACTGTGGAAATGTAATGGGGGGGAAGTGCTGTCAGAGTGGATGTGTCATACCAATTCAGCAGGTGGCCACGATAATGTTCCAGTTTATCGATATTCTCAAAGGTGGAACTTAACCTTAAATCCAATTCAGGCAAGCCGATATAGCCCAAATCGTAGGCTGCTAATGTGGACAGCATGAGCAGACCGATGTTCGTGGGGGTTGTGTAATGTGCAACCGTTCCGAGGGGGGATTCTTGAAAATGATCTGCGGGTAACCAGTGCTCGTCTGGACCCGCGTATTCCTCAAAGTAAGCCCAGGTGCGCCGGGCAAGGCGTTGTAATTGTTTCTGCTGAGACTCGGACAGATTCGGCGGGATGTGTACGATTGGCCGGCTGATCCAATCGGCAACCAGGGGAGATATCATCCACCCAAGCAACAGGGGAGTCGCTGCCGGCAACGCGCCCGGGTTCACGATGATGATAATCACCCCCAGGAGGAGGCTCATCACCACAGAAGAGGCCATCTCCCACCAGATTCTCGTCCTGGTCGTAATGATCGAACGGGCCAGCTTCGCAGCGGTTGTCCACTGAAGCATATGCTTCCGTACATAGAACAGACGATTGAGAGTCACCCCGATCGCACTCAACGAAAGCATGGCTTCATAAGGGAGAAATAGGAACATGAGCGCCCAACGCATCAGCGGGAGTCTGGATGGCTCGAAAAGTTTTTTCAAGGACAACTGACCAATATTCTGCTCGATATTCATCAATGTTTGGGTCGCGATCTGGAGAGCAGGCGTCAGAAGAGTCAGCAAAGTCCATACCACAGGTGAACCTGGCAGAACCAGCCATCCAGCCACCAGCAATGCCAGATAAACCGGTGCGAGTAAGCTGCGTCGAAGATTATCGAAAATTTTCCAGCGGTTAATGGTGGAGAACCGGTTGGGGGTAAGCCCCTTCCTGGTTTTCGCGATGCGCATCAACCAGGGGAGTAATTGCCAATCTCCCCGAATCCAGCGACTCATACGACGGGCATAGTTCAGATAGCTGGCCGGAAATTCTTCGTACAAGATGACATCGGTTACGAGTGCTGCCCGTCCGAAAATGCCTTCCAGGAGGTCATGGCTGAGAAGTGTGTTCTCCCTGACCTGGCCTTTCAGGCTTCTGGCAAAAGCAGCCACATCGTAAATACCTTTTCCAACATAACTTCCCTCACCAAACAGGTCCTGATAAACATCTGAAACTGCCAGGGAATAAAGATCGAATCCGGCATTGCCGGCGTAAATATGCGAAAACAAAGATCGATTTGCGCTGGTTGGTTTGATCTCAACCCTTGGCTGCAGGACCGTATAGCCTGCAATGACTGAACAACCGTCTGCACCAAATACTGCCCGGTTAAGGGGATGCGCGAGGGTGGCAACCAGACGACTGGCACTATCTTGCGGCAATGAAGTATCTGCATCCAGCGTGATCACATATTTGATCTCAGGCAGGATACTCAGATCCCCGACCTGTGTCGTATAGGATGTCTGGCCAGAGTTCAATATCAACCGATTGAAACCGGTCAGCTTTCCCCGCTTGCGTTCCCAACCCATCCAGACTCCCTCGGATGGATTCCAATCCCTTTGCCGGTGGAATAAATAAAAAGGTGCTGTCTGCGGATACTTCTGGTTGAGACTGTCTATCCCGGCCTTTGCTGCAGACAACAGTTGCTCATCATTCGGCATTTGCTGCTCTGGAGCGTCGTCGAAATCGGTGAGGAGGGCAAACGTGAGCTGTGGATCGGGATTCCGAAGGTAATGGAGTTCCAGATCCTGCAGGAGAGAGTCGAGTTCTTCCGTGTTCGATAGCAGAGATGGGATCACCACCATCGTACGGTATTCAGACGGAATGCCTTCAGAAAAATCCATGCGGGGCAGGCTGCTGGGATGGATTTCATGTGTCACGTTCCAATTGACCAGGTTGATCGAGGCATCCAGTCCCAGGAAGAAGCCCAGCAGAGCGATGACGACCAAATCGGATAATGAGCCTCCTACAGCATTTGTATAGACAAGCAAACCCAGGAATATCAGCAGGGTGATAAGGCAGATACTGCCCAGATAGGTTGACGTGGGGTGGGTGAGGAACCAGCGGCGAATACCAGACATCAACTCCGGCCGGTATTTGATCTTTTTTTCAAGCAGGGGTCGGCCTGCGTCGATCAGATAAAAACCAATGTGTGATCTTCGATCAGTGGTTGATTTACCGGTCTTTGATTTTTTGAATCGCATTATTCGCCAAGTTCGATCGCAGTTTGTGCAACGGATTCTTCGCCATGTTTCGAGCGTCGAGCCAGCTCTTCAATAACACTGCGATAACTATTCCGGGTGGTGAAATCCATATCTGGATAGATTCCCGCCGGATCCGTGTATAGTATCTTTTCTACACGACTGATTTGCTCAAAGAAATGTTTTCCAGTCTGTCGCGGAAAGTAAACGTAAACTGAGAAAACAGTTAACCACCAGGGTATCATTTGATAGGGTTGGGGAGGAATGGGTATTGGGGGAGGACTGCAGAATCTCCGGGGGATCGATCCCTGTCATCACGGCAACAGCATTTGACAGTCGTTCTAAAATCCCAATTCGCAGCATCGTTGGTAATGCCCAGAGTTCGCCAATCGTTAATGGCGTGACCTCCTGGTAGTTCTGCAGGTATGTTGCGGTCTGAGCCAGGTCAAATTGACACTGGTTATATCGTACCCATTCCCATCCAAGTGCGAAAACGCGCGGGTAACCTTTCAGGGGGGGCTCAAGCAACTTTGGTAACTGGTCGAAATAACCCTGTGGGAGATCCTGTTCGATTTGATGCAAGGTTTGTTCGATAATATAAAAATTATCAAGCATCCATTCGCCGGCCTGAGAAAAGGCGATGTCTTTCGCGGGGGTGCTTCTGAAATATGCGTACGCATCCTGCAAGGTCCGTTTCCAACTTTGCAGATTCTTCATCAGGTAAACCGTATGGCTGCTGCTTTCAACAGCCTGGTGATTGCCGGCTATTTGGCTTGCAAGTTGTTCAAGTTGAAATTCAAAGCCTGGGTTGCCCTGGTCGGGAGTTGTGAAATGAATATCCTGCATGGGTTATTGCTCTGAACGTTCTCTGATGTCCATTGTGACCGGGCTCGTTTCATCCTTTACCGGCAGATCTTGAACAATTAACAACGGCACTTTTCCATACAGGATAAAGTTATTGACCATGCTGCCATAAGGCCACTTGATATTTCCTGAAAAACCATGGGCACTTAAAGCCAGCATATTTATTTGCTCCCGTTCCACCAATTCATGGAGCGCTGCTGTGGGATCGTGGTTGACGATCAGGTGAGTTTTGACATCGATACCTGCCATCGTCGAACGCGACTTCACCTGTTCCAGATATTGAAGGGCTTCTTCTCGATTGCGTGCAACGATTTGATCGGACAGATCAGTATCTTCCTGTACGGGAGGCATATGCCGGGCCATTTCCGGCATTTTTACAACATGGGCGATTTGGATCTGTGATTTATGAAAGCGGGCCAGCACGGTGATGATGGGCAGAACATTTTCTGCGCGCCAGGAACCATCCAGTGGCACCAAAATTCGCTCATAACTTTGCACAATCAATTGTGGCGCACGGACAAGGAGTACTGAAGTGGGTGCACTCTGAATTATTTTTTGGGTGACACTGCTGATTTCCCAATTTCTCAACCCACTATGCCCATGACTGCTCAGGATGACCAACTTCATTTTCTGACTTTGAGAAAATTCAATAATCGACTCAACGATCGGTCCTTCCAATACGACAGCCTTGGTCTGCAACCCCGATTTTTCAAGCTGGTCACCAATTCTTTTAAGATACAGCTTTGCTTTGGTTTTATTGATTTGCCAGTTCAACATATCCAACAGTTGAGCTGATGACCCGCACTGGTTCGTATCCAGGACATGCAACAAACTGATTTTTGAATTGAACGCCTGACCAAATGAGACCACCTGCGGTAAGACGCATTCTGCAAGCTGAGAGCTATCCAATGGTACGAGAATGAGGTCGAACATGGAGGATCCTTTCACTTCATTGAGGCATGGCAAAACCACAAAGGGAAAGTATGATTAATGTCTTAATGTCGGTGAACAGTGATCTGCTTCCGATTTCGTTCCAAAGACACAATACTTTACATACAAGCGGGTACCTATTCGGGCGATCCGGGCATGCATTTAGAACGCGCGAATATCATCGCTTCAGTTAATCATACAATAAAGCCTCGGATTCCACATCCATCATGCGGGGAATATTGATCTCCACCACTTGGGGGAGATTAAAATAGTAATGACCCCCAGACAGTCCTCAAATTATGTGAAATAATGGTTAGGAAAAGATGAAGGAGTATCTCAGAAAATGCCGCAAATTATCCAATATGGTGGATGAGTTTGATTTCTGAAGTGTGATCCTTCAATTTTGTGTGACATGACCCGGTATAATAGTGTCTTAGTCGGTTTCCACTTAAGTATCATGATATCGCATGTCAATCAATACGATTAAACCCATTTCTCTTACACGCTTTGCCTGGCTTTCGATCGCCGCCGCAATTCTTACCATCCTCCTGAAGGGCATCGCGTATTATTTAACTGGCTCAGTCGGACTGCTTTCTGATGCGCTGGAATCTATTGTCAACCTGGTAGGCGCAATGGTGGCATTGGTGATGTTGACGATCGCCGCACGACCGGCCGACGAGAATCATGCCTTCGGTCACAACAAAGCCGAATATTTTTCAAGTGGTGTTGAAGGCACATTGATTTTACTTGCGGCCGGTAGTATCCTGGCGACTGCCATTCCACGGCTGATCCTCCCAAAACCCATTGAGCAGGTCGGATTGGGATTGGGAGTGTCGGTCGCTGCCTCTCTTATTAATTTATTTGTCGCGCGGGTCCTTTTGCGGGCCAGTAAACAATATCGATCAATCACCCTCGACGCGGATGCACGTCACTTGATGACGGATGTATGGACATCGGCGGGCGTGTTGGTTGGGGTCGGCGCAGTGGCGCTTACCGGTTGGACACGACTCGATCCCATCGTAGCCTGCCTGGTCGCAGCGAATATCATCTGGACCGGGGTTGGTATCATCCGCAAATCGGTATCAGGGTTGATGGATACGGCATTACCGGCTGAAGATCAGAAAAGACTGCTTAAAAGTTCTGAAACCATATCATCGGGCTGGTGTTCAGACTCATGCACTCCGTACACGCCGATCAGGGACGCGACAATTCATTTCTCTGCATGTTTTGGTACCTGGGCAATGGACAGTTCAACGCGGCCATGAACTATTGGAAAGTATCGAAATGGATATTCGTCAGGTTTTGCCGGATGTCACCGTGTTTACGCATCTGGAGTCACTCAATGATCCCACCTCATGGGATGATACTGATTTGGATCGCATTGAAACCCCGTTGGCTGATGATATGATAAAACCGGCACAAAAAGCTTCGCTGGGAGATGATCACCTTTCACGAAGATGAGTTCGCATAATCAAAAACCGTAATAGAATAGGAGGGTCCAGGCAGCGGGCTGGTCCATTAGAGGTCAAATGAAACCCTCCATTCTCTCCCCAAAAACGACATCGCTGAGAGGACAGCAGGTTACTCAGGAAGCATCGGTGACCTATTGGGATCATCCGTTCGAACAGCTATATTCTGAATTTCATACCACCAATCAGGGTCTCAAACAAATCCAGGCTGATGACAATCTCAGGCAATATGGGTTGAATACGCTTAAAGCCCAACGCCGGGTTACGGCTCTGCAACTGTTCTTATATCAGTTCAAAAGCCCGCTTGTTCTCATCCTGATCTTCGCTGCCATTGTCTCTGCATTCCTGGGGGAGTGGGTGGATGCTGTCATCGTGCTGGCTGTGGTGGTCGGCAGTACCATGCTCGGTTTTATTCAGGAATACCGGGCTGGCAATGCAGTTGAGAAACTGCGCTCCCAGGTCACCATCAAATCGAGCGTGTTGCGGGATGGTCAACCGAAAACGTTACCCTCCGACCAGGTGGTTCCAGGTGACGTGGTTCTACTCTCTGCGGGAAGTCTGATCCCGGCGGATGGTGTTGTTTTAGAGGCAAATGATTTTTTTGTCAACCAGGCAGTGCTCACCGGCGAGACTTTCCCGGTGGAGAAGAAAACCGGCATCGTCCCGGCCAATGCCAGCCTTGTGGAACGTACCAATTGTGTCTTCATGGGCACCAGTGTCAGCAGTGGCACAGCGCAAGTGTTGATCGTTCAAACCGGTAAGGTTACAGTATTCGGACAGATTGCCAATCGATTGAGCCTGCGCCCGCCGGAGACCGAATTCGAACGCGGCATACAGCGCTTTGGCCAACTGTTGACCCGGGTCATGCTGGTGATGGTGATCATTGTCATGGCGGTCAACATCTTCCTTGCCAAACCGCCAATCGACTCGCTGCTTTTCGCGCTGGCTCTGGCGGTTGGTTTAACTCCCGAACTCCTGCCTGCCATTATCAGCATTACGCTTTCCCACGGTGCCCAGCGAATGGCCAAACACGGTGTGATCGTGCGGCGGCTGAACGCGATCGAAAACTTTGGCAGCATCGATGTGCTCTGCACCGATAAGACCGGCACGCTCACCGAGGGCGTTGTTCGGCTCGATGGGGCACTTGATGTCGAGGGACAACCCTCCACCGTTGTTTTACACGAGGCCTATCTCAATGCACACTTCCAGACCGGGCTGAATAATCCGCTGGATCAGGCGATCAATCTATACGCGCAGAAGGCTGGGATTGATATCAGTCACGAGCATAAGGTGGACGAGATTCCCTATGACTTCGTGCGCAAGCGGTTAAGTGTGGTCACAACCAATGCCAGCGGTGAACATATCCTGATTACCAAAGGTGCATTGGAGAACATCCTCGCTATTTGCAGCCAGGTGCAGTCAGGAGAAGCAGATATTCCACTGGATGATCCGGTGCGGGCCGGGATTGAAGGGCGCTATAGTGAGTGGAGCGGCCAGGGTTTTCGGGTACTGGGTATTGCGACGAAAACGGTGGATCAAAAGGCCATATCATATTCGTATGCAGATGAAAACGGCCTCACTTTTATTGGATTTCTGCTTTTCTTTGATCCACCGAAATCTGACGTGCAGAAAACCATTGTGGACCTTGCCACACGCGGGGTTCAGCTCAAGATCATCACCGGGGATAACCAGAAGGTTGCCCGCCATGTTGCGGAGGCTGTAAAGTTACCGGTCAAGGGCCTGTTGACCGGTGCGGCGATGAATCGAATGCGAGATGAAGCACTCTGGCATGCTGCCGAGCGGACAACCATCTTCGCCGAAGTGGATCCCAACCAGAAGGAACGCATCATCCTCGCGCTGCAAAAAACCGGTCATGTCGTCGGTTATATGGGTGATGGCATCAACGACGCACCGGCACTGCATGCCGCCGATGTGGGCATCTCTGTGGATACCGCAGTGGATGTGGCCAAGGATGCTGCTGATTTTGTATTGCTCAAAAATGATCTGGACATTTTACGGGAAGGCATTGATGAAGGTCGGGTGACTTTTGCCAATACGCTTAAATATATTCTCACGACCATCAGTGCCAACTTCGGCAATATGTTCAGCATGGCCGGCGCTTCGCTGATATTACCGTTTCTTCCCCTCCTCGCGCCACAGATCCTGCTCAACAACTTCCTGTCCGACATCCCGGCCACCACCATCGCCGGGGACAATGTGGACCCGGAATCAATACTGAAGCCACGCCGTTGGAACACGATCTTTATTCGAAACTACATGGTGGTCTTCGGGTTGGTCAGTTCTGTGTTCGATTTTCTGGCCTTCGGTGTTTTAGTGTATCTCTTCAAGGCTTCAGCAGACGAATTTCACACCGGCTGGTTCGTTGAGTCGCTCTTAACAGAACTGGTCATCGCACTGGTTGTACGGACACGCCACCTGTTCTTCCGCAGCCGGCCTGGCACCCTGTTATGGGTAAGTACGCTGGTGGTTACTGCCATTGCCCTTGCATTACCCTATCTACCCTTCACTTCACTATTTGGCTTCATTCCGTTGCCTGTACCGCTCATGCTCGCAATGATCGGCTTGACCATCCTCTACGTAGTAGTTACCGAGGTGGCCAAGAAATTGTTCTATGCAAAGATGGAAAAAACCGGTGACTGATCTGGCTTGGGCGGTTGTATTGGGAATGAGAATATCCAACCCTGATACCTGGTGTCGTCAGGACCAATTTATGACTGGATAAGTAAAAGGAGGTTACCATGAAACTTCGCCATCTATTCACGATCAATCTTCCCATCTCTGTTCTTTTCGGTCTGTTGTGTGCTGTTCTGCCAGTCTTCACCCTTGAGCTTTATGGTTTACCGGCAGACGATGCCGCCATCTGGGTCTCACGCCTCGTGGGTGGATCCATCCTGGGTTTTGCCACTTTAATGTGGTTCGGCAAGAGGACTGCGGAGGTAAAATCAAGGCGGGCGATCGCTTATGCACTCCTGGTTCAGGACACCATCGGATTTGTTGCCTCGCTGGAAATCCAATTGAAAGGATCCGTCAACGCATTTGGTTGGTCGAGCCCGATCCTTTATGCTGCCCTTGCGATCGGGTATGCTTACTTCCTGTTCGTACGACCTGCCGACTGTTAGGAGGAATACCTGGAAATTAGCAGTCAGAAGACCTTAGGGATTTGTAGATGAACAGGTGGTTGTGCTTGATGTTGTTCTTGATTATCTGGCTGCCTGCCTGCAGGATGAATCCACTGATCACCGATAACCCGGTATCCCCGCTGCCTCATTCCATGAAGGGCTATGAGCTGTATTCCTGGCCGGTCGATGACGATTGGCATTTCACCCTGATCACCGGTACCAACCGCCTTAAGACAATGGAAGAGATCACGACCGGTGAGGACGTGATCGATACCGGGGGTTGGGTCAGGATCAGTGTGGTGGGTGTGGATTCGCTCCGGGAAGTCCTGAGACGCCTGCCGGCTGGGGAAACGGTCTTCTGGGTGGGGGGCTGGTATCTGTTCTTTGATAAATTATCCCTGCCACCCCAGGCGGTCATCGATGAGGTTAGGGTATACTGCCAGGAACTGGGGTTGGATCTGTCGGTGGTGGAATAAAGCAGATGCGGGGAAAATATCATGTTTCTTTCATTAATAACGGGCAGTATCCTGGTAATTCAGTTTGGTATCTTCGGAGTACATTTAAACTGCCAGGATGTTATACTTGATCAAACAAGTATCACTCAATTAAAGCACTGGCGAATTAGGAGGTTAGAATGAAGGTCGCATTTTTTGTATTATTTCTATTGGTGGGTCTGGCATTACTTTTGGGGGCGGTTTTTAAATGGGAATACCTCTTCAAGAGTCGGAAGGTCCGGGCTCTGGTTGAAGGGACCCACCTCGAATATGGTCAGATCCTGTATGGTGTGATCGGTATTGTCCTGATTATCCTGGCACTGGTGACGATCCTGGTACCCGAGGCTGGTGAAACGCTTTCGGGTCGGCCCGATGCCACCGTGTTCCTCAGTGTGGAACCGGATGGCTGCACGGTCACACGTTCTGAAGTGGTCGGGTCCGCGGAGATCACGAATTTCATGTGGAAGGTGACCAATGCGGATTATCAAACATTATTGACCCGCAGTGGCGAGGACTCAATGTCCTTTAAATACAACAAGGCCGGTGAGAATTTTGTCGTCATGCAAACCTTCCATAACGGGGGGTATGTAACCATCAGCAATAAGGTCAAGATCGATTGTAAGTAAGTACCGGGTCACTTAATATGAAACTTTGCCCGCGGACGACAGCATCAAAAGACCGCGGGCAATTTGATTTAATAACACACATTTGACCTGCTTGACTTTGAATGATAGGGTTCTATAATAATATCAATAATTCCGTATAACAAATTCGTATCAATATGCTTGCATCCTGAGCAGCCTTCAGCCTGCTGACAATCACCCGTTGCAGAAGTTCCAAATTGAATTGTGGAGGTGTCTTATGCGTAAGAAGAAGACCGGCATCGTCACCGTCCGGGCAATCAGCGGGACGCATGTGGTGTTCCTGGCATTCAGCATGAAGGAAGCCGATGCCACCGGCCTGATGGGTTTTGCCATCCAGCGCACCGATTTGACCGAGCATGAGACCTGGTGGTTGAAGGGCAACAAGACCTTTCCGAGTATCCGCCTGTCCACCGGGCTGGAGGATGCCAGCAGCCATGACCATCCTTTCCAGGCATTTCAGTGGGCAGACTACTCTGCCAAGCCCGGCTATCGCTACAGCTACCGGGTGGTGCCCATGTATGGCAAACCCGGGGCATTGACCGAGGGCAGCGCCACCAGCATCACAATTGAAACCGAAGCGATGGAGGGTACCGACCACGAAGTGTATTTCAACCGCGGCGGCATCGCCTCCCAGGCTTTCACCTACCGTTTTCCCGGTCAGACCCTCGAGCAGGCCGGACCGCCCGCCTATGCCTGGCTGACACGCGAGCTGCTGCCGGGGCTGCTGGCCTTCATCGCCAGAGCCAGGAACAGCCAGTACAGTTTGCACGCTGCCATTTATGAACTGAGGTGGCCGGAAGTGCTGGCAGCCTTCAAGGCTGCCGCGGATGCCGGTGCAGATGTGAAGATCATTTACCACGCCAAAGGCGATTCCACCGGGCAGGATAACGATACCCTGATCGATGCGCTGGGCATACGCGGGCTGGTCATCAAACGCACGCGTGCCACCCTGATGCACAATAAGTTCATCGTGCTCAGCCGCAACGACAAGCCGGTCTCGGTGTGGACCGGATCCACCAATTTGAGTATGAATGCGCTATTCGGTCAGCTTAACGTCGGGCACGTTATCCACGACCGGGCTTTGGGGGAGGCTTACCTGGCTTACTGGACTGCTTTGAAGGATGATCCGCCCAAGGCGGATCTCAAAGATTGGGTTGAGGGGCACAATCCCCTGCCGGCTGCGAGCGAGATGGATGACATCACCCCGGTCTTTTCACCCCATCGAGGTCGCGAGGTCTTCGACTGGTGGATCGACCTGGCCTGCACGCCCGGCAAGCCGCTCTTCATGACTTTCCCATTCGGCATCGTGGCGGATCTCCGGCCGGTCTATGACAAGAAAGATAACGTTCTGCGCTTCGCTCTGTTGGATAAGTACGTCAATGGCGGGAATGCCGCTTCACGCAAGGCAGCCATTGATGAGATCGAGCGCATCCGCCGGCACCCCAACATCGGCCTGGCATTGGGCGAACGCATCTACGTGGATTGGATCGATGGCTGGCATGAGGAGCACAGCCCATTGGGATTGCATGTCAACTGGGTGCATACCAAGTTCATGCTGATCGATCCGCTGGGTGGCAGCCCCGTGACGCTGACCGGATCGGCCAACTGGAGTGAGTCCAGTGTCATTGATAACGACGAGAACATGCTCGTCATCCGCGGCTCACGCCGGGTGGCAGACATCTACTTTGGCGAGTTCATGCGCATCTTCGCCCACCACCGCTTCCGCGAATCCGTCGCCCGCTATGTCAGGGAACACGGCGAGGATTTCACCGATTACTGGAAACCCCAGGACCTGTTCGAGGATTGGAAAAAGTGGGTACCGTATCATTTCAAGGCCGGGTCGGAAAAGGATATCAAGCGGCGCTACTTCGCGGATTTGTGACTTTCCAGATGATGCTTCGATTCCGATTCTTGACAAATATACGCCATTGGCGTAAATTTGTTAGGAGATTGAGTGATATTTCTTGAGACATCAATCTTCACGAGGTTGGAAGCCAAACTATTACACGATGAGGAGGATCGCAAGCTTCAATGTTCTAAGTGCACGGCCGGATGTCGGAAAGGTCATCCCGGGCGTGGCGGTATTACGCAAGGTTCGCGGGGCATATCGAATCTGCGGCAAGCGCGGTGGGTTGCGGGCTGATCTATTACTGGGCAACGGAACAGATCGATCCTGATGTTGTTGGACAACACGAAGAATCAAATGGACGATCTGACTCGGATCAAAAGCAGAAAACGGATCGCGGTCGTGGCGGAAGAGCTGTATGCACCATGAAATGTTCGATAACCAGATCACCAGTGTGACCGCGAGGGTGGCAGCATCGCGCGGGGAGATGCAACCTTCACGGCTTACGTTATCGATAAAACGGATATCCAGGCCATCCGTGATCGTTACCGTTATAAGACAAGTAGAGATGAGGGGCTGGTTTGCGAGGCTCGAGCGCGGGTCATTGCTGCAGGTAGCCGGGTATTTCAACATCCGGGACATGTGGGAAGTGGACAACCGAATTAAGGAACATTTGTAGACAATCACTGGGAGTAACAATCTCGTGAAACCAAAGCCCAACAGAGGTGACTTTATGATCAAACCAATCCTGCTCTATGCTGGTGCTGCCCTGACAGCCATCTGGGGCATCGCCCATCTCTTTCCAACCAAATCGGTCGTCAAGGGCTTTGGCAAGCTAAGCGCTGACAACAATTACATCCTCACCATGGAATGGATTGCTGAGGGCATCTTCCTGATCTTCATCGGCGTTCTGGTGGCAGCGGTGACATTCCTGGATGGTACGAGCTTTGTGTCATTGATCGTTTACCTGCTCTCCGTCATCGCATTAATGGTGATGGCCATCATCTCGCTGTTCACCGGCTTCAGGGTCAATTTCATCATGTTCAAGTTGTGCCCCTTCATATTTACCATCTCCGCCTTGTTGATCTTTATCGGCAGGTTGGTGTAGATACAACGGTATGCCGGTTATTTATTAGTGATGGTTTATTCGTTACTTAATGGAGGTAAATATTATGTCTTCCATAAAGCAAAAAGAAGCCGCAAAGGTCAATATCATTAAGGCCCAGAAAAAATGGCAGAAAACATCACCCAGTGAGCGTGCCCTGGCCCAACCGGAGGGTCGTAAGCGTGCCAAACCCGGCACGACAGGCGAGGGTGATTACTTCAGGATTATCCTGCGTCCAAAGGATGAGTTCACCACCTTCCGTATCCAGGATGTGGGTGAAAAGGGGCATATCCAGCGCCTGGCCGGAAAACGAAGCAGCGGATCCTGGGATACGCATGCCTGGCTCATCAGTAAAACGGATGCCCATCTTAAAGGCGATACACTGGTCGGCGATAATGATGATTCCAAACAGTTGATCGATTCGTTGGGGTCAAAACCCAAATGGGTTAAAGGGGACATCTTTGAAGCAAAAGATGCACCCAATGTCCCGGAGAATCAAAAACCAACTGAGGCTCAAAAGAAAGCCTGGTCTGCAAATATCAAGAAAGCTCAGAAAACCCGGCATGCACTTGTAACGAAAAAAGAGAAATAATTCAAGTTGCTGATGGCTTAAAACAAATAATAAAAAAGATAGTTCCGGTCAATCAGTAGACACATGATCAGGAGCTGCTGGTCTGAAAAAGTGGGGTCGTTTATCCGATAATAACACCCGCCGGGATTGCTCTCCGGCGGGTGTCTGAATTATTTGCATCCCCAAAACATAATGCTATCGTGTGATCAATGGTAAAAACAGGAAGTTATGATCCAGGTAGGCATTTCGCACAGACTCGATCAATGAGCCAGAACTGCTGTACCAACCGGTTCCGTGATATCCATAGGCACGGATAAAAATGCTTTGCCTGGGCGGCAGTACCAATCCGGTCAATTCCCAGCCACCAGGGATGCGGGTTCCCTCGCCAAGGGGGGTGAAGGTGATACCATCCGTCGAAAATTCGAAGGTGACAAGTGACAGTTCAGGGCTGGCCCCGCTGCGCAGCCAGCTGACGGCCATGCCGCTTTGCGCTGCCGAGAGTTCTTGCTCCGCGAGCGTATCGTTCGCAAGTCGACCGATATAGTTGCGGGGCTGCCCACCCAGCGTGGTAAAGAAGCCTCCTGCCAGGATTTTGCCATCCGGCTGGATGGCCAGGGCATCCACTTCACCGCCATCCGCTGCCAGCTCAAAGCTGGTGTCGATCGTACCATTGGCATTCAACCTGCCGAGATGGGTCCGGGTTGCCCCTCCCAGTCGTCAGGAATCCTCCACCCACCAGGATCTTACCATCCGCCTGGAGTGCCATCGTGAGGACATCACCGCTTGCACCGGGATTGAAATCCATGTCGATGCTGCCATCAGATTCGATTCGACCGATGCGGTCGCGTGGCGTATCTGCCAGATTGGTGAACGTTCCGCCCACGATGATCTGGCCATCCGGCTCCAGGGCAAATGAATAGACATTATAGTTGGCCCCTGGGTCGAAATCCAGGTCCAGGGTCCCATCCGGGTTAAACCGGCCGATTTTATTACGGGCTTGACCGCCAAGGCTGGTGAATCCACCGCCTACCAGGATCCTGCCATCCGGTTGAATGGCCAGGGCACTGACCTCGTTATTTGCTCCGGAGCTGAAGCAGTTGTCGAGCGTACCGTTCGCATTCAACCGCCCGATGCGATTGCAGGCACTTCCGCCAAGGTTGGTGAAGAGACCGCCCACCAGGATCTTGCCATCCGGCTGGACTGCCAGCGCATAGACATTATGGGACGCACCCGGGTTGAAATCGGGGTCCAGCGTTCCATTTGGATTCAATCGGGCGATGCGATCGCGTGACTCTCCGCCGATGAAGCTGAAGCTGCCACCCACCAGGATTTTGCCATCAGGCTGTACTGCAATTGCATAAACCAGGCCGCTTTCCGCATTTGGATCGAATAAGGTATCCAGTGATCCATCCGCGTACAACCGCCCGATATGATTCCGCGCCACGCCGCCTAACGTGAGAAAACTGCCGCCCACCAGGATCCTGCCATCCGGTTGAACCGCCAGGGCGCGGACAACGTTGCCCGCCCCGGGGTTAAGCGTTGCATCCAGACTGCCATCGGGGTAGAGCCTGCCGAGGTACTCCCGCGTCACCCCAGCGAGAGTGTTGAAATTGCCGCCAACCAGGAGCTTCCCATCCACCTGCTGGTCGAGGGTATGGACTGGACCATCCGCGCCCGGATCGAAGTCCACATCCAGGCTGCCATCTGGGTTCAACCGGCCGATATTTGGATGGGCAATCCCAGCCAGTGTGGTGAAATAACCGCCCAGCAGGATCTTGCCGTCAGCTTGTATCAAGATGGCATCAATACCATCTTCCGCCACAGCGTTGAAAGCTGAATCCACGGTCCCATCTGAATTCAGACGTCCGATGGCAGGATGGGTTTCACCATCCAACAGGTTGAAGTTACCGGCCACCACGATCTTATCGTCCACTTGGATCGCAATTTCATCGATAGAGTAATCGATGTACAGTTCATTGAATGACGTGTCCAAAGATCCATCGATGTTCAATCGTGCGAGCTTGGAATTCCACGGCTGTCCATCCACCTCGGAAAGACCCCGCTGGGATGATCTTGCCATCCGACTGCATCGCTATTCCGGAGACGAAATTATCCGGGTTTGGATTGAACGTCGTATCAAGCGATCCATTCTGGTTCAATCGCCCAATGTGGTTTTGGGTTTGCCCGGCCAGTTCGAGTAAAATGCCCCCCCAACAGGATCTTGCCATCCGGTTGGACTATTATCGCGTTGATACTATCGTTCGGATTAGGATCGAACGATGTGTCGATCGTGCCATCGCTATTCAATCGTCCGATGTGCTCACGTGTCAGTCCTCCCAATATGGTGAAACTACCAGCCAACCAGGATTTTCCCATCCGGCTGCAACGCCAGCAGGTCAACGTCCCCATTAGCACCCGGGTTGAAGGTGGTATCCAGACTGCCATCCGGATTCAAGCGACCGATATGGTTGCGGGTCACACCATTCAATGAGCTGAAGGCACCACCCAACACGATCTTGCCATCGGTCTGGACGACCAGGGCAGTAGACAGCGTCATCTCGCCCCCGGGTTAAAGCCATCGTCGACCGTTACGGCAACGGCGACTGTATTCTCTATCACCGGGATGGCGTATTGCTGAGGAGCGGTCTGTAAAGATAATGGTGATACTACGAGGGAAAAGCTACCAATGTAATGGCAGGCAAGTCGGTTCGATCTTTTCTACTCCTTTCAATGAAAAGCAATGATTGTTTACCTGGCTGATCAACCTTCCAGGTGATCGGGAGCCGGGTTTGAGTGATTTCCCCGCATAATGCTGCCCCGTGTTCCGGTGATGCTGGTCGCATGCATCGCGGTGGCTGTGATGATGTCTGACATTGTTGGATTAATGAGAGTATAGCACAACCGGACAAGCGATAAGTATAGATTGTATAATCAATCGATGACGCTTGAGATAGGATAATCAAATTCTGGTATCGATGAAAACAAAACTTATTTTCCGCTATCTCCTCGAGCATGTCTTGAGCTTGCTGGCCGTGGGGGTTGCATTATTCTGGTCTGCTGGTCGTATCGACTGGTGGCAGGCCTGGGCAGTCATCGGCGTCTGGGTGGTCGATTTCATCACCACGGATATCATCCTGCTCAAATTCAACCCGGACCTGGCGGCCGAGCGTCAGTCTCCTCCCAAGAGCGCTAAAAGCTGGGACACTGCCATCGTGATCACCCTGCGCCTGACGACCCTGGCGCGTTATATCATGGCCGGCTTGGACCAGCGTTATGGCTGGACGGTGGGTATTTCCCTGGATGCCCAGCTGGCCGGGTTAACCGCCTGCCTCCTGGGGCATGCATTATTCGCGTGGGCCATGGCTTCCAATAAGTTCTTCTCCCAGGTCGTGCGCATCCAGGCAGATCGTGGGCATTTAGTCGCAAATCGGGGTCCCTATCGATACATTCGCCATCCGGGATACATCGGCGGGATCGTTTTCGAGCTGGGCATGGGCTTCCTGCTGGGATCGTGGTGGGCGATTGCTGTGGGTGGGTTGTGTGCGCTGCTGCTGGTCCTGCGCACCCGGCTCGAAGATCGGACCCTGCAGGCCGAGCTGCCCGGGTATCAGGACTATGCCTACCAGGTGAGGTATCGCCTGATTCCGGGGATCTGGTGATCAAGAACTTGACTAGCTTTAAGGAGTGTGGGGTTATAAACCGAAATTTCAGAGGGAGCATAAATTTATATTAACAATTAATATCGTCTTGACTTTCAAAATAAATAATAATATAATAATATGAAAGAAAAAGATAAATTGATGATTATATAAAAGTATTGAGGACCATTAAATCATTAGGGTATATCCGGAATCATAGTTAAAGACCGTAATCGTTATACTTCCTCTGTTAGCCGGTCTTTGGAAGCATGAAAGCGAAACCATCCGTTTGGGTTTCGCTTTTTCTTAATCTTAAGGACACCCATCAGGTTTGACTTGAAAATGGATCAAGCCCTAAGCGTTAACCGTCGGTAAACTTATTAGTAGGTGGTATGGAACACTGTAATCAAGCACATTTTATTAGAGCGTATCCAATTACGAGAGAGGTGTGTGATGCAGTTGTCTGGAGAAATTCGATGGTTCTGGCGCAAGGATCCGCCACCCGGTCTTTACGACTGGTTTCATAATTCCACGTTGGACTATTGTGGAGCCGGTGGTGGAACGCTCCGCGAAGATAAATATTTGGAGGATGTCGATCAGGTTGAGTTGGGCATCAAGTATCGTGGTGGGGGCATTGGTGCAGAAGTAAAAGGCCTGGTTGGTATCGAGTTGGCTGACTTGACGGAACCTCCCTTCATAGGTCGCATTGAGATTTGGAGTAAGTGGGTGACAGGCCGGCTGGATTTAAGCCCGAATAAGACCATTATCATAAAGAAGCAGAGATGGTTACGCAAGTTCGATACAGGCATGACCATACCCCTGGAATTACCACTGAAATCAGACGAAAAACCGATCGGGGATCAACCCTTACCGGCGCTAGGCTGTAACGTTGAATTAACGCAGGTCAGTTTACCAAGCAATGAGGTGTGGTGGACTTTAGGCTTTGAGGCGTTTGGACCACTCAAAACCGTTGTAAATCACGTGAAAGTTGTCGCGCATGCACTGGCAGCCCGTAAACCCCCACCACTCATTGATGGCATCCTTGCCAGTTATCCGGAATGGCTCAAGATCAGCAACACCCTATGAAAACCGCAGAAGGTGATCATTCCGAGCATAAAACCAAGTAAGGAATGATAAAAAATAGGTGAAAGGAGGATTGATACAAAAGTATAAAACGACGTGGCCAGAAATACACAACACCGTCCGGGGAAGTGTTTAGTTTCTACAGTCTATCAATCCGGATTCGCAATAAATAAAAGAGTCAAATGGAACTAAGGTACAAATGTAACTAATACGGAGAGGAGTGGCTAGATGAGAGTAAACATATCAAAGGTGCCCATGGATGTCTGGCGCCGTGTGGCAGACAGACTGGAGTCTATTCGAGGAACGCCGATGGCACCCGGTACAAAAAGCGCAGCCATCGCTGAGATGGTCTGTCCGATCTACCGTCCCGGGATCAAGACGGTTGCCTACTGGGAGTTCGAAATCACGGGTCTTAAGAAGACATATGCGAGAGAACACGAGGGCAAGAGTAGTAATACCGGATTCATTCTTGCCTCTGCCGGTAGGCATGATATCCCCATCCCACACTGGAGTGTCACGATGGAACCGCCCAGCCGGGCGCTTGAGGCTAAAGTGCCCCAGGCAACGGTGGGGCGCATTCTCAAGCTTGATACATTGGCTTATTCAGCTGAGGATGCTAAGGGGCAATTCCTGACCAATATCGGCCAACTTCCTTTACGGATTGTAGGGATGAAAGGTGATGCCAGGGAACAGGAATTGATCAGTGGCGTGATCGCCAAACCTGGCAGGCCGTCGAAAAACGATGATGCTCCGGGAAAGATGGTCATAACAAAAACAGGCGGCCCCACTCCCGGGTTGAAGCTTGTGGAATGGGAATCCTGGTCGGCAGCCAAACAGGGATATCCCAATATGTATAAACCCTTCCTGGAAGCGCTAAAAACTCGCGCAGCGGAAGTCTGGGATATCGAGGATTTGATCGCCAAGTTCGGCGAAGGTATCCACGAAGGTCAGCAATTGACTGTACCCCTCTTAAAACCCGGTAAAGCGGTCCTATCGGGTGACGGGGTTAAATTCATCAAAATGACCCAGGTGGATAGCCAGCCACCCGCAGTAATACTCCAGGCGCTGCAGTCTGTTGAGAAACAGGAGTTGAGCTTCCAGCTCGCCATCACCTATCGGGATGGCACATCTGAAACGCTGCAGTTCTTTATAGTTCCCAAAGGCACACCGTCCAACAAACGCGTCGCGCTACCACCTTTGTTCACCACACCGGAAGGAGGGGTGATCCAATGAGTTGGAACTATTATTGGGCAAGTGGCGGTTCTTCTCAGCAACCTGCCTACTATCAATTCATCTATGGAAGTTGTTATGTAGGTTGCGGCCCGGTGGCCTGGGCGATGTTATTCGGCTGGGCTGATTACCAGGCGGGGCATGGTAATGCGTACTGGGCTCCGCGTTTTGGAATATATCGTCAGAATGGCGGTTATGGCGCCGATGTAGTGGCACCCCTGTCCCAGGATGCCGGCGTGACGAATATGATCAAGGAAATAAATGGATATGTGCATACCTTCTGTAGTGGCAATTCGGGTGCAACTTGCCCCTGGGACATGCCAGAAGCCTGGAGGTATCTGAATGGTCGCACCGGAGCCTACCTGAATACACACTGGAACTCAATTGGTTGGTGTGAAGACAGGTTGCGCAACTATGTCATCAATTCGATCGTGAATCGCCATACACCGGCCGTTATCGGGACAGGCTGGCTCAGCCACTATCCGATGGCATTTGGGTATGCCTGGCAGAGGCGGGTCATTCGTCACTGCTTCATCGCGTGTTGGGATGAGGTTGTCTACGATCGCTGCTTCTATGTGAATCAAGGTTGGGGTCGCGGCGGTGCGGGTGATTGGATCGAGGCAAAAACCTGGTTTGCCGGTGAGCTTTATCCATAGATTCTCATTAATTCATAAGGCTGGATGATTTTTCTCATCCAGCCTTTGTTTTTATTCTGTCCATTCTTTATATTCTGATGCCCATCGCAAGATGCATTACTCAGATTTCAAAATCACACCTAACTGGTGCGCTATCGCCTGATCCCGGGAATCTGGTAAGCAGCGGGTTATTCAGCACGGATTCTGAAAGGTAGAGATTTTCGCACTTGGCACCGAAGATAAATTGAAGAACAAACCATGAGCGATAAATCGAACAAGGCGGAGTATGCTGCATTTGATTGGAGCTGTATAAAGCCTGGGTAACGGCGTCATGCACGACATCCTGTGGACTGCCCGGATCCATCCGAGGCGTAAAGTGGGCGACCTGTCAGAAACCGAATTCAATGCGCTGTTCAAGGCGGTCAAAGGTGTCCTGGCGGCCATGGCGGAGCAGGGCGGGCGCGATACCGAGCACGACCTGTTCGGGCAGCCGGGCGGCTACCGCACCATCCTCAGCAAGAACACGCTCGATCAGCCCTGCCCGCGTTGCGGCGGTGCTATCCGCAAGGAAGCTTACATGGGTGGGGCGGTGTATTTTTGCCCGGGGTGTCAGTAGGTTGGGATGAGTGTCCGAAGGGTACGAATCCCAATAGTAAAATTTGTTGTTGGGATTCACATACGTTCATCCCAACCTACGGATTGCGGCGCGGCGTATGACTACCCAGGTGTCAGAAGTAGGGCGGATGCCCAGACATGGGAAAATGAGGCCGTCAGGCTAGTCGATGGGATCATGGGAGAGTATTTGTCCTATGAGATCTTGGCTGCCATCCCTTGGTAATCCAATATCACGAAAGAGAATACCGAATTCGCGTTTAGTTCTAGAAATTATGAATTTTCACCAATTTGGAATATATTCATCAGGATAACTGGATAAACTTGGGTATAGAATATTTACTATTTAATTTAATAATAATCAGATCATCACCGTGACTTGTGAACGCTAGATGTTATATATATGATTTATCAATTATCGCTTGACTATTTAGTTATTAATATTACAATATTTATAAATAAGGTATCAATAATTAAAATGTATAGTTGCAAGCACAATAAATTCAAATAAATGGACAAAAAAATGGACGAGCATGAGAAAACCGAAAATGTAGATATGACTCTCGTTTTAGGCTATATAGCAACTAAAGACCTCTCTACCACCGAAAAGAAAGTAGCGATCTTAGTTCAGCTTGGTTACTCAAATAAGGATATGGTAAAAATATGTGGGACAACGGATAAGGTAATCAAAACGTTTAAATCGAAGATTAAAAAAGGATCATAAAGATGCCAAAGAAAGTGGAAAAAGCAATACCCTCTGTAGGCCAAGATATATTAATGCTAGGTTTCCGTATGTATTAAAGGAGTAGAAAGCCTACCGGAAAAAATCAGCATTCTTGATAGGTTTGATCTTCAAGATAATGATATTGCTTCAATATGCAATGCCGCTCCACAAACTATAAGAAATACCCGCTCTCAGTCAAAAAAAATAAGTAAGACGAAATGAAAAGGGACCTAGTTACTGAAATATTAAAAGAGAAACAAATATCAGAGAGAGGCCTGAGGGTAACACTATCTAGGATAAAGAAAAGGTATGATCTTAAAAGTATTAATCAAGCTGCATGTCTATATATTAAAAAGCAAGGACTTGATATCAATGTCTCATCAATAATTGATGACATCACTAGGCAAATACTTCTGATAAATCATAAACCAAATGCCTTAAGGGTAGTCCAACAATCAGGATCTCCAGAAAAATCAAAAATTGAATTAGTTCCAAAAATAAAATGGATGCCACTTGGTCATTACGCAATCGCACGGCGACTCAGTGAGTTTTATGGATATATATTTATTTTCGAGAATGCACTTCGTATCAAAATTGACACAATTATGAGCTCGAAATACACTAACTGGTGGGATACAAAAATAAAAAATGAATTACATGATGTATATAAGTATTCCGATGACGAAAAGAATAATCAAAGCAAGCTACCAATGGTTGGGACAAGTAATTTATTACAACCTATTGATTATCTCACCATTGGTCACTTAGAACTTATAATCACAAAGTATCAGATGCTTTTTATCCCCTCAGTGTTTCCATCTTTGAATTTTTTTACTGGCCATATGATTATTGTGAAAAGAGTTCGTAATGCCCTTGCCCATATGGCACCATCTATATCGGCAAAAGATATACGTAATGCTAAGAATGAAATAGATATATTATTACAACATCTGTCAACAATACACTAATTGATATTATTACTTTCAATTGTTTGATTTATCAAAAATAATTTCCATTTAGTAAAATGCGTTATAATCGCCTCATGCTCAGACGTTTCTATTACTATTCTCAAGTCCTTTAGATATTGTGGTCTGAGGATTAAGCGCGCCCAGGCTACGTGGGCGCTTTCTGTTTAACCGTAGTGCGGGATGGCCCCCAATAATAGGGGGCTTACATGAAACCCGTCAATTAATGAGGTAATCAATGGACATTCAACGACAACTCGAGATCCTGATGTCGGGCACGGAGTACGGTGACGACGAGCTCAAGGCTGCCATGGCCAAGGAGCTGGGCGAGCGCCTGGCCGAGGCCGAGAAGGCCGGCCGGCCGCTCAAGGTCTACACCGGCTACGACCCGCGCACGGCCGACCTGCACCTGGGTCATACCGTCACCATGCGCAAGATGCGCCAGTTCCAGGACCTGGGTCACGAGGTCACCTTCCTGATCGGCGACTACACCGCGCTGATCGGCGACCCGTCCGACAAGGACAAGCTGCGCCCGCAGCTCACCGCCGGGCAGATCGAGGAGAATGCCAAAACCTACGCCGAGCAGGCCTTCCGCGTGCTGGACCGCGAGAAGACGATCGTCCGGCATAACTCCGAGTGGCTCTCCAAGGTCACCTTCGCGCAGTTGATCGAGATGGCCTCCAACTTCACGCTGCAGCAGTTCATCCTGCGCGAGAACTTCAAGCTGCGCTGGGAGCGCAACGATCCCATCTACCTGCATGAGACCTTCTACTCCATCATGCAGGCTTACGACGCCTTCATGCTGAAAGCGGACGTGCAGGTGGGCGGCACCGAGCAGCTCTTCTCCATCATCACCGCCGGGCGCAAGATCATGACCGCCTTCGGCGCACGCCCCAACATCGGCGTGCTGATGCCGATCCTGCCCGGCACGGATGGCGTCATCCGCATGTCGAAATCGCTCGGCAACCACATCGCGCTGAAATCCACCCCCGAGGATATGTACGGCAAGGTCATGTCCGTCCCGGATATCGCCATGCCGGCTTTCTTCCGCTTGATCACGCGCTGGACGCCCGAGGAGATCGCTGCCATCGAAGGCGGATCTGAAATCCGAAAAGCTGCACCCGCGGGATGCCAAGATGAAGCTCGCGAAAGAGATCGTGGCTTCGCTCTTCACCGATCAGGAAGCCGACGATGCTGAAAAAGCCTTCATCAACCTGTTCCAGAACGGCAACCTGCCGACCGAGATGCCCGAGTTCAAGTTGATCGCCGGCAAACAGGTGGTGGATGTGTTGATGGATGCCGGGCTGGCTGCCACGCGCAGCGAGGCCCGCCGGCTGGTCGACCAGAAGGGCGTCCGCCTGGATGGGACCATCCTCGAGGATGCCCAGGTGCCGTTCCCGGGCAAGGGCGTCCTGCAGGTCGGCAAGCGGCGGTTTGTGAAGATCGTTTAAGGGGAATCTGAACCACTAAGGACACAAAGCACACGAAGAAGACCACGGAGGACAACTTTCTGGGGTGAAGAAAGAGCTGAACCACTAAGGACACAAAGCACACGAAGAAGACCACGGAGGACAACTTTCTGGGGTGAAGAAAGAGCTGAACCACTAAGGACACAAAGCACGCGAAGAAGACTAGGAAGAAAAATTTGCTGGGGGGAAGAAGGAGCTGAACCACGGAGATCATCAGGAGCTTTATCCTGCGTAGGGGCTTTCCCCCAATCCCTCCGTGAATTCCTTGGCGTTCTTTGCGTACTTGGCGGTTAAACCATCATACCCCTCCGTGAAACCCTTTGTGTTCTCTATGTGCTTTGTGGTTTAGATTTCTTGTTCCCCCCCCAATCCCCCCGAGGATACCTTCGTGCTCTTCGTGCGCTTTGTGGTTTCCATCTTTTGTTCTTTCCCTAATATCTCCGTGTTCCCCGTGGTTTGAGTTCTTACTGTGCCGCCAGGATCAGCGAGCGGTGGATGTATCTGGCCTTGCCGGCTGCGTCCTCCTCGACCAGGACGACCGCCACGACCGGCGTGCTCCAACCCGGCAGCGTCCCCCCGATGCACCAGGTCAGCGTGCGCTCGGCCGATATCCCGGCTGTCCCCAGCGACTGCCAGTAGGGCTGGCCTTTCACCTTGAGCAGTTCGGCCACCAGGTCGGCCTGTTCCGGTGTGAATACCTGGCGCGGTTCGCCCTCCACCGGCAGGATCACCCAACCGCTTTCAGGGGTGTTGACCGAGAGCGCCAGGCGCGGCGCCGGCATGATGCCGCCCGCGCTGATGGTCGAAGCGGCCAGCGCCAGTTGCAGCGGGGAGACATCCACGCCTTCCATGCCCAATGCCAGCCGGACGAATTCAGGCGAGATGTCCGGCATCTCGTTGAAATCCGCATCCAGCGGCACGGCCGGTTTGGCGTACAGGTCCAGGTCCTCATAGAAAGCCGCCAGGGAGCTGCCGTCGTAAGTGGAGGTCAGGCTCATCGCAGCAGACGGACAGCCGTTCGCGATCAGAGGCCCCCAGCCGGCATCCGGAGGCGTATACATCGCGCAGGAGACGACCCGGCCATCCAGCCAGGTTAACGTTATGGCGGGCGTTTCAGGCAAAGTGTGATCGATCCGGACGGCCAGCAGGAAGGGTGACAGGCTGGTGCCGGCCGGGTAGAGCGCCTGGGTCGTGCGATTGAGAAGCGGAGCATCCTGATCGGCTTCCAGCCGCTCGATATCGCTCTCGAGCGTGTTGGCATCGTAGCCTGGGTGGGAAGCCATGGCCAGGATCTCACCGCTCTCCGGGTTCATCAGGACGATCGCGCCGGTCGTCTCACCCAGCAGCTCATCGGCCTTCTCCTGCAGCGCCAGGCTCAGGCTGACCCTCACATCCAGGCCTTCGGGTGGCTGGTTGTACAGCAAATTATTGAGCGCCTGCTGCAGGGCTGGGTAGCCGCGCACGCCGCGCAGGTATTCATCCATTGCGGCTTCCAGACCGGCCTGCCCGTAAGCATGGATTCGTATAGCCGACGATCGGGCTGAGGTCGGGGTAGGTCAGCTGTCGCGTATAAGCCCCGGATTCTCCCACCGTCTGGCTGAGCACATTGTCATTGCGGTCCAGGATGCGCCCGCGCAGGACATAGCGGTCGTTGATGCTGCGCCGGAAGTTATCCGTGCGGGAGATCAGGTTTTCATTGCGGATGACCGACCACCAGCCGCAGCCCAGCGCCAGCAGCGCAAAGCTGGCCCATAAAAGCGCGGCGGTGATGCGGAAAGGTCGCGCCGGTACAGATGGCGTCGTAGATGACCCCTCAGTCCGGACGCTGATGCAGAGCAGGATGCCGGCTGCCAGCATGGAAGTCACCAGCGACGAACCGCCGTATGAGATGAAGGGCAGGGTGACCCCCGTGATGGGTAATACGCGGATGTTGCCGCCGATGATCAGGATGCTTTGCAGGGCCAGATAGGTGCTGATGCCGCCGGCCAGGTAACGCGTGAATAGATCCGATGAGGAGATCGCAATGCGGAAACCGCGTTGGATGAGCAGCGCGAAGATCAGCAGCAGCACCAGGCAGCCCAGCAGGCCGCCCTCCTCGGCGATGGCGGAAAAGATGAAATCCGACAGTGCCACCGGGACCAACCCGGGGCTTCCCAGCCCGAGTCCGCTGCCGAAGATGCCGCCCGAAGCGACTGCGATGAGCGATTGCACCACCTGGTAGGAATTCCCGCTCGGATCGAGCCAGGGGTTCATCCAGGCATCCACTCGCAGCCTGACCACGTCGAAGAACAGGTAGCCCAGTCCACCACCGGCTAAAAGCAGCAGGCCGCTGACGAGCAGCACGCGCAGCCGATCGGTTGCAAAATACAGGATGACGGCAAACAGGATGATGATCAGGCTGGCGGTGCCCAGGTCTCGCTGACCGATCAGCAGCGCCAGGGCAGCCAGGAAGGCCAGTCCAAGGGGCACCAGCGTCTGTGACAGGGAGAATTGTTCCGGCAGCCGCTCAGCCAGGTAGGCAGCCATGAAGATGATCAGGAGCAGCTTGAGCGGCTCGGATGGCTGCAGGTAGAGGCCGCCCAGACCGATCCACAGGGTCGGGCCGCTGCCGCCCGGGTAAACCCCAAAAATGAAAGTCAGGGCAGTCAGGAGCAGTCCGCCGGTCAGCCAGATATATTTGTAACGCTTCAGCAGGTCGAGCGGATCTTTCAGGAAAGCCAACCCGGTTATGAGCAGTACCCCGAGGGCCAGCCAGATGCTCTGGCGCAGGCCGAAGTAAGTCGAAAGGCGGAAGATGACCAGCAGTCCCCAGCCGGTCAGCAGGGCTGTGATGGGCACCAGGTAAGGGTCACGGACGGGCAGCTTGCGGCGGATGATCCGGGAGGCAACGCCAAAGAATGCCGCCCAGAGGACCAACCCGATCCAATGGGTCCAGCGGTAACTGACGGCCCAATCATGGGCGCGCACGGCCGGAGCCAGTGTCAGGACGATGCCTGACAGACCGAGGAAGGCGCCCGCCAGCAGCAGCAGGCGCTTTTCGATCGCGTCTGGTTTAGGCGGGATGAATTTGGGCTGACGCCGGTCGGGCATGCTTATTTCAAGTATTTATCCACCAGCAGCCCGAGCTTCTGACGCGTCTCAGGTGGGATCTTATCGGGGCTTGTGATGATGGCATTCTCGAGCGCCGACCCGCACTCGCAATTGCGTGCGGAAAGCAGCACTTGCAGGAGTGAACGCAGGGCCTGTTGGGCGACCTGGGTGTTACGGTCGAGGATGGTCAACACCTTTTCGACGGTGACATGTTCTTCACTGGTTCGCCAGACATCGTAATCGGTGACATGGGCCATGACGGCGTAGCATAGTTCGGCTTCGCGCGCGAGGAAAGCTTCGGGGCTGGCGGTCATGCCGATCAAGGAGGCGCTCCAGGAACGAAACACCTGGGACTCGGCCTTCGTTGAGAAGCGCGGACCTTCGATGGTGACCAGGGCGCCGCCTGGATGCGCGGTCGCACCGGTGTTCTTCAGAGCGATCAGCAATTGTTTCGATAAATAGCTGCAAAAAGGATCGGCGGTACCAACATGTGCCACCAGGCCGTCGCCGAAAAAGGTGCGTTCGCGGTCCTTGGTGAAATCGATCAACTGGTCCGGGACAACGATCGACCCGGGCGCATAATCCTCTCGCAGCGAGCCGACTGCGCTGATCGAAACCACTCGTTCGACACCCAGCGACTTGAGCGCCCAGATGTTGGCGCGCGAGTTAACCTCCTGGGGCAGGATGGTGTGGCCGATGCCGTGACGCGCCAGGAAAGCGACGGGTTTGCCTTCCAACAGCCCGGTCACGACCGGCGCGGAGGGTTGCCCGAAGGGTGTATCGATGACATTTTCGCGCACATCTTCCAGCCCCTGGATGGCATACAGACCGGAACCGCCGATCACGGCCAGCACGGGTTTATCTGTCATGTAGACCTCTCATTTCCGGGACGATTCAGTTGATGGCTTTGATTTAAATCCGACGGTGAAATCGAGCTTGCCAAAGGCAAGGGTGTCGCCCATAACCAGCACGGTCGGGGTGGTGACAGCCATTTCATTCAGATAGGTGCCGTTGGTCGAGCCCAGGTCTGCCACCCACCACTGCTTGTTGTGATAGCTGAGCAGGGCATGGCGGCTGGATACAGATTTGTCCTCCAGGCATAAGCCGCAGGTTTTCTCACGCCCGACTTCGATCTCACCGGCTTCGAGATGCAGGGGAAGCCGGTCTTGTTGCTCCACCGGTTGTAGCACCAGCAAAGGAGGTCCTCCTTGAGGTCCGGTGGCAGCCTGGCGCAGTGTCTTCCATAACAGGTAGAAAGCAAATCCGACGAAGGCGTACAGGCAGACTGCGAGCAGGATGCGCAGGATCAGCACCACCGTGGCGCTCACTTCGCTTTACCTTTTTTCCTGGGTATCACCGGCAGGCTGGTGGTTTCCTCGCTCGAGACGGATTCCTGGCCATAAATGAGGGTGGTATCGCCCAGCACGATCGAATCACCGGCGCGCAGCGGAACCTGGGTGACTGCTTCGCCATTCACCAACGTGCCGCAGGTGGAATCCAGGTCGATGATCGTGAAGGCTCCATCGATGGCGCGCAGTTGTGCGTGCACCCGGCTGACCTGCGGGTCATCCAGGACAAGCTGGTTGGTGGGGGAGCGCCCGATGGTCACGACGGGCTCCTTCAGATCGACGTGGCGATCGCCATTGATAATTAGAAAGGCATCCGCCGGGATGGCGGAGGGTTCTGCAGATGCCATTGGGCTTTCGGCTGTCGTACCGCCCGGCTGGCCCAATTCCAGGGTGATCACCTGGATATCCTCCATGGGGACTTCTATGTCAAACGTCACACCGATCACGGGAGAGCGTTCGAAAGTCACTTTCTGCTCGTGGGCTGCCAGAAGCAAGGCTTCGGCCAGCATGCCTGCCAGGCCGGGGCGCTCAGTCCACAAATCGGTGTGGATCGGGTTGAGCTTGATCTCATAATAGACCGGTGCGACCAGCCGCCCGCCGGCATCCACACTCAGGTCGTCGCTCATGGCCTGTACCAGGCGTTTGGCAAGCAGTTGATCTGCGCGGGTGCCCGGGAAGAAGGTTTGCAGGGGCTTCTCGATCAATTCGGCCAGTCGTTTTTCGACAAATTCCAATGCGTCCAGTTTCACGTTTTATCCTGTAAAGCCTATATTATACATTAGGCATTCAAATGCATCTGTGGGGTCGGGTGATGAGGTGACTGCAGGCTGTGATCAAGAGGTTAGGGAATGAATTCACTTTAGGTAGATCGGGTTCGAGAAGATCCAACCACGGCGTTCGCCTTTGAACTCGCGGTAGGCTTCCACCCGGTAAGCGCCCGGTTCGCTGGTGCTGTGGGCCAGGGCTTCGGTATGGGCATATTCTTTGACGACCTTGCCATTGTGGATCAGGCGCGCTTCGGCCTGCAAGGGCAGGCGCGCTTGCAGGGTTACCCCGCCCTTGGCGCGCAGCGTGTCGCCCTGGGTGGCGCGTTCCGCTTTGCCCTGGGCGTTGAAGGTGAAACCCCGCGTGGATGCCGGCAGGTCATAGCCGACGAACATATGCCCGGCACGCAGTGCGGCGTAGATCAGTTCACGGTCCGCCTCGACCTCGCCGCTCAAGGGCTTGGCCAGCAGCAGGTGGGTATTGACCGCCTGGAAATGCTGCACGTAAGGGTAAAGCAGGCGTCGGATCGGTCCCTTGCGGATGTCCAGCTCGTGCGCATCCGAGCCGCCCACCGCAGCTACCTTTTGCCCGGTGACCAGCAGCTCATCCCATTTCTTCAGCGTGCGTTCGAGCGGGCCGGCTGCCATTTTCTCGAAGTTGTAGGCGTAATAGATCGCTTTCCAGAGGGAGGTGGCGCGTGTCTTGAATTCGCTCATCGCATTCCACAGCTCGATGCCGGTGTACCCGGTCACCTGCCAGTCATCCCAACCCAGGTCGCCCTCACCGAATGCCGGCAGGGCATCTTCATGCGGGTGGGCGATGAAAGTGGCGGCTCCTGCATGGCGGGCCTGGTTGATCAACTCCTGGGGGTCGGACGCGTATTGCGCCAGTTCCTTGCGCGCACCCAGGATCAACAGGTGGCTTTTTTGGGGAACGCGCACGGGATTGTGCACCTCCTCGCAGACCAGAACCAGCACTCGCTGGCGACCATCGTGGTGGTATGCGTCGATGCCATCCACGTAGACATTGTGGTCGGTGACCAGGATGGCATCCAATCCGGCTTGCATGGCTGCGCGGGCCAGCCCGGCATGGTCGGTGTGGCCATCTGAATAAGTGGTGTGAATATGGAGATTAATGACGATTTCGTTCATTGGCGCTCGGTTGACGGATGCTCCATCGTGAAGGTATAATTCGCGTGTTAATTTTACGGAGGCAACACTTGAAAACTTATTTGGATATCGCTTTAATTATAACGTCTGTCGCACTGATTGCGAGCATCATTTTGCAATCGAAGGGCACCGGCATGGGTGGTCTCTCGAACGTGGATACCGGTGGTGTCTTCATGGCGCGGCGCGGTGTCGAAAAGACCCTGTTCATCATCACCATTATCCTGTCCTTGATATTCTTCACCCTGACGCTGGTGAACGTCTACGTCTCCGCACTTTAATAGTGACCGGAGGGAACCAGTACCCGGCTTCTAAATGAGGTCTGAGGGCGACTCCCTACCTCGTGGGGCAGCCGCCTTCTTTAATTTTGATACCTGCCATGAAAAAGATCCGTCTGCAACTCATCATCATCCTGGTCACCGCTGTCATTGTCGGCGTTCTGCTGATCGTGCAGAAACCCATCAGTGGCACGCTGCTGACCGCACCCAGCTCCGGTGGTGTATACACCGAGGCGCTGGTGGGCGAATTCGGAAGGCTCAACCCGATCCTGGATATGCACAACCAGGCTGACCACGATATCGATCAGTTGATCTTCAGCGGGCTGGTTAAGTTTGATAGCGGCGGACTGCCGGTCCCGGACCTGGCTGAAACCTGGGGGATATCGAAGGATGGCACCATCTATAACTTCGCCCTGCGCAAGAACCTGGTGTGGCATGATGGTGACCCTGTCACCGTGGATGACATTATATTCACAGTGGAATTGTTCCGCGATCCGAGCCCCCTCATCCCGGAGGATCTGCGCAGATTTTGGACGGAGATTGCCGTGGAAAGGATCGACGACCAGACCGTTCAGTTCCGCCTTCCGGAGCCCTATGCCCCGTTCCTGGATTACCTCGGCTTCGGCATCCTGCCGGCGCACCTCCTCGATGGTCGCACGGTCGATCAGCTGGTGGATGATCCGTTCAACCTGCAGCCGGTCGGTACTGGTCCATACCGTTTCGATCGCCTGATCATCGAAAAATCGCAGGTCAAGGGTGTGGCCCTGAAGATCAATGAGAATTATTATGGCGATGCACCCTACCTGGAGCAGGTCATATTCAATTATTTCCCCGATTCGGCCAGTGCGTTTGATGCTTACCTGGGCGGTGAGGTGAAAGGCATCAGCCAGGTCACATCTGATGTGCTGCCGGATGTCCTGGTGGAGAGTGACCTCGCCAGCCACACCGCCATGTTCAACAAACTGACCCTGATCTACCTGAACCTGAAAAGCAACGAGGTGCCATTCTTCGAGGATGAGAATGTCCGCAAAGCCCTCATCCTGGCGCTCAACCGGGATTACATGATCCAGAAATTCGTGGGTGGCCAGGCGGTTGTAGCCGACAGCCCGATCATGCCGGGTGGATGGGCCTACTTCTCGAGCGTGGATACCTATGCCTACGACCAGGAGCGCGCCCGCCAGATCCTGGCGGCTGCGGAATACAGCCTGCCCTCCGAGGGTGGGGCGCTGAAATCCAAGGACGGCGTGAGCCTGACCTTTACGCTCGTGTACCCGAATGACGAGCTGCATCAAGCCCTGGCCGAACAGATCCAGAAGGACTGGGCCGGTATTTCGGTCATCATTGATATCCAGCCGCTTGGTTACGACCAATTGATCGACGAATACCTCGTGCCGCGTACCTACGAAGCCGCCCTGGTCGAGTTGAACATGACTGGCACGCACGACCCGGATCCCTATCCCTTCTGGGATAGCGCCATGGCTACCGGTGGACAGAATTACTCCCAGTGGGATAACAAGGTCGCCAGCGAATACCTGGAACTGGCCCGCACCACCCCAGATGTGGGTGAGCGCGCCAAGTTATATCGCAATTTCCAGGTGCTTTTCTCCAAACAGGTCCCGGCCATCCCGCTGTATTACAATGTGTATACGTTCTCGATCGACCATCAGATGAAGGGGGTGACCATCGGTCCACTGTTCAACTTCAGCGACCGGCTTTCCACCTTCCTGCGCTGGAACCTGGCCAATAAAAGCGTCATCCAGGATGTGTCTTCCGAAGGGAAATAAAGCCGGGCGCGCGGCAGGGTCATCCCTGCCGCTTTTGATATTGTGGAGGGATTGCTTTGGATGCCAAGATGGAATTAAATTACCTATATGAAGCCGTTCCGATGCTGGACAGGTATCTGGAATCGAAAGAGGCTGCCTGGCCGCTCCCTGGCATTGCCCGTGAGCCTGCGTATACCTTCAGCACGCTGACCGTCGGTGTGGTCCTGTTCATGCTCAAGCGGGCGAAGGCGCGGGATCTCAGCGGAAAGCAGGCGGATGAGCGCGGCGATTACGAAACGCGCATCTTCCAATCCAGGATCCACCATGAACGTGACTGGATGAAAAAGGTGGGTCAGGACCTTGGGATCCGCATGCGCCAGTGGGGTGGTTATCTGGACGAATATCACAAGGATCCCCTGACGATGGCCAGCAGTTACCCCCATCAGGTCTCCCAGCGGGTCATCCTGCAAGCCCTGATGGATGAGCAGGATCCCGGTAACCTGTTGGTTGCACCGCTGCAGTTTATGCTGCAGACGCTGGATGCAGCATTGAGGGCGATCTTCACACCCGGAGATTTTGTCTGGGAGCCGGCGTTAATGGCAGGTTTCCCGAAGGACGCGAATTGGTACCTTTACGGGTCCATCAAGAGCAAGTGAGGTTGACATGAGAAGAGTCACCGGAAAAAAGGAAATGTACACCGGCAAGGGCGATGGCGGCCGGACCAGCCTGCTGGGCAAGCAAAAGGTCAGCAAGGGCAGCCACCGCATCGACCTGCTGGGTGAACTGGACGAATTCACATCTGCGCTCGGGCTGGCGCGTGCGCATTCGGAGCTGGAAGCCAGCCGCAGTATCCTGCTGGCCGTCCAACGCGACGTTTATGTCCTGATGGCCGGGCTGGCAACGACCGGAAAGGGTGAAGGTTCAGGTGCGGGACTGGATGCCGAACGCGTGAAGTGGCTCGAGTCGCAGATCGCCCGCATGACGGCCACGGTTAAAACACCCGATGGTTTCATCGTCCCCGGGGATACCCCCGCCGGCGCAGCCATGGATCTGGCCCGCACGGTTGCCCGGCGTGTCGAGCGGCGGGTCGTCCGCCAGGTGGACCGCGGTCACAAGGTCAATCCCATCATCCTGAGTTATCTCAACCGCGTATCATCGCTGTTATTCGCGCTCGAGTTATGCGAATTGGATGCCAAAACGGTCAAACCGACCCGTGCCAGGGAAATTAACGAAAAAGAGGTCAGGAAATAAACATGGGTTCCATTATTAATGCCGTGGCGATCATCATCGGGGGAGGGCTGGGTCTCCTGCTCTCGAACCGGCTGTCGGAACGCCTGCGCCACACCATCATGTCGATGCTCGGCCTGTTCACGCTGGCTTACGGCATCTCGCTATTTTTGAAGACGCAGAATGTCATGATCGTCCTTGCCAGCCTGCTGGTCGGGGTGCTGCTGGGGGAATGGTGGCGCATCGAGGAGGGGGTCGAAGCGCTGGGAGCTTTCTTCGAGAAACGCTTCAACAAATCCGGGAATACCGAGAGCGAGAATTTCATCCGTGGTTTCATGACCACCTCGCTCCTTTTCGTCATCGGGCCGATGGCGATCCTGGGTTCGATCCAGGATGGCCTGACCGGTGACATCAATACCCTGGTGATCAAGTCAGTGTTGGATGCTTTTGCCGCCATGGCCTTTGCATCCTCGCTCGGCCTGGGGGTGTTGTTTTCCTCCATCCCGGTGCTGGTTTACCAGGGTGCCATCACGCTGTTGGCCCGTCAGGTGCAGACCTTCGTGAGCGAGGCCATGATGACCGAGATGGTGGCGACCGGGGGAGTCCTGCTGCTGGCCATCAGCATTTCCAGCCTGCTCGAATTGCGCAAGATCCGTGTGGGCAGCTTCCTGCCGGCGCTGGTGCTCGCGCCGGCGTTGGTGGCGCTGCTGGTGGCGTTTGCCATCAATCTTCCCTAGGGCTTTTAGGGCGGGTCAGCCCCCCAAGAACGGGGGTCCTTCGGAAAACCCACCCTACAAAAAAAGCCGGTCTCTATAGAGACCGGCTTCTGTTTTCACAAAGGGCGACTTACTTGGCGGCTGCCATCTCTTCTTTGATCACCGTCGCCAGGCGGGCGATGCCCTCGCGGATGATCTCCGGTTTGCAGTAGGAGAAATTGAGCCGCATGGTGTTCTTGCCGCGCCCATCCGGATGGAAGGAATGGCCCGGGACAAAAGCAACTTTCTTCTCCAGGGCTTTCTTGAACAGATCAACCGTATCCATCCCCTCCGGGAGAGTCATCCACAGGAAAAGACCGCCCAGCGGGTGGGTCCATTTGACACCGGCCGGCATGTTCTTTTCCAATGCCTCGAGCATCGCATTGCGGCGTTCGTGGTAGACCGTGCGGATGGTCTTGACATGTTCGTCGATGAAACCTCCATGACCGACCTCGAAGGCCACCACCTGGTTGAATGTGGCGGTATGCAGGTCGGCGCCCTGCTTGGCCTGGGTCAGCTTCAGGATGACCTGCGGCGGGGCGATGATCCAGGCCAGGCGCAGACCGGGCGCCAGGATCTTCGAGAAAGTGCTCAGGTAGATGACGTTGCCGTTGTAGGTATTTTCGTGGTTGCCCTTGTACTGGTTGTCTACCGTCATGACCGAGGGGATGTGCTCGCCCTCGAAGCGCAGCTGCCCATAAGGGTCGTCCTCGACGATCGGGACGCCATATTTATCGGCCAGCTCAACCAGCTGCTCGCGCCGCTTGAGCGGCAGGGTTGTGCCGGTCGGGTTCTGGAAGTTGGGAAGTACGTAAATGAATTTGGGTCCGATGCGCAGCGCAGCTTCAAGCTGCTCGGTGACCATGCCGTTCTCATCGGATGGCACGGTGATGTACTCGGCACCATAGGCATTCCAGGCTTGCAGGGCGCCCAGGTAGGTGGGTGATTCGACGAGGATACGATCACCCCTATTAATGAAGATCTTTCCAAGCAAATCCAATGCCTGTTGTGACCCGGAAGTGATCAGGATGTTCTCGGTGGAGACTTCACAGGCATAGCGCGAGGTGTGGCGCGCAATCATCTCGCGCAGTGGGGTATACCCTTCGGTCGAGCCGTATTGCAAGGCGACCGCCCCCAACTCGTCGATGACGGTGTTGCAGGCTTCTTTTATCTTCTCCATCGGGAAGACATCGGGCGCGGGCAAACCGCCGCCAAAGGAGATGATCTCAGGATTTTCTGTCAATTTTAAGAGCTCCCGGATAGCCGAACTGCCCATACGTTGTGTGCGTTGAGCATAACGGAAATCCCAAGGTGTTTGCATTCTACCTCCAAAGAATAGATTTTTACGAACTCGGTCTTACGAAAGTCTGCGGGTGCTGGAATGCACCCGCAGACTGAATTGCTCCTACAATTTCGGGAACCGGCTGATGATCATGGCCGGTGTGGGCAGGTTGACCCTGTCACCCAGGATCAGACCGGCGGGGGCCTTTCCTGCTTCTTTGGCTGCGCTCTGGAAGACTGCGACCGGGGTGCCATCCACAGCGAGGCTTCTTTCCACCAATGCCTGGCCGGTCAGGAAGCCCTCACTGTCGACCGCGCAGCTGGTCACCACACCGATCACCTTGCCCTTCTTGTCGACCAGCGGGTCGCCATTGTGGGCCATGCGCACACCCTTCTCGGTGAAGCGGAAGCGCGCCACGACCTGCGTGCGGGTCTTCTCGCGCTCCATGAAAGCTTTACGCCCGATGAACCAGGGTTTATAAACCTTGACGTAGGATCCGAAACCGCCTTCCGCCACTCCCAGGTTGAGGTTACCGGCCATTTCATGACCGTAGAGCGGCAGCCCGGCTTCGGTACGCAGCGAATCGCGCGCGCCCAGACCGCAGGGTTTCATCCCCAGCGGAGTGCCTTTCTCCATGAAAGCTTGCCACAATGCAACCGCTTTATCCGGATGAATGAAGAGTTCGAAGGCCATCTTTTCGCCGGTGTAACCGGTGCGCGAGACGACCAGGTTGAAGCCGCCCACCAACGCATCGCACAGTTCCGTGCGCTTGAGAGCCATGATGCGTGCCTTGGTGGCCGCATCGCAGCCCAGCGCCAGCAGGATGTCGCGCGACTTGGGTCCTTGCAGGGCGATATCGACGCGCATCTCCGCGCCGGCTTTGGGGTCGCGCAGGTTGCGCAGGGTGACCTCCCGCCCGTAAGCTTTCACCCAGGGCCGTTCGGTATCGATCTGGACCTTGCCTTCGCGCACGGCGTTCAGCCAGGCCCAGTCCTTGTCATCATTGGAGGCGTTCACAACCACCAGGTATTTCTCTTCGGCACGCCGGTAGACCAGGCAGTCATCCACCACGCTGGCATCCGGCAGCAGGAACTGGGTGTAGCAGGATTCACCCACGCTCAACCCGCCGATATCGTTGCCGCATACACTGTCGAGGAAGGCGACCGCATCGGGTCCCTCGGCCTGGTAGACACCCATGTGAGAGACGTCGAACAGTCCGGCTGCCTGGCGGCAGGCTAGATGCTCTTCGACCACCGAACTGTACCAAACCGGCATATCCCAGCCGGCAAAGGGCACCATCTTGGCACCCAGTTTCCGGTGGGTCTCGTTGAGCGAGGTCTTGCGCAGCGGAGCTTCCTTATCGTCCCACTTGAATACCGGCAGTGCTGTACCCTTACCCTGGGTGATGCCGATGAAATAGGGTTTGACCGGGTCGACGGCCTCGCCGGTTGGAGGCTTGGCAGCTTTTTCGGTTGATTCGATGACCGTCACCGGCCCCGGGATGCGGCGTGCTGCATCGTCGTCGAAAGCGGTGTAACCATCCGACAGATCGCGCAGCCAGGCAGCCGACAGGCTGGCTTTCCCGGCGGGGACGGTCAGCCGGTAATGATCCTGATCGATCAGGGCCAACCCGACTTCAACCTCACCCTGGCTGGTGACCAGCCTGGCCGGCTGGCTTCCACCTGGCTTGAGTGCGGCGATATCGGAGCTCAGGACGTAATGCAGGTACTGGCGCAGCTTGGCGCCTTTCAGGTCAAAGGCGATCCATTCGCCCTGACCGGACGGCTGGTCGTCGATGTAGAAGAAGTGCGGGTATCCGTGATCCTCGGTGGCTTCATCGGAGCCGGCTTTTTTGGCCAGTTCGCGGATGGTTATCTTCGCTTTTTCGAGCGCAGCGAAGTCGACCTTGGCTCGCTGGGCAGGTCCCTGGCGGGTCTCGACCGAGAATGGCACGGCGGTCTTCAACACGCTGGCGATCACGCCGGCGATGGTCTTCATATCGGCTTCCTTCAACCCGCGCTGGGTCACCCAGGGGGTGCCCAGGCGCACGCCCGAGGCATTGGCCGAGGTCTTGTCGCCCGGGATGGTGTTGCGGTTGGCGACCAGCCCGGCGATGTCGAGGATGCGTGCGGCCATGTCACCGGAGAGGGTGGTGCCGTCCGGTCCCTTGATGGTGCTGCAATCCAGGTTGGTCAGGTGGGTGTCGGTCCCGCCGAAGGGGATGCGGAAGCCTTCCGCCTTGAGCGCATCCGTTAAAGCGACGCAGTTCTTGATGATCTGGGTTTGAAGTTCCTTGAACTGTTTCGTCTGGGCTAATTTAAAGGTGAGTGCCAGCGCGGCGAAGGCATGCACGTGCGGGCCACCCTGTTCGCCGGGGAAGACCGCCCGGTCGAGCTTTTTGGCCAGGGCAGCGTCGTGGGTGATGATGCAGGCGCCGCGCGGACCGCAGAGTGTCTTGTGGGTGGTGAAGGTCACCACCTGGGCAATGCCGATCGGGGAGGGGATGGTGCCGGCGGCGATCAACCCGGCGATGTGAGAGACATCCGCCATCAGGATGGCGCCGACCGAATCGGCGATCTCCCTGAAGCGTTTCCAATCCGGCACCCACGGGTAGGAGGAGTAACCGGCGATGATGATCTTGGGCAGTTTTTCCGTTGCCAGCGCGGCAACGGCTTCATAATCGATCTTTTCTGTGACCGGGTCGACTGTGTAATGGACCGCGTTGAAGAGCTTGCCGGAGCGGTTGACCGAGGAGCCGTGGCTGAGGTGTCCGCCGTGCAGCAAATTCATGCCCAGGATGGTGTCGCCCGGGTTGAGCAGGGCGGTGTAGACGGCGTTGTTGGCGGGTGCTCCGGAGAGCGGTTGGACGTTGACGAACAGCTGGTCGGCGGTCTTGCCGTTGGCGGCGAAGGCTTCCGCGCAGCGCCGGCGGGCCAGGGCTTCGACGATATCGGCATATTCGACGCCCTTGTAGTAGCGTGGATCGGAGTAGCGCCGGAAGCTGGCCAGGCGCTCGGGGTAATCCAGGATCTCAGCTTCGCTCATCCTGCGGGTTTCCTCGTCGGGATATCCCTCCGCGTAGATGTTCTGGAAGGACGAGGAGAGTGCTTCGCGTACCGCCAGTGGGGCAGTGCTCTCGCTGGGGATCAGGATGAGCTTGCGGCGTTGGCGTTCGCTCTCCAGGCGCGTTAATTCGTCCAGCGCCGGGTCGAGGTCGACCAGACTGCCGCGGAAGAGGAAATCAGTCATGACGACTCCTTAAAGGATTAATAGAGGGAGATATGAGCAGGACGTTCAGATTGACAGGGCAATGCCTTGTAACCATTCCATTGAAGAATTGTAAAGCAGGCTGCGGATAGGGTCAAGGAGGAAAGGCACATTCTTACGATATTGTAAGTAATGGGAGTAAATATTCTGGTTATTGGATTGCTGTATCTGTTTAGAGATGACAAAGTCCTGTGTTTAAATATGTAGCGGGGCACAGCTGTGCCCCGCTACGTACAATTGGGATTAACCTTACTGCCGTACCAGTTTCAAGCTTCCGACGGCCAGGTCGATGTTGATGGTCAGGGTGTGGCCTTCGCCGGTAGCTTCATAGACGTTGTTGCTGACCGTCCAGGTGCCGACCGGGGTGACATTCGAGATCGCCCCGTTGTTGGTGATGACGGCATGCATGCCGGCTGGGATGATGATGGTCATGGCGCTGACGCCGGTGTGGATATTGACCGTGGCATCCTGGTTGAGCGTGCCCGAGAAATCGAGCAGGTAATCACCTGCGCCACCGTCGAAGCTCATATCGGTGAAGTTGGCATTCGCCAGACCATACAGGTTAACCTTGGAGGCGCCGGTGCGATAGACCAGCTTTTCCATGGTCTCGGGGTTTGGGACGTTGAACTTGACATCCCCATCGCTGGCGCCGTCGTTGATCTCCAGCCGGCGCAGCATCAGGCCGCTCAGGTCGAGGCGACCCTTGTAAGCCCCGGCATTGACTGTCAGGTCGAGTGCCACCTGGTTGCCAAGCCGCAGATCCCAGTCATTGATGACGTCGTTGCCTGAGATATTGCCGACGGCATTGTCATGCCCCTGCGAGATGGTCAGGGAGTCGGTGTTTCGCGTGATGGTCGGATTCCAGGCAGGCACGTTGTAGTCGATACGGCCACTCAACTTGTCATCCGAAGCGGGGTCGATGTTGAGGTTACCGGCTGCCATTTCAATGGTCAGCTTGGTCACGTCTGTACCGGTGACCAGACTTTCATCCAGTTCGAGGGTCTGGGTCGGTCCGGTGTCGATGTTGGGAACGTTGACCGAGAAGCTGCATGCCAGCGTGGAGGCCAGCAGGACGAGGGTGATAAAGATATAAGCAGGTTTCATTTCTTTCTCTCCAATCCGGCGGTTTTCACCGCACGGGTTCATTTTGTTTTGGTTTTTCCGACCGGTTTAGCGGTCGTCGGTTTGGCAGCGGGCTTGGCCGCTTTCGCGGGCGTCTTTGCTGCGGCGGTGGTTTTAGCTTTGGCAGCTGATGGTTTAGCTGGCTCCGGAGTTTTGGCTGCAACGGGTTTGGTGACCTTGGGAGTCACTACGACCGGGGCAACCAGGGCAGCCGGAGCGACCGGGAGTACCGGGCGGACCGGGACAGCAACTGGTTCGGGGTATTCGTGAGACCCGAAGCGCGTGACCAGGACGCCACCCAGGGCGAACAGCAGGACCACGACCGAGAGGGTCCAGCCCAGGCAGGGGATGTAGGCAAAGCCGAAGACGACCAGGTTGAAGACCAGGGCACCGATGCCGGCGGCGACCGGAGCCGACCAGTCCACCTTGAACAGGCGGGCCAGGCGATTGCCGACCTCAAGGTTGATGGCCGTCCAGCCGAAGATCACAGCGGCAAACAACAGGAGCATGCCAAGAACGCTGAGCGGGCTGAGGATGATGGTGATGGCCACCAAGATCAGCAAGCCGGGGGCGACGATCAGTGTCAAACACCCGAAACCGCCTGTACCGACCGGGTTGTTGCGGATAGCATTGGCCACCCGCTGGGTCGGTTTCGCCCACAAGAGGGCGATCAGCATGGCCAGGGCTGCGCTCAGGATCAAAGATGCGACGAAGGACAGAACTTGCCACAGGAAGCTGACCGGTGATGGATAACCGGTGATCACGGGTACATTCGGACCGATGGGCATATTCGGGATATCCAGGCTGAAAGGTGCACTGCCGAAACTATCCACATTGCCGAGGATCTGGGAACCGGCTGCCCGATCGAGTGTTCCACCGATCGTGAAGACATCCTTTTTAACAATGCCATTCGCCGCCAGCTTGACAACGCCGCCGACGATGGTCAGATTGCCTTCGATCGTGCCGTCAGCGTCGAGGGTACCACCGAACAGGGCAGTATCGCCGCTAACGGTTGAGTTCTTGCTCAAGGGTGACGGCTCCACCCAGGATGACCAGGTTACCGGTCAGGGTTTCACCGTCTGACAGGACATATGTACCGCCGAAGACGACCTTGTCGTCCTGCGGCCGGGTGGTCGTGAAGGCGCTGGTTGTAATGAGGATGACGAGCGCCAGGCAGACCATCAATGGGATTCTAAATTTGTTACTCATGCTTTATCTCCTTTTGGCGCCAGGATACGTCCCAGCGCAAGGACCCAAACAATGCTCAGGATAAGGAAGACGATGGTCAGGCTGACCCACACCGCCAGGGGTACAGACGGTGGCACGCGCATCAGGACATAGTTTGAAACCTGCCCGAGACGCAGCAGCGAGGAAACCGCGGTCAGGATGTTATTGGTCAGTGATGAGATGATCAGGCCGGGTGACAGGCGTGACAGTTCCGGCAGGATCTGGTAGATGGCGATCGCGATTCCGACCGACAGGCCGGAGAGGATCATCGACCAGATCTGGCGGCGCTGCCGGGCCACCTGGCGGGCAGGCAGACTCGCCTGGAAGCGGGCGGCGAACCCGAGCCTTGGTTCGGCTGGAGGTGTCGCGGCCAGCTTCTGCTCCACGCGGGGCAGGTTGCAGGCCAGTCGCCGGCAGGTCTTGCAGGCTTTCAGGTGCTCCTGGAGTTGGGCGTGTGTGGGCTTTATCGAGGGTTGCTCCGTCGAGCAGCCACTTCTCAAAAGGCTGGTGATTCATAGCGTCTCCTTTCAGCAAATGCCGGTGTTTCATAACACTCATCATAGGCAAGTGCCAGTTCACGTCTGGCTCGATGCAGGCGGCTTTTAACCGCACTGACCGTCAAAGACAACGATTGGGCGATCTCCACTTCAGAGAAATCGTACCAGTAGCGCATGATGATGGCGGCTCGATCTTGTGAACCGAGTTTGTCAAGCAGTTTGCGCATCTGCTGTTTTTCTTCACGCAGCTTGGATGCAGCTTCGGGTGACAGGCCCGGGTCGGGCGCGTCTTCTTCAGGCAGGACATCGAGCGGTACCAGCTCGAGTCGCCGCTTGCGCAGCTGGTCGATGCAGTAGTGGGCGCTGATGGAAAGCAGCCAGGTCACAAATGAGCGCTGGCGGTCGTATCGTTTGAGATACTGCCAGGCGCGCCAGAAGCTTTCCTGGGCGGCATCCTCAGCATCGCCCGCGTTCCCAAGCATGCGGTAGCAAAGGTTATAGACAGGCGTCTGGTATGTCTCCACCAGCTGCGTGAAGGCATCGTCGTCGCCGTCTATTGCTCGGTCAAGCCATTCGCTTTCCGGGTTTGCCACATGCACTCCTGAGTTTGGGTCGTTCTAATCTTATCTACGCAGCCCAAGCGGATGGGTTGCATAATTGGTCGTCCGAAATAAGGGAAATTGTAATCGAAATGGGTTCAGCGGGGAATCATGGTGCAGCTTCGATCGCATTGACCAGCATGCCGATGTATTCCTTCATGGCGTTCGTGGTCTGAGCCAGGCTGGAGGCATTCGGCATGGCGGAGATGACCATCTCCTGCCAGCTGCCTCCCCACAGGTTGTTCCACACTTCCTGGGTGACGGTGTAATCGACCGGTGCCGGGGTGACATCGATACCGTTGGCGGTGAACAGTCCGACTGCGCGCGGCATGTGGATGGCCGAGGTGACCAGGATGACGCGCGAGATGCCCCGCTCCTTCAGTAAGATACTCGAATACAGTGCATCCTCGGCGGTGTTGGCCGAGCTGGGCTGCATCCAGACCGCGTCTGGCGGGACGCCCAGCATATCGAGCAGCATGGCCATATCCTCCGCCGGGGTGGTCGTGCGCGCATCCAGCGTGGGGATATTGCCACCGCTGACCAGGATGAAGGAACCCTTGGCTTGTTTGTACAGCTCCGCGGCATAGATCACCCGGTCGCCGGCTGCATTCACCTCGACCGTCGGGCGGGGGTACTGCGGCGACTCCGTGCCACCGCCCAGCACCACGATGACATCTGCCGCGGGCATCTCCGGCAGCGGCAGGTATCGCCATTCGAGCGATTTAACCAGCGTGAGCGCCACGTAGCGGGTCGAACACAACCACAGGATCATGACGGCCAGCACGATGGTGAACGTCTGGGCTTTGGAGCGTTCGCGCAGGATCAGCACCAGGAGGAGCAGGATCAATGCAAACCCGAGCGGGTAGACGAATAATGGCAGGAATTTTTCGAGAAAAAGGCTCATAGGGGATTGGTTTGGTGGTGGTCGATCAGGAGCTGAAGACCATCTCTTCCTTGCCGGCCAATTTATCCTGAATGTACTGCACGACCGTATCCATGTGCTGGGCTTTGTGAACGAAATCCAGGTCGTCGGTCCTGATGGTCAGGACCGGGCAGACATCGAAGGTGGACATCCACTCGTCGTAATAGCTCTCCAGCAGAGACAGGTATTCGGCGGTGATGCCGGTCTCGATATTGCGTGCCCGCTGGTGGATGCGCTCCAACAGGACGGGCACCGGTGCGCGCAGGTAGATCAACAGGTCGGGCGGCGGCAGGTTCCTGACCACCAGTTCGAACAATCGTCGATAAGCCTGGTAGTCGCGCTCGTTCAGGTTGCCAAGGGTGTTGAGCGCGCGAGCGAATATGTAGGCATCTTCATATATGGAGCGGTCGCAGATGGCCGATTGCGGATCGGCTGCCAGGTCCAGATGTTGGTCGGCGCGGTGGCCGAGGAAGTAGATCTGAAGGTGGAAGGCCCAGGCTTGCATATCCTTGTAGAAATCGGGCAGGTAGGGGTTGTCGACCACCGATTCGAAGGCTGTGCGCCAGCCGAGGCGCTCGCCGATGCGTTCTGTGAGGGAGGTTTTACCCGCACCGATATTGCCGGCTACCAGGATCAGACGTTTAGTCACTTGACTTCTCCATTGGATGAACAGTAATTATAATGTATTGCAGTCCGCTCTTCAATTTCAATAAACAAGGTGACCATTGATGAAAACCGATAAAAGTATGCAAGCCTTCGAATCTCGCCTGACTGCCGGCCAGCGTAAGACCCTCGATAAACTGACCAGTCCGGTCAAGATCCAGGCGTATCTGGATGGCACTCCGTACTCCCCCGAGAATCAGAACCGCAATCCACTGCGGGTGATCCAGGACCGCCTGGCGCACTGCCTGGACGGCGGCCTGTTCGGGGCGCTGGCGCTGCGCCGGCTGGGCTACCCGCCTTTGATCGTTGACCTGCTGCCCGACCCTGGCATGGATGACGACCACGTACTGGCTATTTTCAAGCAGGGGGGCTGCCTGGGGGCGGTGGCCAAGTCCAATTTCGCCGGGCTGCGCTACCGTGAGCCGGTCTACCGTGATATGCGCGAGCTGGTCATGTCGTACTTTGAGGATTTCTACAATGTGAATGGCTTGCGGACCCTGCGCTATTACACCGTGACGGTCGACTTAAGCCGTTACGACGCCAATGGCTGGATGTGGTCCGATGCCGGCTGCGATGAGCTCGAGGAAGTGCTCAAGCACCTGCGCAAGTTCCGCTTGATCAGTGCTAAACAGGCGAAAGCGCTCCATCCCATGGATCCGCTGTCCTACAAGGCCGGCACCCTCGCCACCAACCCGGCCGGGTTATATAAACCGAAAGCTTGATTATCGTAGGGCGGGATTCATTCCCGCCGCTTTCGATAGCAATTTATCAATGTAATTGATTGCCACGTCGCTTCCTTTGGAAGCTCCTCGCATTGACAAAACAGAGATAAGGATACCCATGCCTAAACTCAGTCCCCTCTACCAGCGAATTTATGATATCGCCGGCCAGGTACCTTATGGTAAGGTGATCAGCTACGGCCAGATAGCGCGCATGGCCGGTTGCGGCCCGCGTGTGGTCGGGTATGCCATGGCTGCATTGAAAAGCGGCAGCCACCCCGACATCCCCTGGCAGCGCGTGATCAACAGTCAGGGCAAGGTCAGCGTGCACGGCGATGGCGTGGGCAATGCCATGCAGTTCGAATTATTGAAGGGGGAAGGTGTATCCTTTGATGTGGAAGGCCGGGTCAACGATCCGACTTGCTGGTGGATGGGGAAGCCTTAGATCGATCCGGCTCACCAGATCCCGGGAAGCAGACGCCAACGGGTGTGTTGCGTGTATTCCGGGTATCCATCCAGTTCAGCCTGCAGCATTTTATCTTCGAGGGACGTTCTCAGGACAAAAAGCCCAACGGTGATCACGCCCGGGATCAAGCCCCAGGAGGAGCCCAGCATCAACGCGGTGGTCAGGTTGAAAAGGCTGGCGCCCAGGTAGCCCGGATGCCGGACGATCCGATAGGGGCCAGCGCTGGCAACCTTCTGACCGCGTTCGGGTTGCAGCCGGGCAGTGACCACGAAGAAGGCATTGGCCCACATGGCCCAGGCGACGATGGCAAAGCCGATGGCCGTGGTACCGGTTGCAATCCACTGCCAGAGCAAGGGAATTTCTGGCAGCCACCCATACCGGTACTGCAACCCCGAAACGATCCAGATCGCGAGCGGACCATAGCCTGCTGCCAGGCGAACCATGATCTTATCCCAGGCTTTGACATTCGAACCAAGTTTGGTGCGTTCGATCAACAGGTCCGGATGGCGCGGTGCGACCAGCAGGGCTGTGGCGATATCGAACAGGAGATAGAGGGCCAGGTAAACCCAAGCCATGAGCCATTGAATCGTACCGGCTGACAGGAACAGGATGACGCCGAACATGGCTTTTGAGAGAACAGCCTTGATGATCCAAGAAAGAATGATCTTGCTAACTGATTGATTCATGTTCTGTTATCGCCTTTCGCACTGTAAGTTGTCATCCAAAGGAGTTTAGGCACTTTGGTATTCTGATCCCTCAGCGGATGATATTCACGGATTATATCGCACTCACAATCTGGTGATCTCCACGATTTATGGATACCCTGACGTATAATTACCCTGCCGTTATGAAACCACATTATCTATGGGAGATGCGCGCCTACTATCGACAGGTGGGCGGGGAGGTGCTGCTTGGCTCGCTTTGCGGGGTGGTGGCGAATGCTGCCGCCTCCCTCCCGGCGATCCTGCTCGGCAAGGCCATCGATACCGTCCTGGCTTTCGACAAGGGCCAGGCGGACCTGAAAATGGTCACGCTGTCAGCCCTGGCATTCCTGGGCGGCTCCCTCTTAACCGAACTGCCGCGCATCGGGCGCCGCTGGTGGGTGCGCACGGCTGCTGCCCGCATCCGTTCCAACTTGCGGGCGGACCTCATGCGCGGCATACTCGGCCTCCCCATGGAAAAACTGCATGGCATGGCAGTTGGCGACCTGATGGCCCGGGTGATCGGCGATGTGGACGTGGTTGGCCAGGCTATTCGCATGTTCATGGTGGATGTTTGGGATACCGTTTTATTTTCCATCACCTTGATCGTCACGATGGCGATCTATGATCCGAGTCTGACACTGCTGGCGCTGGCACCGGCACCTTTCGCGCTGCTCTTATCGCAACTGGTCGGGAACCGGGTTAGACGACGCACCGGCGCAGCCCGGGCTGCCAATTCGCGGTTGACGGCTGCATTGCAGGAGAACCTGGCGGGCATTCGGGTGTTGCGTCTTTTCGGGCGCAGCCAGGCATCCCTGGACCAGATCCGTGACCTGTCTCAGCGTCAGCAGGATGCCAACCTGGCGGTCGTCCGCTTGAGAGATGGCATGGCGCCGGTGTATACCACGCTGCTCCTGGTCGGGATCGGTCTGATCATCGCTGTGGGCGGTAAACAGGTCATTGCCGGTATGATGACGGTCGGGTCGTTCGTCGCCTTCACCCAGATGTTCCTGCGTTTTTCAAGTCGCAGCAATCGACTGCCCCGTCTGGTTAATAATATCCAGAGCGGGGCGGCTGCGTACGATCGTTTAAGACCCTGGTTGGCCGAGGCATTACCCGTCCAGGATGAACCGAAAAATGCTTCTTTCGATCCCTGGCGTATCATGGACGAGGATGCGCCGCCGGCTCCCGAACCAATCCTGATCCACCAGGCGCCCGCCATCTCGCTCCGGAATGTCAGTTTTTACTACCCTCATACCCATAACCCGATCTTGAGGGGGATCGACCTGGAGGTTGCGGCGGGGGAATTCGTCGCGGTGACCGGACCGGTCGGTTGTGGCAAGTCTGCCCTGATGCATATTATCCTGGGGGATTACCCGGTTCGTCGTGGGGTGGTGTACTGGGGCAACCGAGACATTCAGAGTATCCCGATGGATGAACGGGCGGCGCGCATTGGATACCTGGCGCAAGATGCCTATCTGTTCTCGGGCAGCGTTGCCGAAAATATCGCTTTCGATCGTACCCAGATGAATATTCAAGCCAGCGTCCGGCGGGTAGCACTGGAACAGGACCTGGAGACCTTCCCACAGGGGATCGACACGGAGATCGGCGAGCAGGGCATGCGTGTTTCAGGAGGCCAACGTCAGCGCATCGCCCTGGCGCGCGCGCTGGCTGCGTCACCTTTTGCGCGGCCTGATCTGCTCCTCCTGGATGACCCCTTTTCAGCCGTCGACCTGCAAACGGAGCAGCAGATCATACGCGCCCTCCGCCTGGCCTATGGACCTCGGGCTCCGGTCGAGAAACGCGCCACCATCATCCTGGCTTCACACCGCCTGTTGACTTTTCCACTGGCTGACCGGGTGGTCGTGTTGAATAATGGACGTATCGTCGAAACGGGCAGGCATGGGGAATTACTCGCAGCGGGCGGGTTGTATGCCCAGATCTTCAATGCCCAGAGCCGGGTTTCAAAGCCTGTGAGGAATAAAGCATGAGCGCCCCGGCAGTTCAGCGCCAGTACCTGGTCGAGTTGGTTAAACCGCATGGGCGAATACTCATGATCATCGGCGGGATCCTGATCGCCGGGGCACTTTGTGAACTCATTCCGCCGCTGGTCATTCAGCGGGTGATCGATGAGCATCTCACAACCGGCCAACCGGACGGCCTGGTCTCACTGGCTTTGATCTATCTCGGCGTCGTCGGCCTGATCCAGGTCCTCGGTTTTGCCGGCAGCTATCTCACGGCCAAAACCGCCCAGTCAGCTTTGCGCGATCTGCGCGTCAGATTGTTCGACCATTTTCAAAAACTACCCGTGAGTTATTTCGACCGGACCCCGTTGGGGGACACCCTCTCGCGTTGCACCGCGGATGTGGACACCATCGATACGCTGTTCTCTTCGGGTGTTTCGATGCTCGTCACCGATATGATCCGGCTGGTCACACTCGGCACGGCCATGATCGTCCTCAGCCCGCAGCTCAGCCTGGTGTCGGCCCTGACCATCCCGGGGTTGGTATGGGTGACGAATGCCTTCCGTAAACGCATCCGGGAAGCGGAGCGCAACAACCGGCTCGCCGTCAGCCTGATGAACACCCAGCTTCAAGAGACACTGGTCGGTATGGCGATCATCAAGGTCTATGACCGCTCGGCTGCATTTGTGAGGCGCTTTCGTTCCGCCCTGAAACAGGCTTTGAATGCTGCCAACGAGACCTCCCGTTATGCGTCGGTCTATACCCCCATCATGGATGTCCTGATGGCGGTGGTCATCACGCTGCTGATCGGCAGTGGCGCACGCTCCTTCTTCGCGGATTGGCAGATCTCGCTGGGTACGTTGACTGCCTTTATTCTTCTATATCAACGCTTCTTCGATCCGATCACCGAGCTGGGCGAGGAATGGCAAACGGTTCAAAGCGCGCTTTCCGGTGTGGAGCGAATTTTCGAGGTGCTTCAGACGCCCGTTGAGGAAAGATCGGTGAGTCATATCACGGCTGCAGCCACCGGCAGCATTGAAGTCGATCACGTCAGCTTCGGTTACCAGGAAGGACGCCCGGTTGTGCGGGATGTGTCTTTCAAGGTGAACTCGGGTGAGCATGTCGCCCTGGTTGGTAGGACCGGCGCCGGCAAGAGCAGTATCCTGCACCTGTTGGCGGGATTGTATTCACCCTGGCAGGGACGGGTGCGGGTGGCCGGGGTCGACCCGCGCTCCATTGAAGAAGGTGACAGGCGGCGGATCGTGGGTATCGTCCCTCAGGTGGTCCAGCTCTTCTCGGGGACCGTAAAAGAGAACCTGACGCTGGGGGATGATGCGGTGCCTTTTGACGCCATCCGCCTGGCAGCGCGCATCAGCGGAGCCGAGGATTTCATTGAGGACCTGCCCCAGGAATACGCCACCAGCATCGGCAACCTGAGCGGCAGTGGGGTGGAATTGTCTGCAGGCCAGCGACAGCTGCTCTCCCTGGCGCGTACGCTGGTCTGGGCTCCTCCCGTTCTCCTGTTCGACGAGGCCACCTCCGCAGTGGACAGCGCCAGCGAAGCGCGTTTCCGGCAGGCACTCCTCAAACAATCCGGCCGCTGTGCCATCCTGACCGTCGCCCACCGCTTGTCCACTGCCCGGGAGGCCGACAGGATCCTGGTGATGGAAAATGGGCGCATCGTTGAACAGGGAACACCACAGGATCTGGTTCAAAAAGGAGGACGATTTGCAGCCCTCCTGGAATTGGAAGCAGCCGGCTGGGATTGGCGCTCCGATGTGGGGGAGGGAATTTCCCAGTCGGATGATTAAATTGAATTAGCTCGGTGAAATGCGGGGGAGCGATCGGTCACTTTCGCTTGACGGTCAATAATAGAATTGCCAGCAGAACACACACCCCGACGATGATCATCCCGGTCAGGCGCATGGGCGAGAGGGGCACGGGCGGTGTTTGGCCGGGGGTTGGCGTTGGTGTGAGCTCCTGTGTGGGGGTGATGGTGATCGTGGAGATCGGGGTGGGCTCCGTGGTCGGGGTGGGTGTCACTGCTGCGCGGATCAGCAGCGTTTGGCCGGCGTAGATCTGGTCCGGGTTGATGTTGTTGAGCGTCGCCAGATCGTCGACTGAGAGGCCATAGGCACCCGCAATGCCGATCAGGGATTGGCCGAACCCGACGATATGGTAGACGGCGCCATCCGGCAAGGGTGTGGAAACAAAGATCGGTTCGAAAGCGAGTGTTGAAGCGACGCCAGGTGTGGCCATGGCATCCGGGGTCCAGGTGGCGTGGGTGGGCAGGGGATAAGCGCCTGTCGGCCAGCCGGCATCCAGCGTGATGTAGACCCGGCCGCCGCCCACCGAAACACCTGCGCCGACATCCAGGTACTGGGGATTGACCATCGTATTCATGTGCAGATCATCCGCCCAGTATTCAAAGATGATCGTGCTGAGTGCGCCATCAAATCCCAGGGTGAAGACCGCAATGTTCTCCGAAACCCGCCCGCCGTAACCGGCAGCCAGGGCCCGTTCGTTGGCCGTGTTGCCTCCCGGGCCGTAGTGGGTCATGGTCTGGATGGATGCCTGGTAATCGCTATGCCCTTGGGCGGAGGCCATCAAACTGCCATTGATGTTGAAAGCCGGCAGGCCAAATTGCGCACGCAAAGCATTGACCGCGCCGATCAGGTCATAGGCGTTAAACGGCACGGATTGCGCTTCAACTTCGCGATCCATGGGGAGCTGGACCATCAAAAGGAAAAGAACCAGCAGGATGGAGAACAGGCGGCGAAGATACATGCCAGTATTATAAAGCCTGAACCACTTCTACCTGATGATCAGCCTGCGGTCATATAAATCAAGAGTTCATTTGGTAAAATCAGTCATGATCGGGAGGTATTGGATGAGAAGGAAACAAAAACTGGGTTGGGTTTGCATTTTACTCCTGGTAATCCTGCCTGCGTGCAACGAAAGCGTCCTGCAAACGGAGGTGCCCATCGAGAACGGGCGCATCGTATTCTATTCCGGTAGAAATGGAAACGATGATATCTTCAGTATGGCAGCTGATGGCAGCGATCTGTTACAACTAACCGATAATCCGGCTGAAGATATTTGCCCGGCATTTTCGCCGGATGGCAGCAGGATCGTATTCAGTTCCACTCGCGATGGCAATTATGAACTGTATATAATGAACAGCGATGGCAGCCATCCAGCACGGCTGACCGATACCCCCCTGGATGAGATCCAGGCTGTGTTTTCTCCGGATGGTCAATGGATTGCTTTCAGCGCGTATACACCCGGAAATTGGACGAGTTCAGAGATCCATATCATGACGATCAATGGGGATGATATCCAACGGTTGACCGACACGCCCGGCGAGGATGCGCGGCCGGATTTTTCACCGGATGGGTCGCGAATATTCTTCAGCTCGAGACGGGATGGGAATTATGAAATTTATGTCATGGACGCGGATGGAGCAAATCAGGTCCGATTGACAAACAGTGAGATTCATGAAATCTTTCCACAGGTGTCCCCGGATGGAAAGAAGATCGTTTATGCTGCTGTGCAGATGTCAGTCTCAAACCAAATCCATGTCATGAATTCGGATGGCAGCGGGGATGTGTTCCTGGATCAACCGGGCAGGGTCAATGAAGGGGCAAACTGGTCACCTGATGGAAAAATGATCGTGTTTCAAAGCGACCGCGACGGAAACTATGAAATCTATATTATGAATGCAGACGGTACAAATCCAAGGCGGTTAACCCAGGAGAGTACCTGGGATGGTTGGCCGGATTGGGGAACAAAATAGATCTGAGCGCTTTGGAGGATACTACCGTGACGCAAGATGTCCTGTTCATAACCGTGGTGGATTCTCCCGAGAGTATTATCCCGGCGAAAAGGATGATTGCCAGCCTGCGGGAGTTCGGGGGTGAGTTGAAAGATGCGCCTGTCGTGATATACGATGCAGGGGATGACAGTAATCGCCTGGATCAATGGGCAGGCGCGGGTATTGAGTTCCGGTCACTTGAACTATCCGAGCGGATTCGCCATTACTGGTTGTCAGAGAAGGTCGCAGCCATGGCACAGGCAGAGCAGGAATACGGCAAACCGGGGCGAACGATCACCTGGATTGACGCGGCCTGTTTGATCCTGGATCCACCCATGCTCTACCGGTTGGATGACGTCAGCAAGGCAGCTTTCCGACCGGTGCATATCCGCAACGTCGGTCTGGCGCTCGAGGATGAGCTGGATGATTATTGGCGTCGAATTTATCAAGCAGTTGGGATTGACGATATCGTGCTGCCGGTCGATTCCTTTGTGGATGGCCAACGATTGCGTGCCTATTTCAACACCCATGCATTTTCCATCAATTCCGATCAGGGATTGATGCAACACTGGCTTGAGCTCTTTGTGCAGCTGGTGACAGATGACAATTTCCAATCCGGTCCCTGTTCAGAACAAAGACATCGGATCTTCCTTTTTCAGGCTGTGTTGAGTGCGCTGGTTGTCAAAGAACTGCCGGACGGGGGAATCCGTGTGTTACCGGATACTTATAATTACCCGTACAATCTTCAGGTAAAGGTGCCACCCGACAAACGTGCATCATCACTGGCCGGGCTGGTGTCGCTGACTTATGAAGGTCGAGATCTGAAACCTGACTCTGCAGAGGATATCGCCATACCTGAGCCATATTATTCTTTCCTGAAACAACATTAATACTGAAAATATTATCCCCATCTGGTAAACTTCACTAGAATTCCTTCCAAATACATATGACCCAAGTAGAATTGATTTCCCAGTCTCCCCATCGCCGGTACAATCCCCTGACCGGTGACTGGGTATTGGTTTCCCCCCAGCGCAGCCAGCGTCCCTGGCTCGGCCAGGTGGAAAAAACGCCGCGGGTGGACCTGCCGGAATACGATCCCGATTGTTATCTCTGCCCGGGAAACAAGCGGGCATCCGGTGAGACCAATCCGGCTTATGCGGGAACGTTCTCTTTTACCAACGATTTTTCAGCCCTGCTGCCGGATACTCGGGCAGGCTCGGAAACCACCCACCCTTTATTCAAACTGGAGTCTGAGCGGGGGCTCTGCCGGGTGGTGTGTTTCTCGCCCCGGCATGACTTGACTCTGCCCGAGATGGACCTGGCTGCCGTTGAGCAGGTGGTGGATACCTGGGTGCGGGAGTCGGTCGACCTGGGACAGCGCTCGGGTATACATTACGTGCAGGTATTTGAGAATAAAGGCGCCATGATGGGCTGTTCCAACCCGCACCCGCACAGCCAGATCTGGGCGACCGGGCATTTCCCCACCGAGCCGGGACGTGAGCTGCTCACCCAGGCCGCTTACCTCTCTGACCACAACTCCCCGCTATTTCTGGATTACCTGGCGGAGGAGCAACGACGCGGTGAACGGATCATTTGCAGCAATGACCACTTCAGTGCGCTGGTACCGTTCTGGGCGGTCTGGCCGTTCGAGACGTTGGTCATCGCCCACCGTCCAGCTGCCCGGCTGGAGGACCTATCCGCAGCGGAGGTATCTGACCTGGCGGATATCTTGAAACGTATCACCACGCGCTATGACAACCTGTTCGAGGTCGCCTTCCCTTATTCGATGGGATTCCACCAGGCGCCCCAGGATGGTGCCCCGCACCCGGAATGGGTGCTGCATGCCCACTTTTACCCGCCCCTTTTACGTTCGGCCACGGTTCGCAAGTTCATGGTGGGATACGAGATGCTGGCCATGCCGCAGCGGGACATCACACCCGAAGCCGCAGCAACCCAGTTGCGGGAGGGATCCGAGATCCATTATCGGAACAGGACCCCGGCATGAACCCCAGGGAGAAGGCGCTCAATGGCTTTAAGAATCGCTTTGGCCGCAAGCCGGAATACCTTGGGCGTGCGCCAGGCCGGGTCAACTTGATGGGGGAACATGTCGATTACAACGAGGGCTGTGTCTTCCCGGTCGCCATCGACCGCACGGTTTACATCGCTTTCAGCCCGTCCGGAACGGACCGCTCGACCATCCGGGCTGCCGATCTAAAGTCAGAGATCGAACTCGATCCCAAGGACTCTGGCCGATCGAGAGGACGCCTTCGGTCATCAATTACCCGGTTGGGGCTTATATCCGGCCGGTGTTCAGCAAAGCATCCTGACAGAGGACCTGTCCGCGCCCGGGGATCCTGGCGGTCTTCTCATCGGATATCCCGCGCGGCGCCGGGTTGAGTTCCTCGGCAGCGGTCGAGCTGGCCTTCATGAAAGCCTGGCAGACCTGCGGCGGCTGGGATAGCCCACCGCCGGCGTTGGCCGTTATGGCTCAGCGCGCCGAGAGCCAGTATGTGGGGGTCCGCTGCGGGATCATGGACCAGTACGCCTCGGCTTATGGTCGGAAGGGTCATGCCATCTACCTGGATTGCCGCGACCTGACCTCGCGCGCGGTGGCATTACCGCCAGGTTATTCGATCGTCATCGCTGACAGCGGGGTCCACCATTCGCTGGCGGCCGGCGCTTATAACGACCGCCGGGCGGCTTGCGAGGAGGCAGTCCGGATATTAAGTGGGGTTCTGCCGGGGATTGGCGCGCTGCGGGATGTGTCGGTGGCTGCCTTCGAGGAACATGCCCGGTCCTTACCGGAAACCATTCGACGGTCTGCCCGGCACGTGGTGTATGAGATCGAAAGGACCGGGCGGGCGGTGGCTGCCCTCGAGGCAAGGGGACGTGGCCGCCTTTGGGAAAGCCATGGTCGAAAGTCATGAGAGCTTAAGGGATGATTACCAGGTTTCCTGTCCTGAACTGGACAGCTTGGTGCGCATAGCCATTGAACTGCCGGGATGCCTGGGGGCACGATTGACCGGCGCCGGTTTTGGAGGCTGCACGGTCAACCTGGTCCGGAAGGCTCAAGTGGAAGAATTCATGGCTGAATTGATCCGCCGGTATCAAGCGGAAACCGGCATCCTATCGAAAGTGACGATCTGCCAGGCAATGGATGGGGCAGGGGTCATCAGGTCTATAGAAGCTGGCAAGCGGTACAGAATTCTCAATTATTTGGAGGACATCATGAAAAAGATTCGATTATCGATCCTATTTCTGGTACTGGCAGTGACGATCTTGAACTGTTCTCTCTTACAGCGCCCGGTTGTCACCGAAGGCCCGCCCTTTGAAGTGTGGACTCCGACCAGCGAGGCGCCGGTCGTGGCAACTGTTGAAGTCGTCGCGCCAACCGCGGAGGTCGTCGTACCGACGGTGGAAGCGCCGGTTTATGCACGCGCCCAGATCGGCACCTACCTGAGCATCTGGGTGACCTACGATCCGGGATTGTGGAATGCCACCCCATGGATCGTAAGCACCACCAACCAGGCTGGTGAAGCCGTTCAGCAGCTGGTGCATCGGACCTTCGTCCGACTGCAGTCTGCACGACAACCTGGGCCATGGTGTCCCGGATTTCTGGTCGTATGCCGGTTTCACCCGCGAGATCGGTGGGGTCGTCTTCTCGATCGATCAGTGGACGAATGTGAATACCAACAACCCGGACCTGGTGATCTATCAATACCCGGCCGGTGAGATGACCAACGCCAGCCGGCGGCTCGAACTGGAAACCGGCAGCCAGCCCTACGACTGCATTGCAGCCACGGATGCGGTCATCGCGTTGTCCATCCCCGATCTGACTCCCTAAGAGGTGACCATGCAAAATCGGAAATTCGGAAAACTGGATTGGCAGGTCTCAGCGCTTGGATTTGGCTGCATGCGCCTGCCGGTCATCAATCACGTCTACAAGGATATCGATATCCCGGAGGCCACGCGCATGCTGCGGCATGCCATCGATGAGGGTGTCAATTACATCGATACCGCCTGGCCGTATCACGATGGAAAAAGCGAGGGGTTCGTCGGTGCAGCGCTGAAAGATGGTTATCGTCAGAAGGTCAGGCTGGCCACCAAGATGCCGTCCTGGTTGATCGGTGCGGAGCCTGATTTTGACCTGTATCTGAACCGGCAGCTCAAACGTCTGAAAACCGAGACCATCGATTTCTACCTACTGCACGCCTGAACACCGAGCGCTGGACGAAGTTGCGCGACCTGGGTGTCAGGGAGTGGTCTGAAAAAGCCATTGCCTCCGGTCGCATCCGTGCCATCGGTTTCTCCTTCCACGATACCCTGGATGTTTTCAAGCAGATCATCGATGAGTACGACCATTGGGATTTCTGCCAGATCCAGTACAACTACCTGGATACGGAGCGCCAGGCCGGCACGGTGGGTTTGAAATATGCCGCCACCAAGGGACTGGGGGTGGTCATCATGGAACCGCTGCTGGGTGGTAACCTGGCCCGGCCCCCCGAGCCGGTTGCGGATGTCTTTCACAAAGCCGATCCGGATCGCACCCCGGCCGATTGGGCTTTGCAGTGGTTGTGGGATCAGCCCGAAGTATCGGTGGTCCTGAGCGGCATGTCGACCTTCGAGCAGGTCGAAGGCAACCTGGCCAGCGCCGGTCGATCGGGCATCGGCAGCATGACGGCGGAACATCAGCAGGTCATCCGGCAGGCACGCAAGACCTTCGAAGACCTGTATATCATCCCCTGCACGAACTGCCAGTACTGCCAGCCCTGTCCGAATGGGGTTTCCATCCCGAAGCTCTTTGAATTATTTAACAGCGGGGTGGCTGCCCAGCAGATGTGGATGTCGCACATCCTGTACAACAAAATGGGAGCCGAGGAACGCGCCAAGAGCTGCGTCGATTGCGGTGAGTGCGAGGAGAAATGCCCCCAGGCCATCCCGATCAGCGACTGGATGCCTTATCTTCACAAGGTGCTCAGCGAAAAGGAAAAGTACGACGGGCGAAAACTACCCAATTCAGTCTGACCATTAAGGTTGCCGTAAGGCAACCTTTTTTATTCGTCGACGGCTGCTGCCGCTTCCCGGATGATGGCGCCATTATGGATCACCAATTGGATATCCGTCAGCTTTTGAAGATCCACCAATGGATCCCCTCCTACAACCAGGATATCGGCGATCTTTCCTGCTTCAACCGAACCGATCAGTTCTTCCATTCCCACGGTAATGGCCGCATGATAGGTGCCGGCCAGGATGATTTGCATGGGAGTCATCCCAGCTGAGGTCATCATCTCGATCTCGAACATCGGTATTCCCAATTCGAACTCACCAGGACCACCGCCATAATCATTTCCCAATGCAACCCTGCCACCGCCCTCCACGAAGTGTTTCAGGTTAAGGATGCTGCCATCCAGCGCCCCGCCGTAATTTCGGAAAACAGTGAAAGTTGGGATCAGGATGACATCCTCGGCCAGCATGCGCTGGAGGATGTTGTATGGGATCATATCGTATGAGGAGTGGGCAAGGTCATCCACGCCGGCATCCAGCATGGCATCAATATAGGCAGATTCGGTGATATGACCTGAGACTCTCACACCTGCCGCATGGGCTGTTTCAACAATGGCAGACAGTTCCTGCGGGGTTAGTTTTGCCAGCCCCGATTCCCCGGCGTACCCATCTTCGAGCGCGACCTTGATCTGATCGACACCCAGAGCGAGTTCATCCAGCACTGCCTGGCGCGCTTCCTCGGGGGAGGTGATAATCAAGGAACCATAGCCACCAGGGACCGCGATGATCTGTCCGGCAGAAATCAGTCGGGCATAAATGGGATTGTCTTTTATGGTCTGGCGCCAGGCCATCTTTTCCGCAATTGGTTGGCTGCCCAGGCTTTCGTCCCGAACGGTGGTGACACCACCGGCTGCCCAGGCTTTTAAGTTCTCTTCTGAAAATGCATTGTGAACATGCGTATTGATGAAGCCCGGAAGGATCGTCGAACCTCTGACATCGATAATCCGTGTATTTTGGGGGATCTTGACAGTATCTGCTGGACCTACTTTTTCAATCTGCCCTTCCTGGATCAACATGACTGTATCCGGGACTGGTTCTCCTCCGCGGCCGTCGATCAAAGTACCCCCCACGAGCGCAATCCGCTGTCCCCCATGACTGGTTTGGTTATTACTCAAGTCGCAGCCACTCGAGAGTCCGATCAATAGACTCACCATCAGCAGGATGCTCCCACGATTTATCTTTCCTGTCATGCTCATCACCATTGGAGTGATTATAGAGCGGATTCCCAATGGGTGTTATAGTCCTAAAGGACTGATTTCTGGTAGATAAGGCCAGCTTTTTTGTGATTATAGGGTGGCTCCTTCATTATAGTAAATCTTATGGTATAATCTTTCAGCCTGAATAACTTGAATTCTTCCGTGCAGCGCCTTGAACCTTCGGGGTATATTCGGAAATCCAAGATCTTGGGTAAAACTAAACAAAACACATAATCGGTCATAGATTGGCAGCCGGCTGCACTGCCAACTGAAATTATTTGACTGATTATTTCAGTGGTCTTCGCAGCTGTTACTTTTTGAGCATCGCTCAATCCCCCTGACATCCGCTTGACTTCTGAAGAGAAGGAATACTTGTGAACTTTCACTCAATTCAATCTTGACTCGCGCCTGCAGGCGGGAATCAACCGGTTGGGCTACCGGGAACCTACGCCCATCCAGGAAGCGGCCATCCCGGCTGCGGTGACCGGGCAGGACCTGATCGGCACCGCCCAGACCGGCACCGGCAAGACGGCCGCCTTCGTGCTGCCCATCCTGAACAGACTGCTGCACGGCCCGCGCAACCGGACCCGTGCCTTGATCGTCACCCCCACCCGTGAGCTGGCCGAGCAGATCCATGACAGCATCCGCGACCTGGCTACGGCACCCAGCTGCGCAGCGCCACCGTTTACGGCGGCGTCGGACCGGCCCGCAGATCAGCGCGCTGCGCGATGGCGTCGAGATCCTCGTGGCCTGCCCCGGGCGTCTGCTGGACCTGGCCGAACAGGGTCATGCCAAGCTCGGCAATGTCGAGGTCCTGGTGCTGGACGAGGCCGACCGCATGTTCGACATGGGCTTCCTGCCCTCGGTCAAACGCGTCTTGAAGCACGTGCCGGCCAAACGGCAGACGATGCTGTTTTCGGCCACCTTCCCGCAAGGAAGTCGATCAACTGGCCGCCCAGGCACTGCATGACCCCACGCGGGTCACCCTCGGGCTCCGGGAACCGGTCGCATACCGTGACGCATGCGCTCTATCCCGGTGCCGCAGCATCTGAAGACCTCCCTGCTGCTGGAACTGCTGAAACGGACCGATACCGCTTCGGTGCTGATCTTCACCCGCACCCGTCACCGCGCCCAGCGCCTGTCTCGCCAGATCGGCCACGCCGGTTACAAGGTGACCAGCCTGCACAGCGACCGCACCCAGGGTCAGCGCCAGATCGCGATCAACGGCTTCAAAAAGGGCACCTACCAGATCATGGTCGCCACCGACATCGCCGCGCGCGGCCTGGATGTGGAAAACATCTCGCATGTCATCAATTACGATATGCCCGAATACTTCCGATGATTACATCCACCGCATCGGCCGCACCGGCCGGGCGGAACACACCGGGGATGCCTTCACGCTGGTCACGCCTGAAGATACCGACATGGTCCGGACCCTGGAGCGTCTGATGAAGAAACCCATCAAACGCGAGATGTTGTCGGATTTCGATTACAAGGCCCCGCCGGTTGCCAACCCCAAACCCTCTGCAAATTACACCCGGCCAACCAGCCGGCCAACCAGCCGGCCAACCAGCCAGCCAGAAGACCTGCCAGCAAGCAGCACCGCCAGATCGGCCGCGGTCCGCAGGGTTACCGGCGCTAGGCGGTGAGGGCTTTGTGACTCCCCCGAAACGCAGCGAACTCCAACCCGGGATTCGGGTCAGGATCATCGAAAAGCAAAACCAGTCCAGCGGCACTCTGACTGATGGGGTGGTGATGCGCATCCTGACCAGCAGCCCGGTCCACCCGCATGGCATCAAGGTCATGCTCGCCAACGGCAAGGTCGGGCGGGTTCAGGAGATCGTCAAGTAGGATTTGCAAGAATAAAATTAAAATAAAGCTGGCTGAATTATTCCTGTAGGGGCGCACAACGCTCTGCGTCCTTCGGAGATGTGCGCCCTGATTGGTTAATTGAATCAACCAGCCTTTTAGTAGTTGTGAACGTAAATTGATCGCCCAATCCCGAATGAAGGTTTCATCCCGGATATCGCCCGGCTTGGCGCGGATGGCCAGCAGGACGAAGATGCGCGCCGGCCAGCTCAATGTGAACAGGTTCAGCGAACCCCCGAATAAGCCCACCCCGAGTGGTTTGGCGGGTGAGGCGCTCTTCAGGATCGGGTGGACGTAATTGCTCGGGAGCGCATACAGTTCCTTGGGGGACAGCCACTTGGGGTTGTGGGGTTCCTGTGCCAGACCCGGGTCGACCTGAATCGGGATGCCGTCGATGTCTGTCTGGCGCGTTTTGGTCAGGCTCATGGCAGTCAGGAAGCAGGCGAATAATTTATGGGATAACTCGTCCCGGTGAGCACGCAGGAATTTCTTCGCTTCCCGGTGCCAGCCGACGATCATGGGCGCGCCGATGATGATGGCATCGTAGGGGGCGAGATCCTTCACCTCGCTGAGGGGTTTGACCTCGACCAGGATCGCTTTATTCTGGATGGCCTGCCTGACCGTTTCAGCGACATCCGCGGTCGAGCCGGCATTCGTGGTGTAGGTGATGAGAATGTTTTTCATGGGTTATCTTATCCGGTTTTGATCTGGGATTAACCTAGGGCGACATCCAGGAACATCATGACCGCGAAACCGAGCATGGCGCCGATGGTGGCGGTATGCGTGTCCTCCTGGTTGCGCTGCGCTTCGGGGATCAATTCCTCGACCACCACGTAGATCATGGCGCCGGCGGCAAAGGCCAGCGCGTAGGGCAGCAGCGGGCGGATGAAGACCACCGCAGCGGCGCCGGCCAGCGCGGCCAGTGGTTCCACCACGCCGGAGAGTTGCCCGTACCAGAAGCTCTTCAAGCGGCTCATGCCCTCGCGCCGCAGGGGGATGGAGACGGCCGCGCCTTCGGGGAAGTTCTGCAGCCCGATGCCCAGCGCCAGGGCCACGGCCCCGGCCAGGGAGGCAGAGGGGATATCCGCGGCCAGCGCGCCGAAAGCCACGCCCGACCGCCAGGCCTTCGGGGATGTTGTGCAGGGTGATGGCCAGGACCAGCAAGAAGGCTGCGCTGCCAGGTGGTCTTGATGCCCTCGGCTTCCTCGGTCGGGTAGCCGATATGCAGGTGCGGCAGGATCTTATCCACGCCCCACAGGAATCCGCCGCCCAGCAGGAAACCGACCACCGCCGGCAGCCAGTTGGGCAGCGGGCCCTCGGAAGCCATCTCGATGGCCGGCGCCAGCAGCGACCAGAAGCTGGCGGCGATCATGACGCCCGCGGCAAAACCCAGCATGCCGTCCAGCACCCGCCGGTTGATGGTCTTGAACCCGAACACCAGGCTGGCGCCCAGCGCGGTCACGAACCAGGTGAACAGCGTGCGCGAGCATAGCCTGGAGGATATGATTTTGTTGACCAAACCATTCGATCATAGATGCTTCTCCTTAGGAATAATAATGTAATTTAATCGCGATGACTGCCGTCACACAGCGGTTTGTTACCTGAACGCCCGCAGCTGCAAAGTGTCACCCGGTTGCGCGTTTCAAGCGGTTTGCCATCCGCGCGTTCAATTGGAATGCCACCGGTCACCCACAATGGACCAGCGATCGGTCCATCCGTGGTGATCTCGGTCGTGATCGCCACCTGTTCGGGCAGATCGGGCTCGACATCCGCCTCGCCGGGTTTGATCGAATAGGTCAGCGAGCCGGAAGGGCAGTGCTCGATCATGCGCATCATTTGGGCTCTTACCTGCGGGTCATCCGATTCCGACACCATCTGGCTGATATGTGCGAAGCGCGTGCCGCAAAATCCGGAGCTCATGCAGAGGGATGCGTCGCTCTTCACTTCGATAAGGGTGCCGCCGGGATAAGAATCCTGGCGGTCGACGATCGTGCCGGTATCGGCCGTCTCCATGCCGTCGAAGCCATTCGGTTATTTCAGGTGATTGGTAACGAAGCAGGTCATCCGATTATATTCCAGAATGAGTCAATTAAATTGATTGAGCCAGAAATATTCTGCCTAAGAGGGTGAGGTTCCTTGCTATGTAAGTCACGAGCATTTCAATGGGGACCTGTAGGGGCGCACAGCTGTGCGCCCCTACGAATTATTTTATACTTATTGTTGTGTTCGGGAGGAGAGATAAAAATATTAATGTTTACAGCTGACTTTTACAAGGTACGGATAATGATTAACACTCGCTATACCCGCAGGCATAGCACTTGTGGCAGCCTTCCTCGTTGACCATGGCGGCATGCCCGCATTCCGGACACAGGTCGCCGATCACCAGCCACGGGTCGGTGTTGTTCTTATCTTTATCCTGGGAGCCATTCCCGCCGTTGCCCTTGCCATTGGTCTTGCCGTTGCCGTTGCCTTCCTCGGTCTCCTGACCTTCGGTGTCCTTCAGGTACTCATCCAGCGCATGCGCGATGCCATCCGGCAGGCTGCGCACGCGGTTGGGGCCAAAGCCCATCGAGCGCCCGCCGCCGATGCCGGTCAACTGGCTGAGGATTTCCTTCAAGCGGCGCCGCGGCTGGATGGTCGAGGTCAATCTCAGGTTATACGAGATCAGGCGGCCGAGCGCCTCTGAATCGGCGGTGATATCCGAGCCGGCCTTGGCGGCGTTCACGAACACCTCGAAGGGTTGGTCCCCGCCGTTCTCGTTGATGGTGATGAAAGCCTTGCCCACCGGGGTCTCGATCGAATAGGTATACCCCTTCAGGTAGCGGGGCCGTGGTTTCTTGGTCTCGGTCCATAACAGATCGAGCGGGATCTCCTTGCCCTCGCTGTGGATGTTCTCGCCGTAAAGCTTCAAACCCTTCTTCTTTTCAGCAGTGGCCTTGGTCTCCAGGACAACCTTATCGCGCGAGCCGGTCACATACACTGTGATGCCCTTGCAGCCCAGTTTCCAGGCCAGCTGGTAGGCCTTGGCGACCTCATCCGGGGTTGTACCGGGCGGGAAGTTGATGGTCTTGGAGAGCGAATTGTCGACGAAAGCCTGCAGGGCTGCCTGCATGCGCACGTGCTCTTCGGCGGAGACATCCTGCGAGACCACGAAGGTATCCTTCAGACGCTCGGGGACCTCGCCGATATTCTGGCAGGTGCCTTCCTGCAGGACGCGCTCGACGATGGCTTTGCGTTCCTGCTCCTCGATGCCGGCATCCACCAGCGCCCGTTCGAAAGCCGGGCTGGCATACGAAAGCTGCAGGTCCTTGCCGTTATCGTTGACGTGCCGGGTGTAGGCCAGCGCGAAGACCGGCTCGCAGCCGTAGCCTTCGCAGCCGGCCACCGTGGCGATCGTGCCGGTGGGTGCGATGGTGGTCTGGGCGGCGTTGCGGATGCCGTGGGTGCGAATGCCCTCCACGATGTTCGACCAGTTGATGGTTGGGCGAAGCCAGCCGTGACTGTAAGGTGTGAGCGGTTGGGGAGGGGTCCAGGCCAGGTTGTCGGGATCGTAGATCGAACCCATGATGGCCGGGAAGACGCCCCTGGTCTCGGCCAGCTCGATGCTGGTCTTCATGGAATGGAAACGGATGAACTCCATCACCTGGGCGGCGAATTCCTGCCCCTCGGGTGAGCCGTAGCGCAGGCCGGCATGGTACATCAGGTCTGCCAGGCCCATGATGCCCAGGCCGATGCGCCGGGCTTTCAGGGCAGCTTCCTTGAGAACGGGCACCGCCGGGACGTAGGCATTGGCATCCACCACGTCATCCAGGAAGATGGTGGAGAGGACGATGCTCTCCTCGAGATTATCCCAATCCACGGTCCCATCCGGACCGCAGTGCTCGGCCAGGTTGATCGAACCCAGGCAGCAGTTCTCACCGGGTCCCAGCCACTGCTCGCCGCAGGGATTGGTCGCTTCCAATGGGTAAAGGTGCGGGTACGGGATTCTGGCGGTTGGCGGCGTCGATGAACAGCAGGCCGGGTTCGCCGTTGTGGTGAGCCTGGTCCACGATCTGGTTGAACAGCTCGCGGGCCTTAACCTGTTTGTAGGTCTTGAAGGGCACCCCGGCGGCCTCGAAGGATTCGAATGGGCCGTCGATCTTGCGATAGCCGGGGTCGGTCACATCCGGGAAGCGCAGGTCCCACATCGCATCCTGGTCGACCGCCTGCATGAAGGCATCCGTGATGCCGACGGAGATGTTGAAATTGGTGATGGCGTTCTCGTTGGTCTTGCAGCTGACGAACTCTTCGATATCCGGGTGGTCGACTCGCAGCACGGCCATGTTGGCACCGCGGCGCGTACCGCCCTGGGCGACTTCGCCGAAGGCATGGTCGTAGACCCGCAGGAAACCCACCGGGCCGGTGGCCTTTCCGGAGGAGGTGTTCACCAGGCAGCCGGATGGCCTTGAAACGCGAAAACGAGAAGCCATTCCCGCCCCCGGTCTGCTGGATCAGGGCGGCATCCCTTAGGGAGGAGAAGATGCCGGTCGGGGCACGGCCCATGTCATCCGAGATCTGCAGGACAAAACAGGCGGCCAGCTGACCCAGGGGTGTCCCCGCGCCGGTGAAGGTTGGTGAATTGGGGAAGAACCGCCGGCTGGTCAGATAGATGATAGAACTCACGCGAACGTTTGTCGACATCCCCGTTCCAGGTTTCCTCGGCTTTGGCCACATGCCAGGCCACCCGCCAGAACATCTCCTCCACGGTTTCAGCAGGTTCACCATCCTTGCCGCGCCGGACGTAGCGTCGCAGTAACACCTGGCGGGCATTCTCCGTCAGCTCGACCGGAGGCAGATCATCCGGCAGCGGGGGAGTGGAGAGCAGGTCCTGCTTTTCGTGAAGGGCGGGTGTTGTCATGTAATTTCCTTAACCTTCGAGTAGAAGCCGGTCGATTTCATCGCGCAGTGACTTGACATCGTCCAGCGGCAGATAGACGCTGGCGTAACGGATGTAGGCAACCTGGTCAAGTTCTTTCAAGGCGGCGATGACCATGTCGCCGATCACCCGCGCGGGCATTTCCTGGCGGGTGCTTTCTTTCAATGCCGTTTCGATTCCGGTGGCGATCTTTTCGATCTGATCGGCCGATACCGGGCGTTTGGTGCAGGCGATGCGGATGCCGCGAATGACCTTCTCGCGATCGAACTCCTCGCGGGTCCCGTCCTGCTTGATGATCAAGGGTAAGGTGGTTACCGGGCGCTCGTAAGTGCTGAAACGTTTATGACAAGACTCACATTCCCTCCGGCGACGAACCCCTCCCCGAGCATCCGGGGTGGTATCCAGTACGCGAGTCTCTTCCCTTTGACAGAATGGACAATTCATCGCAGTCTGGATCTCCTGAAACTTTTGTAATTCACCCCCATAGCTGGGGGTTTCAAAGGGGGAACCCCCCTGTATATGGGCACAAGTGAAAATCATTTTAGCATATCCATTTGGGATATGCAATAGAATCCGAACAATTAGTCGGTATTTCTAATCATCTGATTATTAGGAGGATTGTTTTTCGGGTCAGGCACCGGTAATGTGCCAGGCACCGGTACCATGCCAGGTTTGGGTTGAGAGTATTGCCGGGCAGCATGGCGGTGGCCGTAAGCACAGCGGATTTTAGCTCCTCTCCCGCCCACGCGTTTTATCGGAGGGGGGAGGAGCCCTGCTGGGGTGCCTGTATTGACGACCTGCATGGCGTCGACGATAATCACCCCAGATTTTAGCTCCTCTCCCTCCCATTTTAAGAATGGGAGGGAGAGGTAAACTTCACTGCTCGCAATGCTCGCTGCGTCCCTCGGAGCGTCTCGCATTAGCTCGGCTCCCCCGAGGGAAGGGGTGAGGGAGGGAGGGTTAACCAATGAACCACCTGCGTGAATCGGTTAAATCCCTGCATAAAAACAAAATGAAGACGGGGGTAATATGTGGCAGTTACTACGCACTGGAGATTGATGGGGTATAAAATCAGACGACAAAATTGAAATAATGAAGCCCAAAAAAACATGGATTGTGTATTGGATGATATGTTAATCGAACTCGAACACAGGTAAAGAAAATCTACCCAAGTCAATGCCCCTCACCCCTGGGACCTGTAAATACCACAAAAAGCAGGTTGTTCCTTTACGATTGAATTTAGCGCTATTATCGATAGGTTCCCTCTCCCCCTGCGGGGGCGAGGATGAAGAAAGAACAGGTACTGCCACACCTAAGAGTCGTACCACCGTGCGGTTGCGGGCTTATATTTCTATAACAGCAAGGGGCGGCATAAAAAGCTGTTATCTTGATCTTTCTAGCTATTATTAAGTATGTAGGGTATGTAAAATAAAAAAAACCTGGCCGGAGGAGGATCCGGCCAGGCTGCGTGAGCAGAACGGGGGTGATTACATAAACCACTCATCTTTCACATGGGTTGCAGTGCTGTCTCTCAACGCGATCAACACGAGGATGGCTCCTGTCTTACTTGTTCAACCGGTTGCGCAGGAATGTCGGGACGTCGATATCGGTGTCCCGCGAGACCGGCTGGTAAGCCATACCCACCGGTTCGCCGTTGGCAGCCGGGGTGAGGAAGGCGCCGAGTCGGCCGCCGGATTGCGTGACATTGGTGTTCATGCGAGCCGGGGTCTGGATGCTGCGGACCACACCTGAGCGCTCGAATCCCGTGGCGATCACGGTGATGCGCAGGTTTTCGCCCAGTTCCGGGTTGATGACTGCGCCGAAGATCAGGTTGACATCCGGGTGCGCGGTTTCCTTGATGATGGCAGCCGCCTGGTTGACCTCGAACAGGGTCAAGTTGGCACCACCGGTCACGTTGAACAGGATGCCGCGGGCGCCGTTGATGGTCACATCCAGCAGCTGGCTGGAAATGGCCTGCTCGGCAGCGATGCGGGCACGGTCCTCGCCGGAAGCCTGGCCGACTGCCATCAGGGCAGCGCCGCCTTCCGACATGATCGTGCGCACGTCCGCGAAGTCGAGGTTGATCAAACCGGGGATGGTGATCAATTCGGAAATACCCTGGATGCCCTGGCGCAGGACGTCATCCGCCAGGCGGAAGGCATTCTGCAGGCTGGCATGTTTGTCCACGATCTGCAGCAGCCGGTCATTCGGGATGATGATGAGCGTATCGGCATGCTCCTTGAGCTGCGCGGCGCCCTGCTCGGCTGATTGTTGTCGCTTGGAGCCCTCGAAGGAGAAGGGGCGGGTGACCACACCGATGGTCAGCGCGCCGACTTCCTTGGCGATCTGGGCCACGATGGGGGCTGCGCCGGTGCCGGTGCCGCCACCCAAACCGGCGGTGACGAAGACCATGTCGCTGCCCTTGAGGACGTCGTAGAGTTCATCCTGTGATTCCTCGGCGGCCCTCTGGCCGACCTCGGGATTGCCACCGGCACCCAGGCCGCGTGTCGACTTGTCGCCGATGCGCACCTTGGTGGGTGCCTTGGATGTCAGTAAGGCCTGGGCATCCGTGTTCACCGTTACGAACTCGATGCCTGCCATGCCTTCTTCGATCATGCGGTTGACGGCATTGCAGCCACCACCGCCGACCCCGACCACCTTGATCCGGGCGAAGGCTTCCAGCATTTGTGATTTTGATGTTTCCATTGTCGTACCTCCTCTATGTGTTGATCGATATATTTGCCGACTTACTGTCTTGCTTTTGACGTACTCCTCAGTACATTAACTGGTTCACGGCGTCATGATCTGCCGGATCCAGGCTTTCACTACTTCGAACGGTTTCTTATGGAAGAACGAGCGGGCGGTGGTCTGTTGCAGCGCCAACCCCGATTCGCTCATGAGCAGCGCCCACTGCAGCAGGCCGACGCTGGTGGCATAGGCCGGGGAGTCGAGCTGGTCGGTCAGTCCCACCAGGTTCTCAGGCTGGGCTACCCGCACGGGCATGCCCAGTACACGGCTGGCCAGCTCGCGGATACCGGGCAGCTGGGCCGAACCGCCGGTCAGGATCAAGCCTGCCGGGAGCAGGCCATCGTAACCGGAGCGCTTGATCTCCTGCCAGACCAGCACGAAGATCTCTTCCACGCGGGCTTCGATGACACTGGCCAGCTCGCGGCGGCTGATCGGGATGGGCTTGTCCACGCCAAAGGTGCGCACCTGGAAGGTGTCTTCATTGGCGATCTCTGCTTCGATGGCATGACCGAATTCCTTCTTGATCTCTTCGGCCTGGCTGATCGGCAGGCGCAGGACCTGGGCGATGTCGCTCGTGATGTGATTGCCGCCGACCGCCAGGACCATGGTGTGCCAGACATCCCCGTCAATATAGACGGCCATGTCGGTGGTGCCGCCGCCGATATCCACGACGACAGCGCCCATGGTGCGCTCATTTTCGGTCAGGACGACTTCCGCCGAGGCCAGTGGATTGAGTACGAACTGACTGACGGCGATGCCGGGCTGGGCCACCACCTGGCGCAGGTTTTCGACCGTGGCGGCCGAGGCGGTGATGATGTGGGCTTCGACTTCCATGCGGTAGCCGTGCATGCCAACCGGGGTGCGCACGCCTTCCTGCCCGTCAACCGAAAAGCCGCGCTGGATGACGTGAATGACCTCGCGGTCATGCGGGATGGCGACTGCCTGGGCGGCTTCCAGTGCGCGGATGATGTCCTGTGAGGTGATCACCCGGCCACCCAATCCAACCACGCCCTTGCTGTTGACAGACGAAACATGCGCGCCTGCCAGGCTGACCAGGGCGGATGTGATCTCATAACCGGAAGTGCGCTCGGCTTTCTCGATCGAGCGGGCCACCGCCTGGGTGGCGCTGGCGATATCCACCACCGTCCCCTTTTTAATACCCTGGGAAGGTTCGATGCCGACGCCGATGATGCGCAACCCATGCTCACCCTCGATGCGGGCAACGAGGGTGCAGATCTTGGTTGTGCCGATATCAATTCCGACGACGGTGCGTTCTTCCATGACTATTGCTCCAACCGGTAAAAAGGTGCATAGGGATACTGGACGCTGATGATCTTGGGTTGAATGCCCTGCCGGTCCAGGTTGGTGACGATCCCGGCATATTGCGCCAGTTTACTGTCCAAATTATCAGTATTGAATCCAAAATAGACCTTCCAGCCCTTTGGATCGACCCATCCAAGCCCATAGCGGGTATCATAGGCGATCGAGGTGCCGGAGGGGGTCATGTTGGCCAGGTTAAGAATGGCCAGGATCACTTCCGTCCCGATCACCGGTTTGTACTGGCCGGGTTGGTTGACCGGGTCGATGGCTTCCGGGGCGACTGCGCCACCTTCAGCGGTGACCATGTGCCAGCTGCCGGCCTGACCACGGGGCAGCATGGGGATCCCGAAAAGGTCGATCCAGACGGTCTGGCCGCCCTGTCTCCAGATCAGTACGGGTTCGCGTTCCTTGACCTGAAGGCTGACCTTGTTGGGGAAGGGGAAGTCCAGGTCGAGTGATTCGACTTCCGGGAATGCGTTCAGGATCGCAGCCCTGACATCAGAGGGTACAACCAGGAAGGCCGGTTTGCCTTCCATGGCCATGATCTTGATGAATTCCTGGCTTTCAACACGCACATTTCCAGTCACGACCGGGCTGGTCACCTGGAAAAAGGGCGAGGTCCACATGAAATAAATGCCATAACTCAGGACACCGGCCAGAATCAGCGAGAGCAGCCGCCAACCCAGGTAGGGCACCTTGAAGGATCGCCTGCGGGTTTCTGGTTGGCGGACGATCAAGTGCGGATTGACGTAGACCGTGCGCGGCATGGCTGTGGCCAGAGGCTGGCGGGCATCACCGCGCTTATGGAAGGAAATCACCCTGTCGGCCAGTTTCTTGATCTTGATGACCGGCTGGGGGATCTCCCGGCGGTGTTTAATTTCGATTTTAGTGTTATCCCGCAGGTCAGCTTCCCGGAGAGGGGGATAAACCAGGTTCATCATCGGCGCCCTGGTCTTGCCCGACACATGCAGCGGCGAATTGAAGAGACTGGTGGCCCGGTTGTTGCGGCGGTCGTCCTCAAGGTTGACCACATGCAAGGAGGGCATGACCTGCGGCAGGGTGGCCGGCTTGGCCGGTACCCGGCTGGTGCGGGAACGTTGCTCGCGCAGGTAGTCTGCGCGCTGTTCCGAGTTTTCACGGCTGAACGGCTTTCTCATGCTTGTTTGCTCCCATAACGCCGTTCGGTTTGATCGCGCTCAGCCTGACGTTCGAGTGCCAGCTGGACCAATTCATCCACCAGGCTGGCATAGGACAATCCGCTGGCTTCCCAGAGTTTGGGGTACATGCTGATGCTGGTAAAGCCGGGGATCGTGTTCATTTCATTCAGGAATATCTCGTTGGTATCCTTGTCGATAAAGAAATCCACGCGGGCCATGCCGGCACAATCGATGGCCTTGTATGCCTTGACCGCATGGCTGCGGATGATCTCACTTTGTGAGGTCGCTGCACCGGTGCGGGGATCAACAAACCGGATGCCCCGTCGATGTACTTGGCATTGTAGGAATAGAACTCATCGGATGGCAGGATCTCGCCAGGGACGGAAGCCCTGGGATCCTCATTGCCAAGCACACTCACCTCGATCTCGCGTGCATTCACGCTTTGTTCGATGAGGATGCGGCGGTCGAAGCGGGCGGCATCCATCAAGCCCTCTTCCATTTCAGAGCGGCTGCGGCACTTGGTGATGCCGACGGATGAGCCCATGTTGGCGGGTTTGACGAAAAGGGGATAGCTGCCCAGTTTCTCGATACGAGCGATCACAGTCGGGCATGTCACCGGTGATCTGGCGGCGGGTGACCGTCACGGAATCGACCACCGGGATGCCATGCGTTCGCATCACATCCTTGAAGAGCGCCTTGTCCATGGCAACGGAGGAAGCCAGCACGCCGGCGCCGACATAGGCGATGCCGGCCATTTCCAGTAAGCCCTGCAGCGTGCCATCCTCGCCAAAACTGCCGTGCAGGACCGGGAAGACCACGTCCAGGCTTGTGAGTAATTCGATCTTTCCACCACGATCGGTTGAATCAATGGCAAACACGCCGGTGTGTCCCGGGACTGGCAGGATGGTCGCCGCGGGCGGGAGGTCCCGGCCCGGTTTCTCCATCCAGGAGATCAGATCGGTGCCTGTGTACCAGGCGCCGTCATGGGTGATGCCGATCTGGGTGATCTCATATTTTCCCGGATCAAGAACCGCCAGGACCGAGCGGGCAGACAGCAGGGATACTTCATGCTCACCCGACCTGCCGCCAAATATCACACCCAGTTTTAGTTTGTTTGCCATGATCGCTTTATTCTCCAAAATCACCGACCAGTTCGATCTCCAATTCGAGCTGGATGCCGGAGGTCTGTAGCTACTTTTTGTTGTACGAGCCGGATGAGCCGGTAATAATCCTGGGCTGTTGCCACGTCCGGTGTTCACGAAGAAATTTGCGTGGCGCGGACTGACCTCAACTTCACCCACACGCTTGCCTTTCAACCCGGCTGCCTCGATCAATCGCCCGGCATAATCGTTCGGCGGGTTCTTGAAGGTCGAACCCATGCTGGCACCTGCCGGTTGTGAGGCTTTGCGTTTGTCGTTGAATTCATCCATGCGCTCTCGAATGGCATCGATCGAGTCCGCTTTCAAGTTGAAACAACCCGAAAGGATGACCGCCTGCGAACGATCGCGCTTGAGGATGCTCGAGCGGTACTGGAATTGGAAGTCGGTCCGAATTCCAGGTTTGCTTGCTGCCATCCGGCAGCAGGAGGTCCACGCTGGAAATATTGGAGGCAATGTCCATGGCCTGCGCACCGGCATTGCCATAGACTGCGCCGCCCAGTGTTCCAGGGATGGTGGCTGCCCATTCCAGGCCGCTCAGCCCGCGCAAGGCTGTCTGGCGGGCGAGACTGCCAAGGTTGGCCCCACTCTCCGCCCATACCCGCGGGGGGGTGCTGTGTGAATCGATCTTGATGGTGTGGGCATGGTTGATCAGGATGACGCCGGGGTATCCACGGTCGCTGAACAAGACATTGGCGCCGCTGCCGATGATCCTGAAGGGGAGTTTGAGTTCCCACAGGTTGCGGGCGGCTTTTTCGAGCTCAGCGCTGGTGTTGACCGGGATCAAGGCTCCGGCAGGGCCGCCGACATGCGCGGTTGTATAGTTGGCCATCACCACATTCTCCTGAAGATGGTCACCAAATCGTTCGCGCAATTGATCGAACGGCAGTTCAAAGGTCATATTTTTAGAAGGCCTCGACAAAATCGATCAGTTTGAGCACCAGCTCCTTGCGCTGGGTCTCGGTCAGATCCCTTTTCAGGTCAACTTTCTTGAAATGATCTTCGACGTACACGGGCAGACTCTTGGCATGCGCCGTCTGCTTCTGTGGGGGTTCCATGATGATGATGCGTTGCTTTGTTTCTAACATGGCTTACTTCCTTTCCTGAATGGCTGCCAGAACCTTCGTGCTGATCTGGTCAGCGTCCCCGGCGGAAAGCACGATCAGTACATCGCCAGGAATCAATTCTTTCAGCAAACATCCAGTCGCTTCATCCAGGCTGGCTGCATAACGCGCCGCCGGATGCTTCATCAACCGGAGAAGCTGGTCCGCCGTGAAATCCGTCTGGGTTTCACGGGCAGCATAGATGGCGGTGATGACGACCTGGTCGGCATCCCCGAAGGCACCCGCAAATTCATGCTGGAGGGTGCGCGTGCGCGAGAACGTGTGTGGCTGCCAGACTGCCCAGAGGCGTCGGGCAGGGTACTTCGCCCTGGCGGCTGCCAGAGTGGCACGGATCTCGGTCGGGTGATGCGCATAGTCATCTATCACGGTTATCCCTGCGGCTTCGCCGAGTACATCGAAACGTCGACTGGTGCCGCGGAAGCCACGCAACGCAGTGAAGGCATCCGGAAGTGGAAGGCCCAGCTGGTGCGCTATGGCTGCTGCTGATATTGCGTTGCAAGCATTGTGCTCACCTGCGACCTGGAGCTGGATTTTGCCCAGCAGCCCCTGGTGATAGCAGATATCCAGGTCAAAACCACCCATTTCATTGATTTTCAGGTTACGTCCCTGGTAATCGTTCGTCTGATCAAGTCCATAAGTCAGGGTCATGCGTCCGGCTTTGGCTGCATCGACAGCCAGCTGGGCCGACCCGGGATTGTCCCCGCAGGCCAGGATGGTGCCGCTTTCTTCGAGACGGGTCGAAAACTCCAGGAAAGCCTGGTAGTACTTCTCGGGGGTGGGGAAGCAGTCCGGGTGGTCGTGTTCGATGTTGGTGACCACCAGCAGCTTTGGACTGATTCCCAGGAACATGCGGTCATATTCATCCGCTTCGATGACGAAGATCGGACCTTTCCCGGCGTGTGCGTTGCGATTCAGGTTCTTGAGGACACCGCCGATGATGTACGAGGGATCTTGATCGAGTTTGATCAGCATCCAGGCGATCATGGCGGTGGTGGTAGTCTTGCCATGCGTGCCGGCCACGGCGATGCTCAATTTGTCTGACAGCAATTGTTGAAGGAATTCCGAGCGTTTCAAGACCGGGATACCGGCCGAGAGCGCTGCCTGGACTTCGGGATTGTCATCGCTCACAGCGGAGGAGCGGATCACCTGGTCGGCACCCTTGATATTGGCGGGATCGTGGCCGATCACGACCTTGACGCCATCTGCTGCCAGGGCATCGCTGAGAGGTGAGGGCGAGCGGTCAGAACCGCTCACCAGGTAACCACTCTCCAGCAAAACCCGGGCGATGGCGGAAAGGCCTGTACCACCAATGCCGATCAGATGGATGTGTTTCATTATTTCAATACCACAAAGACGACCACAAGCATGACGACCACTGCAATGTACACCGCAGGGATATCCAGCCAGCTGGGTGGCAGGTGGTTGATCAACCAGGCGGCTTTCTGACCTGCCACGCTGGTGCCGTCCGTGGCAGTGATGTAATTGGTGAACGGATAACCGGCTTTCTCAAGGAAATGCCAGACCGATCCGACCACCAGGTAGCCATTGAAAGCCCCGATGAGCATTCCCAGGATCGAATTCTGCAGCGATTCGAAAGAGAGCTTGGCATTGATCGCCAGGGGGGGCAGCTTTGGTGACAAAAACCCGAAGCACACCAGCCCCATGATGATGATCGTCCGGAACCAGAACAGGGTGGTTCCGCTCATGGAGGCGGTGATGGCGGGGATGTACCGTTCGGTCAGTGCCAGAAAGAAAAGCGCCAGGACACCACACAGCGTGACCAGCAGTTCCTTGGCCCAGCCTCGCAGCATGCCGATGAAGGCGAAAATGATGACAAAGATCCAGAAAACGACCAATAAACTAATCATGCTTCCTCGATTCTGCTGTCTTAAGGACGACTGCGGCGATCTTACCGGCCGCGTCCTCGACCGCCAGCGATTTCATGGCCGATCCCATACTCCTCAGCCGTTTGGGATCATTCAGCAATTCCTCTATGGTTCGATGGAGTTCCACACCCAGCAAGGCATCCTCCAGGACCAGCGCAGCACCCTGTTTCGCCAGGTAGTCGGCATTCACCTTCTGGTAGCGCCAGGCATGGGGATATGGGATCAGGACAGCCGGCAGACCGAAGAGCGGCAGTTCGCCAAGTGTCGAAGCCCCAGCCCGGCAGACGGTCAGGTCTGCAGCTGCCAGTGCCGCACCCATTTCATCGTGCAGGTAGGGGCAGGCGTGGTAGCGGGACCGCAGGGATTTGGGAAGCTTGCCGGTGGTCACTTTGACGCTTTCCCAATCCGTCTGACCGGTGATATGGACGACTTGGGTTTGAGCCAACAGGCTCTCCAGGTCGTTCAAGATGGCTTGATTGATACTGCGGGCGCCCTTGCTGCCGCCGAAGACCAAAACGACCGGTGATTTTACATCCAACCCCATTTGCCTGCGGGCTTTGGATTTATCCAACCTGGTCAGTTCCAGGCGGGTGGGGTAGCCGGTGACGGTCACGGGGACGCGCCGGGGCAGATAATCGCTGCTCTCTGGTGCGGTGATGGCGATATGATCGGCAAATCGAGCCAGCGTTTTGAGTGCCAGGCCCGGTTCGATATCCGGGACATACAGGACGCTTGGCCAGCGTCGGGCGGCCAGCGCCATCGGGACAGCCACGTAGCCGCCCGTGAAGAGCAGCACGTCGGGGTTGAAATCGCGCAGGATGCGGCGCGCGGATCGATATCCGCGGGCCAGTTGACTTAAGTTTCCGGGCAGGGAGCGCAGACCCACACCATGCAGGCCGGCTGCCGGGATGGCTTGATAGGACAGCCCGGCCCGGGCGATCAGGTCAGCTTCCATACCGGTTTCACTGCCAACCCACAACACGGGGTCAACTTTCCCTTGCAACGCGTTCAGAACGGCGAGGGCGGGGTACACGCCGCCTCCGGTCCCTCCGGCGCAGATTAACAACCGCACCAAGGCTGTCTCCCTTCTCGATCTGCCTGATCGTGGTATTGCGGGCGACGCTCAGGATGATCCCGATGCCCGCAAGCGTGGTGACCATGTTCGAGCCACCGTAACTGATCAGGGGAAGGACGTTCCCGGTGACCGGGAAGAGTCCGATAATAACGGCCATATTGATGACCGCTTCCATGACGATCCAGATGGTCATTCCACCGGCCAGCAGGGAGCCAAGTTGGTCCTGGGCACGCTTGGCAATGGCCAAACCACGCCACAGGAACAAACCGTACATCCCCATCACGAATGTAGCGCCCAGCATACCGGTCTCCTCGACGATGATGGCGTAAATGCTGTCCATGTGGGGCACCGGCAGGCCGGTCAGCTTGACCGTACCCTGTCCGATGCCAACCCCGAACAAACCGCCCCGCACGACCGCTTCGAGCGACCGCCGGACCTGATAACTGGCCTGGATGGGATCTTTGAGCCCTTCGATGTAACTGTTGATGCGGGCTTCACCCGTGTGGATCACTTTAACCATCACCAGACCGACCAGGCCGCCCACGATGGTGATCAGGAGGATCTGGCGCCAATCACCGCCGGCCAGGATGAAGAGCATGACGCCCAGGATCAGGATGGTTGCTCCGGCGCTCAGGTCCGGTTGCAGCCAGATCAAGCCGCCGGTAAAGCCGAGCAGCAAACCCATCGGGATCAACCCGACATTGATATCGTTCAGCTTGTCCTGGCGGATGTAAAGCCAGAAGCACAGATAAATGATGATGACCAGTTTGGCCAATTCAGAAGGCTGGATCGAGCCACCCAGGATCGTGCGGGCGGCATTGAAGCGTATATCCTTGATGATTAACACGGCCAGCAGTGAGATCCACAGCGTCAATAACATGGGCAGCAGCAGGCGGCGAAACTTGTGATAATCGAAGTAGGTCAGCAGGAGGGCGGCCAGTCCACCGATTGCCAGCCACATCAGCTGGCGCCGGAAGATGTAAGTCGCGCTTCCGAAAACGGTGAGCGAGATATCCGAGCTGGCTGAGAACAGCATCAACAAACCGAAGATCAGGATGGTGATGATCACCAGGATGAGCGGAACATCGGTGCGGATGCGCGTTCGACGACGCGCAAGGCTGCGCGGGTCGATGGTGGCGGTCTCATTGATCACGAAAGCTTGTTGACCCATTGTTTGAACCTGTCTCCACGTTCTTCAAAATCCACGAATTCATCAAAACTCGTCCCACCGGGGGCGAGCAGGACCACGTCCCCTTCAGTTGCCACGGAGGCGGCTGCCTGGACGGCCTCTTCCAAACCTGGGTACCGACCCGCCGTTGAGATCGATCCTGGAACTTTCGCCAGCGCATCCGAGATCTTACCGGCAGCTTCCCCGAAGAGGATCACATGCTTGACCTTTTCCTTAACCAGCCGGGCGAGGTCATCCCAGGGCAGATTCTTGTCGCGCCCGCCCAGCAGCAGCACCAGCGGCTCATCGAAGGACCGGATGTCTGCGATCGTGCGTTCCGGGGCGGTAGCGATCGAATCGTTATACCAGCGGGCACCCTTGAAAGTGCGGACGTATTCCAGGCGGTGCGGAACCCCGCAGAATCCCACCAGCGCAGCGGTCATTGCCTCAACCGGAATTCCGGCTGACCAGGCAATCGCCGCTGAGGCGATGACATTCAACAGGTTATGTTGCCCGCGCAATTCGACCAGTGACCGCGGGAACAACGCTTGAGAAGTATTGCCATCATGGATAGAGATCAGATCGCCATCCAGGAAAGTACCTGCCAGATCTGACCTCTTGAATCCAAAGGTGACCAGCCGGCCTTTGACCGCATGCTTCAGACCAAATGAACCGGGATCTTCGCGATCGAGGACAGCCACGTCGGCCTTGCCCTGGAAATCCAGGATGCGCTGCTTGGCCGCGGTGTAGGCTGCCATCGAGGCATGCCGGTCAAGGTGGTTGGGGGTGATATTCAGCACGACCGCCAGGTGGGGCGAGGTGCTCATCAATTCAAGCTGGAAGCTCGACAGTTCCAGGATGACCAGGTCGGATGACTGGATTTCATCCAGGTGGTCGATCAGGGGATTGCCAATATTCCCACCCACCCAGGCCTTTTTGTGGGGGACCAACCCGCGTTCGACCGCGTTTTGGGCCATGCGTCCGACCAGGCTGGTGGTGGTGGTCTTCCCGGCTGAGCCGGTGATACCGATCACCGGGCAGGGAACGCTTTCCATGAACAACTGCGAGTCATTGGTCAGAGGGATATTCCTGCGGCGGGCTTCTTCGATGAGTGACAAGGTCAGCGGTACACCGCCGGAGATGCATACCAGGTCAGTGTCATCCAGCAGGGACAGCGGATGATCGCCGAAGACCGTTTCGACCCGGCGGTTCCCCAGAGCGGCGCTTGTGGCAGCCGTCTCATTTTGCGGTTTCCGGTCATTCAAGGTCACACGTGCGCCATGGTCGACCAGGTGGCGAGTCAAAGCCAAACCCTGGCGGGCTGCACCGATAACCAGAACGTGTTGACCGGACCAATCTTTCATCATTTTTTTAGAAAAGGGCAATTGCCACTCCCAGCATGGCACAAACCAGGCTGATCAGCCAGAAGCGCTGAACCACCTGGGTTTCGCTCCAACCTAAAAGCTCGAAATGATAGTGCAGGGGGGCCATCAGGAAAATGCGCTTGCCCTTGGTGTACTTAAAGTATGCGATCTGGAGGATATCGCTGAGCGCTTCGCTGATCGGGATGACCATGATCAGGCCAAACGCCAGCCATTGACCGGTCATTAAAGCCACAACACCCAGTGTGGCACCTAGAGACAACGCTCCGGTGTCACCCATGAACAATTCCGCCGGGTGAACGTTGAACCACAGGAATCCGAAGATGGCGCCGACCAGGGTGAAGCAGAAGCGGCCCAGGAAGACCTGCCCCTGCGCCAGTGCGATGCCGCCGATGGCAATGAAGGCGGTGGCAGAGATCAAACCTGCCAGGCCGTCCAGCCCGTCGGTGAAATTCACGGCATTCGAGGCTCCCACGATGATGAACATGGCGATCGGGATATAGAAGATCCCGAGGTCCAGGGGTTCTTCGCGACCTGGCCAAAACAGCTGGGGCACTTCCAGCATGTAACGCAGGACCAGTGCAATGACCAGCGCAAACAAAACCTGGTAGATGAACTTGGTGCGCGCGCGCATCCCGGAACCTTTGCGGATGCCACGGATGCCTTCCCAGTCGTCCACTGCGCCCAGCAGGCCGTATCCGATCATCGCGATCAGCGGCACCAGGATGGAACGTCCGATCACTTCCAATCCTATGATCGAGACTGCATTCAACATGATAGTCAGGAAAGCCACCGGGAGGATGATCATGAAGCCACCCATGGTGGGGGTGCCCATCTTGATCATATGGCGGTCGGGTTCTTCGACCCGGATCTGCTTTCCGAGTTTGAAATGCTTCAGGACGCGCAGCAGCGGCCCACCCCAGATGACTGCCAGCATGAAACTTAATCCTGACAGGGTGATGGCCAGGGATGCATCTCTCATTGATTCACCTCCAGGGCTGCAACGATGCGGTCCATGCGCATGCCGTGTGATCCTTTGATCAGAGCGACATCGCCGGATTTCAACAATTTTTTGAGGTGGGCGGCCACCTGGTCGGTGGTGTCAAAGCTGGCGATCGATTTTGGTGCCATGCCAGATTGCAGGGCAGCCCCGGCAATGATGCGGCCCCGTTCACCCAGGGTCACCAGGATGTTGACGATCTCCGCCGCGCGCGCCCCGACCAGCTCATGCCCGCGCTTTTCATACTGCCCAAGCTCCAGCATGTCGCCCAGGACGGCGATCTTGCGTCCACCAAGGTCGTCCAGCAGGTTTAATGCTGCCATGGTCGACTCCGGGGAGGCATTATATGTATCATCCAGGAGCAGTGCGCCATTGTTTGTATGGACGGCCACCAGTCGCAATTGGGGTTGTCCGGAAGTGAGACCGCCCACGATCTCCTGCCAGGTCAGCTCTTCGACCAGGCCAACAGAGATGGCGCGCAGTGCGGTGTGCACGGAATGGCGCCCGATCAGTGGTACTTTCATGTGCAATACTTCGTTTTTATAGTGCAGGTGGAAGGTGATGCCTTCCAGTCCCAGGCTGACGATTTCGTCTGCCCAGACATCCGCATCGGAATTGAGACCATAAAACAGGACGCGGGCCTTGGTCTTGGAAGCCATACCGGCGACCCATTCATCGTCCCGGTTCAGGATGGCGACCCCGCGCGGGGCTGCTGGCAGCGCTTTGACTAATTCCGCCTTGCCTTGCGCAATGCTTGCCTGGGAGCCGGCGCGTTCAGCATGCACGGTGCCGACGTTGGTGACCACACCGATTTCCGGTCTGGCCAGATCACACAGGAAACTGATCTCACCGGGCACATAGAAGCCCATTTCAAGGACCGCTCGTTCGTGTCCCAGCCCTAGTTTGAGCAGGGTGAGGGGTAGTCCGATCTCATTGTTTAAATTGCCGGGATTTTTCAGGGTGTGGTAACGCTGTGCCAGGACTTCCGTGACGACTTCCTTGGTCGTGGATTTACCAACCGAGCCGGTAATTGCGATCACCTTGACCTTGGACTGGTTTCGCACGATGCGCGCGGTTTCCTGGAGAGTTTTCACACCGTCCTTCACCTTGATGCAGAAGGGCTCGTCCGGAATGACCAGCGGCTGTGGCAGCTTGCCATTGGAGAGGTCCAAGACCGGTATCTCATTCTGCAGGTCGCGCTGGATCAGGGCCAGGCTGGCCCCGCAGGTGAAGGCTGATTTGACATAATTGTGCCCATCGACGTTCTCGCCGGGCAGGGCGATGAACATGGCACCCGGGATCACCTGGCGCGAGTCAATGGCAGCCTCAGGGATGACCATCGAGGCCTCCTCAGGGCGCTTGCCCGTGACTGCTTGCAGAAGATCCGCCAGCTTGAACATTACTGGTTTGCCAATTCCACACGTACATCATCCGGTGGGATATTCATCAGGACCACCAGGTTCTTGACAACTTCAGAAAACACCGGGGCAGCCACAATGGAACCCCATACGTTGTTTCTTGGTTCTTCCAGCCAGATGTAAACAACGAATTTCGGATCATCTGCTGGCCCCCAACCCACGAAGGAAGCATTGGTCAGGTAGGTGGTGTAACCATATTCGGTTGCGATTTCAGCCGTGCCGGTCTTGCCTGCCAGGCGGTAACCGGGCACCAACGCTGTGGAGGATTCCTCCTCCAGGGAAGTGGCCAGCAGGTTGGTCAGGACCGTGGCGGTCTCCTGCCGGATGGGTGTTCCAACCACCTGGGGGGTGACATCATATTGACGGCCGTTGTCGACCATCGATCTCACGATATGCGGTGCCATCATTTTTCCATCGTTGGCGATGGCTGAGACGGCCATGATCATCTGCATCGGGGTGACGGCAATGCCCTGACCGAACGAGTTGGTTGCCAGGTCGACGTCGAACCATTGAGCATCGCCGGGGACCCTGAGTGGGTAGTAGGCTTCGCCTGCCAGGTCGATGCCGGTCGGGCGGCCGAATCCAAAGGCTTGCAGATAGCTGTAAAATGTTGCAGCCCCGGTCTGGGTGGCAACCCAGGAGAGGCAGACGTTCAAAGAGTGCTGCATGCAGCCGAGCATGGTCTGGGCTCCCCAGGCACCCGAGTCCCAGTTGTAGATCGTGTAGCCGCCCACCTCGAAGCTGCCGGTATCCATGAAGACGGTATCCGGCGTAACCGTACCGCTGTCCAGTGCTGCTGCCATGGTGAGGACTTTAAAGACCGATCCGGGTTCATAAACACTGCTGACTGCGCGATTAAAACCGGTGGCATTTGGATAGATCTCATCGTAGGTCCAGTATTCGTTCAGGTTCATCTGCGGATAGCTGGCCATCGCCAGGATCTCACCGGTCTCGGGATCTTCGACCACGATGGTGGCTGACTTGGCCTTGGTCTTTTTAATGTGACGAGCCAGCGTGTTCTCAATGCTGGCTTGAATGGAGCGATCGATGGTCAGGACCAGGCTGGTCCCCGGGGGCATATCGGGGATGTCGTACATTTGATGCGGGTCCGAAGGGATGAAGAGCTGCTTGGGTGTTCCGGAGAGCAGGTCGTTGTATTCTTCTTCAATGCCGAAATAGCCACTGGCATTATCCCGTTCGCCGAACGCGAAGAAGCCGAGGATATTGGATGCCAGCTTGCCCTCCGGGTAATTTCGGACACGGTGACCATTCCACTCCAGGCCGTTCAGGCTTGGCATGGTTTGCCCTTCGACTTTGGGTAGTTCCTGGTATTTTTGCTGCAGATCGGCCAGGGCATTGATCTTTTCGGCCGAAACGAAATCGGTGATGACCACATATTCCGATTTGCCTTCAACATAGGGCATCTTGGCGGCTTCCAGCACTGTGGCGTAATCGACGCCCAGAACGGATTCCAGCACCGTCGCCAGGGTCTCGGGATTAATGCCGCTGGCTTGCAGGTTGATGCCAATCTCATAGACTTGCTGATCACCTGCCAGGAGATGCCCCCAGCGGTCGTAGATATTGCCGCGGTCGGGGTAAACCAGCTTGGAGATGCCCGCGTAGCGTTCAGAGGCTTTCAACAGTTCCTTGGCGCTGGCGCTGGTTTGCAGGCGGAACATCTGGAGGATGATGACAGCGCCGGCGACCAGGAAGATGATGCCGATGGCTTTGTAACGATGGCTGAAATTTCGCTCTATCATTCTTAATTGCCCTGATCAGGTATGAACTGCTCGGTGATCCACTCGAGCAGGGATTGGGTGAAACGCGGCTCCACCAGCGAGGGCTGGTAGGCTGAATAGGCCGATGTGGTCACCAGGCTGGCCGGTTGGCGGGGGATATAACCGGGAATGACCATGTATTGGATCGATCCGGCCTGGATGGATTCATAACCGAGTTCAGTGGCGCGTTTGGACATCTGGCTGGTCGAGGTGAGCTGCGCCAGCAGCGTGCGTTTGTCGGCGATTGAACGGGCGAGTTCCTCACGGTCGTACTCGAACTGCTGGATTTCGCGCCCGACAGCGGCTGCGCCGGCACTCACACTCAGGTAGACACCAGCCACCGTCGCGATGATGATCAGGGTAAGCAAAAACAACCCGATCCATTGAAGTTGGGTGCGCCAGGGTGTTTGCCGGTAGGCTTGTGTCAGTTTTTGCGTTGTCATACGCGGTGTCCATGCAATTTACGTGCCACGCTTTGTTGTCCGGCATTGCCGGAGTCCAGGCGCTTTATTGCTTTTCCTGTTTTTAATGACTCCCTCGATCAGTTGTTAAAGTTTTTCAGCAACTCGGAGTTTTGCGGAACGTGCTCGTTCGTTGATGTCGAGCTCTGATCCCGAAGGGGTGAGCGGGTGCCTCGTGATCACCTTCAGGCTTGCCCGGTGCCCGCAGGTGCAAACTGGTTGTTCGGGCGGGCAGATGCAATCCTGACTTTCGCGCTGGAAGAATTGCTTGACAATTCGGTCTTCCAGCGAATGAAACGATATGACGGCCAGCCGGCCTTGCGCGTGCCAGGGCTTGCATGGCCTGCGGCAGGACTTCCTCGAGCGCTTCCAGTTCGCGGTTGACCGCGATGCGCAGGGCCTGGAAGCTGCGGGTGGCCGGGTGGATGTGCCCACCCTTGCCGCGGTACTCCCGCTTGACCAGCTCGGCCAGCTGCCGGGTGGTCTTCACCGGCCGGTTCGCCACGATGGCCCGGGCGATGCGCCGGGAGAGCCTTTCCTCCCCGTATCGCCACAGGATGTCTGCCAGTTCCACCTCTTTCAGCGTGTTGAGCAGGTCCGCGGCGCTTTGCCCCCGGTCGGGGTCGAAGCGCATGTCCAGGGGAGCGTCCTCGCGGAAGCTGAAGCCGCGTTCCGGGCGATCGAACTGCATCGAGGAGACGCCCAGGTCGAGCACCACACCCTGGACCGCCTTCCAATTCAACCGTTTGAGCTGGTCACTGAGCCCGGTGTAGCTGGCTTGAACCAGGATCGTCCGCGCCGCATAATTTTTCAATCGCTGGCTGGCGATCGTGATGGCAGCCGGGTCCAGGTCAAAGCCGAGCAGTTGGCCATCCGGAGAGCTCGCTGTCGAGGATTCCGAGTGCATGGCCGCCGGCGCCCAGGGTGCAGTCCACGTACTTGCCGGGTGATTTTGGCTGGATTGCCGTCAGGATCTCTTGGTAAAGTACAGGCAGGTGAGGGTAGGGTGTATCCATCCTCGCCTGAATCACTACGAAGCTGAGAGGTCCAGCCCGGCGAAGCGTTCGGCATTGGCATCCGCGTCCTTGAGTTTGGCGGATTGGCCTGCCCATTCAACCGGCGACCAGATCTCGAAGAAATCGCCCGATCCGACCACCATGGCGGCCGTTTCCAGGCTGGCGTTTTGTCTGAGGAATGCAGGGATGAGGATGCGGCCGGATTTATCGACAACCACCTTCTCGGCCGAGGAGAACATCAAGCGGCGCAGCAACCGGGCGGAGGGTTCCGTCAGGCTCAGGCTGCTGATGCGTTTGGAGAGCTGTTCGTAGAGGGCGGGTGGCAGGACGATCAGGTTGCGGTCGAAACCCTGGGTGACGTAGGCGCCATCCGGCAGCAGGTCACGATAACGCGCCGGGATGGTCAGGCGCCCCTTGTCATCGATGGTGTGTTCGTACTGCCCGAGGAACATTTGTTCTAATACTCCTATTTAGCCCGAACGCCGGGATTTCCCGGCGTTCCATTACGACCCACTTTCTACCACTTTATGCCACTATTTCCCATAGTATATACGAAATAGGGGGAAATTGCAAGTGTCAACCCCCACAGGTCCAGAAAATAGTCCTTTTTAATGCGTGTAGGACTACTCAGTGCCTGGTACTTCCCCCGGGTGCAGCGACCTTCGGGGAGCTGCTCCGGGGGACACTGCGAGCATTGCGAGCAAGTGTCCCCAGTTATACGGGTGCACCTCTCTCCTCTCTGACCCTCCTCTCCCCGACTGGGGAGAGGAGGGCGTTAAGACTCCCCTTCCCATTTGGGAAGGGGTTGGGGGATAGGTGGTCTTCTTCCAGTTGGGAAGGGGTCGGGGGATAGGTGGTCTTCTCCCATTTGGGAAGGGGTCGGGGGATAGGTGATTTTCTCCCATTTAGGAAGGGGTCGAGGGTTAGGTGGCTTTCACCCAGTTGGGAAGGGGATGGGGGATAGGTGGTCTTCTCCCATTTGGTAAGGAGTTTGGGATTAGGGCGTCTTACTGTTCAATAGTACAATAGCTCCATGACCCAATCCCCCGACTACCGCAATCTCTTCGTAGGTCTCGACCAGCAGGTACCGCTCCTGGATGGCACGCACGCGCCAGTACATCAACCTCGATAACGCCGCCTCGACGCCTTCGATGCTGCCGGTCAAAGAGACCATCGACCGCTTCCTGCCGTATTACAGCTCGGTCCATCGCGGGACGGGTTTCAAATCGCAGCTTTCCACCTGGGCTTACGACAACGCCAGGCAGGTGATCCTGGATTTCGTCGGGGCGGATCCGAAGACCTACACGGTCATCTTCGGCAAGAACACCACCGAGGCTGTCAACAAGCTGGCGCACCGCTACCCGGCAGTCGAGGGGCGGGATGTGGTGCTGGTCAGCCTGATGGAGCATCATTCCAACGATCTGCCCTGGCGCTGTGCTTCCAAAGTGATTCATGTCGGCACCCGCCCGGATGGCAGCCTGGATGAGGCGGAGTTCGACCACCTATTAAATGAATACAGCCAGCGCATCGCCCTGGTCTCGATCAGCGGCGCCAGCAATGTGACCGGCACCATTAACCCCATCCACCGCCTGGCGGAGAAGATTCACAAGATTGGCGCCCGGATCGCAGTCGACTGTGCCCAACTCGCGCCGCATCGCAAGATCAACGTGGGGGAGCTGGATGATCCGGCGCACCTGGATTACATCTTCATCTCCGGTCATAAAATGTATGCGCCCTTCGGCACCGGCGCCTTGATCGGACGGTTGGATACCTTTGAACAGGGTGACCCGGACCTGTGCGGTGGCGGGCAGGTTGAGATCGTCACCGTCGACGATGTGGTCTGGACCCACCCCCCGGAAAAGGATGAAGCCGGCAGCCCGAACGTGGTCGGTGCCGTGGCGCTTTCAGCCGCCATCCGTGCCCTGGATGCCATCGGCATGGATAAAGTGGCTGCCCACGAAGCGGAGTTATCCCGTTATTTACTCGAACAACTGCCAGAGGTGACAGGGTTGACCATTTATGGCGACCCGGATCCCGCCCGGGCGGATTCACGCCTGGGGGTGGTGCCGGTGAACCTGGCGCAGTACCCAGCATGCGCTGGTCTCTGCCATCCTGGGATATGAATTTGGGATCGGCGTCCGGCATGGTTGTTTTTGCGCGCATCCTTATCTGCTGTGCCTGCTGGGGGTTGGGGCAGCCGAGGCCGAATGAGGTTCGCGAGCAGATCCGCGCGCATGACAAGCGCTCGGTCCCGGGATTGGTGCGGATTTCATTTGGTTTATATAATGAAACAGATGAGATCGATGTCTTGCTCGATGCATTGCAAAAGATCTCGCGGGGCGAGTTCAAGGGAGACTACACCCAACACAAAGCCAGCGGGGAGTACCGGCCCAAAGGCTGGTCGGCGGATTTTCAGAAGATCTTGTATCCTTAACGATTAAGACCCCAAGGGCTTTGGATTAAACCCTGAGGGTCTTCTTGATTATTCTGGCGGAGAGGGCGGGATTCGAACCCGCGGTCCCTTTCAGGACACTCGCTCTCCAAGCGAGCGCATTAGGCCAGACTATGCTACCTCTCCGAATTCACCCACTCGGGTGAGCAGGGCGTATGAAACATGCCCCTAAACTGAATTAATCCTGCTAATAGCTTATCGAGTTTGGGCGATGAGCCCGGTTTACTTCACGATCAAAAGTGCGTAAGCGACAACCACGATCACAAGGGTGATCAGGATGACGATCAGAACATTCGGTCGTTTCTTTGTATTTTCGGTTTTCTTTTTAGCCATGGTTGGATAATCACCTTTCAATTGGATTAAGCCTTGTGGGCGCAAAGATTATACCATTACTGCCAAGGTCATCAAGACTTGGGAATGGTCGTGGTGATCGTGTTGACCGCGCCGGCCGAGAGCAGGGCAGCGGCAACCCCGTTTGCGTCAGCCGTCTTGACCAGCGCGAGCATGTTCCCCCCGCAACCGGCACCGGATAACTTGGCACCCAATGCACCGGCTTCTCGGGCGATCTTGACCAGCAGGTCCAGGTTGGCAGAACTGACCCCCAGTTGCTGGAGCAAGGAATGATTATCATTGAGCAGGCTGCCCAGCCGGTTCTGGTCGCCTTGCTCGATGGCTTGACGAGCGGACTGACTTAGTGCACCGATCTTTTCAAGCATCGGCTGGTATCGTTGGGGATCGATCTCGATCTGTGTGCGCAGGTTGTGCACGACCTTCCCGGTCAGGCTCTTCTCACCGCTGTCGGCGATCACCAGGGTCAGTTCCCCGGCATTCGCCAGCATCTCGGTTTCTTGTCCGTGTTTGAAATAGATCATCCGGTTGTAACTGATGACCGTGTTATCGATCCCGGATGGCGTTCCGTGATAGAAGCGGTCTGTTTCAAAGGCGATCCTGGATACTGCTTCTTCCGCCAATGGTGAACCCAAAAAAGTTGAAAGCGCCCGGCAGACAGCTACCGAAATGGCGGCCCCCGACCCCAAGCCGGCGGCGATCGGGATGGTTGAGGTGACGGTCAGCGTCATGGCGGGCAGGTGGTCGGTCCCCAGTTCCTGTTGCACTGCCCGGAAAACGGTGGCGATCGGATGATCTGCCGGAAGTTTATCCAGGCTGGTATCCAGGCCAATATCCGATGCGACGATCTTGACCTTCCCGGTGGGATCGGTGGGATCGGCTTCGATGGCTGCCCGTGCCCGCACCTCGTTCACGGGGGCTGCAATGGCCGGCTGACCGTAAACCACTGCATGTTCCCCGGTCAGGATGATCTTGCCAGGTGCATAAGCATAGATTGCGGGCATCTTGTTGCTGGTTAATATCGAATGATATACAGGATAATGAAGACCGCCAGACCCCACAGGACCACGGTGATCTGAAGCGGACGATCGGTCATCAAGGCGTCCTCGGGAGCCCCGCCGGCATTCTTCACCTGGATCAACCAGAGATAGCGCAGGATGCCGTATAAAACAAAGGGGATGGTCAGCATCATGGTATGGGTGCCGGGCGTGATCTCGGCAGAGAAAGTATACAGACTGTAGACCATGATGGTGGCTGTGCACACCATGGTGATGATCTGATCCAGCAGGGGAATGGTGTACCCGTCCAGGACCCGCCGCTGGATATTATTACCTTCAACCAGGACCGCCAGCTCCGATCGGCGTTTTCCGAATCCCAGGAAGAGCGCCAGGAGTGTGATCACGACGAACATCCAGGGTGAGAAATACTTGACTGTGATGACGCTCAATCCGGCCATGACCCTGAGGACGAATCCGGCGGCGATCACCAACACATCGATCAAGGGGATGTGTTTCAGCCAACGAGAGTAAGCCAGCATAAGCAGCAAATAACCACTCATGATCACGGCCAGCCAGGGGGAGAGCAGGTATCCCAGCCCCAGGCAAATGAGGACCAAAATGATGATGGCAACCACGGCGACCTTGATCGGCAGCTTCCCGGATGCAATCGGCCGGTTGCGCTTTTCGGGATGCTGGCGATCGGCATCGATATCATAAATATCATTGATCAGGTAGACAGCCGAGCTCAGCAGGCAGAACAGACCAAAAGCTGCCAGGCTGCGCAGCAGCGGGACGCGTTGGGTGAGTTGGGTATCAAAAAACAGCGGCGCCAGGAGAAATGCATTCTTGGGGATCCACTGGCGCGGTCGCATGGCCTTCAAAAGGGCACGTAACATGCGGCTATCATATCATGATTGACCCTTATCTGTTAGAATCCTCCGAAAATGGGAAAAGAGAGGCTGGATATCCTGCTGGTTGAACGCGGATTATGCCCGTCGCGCAGTCTGGCTCAGAAATTGATCCTGGGCGGTTCCGTGCGGGTCGATGACGAACCGCATTTCAAACCTTCAGAGATGATCGATCTCAAGGCGGTGATCTCGCTGGATGCCGGACCGCGTTTCGTCTCACGCGGGGGCGAGAAACTTCAGGCCGCCATGGATGCCTTTCACCCCGATGTGTCTGGCAGGACCTGCGCGGATGTGGGTGCCTCCACGGGGGGGTTCACGGACTGCCTGCTCCAGGCCGGGGCTTCCCGGGTGTATGCCATTGACGTTGGGTATGGGCAGATCGCATTGAAATTGCGCAACGATCCGCGGGTCGTATTAATGGAGCGTACCAATGCGCGCTTTGTGGAGACCCTGCCTGATAGCATCTACCTGGCAGCTATTGACGCTTCCTTCATCTCATTGAGGATCCTGCTGCCGGTCGTGCTGCGCTGGTTGGACCGGCAGGATGGACGCATCATCGCACTGATCAAACCGCAATTCGAGGCTGGACAGAAGACGGCCGGCCGCGGTCGCGGGGTCATATTGGATGAAAAGATTCACCAGGAAGTGGTTAGAGGAATCCTGGAATTTCAGCGTAACACTTGGATTGTCGCCGACCGGGTTGATCTACAGCCCGCTGACCGGACCCAAGGGCAATCGGGAGTTCCTGGTTCAGCTGCAATTTGGTGCAGTCAACAGTCCGGACCTTTCCGCCCTGATGTCCGCATGTTTTATCCAGCCGGGGGATACCGAGAGGGCATGAATAATAGTCCCCGCACCAATCGATAAGGTATACTTTGAGCCACGCATGAACGACCATATCCGTAACTTTTGTATCATCGCGCATGTCGACCACGGTAAATCAACCCTGGCCGATCGCATGCTTCAGCTGACCGGCACCATCTCGGACCGCGATATGACCGAGCAGGTGCTGGATACCATGGACCTGGAACGCGAAAAGGGTGTCACCATCAAATCCTCGGCCGTGCGCATGAATTATGTTGCGCAGGATGGCAAATCCTACGAGTTGAACCTGATCGATACACCCGGGCACGTGGATTTCAATTACGAGGTCTCGCGTGCACTGGAAGCCTGCGAAGGCGCGCTGCTGGTGGTGGATGCCACCCAGGGCATCGAAGCCCAGACGCTCGCCAACCTTTACCTGGCGCTGGAGTCCAACCTGGTGATCATCCCGGTGATCAACAAGATCGACCTGCCGTCCGCGCGGCCGGATGAGATCAGCGAGGACCTGACCAACCTGCTCGGAACCCCCAGCCGAACACATCATCCGCATCTCGGCCAAAGAGGGGCTCAACGTCGATCAGGTGCTGGAATCCATCATCACCCTCATCCCTCCGCCGGGCGGGCGGGCGGATGATTCTTTGCAGGCCTTGATCTTTGATTCACACTACGATTCCTACAAAGGGGTGATCGCATACGTCCGGATCTTTGATGGGACCGTCAATATGAACTCGAACCTGCTCCTGATGGCGACCCATACGGAGCTGAAACCGGTTGAGATCGGTTATTTCGGTCCGGGCATGCGCCCGGTCACCGATCTGTATCCCGGGGATGTGGGCTATGTTGCCACCGGTCTGAAGACCGTTTCGGAGTGCCGGGTGGGTGACACCATCACGCTGGCCGGAAATCCCACCGCGAATGCCTTGCCGGGTTACCGCAAGGTCAAGCCGATGGTCTTTGCAGGCATCTATCCGGTCGATGGGGACGATTACAGCGATCTGAAAGATGCCATCGAGAAATTGCAGTTGAATGATGCCTCCCTCATTTACGAACCGGAAACCTCGCAGGCATTGAATTTTGGCTTCCGCTGCGGATTTTTGGGTCTCTTCCACATGGAGATCATCCAGGAACGTCTCGAGCGGGAATACGACCTGGATATCATCGTAACAGCGCCTTCCGTGGAATACGAGGTGGTGTTGGTGAGTGGGGAGACCGTCCTGATCGATTCACCGGCACGCTTCCCCGAGGAAGGCCAGATCGCCGAGATCCGCGAACCCTGGATGAAGGTCCAGATCTTCACACCCACCGAATATTATGGGACGGTCATGGACCTGGCCACCACCCGGCGCGGGGTCTTCCTGAGCCAGGAATACCCGGCACCCAATCGGGTCCAGTTATCTTATGATATTCCCCTATCAGAGATCATCATCGATTTCTTCGACGATTTGAAATCCCGCACCAAGGGGTATGCTTCGCTGGATTACCAATTCGACAACTACCGGCCGGATGAACTGGTCAAGCTGGAGGTCATGGTCAATGAAGACCCGGTGGATGCACTGGCAGCCATCGTCCACAAGAAGGATGCCTATCACAAGGGACAGAGGCTGGTCACCAAATTGAAGGCGATCATTCCGCGCCAACAGTTCGAGGTTGCCATCCAGGCATCCGCTTCCGGCAGGATCATCTCACGGGCCACTGTCAAAGCCGTGCGCAAGGATGTCCTGGCGAAGTGTTACGGCGGCGATATCTCCCGGAAAAAGAAATTGCTCGAGAAACAGAAGAAGGGCAAGCGCCGCATGAAGATGGTCGGCAGTGTGGAAATCCCCCAGGATGCTTTCATGGCCATCCTGAGACTTGAAGAAGATTGACCTGGCAGTTACCATTCTAAAGATTTTTGAGAATTCATGCGAATCCTGATCGCGCTGACTTACTATCACCCCCATAAATCCGGTTTGACGAACTACGTCAAGTGGCTGGCGCGCGCCCTGGCAGCCCGAAATCACCAGGTGACGGTCCTGACTTCGCAATACGACGCCTCCCTGCCGTTGACCGAAACGCTGGAAGGGGTGCGGGTCATCCGCGTGCCGGTTGGATTCCGGGTCAGCAAGGGCGTGATCATGCCGGGGTTGCCCGCCAAAGCCTGGGCACTCATCCATGAGGCTGACATCGTCAACCTGCATGTGCCTCAGTTCGACGCCTTTGGGCTGGCCTTCATGGCCAGGCTGCAGCGCAAGCCGGTCGTCCTGACCTATCACTGCGATCTCCTGCTGCCCCACGGGTTCATCAACGCTGTTGCCAATATCGTCTCGAACATCGCGAACCGTATCTCCATCGGTTTATCGAACCGGGTGATTACCAACACGCTCGATTTTGCACGCCACTCCCCCTATCTGAAATACAGCTTGAAGAAGGTCACGGATATTCAGCCGCCGATCGAAACCACGCTGGTCTCAGCGAAGGCGGTCAGCGACTTCCGTAAGAAGTACAAGATCTCCGATGATGACCTGGTGATCGGCATGGTCGCCCGGCTGGCAACCGAGAAGGGTGTGGAATACCTGGTGGCAGCCCTGCCTGAGGTATTGCGGGTGCACCCCAAGGCCCGGGTGATCTTCGTTGGCCAGCACCAGGACGTGATGGGGGAGGCTGCCTATGCCGCCAAGCTGGCACCCCTGATCGCGGAATTCCACCAGCACTGGACCTTTCTTGGGATCATCCCGGATCGCGACCGTGATGCATTTTACCAGGCCTGTCGCTTACTCGTTTTCCCGTCGATCAATTCGACCGATTCATTCGGGATGGTCCAAGTCGAGGCGATGAAATGTGGCCGCCCGGTGGTGGCGAGTGATCTGCCGGGAATCCGCCAGCCGGTCCTGATGACCGGTATGGGCAGGATCGTGCCGCCGCGCGATCGAGATCCGCCTGGCGGCGGCCATTAATGAATTATTGGATTATCCGATCAAACCTTCACCCCTGGCCAGGCAGGTTTTGGAGCAATTGGCACCCGATCAGGTTGCCATTCGATATGAAGCCATTTTCAAGGAGTTGGTGAAGTCATGATGACCGCCACATCCGATGCGATCCTCTGGCGGCATCTGCGTGATTTGCCCTATTTCCGCGCGATGCTGCGCGCGGTTGAAGATGGTTTCTATCAGGACCTCAAGCTGTCTGCGCCCATCCTGGACCTGGGCTGTGGGGATGGGCATTTCGCCTCGGTGGCCTTCTCCCACCCTCTGGATGTTGGATTGGATCCCTGGCATGCGGCCGTCCACGAGGCGGAGGCGCGCAAGGCATACATCCACCCGGTCCAGGCGGATGGCGCCATCCAACCCTTCACCGATGGGCACTTTAATAGTGCGATCAGCAATTCCGTCCTGGAGCATATCCCTTATATCCAGGACGTCTTGAATGAATTGGGGCGGGTGATGGCCGCGGGAGGCTTGTTCGTCTTTTGCACCCCCAATCATCGCTTCAATGACAGCCTGTGGGGCAGTAATTTATTCCATAAGCTTCACCTCCCGGGAGTGGCAGCCTGGTATGTCAGGATCTATAACCGCATCGCCCGTCATAAATACTGCGATTCGCCTGAAACCTGGCAGAAGCGGCTGGCGATCGCCGGTTTCGAGGTGGTCAAGACCTGGGATTATTTTCCACCGCGGGCTTTGCATATCCTGGAATGGGGGCATCTGTTCGGATTGCCGTCCCTGGTCTGTCGTAAGCTGACAGGCCGATGGATCCTGGCAAAAACACGCTGGAACCTGATTTTCCCCTGGCTGCTGGTTCGACGCTTCATGGATGACCCGGTGTGCGAAGATGGCACGATGTCTTTTTACATCGCCCGGCGCAAGGTTCCCCTCCATGGCTAGACTCTGGTATTACTTAAAGTCCATCTTTGAACTGCTGTTCGGATTTCGTGATCCATTGCAGCTCATAAAAATATTTCTGGGTTCTGATCTACCGCGCAAGCTGCACGTGCAGCTGATTTCCCCACCCCTTAAGCTCACCGTTCGGGGAAAGATGGACATCTGGAGTGTCAAGGAGACTTTCATCGACCGTTTTTATACCCGTTACGGTTGTGCACCTGGCAAGGGCTGGACGATCGTGGATATCGGGGCGGCCATCGGTGAGTTCAGCCTGCTCGTCGCAGCGTACGATCCTGCTGCGAGCATCTTTGCTTACGAACCCTTCCCGGAATCGGTTGAAATATTCCGTGAGAACATCGCCGCGAACGGAATCCGGAACATCACCCTCATCCCCAAAGCGGTCTGGAAGACGGATACCACGCTGCAACTCGACTTCAGCCTGCAGGAACCGTTGCAGATCACCAGCAACGAGACCGGAGAGCAGGAGAGCCGGCAGGTTAAAGTTCAAGCCATCAGCCTGCAGGAAGTGCTGCGATCCAATCAGCTGAAATCGGTCGATCTGGTCAAGCTGGATTGTGAAGGGGCGGAATTTGACATCCTGTTGGGCTCGAAACCTGAGATCGTCAAAAAATTCAAGCGCATCGTCATGGAGTACCATGATCTACCCGAAGGCAGGCATCACAGCCAGTTGGTGACCCATCTTGAAGGTCTTGGCTACCACGTCACCGCCCGCCGGAATGTCGTTCACCCCCTCATTGGATACCTTTACGCCGAACTTGTCCGATAATGCACTATAATACCGGATTGGCCGCGCTTGTTTCAGGCCAGTGGTCTCTCCCATGCATGAACCAACCGTACTCGATTACCTGAAATCCAAACTGGCCTTCGGCAGTAAAGCCCGCACTGCCCGTATCGACCTGCCGCCCCTGGAAAGAGATGAAAAGCCGACGGTCAGTCCAGCCTCCCAGAAGCCCTCCTCTGAACCTCTTCCATTAGAACAGGATATTCCTGCAACGGCGGAAGCCGCACAGCTTCCCGCCTTGCCGGATCCGCTCCCGGCGCGGGAGGAAAAGGTCAGGCTGGGCGTCCCCTGGCTGGCATTCGGGTCGTTGTTGTTGGCATTGGTCGCTCAATCCGGTTTGGAACCCCCCAGGCGCAGCGTCACCTTTGCAGTCTTTTTCTTTTCCCTGGCGATCGTCCTGCTGATCATCGGTTACCGGCGCTGGGAGATCCGCCTGGCGCCCCTTCGCCCCGCACTGGAATCGGCGGACCGCCCGCTGCGCGTCGAGTTCCTTTTCTTTGGCCTGGCCTTTGGGCTGCTGGCATTCCTGACCTTCAGTCAGGATGTCTTCACCGAATTGAACTTACTCCTCTGGCTGTGTTCCATTATCCTGACCATGCTGGCCTTCGCCTCCAACTTGAAAGGCTCGCTGCGCACGGGCTGGTCGAAGTTCATCGCATCCTTCCATAACATCGCCTGGCGAAAGGTGATCCCCCGGCTGATCCTGGTTCTGATCATCTGTGCGGCCATCCTGTTCATCCGCTTCTACCAGCTGGACGAAGTCCCACCCGAGATGGTCAGTGATCATGCTGAAAAATTGCTGGATGTTCTGGACGTCCTGCATGGCATGAACCCGGTCTACTTCGCCCGAAATACCGGCCGGGAGTTCTTCCAATTCTATTGGACCGCCCTGGTCATCAAGTTATTCGATACCGGGGTGACTTTCTATTCTCTAAAGCTGGGTACAGTCCTGGCCGGTTTGCTGACCCTGCCGTATGTCTACCTGTTGGGTAAGGAATATGCCAACCGGCGGGTCGGTCTGCTGGCCGTTCTGTTCACCGGGCTGGCTTATTGGCCCAACGTGATCTCACGCCTGGGGCTGCGTTTCCCATTCTACCCGTTGTTCGTGGCACCCGCGTTGTTTTACATGCTGCGCGGTCTCAGGCGCAAGTCTCGCAATGACTTCATATGGTCCGGCCTGGCACTGGGCATCGGCCTGCATGGGTACACTTCCTTCAGGATCGTGCCGGCCCTCATTGTGGTCGGCTTCATCCTGTTCCTGCTCCACAAGCAAACTGCCGATGCGCGCAAGCGTGCGGTGGCTGGCTTGTCGGTGATCACGATGATCTCATTCGTTGTTTTCATTCCCCTCCTGCGCTACGCAGTCAACCATCCAGACATGTTCGCTTATCGCATCCTGACCCGGGTGGGTTCGCTGGAACAACCTCTGCCTGGACCTGCCTTCCAGATCTTTCTGCAAAATCTGTGGAAGGCGATCACCATGTTCAATTATTCCGACGGGGAGATCTGGGTCCATTCGGTGACCTTCAGACCTGCCCTGGACCTGGTCTGTGCCGGTGTCTTCATCCTTGGGTTGAGCCTGCTGGTGATGCGTTATGTGTCTCGCCATACCTGGCAGGATCTCTTTATCATCCTTTCGGTCCCCATCCTGATGCTGCCGTCCATCTTTTCTCTGGCGTTTCCGGGAGAAAACCCCTGCCTGAACCGCACGGCGGGCGCGATCATCCCGGTCTTTCTCATCATCGCCCTGGGTTTTGACAGCCTGATGGCATCCATCCAGGCAAGGGTCTCCGGAGCATCTGGGCGCGTGATCGCGTTCATCGTCGTCGCATTGTTGGCGATCATCTCCGGAATTCAAAATTACACCCTGGTATTCGACAAGTACTACCCGGTCTACTTAAGCTCAACCTGGAATACCTCAGAAATGGGGGAGGTGATCCAGGAGTTTGCCGCCGAAGGTGGTTCGCTGGATTCAGCCTGGCTGGTTGGCTACCCCTATTGGGTTGACAGCCGGGTGGTCGGGATCACAGCCGGTTATCCCGGGCATGATTACGCCATCTGGCCGGATCAATTTGCAGATACCCTGGCGATCCCGGGACCGAAATTGTTCCTGATCAATCCGCAGGACACGAATGCGATGGTGCTCCTGAGTGGGCTATATCCATCCGGTAATTTATCCATCTATCAATCCAAAGTGGATACCAAGAATTTCTATCTCTTCAGGGTGCCTTAAGGCAGCGTCATGACGAAATCACCGGTTAAGGAACCCTCAATGATGAATAACAACTGGCGGGATTGGCTGCCGGAGATTTCCTTATTGCTCATCCTGGCTCTGGGCATCTATTTCCGATTCGTCGGCCTGAACTGGGATGAGAATAATCACCTCCACCCGGATGAACGCTTCCTGACGATGGTGGCTTCGTCGATCAGCAGCGTCAGTTCGCTGGGGGAGTATTTCAACAGCGCGGTTTCCACTTTAAACCCCAACAATGTGGGTTTTGGTTTCTTTGTTTACGGGGATTTTCCGCTGATCGTCATCCGCTATATTGCTGAATCGTTTTCGCAAACCGGTTATGACCAGATCTTCCTGGTGGGCCGCCAGCTTTCAGCACTGGCAGATGTCCTGACGATCCTGCTGGTCTACCTGATCGGAAGCAGGCTCTACCAACGCTGGGTCGGTGTGATCGCGGCTGCTTTCGCCGCTTTCAGCGTCGTCCCGATCCAACAGGCGCACTTCTTCACCGTGGATACCTTCGCCAACCTGTTCGGGTTCCTGGCAGTGTACCTGGTTGTCAGGTTCGTGACCGCCCCGGATCGGGATTTGGATGATGGCCCGTCGGATGTGACCCTGCAGGGTAGGCCCGCGCTGCTGGCACTTGTTGAAGGGTTTCCTGCCGTATGTGCTTTTTGGTCTTGCAGTGGGTATGGCCGCCGCCTCCAAGATCAATGCAGCTGCGCTGGTGATCCTGCTGCCGTTGGCGGTTTTACTGCGGTATCGGAAGTCCGTCTCAGACTGGCCGGTTTCCAGATTTCTGATCGTCTCGATCTACCTGGTGCTGGCTGCCATCATTTTCTTCCTGACCTTCCGCATTCTGCAGCCATATGCCTTTGAAGGCCCCGGGTTCTTCAACTTTGGCATCAGTCCGAACTGGATGGCGAACATTCAGGAGCTGCGCGTCCAGAGTTCCGGCCAGGCGGACTTTCCGCCGGCCTTGCAGTGGGCCAACCGGCCGATTTGGTTCGCCTGGGTCAATACGATCACCTGGGGCATGGGATTACCGCTGGGATTATCCGCGCTGGCCGGTTTTATCTGGATGGGCTGGCGCATGATCAGGGGGGAGTGGAGATCCCATATCCTGCTGTGGGCATGGACCGGGTTCTATTCGCTCTGGCAGGGTATTGCCTGGGTGCGGGCCATGCGCTACCAGATGTTGATCTATCCCTCCGCTGCCATTATTGCCGCCTGGTTCATTTACCAGGTCTGGAAGAATGCCCGGGAGAAGCCAGCGCCACGCATCCCCTGGTCACGCATCCTGGCAGGTGCTTTGGTCTTTTTGAGCATCGCTGGAAGCCTGGCGTGGGCCTTTGCCTTCACCCGCATTTATACCCGGCCGGTCTCCCGTCTGGCTGCCAGTGAGTGGATCCTGCAGAACCTGCCCGGACCCATCAATCTGAAACTCGATACCGGAGAGGGTGTCATTAATGTTCCGCTTGCTTACCGCGCAGGGATGCTGGTCGAGGTGGATAAGCCTTACCAGATCCGCTTCAGCGCGTATGCCAGCGGTACCCTCACGGAGTTGGTCATCCCGCACCTGGCCGCCAGCCCGGGAAGTATGGATCCACTGACGGTGGAAGTGACCATCAGTCCGCTTACGGACCGCGCCTCAGTTGTGGGTCGTTCAGCCTTGACGGACCTGTTCAGCATGGGGGATGATCTGCGGGGCAGTTCCCATACTTTTCTGTTCACACCCGCCGTCCCGCTGGAGCAGGGCAGGGAATACCTGGTCACCGTATCTGCAACTTCCGGGGCAGGCAGCCTGAGTTTGATCGGACCCATATCATTAACCATCCAGAGCGGCGAGCAGGTCCGACACCAGATGCTGCCAGTCACGGTCCAGCAGGTGCGGGTCGGTCAGCCCTACGAGATGGGATTCACGGTCAACGCTAGTCGGCAGTGTGGAAACGATCACCCTGGCCCACGTCGTGGACCAGGCAGCGTCAACGGATCAGAGCAGCCTGCGTTTGATCATCGATCCGCAACAGGCTACCTGCGAGGGTGGATTGGCCAGTGCGACGGTTCCGTCTGGATTCGATCCCGCCTCGGATCCGCGCGGGGAAGCCGTCACTTTCCAATTTGACAAACCGCTGGTGCTCGATCCCAGCCTCGTCTATACCCTCCAGCTTTGCCTGGTGAGCGGGGACGGCGCATTGGCTGTCTACGGCTCTGCACCTGCCCATGAAAGCAGTTGGGATGATGCCCTGCCTTATTCAGTGGATGGGGTCAATCCGTATTCAGGCGATCAGTACAGCGGTATTTACCGTGGTGATCTGAACCTGGAACTTTATTGGGACGATATCCCACTCAAACTGGATAACTTCCTGACCACGCTGGACCAGGCCGACACGATCTTCATCAGCTCCAACCGGCAGTGGGGCACCACGACGCGTGTTCCGGAGCGTTACCCGCTGACGGTGGCGTATTACCGCAACCTGCTGGGATGCCCGGAGGGCAAGGACCTGGTGTGGTGTTACAACGTGGCGGAACCCGGCATGTTCAGCCGGGAACCTGGGTTTTGAGCTGACCAACACCTTCACCTCCTACCCCAATCTTGGCGGGCTTGAGTTCAATGACCAGTTCGCTGAGGAAGCCTTCTCGGTGTACGACCACCCCAAGGTGTTGATCTTCCGCAAGACAGGCGATTATGATCCCCAGAAGGTCTACGAAATTCTGTCCGGTGTGGATATCAGCAATATCATCCACCTGCTGCCCAGGGATGCCGGCAAGATCATTTCAACCAAAACCTTGATGCTCCCGGAGGATAAACTGGAAGCGCAGCGCCTGGGGGGCACCTGGTCGGAGCTGTTCCCGCGCGACAGCCTGGTCAACCGCTCGCCCCTGGCCGGGATCGTGATCTGGTACCTGGTGATCAGCCTGTTGGGCTGGGTTTGTTACCCGCTGGTCCGGCTGGCATTCCCCGGCTTGAAGGACCGCGGCTTCCCGCTCAGCCGCATGGCCGGCCTGTTGCTGCTGGCATTGATCGTCTGGCTGGCAGGTTCACTCGGGATACCCTATACCCGGACGACCATCGCTGTCAGCGTGGCTGGCCATTGCCGTGGCGGGTATCGCTTTCGGGATTTTGCAGCGCCGGGAGCTGCTTGCGGAGTTTAAGAGCCACTGGAAATATTTCCTGGCGGTGGAATTGGCCGCCCTGGTGTTGTTCCTTTTATTCCTGGCTGTTCGCATGGGTAATCCGGACCTCTGGCATCCCTCCAAGGGTGGCGAGAAGCCGATGGATTTCTCCTACTTCAATGCGGTGCTTGAAATCCACCTTCTTCCCGCCCTATGACCCGTGGCTGGCGGGTGGCTATATCAATTATTACTATTACGGTTTCGTGATTGTTGCCACGCCGGTGAAATTATTGGGGTTGATGCCCTCCTTTGCATACAACCTGATCCTGCCGCTGCTCTTCAGTCTGCTGGGAATGGGCGCTTTCTGCGCGAGCTGGAACCTCGTTTCCGCCAGCCTGGTAGATGAACCGCCCACCAACCGGGAGCAGCGCTGGCTGCCGGCTCTGGCCGGCCTGGCATCCATCCTGGGGGTGGCCATTCTCGGTAATCTTGCCACCGTGCGCATGGTCTGGCATGGCCTGCAGCGCCTGGTCGCGCCAGGTGGCAATATCGTGGATGCCAGCCTCTTCCAGCGCATCGGCTGGACCTTCACCGGTCTGGCAGCCTGGTTTAAATCACCCACCCTGCCTTTCTACCCGGGCGACTGGTACTGGATACCCAGCCGGGCGATCGGGGATGGACCCATCACCGAGTTCCCGGCCTTCACCTTCCTGTACGCCGACCTGCATGCCCACCTGATCGCTCTGCCAATCACGTTATTTGCCCTATGTTGGGTGATCTCGATCGTCCTGGGCAGATCCCGTTGGGGGGATCAGACCGGACGCCTGTTCCTGCCAGGGGTCATCCTGGGAATCCTGTTCGGAGCAGCCGGCATCGGCGCGCTGCGGCCGACCAACACCTGGGATTACCCGACCTACCTGGTGCTGGCGGGTGTGGCATTGCTCTTCACCACCTTGCGCTATGGCTTGCCCCGGTCGCAGATACGGGACGGGCAGGGCACCCGGACCACCCGATTCGTCCTGTCCCTGGTGTTGATCGCTGCCCTGGTGCTGCTGGCTCAGAACCTTTACCTGCCATTCAGCCAGTGGTACGCACGCGTGGTGGGGGTTAACGCCTGGAAGGGAGAGACCACTTTATTGTGGTCCTACCTGACCCATTGGGGTCTGTTCCTGTTTGTGATCGTGCTGTGGTTGGGATGGGAGACCTATCACTGGATGGCCACCACACCTTTGCGGGTCGTGGCGGCCTGGCGCAAGTTCGCTGCCTGGTTCTATCTGGGTGGCGCGGTCATACTGTCAGCTCTGATCCTGTTGACTTTCATGTACAAACTGGAAATTGGATGGTTGATCCTGCTGTTGGGGATCTGGATCGTTTTCCTGCTGACAGTCGCCAAACTCCCGGATGCCAAGCGCGTGGTCCTGTTCCTGACCGGCAGCGCGCTGGTATTGACCCTGGTGGTTGAGCTGATCGCGCTGCGCGACGATCTCGGTCGTATGAATACCGTGTTTAAATTCTATCTGCAAGCCTGGTGCCTGATGGCAGTTTCCGCAGCTGCTGCTTTTGCCTGGACGGTGCGCGAACTGCCGCACTGGAACGACCGCTGGCGGATGGTCTGGCAGGCCGGCCTGATGATGCTCGTCGCCAGTGCAGCCCTGTTCCCGTTGACAGCCGGAAAGGACAAGATCACGGACCGCATGGCGGTCATTGCACCACCCTCCCTGGACGGCATGGACTTCATGCAGTACGCTTATTATGACGACATGGGTCTCTTGATGAACCTGCAGTCTGACTATAAAGCCATCCGCTGGATGCAGGACCATGTCAGCGGATCACCGGTCATCGTCGAGGGCAACACCCCGGAGTATCGTTGGGGCTCGCGCTTTACGATCTACACCGGGTTGCCCGGGGTGGTGGGTTGGAACTGGCACCAGCGCCAGCAGCGCGCTGTCCAGCCTGAGATCGTCGTCACCGGCAGGATCGCGGATATAGCCGGCTTCTATAATACCGAAGACCAAGCGGCTGCCCGTAATTTCCTGGAAAAATACGATGTGTCGTATATTATTGTCGGCCAGCTCGAACAAGCCTTTTACCCTGGCGCCGGACTGAATAAATTTCCGTTGTTGAACGACAAATTATGGCGTGAAGTATATAATGATGGACTGACGGTGATCTACGAGGTCATTCACTAAGGAGTGCGCATAGCCATGCAAGACAACACACAACTGATCTATCACATCGCCTGGATGGATGACTGGATGATCGCCGAGCGCCAGGGGTGGTACGATGCACCCTCCCTGGCAGCTGAAGGTTTCATTCACTGTTCCTATAAAAGCCAGGTGATCGACACCGCCGGACGATATTATGCCGGGAACACCTGCCTGGTCCTGCTTGAGATCGACCCTGCAAAACTCCAATCACGTTGGGTGTCTGAGAAATCGACAGGCGACGCACTTTTCCCGCATGTCTATGGCCGCATCAATCTGGATGCGGTGATGCGCGTGGCCAGCTTTGAACCTCAACCGGATGGCAGTTTCGTCTTCCCGCCGGAGTTGGCATAGATGGAAACGCTCCTGCGGGACCTGGCCAGTTTCTTCTCCTGGTATCTGACCATCAGCGTGGTCGGATTGCTGGCTTTCCCCCTGGTTTTTAGATTTCTCCCAGCTCTGCGCGACCGCGGGTATACCTTCGCCAGGCTGATCGGCTTGCTGGCGTGGGGTTTCCTGTTCTGGTTGCTGAGCACCCTGGGCATTCTGGAAAACACACTCGCCGGGCAGGTCCTGGCCCTGGTGTTGCTGGTCCTGGTCAGCGGTCTGACCCTTCGTAAAAGTGGATTGCGGGAGATCATCACCTGGCTGCGAAACAACCGCAGGCTGGTGATCATCACCGAGATCGTGTTCCTGGTCTCATTTGCACTTTGGGCATTCATTCGATCCGCCAACCCGGAGATCAACGGCACCGAAAAGCCCATGGAACTGGCGTTCATCAACGCGATCCTGCGCTCGCCGGGCATGCCCCCCAATGATCCCTGGCTTTCCGGATACGCCATCTCCTATTATTATTTCGGGTATGTGCTGGTGGCCATGTTGACTCGCATGACGGGTGTCCTGTCAGGCGTGGGATTCAATCTGGCCATTGCCCTGTGGTTTGCATTCTCGACAACCGGCGCTTATGGGATTGTCTACAACCTTCTGACATCCGGTTCCCGGCGTCAGCCAAAAGGAAGGGCAGAGGGGGTTCTATTCCACGCCATTATTCGGTCCGTTATTTCTTTTGATCGCAGCCAACCTGGAAGGTTTCCTGGAACTCCTGCACGGGCGAGGTTTGTTCTGGAAGCACCTGCCGGATGGCAGCCAGAGTCTCGGCCTTCTGGTCCTGGCTGGATATCCTGGATCTTAAAGTGCCGCCCGAGGCAGGCTCAAACTTGCTCCCGATTCGTTACCTGTCGTGGTGGCGGGCTTCACGGGTGCTGCAGGATTACGATTTCCTGGATGGTGCCCAGGGAGATCATCGATGAGTTCCCGCAATTCTCCTTCCTGCTTTCTGACCTGCACCCGCACGTATTGGCCATGCCCTTCGTGCTGCTGGGAATCACGCTGGCACTGAACCTGTTCCACAGCCGGCCAGTGAAAGGTCTTTCGTTGTGGGGTGTCAGTATCCCCTTCACCTGGGAAACACTGGCATTCACGGCGCTCTGTTTGGGCAGCCTGGGTTTCCTGAATCTGTGGGATTTCCCCTTTGCAGTCCTGCTCTTTACGGGTGCGTTTTTATTAAAAAGATACAAAACAGAACCGCTATCATTGAGCCTGTTGCTGGAAGGGGTGTTCTTATTCTTCCTGGTTACCCTGAGTGGGGTGGTGATGTATCTGCCCTTCTACCTCGGGTTTTCGAGCCAGGCCGGGGGACTGATCCCCAGCCTGATCTATGCCACCCGGGGGGCACACTTCTGGGTGATGTTCGCCCCGCTGCTGGTGCCGGTGGTTGTCTTCCTGTTGTGGCGGTTGAAAAGCGATAAGGCAGGGTTGAGATTCTGGGATGCCCTGCAGCTCTGTTTCCTGGTCTTCTTTGGTGCCTTCATCCTCATGTCACTGATCGGCTGGGCGGCCTGGTCGATGCCGGCGATTGTCGCCTCCCTCGATGGCTCATGGATCGACAAGGCAATTCCAACTCTCCTGGATAAACTGGGTCAGATCAGGCTTGATGGTTATTTTTCTGCTCAGGGGCAATCCTACCTGACCGTTTTCATGACGACCGTGCTGCGCCGGATGCAGTCCTTCGGCGCCTGGTTGTCCTTATTGCTGATCGTTGCCGGCGTACTGGCCCTGCTCATGCGACCGAAAAAGCCGGCTGTTCAAGCCTTGCCGACAAATGCAGCCGTTAAACCGGTCAGCAAGCATCAACCGGATTTCATCCTGGTGGTGATGGTCGTGGGACTGCTGTTGTTGACCATCCCGGAATTCTTTTATCTTAAGGACCAATTCGGCTGGCGTATGAATACCATTTTCAAATTCTATTATCACGGCTGGATCCTGCTGAGCATCTGCGCAGCTTATGCCTTCATCCGTAATCTGCTGTCACCGGTCAATACTCGCTGGGTGATCACCAATCTACTCCTTCTGTTACTTCTGTCTGCCTCACTGGTCTATGCACCCATCATGTTGAACATCAAGACGAATCACTTTGGCACCCTGCAATCCCGTACCCTGGATGGGAATCAGTATTTCAGCGAGTATTATCCTGATGAAGCCCAGGCGATCGGATGGTTGAGCACCCAGGACCAGGGCGTGGTGGCTGAAGCCATCGGCGGCAGTTACACCAACTATGCTCGAGTATCCACCATGAGCGGATTCCCGACCGTTCTGGGTTGGCCGGGGCATGAAAGCCAGTGGCGCGGTGGTTATACTGAAATGGGGACCCGCTTCGATGACGTCAATTTACTCTATGCCACAAATGACTGGGCTACGGCCGAGGCGCTCATCCGGACTTATGACATACGCTATATCTTCCTAGGCAATCTGGAGCGTTCCACCTATCCCGTCAATGAGCTAAAATTCCGCCAGAACCTGGCTGTGGTTTATGAGCAGGGTTCGGTGGTCATCTTTAAGGTCCCGGGTAACCTCCAATGAATGGAAATGATCCAATGAACGGGAAATTGATACGCTTCGAGCCCTGGCTTTATTTCGGCGCCTTCCTCCTGGCGGCCGGTTTACGCCTGGTCAACCTGGGCAGCCTGCCCTTATCCGACCGGGAAGCGCTGGAAGCGTTGAAAGCCCTGGCCCTGGCGGGTGGAAATGCCTCCGGCAGCGCCCAGCCGTTTTACACCATGCTCACTGCGGGTCTGTTCAGCCTATTTGGATCCGGTGAATTCCTGGCCCGCTTGATCCCCGCGCTGGCGGGCTGCCTGTTGCTTGTGGTGCCCATCCTGCTGAGGGATAAATTGGGGCGCTTGACCGCCCTCTTCCTGGCTTATGGTCTGGCGATCGATCCTGCATTGGTGACAATTGCGCGTCAGGCGGGTTCTGCCATGCCGGCCGTGAGTTTTACCCTGTTGGCTCTGGCATTCTACTGGATCCGCAGGGGTCGCCCGGCCGGGATCTTTGCAGCGTTGGCAGTCCTGGCGGGCACTTCCTTCTGGTTCGGTTTGGTCGGATTCCTGGTCGCTTACCTGGCCAATGACCTGTTGAGCCGGGCAGGGAGCGTTAAAGGGGATCTGCCCGAGTCGGGGGAAGTGGCGGCGAAGACCGGCCGGTTTATCAGGGATGCCTGGACGGCCGCCGGCGTGACACTCCTGCTTGGGGGTGGTCTGTTCCTGATCGTGCCGTCCGGCTACAGCATGATCGTTTCCGGTTTGCTGTCTCATATTTCCGGTTGGCAGGGGGGCGCCGGTGTGGCGATCTCACGCATCCTGGTCGCGTTGATCGTTTACCAGGCTGCAGTTCTGCTGCTGGGATTGACCGAAGGTATCAGCGCCTGGATCCAGAGGAATCCCTGAACGCCGGTTTGCATTCATCGGCTTCCTTGCGTACCTGATATTGCTCATCATTTATCCCGGCCGGCAGATGCAGGATGCTGCCTGGGTTGTGGTTTTGCTCTGGCTGCTGGCCTCCTGGGTGATCAGCCGCATTACCGTGACACCCCGCGAGGTGGTCCTGCCGGTCCTGGGTCACGCAGCCTTGATCGGCGCGCTGCTTATCTTCCTGATCCTGAATGTCACCTGGGTGCTGGGTGGTTTCGGCGGTTTGGATGTGACCCGGTCCCTCGTCATCCTGGCCATTGTGGTGGTCATCCTGATCATCAGCTTCCTGGTGGCTTATGGTTGGGGTGCTCGATGTGGCTGCCCGCGGCGCATTTGTCGGGTTCGGACTGGTGATGCTGTCCTTTATGATTTCGTTCAGTGTTTCTGCCGCTGGGGTGAATGGCAGGTCATCACCGGATCTCTGGCAGGAGGATAACCGGGTGACCGGTGCCGGCGCCTTGCTCAACGATCTCAACATGGTCTCCCTCTGGAATACCGGCGTACGCGAGGCACTGATCATCGAAGTAGTGGCCTTCGATACACCGTCGATGCACTGGGCGCTCAGGACATTTCCCGGAAGCCGATTATGTGGATGCGCTCAGCCCGGAATGGGCACCCGATGTCGTCATCACGGATTTCATTTTTCGACCTGAATTATCCGGTAGTTATCGCGGCGAAACTTTTGCCTGGTATACTACTGCCGATTGGGGAACACTGGATGCCTACAGTTTTCTCGATTGGATCTTCCACCGGAAGGTCAATCAATCGACCACCAACCTGATCCTGTGGGTCCGCCAGGACCTTTTTCTGGAAAACAGTCAATCTATAATACAATAAACACAACCAATCATGACCGAACCCAACATCATTGCCATCGACGGACCTGCTGCTTCAGGTAAATCAACCCTGGCCATTCACCTGGCCAGGCTGGTTGGATTACCTGTATTTTGACACCGGCATCATGTACCGGGCGGTCACTCTGGCCGGTTTGAAGTCGGGCATGGATCTGAAGGATGAAGCAGCCATCACCGGGTTATCGGAACGCATCCAGATCGATGTCAAACCACCGACTCCCGGGCTGGGCCGCACCTATGACGTCACCCTGGATGGGGTGGATGTGACCGATGAGATCCGCACGGCCGAAGTGGATGCCTGGGTCTCGCCGGTTTCGACTTATGCCGGGGTACGCCGGGCGATGACCGCCCAGCAGCGCATGATCGGTGCGCGCGGCAAGGTGGTCATGGTCGGCCGCGACATCGGCACGGTGGTTTTCCCGGAAGCGGATCTCAAGATCTACCTGGTCGCCTCCGTGGAGGAGCGCGCCCGCCGCCGGTACCAGGAGTTGCTGGATGCCGGAGGGCATCCGGATTACGAGCAGATCGCTGAATCGATGCGCCGGCGGGATGAGATCGATTCGCACCGCGCCATCGCACCGCTTAAACCGGCGGAGGACGCCCGGATCATCGATACCGATCACCTCACCATCCACCAGGTTTTCGAAAAGGTCAAGGCACTGATCCGATGAGCGTCGATCGTTACGAACTGCCCTGGTATAAATCCCTCTTTCGGTTCCTTTTAAGGCCGATCTTTCGGCTGATCTTCAAACTGCTTGGCCCGATCGAGTTGATTGGCCGGGAGAATATCCCAGCCAGGGGAGCCTACCTGGTCGTTTTCAACCACGTCTCCCTGTACGATGCGCCCTTGCTGGTGGCATTCTGGCCGAAGGCGCTCGAAGTGCTGGGGGCGCAGGATATCTGGAGCCGTCCCGGGCAGAACCTGCTGGTCCGGGGCTACGGAGCCATCCCCGTCCTGAGGGGCGAGATCGATCGGGAAGCCGTCACGAAGATCCTGGCTGCCTTGCGCAGCGGGCGCCCGCTGATCATGGCACCCGAAGGCGGGCGCTCACACGGCGAAGGCCTGCGTCAAGGCAAATCAGGGGTGGTTCATTTCGTCGAGGCAACCGGTGTGCCGGTGGTCCCGGTCGGGATCGTTGGAACCCAGGATGATTATTATCAGCAGGGCTCCCGCGGGCAGCGGCCCCAGGTGGTGGTGACGGTCGGTAAGCCCTTCCACCTGCCGGAAGAGCTGGAGGCGCCTGCCGGTTCTCCCAGGGACTTAAGGCAGATGAAGGTCGATTACATCATGCGCCAGGTTGCTGCCCTGCTGCCGGAAGACTACCGGGGGTATTATCGTTGATCGATTTTCAATGAAATTGTGATTTTTCATTCCGCTGGGTTAGAAACCCGCGTATAATATTCTCAGGAATGCATGATCGCATTCCATGCTGATCTTCCAAAACTGGCCGGAAACCGGAAGAGATAAATAAACACAGTGACATGCAGATCCACCTGATCCCCCACGACCCACCTTACGGAATCCTCTGGCCGGATAACCTGACCTCCATACTTGGATTCGTGATCCTGGCGGGGATCGTCGCGCTGATGCTGCGCGCCGAACTTCGCCGGGGCAGCCACCGCGTGAGGATCAACTGGCTTTTTGTTGCGATCCTGGCAGTCCTGGGGATCGTTTTCAATGCCTTTCTGGGCGTTTCCTACGAACTTCCGGGATTCCTGCAAACCACGGGCATGACTGCCTGGGACAGCCGGCTGGTCGTCCTGTTGTTCTCTGCTGCTCCCTGGATGCTGGCGGCAGGCTTGTTTGGCGGCATCCCCGGGGTCATCGTCGGTTTTCTCTCAGGCATGGCCCGCGCTTTCCTGATCGATCAAACCCTGTTGCCACCCTTTGAGTTCGCCTTGCTGGCAGTCCTGTTTGCCTGGCTGGTCAAGCAGCCCTATCGGACCGCCTTCTTCCGCGCTGCCCGCCATCCCGCCATGGCAGCCGTCATCCTGGCCATTGTTGCGCCGCCCGTGCATGTCCTGGCCGGTTTGTTGGCCGGTAATGGTTCGCTCTTTCTCCGGTTGGACGGCATCTTCAGCCTCTATCCGGCTTTCATTTTTGTCACCATGATCGAACTGGTCCTGGCTGGCATCCTGTGCGAAGCATTTTACAAGCTGGCACCCACCGACCTGCTTTATCCCGAATATTTGACGCCCGCACCCGGAGAACGAAATCTACAGACACGTTTTGCGTTGAATATGCTGCCCTGGGTGCTGGTACTGCTCATGTATGCTGCGCTGGGGGCCTGGCACCTGTCAGAAAAAAGCGCGGTCGATCGGGTTCTGACCAGGGCGGAGGAAGTATCCGGCGGGATCGCCACCACCACCCAGGCCTTCATTCAAAGTAATCGTGATTTTATTAATGCCATGGCTGTTGATCCGCGCCTGTTTAATCAGGATGCGGCGGTGGTCGAAGCGGCCTTACGGGAAAGCCTGGCCGCAAAACCCCAGTTCGACCAGCTTATCGTGGTGGACCGTGATTCGAAGGTCATTGCCAGCTACCCGAAACTGGATTATCAGCGCGGTGAACCCGAGGGCGTCGAAGCCGAGGAGATCACCCGAACCTTCCAGGATGGTGAACTAAGGCTGGCCTCCCTGCCGGCGCTTCGGGAGGGAAGCTCGGCCCAGATAGCCTTCATCGAGGCCATCCAGGGCGATAATGCCAGTCCGGTGCGGATTCTGATCGGCCGGTCGGAATTTCTGGGTAATCCCCAGGGCCAGTTGCTGCTGGCTGCGCTGGATAATGCCCAGGCAGGCGGCATGCTGGTGGAATTGATCGATGAGAACGGCTATGTGATCTTTCACCCATCCGCACCCCAATTAATGGCACGCTATTTCTCATCCCTGCCTGAGGATGATGGTTTATACCAAAACCGGAGCGCGGATGGTCTCAGGCAGTGGCTCTACTACCGTCATATTCCACAAACCGGCTGGGGTGTCACCACGGTGACACCGGGGTGGGTCATCCAGCAGGAGGTCCTGCGCATCGCCGGCTTGATGTTGCTGCTCTCATTGGGGATTGTCCTGCTGGTCTGCGGGCTGGTCTGGTTGTCGCTGGGCGGGATCAGCAAGAGCATCAGCCGGCTGACGATGGATGCGGAAAAACTGGCCTCCGGCCAGCTGGCAGTGCCGATCCGCCCGATCAAGGATTCGGATGAGATCGGACAGCTCTCAACAGCTTTTGAAAAGATGCGCGGTGCGTTGAAGAGCCGCATGGACGAATTGAACAGCCTGGTGGAGGTCAGCCAGGGGGTGGCTTCCAGTCTGGCGATCCAGGAGGCACTGACGCCTATCCTGGAGGCAGCTCTGGGCGCAGAAGCCAGCGCAGCCAGGGTCATTGTGGAGGCTGTTAATGATGGGGATGGCGGGCAGTTCACCAGCTATGGAACCGGACCTTCGAGTGAAGCCTATGCCTACCTGGATGAACAGATCAGTGAGCTGACTCGTGCGCATGGCCAGCTGGTGATCGGGAACCTGCAGCGCGGGCGGGTTTTATCCTGCCCGCCGGAGAAATCGCAGCCGGCTGCTCTGGTCGCCATCCCGCTCACGAGCGAGGACGAAGAGCATGGCATTCTGTGGGTGGCGTATGACAGCACCCGCAATTTCAGCGATGAGGAGATCCGTTTTATCAAGACCCTGGCCGGTGAAGCCGTGTTGGCCTGTTCGAATGCGCGTCTGTACGATTCGGCCGCGCTCGGCCGGCAGCGCCTGGAAGCGGTCCTGGCCGCCACCCCGGATCCCGTCCTGGTGATCGATCAAAAGACGCGTTTGATCCTGTTGAACCCGGCAGCGCGAGAGCTGGCCGGTTCACAGGATGCCGCGCTGGTCGGCAAGCAGGTGCGCGAGGTCTTTCCCCAGGAGGAATTGCGCAAGCTGCTCACCGCGGTGGGGGATGGGGAGATCTCCAGGGAGATCCAGTACCCGGATGGCCGGTTGTTCTATGCCACCCTGTCCCCGGTGATCCTGAACGGCAAGCAGGTGGGTAAGGCCTGCCTGTTGCGGGATGTCACCCGCTTCAAGCAGCAGGATGGGTTGAAGACGGAATTCGTGGCGACCGTCAGCCATGACCTGCGCTCACCGCTCCTGACCGCTCGCGGTTATGCCTCCATGTTGTCCATGGTCGGTGAGCTGAACGAGCAGCAGAAGAGTTATTTACAGAAGATCCTGGATGGGATCGATGGCATGTCGGACCTGGTCAACAACCTGTTGGACCCGGATCGTTTGAAGGGCGGCAAGGCTTTGAAATCCGAACCGGTCGAGATCGGTGCGATGGTTAAATCCGTCCTTGAAACGTTGCGGCAGCAAGCCATCCAGAAGAAGATCGAACTGCAGGTGAATTTCGGGCAGCATGAGACCAAACAGATCGATGCCGACCCGGTCCTGCTGGAACGCGCGCTGTACAACCTGGTGGAGAATGCCATCAAGTACGCCCCGGTGGGCGGCAATGCCGGCCTGGCTGTGAGCGCCGACCGCGAGCATGTGACCTTCCAGGTCAGCGACAACGGCAATGGCATCGCCCCGCTCGACCTGCCGCATATCTTCGACCGGCCGCCGTTCGAGGAGGGTGGGCTGGATTCCTCGCGCACCAGCTGGGGTCTGTCGATCGTCAAGACCATCGCCGAGCAGCATGGCGGGCGGGTGTGGGTCGAGAGCCAGCTCGGGCAGGGCAGCAAGTTCTTCATGGAACTGCCGCAGGGAAGTGATAAGCATCGTTAGTACCGGTTTGCTTGATCATTTCATTGACGGCAGTTATTCAACATGATAAAATCTTTCCTCTTTGGGCGCGTAGCTCAGTTGGTTAGAGCGCACGGTTCACATCCGTGAGGTTCGGAGGTTCGAGCCCTCTCGCGCCCACTATCCCCCGGTTGCGACGAGTTGAAGCGAGTCGCTCCGGGGGACGCCGCGAGCATAGCGAGCAGGCGTACGCAAAAATTACCACACCCTCTTCTTGATCGCACAGAAATGTGCGATTTTGATTAAGCTACCATCGGTTTTCACTTGAGCCCCGTAATCACCCTCTCTAAGGGTGTCCGTGCCCTCGAAGGTTTAGTCGCGGGTCGCGCCTCATCTTATGCGACCCCTGCTCGTGACCTCGCGGGGCTCGTTTCCCCCGGGTGGGCTGAGCTGAAGCGAAGCACTCCGGGGGACGCCTTGCCGATCAGGCACAGGCGCATAGGCGAGTGAGTGTATCCGTCCTTTGGACCCAGCGGGATGAGGGTTAGGTCACTCGGAAATGCGCGATTTATCATTGGCAGATTAAAACGACTGTCATAATTGCATTTATTTCCCTGAAAGACTATAATCACTTAATCGTACTGTACGTCATGAAACCGTAGTTTGGAGGAGGAAGCAATGGGAAATGACCGAAAGTGGTATTTCAAGATGGCGGTTATCGCCATCGTCCTGATGATCGTGACACTGACCTGCAGCGTCAACTTAACCAACCCCACACCTGATACTGGTTCTGTTCAAAAGACCATGGATTCGCTGGCCACCGAAATGGCCGCCGCCCAGGTCCAGCCGCCGGTGGTATCCGGGGAAACGCCCTCTGCCGAAATGCCCACGGCCGAATCCCGACCGCCGGTTGTGCACGGCGTCACGCCGCCTGAGCCTGCCAACCTGGCACATTGGATCACAGATAAATCCAATGCGGCGCTGGCCAGCCAGCACCGTGCCGCCGGTGGGGAGAACTTCGATGAAAATATGTTCGAGCGACCCTTCACCAGCCAGGCGATGGACTATCTCCCGGATATTGACATCATTGAGGTGGAGTTCAGCCGGTCCGGGGATTGGGTGTTCGTCAACCTGATCATGAGCGGCCAGAACCCGGCCGGTGGCATGAAAGGTGTCTACGGTATCGAAGTGGACAGCAACATGAACGGCCGCGGCGATTTCATTATCTATGCGGTTGCCCCCACCAGCATGACCTGGTCGAGTGCCGGTGTGAAAGCCTTTGAAGACACCGAGCACAATGTCGGTGGCAATGCCGTCCTGATCGCGGATCCCTATCCCGGCAACGGGTACGAGACGATGCTGTTCGATGAAGGCTATCTCAACGACCCGGATGCAGCCTGGGCGAGGTTATCCCCCTCGAATTCCAGCGCTGTGCAGCTGGCCTTCAAGTACGCTTTGATCCGTAACAATGACAAGTACATGTTCGGCGCCTGGGCAGCCGTGCCTGAGATGGTCAATCCAGCCTGGTTCGATTACAACGACCACTTCACGCATGCGGATGCCGGCTCACCCCTGTCTGAGTTGACGGCTTATTATCCGTTGAAGGCGTTCTACGGCTGGGATAACACCTGCCGCTGGGTGGTGGGGATCAAGAATCCAACCGGCAAGGAACCGGGTCTTTGCCCCTATACGCCGCCAACAGCGGAACCTCAACCGACACCGACCAATACCCAGTACATCATTTATTAGTGTTTGCTTGAATCCACGATAAATAAAGGAGAGAGGCCTACCCTTATCAGGAGGCCTCTTTTTTTAGGTACAATTACCTCTATCATGATTGAGAAAACGAATCCAGGCTTGACCGTCCTGATCGGCTCCGGTGAAACGACCCGCTACGGCGGCCAGGTATTCGAACGGCTGGCAGCAGGCTATCCCCATGGCAGCAAGCTGGCCATCCTTGAAACCCCGGCAGGTTTCGAATTGAACAGTCAGGCGGTGGCCGGCAGAATTGCCGATTACCTCAAATTGCGATTGAAAAACTTCGATAACCAGATTCTCACAATCCCGGCGCGCCGGCGGGGCGGCAGCTTGAGCCCGGATGATCCGTCACTGCTGCAGCCCGCGGTGAACGCTGAGATCTTTTTCATGGGACCGGGCAGTCCCAGTTATGCCGTGCGCCAGCTGCGCGGCAGCCTGGCCTGGGAATTGATCCGGGCGCGCTGGCGGCAGGGGGCGTCGCTGGTGTTTGCCTCGGCCGCTGCCATCGCCATCAGCCGGTATGCGCTGCCGGTTTACGAGATCTACAAAGTGGGGGAGGACCTGCATTGGTTGGATGGTTTGGACCTGTTCAGGGAGATCGGTCTCGAGCTGGTGATCATACCCCACTGGAATAACCGGGAGGGAGGGGCAGAGCTGGATACCAGCCATTGTTTCATGGGGCAGAGCCGCTTCGATTTATTGCGGCAAATGCTGCCGGATACGGCCACCGTGATCGGTATCGATGAATTGACCTCTCTGGTGATCGATCGTGCTGCCGGGGAATGCCAGGTGATGGGTCTCGGGCAGGTCCACATCCTGCGCAGAGCGTCCGAAAAACACCTCGATTCGAAAACGTCCTTCAGCCTGGGGGAATTGGGGGACTATCGTGCGCCCGGGGAGATCCAGGATTTATCCGAGGTGGTAACAAAAATGCTGGCCGAAAGACCTGCAAGTGATGGCGAAGATGAGGTCCCGGCTGAGGTCACCGGGCTGGCTGAGAGTCGTCATGCCGCGCGCAAACGGGGAGACTGGACCCAGGCCGATCTTGCCCGGGAAAAAATCGAATCCCTCGGGTTTCTGATTTCAGACACCAGCGAGGGATTCCGGTTGACAAAGAAGAAATGATCTAAAGTTCAGACTGCTGGGACTTCGGGGGGAATGTTGGCCAGGTAAGCCTTGACTTCCGGTTCGCTCAGGAAGACCAGGTTGAGGATGCCCACGACCACAGATATGCCGTTACCGCAAACGACAGCCACGATCTCGAGGATGGCGATGGTTTGCAGGTTATGCGCCGGTCTGACCGGATCGGACAGCAACTTGGACGCAGCGATCACCTCGAAGATGCCCAGGACGGCGGGCAGGATCGTGACAGGGGCGCAGAGAATGCCGATACCGATGGTGCTTAGCACAACGCCTGCGGTCACACCCAAGCCGCACAGGATATTCAGGATGCCGTTGACCAGCATCATGATCGCAATGGCCTGGACTTTGCCAGGTTTCACAGTTAGATTCGTATCCATGCTCATTTACTCCAATTATAAATTTGTGTTCATCAGTATAACGTAAAAGGACCTGCAAAGTTGCAGGTCCTTTATTTAACTTGGGTATAGGGAGTCTACATCCAGCCTTGTTTCTTGCAGAAGTTGGTGATGACCGGGATCTCGAACCACTGACCCTGGTAGGCTTTCACGCAGAAGAGAATGTAAAGAACGAGGGCAGCCGGGCCGATGATGAAACCGAGGATACCCAGGGTGATCGCGGTCAAGACAGTGGCAATAACGAAATAGGCTACGAAGAAGGCCAATGATTGCACGCTGTGATATTTGATGAACTTGCGCGATTTCTTGTCATCCATGAGCAAAGCGATGATCGGGACGATCGGGTTCAACAGGTACGCCAGCATAGCCCAGAGCTTGTCATCACTGGTGACTTCCGGTGTGGAAACATTTTGTGTCGTCATTATTTTCTCCTATTGTTAGAATGATTATGTCAATTTTAGTACGGAAATTTAAAAAAGCAAGTAAATTTAGGAAAGACGCCTTCCGAAATCGAAATAACTTGACGGGTTCTTATGTTAGAATTCGTGCGATGAAAATCCCTGTCGTGTTCATGGGGTCGCCTGACTTTGCCCTGCCTGCATTGCATATGCTGGCGGAACACTATCAAGTCCGTGGGGTGGTCACCCAGCCGGATCGCCCATCCGGTCGGGGGAAGAAAGTGACTTCTCCCGTTATCAAGTTGGAAGCCGATCGCCTGGGTTTGCCGGTCATCCAGCCGCCCAAATTACGGGATCCGGCAGTGCTCGAGATATTAAAGAGCTGGGCACCCGAAGTTATCATCGTCGCAGCATATGGACAGATCCTGCGTCAGGATGTGCTGGACCTCCCGAAATTTGGCTGTGTGAACGTGCATGCTTCCTTGTTACCGCGCTGGCGTGGGGCTGCCCCGATCCAGGCGGCCATCCTGGCCGGTGACGCGCAGACCGGCATCACCATCATGCGTATGGATGCAGGGCTGGACAGCGGCCCCATACTCTCGCAATCCGCCATCCCGATCACAGGCGAGGATACCGCCGGGTCCATGAGCGAGAAGCTGGCCAGTCTGGGCGCCAGCCTGCTCGAGGAAACCCTTCCCGGCTACCTGGATGGGAGCATCGCTCCCCGAGTCCAGGATGAAAACCAGGTGACCAGGGCGCCCATGCTGGACCGGGCACAGGGCGAGATCCATTTCGAGCAGAAAGCTGACGATCTGGCGCGCATGGTGCGCGCATATCACCCCTGGCCGGGCTGCTTCACGACCTTGAAAGGCGAGGTATTGAAGATCCACCAGGCGCATGCCATGGCGGCCAGAGCATCTGTGCCCGGGGCGCGGATGGTTGCGGAGGGCAAACCTGCTTTTGGAACCGGGGATGGCCTGCTGGTCCTGGATGAACTCCAGCCCGCCGGCAAGCGCCGCATGTCGGGTGATGAATTCCTGAGGGGGAACCGTTACTGGGCAAATTAATGACGATCATCAACGCGGAGTCAGAATCATGACCAAATATATCGGGGCGATCGATCAGGGTACGACCAGCACGCGATTCATCATCTTTAATCACGGCGGCCAGGTCGTCTCGGCTGCGCAGAAGGAACATACACAGTTTTATCCCCAGCCGGGCTGGGTTGAACATGACCCGCTGGAGATCTGGCAGCGGACCGAAGAAGTCATCCGTGAGGCTCTGAAGAGCGCGAATCTGTCAAAATCGGACCTGGTCGCCGTCGGTATCACCAATCAACGGGAAACCGCCGTCGTCTGGAACCGGAATACCGGCCAGGCCTATCATCCGGCCATCGTCTGGCAGGATACCCGCACAGATGATCTCTGCCGCGAACTGGCCAGGTATGGCGGTCAGGACCGTTTCCGTTCAAAAGTGGGTCTGCCGCTGGCGACCTATTTCTCCGGACCCAAGCTGGCCTGGATGCTCGAGAACGTGCCTGGATTGCGGCGTGCCGCCGAACACGGGGATGCGCTCTTCGGGAACATCGACACCTGGTTGATCTGGAACCTGACGGGGGGTGTCAAGGGCGGCTTGCATATCACCGACGTGACCAATGCCTCCCGCACCATGCTGATGGACCTGAGCACTCTCGCCTGGGATCCGGAGATCTGTGCCTTGCTCAACATCCCGGCCGGCATGCTGCCCGAGATCAAGTCTTCCTCCATGACCTATGGGACCGCTCTGGGCTCCCTGGAGGGCATCCCGGTGGCCGGAGACCTGGGCGACCAGCAGGCGGCTCTCTTCGGTCAGACCTGTTATTCCTCGGGTGAAGCCAAGAACACCTATGGCACCGGTTGTTTCATGCTCTTGAATACCGGTGAAAAACCGGTTGTGAGTCAATACGGTTTGTTAACCACGCTGGGCTACCGGATCGGTGAACTTCCGGCCGTTTATTGCCTGGAAGGGTCGATCGCCATCACCGGTGCCCTGGTGCAGTGGATGCGCGATAACCTGGGCATCATTCAGCGATCGGCGGATATCGAGAGCCTGGCCGCCGGGGTCGAGGATGCCGCTGGCATCTACTTCGTCCCGGCTTTTTCGGGCTTGTTTGCGCCCTACTGGCGCGGGGATGCGCGCGGGGCGATCGTTGGCTTGACCCGTTATGTCAACAAGGGACACCTGGCTCGCGCCGTGCTGGAAGCGACCGCTTACCAGACCCGCGAGGTTCTGGATGCGATGGAGCAGGATTCCGGGGTCAAATTGACCGCCCTGAAGGTGGATGGCGGCATGGTGCATAACGAGCTGCTCATGCAGTTCCAGGCAGACATCCTTAATGTGCCGGTCATCCGGCCCAAGGTGGCTGAGACGACGGCGTTGGGTGCGGCCTACGCAGCCGGCCTGGCGGTCGGTTTCTGGCAGGATCTGGATGAGCTGCGTTCGAACTGGATCATGGACAAACGCTGGGATCCGGATATGCCTGAGGAAACCCGCAGCAAAGCGTATGCCGGGTGGAAGAAGGCCGTCATGCGCACGCTGGACTGGATCGAGTAATGGGTAATTCACAAAAGATAGACGAACCCTGCTACCATTTATTCCTGCTTCGGCACGGGCGCTCCCTGGGTAATGAGAATGGCTTTCTGCAGGGTCAGCAGGATATTCCCCTGACCGATGAAGGCCGAAGCCAGGCGCAGCTGCTGGCGGAGCGATGGATCGAAGATGATATCCACTTCGACCTGATCCTGACCAGCCCACTCTCACGCGCCGCTGAGACCGCCGAGATCATTGCTGCAAAGCTGGGTAGTCCGGTTGAAAATGACGCATTATTGATGGAACGTAATGTGGGCAGTCTCTCCGGAGCCCCGGTTGGAAAAGACGAGCAATTGATCGATCAGAGGCTCATGGCAAGTCCCTACCGTTCCCTTGGAGGGGATGGGGAGGGGGATTGGGAGCTCTTCCTTCGTGCCGGGCAGGTGTTATTAAACCTGATGAAGCGCAACCCGGGGAATTACCTGATCGTTTCGCATGGCGGCCTGTTAAATCAGTTGACGCATGCCATCCTGGGTCTGCCACCCCAAGCCCGTTACAAAGGGGTTGGATTTAAATTGGATAACACGGCTTTCAGCCACTTCGTTTACTTCCCTGAAGCGCATCACTGGAATGTGATCACGGTCAACAACGTCGATCATTTGCGACCTCGGGTGGTTGGGTAGATGATGGATACAACCTCCGAACGACTGCGGTTCCTGGTTTTTGGTGCCGGGGCGATCGGCACCCTGGTGGGGGGCAGCCTGGCGCATGCCGGCTTTCCCGTCGTTTTCCTCGAACGGCCCGAACCTCAGGAAGAATTGAAGAATCGAGGTCTGCAGCTCCATATCGATCAGGCCGATATCACCATTCTCAAACCGCGCGTGGCTGCCAACCTCGATGAAGCACTTGGAATGAGCGCTTATGATGTGGCGATCTTCGCAGTCAAGGCTTACGATACCCAGGTGGTCATTCGCTCGTTCATCCCTTATCGCGACCGGCTGCCGGTCTTCCTTTGCCTGCAGAATGGCGTTGAGAATGAAGCAGCCCTGGAGGCTGCCCTGGGCCAGGATCGGGTCATCCCGGGCATGGTGACGCACGAGATCATCCGGAAACGGGTGGGGGATATCAGTTTGCAGCGCCGGCGTGGGATGGGACTGGGTGCGGGACACCCGCTATCCATCCGGTTGCTCCAGGCGCTGGAATCTGCCGGGCTTGATCCGCAGCTGTACCAGGACACCCCCGGCATGAAGTGGTCCAAGATGGTGACCAATCTGGTCAATAATGCAACCTCTGCCATCCTGAAGATGTTGCCCGCAGAGATCTTCCGGGATCGTGACCTGGCCCGGCTGGAGTTGGCGCAGGTACGCGAGACTTTGCTGATCATGGATGCCCTGGGCTTGCAGGTTGTGAACCTGCCGGGATTGCATATGAGGACCCTCGCGCAGGCGGTGCGCAGACTGCCGGATGCCCTGGCTGTGCCGGTATTGTCCAGGCTGCTTGGGACCCGGCGGGGGAATAAGATGCCATCGTTCTACCTTGACCTGATGGGCGGCAAGAAAGTCAGCGAGGTCGAGTATTTAAACGGGGCTGTGGTAAGATATGGCGTCCGGCTTGGCATACCCACACCGGTGAACCGCTTGTTGACCCAGGTGCTCACGGCGCTGGTGAATGGCGAATACCAGGCCGAGCGTTTTGACCACAACCCCGAGCGTTTATACGAAATGCTGGTTTCCAGACCAGGAGGATGATCCAAGATGGCAGCCGACGATATCAAACGATATCTTGAAAACTTGATCGATGAGCAGGAAGCGACAGCGCTTTACAATGCCATGTCTGAGGTTGAAAAGCAGCCCCAGCTGGCGGAGGTTTACCGGCGCATGGCCGAGGTCGAAGAATCCCATGCGAAATTCTGGCGTGGGAAGATCGAAGCGGAAACCGGGGTGGCGCCTGTTGTCGCCATCGGCTGGCGCACGCGCATCTTGATCTTGTTCACACGCAGGTTCGGGCCAGGTGTGGCGCTGCAGACGGCGGTGGCCCGGGAAAAGGACGGCTCGGCCGGATATGCCAGCCAGCCGGAAAAAGAAGCCCAGACTTTTAAAACACAGGAAGGCTCGCATAAGCGCCTTTTAAACACCGTTTCCAATTTGAATGCCAGCGGCATGCAGGGGGGTCTTCTGGCTCAGATGGAAGGTCGTCACCGGTCCGGTGGTGGAAATGCCCTGCGCGCGGCCGTGATGGGCGCCAACGATGGGTTGGTCAGCAACCTCAGCCTGGTGATGGGCGTGGCCGGCGCGGCCATGCAGGGCAAGGCCATCCTGATCACCGGCCTGGCCGGGTTGCTGGCAGGTGCCATTTCGATGGCGCTGGGGGAATGGCTGTCGGTACAGAGTTCGCGCGAGTTGTATGAACACCAGATCAGCACCGAAAAACGGGAACTGGATATGGCGCCCGAGGAGGAAGCCCAGGAGCTGGCACTCATCTACCAGGCCAAGGGTTTTGACGTCAAGCAGGCGACAAAGTTGGCCAATCAGATCATCTCGGATCCCACGATCGCGCTCGACACCCTGGCGCGGGAAGAGCTGGGTATCGACCCGGAGGAACTGGGTGGTTCTGCCTGGGAGGCAGCCATCACCTCCTTCCTGTTGTTCGCCATCGGGGCGATCATCCCGGTCTCACCCTTCCTTTTCACCAGCGGTAACCAGGCCGTGATGTTCAGCCTGGCATTCAGCGCAGTCGGTCTCTTCTTCCTGGGGGCTGCCATCACGATCCTGACCGGCCGCCCGGCATGGGTCTCAGGTCTGCGCCAGGCATTGTTCGGAATGGTGGCTGCTGCCATCACCTTTGGCATCGGTCGATTGATCGGTGTCACCATCACAGGCTAATCAATTACAAAGGATCCAACGCAGTATCATGACCGTCCCATCCTGGATTTATAACAGCGTCTTTTACCAGATCTTTCCCGATCGTTTTGCCAATGGTGATGAAACCAATGATCCCCCCAATGTGCTGGAGTGGAATACACCCCCACGTATCCATGGTTATCATGGCGGTGACCTGCGGGGCATCCTCCAACACATGGATTACCTGCTCGACCTGGGGATCAATGCGATCTACCTGAATCCGATCTTTCTGTCCCCGTCCACCCACCGGTACAACACGGTGGATTATTACCAGATCGATCCCAAACTCGGCACGTTCGCGGACTTCAAGCAATTGCTCGATGCTGCGCATGGGAACGGGATGCGCGTCGTTCTGGATGGGGTTTTCAATCATACCGGGCGTGGTTTTTTTGCCTTCAGCGATATCCTGGAAAACCAGGAGCATTCAGCCTACAAGGACTGGTACACCATCAACCATTTCCCGGTGGATGCCTATTCACCCGGCGACGCGACCGATTATGTGGGCTGGTGGAAGTTTAAAAGCCTGCCCAAACTGAATACCCATAATCCGCATGTCAGGAAATACATCATGGATGTGGCCCGCTATTGGATCGAGCAGGGCGCGGATGGCTGGCGTTTGGATGTCCCGAATGAGATCAATGATGATGGTTTCTGGGCGGAATTCCGCCAGGTCGTGAAAGAAGCCAACCCTGAAGCTTACCTGTTGGGTGAGATCTGGGAGGCGGATCCCCGCTGGGCAGGCGAGGGTCATTTCGATGGATTGATGAATTATCCCCTGCGCGGCAATATCTTCGGCTTTGTCAACCAGAAGCTCAGCGCCAGGGAGTACGCCGACAAGACAGAGAGCCTGCTCAATTTGTATCCCTTCGAGAATGTGCAGGCCATGTATAATTTGCTCGGGTCTCACGATGTGGACCGCTTGTGGAACAACATGGAAGGCAACCTGAATCGCTTGAAGCTGGCCTTTTTAATGTTATTTGCCTTCCCTGGCATCCCGGCGGTCTATTATGGAGACGAGATCGGCATCTCCGGCGGCAAGGATCCGGATTGCCGGAAGGTATTCTCCTGGCAGCCTCAAAGCTGGAACCAGGAGCTGCGTGAGTGGGTGAGGAAGTTAATCGCCACCCGCAAGGACCTCGAAGCGTTGAAACGGGGCGACTACCAGCGGCTGCATGAAGAGGATCGCTGCCTGGCGTACCTGCGCACCCATGAGGACCACCGGGTGGTGGTCGGATTGAATGCCAGCCGTGAGATCCGCGAATTCCAGCTGGATGTCACCGCATTCGGGATATCGGGAACGCTGGATTGCCCTGACCTGATCGACAACAATTCCTGCCGGATCGAGAATGGAAGACTCAGCCTGCGTCTCCAGCCGGTCAGCGGTTCGATTTTCAGGATTTTTTCTTAAAGATACTGTTTCTGCCAGGTGTAGAGGCGGTTCAAAGCCTCGATGGGGGAAACTGCGTTCAGATCCAGCTGCTCCAGCTCCTGAAGCAGCGGATTGGTCTCCGGGAAGAGCACCATCTGTTGTTTGCCGGCGGTCGTGTCGAGCCGGCTGGTCTTGCCGGAGGTGGATTCCAACTGCTGCAGCAGCTCGGATGCCCGCTGAATGACCGGGTGGGGCAGGCCGGCCAGCTGGGCCACGTGGATGCCGTAGGAGCGGTCCGCGCCACCGGAGATGATCTTGTGCAGGAAGACCACCACGCCGTCCGATTCGCTGACCGCCACGTTGTAATTGCGGATACCGGGCAGCAAATCCGCCAGTTGGGTCAATTCATGGAAATGGGTCGCAAATAGCGTGCGGGCGCGCAGGCCGGGATGGTTGTGGATGTATTCCACCACCGCCCAGGCGATGGACAGGCCGTCGTAGGTGCTCGTCCCGCGGCCGATCTCATCCAGCACCAGCAGGCTGCGCGGGGTGGCATGGTTGAGGATGTTGGCGGCTTCGATCATCTCGACCATGAAGGTGGATTGACCGGCATGGATCTCATCCTGGGCGCCGATGCGTGTGAAGATACGGTCGACCAGCCCGATGCGCGCGCTGGCTGCCGGGACGAAACTGCCCATCTGGGCCATCAACACGATCAAGGCCACCTGCCGCAGGAAGGTGCTCTTGCCGCTCATGTTGGGGCCGGTGATGATGCGGATCAGTTCGCCGGATTCCAAAACCGTATCATTGGGTACAAAACGGTCATTCTGCAGGGTATGTTCGACCACCGGGTGACGGCCGGCCTCGATCTCCAGGGTGGCATCCTCGACCAGCACAGGGCGGTGGTAATCATGCAGGACGGCTGCCTCGGCCAGCGCCGCCAGAACGTCCAGCTCGGCCAGTGCACGCGAGGTCTCCAGCAGGCGTTTGGCCTGGCTGGATAACTGGTTGCAGACCTCCCGGAACAGGCGCGCTTCGATCTCGCGGATATGTTCCTCGGCATTCAAGACCAGGGTTTCATATTCCTTCATTTCCGGGGTGATGAAACGCTCGGCGTTCACCAGGGTCTGCTTGCGAAGGTATTCCGCCGGGGCCTGGTCCGCGCTGCCTCGTGAGATTTCGATGAAGTATCCGAAAACCTTGTTGTAACCCACCTTGAGGGTTTTGATACCCGTGCGCTTTTTTTCGACACTTTCCAGGTTGGCAATCCACTCGCGGGCATCCTTCGAAGCGTTGATCACGCCGTCGAGTTCCTCGGAGTAACCGGAGCGGATCACACCGGTGGACATGAGCGTGGCCGGTGGTTCGTCCGGGAGCGCCTTGCGCAGCAACGCGGTTTCCGAATCGCAGCGGTCGATGCGCGCCAGGATGTCACCCAGGCTGGCCGGGATGTCTTTGAATATTTTATGTAAATCTGGTATGGCTTCGAAGGAAGTCCGCATGGCCAGCAGGTCGCGCGGCTGGGCATGCCCGGAAACGACCCGATTGACCAGCCGCTCCAGATCTGCGAAGTCAGCCAGCACCCCGCGCAGCTCCGCCCGCAGCATGCCGGCCCCGGCCAGGTGCTCGACAGCCGCCAGCCGCCGGTTGATCGAGGGGATATCCAGCAGGGGTTTGGAAACCCACTGGCGGATCAGGCGTTTTCCCATCGGGGTGATGGTCTGATCCAGGACACCCAGCAGGGATCCCTGGATCTCATTGCTGCGCAGCGTCTCGGTTAATTCCAGGTTACGCCGGGTGGCGGCATCCAGCGACATGAATTCATCCAGGGTGTATGTTTTCATGCCGCCCAACAGATCGAGCGCGGATGGCTGGTGGGATTTGAGGTATTGGGCGATGACACCCGCAGCTTGGATGGCCAGGGGCAGTCCCTTCAACCCGTAACCGTCCAGCGTGGCAACCTGGAAGAGGGCGGAAAGTGTATTCGTGCAGCGGCCGGTCTCGAAATGCCAGTCCGGCAGGCGGGTGAAATGATAGCCATTGCCATCCGGCAGCTCGAGTTCTTCGGAGCACAGGATCTCCGCCGGAGCCAGGCGAGCCAGCTCAGCCCGCGCCAGGGTGAGCACATCCATTCCCTCGAACTGGCAGGCGGCGAATTCGCCGGTGGTGATATCCACATAAGCAATACCGGCCTGCCCATCCATCAGGCTGATGGCGGCCAGGTAATTGTTGTGTTCGGATTTCAGCAGGCCGGGTTCGATGATGGTCCCCGGCGTGACGATGCGTGTCACCTCGCGCGGGAACAGACCCTTGACCGGCTGGTCGCCCATCTGCTCACAGATGGCCACGTGGTAGCCTTTTTCGATAAGGCGTGAGAGGTAGTTTTCAACGGCATGGTAGGGGATGCCGGCCATCGGGATGCGTTTGCCCTTGGCCACGTTGCGGGAGGTCAGGACGATATCCAGTTCGCGCGAGGTCGTCTCGGCATCCTCATCGAAGGTTTCGTAGAAATCGCCCAGCCTGAAGAACAGGATCGAATCCGGATGCTGCCGTTTGATCTCAAGGTACTGCTGGCGGATGGGGGTGATGTCTTCAGGCATGCAGACATTCTAAGGGTTGGGGGATAATTCTGCAAGGGATTGGTCCACTGGATGGCTCGATTTGGTGTTGTGAAAAAAGCCACCTTGGAATATAATCAAACCACTATACTCTTCAGATTTGGAGGAAAACATGGCTAGTGTAACGTACGAGCACGTGTGGAAGAAATTTGGTGATGTCGTTGCCCTGCAGGATCTGGACATCAAGATCAAGGACAAGGAATTCCTGGTCCTGGTTGGTCCTTCCGGCTGCGGCAAGACCACGGCCCTGCGCTGTCTGGCAGGCCTCGAGGAAGCCACTTCCGGCGATATCAAGATCGACGACAAGGTCGTCAATAACATCGCCCCGAAGGATCGCGACATTGCGATGGTCTTCCAGTCATACGCGTTGTATCCGCATATGACGGTCTACGACAACATGGCGTTCGGGTTGAAATTGCGCAATACGCCCAAACCCGAGATCAAGCGACGGGTCGAGGAAGCCGCCCGCATCATGGGCATCGAAGACCTGTTGAAACGAAAACCCCGCGAGCTTTCCGGCGGCCAGCGCCAGCGCGTGGCAGTCGGCCGCGCCATCGTCCGCGAGCCCAAGGTTTTCCTCTTTGACGAACCCCTGTCAAACCTGGATGCCAAGCTGCGCGTTCAGATGCGCACGGAAATCAGCAAGATCCACAATCGCCTGGCGACCACCTTTATCTATGTTACCCACGATCAGACCGAAGCCATGACCATGGCCTCGCGTATCGCGGTCATGAACAAGGGCGTCCTGCAGCAACTGGATACCCCCCAGACCCTGTACGATAAGCCCAAGAACCTGTTCGTGGCGGGCTTCATCGGCTCACCGGCCATGAACTTCTTCAATGGCTTCATTCGCACGCATGACAATGTCCTCTTCTTCAACTCAGGAAAATTCTGGCTGAAGATCCCGACCAAGAAACGCGAAGTCCTCTCGAAGTTGCTGAACAAGGAAGTCATCTTCGGCATCCGCCCTGAGAACATTTACAACCCCGACTATACTCCCCCGGGTTCTGACGTTGAATTGGTCGAATCCAAGGTGGAAGTCACCGAGTTGATGGGCAATGAGATCTTCCTGTACATGAAGACGGAAGACACCAGTTTCGTCGCCCGTGTCGATCCCCGCACGCATTTCGCGATCGGCGAGTCGGTCAAGCTGGCCTTCAATATGAACCTGTTCCACATTTTCGATCCTTCCCAGGATCCCGAAAACCCGGTTGCGCTCTTCTAACCTTCATTAACGTTAAAAAGCCAGGCTCAGGCCTGGCTTTTTTTTATGATTACACATTTCTTATGAACGGGATCGTTTGTGCCCCTGCCAGGCCAGCAAGGCTCCCCCAATCAGGCAAAGCGCTCCAACGACGATGAAACAGTCCTGCCAGAAGGGCAGGGGGAAAAGGCGGATCAGGCTGTCGGTATACAGGAACACCCAGGTGCCGCTCTCGAAGAAAAGCGAATGGAATTTGGTGAAAAGCGCGTCAAAACTCACGGCCAGGTAGACCAGGAAAAAGAGGATGATTCCCAGCGTCAGGAAACCTCCGCGCATGAGGCCGAGCCAATAGGTGCGTTTCCAGCCTGCCCGAAAAGCCCAGAGGGTCAAGAAACCCAACACGCCCAGGCCTGCCAGCCACCACTTAAGGGCTCCCTGGACCACTCCTTTAACATCCACCATATGGCTTAGTTCTCTTTCATTATATAGAGGTGTACCATCGGATAATTGCTGATCGGCCAGGGAGTCAATTGCCTGCTGGTTGACCAGGTAGGCGACCGACACGCGTGCGTACTTCAACCGCTCAGCGAGCGTGAATCCACTGGGGTCGGCTGGAAATCCCGGGCGACGATACTCCAGGTTTAAAAATACCGGGTTGAGCAGCATCAGGATGGACATCACCAGCAGGATGGGCGGCACCATCAGGGTGATCAACCAGCCGGCCGCCCGCTGGATCCAGGGATCGTTTTTATTCACTTCAGTTCCTCCACATAACCTGCGAACAGGAAGTTCAAGACCAGTCCGTTGGTCAGCCATTCGATCTGGGACTTGTCGTCGGTGAAGACCACCGTTTTCTCAGGTGTTGGCTGCAGGTTGGCAGCGGTCAGCTGCATGCTTTCGAGCAGCAGGGGATGCGCGGTATGGCTGGCTGCCAGCAGCTCATAGTTCGCCAGGAAGTTCTCCGCGCTGGTCGCCTGGCGGGTCGCAAAAAGCATGGTGTTGAACGAATTCGGGATATCTGCGGCATGGATGCTGGGGAACACCGCCCGCAGGGTGGTTGCCAGCGCATTCACCACCCGCCGGTCTTCGGGGGCGCGGCCGACATTGATGACCAGCACTCCGTGCGGGGTGAGATGCTCGAACACCGAAATGAAGAACTCCTGGGTGGTCAGGTGCCAGGGGATGTAGGGCGGCCGGTAGGCGTCCACCATGATGATGTCATACAGCTCTTCGCTGGCTGCCAGGCCCACGCGCGCATCCTGGACGAACACGTTCAGGTTGCTCTGGTTCATATCGAAATAACGTCGGGCGACCTTGACGATCTCCCCGTCGATCTCATATCCATCGATCGGTACGCCGCCGTACACCAGGCTGGCATCCCGGGCGGCGGTTCCGGCGGCCAGGCCCAGGATGGCAATGCGTTTGACCTGGTCGGGGGTGAAGGGTGGGGCGTTGAAGTAGGGCGCCACCAGCACTTGTTCCCATGGACCGTGATTATTCAGGTTGGTCGGGTGATAGATCGAGTGGACGCCCTGGCCTTCATTAAGGCGCAGGTAAGTGAAGCCGTCCCTCTCGAGCACCTGGATGTAGTTGTAAGCGGATTCGGTCTCGTAGACCATGCCGGTCGTCGAGCGATCGGTCCCGCGCAGGGCATAGAAAGCTGCCAGGGCCAGTACGAGCGGCATCCAGAGATATTGAAGCAGCTTGGGCCAGCGCCCGGAGCGGTAAAGCCCGATGAAAGCCACCACCAGCAGCAGGCTGCTGATGACCAGGAAGGTCCGGTAGGTCCCGATGAGCGGGATCAACACCAGGACGGGCAGGAAGGTTCCGATGAAGGAACCCAGAGTCGAGATGGCATAGATGCGCCCGGAGACGCTGCCGGCCTTGCGCGCATCGTGAATGGCCAGCCGGATGGCGAAAGGCGAGGCCGTTCCCAGCAGTGTCACCGGGATGATGAACAGCAGCACCACGGCCACGAAGGAGCCGAACAGGATGCCCATATCCAGGGCATCGAAAGCGTTCGCAGACATCCGCAGCACCGGGCGCGAGATCAAGGGCACCAACCCGATAGTCAGACCGGCCCAGGCCAGGATGCCGTAAAAGGTGGTCTCATGCGGGGACCGGTCGGCCCATTTACCCCCGATAAAATAACCCAGCGTCAGGTATAGCAGGATCAGGCCGATGATGGCTGCCCACACAAGGTTCGAGGACCCAAAGACGCTGCCCAGGAGGCGAGATGCGGCCATTTCGATCGCCAGGCCGGCCAGTCCGGAGAAGAAAACGGTGATGTAGAGGTAGGTGTTTTTGTTCATGACTGGGCTCCATTGTAAAGCATTCCTTTCCATCTGGCTATTCTTGCTTTCAAGTGGCGTGGCATCAGCATGTTACTTGGTATAATCTTCCAATCTTTAATAACAGGAGATCGAATGCCTCAGCTCACCGGCGCGCAGATCCGCCAATCTTTCATCGACTTCTTCATCAGCAAGGGACACACCTTCGTGCCCTCCTCTTCGCTCGTCCCGGGCGGGGATGCCACCCTGCTGTTCACCAACGCCGGCATGGTCCAGTTCAAGGATGTTTTCCTGGGCACCGACAAGCGCCCCTACACGCGCGCGGTCGACTCGCAGAAATGCATGCGCGTGGCCGGCAAGCACAATGACCTGGATGAGGTCGGACGCGATGACAGTCACCACACTTTCTTCGAGATGCTGGGCAACTGGTCGTTCGGCGACTACTATAAGAAAGACGCCATCGCCTGGGCCTGGGAACTGCTGACGGTCACCTGGGGTCTCCCGAAGGATAAGTTATACGCCACCGTGTTCCGCAAGGATGACAGCAGCATCCCCGCGGATAAGGATGCGGCCGATATCTGGCTGGCTCAGCCCGGTTTCGACCCGGCGCACCTGAGCTGGCTGCCGGATAATATCTGGGAAATGGCCGAGACCGGCCCGACCGGGCCCTGCAGTGAGATCCACTTTGATATGGGCAAGGCCTGCTGCAGCCAGAAAGCCACCCCCGGTCACGTGTGCGTGGTGGGCGGCAGCTGCGGTCGCTACGTGGAATTATGGAACAACGTCTTCATGCAGTACAACCGGCTGGGACCGGATGAGCTGGTACCGCTGCCGGCGACGCATGTCGACACCGGCATGGGACTCGACCGGGTCACGGCGGTCATCCAGGGTGTCAACTCCAACTACCGCACCGACCTGTTCTGGCCGTTGATCCAGGAAACACAGGCACTGTCCGGGCAGACGGATGCCGAGCGCGAGGCGAATTTCACCCCCTACCGGGTGATCGCCGACCACGCCCGGGCAGCTGCTTTCCTGATAGCGGATGGGGTCGTGCCGGGGAACACCGGGCGCAACTACATCACCCGCATGATCATCCGCCGCGCGGCGCGCTTTGCATCCAAGATCGGCTTGAACGAACCCTTCCTGGCGAAGATCGCCAAAGTGGTTATCGATAATTACGGCGGTCATTACGCCGAGTTAAAGAAGAACGAAAAAACCATCCTCGATAACATCACCCGCGAGGAGCAGCGCTTCGCGCGCACGGTCGAGGCCGGAATTGTCCAGTTGGAGGATATGCTGGCGCAGTTGAAGAAATCCGGTGGCAAGCTTCTGGATGGGAGCAAGGCCTTCGATCTGTATGCCACCCTGGGGCTGCCGCTCGAGATCACGCGCGATATTGCCCGCGAACAGGGTTTGGAAGTGGACGAGCCCGGGTTCAAGAAGGCCATGGAGGAACACCGCCTGAGTTCCGGTGGTGGTAAAGCCATGGGTGCCATGGGCGGTGGGGATGTGGCCGTCTTCAGCGCGGTGCTGGAAAAGCTTCAAAAAGAGACGAAACTGGGTTCTGCCGGGGTGATCTACGATCCGTACGGCAGCCTGGAAGTCAAAACCAGCCTGCTGGCCATCATCCGGGATGGGGAGCCGGTGGATGGGGCTGAGAGCGGCGATACGGTCGAGATCATCCTGCCCGAGACCCATTTTTACATCGAATCGGGCGGCCAGGTTTCGGATTCCGGCACGCTCACGGCGGAAAAAGGTGACTGGCAGATTCGGGTGGATGGCGTTCGGCGGCCGGCGGCCGGGATCATCACGCATGTTGGCGAGGTGGTGCAGGGCAGCCCGCGGGTCGGAGATGTCGTGATCGCCCGGGTGGATGGGGAGCGTCGCGCGGATATCCAGCGGAACCACACCGCCACGCATTTACTGCATGCCGAGCTGCACAAGGTTCTGGGCGAGCATGCCCGCCAGGCGGGTTCACTGGTCGCGCCGGATCGCTTGCGCTTCGATTTCACCCATCCGGAAGGCATGACCGAAGCTCAGCTGGAGCAGGTCGAAGCCGGTGTCAACCATGACATTTTGGAGAATCATCAACTGCGCATAGCCACCAAGGGGCGCGAGGAAGCCATGAAAGAGGGTGCCATGGCCCTGTTCGGTGAGAAGTACGGCGAGACCGTGCGCACGGTCACGATCGGCGATGAAAATGGAATTTCATATGAGTTGTGCGGCGGCACGCACGTTGACGAGACCGGTGTGATCGGGTTGTTCCTGATCACCAGTGAGGGCTCGGCCGCAGCCGGCATCCGGCGCATTGAAGCCGTGACCGGCAGGCGCGCCTACGACATTCTACGCGGCCGCATGAAGGTGCTCAAGGATACCGCTCGCGAGCTGTCCGTGCCGGTGGATGAGGTGGGGAAGGCGGTACGGGGGTTGGTCGAATCGTCTGCTGATATTCGCAAGCAGTTGGAGTCCCTGCGTCTGAAGGGTGTGGGGGAGACTTTTGAGAAATTATTAACCGGTGTCAAGGATGTGAAAGGGATCAAGCTCCTGTCGGCGCTGGTGCCGGATGCGGATGCGGATACCCTGCGCGCCATGACCGACCGCTTCCGACAGGTACATCCCAGTGGGGTTTGCGTGGTGGGAAGTGTCGTGGAGGGAAAGCCGGTCATCATCGCCGCGGTCAGCGACGATCTGGTCAAGCAGGGCCTGCATGCCGGAAACATAATCAAGCAAATTGCAGCTGTTGTGGGTGGCTCGGGCGGTGGGCGTCCCAATTTAGCCCAGGCCGGCGGCAAGGATCCGTCGAAATTGGCCGATGCTCTGGCAATGGTGGAAAAGATCCTCGAAAAATAACCAATAATGATTAGTAGCGGGGCACAGCTCCGGAGGACGCAGAGCGTTGTGCCCCGCTACTGTAAGGGCTGAGCGTCGCTCAGCCCCTACTGGTGCCATCATGGTTTTCTGATTGAAGGTATGAAGAATGGCATGCCCAGTTCCAGCGCGCCCAAGTCACAGACGGCGCTGCCATCCCCATCGCCATCGAGCGGGCGCGGGCTTCCGCGCTGATCTACAGATGACCAACATTGGACTGCCGTATCCACTGCCGGGCTGGTCCGCGACAGCGGGAATCCATAGAGAAGAGTCCCGAGCAACTGCACATCACGCAACTGGGGATCCAATCCGGTCAGGTTGTTGTACGGGGTCCCCACGAAGGTGCAACCGGTGACATTCTCGATCAGGTTGTCGTGCGGGTTTTCCAAAGTCCCATAGCAATCCGGGCTGGTACTGCTGGAAAAATTGTTCGCCACGATCGAACCCACCAGGAACCTGCTCGTACTAGTTGCAGTGATGTAGATACCGCCGCCGTTGCCGTTGGGGGTCCCGGCCACGTTGCCATTCTCAGCGAAGGTGGAGAGGTAGATACTGGCCGAGGATGTGCTGTACAGGCCCCCGCCGTTACCTCCCTGGCCAAAATAGGTCGGACCCGTGGCACCATAGCCGGTGGTGTTTCGAAGCACGGTGGTGTTGTACATGACCAGCATCCCGCTGTTGGAGATCCCACCGCCGTTACCGCCGGCGAATTTAAAACCACGCCCGGTTTGATTGCCATAGAGCGTACAGCCGAATAACTGGACAGATGCAGCATTGAATATGCCGCCGCCGTTGCCACCCCGGCCCATGCTGGTGCTGCTGGTTCCGGTGCGGTTCTCGGTGATGGATGAAGTAGTGATTTGCAGGATGCCGTTGTTGTAGATGCCGCCGCCGTCTCCGCCGTGGGCAGTTGCATCCGCAGTATCACCCCCGTTACCGGTGAAGTTGTCGATGACCACACTCCTTTCCATGGTCAGCATGTTGTTGTTATAGATACCGCCGCCCCCGGCGGCCGAGGCCGTCCCAAAACCGGACAGGGTTTCATTGTATTGAACCCGGGAATCGTAGACATACAAAGTCCCGGCATTGAAGATCCCCCCGCCCGGTGTGGAGATCGTTCCCCGGCCGGCTGTGTTGAAAGAGACATTGGCATCCTGAAGATTGAGTGTTCCTTCGTTATAGATACCTCCACCGTATCCCAGATGGCTGTCGGCCGGTTGTGACTGGCCTTCGGTGACATTCAGGTCCTCCAGGATCACACTGGCGTAGGCATTGATGTCGAAAATACGGTCGACGCTGTTACCGTCGATGAAGGTATCATTCCAGCCGGCGCCGGCGATCGTGATGAGCTCGACCGCTCCCGAGATGTCGTAGATATCCAGGTCGCCGCCGGCATTGCTATCATCCAAAACCGACAGCGTCAGTTCATACGTTCCGGTGGACAGGGAGATGAGTGTGTCCTCCCCCGCGACGCCACCCGCGCAGCCGCCAAAGGGAGCATCGCCTACCGCGGCGGTGATCGCCTCGCGCAGCGAGCAAGTACCGGTGGCTGAATACTGTAAGTATTCGTCTTCAAAGATGTCCACCGTGATGGTGGTTTCGCCAGGACTGGCGATGGTATTGCCCCAGGGCAGGGAAAGGGCAGTGATGAGGGCTGCGATGATTAAAATATGAATTACCTTCATCGGATCTATCCTCTCTATGTGAAAATAATTACACACACCAGTATAGTGATATATACTAAAAAGGCAAGCGATTCGGATCTATGGAGATTTTCTTTAACCACGAAGGACACGAAGACCACAAAGATGATAATGGCATGGGGTACTTCTCCTGGGTACACCCTGTAAGTGGGTTGAACACCATGCGAGGCGATTACCAACATCATCCCCTTATTAAAGCAAATAAAGCAAGGGTGGACACGTTGTACCCTACGGCATGATATGTCCTTCGGTTGTTGAACTATCTCGTATGCGGACTCCTCCCAAATTTGCTTTTCCTGATCGACCGTGATATAAATAAGATAAAGTAGATAATAATAGATTGTATTAGTCAGTTGGGAGTGCGTCATGCTTAAAATCATCTCGAGCTTATTCATATTGGTTATCCTTGTTTCCGCCTGTGCAACGCCGGTCGCGACAGAGCCTGTGGCGGCGACTGTTCCCGGGGCTGCTTCGGTAACCCTCCAGCCAACCGGTGCGAGCGATCTCCCGGTGGAAATGACTGCCACACCCGGGATCCAGGTAAAGCCATTCAACCTGCGGGATGATTTTGCCGACCTGGCAGTCGTCAACGATTACACCCTCGCTGTCCAGAAGCTCGCCGGCAAATCCGACATGGCGATCGATGCCACTGCCTACAGCCCGGATGGGCGTTATGTTGCCTATGGGGGTTGCACAGGGAATTGGACCGGCCATTGCCAGAATGATGTTTTTGGGCCGAGCGATTCCTTTATCTACATCCTGGATGCTCGAACTTCGGAATTAGTCGCATCGTTGCCGGAAAATAAAACAACCATCTCCGGGCTATCTTTTTCGAGGGATGGGAACAAACTTGCCTATGCAACCTCGCCTGCCAAGGTCGCTGTCTGGGATATCCCAAGCGGCTCAATCGATATCGTCCTCTGGCAGAAGGATGACGGTTCCTCCTACGGCAAGGTCGCATTCAGCCCCAATATGGATTCTGTCGCCTTCGTATTTGATGAATATTTGTATGTCTGGGCTTACCCGGGCGGCGAATTATTGACCCAATCGCCTGCCTTCTGGTATGCACTGGATTTTCCACAATTCAGCGCGGATGGCAAGCGGCTGGCAGTCTTCACCCAGAATTACGGCAAGGCGCTGGCAGTTTATAATACAGAAACCTGGCAGGTGATCTCGCAGATAACACCGCCTGGAGATGGAGCACACCGGGCGGCATTTTCACCAGATGGCTTGCAGCTGGTCACCGTTGAGGGGAAAGACGGTTCAGATATCTATTTATGGGATGCGGATACGGGCGAGCAGGTCGGCATCCTGGATGAACCTTTGGAGGCGATCCTGGCGATGACCTTCACGCCGGATGGGCAGTTGCTGTTCGTATCCGGTTATTCCACCATACCTGGCCAGGAAGACACATTCAGTGTCTGGGATATGGCAAACAGGCAATACCTGGGGGGGATGATCTTTGAAAATGAGCCCAGCCGGATCTTTTTTTCCGCGGATGGCCTGACCTTCTTCGATAACACACATTTATGGGCACCGGCTGATGAAGATATATTAAACGCGCGCCAGGTGCTGGTAGACTACAATGACGCCTTGCTCCGTGGCGATTTTGACGCTGCCGCAGCGTTGTTCCTGGATTCAGCTGATACCCTGGCCTGGTACGAAGAAGAAGGCTACGACACCTCCGATATACCGGCCATGCTGGCCGCGCTGTGCGCATCCTCCGCAGAGATGTGCCTGCCGTTTAAAACCGTCCGGAATGGCGGCTTGGACCGCTGGGGTGATTATGAGTTCTTCGTCCAACGGGCGAACCCGGATGGCTCCCTGTATGTCGATCCGGATGGATTTGTTCATATCTGGTTGAGTGTGATGAAGGATGCGGACGGTGATTTGAAAGTAGTCGGTTATCCCTTTTAAATCCACCTTCCATCGGATTTCGTAGGGGCGGCACGGTGTGTCCTTCGGTTGCTGTGCAACCTCGGAAGCGTCGCTCCGCCCTTTTTCTTCCAAAAGTTCGTTATATAAATCCGTGATATAACGGGGGTATGACCCCTCAACCCACCCCATTTCGTGCTGATTCCTACTGCGGCCTGTACTGCGGTGCCTGCGAGATCCTCAACCTGTATCGTAAGCAGCTGGACGAGGGGGAGATCCCAACCTGGGAGGATCTCCCTGTTCCGATGAATGGGGTCATTCCCCCGGCCGAACTCGTGTGCACCGGCTGCAAGACGGAGTTGCTTTTTGCCGGGTGCTTGAAATGCGACATCCGCATCTGTGGCAATCAAAAGGGGGTCGAAGCCTGCGTTTTATGCGCGGAGTATCCCTGCCAGCTGGTCGAGCAGCGCCAGGCATTCATAGCCGAAAAAGCCAAGGAGCTCCTGCCACACACCGCGGTCATGTTCAGCCAGGCCGGCCACATCTGCGAGATCGGCTACGAAGCCTGGCGTGAGGAACAGGCTGCCCGCTGGCGCTGCCCGGGCTGTGGGACGCCGTTCACGTGGTATCAGGAAAAGTGCATGAAATGTGGATTAGATCTGGAAAACATCAAGGAACATCTCAGGTAGAAGACAATTTCCTACGGTTTGTCCTTCAGGTCTCGTAGTAATTTATCCTCTCCCTCCCGATGCCGTGTATCGGGAGGGAGAGGGCTCGTATTGTTTGATGTAGGAAAAAATTTATTCTCTTGATTACTAATGTAACAATAGAAACAAACACTTGTTACAAATGCGCCTGCTCGCTATGCTCGCGGCGTCCCTCGGAGAGCCTCGTTAATACTCGGCTCACCCGAGGGAGGGTGAGGGAGGGAAACAAACCTCCTCACTTATGCAATATTGATTTATAAAAACGATCGACCGTTCAATAACAACAAAATAATTTACTCTTATGTCTTTTGGGTACCTTCCCTCCGGTGGGGCGACCCATTAATTAGAGGTTCAGGAGCGAAGTGTCTATTAGATGCTGCGTCATTCGGAGTGGCGCTATGTAGAACGCCCCACCCGAGCGAAGCCACTCGGAGGAATGCTCTCCGGGGCACAATACGAAGGCGTCCAGAGGTCCGTGACCCGGAGACACACGCAAAAGGCGTCCAAAGGAGAGCGTCACACCTGCCAGGTGCAGATGATGCGCCCAGGCACCGAAACGAAACCCACCTTCCTTTTCACATTTGTCCGTGTGCAGCAAGAAGGCAACTCCCAATAGTTGTTGTTGCAGGTGCTGACTGTCAGTGATCCGAAGGATGCAATGCAAGCGGATCGAATCGCAGTGCCCTTTTTGTATGACCAGCGTGCCTCTTTATACACACATTTGTATTATGATTTATCACCTTGACATATCGCTGTTGCTGCGCTATCCTGTGCTGGTCATAATAAGCTTGTACAGATGACTGTCGTGGAGGGCATACATCATAGAGCTTATCCTGCGATTTGTGTATCCGCAGGATACATTTCACCCTCTAGTATTAACTAATTTAACGAGCCATTAACTTGCCGTGTGAGTGGATATTCGCAGCTGGTTGTGGCACATATGTGAAAGGAGGTGAGCCTGCTGGCAAAAACAATGGTAAGTGGTGGTTAAGGCTTTAAATAGATTTTGAGGAGAATGGATGAACTTTAATATTTCGGAAGTCTAAGCCACGATTTGTAAGCCTCCTGTTTCCGATAAAGTACCGTCTTTGTTGTTTGTAAATATTATGAACCATGAAATAAGGAGAATGATCGATGAAAGCAAAATGGTTAAACGTATTTGTAATCCTGGCAATGCTTTTGATTGCAGTTGTACCTGCGACCAGTGCCGCCCCGATTTCTTCGGGGGGAGTGGATGATCCACAACCGGCACCCAAAGAAGACAATCGACCGGATCCGTTGACCACAAAGCAATTGGAATTGAAGCAACAAGCACTTGAGGCTAAGCTCAATGGCAAAGGCCAGGGCAAGGTCAAGGAAGTTGCCAAAGGCCAATACGTCCAACTGGAGCTGGAAGGCACGGGCATGATCTGGACAGTTTTGGGTGAGTTCAGTGATTTTCCCCATAACTCGATCGCCGAACCTGACCGCGCTGTCAACAATACGACCATTTGGGAACCGGACTTCAGCAAGGCGTTTATGGATCAGTTACTTTATGATCAAACGCCAGGCGCTAACTCGATGGCCAACTTTTACCTTGAGCAGTCCTCCGGCCGTTACACCGTAGCAGGTGAGGCGACTGACTGGATCATGGTTGGCGATCACCTGATGTACGATGACAATCCTGATTCTAATGTATGGTTCTTCCTGCAGGACATAGTCAATGGCTGGTACGATTCACAGATTGCGGCGGGTAAGACCCCTGCCGAGATCAATGCATATCTCAGCCAGTTCGATGTTGCTGATCGTTATGATTACAACTACAACGGCATCTTCGACGAACCGGATGGATACATTGATACATTTCAATCAGTTCACGCCGGTGAAGGCGAGGAAGCAGGTGGTGGCGCACTGGGCAGCGAGGCCATTTGGAGCCATAGCTGGTACGCATTCTACAACCTGATCGGGATAGCGGGTCCGGCTTTTAATCCATACGGTGGCATCCAGGTTGGCGACAGTGATTTCTGGGTCGGCAAATACACCGTCCAGCCCGAAAATGGCGGCGTGGGTGTATTCACCCATGAATACGGTCATGACCTGGGTCTACCTGACCTCTATGACACCTCCGGTGGCGAAAATGGTACTGCCTTCTGGACGTTGATGTCCTCCGGTTCATGGCTGGGCGATGGCACCGTGGATATCGGCTCCAAATCTTCGCATATGGGCGCCTGGGAAAAATTCCAGCTTGGCTGGCTTAACTATGAAGTGGCTTACGCCGGTCAGAAATCCGAGCACAAACTTGGACCGATGGAATTCAATACCAAGCAGGCCCAGGCACTCTTCGTGATCTTACCGAAGAAGGAAGTTGTCTCGAATATCGGTGCACCATTTGCCGGTGCTCAATACTATTACAGCAGCGCAGGTGATTACCTGGATAACCTCATGGCCAAGCCGTTCAATCTGGCAGCCGGGTCTTCCCTGTCTGCCATGGCTAAGTTCAGCACAGAACTTGATTGGGATTACGCCTATGTAGTTGTCTCGACCGATGGCGGCGCTACTTGGGAAAGTGTTGAGACGAATTTCTCGACCACAACCGATCCAAACGGTCAGAATTTTGGTTTCGGAATCACCGGTGATTCAGGTGGCTGGGTGAACTTAACTGCGGATCTCTCGGCATTTACAGGCGATGTGCTGGTGGGATTCCGTTACTGGACAGATGCCAATACTGGCGGCTTTGGTTTCATGGTCGACGATATCAACATCACCGGCTACCCGATTGATGGTGCTGAAACCGATACCGGTTGGAGCTTCGAACCGGCAACAGGTTTCCATGTCACCACGGGCATTGAGGCGAAGTTGTTCAACCATTACTATGTTGCCGAGTATCGCACCTATAAAGGCTACGACAGCACGCTCAAAGTTGGCCCCTATTTCTTCGGCTACCTGAACAATCCTGATCTGGTGAACTTCGTGGATCATTTCCCGTATCAGGATGGCTTGCTGGTCAATTACTGGGATACCTCTCAGAAGAACAACCAAACACGACTCCATCCTGGACAGGGTTTGCTCCTGCCGATCGATGCACATTTCCAGACTCTGTACCGTGTCGATGGGGTCCGCTGGCGTAACCGCATCCAATCATACGACTCGACGTTCACACTTTCACCGACAGATGCGCTCAACAATCTGCACGTCAACAGTGTGTTGTCGCCAGTTCCGAGCCTGGCGGGCATCTCTGTCTTTGATGATCGCACCCTGTATTACGATCCAACCAATCCACAGGGCAGCGTCATCAACCCGAACACCGGCACGATGATTCGAATTAAGAGTATCAGTGCTCAGAATAGTTTCATGCAAATCCAGGTGTTACCTGCGAAATAGAGTCTCTTGATTTAACCTGGTGATAGTAAAAGAGAGCCCGCCTTCTGGCGGGCTCTCTTTTTTGGGCTTTTGATTTTATTTAGGGGGGATGATAAATAAATAATTCGTCCACCTTCTGGTCAGTGCAGTGGATCACCTTGCCGGTCGTATCAGTGTGGTATGAATAGAGCCGACCGCTCACTGCAAACTCGAAATAAAATCCTGGGGTGGTTACCTGAGCGTAAACTACACCTGGCTGGACGCATCCCAAGCTTGTATCCGGCCAGAGCATTTCCTGTGTTCTCACTAAAATGATGGACTCCAGGCTGACACCTGACTCCTGAGCCAGAGTGACTTTAGTCTGATGAATAAAAGCCTGAAAGACAGGGTCAAAGGGTATAGTCAGTATAGGAGTCATCAGACTCTGTGGTGAGGATTTTTTGTCGATCAGAATCGGAATATGTATCGTGTAATTGGTTCCGCTTGGTAAACCTGACTGGCTGACTGAACCTGGCAGAGGCGTCGCCGTTCCGGTGGGGGAGTCTAATGACTGACAACCTGCCGAAATGAGTAAAATTAAGGATGCGATCAACCCTAGATGCGATTTCATTAATTTACATCGATTTATAATAAGTGATCATCGTCTGATTGAAAGACGTTTGTGTTACAGAAATGGTTCCTTCGATTATCTGAAATGGGATTGATCCGATACGCAGATCAGTGAAAAGAGCCGAAAAAATACACCAGACAGTCTGGAGAAGTTCCGAATTTATATCACCTTTCTCTGGAAAGGGGGATGGTAGCTCAATGGGAAGAACTCATGGAGGAGGTGATTCATCCTCTTCTCCGAAGGACGCAGAGCGCTGGCTATGCTCTGAAAAGGAGCCCTTGGTCGGTCGGGGGAGAGAAGGCATTGAAGGCATTGAAGGTGCGTTACGGTCATTTCATGCGAGCCTGCTCGCCATGCTCGCGGCATACCCCCGAGAACCTTCCTTCTGTTGCGACGCAAATCAGTGCGTCGCTCAGAAGGACTCAGCGTTCAAAGAACGCTGAGCTGCCGAACCCCCTCAATACGGGGGCATATGGCTCGGTTCACCGGAGGTATCAACCCACCCTCCGAAGAACGATCCAATCCTCTCCCCCGACCGGTGTGTAGATTGGAATGAACACCCAGAGGGTGTGAATCCCAACAACTCATTATCGTCATTCACTTGGACAACAGGTTTGATAACCGATCGATGCGGTGTCGGGTCTCCTCAACAAATACCTTCACTTGATACTCTGTCCCCCCCATGACCTCGATCCGTTCCATCGCAACCGTGGTCACGGATAACGCCTTCTGATAATCCCCAACACGATGCTCATAGTACTTCGCCAGCTCGATGCACGCATACGCATCCCCATGTTCAGCCGCCTTCTCCCACAGCGCCACCGCCTTCTCCCACTCCCCACGTCGCTTGTATAAAAGGGCATACCGCTCGACCGTCTTCCAGAAATGCTCCTCGGGGATATCCGTCCCCAGCCCGCGCTCGTACAGCGCCACGGCATCCTCGAAATGCTCGAGTTCCTCGAACAAGCGTGCCAGCGCCACCAGGTCCAACCCGGGAAGTTCGTTGAATCCCAGCGGATCATCCAACAGGGCGGCCGTGTGGGTGAACAGCCCGGCCAGCGACAGCACGTCCATCGCATTATGGTAAAAGACGCCTGCCAGCGGGCGCGCATCCCCGCTCCTGATGTAATCCACATACATCTGCGGCACCAGGTAACCGGGCACCTCTTCCTGGGTCCGGAAGGCGCCCAGAATCTGGCGTTCGACCTCGCCCAGCGTCCGGCTGGGTAGCCGGTCGCGCCATAAGCGACGTGCCAGCGGCAGCAGGTCGAAATGGGGTGTCTCCGCCAGCGGGAACTTCATGCGGTTGAGCGTGTAGCGCCCGCTCAGCATCGGCAGGTCGAAGGCCTTGCCGTTGTAGCTGACCACCGCGTTCAGGTTGCCCAGCGCTGTTTCGAGTGCCGCCAGCATGGCCGGCTCTTCAGATGGATTACACAGGAAGAACTGGCTCAGCTTGAAACCGCCCTCGACCGGGCGGCCGATGCCGACCAGGAACACGAACGTGCCGGTTCCCCCCGAAAGGCCGGTCGTCTCCGTATCCAGGAACACGAAATCATCCGCCTCGGGGTTGAGCGCATCTGCCAGGCGAGCCCATTCCGCCAGGCGCCGCACGGGCGGCATGGCATGCAGGTGCGCATTGCCGTGGGAGTACTCGGCCGGGAAGAACTGCTCGACCTGGAAGCATTCGCCGTATATGGTCTTTATGAAGGAGCCATCCAGCACCTTCTCGATTGGGGTGCGCTTGGAGGGTGGGGGGGCTTTGATGCCATCCGCGCCCAGCCGCACGCCCAGCGATTTCAAGCGATCCGAGAGCGGACTCATGCTTTCATGCTCCCGGCATGCAGAATGGCATCCAAGATGGCCTTCGTCTCTTTCTTACCGCCCGAGCCGAACTCGCCACCTGGCCCGACGCAGGATGGGCAGCCATCGCTGCACGGGCAGTCCTTCACGACGCCGAGTGCGCGCGATAAGAGCTCTGTCTGCAGTTCGTACAGGCGTTCCGACAGGCCGATACCACCCGGGATGGCATCGTAAACCACCACCGCCGGGTGCGGACCGTCACCCAGCAACCCGGAGCGCAGCACGGCCTGGGGGTCGGAGTGGATGCCGATGTCGTGTGCATCGCACATCAGGAACAGGGGTGCCAGGTTGCCGACCAGGTAGGCCAGCCCCGACAGCCCCGAGCGCATGCGCACCGACAGTTCCGCCCGCCGGTGGCAGACGGAACACAGCGTGATGAGATTCTCAGGCTGGTTGGCCGCTTCGGGATTGGTGAACGCGCGAAAGGGCACTTTGTGGTGGATGTCATGCTGTTGACCGGGTGCTTCCGGCTTGCCGCATACCTGGCAGGCGAACCCATCCCGTGCGCGGATCTGCTCGCGCAGCCGTGCCCAGCTGGAACCGTATTTGTTGGTGTCGTTGGTCCAGGCACCCATCTCGCGCAGCCGCTCGACTGTTTCTTCCTTCAACATCAACCAGTAGCCCAGCGTGGTCAGCGTACTGGGCGGCAGGGCTACCTCGCCGGTACCGAGCTGCTCATGCGTGTACCAACGGATCTGTTTGTAACCGGTCACCTGGGTGGTGACGCTCAGCTCGCCATAAGCGCGCGCGCAGCCCGGGCAGTCCTCTTCCTTGAGGACCGAGTTGCTCACAACCGTGGAGGAGGAGATCGAGTCGGTGTAGTAATCGCCTTTGAAGGGGGTCAGGCGGGCGATGTGGTGCTCGAGGTCGAGCTGCTCGACCAGGTAGGGCTGGCTTTCATGCAGGTAGACCGCCTGCGGATGCACCATCCAGAAGGCGCTCTCGCCGTCCAGCTGGCCGATGGTCCTCAGCCGGCCTTTCTCCTCGACCTGTAAAAGATAGCGGTCGGGCGAAATGTTGCGCAGCGAGACGTGGCTGGCCGGGTACTGGTCGGCCATCCAGAAGTACGTACCGTTCGTGCTGTGCAGTTGTCCATTCTGCTCCAAATACTGCAGGAATTCGGTCAGCTGGTCGACCGGCAGGCGGCCGAAGGCCTCACCCGGTTGGAAGGGCAGTTCGAAGGCTGCCGAGCGGATGTGATCGAGTAGGATCAGCAGGTTGTCGGGCTGGATCAGAGCCTGTTCAGGCGAGCGCCCGAAGAAATACTGCGGGTTGCGCGCCAGGAACTGGTCCAGCGCATTGGCTGCCGTGACCAGCACGGCCAGGGCCGGTTTATCGCTGCGCCCGGCCCGCCCGGCTTCCTGCCAGGTGCCGGCAATGGTGCCCGGGTAGCCCGCCAGGACGGCAGCCTCGAGCTGGCCGATGTCGATGCCGAGCTCGAGGGCATTGGTGGCCACCACCGCATCGATCTCGCGCTCGCGCAGGCCCTTTTCGATCGCGCGCCGCTCGAGCGGCAGGTAACCGCTGCGGTAGCCGCGCACTTTCTCCGGATGGTCGCTGCGCTCAGCGCGCAGGTAGGAGAGCATGACCTCGACCGCCGGGCGCGAACGCCCGAATACAATGGTCTGGATATCCTGGCTGAGGAGGTCACCCGCCAGCCGCACGCTTTCCATCAGGACCGAGCGCCGGATGCCGAGTTCCTCGTTGAGCAAGGGCGGGTTGTAGATCACGAAGTGCTTTTCCCCGTGGGGTGCGCCGTCGTTGTCGATCACGACCACGTCATCCTCGATCAGCTTACCGGCCAACTCGCCCGGGTTGCCGATGGTGGCGGAGGTCAGGATGAATTGGGGATTGCTGCCGTAATAGCGCGCAACCCGCCGCAGCCGGCGCAGCACGTTGGCCACGTGCGATCCGAACACGCCGCGATAGGTATGCAGTTCGTCCAGGACGACATATCTTAAGTTGGCAAACAGGTCGCTCCACAGCGTGTGGTGGGGCAGGATGCCGGTATGCAGCATGTCGGGGTTGGTCAGCAGGATGCGCGCATTCTTGCGGATGCCGGGGCGCTGGCTGGTCGGTGTGTCACCGTCATAGATCCCCGGTGGGATGCCCGGGGTTTCCAGACCGGCGTTGATCCCCTGCAGCTTTTCGAGCTGGTCCTGCGTCAGTGCCTTGGTCGGGAACAGGTACAGGGCGCGCGCATTTTCATCGGCCAACAGAGCATCCAGGATGGGCAGGTTGTAGGCCAGGGTCTTGCCGCTGGCGGTCGAGGTGACGACCACCACATGGCTGCCCTGGCGCACGGCCTGCCAGGTGCTGGCCTGATGGCTGTAGAGTGCATTCACCCCGCTGTGGTTCAGCTGGTTCAGGAGCTGCGGGTGCAGTTCCGGTGGGAAGGGTTCCGTGCGCGCGGGGCAGGCGGGCAGCGTCTGCCAGGCAGCGACGCTCTCGGTGATGGTGGGATCCTTGCGCCAGAATTTTAAAAGTTTATCGAGTGACATAGCGTGATCCCGACAAGTATACTGCCAACTCCTGCCGCGGGCTTGTGAGTGGCAGCTGAGCGACCTGCAGAAAGTGATACAATATCTGCCGTTTAACACGACAAGAGAGTAAAAGACGATCCATATGACCGATCCAAACGCATTTACCCTGACCGAAATCCCACGCCCGACCGTCGAGGTGACCTTGCCGGATGGGCGCATCATCAGCGGACCGCGCAACCTGCCGGTCAGCGAGTTCCTGAGGACGCTGCCCGAATTCAACGAACCGCCCATCCTGGGCGCCGTCATCAACGGCGAACTGCACGAGCTGACTTATGAAGTGCGGGCGGATGCGCAGGTACGCCCGGTGACCATGGCCGAGGATGATGGCGCGCGCATCTATCGCCGCTCGGTCACATTTTTGATGGAATCGGCTTTCGAAGAGCTCTACCCCGCTGCGACCATGTCGGTCGATCATTCGGTCTCGTTCGGCGGCTACTTCTGCCAGGTCATGAACCGGGAACCGCTCACCCAGCCCGAGCTGGACATCATCCTGAATCGCATGAATGAACTGGTCGATCAGAACCTGCCGTTCAAGCGCAAGGAAGTCCCGCTCCAGGAAGCCATCGATTATTTCATCGAGCGCGGCTACGAGGAAAAGGTGCGCCTGTTGAATTTCCGCCGCAAGAACACACTGGTGTTGTATTCGCTGGGAACACACCGCGATTATCACCACGGTTACATGGTGCCATCCACCGGATATTTGCAGTTCTTCGACTTGCAGGCGGTTGGGGACGGTTTTGTCCTGCGCTTCCCGCGCCGCAAGTCGCCCAAATCCCTGCAACCCATGCCCGACTACCCCAAGCTGCTGGCAGCTTTCCGCCAGTACGGCGACTGGCTTCAGCGCCTGGGGATCGAAAGCGTCGGTTACCTGGATGAAGCCATCGAACAGAAGCGCATCTCCGATACCATCCTGGTGTCTGAAGCCCTCCATACCCAGCATATCTCCTCGATCGCGACCCAGATCCTCGAGCGCAAGGAACCCGTACGGGTGGTCCTGATCGCCGGGCCTTCGTCTTCCGGAAAAACGACCTTCTCCCGCCGGCTGGCGATCCAATTGCTGGCGCAGGGGCTTTCGCCCTTCGCGCTCGAAATGGACAACTACTTCGTGGATCGTGAGCGAACACCGCGGGATGCCAATGGTGAATTCGATTATGAATCGCTGAATGCGCTCGACCGGGTACTGCTGAGCGAACATTTGAGCCGCTTGATCGCCGGGGAGGAAGTGCGCCTGCCGCATTATGATTTCAAGACCGGCAAGAGTGTGCTCGGCGATTTGATCAAGCTGGAAAAGGGGCAGCTGGTCATCCTGGAAGGCATTCACGGGTTGAATCCTGAACTGATCCCGGGCTTCCCGGTGGAACAAACCTTCCGCATCTACGCCTCCTGCCTGACCCAGCTCAACCTGGACCGCCACAACCGCATCTCGACCACTGACACGCGCCTGCTGCGCCGTATCGTGCGGGATGCCCGCGAGCGCGGTTACAGCGCGCAGCAAACCATCAGCCGCTGGGAATCGGTCCGCAGGGGTGAAAAGGAACATATCTTCCCATACCAGGAGAATGCGGATGTGTTCTTCAACTCCGCCCTGGTGTATGAGCTGGCGGTTCTGAAACCGCTGGTCGAGCCCTTGCTGCGCCAGACCATCTATGGCACCCCCGAATACATCGAGGCTAAACGACTGCTGGCTTTCCTGACCTGGTTCCTGCCGCTCGAGAAGGAACTCGTGCCGGATAATTCCATCCTGCGCGAATTCACCGGCGGATCGATCGTCAAGGATTTCAGGCTGTGGAAGAGTAACGGGATCGGGTTCCTGAACGGCACCCGCGACGTTTTATAATTCCTCGTCCACTGGCATTTCCGATTGGTGATCTTCGGTCGCCATCGAAGCAGGCAGTTCGCCGCCCATGGTGCGTTGGCGGACTGCTTTTTCGATCTCGGCTGACAGCTCCGGGTTCTGGTGCAGGAATTCCTTGGCATTCTCGCGCCCCTGGCCGAGGCGGATATCCCCGTAGGAGAAGAAAGCACCGCGCTTGGAAATGATATCCAGCGAGGAAGCCAGGTCGAGCATGTCGCCGATCTTGGAGATGCCTTCGTTGAACATGATGTCGAATTCGGCCGTGCGGAAGGGCGGGGCGACCTTGTTCTTGACCACCCGCACGCGCGTGCGATTACCGGTCACTTCCGTGCCGATCTTGATCTGTTCGATCTTACGGACATCCAGGCGTACCGAGGCGTAGAATTTCAAGGCCATGCCGCCGGTGGTGGTTTCAGGGTTGCCGTACATCACGCCGATCTTCTGGCGCAGCTGGTTGGTGAAGATGACCGCTGTCTTGGTCTGGTTGATGGCGCCTGACAGCTTGCGCAGCGCCTGCGACATCAAGCGGGCTTGCATGCCCATGGTGGCATCACCCATGTCGCCTTCGATCTCAGCCCGGGGTACCAGGGCGGCAACCGAATCGACCACCACGATATCGATCGCACCGGTGCGGACCAGGGTCTCCACGATCTCGAGCGCCTGTTCGCCGGTATCCGGCTGGGAAATGAGCAGATTCTCAACATTGACCCCGCATTTGGCAGCGTAAGTCGGATCCAACGCATGCTCCATATCGATATAGGCAGCTGTCCCGCCCAGCTTCTGGGCTTCCGCCACGATATGCTGGCAGATGGTGGTCTTGCCGGAGGATTCCGGACCGTAGATTTCGGTGATGCGCGCGCGGGGAATACCGCCGACCCCCAGGGCGATATCCAGTGAGAGTGAGCCGGTCGGGATGGCCTCGATGGCCATGTGACGGGCATCGCCCAATAACATGATCGCACCTTCACCGTACCGCTTGGTGATATCGTTCAGGGCTTTATCCAGCACGACCCGGCGGGCTTCTTCGGAACTGTTGCCATCGGGGATGGGTTGCGTATTAGAGGGTTTGGGATTCATGCGTTTGTCCTTAAATGAGGATAAATCGATTTTAGCACAAATGTTCGGTTTGTCAAGCGGTCTGGAACGCGGTCGATTCAGTCGTCTGGTAACCCATCCAGATAACCGGCAAAACCTGTCAGGGTGAAGAAGGTGACCTCACCTGACCGGATGAAAACACTGTGGTGCAGTTCAGCCCCGCCATAGTAAACGACGATGGCGTATTGTCCGACCGGCAGGTCCCCGATCACCAGGTTCTCTTTATAGACTGCATCCGTTGTAATGGGACCATTCGCATAGGAAGTGGCAGTCCAGACTTGCTGAGTATCCAGGTGTTCGAGGTGGATCTCCTGCCCGTAGAGCATGGACCCGTCGGTGTTCAAGATGCGCGCGGCCAGGACGCCGTGGTTGGGCAGGGGGCGGATATACAGTTCAGGGTTGCGTGAGATGAATTCCGAAGTTCCCCCCAGGCGGACCTCGAGATGAAGGTGCGGGGTTGAGGTGTTGCCGGTCAGGCCCACCTCGCCGACCTTATCACCTTCATTGACATGATCACCGATCTCCACAGACGATAAATTCAGGTGGGCATAGATGGTGTAGGGCGTCAGATCGAAGACCTGGGTGTCATGTTTGATGGTGACAGCCCATCCGTAGGCATTGTCCGCTCCGAGGTTGCTCTCGATGCCAAAACCCACCCAGATCACCTCCCCGGAACCGATCGCATACACCGGTGCGCCGAAATCCGTCATGAAATCCAGCCCGGTGTGGATCCCGCTGCGGGAACTGAAGTTCGTCCCCGAGCCGTATCTCAGTTCATTGAGCGGCCAAAAGGGGGTTGTACCCTTAAAGGGGCGCCCAAAAATGAAGTGGCTGGGCAAGGCTGCGGTCTGGGTACCGGAGGTGGTCAGATCGACCGTAAAACCAGTGGGGGATACCATCTCGGTCGGAGTGGACCGTTCGGTGGGGAGCTTCCCGGGAGTGGGGGTTCGGGAGGGTGTCAGGGCCGCCGCGACCAGGGTGTGGAGGGCTTCCGTCGTGGCATCCATGGTTGCGGTTATCGCCGTCCCTTCGGGAGTGGCGGGGGCTTTATATTGATTTAATAGATAGGCGAAGCCGGCGCCCGCTCCGGCCAGCAGGACCACCAGGATCCCGATCAGTACCCATTCGAACGTCGATCTTTTTTTCATCAGATGGGCCGTCCCGGTTTAGGGAGCCGGCATTGTGAAACGCATCAGGCGGTTATTGCCTGCATCCGTGATCCAGACCCCGCCGCTGGCGTCCACAGCGATGCCGGCCGGCATGCCGAAGGTATCGGCTGTGCCGCCGTAATCGCCCCAGTAGCGGATGAAAGCACCATCCGTGGTGAATTCGATCACACGATAGCCATCCGGATCGGTGACGAAGAGGTGCCCCGCATTGTCGACCGCCAGGTAGGGTTTATTGTCGAGCGACTGGCCATACCAGGCCGACAGATCCCATTTGGCGACGGGGATGAACAACAATCCGGATTGATCGGGCTCGAAGACCTGGATGCGCTGATTCCAGGTATCAGCTACATAAACCCGGCCAGCCAGGTCAACATCGATGCCGACCGGTTCGTCGAACTGCCCGGCATCGAAGCCGGTCGTTCCGAACTGGGTGATATAGTTGCCATTGGCGTCAAAGATCGCGACGCGTTTGTTACCGGTGTCGACCACGTAGACATGACCATTGGCGTCCACCGCCACCGCACGCGGGCCCCAGAATGCCTCGGGTTGCTCGGCCTGGCCGGAGAACCCCCACATCGTGACGAACTTGCCGGCGGAGGTGAATTTCTGGATGCGATAATTCCAGGTGTCGGCCACGTAAACCGACCCATCCGGACCCACAGCCACATCCCAGGGATTGTTGAAGGTGCCGCCGGGTGCGGCGCCCAGCGTGACATCCGCGAAAGTGCCCCAGCTGGCGATGACTTCGCCGCTGGTGGTGACATGTTGGATGCGGTTGTTGTTCGTATCGGCAATGTAAAGTGAGCCGTCGGGCGCAATGGCGAGCCCGCGCGGCGCATTGTAGAAGCCGGCTTCGCTGCCGGTCATGCCAAAGACCGTATCGGCGGTGAAGGTGGTTTGGCCCAACTCGTACGGATCGACCGTCTCGACCTCGGCGGCTTTGACCCCGTACTGCCATAGCTTGTTGACGATGTCCTTGCGGATGTAAAGCCTGAAGCGGTTGCTGGGTTGCCAATTCGCAAGGGTCAGGGTGGTATTGTTCATCTGGGCAGCATACTGCGTATAGTCACGATTAAACCAGATCTGGAACAGGGCTGAGCGCATGGCCGGGTTCTTGATGGCATCCCAGACACGCGTCGGGGTCAGGCTGTAGTAATCCATCATTGGCCACCACAGCCGGGTGTAATCGATGGAGACGAATTCATTGGCAAAGATGGGTTCAGCCGTGCCATAATTGGACTCGCTGACGATCACCATGGCATACTCGCGCAGGCTGCGGGTTGGTTTCTCACCGTAGAACTGGTGATTCGGGTAATCGCGCAGGTACCACCAGTAGGGGTACAGACCATCATTATCGTAAGCGACCAGGATGTCCTTGCCGCCGGTCGTGCGGTAGGAGACTTCCTCGATCTGCTCCAGGATATCCTTGGGTCCACGGGCGGCATGGGCGTAGACCAGGAATTCCCTGGCATTGTCATAGTTTATGAATGAAGCCCGATAGGTCGTGCGGATCGTGAGTACCGCCAGGCCGCCGAAGACGACCAGCATCAGCAGCTTTTCCAACTGACTGGTCTGCCAATCCCGGGTGAATCGGATGACAAGGTAAATGCAGACGACCGTGAAGACCAGCGCAGCCAGGAATTCACCGGTGACATTCAACTGCTCGATGGTCTTTCCCATGAAGGGGGTAACCGGTCCCAGCAGGCTCGAGATCATCATCCACAAGCTGACCACGGCGGTCACCAGCACCCCGACCAGCAACCAGCCCCTTTTTGCCTGGAACGCCGCGAGATCGAAGGTGTGGAAGAGGTATCCCAGCCCGAAACTGGCAGTCAGGATGGCCGGCAGGGCGATATGGAGGGTCAACCACGGCATCTTTTCCCCGGCCAGGCTGTAAGCCGCCAGGCTGGTAATGCCCCAGAAGACGAATAAGGCCAGGATGGGGGTGGATTGCAGGGCAGGCGGTTCGGCTGCCACAGTTTCCGCTGCATCCAGAGTCTCAGGTTCCTCAACATCAGGCAATGGTGATTCATATGGGCTGCCCGGTCGTGAGCTCCACAGGTGCCTGGCAAAACCGATCACGATGGCAGCCAGCGAAGCGACGATCGGCAGGAATTCGTACATCGGCATCTGGAGGAAGGCAAAGTAGTACCAGGGTTGGCCGCCGCGCTCGACGCCCTGCTGGGAGAGCCAGTAGCCCAGAGAGCCGATCGCACCGGTGGCAACACCCTGCCCGTTGGTGAAGAAGGTCGAATATAACAGCACGAAGATGCCGGCGAACAACCCGGCACAGATCAGCCATTGCCGGGGGCGCCACAACCAACCGATCAGGACCGAAACCACTGCTAAAGCTCCGATCACGATGGTTGAGCGTAGCATACCAGGGTCGTTGTAATCTATCGGATCGTAGCCGAGCCATTTGATGACGAAGGCCGCCAGGATGGGCAGTACGAGCGTTCCCTGCAGGATCAGCAAGTCGAAGATGCGGAAGCTGCGCAGCCGTTTGAGACCAAATCCAGAGATCAGGAAGAAGATGCTGGCGATTGCCCCTGCTGTGGCCAGCCCGATGGCGGAAAAGATGATGATGCGCGTAGTCAACGGGTAAGTCATCAGGCTCGTGCCGGCTTCAGCTGCGACCGGTGTGGCTGTGTTGATCTGAATGGTCGGACTGGTTCCTGAAGTGCCCAGAATTAAAAAGGCTGCCACGGTCGCGAACACGACGGCTATCAACAGGGACAGGATGAATCCGATCTGGAACATTGGTTTTTTCCAGGGCGCACGGGTCAATCGTTCCACCAGGTAGAACAGGGCAAACAGCAGGGCCTGGGCGGTGTAGATATAAGAGGTTTCCTTGGAAGTGAAATGCAGCACCATCGCCACCGTCAGCATGACCAGGTAGCGGAACTTACCGGATTCCAGGTAAGCCAGCATGGCGTAGATCAGCAGCAAACCGAGAAAGCCGATGATGGCTTCATTGCGGGCATATCGTCCATAGAAAAGGAAGAAGGGTGAGATCAGGAAGAGGAAGCCGGCCACAAGGGCGCCGCCCCGGCCGAGAAAACGGCGCAGGGCAAAGATGGCCAGGACCACCGTGGCGATGCTGAAGAGCGCATGCGGCAGGCGGGCGGTGAAATCGCTGTCACCAAACAGGAAGAAGGAAAAGGCCATGAGCGGGAATTGGAGCGGACCATGCGTGACCGGATCATGGATGTAGCCCTGGCCCTGGTACAACCCCCAGGCTGGCACGACATGGTTGACCTCATCGTGGCTCATCACGCGCTCGCCCAGGCCGGCCAGGCGCGAGAAGACGGTCAGCAGGAGGATCAGGCTGATGAGCAGGTGTTCGATTGTGAAGTTGGGGAGACTCTTGAAGACGGGTTTATCGAGCCAGGCAGTGCTTTTTGGTGTCATAGGGTTTATCGCGGTAGGTTTTATAAAATATGAATATACTTGAAAGTAACCGTTCTGGCAAGCGGGTGGTTGATACGATATGATCATTTAACTCGTAGGGGCGGCACGGTGTACCCTATGGGCATGATATGTCCTTCGGTTGCTGAGCAACCTCGGAAGCGCTGCTCCGCCCTTTATAAACCGCGAAGGCTGGAAGAAATGTCTCCTAATTAGTCTTGCCCAGTAATTTGCGGTAGAATGGAACAGCATCTCAACCTCAGGAAATGACATGAACCTCGACGATCTCTCAGCCATCAAATCAAACGACCCTGAAAACATGCTGTCTCACATCCTGGCGCTGCCCGACCAGCTCGACCAGGCCTGGCAGTTGGGTTTCCATTCTGAGCTTGCCTCAGGTGATGGCATCCGCCAGGTCCTGATCGCCGGCATGGGCGGCTCGGCCATTGGCGCTGACCTCCTGGAGGCTTACACCCGGCCCTTCTGCCGCGTCCCGGTGAGCGTGCATCGCGAGTATGGCCTGCCGGCCTGGGCGGAAGGAGCGCAGACCCTGGTGATCGCCTCCTCGCACTCGGGCAATACCGAGGAGACCCTCTCGGCATTTTCAGCTGCGCGCGAACGCTGCTGCCGCCTGATGGCAGTCTCAACGGGCGGCGCCCTGAAAGAGCAGGCCCTGACTGCCAACGCACCCATCCTGCAGTTCGAGCATCACGGCCAGCCGCGCGCTGCCGTCGGTTTCTCGTTCGGCTTGTTACTGGCTGCCTTCACCCGCCTGGGGCTCATCCCGGATCAAACAGCCGCCCTCAAGTCAGCCTCGGCTGCCATGCGCGAACAGATGAAAACCCTCATCCCTGAATCACCGGTCAAGGACAACCCGGCCAAGCGCCTGGCGGGTCAGGTGGTTGGACGACTGCCGGTGATCGTCGGCGCTGATTTCCTGACGCCGGTCGCCCGCCGTTGGAAGGGGCAGTTCAATGAGCTGGCCAAATGCTGGGCGCAATATGACAGCCTGCCGGAGTTCGATCACAACAGCCTGGCGGGTCTCGAGCAGCCTGACCAGGTTCTGCCTAAATTGATGGTCCTGTTCCTTAATGCAGATGCCAGCCCACAGGAAGATCGACTGCGCGTGGATCTGACCCGCCGGGTCATGATGACCGAGGGCGTCAACACCGATATCATTAACGCACGAGCTGCCGGCCGGTTGGAAGCGCTGTGGACCCTGGTTCATTACGGCGATTTCACCGCCTATTACCTGGCCAGTTTATACGGGGCCGATCCAACTCCCATTCCAGCCATCACCTCCCTGAAAGCAGAGATGCAGCGAGCGCGTCAATGACCGATTCTCCGAACCTGGTCTTCATCAAGCTGGGGGGGTCGCTGATCACCGACAAACAGGCAACGCGCACCCCTCGCCGTGAGATCATTAAAATGCTGGCCGGGACGATCAAAGCAGCCCTGGAACGAAATCACGAGATGCAGCTGTTGATCGGGCATGGCTCTGGCTCTTTCGGGCATGTCTCGGCCGCGCGGTATGGTACGCGGGATGGGGTGAAATCCCGGGAGGGCTGGCAGGGCTTCCTGGAGGTTTGGCGGGATGCGCGTGAGTTGAATCGCATCGTCCTCGAGATCTTTACCGAAGCCAGCCTGCCGGTGATCTCCTTTTCCCCCTCGGCCACGACCCTGGCCGCGGATGGTCAGGTGGAATCTTACTCGCTTGACGGCATTCAAAGTGCCCTGAAGAACGGGTTGATCCCGGTCATCCACGGCGATGTGGTCTTCGACACCGCCCGCGGCGGGACGATCCTCTCGACCGAGGAGTTGTTCGTTCATTTAGCCGGGCACCTGTCACCCCGGCGCATCCTGCTTGCCGGGTTGGAACCGGGGGTATGGGCGGATTTCCCCATCTGTTCAGCCCTGGTCTCCCTGATCACGCCGGTCACCCTGCCGGAGATCGAGGGCAAACTGCGCGGCTCCGCGGCCGTGGATGTGACCGGTGGTATGTTCCAGAAGGTCATCAGCATGCTGGAACTGGTCAAGCAGAACGAAGGTTTGGAAGTGTCGATATTTTCCGGGGAAGACGAGCAGGCGCTGGCTGCCGCACTGGATGGCGAGGAGGCTGGCACGCTCATCTGCAACCGCAAAGTGGAATCCTCTCATTCCCATGATGATTGAGCTCGAGGAGATGTTCGCGTATGTATTATGACCGCAAGAAGTTGGAGGAGATCGAAGCGCAGAACCTGGCCGGCTATGCCTGTTTGAGCAGCCAGAGCAAGGGGCGCCGCTACCCGGATGAAGAGCCGGATTACCGCACGGCTTTCCAGCGCGACCGCGACCGCATCCTGCATACCACCGCTTTCCGCCGCCTGGAATACAAGACTCAGGTGTTCATCAACACCGAGGGCGATTACTACCGCACGCGCCTGACCCACAGCCTGGAGGTAGCCCAGATCGGCCGCACCATCGCGCGCGCCCTGGGTGCCAACGAGGACCTGGTGGAAGCCATCTGCCTGGCGCACGATATCGGGCACCCGCCCTTCGGCCATTCCGGCGAGGCCGCCCTGGCGAAATTGATGAAGGATCACGGCGGATTCGACCACAACAAGCAGTCCCTGCGCGTGGTCACCCAGCTCGAACGCCGCTTTAACGAGTTCCCGGGGCTGAACTTGTCCTGGGAAGTGCTGGAGGGCATGGTCAAGCACGAGTCCGAGTACGACATCTCGGATGCGAATGATTACGATCCACACCTGCGCGGGCACCTGGAAGCCCAGATCACCAACCTGGCGGATGAGCTGGCTTACACGGCCCACGACCTGGATGATGGCCTGCGTTCCGGCATGATCACACCGGCACAGTTGGAGGGCATTACACTCTGGAAGACGCTGGTTGAAGTGGTCGATTGGGAAGGCAACTGCGAATTGGATGATATCAACCGGCACCGCCTGATCCGGGCATTGATCGGTATCGAGGTTTCTGATTTATTGGGAGCCACCGACGAACGAATCCAACAGGCGCATATCCGGACCCGCGAGGACGTTCAAAAGCATGCCAGTAACCTGGTGGGCTTCACCGACATTTTACAGCAGCACAACCGGGAACTGAAAACCTTCCTGTATAAGAACCTCTACCGCCACTGGCGCGTCCTGCGCATGCAAACCAAGGCCGAACGGTTCCTGTTCGACCTGTTCGAAGCCTACCTGGCCGAACCGCGCATCCTGCCCGACAATGCCCGCCTGAACATGGAAGCGGTGGGTACTGAACGCACCATTTGCGATTACCTGGCCGGGATGACCGACCGCTACGCGTTGGACGAACATGCTCGTCTGTTCGACGCCACAACCTTACCCTGAACTGGTGAAGACATGACCGAAGAGATCCATTATTTAACCCCGCAAGGGGAAGAAAAATTAAAAAAAAGAGCTGGCTGAGCTGACAGGCCCGGTCCGGGATGAATTGGCCAAACGGCTGCGGGCAGCCATCCAGCAGGGCGACCTGTCGGAAAACGCCGATTACCACCATGCCAAGGAAGAGCAGAGCTTTATCGAGGGCCGCATCCAGAACATCGACCGTATTTTGAAGAACTGCCAGATCATCCCCGAGGGCAAGGTCCCGGGGCGTGAGAAGGTGGAGATCGGCGCCCATGTCAGCATCCAGGAAGGTGATTTACCGGTGGAAACTTATCACCTGGTGGGTCCGGCCGAGGCGAATCCGCGGGAGGGCATGATCTCGTTCGAATCACCGATCGGCAGCGCCCTGATGGACCACAAAGTCGGGGAGACCGTGGTCGTCAAGACCCCCGGCGGAGAAATGTCGTTCAGGATCGTTGCAATTGAATAAGTAAAAACACACTTTGTATAAAATAATTATGCCGGGCATTTAGCCCGGCATTTCACATTTATCGAAGGCAGATCATTTCTGGTAGAGGTTCAGTTCGATCGACATGCGGTCGAAATAGCTTTCAGGCGGCAGGTTCGAACTGCGCCCATAATTCATATCCAGGATGCGCGCTTCCATGCGCAGGGTGGCGGTTTCGAGTACGACGATCTTTCCGGGTTCGGCCAGGACAGGCTCGCCGCGGATGGAGAGTCGCTGTCGGGCACTCGTGTCATTAAAAACCGCCGAACTCATGATGACCTTGGTGACCGTCTGGATGTCATTCTTGTCGAACAACCAGACTTCGAAGGATGAGATGTTCTTCGGGTCACCAACGCCGATGGTGTCCGAGATACCTGCGCCGCATTCGCCCAGGAACTCGCCGTTGCTTGCATCAATGCTGAAGGTATCATCATACAGGTCATCGCCAAGGTTGTAAGAGGTCATGAACTGGGCGATGGAGTCATTCGTAATGATCGGTGCATGCGAGCTGATCGCGACCGGCTCCGAGCTGATGATCGGCTCAGGTCTGAAGGGGGCTGCCTGATCGACTTCGGGCTGCTCGACTTGCCCAACCTGTTCGATCTGGTCGTAGACGAAGCCCTGCGCGGGTTCTTCCTCTTCAACTTTCTTGCCCTTCTTGCGATTGCGGAAGAATAACAGGTAGATCAGCGCACCGCCAATGACCAGCATGATGCCGCATAAGCCGACCAGCATGGTCACGATCGTGCTCTTGCCGTTGTCGTCAGTTGTGGCTGTGGCTGTCGTTGCGGGTGTGACGGCGGGTACGGATCCCCCTGCTGCAACGGCAGAGAATTTGGCGATGTCATCGGCCGTTTGTTTTCCGGGATTGCCGGTGATGCGGGATAACAGTTCAGGACCCGAAATCGCCAGACCCTGGAAGCGATATTGGGCGGCCTGGACGTCCTGGTTGCGGCCATAGGAATCAATGGCAGCGCGCAGATAATCTTCCTTATAAGCTGAGCTGAGATCCACCGGGCTGGCATCCACCCATTGAACCGGGAACAAGCCCCAGCCCAGGGCGAACAGCCCGAAGAGAGTTCCAAGGATGAATCCTGCCAGTGCCGGCAGCACCCAGGGTTGTCGAGTAATTCCAACGGCTTTTTTCATAAAAAGGCTCCTGAATCGATATTAACAGGTGCGGCTTTCAGTGTCGCTGGAATTATGGATGCAAAAATTATGCCACTTCGGCTGTGTTACTGGTCTCCGGGGTCAGGCTGTCCAGCAGGAAGGTCTCTTCGCAGTCCAGGCATTGCGCCTCGCGCTTGTTGGCGACCACCAGCATGCCCTTGCAGTTCGGGCAGGGGATGGCCAGCGGTTCCTTCCAGGTGGTGAAATCGCAGTTGGGGTAATTGCCGCAGCCGAAGAAGACACGGCCCTTGCGGGTCTTGCGTTTGACGACATCCCCTCCGTCCTTGGGGCAGGTCACACCGATCTTTTCGAGCCAGGCTTCGGTGTGGCGGCATTCCGGGAAGCCGCTGCATGAGATGAACTTGCCATAGCGGCCCCAACGGATGACCAGGTCCTTGCCGCACTCCGGACAGGCGCGGCCTACTTTTTCGAGCTCGGCCTTGGTGACCGGCATCTCCGCCTGGGCTCGCTTCAGGGTTTCCGCAAATGGCGTGTAAAACTCGCGGATGGTATCCTCCCACTTGAGATGGCCATCCGCAACCTTATCCAGATTGCCTTCCATGCGGGCGGTGAAGCCCATATCGACGATCTCGGGGAAGTACTCGACCAGCAGGTCATTGACCTGGATGCCGGTTTCGGTGGGGAACAGGCGTTTGGCCTCGCGATAAACGTAGCCGCGGTCCTGGATGGTTGACAGGATGGGGGCATAAGTGGAAGGCCGCCCGATACCGTACTCCTCCAACGCCTGAATCAGGCTGGCATCCGTGTAGCGCGGCGGAGGCTGGGTGAAATGCTGCTCGGGCAGAAGTTTGACCAGCTTCTGAGCCTGGCCTTCCGCGATCCCGGCCGGGATTTTGACATTCTCCTCCTCCTCATCGACCAGATCTTCGTCCTTGGCTTCTTCATAAACGATCAGGTAGCCCGGGAACTTGAGGGTCGAGCCGGAGGTGCGGAACAGATACTCGTGGGTTTCGGATTTACCGGTGATCTCGACCGACAGGGTATCATAGACCGCCGCCTCCATCTGGGAGGCCATGAAACGCTGCCAGACCAGCCGGTAGAGCTTGAACTGGTCGTTCGACAGGAATTCCTTCATCGCATCCGGGGTGCGGTTGGCGGAGGTCGGACGGATGGCTTCATGCGCTTCCTGGGCGCCGACCGCGCGGGTCTTATATTGGGGGGGCGTGGCAGGCAGGAAGTCGTTGCCGTAGCGCTTGTTGATGTAATCGCGGGCTTCGGTCACGGCCTGTTCCGCGATGTTGATCGAATCCGTGCGCATGTAGGTGATCAGGCCGGTCGCGCCGCCCTCACCGATCTCAACGCCTTCGTAGAGTGACTGGGCGATGGCCATGGTGCGCTTGGCGGTGTACCCCAGCCGGCGCGAAGCTTCCTGCTGCATGGTGCTGGTGATGAAGGGCGCGGATGGTTTGCGGTGACGTTCGCTCTTCTTGATGCGGCTGATGGCATAGGTTGACTTGTCGAGATCGGCCAGGATGGGATCGACCACCGCCTGGCTGCCCAGGACAGGATCCGCATCGTCCATCTTGGCAAATTTTGCGATGAAAGTGCTCTTCAAACCTTCCGGCTTGAACTCGGCAGCGATCGACCAGTATTCGACCGGGTTGAAGGCATCGATCTCGCGTTCACGGTCGACGATCAGGCGCAGTGCGACAGATTGGACCCGGCCGGCTGACAGCCGGCTGCGCACCTTTTCCCACAGGATCGGGCTGATGCTGAAACCGACCAGGCGGTCGAGGATGCGCCGGCCCTGCTGGGCGTTCACCAGGTCCATGTTGATCTTGCGAGGGTGCGCAAAGGCATCGTCGATGGCGTCCTTGGTGATCTCGTGGAAGACCACCCGCTTGGAGAGTGCCGGGCTGATGTTGGCCGCTTCCATCAAATGCCAGGAGATGGCTTCGCCTTCGCGATCGGGGTCGGTCGCCAGGAAGATCTCCTCGGCGTGCTTGACCAGCTCCTTGAGTTCCTTGACAACCACGCGTTTTTCATTCGGTACGCGGTACTTGGGGAGGAAGTTGTTTTCGACATCCACAGACATTTCAGAGCGATACAGATCGCGCACGTGACCGACGGATGCCTTGACCGTGTAACCCTTGCCCAGGAAGCGACCAACTGTGCGGGCTTTGGCCGGTGATTCGACGATCACCAGTTTACCCGAGCGCAGCGCATGCCGGCCGACCTTCTCGGGTTGGGGCAGGCTGTCATGCTCAGGGGTGCGGCCCATGCGGTACATTTTAGTCCCGCAGATCTTGCAGGTGCCCGTGGTTACCGCGCTGCCCTGTTTATTGAATTCAGCCTTGGGGTCCTGGATCTCGCGTTTTTCCTTGCATTTAAAACAAAAGGCATCCACAGTGCACTCTCCTAGAGGGTTTTACCGTTCTCAATCTTACCAAGAATTTGAACGACTTCCCGAACTTTCTGGGCGTCGCGGCGATTGCAGATCAGCAGCGCATCCGGCGTGTCGATGATGATGGTGTCCTGCAACCCAATGGTCACGATGCGGTGATCTTTATTCTCCGACAGGATCAGCGAGTGGTCGCTGTCGAGCACCAGGGGTTCGCAGCCGATGAAAATATTTCCGTTCTCGTCACCGGGCAGCACTTCAAAGAGTGATTCCCAGCTGCCGATATCATCCCAGCCCAGGTCGGTGGCGGGGATGACCGCCACGGAGCCGGCTTTTTCCATGATACCGTAGTCGATGGTGACCGGTTTCAGGTCCTGCCAGACTGCCTGGATGGTTTCGGCTTCTCGCGCGGTGCCCAGGTCAGCGGCGATGCGGATCAATCCGGCATGCAGTTCGGGCATCTGTTTTTTGAACTCGGCCAGGATGTGGTCGACTTTCCAGATGAACATGCCCGAGTTCCAGTCGTGATCGCCGCTGGCCAGCATCGCCTTGGCGGTTTCGAGGTCGGGTTTTTCCTTGAACTTGAGCACGCGGTGCACCGCCAGGGTGTGGTATTTCTGGATGGTCTCGGCATGCTGGATGTAACCGTAGCCGGTGGAGGGGTAGGTCGGGTGGATGCCGAGTGTCACCAGCCAGTCATCCTGGGCTGTTTCCCGGCCGAATTCGAGCAGTTCGTGGAACAGCGGGATGTTGCGGATGTAGTGATCGGCGGTCAGGACGGCCATGGTCGCCTGCGGCGCGATCTTCTGCAGTTTGACCGCTGCCAGGCCGACCACTGAGGCGGTCCCACGCGGCATGGGTTCGATCAGGTAGTTCTCTTTTGGGATCTCCGGGACGTCCTGCTGGAGCAGGGCAGCCTGATCGGCAACCGTCACCACCAGGATGCGTTCGACCGGCAGGATGTCTCTCAGGCGGTTCACCGCCATGGCGAACATGCTGGTGTTGCCGACCAGTTTCAATAATTGCTTGGGGCGATTGCGGCGCGAGAGCGGCCAAAGGCGGGTTCCACCGCCGCCGGCCATGATCACGGCATAATAATTACTATCAAACATCAGGCAACTCCATAGATCCCGGCAGTTTCCCGAACGGCCGAGTAAGTCATACCGCCCACCTGCCTCACCAGCCCTTTGAGTTCCATAACCGTCAGGGTCGCGGAAATGGTTCCGATAGGCAGGTCGAGCCGGACCGCCAGTTCGTCGGCATGCAGGGGTTCGAGACCCATCTCGGCCAGCAGGCGGGATTCGGTCGAATCCGCCGGCAGGCTGCGGCGTGTGGCTTTCTTCTCCTCGACGCAGGTCAGCTCCAGCGCGCTGAGTATCTCATGCGGGTCGAGCAGCGGGCGGGCGCCATCCAGGATCAGGCGGTTGGTGCCGGCGCTCTGCGGGGCGTGGATATTTCCGGGGACCGCAAATACATCGCGGCCCTGTTCAGCGGCGAAGGTGGCGGTGATCATCGCGCCGCTTTCCATCCCGGCTTCGACCACCACCACTGCGAGGCTGAGGCCTGAGATGATGCGGTTGCGGGGTGGGAAGTTGGCGGCGTCAGGCGGGGTGCCAGGGGCATAGTCGCTGATCAATCCGCCGGCTTCGGTCAACTTTTCGGCCAGCTGGCGGTTCTCGGGTGGGTAGATCCGGTCGACCCCGCAACCCAGCACGGCCAGGCTGCGCCCGCCGGCTGCCAGCGCAGCGGTGTGCGCGACCGCATCCACCCCGCGGGCCAGGCCGCTGACCACGCTGATGCCGTGGCTGCCCAGGAAGCTGCCTAATTCTTCAGCCACCTGGCGACCGTAGGCTGTGATATGGCGCGTGCCGACCACCGCCACGGCCCAGGCATCTTCCATTTCATAGCTGCCCCGCAGGTACAGGACAGGGGGCGGCTGGGTGATCTCTTTCAGGCGGGCGGGATATTTTTCATCCATCCAGGTCAGCACCTGGATCTTTTGTCGTTCGATGTCGGTCAGGATACGCTCAAGATCGATCTGACGGCGTATCTGGACCAGGTTCTGGACGATCTTGGGGCCAAGCCCGGCTGCTTCCAGTTCGTGAGGGGGTGCCCCCCAGGCCAGCGATAGGTCGCCAAAGTGCTCGAGCAGGGCCTGCAGGCGTACTGCGCCGATACCCCTGACCAGATTGAAGGCGACCCAATAGATGTGCTCGTCCATCAGGGTTTTTCCCAGGTTGGGGGTTTGAGCCGGATAAGTCCTTTCGCCAGATCGACGTCCAGCACGAATTCGCTGGCCATCGGGATGAGCGATTCATGGCCTTGATCCTCGATCACCAGGACATCCTTGGCGCCGGTCTCGATCAGCTCCTTGACCTTGCCGAGCACCTGTCCCTTTTCATCCACCGCTTGCAGACCGATCAGCTGGTGGTGGTAATACTGCCCCTTAGGCAGCGCAGGTAATCCAGTGGTTTTCGTATAGACAACGCTATTGCGCAATTCATTGACCGACTCACGCACGTCATACCCCTCCAGGCTCAATATCAGCAGGGTATTTTTACCGCGGATGGCGGTCACGACCACTTCCTGGTGGTCTTCACCGAGGAACAGGTGACTGCCGCGTTTAATGCGCTCCGGGAAACCCGTCCAGGGTTCGAGCGTGATCTCACCGCTGACCCCGTGGGCGCTGCGCAGGCGGCCGATCGCCAAGAATACAGGCTCGTCGATAACCGGCGAGCCTGTTGGGATCCGTTTTTTAGTGGGCATTGTACTGAATGCCGGGCAGGGCCTTAGCGCGGCTCCACCACGTCCAGGGTGACCTGTTTGCCTTCACGCGCCGCGGCGACCCGCAGCAGCGTGCGTATGGCATTTGCCACCCGTCCATCCTTGCCGATCACGCGGCCCATGTCGTCGCGGACAACCCGCAACTCGATGCGCACGTGATTGCCGCCGCGTTCGGTGACCTGAACGTTTTCGGGCTCACTGACAAGTGCCTGGGCAATGTACTCAACCAGCTGTTTCACGATAACTCCTCGTGTTTAGGATTTGGCTTTCTTGGATTTGGCTTTAGGTGCAGTTTCAACAACTTCCGTTACCTCTGCAACAGCCGCTTCCGTGGCTTCCACGACTGGTTCGGCAGCTACTTCAGCGGCTGCTTCCACGACTGGCTCGGCAGCAACTTCAGCGGCTGCTTCCACGACTGGTTCGGCAGCAACTTCGGTTACTTCTTCCACAACAGGTTCGACAACAGCTTCGACTACAGGTGCAGTCTCGACTGGTGCCGCTGCCACTTCCACGATTGGTTCGACAACTGCTTCGACGACAGGTGCTGCTTCGACCGGTGCCGCTGCCACTTCCACGACCGGTTCGACGACTGCTTCAACCGGTTTGGCTTCGGCTTCAGGGGCTACAGGTTTGGGTGCTTTGGCTGCTTCCGCTGCGACTGCTGCTCTGGCTGCGGCTTTCTTCTTGGAAGGTACCACAACCGCGGTATCCCGCCGGGTGCGCGGGGAGACCACGCGGGCGTCGTAGAAGGCCTTGGCATCCGCAAGGATCTTGTCGACGGGTTCGCCGGCCTTGTAGCGCTTGAAACGGTCCATCAAACTGACGACCTTGAATAGACGGCTGATCGGTTCGCTGGGCTGTGCGCCCTTGCTCAACCAGTCGTAGATGCGTTCTTCATCGAATTCGATCGTGGCAGGTTCCGTGCGTGGATTGTAGAAACCGACGATCTCGAGAAAACGCCCGTCACGTGGGGCTTCTTTATCAGCCACCACGATCCGGTAGCTGGGTTGGTTGCGTAAACCAACACGGCGTAAACGAATTCTTACCATTGAATAGAATCTCCCTTGCTTTGATTTATCCTACATTAATTATATCGTAAAAGACGGTCTTTCCGGGAAATGAGGAGCGCTGAGGGGGGCGCCATCCCGGGTCTAACCATCAGGTTACCTGAATAAACCGGCCAGGCCCTGACGGCCGGATTTCTTGAAGGTCTTCATCATCCGCTGGGCCTCACGGAACTGCTTCATGATGCGGTTGACAACCTGCACTTCGGTGCCTGCGCCGCGTGCGATCCGGCGCCGGCGGCTGGCATTCAGGATGTCGGGGTGGCGTCGTTCGGCCACCGTCATGCTGTTAATGACCGCTTCGGTCAATTTCATGCTCTTCTCGGCTTCCCCGGGGGGGGCCATGCGGGCGGCGGCACCCAGTCCACCGGGCAGCATGTCCATCACCTGGCTGATGCCGCCCATCTTTTTGAGCTGTTTCATTTGTTCGGCGAAATCTTCCAGGTTGAACTGGCCGGAGGTGATCTTTTCAGCCTGTTCGCGGGCGCTCTCGGTTTCAAAAGCGGTCTCAGCTTTCTCGATCAGGGTCAGCATGTCGCCCATGCCCAGGATGCGGGAGGCCAGCCGTTCGGGCTCGTAGTTCTCGAGCGCTTCGATCGTCTCGCCGGTCGACAGGAACTTGATCGGGATGCCGGTGACCGAGCGGATCGAGATGGCAGCCCCGCCGCGTGCATCGCCTTCCATCTTGGTCAGCAGGATGCCGGTCAGCGGGATGGCCTTGTTGAAGCCGGCAGCGATGTTGAGCGCTTCCTGTCCGGTCATGGCATCCACCACGATCAGCGTCTCGCCGATGGCTGTTTTCTTGTGGATGGCGGAAAGCTCCGTCATCATCTCATCGTCCAGCTGCGAGCGGCCGGCGGTATCCAGGATCACGACCGAGCTGCCGCCCTTGCGGGCGCTGTCGACCGCATGCGCGACCATCTCGGGAGGGTTGACCTTTTCCTCGTGGAAGACCGGCACGCCGATCTTCTCCGCCAGCGTCTGCAGCTGGGTCACAGCTGCCGGGCGGTAGGGGTCAGCTGCCACCAGCATCACGCGTTCGCCCTGGTTTCGCAGCAAGTTGGCCAGCTTGGCAGCGGCGGTGGTCTTGCCGGCGCCCTGCAGGCCTGCCAGCATGATCACGTGCGGCTTCTGGCCGCTCAAGTTCAGCCGGGCGGGCTGGCCGAGCGTGGCGATCAGTTCCTCGTGCACGATCTTGATCACCTGCTGGGCGGGGTTGAGGGCTTCGGAGACCTCGATACCCACGGCGCGTTCGCGCACCCGGTCGATGAAACTCTTGACCACGCTGTAATGCACGTCAGCTTCCAGCAGCGCCACGCGCACCTCGCGCATGGCAACATCCACATCAGCCGCGGAAAGCTTTCCGCGCTTGCGCAGTTGTTGAAAGACCTTGTTTAGACGCTCACTTAATGAATCAAACATGCATTAAACCAATGGGCCTGCCTGGCGGCGCACTAAAGCCCGGGGAGGCAAGCAGGCGTCCATTTTAGCCTGTGGTGGGGATTTGGTCAAGAGCTAAAATCCATGGAAAAACGACCCCCACACGTGCATTTATCATTTAGTGAAGTTTATCAAAAGGAAGTAACCTCCACGACTTTCGAGTGTTTTAGATGGCATGTTCCAATGACAAAAGGAGTACAAATGTCAAAAGTTGCCATCCTGACAGATACCACCGTGAATCTGCCGGACGAAATGATCCATGATCTGAATATCAGCCTGGTCCACCAGATCCTGATCTGGAATGAGAAATCCTATCTGGACCTGATCGACATCCAAAACGATGAGTTCTATCGCAAGCTGCGGACAGAAAAGACCAGCCCGACCACCTCGCAGGCTTCGGTGGGCGAGTTCAAAGATGTCTACGGTCACCTGATTAATAATGGCTATGAAGTTCTGGCGATGCTGTTATCCCATAAACTATCTGGCACCATCCAGTCTGCCACGCAGGCACTGGAATTCTTCCCTGGTGCACCGATCAAGATCTTCGACACGACTTCCACCTCGCTCGGCATGGGCTGGCAGGTGGTGGAGGCTGCACGCGCAGCCCAGCAGGGCGCCAGTATGGCCGATTGCCTGGCCATTGCGGAAAAGGCACGCGCCAACACAGGTATCGTGTTCGTGGTCGATACCCTGGAATTCCTGCACCGCGGCGGGCGCATCGGCGGCGCAGCCCGCTTCATGGGCACCGCGCTTGGATTGAAACCCATCCTGGAACTGGTCGACGGCCGCATCGAAGCCATCGAGCGCGTCCCGACCCAGCGCAAAGCAGTCAACCGCATGGTCGAACTGGTGCGTGAACGCATCGGCGACAGATCCCCGATCAAACTCGGTATTCTCAATGCGGATGCACCCGAGCGCGGCAAGCACCTGGCAGAACACTGCCGGGAGGTCTTCAAGCCGGTTGAGTTGATCTCCAGCCCGGTCAGCCCGGTGATCGGCACGCATGCCGGTCCAGGCACGCTGGGCATCGCCTACATGGCAGGGATGTAATTTCATCTTTCAATAATCAATCCGTAGGGGCGCACAGCTGTGCACCCCTACGATGTTAATAGAATGTTTCTCCCCCGGGTGGGCTGATTCCCAGGCTGCAGCGAGCTTTGGCGAGCTGCACCAGGGAACGCCGCGAGTATAACGAGCAGGCGTATCGGCAGCTCAGCGTTCAAAGAACGCTGAGTCCCTCTGAGCGACGCTATTATTGCGTCGCCCCAGAGGGAAAGCCCTCCGGGGGATGTCAAGCCCATCGGGCGCAGACCCCCTCTCAGGTTTTCTGGGAGCCCTATTAGGACATAGGGTCCAAGAGGGGAGAGACTCAAGTCCAGGCACGCTGGGCATCGCCTACATGGCAGGCATGTAAATAATTGTATTTGCGAGTAAACGTAGGGTGTGTCCGCGACCTCCTGTGGAGGTCGGACGCACCATTTTTATTGATAAAAGGAGAAGGATCCCTATCGATAATCCCCCTCTCCACGGGGAAGTTTGCTACCCAATATTGCCGCTGTCTGTATCAAAGAATTCAGATTGCTCTTGAGCATGCTATTCGCCTCACCCCGCTTTATAGAGCGGGGTGAGTATCAGAAGGAACGAATGCCGGTCAGGGTACGTTGGGGATCGCCAATATGGCGGGGATGTAGCGGTATTCTTTCTTTTCCGTAGGGGCGCACAGCGGTGCGCCCTTTTTGGATTTCTTCAGGTCATGCCCCTCACTACCGGGAACATGGAGCGATAGTGGGAATCGGTTGTATTTCGAAAAATTCGTTTGAGCACTACACCGAATATCTGCCTCTCCCCGGTAGTACACCGGGGAGAGGATAAGAAGACAAGCAAGCCTACCTGGGCATGCTCGATATCGTATATTCTTCATCCTCTCCTCCGAAGGACTCAGTGCGCTGCCCATACTCTGAATGGGAGGGAGAGGTAATTCTAATTTACAGCTGAAAATGCTCACCTGGGTGATAACTAATTATTAACTGTAAATAAACAATAAAGGGTGAGGGTAGGCTTTTAGTGGACAAAGCCCCCTCACTTCCGGGGTGATTGAGTGGGAATGGTAGCTTGTTTCATTTTGGTACAATTTCCCTCGCACATCAACCAACGGAGCCCACATGAAAAAATACCCCTATCTCGGGATCCAGATTCCGAATATCTTCTAGTATTTCATCCTCCCCCTCCCAATGCCAATTGGGAGGGGGAGGGACTCTAGCCTGGAAGGCTAGAGGGGAGAGGGAGGGATTTACTCCATGGAATATACTCTCCTTAAGAATTATTCTTCTTCGACAAGATTGATCACTCTTCCTGGAAATTAATATAGCACATGAATATATCCGAGCTTTCCCCGGGCTAAGGTCGGGAAGTGGATGAAGTTGGATGTAAAATTTTGGTACAATTCCCCTCGCACATCAGTTCAGGGAGCCTCCATGAAAAAAATCGATAAGATTGGGATCCAAATCCCGGATATCCTCCTGCCCAAGCCGGGCACCGATTTCGCCAAATGGGCGGTCATCGCGTGCGACCAGTTCACCTCCGAGCCGGAATACTGGGAGGTGGTTGCGGATCACGTCGGCGACAGCCCCTCGACCTACCACCTGATCCTGCCGGAGGTCATGCTCGGCACGAGCGATGAGCTGGCGCGCATTAAGACGGCACAGGCGGCCATGAAACGCTACCTGGCGGAAGGTCTGCTGGTCGAACACCCCGGCATGATCCTCGTCGAGCGCACCATCGACGGCAAGACGCGCAAGGGCATTATGCTGGCGTTGGACCTGGAATGCTACGACTACTCGCCTGGCTCCCAGACCCTCATCCGCGCCACCGAAGGCACCATCGTCGACCGCCTGCCGCCCCGCATGCGCATTCGCGAAGGCGCCCCGCTCGAGCTGCCCCACATCCTGGTGTTGATCGATGACCCGGACAAAACGGTGATCGAGCCGCTCCATCCGGAGAGTGAGGGGGTCAACCGCCTGTACGATTTCGACCTGATGTTCGACAGCGGACACCTGACCGGCTACAGCCTGGCGGACCCCAAATTTGAAACCCAGGTGATAACAGCCCTCGAAAAGCTGGCCGATCCGGGAGTCTTCCATAAACGCTACGGCTTGAAGGGTGGTGAGCAGGTCCTGCTTTTTGCCATGGGCGATGGCAACCACTCGCTGGCCACTGCCAAGGCCATCTGGGAGAAAAACAAGCCGCTGGTTGGCATGGACCACCCCTCACGCTATGCGCTGGTCGAGATCGAGAACGTCCACGACGACGGCCTGGCCTTCGAACCCATCCACCGGGTCGTGTTCGGCCTGAAGGGCGATCTGCTGATCGAGTTGAAGGCCTGGTTCAAGGATGCACTCAAGATCGAACCCTTGCCGGATGCAAAATCCTTGTTCACACTGGTTGATGGAGTACCCGCAGATCGGCAGACGTTCGGGATCTTGCACGATGGAAAAGCTCTCAGCGTAACCTTCACCAAGCCAGGCTCCAACCTGGCGGTCGGGACGCTGCAACCCTTCATCGATGGGCTCATCCGGGAACAGATCGCTGACCGGGTCGATTACATCCACGGTGGTGAGGTCGTGGAACGCCTGTCCGCAGAGAGAGGTAATGCAGGTTTCTACCTGCCGGGCATGGACAAGGGCGAATTATTCCGCACGGTCATCCTGGATGGCGTCCTGCCGCGTAAGACCTTCTCGATGGGTGAGGCGCGTGAGAAGCGCTTCTACATGGAATGTCGCAAGATCGCATAGCTTTACAACTATTATTGATCGTGATCCTGGCCGGCTGTACCCAGCCGGCTTTAATTACCGCGACTCCGCCCACACCCGAGGTGATCCGCGCCACGCGCACGCCCATTCCGAACACTTCCACCCCCGAAATCGAAATCGAAACCTGGGAAACTGCCCGGATCTGCTCACCGCTCAGCGATTTTACGCTTTCGGAAATTGGTTCCATCGTCAGCAACCCATTTGCCCCATCAAACATTGAAGACGCGCGGGATGGAGGGCACCATGGAGTCGATTTCGCCTATTACACCCATCCGGGTACCGGAAAAGTCATGCTGGGGGTGCCCATCCAGGCAGTTTTGCCCGGGCGGGTGGCCTCGGTGACCATAGACCGCCCGCCATACGGGAATCTGATCCTGATCGAGACACGACTGGAAGATCTGCCGCTGGAGATTCAGACCCTGTTTTCGGTTTATCCACGACCAACCCCTTCCGTACCTGAAACACATTTGACCTGCCCTGACGGTGGGATGGAGCTCACCGGCTTGGCTGCCAGCTCTCCCTCGCTTTACACGCTTTACGGGCACATGCAATCCCCGGTGGATTTCCAGATCGGGGATGAAGTGACCTGCGGGCAGGTGATCGGGGCGGTCGGCACCACGGGTAGGTCGGTCAATCCACACCTGCACCTGGAGATGCGCTATGGACCCGGGGGTGCTACCTTTATGAGCCTGGCGCATTACAGCGGGGATGCCACAGACGCTGAAATGGCCGCCTACTGCACCTGGCGGGTGAGCGGTGTCTTCCAGCTCATCGATCCACTTATCGTATTGGGATTATCAGATTAGAACTCGATAAATTGGGTGGAATACCGGCCAGCACCGGAGAATTCGAGCCAGCCGATGCGTGGTTTGAAGTCGTTCGCATGGCAGGGATAGGTCGCACCGGAGTTGAAAAAGCGTCGTTTGTCAAGAAGGACATCCACGGGGGTGTGCGTGTGGCCGAAGACCACCAGGTCTGCATCCGGGAAATCGAGCTCGAAATAGCGCCGGTAGCGCTCGAAATCGTAGCCGGTGGACAGATACTTAAGCTTGTCGGTGAAATACCGCCAGGCGGAGCCCTGGCCGTGGGTCACGGCCACCTTGACACCTCCGATTTCGAGACGGACATCCAGTGGCAGGTCCATTCGGAAGATGAAATCGCGGTTGCCTAGCACGGCGGTCAGCGGGGCGATGGTTTCCAATTGCTGGATGACCTCCGGTGTGGAGATATCCCCGCAGTGGAAGATGCGGTCGGGTTTTTGACGCCTGAGCAAGTCCAACAGGACATCAGGCAGGTGCGGGTGGCGGTCCGGCACGTGTGTGTCGCTCAGGACGACCACGTGATACGGCAGTTTCAGGTCCGGCAGAGGGATGTACTGGCTGGTGGACATAAGCGCTAATTTTATCTTAATTCCCTTATGGGGTAAGGGTCACCGGGCTTCCCGTGATATAAATGGGCTATTCCAATATTGAGAGGATGATATGCCTGCATTCATCGATGCCGAATTCATGCACGTGGACGAACTGCCGGGGATCTGGTCGCCCATTCAATGGGATCTGACGCCCGAGGAGAAGGTGGCCGAGGTCGAGGAGCAGGCGCGTGCCAGTTTGATGGCTGCCGTCGACGTGCCCGAAGCAGTTTTACGCATGCTGTTGGGCGAGACCGCCGTTGAACAGACCTACGCGGCGCCTGATGGTTATGATCCGGACCAGCAGGGCGACTGGGATGACACCATCATCACCTTCCAGTTCAAAAGACCCATCACGCTGCTCCATCACGAGCGCGGGCAGGGGCGCCTGCTGGTCCAGTATGATTTCCACGAACAGGGACGCTGGCAGATCGAGGTCTCTGAGGAATCCTTCCACCTGGAGCGGATTTAAAATAACCCCCGGAAGTATTCTTCCGGGGGTTTTTGCCACTGATTTATTACGCGTGATCGTGCTCGTCTGCCATGGCCGCTTTTTTAGTCTTATGGATCTTTTTGTCGGGGTGGTTCGGGGGAGTGTAGATCGTATACAGCTTGAGTGCCTTGGTCTTGGAGGTGTTGATCACATTGTGGACCGTGCCAGCTGGGACGATAAAGGCAGAACCGTTGCCGAACTTGGTCTTTTTACCATCCATGATGACTTCGCCCTGACCCGAGTCGACCCGGAAGAACTGGTCGACCTTCTTGTGGACTTCCTCGCCGATGTCTTCCAGCGGCAGCAGGCTCATCACCACCAGCTGCATGAACTTGCTGGTGAAGAGTACCTTGCGGAAGTTCTTATTCTCCAGTGTCAATTCTTCGATATTACCAACAAATCCTGTCATGGTTAATCTCCTTCTTTCTCTTTATAGATGATAGATCCGAGAATTAGTTACGACGCCGGCTTTCTTTCCCGGCTGGTTCCGGATGCACAATCACATCTGCTTCTGGAAATTCCTGGCGGATGGCGGATTCAACCACTTCGGTTAATTTATGCGCCCGGGTCAGGGTCTGGTTTCCGTCCGTCAGGATATGCACGTCGAGGAACAGCTGCGGGCCTGATGAGCGGATGCGCACATCGTGACAATTGATGACACCCGGGATGCCCTCGGCGATGGTCTTGACCTTTTCAACCGAGCCCTTGGGGGCTGTATCCAGCAAGCCCATGATGGTGCGGTAACCAAGCTGGAAACTGACATAGATGACGATTAAAGCCACGCCCAAAGCTGCTATTGCATCCGCCTTGTCCAGCCAGGCGAATTTGGGGAAGAGTTCACCGATCTTTAACAGGATCAAGCCCAGGATGACCACGCTGGAAGACCAGATATCGGTGCTGAAATGCAGGGCATCCGCCTCGAGCGCCTGGCTGTGGTACTTGCGGGCGGCTTTGTACAGGATGCGCGAACGGGTGGCATCGATGATGATCGAAGTGGCCATGACGATGAATGCCCAGATGCTGGCTTCCACCTTGACCGGGTTGTAGAAAAGCCGGTCGATTGCTTCATAGATGATCCACACACAGGTGGCCAGCAGAAGCAGCGTCTCGAACAGGGCGCTGAGGTTTTCGATCTTGCCGTGTCCGTAGAGGTGTTCCTTGTCGGCAGGTTTACCGGAAACGCGCACGGCAAACAGGGTCATGAGCGCAGCCACCAGGTCCAGGGCAGAATGCGCGGCTTCCGCCAGGATGCCGAGGCTGCCTGTCAGTAAACCAATGATGATCTTGAAAGTGGTGAGACCGATTGCTGCGATAACCGAACTTAGCGCTGCCCCATTTTTATCCTTGATGGCCTGGGGACCAAAATGATCGGTTTGAAAAGACACAGTTACTCCATTGGATTAAACTTCATGCAATTCTACTTTATTTCATCAGGAATGGGGATTCTTTCTAGGTTTTATTACACTGATCAGCTCATCCGTGATGCGGGCGATCGAGCGATCGACTTCTGGCGAGAGTGAGGAACCGGTGGTGGTATCCCGCACTTGGATGCCCAGCAGGTGAACGTCACAGGGATGTTCGTGCAACAGATATTGGATGACCACACTCAGCGGCAGGCTGTGCGTGGAGGCTGAGAAACCCTGGCTTAATAGCGGATCGAACAGGTGGATTGTGCCGGGCTTTGCGCCGATGGTTAACGCATCGATGAACAGGATCGCATCCGGTTTAAAACGGATCAGGGCACCGGTGATGTTCTCCAGTGCCTGACCGGCTTCAAAGATTTTAATATCCGGGTGATCCTTGACGAATGGTTTGAGATTATGGACGATCAACATGCCGGCGGCATCGTCGCCGTTCAGCTCGTTGCCGATGCCTACGACTGCCAGCCTGGCCGGTATTTCGGCGTTATTTATTCGATCCAGAACCCGGGCGAGCGAAGCTTGCCATGAGTCCTTTGATGTCTTCGTCTTTACCATAATAAAGTGTGAAGGGTTCCCGCTTGGCCAGGGCCAGTTCCCACTGGTCGTTCGACAGGCTCATGGCACCGTTGCGGCAGCTCATCACGCACTGCGCGCAGTAGATGCACTTATCAGGGTTGTAGCGCATGATGAAGCGCTTGTTGGCCTTGTCGACCACGAACAACTCGAGCGCATTGGCCGGGCAGTCCTTCACGCACAGCAGGCAGCCTGAGCACTTACCGGGGTCCCAGATCAGCTTGCCGCGCAACCTTTCTGGATCTGCCTTCCGTTCGAAGGGATAACGCTCGGTCACCGGGCGTTTGAAGAGAGAGGTGAGGATATCGCCGAGCATGGCGCCGATTTTCATAGGGTTACTCCGATCAATTTGAACACGATCAGCGCCAGCAGCTGGAGCAGGGCCAGCAGTGTGCCGATGCGCCACCACAAGCCCACGGTCTGGTCGATGCGCAGGCGTGAGAACAGGGATTGCAGTCCGGCGGTAACGAGCAGCAGGCCGCCAACTTTCAGGATGAACTCCAGCGGATTGGATAGGCCGCCCAGATAGAGTGTGGCGACCAGCGTCAGACCGATCACCAGTTCGATGTCACGCCCGATTCGGAAGACCGCCAGGCCACGCCCGGAATACTCGGTCAGCGCTCCCTTGACGATCTCGGTTTCAGCTTCGGGGGCATCGAAGGGCGGCAGTTCCAGCTTGCCCATCAGACCGACCACGGCCACCAGGAAGCCAATGAAAATGGGCAAGATCATCCAGATATGCTCTTGCGTATAGGCATTAATCTCGCTGATCTGCCAGCTGCCGGCCAGGATGGCAGGCCCGAGCAGTGCCAGCATGAAGGGGGCTTCATACGAGAACAACTGGGTCAGTGCACGCGTGGCGCCGATCAGCGTGAAGCGGTCGGGAGTGTTGGCCCCGGCCAGGCCGATGCACAGCGTCATCAAGCTGAGCAGGTAGAGCGTCACGATCAGGTCGCCGGTATAGCTGTAAGCCGGCTGCAGGCCGAACATGGGCACATACAGGGCGGCCGTCAAAGCGCCAGCCAGTGCCACGACCGGTAGACCGATGAACAGGCCGGGATTAACACCGGTTGGGATGATCTCTTCCTTGGCCAGCAGTTTGATGATATCCGCCACTGGCTGGAACCAGCGTGGACCGATGCGGTTCTGGTATTGAGCGACCAGTTTGCGGTCAGCCCACTCGAAGAAAAGCCCGCTGCCCAAAAGGAACAGCCCGCCGGGAAAGACCAGCAGTGCGATGAGGGGATGGATGGTCGTGTTCATTTCTGGTAATACCTTATCCCGTACTGTCTCAGAGCTTCCCAACTCCAGACATCTGACGGCTGGTCATCCCGGATGACCGAGACCGTGCGGTCGCTGCAGGAGAAGCATGGATCGATCCCGGCCAGGATCATGGGCATGTCTGCCAGCTTATGGCCAGGGGCGGTGGTGACAACGGAAGCCCAGTTGGTCAGGGTGGGCGTGCGGACCTTGACACGCTCGGGCATGTCGGTACCGTTGCTCTTGATGAAGTAGATCAACTCGCCGCGGGGTGCTTCGACCCGGGTGATGCTCTCACCCGGTGGAACACGGCGCGGTGCACGCACTTGCAGTTCACCCTCGGGCAGTTTCTTCAGGAGCTTGCGGATGACGCGGATGCTGTCGAGCATCTCGTCAATGCGAACGACGAAACGGGCATGCAGGTCGCCCTGCTTGCCAATGATCAACTTGGTCGGGAATTCCTTGTAGGCCAGGTAGGGGGCATCAATGCGCAGGTCACGGGCAACGCCCGAGGCACGTGCGACCGGACCGATCGCACCCAGCTTTTCAGCCTCAGCCCGGGTCATGCTGCCCACATTTCGGGTTCGGCCGAGCAGGGTTTCATCGGTCATCACGACCATGCGGTAGTGAATGATCCGTTTCTCGAACAGGTCCATCCCCTTCAGGATCTCGTCCCTCAGCTTGGGGGTGACATCCACCTTGACGCCGCCGATCACGTTGATCGAGTAGTTCACACGGTTGCCGGTCAAGTTCTCGAGGATATCCATGATCACTTCACGGTCGCGCCAGCTGTACATGAAGAGTGTGTCAAAACCGGCTTCATGAGCGGCCACACCCAACCATAACATGTGGCTGTGCAGTCGCTCCAGTTCACACACCAGCTGGCGGATGGCCTGTGCACGCAGTGAAGTGGTCACACCGGCCAGTTTCTCCACACCCAGCGCGAATGCGGTGGCATGGATGCCCGAGCAAATACCGCAGATGCGTTCGACCAGGTACAGTGCCTGGTTGTAATTGCGCGATTCGGTGCCCTTCTCGATGCCGCGGTGAACATATCCCAAACGGGCGCTGGCGCTGGTGACGGTTTCACCATCGACCGTGAATTCGAAATGCCCCGGTTCCTTCAGCGCGGGGTGCTGAGGGCCGATGGTGACGATGAATTTTTCGGCTTGTTTGGTCATTTCCATGTTATTTACCTTTTTTTCCTGCCGGTTTCGCGGGTAACCCGGTGAAGTCCTTCCTCAGGGGGAAGACACCCGCCGGCCAGTCTTCCGATAGCAACAGACGGTCGGTGTTGGGGGTACCGGCGAACTCGAAACCGAACATATCCATGGCTTCGCGCTCGTATAAGGTTGCCGAAGGGATCAGACTGCAGATGCTGGGCAGGGAAGGCGCCTTGCGGGGCACTTTGACACGCAGCGTGACGACCGCAGCTTTGCAGCTGAAGTGGTAAAGCGCTTCCAGCGAGTCATCCGGTGGCGCAGAGCCTTCCGCGGCTGCTGGGGCAGGGGTATTTGGGTTCGACCGGTCTGAGGTTATCCAGGCCGGTGATGGTCGACAGATAATAGAGGTCCAGGTCCAGCACGGTCTTCGACTGCTTTAAGCAGGTCATCCGGCGCAAGACGCACGTCCAGCCGGAAATCCTCCGGGCGGGTCGTCTCCTGGCTCCAGGCTGCCAGTGCCTGTTCCGCTTTTTGTAGGTAAGCTGAAGTGTCTATGGTCGCCTCCTTGTTTCCTGTCAACTCGACTTCTCAGCCGGGACGTTGGTCTTTTGATTGCTCTTCTTCAGGGCTTTTTTTGCCGGTTTGGCTTTCAGGCTTTCCAGCAGGGTGCGCCACACCGTAGATGATGGCTTCGGGTCGGGGCGGGCAGCCGGGTACGTACACATTGACCGGGATGACCTGGTCGATGCTGCCCACGACTCCGTAGCAGCCTTCAAAGACACCGCCCGAGATGCTGCAGGAGCCGACTGCGATCACGAACTTGGGTTCCGGCATTTGCTGGTAGACGCGGATGAGCCTTTCGCGCGCCTGCAGCGAAACCGGGCCGGTGCAGATCAATACGTCTGCGTGGCGGGGTGAGCCCTGCAGTTTGATGCCCAGCCGTTCGATATCATAACGGGGCGTGAGCGTGGCCAGGATCTCGACGTCGCAGCCGTTGCAGGAGCCGCTGTTGAAATGAATGGCCCACGGGGAATTCAACCTGGCCCAGGTCTTGACCTGATTCAGGGTGTTCATCCAGGGTTTTGATAAGTTCAATGCCATTTGTTCTCCTTAATGTCCACTCAACCCAACAACAGGGCGACCAGTGCCAGGATCAGGAAGAGCAGGAAGATGCCCATCGTCAGGGACAGGGTCCCGCTGCCCAGCACCAGGATGCCCAGGTGCACAAAGGCGAAGAAGAAGGCGATCACGAAGAAAGGTCTGTAGCCGGGGGAGGCGGACGTGCTGGGTGCCGCTTCACCGCTGCCGTAGATGCTGGATTTCATGACGCCGGCTTTGGTCTTACCGGCCATGCCCCGCCCGATCAGGACGATCAATAAGACCAGGGGGATGTAGATGAGAAAAGCGACTGCCGGTGATAACAGGAATTCCATATCAACCTCCAAACAGGGACATCAATGCGCTCCCCGCAGGGAGGGTGAAGGTATTTGCCAGGGATGGCCAGAGACCCAGAACCAGCACGGCCAGGATCAGCAGGACGACCGGGATGGCCATCTGGTAGGGCATATTCGTGGCCTTTTTGACCGCTTCAGATGGTTCGTGCCGGTACATCGCATTAACCAACGGGGCGTAGTAGGCCAGCGACAGCAGGCTGTTGAGCGCGGCGAAAATGACCACCGCCATCACCCAGCCATTGTTGGCTCGAAACGGAGCCAAAGAAGATCTGCCATTTCGACATGAATCCGGCCAGCGGCGGCAGGCCGCCCAGCGCCAGCACCGCCACACTCAAACCGAAGGCCGCCAGCGGGAAACGTCCTGCGGCACCGTTCAGATCCGCGATCATCAGCGGTTTGTGTTCATGCTTGTTGATGTAGAAGGCAAAGAGGAAAGCGCCGGCAGACAGGAAGGCCAGGCCCTTCATGAGGGCATGTGTCATCAAGTGGAAGAATGCGCCCTGGGCGGCATCTGCCTGGGCGAAGCGCGAAGAGCGTTCCGAAGCCCGACCAGCATGTAGCCGACATGGGCCAGGCTCGAGAAAGCCAGCAGGCGTTTGACCTGTACCTGGCGCAGCGCCAGAAAGTTGCCGAGTAGCATGTTCAGTGCACCCAGACCGAGCAGGATCGCACCCCATTTATCGGAGTATGCCGTCAACGCACCCAGGGAACGCAGCAGTGCGATCAGGCCGGTCTCGATCACCACACCCGAGAGCATGGCGCTGATACCGCTGGGCGCCATCGAATGTGCATCCGGCAGCCAGGTGTGCAGCGGAACCAGGGCAGCCTTGACGCCGAAACCGACGATGAACAGCGCGCCGGCGGCCAGGATGGGCAGGCCGGTGGGCTGCATCACGCGGATTTCGGTCAGCGAGAGTGTGCCGGTTTGCATAAAGACCAGCGCGATGCCGAACAGCACCATGACCGAGCCGGCTGCGCTCTGCACCAGGTACTTGACCCCGGCTTCGAGCGAGGCAGGTTGTTTGCGGTAGAAAGCCACCAGGAAGTAGGAACTGATGGCCATGGCTTCGAACCAGATGTACAGGTTAAAGAGGTCCGTGCTGGTGCCCAGGCCGATCATGGCACCCGCCATGGCAGAGAGCAGGGCGTAGTATTTCTCCTGCCCTTCCTCAGCGGCCAGGTAGGGACCGGAATAGAGTGTGACCAGTGCTGTCAGGATCAGGACGACCGCCGCCAGCAGCAGGCTGATGCCATCCATGTGCAAGAGCACACCTTCATACTGGAAAGTGAGGGAATCCGTCCTGCCGGCAAATTGTGCCAGGATGATCCCTGTGGCGACCAGCACCAGCAGTGTCAGCCACTGGATCGGGTTGCCGTGGCGGCCACCCTTACGCTTGAGCAGGCGTCCGAGGATGTAGATGACGGGAGCTGCCGCGAGGGGCAGCAGGAAGATGAGAGTCCAGAGAGGTAGGTTCATATCAGGCTCCCAGTGTCAGAATGGCTAGCAGGATGATGAGCCCGGCGGCGATACCGACCACGTTCCAGGCCAGTTCACCGGTCTGGGTGAAGCGCATGGTTTCACCGAAACCCTGGACCCCGCGCACGATCGCCCGGTTGATGGCTTCGAAGCCGAAACTGGCATCCGCCAGCTTATCCAAAGGCCGGACCATTTTAAAGAGCCATCCGAGCGGCTTACGAGCTCTCCAGATGGTGGCGCCGACAAAGATGACTGCCAGGACCAAAAGGGTTTCTGGAGTGGTCAGGATCTCACGCGCCAGTTTCCAGGTCGATGTCGTTTCGATCTCATGGAATGGCAGGCTGGCTTTCATCAGGTCCATCAAAGGACCGGCGACCAGCCAGCTGATAAAAGCCAGAACTGCCAGGGGCAGGAGTGCGACCTTCATGGCTGCGCCAGTCTTGTGCACGTGCTGTTCGGCGGCAGATTCACCGTAGAAAACCAGGTAGACACAGCGCACTGTGTAGAGCGCGGTCATGCCAGCCACGAACACCATCGGTAGAAAGCCCAGGCGGGTCCGTGCGCCAGGCCGCCTTCGAGGATCAATTCCTTTGAGAAGAAACCGTTCAGGATCGGGATGCCGGCCAGCGCAAGGGCACCGATCATGAAGACCACCCGCACGAAGGGCATCTTTTTACCGAGGCCGCCCATTTTCAGCATATCGCGCGTGCCGACCGCATGGATGACCGCACCGGCGCCCAGGAAGAGCAGTGCCTTGAAGATGGAGTGGCTGAGCAGGTGGAACTGGCTGGCGAAGATGCCGCCGGTGCCGACCGCGTAGACCATGAAGCCCAGCTGGCTGATGGTCGAATAGGCTAAAACACGTTTCAGATCGTTGGCGGTCAGTGCCATCCAGGCCGCGATGAAGGCAGTGATGACGCCCACCAGGACCACGGCTGTCTTCCAGCCGGGCACGCCTTCGAAGGCCGGATAGAAGCGCGCCAGCAGGTACACGCCGGCGTTCACCATCGTGGCGGCGTGGATCAGGGCACTGATGGGGGTGGGGGCTTCCATGGCGTCCGGCAGCCAGGTGTGGAACGGGAACTGGGCGGATTTCGCCGCGGCAGCTGCCAGGAATCCAAAGCCCATGACTGCCAGCAGTCCGGAGGGCAGCCTGTGGGCTTCCGTCAGGAAGACCGGCAGGTCGACCGTGCCGAGATAGGTGCTCGAAAGCAGTGCGCCCACCAGCAGACCAACCCCACCCAGGCCGGTGATCAGCAGGGCCTTGATGCCGCCCTTGACCGCCTTGGGATCGTCATTATTAAAGGAGATGAGGCTGTAGGAACACAGCGCGGTGATCTCCCAGAAGAAGAACATCAGCATCATGTTGCTGGTCAAGACCAGGCCGGCCATGCCGCCGATGAAGAACAGCAACATGCTGTAATAACGCGCCAGGCTTTTCTCACCGTGCATGTAATCGACCGAGAAGATGACCGCCAGGCAGCCGATGACCGTGGCGATGATCGCCAGGGTCACGCCCATGGCGTCCGGGATGAAAGAGGCAGCCCCGAAGGCACCCCCGAAGACCGCGTACACTTCGGTTGTCTGTGAGATATTGGGGATCAGCAGGAGCGCGGCCGCCCCGGCCAGGGCTGAGAACAGGATGGCCAGGGTATGGGTCAGTCGCGCGCGCTTGTCGCCGAAAAGCCAGACGATGGCGGCGCCCAGCCAGGGGATGAGAATGGTCAGGAGAATCATCAGATGTGCAGTCATGGCTTATCTCCTGAGGGTGGTGAGGGCTTTGATATCGAGTGTACCAAGGTGCCGGCGGACCTGGACGGCCAGGGCCAGCCCGATGACTGCCACAATAGTATCGGCAATGATGACCATCAGGGCCATGCTCTGCCCGAGGTTAACCTGGCCATTCAGATTGCCTGCCACCACCAGTGCCAGCATGGCACCCTTGGTCATGATCTGGAGCGCAACCACCACCTTGATCAGATTGCGCACGATCAGGAGACCATAAAGGCCAATGCCGGCCAGTAATAATGCAATTGTGAGGAAGATCTGAACGGGGGTGAGGGTCATGATTTCACCTCTTTGCCCGTGGGTTCGTCCCCATCGGCCATCAATCCCAGCACAGCCAGGACACCGGCAAAGACCAGGATACCCTGCAGGACGATGTCGATGCCGCGCACTTCCCAGAGGACCGTGTTGAACGGTAGCTGGAATCCGGATCCTGCAGTCATCGCCGGGACCTGGAAGGTGTACCAGATCAGCAGACCGGCTGCCAGCAGCGCAATGGCGCCCGCCAGCGGTTTCGACACCAGCCGCGCCGGTTTGAAGGTCTCTTCGCCGGAGATATTGATGGCGAAGACGAACAGCACGGTCACCAGGCCTGCACCCACGCTCAATTCGATGACCGCCACCTGCTGAGCGCCCAACAGATACATGATCAGGGCGGTCAGTGCGCTGGCACCTGCCAGCCAGATAGCCGAGATCAACAGGCGCCCGGAGCGGATCGCCTGCACGGCGCAGATCAGCGTGGCTAACCCAAGTATGATATTCAGGATCGTCATCCGATGATGCCTCCTCCATGAGGATAATTAACATTAATTCCAATAAACAGATTATTAGGATTGATGGGATTCGAATAATGAACGGGTCGTATCATAATCGTGCAAATGAAGGCTTTCACAAGGGTTAATAAACCAACGCGATTATACATTAGTTTTAGCCGGGTAAGGAGGGAATTGAAAGTAAGAGATTGCTGGTTACTTTTGTCCGGTTTTAGGTACCCAATAATAATGTAGTCGAGAATCTTTAAAGGGTGCCCCACATTCATTAAACAGTAGGGGCGCACCGCTGTGCGCCCCTACGGAAATCATAGGTATCGATGTGCAATTAATTCGCTGCTATTTCGTCTTCCTACTTGTTTTGCCCGGCTTTACCGTCTTTTTTACCGTACTGATCGGTGTCGGGTTGCCGCCGTTCTTCGGAACCGGGAGGCGGGAAGATCTTCTCGAATTCCTCGCGGGAGAGTGTTTCCACCTCGAGCAGCTTGTTGGCTACTGCATCCAGCTGCTTGCGGTACTTTTTAAGGGTATTAAAAGCCCTCACATAGGCTATATCGACGATCTGCCGGACTTCGGCGTCGATCTTTTCAGCCACAGCCTCCGAGTAATCACGCTGCTCGGAGATCTCACGACCGAGGAAGACCAGTTCCTCCTTCTGACCGTAGACCATCGGACCGAGTTTGGTGCTCATGCCCAGGCGTTTGACCATCATGCGCGCCAGCTGCGTTACGCGTTCGATGTCATTGGAGGCGCCCGAGGTGATGTCGTTGAAGACCAGGGCTTCAGCAGCCCGGCCGCCCAGCAGGGTGGTCAGTTCGGCTTCGATCTTCTTGCGGGGCATCAGGTTGCGATCCTCTTCGGGCAGGTTCTTCGTATAGCCAAGTGCCATGCCGCGCGAGATGATGGTGATCTTCTGAACCGGATCGCCTTCGGGCAGGGCGGTCGTGATGATGGCATGCCCGGCTTCATGATAGGCGATGATGCGTTTTTCACTGGCGTTGATCAGGCGGCTGCGACGTTCCGGGCCGGCCAGTACTCGGTCGATGGATTCTTCGAAATCGATATGTTCGATGATCTTCTTGTTGCCGCGTGCCGCCAGGATGGCGGCTTCATTGACCAGGTTTTCCAGGTCAGCGCCAACCAGGCCGGGGGTGCCCTTGGCGATCACACCCAGGTTGACATCCGGCGCCAGCGGTTTGCCGCGCACGTGCACCTTCAGGATGGCTTCGCGGCCCTTCATATCGGGTTTATCCAGCACAACCCGCCGGTCGAAACGACCGGGGCGCAGCAGCGCCGGGTCGAGGATATCCGGTCGGTTGGTTGCGGCCATGATGATGATGTTGGTATCGGTATCGAAGCCGTCCATCTCGACCAGCAGCTGGTTGAGGGTCTGTTCGCGTTCATCGTGGGAGCCGCCCAGGCCGGCGCCGCGGTGGCGGCCGACCGCATCGATCTCATCCACGAACACGATGCAGGGAGAGTGTTTCTTGGCCTGGTCAAACAGGTCCCGCACACGGCTGGCGCCCACGCCCACGAACATCTCGACGAACTCCGAACCGGAGATCGAGAAGAAGGGCACGCCGGCTTCGCCGGAGACGGCCTTGGCCAGCAGGGTCTTGCCGGTTCCGGGCGGGCCGACCAGCAACACACCCTTGGGGATGCGCGCACCCAGGGCGATGAATTTCTTGGGTTCCTTGAGGAACTCGACCACTTCGGCCAGTTCGGCCTTGGATTCCTCGACACCGGCTACGTCTGCAAAGGTGACGGTCGGGCGGTCGCCGGCGAACATGCGCGCACGCGATTTGCCGAAGGCCATGGCGGCGCTGTTCGAGCCCTGCGCCTGGCGCAGGATGTACCAGAACACGATGACCAGCACGACCATCGGCAGCAGGTACCACAGCGAGGACAGGATGGTGGCCCAGATGCTGGGCAGCTTGACCTCGATGGCCAGGTCTTTGTTCGTCAGGGCCTCGGAGGTCACGCCGTATTGGTTCAACTGGTCGATCAGCGAGGTTTCCGGTTCCTTGTTGGTGGTCTTCTCGGTACCATCCGCATAAACGACCGTCAGGTTGTTCTCGTCCACGACAATGCGGCTCACGCTGCCATTTTGAATATCAGACGCGAGCTCATTGATCGTCAGGGGCACTGGTGTTTCCGCGTTGTTCTGGATGGCCATGGAAACCATGACGACCACGGCAACCAGCAACAGGAAATAAACCAGGTAGGTTTGATTTCTGGGATTCATTCTTGTCTCCAAATCGGACCTTCTTTCCGTATCAAGCTAAGGCATTATACCAACCTTGCAGGTCAGATTCCAGTTAAATGAGCTGAAAAGCGGGGGAATTAATGAATTTCATATACAAAATATCTAAAATCGGTGGGAGAGCATGTAAATCTTTAAGTAAAATGTCATTGCGAACCCGATGCAGTGCATCGGGTGTGGCAATCCGGTCCTGCCCGAGACGGGCGTTCTTTTTATTCTTGTAGGTTGGGTAGAACGAAGTGAAACCCAACATAAGTACACGATCTAGGTACTTCCTGAGTAGAGCGGAGCGAAACCTAACAGAAACATTATTAAACAGGTTGTATACTGATAGAAATGGCGAAAAACGTATTGAAAAGACTAAGTCCTAGTCCTAGAGTAAGTCTCAGTGTTATTGGTTTAATATTGATCGGTTTATCGGTCACGATATTTGTTGCGTGTAATCGCGGTAGGCTAAGCCTACCAGAACCAGTTTACTCACCAAGTGGAGAACGGGTTATTTTACCTTCAATCAACTACAGCAAGGATGATATCCGGAAATATTTATGTGTAAAGCTGATTATTCAAGAGGTTGATACGGAGTCTACCCTATTTGAAATTCAGACGGGCGCTTCAGATAGAATGCGTTGGTCTGTGCAATGGATTGGAGAAAAATTATTCCAATTAAAAAGCTCAGATATTGGTAATTATTGTTGGGCTGAAGATAGTGACGGCACCTGGCATGAATGGGATTGTCCACCGTAAATACGAAGAAGTTTGAAGCAGGTTGGTGTTGGGTTACGCTGTGTATTTGATTAAAATAATGAATCAGTGTTATCAACGGGATAGTGCTGATGTTGTGATATCCCTTTGAAGACGCTAACCCAACCTACGATAAATTAAACAACAAAGCCCCGGAAGGGGCTTTGTTGTTTCGGCTATATATCGATTTGAGGAGAATCGATTATATCTAATGTGAGGTGGTCATCTTGATGACCTTGCCGGCTTCGGTCGCCACCACGCGCACGACGCGTGGCATCGACTTGCCGCTGGCGGTCTTGGACGACCCCTTGAATATGACCAGGATATTCCCGGCACCCGGACCCGACATCTTCTGCATCTGGGGTTTGACGCCCTTCAGATCGGGAAACTGGCTGTAAACCTGGCTGCAAATGGTATCGATGAGATCTTTACTCATGGCATTGCCTTTCTACCCGTTCGTCCGGTAACGTCTGCGGATGAAAGCGGGCATATCCAGATTGGTGAGCGCATTATTTCTCTCCGCTGCCGTATTATCCTGGCCGCGCGAGAAAGCCGGCTGGTTAGCCATGACCGGGGTTTGAACCGGGATGGGTTTGACAGAAGCCGGAATGGGCAGGGGGATGGCTTCACTCACCGAGCGGCCACCCAGACCGGTGATGATCAGGATCACCTGGCAGCGGTCCTGCAGGCGGTCGTCAGTCATCAAACCGGGGATGATCTCTGCCTGGTGCCCGGTGCGTTCCTGCATGAGGGTCAGGGCTTCAGCCACTTCGTAGAAACTCAAAGCGCTGTCGCCGGTGAAGTTGGCGATGATGCCGGTTGCGCTTTCGATCGGGATGGACTCCAACAATGGATGATGCAGGGCCTGCTCGACCGCCTGTTTGGCTTTCTCTGGTCCCTGGCCATAACCGATGGACATGTAGGAACCGCCGCCCTGCTGCATCAGGCGTTTCAGGTGGGCAAAGTCGACGTTGATCAAACCGGTCTCATTGACCAGTTCTGAAATGCTCTGGACGCCCTGGCGCAGCACATCATCCGCCAGGCGGAATGCGGCATCCAGGCTCAGGTCGCGCGGGGCGACCTCCATTAATTTATCGTTGGGGATGGAAATGAGGGTGTCGGTAAACGGGCGAATGCTATCCACACCGTGATGGGCGTTCGTCTGGCGCCGCCCGGCCTCGAAGGAGAAGGGCAGGGTCACGATGGCAACCGTGACGGCACCCATGTTGCGGGCGATGCGGGCGATGACCGGAGCGGCTCCGGTGCCCGTGCCACCGCCCATGCCGGCGGCGATGAAGACCAGGTCAGCCCCGGATAAGGCATCCCCGATGGTCCGGATGCTCTCCTCGGCCGCCATCTGTCCGATCTCGGGCTGTCCACCAGCTCCCAACCCGCGCGTGCAATGCGGGCCAAGCTGGAGTTTGACCGGGGCCAGGCAGCCTGCCAGCGCCTGGGCGTCCGTGTTGGCGACGATGAAATCCACGCCGCCAATGCCCAGTTCGATCATGCGGTTGACGGCGTTGCACCCGCCTCCGCCGACACCGACGACTTTCAATACCGGTGGTTTGGCTGAGATGGGCGTGTGATGAATGGTCTGTTCGTTTGTGCTCAGGGTCATGGATTACCTCTCAGAGAGCTGTGATGCAATACTGGTGCCATCGCCGCTGATCCGTTCAACCAGGCAGCCGGCCAGGCGCAATTGATCGACCGTATCCTCGGGGATCGACTGCGTATTGCCGATCACGGTGACACGGGCGGCGTGTTTGGCTTCATCGATCGAGAAACCGATCGTGGTTTGATATTTTTTGACGAAAGGCTTGACCACGTCCAGGTGCCAGTCTGACACGCCCCATTCATAGCTGGGCAGCAGGATGTAATGGCCAATGAAGCGGGCATTATCTCCCAGCATGGTGTGCTTCACCCTGGGTGCCGGGATGGGGTTGAAACTGGTCGACCGGCTGGACTGCCACTGGCGCAGCGCGCCCACTGCGGGCAGATTCCTGGCATTCGGTTTGAACCAGGCGTACTTGGCAGACGGGGTGTCCTCGGTGGCTGCCAGGGTGGCCAGGTTGGCACACAGGATATATTCGGGCAGGGCGGCGATGGTCTTGCCATTGGCAGAAGGGTCATCGACATCCTCACCGGATAATGCCCGGGTGATGGCCATGTTGATGGTTGCGTGCTCGGCTTCGCTGATCTGCGGAGCGTTCGCAGACAGATCATTGCCCGGGATTCCGGTGCCCAGCAGCATGATGGGCAGGGATTGTACCGAGTGCGGCATTGATCAGGCTCTCGTACCACTCAAAGATGTTGAAGCCACGCTGGTCTTCCTCATCCACCGGGGTGAAATATGGCCGGGCACCCGCCCAGCGTTCCGGTCCGCCGGCGCCAAAGGATAACGGTTTGCCGTGCGTCCAGGCATAGGCGGAGACGACCAGTGTGTCCAGCAGGTTGGCACTTTTCTCGCGTCGGACCAGCGATTGCATCAGGGATTGCAGGAAGGTCGTATCCCAGTAACTGCCACCCGGCTCGAGCGGCGGCAATACCGGGATCATACCCAGCTTGACAGCGCTTTCAGCCAGCGGCAGGAAGATATCCAGGAAGCGTTCAACCAGGTCTTCCTGAGCCCAGGTGGCGGCTGACCAGGCCTGGTGGGTGTTGGGACGATCACCGAAGATGACATACTGGATTCCCCATTTGGCATAGGTCGCCAGAAAGGTGGGGATATCCTTGTTCTTTTGAAGGGAAGGCAGCGAAGTGTTGAAGTGCAGGATGGGGATGATCCCGCCCTCCAGCAATCCACGAATGAAGACTTCGGGAATGGATCGATCGGAAGGTGCGGATAACACCAACCAGTTGGCGCCCAGAGACTGCAGTTCGGGCAACCAGGCGCGCAGATCGGATTCACGGTAATGCTGTGCGTCTGCAAAGTAGTGAAAACCCAGTCGATTCTGTTTTTGCGGTATTTGATCAGACATATTGATTGCCTGGAATTCCGTGGCTGATGATCCTCGTAAGTCTATGTTGCAAGAACGGTGCCAGTGCCACCCGGCAATCCTGCTATAATGACCGGCATGATCCTGATCTCCGGTGGCACCGGGTTCGTCAGCCGGGCACTGGCGCGGCGATTGAACGAGCTTGGGCACGATATCCGCATCCTGATCCGCCCCTCGGATCAAAGTCCCAGATTACCGCTGGGTATCCCGGTCGAGGTGGCGGTCTGCAGCCTGAGCGATCCCCGCGGACTGCGGGTGGCCATGAAGGATGTGAATATCGTTTTTCACCTGGCCAGCTCGGAAAACACCGGCAATCAGGCTGATCTCATGAAGGTGGATATCCAGGGGACTGAGAACATCGCAGGCGCAGCCCGGGATGTGGGTGTCGACCGTTTCTATTACCTGAGCCATCTCGGCGTGGACCGGGCTTCTGCATATCCGGTGCTCAAGGCCAAAGCCATTGCTGAAAATCACATCCGTAATTCAGGCCTGGATTACACCATCTTCCGATCAGGGCTGCTCTATGGCATCGGCGATCACTTCACAACCCGCATTGCCAGCTTGCTGCAGGCGCTGCCATTCCTCTTTATCATACCGGGCAACGGTCAAAACCTGGTCCAACCTTTATGGGTGGAGGATCTGATAACCTGCATGTTGTGGTCGATGGAGGATGATAAGACCCGCAAACAGACCATCCCGGTTGGCGGACCGGAATTCCTGAGCTTTCGGCGGGTGGTCGAGATCATCATGAAAAAGATCGGCAGCCGGCGTCTGCTGGTCTCGATCTCACCGGCATACCTGCGCGCACTGACCGTCATTTTCGAGCAATCCTTCCATACCTTCCCGGTTTCGGTCTTCTGGCTTGATTACCTGGCAACCGATCGCACCACTGCCATCGACTCGGTGACACGCAACTTTGGGCTGTTGCCATCGCTCTTCGAGACCCGCCTGGAACACCTGGCCGGCGAGAACTGGCGCAGCCAACTCAATCAAGATTTGTTTAAGGGAAAATAAGCTTCGAGCGGGAGAGCGCTTTGCTCAACCCGTTGACCTGGTATCCAGACAGGCGCTCAGCGCGCTTGATCTGCTTAATGGCGGCATAGGCTGAGATGGCGCGTTCGATCAAAGCCGGCTCGCTGCTGGATGCGCGCAGGCTCGATAACACTTCCGTCGCCATCAGCCAGTAGGTCAGCCTCTGAAATCTCTCCTGGTTGAACCACAGGATGCCTTCATATTGGTTGACCTGCAGATAATTGCCAAGATTGTGATCGGCCGTGAGCTTGGCTGTCAACTCGGAGAGCAGCAGGGGTCCCTGAAGCGCTGAAGATAACAGGCCGGTCATGAGCCGGACCGTTGCATCAGCTCGACCTGGTTCCACTCCGAATCCCTTCAGGCAGGCATGCATCTCCTGCGAAAGGTGCCATTCTTCGAGCAGGGTACAGATATCCCTCGAGTCGCCGGCGGTTTTGAGTAAATCCACGAGTGGTGACAGGTAAACCCACAGGGTCAGCCCCAGCCAGTCAGCCGGCTCACTGAACCGGAAGGCTGGCGAGATACTTTAAAGCCGGTTTAATTTGCCGGGTGGCGGGCAGGTCATGCCGTTTGGCCATACTCGGCAGATTCAGCAGGGCATCCAGCCGTTTCACGGCTGCGCTTGTCTGGCGGGCTGGATCGACCTGCAGTCCCAGACGCTCAACGGCAGCCTGCAGGAAGGCCAGCAGGTCCACCCGGACGGTGGCGGCTGCCCGTTCGGCCTGGTGCCCGGGTGCTTTAAACCCGCGGGAATCCAGCAGCCATTGCAACCGGTCATGATTGATCAATGCCCGGAAGGGATTCAGGATTGGCAGCAGGACCAATTCGCTTAAGGCCAGTTCCATATTGGGAACGCCGCGTTCTCCAAGGTGGTCAGCCAGACGGGCATAATCCTTCTGGGGGCTTGAGGCTACTTCGTGGAAATCGACCAGTACCCGGTTCTGGTAGGCGCCCAGCTCGAAATGCAAGCCATCCTGGTGAATGGCCGGACAACTGCGAATGTACTCAAGACCCGAGTTCTGTTCCCGGAAGATGACGTAACGATTGGAACGTCTTCCGAGTCCGAGGGCGTCACCGAGATCGGTTTGGACCAGCCGGCTGCTCGACCCGGCTTTGCGGGTAAAGGCTGCCGACCGCCTGATCCAGCCGCTGGTGTGGTTGAACCGGTTATTATAGATGACCAGGCCGTGATCGTCACCGCTCCGGTTCGAATAGGCGAAGACATCCTCGTTCACCTGACCATTTGCCGTGTAAAAATCATACAGCCGGAAATGCTCGACTTCCGAGAACAGGTGCCGGCGGTGCAGCAGGGGGGCGATCTGCCGGCGGTGGCGCTCGACCAGGTCACCATCAATACTTTCATCCAGCAGCGCGCGGCGGTATTCCATGCCGTATTTTTCACCGAAACCCTCAACCTGTCCGTGACCGAACATCGGCAGACCGGGCATGGTTGCCATCAGGGTGCAGATGCCAAAATACTTGTCGCCCTTGCCGAATTGTTCCACGGCGGTCTTTTCATCCGGATTGTTCATGAAGTTGACATACCGTTTGAGGATACGCGGGTCAAATTCTAGCGTGTTCTTGATCACCGAACGGTACTTGGAATTTTCCTCATCCCGCAGCATGTTCATAAAGGCGCTGTTGTATACACGGTGCATTCCGAGCGAGCGTACGAAGAAACCTTCCATCATCCAGAAAGCTTCCGCCAGCAGGAGGGTATCCGGAGCTTCAAGAGCCACCCGATCGACCACCTCCCGCCAGAACTCCTCCGGCATGGCCCGGTCGAAATCATGCTTGGACATGCCGTACTCAGCCCGGGTGGGGATGGCGCCGCCGCTTCCCGGTTCCGGGAACCACAGGCGCTGGTAGTGTTTCTTGGCCAGGGTCATGGCTGCGTCAAAGCGGATGATCGGGAAACGCCGGGCGACGGCCAGGATGGTCTGAATGACCGCTTCGCGCACCTGGGGATTGAAGTAATTCAACTGGGCGGTGTCATTCCAGGGCATGTTCGTGCCGTCATTGCCATGGTAGATGAATCTAACCTGCCCATTCGTGTGGTCTTCACGTTTAAAGACGACCGCCGCGTCGTTTCTGGAGTAATAATGATCTTCGAGGAAAATGCCCGCCCGGCCATCCGGTGACAGATCCGGACCATTAAAGGAATAGCTCGGGAAGGGGCTGTAATCCAGCGAAAGGAACCAGTCCGGGTGCTCGATCACCCAGTTGGAATCGATGCCCATGTGATTGGGCACCATGTCGCTGGCCAGGCGCAATCCAGCCCGGGCGGCTTTATCGCGCAGCGCCTGGTAGGCCGATTCCCCTCCCAGGTCGCCGGCAATGGCATAGTCGGCCAGGGAATAGGCGGATGCAACCGCATCCGGGTTGCCGCACATCTGCTTGATGCGCTGGGAGGCCTTGCTGCGCTCCCATAATCCGATCAGCCACAGCCCGTTCATCCCCAGTTGGGCCAGCCGTTCCAATTCCTGATCGGGGATCTGATCCAGCCGTTGGATGGGCTGCCGGTAGGCGCGGGATAATTGGTCAAGCCAGACATATGAATTCTTGGCGATCAAAACACAATTCGGCATCCAGTCGGCGTCGCTGCTGAACCTTTCGATCTCACCATCCAGCATCCCGAAATGGTAGACCTGGCTGGGACCCGGTCCGCCCGGAATAAAGGCTTTTTCCTGCTCGCTCAGGAAATCCAGGCTGCCGAGCAGTCGTTTCAGGTAATCCCCCAATAAAGCGCCCCACCGCTTGCGGATGAACTCCAGCTGGCCCTGCAGCGAGTTGGGTGAGGCCACTGCCGGTGCCCGCAGCATCACAACCAGATTCTGGTGGTCAGGACCGAAAAACGGCTGCTTATCAAAGAATGCCGACAGGTGATCGATGACTTCCAGGTAGGCAGTCTCCTGTCTCAGGTGGCTGTCATCGAACAGTTCACCGTACGGCCCGAAGGCCGGATTGACATTCGCCAGCCAGAGCAATAAAAGCTCTTCGAGCACGATCTCGCGGTTCTGGCGGTTGCCGGTGGAGGTATTCAGGTAGGTGGTGCTCTTGACCAGTCCGCGGTAGACGGCCATCGGTGGGAAGGCATCCACAAACTGGAGCAGGGTTTTATCCACCCGACGCTGACCGAGCTGGGTGACGAGGTATTTAACGGCTTTCTGGGTGATCTGGGGATCGATATCGCGGCGGTATAACTCCACCACCAGGTGCAGGATCTCGTCGATCATTCCCATGGCATTGACTTCGCCGGCTTTGACCTCCCGACCGGGTGTCCTGGCTCGATCGTTATGCAGGTTCATCTGGTAGGTGAACTGGCGGACCGCCTGGAAATTCGCGAACAGGACATTCCCGGTGAACGTGAATAGATCTTCATTGAAGTGATAAAGATCGCGTGCAGCTTTGGAAATGTGGAATTCCATCCGGTTTCCTGTGTGGGGTAATTTAGATTTTATGGATAGGAGAGATTATAGCATCCTGTGGGTTATCACTCAGAGCAGTTGATGCAATATGTAGTATCTCTCCGTTTGCCCTTCCAGCTCAATATCGTCCTGAATGGTCCCGGCGGTCAACATTTTATCCAATGTCTTTTGTACATAATCTGCTTTCCATTGAAAGAGGCGTTGAATATCCTGAATGGTGGCAGCTCCCACGGAATTAAAGTACCAGGTCAGGATCTCGCCTCGGGCAGCAGGTTGTGCGATCGGCCGGGCTTGTTCCGGCAATTTGGGATATTGATGGGATACGGTGTCATACAGGTAGGAGTAATGCCAACCTCCGGCTTCGCACGTGCCGACCGGCAGGATGTTGAAGTTCGCCATCAGCTGGTCCAGGGCTTTATTGAAGTGGCTTTCGCTTTCACGGCTGGTCAAGCGGGCAGACTTGCGCAGGGTGATCGTATCCAGTGGACCGTGGTCCAGCAGGACTTCATACACCTGCCGGGCTTCCTGGCTCAGATGGCCTTCCTGGTATTGGATGAGATAATCCTCTTCAGGTGCGCCGTAGTTTTCAGAGAGTGCATAGAAGTATGGAAGCAGTTGATTGGACAGGAAAGTCCCGCGTCGTCGCAGGATCTTGGCATAATACCAGTGTTTCTGTCCCAACAGGCTGTCCTTCCACCCCCAGGTCACATGCCCCGGATCATCATGAGCATCCGCCACCGGGCGGTCACCTGCGGCAGCCGTCCACAGGCTTGGAAAGCGGATCGATTTGAGCGGCCAGAAAAAAACGAACCCCCGCTGGTTGACGAAATCAACCGCCTGCTCGGGGTTCCTCAATCGGGTACGGGAATCGATCCGGAATGTCGAACGCTGATAATCCTGGAGGTTTTTTTTCGACAGTACCGGCATGGGCTATCCTTGTGTGGATTGTACACCCGGCCGGAGTCGAAAATCAAGCGCGTTTAAGGATATGGGTGACGATATTCGACCCGCTGCCGCCAATATTTTGTGTCATGCCGTATTTCGCATCCGGGACCTGGTTGACGCCTGCCTCACCACGCAATTGCTGGACGACCTCGACGATCTGGTACATGCCGGTCGCTCCAACCGGATGCCCGCGCGCTTTCAAACCACCCATCGTGGCCACCGGGATGCGCCCGGTGATGCTGATCTCGTTATCCTGCGCGACACGAGGACCCTGGCCGCGTCCGCAGAAACCACAGGCTTCCAGGGATAAAGCGGCCATGATGGTGAAGGCGTCGTGGTACTCGAATAGATCAATATCTTCCGGCATGATCCCGGCCTGAGAGTAGGCATTCTTGACTGAACGTTCAGCTGCATTGAGCCAGATGGGATCGCGCCGGTCGTGTGCGGCGATCGTATCGGTCGCGGAACCGGATCCTGCCACCACGACTTTCGGGTGTTCGTTGGATTTAATCGTATCGGCTGGAACCAGGACGACAGCAGCGGATCCATCACCCATGGGAGAGGCATCGAAAACGTTGATGGGATCCGCGATCATGGGTCCCCGGGCGTATGCTTCTAGCTGTGAGTCCATCGTGAAAGCGGGCATTTGGGTTGTGGATGGCGTTGGCATGTGCGTTGATGGAGAATTGGGCGAAATCCTCGTGTTTCCAGCCGTATTCCAGCATGTAACGTCGCATGATGAGAGCATTCAGGGCAACGAAGGAAACACCTTGATCGACTTCCCAATCCGCATCAGCAGCGGTTGCCAGAGCGGCTGTGATCTCACTTCCCGGTGAGTCGGTCATTTTCTCGACACCCACCACCACGGCACTATCAACCTCACCGGATGCCACGGCCATCAGCCCTGTTCGGAAGGCGGCCGCACCGGAGGAACAGGCTGACTCAATGCGATAGGCCTCACTTTGTTTCAGACCCACCCAGTCTGCGATGTAGGCGCCGAGGTGTTGCTGCCGGTTCGCCGTGGAGGACATCATGTTCCCGATATAAAGCGCATCCGCATGATCCCGTTGCGCATCGCGCATGGCAGCCAGGACGGCCTCACCGGCGATATCTCGCAGGGATTGGTCCCAGTGCTCATCTATTTTTGTCTGACCGATACCGATCACAGCAACTTCTCGCATGTATTATTCCTCTCGATTGGTCTGGGATGAATTATACAAAACAACCCTATCAGATGCTATCAGTTCTTGGGACTTCTTTCTGAAGGGATATAATTTGAACCTATGGATAATAAAATAAAAAAGACAACGATCCAGACCGTCGTGTTGTATGTTCTGATGTTGTCATTATTCAGCAGCTGTGACCGGGTCGGTCTCACGCCAGGACCTCTGGCGTCTTCACCAGGCCGGTGATGAGGTTGGCCAACTTAGCGATAGCAGTGTTAACACGAGGGGAACGCTTTCCATTTTTCTTGATGAAGGCATTCCGGCTGAGATCCTGCCCGATATCACCGGGTATGAGTGGATGACACGAAGTGATGATCGTGAATCGGCCAGCCTGGTCATCCACGAAGCAAGTAAGGTTCGTGAAGGGGATTATATCTACCAGAACACCATGCAGGTTTATGCATTGGTGGCGCCTTTTCCAACGTTGCTCGATGATGTCAGCATCGGAGAGGTCAAGAAGCTTTTGGAAGGGGGAGAGTGTTTATGCGTTTAACAGCCTGATCTTGCAGGAAGAGACACTCAACACTTTCACGGGGGTATGGGGACGGCCCAACAACGGCAATATCCGGGTGCTGGATCCCGGGGAGTCCCTTGATACATGGCCTGACTTAGCTACCTGGGCGCTGATCCCATTTGATGAATTGACCCCCCGCTGGAAAGTGATCTCGATCGGCGGAATCTCTCCGATCGATCCAGCCGAAACACTCCTGGATTATCCATTGGCATTTGTTTATGAACTGAGTGGAAATCCTGACAGTGAAACCGCTTTTCAGGAACATGCGATGGAGTTACAACTTGGTAAAGGAAACCGGGATCTCGCTAAAATGACCCGGGTGGTGATGACTGGTGTGACCGCATTGGTCCGGGCGACAGCTGACAAGATGGAAACGAACGGTGTGACCTATCCGGGGCTGGATATCAGAAATTGGTTGCGCAGTGCGGATATCACCCACATCAGTAATGAGGTCGCCTTCATCGATGGATGCCCGGCACCCAATCCATATACGACCTCCCTGATATTCTGCAGTGACCCGAAATATATCGGTCTTTTGGAAGATGTCGGAACGGATGTCGTTGAAATGACCGGAAACCATATGAATGATTGGTACGATGAGGGTCCGGCAATGTCGCTGGCTTTATACCAGGCCCGCGGGTGGCAGGATTTCGGGGGAGGGATCGACCTCGCCGACAGCCGTCAACCGGCACTGTTCGATATCCATGGGAATAAGATCGCATTCATCGGATGCAATGACCCCGGCCCTGATTTCGCATTGTCAACCGAAACACGCGGTGGTTCGGCAGGTTGTGAAGATTATGCATGGATGATAGCGACCATCCAGGAATTGAAGCTGGACGGATACCAGGTTGTAGCAACCGTACAGTACCACGAAAATTATTCCTATCTGGCCGATGACCCGATGCGGGCTTTGTTCCGCGCCCTGGCAGATGCCGGGGCAGTGGTCGTCCAGGGCAGCCAGGCACACACACCCAAGGAGATGGAGTTTTATGGGGGTGGTTTCATTCATTACGGGCTTGGTAATCTGTTCTTTGATCAGATGCATTACACCCTGAATGGTCAGAATGTTGATGCCACCCGTCAGGAATTCATCGACCGGTACACGTTTTACGATAACCAGTCTGATCAGCATTGAGCTGTTGACCGCCATGCTGGAAGACTACGCCAAACCCAGGCCCATGACCCAGGATGAAAGACGCGAATTGTTGGAAGCGGTTTTTTCCGTCAGTATCTGGGATTGAACTGGAGGATGAGATGAAGATATTCGATATTTCCGTGGAGATCAATCCCGAGTTGCCGGTCTGGCCGGGAGACCCAAAGGTGACCATAACGCGATCCCAATCAATGGAAGCCGGGGACCATGCCAATGTCTCGCAGATCGAATTTGGATTGCATACCGGCACACACATGGATGCACCTTTTCATTTTTTAGCGCAGGGGGCTACCCTCGATAAAATTGCCCTGGAGCGCTTGATCGGTCCGGTGATGGTGCTGGAAATCCCCCCGGAAGTGAGCATCCTGTCAGGTGACGTGCTGGCCCGCTTGCCGGAAGATCAGATTGCAGAGCGGATATTATTCAAGACCCGTAATTCGGCCTATTGGTCTGAGCGTCCCCATCATTTTCACAAGGAATTCGCAGCCATGGATCGAAGCGGCGCTGATTTCCTGGTCGAGCGGGGCGTGAGATTGGTGGGGATCGATTACCTGTCCATCGCACCTTTCCGCCAGGGCCAGGCGACCCACGAGGTCTTACTGGGTGCCGGGGTGGTGATCCTGGAAGGTCTTGATCTGTCCGGTGTGAGCCAGGGGGAGTACCAGTTGTATTGCCTGCCGCTAAAAATCGGTGGTGTGGAAGGCGCGCCGGTGCGGGCCATCCTCATCAGGGACTGATCAACGCGCTGTCTGAAGTGTAAAACCGCCATCGACCACGATGACCTGACCGCGGATCATGCTGGCTGCGGGTGAACAAAGGAACGCCACCACCCCGGCAACATCTTCCGGTGTTGTCAGCCGTCCGGCAGGTGTCAGATCGATCGCGCGGCTCTTTCATCTTCCCATCTGACAGGGCAGAAAAATGCTCCAGTGCATCCGTGAGCACCATACCCGGTGAGACCGCATTGACCGTGATATTCAGGGGGGCTAACTCGACTGCCAGGTAACGCACCAGCGCATCCAGGGCTGCCTTGCTGGCTCCGACGGAGATGTAGTCGGGCAGGACATGATAGGCGCCGGGGCTGCTGATGGCCACGATTGCACCGCCATCCCGTTTTTGCATCAGGGGAGTTGCCCGCTGGGACGCGAAGAGGAATGCCCGTGCATTGACATTCATTGTGCCGTCCCACCCATTGGCTTTCTGTTCCAGGGCAGGGCGGTTGAAACCGATGGCTGCATTGCTGATAAAAGCATCCAATCCATCAAATTCGGTTGCAATGGCGTCGAACAGCCGGTCGATATCCTCGAGCTTGCCGACATTGGCCCGCACCAGCAGGGCTCGCCTGCCCAGTGCGTTGACCTCATCATGGACCTCGCCGGGCGGGTTGCTCATTGCGGACGAAATTTATGATCAGATCTGCTCCCAGGCTGGCAAAATGCAGTGCGATGGCGCGACCGATACCGCGACCGGAGCCGGTGACGAGGATGGTTTTATTCAGGAAAGGCAGGGCTTGGATTCATCAGGCGTTCCCGATTCACCAATGAGTGATCAGGTCTTCGAGTGGCTGGCTGGCTGTCGGGTTATCCTGGAAGGCATCCTGCAGGGTGATCCGGGCGTGGTCGCTGTATTTTTGGATAAGGTCTTTCGCATAGGCATATGAATCGGTCTCTCCCAGAAGGTTCATCAGGGTATGGATTCCGTCTGGAGTGACTGTGGTCGGTTGCCAGGCAGACTAAATGATTCCGATGTAGCCATGGCATGCAGGATCGGCAGGGTCTTTTTTCCACGGCGACCAGGTCTGTCTCGACCGATTTACCGGTCTTTTCCTCGATGCCCCATAAACCCAGGCAGTCATCCTGGATCTGAAATGCCAGGCCGAGTTCACTACCAAATTTCTCGAGCAGCAGCTGTTGTTTTCCGGACCTCTGACCAAGTATCGCACCCATTTTCATGCAACATCCCAGCAGGGCAGCGGTTTTCCCACCGACCATTCGTAAATACTCCGTCTCGGATACTTCCGTCTGATTTTCAAATAACAGATCCAGGTGCTGACCCTCGGTGAGCCGCAGACAGGTACCTGACAGCGTTGAAACCAGCTGCGAGACGACCCCATCCGAATATCCTTACCGAGATTCGCCAGGGAGAGGAAGGAAAGGGTGAAGACGGTATCACCGGTATTAATGGCCTGGGGTACCCCCCAGCGTTTCCAGAGTGTCTCACGCCCATGCCTTAATTCGGATTGATCCTGGATGTCATCATGGATGAGTGAGAAATTATGCAGCCATTCAACTGCCACAGCGGCCGGCATGGCTTTATACCAATCCTTGCCACAGGCATCCACGACGGTTAAGACCAGGGCTGGCCGGATGCGTTTACCCCTGGTGGTCGCATTATCTTCCCAACCCATATGGTAGGAGACCATGTGGCGCAACGCTTCCGGAGCTGAGTCCAAATGGCTGCTCCAGTCTTCCCGCAGGGCATCCTCGATGGCTGGCAGGAATCGCGTGTAAACAGGATCAGGTGTTGCGGTCATGGGCCGGTTGAATGGCAATCGTTTCGGTTTTTGAGAGGGCGTCAATATCTTTTGCGCCACAGGCAAACATGGCGATCTTGATCTGCAGCTTGATGGTTTCGATGGCTTGAATGGATGATTCCAAAGACAGGGTGGCCGCTTTCAGGAATGGTCTGGCAATACCGCCAGCAGAGGCGCCCAGGGCCATGCATTTGACAATATCAATGCCGTCCTTCAAGCCGCCGGATGCCAGGATGGTCATGCGCGGAAGTGCCTCTTTCACCATGCGGATCGATTGGGCGGTGGGTATTCCCCATGAGCGGAAAGCGGCGGCTACTTGAGCCCGGTTGGCGTCGGTCAGGCGATGCATTTCAACCTGAGACCAGGAAGTTCCTCCAGCGCCAGCCACATCGATGGCGGCCACACCTGCGCTGGCGAGTTTTCGGGCGGTGGCAGCGGAGATGCCCCAGCCAACCTCTTTAATGACCACCGGGACAGGCAGGTCATGGCATAATTTTTCGATCTTCCTGAGCAGGTCACTGAAATTCGCTTCGCCTTCCGCCTGTAATGCTTCCTGAAGTGGATTCAAGTGCAGGATGAGGGCATCCGCGCTGCAGATCTGGACGACCTTCAGGCAGGTTTCGACATCGACACCATAATTCAATTGGACAGCACCCAGGTTGGCGAACAGCAGGATATCCGGTGCCACCTTACGAACCTTGAAGGATGTGGCTGCCTCCGGGTGATCCAGGGCTGCACGGAATGAACCCAACCCCATCCCGACACCACAGACCTGGGCTGCTTCGGCCAGGGTGCGGTTGACTACTCCGGCCACGGGAGTCCCTCCGGTCATCGATGAGATGATCAGCGGGGTGGCCAGTTGATGACCGAAGAGGGTTACACGGGTATCGACCTGGTTGAGCGACATTTCAGGCAAAGCCTGATGGACCAGGCCGATCCGCTCAAGGCCGGTGGTGATGCCCGAGTGTACATCTTTATCAAGGTTGATGTTGATGTGATCCGTTTTCCGATTCTTACTTGCGGTAACTTTTGTCATTTTTTCGTGTTTAACGTAGAGAATACATAAATTGTATCCGATTTTAAAGCCTTGACAGAAAACAGGCGGACATTACAATAAAGATATTACCAAATAATTGGAGGAATAAATGTCAAGTACTTTCGATGACGTTAAAGCGGTAATCATGGATGTGTTGAAGATCGATGGCAATGGGATCAAGATGGATACCCGGTTCATTGAGGATCTGAAAGCAGACTCCATGGACCAATTCTTCCTGATCGATGGATTCTGTGAAAAATTCGATACGACCATCTCGGACGAAGATGCCCGGACCATCAAATCAGTGGAGGATGTTGTAAAATACATCGATTCGCATAAGAAATAGCAGTAACCTGGTGGAAGCTGTAAAAGGCTGGCCACATCATGGAAGGAGCGCGTGAAGTTACCCCAGGTGGGCAGCTTCACGCGCTCTCAGGTTGCAGGGATCATTTCGATCACAAAGGTATGAATATTAATTTCCGAGGAGCTTAAGCCATGCCACAAGATAGGACTCGAAAAATAGTTGTTGCGGGAGTGATGGCTGCCATATCCATTTTACTGGGTGTGACGCGCTGGGGATTCATCCCCTGGTTTGCCGGAATTTCTTTAACCATCATGCACGTGCCGGTTATCATTGGCGCGATCCTGGAGGGACCGGTGGTTGGCCTGGTGATCGGTTTGATCTTCGGAATTTTCAGCATGGTCCAGGCCGCCGTGGCTCCCAATGGCCCCGGTGATGTGGTCTTCACCAATCCGTTGATCTCCGTCCTCCCGCGCCTTTTCATCGGACCCATTGCATGGTTGGTATGGAGATCCTTGAAACGCTGGAAGGTGGTGGGTTTGATCTTCGCCGGACTGGCAGGCAGCCTGACTAATTCCGTCCTGGTGCTCGGAATGATGGGCGTTTTAGCCCTTTACCCGTGGCCGATGATCTGGGGTGTTTTCGTGGCGAATAGCTTGCCGGAAATGGCTGTTTCCGCACTGATCGTCCTTTTCGTGGTGGCAGCCTGGTGGCGGATCAGGGTCGGGAAAAAAGAAGGCTCCGACTTATAACGGGAAGAAAAGGATCCCGACGGAAAAGCCTGCCGATATCAGGCAGGCCAGGGCATCTTTCCATCCAAAACGATATTTGACGATGCTCGAGCGCAGTTCTTGCGTGCCGTAACCGCGCGCATCCATTGCCAGCGCCATATTCTCAGCTCGCCGCAGGGAGGTCAGAAAAAGCGGCAGGATCAACGGAATGATCAATTTTACACGACCGACAAGTCCTCCCCCGCCTTTTTGCCAGGCTGCCCCCGGGAAGCCTGGGCCTTGGCGATACGTTCGGCGACCTGCGCCAGAAGGGGAATGAAACGCAGTGACACCTGGATGATCACCACCAGGTCGTGCACCGGAAAACGGATCCGTTTCAGGGGTGACAACAGGCTTTCCAGGCCGTGGGTGATCTCAGAGGTGGAAAGGCTCTGGCTGGCGATCGTCAGCCCAAGGATCAGGGCGACGAAGCGCAGGAGCAGGATTAAACCGGTCATCAGATCCGAGACTGCGATGACGTTGCTTCCGATCTGAAAGAGCCTGGCGCCTTCGTCAGGTCGGGGGTTGAAGAAAACCTGCAGAACTGCCAGGATCAGCAGGAAGGGAAGCGGGGAAAGCAGGCCACGCAGGGCAAAGTGAAGGGGGAATCGCATGATCAAAAGGCTGAGGATGATCACCACCAGGCCGAAGATCAATCCCCCCAGGTTTCGTGTGATGGTCAGCACAGCCAGGATCATGACAAATGAAATGATGCGTGCGCGGCAGTCGAGACGCTCGAGCGGTGTGTCGAGAGAAAGATATTGACCAAATGGCAGGTTGCGCATGAAATCAAAATCGTTCATGCCTTGCCTCCTGACAGGGATTCCAATTCAGCGCACAGGGCATTCTCGCTGAAGATCCCGGCATGCAGCGGCCACCCTAATGAACGCAATCTTTCTGCCACGCGGGGGACGAGCGGCGCCACCAGGCCAGCCGATTCAAATAATTGTGGTTGCGAGAAGATCATGGACGCCTCACCGGAGGCGGCCAATTTGCCATCACGGATCAGGCTGGCATGGGATGCCAGTTGTGTGATCTCATCGATGTTATGGGATGAAAGGATCAGGGTTAACCCGGTCGCGACCATATTGTTGAGCGAGATGAGCAGGCTCTTGCGCGACTGCGGATCGAGCCCGGCCAATGGTTCATCAAGCAGCAGGATGCGCGGGTTCAAGGCCAGCGCGGATGCCAGCGTCACTTTTTTACGTTCACCCCCTGATAGGCCGATGGTGATGCGATCCTTGTAAGCCTTGAAACCCAAACCAACTGTCTCCATCGCCTGGCGGACCCGTTCGCGCAGGTCTTTGCCTTTTAGACCGGCTTGCTTCGGCCCGAAAGCGATCTCATCCCCGACATATTGTTCGAAAAGCTGCATATCCGGATTCTGAAAGACCAGCCCGACCATGCTGCGCAACAACTGCATATTGAGGTCGGGATCATTAAGATCATACTTGTCGACCCGGATGGTGCCTGATTGTGGCCGGTAAAGGCCGTTGATATGTTGGAGCAGGGTGGATTTTCCCGAACCCGTTGCACCCAGCAGGGCGTGAACATCCCCTTTTTGAACATTCAAGCTGATGCCATTAAGTGAGCGATGCTGAAGCGGGGTTCCGGTCAGATATTCGTGTTTGAGATTGTGAATCTCGATCAGGGCATTGCAGGGTAACGAACCGGGATCCCCCGGGTCGGTTTGTTTACGTCTCTGTAATTTTGTACGACGGCAGGCAACCCAGCAATTCCGTTTCGGAGAGGACACTCCTGGATACTCCCGGCAGCCAGCGGGAGAGTCGTCTGGCGAGGTGGTTGGCGCGTGGGAGCTCAAGCCCCAGTGCTTCGATGCGTGCACGGTTGCGAAAGACACTTTGGGGTGTTCCATCCAGGGCGATCCGCCCTTTTTCCATCACGATGACGCGATCTGCCTGGGCGGCTTCTTCCATCGCATGTGTGATATAGAGGAGAGTCAGACCGCGTTCGTGCATCTCGTGGATCGAATGCATGACCGTCTGGCGGCCTACCGGATCGAGCATGGCGGTGGTTTCATCGAAGATGATGCATTCCGGCTGCATGACCAGCACACCGGCCAATGCCAGACGTTGGATCTGACCGGATGACAGGAGATGGGGAGGGCGTTTCCGCTCCTTCGAAAGGTCGTATTCCTTCAGGACGGTTCGGATTCGCCGGAGCATCTCCAGGCGGGGGATGCCCATGTTCTCCATTCCGAAAGCGACTTCCTCCTCGACCACCGAGGCGATCATCTGGTCTTCGGGGTTTTGAAAGACCATCCCGACACTGGCCCGGATCGCGGCGTGATTGGGGACCTGGCTGGTGTCCAGGTCTTTGACCCACACCCGGCCGCGGGTGGGAATGTGCAGCGCGTTGAAATGTCTGGCGAGGGTGGATTTTCCGGAACCATTGGCACCCACCAGGGCTACCAGTTCCCCTTTCTGGATCTCAAGGTTGACGCCGCGAATCGCGGTTACCCTTGATCCATTGGGGGAGATGTGGTCATAATGCAGATGCTCGGCTCGGATCAACGCTTGCATGTGTCTCTCCGGCCGGGATTTCGCAAGGGGAAATACCGGTTGATGAATTGATCGGGTGGCATACTCTGAATTTAAAGGATCAGTTTGACGACTTCTTCCGGATGACTGGCAACCCTGACACCGGCACTCTCCAGTGTCTGGATCTTGCTCTCAGCCGATCCGGCTCCACCTTCGATGATCGCCCCGGCATGCCCCATTCGCTTGCCGGGTGGTGATGTGCGACCGGCAATGAATGCGACCACCGGTTTGGTCATCTTGTTGGAGATATACTCTGCCGCCCGCTCTTCATCCGACCCGCCGATCTCACCGATCAGGATCACCTTTTCAGTTTCCGGGTCTTCCTCAAATAATGGCAGCAGATCGATGAAACTGGAGCCGATGATCGGATCGCCACCGATACCGATGCAGGTACTGACCCCTGTGATTGATTGCTTCAGTGCATAGAGGACTTCATAAGTCAAGGTTCCTGAGCGGGAAATGACGCCGATCGGACCGCGGGTGGTGATATGCCCCGGTATGATGCCGACTTTGGCGATTCCGGGGGATATGATTCCGGGAGAATTTGGACCGATCAGGCGGATATTTTTATTTTGGAGATACGAGCTAACCCGTAGCATCTCAAGCACCGGGATTCCTTCGGTGATGCAGACCACCAGGGCAATGCCTGCATCGGCTGCCTCAAAAATAGCATCCGGAGCTGCCTTGGCCGGTACAAAGATGACCGAGGTGTTCGCCCCGGTCGCTTCGACTGCCAGTTTGACCGAATCAAAAACGGGGATCTTTTCACCCATTTCCCAGCTGCCGCCCTTGCCCGGGGAAACACCGGCCAGGATATTTGTCCCATATGCCCGCATCTGTGCCGTATGGAAGAGACCTTCATGGCCGGTGATGCCCTGGACGATCAAGCGTGTATGTTTATCAACCAGGACGGCCATGCGCACCTCCCCGGGAAGCTTCCACTGCTTTTTCTGCAGCTTCCAACAACGACTCAGCCGTGATGAGATGGGAATTAGCCAGAAGTTTCATGCCTTCCTCTGCATTCGTCCCCACCAGGCGTATGACGATCGGTAGATCGGGTTTTATTTCCTTCAAGGCCACCAATATGCCTCGGGCAACCTCATCACAGCGGGTGATCCCACCGAAAATGTTGATGAGGATGGCGTTTACTTTATTATCTTCCAGGATGATGTGCAGAGCAGCGGATACCCGTTCGGCGCTGGCACCACCACCAATATCGAGGAAATTTGCAGGCTCTCCACCCTGTAATTTGATGATATCCATGGTTGCCATCGCCAGGCCGGCGCCGTTGACGAGACACCCAATATTTCCATCCATTTTGATATAGGTCAGGCCGTATTTACGGGCTTCGATCTCTTCATGCACCTCTGCATCCAGGTCACGTAATTCAGCCAGGTCAGGATGCAGCGGAAGGGCATTGTCGTCGATCGTCAGCTTACCGTCCAATGCGATCAGCGTATGATCCTTGGTGAGCACCAGGGGGTTGATCTCCACCAGGGTGGCATCAGTCGAAATAAAGATATTCCACAGACTGTGAGCGATTTGGACGAAGGTGCGCCATTGATCCTGGGGCAGATCGATGCCTGCTGCCAGCTCCCGTGCCTTGAAATCGCGCATTCCCAATAATGGATCGATGGGCACTTTAATGATCTTTTGAGGGGCTGTCTGGGCGACTTCCTCAATATTGACTCCCCCTGTGCTGGAGGCGATGACAACCGGTGTCCTCAGCCTGCGGTCGATTGTGATACCCAGGTAGAGTTCCGAGCGGATGCTGGCGGCTTCATCCACCAGCACCCGGTTGACAGGCAGTCCTTTGATCTCCATGCCAAGGATGGTGGCTGCCAGCTGTTCCGCTTCGTTTTCATTTTTGGCAAGCCGGATACCACCGGCCAGTCCGCGGCCGCCCACCAGTACCTGGGCTTTAATAACGACAGAGCCTCCCAGTTCAGAGGCGATCTGTTTGGCTTCAGCGGCGGTATTTGCGATTTTTCCTTTGGGAACGGGGATACCAAAACGGGAGAAGATATGTTTCGCTTGATATTCGTGGAGTTTCATCCTGTACTCGAGTGCTCCAATGATGACAGAAATGCCACCAGATTATACCATCCGGTATATCCGACAAAAGTAAAAGAGCCCGAAGCTCATCGGGCTCTTTTTATGAGTGAAGTCAGGATTAACCTTTCAAGAAGGTCTCAATGGCACTCTTGCTGATACGAAATGCGGAGCCGATCTTTTTGGCTTTCAGATCGCCGGTTTTAATGGCAGCCAGGATATCCTCTTCAGATACCTTGAGATAGGTGGCAGCCTCGGATGGGGACATCACATCCGGCATGCTGGCAGTTGCAGCAGCGGCTGCCTCGCCGGCGGGTTTACCCATTCCGGCCAGGGATTGCTGAATAGCGCTCCCGATACCCACACCGGCACCGATGCCGGCAGTCAAACCGGCGCCACCACTGGGATTCTGGGCGGCTTCGCGCATGGCATCCGCAGCCTGCAGCTGGGTGTAGGTCTGCATATCGAGCATACCCATGGCACGCAGTTCCTCGGCGGATTTATCCGAGGGCTTGAGGTTGCCAATGTAAAACGATTTGAGGGTCAAACCGACCGCAGCGAAATCATCCTGGGCTTTGGCGCGCACGCCGGCACCCAGTTCCTCTGTCAATCCGATCATTTCCGGGATGCTGTTCTTGGCGCCGGTTTCGCCGAGCAGGTCCTGAAGCTTGGAAAGCAGCATGGTGCGCAGGCGGTTCTCAATTTCACCGGTGGTGTAGGAACCCTGGGCGCCGACGATCTGATTTACGAATTGCTGCGGATCCTTGACCTGGAAGCTGTAAGTGCCGAAGCCCTGCAGGAGGGCGACACCCAGTCCCATACCAGGGTTGCGCACGATGATCGGTTGGGGAGTGCCCCATTTGCGATCAGCAAACTCACGCGCAGACACATAGTACACTTCCGCCACGAACGGTGTGCGGTCATTGAAGGCTTTGCCGATCAAGTCGATCAGCTTGGGGATGTTAGCCGTCACAATGGTGTGTCGTCCAGGTCCCAATACATCGAGTGCTTTACCGTCACGAAAGAAAACCACCCGCTGGGATTCGCGCACGATCACCTGTGAACCGATGCGCAGGTCTGCGACACCTTCTTCCGGGAAGCGATGGACGATCTCATCGACCATCTCGCTGGGATACTCAATTACATCAAAAATCCTTGCCATTTTTTATCTCCTCATGAGTCCTAATAATTACGCTGGGTGAATCCTCTCAGAGATCCGGCCGCATCAGGGAACGATGGGTGTGGATCCAGTGTCTTCAGGTCCAGCCGGGTCATTGGGTAGAATGGGTGTTTCCGTGGGTTCTGTGGGTGCGGTGTCGATGGGTGAAGTCTCAACCAATTCAACTGGAGCCGGAGGTGTCGTGATCTGACCCATGAAGGCTTCATAGCGTTTGTCAAAGGTTTCAACACAGGATTGAGCAGTCGAGACCAGGTTGCGTACAGAGGCCGGAAAGCCGTCACTGCCGATCGAGATCTCCATATTTGCGACAGCCCGATCCATGACATCCACCAGGCCCAACATGGCCTCATCATAGGCATAGATCAGCGCCAATTCCTTTTCGTTGATCTTGACCGCATCGAACAGGCCGGAATAACCGTAACTGGTCGTGCGAACGCGGTCGATAAACTGGCGCAGTTTGATGGCTGCTGATTCAACATCATCCACCCATTTGATCTCACCCTGTGAGATCAGCTCGCGCTGAAAGGCGGAAATACGCCCCCAGATCGCTTCGAATTGGTTGGCAATCGCCTCGCGCATGACCTTGTCGGCTGCGCGCCGGTTCTCCCGCTCGATGTATCCGGAAAAACCGGGAACTTTACTGAGCAGCTTTTTGAAAATATCCTGGCTGCTGGTTACCTGTCCAAAATAATCGCTCATTCTACCTCCTGATAGGATGCTTTCTCAATATTTTGATTATAGCATTTATGATAGGTTACATAATCCATTATATATCTACGTTGGCGAAAAGTATTAGTTTTATTAACTTGTGGCGACTGGATTGGCGGGATTTCGGATCCACTCACTCCATGAGCCTGGATACAACCTGGATCCGGGGAGTCCGGCATACTCGAACGCAAGGATATTCAAACAGGCTGTGATGCCGGATCCACAGTATATGATCACATTCTCAGGCTGCCTGCCGGCCAACAAGGCCTGGTATTCCTGTCGCAATTCCTGTGGGTCTCGAAAGGTGCTGCCTGGATTGAGATTATCTCCATAATAATAATTGACCGAACCCGGGATGCGGCCGGCCACCGCATCGACCAGTTCGAACATCCCCTGGTGCCTTTCCGGAGAGCGTGCATCCACCACCAGCCAGGCGGGATCCTGTCGGGCGCGATCGACGACCAGGATGTCAGCCACCATTTCAGGGTGCGGGTCTCCGTTGAAAACTGCTGGGATGTTTTGCTCCAATCCCTCCCGTAATTCATATCCGGCTTTATTCCAATTTAATAGACCACCATTCAGGAGCGCCACCCGAGTGTGACCGTAGTATCGTAATAACCACCATAAACGCGAGGCTTTCGATCCATCGGCATCATCATAAGCGACCACCTGGGTTTCTCGTGTGATCCCCCAATCGCCGAAGCGGGTGTGTAACTCAAAGGGTATGGGCAGGGGATGACGACCGGATTGAGGGGTCACTTTCCCGGCCAGATCGTTATTTTGATGGGCATACACTGCACCCGGGATGTGATTCAGTAGGTATTGGTCATGCCCCCAGTCGGGATTATCCATATCGAAACGGCAATCCACGATCACCCAGTCCCTTTTATTCAAATTGTCAGCCAGCTCATGGCGGGAGATGAGGGTAGTGAAATTTATTTTATCCTCCTCCTTAACAACCAGGCGGACATTAAGAACAGCAGACCTCCGCTGTCAAAGTATATGAAGCGGGTCACAGAAGCGTGAAGGTTGTGATACTCCGCAGGGACGTTAAGCAGCAGCAAGGTTTCACCCACTGCTCCGATGGCTTGCATGATGACTGCCTCGGTCAGGGAGGTGGCATGCCGGATCGGATCGATCAAGGCAGTGAGATAGGGGATGTTCCACATCAGGAACAACAGACCGAGGCCCTGGATCATGTAGGCCCCGGTCGTTTCACTTAGATCAAAGGAAGGCGCATAGCGCTGGGCATGCACCAGGAATTCAAAGCTGCACTGCAGGTTGAAGAACACGACCGGGGTGATCAGCGCCCGGATGACCCATGTCTTCCTTTTTACTGCTGCAGCAGGAGGTTCCACCTTATTTGGCTTTACCCTGGGCTGCCACAGCCGCCATCTTGGCCTCGACAGCCGCCTGGTCACCCAGGTAATAATGCTTGATGGGTTTCAGGTTCTCATCAAGCTCATAGACCAGCGGGACACCGGTGGGGATGTTCATGCCAACGATCTCATCATCCGGGACGTTGTCCAGATATTTCACCAGAGCTCGCAGGCTGTTACCGTGGGCGGCTACGATGACCTTCTTGCCGGATTTGATCATGGGGGCGATGGTCTCATGCCAGTAGGGCAGGAAGCGCGCCACGGTGTCCTTTAGGCATTCCGTTAATGGTAGATCCTTCGGGTTCATACCGGCATAGCGGGGATCCTTGCCCGGGTAACGCTCATCATCCGCTGTTAATGCCGGCGGTTGGATGTCGTAGCTGCGACGCCAGATATGTACCTGCTCTTCACCGAATTTCGCAGCTGTCTCGGCTTTGTTCAACCCCTGCAGTGCTCCGTAGTGGCGCTCGTTGAGACGCCAGTTGCGGTGAACCGGGATCCACATCAGGTCCATGCCGTCCAGCACCAACCACAGCGTCCGGATGGCACGCTTTAATACAGAAGTGTAGGCAACATCGAATTGATAGCCACCTTCTTTTAGCAGGACGGCCGCTGATTTGGCCTCCTCGACACCCTTGTCGGTCAGATCGACATCTGTCCAGCCTGTGAACCGATTTTCCTTGTTCCAGGTGCTTTCACCATGGCGCAGCAGAACAACCTTGTACATAGCATATCCTCGTGAGTTAAATTTGCCCTATTTTAACCCAGTTTGGCTTGACAGGCGTGCTATAATTTATAGGATAATAATTGTCCGAATAAGGAGTGTTATGACACATTTAAAAGTAGGCGATAAAGCTCCCAACTTTACATTGGATAGTCATTTGGGAAGGAAGGTCGACCTGGCGGAGTTTCGCGGGCGGACTGTGGTATTGGTCTTCTTTCCGCTCGCCTGGACCCCGATATGAAGTGGTCAAATCCCATCCTACGAAGCCAGTTTGGCCAAACTCGCAGGATGGAACGTGGAATTGATCGCCGTCAGCGTGGATCATGTGCCCTGCCTGACAGCCTGGGCTGAGAGCCTGGGAGGTGTTCACTACCATTTGCTGAGCGATTTCTGGCCACATGGCCAGGTCGCAGAACGACTATGGGGTTTTGCGCAATGAAGGGCATTCCGAGCGGGCTATATTTATTATCGACCGGGATGGCATCATCCAATACATCGATGTCCACGATATTGCAGACCAACCGGATAATGATGTCCTGTTTGCAGAGCTGGCACGGATCGACCCAGAGCATGTCAAGCTCGGGATAACTCCGGAAGAAGGAATGAAGAGCTTGCCAAAGGGCGGTGTGGTAATGTACTGCACGCCCTGGTGCACGGATTGCAAGCTCGCCCGTCATTGGTTTGAGATGAATGGGATCCCCTTCACGGAGGTTGATATCTTCACCACGCCTGGAGCTGAACGGCAGGTGCGTAACTGGACGCATGGTCCGTTGATCACACCCACCATCAACATCGACGGGCAGATCGTACTCGATTTCGATCTGCCGAAGCTTAAGGAGATCTTCAAGAAAGCCTAGAGAACATACCCCCCGCAGCTTGCGGGGGGTTCTTTTATGCCTTTTTCTCGGCGACCAGGCCATACATCAATGGGAGGGATGGCAGCCGGTCAGGGGGAACCATGCGCCTGCCGGGCGTTTCGACCATGTCATTCAATAGCTTGGCGCCATTCGAATAGGGATATTCCCGGAATTTCCTGAGCGTCAGTCCAGCCTCTAAAAGACTCTCCAGGATATCCCCGATCGTCCAAACCCATTCATTGCAGGGATGGGGATTGATGAAATCCTTGACGCCCTCCTGTTTGCCCATCGGTGACAGCGCTGAATCGGCCAGAGCTACATAATCACCGATGCCATCACCCCAATTCATCGGCTTTCCGGAGGTGAAGTAATCATATCTGATCGACCAGTCCTCCTCAAAAATTGACGCGAATGGATGAAACTCAACCAGGACCAGCTTCCCACCGAGTGAAAGGACCTTGCCAATCCGATCTGCCCAGCGCGGCAGGTCGGAGAGCCAGCAGATGGCTCCGTAGGAGGAAAACACGATATCGTACTGGCTGCCCGCTGCGACAGCTTGATCCAGCCAATCGAATACATCCATTCGGATGAATTCCCCCGGGATTTCGCTGTCTCGTGAGAGTTGGGTGGCGAAATCGATGGCCGTATCGCTGATATCCACACCGGTCACCACGGCTCCGAATTTGGCCAGGCTGAGCGTATCCTGTCCGGCATTGCATTGCAGATGGACCAACTTCTTGCCTTTGAGATCGCCAAGCAGTTCCAATTCTTCAGGAAAGAGGGTATGGCCACGATCACGCAGAAAGCCAGCCTGGTCGATCTTGTGGCTGTTATGAGCTTCGGTGGCGGCGTTCCAGGATACACGGTTCTCTTCATGCAGGTTGCGCGGAAGTGGTTTTTCAGACATCTGGACCTCTAACCACGATTATAACGGAGGGCTGGTTGCGTGTGTCATCCAATGAGAGTAAAATGAAATAGAGGAGACCGAAACACAATGCTGCTGTGCATGAATATCGGTAACACCAACATCTCCATCGGGATCTTTGACGGGGAGAATCTGGTATCAAAATGGCGGCTGGCAACCGATTACGAGAGCATGCCGGATGAGTATGCCCTGAAACTGCTGGGTCTCATGGAACATGCTGACCGAAAAGTCGAAGACGTCGACCAGGTTGTGATCGGGTCGGTCGTACCACCCCTGACGGGACGCTGGGTGGAGGTTTATGAGCGTTACCTGAAACGGACGCCTTTTATGATAGACCATGAATCAGTTAAAAGTCTGAAAGTCACCTACCATACACCCGAAGCTGTGGGTGCAGACCGGTTGGCCAATGCCGTTGCGGCGCACCACCATTACGGATTACCCGCCTGCATTGTCGATTTTGGCACGGCCACCACTTTCGACGCTGTCAGCAAGGATGGCGAATACCTGGGCGGCGCGATCGCACCGGGCATGCGTATTGCTTCAGAAGCACTTTTTGCCCGCACGGCCAAACTGCCAAAGGTTGAGATTGCCCGGCCACCGTCAGCCATCGGGCGCAATACGACACATGCCATACAGGCCGGCTTGTTTTTCGGTTATGTCGGGCTGGTCGAAGGTATCGTGACCCGTTTCAAAGAAGAGTTGGGCCCTGGTACGCATGTCATCGGCACCGGCGGGGGAGTGGACTTGATCGCCAGTGGAACCACGGTGATCGATGTGGTTGCTCCCTGGTTAACGCTGGAAGGCATCCGTCTGATCTTTGAACAGAACCAAACCAAATCCTGAAAGTCCGGAGTAAATAGGATGTCATTGATTCCTTTTGAAAACAAGAAGATCGTCCTGGGGGTGACCGGCAGTATCGCGGCCTACAAGGCTGCAGAGCTGGCCAGCCGGATAACCCAGGCAGGTGGAATCGTAACGACCATTCTCACCAAATCGGGCGCAAAGATGGTCGGATCACAAACCTTCTCTGCCGTCACTGGTCAGAAATCCTATACCAACCGGGATCTGTGGAGTGATAAGGAATACGTCCCGCACATCTTCCTGGCGCACCAGGCTGACCTGCTTGTGATCGCTCCGGCGACCGCGAATATCATCGCCAAACTGGCGCATGGCATTGCGGATGACCTGCTGAGCGTGACCGCACTGGCTTATGGAAACGGAACCTCGGAGAAACCCCTGATCATTGCACCCGCCATGGATGGCGGGATGTATATGAATGAAGCCACTCAGGAAAATCTGCGCGTATTACAAAAACGAGGTGCCATCATCATCGGTCCGGAGGAAGGCCACCTGGCGTCCGGTATGAAAGCCAGGGGGCGCATGTCCGAACCTGCGGATATCTATTCGCGCTTGCGGTACCTGTTGTCACGCAACGGCGAACTCAAGGGACGCCAGGTACTGGTCACCGCCGGGGGGACACGTGAATTCATCGACCCGGTCCGGGTGATCAGCAATCGCTCGAGTGGCAAGCAGGGGTACGCCATCGCACAGGAAGCTCTGGATCGCGGCGCAGATGTGACCCTCATTACTGCGCCGACACACTTGTGCCCGCCGTTCGCGGCCACCTGTATCGATATATCGACAGCGGATGAGATGGAACAAGCTGTACTCAAGCAGGCTCCCAAAGCGGACGCCCTGATCATGGCGGCTGCGGTTTCCGATTTTACAGTCTCGAATACCAGCGCAGACAAGATCAAGCGCAATGAAGGCAAGCTGGCCATAAAGCTGGTGGCGACGGATGATATTCTAAAAAGTGTAGCCCTGGCGCGCAAGAAGAGCCATAAACCGGACGTGGTGATCGGTTTCGCCGCCGAATCGAAAGATTTGATTACAAATGCTGAGAAGAAACTGGCGGATAAGGACCTGGATATGATCGTGGCCAACGATATCTCCAGCCAGACCAGCGGTTTCGAAGTGGACAAGAATAAGGTCACCTTGCTGCTTGGTAATGGGGAGAAGATCGATCTCCCGCTGATCGATAAAAGGGAGGTGGCAGCAAAAGTCATCGATCAATTGGTGAAATTGTTTAAGAAGGCCAATCAAGCATGAGGGGCCTGAAAAAGGATCGATCACGGATGTGCCGGGTGTCCGTGTGGGGCATGCCCAGGATGATGCCGCAGGGACCGGCTGCACGGTTGTCCTGTTCGATAAGGGGGCGGTTGGGGGTGTCGACCAACGCGGAGGCGCACCTGGAACCCATGAGACGGATGTCCTGAACCCTGTTAACCTGGTGGATGTGGTACACGCGGTAGTGTTGGCAGGCGGATCGGCATTCGGATTGAATGCTGTTGCCGGGGTGATGCGCTACCTTGAGGAGAAGAAGATTGGTGTCAATACCGGGGTAGCCAGGGTCCCGATCGTGCCCGCAGCCGTCCTCTTTGATCTGGCCGTGGGGGACGCAAAAGTCAGGCCGGATGAGGCCATGGGCTATCAGGCCTGTCTTAACGCCAGTCACGAGACCGTGAAACAAGGTAATGTGGGAGCCGGAACGGGCGCCAGTGTGGGCAAACTGTATGGTATGGCTCGCGCTATGAAAAGCGGCATCGGCACAGCCAGCATCTCTTTGCCGGGTGGCGTGGTGGTGGGGGCCATTATTGCCGTGAATGCCTTTGGGGATGTGATCGATCCGGAAACCAACCAGATCCTGGCCGGGACACGCCAGTTAACGCAAAACAAGATCGCTAAGCAGAAGATAAAATTCGCCAATACCCTGGTTGAAATGGCAAAACCGTTAGGAAAAGTGACATTGCGCATAGGTACAGGCTCAAATACGGTGATCGGGGTGATCGTGACCAATGCAAGACTGACTAAAGCCCAGGCTACTCGGGTTGCCATGATGGCGCAGGATGGGTTGGCGCGTACCATCCAACCTGCCCACACCATGCTGGATGGGGACACGTTGTTCGCGCTAAGCACCGGCAGCCGCAGCGCTGATCTCTCCACGCTGGGAACTTACGCGGCAGTGGCGGTTGAGAAGGCCATTCTGAATGCAGTCAGGCAGGCAAATACTGCATATGGCTTACCAGCTGTCCGACAATAGTATAAAACCTTGCGTTTAAAAATAATAAGCGTTATGATAGTGAACCTAGCAGGGATGGTCATAACCAGTCTCTGCACATCTCATTCAATCTTATAAGGAGAAGAATATGAGAAAGACAGCGTATGTTGTAGTTGCAATGCTTGTCGCGCTTTCCATGCTTTTATCGGCATGCGGCACGACAGCAGAAACCCCAGTCGTCACGGAAGCCCCCGTGGTTGTCGCGACTGAAGCTCCGGTGGAAGTTGCCTGGGGCACGGTGGATAATCCCATCATCATGGCCATGGCGCCGTCCGCAACCAGCGAGACCCTGACCGTTGGTGGTGCAGCCATCGCCGCAAAACTCAAGGAACTCACCGGTTATGAATTCGAAGTGATCATTCCGACCTCGTACGCCGCCCTGGTGGAAGCCATGGGTTCCGGCAATGCCCATATCGGTTGGTTACCCCCCCTGGCTTACCTGCTCGCCAGCCAGAAGGGCTACGCCGAGGTAGTTGCCTCAACCCTGCGCCGCGGTTCCGACACCTACGGTTTCCAGATCATCGCCAACAAGGATGCTGGTTTCACCCCCTACTTCGATGTCGCCACCAATACGGTTACTGCTGATGCCAAGACAGCGCTACCCCAACTGGATGGCAAGAACGTCTGCTGGACCGATCCTCTGTCGGCTTCCGGCTATGTTCTGCCCAGCGGTGTGGTCGCGGATGCCGGTGCAAAAGTTAACAAGACCGCATTCTTGACCGGTCATCCCCAGATCGTGGTTGCCCTGTACGCCTATGTCGGCGGCGGTAAAGCCAACATCTGTGATTTCGGCGCCACCTACATCGATGCCCGCACCGATGCCTCCCTGGCTGACCTGACCGATGTGACCGACAAGGTTATCGTTGTCTGGCGTTCCGATTCCTTCATCCCCAATGATAATGTCAGCGTTGCAGCTGGCTTACCGGATGATGTGAAAGCTAAGATCGTGGAAGCCCTGCTCAGCCTCGGTTCTACCCCCGAAGGCATTGAAATTCTGGCCGCTGCTGGTTACCAGATCGATGGTTTGAAGGCTGTGGATGACACCTTCTATGATTCACTGCGTGTCTACCTTGAGGCCTCCGGTTTGGATGTTACAACCCTGGTCAAATAATCACTGCACCACAGTAGAGGGGGAGCTTGTCTCCCCCTCTATTTTTATTTCTCCGTTACAGGTATGGGGTTAGTTAATACCTGAAGAAAGGATCCGCTGTGCTGAGAGTTCAAAATTTAACCAAAGTCTATCCAACCGGGACGGTGGCATTAAATAATGTTTCCTTTGAAGTTCAGGACGGTGAATTTATGGTTGTCATCGGACTGTCAGGATCCGGAAAATCAACGCTGCTGCGTTGCATCAACCGCCTGATCGAACCGACCGAAGGAAAGATCTTTTGGGATGATATCGAGGTCACTGCATTAAAGGGCAAAGAATTAAGAGAATATCGACGGACAATCGGCATGATCTTTCAACAGTTCAATCTGGTCAAGCGATCCAAAGTACTCACAAACGTATTATCCGGACGACTCGGATACGCCAATCCATGGCGCACTTACCTGGGATTATGGACACCCGAGGATCACCAGATGGCGATCCGGGCTCTAAACCGGGTGGGCATTTCTGAAAAAGCGGATAACCGTGCCGATGCGCTCTCAGGCGGTCAACAGCAGCGTGTGGGTATCGCCCGTGCGCTGATGCAGGAACCCCGCATGGTGCTGGCGGACGAACCGGTTGCCAGCCTGGACCCGGTATTGGCACACAGTATCCTTCAATATCTCGAGCAACTCAATAAAGTGGATAAAATGACGGTCATTTGCAGCCTCCACTTCCTTGACCTGGTCCACCGTTATGGGTCGCGGGTCATCGGTTTGAAGGACGGGCAAAAGGTCTTTGAAGGCTTGCCCAAAGAGCTGGATAGAGTTAAGTTCAAGGAAGTCTATGGGGAAGAAGCCCAGGAAGTGCGGGCAACTGCACTGGAGGGCACATGAAATCTGAAATAGAAAAGCCAGAGAAGAAAAGATTCCTCGTCTACCTGGCCGGATTGATTCCCGGCTTGGGGCAATTATTATCCCGTGATACTTCACGGGCTTTTTCGATATTCCTGTTATTCATCACATCGCTGATCATTGCGATCTGGTATGGGCATCCCGTCTGGTATATTATCCCGGGGTTGATCTGGCTGTGGAACCTGTGGGATGTGATCAGACCGGCCAGGGTGGCCTCGATCTCGCTGGTCCTCCTCCTTTGGCTGGTGATGGTCTATGGCATCGGCTGGCAAGTGACCGAGATCAACCCGCTGGCGTTGTTCCAAAACACCGAGCGGGTCAATTCGATCGTCATGCCCATGCTTGAACCGGATTTCATTGATCCAAAAATCGAGGAACAGATCGCTTACGTTCCGATTCAACTGCCCTGCACGGATGGCCCGGCAGTCGCTGAACGGACTACAGGTGAGATCACCGTTAAAGCAACGCCAGCCTGCCTTAATCTGAATGACACGGTAACAGTTGAGGCAAAAGGTTTGTGGCCGAATGAACCGATTTATTTCGAGTGGCGCGATCCAATCACAGCCATCATGGTTCAGGAGACCCACCAGGCTGATGCCGACGGTAAATTCAAATATGACTTTGTTGTGCCTCCCAAAGTACAGGGTGGCACCTCCAATCCCAACCGCTCGGAATACCACCGCATTACCCTGGTCCAGCGCCGTGATATTGGCGGCTTCAAGATCTCGGAATCCGGCGGTTATGTATTCCAGGGTATCTACGAGACCTTGTTGATGGCATTACTCTCAACCACACTGGGTGCGCTCCTGGCGATCCCCTTTGCCTTTTTGGCAGCCCGCAACCTGATGCGTGGGAACCCGATCACCATGGCCATCTATTACGCCATGCGATTCATCCTGAATGTAGCCCGCTCCATTGAAGCACTCATCCTGGCGATCATTTTTGTGGTGATCGTCGGGTTGGGTCCATTCCCCGGTATGATCGCCCTGACTATCCATACCATGGCGGCTTTGGGTAAATTGTATTCCGAGGTGATTGAGGGGATCGACCCGGGTCCCATCGAAGCCATCCGTGCGACCGGAGCGAACTTCCTGCAGGTCATCCGATATGGTGTCATCCCGCAGATTGTGCCTCCCATCGTCAGCCTGACCGTTTACCGTTGGGATATCAACGTGCGCACCTCAACCATCATCGGTTTTGTGGGTGGCGGTGGGATCGGTTTCTTCCTCTACCAGTGGATCAATCTGCGGGATTTCCGGGCTGTCAGCGCCAGCATCATTGCCATCGCGGTTGTGGTGGTGATCATGGATCTGGTCAGCGCCAAGGTACGGGAGAAGTTGATTTAATATGAAAAAGCTACCTACCTTCATAAAGACCATCCTCTTCTTGCTGCTGGCAGTTGCGATCGTCATTGTTTATGCGTTGAGCATCCAGGTGACCAAGCCGGATATGGAGAAACTGGTCACCCAGCTGCCGAAATCCAAGGTGATCCTTGGTCAGCTCTTCAACCCGGATCTGTTTGAATCGGCCACTTCTGAGTTGTTGAAACTCAACTTGGATCTGCCGGTTCCCTGTGGAAGTGCCGCTGAGGAATCCCCATTAACCAGTGGTTCCCGCATTGAAATATCTCCCACATGCGGTGAAGTTGGTGAAAAAGTAACGGTTGAAGGCTTTGAATTGGGCAGGAACAGCCCGATCAGTTTGCGCTGGATCCTGCCGGATGGCAATACCATGGGCGTAAAGAGCTTTAATGCGGATGAAGATGGCCATTTTAAGATGGAAATCCCGATCCGGCCCATCACAGTCACAACCGATGGCAAGGCACCCCAGATCCAGGCGGAAGTGAGCATCCTCGGTACCAAGATTGTACCCTCCCAGACCCTAAAAGATGTCGTGGATGCCATGATGGTCACGATATTCATGGCGTTGTTGGCAACCACGATCGCGACGATCATCGCGGTCCCATTAAGTTTCCTGGCTTCTGCCAACATCGTCAAGAAAGGCTGCTTCGGAACGGGGATCTATTATGTTGCCCGTAATTTGATGAGCTTGATCCGTTCGTTCGATTCGCTTGTGCTGGCGATCATTTTCGCCTTGATCGTTGGTTATGGCAGTCCGTTTGGCGGTGTGTTGGCTTTGGTGATCATTACCACGGTCTCGCTTGGCAAGATGTTCTCAGAGGCGGTGGAATCCATTGACCCCGGACCGATCGAAGCGTTGACGGCCACGGGCGCCAACCGCTTGCAGGTGGTCTGGTATGCGATCATCCCCCAGATCATCCCGGATTTCCTGTCATACATCATCTACCACTGGGATATCAATGTGCGTATCTCCACCATCATCGGTTTTGTGGGTGGCGGCGGTATCGGTTACTATCTTTCCCAGAAGATCAACACCTTTGAGTATCACAAGGCCGGCACGGCCCTGCTGGCGATCATCATCGTGGTGATGGCGCTCGATTTCCTGAGCTCGGAAATGCGTAAAAGATTCATCTAGAAGGGTATTTGAAAATTATGATAAAGCTGCCCATATTTATGGGCAGCTTTTTTAGTGGGATAAGTATCTACCAATCAAATATGCAGGATCCATTGATACATTTTTTGATCAGGATATCATCGATATGGATTCCTTCTGCATAATTACCAACCTGAGCATTATCCGATGAGGCACCAAAATAGATAAATACTTCGTTTTGGCCAAGAAGGTTGGCCTCAGAAAAATGAGAGCCATCCATGTCGGCGAAATTCAGGATCATGGTTCTCCAACCGGAGGAATTCCCCATGACATCTCCAGGGTAATAGGGAAAACTCATATATTCGTACCATGGGGCATTTGCACTATATGACAGTTGATCATATCCATAACCATAAATATCATCGTAGGTGACTTCCGGATCACCTTCATAAAGAAGTTGCCAAATCCCGTAGGGTTGGGTATTAAGCCATAATTTGAATTCCATATAGGCGGATGTCGCATTGGTGAGATCGATAGGTCCAAATGTCACCATGGAATTGAGTCGACCCGTATCATCATATGCACTTCCACAAGTTAAAGGAGAAATTCCTGTGACAGAATCACCCACAACCCACAGACTTTTCCCCCCTATCGTCGTTGCCCGGCATTCAGAAATCCCCCAGAAATACCCCGAGTACGTGGTTGGGTCATATTCATATAGGCCACCATCATTCGCAACCCAACCTGAACCTAGTTCGTCCCGCTCAAAATCATCCGAAAAAACCGTTACCCATTGGCCAGGTGCGCCTGATAAGGGGCGTTTTATCAGCGGCAGATAAACTTGTTCACCTAAGGAGCCACCATAATACATATCTGGTATATCGACATAGTACGCGCCATAACCGATCACAGGGCTGGTAAAACCTATATAAGCGAAACCGTTATAAGCGAAATAGGGGCCGTCGGAGTTTTTAATGATCCAATAACTGGTCGATGGATTTCCTGAGTCGTGCCATCCGACAATCACGATGTCGTGATTTGCTGTTGTTGAGCCTGTTGGTTCGTAAAAAATACCACCTGTGTAGGAGCCAAATGAAAAACCAGTATTCATTCCTGCTCCAACCGCACCGTGGATAATAATAGCAGATTTGATCAGATCACGGTTTTGAGCGAAGACTGCCGGATTGTCATCATATGGCCTCCACATGTTGGGGAAAACCTCCGATCCTTGATAGACGTAATTCCAATTATTGAGCAGGTAATTATGTTTTAATGAATCCAGTGGGCATCCAAGGTTGGTCGAAGGATAATCATTTTTATACGCGGACTCTGGAAAATTACTTTCGAGTACGATGCCGGGACGGTTATACATCTGACCATATTTGTTCATCAAATAATCGTTTCCAGTAGAATTACCGCCGTCACAACCAAAGAATGAACGATTGCATGAAATGAGATATTGCTCAGACAAGTCCAGGGTTTCCGGGGAAAAGGATTCGTCATTTAGAAGTAACCTGGACTCCGCGACGCCCATTAAAGCATATGACCAACAGGATCCACAAAAACCCTGATCTCGGGCTGGTGTGACATATACATGTCCTGCGACATTGCGCAAGTCATAATCTGCTGGCAGGGTAGATGGGGAATATGCCATGTTGTCAACAGGAAGTGGTTCGTCCTGATTTAAGATTTCAGGCATGGCTGGTGATTGATTGATGAATTTGTGGGACAGGTCGAGTTGCACGGGAAATGTCAAGGCGGAAATAACAATTTTACGCTCGGCTGTTTCATCAGGTAGCCAGGGACGGTGATAGGTCAATTGAATGTCCTGGCTTTCCAGGCTGTTCGAGGTGATCAACAGGGTCATCCGGCCTGGTGATCCACGGAGGTCGGAGTAGGGTGCAAAATCAAGAATCTCCAGCTTTATTCCCGGTGTTTCTCGGACCAAATCCCAGGTAGCCCCGACAGTGATATTCGCATCGAGGATGAGGGTCAGACCTCCCTCCGGAATACGGCCATGCAGGCTGATCAGACTGGGTTGGTCGATCAAGCCAGCGCTGTCAGAAGTAAGTGAAGATCGGGTTTGTGTCAGATTCTGACCGGTGGAATCCAAGAGCCAGTTTCCCTGATCATCCAGGGAATAGGACTGCCACACGATACCTGAGCTAGCCTCACTATAAGGTACAGTATGGGAGGAAAAGCCAACAAGGAATACAGACAATACGGCCAGGAATCCAATGAAAACTCTGTGATGCATGCCCACCTGCCTGTGTTGTAATAATGATAGTATGCTGTTTGGATTATAAGCGAGATAAAAAGCACGTCAATGAAATAATTGCTTACATAATACTTACAATATCTATGTATAATAAAGAAACCGGGGATGACAGGCTTCGACGGAAGAGGCTGGTCCCGGAATGCGAGCCGAGAGGTACCGATCTCGTTAACTCAGTACAAACAATCAAGTGCCAATCGCACTCAATATGCTGCTATGCCTCTCGCTGCTTAAGCGAAAGGGAAGCACATTCATCTCCTCGTGAGATGACGTCCGCCACTCCCGATTTCCAGCCGGTGTGTGAGTCGGGCGTAACAAAGCTGGAATGCCGCATATGACGCCGTTGATCATGCGAAAGAGGGCTCTCGGGCTCGAACGGCTGGTCCTGTGAAAGCCGGCTGGTGAGCGAACACAGGATGAGAAACTAGACCCAGCTACGCTCGTAGATGTCCGTGGGTCGATTCTTTCGGACGCGGGTTCGATTCCCGCCATCTCCACCTGTGGGCGAGGTTTAACCTCGCCCATTTCATTTACGACAGATCAATCCCTTCAGGTATTCCCCCTCGGGAAAATTCAAAGCGATCGGATGGTCAGCTGCCTGACCGAGCTTTTCAAGGATAACGGCGTCAATACCACCATCCAGGGCTGCCCCGGCCACGATCTTCTGAAAGAGAGCCGGCGAGATACCACCGGAGCATGAGAAAGTGAACAGGATCCCTCCGGGTCGCAACAGCTTGAAAGCCAGCAGGTTGATATCCTTGTACCCGCGGGAAGCTTTATCCGCCTGGCTGGCGGTGGCTGCAAACTTGGGCGGGTCCAGGATGATCAGGTCGAAGCTCTCGGCCCGGTCGCGCAGCTTGCGCAGCTCATGGAAGACATCCCCGGTGATCCAATCGGTCTTCTCAAGGGGCAGGTAATTCAGCTCAATGTTCGATCTTGCCAGCGTGAGCGCATCCACAGAGGAGTCGATGTTCACCACCGAAGCGGCACCAGCTGCCAGCGCATGCACCGTGAAACCACCGGTATAACAGAAGCAATTCAGGATTTTAGTGCCTTGCGCATAGGCATTGATTTTGTGTCGATTCTCACGTTGGTCCAGATAAAAGCCAGTCTTCTGACCACCCATCAGGTCCACGGCGAACTGCAAACCATATTCGCTGATGATCACCCTTTCGGGAGGGCTCTTCCCAGCCAGGATGCCGGACCGATCGGGCAAGCCTTCCAACTCGCGCACATCCAGGTCGGAACGCTCATAGAGATTAGGCACACCACTGATTTCGATCAATAATCTTATCAGGAGCTCGCGCAGGTTGTCCACGCCTGCCGACAGGAACTGAACCACGAGAAAGTCCCCATATCGATCAACGATCAATCCGGGCAGGCCGTCTGACTCACCATGCACCAGGCGGTAGGCATCTGTGATCCCATTTCCCTGAAATACCTGGCGGCGTCCGATCGACCGGAGTAAGCGGTTGCGGAAGAAATCCTCGTCGATAGTTTCATGCGGATCAAAGGACCACATGCGCGCGCGGATCTGGGAAGTGGGGCTGTAAGCTGCCCAGCCGAGTGGCTCACCAACCGAAGAGATCACCTGGACGGCGTCACCGGGCGCGGGCTCACCATCGGTGTGATCAATGGCGCCTGAGAACAACCAGGGGTGTTTCTGGCGGACGGATCTCTCACGGCCTGGTTTGAGGATGACGGATCCCACGAGTTCAGCCTTCAATCAATTTTCGCAAGCCGGCTTCGTCGATGATCGTGACCCCCAACGAACGTGCCTTTTCAAGCTTGGACCCCGGCTCAGCTCCCAAAACCAGGTAGCTTGTGCTCCGGCTGACACTGTCGGTCACTTTCCCGCCGGCATTCTGTATCAATTCCCTGGCACCGTCCCGTGACAGGTTGGGCAGGGTACCGGTGACCACGAAAGTCATCCCGGATAAAGGACCGCCAGCCGCAGCGGTCTCAGACGCCTGGGGCCAGATACCGGCATTTTTCAGTTTGGCGAGCAGGGATTTATTACGGGGTTGGGCGAACCAATCGACAATGGCACGGGCGATATTTGGACCCACGCCCTCGATCTGGCGGAGTTCTGTTTCACCCGCCCGGCTTAGCGCATCCAGGTCGTGATAATAGTGACTCAGATCCTGTGCCATGACCTCGCCAACTCCGCGTATCCCAAGTGCACTGATCAATCTGGACAGGGGCTGTACCCGGGAATTGTTGATAGCAGCCAACAGGTTGTCTGCTTTCTTCTCAGCGAAGCTGTCCAATTTCAACAGGTCGTCGCGTTTCAAGGAATACAGATCCGCCACATCCTTGACCAGGTCGGATGCAACCAACTGTTCGACGATCTTGATCCCCAATCCGTCGATATCCATGGCTGGCCTGGACACAAAATACTCGATATTGCGTATCAATTGAGCCGGGCAGGCTGCATTCATGCAGAACCAGGCCACTTCCCCGGCAAGGTGTTCAACCGGTTGATGGCAGACGGGGCAGTTCGACGGAGGTTTAAATATGATTTCCAGGCCGCTTCTGGCTGCGTCGATCGGCCCGATGATATAAGGGATAACCTCACCTGCTCGTTTGACCAGCACGCGATCCCCGATGCGAATGTCCTTTTCGGCGATGAAATCAAAATTATGCAGCGTGGCCTGCTTAATGATCACACCTCCCAGCGCAACTGGCTCCAGGATGGCCAGGGGGGTCAATACACCGGTCCGCCCGACATTCACAGCGATATCTTTTAATCGTGTGGACACCTCACGGGATGGGAACTTGTATGCGACCGCGCTGCGGGGATCCTTGCCAACAAAGCCGAGTTCGGTTGCCAGTGAGAAGTCATTAACCTTGATCACCATACCATCGGCTTCATAGGGCAGTTCATCTCTCTTCAGGATGGCTGTTTCACATGCTTGCATGGCCTCCAGCAGAGTCCCATGAAGGCTGGCATGCGTGGTAACTGGAAAACCAAGGGATCGTAGATAGGAGAGAGTCTCCCATTGCGTTTGTGGAACCTGCTCGCTTGAAGCGACGATGGCGTAGATCAGCAGGGTAAGGGGACGTTCGGCGGTTAATGTAGGATCCAATTGACGCAGTGAGCCGGCGGCTGTGTTGCGAGGATTGAGGTAGGTCTTTTCCCCGGCTTCTTCCAGCCGTTTGTTTAATGCGATAAAGTCCCTGACTGATATGAAGGCTTCCCCACGTACAACCAATTTGGCTGGAGCTTTGATAGAGGCATTGTCCAACGGGATTCGCAATGGTATGGCTTTAATCGTTCGAAGGTTGGCGGTGATCTCTTCGCCGACCTCGCCATCCCCGCGTGTAGCCCCTTGAATGAAAACACCATCCTGATAATGCAGAATGACGGTCAGGCCATCGATCTTGGGTTCAACCACGAACGAAGTGGAGCGCATCCGTTCATCCAGCTTGACATTTCGCTCATACCAGGCCTGGATCTCTTCGCGACTGAAAGCATTTGCCAGGCTTAAGATTGGTGCCGGATGATGGAGCTTGCTGAATTTCTCGACAGGCCGCCCGCCATTGCGCTGGCTGGGGGAATCTTGAGTGATCAGTTCCGGAAATTGAGCTTCGATCTCACGTAATTCCTTGGCGAGTTGATCAAACTCATAATCACTGATGATGGGAGTATCAAGGACATGATAATGATAGTTATGGAAATTGATAGAAGTTCGAAGCTGTTTCAATCTTTCCCGGGCAAAGGCTTCATCCATGTGACCCTCACACCTGACAGTTTGTAGCGCTTTTCTGAATGGAGAACACCCGGTCGGTTACTGCCGGGTGTCGTTGATAGTGTCCCTGGCGAGACTCGAACTCGCATGTAAGGCTTCGGAGGCCTTCGCCTTATCCATTAGGCCACGGGGACGTCAGTGTGGTCAATTTTACCATGCGGATAGAACAGGTGAACCACTCAATCCTTCCCAGAATCGTCACCATCGGATGGCAATTCAAACTCACCGGTTTCCATTCGGTCGATCAGGTCGGTTGCTTCCTTTGCTCTATCTTTTGGGACGTAGACCGACACCTCGCCCAGTGGACCGACCCCAAGACCAATCGCCCTTCCAGCGCTCTCGCCGATCAATTCAACCGGTATTTGAAAAGAGTCCAGCAGCAGTCGGATCGATTCGGCATCGAACTGATTCATCGCCCGGTAAACTTCAACCAAATGATCGCTTTTCCTCATAATTTATGCCTCCTTTAAGACCGTCACCAACGGGCGTGATGATCCTCAGCCCAACCGGTCAAGCCTTTTACCTGGATGGGTTTATGACCGTCTGGAGTAATCGTCCCATCAAAATGACCGAACATTTGGTGAACAGCTGATTTCAGGATCAGTGCATCCGTTCTGGCGATGCGCTCGTAGAATGGGATGAAGGTCAGTCGAACCCTGTCCGTTTTTCTGGTGGCAATCGTCCAGGGTTTCATGTAATCCGCTGTATCAAAACTAAAGTCGATATCCTCACCCAGTTTGGTCAGGCTACCGTCACAAGTGAGGCTGTTCTCAGTCAAACCGGTACCATCCGTCCAGCCGGCGCCCAGATTAACCCCGATGACATGGCTACCTGACCGGCCGGAAAAGGATGACCAGTTCCACAGGCTGGCATATGGCCAGACCCCGCGCCCGAAATCAAGGCAGGCAAATGAATTCTGATCATCGGTTTTATAAGTTTTACCAGCCAATTTCACTGATCCGGAAGCTGGCAGGCAGTTATGCTTGGATGTAAATTGAAATATCCTGGGAGTCCAGGGAATGACCACACTCATGGTCTGATGTGCTTTGGGATATTTGACCTGGAAATGCGCTGCCAGGGTCGATCCGCCAAAATCGGGACACGCCACCTGGATCTCGGTTTTACCGGGGTGGTCGTGAAAGCAGCATTCATTTTAGGATCTGAATATGAAACGGATGAAAACACACCGGGGGGCAGGTCACAACCTTTACCGAAGAGGGGAGACAGGGTTTTTTCGATGAATTGATTGTTTTTAAAGTCAAGGAAATAGGCGAAAACCATCCCAAGGTAATCCACATCAGAAATCGTGATGGAAAACAGAAAATCGGGTGTGGTCACGGCCCAATAATTCCAGCGTTTTTTACGTAAAGGTGGCCGGAAAGATTGCACTCGGTCAGAGGAGTACGAGACCACCCGACAGCTCTGGGATTGAGAGTGCCGGGCGGATCGCACAGATTGACGGGCTCGAGCAGTTCTGTTTCCTTGATCAGTCGATGGTAATTATGCACGTGCACCTTCCTGCTGTCAGCTTTGATTTATTATACACAGCCTGATGCAAAAAGAAGCGAAGCAGCCATACCTACGGCTACGGCAATATTATAGGATCGTTTTTGCCCCTGCATGGGGAGGTGGATCAGTCGATCGCTAACCGCAAGAATGCCAGGATCAACACCGGCCAACTCGTTGCCAGCCACCAGCAGGATCGGCTTGCTGGGAGGAGATCTAAGCACTTCCTGGATGGGTATCGAACCCTCAGCCAACTCGAGGCTCCAGACCTCGCTGACCTTGTTCTTTAATCTGGATGACTGCATCCAGAGCGTTCAAATGATAACTCCAGTTCGGGTTCATCTCGGCATCCAGGGCGGTTTTACGCAGCCTGGGGTTTTCAGGTGTGGAAGTGATCCCGCATAAATAGACATGTTCGATGCCGATCCCATCGCAAGTGCGCAGGATCGAGCCAACATTCAGTGCACTGCGTACGTTGTCCAACAGAATGGATAGATCAATCCTGGTAGGTTGGATCATCGTTCTGATTCGGTCGGGAATTAGAAAAAGGGCTTTCCGATCACCTCAAGTTTAAATCCACATTTGGGACAAAAAGGTTTAACGGTTTGTTCGGTGGAGGCAGGAAAACGAAACCGGCAGTGTGGATTGCTACATTGCCGGGTGATGAAAAATGGATCAGACATTATCTGCGATCAGACATAGGTCCAGCGGTCAGAATCCCGATCCCAGGAGACAAGTTCTTCGGGTTTGAACCAGAGTGAAATCTTCAAGCTGGCCGTTTTCCGGGGAATCTGAGGCATGCACCAGGTTGAATTCTGAGGTCATGCCGAGGTCATGTCGGATGGTTCCCGGAGCAGCATTCAATCGGATTTGTTGCTCCGACTGTTTGCCGGATGGCAGATACGACTTGATTGCCTTCCCAGGCGAGTGCCAGAACCGGAGATGAGGTGATCCGTTCCACCAGACCTTCATAAAAGGGTTTACCCAAATGCACTGCGTAATGCGTTTCAGCGAGCGTGCGTGGAACGAGAAGGAATTTGGCAGCGATGAGTTTCAACCCACGCTGCTCGAAACGACTGATTATTTCACCGATCAATCCGCGTTGAACTCCATCCGGTTTGATCAACACCAGGGAACGTTCCAAGTGCACCTCCAATACAGATCAGTAAGGGTTTATTTCAAGAGTTCCTCTGCCTTCAAATAGGCAGACAATGCTTCATCCAGAAGGTTCCGTCGGGTATAAGCATCCCCAAGGGCCTGCCAGATATCCGATTGATCACCCTGGATAGCCGTCATGGATACCAGATCTTCGATGACACTATCGATCAGACGATTTCGTGTGATCAATTCAAGATAACGATCGAGTGACTCATCCAGGACCCCGTGGGAGAAAGCGGCTCGCGCATCCTGAAGAATGTCCTCGGCTGGTGTCGAGGTAACAGCCGGGATTTTACCGGTCAGGTGGTGAGGACGGCTGAGGAACGGCTCTGGACGATGGAGCAACCTGAGTTTCAGGTATGGTGATCTTTCTGCTGGTGTTCGGGCTGATTGGTAACCTCCTGCTTTCAACGGGCTCGCTGAGAGGTGTGATGACCGATTCGGGAGCAGATTCGGTATCAGATTCAATCTCAGCTGAAATCGGTTCCGGTTCAGGTAATGGAGGTATCGGTTCGCGTTCGATTTGGGAGGTTCATGCCTCAGGTTGAGACGATTCGGGATGAGATTCAACAGGCGAAGGAACCAGAACGTCTCATGACGATTGTTTCGGTTTCACCTGTCCCTGATGGGGGAACATAGATATCATGCAGTTTACCGGTGTGCTTTACTTCACCGTCATCAATATGCTCAGACATCCAGGCAGCTTGCAAACCCTCAACGATCAGATTGAGGTCAGGGACTCCATCTACATCAACACTCTCATCAACGGGTGCAGCAGTCGGAGCGGGGGATGTTGGTTCGCCTGGGATTGGTTCAGATGGTATCGGTGAAGCCGGTGTAAGCTCGGGCTCAGCACTGTAGATCATCGACCATTCTGATGAGATCAGGAATGTCCCCAAAATCATCGGATTTGGGAGAAGTAACAGTCTTCTCCCGCCGGCGTTACCGGTGTCTGTTCAACAACAGGCGGCTGTGGCTCACTTTGCAAGTCATCCAACATCTGAACGAAGTCTGATCTTTCATCTGCCAGGGCTTCAGGGGCCACGGCAGGGACAGGAATTGCAGGTTCGGGCTCACCAGGAACGATCTCGGGTTCACCGTGCAAGTTACCGATCAGCTTGCTGAGGTCCGAATCACCCTCAATGGCTGGTTCTGGCATCGGGGGCATTTCTGCAGTGACACCGGTTTCAGGTTCAGCAGAGATGGGTTCAGCTGTCGGCAGCTCGGTTTCGGTCTGAATGCCTTCGAACATCTTTTCGAAATCGTTGACACCAGATTCTACAACTGGTGGAAGTGCCTCTTCAGGTTGTGGCTCCCCGGTTAAGGGTTCAGGTTCGCGCTCAGCTTCAATCTGAGTGACTGGTTCCGGGATTACCTCTGGAGGGAGAGTGGGCGCTGACGGTGTTGGAGTCTCAGGCTTCTTATCGGATAAAAGATCCAACATCCAGGCGGCTTGCATGGCGCCTGAAATATCATCCATTCTCTCTGGTTTCTCAGTCGAAGGTGCCTCACCGGGTGAGGTTGTCGCAGGTTTGGACGCTGCGGGTGTCTCTACATCATCGATTCCGATCAATTTCGACAACCAAGCCGGGCGCTCATCCTCTTCAGGTGTTACTTTTGAGATCGGAGGGGCGATGATCGTTGTTTCACCACCGCTGAATACCTGTTCTGATTCTTTGATCTGGTCAGCAACCAGAGTCGGGGACGGCTCTGGTGTGGTTTCCGGCGCGGGCGGCTCCTTTTTAACAGGTTCTTCTACCTCGTATTGATCCTGTGTTTCTGTAAGATCGAGACCGGGAATCTCAGGTAATTCCTGTGTATGAAACTTGGATTCTGATTTGGGGGGAAGGTTCTGGCGCCAGTCGATCTGTTCAACAGGTCCAGAAGGTGTTACCGGTTGTTCAGGCTCCGCTGTGATTGATTCTGCTGTCGAATCTGGCTGGTCTTCGATCTTCTGTTCAAAGTCCTGAAGCCAGGCAGGCAATGCTTCCTGTGCAGCCTCTGCCGGCTGAACATCAGCCGGTGTTTGAGAATCGCCCAGGTTTCGCAACCAGACAGGGATTTCTGCCCCTGCAGCCTTGACCGGCTCAGATTCAATTTCAGGTGGCGTCTCAGGGATTTTAGCAGAAACAGGTTGCTCAGGTTCCTGGGGCAGATTGACTTCTTCGATGATGGGTACCTCCTGGGATTCAACAACCAGAGTGTCTGGGGTTTCCTGGGGAGGCATTACTTCTTCAAGTTTTTCATCCTGAGTTGGACGGACCGCATCAGGAGGCTCTATCGGCGATTCAGGTTGGGTCTCAATTATTTCATCCTCAGGCATGATTTCACCTCCGGGTCGGAGTTCCTCTGGGTGGAAGGATTTGCGAATATTGTCCAATGCACTTCCAACATCCATGGATTCGGCTAAGAGATCATCAGAGCTCCCGACGGGTCCGGCATCATTGGGCAGATCAGAGACCATGTCCATTTCCTTGCGAAGATCGTCCAGCGAGAAGGTGTTCTCTTCATCCATTTTGGGTGCAGGGATGCCTTCAAATGACGAAGTGGGAACTTCGGGTATGGTGATATCGTGTGTTGGCTCGCCAATGCCTTCAACTTTAGTCGTTTCACCCATTTCTGGCTGGGTATTACCCTGGGGTTGGATGGACGGAAATATGGAACTGAAGGCTTCGTCGATCGCTTTTTCCGAGAAACCTTCAGACGTGGAGACGGCATCCGGTTCAGAAGCTGGCAGGTCGGGGGGGGCAATGGAACGAACCCAATCCGGGATGGACCCGGGTTCGATGGTCTTGGCGGGTTCGAGAGTACCCGCATCACCAGTTGGACCGCCTGATCCATCATCAGGAAGAGGCGGTAGTTGATCGGTCTTCGATGGAAGTGGCGGCAAATTATCTGTATCACGCCGAATTTTCTCGATTGATGGCATGGTGGGTGTTCCTTCTGCGTGACCACTGATTCCGGGGGTAACCTCGGATTCGTCAGATTTTGACCAACCAGCTGTTTGCATCCACTCGGGTAGATCAGCAGGCGGGGTTGTATCAGAACTGCTCTGATTTACAGGGGATGTCATATTAGAAGCTGAGGGTTGGGAAAATGGTACAGAGGTTTGCCTGCTCCTGGGAACTGTTGGAGTTTCATCCTGGGTATAGGATGCAACCGGTGCTTTCCTCTGGAACAGGGAAGGATCAACTTGAGCAGGCTCCACCAACTTCAAGCCAAGACTGTTTATCCAATCAGATTTGTTTACCGTCAGCTCGGAATCCGGTGACCATACCAGGGTTTCGACCATGACGGCTTCTTCCTGCACATCACTGACAGAATCATTTATGTTCGATTTAAATTCAAAGTATGGGTCCAGCTCATTGATACGCGCCTGGTAGATCGGCGCATCCTGGGCAAAAGGTGTGCCGGGCAGCAGGCGGGTAAGGACGTTTAAAGCTCCATAGCAGTAGGGCAGTTGTTGAATGAGTTTGTTACAGGTCTCAATAGCTTCGTTGTTCTGACCTTCACGGGTATAGAGTTCGGCAAGTTGGGCAAGGATATCTGCACGGGCGGGTGTATCTGAGATCGCTACACTCAACTCACCGAGCGCTTGCTGATTCAGATCACCTTTGCTGTATAAACGAGCCAGGGCAGGGTGGGTCAGGCGAATCTTGGCAGGCGTGACGCCATCACGTTTACCATACAACCGTTTCAGCTCATCCTGAATGGCTGTATTGGTCGGTTGGACCTCAAATGCACGTTCCATATGGAACACAGCCAGATTCAGGTCTGAAAGTTCTTCCCGTACGATGCTGATGCCGATATGGGCAACAAAATCATCCGGAAAGATGGCCAGGACCCGCAAAAACATGTCCGCGGCATCGTTATAGCGTTGTCTTTCAAGAAAGGCTTTGCCTAATAACCGGTAACTATCCACATGTTTGGGATAGATCCCAAGGATGTGAATACAATGCGCAATCGCTTCATCAAGCTGATTATTGTCGATGAGGTGGTCAATTTCAGTATTGTAAGCGCGCAGAGATACTTTCGCCATCAGGCAGTCCTTTACATTTGTAAATATGCCTCATTTTTGCATATTTAGCAAGGTAATGCAAGTTATGTACCAAAACAGGAACGTGCCTGCAATTGAGCAGGCACGCTGTCTTTTAGGCTTTGGGACTCGAGCGACGGTATTTATTCCCCGAGGTAATCACGCAATTTCCGCCTGATGGAGGGATGTCGTAATCTGCTCAAGGCCTGCGCTTCGATCTGGCGCACGCGCTCGCGGGTCACACCCATCTTACGGCCAACTTCTTCCAGTGTATAGGCCTGCCCATCCAGAAGGCCATATCGCAATTGAAGGATGCGAACTTCACGGGGAGGAAGTGAATTCAGGACTTCCCCGAGGTGTTCGCGCAGTAAATTATACGTGGCAGTATCATCCGGGGGAGAGGCTTCGTCGTCTTCGATGAAATCACCCAGTACCGAATCCTCTTCGTCGTCGGTCGGTGTTTCCAGAGAAAGCGGACGACGGGCAACCTGGATCATGTTCTCGACCTTCTTGGGAGGCACTTCAAGTTCATCCGCCAGTTCCTCAACGGTTGGCTCACGACCCAGACGCTGGGTAAGTTGATGCTGAACCCGCAGTAATTTATTGATCTGGTCACCCATATGCACCGGAACGCGAATCGTACGACCCTGATCAGCGATGGCCCGCGTGACCGCCTGGCGTATCCACCAGGTGGCATATGTGCTGAATTTATGACCGCGCCGGTAGTCGAACTTCTTGGTGGCACGGATCAGGCCGATATTGCCCTCCTGGATCAGATCCAGAAAGGGAACACCACGCCCCATATACTTTTTCGCCACGCTGATGACGAGACGGGAATTCGCGGTGATCAGGTGTTCCCTGGCACCCCAGCCGTCCTCGATCTTCCTGCGTAATTCCTGGCGCTTTTTATAACTGGTCACGCCCTTGGCCAGTTCCTCGCGCACCAGACGGCCGGTTTCGATCCTGCGGGCCAGATCGACTTCCTGTTCGGCGGTCAACAAAGGTACCCGGCTGACTTCCTTCAGGTACAACCCGATCGTGTCATCTGTGTCAATATTGGCAAGGTCATCCAACGCAAGATCAGCGACCGGCGGCTCTTCCTCTTCGTCGGCCTCCTCGGCCAGCAATTCTTCTTCTGAGGGTTCACCAAGGCTGGCACCATCCTCAACGTATGGAATACCGGCACTCAGGAGAGCAGCGAAAGCTTCCTCGAGTTGTTCAACATCCTGTTCGGCATCCGGGAAGAAATGGATGATGTCGTCAATGGTGACGTAGGATTTTTGTCGCCCCAGGTCGATCAACCTGGCTATCGGCGAATATTCTTCATCTTCTTCTTCGACGCCTTTAATTATTTCCTTGGAAATCATTCGTTAGTTTTATAAACCTCAGGTATTTGATGATGGCAGTATCAAAAAGTTTCATAACTCTTAGAATAGAATACAACTTATAGACTATAAAATGCAATAGATTGATGCCTGTTCTTATGGCGCAGGGGTCAGGCTGACTTCAGGTACCGTCTCGGTTTGGGTTAGTGTTGGTTCCGGTGTTGCACTTGGTTCAGGGGTAGGTGTTGCACAAACCGTGCTAACGATCTCAAATAGGTTGGTCTATCGATGAATTTTGATACAACCACGACTGGATCGTTATTCACCTGGACGTAATAACCGGTACCGGTCGGAACAATGGAACCAACGCTCAGCTTTTGGGTTGAACCATCATCCAAAGGTCAGAGATCAATTGATAGGTCGGTGTACAGTCAGACCGATATCTGCCAACGCCGGTGGCACATCCAAACTAACCAGTACTTTGAATGTTTGGATTAAGGATAGGTAGGAAGAAAGTTGGTTAGAATCATACTGACAGCCGGATGGTATTTCGAATGAACCAGGTACCCCTGATTGTCCAGTTTGGCTTTTAAAATGCGACCCTGGTCATCTGACATGGTAAATGCAGTAGATGGACTTGCCAGACAGATTCATCAGGGTCGGGCTGTCAGTTGATGTCGGTAGCTGATCCGTCGTGGCAGGTTCAAGCCGGGCGCTGTTGTAAGAAAATAACCACGAGTGCAAGTAGCGCAACAGGATTATCAGAAGCGATATAGCCGTTGACTTGCGCATCATTCGATTAACCTCGTTTTTTCCGTTGGATCCAGACCAGGATGCCTGAGAGCAGGACGATGCCGGGGATGATGACCACAACCAACAGGAAGATCAAACCGATCGTGTAGACTTTCGGTGTCACCAGCACACGGTCAGTTGATGTGCGGGGGGTCAAAGTAGATCAGGTTTTCCTGACCGGTGGTCCAATCGATTGAGTTGATTAGAATATCGCTGTTCCCATAGGCTGTGAAATACCCATTGACAGAGAAATCGGTGTCTCCAAAAACAATCAGACGACTGCCATTGGTCGAATTTTCAGCCGTATAGCGCGATCATGAGGGGACCAATGAAATCCACACCCTCATCGTATTGGGCACTGGTATTTTCAATAGCATCCAGGCTGACCTCGCCCCAGGATTGGGTGGAGGTGCGCACAAGCTGGATCTGGGTGATCCCATCCACTGGCGTTGCACTGATGCTCCGAGCGATCGGGAATACCGTGACCAGGCTGCCCATGTTGGCGGTGATCGGGCTGGCGCCGTAGGTCGATGGATTGCCAATGGCTACAGTGGCCGTGTTGGATGACAGGTCAACGACCAGGTCATTATTAAACACCAGTCCCCAGTCGCTGGCGATATAGTCTGCCAGTGGGTCGACTGTGTCCACCGGTTTTATATTGTGCAATGGAATCCTGCAGCAGGATGAGTGCTTTGCCTTTTGCCAGGTAATTCTTGAGGAGATTCACCTCAGTCTGGGATAGCGCTTTCTGGGGTCCGTCAATGACTATCACGGATGCGTCTTCAGGGATCTGATTCTCGAGCAGCAGGTTGAGCTGAGCCACGGAGTAATTCTTCGATTCAAGCATGGTTTTCAATGCGGATAATCCATTTTCCTGATCAGACGCAGTGATATCGTGTTCGCCGTGGCCTGTCAGGAAATAGACAGACCTGGATTGCGGATTGATCAGTTTGACCAGCGCGATATCGATCTGCTCTTCACTCAGATAAGAGACCGGTTCCATCTGGTCACCCATGCGCAGGACGACCGTTCCATCCGTCGTGATGTTGGCATTTTGGGCTGCAACCGGGTTCTTGACCGGGTCAATGAATTCGAAATCGAATTTGCCGTCAGACTCATTTTTATATTGATTCAAGATGGCTCGGGCTGAATCCGGGTTGGCTGAGCTCGTAAAATAAGCTTCAGCTGTTACATCCTCAGGTAGGGCAGCCAGCATGTCGATCGTTTCCTGGGTCAGGGTGTTGGTTTTGTCCTTGGTCATATCCCAGGATTGATTGTATTTGAAGACCAGATAATTGACGAAGATCAGGATTCCAAGGACGGTCAGAAACAGGACCAGGGCATTGGAACCATACTTTGCCTGGCGCCCGGTGAAAGAACTCACGCACGCGTTGAGGATTGATGATGGAAAAGAATGCCAGGCCAATGACAACGAAACCCAGAGCGACCTGGACACCGAGATTGAATTGCTTGAAAACGATATATAAACCCAGCGCAGTCAGAGCGGCTGCCAGGGCCACATATAAACCGATTACCGCATATTTACGTAATTTCGGATCCATTAGCTCCATCTCCTGATTTCAACTGCGGTTTTACCGATTAAAAGTGCAAAAACCGTGAAGCTGATGTAATAAAAGATGTCTTTTAGATCGAGAACTCCGGATAAGAAGGTATCCAAAGTGGGTGATCAGGCTCATGTTCCGAAGGATTTCGGCACCCAGACCATCCATGGATTGTGCCAGGCTGCTGATGATCCAGAAAAGGATGATGACACCCAGGGAGGCAAACAACGCTGCGATCTGATTGCTGAATAATGAGGACATTGCAATGCCGATCGCGGTCATGGCCGACGCCAGCAGGAGTAAACCAACGTAAATCGAAAAGATGGCAGCCAGGTCAATCCCCGGTTTAACCAGGAAATTGAGGATCAAGGGATACACCAGGGTGACTGCCAGGGCGATCATGAAGAAAAAGTAGCTTCCCAGCCACTTGCCGATGATCAGCTCCCAATCGCGGACCGGTGCCGTCAGGAGAAATTCGATGGTGCCGGAGCGTTTTTCTTCAGCGATCGATCGCATGGTGATGGCGGGAACAGCCAGGAACATCAGCGGGAATGGGATCAGCTGGAGAATGGGCTGCATGATATCAACGTACTGTTGGTTTTGAATGGCATAACTGAGATAAATGTAAAAGAAGATGCTGAGGGTTAGCAGGAAGACGATCAGCGTGATATAAGCGATCGGACTGATGAATAAGAGATGAAGCTCTCTTTTGGCAATGGTCCAGATGTTTCTCATATTGAAAACCTTTCCTTAAGGATGTCCATTGTTATTCGCCTCTGTCTTTCAAGGCCGGTGCAGGGGTTTCATCGCGGGTCAGCTCGAGGAAGATATCCTCGAGGCTGATGGCATTTTGCTTCATCTCAAGGAGGTCAAATCCTCCCTGGACGACCGCTTTCGCGACACCGGCACGGGCATCCTGATTGGCGCTCATCTCATATTCGATCAGATCATCTTCCTTCAATGTAACACCGGATACACCGCGGACTTTTTTGATCAACGGCAGTGCATCCTCTGCATTTTTGCGGAGCTTCAACTCAACCCTTTGGGCGCCGGTTAACCGGGATTGCAGCCGTTCAGGCGAATCTTCCGCCACAATGTGACCTTTGTTGATGATCAAAACACGGTCACAAACCTGCTGGGCTTCTGAAAGGATGTGCGTGGAGAGCAGGATGGTGCGTTCCTTGCCGATGCGTTTGATCAGATTCCTGACCTCAATGATCTGAGCCGGATCAAGACCGATGGTGGGTTCATCCAGGATCAGGACCTCAGGTTTATGCAGCAGTGCCTGGGCCAGACCCACACGCTGGCGCATACCCTTGGACAAGCGCCGCAATGTACCCCTCTGACCGGTCGAGCAGGTCAACCATTTCGAGTACTTCATCGACGCGGTCTTCAGCATCAGGAATGTGATGCAGGTCGGCTTTGTATTTTAAGAATTCAAAAACAGTCATATCCTGATAAAGGGGGACACGTTTCAGGGAGATAACCGACGATCTTTCTTACTTCCAGTGACTGGTCAACGACATCGAAACCGCCGATTTCTGCTTTCCCGGAGGTGGGTGGCATGTAACCTGACAGGATGCGCATGGTCGTGGTCTTGCCGGCACCGTTGGGACCCAGGAAACCGATGATTTCTCCTCTTTCGGCGCGAAAAGTCAGATTATCGATGGCTCTGCGCGCACCGTAATCCTTTGTCAGCTTTGTTACCTTGATCATCTTCTCTCCTTGAAACGGGATGCAAGCATACAAAAAAGAGGTTTCAATTTCCCTTCATTAATTCAAATGGCTGTCAGGGGATTAAACCTCTAGAATACCGTGTATCACTATACAACATGCGACAGGCAAAAGTCAAGTGGTTACTTTGTTTCTAATACAAGACTAATCTATAAAGAAAACCTTCACAAGGAGTGAAAATTCTATTAATTGACAGGATGAAGCAGGCTGGGTAAAATACATTCTTTGCCAAGTCATCTTGTCATAATTACATTCTATCTATAAGGAGTTCGGATGAATATTCTGGGTTTGGCTAGACATGGATTAAATAATTTCGAACAGATCGCGATCCTGGGGGTCCTGATCACGGCCTTCATCAGCCTGGCATATGCCTGGTTGCTGCGCGGGCAAGTGCTCAAAAAGGATAAAGGCACAGCCAAGATGCAGGAAGTATGGAATGCGATCCGCATCGGCGCAGACAGCTATCTCGACCGGCAGTTAAAGACCATCCTGCCGGTTATTGGGCTGCTGACAGTCGCTCTTTTCCTGAGTGTATACGTTGCTCCACCCAGCGCTGAGGCGATGGAAGAATTCAGCAGCCTGTCTGAGTCCTCTGTTACGATGGTGATCGCCATCGGGCGAACCGTCGCATTTATTATGGGCGCTTCCTTCTCGCTTTTGGTCGGTCAACTGGGCATGCGCATGGCCATCCAGGCCAATGTGCGGGCCGCTTCTGCTGCCCGCCGCGGATTTAATGAAGCCCTGTCGATTGCCTATTATGCCGGCACGATCACCGGTATGCTGACCGATGGTCTGGGCCTTTGGGTGGTACTGTGATCTTCATCATTTTCGGTAAAGCTGCCCCGGATGCCCTGCTGGGATTTGGCTTCGGCGGCACGTTGCTGGCGCTCTTCATGCGCGTCGGTGGTGGTATCTTTACCAAGGCGGCGGATGTTGGCGCTGACCTGGTTGGCAAGGTCGAAAAGGATATCCCCGAAGACGACCCGCGTAATGCGGCGGTTGTGGCCGACCTGGTCGGCGATAATGTGGGTGATTGCGCCGGTATGGCGGCCGATATCTTTGAGAGTTATGAAGTCACCATTGTTTCGGCATTGATCCTGGGCCTCGCTTTGATGGCTGCTGATCCGACCCACAGCTTAAATGGATCGTTTATCCATTGATCATTCGCGGTATCGGTGTGATCAGCTCGATCCTCGGTACATTCACCGTCCCGATCTGGGAAAAATTCCCGCTCAAATTCCTGCGTTCGCATGATGCGGAAGAATCGATGTTCCGATCCTATGAAGTCTCCAGTGTAAACACGGTCATCTGGTCCTTTGTGGTTGCCATCCTGTATGCGGGTGACTGGCGCCTGGCAATGCTGACCTCCATCGGCGTCGGTCTTGCTGTTGCCTTCAACCCGCTGACCTCGTATTTCACCTCCACCCGCAAACCCCCGGTCAAGGAGATCGTCAAATCGACCAATACCGGTCCAGCAACCACGATCCTTTCCGGTCTTTCGGTGGGTATGGAGTCCAGTGTGTGGGCTTTGCTCGTGATCGCGATCAGCTTCATCTTTGCTTTGATGCTCTACAGTGGCGAGGGTTCGTTATATGTTCTGTATGCGGTGGCCATGATCGGCATCGGCATGCTGAGCCATACCGGCAACAATGTCGCGATGGACTCTTACGGACCCATTTCCGATAATGCCAATGGCATCGGAGAGATGGCCTGGCATGACATGAACGACAAGGAAACTGTGAATGCCCGCCAGATCATGGCTGACCTGGATGCGGTTGGCAATACAACCAAAGCCATCACCAAGGGGGTTGCCATTGCTTCGGCGGTTATTGCGGCTGTCAGTTTGTTTGCTTCCTACATTACGGATGTTGGGCGGGTCCAGGCGGCCATGGGTTTGCCGATCATGGATTCGATCCGAGTGTCGGATACCAAGGTGTTCATCGGCCTGCTGATCGGCGGCGCTTTGCCCTGGTTATTCAGCTCACTGTCAATTCGAGCCGTCTCCAGAGCTGCCGGGCAGATTGTTGAAGAAGTCCGCAAACAATTCAAGATCAAGGGCATCATGGAAGGCACGGTTAAACCGGATTATGCCCGCGTGGTGGGTATTTCGACCCGCTCTGCACAAAAGGAATTGATCCCCCTGGCTGTCATTTCCGTTTTTATGCCATTGCTGGTCGGTCTGGTCCTGCAGGTGGAAGCCCTGGGTGGTTATCTGGCTGGCGTCATCCTCAGCGGTCAATTGCTGGCAGTGTTCATGTCGAATGCCGGCGGTGCCTGGGATAATGCCAAGAAATCCATCGAGGATGAACCCCGGGATCTGAAAGCCAATACAGGCAAGGGATCCGAACGCCATAAGGCCGGTGTGGTGGGTGACACCGTTGGTGATCCATTAAAGGATACCGCTGGTCCTGCCTTGAACCCAATGATCAAAGTTGTCAATATGGTCAGCTTACTGGCAGCCCCTGTCATCGTGCGTTATCAGGAACTGGGTGTCGGTGGCTGGATTGCAGTCGTCATCCTGTTCGGCGGTATCGTGTGGGGGATCCGCCAGAGCAAGAAACCGGTCGCAGAACTAAAGTAATCGTGAGATTCGAAGAAGCTCCCGCTCAAGCGGGAGCTTTTTTATCAGGCAGAAGAACCTGGCTGATACCCCAGGCGGATATCAGGCAGATAAAGGGCAGGAGGGGTATCACGTACCTTTGAAACGGGAGTGATACGGTGGCGGTCATGGCGGCTACGAAAATCCCAAATCCGGTAAGGACAATAAATCGAATCGAACGATAAAAAGGCTTCTGCTTCATGACCCGAATCAGCATCAGCAGGCTGCCAAAGAGTGTCAGGAATAGAGTTACGAGACCACCACTGAGGCCTCGCAGGATCCGGGTTCCGAAACTGGCGTTATAGGAATTTATCGCAACCGATAATTCATCCCGGTAGTTCCCGAGATCCAGTAAAGCCGGGTAACTGAAAAAGGAGTGGGTGATTAGACCTGCGAGACGTTTAAGAGGGGAGTCCAGCACGAGTTCCGGATCGACCTTACCCAGGCTGGCAAGCTGGCTCTGAATAAGTGCGCTTCTTTCACTGAATGCTCTTTGAATCACCAGCCCGGGATTTGACCAGGCCACCGGATTGAGAATAAAGGTGCCGGCCAGGATCACTGCAGAGAATATAGCTAGATTCAGGAATCTTTTGGGTGGAACATCTTTCTGGTGACGATCAAGAAGAAAAATAGCAGCTACCCCGATGAAGAACAGTGGAAGGGCAGACAATTTGACATTGATTGCCATCAGAACTGCCAATCCGGCTAACCAGGGACGCCGGTGAATGGCTGAAAAACTCCAGATGGATAAACAGATCGCAGGCAGCAGTAAGGCTTCTTCCATCGCCCGGCGGGTATGCAGCAGGACCAGGGCATTTCCCCCAAGGAAAATGATGGAGAGAATGCCGGTAAGATGATTATGCAGCAGGACACCGGTCCGGTACATGGCGAATAACGCCAGTAAAAAGAGACAGCTGACGGCAAGTCGGCTCGCCAGCAGCATTCGGCTGTCTGGTAAAGCGCCCTGATCGACATTTTCCTGCCAATTCAGCGACCAGTTCCAATCCTCTTTCAGGGAGTCGATACCTGCCAACGAGAGGGCCGCTCCGATCCAGTAACGGGTTAATGGTGGATCCACCAGGCGATAATGCTGCAGTGCATCCATTTGAAGATCTTGATCGTATGTCATGCTCAGCGGTTCGGAGAAAAAACGCTTGAAATCAGCACTCATGTAGATATAGGTGGACTCATCGGGATGAAAAGGGACAGCCATGAGAGTTCGATAGTAATACAAACCAAAGACGACTAAGAGGAGTATCACCACGACGTTCACCAACCTGTATTTATTGATCCACCTGGTCATCATCAAGCTATTATAGAGTGCGAAGGGTACGGCGTCAAACAGGAACAAAATATCGTCTTTGATGTAAAATAAAATCCTGCTGACAATTGGCTGAATACAGTTCATGAAAAACAGAATACGCGAAAAAAGCTATCTCTTTGATCATCCCTGGATCGTGCTTGCTGTCATCATTTTTGTATCAGCTGTTATCAAACTGATATTGATGCTGACAGACAGGCTGCCGTTCAACGCCGATGAGGCGGTGGTTGGTTTGATGGCTGACCATATTCTCAAGGGTGAGATACCCGTATTTTTCTGGGGGCAATCCTACATGGGCAGCCTGGATGCCATGCTTGTAGCCGGCGCTTTTCTTCTAATCGGCAGATCCGTGACCGCCATCAGGATCGTGCAGTTATTGCTCTACAGCGGTACGATCGCGACCACCTGTATGCTGGCTTATCGGGTTTCGCGCAAGGTCGAAGCTGGTTGGATGGCTGCGCTCTTAATGGCCATCCCCACAGTTAATGTGACACTTTACACCACCATATCCCTGGGGGGATACGGAGAGGCGTTATTGTTGGGGAACCTGATCCTGTTAAACGGATTCGCCCTCCTGTCAAAAAATACCCTGCCGCGGTGGCTCACATTGGGGGTGTTAAGCGGATTCGGTTTATGGGTCAATGGGTTGACGCTTGTATTTTCCGTTCCTGCATTCTTAATAGCATTCTTGAGGTCCGGCCCAGCGGACGGTCACGGTACTCTTCGAACTGTTTGGCAATCCGCCGCGATATTTATCGCCGGGGGTTTTCTGGGAGCTTTCCCCTGGTTACTCTACGGATTCCAACATGGGTACGGGACGTTATTTTCCGAATTAATGGGTAGTGCCATCGCATCTCAGAAGATCGGGTATCTAAGCGGGGTTGGTACCCGGCTGGTATCATTTCTGTTGTTTGGGATAACCGCGGTCTTCGGCTTCCGCCCACCCTGGGAGATACGCTGGTTGGTATTGCCGATGATCCCACTTATCGCCGGGATCTGGGTATTGATCCTCATCGGCTGTCACAAACTTTTAAAAGGTAATGAGCCAGAAAGTCGTCGCATCCTTATGCTTTTTGGGGTGATACTGGTGCTATCCGCGGGCTTCATATTTACATCCTTTCGGGAATGATCCTTCCGGTCGCTACTTCATACCACTGGCGATCCCGCTCGCCGTTCTCGCGGGAAATTACCTCTCGTGGTTATCGGGGAAGGTGGGAAGCTGGCGCTGGGTGATCCTGGGCGTCATTCTCGTTTATCATCTGGCCGGCACGGTGCAATGCTGGCTGGCTTACCCACCGGGTTTTACGACTCAGTTTGATGCGAATACCATCCACGATCAGGGCCAGCGTGAAGAACTGATCGATTTCCTGTGGGAAAACTCAGTGGCTCGTGGATATTCCACTTATTGGTTGTCTTACCCGCTGGCATTCCTCTCGGAAGAATCCTTGATATTTGTACCCAGGCTTCCATACCACAGTGATTTCACATACACCGACCGCGACAGCCGTTACGCAGCTTATGAATCGATGGTCAGGAATGCCAGCAACATTTCCTATATCACCGCCAACCAACCCTGGCTGGATGGGTACCTGAGAGAGCATTTTTCCGGGTTGAATATCCATTGGAAGGAACAATCCATAGGAGATTTTCACGTATTCTATGGATTTGACGAGGTTGTGGAGCCTGAGGAGATCGGGCTTGAGGTGACAGAATAATGTCACCCGGGAAATTCTCATCCAAACACCACGAAGATGCTCTTCTTAATAGCGACCTGCAAGTATTCCTGATCGTTTTGGGTTTTTGCGCAGCATGGCTGATTGTGATCGTCCAGCCCCTGGATGGCGACACCTGGTGGCATCTACGGATGGGCGAGATGACATTTGAACAGAAAAGTTTACCGACCAGCGATGTTTTATCATATACACGCTTCGGTGAACCGTATCTCTCCCATTCATGGCTGGCGGACTTGTGGTTATTTCTGATATATAAAAGTGCTGGATTCCTTGGCTTATCAGCCTGGATCGGCATCCTGGCGATTTCGGCATTATTCCTGACCTATAAACAGATGGAGGGTCCACAGGTTTACCGGATGATCCTGGTTCTGATCACTGCCTTATTGCTACTGCCATTCCTTAAATCCAGACCACAGATGATTTCGCTTGCCTTTTTATTAGGCGAAGCCTGGATACTCCATGCCTTTGGCAGGGGAAAACGGGACGATAGTTTATGGCTTATCCCCTTATTCATATTATGGTCGAACTTGCATGGGGGATTCATTATCGGACTGTTCTATTATGGATTATTCATTGCCGGGAACTTTTTGGACAATATATTTGGCAGATCACCATCGGACAAGCTGGGCAGGGGTAAACGGCAACGGTTATTGATTGTTTTGTTTATTTGCCTGGTGGCCGTCATGATCCATCCCCTGGGATACAACGTCTGGGGAACCCTGGCAGACACAATGAACACCAGTACCGGTAGTAATATGATCGTGGAATGGTCCTCCCCGGATTTTCATGAACCAGCCCAACAGATCTATCTCTGGTGGTTGATGGCGATTCTGGCTCTGGTGTGCCTGTCAGACCGCAGACTGACATTCGTCGACATCCTGAGCCTGGTCAGTTTCACGATCATCGGATTCATCTGGCGACGGAACCTATCCTTCCTGGTCGTCTTTGGCGCCATCATTGCCTCAAAACTCTTGTGGGGAACCATGACTGCATTCTGGAAGCATTTATCGGGTCAAGTGGTAACCCGCATCAAGGGAATCATTGATTCAATTCGGGAGGTGATGGATCTGCCGGCGACCAGGATTACGAAATGGATATTCCTGCCTGTCGTCGCGGTCGTATTTGCGGGTTCATTATTAAACTCTACCTGATCACCATGCCGGATCAAATCAAGCGCAGTGAAATCCGGTTGTTCCCATATGCTGCCATGACCTGGATCGGTGAAAACCTTCCAGAAGGCCGGATGATGAACTCTTATAATTGGGGTGGTTATTTCGAATGGAAACTGCGGGATTATCCGGTATTCCTGGACAGCCGGGCGGATCTGTTCGGCGATGAAATCATAGGTCAGTGGTTGGATGTAATGAATGCCAGGGAGGATTGGCTGGAGATCCTGGATCACTGGAGGATCAATTTCGTTGTCATTGAGCCTGGATGGCATGTGGTCGATATGTTGCCATACCATGGCTGGGAAGAACTCTATCGCGATGAACAATCGGTTATTTTTGGCAGATCTGGAAACAATTAGAACCTAAACAAAATATGAGATCAACAACTGTCAGATCCTCTCATGTCATTCTTTTTTTCATGGGATTCATCCTCTTGCTTTACCTGGGTACGATATCCCTGGAGAATTATGCGTCGAAGACGATCAGGTCGGATGAGTTTTCGATCAACTATTCTGCAGCTAAGAATTGGATCACGCAAGCGCGCAGCCCATATGATCCATTAAATAGCGCCTGGATCAGCAGCCAGCTGACGGATGATACCGAAGCGACGAAGAACGGAGACGAGACTTATTTTCGTTATCCATTACTGACAACCTTGGTGATCATGCCGTTCACGCTTCTTCCTCTGGTAAGCGCCAAGGCCGCCTGGATGGTATTCAGCGTCCTCTGCCTGGTCACAGGCAGCTCATTAATGATTGCCATCGGGGGTAGAAAAGTTGATATCTATGTATTGGCAGGTATGGCTCTATTCACCGCTCTGAACTTCTACAGCATCATCGCTCTTTCGGCCGGCAACCTGCTACCGCAGCTATTCCTGATAACCATGTTGATACTCACATTACTAAAAGATAAGCATGATGCGATGGCTGGGTTCTTAGGCACCGGTATCCTTCTGTTCCCTCAATTTGGAATTCTGACGGTTATTTTCCTCAATATTTGGGCGATCAAGGGTAAACGTAAGCGATTTTTATCGAGCTTTTGGGCTGGGCTGATCTTTATGCTGGGAATTTCAGCGATTATCGAGCCTGCATGGCTGCGAGGTTGGCTGTCATCCATCATTCAGGATGTCAATACAAATGGCAGCTATACATCTTTGCTCTCGCAAATGCTCAGAACCGATCAGGCAAACGTCCTTTGGATTAATTTGATCCCTCACTTGAGTCTGCTTTTACTGGTGGTTGCATCTTCCTCTGCATTTAATTATCAAACTGCAGAGGGTTTGGCCTGGATGATTTCATTCACAATGGCTGTGAATAGTATGGTCGCATTTCCAGCCCTGCCGGGGATTCAGCTTCTCTGTGTTTCTGCGATCATCATGGTGATTGCCACCTGGATGGCACGTCAGGGTGCATTCAGTAAGACCTTTTTTTGGGTCATTTTGGCTCTGTTATTTGTGGTCCCATGGATTTCCGGCATTTTAAAAATCCTTTTGATTCACAATCTATTCTTCGCCACCTTCGCATTGCTCGGCTTGTATTGGATCCGATGGTGGATGATGCGACCGAAATATTAAAAACGCTCAATTACCATGCCACCCGGTCTCGCTACCTGGCGAATGCATGCATGGAATTGTGCTATACTCACGTATTTGAAAAGCATGGCACAGGTGATATGAGACATGGCTGAATCACAAAATATGATACCGGAACAATCAGGACCTGAATTGATCATTGAGATGATCGATAATGAGATCCGATCATCTCAAAATACCCTCAACGAGTGCACGGGGACACTTGAAAAAATGCGTCAGGAAGTTAACAAGCTGACGCAACGAAATACAGATATCTCCACCCGTATCCAGCAAACCGGTCAGAATTTGGAGAGTATCCCCAGGGCGGATATCAAACTGGCATATGAAAACGCTCTGGATGCCCAAAAGCGGTATTTATTGATCAAGGGCCAGATCGAAAAGATCGAAGCCGACCTGGAGCGTGCTCAACATTACCAGGAATTGTTACGGCAGGTCCATGATCATCTGAAAGGTAATGCGGTTAATGGGGATGGATCGCAATCGGGTGGGCGGGGGAAGAATCTTGAAGATATCATTCGTATTGAAGAATCGGAAAGGACGCGCCTTTCCAAATTGTTACACGATGGACCGGCGCAATCACTGACCAATTTCATCCTTCAGACTGAAATTGCCCTGCGAGCATACGATGTCGACGCGATCCAGGCCAAGGAAGAACTCACGAATTTAAAAGCGTCAGCCATGAAGGTGTTCCAGAGAGTTCGTAACTTTATTTATGAATTAAAACCCTTTACGTTGGATGACCAGGGTTTGATCGTAACGATTAAGAAGTATTTCGATACATATAAAGAACAAGGCAATACAGAAATATCCTTGAAAGTCAATGGAACAGAACGACCGTTGGGGCAGATCCTGGATACGGTCATCTTTCGCTCCATTCAGGAATTATTGGTGAACGTGATGACTTTCAGTCAGGCATCTTTGGTGACTGTGCAGATCGAGTACAATGATCGCTCGATCGAAGTCATGGTGGAAGACAATGGGAAAGGTTTTGATATCGGAAAGCTGGCAGATGGACAACCCGGTGGATTAAACCATCTAAAAGATAGAATCGAAGGCATGGGTGGAAAGCTGTTGGTGGAATCCAATCTAGATGTGGGTACCAAGGTGAAATTTCACCTTCCAGCGGTAAAGGAATCAAATAGCTAAAAGCCGGGTATAATCCCAAGTATTTAAAATCAAGATACAGGTTATAAGATGACAAAGACGATTGGTGTATTAACTGGCGGCGGTGATGTCCCGGGGCTGAATCCCTGCATGAAATCACTGGTATTAAATGCGATGGATTTTGATATGACGGTATATGGCATTCGCCGTGGCTGGGGTGGGTTGTTGAACTACAACCTGGATGAACCTTCGACGCATGATTACTATGTCAAGAAGTTGACTCGTGAAGATGTCCGCACGATTGACCGGACTGGGGGTACTTTCCTGCATACATCCCGTACGAACCCCCAGAATGTCAAACAGTCATCAGTTCCGGACTTCCTGAAAAACAGCAAGCTGGGAAAGCAGGTGGATGACCAGGGTACCATGGATTACACCGAGCATGTCATGCGTGTGCTTGACCATCTGGGGATTAATGTGCTTTGCCCGATCGGCGGGGATGATACCTTAAGTTATGCCGTCCGGTTGCATCGTGAGAATTTCCCGGTCGTGGCCATCCCTAAGACCATGGATAATGACATCTATGGCACGGATTATTGCATTGGTTTTTCGACGGCAATCACCCGCAGTGTTGACTTCATTACCAATATGCGCACGGCCGTCGGTTCACATGAACGCATCGGTGTGGTGGAATTGTTCGGCCGAAATTCAGGTGAGACCAGCTTAATTGCTTCTTTCCTGTCCTATGTGGACCGCTCGATCATCACGGAAGTTCCATTTGACATCGATCGTTTGGTGTCATTCCTGATCGAGGATAAACGCAACAATCCATCCAATTACGCCATGATGACCATATCAGAAGGCGCCATCATGATGGGAAGCGATGTGATCGAATCCGGAGAGGCCGATGCGTATGGCCATAAGAAACTGGGGGGCATAGGCTCGATTCTGGCTGCTGAGATCAAGAAGCGTTCTGGCCAGGATATCATGTACCAGCAAGTGGCATACCTGATGAGATCTGGTGCACCGGACTCATTGGATCGCATGGTCGCCATGTCTTATGGGAATATGGCGGCTCAGTTGGTCAAGCGGAATGAAACCGGGAAAATGGTGGCATTGCATGGTGGAAAATACACGACCGTCCCGGTAGAATTGATACTGTCTGGCAAGAAACGAGTGGATGTACCTGCATTCTATGATATTGAAAGTTACCGTCCAAAAATCAAGGATTTCATGGGCGTTCCAATGTTCCTGAGTTAAAGTCTCGAGTTCGAGGTGTAAAGTGACAGTCAATGCAATAAAGGAAATTCTGGGTAGGCTCGATAACAGCATCGCCATCAGCCAGGGCGCTGTTAAAATCGTCGACCTGGTCAAGCTTCAGGCTAATATCCACCATCTGGCCGAGATCTCCGCGCTTGAAGAGGGTCCAAAGCAAGGTGTGGCGAGATATCTTTCACGCATCACAGCACTTGAATTGGGGATCGTCCCCGCATCAATTCATGATCTCTACATGGCGCGTGGCCGGGGAGATGTCAAAGGGGCGTTTGTCGTGCCGGCCATCAACTTGCGGGCGCTTACCTTTGATGCTGCGCGGGCTATCTTTCGCGCAATGGCGAAACTGGATGCCGGACCGGTGATCTTCGAGATCGCCCGTTCGGAGATGAATTATACCGATCAACGTCCTGCTGAATACGCAACATCAATATTTTGTGCTGCCATCGCAGAAGGTTACAAAGGCCCCATTTTCCTGCAGGGGGACCATTTCCAGGTATCCGCTAAGAGATATCTTGCGAACCATGATTCAGAAGTGGAATCCTTGCGCTCGTTGATCCGAGAATCCATAGCGGCAGGTTTTTATAACATTGATGTGGATACTTCCACACTGGTTGATCTCGACCAATCCACCATTCAAGCTCAACAAGTCTTGAATACCCAATTATCCGCCATGTTCACAACGTATATTCGCTCCGTTCAACCGGAAGGTGTGGCGATTTCCGTGGGCGGAGAAATCGGTGAAGTCGGTGGCCATAACTCGACTGCCGAAGAGTTGAAGGCCTATCTCGACGGCTTTGCAGATGAATTGAATAACCAGATCACCGGAATCACCGGTCTCAGCAAGATCAGCATTCAGACAGGGACATCTCACGGTGGGGTCGTCCTGCCGGATGGTAAGATGGCTCAGGTGAACGTGGATTTCGATATTATGAAGAAACTGAGCCGCATTGCCAGGAATGATTATGGCCTGGGCGGAGCGGTTCAGCATGGTGCATCCACGCTGCCGGAGGATGCATTCGGCAAATTCGTGGAGGCGGAAGCATGTGAAGTCCACCTGGCGACAAATTTCATGAATATCTTCTTTGACAAGATGCCCAAAAAACTGAAAGATAAAATGTACGCTTATATTAAGGACACCTTTGCCAAGGAGAAGACCGACAAGATGACCGATGAGCAGTTCTACTATAAACTGCGCAAGAATGCATTGGGTGCGTTCAAAAAGGAGAGTTGGGGTCTTCCGGAGAATGTCAGAGAAGATTTATCCGCCACCTGGGAGCAACAATTCTTGCGTATTTTCGAGTTGTTGGGACTGTCAGGTACTCGCAAGATCACAAACCAGTGGATCAAGCCGGCTGTGATTCGGCCGGATTACAAGATCTACCTTGGAGAAGGACCAAAACCCGAGGAATTGGGCGAATTATTTGACCTGTCGGATTAGGAAATTGAAGATCAATGAGATGGCACCTGAATGGGCTGTCTCATTTTTCTTTTAAAGGAGCGACCATGCCCCGATCAGAGCAGGGTATCAGTGACGATCGTTATTCGGTCATACCAAGGGTCCTGATATTCATTTTTAAAGATGAGGAAGTGCTTTTATTGAAAGGCAGCCCTCACAAACGGATCTGGCCGAACCTTTATAACGGAATCGGTGGTCATATCGAGCCGGGAGAGGATGTGCTTTCAGCAGCCAGGCGCGAATTGCAGGAAGAAGCCGGTATTCAGGCAGATCCATTGACCTTGTGTGGCACGATCATGGTGGACGCCGGTGGGTCAAAGGGTATCGCGATCTATGTGTTCCGAGGAGATTATCAGGGACGGTCAGATCATAGCATCAGGTGAGGGTACACTCGAATGGATTCCAATGAAGGCTATCCATGAAGTATGCGCTCGTGGAAGATTTACCGACCATTCTCCCAGAGGTGATTGAGTGCTGCTCGCAAGGAGGATATTTCAGTGCCAGGTATTATTATAATGAAGAAGAAGAACTCAAAATAGAGTTCGGATAGAGCCTTATCGATAAAAGATCAGCAGGGTGCTGCCGTAGCGTCTCTGGTCGAATTCGGTGAAATGTTCCAGATGTATCTCCGAGTATTCGACCGGATCGATCTGGACGATGACCCACCCATCCTCTGACAACCAGCCTGGATTCTTATCCAGCAGGGCAAGTGATTTTCGCCAGAGGTCGTGGTATTGCGGGGGAGCGATAAAGATATAATCGAATTTTCGCGAAGGGGGTGATTTGAGGTAATTAAAAGCATCCGTCAGTGCCACCGCTGCGCATGCGGCCAGTTTTGTGGTTTGAAGGTTCGACTTGATCGTGTTTATGGCCAGCCTTTCCTTATCGAGGAACTGGACGAAATCTGCTCCACGACTCAGGGCTTCAAGGCCGACGCTGCCGGTCCCGGCGAATAGGTCCAGCCAGGTGGATCGAATCGACATCCATGCCGATGATGTTGAAAAGGTTTTCCTTGACACGATCGGTGATCGGTCGGGTGGTATCACCCGGGACCGCTTTGATCCGGATACCACGGGCACTGCCTGCAATGATCCTTGGATTAGACATTCAAGATCTATCCTTCAACCGCCTGGCGGGCAGCCAGAAGGTTACCGCCCGGGGCTGTGATTGGGGTGACACATCCGGTACCCAGCAGGAATCTCCGTCCGCCGGTTTGATCGATGGCGGCCCTGGCTTCCCGCGTGACATCCTGAGGGGTTCCCAGAACAAGCGTTTGCCATTGTTTCAATCCGCCGCAGACAGCCCCGTTTATTTGGGCCAATCCCTGTTTGAGAGAAGGGGCAGTGGATTGGTCGTGCCAGTTGAAGATCTGTACGGGGTAATCCGTGATCTGGTCGAAAAGGATGTTCTCTCCATGGATATGCACCAGATTACACCAGAATGGCCGGGCGGCTTCCAGTACCTTGAGGTCAAAAACCTTGCCAAACTTGAACGAATTCATCAACGGTGAGCAAGGCATGCTGGGCATGTTGCACGGCAAGAAGATACCATCCACCCCGGTTTGCACGAGGGCTTTTACGAATTGGATCGTGGTCTCGGTGATCACATCAAGGGCTTTCAATACCGCTTCAGGGTGCTGGCGCATCTGGATGAGAAGCACCTCGTTGCCCGCCAGGTTCTTGGCTTGAGCCAGAGGGGAAAACACTGTTTGCAAGGACGGGGTGTGGGAGGAATACCTGGTGGAAATCAGGGAAGCGCACTGTAATTGACCGGCCAACCAGCCTTTATCAACGGGTAACGGCTTAAGTGTCTGCCAATGCTCTGGCTGCTGAATGACACGCTCACCATACTCGCGGGTCCCTTCCGGATTTCCCAGTCCAGGCATCCCGGGCGCCCCAATCCTTGATCTGAAATGAGGATGCCGGGGTGATCTTGATAAGGTCGAAGTCAAATTGATCCTGAAAATCAGACACTGCCCGGGCAAGGCTCTCCGGTTCCTGGTCATCCACGGGAAAATGACGCCAGAGTGCCACCGGTACGCGATCGAGGGGCTGATCGCCCAGCAAAGCTTCCATACGCTGGCGATGGGTCATTTTCGCTATGGACATCGCTAACCTCTAACTACTGACATCCGAATATGTCCAGAACCGGTTTGCAAAGAAGTTCCACAGTAATACGACACCGACTGCGATCAGCCAGTGAGACGTTGTGACCGATGGTTATCGTTGATAGCGGAACCTGGCTGGCATATTTCTCGGCCAGACTCGATCATCCTGGGTTCAAGGAATGGCGAAAAGCGGGGTGCGGATCGCCAGACCGATGAGATTGATCAGAAAAAATTGGACCAATTGGTGGCTGACCCGTTTGGTGCGGGAATCCGGGTAGGTCCAATACCGGTTCCATAAGAAATTACTGATCACGGCTACCGTAAACGATATCATGCTGGCGATCACAGCATTGATCGGTGTCAGGAGGGTTAATAAATTGAATGTGCCGAAATCCAACGCAGCCCCGATAACTCCGACGATCAGAAAAGCGAAAGAAGCGACCGCGTTCTTTTTTATTCGTCAGGATCATGCCAGTCCCAATTTGGCTTTAAAGTAAGGGATGGTGTTATTTAATCCATCCTCCAGTGAAACACTCGGCTTCCAACCAAGGATATCCTTTGCCCGGGTGATATCCGGCCGGCGACGTTGCGGGTCATCCCCCAGGCGCGAGGCGGCTTTCAACTTAATCGGCGCCTTATTGCCGATGATGCGATTGATCAGCTCGGCCAGCTCGATCATGGTCAGTTCACTGGGATTTCCGATGTTGACGGGGTCATGTTCATCCGACATCATTAAACGATTGATGCCATCGATCAGATCGGTCACATAGCAAAAGCTGCGCGATTGCTGGCCGTCACCGTAGATCGTAAGTTCTTCACCGCGCAAAGCTTGTTGGATGAAATTGGGCACGGCGCGGCCATCGTCCAGACGCATGCGGGGTCCATAAGTATTGAAGATCCTGACAATGCGGGTATCCAGGCCGTGGAAGCGGTGATAGGCCATGGTCAATGCTTCAGCGAAGCGTTTGGCTTCGTCATAAACCGAGCGGGGGCCGATCGGATCGCAGTGACCCCAGTAAGTTTCCTTCTGTGGGTGCTCCAGGGGATCGCCGTATATCTCACTGGTCGAAGCGAGAAGGAACCTGGCATTATGGGCACGTGCCACCCCGAGCGTGTTGTGTGTGCCCAGGGCACCGGCTTTCATCGTCTGGATCGGCAGATTGGGGTAGCCATAGGGGGAATTGGGATTCGGGCTGGCCGGCGATGCGAAGTGCAGAACAAAATCGATCTGGCCGGGCACGAAGATGAAATTGGCAACGTCGTGCTTAATGAAGGTAAAATCTTCCCGTCCGGCAATGTGAGAAAGGTTGTCGATGCTGCCGGTGATGAAGTTATCCATCCCGATTACCTGGTGCCCCTTATTTACCAGGGTTTCGCATAGATGTGAGCCCAGGAAACCTGCCGCTCCGGTAATTAATATTCTCATGCAGTCCTCATTTCCAGGAGATCATTTCAGTCAATCCATCGCCGGTGATCTGTTGCAGGTTACCGGTGTTGACATCCACCAGCCAGATATTGCCGAGATAAACCACAGCGATCAAAATACTTTCTGTTCCACTGCCAGACGGTTGCCATTGTACCACCTGTGGCAGCATTCCGGTCGCCCCTTCCCGTGGAAACAGTTCTTTTTCATCGGACCCATCCACATCCATGACCTTCAGACGATAAGGACTGGCGTCGCTTTCCTGCGGGAAGGATGCCTGTAAATAGCCCAGATAATGTCCGGCTGGATATGCCGGCGATAGGGTCGGGATACGCGAACATACCGACATCCTGGCGAAGGGTGCGCCAGGCATGTTCACCTGGGAAAGAACACATCCAGGTCAAAATGAGTGGATTCCTCGGGTGAAGTGCTGCCATCTGGACGATGATTGACCAGCATATAGAACGGACCCATCGCCACGCCAGCTGGCTTGGGTTACCCAAGCCCAACTGCCGTGGGTCTGGAAGGATAGGATATCTGCCAGGGGAGTGATCTCATCTTTACCGAGTGCCAGCAGGTCGATCCCATCGGGGCGCAGTACGGTGATGTTATTGGTTCCGGGTTGGAAAATAAAATCATCTCCCCACCAGCCGTACAATCCGCCTGAATTGGGCTCAAGCCATTTTTGGGGGGCAAATACACCTCCGTCCTCGGTGAAGCGGATGATCTGCAGTTCATTGTTGGCCTGCCAGCCAGGAGCTGTGGTCGCGCTTCTCGACCGTGGAAGTGACGATCGCCCGATCTTCTGAGGGCAACCAGCCTGAAAAATGGATCACGTTTTTCACACCCAGAGCGATGGGACTGGCCTCCGGATCGATCGTACTGACCACCCAAAGGGTATTGATGACATCCTGCTCATTTTCTTGTGCCTTACGGGTGAATAACAACCATTCGCCATTCGGAGAAAGCTCGAAGATACGTGGATCCAGGTCTCCGGATGACACCAGTGGTTGGCGATTGATGGTTGAACCATTCATGATCCAGGCATTACCTGCAGTCAGAAATGCCAGTTTACCATTCAGGGTGACCGGAACATTGGGAGATTGAACCCCTTCCATGATGATCTCATTCTGAGGTTCCCGGAGGATGGTTCGGGCGATGATCGCGGAGGAGATCTCTATACCATTTTCGATCACATGCTGATACGTGATTTCCTGAAGCCCATTCGATCCGGATTGGATGATCTGTTGTTCACCCAATATCATGTTCTCATTGGGCAGGATATTCGTTTCGAAGGGGATCTCTTCCTCGCGCGTCTGCGTGACATGCTCCACGCGGGTGACCAGGATGTTGATACTGGCGGTCAGTTGGGTATCCCTGGAGGGCATCGTGCGGTCCAATTCGCCTAGTTGAATGCCGTTTTTTGAAAGCGCTTCTTCCACGGTGCGACCGGATTCGGTCGTAATCGTAACCTGCGTGCCGTCGACTGTGACCGGGAGGGATAGCAAGACCGTCTGGTCCAGCACCGGCTGGCAGGAAACCAGCAAAACAGCCAACAAGAGGATGGGGACTATCAGGGAAAAATGCGGGATGGCGTTTTTTACACCGACCGGAAGTTGGGTGAGAAGGTCTTTGAAGTGCATATCGTGTATAATCTACTGCGCCAGATACCTGGCGCGGAGTTATTATAGCATGACAGATAATCGGGAAAAAACGGCTGAACCACATGAAGCTGACGAACTGACAGCCGCATTGGAAGCACTACTGTTTGTTGCATCCGGTCCAGTCGCACCTTCACAGCTGGCTGAAGCATTAGGGAAGAACAGCAATGAAGTTAACATTGGATTGAAGCGTCTCGAGGCGATCCTCCTATCCAACGGGGCGCTGGCTCTCCAATGGCACAAGAGCAAAGTCCAGCTGACGAGTTCTCCTGAACACGGGAATCTGATCGAAGAGTTCCTCGGTCTTGAGGCTTCGTCGCGTTTAAGCCGGGCAGCTCTTGAAACTTTATCGATCATTGCCTACAAACAACCTGCCACTCGACCGCAATTGGATGCGATCCGGGGCGTGAACAGTGATGGCGTGATCAAAAGCCTGCTCAGCAAGGGTTTGATCGAGGAAGTCGGAAGGGCTGAAGGTCCCGGACGACCGATCATGTACGGCACAACCCCTGATTTCCTTCAACATTTCGGGGTCAACTCACTGGATGATCTGCCCTCGTTGGAATTGCCTCAGCAAAATTCTGAGGAAAATCCCCAGGGTCCATCTCTTATAGAAAACCAGAATGGGCAGTGAACGCGTTCAGAAAATACTTGCACTGGCTGGATTCGGCTCCCGACGGGAATCCGAGAAGCTGATCAGCGCCGGTCGCGTGACCGTCAACGGCAAGGTCATCCAATTAGGGGACAAGGCAGACGCCAGCACGGATTCGATCCAAGTGGATCACAAACCGATCAAAGTCCAAGCAGAGAAGATCTACATCGCTTTGAATAAGCCACGCGGTGTATTATCTGACCGCGATCCCGCCGAAACACGCAGAACGATCTTTGACCTGGTACCTCAAGTTGGGCATATCTTTGCCGTTGGACGTCTGGATTATGATAGTGAAGGCTTGATCCTGTTGACCAATGACGGGGAACTGGCAAACCGGTTGACCCACCCGCGCTATGAGCATGAAAAGGAATACCAGGTGCAGGTGGTCAGGCGGCCGGATGCGGAACAATTGGCGATCTGGAAGCGCGGGGTTGTCCTGGAGGATGGTTACCGGACTGCGCCTGCACGGGTCGATGTACTCGGGGGGGATGAAAATGGTGCCTGGTTGAGGGTGGTGTTGAGAGAGGGGAAGAAACGCCAGATCCGTGAGGTGGGTAAACGCATCGGTCTGCCGGTCAAGCGCATCATCCGGATGCGCATTGGGACCATCCTGTTGGGCGATCTTAAACCGGGTACCTGGCGTAACTTGACAAAGGGCGAGCTCGCCCAATTACAGAAGACCGTGACGCTCAAGCCGCGAAAGTAACATCGGCACCTGCTCACGCAGGACTTTGCTATCGCTGCGCCACTCGAAAAGCGGTCCGATTCCCCCGTATTCGAAAGCCATGATCTCCGGTTCGCGCCAATCTCCCGATTGAATGTTGTCCAAGACCCAATCCAGGGTGGACCAATCTGCATCCAGCAAACGCAGGTGGTCATGCGGCAGTCCATCATGATCGCCCACACCCGTGATATGCAGCTCGGACAGCCGTGACAGGGGAAAGCGGGAGATGTATTCTCGCTCATCGATACCCAGCGAGGCAGCGGTGATGCGCGCATGCCCGATATCCAGCAGCATGCCGACCCCGGTTTCTGCGACCAGGTCGCTGTAGACCTGCGGATCGATCTCTGGACGGATATCGACCCGGTTCATGATCGGATGGGGCAGGTTTTCGATGATCACCTGGTACGGGTTGAAATGGCGGGTGATATGACCGATATCCCGCAGCATCTTCTTATAGGATTGATACTTCTGTTTGGGATCGTTCAGATCGAGACCTGGATCGTTGGCAAGGTGCGTGTTGATGTAATGCGTCCCGGTGGCATCCGCCACCTCGCGGATCGCACCCCAATCCACATCCGCCAGGAACTCGTTGCCGACGAAGAAGTCAAAGTGGATGTATACCGGCAGCTCATTGCTGGCGGCTGCGATCAAGTTCTCCCAATTTGGACATTTATACAGGTGGAAATCGATCTTCCCGGCATGCAAAAGTTCGGATGCCTGGGGTGAATAATTTACTGCCAGTTTTGTCATGTCGCAGGAATTATAATCGGTATCAGCTGTTACAAATAATCACGGAGGTACCATGATCGATCCTGCTTTGCCCCTGGTTGACCTGCATCGCCATCTGGAGGGCAGCATCCGCCTGGAGACGGTGCTGGAACTGTCAGAAAAATATCACCTGCCTTTGCCTGAAGGAGGATTGGAGGGCTTGCAGACAGCCGTCTGGATGAGCGAACCGACCTCCGACATCCTCAAGATCATGCCCAAATTCGACCTGCTGCGACAGGTGTATGTGGATTACGAGATTTGCCAGCGGGTTACCCGGGAATGCATCCAGGATGCGGTCGACGAAGGTTTGGATTACGTCGAGCTGCGCTTCAGCCCGCTCTTCATGGCGGAATTGCATGGATTGGATCCCATGCGCCTCACAGAGGCCGTGTGTGCCGCCTGGCAGGAAGTGGAGCGAAGCACCCTCTGAGAGCCCGCCTGGTCGGCATCCTCTCACGCACCTATGGCCCGGAGATCTGCATGCAGGAATTGCAACCGGCGCTGGCTTTTGCCGGAAAAGGCATCGTCGGACTGGACCTGGCCGGGGATGAAGCCCGCTGGCCGGCCCATCTTATTCAAGGAACATTTCGATCTGGCCAGGCAGGCCGGGCTGCGTCTGACCGCGCATGCCGGGGAGTTCGCCGGAGCCGGACAGCGTCAGGGAAACCATCGAGACCCTGAAACCCGACCGGCTCGGGCATGCGGTGCACGCTGCCGATGATCCGGCCGTGATGGCGCTCATCGCGGAACGGGGCATCACCATCGAAAGCTGCCCGACCAGCAATTATTACACCTGCTCGGTACCCAGTTTCGAAAAACATCCCCTGCCGGTCTTCATCGAACACGGCTTGAAGGTCACGCTGAATGCCGACGATCCGACCCTCTTCAGCGGTCTGTCAACCGCGCAGGAATACGAGATCGCCGGGGAGCTGATGGGCATTTCACAGGCTGACCTGGGCAAGATGCAGATGGATGGACTCCAGGCTGCTTTCATTACCGATGAACAGAAAGGGGAGATCCTGGAGCGAAAAGTCCAGGATTATTAAACGGCGATCGCCATGGCCTGGCGCATACCGGGCAGAGCCGCCTGGCGCTCCTGGTTTGCGATGAACGATTCCAGCATTTCCTCCGGGATGCCCAGCGGCTGCAGCACCGTGGCGGCAGCCCGCAGCAGCAGGATGCGGTAGCGCGCCAGGTCGAGCGCGGAGCGCGGGGGGGTGTCGGGCAGGTCCCAGGCATGCACGCCCGGCTCGCCGCGTGTCAACAGCAGGCGCACGTGCTGCCCGGGGCGCAATTTCTTTACCGATGGCGGCCAGCTGGGCTGTCGCCAGCGCGGCCGGTGACGCCACGCGGAACTCATCCAGGTTGCGGCTGACCCGCAGTGTGACCAGGAAATCCTCCAGCGGCAAATTCAACCCATTCATCTGGCGCAGCCGGCGCCTCAGCAGTGCGGCCAGTTCCGGCAGGCAATCCTCCAACCGGCCGTCATTTCCGGCCTGCCCCAGCAGTTCGATCATCTCGAGCTGTGTGCGGGCGATGAAGGGTGCCGTATCCTGCCGCCGGGCTTCGATGCCGCGCATTTTATGCGTCCCATCCTGGAAGACCCCGAAGTAGCGGTTGGGCACGGCAGATGCGGGCATCGCGCCGCGACGGCAGGAAGGCCACCCAGCGGTAGACCCCGTCCAGGCTGATCGGCAGCCCGGTGCGTTCCAGGACCGCATCCAGCACCGGCTGGAAATCCTGGGTGGTGGAGGCACCCTCTTTCTTCACCCACAGGCCGTCCACGTACATATGCAAAACGGTGAAACCGAGCTGTTCGGCGGCTTCCTTGGCCTGCAGCAGCGCCTCGCGCCCGTAGGCGGTGACCGCCTGGTGGGCCTCGATGCGCCCGAAGCGCGCGTTCTTGTAGCCCAGGTAGCCGAAACAGGTGACCAGCAGCCACTTGTGGGCCGCGGCATAGGCCTTGTAGCGCCTGCGGCGCGGGTCCCAGGCCGGCAGCAGGGTCAGGTTGCGCTTGAGCGCCACGCGCTTCTCCAGCAGCGGGCGCAGCGTGCGCGGGATCAGGCCCTCATTCTGGCGGTCGATCTTCAACCCCAGGCTGGGGACGGTCTCGGCCGAGGGCACCTCAGCGCCGACCGTCTCGGGCGAGATGTTGAAATGCACCATCACGCTCGGGTACATGGAGACGAAATCGATCTCACCCACGTCGCGGTGCAGCCCGGTGGTCGGCTGGTAGACCAGCCCGCCCTGGTCGGCCGAGAACAGCTCGGCCGCGCTCTTGAGGTCCTCGGCCTGCTGCTTGTGCCAGGGGATCAGCACGCCGCTCTGCAGCGCGACCGTCATCTGCATGGCGGAGATGCCCGTGCCGGGCGAAACGCGCGCGGTGGTCTGCACCGGCAGGCCGGTGACGCGCGCCAGTTCGAACACCCCTTCCAGCCCGTAATCGCCCCACATCATGGCATTGTGGGCGTCGATGTGCCAGCGGCCGGCCAGGTGCATCTGCTGGCCGCGGTGGATGACCTGGTTGTAGGCGAAATAGGAGCGCTCCGGGCGGTACAGGATACTGCCCTGCGGGTCGCGGTTGAGCGGCAGCGGGATGCCGTGTTCCTCCGACAGTTTGAGCAGCCTGGGCAGCAGCCAGGTGTCGCCCCAGCGCGTCAGCAGCAGGTCGGGATCCTTCTGGTCCAGGATCGCGCGCAGGTTCAACAGGAACGGGCGCGCCGGGTTGAAGCTCAGCTGGCAGCTGTGCTGTTTGTCCTTGACCGTCAGCGAGCGGGGGGCGGTGTGCCCGGGGTTGGCATCCGGCTCGAGGATCAGCACCTTGAGCGGTGCGGGCGGCGGATCCAGGTCCCAGGGATTGTCCAGCACTGCCAGGTCGTGCAGCCTGCCCCGGGTATCGCTCTGGAAGGTGCAGTAGGCCAGCGGGAAGGTGCCCGCCAGCGCCGCGTAGCGCAGCATGAGCGGGATGTCGGCATCGTAAAAGGTGACATCCGGGAAGCGCCCGGCCAGCTGGTGGAAGATGGCCGGCTGGCGGGCGGGACTGGCCGCCTGGAGTGCCAGGACCGGGATATCTTCACCTGAAAAGAGCTCGCGCCGGCGGCTGATGAAGGTTTCCAGCTGGGTCCCAAAGCGCTTTGAAAAGCCGGCCAGCTCGCTCAGGCGCTGGAGCGGCGCAGCAGCATAAAAGGTGACCGGGAAGTCCTGCGTCAGCCGGTAGCGCAGCCCGTCCTCGCCGATGAACCACATGACCAGGTCGCTCTCAGGCCCTGGGTACAGGTCCAGCAGCCAGCCGCTATGCGAGATCAGGGGGTCCGGGTTTGTTTTCATGTTCGGGTGGCGGACCGGCCGAGGCGGCCAGCAGTTGTTCGACCAGGTGGCGCAGGCGCAGCATTTCCTTGTGCTCCTCGAGCAGCATGGAGAGCAGGAAGGTCTCGAACGGCAGGGCATGCGCGGCATAGGAGGCGGCTGCCAGGTGCTGCTGGGCGGCGGCGAACAGGCTGTCCAGCGCCAGCTGGTCGCTGCGGCGCAGTGCGCGCCGGAAACGGGCGAATTCGGCCTGTTCCTGCAGGAAGGTCTGGGTGATGGATGGCAGGGTGCGTCCCATGTTACACCTGGAAAAGGGTTGGCTGGAGGCTGAGGGCAGCCGGTGTTTCCAGCTGCCAGGTGCGGTCGACCGCATCCTCGAGCAGCGCCAGCAATTGCAGACCCTCCGGCTGGCCGGCATGCGGCGGCCGGGCGCTGATCGCCACCCCGGCGTGCCCGCGCAGGCGCGCCAGGTGGGCCGTGCAGCGCCGGAGCAGCCACTCACGCTCGCCGAAGGGCACGTTCTCGTCGTAAAAGGTGGCCAGCATGTCCAGGATGATCAGCGGACCAGATGCGGCCGTCTGGGCCGCCAGCAGGGCCTCCATCTGGAAGCAGGTGAAGGCGCGTGCCAGGGCGATGCCGTTCAGCGCGTCACCGCCGGTCAGCCGTTCGCGGCGCACCTCGCGCGCGATCCGGTAGGCATTGAACTGGTTGCCGCCGTCCAAAACGCGCAGCGGCCCGTTGCCGGCCAGGCGGGCGGCCAGCGCCAGCATGGCCTGGCGTGCGGCGTGCGGGGCGACCAGCAGCAGCACCTGACCGGTGATGAGTTCGGGTAAGGTATTCATGCCCACAGGGTACCGCGCCGGGGGGGCCGGGGCAATCGCACGGGAGGGTGAGAGATGGGTTACCCCCCCCGGGGGAGGGAGTTATTCGGCGTCGGGAAGCTTGTTTTCAGGCAGCGGCAGGACCGCCAGCCAGGTGAAGCGCGTCTTCAGCTTGTGCGCCAGCGCCAGCAGGATATCCATGGCTTTGAAGAAGGCCACTGCTGCCAGCCCGTGTGCAAAGACGGCGAAAACCGGTGGGGTCTGGCCGGTGTAGTAGGTCCAGCACTGGCGGGTGGTGCCCCAGCGTTCGAGGAAGTAGCCCAGCGCGCTGCCGGCGATGAACAGCAGCAGGGTCTTGCGGTGGTCGTTGCGGCTAAAGATCAGCAGCAGGCAGGTCAGGCTGGCCAGTACGGTCAGGGATTTATCGATGGTTGGCCATACGAAGGGGATCATCAGGAGCATGAACCCGCCCAGGACCAGCCAGTAGGCGATCTGGATGGGTTTATCCGGGATACGCCGGGTGATGCCGTTCATGAAGCGGTAGATGCGCTCGATGGCCAGGCTGGCGATCGGCCAGGCCGGGATGATCCACAGCGGCGGGCGTTCATTCGTGTAATAGGTCCACAGCAGGGTCTGGGTGCCCCAGCTTTCGATGGCCAGCCCGCCAAAGATGCCGGCCAGGACGATCCAGGCGTCGACCTTCAGGTCGGCTTTGAGCATGATGGCGACGGTCATGAACAGGAAGATGCCGATCAAGAGCCAGTCGATCTGGCGCCAGAACGGGATGGCCGGGTTGAAGGTGCTGAAATATTCCTCAGCCAGGGGCCACCAGATGTACAGGATCAACCCGATGACCGCCAGGAAGCCGCTCAGCAGCGCATAACTGGCGCGGGTGAAGTGATCGATTAGTATTTGGTCATGAGATCAGACTGCCAGAATCGTGAATCACCATTTGCGCATAGCCACTATTGTTTCCCAATTCGAATGCTATAATTCTAACTGAAATGGAGCGCAATTGACAACAAAATTTCAGATCAGTGGAGTCGATATCGAGGGCGATGTGATCCTGGCGCCCATGGACGGCATCACCGATCATCCCTTCCGAGGAATTGCGAAGGAATTCAGCTCAGCCATCAGCTATGCCGAGTTCATCAATGCGCGGGAAGTGCTTTCGAATATCAAGCTGGTCCAGAAGAAGGTCGTTTTCGATGAAAGTGAACGACCGGTGGTATTCCAGGTCTACGATGATGATCCCCTGAATATTTTAGAAGCGTCCCTGCGCTTGATGCAGTATGAACCGGACATCCTGGATGTCAATCTGGGCTGCTCGGTCAAGGCAGTCGCCAACCGCGGGGCGGGGGCCGGCTTGCTCCGTCAGCCGGAGGCCATCCGGCAGACTTTTGAGTCGTTATCCAAAAATATTTCCATCCCGATCACGGCCAAGATCCGCCTGGGTTGGGATGACGAATAGTCTGAACTACCTGGAGATCGCCAGGATCATCGAGGGCAGCGGCGGGCAGGCCATCGCCGTGCACGGCCGTACGCGCATGCAAACCTACAGCCATCCCGCCCGCTGGGATGCGATCCGGGAGGTTAAAAAGGCAGTCCGGATCCCGGTCATCGGCAACGGGGATATCCGCTCGGTCGCGGATATCGACCGGATGCTGGCGGAGACAGGTTGTGATGCGGTTATGATCGGCCGGGCAGCGGTCGGGAATCCCTGGATCCTACGGCGGCAGGAAAAGTCAGCCGTCAGCCGGTCAGAAGTGCTGGAGGTCACGCGCAGGCACCTGGAAAAGTCAGTGGATTTCTACGGAGCACTGAACGGGGTCCGAAAATTCCGCAAGTTCCTGAAGCGCTACCTGGAGGGGTTGGATATCACGCCTTATCGCATGCCGGAACTACTGAGTGAAGAGGATCCAGATAAGCTGAATAAAACATTACGAAATCTATATTTATATTCGTAAATGACAGTCTTCTGCATAAGAAGAGAAATAATTAGTAGGAAATCATCTTATCTCTAATCTGATCCTGTTCATTCGAAAATTCAGTACAATAGATAAAGAATGCGATGCATCATGAAAGGAATTTGGGATAAATTATTCGGAATAGATGATGAACGGACTATTTGGGTAACACCAGATGAGCTCGGTAAAGAGAAGGTATTATTACATCGAAAAAACCAATATCTAGTAAAAATCCCGAAGAATATCAATAGAAGAGTATTAATCAGACTGAAAGGGCTGGGAAAAAAGAGGAAGGCGAAGAACGGTGATCTGTTTCTGCATGTCTGGCTCAACAAGGGAGAGGATGTTAATCAAAATATATGGCTATCTGAGTCTGATGCGATGAATGGATCCGAAAAGATTGTATGGGTCGGAGGAAGACATTTGCAGATCAAAATTCCACCAAAGAGTCACCATGGACGGGTGATTCGTTTCAAGGGATTAGGGCGGGAATTTGATCCAGATCGGCGTGTACCAAATCTCAAACCCATAAGCGGTAATTTATTGGTTAAGCTGGTTGTTTTTCCAGATAAAATCATGCCCAATTACGGTGCTTTCGAAAATCTTTCAACAGATGATATGGCACTAGAGGGTTGGGTGTATAGAAAATTTGATGAAGTGACACAAAAAATTGAAAAAAATACATTTCCTGTTAGGCCCATCACACCGGATGATATAGCAGGTACATATAATAAACAGGGTTGGTATGGTATTTTGAATGCTCTTATAGAGCATTTAAACTTGAAAAATCTCCATATTGTCGCAGTTAAATCAGATTCAATCGCATTACCAGGTTGTTGTGAGAGAACAGAAATACGGCGTGACGCTGGTACTGTAGAAAGTTATTATAAAATAACCATCAAAGAACAGTTATTGGATAACCCGTTTATGATTTCTGCAATATTTGCTCACGAACTTTGTCATGTGATTTATAACGAAAAGTTACGTGATCAGTCAGAAAAAGCTAATTATTATATCCAAATCCAGAAGGCCACAGTGGAGGAAGAACGTACGGTTGACTTGTTGGTTTTCATGCATAAAATAGGTGAATACCAACTGCGGGTCGCTAGAGATAAACACTTGACCATTGGGTATTTCCACCAAGAGATATTTGAAAGGATGCAAGTATTTGTTTCAAAAAAGTTAGATGCCTATTAACAATGATGAAAGACAGAGACTGTTATCTAAAAGATGTCATCTCCTGCAAGACCGAGGTAAACAAACTTCTAGAGAAGGCGCGCGTCTTTGTATTTCAACTTCTCACGTCGGACGCCAAAATCCAAGTGGTTCCATCCATAAAAAGCACGTAACAGCGATGTTGGATCAGATGCCATTTAATCGGGCACTCCTTTCCTCAATGATGCAGTTTGTTCAGGAAGTCGCCTGGCAATTGGGCCTGGAGCAAAAAGGCTCCCATGTAAGGGTGAATGCTTAGGCTGAAGGTGTCACCCCGCACTCGGACTAGCACGTTAAGGATCCGTGGATTACCTAAAAATGGATCGAATTATTCGTTATCAAGGCGCCATCCTCCAGGATGACCATCTCCTGCTGATCCAGCATCGCGAGCATGCCAGCGGACGCACCTACTGGGTCATTCCCGGCGGTGGTCGCGAGCAGGACGAGTCGGAAGAGGCATGCGTCAAACGGGAAATGCTGGAAGAAACCGGCTTGACTGTGTCGGTCGAGCGCCTGCTGCTGGACGAAGCCGGACAGTCGCCGGGCGTTTATCAATGGTACCGCACTTACCTGTGCCGGGTGATCTCCGGGGAGGCCAGTCCAGGCTATGAACCGGAAGAGGAGGCGGCCTCCTGGTATGCCATCAGCCAGGTGAGGTGGTGTGACCTGAGAGCGCCTGCTTCCTGGGAAGAAGATGTCGGCCAGGATACGTTTACGTATCCTTTGGTGCAACGAATACGCTCCATACTCGGTTATACCTAAAACTAAGGCGATAATACCTAAGGATGAGTCAAACCAGGTGAAGATCACCATATCCACTGCAACCCTGTATTGGATCCCCTTTGAGCGCACCCTGGCAATGATCGCCGAAGCCGGTTTCCAGAACGTCGAGCTCGATCTGTATTGGGAGCGTAAAGAGTGGGCCAGCGCACAGCACCTCAAGGGTGTCTCCATACGACAGGCGGTGCGGAACATCGAAGCATCCGGTCTGAGGATTATCAGCGTTCATGATGGCGGGGGAGTCCTCGAATCAAGCCAGTCAACTCGCGGATTCATCAACCCGGATCTGGATTCGTTTCTTGATGCGATGGGTTATGCGCCCGAGTGCATCGTCTTCCATACCCCGCATGTCGAAGGGTCAGCGGAAGATGACTGGTTCGAGCGGATCTCTGGTAATCTGGTTAAATCGCTGGATCAATACCGGCAGGTATCCACGCTGAGCATTGAAAACATGCAGACCTTTGCGGGCTATACCGTTCCCCTGACCATGCCTAATGAGATAAAGAGCTTTGTTTATGAAAACAATTTAGGGGTAACGATGGATACTTCTCATTACACAGAGATGGGGGTCGATATCCTGCATGCTGCTGATGTGCTCGGGACTTCGATGAAAACCATACACTTGAGTGATGGTACTCAGGTGCGAAGGCATGCCTTTATCGGAGATGGGGAGCTGAACCTGGCCGGATTACTGAGCGCGGTCGATCGGGAACGGCTCATCTCCGTGAACCTCGAGTGTACGCTTTCGACAGGAGAGAAATCAGACCAGGGGATGAATAATGATGAGTTGATCTGCCGGCTGCGTGAGGCCCGGCTCCGACTTGAAGCTTACCTGGCGTAGATGGATGATCCGCTACCGGGCAACCGGCAATGTGAATGAAATACAGGTGCCCGGATGCTCCTGGTCCACAGTTACAGGACTCTCGGCCTTGATCCATCCCCCATGCGCCTCGACCAATTGCCGGGTGATCGCCAGGCCCAACCCTGAGCCGCCCGACTTGCGGTCGCGGGACCTGTCCACCCGGTAAAAACGCTCGAATACCAGCGGCAAATCCTGGGCGGGGATGCCCGGACCTGTATCACTGACCGAAATATTGACCTCGGTGCCTTCGTTCGCTGCTTTCAGCACGATCGATCCCTTTTGGGGTGTGTAATTCAAGGCATTCGCGATCAGGTTGGTGATCACCTGGGCAATGCGGTCCGGATCGATCAGGACAGCCGGTAGCTCCGAATCCTGGTGATAATCCAACTGGATCTTCTTATCAAGCGCAGCCGGTTTAAATTTATCCAGCAGATTGGGTAGAAAATGGGATAGATCCGTGGGTTGTTTTTCCAACACCAATTCACCCGCTTCAGCGATGGACAACAGGCGCAGGTCCGCGATCAGGCGGTTGAGCAGCAGCGATTCCTCGTGCAGGATGGCCAGATGTGATTCATCGCAGGGAATGACGCCATCCAGCATGCCCTCCAGGTTGGCCTGCACGACCGTCAGGGGTGTGCGCAGTTCGTGCGCGATGTCCGCGATCATGCGCCGGCGCAGGGTCTGGGCGCTTTCCAGGTCGTCGGCCATGTGGTTGAAGGCAGTCGCCAGGTCTCCCAACTCGTCCCTGGTATTGGCCGGGATCCGGCGGGAGAGATTACCACGGGCAAACTCTGCAGCCGCGGTTTTCATCGTGCTCAATGGCGCGGTAAAGTGACGGAAGAGCAGAATGCCCAGCAGGAGGGCGATCAGACTGGCTACCAGGGCAGCTATAAAGATCGAGCGATTGACTGAAGTTAGGAAGATACTTGAGGCGGCAGCCAGTGGAGATGCGTCTCCCTGTGACGGGATCAAGATTCCAACCAGCTGATCAGATACTGTGATTGGAACGCCGTTCGCCAATTGATCATCTGGCAACAGCTGACCGGTCAGGAGGCTAGCAGAGTCATGCAGAACCAGACCCTCGGGGTCTGCCAGGATGATGCGCTGGTTGGGGGTAGACTTGCCGGGTCCCTGTCCCATGCCATGACCCATAGCGCCTTGCCCGGCTGAACCCATCATGGGCATGCTCGACAGTAGATTGGTCGTGATGAAGGCATCCACCCCGTTCCAGCTGCCGTTCGCGGCGTAATACTCCGCCAGCGGCGTTACCAGCGTCTCTGCCAGGGTCTGGCTGACGCGGTTGGTGTAAAGTGAAAATGCCGAGCGGGTCGCCTGCCAGGTCGAGATCCCGATGATCAGTCCTCCGATGACGATCACCAGGAGAAAGGCGCCCAGCAATTTGAACAGCAGGCTGTTACGCATTTGGCAGCTCTTCGTATTTATAACCGACCCCAAAAACGGTATGGATCAGACTTGGGTTGCGTGGATCGGGCTCCAGCTTGAGCCTGAGATTCTTGATATGAGCGTCGATCGTCCTTTCGTAACCCTCATATGTGGTCCCCTGGGTCTTTTCGAGGAGCTGCAATCGTGAAAAGACGCGCCTTGGATTCTGAGCCAGGATCACCAGCAAATCGAATTCCGTGGGGGTCAATTCGATGGTTACGCCGTCTCGCAGGACGGTATGCTGGGTGGGATCGATCTCCAGGCGTTCCGATTTGATCACCTGGGATTCCGCACCGGCACCACTGCGCCGGAGGACTGTCTTTATCCGGGCAACCACCTCACGCGGGCTGAAGGGCTTGACGATGTAATCATCCGCGCCCAGCTCCAGGCCGACCAGCTTGTCGGTCTCCTCGGAGCGGGCGGTTAACATAATGATGGGCACATCCGAATCCTGGCGGATGGTCTGGCAGACTTCCAGGCCATCCCGGCCGGGCAGATTGAGGTCCAGCAGGATCAGGGCCGGGTTCTTCGATTGGAAGAGTTCCAGGGCGGTCTTCCCGTCCTGTGCGGTGATCGTGCGGAACCCTGAATTGGTCAGGTAGGCGCTGATCACGGCGCTGATCTGAGGCTCATCATCGACGATCAAAATCAAGCTTTCCATGGATAACCCTTATTATACAGATATCTGTCAATTTGATGCCCTGTATGGCTAAAAGCAACAAAAAACCAGGGTATGCTCGGGTGAGATACCCTGGTTTCATGGCTAATTTCTAATTACGGTAGATTGGGGCAGGTGCCGGTACCGAATCCACCACCCATGCGTCCGCCTGAGCGACCCATCATGCCAAAGCCCTGCGAGCGGCCAGTACCACCGAACATCATGCTGCCGCGGGAATTCATCCAGTCGGCTTGTTCCTGGGTGAGGGTGCCATCTGCCACAGCCAGATCAATGGCCTGACTGCGTGCATCGAGCATCAAAGCCTGGAACTCTTCCAGGGTGAAACCCTCTGCAAGTGCGATCTGCGACATGGTCTCCCCATCAGCAAGCCGGGTTTCGATTTCAGATTCCGTGATTCCCAGTTTGTCAGCGAAGATCTCTTCCATGTAATCGTGCAGAATGCCGCCACCGGTCATACCGAAGTCGCCGGAATTTCGACCACAACCAGCCCGGTTGAGCAGGTTGTCCAGCAGACCGCAGCTGACGCGGTTGCGGGTGTGGGATCCCCTGTGTCAGCGGATACGACCGTGGTAGCAGTCAGGGTGAGCGCCAGGACGGCGATCAGGGATAGCCAAATGATTCTTTTGTTCATGGTTATTTCTCCTTTTATTTCTTAACCTTGATGCTTATCTTACCGTGTCGGATGTGAAGATTTGATGAAGAAATAGCGAGAATTGTATTAACTTGGTCAGGCTGAGAAAATATAAGATTCTCAAATAATGAACCAGTTTGAAAAATGTACAATATACTTACAAAACATTAATATAAATGAGTATAATAATATAGTATATGACTCCATATGTGATCGATGAAGGTAGCAAAGTCGATAGAGACAGGTTAGATTTATTCACGAAGCGTGGTAATTATATAAAGAACGCTCGTAAACGAGAGCGTGCTCCAGAATCGATGCTTGCTGCTAAAGAATACATCGAACGTTTATGTCAAAAACCAATTATTAATAGATCACTATCTAGTTCCTATAATTGTGTTGGATTAGTTTTTGCTTCTCGAAGGGTATGGATTGAACGAGATCAATTGCCTCTTATTTTTTCTGACGACGGTTACTATTTACTAGATAAGAAGGCTGATATTATTCCAGGCGATCTTATTGTTTATAAGAAGAGTAAGGATTCAGTCGATATAGAACATATAGGCATAATCATTGACAGATGTGACGAAATAGAAACTGCCACAATAAAATTAAAAATACTTAGTCAATTCGGTTTTGATGGTGAGTACATCCACGATGAAGAAGTTGTACCAAATAATTATGGCTCTTACCATGAATACTATTCTGAAAGAAAGAAATGAAAACAAACAAGATTAATAATGAATTTTATAATTACATTGAATCTGTTGACTTATCCAACAAATTAAACCTATCTTCTGGATTAACTATGTTCGTGAATATTCTAAACGAAGATAAGAATGTAAAAGAGGTCAAAGATTTATTAAGTAGAGACGAGGATTTACTACTCGACCTATATAGACGGTTGTTCACTCTAACAAAAATAATCGTCGATTATAGATATGAAAACCCAAATGATACAGCAATTGCAGTCTATTTATGGATATTAAATCAAGTAAATCCTAAATCAAGCATATTATGCGGGTTAGCTAAAAATGTAATTGGAAAAGTAGAGAATCTCTGGTGGGCAAAAATACTTAATGAGGTTATTTCATGCGAGGAAATTACGTCACAATTCGCATATTCAAAGATGGTTTTTGATAAAGAGGAAATATTCGAACTTATTAATACAGTTAGCGAAAAAATATATAAAATGTCCCTAATAAACGAATTTCCGGATCATGAGGGCAGAGTGCTTATTAAGAACCTTGGTTCTTATTATCAATCAAGTGGTTTGAGTATAGGAATACCTGCTCCTGATTGGCCGAAACCGAATAGTGATAAATGGGTGTTACCGTATTCTACACAAAACTCAGAGAAGAATGATGCATTATTAGGATAATAAAATGGCAAATCATTTATGGTCAGTTTTATGTGGTAATTCATCCACGGATGAGCTTAGCCATAACATAAGCTTATTTGATGTTACAGAGCAAATTACTTTAGATGGTATTCCGGTTAACGAGAAGATTATATTACCCACGAAATTTCACCTTGTGATCACTTGGATGAGATCTGATCTTAGTAAAGAGGAAAGTATCGTTGTAAAAATAGGATTTCAGTCGCCCAATAAAGAAATAACTATTGCCGGTGAGATTCAAGTCGATTTGAAAACTTTTATTCGTGGAAGAAGCATCCTGGTTATAACGGGACTACCTTTAAGTGGCCCAGGCATGTACAATTTTGTTGTTGAGTATCGAGATATTAATTCAAATACTTGGCAATCTGCGCCATCATTTCCATTACAAGTAGAATACTCAAATATAAAACCAGTATCTGATAGCAATAATAGATAATATTATTTCGATGTGGTTAGTTTCTTATATAAAAAGAGCTACCTACGAAATCATTATTAATAAAACACCTCGCCAAACTGACGAGGTGTTTTATAAAATATCATGGGATTTTCTTGGCGTACTCTTAGGTAAATTAGGACCTAATAAAGGACTCATTTTAGCGAGTATTAAAATTTGTTGAAGCAGCTCTCTGCGTCTCATTGAGGGAATCCAGAGGATACCTTTAGGGGCTACTATCTAAGGCTCATTTAAGGAGGATTTGAACTTATAAATAAGAGGTCCTTGCTAACAAGAATCATTCAAATAATCGATTACTGAACTAGTAATCAAACTTAGCATTGCAACTCTGGAAGAGATTAGCTCAAAATCTTGAATTGTTGCGAGATTTATTTCTTCCCAAGTTTTCGGATCAAAAATAACGTCATTCCTAGCCCAGAATGAATCAATTTTCTGTATCAGAAGTTGTATTTTAGTAAAATGTTCTATGCTGATATCGAATCCTTTACTCACAAGCAGAGCTGGTAACTCATGAGCTATTTCATTACGATGATCTCGAATAGCTTTTACATCATGAATATCATTCTCATTCAACACACCTTCCTTCATTAACCATTCACAGGAAGGAATTAAGCCTAATCTGTCACGGTCGATAATGCATACGCCAATTTCATTTTCATAACGATTAATTTGTTGTTTGTAGGTATTAATAAAACTATCTACCATTTCCTTCGGCCAAGAATTCCTTAAACTTTCCTCTTTATTTTTAGTTATTTCATCTTGATCTAAAAAATAATCTTTAGTACCCTCAATTATCGACAATTTTAGAATTTCGAAAGCCGTCAAATATAGGGATGAGAGTAGTAAATTCATTCTAATTGTGTCAGTAGATTGGTATTTATTTGGATCGAGTTTTATTTCCTTGCGGTTTTTCATAAATTTGACACCATTTTAGCAAATGTCATTACTTCTCCTTGGTACTTCACAATGTGTGGTGAAATATGATATACGGTCTAACATGATTATGAATAGACGAACAATGGTATACACGCAAATAGTGAGAATACTTCCTTATTATCGCTTCACTTGATAATGTATTTCTAGTTAAATAGGTTCAAGGAAATTAATGTATAGCTAATACTTATGAGTGCATTATGTTCTTAATCGATCTTCATATTCTCTTCTACCCCTCACCTCCATCTGGAAAAGTTGAAGAACTTCACGGGTAGCTATAACAGCTTTAAGAACATCATCCTGTGAAAGCTGCTTAGCTTGATTGTTCTCGCTGCATGTCTGGCATGGATACCTCCTCTAGCATCATTTGACATACGCATTACGAGTTTTACTTGGTTTGTCACATGGAGCGAGGTTATCAGTTGTTGTTCACCCCCGAAATATGCCTCAGCGGATTCTATTGCCCTACTCAAGTATATTGGAACATCGTTAATAGAATGTTGTAAAGCATAGTTGAAGTCGAGTATTGCCCTTCTTAGGAATGGGTTAGCATCAATGTCTGGCGCCCAACGTAGACCCTCAGCCAGGCCAGTCATAAAGCGATTATCAGGCACCTTAGGTTGATCTGGTAGCTCGTGGTATATTCTACCAATGACAGGATGACTCATTCCATCAGCTGCAAGGGGTGAGATTGGAATCTCTTTCCATTCGTTTATTACAAATCGGATAGGTTTACCAGTACGTAATGCGAGAACAGAAAGAACTGCTTGCATGAAATCTTCTGTCTCATTATAGACATCTTCGAAACTATCGAATTCCTCAATAAAACTTAACTTAATGGTGGGATTATCAATAAAAACCTTAATTTTCCCTCTAGAACGGTCAATTTCGTACTCCGCTCGGAAACCTGGAACATTTTCTTTTGGATGGATCCTCCTACGAATTCGAAGTGTGAAATTTTAGACATAAATTCATCCTAAAAACGATTAGTTTATAGAATAACGAAGTGTTAAAGATATAAAAATGATTTAATAATGAATGAACTGAAGGTTTCTGTTTAGAAATAAAATAAGGAGGTTTACTATTTTCACTCCTTATAAAGTACTATCTTTCTTCTTCTTACTTGGTTTGGGTGGATTAATATTCACAATTATTATATGAACAGTATGCTTTGATATCACTACAGTACCTAGATCACTACCTAAGTGCCGGCGAGCTGCCGCCGATTCTGTGGGATCAAAAATAATATAAAACACAGCTCCAAGCTTATTATCCGTATCCTCCCCAATTATATATTCTTCTATTTCCCGTAAGCCTTTATTATGATTTTCGATACCTCGCCAGATTTTAGTTTCATATAGAATACGCAATTCTTTCTCAAAGGCTAGTAAATCTGATTGACCTCCTCTTACTTGTACCTCTCTATAACTTCTGCTGTTTAAAAACATTTGGAGAAAACTGCGCCCAATATATTCTTGTGGTTTGCCATCAATAAATATATCCTTATACGTTTGCCTTTCGACAACTGCTTTGAATCCCAATATTTCTTTAATTGCATTATCAATAGGTTGTTTCGTGAAATTACTACGCAAGGCATTTGCGAGTCCACTAAAATATAAGTAAAATGGCTTCCAGTTACAAACTATCCTAACATCGACTGGTATATCTGAATTAATAAGTGCACGATTTATTTCAATAAATCCTAATATTTGTTCATTGCGACCAAAAGGACCTTCACTAAGATATGTCACCCCAAACCATATTAACCTAATACCATCTTTTAAAAAAGTTATCTCAAGTGGAATGCCATCATAATCACCTTTCCATTCAATAATAGTACGTATATCATCAACAACTTTGTTTTTACTGATTGGATAAAGCAAATTATTAGGTTCAACTTGATTAATATGCCAATACAAACTGATAAATTGCCAGATTGCATCTTCTGGCACATCAAACCTGTCATCTAGTAATTCGATCTCAAAAGTCATAGATAGTGGGTATATAAATAGATAATTTTGCGAAAACTATACATAATCAGAATATATACATTATATCTTTATAATAGTAAATATAATATATTATGATCTATAAAGAAATATTAGTATTATGGATATAGTTTATTTTATAAGTGAAATCCATAAAACAACGGATGATAGTGCTGTGTAACTTTATGAATAACTTAGAACTCTTGTTTAGGGCTATACTCTGTGTCCCCTGCGGGGAATTTGAAGCCGTTTTCTGAGTGAAATGAAAAGATCCTCGGGTAGAGGATCTTTTGCTGAGGCGGGAGCGACGGGATTTGAACCCGCGGTCTCGGCCTTGACAGGGCCGCATGTTAAACCACTACACCACGCCCCCAGCGAGGACATAATATATCATACACCAGATTTCAAGTCAAGTTTATATTTTTAGTAGCGGGGCACAGCTGTGCCCCGCTACAGGTACAGTAAATAACGGTACCCTTCGGATCGACACCAGTGTGACATCGTCACTGGGTGGGGTGCTGCCGCGGAAAGCATGCAGATGATTCTGGACCTGCTCGATGACCGACTGGGAAGTGCAATCACCGACCTGGCTGAGGGCTGCCGACAGGCGTTCATCGCCAAAGGCTTCCCCATCGGCTGAAAAGGTATCCGGCACACCGTCTGTATACAACAGCAGGCAGTCGCCCTTTTCGAGGATGATGCGATGTTCAGGCAGGCTGATCTCCGGCATCGCACCCAGCGACATCCCGCCGCCTGGCAGGGACTCCACGAGCGTCCCCTTGCTGCGGATGACATACGGCAGATTATGACCGGCGTTGGCATACACCAGCTCGCCGCTGCGCGTATCCAGGATGGCATACACCGCGGTCACAAAAAGCCCTGCCTCGTTGTCGGCCATCATCAGAGAATTGACCTTCTCCAATACTTCAGCCGGTCGTTCGATCTCGCGCACGGTTGCACGGATCAGCGTCCGCGTGACGGTCATGTAGAGCGCCGCCGGCATGCCCTTGTCTGATACGTCTGCGATCACAATTCCAATGCGTTCATCCGGCAGGTTGAAGACATCGTAAAAATCACCGCCAACCTGGCGGGCCGGCAGCCAGCGGATGCCCAGATCCCAGCCCTCCGCGGTCGGCAGCTGGTTCGGCAGGAAGGTTTCCTGGATCTGGCGGGCCAGCTGGAACTCGCGCTCCAGACGCTCGCGGTCGATCATCTCGTGATTGAGCCGTTCATTTTGAATGGCCAGGGAGACCTGCTGCCCGATGCCGGTGATGATCTCATAGCGTTTCTCACGAGCGCTCAGGGCAGTGCTCTCATCCATCACGACCAGAAGACCGTAGAGTTCATTTTTAACCGCCAGCGGCAGGGCGATGAGCAAGTCCACTCGTTGGGTGAGGTTGCCTGCGGCTTCAAAGGCAGAAGGCTCGACTTTCAAACCTGTCCAGCCCTGGACGTTATCCGGATCGATCATATATGGCAGGACGATCGGGGCATTATTCTCGAGAACAGCCGAGAACAGCAGGGACTTCTTGATCTCCAGCCGGGTATTCGAATATTTGTCAGTCACAACCTCGCCATTTACAAGAGCCTGGCTGACGACCAGGTTCTTTTCGACCGGATCGATCAACAGGATCCAGGCTTCATTGACGCCGACCAGGATCGGCAGGGAATAGACGATGGATTCCAGGATCTCATCGATGTCATTCATGGTGACCACCGCCTGGGCAATTTGCAAAAGGGCTGCGGTCACATAGGCTTCTGCCTGGCGGGTTTCCAGCAGGTGGATATTCTCGATCGTGACCGCCACCTGCTGGGTGATACCGGTAATGATGGCAGACCGGTTCTCTGCCGCGGTCTGGGTCATCTGGAGACCGGCAGTGAGGGTATCATGTGCAACGATCATGAAACCCAGCAATTCAGCGTGGGATATGAGTGGATAAACAGAGACAGTTGCATCCGCTTCCCAGTAAAGCAGGGGGTTCAGAAAGGCCAGGTCTTTACCCGGGTTCGAGGTCATGAGTGGTTGATTGCTGTTGGAGAGTTGCTCGTAGATATTGATCTCCTGGCGCGTGATCGGATGTGTCTCAAAATCCGACAGAGGGGCATGGTTGAAGCCATGCGCTGCCTGCATTCTGAACACTTCCTGGATCGGGTCCCACAGCAACATCGCGCAGCCTTTAACTCCGACCAGCAAGGGTGCCAGGCGGACGATCGTGGCGGACATCTCTTCAGGTGAGGTGACTGCCTGGAGAGCAGAGGCGACCTGCAGGAGCACGGTGGCGACCCAGGCCTGTTCCTGGGAGGTGGCGTACAGCCTGGCATTCCCGATCGCCACGGAAGCATAACTGGCAAACGCCTCGACCATGTTCCGGGCTTCATCCCCATAACGGTTGGGCAACTCCTGGGCCAGCGCAATGACCCCCAGCGGTTTTCCGTTGGCTGTCAAAGCGGTTGCGATGGAGGAGTAATCCGCCTGATAGCCCATCGCTTCACCCAATGGGCCGGATTCATCACCACTCTGGCGGATGATGGGTGTGGCTGATTCGATCGCCTGGTGGAACCACTTCTCTTTATCAACATTCAGAGTATTCAAACGGCCAAGTGCATCCTCACAGCAACCGATGACGGCAGCCACATCCAGTTCGGCTGATAATTTGGAAGTCTCAGGATCATAGGTCTCATTGAGCAGCCAGATGGCGGCAATATCGCTCGGCAGAAGCTTGGTTAATTCGGCCAGGATGGTTTGCAGCAGATCATTCAGACCCTTATCCTTGTTCAACATGCCGGCCACATCGCGCAGGCTCTCGGCGATCTCCGTGCGCCATTTTTGGGTCCGGTACAACGCTGCGTTACGAAGGGCAGTGGCAACGTTGTCTGCCAGGGTTTCGTAAATGTCCAGGTCCTCTTCCTTGAAAAAGTTCAACAGGTCGCTTTGCAGATCCAACACACCGGCCACCTCGCCGCTGTAGATCAATGGCAGGGCCAGTTCAGAGCGTGTTTCGGTGGGGCTCAGTTTAAAGGGTTTATAACGCTTATCGCCGGTCACGTCGGAGGCCAGAGCGGGCTTACCATTCTGGGCAACCCACGGGATCAACCCAGCGGGGGCATCCAGTTCGAAATGATAATCTGCATCGATGATCGCCTGACTGCGGGCGCCACTGCCGGCCTGGAAGAGGATCTGCTTCCGACCGCGATGGATCATCCACAGATGGACAAATGGGATCTTGAAATGGGTGTGAATGATCTGAACGAGGTCATTCAGCAGGACATCCTGATCCAGGATCGAGGCGATCATCTTGCTGACCAGCGAGACGGTGTTGATCTGCTCGACCCGCTTTTCGAGCTGCGTGTAAAGGGTTACATTTTCAATTGCGATGGCGATATTATCCGCCAGCGCTCCCAACACCATCTGGTCCATACTGTGGAAGGCGTCCACTTGATTGCTCTGGACATCCAAAACGCCATAAACCTGATCCTCGACCTTGATGGGGATGGCCAGTTCGGACCGGGTTTCCGGAATACTATCGCTGAAGCGGAAGTTTGCATCCCTGGAGGTGTCAGATGAATAAATGACTTTCCTGCGGAAGACCGACTGGCCGATCAAGCCGGTGCCCACCTTGAAATCAACGGAGTACAACCTGGTGATCTGGGCCTTACGGACACGCGCAGAAGCCGAACTGGCCCTCAAGCGCAGGTGGATGCGATCCGGTTCCAAGGTAAAGATACCCACATAGTAGTATTGAAAGGTCTCACGGATCAAACCGGTCACACGCCTGGCCAGTTCATCGATGTCAAGGACGTTCGCGATCTGGTTGCTGACCGTTCGGACCAGGTCGATCTGATCGTAACGCCAGTTCTTCAATATCAACTGGCGGTTGGCCTGGAGTGCCAGCGCGAAATAAGCTGACAGGTTCTGAAGCAGCTGCTGCTCACTCTCATCGAAACCGCGGTCGTAAGTCCTTTCGAGCTGCACAACGGCCAGGACGGTATCCTGGGCGATCATTGGGACAGCCAATTTATCCTGAACGGGATTGTTGGGTTTTCTGCTCTTTGACCAGGTCACAGGCGCTTTGGTTTGAACCGCCCTGGAGGCCAGACTATCCTTTTCAGGATTCTTAACGATAAAGGAGGTGTCTCCTGGCAAGGGATAAGCAGGTTTTAATAACCAGAGTTCCACATCAGCCCGGGCGATCTCCTTGAACGAGTCAACCAGGATGGTATGCTGCTCAAGCATGCTGGTAGCCGATAAGAGCTGCTCACCGGCTTTAAAGAACAACTGCCATTGCAGGGAGGCGCTTGAATGCGCGAGAAGCTTCAGGGACGAGGAGGCAGGCATTTGACCATGGTCAGGACATTACCGGTGGTTTCAGAAAACTCGAAATCGATGCGATCCATCAATTTGTGCATGAAGAATAAACCGAGACCGTGATTATCCCGCTCATCCAGGCTGGCATTGATGTCCGGTTCCGGTACGCTTTCCGGATTAAACGGCAGGCCCTGGTCGATCAAGCGGATGGTCAGGCAGTTTGTATCGGCGGTGGTAAAGACCTCGATCGAACCGCGATCCTCGCCCTGATAGGCATGTTCGATAATATTCGAACAGGCTTCATCGACTGCCGTCTGGATGGCATAGACGGCCGAGTCGTCAAAGCCGGCCTGGGTCGCCTGCTCGGTGACGAGGTCACATATTTTCTCCAGGTTCTCGTAACGGCCTGGAAAAATGCCATGTTTGGTTTGCAAGGTCGTGTTGGTTAGAAGCTTCCGACTGCGCTTACCGGGTCGTCATAGAAGTTGAACAGGATGGTGAAGCCGACCAGGTCGAGAGCTGATTTGATCTTGGGTGGGACTTTGGCGAGTTTAACTTCGCCGCGGTTGTAACGCTTGCAGGTCTTCTGGGCAAGCATCAGCACGCGTAAGCCAGCACTGGAGAGGAAGTCCACACCGCCCAGATCGATCACGAGGCGGAAGTCACCAGCATCCGTGGATTTTGCCATAGCCTTCGCCAGATCGGGCGCTGTGTTGCTGTCAACGCGGCCCTTCACTGAAATTAGATTGCAGTGTTTGAATCGATTTGTAGTTACTTCCATCTTTATTCTCCATTGGTGTCTGATTTAGTAACGGGCTTACTAATTATATCACCACATGATTGCTTTATATTAATAGTATGCGATAATTAATACATGGCACGCGAGATTGCACCCGGTTATCGCATCACAGATATCAACCAGGAGGAGCGGCCGCGCGAGCGCCTGAAGAAAACCGGCGCCAGTGGGTTGAGTGCTCCTGAGCTGCTGGCAATCCTGATCGGATCGGGCATACCGGGGGAGAATGCCATCCAGATCGGGCAACGCCTGCTGCGGAATTATCAGAGCTTCTCAGGGATATACAAGGCCGGCTTTGATGCCTTATGCGACGAGCCGGGGATCGGCCCGGCCAGGGCTGCTCAGATATTAGCTGCCATGGAAATGGCTCGTCGCATGACGGCGGAAACCGGGGAGCAAAAACCTGCCATCCTCAGCCCGGATGACGCAGCCGCACTGGTCAAATTCGAAATGAGCATCCTGGAGCAGGAAGAATTGCGCATCATGCTGCTGGACACGCGTTATCGCCTGATCGAGATCGTCCCGCTTTACCGGGGTTCGTTGAATGCCTCCTCGGTCCGGATCGGGGAAGTGTTCAAGGCAGCCATACGAAAAAATGCAGCGGCTTTGATCGTCGTGCACAATCACCCAAGCGGTGATACGACTGCCAGCCCTGAGGATATCGCCATGACCCAGGAAATGGTCCGGGCGGGGGAGCTGTTGAATGTCGAGGTTGTGGATCACCTGATCGTCGGGGGTAACCGGTTCCTGTCAATGAAGAACAACCATATTGTGTTTCGCTGAATCACCGCCAGAATACGATTATCCTTTGAAAGCAACTTGTCTCATTGCCAAGACAGGAAAAATGACACCTTGCCCCTTCCAAGATTCGGAAGGTATACTTGTCACCTGACGATCTCTGAAACAAAGATTATGCCAAAAACCATCCTGGTAATCGTCCCACATCCCGATGATGCAGAATTCTATGCCGGCGGCACGCTGGCAGGTTTTGCCAAATCTGGTGACCGGGTGATCATTGTTACGACGACGGATGGTTCGAAGGGATCCTACGATCTGGATGGCAAATCGTTGATCGCAGCCAGAAAACAGGAAGCGATCAATGCGGCTGCCCGGCTGGGCGCTGAGAAAGTCATTCTGTTGGGTTATTCCGATCTTGAATTGGATCGTGTCCCCCCACATGAACTTCGTGAAAAGTATATCCGTCTGATCAGGGAATACAAACCCGATCTGTTCATGACCGAGGATTACCTTTATGTTGCTGAAACTCACCCCGATCACCGCTTCGTTGCCCGTGTGGCATCCGAGGCGGTGACTTTTGCCAACCTGCCGCTGCTTTACCCTGACCAGCTGAAAGAAGGCCTGGAACCGCATTTCACCCCTGAAAAATATTATTATACTGAAGACCTGGCTGCGGCTAACTTGATCTTGGATATCAGTGACACCTTCGAGGATAAGATGGCAGCCCTCTATGAGCATGCCAGCCAGATGAAATTCCTGGTCGAGGATATCCTTCGGCAAGCACACGTGGCCGGTGTCGATCTGCGTGCCATGGCCGGTGATGCGCTGGATGATCCCCGGAGCGCCATGCACCTGGCGATGCAGGCCAGGGCAGTTGAAATCGGTGCGAAAACCGGTATCGCATTGGGAGAAGCCTTCCGTGTGACCCGTTTTCATCCATTTGTCGAGGCTTTACTACCTTAAGAACCACAATAAGTGGGACAGGATCTATCGGAATATAGAATCAGAACGACCCGTAAAAAGGGATACTCATCGCGGAGAAGATCATCATGAATCCAGAAGCAGTGAAATACACCAAGAAACGCTGGTACGCTGTCATCGTATTCTTCTTTTTCATGCTCATGCACCAGGCCGATAAGCTCCTGATCGGCCCGTTGGTTACTCCCATCCAGGAGACGTTCGGGATCAACGATGCCCAGATGGGTGCGGTCGTGACCGGCGCTCTGATCGTCGGTGTCATCGCTTACCCCCTGTGGGGCTGGCTCTACGACCGCTATTCGCGCGCCAAGCTGTTAGCCCTGGCATCCTTCCTGTGGGGGGCTTCCACCTGGTTGAGTGCGATTGTACCCACATACCCCCTGTTTGTTGCCAGCCGTGCTTCAACCGGTATCGACGATTCCAGCTACCCCGGTCTCTTCAGTTTGGTCGCAGATTATTTTGAACCCAAAACACGCGGAAAGATCTATGGTCTGCTGCAAGTAGCCCAACCGCTGGGTTACCTCGTCGGAATGATTTTGGCATTGATGCTGTCTGACCTGATCGGCTGGCGTCAGGTATTTTACATCACCGGTTCGATGGGCATCATCATTGCGTTCTTCATTTTCTTCGGCGTGCGTGAACCGATCCGCGGTGCTTCGGAACCTGAATTGGTCGACCTGGAAAAAATGGGTGTTTACAAGTTCAATTGGAAAGTCGCCCGGGATCTGATCAAAAAACCCAGCATGATCATCATCTTCGTCCAGGGATTCTTCGGCGTCTTTCCCTGGAATGTGATCACAGTTTGGTTTTTTACCTACCTGGAGCGGGAGCGCGGTTATGATGATATGACCATTCTTTACACCATGGCCCCCGCGGTCCTTGTAATGGCATCCGGTTACTACATCGGGGGTGCTTTAGGCGATTTGCTCTTCAAGAAGACACCCAGTGGGCGCTTGATCGTTTCAGCCTTCGGCGTGCTGGCGGGTGCATTCTTCTTATACCTGACCATGATGGTTCCACTTGGGAACGAAACGACTTTCATGATATTTTTGATCCTGACCGCGCTGTTCATGCCCTTTGCAGCGCCAAATGTCATCGCGACTGTCTATGATGTGTCCCTGCCGGAAGTGCGCAGCACGGCACTGGCTGTCGAAAATTTCATTGAATCCGCAGGTGCCGCCTTATCGCCTTTGATCGCTGGATATATCTCAGAGGCGCTCTCACTTAAAGATGCCATCCTGATCATCTGCATTACCACCTGGTTGTTATGTGGATTCTTCTTCTTGTTTGCTACCAAGTTGGTACCCCCGGATATTAAAATACTCCGCAGCCAACTCAAGGAGCGAGCAAAAATCGAGCAGGCTAAGCAAACTGCGTAAGGGAAAATACAGTGAAATTAGCGATTATCGGTGCTGGTGGTGTGCGGACCCCCTTGTTGATCCAGGCGCTGCATAAACGCCAGGGCAGCCTGGGAATTCGAGCAGTTATCCCTGATGGATATCGACCCGGAGCGTTTGCGCTTGATGGCTTCGGTAACACAACAGTTGGAAGCCAGCGGAGGTTTGTCGCTTTAAAGTGGAGCGCACCGGAGATCTGCGGGAGGCGCTGAAGGATGCTGATTTCGTCATAACCACCTTCCGCGTGGGCGGCATCGAATCCCGCGTCGTGGACGAACGTGTTCCTTTGAACCTGGGTTTGCTGGGCCAGGAAACGACCGGTGCCGGTGGATTTGCCATGGGTTTACGCAGCATCCCGGTGTTGATCGATATTGTGCACCAGATGGAACAGGTTTGCCCAAAAGCCTGGCTGGTAAACTTCGCCAATCCGGCCGGAATGATGATCCAGGCTGTTCAGAACGCGACCGGCTGGCAGCGCATGGCTGGCATCTGTGATGCGCCTTCACAGTTCCTATCGGTATTTGCAGGTCTTTTGGGGGTTAGTAAATCCGATGTGGAGCTTGATTATTTCGGTCTCAATCATCTGGGTTGGATCCGGGCGATACGGCATCAGGGTTCTGGAGCACCTGCAGGAATTCATCAGCATGTTCGTTCAAACCGGCGGTCTCCCGGAATTTCCGTTCGAAACAGATTTGATCGAATCCCTGGGCGATGTTCCCCAATGAGTATCTGTATTATTACTACTACAGCCGACAAGCTGTTGCGAATATTCAGAAGGCGGGCATCACCCGTGGTGAGCAGATCCTGGGCGATAATCTCCTGTTGTTTAATAAGATCAAGTATCTGATCGATAAGGGGGATTATCCCAGGATCGAAACGACCTATCTGGAGTACATTGGCAACCGGGGCGGCACTTATATGAAAAATGAGACCGGCATCGACGATAAAGCGCCCGGGATCAACCTCCAGGACCTGCTCGAACAGGCTAGCCTATGAGGGTTACGCCGGGGTTGCGCTCGATCTGATCGAAGCGCTGCTTGGCGCCGGAAATCGACGGATGATCCTGAATATCCCCAATCAGAAATCCATGCCGGCAATGTCTCCTGACGACGTGGTGGAAATACCGGCCATGGTATCCAGAAATTCGATTGCCCCGGTGAAGGTGGGGCAGGTACCGGACCATTGCCTGGGGCTCATGAAGACCATCAAAGCCTACGAACGGATGACCGTCCAGGCAGCCATTGAAAGTTCCTATTCAAAGGCTATCCAGGCCTTGATGATGCATCCACTGGTGCATGATCGCCAATTGGCGAAGAAGGTCCTGGATGGATACCTTTCAACTCATGGGGATTATTTTCCCAAACTGGCATGAAATACGATGTCCTCGCGCTGGGTGATTATTATCTGGATCTGATCTTTTCCGGGTTGGATGGAGTTCCAGAATTGGGCCGGGAAGTATTCAGCCGGGATTTCTCGATGTTGCCGGGGGGCACCTATAATTCAGTCACGACCCTGCATAGACTCGGGGTCAGTGTGGCCTGGGCGGTGGATTTTGGGAATGATACCTTCAGCCTGTATGTGAAGGATATGGCCGCTAAAGAAGGCCTTGATCCGGTCTGTTTCGCATCAAAGGATTACCCCCTGCGTAACATCACCGTGGCGGGGTCCTATCTCGGAGACCGGCAATTCATCAGTTTCAGTGATCCCCGGCGGGTCAACCCGGATTATCTCAAGCGGGTGCTCAACACAGAATGCAGGATCCTGTTCCTGTGTGGATTGTACCGTGGCCGCCTGCTGGCATTGGCTGCCGGTCAGTTCAAAAAGAAGGGAACCACCCTGGTGATGGATGGCAACTCATCCGAGGGTACGCTCGAAGATCGGGATATCCAGCGTGCCTTGCGACAGGTGGATATATTCATGCCGAATGCCTGCGAAGCGCGCAGGTTGACCGGAAAAACCGATATTGTTGACTGCCTGAAGGTACTTGGCCAATATTCGCCGATCGTGGTTATAAAGGATGGCGCGCAGGGAGCTTATGCGATCCAGGCGGAACAGGTGTACCATGTTCCCTGTATACCGGTGAAATGCATGGATACGACCGGAGCCGGGGATTGTTTCGATGCCGGGTTCATGAAGGCTTACCTGGATGGTCTTGACCTGAAAGAATGTCTGCAATGGGGCAATATCACCGGCGGTTTATCCACCCAGGCACTGGGCGGTACCGGATATCGCATTTCGCCGGCCGAAGTGCAGAAGTATAAAAAGAAATACTAAAAACGGATATCACCTAATGACTGCAGGAGCTGCAACGCCCCCCACCGCAGCTGTCACAACCTGAATGACCGCCGGTCAATGCCTTACCCCCGCTACTGGCATTAAAAATTGACAATTGGCGAGTCGTCTTTTCGCTTTTGCATTTTTCGCAAGCGATCACCTTGTCAGCATCACACATGGGACGGATCAGCTCGAAAGCATGACCGCAATCCCGGCATTCATATTCATAGATCGGCATCCAGCACCTTTTTGTGGGGAATTTATAAAGCTATCTTGAGGTATTTGTTCCGGTAATAAACAACAGCCATGAAAAGGATGAATTGCACCACAGCGTTGATCATCATGGAGAATTGGTCGAAGTAGAACAGGATTAAATTGGCGGAAGTTAAAAGGACCAGCAAACTGATATAGGCGAATGCGCTGGCATTGCGATCCTTGTTGATCAAAAACAGGAAAACAGCGATCAGGACGGTCAACCCCAGGATGGTATCAAAACCCAACCGGAAAACGAATAGACCGATCGTCACCGGACCCGTGACCAGCTCATTTGAGACCAGGTAAGATAATTCCGAGAGGATGTCTTCGGGGGACCCCAGGTTGATCATGAATTTAGCCGGATAAAGCAATTCCCAGATGGCCAGGCCAAGCAAACCGCCGATCAAGATGGATTTAAGCCGGCGCTTGGTGAGATATCGGTCGCGGAAATCGATCCAGCGAGCCTGAAGCCTGTCAGGAAAACCGGGTTTGGCTTTTCGATTCGAAATGGCATGCGCGGTCAGATACTCTTCCAATCCCCTGGCGATGGGCTTCAGTTCCTTGAGGGATGGATCCGCCTGGACGGTCTCAAGGCGGGCAAGCAGCTGGCGGATTTCCGCCTCGGTGTATTCCTCATCCAGGATCTCTTCCAGATCCCCCAGTAGTTCGTACAGGGCCAGGCGCGAGTCTTTCCGCTTGCGATGAACAACGAGCGTATAGATCAGAGCGGTCAGTAAGAAGAAGGAGTATACGATCGGCGCGGCTGCCGGTACAAAGTAATTGTACTCTGCCGTGATGAATTTCCCAACTTCGTCAATGAATAAACCGACACCGATCCCACTGAGTATGGCGCTGAGATAGAACAGCCTTTGATTGATAAAGGTTAAAAGTAAAATGGTCGCCGCAAAAAGAAAAACGCCACCCCAAAGCACGTGAGAGATATGGATATTGCCGGATCCCAATTGCGGGAAGCCGGTGAGATTGAGGAACATGCGGGTGCCACCGACCGCTGCAGCAAAGGCCAACAGGGTGATCAGGATATAGCGCTCGGCATGCCTGCGAAGGATCAGCCTTCTATTGATCAGAGTGACAGGTCGGGGAGAGGGGTGATCTCCGGGAGATACTTTAGCCATTGTGAACATTCCATCAGAATTTTTCGATCATTGGCGACGCTTGCCTGAAGCAGGGTGATCAGATCGGATTCAGAAGTGGTTCGGGTTGAGCCGGTCGTATCTGATAAGTTTTTCACCCAAGCCATCCGGTATCGGGAAAACAGTGTCAGTTTCGTGCCGGAATCATCGTCAGGTGGATCGTTGGTGAGCGTGAGTTTTTCCTGAACCAGGAAATTATCAACCAGGGATATTTCATCAAGGTATCGCTGGGTCATTAATTGGTTCAATTTGACAGTAATTTCATCTGATTTAGTCACGCTGAGCAGTTGGTAGCCATGCAGCGCGGCCAAGGTGGCTTTCAAGAAAGTCATCAGGACCGGTACGGATCGCGCGGCATAAAGATCAACCGGTTTCATACCGTCCTTTAAATATTCGATCAGTTCAGGATAACCTCCTGCTGGTTGATAAGATGATGACTCTGCTTGCAGGGGTTCAGTGGATGTTAACCAGAAGCCCGGAATGTTCAAGCTGCCAGCCGGCTGGATGTCGTCCGACAGATCATTGCCGACCATGATGACCGTTTCATCCGGGTAACCCAGATAAGCCAGAATTTCCGCATAATATTCCGGGTGGGGTTTGGAGAAATGCATGAACTCGTAGGTCGTGATCAGATCGAAATTCGTTTTGTCAGCGGGCAAACCGGCCCAAACCAGCCTGGCCAGGGTGGCCACACGCGGAAAGAGCGGGTTGGTGGCGACAACGACCCGGTCACCGGCCGATAACCTGGATTGGACGAAGTCGATCGCTTCGGGCAACTGATGGGTGATTGAGCCCAGAGAAGGAAATTTGGTTTCGTAGAATTCCATGATGCGGGCAGCAACGACGGCTTTTTCAAGCCCGAGCGCGGGATAGAAATGCTGATCGAACGCCGATTCCAAAGTGGTCAGCGGATCATGGTTTTCGAGCATCTTGCGTGTACCAGCGATCAAGTCCAGCAGCATGCGATCTGGTTGGATGAGCTCCTCAAGATGCGTGCTTAATGCTTTGAAGTAGGGCGGTTGGAACTTCTCCATGCTGTTTCCCAGCAGGGTGCCATCCAGATCGAGCAGCAGGATCAATCGGGTTCTCCGATCTTGATCACAAGCGGATGGCAAATATCACAGCCGATATGCGGTTTATCGACCGCCTGATTGGATTTATGGCAGAAGGCGCTGACTTTCACGCGGCGTTTGGCGATGCGCAAGCCGGATGAAACCTGGGCTGTCAGTTCCATATGTTCGCAGGCATTGGCGCGTAGGATGCCTGGGACCGGGCAGGTTTTGCATAATTCCGGTACCCAATGCCGGGGTTTGGGGGCATTACCGATCAACCGGCATTCTTCCCGATTTTTACCACGGTAATAATCCCCAAAAAAGTATTTACATTCGGAGCCAGCTGGTGTGCGCATATTTTATCTGAAAAACCGGCACCCTTCGGAGGTGCCGGTTGGGTTCGTGATCGGCTCAGACCCTGGTCAGGTACCCATTGGTACGGGTATCGATCCGGATCGTGTCACCGACATTCACAAAATTCGGGACCTGGACTTCAAGGCCGGTCTCAGTGATCACTTTTTTGGTCAAATTCGTGGCGGTATCACCTCTGACAGCCACGTCCGCCTGAACAACCTCCAGGTCAACGCTGGTGGGTAATTCAATATCGATCGGCTCATTATCAAAGTAGGTTAACTTGACTTCCATGCCTTCCTTGAGCAGGCCGGCGTATTCACCGACCAGGTCAGCTTTAATGGCCGGTTGATCGAAGGTTTGCATGTCCATAAAGGTGAACATGTCTCCGTCCCGAAAAAGGTATTGCACGTTGTGAAAATCCAGCCGCACGTCCTGTACACGGTCGCCGGATTGGAAGGTTTTTTCAAGCGTGTTGCCCCTGCGGATATCTCGAGCTTTAATTCGGATGGTGGCATTACCCCGGCCTGGTTTGTTATGGGAGTACTCCAGGACTTTTAACAGACTGCCATCCAACAGGAAGGTGACACCTTTGCGCAGGTCATTGACATCGATCATGGAATAAATACCTCTGACTTTCTATTTTTACACAGCGCCTGATTATAGCCGAGGGATTATCACATGACAAGATGATATTGATAACGATTTACAGCCTTTAGAACACCCCCCAGTCGGCTGATGCACCATCCTCCATCATCGAAAAGTCCCAGGGATCGAGACAAAAATCGATGCGCGTGGTCTTCCCCATGGCTGATTCAACCTGTTCCCGGGCTGATTCGAGTAATGATGGACCATATGGGCAAAAAGGTGTGGTCAACATCATCTTGATCGTGATGACCTCATCGATGAGAGCCACATTCCTGACAAGACCCAGCTGGAGTATGTCCATTCCGATCTCAGGGTCCTTGACAATACGAAGCGCTCGTTTGAGTGAATCGATCAGCTCGGGGTGGCTGTCTTCGATATCCCAGTGAAGCGGGAGAGGAGTGGGTGCTTCTGTCATGAGATCACCGCTTGTCCATGGAGGGAATGATATAGGTACAATGATTGTCACCGCGCAGGATGCAACTGATGCGTGTCACCGGGATTTCCAGTAATTTTGATAAGACCGCCTGATCGATCGAACAGATCTCGGGATGACCGCGACCGACATGATGGTATGGGCAACTGATCTCACGGACCTCGTATCCTTCACCCGTCTTTTTCCATTCGATCAAAAATCCCTCTTCTTTAAGAAGACGTTTGATCAGATTCAGCCGCTCGTTTGTCGGAAGATCCTTAACCTGATCGATATAGCCGGAAGCGATATTTGCTGCCACCCGATCCAGCACCTGTTTCAGCATGGTCTCTGGCAGGATGGCCTGCATTTGCTCGAGCAGGTGATTGGTCAACTTCAAATAACTGGTGGGGAATTGCTCGACGCCTTTTTCAGATAATGAGTAGATCAACCTGGGGCGGCCGACCCCATGTCGTTCTTCTTCCGACAGGATCAGGTCACCCGCTTGCAGACTTGCCAGGTGATGGCGAACGGATATGGCATTGATTCCCGCGGCGACGGCCAGGTCACTGATCGTTGATCGGGGGTGATTTAGTAAGGTAAGCAGGATCTTTTCGCGTGTTCCGGACATAGCAATCCCTGTTCATTAATATAAATATACTAGATAGATATCTAGTATAACAACCGATTCAAGACCTGTCAATAAGGTGGGTATTGAATTTGGCTGTGCATATGCTACAATCGGATTATCATTTTTCTGAGGAGGAAGATGAAATGGCTGAACCATCACGTTACGAAAAAGATGAGAAAGACGAGAAAGATGAAAAGGAAGTTGAAAAACACGAAGAGAAAACCGTGGAGGAAAAGTATCGACGGGATCCTCTCGGCACCCTGATCTGGGCTTTGATTCTGATCTGGGCAGGCGTGGTTTGGTTGTTCTGGAATCTCGGGATACTAACCCGCTACGCATTCCTCAATCAAATTATTGATAACGCAAAAAATATTCAACCCCCATTTATTTCACTGATCTTGCTTGGTGCAGGTATCTTGATCCTGATTGAGATCGCAATCCGTCTGCTGGTACCCACCTATCGACGGTCGGTGGTCGGCAGTCTCATCATAGCTGCCATCCTGATCGGGCTGGGTCTGGGTGAAACGGTCAAATGGAGCATCATCTGGCCTGTGATCATCATTGTCATAGGTTTGGTTCTGATACTCCAGGGAATCTTAAGAAAAAGATAAATTACAATCGGCCGAGATTAAAAGTGGTGAGCTCATCCCAGGCATAACGCAGGGGAGCCCACCACTTTTCGCGTCCGATGCAACGGAAGTAGGGCGGTTTAACCGCCAGGATGACATCACCGATGCGATAACGCGGCAGGACCGGCGTGGAGGCGATCAAACTCCCCAGTTCGCCAGGTCTCATTTCGTGCAGCATTTTAATTCCAGTGCGGGTGGCTACTTCAAGGAAAAAGATATCATAATTGGGGACCCAGGCTCGTTTTTCGTCCATCTGTTGACCGAACATCCCCTCTGTGGCCCCATAGATCTCCCGGATCCTTGGATTGCCATACATGGCTTTGAGCGCGGGTTCAAGACGGGTATTGATACCTGGAACGGATCCGAGGGTCATGATCTGGGTTTTCCACAGATCTTTTGGATACTTTCCATGGCGCTTTTTAAGAAATCTGGCGAAATCAAGCGCGGTGGGTGCGACACCACCCACCAGTGAGACATTGAGCCCCTTGCATTTTTCATAGGCCAGTTCGAAGCGCGCTTCCCAATCTTTGAGGGTCCTGCCACCACCCAGGGCATCAATTTCCTCTTGTGCGGGAACGGATCGGATGGGTGTGAAGGAGGATACATACTTGGTGTAGATCCCGGAGCTGTAACCATAGGTGATCTCGCGCTCACCCATCTTGATGGTGCCCACATCTGAAGGAAAATTGAGGTTGAGATTGACCCCGTCAAACAGATCGAGCCTGCCGGTTGAAGTGACGTAGTTGAGCATGGCACGTCCGGCGCTGACCCGAAAACCGAGATCCGTGGGCGTCATCGGGATGAATTTCATTTCACCCTTGGTCGTTCCCCGCGTGATCGCCCAACCGACCGGTTCTTCGTTGACAAGCGCCTGATAATCACCTGACATCACCTGGTCGATCAGCGGTTTGTAATCCGCATGGGTGCATACGGGAAAAGCCTGGCGATAATCAGCAATGGTTTTTATCTGATCTGCCCGGTGTTCCCTGCCGTAATTTGTTTCTGAATAGATGGATAACAGGAATTTCAACACATCTGCCTGCGTCTCTGCAGGGTTTTGGAGCGATGCATGCCAGGGCGACAAATAACCCTGCAGGTTTTCGACTGTAATGGGGGGTGTGGTTGTTGTCATGGGACTCCGAGGATTGATGCCATTGTATATGGAGGTGCGGAATTAAGCAACCGGGATGTGTATTCGGCTGGCTGAATAATGTAGAATAAAATAGTAAATATTGACTTTGATTCCCGCCCATGCTATAATGGGTGACAAGTCTCTTAAAGTAGAAATATATCATAAAAATAATAAATAAGTGCTCAATTTGGAGCAAAACATGACCAAGCTGGAAATAAAAGACCTACACGTAACGATCGAGGGGAAGGAAATTCTCAAAGGGCTTGACCTGGTCATAAACTCAGGTGAAGTGCATGCCATCATGGGTCCGAATGGTACGGGTAAATCAACCCTGGCCTATACTTTGATGGGGCATCCTGCCTATGAAGTGACCAGTGGCAAGATCTTGTTCAATGGGAAGGATATTCTCGAACTGAGCACGGAAGAACGCTCCCGCAGGGGTCTCTTCCTGGCATTCCAGTATCCGGTCTCCATACCCGGGGTCACGGTGGCCAGTTTTCTCCGAATGGCTTTGAATGCCAGGCGTAAAGCCCTTGATCCTGAGGATAAGGGCATCCCGATCCTTGAATTCAGAAAATTATTGACCGAAAAAATGAATTTTCTTCAGATGGATCCCAGTTTTGCCGGTCGGTATCTCAATGAGGGATTCTCGGGTGGTGAGAAGAAGCGTGCCGAAGTTCTGCAGATGGCGATCCTGAAACCGGAGATCGCCGTTCTGGATGAGACGGATTCCGGCCTGGATATTGATGCCTTGAAGATCGTCTCAGATGGTGTCAATGCATTGCGGGGAACTGAGATGGGTGTCCTGGTCATCACCCATTACCAGAGGATATTGAATTACATCAAACCGCAATTCGTCCATATCATGATCGATGGACGGATCGTGGAAAGTGGCAATGCCGATCTGGCCTTACACCTGGAAGAGCAGGGGTACGACTGGGTTCGTGAAAAATACGATCTAAACGGTTCCTGAGCAACGATACATACAATATATAGAATGGCAGCTAGGTCTGAATTTGTTGATCATCTTGGAGAGAATCAATACGGATTTTCTGATCCGGATGAATCGATATTTAAGAGCCGCCGGGGTTTGGATAGGGAAGTCGTCGAGCAGATTTCAAGCATGAAAGCTGAACCAGCCTGGATGTTGGAATTCAGAATGAAAGCGTTCGAACATTATCAGGCCAGACCCATGCCTGGGTGGGGCGCAGATCTTTCAGGCCTCGACCTGGATTCGATCTTTTATTACGTAAAACCGTCTGAAATGACCGAAGCTTCCTGGGATGATGTCCCGGATACGATCAAACGGACCTTCGATAAATTGGGTGTGCCTGAAGCGGAACGTAAATTTTTGGCAGGTGTAGGCGCGCAGTATGAATCTGAAATGGTCTACCACTCGATCCAACAGCACCTGGCGGAAAAGGGAGTGATCTTCCTGAGTATCGAAGATGGCCTGAAACAGTACCCGGAGCTGTTCAAGCAGTATTTCAATACGGTTATTCCATACACAGACAATAAATTCGCTGCTCTGAACAGCGCTGTTTGGTCGGGTGGATCATTCGTGTATATCCCACCGGGTGTGAAGGTGGATCTCCCACTGCAGGCGTATTTCCGCCTGAACATGGCCTCCATTGGCCAGTTCGAACGGTCGCTGATCATCGCTGATGAGGGTTCGCAGGTGCATTATGTGGAAGGTTGTACAGCCCCGACTTACTCCAGCAACTCTTTTCACAGCGGTGTGATCGAAATCATCGTGAAAAAAGATGCCCGGGTGCGCTATACCACCATCCAAAACTGGTCAACCAATGTTTACAACCTGGTGACCCAGCGCGCACGGGTGGAGGAAAAAGGCACAATGGAATGGGTGGATGCCAACCTGGGATCCAAAGTAACCATGAAATACCCCGCCTGTCTTTTGACTGGACCGGGTGCACATGGCGAAATACTTTCAATGGCTTTTGCAGGAACTGGCCAGAACCAGGATGCCGGTGGGAAGATGATCCACCTGGCTCCCAACACCTCTTCGCGCATCACCTCAAAATCCATCAGCCGGGGTGGAGGGAGAGCCTCCTATCGCGGTTTGGTGAAGGTCGTCCATGGCGCCTCAAACTCCAGGGTCAACGTGGTATGTGATGCCCTCTTGCTGGATCCGGCGTCACGCTCAGATACCTATCCAACCATGGATATCAATGAGTCCGATGTCACCATCGGACACGAAGCTTCTGTGTCCAAGATCGGTGATGAGCAATTGTTCTACCTCAAGAGCCGCGGACTCAATGAAGAAGAGGCGACCACCATGGTCGTCTCCGGTTTCATCGAACCCCTGGTGAAGGAATTACCGATGGAATATGCGGTTGAAATGAACCGCCTCATCCAGTTGCAGATGACCGGATCGGTGGGTTGATGACCATGATCAGCAATGTGCCTCAAACCGGTCAGACCAGAGATATCGAAGAGAAACTGCGCGCCGTTTTTACACATGGGCATGTGCCTGTCACCGGTCAAGAGCTGATCGATTCGATTCGCATGGAAGCCTGGAAGACATTCTCCGGGCAAGCGGTTCCTGGTCGAAAGGTGGATGATTGGAAACGGGTGGATATGACTCAGGTCCCGTGGCAAAATTTTGGAACCTACCTGGAGCACGAAGTAAATCAACAACCTGTCTGGCAGATCGATGACATTCAATCCTTGACAGATCAAGGGGTGGTTAGCGGATCCTTCCAGGATGCCTTGAGCGATCACCCGGAGATCATCGAAAAAGGATTGATCGATCCCGGAAGGGATATCTTTGCAGCCATGCCGGTGGCTTTTGCCACAGACGGCTTTTTCATCAGGATCCCGGCGGGATTGAAGTTAAAAAATCCGGTTCGGATTAGAGCTAAAAGCGACCAGATGCAGGCACGCTTGTCTAACCACATGATCTGGCTGGAACCTGATGCGGAGGCTTGCATCCTCCTGGTGGATATGCAACCCCAAAATGATTCCTCCGGACCTGGTATCAGCATTGGAAACCTTGGTATTAATTTGGATGAGGGTTCAAAACTGACACTTGTGGAAATATCCTCAGGATCGGATCAGACCTGGAAGATCTCTCACGAAAAGGCCCATCTCGGAACCAATAGTCAGTTGGACTGGCTGGCTTGTGCCATGGATGGCTTGTTCAATAAACAATTCATTCAGGCGGACCTGGCAGGGCAAGGAAGCACGGTCCGGATGAACGGTTTGTATCTGCCTTCAGGTCACCAACAGGTAGAGTTCAACACACGCCAGAACCATTTTGCAGCGAATACCAAAAGCGATCTGCTTTATAAAGGCGTTCTTTTGGATGATAGTCGCAGCCTGTTCAGTGGCATGATCCATGTCGCGCCCGGCGCCGTAAAAACAGACGGTTACCAGGCTAATCGAAACCTGATCCTCGGTGTGAATGCCCATGCAGATACCTTGCCGGGCCTGGAGATCCTGGCCGATGACGTTCGCTGTACGCACGGCGCGACCGTGGGCAGGATCGACCCAACCGAGCAGTTCTACCTGCAAAGCCGGGGACTCGACCGGAACGATGCACAAAAACTGATTGTCCAGGGATTTCTGGATCCGGTTGTGCAGATGATACCGGATGAAACTGACAGAACGATCCTTGAGAATATTATCGAGCGAAAATTATCGGCGCATGAATAATCATGCTTGTACTTTATAAAAGCAATGCTAAAATGAAAGGTGAATTTATTCATTGACCACAACGAAAAAGAAAACCAAGGTAATTGTTGAAACTGTCTCCGAATTGAAAAGGGAGAAGAAAATGACCGACTATGCCTATATGAAGGCTCCGGCTGACGACCATGATTTTGATGTTGGTGATGTCGTCGAAGTTTTCTGCGACCACGAAAAGGGCGGTTCGCGCATCCGGGGATGGATGAAGGGGATCGTTGTCCAGGTTGATTCAAAGATGGTGGCGGTCCAGTTCAGAACCAACGTCTATCTGACCGACGGCTGGATGGTGCCGGATCATATTCTGTGGTATCCGCAGAATTCAGCGCATATCCGCGTGCCAATAAAGCGCACATCGAAATCGAGTGAAAAGATCGACTATTGATCCGGCTTTAATGACCCAAATGGACTTATCCGCAATTCAAAAGGAGTTTCCGATTCTTGATCGGCAGCTATCCGGTGGGCATCGCCTGATCTACCTGGATTCGGCTGCGACCTCACAAAAGCCAGCCAGCGTACTGACCGCCATGGATGGGTACTACCGGTGGATGAACGCGAATATTCACCGCGGTGTTCACACGTTAGCCGAGGAGGCTACAGAGGCATACGAATCAGCGCGTTTGCGCATAGGCAGCTTTGTGGGGATCAAGAACTCCCGCGAGATCGTTTTCACCCGAAATACAACGGAATCCATCAATCTGGTGGCAAAAACCTGGGGTCATGCGGAACTTCATTCAGGTGACATGATCGTTCTGACCACCATGGAGCACCACTCCAACCTGGTGCCCTGGCAGATGCTTGCAGCAGAAAGCAACCTGACCCTGGAATTCATTTCGATGACACCGGATGGCCTCCTGGATATGGATATCTACCGGCACCTTCTGGAGCGGAAACCGAAATTGGTTGCCTTCACACACATGTCCAATGTATTGGGAACCATCAATCCGGCGAAGGAGATCATCAAGCTGGCCCACCAGGCCGGGGCGATCACCCTGTTGGATGCTGCCCAATCGGTACCGCACATGCCGGTGGATTTTAAAGATCTGGACGTCGATTTCGCAGCAGTGTCAGCTCATAAGATGTGCGGCCCTACCGGCGTCGGGATCTTATACGGGCGTGAGGAGCTCTTGTTGAAAATGCCACCATTTTTGGGTGGTGGTGACATGATCAAGAAAGTGGAGTTGCGATCCTTTAAAGCCAATGAGCTGCCTCACAAATTCGAAGCCGGCACACCTGCCATCGCTGAAGTGATCGGTTTCGGAGCGGCTGTTGATTTCCTGTCAAAAATAGGGTTGGAAACGATCGCGCATCACGAGCAGGAATTGATCCGCTACGCCCTTGACCGCCTGGTTGAGATACCCGGCGTGATGGTTCTGGGTCCTGACGCAAGCAAACGCGGCGGGGTGGCGAGCTTCACATTACAGGGAATTCACCCACATGATGTCGCCCAGATCCTGGATGGCGAGGGTATTGCCGTCCGGGCGGGGCACCACTGTGCCATGCCCTTGCATGCGATCCTGGGCATTCCGGCTTCAACCCGCGCCAGCTTTTATCTCTATAATTCAACTCGCGATATTGATGCTCTGGTTGAGGCCATCTACAAGGTCAAAAAGGTATTTCACGAAACATAATGATGGATGATCTATATCGGGAACTGATCGTTGAACGCTATAAGACTCCTCTCTACAAGGGCAAGTTGGAGGATGGCAATATCAGCTTTGAGGATGAAAATCCATTGTGTGGCGACCAGATCCGCATCGACCTCAAGGTTGACGATAGCGGAAAGATCCTGGCGGCTGCCTTCGATGGGCATGGCTGTGCCATATCGCAGGCTGCTGCTGATCTCCTGCTGGAAAGTGTCATCGGCAAGTCGGTCGAGGATGTCAAAAGCTTGACCAAACAGGACATCCTGGACCTTTTAGGCATCGAATTGGGTCCCGTACGGTTGAAATGTGCTCTTTTATCGTTAAAAGTCATTAAAGCTGGAGTTTATGGCTTGACAGAAGCTGACGACAGCCTGGTTGAAGGTTGACCTTCAATCGACTATACCCTGTTACAACGAAAAAACCTGAGGGATCCCTCAGGTTTTTGGTTTGTCACTTGGGACAATCGAATTCTCCCACGATACGCAGGATATCAAAGCCCTCGGCAAAGGGCCTCTCGGCCAGGGCGCCATGGCGGATCAGGGTGGCGCGGGTCACATCCGGCGAGAAGTAATACTTATCCTGGTAGGTTTGATACTGCGCCAGGGCCTCGGATTTCTTCCTGACATCCGCTTCGCTGACCTCCACCAGAAAGGACGGGAAGAAACCATAACTCGAGCGGATGACATCGAAACCCAGGACGGTTCTCCCCCTGAATGCCCGCAGGGCTTCATCGGTGACGGTGGCATGGTCCTGGTGAATGTCTGACCGGGTGTGAACGAAGACGATCTCGGGGTGATGCTCGCGATTCAATTCGATCAGGTACTCCAGGATCTCCTGGCGGTAGTGGGGAAAACGGCGGGTTTCGAAGGTGCCGACGATCACATTCGCCTTGGGTACGCCCAGGACAGCCATGCTGCGCTGGTGTTCCTCCACGACGTTCTTCAGAGCGGGATTCTTCTGGTTATCCGACAATGTGACGCATAATAACTCACTCTTGCCGGCAATGTGGGCGATCAAGGCGCCGCAGCCCAGCTCGATATCGTCCGGATGGGCGCCGATAAAGCATACTTTCCTGCCGAAAAAGGTCATATCGTGATTCATAATCACCTTATTTAGTCGCTACGAAGCCACCCACCACCTTGGTCATGACCAGCTTGCCATCGCGCGCCAGGCGGTTTTCAGCGGCTTTTTGGATCGCTTCCATGATCTTTTCGAAGTCGTCCTTTCCCTGGAAGAAGGAGGACCACAGTTTGCGATCCTCGGATAGCGAAGCACGCGTGTAATCCAGGAAGGGTTGGACGGCTGTGAAGGTCAGGGGATTCTCAAATATCGACACTTCCACCTTCGAGAAGGTGGCTTTCATGGCGTCCAGGATCTGGCTGCCGTAACGCGAACTGCCCGGCATGGGCGGGATGGGTTTGTTATCGGTGGCTTCACGGATGACGTCATAGAACAATTTCTTGTTCTCCGGCATCGGTCCAGAGGTGAAAAGGCGGCCGCCGGGTTTCAAGACGCGGTGCATCTCCCTGATCGTAAAGGGAATATCTTCTGCATAATAAATGGCGAAACAGCAGGATTCCAGATCGAAGCCGTTGTCAGGAAAGTCAAAGGAATGGTTGAAATTCAAATTAACGAAGTTGATATGGGTGCTGCGTTTTTTATTTTCAAGCCTGGCCTGTGCCAGAAGTTCATCGGAGACATCGCCACCGGTGATCTTCGCATCCCCGGAGAGGGCGTCATGATATTTGAAGCATTGTTTCCCTGCGCCACACCCGACATCCAGAATCTTCGAACCTTTCTGGATCTTCAACAGATCCAGCATCCACTGGTCGATATCCCTGCCTCCGTATTGGTTGTGGATGTCGATCCTTTTCAGGAGGTCGCTGGTCGTCTCTTTGTATTCGATTTTCATTAATGATCCTCAAGTTGTAAAAGTTTGAATGGAAAAACAGACTGATTTTACCTTAATTCGGCTAGCAAATGCGCGGGAGCATCGAGCCGGACAGCATGTCCAGGATGCGGGTGGCGCCGATGGTCGTCCGCATGAGCACTTTATCGGCCGGCGCGGCTTGAACCTGTCCGATGATTGCAGCATCCTTCCCGTACGGATGGGCTCGCATGGCCGCCAAAGCCGGCTCCGCTTCATTTTCAGGAACGATCACGATCACTTTACCCTCATTGGCCACGTAGAGGGGATCAAACCCCAGCAAATTGCAGGCTGAAAGGACTTCAGGGCGCACTGGCAGGCAGTCTTCATCGACCAGTATGCCGACATGGCTCTGAACGGCGATCTCGTTCAGGGTGGTGGCCACGCCGCCCCGGGTCGGATCGCGTAAAACGTGCGTGTGGGGGGCAGCCAGGAGGACCTGCCGAATCAGGTGATTGAGCGGGGCGACATCCGAGCGAATGGCTGTTTCGAGGCCGAGCTCACCCCGGGCAGCCAGGACGGCGATGCCGTGGTCGCCCATTGTTCCGGAGAGCAGGATGCGATCTCCCGGCTGAGCGAATTCACCACCGATCGTGCAGCCTTCCGGGATTACTCCAACACCTGAGGTCGTGATGAAGACCCCATCTGCTTTGCCCTTTTCAACCACCTTGGTGTCACCAGCGACGATCATTAATCCAGCTTCTTCGGCCGCCTGGCGCATCGAGCCACAGATCTTTTCAAGATCCGCGATAAGAAAACCTTCCTCCAGGATAAATCCAGCCGTGAGATAACAAGGCTCGGCTCCCAACATGGATACGTCGTTGACCGTTCCACAGATGGCCAACCTTCCGATATCTCCGCCTGGGAAGAAGAGCGGCGTGACGATGTGACAGTCGGTGGAAACGGCCATCCGGACCCCGGTTTTCCCTTTGAATTCCAGATCGGCGGCGTCATTGTTCCTGGCCAGGATCGGGTTGCCAAAGTACCGGGCAAAAACGGACCGAATCAGATCGTGGGTCATGCGCCCACCGCTGCCGTGACCCATCACGATCTGTTCATTATGAGATAAGGGCAAGGGGCAGACTGCACCTTGGAGGTTGGGTTTCTGATCGGACATGGCTGGAATTATACCTGTGATGGATGAAGTGAACATGCGCCCCGCAGCGGAGCGCATGTCATCAGGAGCGGGTGATGGGACTCGAACCCACGAATGGTAGCTTGGGAAGCTACTGCCTTACCACTTGGCTACACCCGCAACGTGGGTGCATTATAGTAATGGCAGGGCGAAATGTCAATGTCACTGATCGCTGGAATCGGAATTTTTGTTGCGCCTTACACAGGATAAAGATTATCCTGATTTCATGTAATTCGACCCCCATCTGGAAGCTTGACTATCGTTTACAATAGGCCTGCAAGCATTGAGAGTTAACTCTATTATCAATCTCAGGAGGCCATGTGACCCATCGACCCGAGCCTGCGCGAATGCGGAAATCTCATAAGATCCTGGCCACGTTGCGATATGAAAAGATACCGGTATTCCGGGGCTATGCCGGCCGGACGTTATACATCAACCTGGACACCAACCAGATCTTGATCAAGCCGGTCACGGATGAGATGAAACGCTTGTTCACAGGCGGGCGCGGATTTGATCTGTGGCTGCTGTGGAACGCGATCAAAGATACGACCCGGTGGAACGATCCGGAGAACGAGTTATGCATAGCAGGCGGTCCCATTGGTGGCATCACCACCTACCCGGGTTCAGGGAAGTGCACAGTGGCGACCATCTCTCCCCTGACGCATGCGGTCATTGACAGCAATTCAGGGGGGTATTTTGGACCCTATCTGAAATTCTCGGGGTTCGATGCCCTTGAAATCCAGGGCAAAGCTAAAGAAGAATGCCTGATCTACATCGATGGTGATCAAGGCCTCATCACGATCGAGACCGCCCCGGATGAGGATCAGGATACCCATCTCCTGAATCGACAGCTGACCGAGATGTATGCCGAAGATAAAAAGGGGATGCGCGCCATATCTGTTGTGTCAGCCGGGCAGGCTGCCAATCATGCCGCCATTTGCGGTTTGAACATCAGTTATTTTGACCCGCGCCGGGATGAAGTGCGTATCAAACAGGCTGCCCGGGGTGGTTGTGGCCGTGTGTTGCGGGATAAAAGACTGAAAGCCTTGGTCGTGAAATACAGCGAGACCGGTGGTGACAGCAACGGTGTGGCGGATATGGCCTTGCTGCGCAAAGCCGGCCAGCGCATCAATAAAGAGATCAGCGAACTGGATGCCTCCCAGAACGATATGCGCCATACCGGCACGCCCTACCTGGTGGAGGTGATGAACAAGTTCGACCTGCTGCCGGTCCAGAACTTCCGCTTTGGCGGGCATGACGACGCAGCCAGGATCTATGGACCGATCTGGAAGGATCAATTCGACTTCAGGGGACCGGATGGCTGCTGGTACGGCTGCACCATGGCCTGCGCACACGGGGTTCCTCATTTCCACCTGCAGACTGGCCCCTATAAAGACGAGGTGGTCTTCATCGACGGTCCCGAATATGAAACCCTGGGCGCGCTCAGTTCGAATCTGTGCCTGTTCGACCCGTCCCAGGTGCTGGAGATCAATTTCTATGCGGATACTTATGGGATCGACACCATTTCGCTTGGGAATACCCTGGCGTTTGCCATGGAGTGTTTTGAATATGGCATCCTGAACACCGAGCGGACGGGCGGACTGGATCTGACCTGGGGTAATTACGAATCGGTGATCACCATTATTCACCAGATGGCTGAGGGTAAAGGCTTCGGCATGATCATCGGGATGGGCACCCGGGCCATGAAACAATACCTGCATGAGAAGTATGGCGCTGATATGAACGTCATGAATGATATCGGCATGGAGATCAAAGGCCTTGAGATTTCGGAATATATCAGCAAGGAATCCCTCGCTCAGCAGGGCGGTTACGCCATGGCATCCAAAGGTCCCCAGCATGACGAAGCCTGGCTGATCTTCATGGAAACCGTTCACAAACAATTGCCCACCTTTGAAACCAAGGCCGAGGCGCTGCATTACTTCCCGATCTGGCGTACCTGGTTCAGCCTGCACGGCTTATGCAAATTACCCTGGAATGATGTCGTTCCCCCCAGCAACAAGCTGACCAGCGAACCTGCCAAGGTGCCTGAGCATGTCGAGAATTACACCTGGTTGTATGAAGGTGTGACCGGTGTGAAGGTGACCCCGGAGGACCTCATGCTGCAATCAGAACGGGTCTACAATTTCCAGCGCTTGTTCAACCTCAGGCTGGGATATGGGCGTCGTAAGGATGATTATCCACCCTACCGCGCCATGGGTCCGGTCACAGAGAAGGAATATGAGTCCCGCCAGGAGCGCTATGACACCGCTTTGCGCGAGAAAGCCGGAATGGATCCTGCCAAACTGACCCTGACCGAGAAGATCGCAGCCCTGCGCAAGTTCAGAATGGACCAGTATGATCAACTGGTCGATGCGGTTTACACGCGGCGCGGCTGGTCCAAGGACGGTATTCCCACCCTGGAAACCATGCAGCGGCTGGGTATGGACTTTCCGGATGTTATTGCGCTGATCGAAAAGAATGTCTAGTTGAAAAGAAAAGCAGAGGAAAATATCCTCTGCTTATTATTTAAAAGGGGGAAATGAAATACCCTGGGTTATGATTTTAAGAGGCGCTTGATAAACTTGTGGGTCACAGAATAGATGTCATCCAGCTGTTTATCGATGATCATACAATGGGATGATGCATTGAACCAGTGGATCTCCTTGTCTTTTGACCCAATGTTCTGATGGAGTACATCTGCGCTTTGTGGCGCGATCGAGGTATCGATCCTGCTTGCGAAGATGGCGGTTGGCGTTGTGATCGATGGCAGCACTTTCCTGGTTTGAAGTTGGAGTTCGTGCAGCTGGGCGACAGCGTGGATTGGATTTACAGTATAGCCTTTCCAGGGCAGGTTGTCCTCCTTGCCCCCCTTGGCCTGATACCTCACGAAATACTTTAAAAAGTGAGCGAGCCATACCTTCTTGACGAAAATCGCAGGTGCGTAGCACAACAATCCTTTGATGTCACTCTGACGGCTGGCCAGCATCAGGGTGAGCAGCGCACCCATCGACTCGCCACCAACGAATACCGTGTCAACTTGACGCTTTAGATCGAGGTAATGCCTCTCCACGGCGCCATACCAATCCTCCCAAGCACATTGATTCATATCTTCGGGTGAGGTGATATGACCTGGCAATAGAGGCGCACTGACCGTATAACCGTCCTTATGTAGTTTTTCGGCTAATAACCTGACCTCGGCAGTCGAAGCTGTGAAACCATGAATCAGGAGAAATCCGACCCGGTTGCCTTTCCAGAAGAATTCATTGCCATCGAGTTGTGGGTTCTTGATAAATTCCATGTTGACTCCTGATAATTGAGATGGATGATCGTCATGTTTCCAAAGCCTTCACAGGATCTCGATCGCTTCCTGTCGGATGAGCTCATCCGGCCAGTGAGTTTCCAGGTAACGGATGACTTCGTGCAGCGATTTTTCGATATGCGTCCGGTCGTTTGAGACGAGTGCGCAGGTGAACCCAGCCAATTGCCGTACGTCCTGGTGATCGGTTTCCGAGATGGAAAGGTTGAATTGTTCATGCAAGCGGTGCATGATGGGTGCGATACGGCTTCTCTTTTCTTTCAAGGATCGGCATCCGGGTAATTCGACAATTAAGGTTAATATTCCCACAGCCATAACTCGGTGATTTTAACCGAAAATTATTTAGCATGGGGGTTATTGCCATGCTGTTTACATGCATTCCTTGCATATTGGTGTGGCGGCGGGTACAATCCCTCCATTCGAATCAGCAGGTAAGATGACGAACAAAGATATCGATCAAAAATATCAATCAGCGCTGGATTACCTGTATTCCTTTGTTGATTACAGTATGACACGCGCATTGCGTTACAGTCCGGATAAATTCGATCTGGGACGCATGCGGGTGCTCATGGATGACTTGGGGAACCCGCAAAAGGATTATCCGATCCTGCATGTGGCTGGGACGAAAGGGAAAGGCTCCACGGCGGCTCTGTGCGCCAACGCATTGAAGGTCGCCGGATATCAAACAGGCCTGTATACATCTCCGCATCTGGAAGATTTCACCGAGCGTATCCAGCTGAATGGTCAAGCCATCGCACCTTCCGAACTCGTCGATCTGGTGGAGTACATAAAACCCCATGTTGCCAGGATACCGGCATTGACCACCTTTGAGATCACCACTGCGCTCGCATTCACATCCTTCTCAAGACAACACACGGATGTGTTGGTGGCGGAAGTCGGCCTGGGTGGCAGGTTGGATGCGACCAACATCATCACACCCGTGATCTCGATCATCACCTCACTTTCACTGGACCATATGAATGTGTTGGGGAATTCATTGGCTGAGATTGCCGGTGAAAAATGCGGGATCATCAAGCACGGCATCCCGGTGGTCAGTTCTCCCCAGCAACCGGAAGCCCTGGCCGTGATCGAAGATCATGCCAGAAAAAAGGACTCTCCGCTCGTTTTAGTGGGAAGGGATATTCTTTTTGAGCCGGTTGCGCATAGCCTGGACAAGCAATCATTGAGGATATGGAAGGAAAAGGCAGAAGAGGGTGCAAGTGAAGGCGATCATGCCTCGCATGAGGTGTTCGAGATACCGTTGTTAGGGTCCCATCAAATGGATAATGCCGCCACCGCCTATGCTGCCCTGGAACTTTGCAATCGTATTGCCATGCCGGTACCGCTGGAGGCGATCCAGGAAGGATTCAGGTCCGTGGAATGGCAAGGGCGCTTTGATATCCTATCGAAGGAACCGTTCATCGTGATCGATTCAGCTCATAATCTCGATTCCGCCAGTCGCTTGCGACAGACCCTGGATGACTATCTGCCTGATAAGACGGTTCAGCTGATATTCGGCGCATCCGAGGATAAGGACGTCAGTGGTATATTGAAAGAATTGGCTCCACGGGTCAGGAAGGTCTATGCGACCAGATCAGAGCATCCCAGGGCATTGGACCCGCAGCTTATTGCAGAGCAGTGTCGAATGCTAAAATTGGATGTCATTGTCATGGACAGCGTGGAAAGAAGCCTGGAGCGTGCCTGTCAGGAAACCGGGGTGGGCAGCGTGATCCTGGCAACCGGGAGTATCTTCATCGCCGCTGCAGTAAAAATGATCTATAGAAGTAGAAATGGAAGGATGACGCATGAAAAATGATGACTGGATGCCGAGGAACGAGGAGGAGGATTTTGCCTCGTCGCTTCACCAACGCACCGATGAACTCTACCGAATCCCAAATTCACAGCCGAATGATGATGGTCTCATCGAATGTCCGGTATTGGCACTGCGCGACCTGGTCGTTTTCCCCAGAATGATCTCACCCATCTTCATCCCCCCGGGGCCAAGTTTATTGGCTATCCAGGAGGCTCAATACAATGAAATGACAGTCATCGGGCTGCCGCAGAAGAATGCTGAGATCGAAGTACCTGATCCGGAGGACCTCCTGCCGATCGGCGTCGAGATCGCAGTCGGTCGCCTGTTGAATATGCCGGATGGGAATAACTCAGCCCTGATCCAGGGACGACGCCGGGTTGAGGTAACAGAAGTGATCCAGAGGGAACCATATATCGTCGTCAAAGCGAAACCGCTGGTCGAGGATACCGATCTGAATCCACGCATAGAAGCGCTGATGAGAGCCACACGCAGTCTGTTTGAAAAATGCGTTCAACTGGACCACAGCCTGCCGGAAGAGGCGCAACTGTTCTCGATCAATATCACCGAGCCCGGTTGGCTGGCGGATATGGTCGCCACCGCAATATCATTCCCGATCAAACAGCGCCAGGCTTTGTTGTTATTACGCGATCCGATCGAAAGGTTGAAGAAAGTCAATGCATTGCTGGCTCAAGAGCTGGATGTCCTTCGCCTGGAAGATGAGATCCAGGAAAAGGTCCAGACCGAAGTCGACCGTTCACAGCGTGAGTTCTATCTGCGGGAGCAGATGAAAGCCATTCAGACTGAGCTGGGAGAGGGGGATATCTGGTCACGGGAATTGGCCGAGTTACGCCTAAAGTTGGACAAGAAGAACCTGCCCGATGAAGTCTATACCCAGGCTCGTAAAGAGGTGGAGCGCCTGGGTCAAATGCAGTCGCTTTCTCCCGAAGTCGGCATCATTCGCACTTACCTGGAATGGATATTGGATTTGCCCTGGTTCGAGTCTACCGTGGATAACCTGGATGTCCGGCATGCCAAACGCATCCTGGAACGGCATCATTTTGGATTGAGGCGGGCCAAGGAGCGCATCCTGGAATATATTGCCGTCATCAGCCTGAATCCGGAAAAACACAAGCAACCCATCCTCTGCTTCGTGGGTCCTCCGGGAACCGGTAAAACTTCACTGGGGAAATCGATCGCCCAGGCACTGGGCAGGAAATTCGTACGAGTCTCCCTGGGAGGTGTACGGGATGAAGCGGAAATTCGCGGTCACCGGCGAACTTATATCGGAGCTTTACCGGGGCGCGTACTCCAGACCATGAAACGCGCGGAGACGATCAACCCCTTGTTCATGCTGGATGAGATCGATAAACTGGGTGCTGATTTCAGGGGCGATCCCTCCGCAGCGCTCCTGGAAGTACTCGATCCCGAGCAAAATTACACCTTTTCGGATCATTATCTGGAGGTACCATACGACCTTTCTCACGTCCTGTTCATCACCACGGCCAACTCGCTCAATTCGATCCCGCCGGCATTGATCGACCGCATGGAAGTGATCGAGTTCCCTGGCTACCTGGAAGAGGAAAAGGTTGAAATTGCCAGGCGATTCCTGATCCCCCGCCAGGTGGAGGAGAGCGGTCTAAAGCCGGAGGATGTCCAGTTTGATGACAGGGCTTTGCGCAAGGTCATCGAAGAATACACTTATGAGGCAGGTGTGCGTAACCTGGAAAGGGAGATCGGCAGGGTTTGCAGGAAGATCGCCCGAAAGAAATCCGAGAAGAAACCCTTCCAAAGTGAGATCGGCAAGGAAATGATCGAAAAACACCTGGGTCCGCCGCAGTATTTCATCTCGACGGCCGAGCGGCAGGATGAGACCGGGGTGGCAACTGCCGTGGCATGGACAGAGAGTGGTGGTGAGATCATGCCGGTCGAAGTCCTCATTGTGGAAGGCAAGGGAAACCTTCAGATCACCGGGCAGATCGGTGAGATCATGCAGGAGTCAGCCCAGGCGGCATTATCCTATATTAAATCCAGGGCGAAATACTTCAATATCGCCTCAGATGTATTCGAGAAATCGGATATTCACATTCATGTTCCGGAAGGAGCCATACCTAAAGATGGTCCCAGCGCCGGGGTCACCATGGCGACCGCCATGGTCTCCGCTTTAACCGGCAGAAAGGTCTACAAGGATATCGGAATGACCGGAGAGATCACCTTGAGGGGCAAGGTTTTACCTGTGGGCGGCGTGCGCGAAAAAGTCCTGGCGGCGCAGCGATCTGGCTTAAGAAGGTTATTCCTCCCAGAGCGGAACATCAAGGATCTCGTGGATGTACCGGCAAAAGTAAAGATCGATCTGAAGATCATCCCGGTCACCCATATGGATGACATTTTAAAAAAGGCGATCTATCCGGAGAAAGCGATCAAGAAAAAGCGATCATAAAATAAAACAGGCACCTAAAAGGTGCCTGTTTTTATAAGCTGGCAGATCATCAAGTTTTGGGTTGCTTCTCAGATTCAAGGGCTGTGATGCCATTGCGAACCTGGGTCTGGATCCGGTCCATTTCAAGTTCAAGCCTGCGCAGTGTATCCAGGACATAATCATCCGAATCACGCTTGGACGCCTCGGCATCTTCCTTGGCCTTGGCCAGGATCTGAGTTGCGCGGTCCTGGGCTGCCTGTACGGTCGGATCCTGATTCAATAGCTCTTCGCTTTTTTCACGCGCCAGATTGATCGTCCGGTTGGCTTCCTCCTGGGCTTGAGCCAGGATGCGGTCACGTTGGACGAGCACCTGTTGTGATTTTTTGATCTCTTCGGGGATGGACACACGCATCTGATCGATCAGATCCAGCATGCGATCTTCATCCACTATGATCAAATGTGTAAATGGAAAAGGTCTGCTCTCGTTGAACAGTTCTTCAAGGCGATCGACCAGATGTAATATATCCATTGATACCATCCACTAAATGAGATTAAGGCATATCGTTGCAAGAACTACACCAGAGTACAGACCTGGTGATCATTTTGTCAGTCACGAAGACTCTGGATCGGGTAGACATCGTCATGACTGTTGATTTCTTTGAATTTCTTCAGCAGGGCTTTCTTGACATGGTGGGGGACCATGCTGCTGACATCTCCTCCAAGTGAAACGATCTCGCGGACTGTGGATGATGAAAGGAAGGTGTGCTCTTCATCTGTTATGAGGGCTACAACCTCAATGTCGGGTGCCAGGCGGTGGTTGGCAAGTGCCATGCGGAATTCGGCTTCGAAGTCAGAGAAGACCCGCAACCCCCTGACGATCACCTTTGCTTTGATCTGATGGCAAAATTCAACAGTCATCCCGCTGTAACCGGTAACTTTAATACCTGGCATATCCCGAAAGGATTCATGGACCAATGCCAGCCGTTCATCCGGGCTGAAAACGAGATTCTTGAGCGGCCGGTCGTAGACGGCAATGACAACTTCATCGAAGATCCGCGTGGCCCGTTCAGCGATATTGATATGACCGTAATGGATGGGATCAAAGGTTCCTGGGAAAACGGCACGTACTTTCATCAGCTTATATCTCCTTGACCCAGTTTCCAAAAGCGACGGAAGGACTGGGCCAGCATTTGAAATTCCGGTCGTGAAAGCTCCGGGTCCTTCGCAAACATCAGGTGAGCTTCCTTACGGGCTTTCTCGATCAGATGGATATCCGTTAATTCGGCCAGTTTCAGTTCGGAAAAACCGGATTGACGGGTACCCAGGAAATCACCCGGACCGCGCTGTTCGAGATCCTTCTCAGCAAGTATAAAGCCATCGTTCGTTTGTGTCATCGCTGAAAGGCGTTCATTTTCGAGGGAATCATTGGTCTCTGGAATCAGCAAACAGTAGGATTGCTGACGCCCACGGCCGACCCGGCCACGAAATTGGTGCAATTGCGCAAGACCGAAGCGGTTGGCGCCCTCGATCAGCATAATGGTAGCGTTGGGGATATCCATACCCACCTCGATTACCGATGTGGAAACAAGGATTTGGTAATGACCATCCCTGAAGCCTGACATGACGTTTTCTTTTTCTTCCGGTTTCAGGCGCCCATGCAGAAGACCCAGGGCGAGGTTTGGAAAAACCTGTTTCTGCAGTCGTGCATGTTCTTCCACTGCGGCCTTGGTTTCTTCTCGTTCACCTTCTTCAACAAGTGGGTAAATGATAAATGCCTGGTACCCAAGCGCAACTTGATCCCGGATCTTCTGGTAAGCCCGCTCCCGTTCTCCTGGCGACAACAGACTTGTCTCGATCACTAGCCGGCCGGGAGGCATTTCATCCAGGACAGATAGATCCAGATCCCCGTAAACCGTCAGTGCCAGCGAGCGTGGAATGGGGGTGGCTGTCATGACCAGCAAATGGGGATTATCCCCTTTGGATCGAAGTAATGCCCGTTGGGCAACCCCAAAGCGGTGCTGCTCGTCCACGATGACGAGTTGCAGGTGCTTGAATTGCACTGGACCTTCGATCAGGGCATGGGTTCCAATGACCAGGCGGATTGATCCATCTTCCAAGCCCCTTCGAGTTTCCTCCTTTTCCTGCGCGGGGGTATCACCGATCAAGAGTCTGATCTGTTCGCTGCGCATCGGAAAATGCGTATTTGAATCCACCAGGCGGGTAATGGTCAGATAATGCTGTGAAGCCAGTATGCTGGTGGGAGCCATCAGCGCTGATTGGGCATTCCCGTCGGCGACAATGGCAACAGCCAGCAATGCTAGAATGGTCTTGCCGGCGCCCACATCACCCTGGAGCAGGCGGTTCATGGGTCTGCCGGATCCCAGATCCGATGCGATTTCTGAGAAAACCCGTTCCTGGGCGCTGGTGAGTACGTAAGGCAAGGTTTTGATCATCTCAGACAATCGTTCAGCCGGAATCATGTACCGTTGGGCGGGCAGGGATTGCCAGCTGGCTTTTTGACGAAGGACTCCCAGCTGCAGGAGGAAGATCTCATCAAAAGACAATCGATCGCGAGCTGCCCGCATGGTTTCCTGCTTATCCGGAAAATGGATCTGGTACAAGGCGGATGGCAGATCGATCAAATGATTCCGTTCAAGTGTCTCTGGCGGTAAAAAGTCGGTCACACGGGGTGACCAATACGAGATCGTGTGATACATCTGGTTCCGCAACCAGCGCTGTGTGATATTACCGGTCAGCGAGTAGATCGGAACAATGCGATTGGTGTGTAATTGCTCGGCATCCAGCTCTTCAAATTCCGGATTGCTGATAACGGGGCGTCCCAGATATTGATCGACGCGTCCTGAGATCGACAGCATCCTGCCCGGATGTAATCGTCGGGCGATCCAGGGTTGGTTAAACCAGGTTAAGCGCAGCATGGATGATCCGTCACTTACGATCGCTTCGGTGATCTTGATATTCCGGTTGCGAACCGGGTGGGTGGATACCTCCTGAACACTCGCAACCACGGTGACATCCTGCCCATATCTCAAGTCGCGGATGGGTTTCAATTGACTGTAATCATCATAGCGCCGCGGGAAATAGTAGAGAAGATCCCCAAGCGTTAGAAGCCCCAACATGGCCAGGGATTTGGCTTTTACCGGACCAACGCCAGGCAGTACCTGCAAGGATGCATCAATCCCAAAAAGCGCATCACCCGGCGAACGGGGTTCCGCTGAAGTGACAGGTCGTAAACGATTGGTTGGCTGGGGGGTGTGCATCTGTGGTTCGCCGGTGTTCTCAGATCTCGGTCGAGAGGCCGTCTTAATCGGATCTTCAGGTACCGGTTTAACGCCAGTGATCTGGTCGAGATTTAAACCCGTCCAGATCGATTCCAGATGGGTCCGGCGCTCATCAGGACTAGATCGGGGGTATTGGTCCAGATGATCCTTGACCAGCGAAATTTGTTGTTCTGGGATGTTTTCCAAACGTGCTTCAGAAACCCAATTGGACAGCAATTTATCCATTCCACCCAGTACCGCGCGGTTATCATAACCGCGATTCCGCTCGGCCTCGATGTATTTGCTCATTTTGATCAATGAATTGGGTGGCATATGGTGATAATTCCTGACTTCGTCTTCGAGCTTAATCATACCAAAACAACCGGCCAGTAGAATACTTCTTAATTGAGCTGGAGTGGAGAAAAATGGGAACAGACCTCCCGGCAGAATGCTCGCTGGTTCTAAAAGGAGCCGATCGCCCCCTGGACTGGGAGCGATCGGGTATTAAGTTTAGAAGAATTGTAGGGCTGCTGCTTGAATATGCTGCCCGATTATTCAATGGAGAGGATGATCTGATAATGTGGTTGACCACCCGAATGCATCTCGATCTCAAAAGTGGGGTATTCAGCTTTTATGCGTTCGGCGATACTGGCAATGGAATCCTTATCCATCGACTCCCCCCAGAAAAGAGTGATCCGTTCATGTCTGGTCAGGTCGATCTTGGACAACAACCCAAGACAGGCATCCGGTACATTATCTGATGAAAAGACCAGGTCACCGTTATGGAGACCGATGACTTCACCTTCTTTTACTGCCACGCCATTGACTTCAACAGAGCGGGTTGCCTGAGTTATTTCTCCCGTTTCCACCTCAGTTAAGGCCTCACACATTTCTGCATAAATGGCATCCAGATCCCCCGCTGGATTCATTTTTAATATTGCAGCCAGTCCCTGGGGTAAACTGCGAGATGGAACAACCGCCAGTTTCTTGGTCGATACTGTGACTGCCGTCTGTGCCGCTAGAATGATGTTCTTGTTATTGGGTAGAATAATAATGCGGTCCGTATCCAGGCTGTCAACGGCCTTCAAGATCTCTTCTGTGCTGGGATTCATGGTTTGGCCGCCACTGATGACTGCGTTGACATCCAGGCTGGCAAAGATCCGGTCAAAACCAACCCCCGGCGAAACCGCGATCAAACCGATCATTCCCTGCTCAACCGGATTGAAAGCAACTTCCTCAACGGTCTTTTTCTTCCGCTGTTCCATCTGGATCATCAGGTTTTCGGTCTTTTCAGAGTAGACCGTGCCCAATTTCTCAACATATTCGACTGGAAGGTTTTTATTCTCTTTCGGGACATGGATATGCAGCCTGTAAAAACCGTCGCCCTCTCCGAGTTGGATCGAAGTTCCTATTTCACCCAGAGCATCATAAAAAGAATCCATGATCAACGGTTCTTTCGGAGCAAAATCAAGAACAATTTCCCAGTCCTGCCCGGGTTCGATCATTTCCTCGGTATTTTCAAGGTTCATGGTATTGATGGATTGGACATTAACTTCCGGGATATCCATCTCCATGCCCTTCACAAATCGGAGCATGCCATCCAGGATGAAATAGAGGCCTTTACCGCCCGAATCGACCACGCCAGCCTGCTTTAAGATGGGTAATAACTCAGGGGTATGGCTGACGGACTTATCCGCGGCAGTGACGATCGTCTCCAACATGACTTCCAGTGAGTTGGTACTTGCCAGGCTGTCTGCAGCGGCAGTGGCGACATCCTTGGCGACCGTCAGGATGGTTCCCTCGACAGGTTTAACAACTCCCTTGTAGGCTGTGTTACGGGCTTCATCAAGTGCCCTGGAAAAAGAGATGGAATCCATGATTTCAAGATTATCCAACCCACGCGCAAAACCCCGCCACAGCTGTGAGAGAATGACACCCGAGTTGCCCCTGGCACCCATTAAAGCGCCCTGTGAAACGGCATGAGCCAGTTTACCGATATTGCTTTCATCAGTTTCAACGATCTCATCGTAAGCAGCCTGCATGGTGAGAACCATATTGGTGCCTGTATCACCATCCGGTACTGGGAAGACGTTCAAAGAATTAACCAATTGCTGGTTAGTTTTCAACCAGGTCAATCCCGCTAAGATCAACTGTTTAAAGTGAGCGCCATCGATGGTTGAGGGGGGGCTCACTAACGTACTGGTGGGAAAGCGATTGTGTATATTCAGGTCAGTCATGGGCATCCATCACTAATCGGTGTAACTGATACGCAGGCCCCGAATGTGAACGTCCACCCGTTCCACGGTCAGTCCTGTAAGTTTTTCAACATTGAAGCGAATGCTGCTGGCAACACTGCTGGCAACTTCAGTGATTCTGACCCCATATTCAATAACGATGTAGATATCGATGCCGATCCTATCTCCGTTCATCGCAATTTCCACACCGTAAGCCTGATCGCGGATGACCAAATTCATGATCCCGCGCAGAAAATCGCGTGAAGTGAATCCAACCACACCGTATGAGCTGAGCGCAGTCTGAGCCGCGATGGTCGCTATTGCGCGGTGGGAAATAAAGATGTTTCCGTATTTGTTTTCAGTATTATCAGTCATATTTCATCCTATGTGTTTAACTACAATGACTTGATTTGGTTACGTTTTATGCTATAATTGGCGCTCGTTACAAGGAACTCTGAAAGGATACTACAAGATGGCTAAGTGTGAAAAGTGCGGTAAAGCAACAACCTTCGGACACAATCGAAGTTTTTCCCAGCGGGCGACCAATCGTATTTTCCGTCCGAATCTGCAGAAGGTAACGATCATAAAAAACGGCCGTAAAGTGAAAACAGTGCTCTGCGCAAAGTGCATTCGCAGAATGGGAAAAGCTTGATTCATTGTACAACGGAAAAAAATCGCGGAATATCCCGCGGTTTTTTTATTTTAACTCAAATCTCAAGGATTTGACAGCTTCTAAAATACCCAGTGGAGACCGAAATACGGCTGTGGCAGCCACAAAAACATCCGCACCGGCTTCAGAGATCAGCTTGATGTTTTCAATGTTGATCCCACCATCCACTTCAAGCCAGGCATGGCTGCCGATGGCATCCAATTTCTGGCGAATTCGGATGATCCTCTCATCCGAACCAGGAAGATAGCTCTGGCCCGAGGCTCCGGGTTGCACACTCATGATTAAGACAAGATCCACGTTGGATAGTGCTGGATAAATTGCTTCAATCGGTGTACCCGGGTTAAGGACAATGCCGGCCTTGCATCCGAAAGAGCGAATTTGGGCCAGGTCGGCGAGGATATTAGGGCAGGTTTCAATGTGAATGGTCAGATTGCTGGCACCGGCATTGGCAAAATTCCTGAGGTGGCGGATGGGTTCGTGGATCATTAAATGGACATCGATGGGCAGTTCAGTCGATCTTCTGCAGGCTTCCACGATCACAGGGCCCATGGTGATCGTGGGTACGAAGGCGCCATCCATGACATCCACATGGATCCAATCAACACCGGCGTCTTCAGCCCGTTTGATTTCATCACCAAGGTGAGCAAGATCTGCTGAAAGAATTGAAGCTGAAATCAATTTATTGTTCATGACCGTTAAAGTCCATTCATGGCCAGCCAGACGTAAAACCAGAAAGGGATCAATCCGCCTATTGCCAGGGTGGCGATAATACCCAGGATAAACGTGACCCAATCCACTTGCCTCAATGAAGGCTTGATCAGTTTGAATTGTTCACTCAGAGATGTATTGGATACGGTGACAGGCACACGTTCAAGTTTTGCCAATTCCGGATGTGCCTGAAGTATTCCTCTAAGGATGACCGCCATCTGGTCAGCCGTACGATACCGGGATGAGGGATCCTTCGAGAGCACTTTAAGGAGGAACTGTTCGAGCTGGGCAGGGATTGCGGGGTTAATCGAACGGGGATGAGGGACCGGTCCTTCCATGTGCATGCGTGCGAGGGTGCTGTTATCATCCGACTCAAAAGGCAAGATACCTGTGACTGCCTCAAAAAGGACGATACCCAGTGAATACACGTCCGATGACGGTGTCGGTGGATAGCCAGCAGCTTGTTCAGGTGAAAAATAGTGGGGAGAACCCCAGACAACATCCTGCAGGCGGTCGCTGTGGGACGCAGAGATCGCACGTGCGATGCCGAAATCCGTTACCTTAAGTCTCCTGTCGGGAGTTACCAGCATATTATGAGGTTTAATATCGCAATGGATGATACCGGTGCGATGCGCAAAACCAATGCCGTCGCAGGCCTGGATAACCAGATCCAGTGCCTCCTTGAGGGTAAGATTGGGCTGACGGTTCAAATAAGTTTTAAGATCGACACCCGGCACGTACTCCATGATGATGAATAACTTTTGGCCATCATAGCCAAAATCATGGATCGTGACGATATTGGGGTGGGATAAATTGGCGGCAGCTCTGGCTTCCTGGTGGAACTGATCTCGGAAGGCTTTATCGCGAGAGAGACCCTGCTTCAATATTTTTATGGCAACCGTGCGGTCCAATGTGATATCATGACCAAGATAGACATACGCCATTCCACCGGTCGCTAATTTTTTTATGACCCGGTAGCGATCATTGAGAACAAGGTCGGTTGATTTGTCGGGAGACATGCTGAAAGATTATAACATAGCGCTTGTTTAGAAGGGTTGCGCATAGATATTCTTTTTACGGAACTCCGAAATGAAAAATGACCTGGTAAAAATGGTATTAATCGGTATTGGACTGGCCATTCTGCTGACATGTGGATTGGGCGGACTATCATTGATGTTGCAGCAGAATCCCGGATTCATAAGAGCCTCAAAGTCCCCAATCATCACGAAACTGGCTGTCCCAACCATGCGTCCGAGCCAGACCCCGAGCTTAATGACAGCCGAGACAACAAAGTCGGTTGTGGATGGAGTCATGGCGATCGGCGCAGTTGTTCAAATCTCGGGAACAGGGAATGTTGGATTAAGGCTTCGTCTTTCACCGGGCATCGATGGGGCACCCCAGTTCGTTGCGATGGAAAATGAAGTGTTTGTGATTCGGGATGGTCCGGTGATCAAGGATGGAATTACATGGTGGCGGCTGGCTTCCTCTTATGATGAAAACCGCCAGGGATGGGCAGCTGGCCAATACCTGACGGTTTTTGATAAGCAATGATCAAAGCTTGTTTATAGATCGAAGTACATTTCGATCTCATAAGGATGAGGTCGGAGGGCGACCTGTTTTTCTTCATTCCGTTTTGCTTGAATCCAATTACCGATCAATTCCTCACTAAAAACATCACCACTGGTCAGGAATTTATAATCGGACGCAAGTGCATTCAGCGCAGAAGATAACGAGGTGGGCAGGGATTTGATCTTGGCGCGCTGTTCAGGGGTCCAGGAAAAGATATTTTCGTTGATGGGTCCGAAGCCTTCACGGGTTGGATCTATTTTGTTGGAGATACCATCCAATCCAGCCATTAACATGGCAGCCATGGCGAGGTAGGGATTGGCAGTGGCATCCGGAGGGCGGAACTCGAAACGCACGTTATTGGGTTTGGTGGCATATTTGGGCACGCGGATGGCAGCACTGCGGTTACCGCTGGAGAAGAAACAGTTTACCGGGGCTTCATAACCAGGGACAAGCCGGCGATAGGAGTTCGTACTGGGATTGGTGAATGCCAATACGGCAGGCGCATGTGTCAGCAATCCGCCAATAAAAAACCTTGCCGTTTCGCTGAGGAGGTTTTCCCCCTTGGCATCATAAAAGATGTTGGTCTTCCCCTTGAATAATTGGATGTGGTAATGCATACCGCTTCCTGCTTCACCGAAGAATGGTTTGGGTAAATAAGTCACCTGCAAACCTTGCCTGGCTGCAACCATCTTTGTGACGTACTTGATCATCAGGGTGGCATCTGCGGCTTTCAACAAGGGCAACATGGGTGTTTCAATCTCACATTGCCCCGGGCCGCCAACTTCATGGTGATGATATTTAACCGGGATCTGCATGTTATCAAGCAGGGTGACCATGTTCGACCTGGTTTGGAAATGGTGATCCCTGGGAGCAATGACATGATACCCGCCATGAGTTGGGATGCAATCATGGTAATCGGGGTTGTTGGAGTTCCATCCGCCTTCCAGCGCATTCAATTGATAGGATGAGGTGTGAGAATTATTCTCATAAGCCACTTTATTTAGAATGTAGAACTCGAATTCGGGTCCCCACAGGCTGTGGCTGGCGATCTTGGAATCCACCAGCACCTTTTCGGCTTTGCATGCGATCTGGCGTGGATCATCGCGAAAGTACGCTTTACTATCAGCTTCCAAGGTGTTGCAAATGAAGCTGAGTGTCGGGGTTTCCCAAAATGGATCGATAAAACCAGTCGAAAGATCCGGTACCAAGGACATATCCCCAGATTTCACACTTTTTAAACCTACACTTGACCCATCGAAGCCAATGCCTTCATCCATTAAATCGGCCTTAAATTCATGTTTGGTGATGGTCACATGATGCCATCTGCCGTATAGATCCACAAATTTAAGGTCGATCATGAGAATATTGTTTACTTTGATGTATTCCTCAGCTTCGATAAAGGTCTTAAACATCTTCTCTCCTATCTGATATGATTATCGGGATCCAACCTTATAATTATAGACGGAATTGATGGCGCTGCAGACAATGTCTTTACACCGGAATAGATATTGCATCCATAAGATTTGAACACTATAATTTGATAATTCTACAGGAGAGCACTACGGAAACAACAATCATAGACAAGGGTGATCAGAATTCAGGGGCGAACCAGAACCGGTTATTTCCCGGTACCCTTCTAGATGGAAGATATTTGATCCAATCCATGGTAGGTCGCGGGGGAATGGCTGGGGTTTATTGCGCCAGGGACATGCATTTTCCAAATGCCGTCAAGCTGGTGGCTGTAAAAGAGATGCTTTTCCAAACGGATGACAGCTTCGTCCGGGATACGGTCATCCAGAATTTCGAACGCGAAGCGAACATCCTAGGTGGATTAAGTCATCGTTCCATACCGCATATCGCGGACTATTTCACCCGTGGTGACCGTTCTTACCTGATCATGGAATATATTCAGGGGAAGGACCTGGAAAAGATCATTGATGATACACCCGGGTTTCTGCCTGAAGAGAAAATCATCGGGTGGGCGATTGAAATCTGTGATGTCCTGGATTATTTACATAATTTTAAGCCAAAACCGATTGTATACCGTGATGTCAAACCATCCAACATCATGATCGATTCAAACAATCATGTGTTTCTAATTGATTTCGGTATCGCGAAAGTCTTTGTTACGGGCGCGAAAGGCACCATGATCGGGACTGAGGGATTTTCTCCCCCGGAGCAATACCGCGGTGAGGCAACGCCCAGAGCCGACATCTATTCACTTGGAGCGACACTTCATTACTTACTGACAAAAGTTGACCCAAGGGAACAAGCACCGTTTACATTTCACGAGAGGAATGTCAAGAATATCAATCCAACCGTATCCGATGCGCTTGAACGGGTGATTGAACACGCGGTGAAATATAAACCTGAAGAGAGGTATTTAACTGCTTTGGAAATGAAGGAGGATCTAATAGCCATCCTTCAAAAAAAATCGGGGATCCCCAGTACTGGAAACGGTATTGGTGAAGATTCTGACCTGAGGACCAGTGGGGGAATATTTGCAGTAAAACCTGTTTGGGCATTTGCCTGCGAAGATGAAATACGAAACACGCCACTCTACCACAATGACATCATCTACATCGGTTCCTACGATCGAAATTTGTATGCCCTCGATGCCAATTCGGGTCGCATGATATGGAAATCGCCGACCGAGGCAGGCATTACGACCAAGCCGGCCATTTTAGAGCATTCCATTTTTGTGGGATCAGAGGATCACAACCTGTATGCAATTTCCGACAGGAACGGCGCGGTGGATTGGAAGTACACAACTGGCGGGGCGATCCGGTCATCACCGAGAATCCATAATAAAGTCATTTATGTGGGATCTGATGATGGAAATATGCACGCGATCAACGCGACATCAGGGAATACCTTATGGAAGACCGAGACCTCAGGGCCCATCCGTTCGTCAGTTTATATTGATGAGGACAGGTTGTACTTTGGGGGTGAAGAAGGTGAATTTTACTGCATGGAGGTGGCCGGGAACATCAAGTGGAGGAACAAGACGAAAAGGTCGATCACATCCTCTGCAGTCGTTTACCAGGAAGAAGTGATCTTTTCATCTTTGGAAGGATTTTTGTATGCTCTCGACAAGAATTCGGGGTGGGTGATCTGGCGGTTCAGAATGCAAAAAGGATCTATCTCCTCACCCTTGATCATAAAAGATTATGTGTATGTAGGCTCAGCAGATGGATATCTGTATTGTGTGGATACATACCGACCGGTGGAAAAGTGGAAATTCAAAACCGAAGGGCAGATCGCCGGCTCGCCGGCTGTCTACGAGAACTATATCTATTTTGGGTCGACCGATGGATATCTTTATTGCCTGGATTCATCCAATGGACGAATGGTATGGAAGTATCAGACCGAATGGACCAATAACCGGATCACCCACATTGTTCAGTCATATGCTTTATATTGGCTCCACCGATCATAAATTATATGCATTCAAGGTGTGATGTTTTGTTTCATAGTTGGAATGAAATAAATGATAAAATCATTTTGATACCCTTGAAACAAACTACATATATAACAATGAAAAATAACAGTTGATATGAATAACGAAAATGCTATCGTGTATTATGAAGCTGCCTTCGCTCAGAGTGTGGGTAGACAACGAGAACATAATGAGGATAGTATCTATGTAAGTACCGGCATCACCTGTGATCACAATGGTGGGGAACCATTTGGCTTGTTTATCGTTGCGGATGGTATGGGTGGATACATTTCAGGAGAAACAGCCAGTTCTGCAGCAACCCATGCAGCAGCGATTTCGTTGATCAAGAGCATGATCCTGCCTTATGTGAGCGAATCCATGGAGGAGAATCAGATAAGCCTCCATGAAGCACTTGATAAAAGTGTCAAAGACGCCCAAAATGCAGTTACGTCGGATGCACCTGGTGGCGGGACAACGATCATTGCCGCGTTATTATTGAAGAATCAATTGACCCTGGCACATATTGGTGACAGTCGGGCTTATTTTATTGGCAAGGATGGTAGCGTTGTCTATTTAACCAAGGATCATTCCTTGATTCAGAAGATGATCGATATTGGAGAGATCACAGAAGACGAAGCCAGTTCGCACCCCAACCGGAATTATCTATATAAAGCCATCGGGCAGGATGCGTCGGTCACGGCGGATATCGTTACCCATGTCTTTCGAAATGACAGTCGTTTGTTGCTTTGCAGCGATGGATTGTGGGGTGTTGTCAACGAAAAGAAGATGATCAAGATCATTTCAAAAGCGGGCAGCTTGCAGATGGCATGCGATCAACTAGTCAGTGAGGCCAATAAAGCCGGTGGCCCGGATAATATCAGTGTCATATTAGTAGAGAGCAGGGAAAATTCACTATGACCGAGAAGAATCATTACAACACTCTCAATGTTCCAAGAGATGCCACGCAGGACAATATCAAACGTTCCTTTCAGCAACTGGCTAAGAGATACCATCCGGACTCGAATCCATTTATAAAAACACTTGAGCAGTTTTATAAAGTCCAAGAAGCTTACCGCGTCCTATCCGATACAAACGAACGTAATCTATACGATGTTTCAATAAATGTTAATGAAATCAACTATCCGAATCTGTCACTTAATACCCAGACCAGTTGGAATGTGATCAAAATGAATCCGGATCCACAGATCATGGATGTTTTTGTTGAGATGGACACCCACGAGGTCAGTGGTCAGATCGGCAAGAAAAGACTGAATCTGGCTCTACTGGTGGATACATCGACATCCATGGCCGGGACAAGGTTGGATGCTGTTAAGAGGATCTTGGGGGAGTTATTGCAGTTTCTGGATAAAAATGACGTGATCTCATTGGTCGTCTTCAATGACCGGGCAAGGATCGTCATTCCAGCTCAACGGGTTTACGAGGTGGGTGACCTTTCCACAATCATCAGTGGTCTGGAAACCGGTGGTGGAACTGAAATGCTGGCTGGTTTATCTGCTGGTGTGGATGAGATCATGAAAAACAAGGTCGAGGATTATCTGCATGAAGTAATTCTCTTAACCGATGGACACACTTATGGTGATGAGGAAAAATGCCTGGAACTGGCCTACCTGGCAGCCCAAAATGATATCGGGATCACCACTCTCGGGATGGGTGCAGAGTGGGATGAGCACTTCCTGGATAAATTGGCAAATTACAGCGGTGAGACCAGTCAATACATCTCCGATGGTGAAGCCTTGCACTCCTATATCCAGAACAAGTTGAACAGGATGGCCACGCATGAAGTTGAAAATATCACCATGGACTTGATGGGTAGCAAAGCGGCCAATATCATTTATGCCATTCAACTCTCTCCGATCGTAAAATTATTGGACATTAAAAATATAAACCACCTCGGGCATTTGAGCAGCGGTGACACGCTGAAGGTGTTACTGGAATATGAAGTACACCCGATCAAAAAACCAGTGGAAAAAGTCACACTTGATACGCTGATTGTGACTGCTGAAATTCCAACTTGCGATATCAAGGCGCGCACGATCACTGAAGATATTGAACTTCCCAATGTTGACGAAAGATCTGTTCCGACTCTGAATCAGTAAGTCTACCGCTACGTTGAGAAGGCGGTGCTCTTCAGAATGGAAGAAAGAGCGAATCTCGATATTAAAAAGGGCAACATACCGGCCGGAACAAGAACATTACAAAACATCGCCAAAAAGATCGGAGATCATGGGTGTCAGTCAATTATCAGAATTTATCCAATCAGAAGCCCTTCAGCTGGGGATAAAAGGAAAATACACTGAAGAAGCAGAAAAGAAGATACGATATGGGACCCGGGAATTGTGTTTATTGCCGGAGAAAGTTGAGAAACGCTGATGCCTGCCTGTTCAAAATGCGGAAATAAAGAGCAAGACGGAGCGTTGTTATGCACGAAGTGCGGCGAATCGTTGGTGTTGACACTGATTAATGCCCAGTCAGGTTCATCAGAGCAACAGACGGTTGATACGATTGATTCTACGGTCATTCAAAGCCTGACAAAGAACACCAAGCTGGATGGTGCTGTAAATGTGGCTATCGCAGCAAAAATCGAAGGCAAGGACCTGGTCATTCGTATACAAAAAACCGAATATACCTTTGGGCGCGCTGCCCTTGGGCAGGCTGTCATTCCGGATTTTGACCTGACACCATACGATGGTCTGGCGAAGGGTGTTTCAAGAATACATGCCTTGATCGTAACGATCTGAGAAAGAGATCTTTCTAAGGGATCTGACGTCCATTAATGGCACCCAGATCAATGGAATCAGATTATCTCCGAATATGGATTACCCCATTAAATCAGGTGATATGCTAAGCTTCGGTCGCTTGATCATTGATATTAAGACCATCAGCCGGATGACTCAGGGTTAAGGAGATAAAATGTCCACGGTGATCATTCATATATTAGGCGAAGAATCCGTCATGGGTGAAGTTGATAAAATACCTGAGGCCAGCGATAACATGATCGCTGTCAAAAATCCCCGCCGCAAAGACGGCAGGGAACTGGATAATATTGAACCGGATTGTGATACCGTCCTGTGGCCTATGACACGCATTAACCTGATCGAGCTGGTGGGAGCTGGAGAAGGCGAGAAGATTATTTCCTTCGTCCGGGAAGACTAAATGGCTGAAGAACAGTTTAAGAACCGAAAGATCCTGGTTGTAGATGATGAAGTGCGCATGGTGCGATTCATCCGATTAAATCTGGAACATGATGGCTTCCAGGTGCTGGAGGCCTACAAAGGTGCCCAGGCGATCCAACAAGTGCGGGATGGGATACCGGATCTGGTCTTGCTGGATGTCATGCTGCCCGATCTGGATGGCTTTGAAGTCTTGAAAATGCTGCGTGAGATCAATAATGTTCCAGTGATCATGCTTACAGCTAAAGCGGAGGAAGACGATCGCATCAAGGGATTGGAATTGGGTGCGGACGACTACATCACCAAACCTTTCAGTCCGAGAGAGTTGTCCAGCCGGGTAAGGGCTGTCCTTCGACGGGTGGAGCCCATCAGTGGGGGCATGCATGGATTGATTGAAGTGGATGATCGTCTTAAGATTGACTTTGACCGGCGGGAGATCTGGGTTGAAGATAAATTGGTAAAATTGCGGCCAACCGAGTACCGGCTTCTTTACCACCTGGTGCAGAATGCTGGATGGGTGGCAACCCATGACCAGATTCTCTCAAAAGTCTGGGGTTACGAATACCGCGATGAACCACATTATGTTAGATTGTATATAAATTATCTGCGTCAAAAACTGGAAAAAGATCCTGCCTCACCTAAATACATCTTAACTGAACGGGGTGTAGGATACCGGTTTGTGGATTATAAGAAGAAGACTGACTGACCCGCTGGAGAAGTAATGACAAAACAACGTATCTTGCTGGTGGATGACCATGAGGTCGTCAGATTGGGTTTGAAATCTTTACTGGAACACCATCCTCAATTCGAGGTGGTCGGTGAAGCAGGGACTGCCCGGGAGGCGATAGACCTGGTAGCCTCCACTTCTCCGGATGTGGTCCTGATGGATATCCGGTTGCCGGGCAAATCCGGCATTGAAGCCTGCGAAGAAATTACCAAGAATTATAAGAACGTCCGAGTCATCATGATCACCTCTTACGAGGAGGATGAAATGTTGTTCTCGGCCATACGCGCAGGCGCATCCGGATATATATTGAAACAGATCGCCAGCGAGGATCTGGTCAGAGCATTGGAATCCTCAGGTCAAGGAAAGGTACCTCTGGACCCATCCGTTACGCAGCGGATACTCCAGGAGGTCAGGCGAGCTGCAAAGGACGAGGAAGCCCAGGCATTTGCCAACCTCAGCCAACAGGAGAGACATGTGCTCTTACTGGTATCTGAAGGAAAAACCAACCGGGAGATCGCGAAATCGCTTTATCTGGGGGAAGGGACCGTACGCAACTATGTCAGCAGCATCCTGGCCAAATTGGGGGTCAGCAATCGCGCTGAAGCAGCAGCCTATGCGGTCAAACACAGCTTGCGCGAATATATTTAGATAACCCGGCGTGTGATGTAGCTGGAAAGTTCGATCAAAGCCGATCGATATTCACCGGGATCAATATCTGTTAACAGGGAAGTTGCAGTGTCGATGTACGCCTCAGCTTCCAGGTGGGCATTTTCAATCGCGTTACTGTTTCTGACTTTCTCAATGATGCTGACCACTGCATCATCTTCAAGACACTTGCCGTTTTCCAATGCGGCAATTTCGTCATCACCGGGATTGTTTTCAGCATAAATGATCACCGGCAGGGTGACAATTCCCTGGCGCAGGTCATTTCCAACGGGTTTACCCAGCTTTGTCGCATCCGCCGTGAAATCCATGATGTCATCCACGATTTGGAAAGCCATCCCAAGCGCAAAACCGAATTTGGCATATTGAACATGAATTTGTGTCATCCATCGAACTGATCAATGCAGCTGTTAGAGCCGATGTCTCGAATAGGGAAGCTGTCTTGGCATAAGTTCTGTGAAGATAACTTTGACGTTGCTACCGTGCAGTGATTGGTGAATAATTGTTCGATCTCACCATTGACGATCACCGCCAGAGTCTGCGCAAAGACCTTCATGGCTTCCAGTGAGCCGGTTTCGGCTGCCAGCCTGGCAGCTTTCGCAAACATAAAATCTCCGGTGAGGACAGTGGCGCCCGATGACCACCTGGCGCTCAGCGTGGGGACACCACGGCGCAGCAGTGCTCCATCGATCAAATCATCATGGACCAAGGTCGCTGTATGTAAAAGTTCGATGGCTGCGGATAGCGTGACCAGGCGCTGCTGTTCACCACCGAGCGATCGCCCAACCAGTAAGGTTAACGAAGGACGAATACGTTTTCCACCCGAGGCAAGCATGATGCGGGTGGCTGCTTTCAATTCATCCGCCAGTCCATCTGCCTGTGCGCGCATCAGGTCTTCGACAAGCAGGAGATCATCTTTAATTGATTCTTGAAAGTTTAGCGTCAATGATTTCACCAGTTGAAAAGATTACAGGCGCTATTATATGTCATTTTAGCGCACTGCTCGAGCAGACTGATTGAGACATTCGGCCAGCTTTGATTAGTGTGAGCTGAGATAGGCAGGCTCATTGCGTTGACCTCGATGGGGAACAGGTGTGATATAGGGTGCATCGGTTTCAAGCAGCAAGCAAGCCGGGTCGACGTACTTCACCATTTCCCGGATTTGGACTGGCATTCTTGAAGGTGATACTCCCATTAATACCCATCAGGAAACCTGAAGATACCACCTCGCTTGCCTGAAAACAGTCACCGGAAAAACTGTGGAAAACGCCAGGGTTTCGGTGGAGGTGGATGGCTGCATCCGGTAGACCGGTTTACCAGGTATGCAGGATGCTGATCAATTCATCAAAGGCATCGCGGCAATGCAGGATAACCGGTTTATCGAGCTCGGCTGCCAGGGCTAGTTGCTCCCTTAAGATACTTTGTTGAAAATCCGGAGTGGTGTGATCACGATAATAATCCAGACCGATCTCGCCGATTGCACAGACGCGGGGATGACGCCGCCAAATCCCAAAGCTCAGCCATGGAATGGTCATTCCAGGCCTCTCCGTTGTTGGGATGGACACCCACCGCTGCAAAAATTCGAGGCATCAGTTTCCGCAGGCGTTATTGCCCTGCGGGATGATACAAGGTCAACGCCAGGAATGAGAATCCGATTGGATACCGGACTTGCCAGGCTCTTTCGAGCATGGCCTGACGGTCAAAATCGAAAGGTTCGAGATCGATATGGCAGTGAGTATCCGACAGCAAGAGCAATTACTTCAATCCGGCAATTCGCAAGCCATCATTCAGAATGTCTTTGACTTTATCCTTGTGGGTCGTTTCGCAATAGACGCGCATGATCGGTTCTGTACCGGAAAATCTGATCAACATCCATCCGCCATCTTCAAGACTGAATTTGAAACCGTCCGTGGTCAGACAGGTCTGTCACTTTCAAGCCACCAATGGTGGCGGGTTTGGCTGCCAGGATCATGGATTCCTTTTCCTTGCGATCGCCTTTGAAATAAGTATCCACACGGTCGTAATAGTGTGCACCCACTTTATCAAAGAGTATCTTTAATAATTCAGAAGGCTTTTTATTCAAACGGACCATCATATCCAGGAAATAGATACCGGCCAGGATACCATCGCGTTCCGGGACATTTCCGCGGAAGGCATATCCACCGGATTCCTCACCACCGATCATGGCATCCGTTTCGATCATTTTTGGAGCCACATATTTGAAGCCAACTCCGGTCTGATAGACCGGCACCTTGTATATCGCCCCAAGCTTTTCCAACATGCTGGTGGTCGACAGGGTTTTGACGATCGGTCCTCTCAGCCCCCGTACCTCGAGCATGTAATACGCCAGAAGGCCAAACGCCTGTAATTGGTTGATGAACACGCCGTTCTCGTCACCAAAACCACAGCGGTCGGCATCCCCATCAAGGATAAGCAATACGTCAGAGCCGGTTTCCCTGACAGTTTTCAAACCGACATCGATATTCGGTTGAATAGGCTCAGGGCGCTTCATTTCCGGGAAGAGCGGATTGCGCTCGGTCATGAATTTCATTGACGGTGGTCTTTCCACCAGATAATAACCTGGTGAACCAACCGGCACCATTGCCCCACATGCTGTCGACAGTTACCTTTAAACCGGCATTTTTAATCGGTTCAAGGTCGATCAATTCTTTCAAATGGGCAATGTAGGCGGGAGCCGGATCGAATTTCACGATGCTGCCATTCTTGATCCCATCATTGATGGCGATCCGTTTGACCAGGTCGCCGGAGTCCGGAATACTGGCTTCGATATCCAGCAACCCTTGCGGATCGATCGCACCACCACGATGGTCGCGTACTTTATAGCCGTTATCTGTAGGTGGATTATGGGAGGCGGTAATATTGACAGCACCGGCCGCCTTTTTATTCACGACCGAAAAGGCGATGACTGGCGTGGGGGTGGCATCTTCGGTCAGGTGGACATGAAAGCCGTTGCCGGCCAGCACTTCAGCTGCAGCAGCGGCAAACCCTTCAGAGGCGAAGCGTTTATCATGACCAACCACGATCCATTCCCCGGCATGTTTCTGATTGAGCATATAGGTTGCAAAACCCTGGGTCACACGCCGGACGTTGTCGTAGGTGTAATCTTCGGCGATGACACCGCGCCAGCCGTCCGTACCAAAATGAATCGATTGAGTCATGTTTCCTCCAGTGGTAATGATTACGGTAATTATATCAGCAGGGATAGAAATGCTATAATTCCTGGCTGCGGAAAACTATGCCAATTAATAAACAGGCTGTTGTCGTAGGTTTGAGCGGAGGCGTGGATAGCGCTGTTTCAGCGGCATTATTGCTGGATCAGGGCTTTGAGGTTATTGGCGTCAGTCTGGGCATGTGGCATGCTGTGGGTGTGGATTCTCCATCTTCGGAGTATTACCAGGATGCCCAAAAAGTGGCGGAACATCTGGGCATTCCATGGATATTGGTGGACCGGCAGGGGAGCTTCAAGGAAGAAGTGGTCGGGTATTACCTGAACAGCCTGAAGGATGGGCAGACACCGAATCCCTGTATCCTGTGCAATAAGATCCTGAAATGGCGAAGCCTGATCGAAACTGCCGACTGGTATGGGCGCTGATTTCGTGGCGACCGGACATTATGCGCGTAGGCATGATATCCCGTCCAATCGAACTCCACAAAGCCAGAGATAATGAAAAGGACCAATCCTATTTCCTGGCCATGCTGGGCCAACAGGAACTGCGAAGGACGTTGTTTCCACTGGGTGAATTAACGAAAGAAGATGTACGTAAATTAGCAAAAGCAAAGATGATTCCTGTGGCAAATCGGAAGGAAAGCCAGGATCTATGTTTTCTGGGCAAGTTCGATCAGCATGAATTTATATTTCAGTTTGCTCCTGAGATACTCGAAACCCGGTGAGATCGTGCATAAAGATGGCCGTGTCCTGGGTGAGCATAGCGGTCTGGCAAATTATACGGAGGGGCAGCGCAAGGGCATCCAGATCGCATTTTCTGAACCGCTCTATGTGGTCGAAAAGGATTCCCGGAACAACCGGCTGATCGTGGGGGAAAAGGAATATCTGGGAAGAGACGAGTTTAACCGCCCGGGATGTTAACTGGATCAGCGGAAAGGCACCTGCTAAAGCCTTTAAGGCGGTTGTGAGAATCCGCTACCGGGCAGCCGGGCAGGATGCTGAGATCCAGGCAGGTCTGGATGGTAAACTGACCGTACAATTTAAGGAGCCGGTGCGGGATATCACTCCCGGGCAGGCACTGGTCATGTACCAGGCCGACAATTGTCTTGGGATGGGCTTTATCGAATGATACAATAATGCCATGACTTTATCTGCTTACCTGATCAGTCTCATCTTTGCCACCGTCCTTGGTTTACTATTCCATGTGATCGTGGGTGGCCGTGGATGGCGCATCCTGTTTTTCATCCTGTGCAGTATCCTGGGATTCTTCCTGGGGAATCTAATCGGTGGTGCCGTAAACTGGAAATGGTTGAATGTTGGACCGGTGCATGCGATTCCGGCCACCCTGGGGGCAATTGGCATCCTGCTGCTCGGTCGTTGGCTTGGCACAAGTCCAGAAAAGTCCCTGAGTAAGGAACATTGAACAATTAAAAAACCCCTTCCAGATCGGAAGGGGTTGGTTGTTTTAGTTGTATTTTTATTATTATTCGATAACTGTCACCTGTGCTGCCTGCATTCCTTTTGGACCCTCTTCAACAGAGAATTCAACTTTTTGACCTTGAACAAGGTTTTTAAAACCCTCGCTCGCGATCGCCGAATAGTGCACGAAGACATCCGCTTCACCTTCGCGCTGGATGAAGCCGAAGCCTTTGCTCGTGTTGAACCATTTTACGGTTCCGACAAAACGCTCACTCATACTACTGCTCCTCCTTTGGTACTCCAGTCAAGACTGGAAAAACAAAAACCGGCCTTCAAGAACGCCTGATAGGCCGGTATGACGAAACTATTAATATAAGAGCAAGAACATTAATCAAATTTTAATATAGATGCCGTGAGGCGTCAAGATAACTAAAAATAGAAGCTCAGGGCACGAAATCAAGACAAATTTAGCCGGGAGTGCGCGGTGATTTCCTCTTTTTGGATTCGAGCAAGGCATTTTGCAGAACGTCCCTGACATCATCCACCAGGATGAATTCCATGGAGCTTCTTGACACTCTCAGGCAGATCATCCAGGTCATCCTTGTTGCGTTTGGGTAATATGATGCGTTTCAGACCGGATCGATGCGCTGCAAGCACTTTCTCCTTGATGCCACCAACAGGCAGTACCTGGCCACGCAGGGTGATCTCACCGGTCATGCCGGTATCATGCCGGACGGGTTGCTGGCGTAATAGGGAGGTCAGGGCAGTCACCATGGTGACACCCGCAGAGGGACCATCTTTCGGTTGGGCACCGGCCGGAACATGGAGATGGATATCGGATTCTGCGAAGATCGTCTCCGGGATCCCGAGGTCTTTGGCATGTGATCGCACATAAGATAGACCTGCCTGGGCAGACTCCTGCATGACATTCCCGATGGAGCCGGTGATCATGAATCCTTTGCTGCCGGGCATGCGGGTCGCCTCAACAAAGAGGATATCCCCGCCGTATGCGGTCCAGGCCAGGCCGGTCGCCACCCCAGGCAGGGAGGTGCGCATCGAAATCTCCTGGGAGCCTTTAAACATCGGGCTGCCCAGTTCCTCGCGGATATACTCAGGCGTAACCGTCGCCTGGGTAAACTTACCTTCGCTGATCGATGTGGCCAGTTTACGAAAGATGCTGCCGATCTGCCGTTCAAGGTTCCGTACACCGGCTTCCTGGGTGTAATTGCGGATGATCTGATGAATGGCGGCCGCGGTGAATTTAACCTCGCGCTCCCTCAATCCATTCTCACGCAATTGACGCGGTATCAGGTATTGGCGGGCAATGTGATATTTCTCTTCCTCGGTGTAGCCGGCGATTTGGATGACTTCCATGCGATCCAACAGTGGCGGAGGGATCGTTTCAAGGCTGTTGGCTGTGGTGATGAACATCACCTGGGAAAGATCGAAGGCAACCTCCAGATAATGATCGCGGAATTCACGATTCTGTTCAGGATCCAGGACTTCCAGCAGGGCTGAAGCCGGATCTCCCGAAAAATCGAATTTCAATTTATCGATCTCATCCAGCATGAAGACCGGATTGTGGCTTTCCACCCGTCGCATCGATTGCAGGATACGGCCGGGCATGGCTCCGATATAGGTGCGACGGTGTCCGCGAATCTCTGCCTCATCCCGGACGCCGCCAAGAGAAATCCGGATGAATTTGCGGTTCATGGCGCGAGCAATGGATTGACCCAGGGAGGTCTTGCCAACCCCTGGCGGGCCGATGAAGCACAGAATCACCCCTTCGCGGATCTTGCGGATCTCGTCCTTCTTGCGACGGACCGGATCGGATTTCCGATCCTGACGCAGCTTTCTGACCGCCAGGTATTCGAGGATGCGGGATTTGACATCCTTCAAGCCGTAATGATCGGTATCCAACACTTCCCGGGCATGCGCGATATCCAGGTTATCGGGTGTATTGTTGGACCAGGGCAGCGAAACCAGCCAATCCAGGTAGGTGCGGATGACGCCATACTCGGCGGCGGCAGTCGGCAGGCGCGAGAGACGATCCAATTCCCGGCGTGATTGTTTGGTCGCCTCATCGGACATGTGGGTGGTTTCGATGCGTGCACGGAACTCCTCGATATCCGCTGTCTGCTCATCACCCTCACCGAGCTCATCCTGGATGGCTTTTAATTGCTCTCGCAGGAAATACTCGCGCTGGGTCTTCTCCATCTCCGAACGTGCTTCATTCTGTATCTTCTGACCGAGCTCAAGTACTTCACGCTCGCGGGTCAGGATGGTCACCAGCCGCTGAAGCTTGGCGCTGACCTTGTCGATCTCGAGGATGGATTGTGCATCCTTAAGTTCCATGCGTTGAAAGTTTGAGATCGTATAGACCGTTTGAAGTGCATCGGTGTAGGTGGAGACGGTTGTCACCAGTTCACGCGGCAGGGTCGGGATTAGATCTGCAATGCGTTCGAACTGGTCGCGCGCATTGCGTGCCAGCGCATCAACCTGAAGGTTGCTTTCATGGATCTCCGGCCGGTATTGAATGCGGGCGCGGAAGTAGGGATCCTCCTGGATGTATTCTTCAGTGGCAAAGCGGGCCATGCCCTGAACCAGGATACGGATGGTGCCATCCGGAGCGCGGAAGAGCCGGTGGATGGATCCAACCGTACCGATCTTGTACATCTCCTTAATGGATGGATTCTCGAGTTCGGCATTCCGCGACGCCACCAGGCCGACCAGCTTGTTATTGGCGATCACATCATCGATCAGTTTGATCGAGCGCGGCTGGCCGATCGTGAGCGGGACAATGGTTTGGGGATAGACGACCACGCCTCGCAGCGGAAGGATGGCCACTTCATCCGGAAAGTTCTTCAGGGCCTTATCCAGGTTGTAGCTGATATCAAAGGTCAGATCATCCGGGTCCATCGGATTGAGCGGGGAATTCTTGGGTTCGTGATTGTTTTCCATATATTTTGCATCGATCCATTAAGTACGGGAGGGGTTTGCTTTTGGGATTGTGATGGTGAGAAAGCCGTCCCGATAATCGGCAACAACCTGACCGGTCTCGACCGCCTGGGGTAGATCCACTTCACTCTCGAATTCGCCGGATGGGATCTCCATGCGGTGATAACAGCCCTGATTGCGAATTTCAGGGCGAATGCCGCTGATCACCACCCGCCGGGATTCGATCTGGATGGCAAAAGCGGCCTGGTCCATGCCGGCGATCTCGATGCGAATGATCAGGCGGTCGTCTGTTTCGATCACATCAGTGGGCGGTGACCAGGCATGCGGTTTGAGATTCCTTTGACGCTGGGACTGGTTCACCGTAAAGTATTCAAGATATTCCGATTCCGAATGAATTAAGTGAATGGGAGCAGTTTGAAGTTCACCGTTCATAGCTTTCTCCGTGATTGAAGACAGTGTGATTTATCAGCTTCTTTATATCATAATTCATTTATCGGAGAGTCGGGATTAATAAATGGTTGGCGCCCCTGGTGGGAGTCTGACCACTCTGTGCCCCTTCGGGGTGGCCTCGCTCCGCGAGTCCAGCACTTCGGAACTTACAACCATCGGATGTAAGATTAAGTACGTGAGCCAGGCGCCCCTGGTGGGAGTCGAACCCACAACCATCGGATTAGAAGTCCGGTGCTCTATCCATTGAGCTACAGGGGCGTGTACGGCAGAGATTTTACCATAAGGGGGGAAGGGTTTTGATCAACCATCGGACGGGTGCACCCGTTCTAAGGGGGTTAGAGGTCCGGTGCTCTATCCATTGAGCTACAGGGGCAGGTTTTTACTTATTGACCGGACGAATGCCTTTGTAGACCTTTAATACCGGCCAGTGTCCGGATGATGGTCTCAGCCGGACGATGTATTTTTTCAGAAATCTCGATCGGCGTCATGGGGGTGTTGTCATTGGCGATAAAGAGCCGAAAAACACCATCCACCAGGGAGGTATGATCGGTGACAAAATCTTCCTGCTTCGAGCAATGGCTGATCAAGGCATGCTGCAGGGCATTCACCGAACGCACCTCTGCCGTCTCGGGATCGACCGAATCGACCATGTCGTCCGGAGAGAGACCTGTCAAAAGCCTCCTGGTGAGTCTGGCAAAGGCAGCTCATCAGGTAGACCTTCCAATCATTGTCGTTCTGCTGCCACCATTCAAAGTCGATGTGGAAGGGTGTATCAAGGGTGGGTTTGACCAGGCTGTGACGCTGTTCCACTATCCACTCTCCTCATCGCCTTCGGAAATACGGAAGTAATAATCACCCACGTATTTGATCTGGGGGTTGTCCACCAGCGAGGACAGGATCGGGGTGACCGGCAGTCGTTTGACTGATATTGATGGCTGAATAGAGTTCCTGGGCATGCACGTGGCCCTGTGGATTGAGCTTGGCCAGGTTGCGCAGGGTGTTGATGATCAGGTTATCGGGAGAGCCTCTTTGTTTGGCAGGTGCGTTCCAAAGGGCATCCAGCGCATCAACATCCGGGATCAGAATGGACATCCGTTCATCGTAAGTGGCCGTAACCGGTTGCTTTAAGAGCGCAAATACGATACCGCCATCTGCACCAATCAGTGCCGTGCGGATCCACTCCCGGTTCGAACGCGATTTTTCCGTGCGAATGACCACTTCACCTGGCGTATTACCACGGCGAATATGGACCAGACTGCCGGGTATCAGACCTTCAGACTTGTAAAAAGCCTCTAATCCATAGAGATACTTTCCGGGGCGTACAACCCACCCGGTGAAACGATCCTGATTGTTGCCATTGATAAAGGTGAATTGAACGCGGGGCGATTCGAGTGCCGTGGGGAAAATGCAGGCATTCAGATAATTCAAAGGCAGTGTCCCTGAACGCCAGTGCGGGTATAGAAGTGGAATGACAATCTCTTCCCCATGAATTTGATCGCTGCCACACTCGTCCAGCTCATCTGCCATGCGCATGCACAGGGATTTCATCTCTTCTGACAGGTTTGCTGAATCCGCATCGGTGGGAACGTAACGCAACCAGAGGGGTGTTTCGCGCACCTGTTCCGGTTCGCAGCGATGCAGGTACCATACGACTTCACCGGAAGGACCTACCTCGTCGAAGCGTTGATCTTCCTGAAGTGCGTAGTTTAAGGAGAATTCCAGCAGTTTTGTGCTCACGTCACTGGTCAACTCGACCTGTTTTTGCAGCTCGCTGGTTGCCAGGGGACCACCGTTGGCCATATCCAGAGTCGCCTCGGCCAGATTAAGATGACCGGCATTCACATCCACCAGCAAAGACCTGGGGAACCAGCGCCCGGCGATGCGGACGAGATCTGAGGAGTCGTTCAACGCCTCCTGAAGTGCCGCTGATAAGGGTTCTGCATACCTAGAGAGCACAGAAGCAGCATCCAGGTTTTCATCTCCATCAGATGACGTGGGAAGATCATTCAATGAATGTGCCTCAAGTCCGGCTGCCAGGGAATGGTGGCTGCCATCCTCGAGGTCGACCTCGATCACTTCAAATACGGAAAACTCCGGATTATTTCCCGGACGACTGGAAAGCACTTTACCTTTTTGGCCATCGAACTGGGGAAAACTGAGTGAATCACCGGACTGATAATGCTCTTTGGGTAAATAGAGCTTGCCGGCCGATTTCCTTTTTTCTGCGAGTTTGCTTTTTTCACGAGTGATGCGGTCCTGAACCAGTTCGGCTAGAAGTTCGGCGGTGGTCAGAGGTGTTTCGCACTCCAGCAAATGATTAAAAAGAAAAGACAGGTCTTCGGGGGAGGTTGTAAAATTATCCCAATATGATTCTGGAAGTGAGGTGTGTGAATACATGCTGCCTGTTGGTACCGTTTAATTTACTGGAGAATTATTATACTCCAGCTTGAAAAGAAGAAAAATAATCATACCGTTTTTTTGATGGTGATGATCGATTTAATCTGATCCAGTTGCGCATCCGTCAGCAAAGGTGATTTGGGTTGCTTGCGTAGAAAGTCCTTGGCTTTATCTGACGATAAGCAGGTGGATGGGCGCATCCTTGAGATCCAGAGTCACATTCTTGTTGAAGAACAGCGCCAGCGGTTTGATCACTTCGGGATCGATTTCGATGTTATGTTTGACCAGGGCTTTGTTCAAATCCCTGATTTCCAGTTCAGCCTCAGCATCCGGACGGCCAATGGAATCCATGGAAAACATTTTAAGAAAGAAACTGCCGCCTTTTTGAAACCACTTGCCATTCGAATAAGACACTTTACCGCTTGCCAGCACGGGAAGAAGGATCCACAAGCCTGAAGGGCTGGTCAGGAAATGCGAAACCGGTGTGGAATAATGATACAAAGTGAATTTATCATCCAGGCCTTTAAGCGCACTGGTGATCAATTCATGCGGGCAGACCTTGGCGCCCCAACGACTGGTGAAGAACATGCTGATCTGCCAGACGATCAAACCCAGCAGAAGCGCAGCCAGAGAGTAGATCATGGAGGTCGTATCTTCTTTCAAGGTGAAATAAAAACCAATGCCCCAGGAGTGCCAGCGCACCATAGCTGGAATACTTGCTGATCTTCTTGTTGCGATTGATGAGTCTGGTGTTCTCAATGATTTTCATGAAGTGCTCCTGACAACGGGTTTATTAGCTAAGGGCTTTTTGTATGGCACTGCGTAAGGATGGCAGAAGGTCTGCATCCACTGCCAGTTTGGCCTGGCGGATGGAACTGACGATCGCCCGGCTATCCGACCGACCATGACCGATGAAGACGAGGCCATCGATTCCCAGCAGGGGTGCGGCTCCGATATCCGACGGATCGATCAGTTTCTTGATCTTCTTAAAGGCGGATTTTGCCAGCAGGGCGCCCAGCATCGTCAAGAAGGAGGATTTCAACTCGGTCTTAAGCGAATCCGTGATCAACTTGGCAACGGCTTCGCTCGATTTAAGCATGACATTGCCGGTGAAACCATCCGTGACAACGACATCTGCCTCACCGCCGAATAATTCCTTGCCTTCAACGTTTCCGATGAAATTGACACCGCAATTCTCCAGCAGGTGATACGACTCTTTTACCAGGCTGTTGCCTTTCACGGCTTCTTCACCGTTCGAGAGCAGCCCGACCCGGGGATTCTGTATGCCCAGCATCTTCTCGGCATACACACTGCCCATGATGGCGAACTGGGGCATGAACTCAGGCCGGCATTCGGCATTGGCGCCGATATCGAGTACGACGCACCTGCCACCTTTTACCGGAAACAGGGTGGAAAGCGCCGGTCGAAGGACACCCGGGATTTGCGAAAGCGATTTCATGGCATGGTACATGGCCATACCGGTACTCCCGGCTGTAACGAAGGCACTTCCACGACCGGAAGCCAGCAGATCCATGCCGACCCGCATGGAATTATCCTTTTTGGCTCGCACCTGTTCGATCTTGTCAGTCATGTCGATCGCTTCAGAGGCGTGAATGATCGTTACAGGCAGATCTCCGACGCCGGCTGCTTTCAAGGCCGGGCCCTAAGAACCTGCTCATCGCCAACCAGCAGGATCTCTACACCATAGAGTGCGGGCGGCTTCAATGGCGCCAAGCACCTCAGGTCCAGGTCGTTCGTCACTGCCCATTGCATCAAGAATAATGGCCATGTTTACCTCCGAAACAGAAAAATCACTTGTTTTTTCATGTTTCCTTGACAAACAATCTGTCAAGGTTATAATATCTCAGCTCTGGCGCTGGTGCTGGAACTGGCAGACAGGCATGGTTGAGGGCCATGTGCCGCAAGGCGTGGGGGTTCAAGTCCCCCCCAGCGCACACAAGAAGCCGCTTTGGCGGCTTTTTCGTTTAAGGATATTGCCTGTCAAGCCAATCCTGCGGATCAACCTGGACACCGTTGGCCCAGATCTCCCAATGCAAATGTGGTCCGTTGACACGTCCGGTGGCGCCAATCTTGCCGATCTCCTGACCGGCTGTAACCTGGTCGCCGGTATTGACCAGGATGGATTCCTGGTGCCAGTAACCCGTAAAAGATACCCCAGCCATGATCGATAATGGTCGCATTCCCACGGACGGTCAGTTGACCGGTAAAGACCACCGTGCCGGGAGCCGGAGCATAGATTGCAAATGGGGTTTATTTCACTGCAGACACCGTAGTCCAATCCGGTGTGGAAATAGGTATAGTCGCTGCCATTATAAGAGCGGCGATCACCGTACCAGGATTTAATACAGTAGGGTTCAGCCACCGGCAGGATGAAAATATCAGACCATTGACGGGTGGGGGTGATATTCGAGATGATGGCAATGACCTGGTCTTCCTCAGGCTTGGTGACGGCCGGATCCAGGGTGATCGGGCTCGACAATCAAAGGCGGGTCCTTGGGAAAATCACCCGATGCCACATAAACCTGTTGCTCGTAGGAGAACTTGAGAACCATCCTCCAACTGGACATGAGACTGTGATCGGATAAAGACCGGTTTCCTGCATGGCATGAATACCCTGCAAGGCCACCTGCGTCATGATCACCGGTCTGATAGAAGGCGAGGTCATGTCCGGTCAGTGACCCGCTGATCACAGCGTTTTCATATGTGGAAACCGAGATGGTCGCGGTGTGACCTTGGACCAGTGGCAGGGGATCCACCTGAATATTCTTGATGTAGGGATAGATACCAATGGTCTCATCTTCGATTGCAGCATCCTGAATGAAAAGACGATCCCCGGGCAGTAATCTGGGTGAGGATTGGCTCGGTTATTAAGCAAGGCGATCGACCAGGGGGAGCTGTCCTGCAGGATGGCAGTTTCAAGCAGTGTCTGGTTGCTGCGGATGGAGACCTGCTGGTTGAGGGTGGATCCTTCCGACAATTGTGGCAGGATGATGTTCATACCGGCATACACTTCTGCCGGACTGGTGATGCGGTTGATCCTGACCAGGGTTTCATAGGGGATACTGGTGCGCGTAGCCATGCCTGCCAGGGAGTCACCAAATCCCAATGTATCGGTCGTTAGATAGGCCACTGACACCTTCCAATCCGGGGATGATCAGTTCCTGGCCGGGAAAAAGCTGATTGGGATCCGTGATCCCATTGATCTTCAGTTAAAGCGGTCAGTGAGATGCCAAAACGAATGGCGATCGAATAAAGCGTATCGCCGGATTGAACAATATATCTGGCCTCTTCACCGCTCGGGGTTTGGGCAGATACACTTTGAGTGAAACTTAACAGGATGACGAGTGTCAGAATGAGTTGTCTAAATGATTTCATAACCGATCTTGTCGCCTGATTTGAAAGTCGTTCAGATGCTGGTAATGTGTTTCCAGCACCAGACAGGCTGCTTTTTGGGGTTTATACATCAGATGCCAGCGCTTGGCCAGTTGTACATCAACCACAGTGCCGGATGCGATCGATCCAGACTGTGCAGATATCAAAATTCATGAACAGCATGTGAATGGTCGTGTTGATCACGCTATCCTGTGTTTCGACCAATAGATACGCCCGGTATGAGATTCAAGGTCCTTCCTGAACATCAAACCCTGCAGCTTGGTCATGAATGTGGCGCAGTATTTCAACTCAAAAGGTTTGAGTTGTGGGTGGGTGAGGTTTTGCAGTCTGGCGATCATCGAATCCATTTCGGGATGGGGTAAAATTCCATCAGGGCATTCCAGCCATCAAGTTTACCATAGGTGAAATCGCGCATGAAAATCACGACATTTAACGTCAATGGGTTAAGAGCGATCCTCAATAAAGGACTGCTGAATTGGATCGAAAGTGAAAAACCGGATGTGCTCTGCCTGCAGGAGATCAAATCACGGCCGGAACAGATCGCCGAAGACCTGCGGAATCTGGGCTATCCATTTACCATCTGGAATCCGGCCGAAAAACCGGGATACAGCGGTGTGGCGACATTTCATGACTGAATTTCGCTCAGGAACAAGGCAAAGGTCTGGGCGTATCCACGCTTTGATGACGAAGGACGGGTTATCTGGACCAGACCATGATGAATTCCGCCTCTACAACATCTATTTTCCCAATGGACAGCGTGGTCAGGATCGGGTGGACTACAAACTGGAATTCTACTCGGAACTATTGAAGCAATGCGATCAATTGCATGAGGCCGGCAAGAGCATCATCCTGACCGGGGATTTCAACACGGCTCATAATGAGATCGACCTGGCTCATCCACGTGAGAACCGGGAGACATCCGGGTTCCTGCCGGAGGAACGGATCTGGATCGACCATTATCTCGAACATGGTTTAGTGGATGTCTATCGCAGCATCTACCCGGATCGGGTCCAATATACCTGGTGGAGTTACATCACACGTGCGCGGGAACGCAATGTTGGCTGGCGGTTGGATTATTTCCTGGTCTCCCGCGACCTGGTTGATAGGATCCAGGATGTGATCATCCACGAGGATGTCATGGGCTCGGATCATTGCCCGGTCAGTCTGTTGATCGATTAATCCAAAAAAAGAAGCGGATCAACCGCTTCTTTTTTGTTTGTACGGAGTGGAACTTATTCCTCAGGACGCCAGCAGCACAGCACCAGGTCACGGGCAGCTTTGACTTCATCCAGCCGTTTGACCGGTGTGTTGTGAGGGGCATCCTTGAGCAATTCGGGGGTCTGGTGCGCTTCCTCGGCGATCTTGATCATCACATCAGCAAAAGCATCCAGCGATTGCAGGCTTTCGGTCTCGGTCGGCTCGATCATGAGTGCTTCGGGCACAATGAGAGGGAAGTAATTCGTGGGTGGATGGAAGTTGTAATCCATCAATCGTTTGGCAATATCCAGTGCGTGCACCCCTTCAACTTCAGGCCAACGACCTTCAGCCACGAACTCATGCATGCAGATACGGTCGTATGGGATATGGTAAGAACTGCGCAGGCGTGCCTGGAGATAATTGGCATTCAGGACTGCCATTTCGGCCGATTTTCGCAAACCGGCGCCGCCGTGCATCATGATGTAGGTGAATGCGCGTACGAGTACGCCAAAGTGACCATGGAATGCTTTCATCCTGCCAATCGTCTTGGCCGGTTTTACAAAACCGAACAGTGGCGGCATGTCTTCCTCAGCCTCTTCGACGATGGCCACCTGTGGATCCGGCAGGAAGTCGACCAGGTGCTCGGCCACGCCGACCGGACCTGAACCGGGACCTCCACCACCATGCGGGGTGGAGAATGTCTTATGCAGGTTGAAATGCATCACATCGATACCCAGATCACCTGGACGGATAATGCCCATCAGCGCATTTAAATTGGCGCCATCGCCGTAAACCAGACCACCAGCCTTATGGACGATATCAATGACTTCCTGAATGTGTTCGTCGAACATGCCCAGCGTATTCGGGTTTGTGACCATTAAACCGGCCGTTGTGTCATCGCAAACGGCTTTCAATGCTTCCAGATCGACATTGCCACGGTCATCAGAAGGGACGCTGACGACTTCCATCCCGATCATACTGGATGATGCTGGATTGGTACCATGCGCGGAATCCGGGATCAGGATCCTGGTTCGTTTTGTATCTTTGCGGTCGCGATGATAGGCACGGATGATCAGGACACCGGTGAATTCGCCATGTGCGCCGGCTGCTGGCTGCAATGTGACGGCTTTAAATCCGGCGATCTCTTTTAGCCATTCCTGCAGCTGGTACATTAAAGCAAGGTTACCCTGACGACGTCTCGATCGGCTGCATGGGGTGGCTGAAGGCGAATCCGGGCAGGCGGGCTGTTTCCTCATTAATGCGAGGATTGTATTTCATCGTACAGGACCCGAGCGGATAGAGACCTTGATCGATGCTGTAGTTTAGGCGGGATAAATGGGTGAAGTGACGGATGACATCCACCTCGGAGATCTCCGGCAGGGGCAGGTCTTTGCGCAGATAGGCTTCGGGTAATTCAGTTAACGGAACGTCCGATTCGGGGAAGACAACCCCGGTGCGGCCTTTGGAGGACAATTCGTAAAGGGTGGGCTCACTCATGGGTCACCTCCATCAACACGTTGACCAGGCCGTCTATCTCCTGGCGGGTATTGACCTCCGTGCAGGCTATCAGCATGTGGTCCTTAAGCTCCGGATAAACCTGCCCAAGATCGTAACCACCCAGGATGCCGTGATCCAGAAGATGGAAGTTGATCTCATCCACCGGATTTGGGCACTTGATGACGAACTCGTTGAAGAATGGGGATGAGCTCCAGGCCTGATATCCAGGTATCTGTGTGAGGCGCTCGAAGGCGTAGTGCGCTTTTTGATAGGACAGCGCTGCGACTTCTTTCAAACCGCTTTTTCCAAGCAGGCTCAGATAAACTGTGGAAGCCAGTGCCATCAACCCTTGATTGGTGCAGATATTTGAAGTGGCGCGTTCACGGCGGATGTGCTGTTCACGGGCGGTCAGTGTCAATACAAAAGCACGCTTGCCATCCTTGTCGACCGTTTCTCCCACCAGACGCCCGGCGATCTTGTGGATATATTCCTTTTTTGTTGCAAAGATCCCTAGATACGGGCCGCCAAATGAGAGCGGCAAGCCCAGGGATTGACCTTCGCCGGTGACGATATCTGCATTGAGTTCCCCGGGCGGGGTCAAAAGGCCCAAAGCGAACCGGATCGGCAGATACAGCGACCAGGGCACCTGCCGCATGCGCGGCCTCAATGAGATCCTTGAGGTCGAACAACCGCCCGAAGAAATCCGGATATTGGACGATCACCAGGCAGGTATTTTCATCGATTAATGATTTGAGTGATATGGGTGCCTGCTGAAGGTCGACGCCGGTCTCATCACCGGTGATCGTCAGGTCAGGGTACCCCTGAAGATAGGTGCGGAGGGTTTCCCGGTAGTGCGGATGAACGGATGATGAGATAACGATCCGGGTGCGTTTACCCCGGAAAGTATGGTAAGCCATCACCGCTGCTTCGGCACAGGCCGTGGCCCCATCATAATGGGAAGCATTACAGACTTCCATTCCGGTCAGACTGGCAATCAGGCTCTGGTACTCAAATATGGATTGCAGTGTACCCTGCGAGATCTCCGGTTGATAGGGCGTGTAGGCGGTCATGAACTCACCGCGGCGGATGATCGCATCCACGGCTGCAGGAGCTGTAATGATTGTAGGCACCGGCGCCCAGGAAACAAGCCATATTGTGGCCGGATTCATTAGCATCGGAAAGTATTTCAAGTTCCTGCCTGGCTTCCATCTCGGTGAGACCGGCTGGCAGGTCGAGGTTCGGGTAGCGGCAGTTTTCCGGGACCACCTTAAAAAGGTCCTCCAGCCGGCTCACACCGACTGTTTTTAGCATGGTAGCGATATCTGATTCAGTATGGGGTGTGAACATTAATGCGCCCGCTCAGCGCAGTACTTCTCATAGGCTGCGCCATCCATCAGGCTTGATACTTCCTGAGGATCATCCAGGTCAACCTTTACCATCCAGGCTGCACCATACGGGTCCGAATTCACTTTTTCAGGCGTATCGGAAAGGGCAGTATTGACCTCGAGTACGGTACCGGTAACCGGCATGTTGACATCCGCAGCGGCTTTGACCGACTCGATCGTGGCAACGATAGCGCCTTTCTTGACCTTGTCACCAACTGACAGGGTGATATCGACGTAGACGATATCCGATAGCTGTTCCTGGGCGTAATCGCTGATACCGATCGTGGCGGTCTTGCCTTCCAGCTTGAGCCACTCATCTGTCTTTTCGAACTTCAACTCTTTCGGGATATTCATATTGACCTCCAAAACAGTATTTGGCACACGTTTTCTGGACATGCACCTCTGTCAGTTGATTATTGACATCATCCCAACGACTGTACTTCGTTACGCGGGGATACGCATTTCAGAGGTGAATGAAATCGGGTTTGTTGACCTGAGAGTTTCATCCGAAATTGCCAATCCCGGATTTGCCCCTTCGGCGCCGGATATAACCGGTCTCTTCCCGAATTCAGTAATGAATTCATTTTAAAGAGATAAAACCTAAAAGTCAAGGCGTCAGATCTAACCCAGTTCACTTTTCAATTGACCAACCAGGTGGTCAATGCTTTCCTGGACCTGAGCATCCTGGTGTGAGCGATTTTGATCCAAAAAAGCCAACAGATCAGGCCAATCCAGTTTTGCAGAGATCGGTCCAAGATGGGTGGCTGCACGAGCCCCAAGGGTATTTGCCAGCGCGCACATATCAGGCACGCTGAAGTGGTTCAAAAATGCGATCAGGAGACCAGCGCTGAAGGCATCGCCACTACCGGTTGTGTCCACCACCGGGATCGACAGGGCAGGAAGACCGAACGTTTTGCCATCCAAACCGATCATGCATCCCTGCCTGCCCAACTTGATAGCCCCACAGGGAATGCCCAGATCGAAAAAGGCATTGATCATTTCCTCAGGGTTATCCTTGCCGGTTAAAAGGTTGCCTTCATGCTGGCCACAGATGCAGATACTCAAATACTTCAGAATCGGTTTCATCGCAGCATGGGAATGCACGACGGGATCCAAACCGGTATCCATACTGATGGGAATCCCATATTGATGTGCAAGTTTGATCAGATGCAGAGCAGAATCGCGTTGAGGGGATTCAAGGAATGTGTATCCGGAGATATGGATCAGATCGAGATGCTTGATAACCTCCGGCGTAATATCCTGGGGCGTGGTAAGCACATTGGCCCCGCGGAAACTGTACATGGTTCGTTCGCCATCCGGCAGGACGGTTAAAAATATCTGGCCGCTCGGACGCTCTCTCTTGCGCTGGATCAAACTCGTGTCGATATGAAATGAGCCAAGGGTTTTTAATAGGTACTCACCATTCGGATCCATGCCAATACTTCCCAGTATCCGGGATGAAAAACCCAGCCGGGAAAGGACAATCGCAGTGTTGGTGGCCGAACCGCCCAAATTGAAAACCAGCTCATCGACGTATACATCCTGACCGGGAGCCGGCATTTCAGGGATCTTCATGCTGACATCCAGATTGATGTCCCCGAACAACAGGATTTCAGACGATTTCAACAGTCCCTCCCGGCTTATAGGATCGAATGGTCCCGACAAATTCACAGATACGATTGATATCTTTTAAATACGGACTTCCAGGAACATTTGTTGAAGTATTTGAATCGACACCCCAGGGATCAACTGACCGGATGGCATCCAGGACATTGAGCGAGGTTAGACCTCCGGCCAGGATGACAGGCACCGATACGCTGTGTACGATCTCACGGCTGATGTTCCAATCGTGCGTTTTTCCGGTGGCACCCACACCTGGCAACCCCTGGATCTTGGTGTCCAATAAAAGGATATCTGAAACACTGGAGTAACGAATGGCGTCCTTAATACCGGATCGATCGAAGACAGCGATGGCTTTCATGAGTTTAATGCCTGGATCCAATCGTCTGCGCAGCATGACCATTTGATCAAAACCAACGACATTTGTTTCGGTTGATACATGCACGATATCCGGGTGAACTGCTTCGGCCATGCGCAATATCTCATCCGCCTCGGTGGCCATCGTTAAAGCAACGGACCTGGCCGGTTTCTGCACCTCCCGGACTAATTCTGCTGCAGATTGAAAGTCAAGCTCGCCTTGCACGATCCCGTAATCTCCCGCCACGATTCCGATATGATCCACCCCAGCTTCCACAGCTTGATGAACCTCATCAACCCGAGTGAATGCATAGATTTGAATGATCATGGTTTGGCAACTTTAAGGCGGGGAAGCGGGATTCGGCGGTCCTCAAAGAAGAACAACAGAAAGCCAGTCAAACGGATGCCGGCACTGATCAACAGGGCACCTGACAATCCGATTACGTCTGCCAGCGCGGAGCCGATCAATGGGGAAAAGATCGTTGATAGATACTGAATGCTCTGGGCGAAGGAAACGAAAATGGCACTCCGGTCATCCGGAATACGACGCATTAATTCATCAAAAAACACCAGATCAAGGCCGGACATAAAAATACCGGCAAAGACCGATATCACAACAATGACCCAATCCGTGCTGGTTAATGCCACCATGGCAGGGTAGAAACTAACACCCAGGGTGGTCCAGAGTAAAACATTGCGGGGACCTCGCTTGCGGGATTGTTTTGACCAGAAAAAATAGCCAATGATCAAGGTGATGGTGGTCGCCATGGTATATGCGGAGATCCAGCCGTCTGATGCTTTGACCTCGCGGACGTAATAAAGGGGAAACAGGGGCGCTGCAAATGCCGAGCCGGTCAAAAACACAAACCGTTTGATGATGAATGTACGGAAAGGTTTGTTTGAGAGGATATCCTTGAAATAGACATGGATCCTTTCGCCAAGCTTGCCATGGGAGGTGGGTACAGGTGGGGGATTATCCGGAATACGGATCCGGCTGGAAAACAAGTAGGACAATAACCCACCAATGGAGAGCACCATAAAGACGATCTGGTAGTTGAAAGGAAAACCCAGTCGGTTGAGCACCTGGCCGACGATGAGTATCATGGTGGATGTGGTGACGCCCATGACTGACCAGCGGCGGGTCATCAACTCGAAGCGCGATTCCGGTCCTGCCACCGCATTCATGACCACTGAAAAACAGATCGCAACGATCGTCTGAGGCAGGGTGGCGGCCGCCCAAATAAAGAGAATGGCTGTGATGAGCTGATCACCTTCAAAGAAGAAAGGCACGATGCCGGTTAACGCATAGGATGAAACGACCAGCAGCCTGGCAAAACTGAACCAGGGCACCACGTTCTTCTGCCGCTGCAACATGCGCCCGGCGATCAGAGCGAAGATCAATCCAGTTACGGCCGGCATGGCGGTTAACAAGCTGACCTGGAGGTTTGTGCCACCCAAGCGGGCCAGGAAAACCGGCAGGAAGGGGCTGGCAGCGTTTGCTAATCCAATTCCGATGCCATCGATTTGGACATAGAGAAAATTTTTACGGTCTACGGATGCAGGAATGTTGGGATTGGTAAACCAGTGAAGGAGACTCACAGCCACGATTATACCCTTACACTTTACCGGATATCGTTATATCGACACGGAATTACCTTCATGCTAAAATGACAAACGTGATGATGGCAAAAATTCCAGAACAACCGAACTCAACGTGGATGACTTGGGCGCAGGAGATACGTGCAATCGGACAAACCGGCTTATATTTTTCCAAAACAGTAAAACAAAGTGAAATTAGTGCGGTGTTCGATCAACAACGGTATTCGCGTTTAGTGGAACTGAGTGCCGAAATTATCGAGAAACACAGCGATATTTCAAAAACCACCTTGCTCAATTCATTTACCAGGGAAGCCGGATATATAACGCCCAAGATCGATGTTAGAGCTGCTATCTTTGATGTTAATAAAATCCTGCTTGTATTAGATAGGAAAGACCAAACGTGGTCGATGCCAGGCGGGTATGCAGATATCAATGAACCTCCTTCAAAGATGGTGGAGCGGGAAGTGCTTGAGGAAAGCGGCATCATTGCGAAGGCGGTAAGGATCGTCGGGATTTATGAATCCAACCGGGACCGGAAACCACTTTCGGTATTTTATGCTTACCGGATCATCTTCCTATGCAGAATGATTGGAGGAGAACCGCGAGGCAGTGAAGAAACGTCTTCAGTAATTTTCTTCCCTATTGATCAGCTGCCAAAGTTGGCTGGTCCACGGACAAACTCGTTTCATGTTGCGGAAGCCTTTCAACATCATATTAACCCTGACAGACCAGCTTATTTTGAGTGAGAAAAAATGCTAATTACCAATGCGTCCATTGTCACATGGGAAGAGTCAAACAAGATTATCGAGAATGGGGCCATTGCCATTCATGATGGAGCTATCCTGGAGACCGGGCCAGATTCTGACTTGAAGCGGAAGTATGCCGATGAGGATGTGCTGGATGCGCATGGGAGCTATGTCATGCCGGGAAATATCTGTGCACATACCCATTTTTATGGCGCCTTTGCACGCGGGATGGCAATTCCGGGGGAAGCTCCCAAAGGATTTGTTGAGATCTTGGAAAAATTATGGTGGCCCCTGGATAGATCGCTCGGTATGGAAGCGATTAAGTATTCAGCACTGGTCTGCCAGGTCGATGCCATCCGGCATGGCACAACCACGTTGATCGATCACCATGCCTCGCCCAATGCATTGGAAGGCTCTCTGGATGAGATCCGTAAAACAGTTGAAGCCTCAGGTTTAAGGGTTGCCCTGTCGTACGAGGTGACCGACCGGGATGGAATGGAAAAAGCAGAAGCTGGTATTGCCGAGAATGCCAGGTTCATTCACTCATTAATCGATCGGCCAGATCCACACCTGAGGGCAACTTTTGGTCTGCATGCCAGCTTGACTTTAAGCGATGAGACACTTAAGAAAGCGCGAAAATCATGCCCGGATGATATCGGGATGCATATTCATGTGGCTGAAGGCCTGGCAGATGAGGAAGATAGCCTGAGAAAAACAAAAATGCGCGTAGCCAATCGGTTAAATCGGCACGGGATATTGAATGAACATGCGATTTTGGCCCATGCGGTGCATGTAGACGATGAGGAAATGGATCTCATCAACCGGTCAGGAGCCTGGGTGACCCACCAGCCACGCTCAAACATGAATAATGCGGTGGGATTACCTCGAATCGAAAAAATGATGGAGATGGGAATAAAGGTTGGCCTGGGAAATGATGGCTTTTCAAATGCCATGTGGGAGGAGTGGAAAGCCGCTTACCTCAGTGCACATCGAAAGGCCATTGGTGATGATCGGATCGCCCAGCGGATCGCTATCTGGAATGATATGGGCAGCATCCAACAGCTCCCGGTGCTTGAGTCGGCACAGAGCGCACTGCTCGCGGTAGGCGTCAATGACCCTCTCCCGGAAAATCCTCTGATGGAGGCGTACCTTAACGGTTGAAGTAACATCGATTCGCCGCGCATCGAGCACCAGCGTCTACAAATAATGATAAATCAGACGAACCATTAAGCTTCATGAACTGTTCGTCATCAGCCTCAACTATGACACTGGAAGAAATGGGGTCATCCCTTTATTATGTAAACAGGCCAGACCGCAAAATATCTACCCGGAACAGGACTAAAAAAATATATCAGTGGTACATTGTCACGCATTGCATTGAGAAGCCACACATTATCCCTATGAGTTGGATCATTACCACGATAGTGATATTTAATCAGGCCATCCTTCCCTACACTATCATCATAGAGGCTTTCAGATGTTGTCGTTATAGAAAGTGGATATTCTGACATAATTTTCGGTTTCCATATGCCAGATGGCCCTAGTAATGTAATGCGGTGTCCATCAACCTCTAAACCAGTGGCGAGCATTTCTCTTGGTAGCACATCGCCATGGATGGCGACCTGTTCATGAAGCCAGTTAAAGGCTGCGGTGCGGTATTTGGTATCTGATATATTCATAAGAATACTTAATCTCTTCCCATCGCCAGATCAAGAAACGGCTTTAAGGCCAGTATCGATTCCACAAACAGATTAATCGATTTAGAACTGCTTATGGTTTTGCATTTGTCATAAGAAAATTCAACACCAACTTGAATTTGCAGGTTTGATTTTTTATTGCGCATGACATCAAAAGCGGCATTCAACCATTGGTGTTGTTGTTTCACAGGGTTGTTCCCTCCGGTTTTAAATGCGGTCCTCAAATCAAATTCCAATTCGGCATCTACACTCGGGATCGTATCCCGTTGGCTTTTATAATGCCGCTGCACAATTCTTATGAATGGCCTGGCGCCGGATTCAATTTTAATTACCGGCTGCAAGTTCTGGACCATGTTAAGCAGTACTGTGCTGAAAGAACTTATGTCATTTTTGAAAATATTATTGAATATATCTCTTTTTACGCCATGGGGAATTGTAATTGAAACACCCGCATCAGTATTACGGATGCCTAAAGTGACATGCGGATAGTGCGTAAATGCTTGAGCGCCATGTGCTTCAATTATGTTTATAAAATCCCAAACTGCGTACCCTTTCTGGCCGGTAATTGCACCCCTGCCCATTGAATGCGGGTCAAGCCCCATTTCTTTAATTAGCTTTTTGTTGGCTTTCAGCTCTACCATAAGCAGCTTCAGCAATCTCTTCGCTTCCGGGTATGAATAGGGATTGTCATTGTTAAAATGTATACCGGTGAACCTGGTCAATGTACCTTCTTTTAGAGATTCATTTTTTATCATTTTTGCCTCTGCTACCTCAAAATATCCGGTAAACTCTTTTGCCCATATTGATTTTTGTATATGTGTATAGCCCCATTCGTAGATTTCACTCCATGTTTTGATGAATGAATGCGCGGGGAGCTTCGAGTCATTATTATCCGTATTGATAACCAGCAACTGTATATCCTCATAACCGCGGTTCTTCAGGGTATTGATATGCCTGTTCAATTGATTTTCTGAAACCTTTGATGCGACTTTACTTTCGATGATAAGTATCCAGCCATCTTCTGTATATATACAGGCGTCCGGCAGGCCCTTGCGGATGGCTTCGTCCTCTGATTCTTCAAGCTGGTCCGGTAATGACTGCTCTATTACATGTATTTTTTCTTTTTTGGCAATTGAATGGCCGGTAGTCCATTTTATAAAATCGCGCAGAAGATACTGGTCCTGGGCGATGCTGGAGACAAGGGCGTGGGTTAGGCGGTTTTCAGGTTGGGAATACTGGTCGAAGATATTGCGCATGGCTTAGAAACTCTGCGGCACAAGGCCAAGCCTGTTTATTGTTTCATTAACAAATGCAAGAGAATCGTACACCCTCAATACTTCCTCATAATCCCAATATTTGATTTTCTTACTGAGACTAACTACATCAGCTGAATGTTTTTTAATTTTTTCAAGCTGTTCAATATCGGAAACCGCGACAACACCTTGAACTGCCGGGTTATTGAGAGCTTTCAAGAGGTTGACAATTAGGCTGTCGATAGAGCCTTTTGTCTGAACCTCGAACACATATAATATCCTTCCCATATTCCCTACTTTCATTTCCCATACCGTATCAACCTTAGAGCCTTCCGCAACCTTCTGTTCCGTCCGAGCATCAAAACCAAGGAACGCACCAATTTCTTCGAGTTTATCTCTAATATCATTATGCTTGAATACGTTGACATCGGGTTTTTCTTTTTCAGTTATATCAGGCTTTTCGTCTTCGCCTTCCTTTTCTTTCTCAGGCGAGATCTGCAGCTCATCCCACATAAAATAATCGACGACTAACAGATCGGCCTCTTCAACGCCCTCCTCCCTCATAATCAACAGAATCTCTTTTGCGATAGCACACAGATCCCTGTATTTCTCACCTGTGATCTGGTAATCATATTTTGGTATAGCCTCTATACCCAGGTATTGAAATGCGTTATTTGCTTTTCTGTTCCAGATCATACATTGATCGGGATGGACATGGCACAGCAATTCGCTTACCATTGCAGGGCCCAATCCCTTGATTTTCATACGGAAGGTATCCCATCTCTTTTCAAGAGGTTCACCGGACCAGAGCAGTTCGGCCAACTGTTTTCTCAACGTATCAAAACCATTATCGTTAATTATTTTATCAGCCACATATTGCTTGTTCCCCCAAATAAGCATGGCCCAGAGTTTCGACAAATACTCGGCGAATTCTTCCTCTGTCATTTTTAGAATTTTTTCTTTGGTGTAGCCCTGGTAAAAAGATTTGCGAGCTTTCCTTTCTTCGATGTCATTAAAGTAATGATCTTTGTTTTTAATCTGGTTTTGTTTATACTGTTGGATGTGACTCTTGAGGAGGGTAGTATTCATCTGGTTATACCTTTTTTTATTTAATAATCATATTAATTCTTATCATTATTCACCTAAACAAAATTATCACCCCTTCACATCCTCGGCAATCGCCGCGAACTGCTCCAGGGCGGCCTCCCTGCTATACCTTAACTATAACAAGTCCCATCCTCCGCCACCCTCAACAAGCCGCTTCTGGAGGAATACCCCGCACTCTCCTCATCGCACAGCAGCTCTGCCTGTTCCATAACGGTCTTGATGGCGGCAGGCTGCTGATCTGGCGGATACCCGTACTTTTTAAGCAGGCGCCGGATGATGGTGCGCATCCTGGCCCGCACGCTTTCTTTCAGGTTCCAGTCTATGGTGATATTCTTGCGAATGGCGTCGGCAAGATCGTGAGCGATCTGCTTGAGTATCTCATCGCCCATGATTGTCACGGCCGCGTCGCTCACGCACAGTGCATCGTAGAAGGCCAGCTCGTCCTCGCTCAGGCCCAGGGCCTCACCACGCCGTGTTGAGGCATCTATGTCCTGCGCCATTTTGATAAGCTCTTCTATTATCTCAATATTGGTAATTCCCTGGTTTATGTACCTCTGCAGGGCCTCTTTCAGACGATCCGAGAACTTTTTTGATTCAACGAGCTGTTTCCGGGACATGAATTTGATCTTTCCCTCTATGAGCCGTTTCAGCAGTTCAGCGGCGAGGTTCTTCTGCTTGAGCCCCCGCATCTCCTCCAGGAACTTCTCGGAAAGAATGGACAATTCGGGCCTGTCGATGTGAAGGGCCTCGAACACGTCGATGACCTCTTCGGATATAATGGACTTCGACACCAGCTGGTTAACCGCAAACTCGATGTCTTCACGGGTCTTGCCGGTCTTCTTGAATATGTTCTCCTGCCGTATCTTGATGACGCTGGCCTTCACTGCCTTGAAGAAGCCAATCTCCAATGCCACGGCCTTTGCCTCGGATGACGTGGCACAGAGGGAATGGGCCTTTTCAAGCTCCGCCGTAGTCTTGAGGAAAGCCAGCTCCTGGTCTTTTACCAGGCCCATGATGAAGTTCACGGCGTCTATGATCACCTGCATCCGCCGCGCAGGGCTGCCGCTTATAAAACCGGAATAATCGAACTTGTGTAAAATGCCTTTGATGATTTCATACTTCTCCCGCATGACCGCCACGGCCCGGGAGGTGTCGATGCCTGCTGTATCGCGGTCCGATTCCGTGTACTGGGCCAGGGCCTGTTTCAGGTAATAGGCTATGCCCAGGTAATCGACGACAAGACCGCCCTCCTTGTCTTCAAAGACCCTGTTGACCCGCGCGATGGCCTGCATAAGGGTGTGCCCCCGCATGGGCTTGTCCAGGTACATTGTATCGAGAGAAGGCACGTCGAACCCGGTAAGCCACATGTCGCGCACGATGACGATCTTGAGGTCATCCTCCACCTTCTTCATGCGCTTGGCCATCTCCTCGCGCTTCTGCTTGGTGCGCACATGGGGCCTATACCGCTCCGGATCGCTGGCGGAGCCGGTCATGACCACTTTTATCTTTCCCTTGTCGTCATCATTGCTGTGCCACAGGGGCCGGAGCTTCACTATCTCCTCATACAGGGCAACGGCAATGCGGCGCGACATGACCACGATCATGGCCTTGCCGAAATGGTCCTTTTCGCGCGTCTCGTAGTGGTCAACGATGTCCTTTGCCAGCTCCCGGATACGGCTATCGGCCCCTACCACGGCTTCCATCCGCGCCCATTTGGTCTTCAGCCTGTCCTTGTAGGTTTCTTCCTGGTACTCGGTTATCTCCTCGAACTCGTCGTCAAGGAAGGATTCAGCCTCATCGTCAATGGAAAGCTTGATGATTCTGCTTTCATAGTAGATGCGCACCGTGGATTTGTCTTCCACGGAGCGGGTCATGTCATAGATGTCGATATAATCGCCGAAGACCGCCCTGGTGCTTTTGTCCTCCAGGTCGATGGGGGTGCCGGTAAAGCCTATAAATGAAGCATTGGGAAGGGCGTCGCGCATATACTTGGCGTACCCGAACTTCACTTCCGATGCGTCCCTCCCCTTCACAATGCGCACCTCTGCGCTGAAGCCGTACTGGCTCCGGTGCGCCTCGTCCGCTATGACGATAACGTTTGTCCGGTCCGTAAGCAGGGGAAAAGTGTCCTCCTCTTCAAAGGGCGAAAACTTCTGTATGGTGGTGAAGATGATGCCGCCCGATTCAACGGAAAGAAGCTCACGGAGCTCCGCCCTTGTCTGAGCCTGTTTGGGCGCCTGCCGCAGCAGGCCGGCAGATTTACCGAAGGTGCCGAAAAGCTGGTCATCCAGGTCGTTCCGGTCGGTAAGAACAATGATGGTAGGATTGTTCATGGCCAGCACCAGCTTGGCCGTGTAAAATACCATGGTAAGGCTTTTCCCCGACCCCTGGGTATGCCACACCACGCCGATCCGCCGGTCGCCCCTGGCGGCAACGGCCTTTTCAGTGTTTTCCAGCGCCCTGTTTACCGCATGGTACTGGTGGTACCCGGCGAGGATCTTGACGATCTCCTTGCCGTCGTCCTGAAACAGGAGAAAGTGCTTTATGATGTCGAGAAAACGCTCCCTGGTGAACATCCCCTTTATGAGGGTGGCAAGCTGGGGTTCCGCAAGGGACCGTATCTGCCCCCCCTCATCGGCCCGCCACGACATGAAGCGCTCATAGTTCGAGGTTATGGTGCCCGCCTTTGCAAGAAGGCCGTCGCTGATGACACTGAAACTGTTATACACAAAGAGGGAGGGTATTTCTGGATATAGGTCTGTATCTGTTTAAAGGCCTTTTCGTCGTTGGCTTCTTCGCTGGACGCGCTCTTTAACTCGAATACGACAAGGGGAATGCCGTTCAGGAAGATGACGATGTCGGGCCGCCGGTTATGGCTGTTTTCTATGACCGTAAACTGATGAACCGCCGCCCAGTTGTTGTTCTCGGGATTATCAAAATCAAAGAGCCATGCTTTATCTGTCTTGACGCTCCCGTCCGGCCGCTTGTACTGCACGTCAATGCCGTCGGTGATCATCTTCTGGACATTGCGGTTGTTCACTATAAGCGAGGGATGTTCCGGTATGGTAATTTTTCGCAGGGCCTCTTCGATTGCCCCGGCAGGTATCTTTTTGTTTATTGTTACAAGGGCATCACGGAGCCGGTTTTCCAGTATCGGGGAGGCGTAATCCCTGCGCTCGGGTTTGTCTCCGTCAAGGGCGATGTCGGGACCGAAGATTATCTCGTATCCGAGGTCCTTGAACCACTCAAGCGCGGCGTGTTCGAGCTGGTATTCGGTGAAGTTATGCATTCTCGTACTCCCGGACTTTTTCGGGAGGCACACGCAATTCGCCGGACATCAGTTTGGGGAGGAGAGTGTCGCGGAGGGCTACTAAGGCTTTCGATTCTTCATCATTAAATTTTATTTTTTTAAGGAAATCTGAAATGATTGAAGCATAATTTTTCGCTATTGCTTCATCTGGTTTTATAATTTTTAATGAATCAAAACATGAGGTATTTACTCGCTGACGACCTGAGGTTCCTGACATATTTTTTATCGCATAGGTTCTAAAATCATCAGTTCTTGCCAAAAAATACGTATATTCAAGAGGCAGTGGAGGTTTACTTCTAAAAATAATGTATTCAGTAGATCCCCAGCCTACTTCTTTATCATCCAAAAAATCGACAAAAGCTGTTTTTCCATTTTCCAAACAAGGAGTAATTCTTGCTAATAACACATCACCATTTATAAATTTTGTCCCGGATGTAAATTCTCTTCGCACCCAGTCTTTAACTCTTGCAGATGTTTCTGATAAATTCTTCATTTCAAGATACGGTGAATTTGCTCCCTTCTTAATGCTTCGTGTGGGATTTACATCAATAATATCAGGTAAATTCACAACCTCCCATCCTTCCGGTATCATCCCCAATTCCGAATCAATCATTACGCCCCCGGAGGATTTGTAGCCCGCCCCCTGTAGCGGCGGGTTTAAACCCGCCGCTACAGGGGGCGGGAATTCGAATTCCACGAACCATCGGTTGAATATTGCCCGTGCCATCTGCTCCAGGGTTTTGTTCATCCGGTTGTTCAGCTCGATCTTGTCGTCCAGGGAGGAGAGGATGTCGGCTATGGCGCGTTGTTCGGGGAGGGGTGGGAGGGGGATTTTGATATTTCTTAAATCGCGTATAGGTAATTGAGGTTGAGCAGAACCAGATGAATAGTTATTAAATTGTGTTTGAATTTCATTAGACATAAGAGTATAAAACAAGAAGTTATTAGACATATTCTCTTTTACTCTTATTATCAGCATTTGAGCATTAATCAGGCCAGATTCATATAATCGAGAATTAAAAATTGCCAATTTCCCGACTCCATTGCCACGAGTAGCTAAAACAATATCACCTCTCTGCAACCTGCCTTTACTTATACTATTATATTTTTCTTCAAATATAAAATCAAGATCTGCAAAATCAAATTTATTATTTTGGATAATCCTTGTATTAAGAAAAGGATATTTTCCTCTTTTAAATATCTCATTTTTCTTTGGATAGTTTGATGATCTATCACCATCAATAATTTCGAGTGGTGCTTCCTTTATTTTAATATATCTCCAGCTTGACAACATCTTAATTACCTTAAATATAACGAAATATTTTTAATTGATAATTATTTCATCTGAGTTAAAGTTTAAACTTAATTTCGTATAATTGTTTTAAAGTATTTATTACAAATTCATTTTCAGGCTCTATCTGATGCCAAAAATTATATCTACCAATTAATCGTTCTATATATAATGGATCGTAATTATTTATTCTATTCGTGTGGTTTATAAATCCCTTTGTAATTACATGAAATGCCTCTTGACGAAGAATTCGTCTAGTTGATTTTGGTAACTTCATTTTTTCACCTGAAACTGATATACCAGTAACAATCTTTTTATACTTTCCTCTTATTAATTTTGTTTTTTTTTGATTAACAATAAACCCTTCATCTTTAATAATATTTTCAACAATTGAATAAAATTTAAGGGATATATATTCACCAGAAAAGGCTAGATCATCTGCATATCTTGTATAATTTACTTTATATTTTTCAGACAGTTTATATAATCTGTTATCCATTCTTTTCGAAATAATATTGCTAATTATTGGGCTAGTTGCTGATCCTTGAGGTAAAGATTTATCAAGGCAACATAGTGAAGACAAACAATAAGCCAGATTATGGGGATAACCGAATCTTGAGAAGATACTAATAACTCGATTTATTTTAATAGAAGGGAAAAAATCTTTTATATCTATTTTTAGTAAACATTTTTTATTTAAATGAACCTGTGCATTAGAAATAATGGATTTATTACTAATAAATCCATGCGATGCAACATGCATATTTACTTGTGATAAAATATTATTGTAAATCCATCTTTGTATATATAATAAAGATGGATAAGGTGCTGAAATTTTTCTAAAATTCCCACTTCTTTTAGGTATTTCAAATTCTCGATAAAACGATCCAGGTTGATTAATCATACCTACAATTGTAGTAACATCTATTCCCACAAGCAGTGCAAAGTGTTTTAGATTAAATATTATAGGCAACCCTTGTTCAATAAATTTTGATATGTATAATAAATAATCATCAATTAGTTTTTCATCACTAATATTTAGCCTAATAAATTCTTCCCATTTTTGTTTTAGTTCATTCATAACTAATAATTAAACGGCACCAGATGCTACTTTCTTTGAAAATATTCTATCAAATTGTGACACGTTAGTGTCAATAATTTGATCAACTCTGTTAAGAGTTGATGTTTTGCAATGTATTCTCGTTGCAAAACATAGGCTAAAGATAGCCTAATTCAACGAGGCGATTCAACCTCAACGTGCTAGCATCTGGTGCCATATAATTGCTCTTTTGTTTTTAAATTTATAATTATTTAATTATTTTTCTTATATTTGGGATATATGGCTGATACAAATTAATTTTTTTGATAATCATGCCTTCAGGTATAATGCTCCAATATTTTTGCGTTTTACCGAAAATTATATTTCTATTTTTTAAAATCCAATTTTTTCCATATTGAGTAAGCTTAATTGAATAATCATTACAAATAACAACATTAATATTTTCATATTTACGAATAAAATTATTTAATTGAGCTGGTGATAACATATATTGTTCATGAAAATAATAAATATTCATAAATTTATTACTTTGATAAAGTTCTTTGAGTATAATGCGTTCTGATATAGAATATTTATTATCTTCCATATTTTATTAACTCAACCTTTGAAAAATAGTTTTCCGAATAGAAGCTTTTTTTAAAACTGGCCACCAGAATATTGGAAAAACATTATTGGGTATATTATATGATTCCATTGCAAATAATGTTTCGCTTCTCTTATAACCAAAATAATAATCAATAATATTTAGCTTTTTATATTTTCTATTTAATTTATCCTCTAAATTCGTCATATTTATAATTGCAGATGATAAATCTGCACCATCATAAAAATCACTAATCCCCTTTTTCAGAAATAAGGGAATACAATATTTAGCATCCATTGTGTCAAGTTTGGAAATTGAAAACTCCATAGCTGCAAGTGCACAAATCATTAAATTATATTGATTAATTCCACGTTGAAATAGTTTTTTCCTCACCCATTCAATTTTCCTTATAATTGTGTCCCCAGTGCCTATAAAATCATCAATTAAAATTATATTGTCATTATTAATTATTTTATATGCGCCAATTGGTAGAGAATTGATAAAATTCTTTTCTGTCCATCCAGTATTTGGTGCAAACTTGTTTTTAAGTAATTGCAAAAGTGATTGTGAACCATCTGCATCTGAATTTTTACTTGTAGCTACTAAATATGTATTCTCCGGTTTAAGATTCCAATCAAATATAATTTTTTTAGCGATTTCCTTGCATTGCTGATCAACATCTCGACTGTTTAAATATTTAATTCTTTCTAATAGATTTAATATTAAATCTTGTTCAGAACCTAAATCACAAATATTCCATAATTCAAGAAGTGCTTCTGATTCATATTCAAGCCATGGTTGTTTCTTTGTGATATCATATAATTTGATAAAATCAGTATGTTCTATTTTTCTTGATGATCTTTCCATGATTAAGACATACCTCTTCCCATGATACTATTCAATTCGATCTTCGCTTGAGCAACAAATAAAATCCAAATCCTATAGAACTCATGCTCTAAATCTTCTCTTTAAAATACTCTAACTTCCCATACTACTCACATATATATAATATTATACACTAAACTTATGCATGAGATTTATTTTAATATATTGGGTGCATATTTAAAAAATAAACTTGAGCATTCACATCTGCCTTTTGATAAAAAAATATTTGATTTGGGAATTGACTGTCTTAATATCAAATTGACCCAGCTTTTAACTTTTTCTCGTTCATCTTTATAATCAATGCTTGCTAATCCCATTTCTAATTCGATATATCTCCTAATAAAAAAACAAATAAAGTCTGCCAATTGAATCAATCCAACATCTTTTGAATCCACGAAATGAGGTACATCTACAATTTGACTAAATTTTTCCTGTTTTTGTTTTCTTTCATAATATGTATCTGTCCAATTGGGGGCATTAATAATTAAATCTGTAAATCGCCTTGCCTCTCTATATTCATTATCAAATATTAAAACACAATTTCCAGAATTATTAATAGTACGTGATTTACCTCTTGGTGCACCTTGAAAACATTTTTGAATTGCCAAAGAGACGTGTAATGCCATAAATCTCCATAATGTAGATATTTGGCCACAATTTTTTTCATCTTGAAAGCATTTAAAAAATAGTTCTTTATTTACTGCTGTATATACAATCGAATGTTTTCTTTCTTTTAACCAATTAAAAATTGCTGTAATAATTTCTGATCTTTGGTTACCTTTTAAATTTCTCCATGTGCTATTGCCAGAATAAAAATCTCTTGTATGAATTTCATCGATATTTTTTCCAATTATTTTACTTAGACTTGATAACAATTCGTTCCAATGTACCTTGGTAACTCTCATTCTATAAGAATCAGCGATTACACCTGCCATAACACCTATTGGTTCTTGAGATATTCCTGTTTCATCAATATATATAAATTTCACAACAACCTCATATGAAGTAAAAATTTAATCGAGTTAAAAATAATAATTCAAACTCAACCACTTCACCCTCATTTATGATCGAAAAAATATTAAACCTAAAAACCTATAGATATCAACTTCTCCCCCTTCACAAACTCCTCCGTCAACCCCCGCCCCCCCTCTCAATCAAACAACACCACACACCCATAATCCTCATCCTGCAGCGACTCATTAATCTCCTCGATATCGAATTCCTCCGGGTCGAACCCTCCGCCGAGCCATTCCATCATTTCCTCATATTCCTCGTTCCCCGGATTTTTAAGGACCTCCAGCAGGTCCTCGTATCCGCCCGGTCCTCCGCAGTCCTCGGGCGGGCAATTACGCTTTCCATCGACGCACACCGGATACGTTGTGCCCTTCTCCCTCGGAAGTATTTTTTCCAGGACGATCGTGTGCTCCCACCCGTCGCCGAAATCATAATCATAATGGAATTTCTGCTCTTCTTTCGTTATTATTGCGTTCAGCCTGATTTTCCGGTAATCGGCAACTTCGGACATAAATTCCTCGTCCGGCAAGGTATATGATTTACCATTGATCCGGAACTGATGCAGATGGGAATTAAACCAGCCCATCACGGTTTGTATGACTTTGTGCAGGTCGGGCAGCTTCATATCCGACTCGACGAGGAACCTGCGCCAGACAGGCGGCTTCGTGTGATCGAGCGTTATCTTCAGTTGATATACGTCCCGCGATCTGAGCTGTTTGACATTCGCCATGGATCGGTCCCCTGTTTAATCTTGTATGGAACGCCGCCCGCTTGCTTCGATACGTCCCGTCATGGTATATCCGGCACATTTAAGAACAGATCGAATAACGCGTTATTGATGTAATAATTCGCCCTGCCGAGTTTTTCTTTTTTAAGATAGCCGCTGTCCGCGAGCTGGTCTAAATATTTAACGGCAGTCAGACGGGATACCTGTAAGTCATTCTGTAAAAATTCTATCTTTGTATAGGGGTGACGGAATAAATTATTAATAAGGTCCTGGCTGTAAAAGCGATATTCATCCCGGATGCGATGTTTGTAATCCATCATTGCGGACTTGATTTTATGGATGATCTGAATGGTCTGGATCGAGGTTTTTTCAACGCCATCCAGCATATAATAAACCCACTCCTCCCACTGTTCATCGGTCCTGACTCCCTGAAGCAGGCGATAATAATCGTTTTTATTTTGAATGATGTACCGGCTTAAATACAAGACCGGAATATCAAGGAGCCCTTTTAATACAAGATACAGGATATTTATTATCCTGCCCGCTCTTCCGTTGCCGTCGTAAAACGGGTGGATCGACTCGAACTGATAATGAACCACCGCCATCTTGATCAGCGGATCGACATCGGAAATTGAATCGTCATTTATATAACGCTCAAGATTATCCATTAGTTTAAGAATTGTTTCAGGCTCCTGAGGCGGCAGGTACACCACTTCGCCGGTCTGTTGATTTTTCAGATTGGTGCCGGGTAATGTACGAAAACCGGCATCATTACGTTCCAGGATACTCTGAATTTCAAGAATATGGCCATTTGTAAATAAGTTATTCTTCCGGATAAGTTCAAATCCTTTGCGCAGGGCTTCAGAATAATTGCGGACTTCTTTCGTCGCCGCGCTGGTTACATAACCGAGATGTAATTCTTCCTTAAAAAGCTCGTCATGGCTGGTAATTATATTTTCAATCGCTGAACTGTCTTTGGCTTCCTGAAGGGCCAGGGTGTTGATGAGAATGGCCTGATTGGGGATCTGGCCCGATACCCCCTTCAATTCCGCAAGGTACCGGTGGGCGGATGCCGTTTTCTTTAATAGGAGGGGACTTTCTAAATTTCTGCCTGGTGGCAGTAGTGGAATGGTAAACGTATCCATTTGATGCATCTCCACTGTTATGATATGTATAAAATTTCCGATTTTTTATACATATTGTCAATGACATATATAAATTTTTGATGTTTTTATATATAACCTGATTAAAAAGGGGATTAACCCATCTATTTGTACCATGTGCAACATTCGGTGTTTTCTATACATAATAATATACTCATGCATAAAATTCCGCATATCTTAATCATATCCCCTTATCACTTCGACCGTTCGATAAACTCATGGTATCGCTTGTTTCTAATGCACTTGAACATGTCTAACCCTTGTTTCGATCCGCACCATCCGCTCGCCTCGACTGCGCCCTTCGGCTTCCCCTCGACTCCGCTCGGGGCAAGCGCTCAGGGCGAGCTCGGCAAGCATACTGAAACACTTAGCTATGTGCATTCTACGCTTGTTGAGCGGAGTCGAAACAAGCACTCTAACACATAATGCTTTTTTACAATAGCCCAAATTTTAGTCGACAGATTCCCTTGTTTTTACTATATTTTCAATAAGTCCTTCGATAGTGAAAGCAGGCTCCATGCCTTGTATAACTCTCCGAGTTATCCAGCTGTCAAAGGACTTATTTTATTTATATCCAGTAAATTGAATTTATTACGACCATTAAATTTATTCATTGACATATATTAAACAAGTTTATATATTTTACTTAATCCACATGAGTGGAGGTGGATGACGAAAGTCATCGGGCCCGAAAGGGCTTTTTTTTTGCCTGTTCAAGGCAGCAGCTTTTTCCCGTAAATTCTTCCCCCATCATTATCATACTTATCTTGCAAAATCGCAATAATTCTGTCTCCGAAAATATTAATTCTGGTATCGTCAATCTTCTTATTATCAAGCAAAATTTCCCTTCTGCTCGGATGTGCGACAAGGTCCGCCAGTTGCAGACCCGCAATATTATTGAGTTTCGGTTTAACTTTTAATTCCATGCTTGTCAAGACGGTCTTTATACGATCGGATGTAATGTACTCGGTACCTTCGTCCATAACACGACGATATGACCTTTTAAGCCTCATGTCTTCCTTCCCACCCCTCGATTCAGCCATTACATCCCCAATACGACCGCCGCGCTCAAGATATAAAACATAGCGTTCGATTAATAACTTCATTAGATAATGATATGGCTCGTATTTCCATGTGATGTATCGGCGGTTATGTTCAAGTTTGTCAATTACCACAGTTATAACTCTGAATTCCATCCGATCCATCAAAAGCAGGAGTTCTTCATTAAATTGTTCACAGATTGCATCATCCCGTAAATTTTCAAATGGGTGCTTTTTATTCACCAATTCCTTACGATGAAAGATAATCGGATCATCGGGATGATGGTTAAAATATATTCCTTTTATTCTTTCAAATTCCGGATGCAGTACGGTTTGAACTATATTAAGCGAAATAATCACGCCAGTGAGGCTTAAAAACCGATGATTGGGATTATCAGTGTTTCCCATATCCGGATTACCCACTTCATCAACATACATTCTGTATTTTTCTTTTTTGATCATTACTTATAATAATTACTTTAATATGGATCTCTATAATTACACATCAAACCCAATCCCCTTCACCCCTCGACTCCGCTCGGGGACCAACTAAACATCAAAACCTATCCCCTTCAAATTCTCCTTAATCCTCTCCTCCAACTTCTCCCCCTTCGTAAACTGCTCCGCCAACTCTTCTGTTAAACGCTGCATCTTCTCCTCAAAAGGTTCCCCATCCTCCTCCTTCTCCTCTATCCCCACATACCGCCCCGGGGTCAGGATGTATTCATGCTCCCGGATCAGGTCAAGGCCTGCTGACTTGCAGAAGCCGGGGACGTCACAATATTCACCCCCACCCCGGCCCTCCCCCATCGAGGGGGAGGGGGTTATCTTTTCGCCCCGCCATAAATGATAGGTATCAGCAATCTTCCCCACATCCTCATCCGACAACTCCCTGTGCACCCGGTCCACCAGAGTCCCCATCTTTCTCGCGTCAATAAACAGGGTTTCGCCCCTTCGGTCCCTAAAGCCCCCCTCCGGGGGGTTTGGGGGGCCGGACGCACGAGCGCCCTTGTTGCGCGACAAAAACCAGAGGGCCACGGGAATGGCCGTTGAATAAAACAGCTGCCCCGGCATGGCAATTATGCAGTCCACAAGGTCAGCCTCGATGATGTTCTTGCGTATCTCACCCTCCCCGGAGGTGTTGGAGGAAAGCGATCCGTTGGCCAGCACGAACCCGGCAATGCCGTCGGGCGACAGGTGATGAATGAAGTGCTGAATCCAGGCGTAGTTGGCATTGCCCACCGGCGGCGGGCCGAAATGCCAGCGCACGTCCTCGCGCAGGCGCTCGCCGCCCCAGTCGCTTATGTTAAAGGGCGGGTTTGCCAGTATGAAGTCGGCTTTAAGGTTTTTATGCAGGTCATTGTGAAAGCTGTCGGCGTTGTTAGGGCCTATGTTGCCGTCAATGCCCCGGATGGCAAGGTTCATCTTGCAGAGGCGCCAGGTGGTGGGATTCGACTCCTGCCCGTACACGGAGATGTCTCCCAGCTTGCCGGCATGCTCCTCCACGAACTTCTCGCTCTGCACGAACATGCCGCCCGATCCGCAGCAGGGGTCGTAGACCCTGCCGGTGTAGGGCTCGATCATCTCGACCAGCACCCGAACAATGGACCGGGGCGTGTAGAACTCGCCGCCGCCCTTGCCTTCCGCGCTGGCGAATTGGGAAAGAAAATATTCGTAGACCCTGCCCAGCAGGTCCTTTGACCTGCCCTCTTTATCGCCCATTTTTATGGATGAGAACAGGTCCACGAGCTCGCCCAGGCGCGTCTTGTCCAGGTCGGGCCGGGCATAGGTCTTGGGAAGCACGCCCTTGAGTGTGGGATTGTCCTTTTCAATGAGCACCATTGCGTCGTCTATGATCTGGCCTATGGTGGGCTGTTTCGCGTTGTCCTTGATGAAGTCCCAGCGGGCCTTTTTCGGCACCCAGAATATATTCTCCGCAAGGTACTCGTCCCGCTCTTCCGGATCGGCATGCTCTTCTTTTTTCAGGGCTTCGTGCTTTTCCTCAAAGGCGTCGGAGATGTATTTCAGGAATATGAGGCCCAGCACGGTATGCTTGTACTCGGCCGGGTCCATGTTGTTCCGCATCTTGTCCGCGGCAAGCCAGAGCTTCTCTTCGAAGCCGACCGTAGCGCCGTTGGGCTTCTGTTTCTTTTCAGATTTTGTTCGTGTCATTAGCTATAACCATTATTGATTCCATGACAACACATATCCCGAACGTCTCCGCCACTGGCCGCTTTCTGTCATTTGACATAGATACTGCCATTGGTGAAGTATACTTCTTCCCGCACCTGTATATCAATATCCCACCCGGCCTTTTTCAGGGCGGGGATGATAAACTTGGTGCAGATGCCGCGTTCTGTGAATGATTTATTGTTCATTGTAATAATTGAATCGAACGTGTGTATTTCATAATAAACTAATAACTACGAATTTAAACTCATTACAAATCATCCAGGGAGCATGGTTCAGATAAATCTTCGATAAAATCCGGCTTTAAGTTCTTAATTACCGGTTCATACTTTTTCATCCATTCAGTTAATGAAGAAAACGATATAAAACTGCACACATCTTTAATGGGTGGACTCAAATTTGAAAATACAGGCCTGTTTATTTCCCGTATCACCTTATCTTTTCTATCATCTGGAGCAACTATATAAAGAGGAATATTGATATTAGGCTGCATTGAAATTAAATCAGCCATTCTAAGAATACCTGAATATACGGATGTGGTGCTTTCTATTTCAAATGCCGCGATAATGGCGTTCCCCTTAAGCCAAAGGACATCTATCAATTCAATCGTTTTGTTTGTTACCTCATCGAATTTAACAGGAAGACTACTTTTCAAACTAGAAAACTCAGTGAAAGAGAAACCATCAAACATGCGCTTTTTATCGTTACGCGCGACCCAGATATCAAGGCCCATTTCATTCCCAAGCTTGAGTAAAAGGTATTGAATTCTTGTATGTTCTGATGATTCCCTTGATTTTTCTTCCTCCGGTTCCTCACTATCAGGAACCGTTACAATTTCTCCATCGCGTGTTACCGCTATCGATTCTATTGGTATTACCTGTTGTGTTTTCCATATTGACTGAATATCTTTTTGATAAAAATCAAATTTATCGTCCGAAGTATCATATTGCGATGACAAACTTCCTCTGATTTTTTGTATGGCTTCATCATAATCGGAAGGCAATTTCTCATTTACTTTACTTGAAAAAGTTTTAACAATTTGTTCCTTGTGTCGCGTGCTAATAATTCGTTCATAATATTCAGGAAATGCCATGTAGAGAACCGCATGGCGCATATCATATGCCCTGTCCATCCTGTTGGGTATGCACCCAAGAACATAGTCACATAGTTGTTTCAGCATGTTGTGATCTTTGACAATGTTTTCTGAATTCCCTTTATTTTTCAATTCATATGCCAACAATATAATGAACCAAAACTGAGAGTATTTAAAATGATATTTCTGCGATGTTCTTGTAAATCCGGAGGTTAGTCCTTTGATAAGCTCGTCTCTCCATTCAGGCTCGGGCAGATTTCCCTGTGTAACCGCCCAATGAATATCTGACTTCTTTTTTTCAATTGTTATAAATGTCGAAGGAAGGAAATAAATATAATATATATCAGCAATAACCGCCCAGAGAGAAGGAGAGGCGCCTTTCATTTGTGAAATCAATTTTTCTTCAAAGCTCAATTGATTCCCCATCATTGGAGCATCAACCATGCGTTTTTTTATTTCATTAATATTTTTCATACTCCATGATTCTCGCTCTGGCCATAATAGAGATTTATCGTCCATTATACAGAGATTAATAAAATCCTGAAAAATCTTATACAATATCTCATTTTCTTTTCTGAATGCCATGATACATGACCACCTATGAATTCAGGTTATTATACAAACACAATGACTTGCGCTCCCTACAGCCACCCCATCACTTTATCCAGCACACATAAATAATACTGCATACCCATGCCGGGATTACAGTGAAGAATTCAAGCGAAAAATAGCCCTTGAGATAATCATGGGTTCAACGCCGACGGGTGAAATATCGAAGCGAGAAGGAATTTCATCGACGACCCTGTATAAATGGAGGGATAACTATTCGTCAGAGAATTACAGTTCGGAAGAACAAGAGGTAGCTGATCTTAAAAGACAGGTTCGGGAGTTGAAAGAGACAATAAGCGATCTCGCTTTGGAAAATCACATTTTAAAAAAAACGGAACAAATCCTCAAGCAAATGAAAAAACAAGAGAAATTATCCGGGAGCATCTCGCCCCGAGATTTGGGATCAAAACGAGCTGTGAGGCAATGGAGATGAGCATATCGACCTATTATTATCAACCAGTGGACAAGAACACTGAAGACGAAATTATTGCGGAGAAGATTCGATCATATATCGAAGATATTCCGGAGTCGGGATACCGACCTGTTACCGATCATTTGAAGAAGGAAATGACGATAAACCACAAGCGGGTGAACCGGATCATGCGGGATAAAGGCCTTTTATGCAGGAAAAAGCGTGCATTTAAGACATCAACAACGGATTCCCAGCATAAATTGAGGAAATATTCGAACCTGGCAAAGGATGTCGTCACCACAGATATAAATCAGGTGATCGTCGGGGATGTAACTGCGTATAATATCAGAGGAAAAGACCATTACATGGCGTCTCTCATGGATCGTCACAGCAGAAGAACCATTGGGAAAGCCGTATCAGACAAAAACAACACGGAACTTCTTCTCGCCGCACTGGATGAAGCAGTCCGCACCCGTGGCAGCCTTGAGGGATGTATTCACCATACGGATTCCGATGTACGGTATTGCTCGGAAGAATATATCAGGCATCTGAAGAAAAATAAGATGGCTATCTCGATGTGTGTCGGCAATGTCTATGAAAATGCTCATGCGAAGCTTTTAACGGCACGGTGAAGAGACAGGAAATCAATATCTCAGACTACGATGATAAAAAAGAATCGGCTGTTTCAATATTCAATTTCATTGATAAATACAATACCATCAGGCCGCATTCGTCTCTCGGAGGTTTGTCGCCAGTAGAATTCGAAAATAACTTGTCGGCGAGATGAAGAAGAATCTTGAAAAGAGTTTACAGTTTTAGGGGTCATCCATAAAATCACAAACTATGCCGGGAGAGAACAGCCTGCAAACGAGAACAAGCAATTATAATCATTTTACAGTACCTTTTAATTTTAACGCAAGCGTCATCGCGGAATCCAGGATTAACCGTAAATCATCTGCTGTTATTTTTTCAAATGGAATATAGACTTTGTTACTAACTATAAATTCATCATATATATTAGATATTTTTTTCAAGTTTTGTATATATTCTCCATACAAATCATCAGGTATACTATAATTGTTTCTAAGCTTTTCTGATAATAATGATAAATATTGATCATACACAAGTTGAATCGGTATTCTCCTCCCCCCTACCAGTACACCGGCGGAGAATCCGACAGCACCCATATTGATACTATTATCTACTTTCTCTATCCATTCATTTCTGAACTTAATCAGTTCAATTCTGAATTCATTATCCTTGAAGAATTCAACGTATTGCTCCCATGACAGTATCGGTTTGTTCCCCTTACTTTCTTTTGATGGCGTCTCGGATTCAATCTTGTGTTTTTTATCAACCCAGTTTAATTCAAGGCGAATAACGCTTCTTTCAACTTCGTATGTTTTACTAACCAGTTTGGGAGTAATTACAACTGAATCATCATGTGCATAAACATTAAGTTCAACCAAATAAATTGAAAAGGCCAGATGCGGAGCCGAATGAATTGAATCAACCATACCAAGAATATTGGGATTGATAAAATCACCTACAATTAGAACCTTGAAATTCCCAGTAGAAATGTTTTTATAAATATATGACATCAATTTTTCATTGATATCACACGTCGCACATGTTTTCTTAATTTTTACTATGGTTTCGTCAATTTCTTCTACGCTCAACGCCTTGATATAATCTATTACCTGAGCAACAACTGTCCGAGTGGATTCTGGATTTTTTAATAATTTCGTTTCAATGATTATTATTTCACCGTTATCTGTTACCAATAATATATCTATGCATCCTCTGTTTGTTGGATATTCACGACAAACAATTACATGTTCATATTCATTAATCTCCAGTTCGGGAATCGATAATAGTATTTCAGGATGCTGCCCTAATAATCTCTGTAAAGTATCTTCATATTTGAAGTTAAAAGGCTTTAATTGCGTTAATATGTTTTGTTTATTATCGAATAAATAACTCATAAATCCTCGCGATTATATACTATTCATCGCCCTCGCCAGCACCCTCAGATGACACCGCTTCCCATCCGTGGCGCAGTGGCACATCAGTGTCACGTTCTGCTTTTTCGCCAGCTCCTTGATAAGCCGGGTCGTGAACTTCTGCCCGTGGTTGCGAATCGCGGCGTTCTTTTCGTCAATATCCGCCGAGGAGAGGATCTCCGCCTTATACGCATGGCTGAACTCCCTCCACGCCACGTCGCCGCCAAGCATTGCTTTCAACAGCCTCTCCGAGGGCCCCAGGCTCGGCATCCAGACATGGTACCGCTCCGCCTTCATGCCCCGGCCGCGAAACCGCGTGGCCAGGATCCGCAGGCCGTCGTTCTTCACGATCGGGTCATGGACGGATTTGAATTTCAGCATACAGTGCCTCTATGAATATAAGGCCAGATCCCCCCGACGCCTTTTCTGTTAATAGGCCCTCACCCCTAACCCCTCTCCCAAGGGAGAGGGGCAGCCGTCACCAATACCGTAGAGAAACCACTTTAACCAACCCTCGCCGGCCAGGACGGCCGGCGGTGCGAGGATGGCCCAGGAGGGGCCTTCCGCAAGCACAAGGTAACCAGCTAATGAACCCATCTTCCGAATAAGCCCCCACATAAATTCCCCTCATAGCAACCCCGCCCCTCAAACGTCCGCCGAAGGCGGACAACCTATCGGGCGTCTGTCTGAGTCGAATCCCACGAAGTGGGTTCGACGAGTTACGCCCGTAGCCCTCCGGCGTCTGAGGAGCGGCGGAGATGGGGAGCGCGAGGGGAAGAGGGCGAGTAGTCCTCTTACCCTCGCAAGTGCTCGACCAGCTCCTGGTCACCCCCCTGCCCAGGTGGGGCGACAAATACCAGACCCCCCGGGAGGGACGCCCAACCCCTCGATACGCCGCTCCGCGGCAATCCATCACACTTTTCGTATACCAGAAACATGACATATATGCCTGTATATGTCAAGATCATTCCCACCCACCCGGGCCTGAATTCAACCCCATTTATGAAGAGGACCAGGGTGCGATACCCCCCCCTGGCAGGGGGGACCCGGGGGGAATTTCCCGGGGACCAACCTCGTTTCAACTCCTATCTTCTGGCACTCCGGCCCGGCGAGTGCCATCTCTTCTACTATACTACCAGTGGTATGACAGGAAGTGACGCAGACGCATGTGTAGCAAAAAGTCTCCATCATCAGCCTATCGGCGGCATAAAAAATAATTCGCCATGGCTTCCTTTCGATCGTTGTGACATGTAAGGACACACATCTCGAGAGGGAACGAGCCTTGCCAATGATACCGGAAGAAATTATCATCCAAAAAATCCACCTTGTGAGACAAAGAAAGATCATGCTCGACAGGGACCTGGCAGAGTTATACGACGTTGAAACGAAACGCCTCAAAGAGCAGGTAAGACGAAACATCGAGAGATTCCCCGCTGACTTCATGTTCGAGCTCACCGGTGAGGAATACGACTTTTTGAGGTCGCAGATTGCGACCTCAAAAAGGGGCGGCGCCCGCTACATGCCCATGGCCTTTACCGAAATGGGCGTAGCAATGCTATCGAGCGTACTCAACAGTGAACGGGCCATCCAGGTAAACATAGCTATTATGCGGGCCTTTACGAACATACGCCGCATGATGTCAACCCACGAAGATCTGCGCAGGAAGATCGAGGCCCTTGAGGAAAAATATGACGGACAATTCAGTATCGTATTCGACGCCATCAGGGAACTCCTGAAGACAGAGCCCCGGCCCGTGAAAAAAATCGGTTTTGATACTTTCTAAAAGACCCCCCCGGCCGCTCCCTTCGATACGATTCCGGCTTCGCCGGAATCACTCAGGGAGCGTTGCTATCCACTACGCGTGCCGAGTGATTTCGTCGTAGACGAAATCGTATCGAGGCAAGCGCCTCGCCGGGCAGTAGGCCGGCGGGCGAGGATGGCGCAGGAGGCGGCTCCCGCAAGTACAAGGCGTAATGTTTATGATTCCATCTTTGTTAATGAATAGACGAAAGGTTGGTGTACCGCATTAACTATACTCCCCGCATCACGCCTCTCAAACGTCCGCCGAAGGCACGCCTTTTCACGCCATCCTGGCGTGGGCGTGCAGGCGGACCTCCTGTCCGCACGCAGACAACCAATCGGCGCTTTGGATTGGACATGGATGTCCAACTGGCAGAAGCTTTCCGGACATCCTGTCCGGCTTCTGCAGGCGGTCATCCTGACCGCTCCCGCGCGTCGACAGGATGTCGAAATCCGCGCGGCGCTGAGCCAAATCCGGCGCAGCGGGTTTGGCGAGTTAAGCGCCCGAGCCCGTCGCGGGAACGCGCAGGGATGCGCGCCTGCAGGCGCGTCCAGGATGGACAAAA
>CAVSZZ010000003.1:0-17239 GCA_963732595.1 uncultured Chloroflexia bacterium
TAACCGGTGTCACCCACACCGGCGAACAATTGTTGGCTGGCGGAACGGCACTGGTACCGGGAGCCCAACCCAGGTAGTATTCGGTGACCAAAGCGAAAGCCGGGATCAATTGAAAACCCCACTCCAGGTTGTAATCCTCGGTATCTGTGGCGCCAATGACCCAGAAGTTCCGGGTGCCGGTCAGCCGAACGCCGCTGTTTTGGGGGACATAATGATTTGCGCCCGTGGCAGCCGAGTAAGCCCGGGTCGTCCCGGCAGGAAGTGTGAAATTTCCGGTGCCGGATGAGTCTTGCCAAGTCACTGTTAATGAAGCACCCGGTGGGTTATAAATGTAAAGATCGGTCTGGTAGGAACCAGTTCCTGAACTGACCGGACTGTAATATTCGTCATCCCACAGGGTGGTGGGAACCATAGTCCACCCCCGAAATTCAGAAGCCTGTCCACCCAGTGGCCCTTCACCTGCAATGAATTGCACCTGGACCGGGTATGTCCCGTTGACAGTCGTTCCAGAATCGATACTGTAAAGTTGGGTCACCTGCCCTTTATTCAAAACCACATTCACATCCACGCCGCCGGTTGACGGATCATTGATCGTGACCGTATTACCATCATGCGTGGATTGCGCAATGACATAAGTATTGGCAAAATCTTCGTAACCGGGAGCCAGGTTCTCACCAACCGGGATGGTGTAGGTGGTCTGATAAGGTTTGGTCGGGAAGAGCCCCCACGAGAGGGCGTAGACAGTCTGGATCGACTCAGGCCAGAGGGACAAGGTAACCGCGGCGGCGCCGACGATATAGATATGATCCCCGCCATCGTAACAATTCGTGGATGCGCCATTTGGATTCGAGCCACCCGCGCCACAGGCATTAATGGAGGTTGGAGGGGCTGCTCTTGGTACGGGAACATTAAAGGACACAAAATTCGCAACCCCGCCTGCATTGGTGACAGAATAAGTCTCATCCGCATTGCTAAAATCGGTTTCATTAAAGTCGTAACCATCCTCCCAATGATCATAAAAGAGGGTGGTGTTATTCACATAGGCAGTAACCCCGATCACATAGCGCATGCCCTGGGCTTGTACCAGGGTTGGATCATTATCGTTATCAACAAATATATTAAAGACCTGCTGAGATGTGGTGGGAATATAATAATCTGACACTCCCGATGGCAATGCCTGGGCAGATCCACCTGGCAACACCAGGACACCCAAAACAAGGGTCAAAGCCACCCACAAGGAAAAGAACCTGGCCTTTAGTGATCGATTTATCATATAATCCCTCTAATTATTAATGACTGGCTAAATGCAAACCACCCTCTCTAGTGAGAGGTATCATCCTATATTATTCCTAATTATATTGTATTACTCGGTATTTGATAATGCATCAATATGTAGCATAAAGTCTATTTAGGGTATAGAATTCCTCAAAACTCAGTATCAAGGGTAGGCACATGTCAACAAATTCGGTCATAACCGTTCCTAAAATTAATAAACAATCCTTTCTAATCCTCTGGGCTCTATGTGTCCTGGGCTTCATCGCCATCATCCCGTACAGCTTTTCCCTGAGCGGAATGCCCTTGACATCCAACGACCTGTTGTCCACCGGCATGCTGGTCTCATCAATCCAAAATATCCTGCTTTTCGGCTTGTTGATCTGGACCGGTTTATATGTCGCCCGGCGTGTCAAACTGGGAACCCCCATCCTGGATGGCCTGGTCAATAAGGAATCGATAGCCGAAAAGGTCCGTGCGATGCTGATACCCGCCATCTCAATCGGTTCCATCGGCGCCTTAATGATCCTGCTATTGGATAGCACCGTATTCGGCCCCCCCCTTGAAGCCGAATTGAAACTTCTGGGTGTGAGTTTACCCGAATCGATCAATCCTCCGGCCTGGCAGGGATTTCTCGCCTCATTCTATGGTGGTATTAATGAAGAGGTGTTATTGCGCTTGTTCGTGATGACTTTGATCGGTGCCATCGGTGCAGCTTTATTTAAAAAGATGGATCAAAAACTGCCGGCGGGAATTTTCTGGGTCGCCAATATTCTGGCCGCTGTCCTGTTTGGCCTGGGGCATCTGCCCACAACCGCTGCAATCGGCCTGCCGATGGATTTTCTGGTGGTAACCCGTGCCATCGTCCTGAATGGATTGCTGGGTGTCGGCTTTGGCTGGCTCTACTGGAAATACGGGTTGGAGAGTGCCATGTTGAGCCATTTCACGGCTGAAATCGTGTTACATGTCCTTATGCCAATCGTGGTAATCTGGTTTGCATAATAGAAACCGGATCTATCAAGCCATTAGTTAAATCCCGGATGAGGATCGGCTGAGGTGATTTTTCGAGACTTCATCATGTAATTCTGTCACTCAAGATCGAGTGGCGAGGCGACATGGTTTAAGCGAGACCTCTTGCATCGGGTTGTCATTCATGGTATATTTATCAAGCAAGATAACACCCCAAGGCTTCAACGTGAAAAGTGGGCAACCCCCACTTTTCTTCATTACGGAGCCAATGTTTAATCTGGAGATAGCGGGATGAAGAACGAATTCAATCTGGCATTTAACGAGGTCCTGGAAGAAAAACAGCTGCCAAAAGATGTCATCATCAAGGCACTGGAATCTGCCATGGCATCCGCCTATCGCAAGGCCGTTAATGCATCGAACGGACAGGCCGTTGAGGCCAAGATCGACCTCGAAACAGGCAAATTTAGTATTTTTGCCGAAAAGGAGATCGTCGATGATGTGCTCGATCACCGCACGGAGGTGACTCTCGAGGACGCCATGAAAGCTGATCCCAATGCTGAAATGGGCGGGATGGTGATGATCGACTCCACTCCTGCTGACTTTGGCCGTGTGGCAGCTCAGACTGCCCGCCAGGTCATCCAACAGCGAATCCGTGAAGCTGAGCGCATGGCTCAGATAGAACACTTCGATAAACTGGTCGGTGAGATCATCAACGGGGTCGTCCAGGCAGTCAATGTCGTGGGCGCAACCGTCGGGCTCGATATGAAAGCCGAGGGTCTTCTGGCTCGCAAGGAAATGATCCCGGGCGAGCGTTTCCGCATTCACGATCGTGTCAGGGCATTGGTGGCCGAGGTCAAGGATAATCCACGTGGCCCCCAGATCGTCCTGTCGCGTACCCATCGTAATTTCCTTCGTCGCCTGCTCGAGAATGAAGTCCCCGAAATCTATCACGGCGTGGTTGAGATCCGTTCGATCGCCCGGGAACCAGGCGCACGTGCCAAAGTGGCCGTTTCCGCCACCCAGCAGGGTATCGACCCGGTGGGTGCCTGCGTCGGCATTCACGGCGTGCGCATCCAGGCGATCGTGCGCGAGTTGCACGATGAAAAGATCGATGTCATCGAGTGGAACAATGACCCGGTGATCTATATCGCAAAAGCTATCAGCCCGGCACGAGTCAGTGGTGTCTACCTGGTGAATGCCGGTGAGGACAACCGCACTGCCACCGTGGTCGTCCCGGAAGACCAGCTGAGCCTGGCCATTGGCCGGGATGGGCAGAATGCACGGCTGGCAGCCCGTTTGACCGGCTGGCGCATCGATATCAAGAGCTTGCCTGAGGCAGCTACCGATGCCATTGGTAAATTGAAAACAGATCCGGCATTGGAATCCATGCTGGAGACTGAGAAGGATGCATTGCCGGCTATCGAGGTCCTGCTGGTTAAGAAAGCCGAAGGACGTCCGTTGATGCCCGAGGAATATGAACAGATCACCCATTTCGTTGACCGCATCGAAAGACGGACAGCCCACAAGCAGGAGGAGAAACTTCGCGAGGAGGAAACCCGCCTGAGTGAAGTCCGCGCAGGTATTCCTGATGAAGCCTTCAATGTGAATATTCTGGACGCGAACCTGCCAGAACACATTACCTTCATTTTACAGGAAGCCGAGATTGCCACACTCGGGGATCTGGTTCAACAGATGCGTCTGAATCCGGATGCTGTCCTGGCACTGCAAGGCATTGGACCAAAAGCCATGCAAACCATCCAGCAAACCGTGGATGCCGTCGTGGTCGTGGTTAAACCGGAACCGGTTGAAGAAATCGAAGCAGCAACGAAAGAAATGGAAGGCATGCCTGACGCAGAAGGTGTTGAGCCGGTTACTGAAGAAGCAGTCCTGGTCTCCACAGATGAAACACCTGCTGCAGAAGTAGAGGCGGAAGAACTTTCACTGGACGAAATATTCACCTTGAAACCGGAGATTCTGGTAGCGGGTGCGACCGTTGAGGAAGATGAGAGCGTTTCGTCACCGGCTGCCGCCGCCAAGAAAAAGAAAAAGAAGAAATATGTCGAAGTCACATACGATCCGGATCGCGATGTCACCACCGCTCGTAAGGTGCACAAGCGCGACGATGGAACGCTCGTGTGGGAAGAGTGACCTGAGCGGTAATATTTGATGGCCAAGAAAGCCCGCCCCCGCGTGAAGCACGTTCCACAGCGGACCTGTGTCGGCTGTAGACAAACTCTTGCCAAGCGCAGCCTGATCCGTCTGGTTCGCAATGGTGAGGGGGTGGTGATCGACCCGACCGGGAAATTACCCGGGAGGGGTGCCTACCTGCATAATGTCCGAACATGCTGGGAGGCTGGTTTAAAAGGTTCGCTGGCGCATGCCCTAAAAGCCGAGTTGTCTGATGACGATCGGAACAAGTTGAGGGAATTTGCCGCCAGCCTGACAGAAGCCGGTCCTGAGACCGCCTGATCTGGATTTCTTATAAAGGCTGATAAAGGTAACCTGGCAGGTACGAGTCTGCTGTAACAACCGGGGGGGTGGATCTGCCACTGGTCGCCTAATGGATCTGCCGAGGGGGAAGGCGCTGTACGCGTCATTTTTACATGGAGGTGCTTATGAGTGATCAAACAACCCAAAAACTGGAATTACCCTCCAGCGTGACCATACGGGACCTTGCCCAATTAACCAAGACCAGCCCCATTCAAATCATCAAGGTATTAATGGCCAATGGTGTCATGGCAAATATCAACCAGCAGATCGATTTTGATACCGCAGCTGTGGTTTGCTCGGAAGTCGGAATCGAAGCAGTACTGGTTGCACCCGAGGAGGAAATCATCAAGGAAATCGGGGAGGTGCCTTACTGGCGCCGCATGATCGCCGATGAAGATCCTTCCAAACTCGTGACGCGCCCACCGGTGGTTACCATTCTGGGTCATGTTGATCACGGTAAAACCACCCTTTTAGATGCCATCCGTCATACAGAGGTGGCTGCAGGTGAAGCCGGGGGGATCACTCAGCATATTGGTGCTTACCAGGTGGAACATCACAACCGTCAGATCACTTTCCTCGACACACCTGGCCATGCTGCATTCACTGCCATGCGCGCGCGTGGCGCCCAGGGAGCAGATATCGTTATACTTGTGGTTGCAGCCAATGACGGCGTTATGCCCCAGACACGTGAAGCAATTGCCCACGCCAAGGCAGCTCGTGTTCCGATCATTGTGGCCATGAACAAGATCGATCTTAGCGAAGCCAACCCGGATCTGGTCAAGAAACAACTGGCCGAGAACGGGCTCGCCCCGGAGGACTGGGATGGCGACACCATGGTTGTGCCCGTCTCTGCCAAGAAAAAGCTGGGCATTGACGATTTACTGGAGGGCATCCTGCTGGTAGCCGATTCCATCGAGATCAAAGCCAATCCGGAAGGCAAGGTGGTCGGTACGGTCATCGAAGCTGAGATCGATAAGACTCGTGGCGTCATTGCCACCCTTCTGGTTCAGAACGGTACTCTCGAAGTTGGCGATGTCGTCACAGCCGGTGAATCTTGTGGAAAACTCAAAGCCATGTTCGATTACAAAGGCCGCAAAGTTCAAAAAGCCGGTCCTTCCTTCCCCGTTTCCGTCCTGGGTCTTACCAGTGTTCCTGAAGCGGGCGATATCTTTATGACCGCGGAATCTGATCGTGAAGCACGCGATAAGGTTGCCGGGCTTCGTGCAACCCGTCAGGCGGAGACAACCACGACTAAAGTGACCCTGGAGGAATTGTTCGAGCGTTATAAAGCCGGCGAGGTCAAGGAATTACGTCTGATCGTTAAAGCCGACGTTCAGGGCAGCCTGGCACCGATCATCAAATCTCTCAATGATCTCTCCAGTGGCGATATCAAGATCAACATCCTCTACTCCGAAACCGGAAACATTGGAGAGAATGACATCATGTTGGCTTCCGCATCGACAGCAATCGTGGTTGGATTCAACGTGGAGGCAGATGCCAATGCCCGCCGGGTCGCGGAAGCCGAAGGCGTGTCAATTCGATTGTATAATATCATTTACCGCTTGATAGAGGATGTGGAAAAAGCCCTCAAAGGCATGCTGGAACCGGAATTCAAGGAAGTGGTTCTGGGTCAGGCAGTAATTCAAGCCGTTTTTGGCGCAAAGAAACTGGGGAGTGTTGCCGGATGCAAAGTCGTCAAAGGCGAGTTGCGCCGCAACGGTAAGATCCGGATCATGCGCGGCGGGAAAGTCATCCATGAAGGTGAGGTTGCCTCCCTGCGCCATGAAAAGGATGATGTCCAGGAAGTACGCACCGGTTTTGAATGCGGTGTGGGCATACGCAACTATAGCGATTACGCCGTTGGCGATATCCTGGAATGCTATACCATCGAAAAGCAGTAAGGTTGTACGGGTAACTTACAATGCCAACCAAAGTCAGAATGCAAAGAATTCAGGATCGCATGCATCAGGAGCTATCCGAGCTGATCCTGTTTAAGACCAGCGATCCACGACTTGTGGGTGTCAATGTCACCGATGTGACCGTCGACCGCGAGTTTGCCTATGCAGACGTGTATGTTTCTGCTGTGGAAGGCTCCATCCGCTCCAAGGAGATCCTGGAAGGGCTGGAGCATGCCAGCGGGTTTCTGCGCCATGAGTTATCAGCACGGGTTGAATTACGTACCTTCCCCAGGCTGAGGTTCCACTGGGATCCCACACCTGAAAACGCTGATCACATTGAAAAAGTTCTCCGCAGCCTGAGCGAAAGCGAACCGGCGGGCCGCAATGTAAAGATTGGGAAGAAAAAAGGGAAATCCTCGGCAGCCAAATGAACGAAACAGCGCGAAAAATCGGTGATGGGTTTAAACAAGCGGAAAGCATCTGGATAGCCTCGCATATCCGGCCTGATGGAGACGCCATAGGCTCATTGCTCGGCCTGGGTTTGGCGCTTGAAAATTCCGGTAAACAGGTCACCATGCTATTATCGGATGGCCTGCCTGCCAATTTCCGATATATGCCCGGTTCGGACCGGATCGTAAAGAAGAGCGATGCTGGCAACGGGTTACGGGTAGCCGTGGATTGCTCAGATATCCGGCGGCTCGGTACGGCCGTCCACGAGGATGAGCGGCTCGATATCAGCATTGACCACCATATCACCAACATCATGCCGGCGGAATTGAATCTGGTGGAATCGGAAGAACCAGCCACGTCTGCCATCCTGGCAAAATACCTGCCCGAGTGGGGCATGCCGATCACTCCCGATATCGCCACCTGCCTGTTGACCGGCGTATTGAGTGACACCCTGGGTTTTCGCACTTCCAATATGACCCCAGACACACTCCGCCTGGGTGCCATGTTGATGGAAAAAGGCGCCAACCTGCCCGATCTGTACCAACGCGCCCTGGTTCGGCGATCTTTCGATGCTGCGCGATATTGGGGTTTTGGTCTGTCGCGCCTGCAGTGCGTGGATCGCCTGCTTTGGACGACATTGACGGTTTCGGACCGCAAGGAAGCCGGTTATCCAGGCCGGGATGATGCTGACCTGATGGCAGTGCTTTCCGCCATAGATGGCGCGGATATATCCATTATTTTTAATGAACAGTCTGAAGGGCATATCAAGATCAGTTGGCGTTCACAACCCGGCTATGATGTCTCCAAACTGGCTTTATCAATGGGGGGCGGGGGTCATCCTGCGGCATCCGGTGCCGAAATGACCGGAACAATGGAAGAAGTGAAAGAAAGAGTACTGACTGCCACCCGCCAGATACTTCAAAACGGAAACGGCGGAAAAAAAGAAACAACCAAATGAACTGCCATAATCTGTATCGTAAGGTCAATTTTATTATCAGGATTAGCATGTCCACTCGGGTGGGGGGATTGGACTATCTTAAGGAGGATAGTGATGAGTGAAGAAAGTCAATTTGATGTAAAGAATGCGATCTCGGGTGTCCTGGTGGTCGATAAACCAGTCGGATTGACCTCCCACGAGGTCGTCCAGATCATCCGCCATGGGACCAATATCCGTCGCGCCGGGCATACCGGCACATTGGACCCGCGCGCCTCGGGTGTGTTGATCGTGTTGATTGGTCCGGCCGTGCGCCTGAGCGAATATGTCAGCGCCTCAGACAAACGTTACCAGGCCATCATCCGTCTTGGCGCCACAACCGATACTTTCGATGCTGACGGACGCTTCACCAGCAAGGACGAAACACCAGAGATAACCGAGGAACAATTCGAGACCACCTTGAAGACGTTCGTCGGCGAGATCATCCAAACGCCTCCACCCTATTCTGCCGTCAAGGTTCATGGCCGGCCTGCATACGATATGGCCCGGGAAGGTGAAGAAGTGCAGCTTGAACCACGCAAGATCCAGGTTTACAGTCTTGAACTGTTAGAATGGGCACCTCCGGAGGCGGTCATCGATGTATATTGCTCATCCGGCACATATGTGCGCTCCCTGGCCAACGACCTGGGTGATAAACTGGGATGTGGTGCCTACCTGACCGGCTTACGCCGAACCAAAAGTGGCAGGTTCACATTGCGGGATGCAGTTCCCCTGCGGAAATTACGTGAAGCATTCGATGCAGGCAACTGGTACCAATTTGTCATCCCGGCGGCTGAGGCACTCAGTGACTGGCCTGCCCTTGAGTTGGACAACGAAAAGGTTGAAGCAGTGCGCCACGGTCACCGTGTGCCGGCAGAAGCTGGAGCCACTGGAATGGCGCGCGGGATCAGCGAAGCGGGTGAGTTGATCGCCCTGCTTGAGGTCGACGCAACCACCCAGGAATGGCAACCTCGCAAGGTTTTCTTCACTTGATCGACTCAAACTCCCCCCTCGGGGAGTTTTTCATTACCATTTATTCCGAGTTGTTCTCCATGGCCCATATCGATTAAAATTAGATAGACCATGCCCACTTTTTATAACTCCTTGGATGGTTTGATCCTTAAAGACTCCTGGCTTGCGATCGGTTCATTCGATGGCGTTCACCTCGGTCATCGCGACCTGATCCGCCGGTTGGTCGAAGGCGCTCGGGCGGAAAAATGCCAGTCAGTGGTGATGACGCTATTTCCGCACCCCAGCCGTGTGGTGCGCGGTCTGACCACACCCATATATTTATCCACCTTTAAAGAACGTGTGGCATTACTGGAGAATCTGGGCGTGGATCACATCATCCATTTGTCATTTAACCAAAAAATAGCCAGCCAATCCGCAGCCACCTTTATGAATCGGATTGTCTACCAGTTGGGTGTGAAACACCTGGTGGTTGGTCAAAATTTTACGCTGGGACACGACCGCAAGGGTAATGTGGATGAATTGTCCCGCCTGGGTAAGGCGCTTGGATACCAGCTGACAGTCATTCCGCCTCTTACACTGGATGGGATCGTCGTTTCTTCCAGCCAGATCCGCGCCTGGCTGGGCGAAGGGGATGTCGATATGGCCACCAGGGCGCTGGGCAGACTATACCAGATTTGCGGCCAGGTGGTGCATGGCGACGAACGCGGAGGCAGGATCGGTATTCCAACATGCAACCTGGCGGTCTGGCAGGAGCAGAAGCTGCCAGCTGGCGGCGTGTATGCCTGTTGGGCTGAAGTCGACAATCGCAGACTGCGCGCGGTGACCAATATCGGGCTGCGCCCAACCTTCCAGTCCGAGCATCCACATGTGACCGTGGAAGCCCACCTGCTCGACTTCTCAGCAGATCTTTATGACCGGGAGCTATGTCTTGGCTTCGCCCAACGCATCCGTGGTGAAACGCGCTTCGAGACCGTTGATGCGCTGGTGGAACAAATCCATTTGGATATCACACTCGCCCGGAGGTTGCTTGTCTGAACCCACTTCCCGCAGGATCTACCTGTTAGATCCAAGCCTGTACAGCCCTGAAACAATTGCAGTGGCATTTGCCAAGACATCGCGCTCACCATTGCCGTTCGATGAAATTGCCAATGACCTCAACGCGGAAAAGTCTGCTGAATTCAATGAAAAATGGGTGGTGGGGTACGGGCATGCCTCGGTAGCCGAGCACGCTGTCTTGCACCTCGCGATCGAGAATGTGTCGCGCCTGGCAGTGGAGATGATCGAAGCCAACCGGCTGGCATCCTTTACTGAAAAATCCACACGCTATCAGAACTGGCACCATCAAGCTTTCTTTACCCCACCTGAGTTGAAGGGTCATCCCCTGGAACAGGATTACCAGGACACCTGCACGAAGCTATTTGACTTTTATATCGATTGTCAACCGCAACTCCAGGCACAATTGATGCGCGGACGATCCCGACTGGTCGGCGAGAGTGAGGCAGCATACGAACGTTGTATACGCTCACAAGCTCTCGATGCTGCCCGCTATTTGCTGCCAGCCGCAGCTCTGGCTAATCTTGGTATGACTGCCAATGCGCGCACGCTCGAGTATGCCATCTCGAAGATGTTGTCGTCTCAACTCGAGGAAGTTCGTCAGATCGGAGAAAGCATCAAGTCGGCCGCCTGTGCCAGCGTGCCAACACTGATCAAGTATGCCGCAGTGAACAAATACCAGTCCTCGCTCAGGGATTGGAAATGTCCTGAATTCGCCCAACACTTTGACAGCGCCACTTCGGACTGGTTAACCCTGGTCAACTGCAATTCCCTGGGTGTGGAAAAACTTCTGGCTTCCATGCTCTACCGTCATGGTGATCAAGATTATGATACCTGTTTCCGATATGCATCCAATCTGTCCGATGAGGAAAAAACAAAGCTTCTTAAATCCTTCCTGGATGAAATGGGAGACCATGATAATCCCCCACATGAATTCGAGCACACGTCCTACACTTTCGATATTCTCATGGACCAGGGTGCCTATTACGAGGTCAAACGCCACCGTATGATGACACAGTCGCCCCAGTCGCTGAATGCATCTCTGGGATATGCCACCCCCCGCATCTTCGAGGACAGTGGATTATTAAAGCAATATCACGAGGCAATGGATCAGACTGCAGCCTGCTGGAAAAAATTGGCGGATTGGAATCCTTCAGTGGCCAGCTATATCGTACCGAATGGCTTCAACAGGCGGGTATTGTTATCGTTGAATGTCCGCGAGGCTTACACCTTCATCAAGTTGCGTTCATCAACCAACGCTCATTTCTCCGTTCGACGGGTGGCTTACCGGATGGCTGAGGAGATCCAGAAGGTCCACCCCGTGCTGGCCGGACTATTTCTCCTGAACGCTTCAGAGTCTTCTGACTCGATCAATCGAATGTATTTCATATAAGAATTATGGCTACCCGGATCGTCTACCTGTGAATTGCATAACGATTTTTGGGCTTGATCATCGCATAATAAAAGTCCTCCCCCGCAATGGGGGAGGACTTTTGATTATTGTTTATTTCTTCACCACAGGGGGTGTGGCTTTCTTGAAATGCTTTACGATCCGGCGGATCAACCAGATGAAGAACCAGATGGGACCACCGATAATAATGATGTAAACAATCAGTACTGGGAGGATATGCAGGACAAACCTGAGCAAACCCTCATAGATATCTTTCATGGTATCGATCAGATCCTGAATGGCCTCCAATGCCACACCCTTGGGTTGCCATGGGCCAACCGTCACAGGTTTGATGGATTCCTTGGCCTGCAGGTTGACCGAGATGGCTGACATGGCTGCAGATTCATCATAGTAGCGGATCTGACCCTTCAGAACTTCGATCTGGCTGCGTATTTCGGACAATCGGTTGAAAGCAATCAGCCAATCCTCTGCCTTTTTTGTTTCATCCAGAAACTCCTGCAATTTCTTTTCCGACAGTTCAAGGTTGGTCAGACGCGACTGGAGGTCAGTGTATTCAGCGGTGACGTCCTGTCCCGAAATGCTCTCGCTGAGGACATCACTATCCGGGTTCTCCACCTGCCCCTTGATCTCTTCGAGCGCTGCGGTTAAAAGCTCTGCCGGGACGCGAATGGTGAGATAAGCGTAAGGGACTTCAATGCCTGTGGAAGTGGTGGTCTTGTAAAGGTTGGAGTTGACCACAAACCCCCCCATCCGTTCGGCCATCAATACGATCCGGCTCAGACTCGCCGCGGGGTCCGGTACGACGATCGATAAATCAGCATTCTTGAGGATGATCCGCTCGACAGTGCCGGTCGAACCAGTGCCACTAAGAGATTTATCCGTCGCTGAAATCGCACTTTCTTCCAGAGCCTGCTCGGCCGGCGGCATGGCTCCGGAGCCAGCATCATTTCGTGCAAAATCCATCACCGGTGCAGGTGCTTCCATACTGGTAGCCTTTGATGCGCAGGCAGTTACCAGTCCGAGGATGGCGATCAGGGATAAAACAAAAATGAGACTCTTCTTCATAAGATACTCCTCCGTGGAAATGTTATAACTGTCAGACGAACTGATGACCGGTTTGGTTCCCACCCATGACTGAGATTACCAGCCACCTTCGAGCCTTGCGGCATTGCGAACCGGTAAGCCGGCATCTATGATCAATTTTTGTACCAATCGGAAGTTATAAGGCACCCGATGAAGCTCCCAGCTGGATGCGGTTGAGTCGATTATCGCATAACTTGCATTTGAATTATGATCACGCGGCTGCCCAACCGATCCAGGATTCAAGATCATGCGCGGTGACAACTTGATGACCTGTCCAACCTGGGGAATGGTCATTTCCACATGCTCATCTTTCTTTCCCAATTTGTAAACCACCGGGACGTGGGTGTGACCTACCAGGCAATATTTCGTTGTAAAGGCCGGCATGTTATGGCGGGCATCTTCGGTATTCAGGATATATTCCCAGATCGGGTAGCGCGGGCTGCCATGCGCCATGGTGAAGCTGTTCTGGCGTATCTTCTCAGGCAGCCCTTCCAGAAAAGCACTGTTCTCTTTGGTAAGGTTATCGATCATGTATTGCACAGATTGGCGGGCTTCGTTATTAAATTCTTCAAGATCGATGCCACCCATGCTGGCAGCATCATGGTTCCCAAGCAGGCAGATAAGGTTAGGAAGGGTGCGCACGAGATCGACACATTCATTTGGTTGTGGTCCGTATCCGACCAGATCCCCAAGGCACCAGACCGCGTCCACAGTCCCGGCATTCTTCAGTACAGCTTCAAAAGCCGGCAAATTTCCGTGAATATCCGAAATGACAAGAATTCTCATTTAGGGTAGCGTGTTATCCAAAACCCACATCGCATCCGGTGGGGTTGTTAAGGTTGATTTCGATCCAACGATGATGAACCAGGTTTTCCCTGGATTGAAAGCCAGGTGATCACCCTCGGGGGTGAAAAATTGAAGTGGACGTTCTTCTCCGGCGGATTTCCAGATACCGTCAAAAGCTTTCCCGTCACGCAGCAGTACCAGTCGGGCGCCACTTTCGTTGCTAACCAGCTGCATGTCAAAGTAGGTGGCCGCGTACATTTCATGCCTGGTAAACAGGATCGCTACATTCTCAAAGGCTAATTGCAGGCCAGTGTTCGCATCCGTAAGCGGGATCATCTCGATGATTTCCTGACCTTCTTCACCTGAAACGGTCTCGATCCAACGCAGGTAGGTTCCGGAAGCTCCATCATAGTGCCATTCAGCCCGATTGTAGTAACTAAAGATGACCGAGAGATCCGGTGCGGAACGTCCATCCTGGGGAAGCTTTTCCGAGAAAACCATCCCCGCCAGATTCGGTTGATCACTGCTGCAAATACCTTTGTCAAGGGCGTATTGACTCAATTCAGCCGTATTCGCGAACATGCTGATGACTGTCTCATTGCCGGTGTCGCATATACCTGGGCAGGTGGAAGGCGAGCCGCTGATGGCTCGCTTTTTCAAATTGGAATAGAGGTATTCATTGACCTTGAACCAGGCACCTTTGAAAGCCAGGATGCCCTGGTACAGATTTGCCAGTTGCACATCCACGAGGCGGGCAGAGCGGATCGGTCCGACCTTGGCCGCGTCACTTCCATAATACACCGCTGCGAAGCGATTCATACCTTCGCCGATGTAATAATCGAAGACCAGATCTGCCTGAGACAAACCGGCATGGGGACGACCACTGCGCGGGTAGTTGGAGACTTTGATCACCATTGGGCAACGTGCAAGCAGTGCGGGGTCATCCACCATCAACCCGGTCAGCGGATCTGTGCCGGCGGGATAATCCTCGGGTCCATATATCGGAATGGTCGGGAGTGGAACTATGGTTGGAGTCGGTGTGAATGTGGGGGCTACCGAGATCGTGGGGACGCTGGTCTCCGGAACCGTGGTGGTTGCCGGATCGCAACCCGTCAGGAGGAATAAAAGCACTGCTAATCCCCCAACCAGGCTGCGATAACTTTTTTGCATTATTTAATTATATCTTGATTTTATCGATTATCTCGGCAACAGCATCGTAGCGACTGAACTGCGGCATCAAATACACGCCGGCTACTTGTGACCGGAGTTCTGCGGCTAATTCGCTGGCTATGCGCACACCCTCTACCAGGCCAGTGTCGCCTGCCCTCTCCATTCGCTGGATCACATCTACTGGGATGGTCATGCCTGGCACCTCGTTATTCAAGAAGGCGGCATGGCGGGCATTCGCCAGAGGCAGGATGCCGGCAAGTACCGGCACCTGGAATCCATCAATCTCGTCATGGAGTCTGCGGATGAAAGCCATCGCGCGGTCCGCCACGAATACCGGTTGGGTCAGGAGGAAATCCACACCGGCAACCAGCTTGTCCTTTAAACGTCTGATCTCACGCTCCGGATCTGCCGGATCAAGATTGAGCGCCGCACCTACGTGGTAAGTCGTTGCCTGCCCAAGCGCCGCCCCTGAATGGTCGACACCGCTGTTAAATCCTTCCTTGATCAACCGGATCAACCCTGAAGGGGTCAGGTCGTAATCATCCATGGCATCCGGGTAGTCGCCAATGGCCGTCGGGTCACCCATCACGACGAACACGTTGCGAATTCCCAGCGCATACGCGGCCAGCAGGTCTCCCTGCACACGTAACAGATTGCGCCCACGGGTTGGAAAATGCAGGACGGTCTCAATGCCTGCAGACTCCTCGATCAGGCGGCAAACCGCCCAGGGGCTCATACGCATGCGTGCCATCGGGCTGTCCGCAACGTCGATCACATCAGCGCCGGCTTCCTTCATCAGGCTGGCCCCGGCGATCAATTTCTGGGTTGCCAGTCCGCGTGGTGGGTCCATCTCGACAGCCACAACGAATTTGCCTTCGTTTAATTTATACTGTAACTGGCTGGTTGCCTCGGATGCGGGTTGGCAATCCACACATTCATCATCCGCCGGCACACCACTTTCGATTACAGCGATGCTCGGAGCAAGATCAACCGCCTGGCGCAGGGCCGCAATATGACGCGGGGTCGTACCGCAACAACCGCCCAGGATTACCGCTCCATTCTGGCGGAATGCTTGAACGTAATCGCCAAAGTAATCTGCGGCAGCCGGGTACATGATGCGCCCACCCACCTGCTCCGGCCAGCCGGCATTCGGCATGATCGAAAAACGTGCTGATGGGACCACCCGGCGCATGAGCTTCAGGATGCGCAGCAGCTGCGCCGGACCGCCGGAGCAATTCAAACCAACAATATCGGCCCCTTCTTCAGTAACAGTGCGCACGACCTTTTCGGGGTCATCACCCAGTAACGTACGATCGTCGCGCGTGAAGGTGAGCGAGGCGATGACCGGCAGCCCGGGAGCGGCCTCTTTTACCGCTGTTATGGCTTCACGCACTTCATACAGGTCGGTCATTGTTTCGATCAGAAACAGATCAACGCCAGCTGATAAAAGAGCTAGCGCTTGCTCCTTGAATGCCTCCACCGCTTCCTCTGGCTGGATCCTGCCGTATGGCGCCAAACGAACGCCAAGGGGTCCGATATCTCCTGCAATAAAGACATCCTTGAAGGAACCTGCCACTACTTTCTTTGCCAGCTCAACACCAGCCTGATTGATGGCATCCAATTGGTCGACCAGACCATGCCTCACCAGTTTGAAACGATTTGCACCAAAGGTGTTGGTCTTGATCAGCTCCGACCCCGCCTGTATGTACTCGTTATGGATCGACCCGACCAGAGCCGGATCGCTCAAGTTCAACTCGTCCAGGCAATGCTCGAAGGCGACCCCGCGCGCATTGAGCATTGTGCCCATGGCACCATCTGCCACCAGGATGCCCTGTGCATCCAACACATCACGGAAGCTGCGCTCGTTCATTTGGTGGCCTTTCGAGTCAATTGCTCCACCCGACTTTCGCCAATATTAAAATATTTCGCGGCAGGGTGATGAACAATGATTGCCGCCGTGGATTGCTCGGGAACCAGTTGATAGGCTGTGGTTAACGACATACCCAACTCGCGTTCCAGCGGTAGAAGCTCGAAGACCTTGGCATGATCGGCAAGTTCCGGGATGGCCGGGTATCCCCATGAGTAACGCTTGCCCTGATCGGGGTCTAACCGCAGCTCGCGACGGATAAAGCGGTGAAGGTATTCGGCACTGGCTTCCGCCAGTTGCACGGCCAGCCCGTGGTGGAAGTAGGCATCTGTGTAGTTATTCTCGGCTTGCAACCGGTCGAAGCGCTCGGTTGCACATCTACCAACCGTGACCACCTGGAAAGCGACCACATCCATCCCGGCTGATCCCAGCGGACGGAAATAGTCAGCCAGCGAGAGGTTATCTTCATGCGCCTGGCGTGGAAAATTGAACCGGGTTAATTCAACCGGTTTATCGGCAGTCAAGCTGTCTGGATCGTAGATGATCAGAGCGTTGCCATCCGAAAGTACCGGCCAGTAACCGTAGGCGCCTTGAGGCTGGTACCAATCCGATTTCAAGGCTTCCTGGCGCATCGACTCCAGGCGCGAGTCAAACTCCGTCTGCAGCTTGATCCATTCATCACCATGGGAATTCTTGGCACCCCAAGACAGACGATACAACTCATTTCGATTAAGCAGATCAAAGACTTCCTGCAGCGGGATCTGGTGAACGATATGCGCGCCGTATCCCGGGGGTATTGGGATTCTATCTGCAGGCGGCAGAGAGGACTGACCGCCTGTCTTGAT